>NZ_JBIBEG010000004.1:263604-544971 GCF_042902585.1 Streptomyces argenteolus
GGGGCCACCTTGAAATTGTTTTTTGTCGTGCGTGCCCCGGGCGGCAACGGGGGGGTTTACCCGGGCGGCCCGCGGGGGGGGGGGGGGGGGGGGGCCCGGGGGGGGGGGGGGGGGGGGGGGGGGGCGGGCGGCCCGCCCCGGCTCCCGGGTCAGGCGTAGGAGTCGAAGGGGATTCCGGCGGGTTCGGCCTTCTCCAGGTGGCCGGCGAAGTTACCGTCCTTGAGACCGAAGACCGCGCTGCCGAAGTCGGCCTGGCTCAGCTTGTCGCGCAGGCCCGCCGGGTAGCCGTTCCACCCGACGAGGCTGGGGTAACGCCAGTTGTGGTAATGGTTCTCCGGCGGTTCGTCGTTGGAGTTGGCGGGGCGGAAGCAATGGGTGCTCAGGCCGTCCTTGTGATAGACGATCTTGGGATGGGTTCCTTCCCACCGGATGGCATCGGCGCCGTAGGTGTCGAAGTCACCGTGCGCGGAGGTGGACACGTACCGGGCTTCGTTGTTCTGGATCCACACCACGACGTGCTCCCAGTCGTGGCGGTGGCCGCCGAGGCCGCTGCCCGCCACCGCCTGGTCCTTCTCGAAGTAGAGCCCGTACATGACCGCGCACCAGCCGTTGTTGCACTTGGAGCGCGCGTAACCGTTGGTGTTGTCCAGGTCCTGGATGTCGTGGCAACTGCCGTTCACCGCACCGGTCGTGTTGAGACCGGTGGCTATCGTGCCGTCCGAACCGATGGCGGGCGTCGGGTAACAGCCGTCGGTGTCGTAGTCGTACGCGGGCTGGAAGGTCTGCTCCAGCCCGTCCGCGTTCGCCGGCAGCGCGCCTGGCGGGGCGGCGAACGCGCTGCCCGCGGGTGCGACGACCAGCGCGACGGCGCCGGCCACGGCGAGCGACGTCCTGCGGATCGGGGCTCTGCTTCTCACTGTGGTCCTCCCGGTCGGCGCGTGGTGGGGTCACGCGGCTACGCATGACATGCCCACAGCAAGAAGCGCGAACACCGGTACCTCGCCACCGGATCACGACAGGACGGAGGAGGCGCGCCCTACGACGTGGAGCGGCCTCCGGTCGCTCCGACGGAAACTGCGGCGCCGGTGCCGCCGGCCTGCGCGTTCCGGCCCGGCCGCAGGGTCCAGGGCACCGGTTCGGTGTTCGTGAGCCACCCGTCGGCGATCAGCCGCCGGATGACGAAGATCCGCAGGTCCCGCGACATCTTGCCCCAGCCCATGCCCTGGCAGAACTGCTTGACGGACGGACCGTGGCCGTGCGAGGCCCGGAAGGCCGCGGCGAACCGGGCCGCGGGAGGCCCCTGTTCCGGGAACTTCGCTTCCCAGACGCCGTACGCCTGCCGCACCTTCTCCTCGAACTGGGCGGGCACGGGCGTACGCATGAAGGCCTCCGACACCCTGGCGGTGGTCGGCGCGCACTCGGGGCAGTTCTCGACCGCCTCCACGTGGCGTCGCAGGGCGACGCTCACACCGGCCTTCCATTCGTCCCAGCTCGGCGGTTCCTCCACGGCCGTGCCGGCCACCCGGGGCGGGGCCTCCTCCAGGGGGCGCATACCCGACAGATGCCGTACGGCGTCGCCCAGCAGGTAACGGTCCCCGTCCTGTTCCCGCAGGAACCCCTTGGCCAGCAACTCCGGCAGAGCCGCGCGGGACTCGGGCGGCAGTTCAGCGGGCAGGGTGCCGTAGTCGTCGGCCGGGCCGTGCGCGGCAAGGAAGAGGGCCGCCAGCCGTGCGGCTGTGGAGGTCTTCCTGACAGGCTTGGCGGACAGGCTCCTGCTCGTCCATCCCGAGACCCGGGACCGCATCGCCTTGCCGAAGGGCAGTCGGCCCCCGGCGAGTTCCGGGACGGTGATCCCCACGGGGGTGACGAGGTCGTCCCCGAAGAGCGCCTCCTGACCTCGCCACCCCAGGGCGGCGACAGCGGTGAGCGCACCCTCCGGATCAGCCAGGCGCAGGGAGCGCAGGTCCTGACCGGTGAGATTGCCTACTCCACCCCGCGCCGCCCGGATGGAGACGACCACCGCGAGAAGCCGCGCATCCGCACCCGTCAGCGGCAGCGAGGCCACGTACGCCAGGAGCTCACGGGCGGCCACCCCCTGCCGGGGCGTCAGCAGAAAGGCGAACGGCTTCGGCGCCGGTGAGGCCTGGACGGGGCACGGGCCCGGGGAGGAAGGAGGCACGCCCTGTACAACGTGCGGACTGCGCCGAAGTCACCGTTCGTACTTACATACGAGCACAGTCCGGCAGGGGGACGGTGAGGCGGCCGGGCGCGGACCGGTCCTGCACCGGCGAGAGCTGCTCCCCCACCCGCAACCCGGCACGTCCGGCCGATATCGTCGCCGGATGACTGCCCTTGAGCGCCTTCGTCCCGATCACGCTCCCGCCGTCCTCGCCTTCGAACGCGAGAACCGCGCGTACTTCGCCGCTTCCGTGCCGGACCGGGGCGACGGTTACTTCTCCGGCTTCGCCGCACGGCACGCCGAGCTGCTCGCCGAACAGGCGGCCGGCGTGTGCCACTTTCACGTCCTGACGGACGGCGACGGGGCCGTGCTGGGACGGGTCAACCTCATAGATGTCGAGGGCGGGTCCGCCGAGCTCGGGTACCGCATCGCCGAGCGTGCCGCGGGCCGGGGCCTCGCCACCTCGGCGGTGCGTGACATGTGCGCGTTGGCCGTCGCAGACTACGGGCTGACGGAGCTCAGGGCGAGGACGACGGCGGACAACGCGGGCTCCCGGGCCGTGCTCGCCCGTACGGGCTTCACGGAGACGGGGACCCTGACCCTGATGGGCAAGCCCGGACTCCGGTTCGTCCGGCATCTGGTGGACGGCCGAGCCCGTCCGGCCCCCTGACCGCACCCGGACGCACATCGGTGGCGCACCGCGATGCGGTCCGCCACCGATGAGTCCGTCGGTACCGTGATCAGCTCTCGTCCGTCTGCTCGTCCGTGATCGTGCCCTTCACCGCGTCCACGTCGAAGGTGGTCTTGTTGTAGCCCTTGGAGACCACATCCACCTTCCAGACCAGGACCTGGCTGTCGTTCTCCTCGAGGGACATCGACGTCACCCAGCCCTCCTGCCGGTCCGTGGCGACCTTGGCGGCCTGCTGGGGCGTCTGCGTCGCCTTGGCGATCTGGGCCGCCAGCTCCTGCTTGTCCGCATCGGTCTGATCGGCGTCCGGCGCGAAGTCGACGACCTCACCGGACACCGCGTCGATGGTGACGTTGTGGGCGGTGCCGTCCTTCTCGGCGACCTCCGCGATCCACTTGGGACCGGCGGCGCTTCCCGTGGGACTCGGGCTGGGGCTCGCCTCGGGGCTCGGGCTGCCGGTCGGACTTCCCGTCGGGCTGCCGGTCGGGCTGGGGCTGCCGCTCGCGTCATCATCGTCGAGGCCCTCGAGGTCGAGGTCGGTCAGCTTGCCACCGGACACCTCGCCGACCGCGGTCGTGGCGGCCTTGTCGAAAGTGACCTTGACGCTCGAGAGCAGTTCCTTGCGCTTGGTCTGCTCCTCGGTCAGCTGCGCCGTCGCTGTGGGGCTGCCGGAAGGGCTGGTCGTCTGGTTCGGAAGGACCTTCGCGGCCTCGGAGGTCGCCGCGGCTGTCTTGTCACCGCTGTCCTGACCGCAACCGGTCACGAGAGTGGCGGCAAGGGCAGCGGCACAGAGGGCGCCGCCGGCAACACGGAGCCGGCGGGCACGCGGGGAAACGGTCTTGTTTCGGCGGGGCTCAAATCTCATGCTTGCATGCCTAGCCGCCCGGGCGAACAGTCATGTTGTCCGACCGGCGGGTGTCACCCGATCGACGGCGCCGTCCGCCCATTCGGCGTGTCGTCGCACCGCCGGCCCCCCGGCACGGTCACGCGCGGGCGCGAAGACGGACGAATGACGCCGGTTCGGCAGAACCGGCGTCATTCACGTGGGCGTGGTATGGAGTCAGGCGGTCAGCTGCACCTCGGCCGGCGGGGTCGGCTGACCCAGCGACCCCGCGGACGGTACCGCCCGCAGCTGCGCCGCCGCGGCGGCCAGGGCGTCGGGCACGGTCCTGGTCCCGGTGGTGACGCAGAGCGTGTAGGAGACGTCGTCGAGCCGGCGGCTGCTCTCGGAAGTGCCCAGCCGTGCATGGGCACTTCGCAGTGCCTCGTAGCGCTTGACGAGATTGCGCAGCGTCGCGGGATTGGCCATCAGCACGGCAGTTCCTCTCCACAGGGCGGCCGGGAGCCCGTGGGCCCCGCGCCGACGATGTCCGATCGCGCCGGCGGTCCCGCCTGGCGTCACGGGCGGCCGTGCGAAGCTGTCAGCACGCGTCCGATCCCTTGCAGATGATGGTCGCCCCACCTCACCCGTTCCGCATCCTCAATCACGGACAGTCACACGGACGGACTCGCGGAGCGCCACCCGGTCGAGTGGGAAACAATGGGACGTGACGGGCGGCCGACGCTGCCGCGCCCGCCCGGCCGGTCGGGAGGTCAGCCATGGATTATCCGGAAAGCTACGAGCTCATGTTCCAGGCGGGAGGCGCCGAGGACGACGTCGTCGTCGTCCACCTGACGGCTCGCTCCGGCGCCGGCGGTTACCCGGTGTACGAGGACGAGACCGGAATCGTGCGCGCCGAGATCAGTGAGCGCGGCGAGGTCCGCATGCAGGCCAGCGGTGGCCACCAGGTACTGGGCGCCCCCTTGCGCGCCCGGCCGCTGAGCGGTCCCGCAGCCACTCAGCGCCCGCACTGACCACCGGACCGGCCTGTCGCCCGACCCTGAGAGCCCGTTCACGCCCACATCTCGTCCGAATGTGTTTACTTTCCGAGAACACATCCGTAGTCTGCCGGTGAAACCACAGACTCGGGCATGAAACGGAAACGTAACCACATGTACGCACCGGAGCGGCAGCAGGAGATCCTCCGTATCGCCGGCGAGAGCGGCCGGGTCGACGTGCTGTCGCTGGCCGAACAGTTCCAGGTGACCGCGGAGACCGTGCGGCGCGACCTCAAGACGCTCGACCGGGCGGGGCTGCTGCGCCGGGTCCACGGCGGAGCCATTCCGGCCGGGCGCCTGGGATTCGAGCCGGATATCGCCGAGCGGGACACCGTGGCCGCCGACGAGAAGGACCGCATCGCCGCCGCGGCCCTGGGTGAGCTCCCGGCCGAGGGCAACGTCATCATCGACGCGGGCACCACGACCGCACGGCTGGCCGCCGCCGTCCCGATCGACTCGCGCCTCACCGTGGTCACCCATGCCCTGCCCGTCGCAGCCCGCCTGTCCGACCACCCGGGCATCGCCCTGCACCTGGTCGGCGGCAGGGTCAGGCACCGCACCCGGGCGGCCGTCGACGCCTGGGCCCTGAGCGCGTACGCCGAGATCAACGCGGACGTCGTCTTCCTGGCCACCAACGGCTTCTCGCCCGAGGGGGGCCTGACCACCCCGGACCTGGCCGAGGCCGCGGTGAAACGCGCCGTCGTCGCGGCGGCCCGCCGGGTGGTGCTCCTCGCCGACTCGGGCAAGTACGGCCAGGAGCACTTCGCGCGATTCGGCGACCTGTCCCAAGTCGACCTGCTCATCACCGATACGGGACTGAGCCCCGAGGACGCCCGGGCCGTAGAGAGCCAGGGCACGGAAGTGGTACGCGCATGATCCTCACCATCACCCCCAATCCGAGCCTGGACCGGACGTACGAGCTGCCGGGACTCACCCGCGGCGCCGTCCTCCGGGCCACCGGCGACCGGGTCGATCCCGGGGGCAAGGGCGTCAACGTCTCCCGCGCGGTCGCCGCCGCCGGGCACCGCACCGTGGCCGTCGCGCCGCTCGGCGGGCCGGAGGGCGCACTGCTCGCCCGGCTCCTCGGGGAGCACGGCATCGAGGCGGCAGGCGTCCCGATCGCGGGAAGCACCCGGATCAACATCACGCTCGTCGAGCCCGACGGCACGCTCACCAAGGTCAACGCCGCGGGACCCGAGGTCACCTCCGCCGAGGCGGAAGCCCTGCTGGACACCGTCCGGTCCCGCTCGGCGGGGGCGGACTGGATCGCCTGCTGCGGCAGCCTGCCGCGCGGGCTGCCGCCGCGCTGGTACGCCGAACTGGTCGCCCGCAGTCATCGTGCGGGGGTCCGGATCGCCCTGGACACCTCGGGTGCGGCGCTGCTCGCCGCGCTGCCGGAACAGCCCGATGTGATCAAGCCGAACACGCAGGAGCTCGCCGAGGCCGTCGGCCGTCCGCTCGCGTCGGTCGGTGACGCGCTCAAGGCCGCACAGGAGTTGTGCGATCTCGGGGCGCGCTCGGTCCTCGCCAGTCTGGGCGCCGCCGGGCAGTTGCTGGTGGAGCGTTCCGGAGCGTATTTCGCCAGCGCTCGCGTGGACGCCGTCCGCAGCGACGTCGGGGCGGGAGACGCCTCGCTCGCGGGCTTCCTGTCGGCCGGCGGCACGGGCCGGGCAGCTCTCGCCGCCGCGGTGGCGCACGGCGCCGCCGCCGTACAGCTGCCGGGGAGCCTCATGCCCGCGCCCGCCGACCTCGATCCGTCCGCCGTGGTCACCACGGCGGACATCCCCGTGGACCTGGCTCTGACGGAGCAGGCCGCATGACACGCCGCGCACACGGCAGGTCGGACGAGTCCCCCACCCCCCGCACCGTCCTCGGGACGGTCCACGAGCAAGGAGCCCCGCGATGAGTGAGCTGATCACCGCGGACCTGGTCGATCTCGATCTGTCCGCCGAGACGAAGAGTGAGGCCGCGCGTTCGCTCGCCGGCCGGATGGTGGCGGCCGGCCGCGTGACGGACCTCGACGGCTTCCTCGCCGACGTGGCGGCACGTGAGGCCCAGATGCCGACGGGGCTCGACGGAGGCATCGGCATCCCGCACTGCCGGAGCGAGCACGTCACCGCTCCGACACTCGCGTTCGGCCGCAGTCCCCAGGGCATCGACTTCGGTGCTCCTGACGGTCCTGCGGACCTGATCTTCCTGATCGCCGCCCCGGCGGGCGCGGACGACGATCACCTCACCATCCTGTCGAGCCTCGCCCGGCGCCTCATGGACCCCGGCTTCACCGGGGCGTTGCGGGCGGAGAACGATTCGGCGACCGCCGCGGCCCTGATCCGCGGCGATCAGGCGCCGGCGGGCGCGCCCGGGCCCGGCACCCAGGAGGCAGAGGAGCCGGAGCCGGACGTCACCGAGCCGGAGACCGTGCGGCCCTTCCGGATCGTCACCGTCACGTCCTGTCCGACCGGGATCGCGCACACCTACATGGCGGCGGAGTCGCTGGAGGCCGCGGCACGTGCCGCAGGCGTCGAGCTGAGCGTCGAGACGCAGGGATCCGCAGGCTTCGCGCGGCTGGATCCGGCGGTCGTCGCCGCGGCGGACGCGGTCATCTGGGCGCATGACGTGGAGGTGCGCGAGAAGGCGCGGTTCGGGGGCAAACCGATCGTCGACACCGGGGTCAAGGCCGGGATCAACCGGCCGGCCGAGCTCATCGCGGAGGCCCGTCGCAAGGCCGAGCAGGGCGAGATCACCCGGATCGCGGACGACGGCGCGGGCACCGGATCGGGTGGCACCGGCGCGGCTTCCGGGCACTTCGGCGTCCGGCTGCGGACGTACCTGATGTCGGGTGTCAGCTACATGGTGCCGTTCGTCGCGGCGGGAGGGCTCCTCATAGCCCTGTCGTTCGCCATCGGCGGCTACGAGATCGCGAGCGCGAAGTCGGTGGCCGAGCACTTCGTCTGGGGCGAGGCCGACAGCTGGGCCGCGCTGCTCAACCAGATCGGCAGCGCCGCCTTCGGATTCCTGGTTCCGGTGCTCGCGGGGTACATCGCGTACGGCATGGCCGACCGGCCGGCTCTCGTGCCCGGGTTCGTCGGCGGAGCCATCGCCCTCACGATCGACGCGGGCTTCCTCGGCGGCCTGGTCGCCGGTCTGCTCGCGGGCGCGGTGGTGAAGGCGATCCAGCGGGTCGAGGTCCATCCGACCCTGCGCGGCATCATGCCGGTCCTGGTGATCCCGTTGCTGGCCTCGGCGGCGGTCGGCTTCCTGATGTTCATCGTCGTCGGCAAACCGATCGCCTCGCTCCAGAACGCCCTGACCGACTGGCTGAACGGGCTGTCGGGTTCCAACGCGGTCATCCTCGGCGTCGTACTCGGCCTGATGATGTGCTTCGACATGGGCGGCCCGCTGAACAAGGTGGCGTACGCCTTCGCCGTCGGCGGTCTGGCCGACCCGACCCCGGGCAGCCTGAAGGTCATGGCCGCGGTGATGGCAGCGGGCATGGTGCCTCCGCTGGCGATGGCTCTCGCCACGACCGTACGCGCCAGGCTGTTCACCCGGACCGAGCGCGAGAACGGCAGGGCCGCCTGGGTCCTGGGCGCGTCCTTCATCACCGAGGGCGCGATCCCGTTCGCCGCGGCCGACCCACTGCGGGTGATCCCGTCCGTGATGGCGGGCGGCGCGGTGACCGGAGCCCTGTCCATGGCCTTCGGGTGCTCGCTACGTGCCCCGCACGGAGGCGTGTTCGTCGTCCCGCTCATCGGCGAGCCGTTGCTGTACCTGCTGGCCGTCGCCGCCGGAACCGTGGTGTCCGCCGCTCTGGTCGTCACCCTCAAGGGCGTGCGGCGCGATCAGGACACCCCGCTTCCCGCGACCGGCGAAAGCAAGGTCACGGCGGCGGCGTGACGTCCCCCTCCCCCGGCGTCGCCTCCCGTACGTCCCTGAGCGCGGCGCGAGTTCCCACCTCACACAAGGAGTCAGCCATGTACCAGCGAACCGTCACCGTCGGTTCCCGGAGCGGCCTGCACGCCCGGCCCGCCTCTCTCTTCGTGCGGGCGGCCACGCGCCTGCCGGTCCCGGTGACCGTGGCGCGCGAAGGCCGTGACCCGGTCGACGCCCGGAGTATGCTGTCGGTCCTCTCCCTGGCCGCGCAGCACGGCGATCTGCTCGTGCTGTCCGCTGTCGGTGAAGGCGCGCCCGAGGCGGTCGACGAGCTGGCTGTCCTGCTGGCCGAGGACCACGACGGGAAGGCGTGAGCGGAGCATGGACACCTGGGATCCGGCGGGGGCGGGGGTGCTACGGCTGCCTTCGGGACGTCTGGTCCGGGGGCGCGGCCTGCGCAACCCGCTTCCCGAAGGTCCCGCGCCCTCCTTCGCGGTCCATCTCCTGGGCGGCCCCCCGCCTCCCGTGCCCTGGGAGTCCAGGTGGCTGCGCTGGCCGGACTTCCGTCTGCCGTCCGACCGCCCCGCGGCCCGGGCCGTGCTGACGGAGGTCTGGAACCGCGCACCGCACCAGCGGCTGGAGGTCGCGTGCTGGGGCGGCAGAGGACGGACCGGCACGTCTCTGGCCTGCCTGGCCGTGCTGGACGGTGTTCCGGCGGACGAAGCGGTCGCCTTCGTCCGCCGGCACTATCACCCGAGGGCCGTGGAGACCCCGTGGCAGCGGCGGTACGTGGTGCGCTTCGCGGAGGGCTGACGCGCCCGGCCGCCGTGGGCCGAGGTCACTCCACCGTGTGCGGAACCGGAACCGTGGCTCCGCCGCCGGCGCGTACGGCCTCGACGACTCTCTGGTGGAAGGCCCGGCTCTCTTCCTCGGAAGGGCACGGCACAGGACTGCCGGCCAGTGTGAACCAGTCCGAAGCGCCGCTGTACTGCACGGCGACTTCCGCCTGGCCTTCGGTCCATGTCGTGTGAACGGTCAGATCGCCGCTCACGACTCCTACCTCTTCGGTGCGCACTCCGCCGGTTCCCGCGAAGACACCGAGGGTAGTCCACGATGCCCAGTTCATGACCCGTCGCCTTTCGGAGACAATGACAAGCCTGTCTAGCGGACTTGTCATTGAGTATGGCACCGCTGCCCATCACCCGCACGGGTGTGCCCGGCAGTATCCGGCCGGTGACGCCGGGCCACCGGTCAGGGGTGCATGGAGGCCCCCTTGATGATCTTGTCCACGGCGTTGCGCGGCCCGTACACGGCAAGACCCACCAGATCCAGCGCGTCACGCGGCACGGCCCGGACGGCCGCCCTGTTGGCCTTGTCGTGGCCCGTCATGAACAGGTCGGAGGTGAACACGGCTGTGGTCGCCCCCCGGCCGACCGCCCGGGTGTGCGCCGTGGTCAGCAGCTCCTTGGACCCGACGAAGACGAGCACGGGCTGGCGCAGCATGGGCAGGTAGGGGGTGCCGTCGGCATCGGCGTACGGTTCGCCGATCACCTCTGGCATCCGGGTGCCGAGCCCGCTCGTGAGGAAGGCCGTGACGTTGAGGCGCTGCCAGGTCTCCAGGTCGTCGCGGAGCAGTACGGCGATCTTGGTGTCGAAACGTACGGGTGCGTTGTCGTCGGTCATGGCGAAAGCCTGCCGGGACCGGCCGCCGGGAGTCTTGTACGAACTTTGCACGCCGGTGCGGGATGACGCTCTTGTACGCTTCGGGCCATGGGTGCACGGCCGGACATCACCGCGTGGCGTCCGCGGGTCGAGGGAATCGACGAGGTCTTCCACGCCCACTTCGCGGACCACGCGTACCCGATGCACACGCACGACGCGTGGACGCTGCTCATCGTCGACGAGGGCGTGGTCCGTTACGACCTGGACCGTCATGAGCACGGGGCACCGAGCTCGGTGGTGACGCTGCTGCCGCCCCATGTACCGCACAACGGCGACGCGGCCACGCCCGAGGGCTTCCGCAAGCGTGTCCTGTACCTGAACGCCTCGCAGATCGACGCGGACCTCGTGGGGCGCGCGGTGGACAGTCCGGTGCTGCACGATCCGCGGCTGCGGCACCGCGTCGACCAGTTGCACCGGGCGCTGGAGCGGCCCGGCGACGAGCTGGAGGCGCAGAGCCGTCTCGCGTTCGTCTCCGAACGCCTCGCCCATCACCTGGGCGACGAGGTCGCCGCCCCGCCGGCCCCCCGCGGCAGGCTCGCCCACCAGCTCAGGGACCTGCTCGACGAACGCGTCGTGGAAGGGCTGACACTCCGCGCGGCGGCGGAGCGCCTGCACTCCCATCACACCCATCTGGTACGGGCCTTCAGCCAGGAGTTCGGCATGGCCCCGCACCAGTACCTGACGGCGCGTCGTGTCGATCTGGCCCGGCGCCTGCTGCTCGGGGGGATGGGCGCACCTCAGGTGGCGGCCTCGGCCGGCTTCTACGACCAGTCGCACTTCTCCCGGCACTTCAAGCGGGTGGTCGGCACCACCCCCGGGCACTACGCGCGCACCGGGGCCGCCGCTTAGCGGCGCTCCAGCACCCCGCGCACGAAAGCGGCCTGACCTGCGTGCTGCAGGTCGTCGGCGATGACGCTCACGAGGCGCACTCCGAGGGTGACCGGCGGCGACCAGGACTCGTCGACGACGCGTTCGAGCGCCCGGCCGTCGAGGCCCCGTACGAAGTCGAGGGTCCGCGCGTGCACGGCGTCGAAGTAGCCGAGGAGGAGGCCGGCCGAAGCCCGCACGGACCCCACGTCCGCGCTGCTGTGCCCGTAGCCGGTCGAGCTCTTCTCCAGGGGGAGCTCGAAGCGGGAGGCCCAGTCCTGCGCGAACCAGATCTGTTCGGTCCCCGCCGCGTCGGCGACGTGGTCGTCCTGGATCCGGGTGAGGTGCCAGACGAGCCAGGCGATCGAGTTGGCGTCGTCGTCGAGCCTGGCGTCGAGGTCCTCCGGGGCGAGGTCCTCGACTGCGGCGTGCACCACTTCATGGATGCGTTCGAACGCATCGGCGAGAATGCCAGCACTGTTCATACGACCACCATGGCCGGTCCCCCGGCAGGCCTCCGACTCCGACACGCGGCCGTCACGGGCGCGCGGTGTGCAGCCACTTCGTCAGCAGGTCGTTGACCTCGGCCGCTCGTTCCTGCTGGATCCAGTGGCCGCAGCCCTCCAGGATGTGCGAGGAGACGAGACCCGGAAGCGTCGTGGAGTGAGCGGCGATCACGTCGGCCATCCACGTGGTCGAGGAGTCGAGCGCACCGCCGATGAAGAGCGCGGGGCTGGTGAGGCGCGCTCCGTCCCACGCCGCGAGATCCTCCCAGTCGCGGTCCACGTTGCGGTACCGGTTGAGCGCTCCGGTCAGGCCTGTCCGCTCGAACTCGGCGCCGTAGACGTCCAGATCCGCCTCGGTGAGCCAGCCGGGGAGGGCGCCCCGGGTGAAGCGGTCACGCATCTGAGCGCCCTCGGGCACGAAGAAGGGACTGTCCGTGCCGGGCGGAGGCGTCGTGCCCCCGGAGAGGGAGGTGTAGAAACCGGCGAGCCACCCGCGGACATCGGGGTCGATCTCCGCCTCGGCGCGCCCCGGCCGCTGGAAGTAGCTGACGTAGAACTCCTCGCTCCCGCCGATGCGGGCGAAGGCGTCGGTGGGACGCATCGGGTTCCAGGGGGCGTAGGGGACGCTGAGCAGGCCCACCGCCGTGAACATGTCCGGCCGCAGCAGCGCGCAGTTGGCGGCGATGGACGAACCCCAGTCGTGGCCGACGACCGCCGCGGTCTCCTCACCCAGCGCGTGCACGACGCCGACGCTGTCACCCACCAGGGCCGTCATGCGGTACGCCTCCACGGGGCCGGGGACGAAGGAACGCCCGTAGCCGCGTACGTCGACGGCCACGGCGCGATAGCCCGCGGCGGCGAGGGCGGGAAGCTGGTGGCGCCAGGAGTAGGAGGTCTCGGGGAAACCGTGGATCAGCAGGACGAGGGGTCCCGTGCCCTGTTCGAGCAGATGGATCCGGCCACCGGGGACGTCCACCGTGCGGTGCACCGCCCCGGGAACGGTCGTCGAGGGCTCGCTGGCGAGGGCAGGCTGCGGCATGGTGTCTCCTCGGATCGCCGGGGTCTGTACCTGCCCTCATCCTTCGACGCCACCGACGCCCGGACAAGCGAACTTGCTGTTACGGCAAACCGGTCCCGGCCTTCAGCCGGTCAGCCGAGGACGAGGTGCACGCGCACCGAGACCTCGCCCGGCCGCCTCGTTCCCGCTGCGCTCGCGTCCGTCCCACGGGCGCCCCCTCCCCCGCCGGCGGGCGGGTGAGAGGGCTGTGGTCCCGGCACTCGCTTCCCGGAGGAGGGGTTCCTGCGGCCGGGGTCAGGCGGTGGGCGAATCGGCGTACGTGACGGTGACCTTCTCGAATCCGAGCGAGCCGAGCAGGCCCTGGAGCATGGAGGTGGTGTTCTTCTCCGCCCGCTTCGTGAGCCCGCTCTCCTCGGCCGCCTCACCGATGTGCTTGGCCGCCAGCTTGTTGACGGCCTGCTCGCTGCCGGGGTTGTCCGAGAAGAAGTCGCCGAGCCGGTCCAGGAGTCCACGCTGCTTGGACACCGCGTAGGAACGGTCGGGGTCCAGGGCGGGCTTGCCCAGCACCGCGTGCGGCAGCCGCAGTTCGGCCGTGGTGCGGTCCTCGTTGACCCGCACCCCGTTCGCCCCCACCTTGCCGAGGTCCACGGAGGCACCGACCGTTCCCGCGCCGACGTACAGGGTGCGGGTGCCCCGGATGGCGTCGGGCAGGAACTTGGCGTCCTTCTCAAGGTCGACGACGACCTGGAAGTTGCCGGAGGCCGCCTCGTACGCGCTCATGTCCTGGATGGACTTGAGAACGGCGGGGCCGGAGCGGTCGGTGGTCCTCTCACCGAAGAGGTCACCGAATCCCGGCAGCAGACTGAGCTTGCTGCCGAGGAGCAGCAGGACGAGCGCCGCGGCGCACACGCCCGCGAACGGCAGGCACCCTCGGGTCCGGGAGCGGCGGCGCGGTGCGCCGCCGTGGCCGGGGTCGCCTGTTCTGTCTGTCCTTACGTCAGTGGACGTCATACCTTCCGTGTGACCCCGCCGGGCGATTTCAGTCCGCCGTGTTCCCGGACTACGCCAGATCCTGTACGGGCACGTTCGCCCTGTGGGACAGCCCTCAGGCCCCCGTCGCTCCGTCCAGCCGTTCCCTGAGCAGGTCCGCGTGGCCGATGTGCCGCGCGTACTCGGCGATCATGTGGACGTGCACCAGCCGCAGGGAGAAGACCTTGTCCTGGTGCGTGAAGGTGTCGTCGAGCGAGGCGTCCGCGACCACCTCGTCCGCGAGCCGGATCTCCTCGACCAGCCTCGCGTAGTCGTCGGCGGCGCGCTCCGGGACCAGGTCCTCGAAGTCGGCGTCCTTTCCCTTGTCCGGGTCGTACATCGAAGGCATCACATGGCCCGCGAACCGCTCGCGGAACCAGGTGCGTTCGACCTTCGCCATGTGCCGTATCAGGCCGAGCAGGGTAAGATTGGACGGTTCGACCGTCTCCTGCGCCAGTTGCTCGCCGGTCAGGCCCGAGCACTTCTGCAGGAGCGTGCTGCGGTAGAAGGCCAGGAACGCGGTCAGGGTCTCGCGCTCACCTGCGGCGAGAGGGCCGAGGGCGCGGGTGGCTTCGGGAGCTGTCCATGTCATCGTGTGATCATGCCTGCCGGACACCGGCCGGCGCGACGCCTTTTGCCCATCCGTACGCTTCGATGCCGGGCGTCCACGCGGGCGAGCGGGGTTCCGGCCGCCGGCTGACGGCCGGCGGCCGGAACCCCAGGTGGAGCGGTCACTCAGTCGGGATCACTCACTCCAGGAGATCCGCGTACGCGCCCAGCGCCAGCGCGATGTCCGCCTGTGCCCAGAACCGGTGGTAGGTGAAGACCGGGGCGGCTCCGCCGTCCAGGTAGGCCTGCACCTTCGGCCAGTTCGGGTCGTCCTTGTAGAACGACCGGATGGAGAGGAACGTCGAGTCGTTGTCGACGGTGTCTCCGTTGGGCATCGCGCCCGTCCAGCCATTGGGGACGTAGACCGGGTCGTCGAACCGGTTGTAGTCGGCGCGCGTCTCCGGCACCGCCACACCGGCGTCGTCCTGGTAGTGGCTCCACATGCCGTCGAGCAGACCCTGGGCGACGGTCTTCGCCTCCGTGTCACCGGACTTGGCCGCGTAGTAGGTCAGCGTCCTGGCATAGGCGCCGGCCACCCCGACGTCGTTGGTGTAGTCGGCGACCGTCACGTGGAGACCGGCGTTGGCACCGGGACTCGACGCGTTCCAGGTGTCGGGAGCCCCGGACCACTTGAGGGTGGACGGCATGAGATAGGTGCCGTCCGGGTTGATGGTCGTCTCGGACAGGGCCCAGTCGACCCACTTGTCGAGTACGGCCTTGGCCTGGGCGTCACCCGACTCGTGGTAGTACTCGGCGACGCGCTCCATCGACCACGCCTGGAAACCGAACCACTGGTTGGACGGCGGGTCGTGGTAGACGGGCTTCTCGTCGTAGTACATCCCGTAGAAGGTCGGCGTCCCGGCCGGCGGCTGGGCGTAGCTGCCCTTCCAGCTGTTGGTCGCTCCTCCCGCGATGGCTCCCTCGTCGGACTGGAGCCACTGGTAGAAGTCCATCTGCCGGTCCAGGCTCTTCGCCCAGTCCTGCTGACCGGTGGCCGACTTCGGCTTCAGGTCCGCGACCGAGCTCAGCGCGTACGCCGCCATGGGGTTCTGGTAACCGCCGTGGGCGTGGCTGGAACCGATGCGCCAGGACCAGCCAGCCGAGGTGTCGGTGGCTCCGCCCCAGGCGTAGTACCAGGACATCAGGTAGTGCGCGCTGTCCTTGCCGCTGCCGGCGGGGCAGGTGGTCGGGCCGACGCAGTTGCCGACCTTCTTGAAGTACTTGTCGAACATGGAGTAGCGGAGATAGTCACCCATCTTCGCGGCCTTGCCGACGGTGGCCGAGACCTCGCTCGACTTGCCCTGCTCCTTGGCCCAGACGTCGGCCCAGTACGCGGCCTGCACGGCACGGGCGTCCGCGTCCGGGGCGTTGGTGAACTTCCACTGCTTGGCGTAGGAGGCGTCCCCGGTGAACAGGTCCAGGTAGCCGTTGTCCCCACCGTAGGTGAAGTTGTCGCAGGTCGGGTGGGTGACGGTCTCCCAGACCGACTCCTGCGGCCCGCGCTGGAAGGTGTTGATGTACGACGGTCCGGTCTCGGAGGGGCCGGCCGAGCACTTGCCGGGCGTGTTGCCGTATCCATAGACGTTGTCGACGTCCTGGATCCAGTGCATCCCGTAGATGTCATCGGTGCCGTACGCGCTCTTCAGCTCGCCCGCGATCGGGTCCGAGCCGGAGGACGCCGACCCGTCGAGGACCGCCGGGTACTCGTTCGGGGTGTCGTGCTCGGGCGCGTACGTCGCGGGCTTCGACGCGTTGTAGAAGGAGTTCGTGGGCTGGTCGGCGTGGGTGGGGATCATGTACTTCTCCATGGTGGCCCACGCACCGTTGAACTTCGTCCAGTCCCCGGTGATCTTCCCGTACATCGCCTGGAGCCAGATCAGATAGCTGTACGCCTCCGACGTGGTCTCGTGGCCCTGGTCGGGTGCCTCGACGATCAGTGTCTCGACGGAGTGGTAGGGGATGCCCTCCGAGGAGAAGTAGCCGTTCGCCGGGTCGGTGATCTTCCCGTACAGGTCGAGGAAACGGGCGTCGTAGTCCTTCGCCGCCGCCAGCTGGGTGACGGTGACCTCGGACTTGCTGTGACCCGGTGCCGTGACGGTGAAGGTGGCCGCTCCTGTGCCCGACGCGTCGGCCGACACGGTCACCTTCTGGGGCGTGGACCAGTTCGACGGGGAGAACGTGAGGCTCGCGCCGCCGGTGACACTCAGCCCGGCATTGCCCGCCGTCCGCGCCACCGTGGCGGTGACCGACGAGGTCGGCGCCGTGGACAGCGACACGTTGAACGTCCCCGACTTGCCCTGTTGGACGCCCAGTTGGGACGGGGTGGTGACGACTGCGGGGCCCGCGACGACGGTGATGCCCGCGGGGGTCGACTCGGCCGAGGCCCCCAGGCTGTCGTACGCCCGTGCGTACACCGAGTGGGCGCCCGCGGAGAGACCCGAGGCGCTGTAGGTGTAGGGGGACGTGGTGTCGGTGCCGAGCAGCGTGGTGTTGTCGTAGAACTCGACCTTGCTGATCCCCGCCCCGTCCGCGGCAGCGGCGGTGGCCGCCATCGGCACGGGGTCACCGGCGGAGAAGACGGCGCCCGCCGCCGGGCTGGTGAGGACGGTGATGGGCGGCTGGTGGGCCCCTGTGCACGCGGTGCCGTTGACGGCGAAGGTGGCCGGTGCGGTGTTGGTGCCGCTGTAGGAGAACTGCGCGCCCGTCGTGACCGCGGCCCCTGCGGCCACCGAACCGTTCCAGGCCGCGTTCTTGACCGTGACGGTCTTGCCCGACTGGGACCAGGTTCCGTTCCAGCCGTTGGTGAGCTTCTGGTTGCCCGCGTAGTCGTACGTCAGGGTCCAGCCGTTGAGGGCGGCCGTACTCCTGTTGGTGAGGGTGAGTTCGGCGCTGAAGCCCGAACCCCAGTCATTGGTCTTGTAGTCGACGCTGCATTGGACGGCGGCAGCCTGGGCCGGCGTACCGGCTGCGGCGGTCATACCCAGGGGGAGGGCGAGTGCGGCCACGAATGCTGTCAACAACCGTCGGTTTCCGGCTCCGGTTCTACCCGGTCTTCTCGGTAACCACGTTCTTCGTGCGCGTCCCGATGGCATGCGCGGTACCTCCTCGCGGCTCGGCGACATGGGGGGCGTGCGGGGTTGAGCACAAGCCTTGAACCAGTGGGAGCGCTCCCAGCATGGGGAGGAGGAAAAAGAGAGTCAAGACGCTTGAAGAGTCGAATTAATTCGATAGCAAGAGATGAGAACGGGTGTGTTGACCGACACCACTTGACGCTCTAACGTCAAGCCACACCAGTGGGAGCGGTTCCATCAGTCGACGTGCCGTAGGGGGCACGCCCGATCTGTAAGGAGTCGCTCATGCGACACCCCCCGCACTTATCGCACCTGTTCACGCCGCTCCTCGGAGCGGTGCTCGCCACGGCCGGCGGCTCTGCCGCCCGCAAGGCCGCTGCTTCCGGATCCGCCTTCGTACGCACGCTGTGCGGTGGTGCCCGGAAAACCGCCCTCCCGGCGGACGCGAGGCCGTACAGGACATCTGCGAACGGCGCGGGGCACGCGGCAGGCCTCCTGGCCTCCGGTGCGGAATCGGACTCCGCACCAGGTGCGTCCAGGGACCACGGCACACTCCGGACCACGGATCCGACCGGCACCACTGCTCCGGCGGATCCCTCCGCTCGTGCCCTCGGGCGGCGCGCACCCGCCGCCCTGGGCACCGAGCTCGCCGGCGCCGCCCCTCAACGGGCGCCCGCCGGCGGGAACGCCGAAACCGCTCTCATCCCCTTGACCGAGGAGTACCGGCTGGGCCTGACCACCATGGATCCGCAGCACGCGGACGAGAACGACGCCAGCGCCGTGAAGAACCCGTACCGACGGGGCGAGGAGCACGGCACCACTTCCCCTGTCCGGATCCTCCCGGATCCAGGGCACTCACACCGGCGCCGACTACTCCGATGCGCACACCGGCCGCACCTGTCCGGGCATCGGTCACGAGGCCGCGGGCATCCAGCATCCCCCGCCGCCGCGTGGCACGTCCGCACCTGACCCATCCGTGCGAACGAGGACCGCTGGAAACTCCACGCTCGCACCGGTCGACGCCGAAGTCCCCCTCGCCGCAGGCGAGATCGGCGGGAGCACCTGCCGTCACGGCTTGACCAGCCGCGTCATGCAGTGGTTCGACGACCGCAGACACCGCTCCACCGGACGGGCCCGCACGACCTGGGACCGGAACGACGGCCCGTCCTTGATCAGCGACTACGACGGAATCCCCACCCGTACGGAATCGGGCTGCGCAGTCCCCTGCGCGCCCTCTACAGCTGAGGAAACGGAATTCGCATGAGCCGCACGAGCCGTACCACCATGCGCCGATCCAGAATGGCGCTCATAGCGGCGGGAGCACTTGTCGCCGCAGCCGCGGGATCCGCCGCCGCGGCAGCCCCCTTCGGTGTCTCCGCCGCTGCCGCGGCGGCCGGCTGCACCGTCGACTACAAGATCCAGAATCAGTGGAACGGCGGGCTCACGGCCGCGGTGAGCGTCACGAACACGGGTGACGCCGTGTCGAGTTGGCAGCTGGAATGGTCGTTCGGCGGCAGCGAGACGATCAGCCAGGGCTGGAACGCGACCGTCACGCAGAGCGGCAAGGCGGTCACCGCGAAGAGCCTCTCGTACAACGGGGCTCTCGCCACCGGCGCATCCGCGTCCTTCGGCTTCAACGCGTCGGGCAACGGCAACAGCACCGTGCCGGCGACCTTCAAGCTGAACGGCGTCACCTGCAACGGGGGGACGACGGGCCCGACCGACCCGACCGACCCCACGGACCCGCCCACCGACCCGCCCGCGGGCAGCCGGGTCAACAACCCGTACGAGGGCGCCAAGGTCTACGTCAACCCGGAGTGGTCGGCGAAGGCCGCGGCCGAGCCGGGGGGCAGCCGCGTCGCCAACCAGCCGACGGGTGTATGGCTCGACCGCATCGCCGCCATCGAGGGCGTCAACGGCGGCATGGGTCTGCGCGACCACCTCGACGAGGCGCTGACCCAGAAGGGCTCCGGCGAGCTCGTCGTTCAGCTCGTCATCTACAACCTGCCCGGCCGCGACTGTTCGGCTCTCGCCTCCAACGGCGAGCTCGGCCCCACCGAGATCGGCCGCTACAAGACGGAGTACATCGACCCGATCGCCGCGATCCTGGCCGATTCGAAGTACGCCGGCCTGCGCATCGTCACGACCGTCGAGATCGACTCGCTGCCCAACCTGGTCACCAACACCGGCAGCCGCCCGACCGCGACCCCGGCCTGTGACGTCATGAAGGCCAACGGCAACTACGAGAAGGGCGTCGGCTACGCGCTGAACAAGCTCGGCGACGCGGGCAACGTCTACAACTACATCGACGCCGGCCACCACGGCTGGATCGGCTGGGACGACAACTTCGGCCCCTCCGCCGACATCTTCAAGGTCGCGGCCACGTCCGAGGGCGCGACGGTCAACGACGTACACGGCTTCATCGTCAACACGGCCAACTACGGTGCCACGAAGGAAACCAACTTCACCATCGACGACTCCGTCAACGGGACGTCGGTGCGTCAGTCGAAGTGGGTCGACTGGAACCGCTACACGGACGAGCAGTCGTTCGCCCAGGCCTTCCGCACCAAGCTGGTCTCGGTCGGCTTCAACTCCGACATCGGCATGCTGATCGACACCTCGCGCAACGGCTGGGGCGGTGCGAACCGTCCGACCGGACCCGGCGCCAAGACCACGGTCGACACCTACGTGGACGGCGGCCGTTACGACCGCCGCATCCACCTCGGGAACTGGTGCAACCAGGCGGGAGCCGGCCTCGGCGAACGACCGAAGGCGGCCCCCGCGGCCGGGATCGACGCGTACGTCTGGATGAAGCCCCCGGGGGAGTCGGACGGCTCCAGCAAGGAGATCCCGAACAACGAGGGCAAGGGATTCGACCGGATGTGCGACCCGACCTACACGGGCAACGCCCGTAACGGCAACAACCTGTCCGGGGCGCTGCCCGACGCCCCGGTCTCCGGCCAGTGGTTCTCCGCGCAGTTCCAGGAGCTCATGAAGAACGCCTACCCGGCGCTCTAGGCTCCTCGCCGGCGGGCCCCGGGTGCTGTCCCACCCGGGCCCTGCCGGCGTCCGCGCCACTTGTCGAGGAGAGCGCGTCCGCGAGCGATCGGCGCGGACGCGCTGCGGCGTGCCCCGGAGTCCGCCGTCGCTCCGGTGCGGGGCGCGGTCTTCCCTCCGGACCCGATTCGGGGCAGCCTGGCCTTCACGCCGGACCTGCTCCCCGCGGCGGGCCTGGTCCCGGCGTCCGTGCGCCCGGCCTCTGCGGCGCGGCCGGCCTTGACCGCCCTGCGGCGGGCGGGCTCATCCTCGGCCGGTACGTCCGCGAGCGCGTGGTACCGATGGCTGATGCGCCGGCCCAGCAGCAGGTACCCGAGCAGCGCACCCGCCGTATTGAGGATCACGTCGTCGATGTCGAAGGCCCGTCCCGCGACGAGGGCGCCCTGGACGAGTTCGACGACCGCGATCACCAGGACGGTCAGCACCGTCATCCGGAGCATCCGCAGCCGGCGCGGCACCAGGATCGGGAGCAGGACGCCGAACGGCACGCCGAGCAGCAGGTTGCCGCCCGCCTGCTTGCAGGCGGCGAGGAAGGTGTAGTCCTCCGCGTACTGCCGCAGGGACCTCCCCGGCCGCAGATTGGATGTCACGATGTCCTCCGACGCCGGTGACGGGGTCAGCGTCACCTTCGCCAGCACCACGGAGAACGCCACCAGTGCCAGGAATGCCGTGGCGAGTACCATCCCCCGCAACAGAAGACGTCCCACACCTCTGCCTCGTGCACTACGATTCGCCTCTGCTGTCATGGCGGAACGGATGCCCCGTACCACGGCGCACACACCCTCGCTCCGGGTGCGACCATGTCCGCATGAGCGCACAGAACAAGGACGAACTCCTGAGCGAGGCCGTGCGGCTTCGTGAACAGGGCCATCCCGAGCAGGCCAGGGAACGGCTTCTCGCTCTCACCGCCGCGTTCCCGGACTCCGTGGACGTCGCCTACCAGACGGCCTGGGTCCACGACGTCCTCGGCCTGGAGGCGGAGGCGGTGCCGTACTACGAGCGCTGTCTGCAGGGCGAGGGCCTCCCGGAGGAGGACCGCCGTGGCGCGCTGGTGGGACTCGGCAGCACCTATCGCGTCCTCGGCAGGTTCGGGCAGTCCGTCGAGATCCTGCGCCGCGGCGTGGCGGAGTTCCCGGACGACGGCGCCCTGCGGACCTTTCTGGCCATGGCCCTCTTCAACACCGGCGAACACCACGAAGCCATGCAGCTCCTGCTGCGCCTGGTCGCGACGACGAGCGAGAGCCCGCGGGTCCAGCGGTACCGGCCCGCGATCGAGCATTACGCCGAAGATCTCACCCGGACCATGTGAGACGGGCGGTTCGCATCACGCCAAGGGGAAGCCCCGGCCGGATCGGGGGAATCCAGCCGGGGCGGTCTGTGTGCGGGGGTGAAGGGGGATCATTCCGGAGACCTCCGGCCCGTCGCCCCGCGTATAGGTGAACGATAAACCACCATGCCGTGTTCCCGGGAACCGGCACCCCGCCGCGTGATCCACGCCACGAGCGGCGCAGGTCGAGGGGTGCCGCCGGGCGGTGCGACCCGCGGTCAGCGGGTCTCGCGGAAGGTGACGTGACGCCCCGCGGCGGGGTCGAACTTCCGCAGTTCCAGCCGGTCGGGGTCGTTGCGCCGGTTCTTGCGCGTCACGTAGGTGTGGCCGGTTCCGGCGGTCGACCGGAGCAGCACGACAGGCCTGATCTCGTTGCGTGCCATGAGGCCTCCAGACAAGGTTTCCGACCCCGCCCCCAGAGTGGGAATGGGTGTCGTTTTCGGTTCTGCTCCCACCAACGCAGGGGACCTCGCCGTCATTCCCGGCCCCGCAGCCCGCCCCCGGCTCCTGGCTCCGGATCCCGTACGGCCGGGTGCGCACCCCTCCCCGAACGCGCACTCGACGGCTGCGCGAACGACTACCGGGCCGCCATCGGCCGGCACCGTGGTCCACGCCGGTGGCGCGGCGCCCGGCAGCACCCCCACGACCGCGCATACGCCCTGATCCCGACGGGTGCGAGCCGCGTGAGCCCTCGTGCGCGGGCGTACACGGAACCGCTCGCGCCGTTCGACTTGCGTCAACTACCCGCCACCAGCAAGGGTGTTCGGAGGACCTGCGCCCCACTCAGCCGATGGCATATGCCGGAAGCAAGAACGTGTCGAGTGTTGCCAAACCCCTTACGGGCCCCCGTCGCCTGTGCAACAGTCGTGTTCGGTCCACCCCCACGAACCGGCCGCACCGCCTGTATCGGAGTACCAGATGCCGTCCCATCTGTCTGCGGACCGCTCCGCCCCACAACCGCCCGAGCGGGATGCCGTCGATGCCCTGATCAACCGGACTCGGCTGCTTCGCGGCGATGTGGACGCGGTGCGGCGCGACACCGCGGTGATCGACGACGACGATCCCCAGTTGCGCTGGCAGCGAGCCCTCTGTGAGCTCGCCGTGCATCAGCTGGACGATCTCGGCGCGCACCTGGGGCAGCTGCGGGACGGAATGCCCGGCGGCACCTCGGCGGACGGCTCCACGGCTGCGCCTCAGGCACCGGTCGGCCCACCGACGGGATCGCTCCTCACCAGGGTGGGCAGCGCCGAATGGAATCTGCTCACCGACGAGGTCAGCTGGTCGGACGAGCTCTACCAGATCTTCGGCAGGGACCCCGGCAAGGGAGCGCTGTCGCTGGACGAGCTGCCGTCCGTGCTGCTTCCGGACGACCAGCCACTCCTGACGGCGATGGTGACGGACTGCCTGGTCGACGGCCGGCCGATAGACGGCGAGTTCCGCATCCTGCTGCCGGACGGCGAGCTGCGGACCCTGCACATGACGGGTGAGCCGGTCCTGGACGCCGAGGGCTGCACCGCCTCCATGTGGGCGGTGCTGCGCGACGTCAGCAAGCTGCGGCGCAGTCAGCACATCGTGGGCAGGACGCGGGACACACTGCGACGCCAGGAGCACCGCGACCGCACGGAGCACCGGATGGCGGTGGAGCTCCAGAAGGCCGTACTGCCCTCCTGGCGCGGCGCGCCACCGGTCCCGGGCCGATCCGCGGGCCGCCTGGACATCGCAGCCCATTACTTTCCGTCGGGGTCGAGTGACCTGATCGGGGGCGACTGGTACGACGCCCTGCCGCTCCCGGACGGAAAGACCCTGCTGACCGTCGGCGACCTCACGGGTCACGGCATCCCTGCCACGTCGGCCATGGCGATGCTGCTCGGTGCGCTGAGGGGCATGGCGGTCGCCGGGGTCGAGCCCGGCGCCGTGATGGGCCATCTGAACCAGCTGATCGAATGCTCGGCGCAGCCCGCCCTGGGAAGCGCCGTGTGCTGCCGCTTCGATCCGGCGACCGGCACCCTCTCCTGGGCACAAGCCGGACACCCCGCACCGCTGCTCTTCCGCAACGGGGCGGGGCGTCCTCTGCCCGCGCCGGACGGGGTGCTGTTGGGCGCCGCCTCCGGGGTCGCCTACGAGCAGGACGAGGTGGAGCTGCTCCCCGGCGACGTCCTCGTCCTGCACACCGACGGGCTGACACGGCGGAGCGAGCGGAGTGCCGGCCCGGAGACGCTCCTGGGACTGGCACCCCGGTTCGCCCGGGCCCGTACGGCGCACGACTGTGTACGGGCGGTCGTCGAGGAGACGGCAACGACCGAGCGACTCGACGACGGGTGTGTGCTGGTGGCCCGTGTCAGGGCATGAGGGATCGACTGGCGAGGCGGTACCCGTGAAGGCCGCCACCTGGAACGGCAGGGGTGCCCGGCCGGCGCGGGTGCGGGTGCGCGCCGTCCTCGACAGGGACGCCTGTGCTCGGAGCGTCTGGCGCTCCCCGGCCGGATCGCCTGGATCAGGATCCCGGTGCAGTGGTCAGATCTGCGAACCTCTGGCCTTCTTGTTCGTCCCCTGCGGGGGCATGACGAGCTCGATCTCCTCGCGAAGGTCCTCGATCTTGGCGTAGCCCGCGAACTGCCCTGTCAGCCGGTACATCTCCCGCAGTCGGTCCCAGGTGCGGTGCGAGGACGTCTCCCCCATCGACACGAGGGCGAGCCGCGCGTAGCGGTCGGCCTGCTCGGGATCGTCGGCGATGAAGCAGGCCGACGCGAGCGAGATGTAGTCGAAGATCTTGGAGCGCTGGCGACCGTTTATCCGGAGGTTGAGGGCCTGCTTGGCATGGCGCTGGGCCGTGGTGGCCGCCGCCGGGTCGTGCTCGGCGAGCGTACGGAAGGCCAGAGCCTGCATCCCGTGCATGTCCGCCTCGTCGAACATCTGCATCCAGCTCGGCGACGGCACGTCCCCCTTGTCGGAGACGAAGAGTTCCTCGGCCTCGCCCAGGGTGCGCCGCATGGCCTGTCCCCGTCCCATCGACGCCTGTGCCCAGGCCTCGATGGTGTGCAGCATGGCCCGGGTGCGCGGGAGGGTCTCCTCCCCCGAACCGGACTTGGCGAGCTTCATGAGGTCCAGGGCGTCGTCCGGCCGGCCGAGGTGCACCATCTGCCGGGCGGCGCGCGAGAGCGCCTCCCCCGCGCGGGGGCGGTCACCGCCCTCGCGCGCCGCGTGGGCGGCGATGACGAAGTACTTCTGGGCGGTGGGTTCGAGGCCGACGTCGTGGGACATCCAGCCGGCGAGGACCGCCAGGTTGGCCGCGACGCCCCACAACCGGCGCTGCAGATGCTCGGGATGACGGTAGGCGAGCATGCCGCCCACCTCGTTGAGCTGGCCTACGACGGCCTTGCGCTGGAGTCCGCCGCCTCTGGAGGCGTCCCATGCCCGGAACACCTCGACCGAGCGCTCCAGAGCCTCGATCTCCTCGGATCCGATGGGGGCCGCCTCGTAGAGGTCGAAGGCCGCGTTGTCGGCGTGCAGGGAGGTGCTGAGGGTCCGGGACGCCGGAGAGGGGTCGGAGTGCAGCCAGTCGTGCATGGCGCCGGTGAGTGCTGAGCCAGCGGCGAGCGCGGCGCCCGCGCCCACCAAGCCGCGTCGGTTGAGCATGAGGTCCATTCCCGTGAATTCGGTGAGGACCGCTGCCGTCCGCTCGGGCGCCCACGGCAGTCCGTCGGGATTGTCCTGCGTCCCGGCTTTCCGCCGTTTCCCCACACGCCCGCGTCGGCCGAACCCGAGGTCCTCGATGGTCACGACACGGCCGAGTCGCTCGGTGAACAGAGCTGCCAGCACTTCGGGCACCGGATCACGGGGGGACTCCCCCATGTCGATCCAGCGCCGGACGCGCGAGGTGTCGGTCGCCAGCTGGAGGTGGCCCATGGCCGCCGCCTGTCTGTTGACCATTCTCGCGAGTTCGCCTTTTGACCATCCGGTGAGGCCGAACAGGTCGGACAGGCGGGTGTTGGGTTCTCCGGTCACGTCAAGCCCCCAGGTTCTCGGCTGACTTGACCCTAGCCCCCCGGCGGATGCCGGGCGAATATTCGCCAGGCTTCGCCAGGGGTCGCCAGATGTTCCACTACCCGCGCGGCGGTGTCAGGTAGGAAAGCGCCACCCCGCCCGGCAGCCCTAGGTGCTCCCCAGGGTGCCGAACGGCCGCCGGCCGGGGCGGCGCACGCAACTTGTCGGCGCACGAAGGGATCTGTCTCGCCCATGTACACAGCATCGTCCTCCGTGTCCGCCCCGCCCCGGCCGCTTCGTCCCATGGGGGCGGGCGGCGGGCCGTATCTCGACCCCCGCGCCGGCGCACCGGCGGCCGGCACGGGTCGGACCCGGCGGGCGGCGGGGCCGGGCACCCAACCGCTCAGCGGTCGCCTCGACCTGTCGGGCACCCAGGGCGCGCAGCTGCGGATGGCCATCGCCTCGGTGCACCGCATCTGCCCCGAATTCAATCCCGTGCAGGTGCTGCGCCGCAGCGGGCGCTCGGTGCTCATCGTGGGCACCACGGGACGCGCGACCGCGGTGGCCAAGTGTTTACTCGATCACTCCCCCGCGTGGACGGAGCGGTTCCGGCACGAAATAGCGGCATACCGTGCCTTCGTCAGGCACCGCCCGCCGGTCCGGGTCCCGCGGCTCATCGCCGCCGACCCGGAGAACTGCACACTGGTGATCGAGCGGATGCCGGGCCGTGTGGCGGCCCTGACGAGGCATCCGGCGGAGGCGCCGCCCCGGGCCGATCTGCGAGCCGTCCTCGGAGCGGTGAGCCGGGTCAACGCCTGGCGCCCGCCGGCCGGTCTCTTCGACGCCCCGCTGGACTACGCCTCACGCATCGCCCGCTATCACGAGTTGGGTCTCTTCACCGACCGCGACCTCGGCGACCTGCAGAAGCTGCTGCACGGACTGGCCCACGCGGGCGGCCGTCAGGGCATGGGGCAGTTCTGCCACGGCGACGCGCTGCTCTCCAACATCCTGCTGCCGCCGACCGGGCCGGTGCTGGTCGACTGGGAGCACGCCGGCTGGTATCTGCCGGGGTACGACCTGGCGACCCTGTGGGCCGTGCTCGGTGACGCACCGGCTTCACGGCGCCAGATCAGTCAGCTGGCACAGGCACCCGGCGCCGCGGCGCGTGACGCGTTCCTGGTCAACCTCATGATCGTGCTGACCCGCGAGATCCGTACGTACGAGACGGCCGTCCAGCGGGCCATGCGCGAAGGGGCTCCGGTAGGGGCCGGCCACGCGCGGCAGGGTGCGCTGTCCTCCGGTGAGGAACAGCGGCTGCTGCTCCGCAGGCTGCACGACGACTGCGCGATGGCGCGGCGGGCCGTACGGGCCGCAGTGGGCACGCGCTGACCGCGCGGCCCCGGCCGGCCCGACCGACGGGGGACGAGGAAGCGCGCTGCGGGACCGGTGCCGACACACAGGTCCCGCAGCGCGCCGGGCGCGGCCTCAGCAGCCGCTCATGAGCCCGCCTTCACGACGTCGACGTCGGAGGCCTTCACGAAGCCGATCCGGTGGCCGATCTGAACCGTCACGTACTTCTGCGCACCACGGAAGTACGTGTGGTCGTAGGGCTTGGACGCGTCGATCGTCGGTGCGTAGTAATAGCCGGTGGGTGCCTCCCCGCCACCGGGGAAGCTCTGTCCCGCCTTGATGGTGTAGACGAGCGGGCTGCCCGCCGTGGGCTTGACGAAGTCCGTGGGGTATTCCGACTTCTCCGGGTAGGCCACTCCGTACACGGGCACGTCCGTCCTGCCGTCCTTCGGGCGGACGACGAGGCCTCTGGTCGGGGTGACGACCCTGGTTCCGTCCGGCGTGCGGAGCCAGGCCTTCGCCCCGTACCACCAGATCGCCGTCCAGCCCGGCACCCTGTCCGCGACCACGGCCTGCTGGGTGGCGCTGATCTTGCTCCCCCAGTCCGCGGCGCAGTTCGTGCCCGGCGCACCGTCCGGGTGCAGTCCCGGATCGGAGAAGAGCGGCGCGTCGTCGGACGGCTCGGTGTGCAGCGGCACCGCGCTGCTCCCCTGCCGTGGCAGATCGACGCCCTTCTCGCAGTCCCGGAACTCCTGCTGGTTCTTGCCGAAGTCGGCGCTGACGGTTACGAGTTCACTTCGCGCGGGGGCGCTCGGCACGGTCGGCTTCCCGAGCAGGGCCATGAAGCGGTTCCAGTCCCAGTAGGGGCCCGGGTCCCAGTGCATGTTCCGTGTTCCCGCCGCGCTGGTGGGCGGCACGCCGTCGTGCCCGAGGATGTGCTGCCGGTCGAGCGGGATGTCGTACTTCGCCGCCAGATGCCGCACGAGCCGGGCGGTCGAGCGGTACATCTCGGGCGTGTACCACGTGGCGCCCTCGGCCGCGACGCCTTCCTGCTCGATGCCGATGGAGTGGGTGTTGAGGTACCAGTTGCCCGCCTGCCAGGCGACGTCCTTGTTCTTCACCATCTGGGTGACGTGTCCGTCGGACGAACGCACCACGTAGTGGGCGGACGCCTGCTTGAGCGGGTTCTGGAAGATCTTCAAGGTGGTGTCGTAGTCGACCTCGGTGTCGTGCAGCACGATGAACTTGATCGCGTTGCTGTCGGGCCGCTCCGCCGTGTCGTAGTTGCCGTACGTCTCCTTGTCCGCCGGATCGCCGGTCTGCGCGTAGGCGGCGGGAACCCAGTCGCACTTCAGGGTGCGGGGGCACTCCGGCCGTACGGTGTCGGCGCCGGCAGCGGCCGGTGACAGGAGCGCCACGCTCAGCGCCCCCGCCGCGGTCAGTGCGAGCGCAAGCCCGGTTCTCTGCTTCGACGTCATGACAACCCTTCTGGAGCCGGGGTGGGCGGAGCTGTCGTGCAGTGCTCCCCGAGTTCGGTCTGTCGGCGGACACTCTGTTGCGGGAGGTGGCGGTGCGTCAAGAGTGCAGTGTGCAACTAGACCTGAGCTTGTGTGACTATTTCGCGCGGTGCGTGCCCCGGATGGCGGAAGGGTAGTGCTGGCGCCGACAGAGCGGTCCAAGTGGACCGCGCAGAGTTCTCGGAGAGGCCCGACGCACATGGCACAGCCCTTCTCACTGCCCGACTTCTACGTGCCGTACCCGGCACGTCTCAACCCCCATCTGGACACGGCCCGGAGTCACACCCGGGAGTGGGCACGCGGGATGGGGATGCTGGAGGGGTCCGGGATCTGGGAAGAGAAGGACCTCGAGTCCCATGACTACGCCCTGCTCTGCGCGTACACCCACCCCGACTGCGGCGCGGAGGCCCTTTCCCTGGTCACCGACTGGTACGTGTGGGTCTTCTTCTTCGACGACCACTTCCTGGAGCTGTTCAAACGCACTCCGGACCGCGAGGGCGCAAAGCGGTACCTGGACCGGTTGCCGGCCTTCATGCCGATGGAGCGCGGCGCGGCGACGCCCGAGCCGTCCAACCCCGTGGAGGCGGGACTGGCGGACCTGTGGGCGAGGACCGTGCCGGCGATGTCGGACGCCTGGCGGGCCCGGTTCGCGGAGGCGACGGAGAATCTGCTCAACGAGTCCCTGTGGGAACTCGCGAACATCAACGAGGGGCGCATCGCCAACCCCGTCGAGTACATCGAGATGCGCCGCAAGGTGGGCGGGGCGCCCTGGTCGGCCGGGCTGGTGGAGTACGCCGCGAGAGCGGAGGTACCCGCCGCGGTGGCGGACTCACGTCCCCTGAGGGTGCTGCGGGACGCGTTCTCGGACGGTGTGCATCTGCGCAACGACCTGTTCTCGTACCAGCGCGAGGTCGAGGACGAAGGCGAGAACAGCAACGGTGTGCTGGTCCTGGAGAAGTTCCTGGGCTGCTCGACCCAGGAGGCCGCCGAGGCGGTCAACGATCTGCTGACGTCGCGGCTCCAGCAGTTCGAGAACACCGCTCTGACCGAACTCGGGCCTCTCTGCGCGGAGACGGGACTCACCCCCGACGAGGCCGCCGCGGTACTCGCCTACGTCAAGGGGCTCCAGGACTGGCAGTCGGGCGGGCACGAGTGGCACATGCGCTCCAGCCGGTACATGAACGGCGGCGGCGCGGGTGAGAGCGTGGCCGGTTTCGGCATGGCCGCCGCGTCCCTCCGCTTCACCCCGCGCGCCGAGTCCCTCCGGCTGCGCAGCCACAGCCATGTGCCGTACCAGCACGTCGGTCCGTCGTTGCTGCCCGACTTCGAGATGCCGTTCAGCACGGCGCTGAGTCCGCATCTGGACGGGGCTCGCGTCCGGATCGTGGAATGGGCGCGCAGGATGGGTCTGCTGCAGGCGCAGCCGGGTGTTCCCGGCTCGCACATCTGGGACGAGGAGCGGCTCGTCGCGACGGACCTGCCGCTCTGCGCCGCGGGCATCCACCCCGACGCGACCCCGGACGAGCTCGATCTCTCCTCGGGGTGGCTGACCTGGGGGACGTACGGCGACGACTGGTTCCCGGTGGTGCACGGCCGCAGCCGTGACCTGTCCGGGGCGCGGCTCGCCAACGAGCGGCTTTCGCTCTTCATGCCGCTGGACGGTTCGTCCACGCCCGATCCGGTCAACGCACTGGAGCGAGGGCTCGCGGACCTCTGGCGGCGGACGGCGGGACCGATGGACCAGGGGGCGCGCCGCGCCTTCCGTGACTCGGTGGAGTCCATGACGGCGAGCTGGCTGTGGGAGCTGGCGAATCAGGCGCAGAACCGGATTCCCGACCCGGTGGACTACATGGAGATGCGCCGGGCGACGTTCGGTTCGGATCTCACGATGAGCCTGTGCCGACTCGGTCACGGGAAGAAGGTGCCGGAGGCCGTCTACCGGAGCGGTCCGATGCGTTCCCTGGAGAACGCGGCCGCGGACTACGCGGCGCTGCTCAACGACCTCTTCTCGTACCAGAAGGAGATCGAGTACGAGGGCGAGGTGCACAACGGCGTCCTGGTCGTGCAGAACTTCTTCGGCACGGACTATCCGACGGGCGTCGCCATCATCCACGATCTGATGACGTCGCGGATGCGCCAGTTCCGGCATGTCGCCGAGCGGGAACTTCCCGTCCTGTACGACGACTTCGCGCTGGGCGCGGAAGCCCGGGAGGTCCTGGCCGGGTACGTGGTGGAGCTCCAGCACTGGATGGCGGGCATCCTGATCTGGCACCGGGGCTGTCGGCGCTACCGCGAGCAGGACCTGCGACGGGGCACCGGCACCCCGTGGCACATCAGTGGCCCCACGGGGTTCGGGACGTCGGCGGCCCGGGTGACCCGGCTGCTGTTGCCGCAGGGACGTTTCACCCCTGCTGGAACAGCTCCGCGGGAAGGGGCTTCAGCAGGGCGTACAGATCATCGGTGATCGGCCGGTCCCAGCTGGCGATGGTGACGAGCACGCCGTCGCTCCGGTCGAACTGCACGCAGGAGATGCGGCTCTCGGAGAGCTTGACACGCCGCACGATCAGGAGGCTGTCGCCCTGCATGACGGGGACGTCCTCGGTGCCGGTCACCTCGACCGGCTCGTCGTTCTCGAGCGCGAGGAGGAGCTGGGCGACCTCGAAGGGTGCCTGGCCCTCCTCGGTCTCGCGGGCCGGTGATCCCTCGGGCAGATTGCCGATGATCATCGCCGGTCCCCGACCGCCGAACAGGTCGTACCGCAGGAAGACGCCCTGGCAGCTCCCGTCGGGAGCGGGGAGCAGACCGGCGCCGAGGTTGCCGGGCCAGTCCCCCGGGTCCATGGCCAGGACGTCGAAGTCCGGGCCCGCGGGTGTGGCGGCGCTACGGCGGCGGAGGAAGGACATGGGGCCATGGTACGTGTCCCGGCTCACGTTGCGGAGCCGGGCACTCCTAGCCGGACTCCGCGGCCAGCGCTTTCAGCACCCGGACCGCTTCGTCCGCACGTGCGTGCGGAACGAAGAGGTGGTCGTGGTGGAATCCGGCGACGACATTGCAGCTGATCCCGGCGTCCGTGAGGGCCAGCGAGACCGCGGCGGTCAGTCCGACCGCCTCCAGTGCCGAATGCACACGGAGAGTGATCCAGCCTGCCACGAAGTCGTACGGCAGGCCCGCGGCGATCGCCTGCGCCTCGGGAACGACCAGGGTCAGCCCCTCCCGTTCGGCGACGGTGACGACGGGGGTGACACCGGTGGGGGGCTCGCCCGCGCGCAGCGTCGTGAAGACGTGACGGCCAGGATTCAGTTCCGGCCGCATGCCGTGCAGCAGGGTGCGGAGATCGCGCTCGCCGGTCATGGGGACACGCTACGGCCGTCCGGGTGCGTCCGCGAGCCTGGGGCGGCGTAAGCCATTCAGGCACGCCTTGTATCCATACGCTCACCCTGCGTGGCAACGGCGAGGGATCGCCCATAGCTTCGGCTCATGAGCAAAAGACACATGAAATGCCTGGCGGGTATCACCGTCACCGCGGCCACGGCCCTCGGCCTCGCGGCGGTTCCCACCGCCGCGGCCGGCCCCGGTGATCATGTGGTGCGCCCGGGCGATTCGATCCAGCGCGCGGTGAACGCAGCGCGGCCCGGCGACACCGTCGTCATCCTGCCGGGCACCTACCACGAGAGCGTCCTGGTCACCAAGCCGGGCCTCACCCTTCTCGGCACCGGTGGCCGGACGATCGTCAGGCCGCCGGCAGCGAAGGGCGCCAGGGCCGCCAACGCCTGCGCCGCCGGCGGGAACGGCATCTGCGTCGTCGGGACCAAGGGCCGCACCGTCGACGACGTCAGCATCCGCTCCCTGACCGTCTCCGGCTTCAGCAAGAGCGGCATTTGGGCGTCGTGGACGGACGGTCTGGCCGTGCGCAAGGTGACCTCCCGTAACAACGGCACCTGGGGCATCGCGCAGGAGCGGTCGACCCGCGGTGACTTCCGCCGCAACACAGCGACGGGCAACGGCGACGCGGGGATCTTCGTCGCCAACTCCGTCACCGAGGAGGGCGGAGCCACCGACACCCGGGGGACGACGGTCCTGGACAACTCGGTGAGCGGCAACCGCATCGGGGTCACCGCCCGCCGGGTGAGGAACCTCGTCATCGACGGCAACACCCTGACGGGCAACTGCAGTGGGGTCTTCGTCGTGGGTGACGAGTCGAAGCCGGCGGCCGGGGCGATGACGATCAGCGGCAACCGGATCGTGAAGAACAACAAGTTCTGTCCGGCGACGCCGCGGCTCTCGGCGATCCAGGGGTCCGGCATCGTGCTCACGGGCAGTGAGAGCACCGTCGTGCGGTCCAACGTCATCCGGGACAACGTCGGCTCGACCCCGCTCTCCGGCGGGATCCTGCTGTTCAAGAGCTTCGTCGGAGCGCTGAACACCGACAACACGATCAGCCGCAACCTCGTGCGCGGCAACCAGCCGGCCGACCTCGCCAACCGCGACACGTCGGGCACCGGCAACACCTTCGTCAGCAACACGTGCGGGACGTCCGTACCGGCCGGGATGTGTGCCGGATGACGGCGCATCACCGCACCAGCAGAATCGAGACGGCATGACCACCGTGAGCCCCACCCCTGACACCACTCCCCTGACGTCCACCATCACCAGCCCTCAGGCGGAGGCCCCGGCGCCGCCGCCGGCCATGCGGCTGCGTGAGCTGGCGTTCGGAGCGGCGATCGCCGCCGCCGTACGCACCGCGGCCCGGCTGCGTGTGGCCGACGCGCTGAACGAGACGCCCGCTTCGGCGGCCGAACTCGCCCTGGTCGTGGACACCCAGCCCGCGCCGCTGCGACGGCTGCTGCGCGCACTGTGCTGCTACGGGATCTTCAGCGAGACGCCGGACGGCAAGTTCACCCACACCGAGATGTCCCGGCTGCTGCGCGAGGACGACCCGCACAGCCTGCGGTACATCTCCCTGTGGTGCACGGAGCCCTGGACCTGGGACGTCTGGCCGCATCTCGAGGACGCCGTGCGCTCCGGGACGAGCGTCTTCCCCGAGGTGTTCGGCAAGGGCTTCTTCGAGTACCTCCACCAGGACGGGGGCGAGTCCGCACAAGTGTTCAACCGGGCGATGACCACGTCCAGCGTGCAGTCCGCCCAGGATGTCGCCGAGCTCCTCGACCTCACCGGCGTGTCCTCCGTCGCCGACATCGGCGGCGGCCAGGGACACGTGCTCGCCAGCCTGCTGGAGAAGCACGCCTCGGTACAGGGGACGCTCCTGGACCTGCCGGGCGTCGTGGCACGGGCGGACGCCCGGCTGCGCGACGGCGGCGCCCTCGCGGACCGGGTGCGGATCGTGCCCGGCGACTGCCGTGAGGAGATCCCCGTAGGCGCGGATCTGTACGTGATCAAGAACATCCTGGAGTGGGACGACGAGAGCACGCGCAGGACCCTGCGCAACGTGGTCGAGGCGGCCCGTCCGGGAGCCCGCGTGGTGATCATCGAGAACCTGGTCGACGACACCCCGTCGATGCGGTTCACCACCGCGATGGACCTGCTGCTCCTCCTCAACGTCGGAGGCGCCAAGCACACGCGGGAGAGCCTGGTCGGGCGTCTGTCCGAGGCCGGCCTGCGGGTGGGCGAGGTCCGTCCGGTCAACGCGTACCTGCACGCGTTCGAGTGCCTCGTGCCGTAACCGCGGCCGGCCCAAAAGATCGCCCCGGGTCCGGCACCTGAGTGCCGGACCCGGGGCGATCGTCCGTCCGTCAGCCGGCGGCGTCGCTCTGCCACCGGTAGAACTGCTGCGCCATGGCGTCCTTCGGACCGCGCCAGGTCTGCGGGTCGTAGGGGCTCACGAAGGCGGTGAGCTTGTCGCTGATGGCCTTGAACTCGGGGTGCTCGGTCACCCTGGCGATCTCCGGGCCCGGAGGCCGGTCGGACTCGATCAGGTGCAGGTACACGTCGCCGAACTGGAACAGGGTGCGCCTGTGGACGCCGACGAGGTGGGGCAGGTCGGTGTTGTCGGACTCCGCGAACAGCTTCGCGATGTCCGGGGCGGACTCCGGTGCCATCCGGGCGACGATCAGTGCGTGGTGCATCCGGCTGCCTTTCGGGGCATCAGTTGGCGGGGACCGAGGCGGAGCGGCGCTCCCGGTCGCGCTGCTCGATCTTGTCGCGGATGAGCTCGAGCTGGATGCGGGAGTTGCGGTTGATGTTGTCGGTCATCCACGCGTCGTCGACCGGCGCGTCAGGCCGCATAGCGAAGTCCTGCCGCCAGTGCATCCGCGTACCGCCGGGGACCTCCGAGTACTCCCACCGGATGTCCATGTGCTGGAACGGGCCCGGCTCGACACGGCGCGCGCGTACGGTGCGTCCCGGGCGGTCGGTGGTGCGCTCCGACACCCAGCTCCAGACCTTGCCGTTGTCGTCGGGGTGCATGGTGAGCCGGAAGGTCGTCTTCTCGCCCTCCCGCTCGATCACCTCGACCGACGCGTACTCGCTGAACAGCTGCGGCCAGTTCTCGAGATCGTTCGTCATGTCCCAGACGAGATCCAGGGGTGCGGCGATGGTGATCTCGTTCTCGGTGTGTCCGGACACGTCAGGCTCCTGTCACGAGGGTGTTGTTGACGAGGTCGAGGAACTCGCGGGGTGTCTTGCAGCGGTCGGCGTCCACGGGCAGCGGGTGCCCGTACCGGTTCTCCAGCGCGGCGACGATGCCGAGCAGACCGAGCGAGTCCAGGCCGTACTCGTCGAAGGCCGAGCCGGGGCTGTTCTCCATCTGCTGGGGGTCGACCGAGACGCCCGCGCCGCTCTTCATCAGCGCGGCCAGTTCCTCGTAGGTCAGTTGAGCGGTCATGAGGGGGTACTCCTTCTCACAGCTGGGTGTCGGTGGGGCGCCGCAGCACGAGGGCCGAGTTCGAGCCCATCAGCCCGCGGCTGAGTACCAGCGCCGTCCGCAGTTCGGCGGGGCGGGCGCGGCCGGTGACCACGTCCAGGTCGTGGCAGACCTCGAACACGTTGGGCGTGGGCGGGATCAGACCGTGTTCCATGGCGAGCACGGCGGCTGCCGTGTCGAGCACGGGCGCTCCGCAGTAGGCCCGGCCGATGCCGGTCTTGGGTGCCGTCACCGGGACGCGCCGCCCGTGTGCGCCCAGGGCGTCGGCGATGGCCAGGGCTTCCGCCCGGTCCGCCGCAGGCACTCCGAGGGCGTCGGCGAAGACGACGTCGATCTCCTCCGGAGCGCAGCCTGCCTCGCGCAGTGCGCCCTCGATTGCGTGGGCCAGTCCCTCCCGGGACTGCTCCCAGCGGGAGGCACCGGTGAAGGTGGCGGCGTGGCCGGCCAGTTCGGCCCGGACCATGGCACCGCGTTCGCGGGCCTTCGCCTCGTCCTCGACCACGAGCATGGCACCGCCCTCGGCCGGTACGAACCCGCAGGCGTCGGCGGTGAACGGCCGGTAGGCCCGGGTGGGTTCGTCGCAGAGGCTGAGGTCTTCGTAGCCGAGCTGGCAGACGACCGAGTACGGCGCCAAAGGCGCCTCGGCGGCGCCCACGACGACGGCGTCGGTGCCGCGCCGGATGGAGCGTGCGGCGTGCATGACCGCGTCCAGGCCGCCCGCCTCGTCGCTGGCCACGACGGCGCACGGTCCCTTGAAGCCGCCCCGGATCGAGATCTGCCCGGTGCTGGCCGCGTAGAACCAGGCGATGGACTGGTACGGGCCGACGAACTTCGAGCCCTGGCCCCACAGCCGTTGGAGCTCGCGCTGGCCGAACTCACCGCCGCCCGAGCCGGCCGCGGTCACCACGCCCACCTTGAAGGGCTCGCCCTCGTAGTCGGCACGGCCGAGCCGCGCGTCGTCCAGGGCGAGATCGGCCGCCGCCATCGCGTAGTGCGTGAAGCGGTCCGTCTGGACGAGGTAGCGCTCCTCCACGGCCGTGACCGGGTCGAAGTCCCTGACTTCGCCGGCGACCCGCAGCGGGAGGTTCTCGCACCCCTCGCGGGAGACCCGGTCCAGGACGCTGACGCCCTCCTGCGTCTGTTTCCAGAAGGCGCCGGTGCTGCTCCCGTTCGGGGCGATGACACCGATCCCCGTGATGACGGAACTGCGGCTTGCCGGGGTGTTCATGGGGTCCTCCCGCCTGATCGGGTCAGGGCGACGGCCGACTGGAAGCCGCCGAACCCGCTGCCGACCGAGAGCACGCTGCGCAGCTTGAGCGGCCGTGCGGTGCGCGGTACGTAGTCGAGGTCGCACTCGGGGTCCGCGGTCTCGTAGTTGGCCGTCGGGGGCACCGTCTGGTGCTCCAGGGCCAGGACGCACGCGGCGATCTCGATCGCCCCGATCGCACCCAGCGAGTGGCCGACCATGGACTTGATCGAGCTCATCGGGATCTTGTACGCGTGTGCGCCCAGGGCCCGCTTGACCGCCGCCGTCTCGTGCCGGTCGTTCTGCTTGGTGCCCGAGCCGTGCGCGTTGACGTAGTCGACCTGCGAACCGTCGAGCCGGGCGTGTGCGAGGGCGGTGTTGATGGCCTCGGCCATCTCCAGTCCTTCGCTGGTGAGCCCGGTCATGTGGTAGGCGTTGCCGAAGGTGGCGTAGCCGGATATCTCGCAGTAGACGGTCGCGCCGCGTGCTCGTGCGTGCTCCAGCTCCTCGAGTACGAGGACGGCTCCGCCCTCGCCCATGACGAAGCCGTCGCGGCGTGCGTCGAACGGCCGGGAGGCGTGCTCCGGGTCGTCGTTGTTCGCCGAGGTCGCCTTGATCGCGTCGAAGCAGGCCACGGTGATCGGGGTGATGGGGGTGTCGGAGGCGCCGGCGATGCAGACGTCCACCCGCCCCTCCTCGACGGACTGGAAGGCGTAACCGATCGCGTCCAGACCTGAGGTGCAGCCGGTCGACACGGTCTGTACGGGACCGTGCGCGCCGACCTCCTCGGCCACTGCGGAGGCCAGGGTGCTGGGCGAGAACGCCCGCTCCAGGTGGGCGCCCGCCGGCCGGTGGTCGACGTCCCAGCGCGCACCGCTGCCACTGACCGCGACGTAGTCGTGTTCCAGGCGGGTGGTGCCTCCGACCGCGGTGCCGAGGGAGACCCCCACGCGCCAGGGGTCCTCCCTCTCCATGTCGAGCCCGGCGTCGCCGAGTGCCTCACGGGCGGCGACCAGGGCGAACTGGACGTACCGGTCCGACCGTGCGATCAGCTCGGCGTCCAGGCCGTGCGCGACGGGATCGAAGTCGCACTCCGCCGCGATGCGCGAACGGAAGGCCGCGGGGTCGAACAGGGTGATGCCCCGGGTGGCGGTCCGGCCGTTGGCGAGCAGGTCCCAGAACGCAGGGGCTCCGATGCCACCGGGGGCGACCACGCCGACCCCGGTGACGGCCACACGCCGGGTCATGACGCGGCCCCCGTTCGTTCTGGCGGCGCGTAGCCGTCGCCGGCGCCGGCACTCTCCGTGACCTCGGTGTCCACGTGCCCGAGTTCGGGACGCGGGGCGAGGGGGCCGAGGTGGAAGACCATGCGCGCCTCCACGTCGCCGACGTTGCGGAAGCGGTGTCGGACGTGCGGCGGGATCAGCAGTCCCTGGTCGGGCCGCATGGAGAACGTTTCTCCGTCCAGGTCCACTTCGAGGAGCCCGTCCACGACGTACACGAACTCCTCGGAGTACGGGTGGTAGTGCTCTCCGATGCGGTCACCGGGTTCGACGAGGGCCAGCCCCATGAAACCGCTGGTGGCACCCACCGCCGTGGGTGTGAGCAAGGCGCGCAGGTCGCCTCCGCGCCTGCGGTTGGGCTGAGTCTCGCTGAGGTCCACGATGCGAGGCCGGTGGGTGGTCATGGCTGGTCTCCTCCAGGCACGTTGTGCGGTGTGACGGCAGCGGGGCTGTGCCCCGCTGCCGGTGACGCGGGTCAGGCCTCGGCCGCCCGGCGGTCGGTGATCAGATTCATCTCGGCCTGCGCGAGGAAGCGCGCTGCCTCCTGCTCGGTCGTGGGCATGCCGTTGGCTCCGCCGTCGAGCAGCCGGCCGAGCATGGCCGCCTTGCGCTCGCCGCCGATGCCCAGTGCCTGCGAGGGCTGTGCGCCGAGCGGGCCGCTGACCTCGAGAAGCCGCACCACGATGTCGTCGCGCTGGAAGATGGTGCTGCTCTCGATGGGGCTCGTGGAGTCGTCCGCCGCCTCCTCGTCCTCACCGGCGAGCAGGCGGGCCAGCGCCATCCCGCACCCTTCCTTGGCCTGGTAGAACAGCGCGTGGCGCTGGACGTCGGCCGACGCGTGGCGGCCGGCCGTCACGTGGTGGACGGTCGGGAGCGCCGCACGGGTGAAGAACATCCGGGCGGAGTCCGGATCGCTGAGGTCGCGGTCCTGCTCCAGGTACGGGTTGATGGCCTCCTCGACGGCCCGGACCTCGGGCTGACGGGAGACGTGGCGCAGGGCCGCCATGAGGTCGCCCTCGACCTCGACCGCCCGCACGACGCGGTTGCCGTGCATGAAGAGCGAGGTACGGCGCAGCCGGGTGTTCTCGTCGACGCGGGCCTGAGGGGAGTCGTAGTCGGCGAGGATCTTCGCCACCATCTCCTCGGTACCCGGCTTCACCGTGAAGGTGAGGGCGTGACGCACGACGCCGTCACCCAGGCGGGGTGCGGCCTGCAGATTGCGACTGGCGGACTCGGGGCTGCTCTCGAACGCGGCTCCGGTCTCCCGCAGGACGCTGAAACGAAGGGAGCGCGTGTCGCGGACGCAGCTGTGCAGCGGCTGCACCGTGGCGACGTGCTCCTCGCTGTTCACCCAGGCGAGGAAGGGCGGCGCGCTCTCCCACTCACTGGTGATGAGCCACTGCGAGGGGTTCTCGATGGACTGGCACAGCTGGTCGCTGATGTGCCCGGGGATCGAGGCCACCTGGTTACGCATGTGCTCGTACGCCTCGAGGAACTGGTTCTGGGCGCCGTCGTGCAGATCGAGCAGCAGTATGACGCGGAGCCTCGAACCGTCGAAGGCCGACTGAGATATACGTTCCGAAAGGGTGGTCGTCATCGTTGGCTCTCCTTCGATACGGTGCGGCGGCCACGTCCGGTGGCCTCGTCGTCCGTCGGTTTCGGTGGGAGCGGCGCATGTCCCTGCCCGCTGACGCGTGACGTCCTCCCCCGCATCACGACGAGCATCGCTCCCGCGACTGATCGTGGAACGCTGGTACGGGTGGCGCGAGATTTATGAACCGTTCAGGTGAGGAGCCGTCCGAAGCCCTGCCGAACGCCCCGGCACAGGGCATGAAGACTGCATCCCTCATGCCTCCGAGCTGGAGCAGCTGATGAACGAGAACGTCGACCTCCGCGTACCGGTCCTCATCGTGGGCGGTTCCCTGGTGGGTCTGTCCACATCCCTCTTCCTGAGCCGGCTCGGCGTCCGCCATCTGCTGGTGGAGAAACACGGCAGCACCTCGACCCACCCACGCGGGCGCGGCAACAACGTCCGCACGATGGAGCTGTTCCGCACCGCGGGCGCGGAGCAGCTGATCAGGGACGCCGCTTCCGTGCTGGCGGACAACCACGGGATCCTGCAGGCGGGTTCGCTCACGGGCGAGGACCAGGAGTGGCTCTTCAAGGAGATCGACCCGGGCGGCGGCCTGGCGCGGTTCAGCCCGAGCGGCTGGTGCCTGTGCAGCCAGAACGACCTGGAGCCGGTGCTGGTGACCCATGCCCGTTCCCAGGGGAGTGAGCTGCGGTTCTCCACCGAGATGATCGGTTTCGAGCAGGACGAGGACGGGGTCACCGCGGTCGTCAAGGACCGGGAGACCGGCCGGCACACCACGGTGCGCGCCGACTATCTCGTCGCCGCCGACGGGCCCCGGAGCCCGATCCGGGAGCAGCTGGGAATCGGCCAGACGGGTCCGGGCGACCTCTTCCACAACGTGAGCATCACCTTCCGCTCACGCAAGCTCGCCACGGTGGTGGGCGACCGGCGTTTCATCGTCTGCTATCTGACCGACCCCGAGGCGGACGGGGCGCTGCTGCCGGTGGACAACGTGGAGCGGTGGGTCTTCCACGCCCCGTGGCAGCCCGACCGGGGCGAGACCCTGGAGGACTTCACCGACGAGCGGTGCGCGGAGCACATCCGCAGGGCGGCCGGGGCGCCGGACCTGGACGTCGAGATCACGGGCAAGGCGCCGTGGCACGCGGCCGAGCGGGTCGCGGAGCGCTACGCGTCCGGCCGGGTGTTCCTGGCCGGTGACTCGGCGCACGAGATGTCCCCCACGGGGGCGTTCGGCTCCAACACCGGCATCCAGGACGCCCACAACCTGGCGTGGAAGCTGGCGGCCGTGATCGAGGAGGCGGCGGGACCGGGGCTTCTCGAGACGTACGAGGCCGAGCGGCTGCCCGTCGCCAAGGCCACGAGCGCACGCGCGTCGGCCCGCTCGGGAGAGCACAGCCACCCCGGGTACGCGGGCTCGCCCGGTCCGGGCGGCGGGCGCAACGGCGGCATGCTCACCGTCGCGCTCGGTTACCGCTATGTGCGCGGCGCCGTCCTGGGCGTGGACCCGGGACTTCCGGTGGTCCCGGAGGGCATGGGCCTGACGGGCGAACCGGGGACGCGAGCCCCGCACCTGTGGGTCCTGCGCGACGGCGGGCGGGTGTCCACCCTGGATCTCTACGAGCGTTCGTTCGTCCTGCTCTGCGATGACCGCCACCCGGACTGGCGTGCGGCGGCGCGGCAGGTGGCGAAGCGTCTGGCGGTCCGTCTGGAGGCTTTCGGGATCGGTGCCGGGCCGGACGCGGACCTCCGCTGCGAGGAGGACGCCGACTGGGCCGCCGCGCACGGCACGTCCGCCGAGGGCGCCGTGCTGGTGCGTCCCGACGGATTCGTGGCCTGGCGTTCGGAGGGCGCGGCCGTGGACCCGGAGGGCACGCTGTACGAGGTCATGGCGACGCTGCTCCACCGCGTCTGACCCCTCGCGGGACCGGCCGCCGCACGGCGGCCGGTCATCCGATGCCGAACGACCTCAGTGCCGCGAGGAATTCCTCCGGGTTCCCGTCGTGCACCAGGTGGCCGGCATCCACGGGGACGAACCGCGCTCCGGGGATCTTCCCGGCCATCCACGCCAGTTGCTCCTGGTCGATGTGGCTGCGGGTGCCGCCGACGACGAGTGTGGGGGCGGTGATCTTCCCCAGGTCCTCCCGCACGGCCGGGTCCGGGGTGTTCAGCTGGGCGTCGACGGAGGGGACCACCTGCCAGTCGAAGCCGAGCTCCCCCTCCGGCCGCTCGGCAGGCGGGCGAGGCGGGTCGAGCGGGAGCAGGACCGGGGCGTCCTCGACGACCAGCCTCCCGATCAGCGCCGGTTCCCGCTCGGCGAGCAGGAGTGCGGCGACGCCGCCCATGGAGTGGCCGATCACGGTGGCACCTGCCAGGTTGCGGGCCTCCATGAACGCGTGCAGGTCGTCGCGGAAGAACTCGAAGGAGTAGCGGCCGGGCCAGTCGCTGAGGCCGTGGCCGCGGAAGTCGAGGGCGTACACCCGGTGGCGGGCGGCGAGCGCCTCGGCGATGCCGGCCCAGTCCGTACCGCTGCCGCCCCGGCCGTGGGCGAGGACCACGGGAGGGGCCGCCGGATCACCCCAGGTGCGGTACGCGAGCCGGATGCCGCCGGCCTGCACGCTGCTGACCGCGGGGTCGAGGAATGCGGTGACGGTGCGGACGAACGCGCCCGGGTCGTCCATCCAGGGAAAGTGGCCCGCGCCCCGCTGGACGGCGAACTCCCCGGCGGGGAACAGTGCCGCGAGTTCCGCGGCCCGGTCGGGTGTGGGCCCGCCGTCGTACTCCCCCGCGAGGACCAGTACCGGCACCCGCAGCTCGCGCAGTGCGGCGACGACGGGCCGGGCGTCGGGTTCGGTCTCCGGGTAGTAGAGCGAGGCCGCCAGGGCGTTCTTCTGGCCGGGCGAATCGGCGGCGTGCGCCTGGGCCGCCGCGTCCCACCTCCCGTAGGTGAGCGGCCTGATCGCGGCCCAGGTCCCGGGCGTGGCGCGTCCGGCCTGTATCTCTGCCAGCGCGGCGGCCGCCTCCGGGTACCACGGTTCGTGGGCGCGCAGCGCGGCGGCGTCCCTGCGGTCCTGGTCGGTGGCGGGAAGCCCCAGGGTGCCGGTGGCGGGAGTGACGAGGGTGAGGGAGCGCACGCGCTGCGGGTACCGGGCGGCGTAGAGCGCGGCGAGTTCGCCGGAGGCGGAGTGTCCCAGCAGGTCGGCCCGGTCCAGCCCGAGGTGCGCGCGCAGTGCCTCGACGTCCTCGACGAGCCGGTCGATGCGGTAGGTCGACGTGTCCTCGGGCGCCGCCGAGTCCCCGGTGCCGCGCAGGTCGAGGAGGACGAGCTGCCGCACCCGGGAAAGTCCACCGAGGTCTCCGAGATAACGCGACGCGCGCATGGGTCCGCCGGGCAGGCAGATCACCGGTTCGCCCTCACCCCGGAGGTGGTAGGCGAGCTGGGTCTCGTCGTACGTGCTGAAGATCGGCATGGCTGCCATCCAAACAGGGTCGTGCGCACTGCGGGGGTGCGTACGCCGACAGCGAATCAGCCGGCTGCCGTGCCGTCCAGAAGCTGAGCGGCTGCCCGCCGGGCCTCCCGTGCGGGCTCGGGTGTCCCGGAGATGGCCGCGGTGACGATCGCCCCCTCCGCCAGGAGCACGTACGCGGCGGCGGATCCGTACGGCTGTCCGGCGGCCACGACCAGGCCGGTGACGTACGCGCGGAAGGCCTCCTTGTGCCTGCGCGCGACATCGGCGACCGAGGGGTCGGCCGCGCCGAGTTCACCGAATCCGTTGACGAACGCGCAGCCGCGGAAGTCCGGTTCGCGGAACCAGGAGTGGAGCCAGCCGTAGACCGCGAGGACGCGGTCCCGCGGGTCCGGGTGGCTCTCGACGTGGGCGGCGAGCCCGGCACGCCATCGGGTGTCCCGGGCCTCCAGGCAGGCCTGGACGAGCTCGGACTTGGAGGGGAAGAGCTTGTACAGGCGCTTGAGCGACACGCCGGAGGCGGCGCGGATCTCGTCCATGCCGACCGCCTGGATGCCTCGCGTGTAGAACAGCTTCTCCGCCGCGTCCAGTGCCGCGGTCCGCGCCTCTTCGAGATCCACCCTTGCTCCCCACCACCGGCGTCACCGTCCTGCGCGAGGCCCGGTACGCGTCTTCCTGTCCTTGCCCTCGCATGCCCCCTTGCGGGAGAACGCGCGTTCTCCTACAGTACGGCAGCACCAGGGAGAACGTACGTTCTCCACTTGCCGGAGGAGACGGCCATGCCCGCGCAGCCCCTGATCCCGCCGTTCACGTACACGTCCGCGATCGCGAAGGTACGTCGCGCCGAGGACGGCTGGAACAGCCGGGACCCCGAGAAGGTCGCGCTCGCCTACACACCGGACTCGCGCTGGCGCAATCGCTCCGAGTGGGTGACAGGACGGGAGGAGATCGTCGCGTTCCTCACGCGCAAATGGGCGAGGGAGCTCGAGTACCGGCTGGTGAAGGAGGTGTGGGCGCATACGGACGACCGGATCGCGGTGCGCTTCGCCTACGAGTGGCACGACGCGGCCGGCGACTGGTACCGCTCCTACGGCAACGAGAACTGGGAATTCGACGACAACGGGCTGATGCGGGTGCGGCACGCGTCCATCAACGACGTGCCGATCGAGGAATCGGCCCGCCTCTACCACTGGCCGCTGGGGCGCCGGCCGGACGGCCACCCCGGACTGAGTGAGCTGGGCTTGTGACAGGAAGTTGTCCACAGGCGGCACCTCCCCCCTTGCCAGAAACCCCCGCCTCCTGAATTACTGGCCGGAGCAGACGACCGAATGGTCGGTCGTCGATCGGCGAGGGGATGATCCGTATGACGGCGCTGCTGGACGCCGGCGAGCGGCTCGGCCGCGACGAGCTCGAGAAGCTGCAGTTGGAGCGGCTCCGAGCCACCTTGCAGCACGCCTACGACCACGTCGCCTTCTATCGGGCCGCCTTCGACAAGGCGGGAGTGCGGCCCGAGGACTGCACGACACTCGGCGACCTCTCCCGCTTTCCCTTCACGGTCAAGTCGGACCTGCGGGACAACTACCCGTTCGGGATGTTCGCGGTGCCGGAGGACAGGGTGCGGAGAATCCACGCCTCCAGCGGCACGACCGGCCGGCCGACGGTCGTCGGGTACACCGAGCGTGATCTGGACACCTGGGCGGACGTGGTCGCCCGGTCGATCAGGGCGGCGGGCGGCCGGCCCGGGCACAAGGCCCACGTGGCATACGGCTACGGACTGTTCACCGGAGGCCTGGGGGCGCATTACGGTGCGGAGCGCCTCGGCTGCACGGTCATCCCCGCGTCCGGTGGCATGACCGCTCGCCAGGTGCAGCTGATCCAGGACTTCCGCCCGGAAATCATCATGATCACGCCCTCCTACATGCTGACCCTGCTGGACGAGTTCGACCGCCAGGGCGTGGATCCCCGTGCGACCTCCCTGAAGATCGGCATCTTCGGTGCGGAGCCGTGGACCGAGGAGATGAGGGGCGAGATCGAGGAACGCTTCGCCATCGATGCCGTCGACATATACGGACTGTCGGAGGTGATGGGCCCCGGTGTGGCGCAGGAATGTGTCGAGACGAAGGACGGGCTGCACATCTGGGAGGACCACTTCTATCCGGAAGTCGTCGATCCGTTCACCGGTGAGGTCCTCCCGGACGGGGAGGAGGGCGAACTGGTGTTCACCTCCTTGACCAAGGAGGCCATGCCGGTGATCCGCTACCGGACCCGGGACCTGACGCGGCTGCTGCCGGGCACGGCACGTGCCTTCCGCCGGATGGAGAAGGTCACCGGCCGCAGCGACGACATGGTGATCCTGCGCGGGGTGAATCTCTTTCCCACCCAGATCGAGGAGATCGTGCTGCGCACACCGGGGGTGGCCCCGCACTTCCAGCTGCGGCTGACCCGGGAGGGCCGCATGGACGCGCTGACTGTACGGGCGGAGGCCCGGCCGGGCGCCACGCCGGACGAGCGGGCGGCTGCCGTGCTTTCGATCGCGGCAGCCGTGAAGGACGGAGTGGGTGTGAGTGTCGGGGTCGAGATCGTCGATCCGGAGATGCTGGAGCGGTCGGTGGGCAAGATCAAACGGATCGTGGACCTGCGGGAGGCCACCTGAACCACGACCGGACGACGGGACGCCGCGGAGGGCACGCCGATATCTGCGTCCCGTCGTCCGGCTCCGGCTTCGAGCCGGCTGGGCGCCGAGGCCGCGGCCCCAGATCTGTGGCCTGCGACAGGGACCCACCCCTCGCTGTCGGGCCGGGGGCATCGGAGGTGAGGGCGACCGCCGGCGGTCAGCAGCGCCGGCGGGAGCAGGGACGGGGCTGTCCGACAGGCACCCGCCCTGCCCGCTCCGGTGGTTCAGGATCGCCGGGAGACGAACGACTCAGCGCGCGGAGGTGAGACTCGCGAAGACGACGACGTTGTCCTGGTAGCCGGACTTCCTTGTGTAGTCGCCCCCGCAGGTGATCACGCGTAGTTCGGGTCCGGCGGAGGGGCCGTAGACCTTCTGGTCGGGAAAGTCCTTCTTGCGGTAGACCTCGATGGCGTAGACCGTGAACACGGCGGTACGCCGATCGACCCGGTCCACCTCGATGGTGGAGCCCTTGCGCAGCGAACCCAGCTTGTGGAAGACGCCGGGCCCGAGCCGCGTGTCCACGTGCCCGGTCGTGACCGCGGTGCCCGCCGCTCCCGGCACGACTCCGCCCGCGTACCAACCGGCCAGCACGGGGTTGTTGTCGGGAGGAGGCACCAGCGCTCCCGCCTCGTCGAGGCCGAGTTCCATCAGCGGCGCGTTCACCTTGATGGACGGGATCCGCAGCCGGAGGGGGGTTGCCGGTGGGAGCGGCTGCGCAGCGGTGCGCGACGGCAGTGCGGTGCGGCTCGGGGCCGGGGGTGCGGCCGATGCGGCCCCGGACGGCGTGACCGGTGAGGCGGTCGTCGCGGGCAGGGGGACCAAGGGGGCAGGACGTACGTACGGCCGGGGAAGCAGCACGGGCGGGGCGGTGGTCCGGCGCACGTAGGAGGGGGCCTCGGGGGTGGGACGCTCCGGGGCCAGGTAGGCCGGCAGAGCGGCGGACGGGGCGGGCCCGAGGCGGCGGGCCGTGGAGGGCGCCGCCGGGGAGGCCGCTTCACCGGGCGGTGCGGGGGCGGTGACGCTGCGGGCAGCGGTGGGCGGCTGCGGTGGGCTGTCGTCACGCAGCCCAGTGACCACCAGCACGGCACCCATGGCGAAGGCCCATACGAGGTGCTTGACCGCCGGGAAGGGCTGAGGGGAAGGGGTGCTGGTCCTGCGCCCGGTTCGCATCGCGTGTGCCTCGGCTTCGGATCGGGGTGGTATCGCATCAGGATCGGTCGCAGCGGTTCGGCTTCGTGCCGGGTGCTGAGGAGTCCGTACAGGCCGCGTACACAGGCCCGTGGGGTGTCCCCCGGGCCACGTTGGCTCCGGGCCGAGGGCTACAGGTACGGGGGCACGAGAGCGCGGTTCAGGGTGCGCGAGTTCCGGCGCCGAACGGCCACACCGGGCGCCTGGGGCTCGGGTTGCACCCTGATCCCGAGGGCGTGGGCCCCGGGGTGCAGCGCGACACCCAGTGCGGTCGTGGGCCCCCGGGGTGCACCGTGTCACCCGGTGCGAGGGCCCCGGGGGTGCACGTCGACACCCGGTGCACGGCGACTGCAAGGGTACGAGCCCCGGGGGTACGGCCCCCGGGGCGGACGCGCGTCCGCGCTTCTGTGGGTCTACGTCCGCGGGTCGACCGCGCCCCTGCGGGTCAGACGCGGGTGGCGGCGGTCCGACGGCGCACCCTGACCACTCCCCCGGCCACAGCCCCGGCGAGCAGGACGCTTCCTACCGCGAGCTGGGTGCTCCCGCCGCTGGGGGCACCGAAACCGGCGTCGACAGCGCCGGAGGGCGCGCGATCGACGATCCGGTAGGTCTTCGTGATCTTGATCCGAGGCGGGCACTTCAAGGTGACGGTGTCGGTGGTCGCCTCACTGCCCTTCGGGATCTCGAACACGCCGACGAGTTCGCCCTTGCGGTCGCCCTCGAAGAGGTGGAAGGCTCCCGCCACCTCGGACGTGCCCTTGCCGTAGGTCTCCTTGCCGCAGGCCCTCGTGCTGACGGTGACCTGCGAGCCGGGCGAGGCCTTCCCCGGGCTGATCTGGGCGGTCATCTCGCCGGAAGGGCCGGCCGCCGCTCCTGCGGCCGGAGCCGCGAGTGCCAGGAAGCCTACGGCCAGACAGATACCGGCACAGATGCGTGTGTTGCGCATGTGGATCCTCCAACGGGAGCAGGGTCCGGCCGGTCTGCACGGCGCCTCTGCTGTACTCCACTCCCGAGGCAACCGACACCCCGTCACCCGCGCAACACGAGGCGACCCCCCTCCCTTCACCCGGCCGGTCCCGGGGTTCGGCCCACCGGTCTTCGTTTACGCAGGTCACCGGAGCACCGGCAGGATCTGAGGAGGAATCACACCGGGACGGCGAACGGGCTAAGCCGGTGGCTCTCCCTGCGCGCCTCGGGGGCACACCGTCGGCCCGGAGTCCCGGGTAGCCAGGCCTGGGTGTCGGCCCGGAGCCCCCGGGTCGCCAGGCCTCGGTGTCGGCCGGGATCTCGGCATAGACCCTCGGACGCCGAGGACCTGGCGCCCGTCACCCGGAGTACAAGGAACGGACCGAGGCAGGTGGGGGTGGAGCGGGCCGAAGGCGTCCCCCTCACAGGCACGTTCCCCGTCGACGGGGCATCCCGCCCTTCGTCGCGACGTGACGAGCACTCATGGGCTCAGGGCAGGGTGATCTGGACCTCCTGTTCCCGCCCACGGCTCGGGGACGCCGGACCCTCCGTTCACCCGACCACTCCCCCGCCCACCAACCACCGACCACCGGCCCCCGTGCGGCCTGGGTTCCAGACCCAGGGGCCGGGATGACGTGACCGGGGAGACAGGAGCTGGGGCCAGGGCCGGAAAGGGGCCGAGGCCGGATAGGGGCGGGGGCCGGAGACCGGGGCCAAAAACCGGGGCCGGGGCCGGAGACGGGCCGGCGCGTCCTCGCCGTCGCCTGGGTTCGTCCCGGCGCGGCGACAGAGGGCGGCCGTCAGGCGTAGGTGTCCCGAAGCTCCCTCTTGAGGATCTTCCCGCTGGCGTTCCGCGGCAGTTCACCGACGAACAGGATCCTCTTCGGGGCCTTGAAGGCGGCGAGCTTCTCGCGGGCGTGTGCGATCAGTTCGGCCTCCGACGCCTCGCCACGGAGGACCACGATCGCGGTCACCGCCTCGATCCAACGCTCGTCCGGCAGCCCCACCACGGCGGCCTCGGCCACCGAGGGATGGGTGTAAAGGGCATCCTCCACCTGCCGGGAGGCGACGAGGACACCTCCGGAGTTGATGACGTCCTTCACCCGGTCGACGACCGTGAAGTAGCCCTCGCCGTCGCGTACCGCGAGGTCGCCGGAGTGGAACCAGCCGTCGCGGAAGGCCTCCGCCGTCTCCTCGGGCTTGTCCCAGTACCCCTGGCACAGCTGGGGGGAGCGGTAGACCACCTCGCCCGCGGTGCCGTCGGGCACCTCCTTGCCGTGCTCGTCCACCACCTTCGCCTCCACGAAGAGGACGGGCCGGCCGCAGGAGTCCATACGCCCTTCGTGCTCGTCAGGGCCGAGCACGGTGGCGAGCGGCCCGATCTCGCTCTGGCCGAAACAGTTGTAGAAGGCCAGCTCGGGCAGCCGTTCGCGGAGGCGCTCCAGGACGGGCACGGGCATGATCGACGCGCCGTAGTACGCCTTTCGCAGGGCCCCGAGCCGGCGCGTGGGGAACTCCGGATGATTGGCGAGCCCGATCCAGACCGTGGGGGGCGCGAAGAGGCTGTCTGCCTGCCCCGCCTCCACGAGGTCGAAGATCCGTCCGGCGTCCGGGGCGTCGAGGATGGTGTTCTCGGCACCCACCGCGAGGTACGGCAGCAGGAACACGTGCATCTGCGCGGAGTGGTACAGGGGCAGCGAGTGCACCGGCCGGTCCGTGGCGCGCAGGTCGAGTGCGGTGATGGCGCTGATGTACTCGTGGACCAGCGCACCGTGCGTCATCATCGCACCCTTGGGCTGGGCCGTGGTGCCGGAGGTGTAGAGGAGCTGGACAAGGTCCTCGGCGCCGGGTTCGCGTTTGGGGGTGAAGGGGCGCGGGGTCTCCAGTTCCCCGAGGAGGGAGTCCGGTGCGTCGCGCAGTGCCCGGACGGCGTGACCGTCGGGGACGCGCGGGGCGAGCGCGGGGTCGGTGAGCACCAGTGCGCTGCCGGACTGCCGGAGGATGTATTCCAGGTCCTCACCGGTCAGGTTCTGGTTGACCGGCACGTGGACGAGGCCCGCACGCGCGCAGGCCAGGTAGGCGATGAGGTACGCGTCGGAGTTGTGGGCGTAGGCGGCCACCCGGTCACCAGGACGCAGCCCGTGCATGGTGGTCAGGACGGCGGCCGCGGTGCTGACCGCGGTGTCCAGCGCGGAGTAGGTCCAGGACCGGTCCGCGTACCGCACGGCGGTGCGCTCGGGAGTGCGCCGTGCGCTGCGCGCCACGACGCCGTCTACTGTGCTGCTGCGTACACCTGTCATGGCGTGATCCTGTGCGGCCTCGCGCCGGGGGTCAAGAGCCCGGGATCGCGGTGTCGCCCCCGCACCTGCCTCTCCGCCTGCCCCCGAGTCACTTCCGCGGCGGCCTGCGGCACATCGAGGCTTCCTGACGCCCCCTCAGATTCTTTGTGGTGCCGAGGGCGTACGGGAGGGCGGTGGCGACAGTATTCTCCGCTTCGGCAGGAAGTTTCATCACCGTACGAGATTTCGAAAGTTACTTTCGCGAGTGCTTTCGGCGTGAGGGGAAGGGGTTCCGGATGGCCGGGGACGTGTCGGACCGGGGAATGAGCCGCCGGAGGCTGGGTGGCGGGATACTGGCGCTGGGAGGAGGTCTCGCACTCGCGCCGATCCCCTTCGCGGGAGCCGCGGGCACGGCGCTCGCCGCCGGGTCGGCCACGGAGCCGGGTGGCGGATCCCCGGACACATCATCGGGAACCGGGACGGACATGGGACCAGGGCGGGGCCGACCGACACTGCGCCGCGGCTCGGCCGCACGGGCGGGGCTGCTGCCGGACGAGCTCGACCATCTCGTCGCCGACGCGGAGAGATTTCTGGCCGACTCCCCCAAGCACCCCTGGTACGCGGGCGCGGTACTGCTCGCCGGCCGCGGGGGCACCGTGGCCCTGCACCGGCCGATCGGCCGGGCGGTGCGCTACGCGGCGTACGACGAGAAGACCGACACCGGGGTGGAGTTCCCGCCCGAGCAGCAGATCGCCATGGCGCAGGACACGGTCTTCGACCTCGCCTCGGTGTCCAAGCTGTTCACCTCGATCCTGGCCGTGCAGCAGATCGAGCGGGGCGCGCTGGAACTCGAGGCCCGGGTCGCCTCCTACCTCCCCGACTTCGCCGGCGGGGGCAAGCAGGACGTCACGGTCCGCCAGCTGCTCACGCACACCTCCGGCTTCCGGGCCTGGATCCCGCTCTACAAGGAGCCGACCCGCGAGGGAAAGCTCCGCCTGCTCTGGGACGAGGTCCTGGCCTCCGCTCCCGGCACCACCTACCTCTACTCCGACCTCAACCTGATCTCGCTGCAGCTGATACTGGAACGGATCACGGGCCGTACGCAGGACGTCCTGCTCCGGGAGGAGATCACCGAGCCGCTCGGGATGCACAGCACGCTCTACAACCCGCCCGCCTCATGGAAGCCCAGGATCGCGGCGACCGAGGACGCCCGGCTCCCCTGGTCGGGGCTGGACCGCGGCCTGGTGTGGGGCGAGGTCCACGACGAGAACGCGTTCAGCCTGGGCGGGGTCGCCGGGCACGCGGGCGTGTTCTCGTGCGCGTGGGATCTCGCGGTCCTGGCCCGTACGCTGCTCAACGGCGGCGCCTACGGCAGGTCCAGGATCCTGACCGAGGAGTCCGTCGAGCTGTTGTTAACCGACTTCAACACCGCGTTCCCGGGCGACGAGCACGGCCTGGGTTTCGAGCTCTACCAGCACTGGTACATGGGCGCGATGGCCACCCCGCGCACGGCGGGCCACACGGGCTTCACCGGTACGAGCCTGGTCCTCGACCCGACGACCGACTCCTTCTTGATCGTGCTCGGAAACTCCGTTCATCCTGTGCGCAGCTGGCGTTCGGGCAGCGCGCCGCGCGTCGCCACCGCCAACCGCATGGCCCGCGCGGTACCGGTCCGCCCGGCCCGGGGCGGCACGGCCTGGTTCGCCGGTATGACCGGTGCGGCGTCCGCGACGCTCACGTTGCCGGCACTGCGGCCCGCCTCCTCGCGCCCGGTGCTGAGCTGCGCCCTGTGGTGGGACACCGAGCCGGGCTCGGACGCCCTCTTCCTGGAGGTCTCGACGGACTCCGGGGTCACCTGGCAGCGCGTACCGTTCACGACGGTGGCGACGGAGGGCGGGCGGCCCCCGGAGCCCACGCCGCACCCGGACGGTTCGGTCTCCGGCTGGTCGGGCCGTGTGTGGCACCGCGTGGAGGCGGACCTCGGCGGCAGCGGGGGAACGGCGGTGCGACTGCGCTGGCGGTACACGACCGACCAGCTGTACGTGGGGCGCGGGGTGTACGTCGACGACATCCGGGTGCGGGACGGGGAGGCCACCCTCTTCGACGAGAACAGGCCCCGCGACGCGGGCCGCATCGAGGCGACGGGGTGGACCCGCTCCGCGAACTGACGGAAGCGGGCCGGCCGATTCCTCGTGCCCCCCCGGAGCATCCGGCGGATACGGCGTCTTCGTGGTCACCACACCGGTGACCCCGAAGGCCATCCGGCGCGCTGCCCGCTCCCGCGGTCGCCCCGGCCCGACGGGCCGGAAATTCGTTGGATCGTTCAGCCTCGAAGGTCTACCTTTGCCGAGTTCGAGATCCATACGTTCAGAACGAGGTGCGTTGATGACGGTCCGGGCAACGGCGGTCGGCTCCGGTCGGCTCCCCTCCTCAGACGACATGACCTCATCGAACGTAAGGAACACCTCTCGTGGATCTTCCACGCATCTTCACCATCCGCGAAAGTAGCCACCGCATCCACAACCCGTTCACCGCGGGCAAGCTCGCCACCCTGGGCCAGGCACTCGATCTGACGCCCGGGACACGTGTGCTCGACCTCGCCTGCGGTACGGGCGAGATGCTGTGCACCTGGGCCCGGGACCACGGTGTCACCGGGACCGGGGTCGACATCAGCACGGTGTTCACCGAGAAGGCGCGCGCCCGCGCTGCCGAACTCGGCGTCCGCGACCAGGTCACCTTCGTGCACGACGACGCCTCCGGCTATGTGGCCGAAGAGCCGGTCGACCTCGCGGCGTGCATCGGCGCCACCTGGATCGGCGGCGGAGTGGCCGGCACCGCCGAACTGCTGGGCAGGAGCCTGCGCCCCGGCGGGCTGATGCTGATCGGGGAGCCGTACTGGCTTCGGGAAGTACCGGACCAGGAGACCGCGGTGAACTGCGGCGCCGGCGCCAAGGAGGACTTCCTGCTGCTGCCGGAGCTGGTCGGGCAGTTCGGCGAGCTCGGGTACGACGTCGTGGAAATGGTGCTGGCTTCCCAGGACAGCTGGGACCGGTATCAGGCGGCCCAGTGGCTCAACCTGCGCCGTTGGCTCGACGCCCATCCCGATGACGAGCTGGCAGCCGAGGTTCGGGCCGAGCTCACCACCGAGCCCGTCCGCTACACGCGCTACCAGCGCGAGTACCTCGGCTGGGGAGTCTTCGCGTTGACGGGCCGCTGACGGTCCGATGAGCGTGGGCCCGGGCAGCGGCAGCACGCCGCCCGGGCCCACCCGCGTCGCTCGGCGTCACCGCCGGGCGGCGCGCAGGCAGGCCACACCGCGTCCAGCCCCTCCGGTGCCCCCACCGATGATCACCGCGCCCGCGTGACGTCGCGACCCCCTGCCCGCAGCCGCGTAGCGAGCGATCCTGCCGAGGCTTTGGCCCGGCCGCGGGAGAACGGCTTCCCTTCGCGCGCGGCAGGGACACGGCCGGTGACCGAACAGGCCGACCACGCCGCCCCATCGACGTTCTCCAAGGCGTCGCAACGCACCTCCACACGCGTTCGAAAGTTTCGCTGTCAAGCATGAATGTCTTTCGTAACGCTCGAAAGCAATGACCGAAGTGACGAGCGGAAGAGCGCCCTTCACCTGCGAAGGCCCTCCGTCTACGCAGGTAGAAACGTCAACTCCCCTCACATGAGCGGGAGTTCGCTCGGAAACATTTCGGAAATGCAGCGTTGACGTGACTTCCCGTCACGCGCATACTCTCCCTCGCTCCCCTTGTTCCACAGCCCGTCCGCCCGTCGGCGGCGCCTCCTCCGGATGCGCCGCCGGCGGTTGCGCAGCACCTCGAACGGTCCGAATCCCCCAGTCCGGGCTCCCCTGTTCGACCGCCCGGAAACCGGAAGAAGAGGCTGGAATACGTGATGGCCCAGATACCACCCGGCGGCGCCACCGCCCGCACGCACCTGCCGGCCCGTGCCAGACGGGCGATGTCCCTCGTCACGGCGGGTGTCCTCGCCGCGGCCGGGGTCGTCGCGCTCGCCGGCAGCGCGGAGGCCGTGGGTGCCCTCGGCGACGCGGCAGCGGCCAAGGGCCGCTACTTCGGCACGGCTGTGGCGGCCAACCACCTCGGTGAAGCGGCGTACGCCTCCACGCTGGACGCCCAGTTCGACTCGGTCACCCCCGAGAACGAGATGAAGTGGGACGCCGTCGAGAGCAACCGCAACTCGTTCAACTTCACGGCCGCGGACCAGATCGTCAGCCACGCACAGAGCAAGGGGATGAAGGTCAGAGGTCACACCCTCGTGTGGCACTCCCAGCTTCCCGGCTGGGTGAGCGGTCTGAGCGCCACCGACCTGCGCTCGGCGATGATCAACCACATCACCCAGGTGATGACGCACTACAAGGGCAAGATCCACTCCTGGGACGTGGTGAACGAGGCGTTCCAGGACGGCAGCAGCGGTGCGCGGCGCAGCTCGCCCTTCCAGGACAAGCTCGGCAACGGCTTCATCGAGGAGGCTTTCCGTACCGCCCGTACGGTCGATGCCGACGCCAAGCTCTGCTACAACGACTACAACACCGATGGCCAGAACGCGAAGAGCAACGCGGTCTACGACATGGTGAAGGACTTCAAGCAGCGCGGCGTCCCGATCGACTGCGTCGGCTTCCAGTCGCACTTCAACAGCAACTCGCCGGTGCCCTCCGACTTCCAGGCCAACCTGCAGCGCTTCGCCGACCTAGGTGTCGACGTGCAGATCACCGAACTGGACATCGAGGGCTCGGGTTCGGCCCAGGCGGCCAACTACACCAAGGTGGTCAACGCCTGCCTGGCCGTCACCCGCTGCAAGGGCATGACCGTCTGGGGGATCACGGACAAGTACTCCTGGCGGAGCAGCGGTACGCCACTGCTCTTCGACGGTGACTACAACAAGAAGCCGGCCTACGACGCGGTGCTCGCCGCGCTCGGCGGGTCGGCCGGAGGCGGTGACGACGGCGGGGAGGACGGCGGCGGCAGCACCGGTGCGTGCACCGCGACATACACCCAGACCTCGACCTGGAACGGCGGGTACAACGGGCAGGTGACCGTCAAGGCGGGCAGTTCGGGCATCACGGCCTGGACGGTTCCGGTGACTGTCGCCTCACCTCAGAAGGTCTCCACCGTGTGGAACGGCGCAGCGACGTGGGACGCCTCGGGCACCGTGATGACCGTGAAGCCCACCTGGAACGGAACTCTGGCGGCCGGTGCCTCGACCAGCTTCGGCTTCACCGTCTCGACGAACGGCGGTACCGCGGCACCTGTCGTCGGCGCCTGCACCGCGTCCTGACGACGCGGGCCCTCTGACCGGAACGGGGTGCGCCGCAGCCCGCACCCGTCGTGCCCCGTTCCTCGAATCCGCCCCGCCCGGGCCTCCCGGGCGGGGCGGATCGCCGTCCGGGCAACCTCGGGCAGGAGGGACGGCCGTGTGGGGCGCTCGCCGCGGTCAGCCCGCGGCGGGCCGGGCCGTCCCCGTGGCGGCGAGCGCAGGAGCCGTGGACGCCGCCCGGCGGGGTTCGGACGCCCGCCCCGGGACCGCCCTCCGCCCCGCCGCCGCTTCGGGCACGGGCGCCGGCGCCGTGGATTCGCGCACCACCAGCCGGGGTCTGATCAGCAGCGAACGCCCGGCCGCCGGCGCGGAGTCGATCCGCGCCCGCAACTGCTGGAAGGTCTCGGCCGCCATCTCCGGCAGCGGCTGGCGGACCGTGGTGAGGGGCGGCTCGAAGAGATCGGCGAGCAGGATGTCGTCGAAGCCGACCACCGAGACGTCCCGGCCCGCGCTGCGTCCGGCGTCCTTGGCGCCCCGGCAGATCCCGATCGCGCACATGTCGTTGATCGCGACGAAGCCGGTGGGGGGATCCGGCCGCGTCAGGAGCTCCCTGGCCGCGTTCCGGCCCAGCTCCGCCGCGTCCTTGTCCCCGAACTCCGTGGTGTCCGCGCCCGGCCATACGATCGCGTCCGCCGGGTCGAGTCCGGCCTCCTCCAGGGCCGACCGGAATCCCCGCAGACGCTCGCGGCGGTTGACGCTGCTGACCGATCCGGAGACGAAGGCGAGCCGGCGGTGGCCCAGTTCGATCAGATGCCGGGTGGCGAGCTCGGCCCCCATCGCGTTGTCCACGCTGATGCTGGCCAGTGACGCCGGGTCCCCGGCCTGCGCGGTCCTGTCGAAGGCCACCATCTTCAGCCCCCGGCTCAGCAGCGGCGCCATGTGGTCCAGCGAGGGCAGCGAGGAGCACAGCACCACCCCGCTCACCCCGTCGGCGAGCAGTTCCTCCCCGTACTTGAGCTCTCGGGCGGGATCGCGCTCGCTGTTGCAGAGCAGTACGTGATAGCCCTCCGCCAGGGCGATGGCTTCGAGCTCCCTGGCGAGCGCCCCCCAGAAGGGGTTGGCGACCGACGGCACGATCAGGCCGATCACCTTGATCCGCCCGGTGCGGAGCATGCGGGCGGCCCGGTTGGGCCGGTAGTTGAGCTGCTCGATCGCCTGTTCCACGCGAGCCAGGGTGGCCGCCTGCATACGGTCCGTACGCCCGTTGAGGACGTTGGAGACCGTACTCGCGGAGACGCCTGCGGCCTCCGCGACCTGATGGATCGTTACCCCGCTCATGCCACCTCCGGTTCGGAACGCACTGCCGAGGTTAGTGTACCGATTTACTGAACTCGCTCTACCGGTACACCCGTTTACATCCCCGAAAAATATTGTGCACAAGCTGTTGACGCCACTCTCGGAGCGTTCTTAGCATCACTGCATCGATTTACCAGCGCTTCCCAGCCATGGCTGGGCCGTCCCAGCTGGATCGATCCACCGACTTCACCTCAAGAGGGGTGTCCCATGGAACTCAACAGACGGTCCGTGCTCGCTGCCATCGGTGCGGGCACTGCCGCAGCCGCTCTCGCCGGCTGTGGCGGCGGCGCGTCGTCCGCAGGCTCGGCCGACGGCCCCGCCAAGGGTGAGATCACGCTGCTCACCCCCATCTACGAAGGCGCCGACGGCAAGACGCTGCTGGAGCAGAAGATCCTGGGCGGGTTCCGGAAGAAGTATCCGGACGTCGAGGTGAACGTCGACTACACCACGTATGCGCAGCTCAACGAGAAGATCACCACCGGTCTCGCGGGCGGGCTGCTGCCGGACGTACTCATGATGGGGGTCGGCTGGATCCCGCCGTTCGCCGCGAAGGGGGCGATCGCCGAGCTGCCGGAGAAGTTCGCCTCGGCACACGACTACGAGGAGCGGGTGCTGGAGCCCTCGCGCTACGAGGGCAAGCTCTACGCCCTGCCCGTCGTCCTCGACACGCGCATCGTCGTCTACCGCAAGGATCACTTCGCCGAGGCCGGGATCAGGAAGACACCCGCCAACTGGGCCGAACTGCGGGCCGTCGCGAAGCAGCTGACCGGCGGGGTACGTCTCGGCTTCGACCCGTTCTCCATCGATCTTCGCCAGTGCTGGGAGACCTTCCTCTTCGCCAACGGCGGGCAGCTGTTCAGCGCGGACGGCAAGAAGGTGCTCTTCACCGACGCCCGTGGGGTCGAGGCCCTGCAGTTCTTCAAGGACCTGGTCAAGGACGGTTCGGCGGACTACGCCAGGAAGACGGATGCGGGCGCCCCGTCGAACGTACAGACAGGCAAGGCGTCGATGATGATGACGACCAGCGCCCTGTGGAACCAGGTCCAGGACCAGAATCCGGATCTCATCGCGGACGACAAGCTCGGCTCGTTCGTCCTGGCCAACCGCAAACCGGCGATGTTGCAGGGCGGCACGCTCGTCACGCAGTCCGCGCGTTCCAAGCACCCGGCGGCGGCACGTGCGCTCGTCGAGTACCTCGCGACGCCCGAGTCGATCCTCGGAGCGGCGGAGCAGCGCGGTTCGGTGCCCGGTCTGCGCGACCTGAACGACACGGGATACGTCAAGGAGAACCAGTTCGTCGACCTCTCCCTCCAGAACCTCCAGCACGCCGTCTCCGAAGGCGGCACCGCCGCCTGGATGGAGATCCGCGAGAAGATCAAGCCGACGCTGGAGCCCGCTGTCGTGGGCGGTCAGTCCGCGAAGGACGCCATCGCGGAGCTCGGCCGTCTCGCCGAGGCCGCCATCGGCCGGATGTGAGGGCACGTCACCATGGGAGCGACAACCGTAGTGAAGGCCAGGCCCGCCCGGCCGCCTTCCCCTCCTGAGACCCCGGCACCGCGGCGGGCGCGCCGGGCCCCCACGGGCCCGGGACGCCGCCGGCGCAGGGCGGGCATGCTCATGGTGGCGCCCGCGCTGCTGCACGCCTCGCTGTGGATCGGCCTGCCGGTCGTGGTCTCGGTGGCCCTGGCCTTCACCAAGTACGACGTGCTGACCGCGCCGGAGTTCGTGGGCCTGGCCAACTTCCGGGACATGCTGGACGACGCGGTCTTCCGCAAGTCCGTCTTCAACACCCTGCTCTACACCTTCTTCACCGTGCCGTTCGGGATGGCGCTGGGCCTCCTGGTGGCCCTCGCCCTGCACACGGGGCTCAAGGCGCGCGGCGTCTTCCGTACCGCCGTGTTCCTGCCCCAGGTCACCGCGACCGTGGCGATCGCGCTGGTCTGGCTGTGGATCTACAACCCGGGCAACGGCCTGCTCAACACCCTGCTGGCGTTCCTCGGCATCGACGGCCCGGCGTGGCTCTCCTCGACGGGCTGGGCCCTGCCCTCTGTGATCCTCGTGGGCATCTGGCAGGGCATCGGGATGAAGATGCTGATCTACCTCGCCGCGCTGCAGTCCCTTCCGAAGGAGCTGTACGAGGCGGCGTCGGTGGACGGGGCCTCCAAGGCCAGGCAGTTCTTCTCGATCACGCTGCCCCTCCTGAAGCCCGCGACGTTCTTCGTGCTCATCACCTCGATGATCAGCGCCTTCCAGTCCTTCGACCAGATCTACATCCTGACCGACGGCGGTCCCGCCAACAGCACCACGATGATGACGTACGAGATCTACAAGTCCGCCTTCCGGGAGTTCCGCGTCGGCTACGCGAGCGCGCAGTCCCTGGTGCTCTTCGTGCTGCTGATGGGCTTCACCCTGGTCAACAAGCGGATCATGGGAGGCACACGTGGCCACAACTGAGCTGCTGAAGCCGGCTCCCGCGCCGCGGACCCGGACCCTGCCCGTCGGCCGGATCGCGCTCTACGTGACGCTGTCGGTCGTCTCCCTGCTGATGGTGGTGCCGTTCGCCTGGATGGTGATCACCTCGCTCAAGACACCGGTGGAGATCGCGTCGCAGGACGCCGGACTGCTCCCGGACCAGTGGGAGTTCGGCAACTACGTGGACGCGCTGAAGGCCGCGCCCTTCGCCACGTACGCCCGGAACAGCTTCGTCATCGCGCTCAGCCACACCGTGCTCAACGTGCTGATCGCGTCGATGGCCGGGTACGCGCTCGCACGGATCAGGTTCCGCGGCAGCGAGATGATCTTCTACCTCTTCATCGCGGCCCTGATGATCCCCACCTACACCAAGGTGCTGCCCGAGTTCCTGATCGTGCGCTTCATGCCACTGGCGGGCGGGAACGACCTCTTCGGCCAGGGCGGCAGCGGCTGGCTGGACAGCTGGTGGGCTCTCATCATCCCGGGCGCCGTCACCCCGTTCGCGGTGTTCCTCTTCCGGCAGTTCTACCTGGACCTGCCGGTGGAGCTGGAGGAAGCGGCCCGGCTCGACGGGCTCGGCGAGTTCCGGATCTACTCCAGGATCATGTCGCCGCTGGTCAAGCCGGCGTTCATCACGGTCGCCCTGCTGACCTTCGAGTCCTCCTGGAACAACTTCCTCTGGCCGCTGCTGGTGACCCACACGGACAGCCTGCGGGTGATCCAGGTGGGGCTCTCCGTCTTCAAGACGGAGAACGGCACCCAGTGGCACTTCCTGATGGCGGGCACCACGCTCGCCACCCTGCCCATGGTCGTCCTCTTCCTCATCGGCCAGCGCTACTTCGTGCAGGGCTTCGCAACCGCCGGTCTCAAGTGACCGGTTCCGGCCCCCCGCGGGCCGGTCACCGAAAGGGCATCACCCATGTCTGCTGATCTCCACGGCTCCCGCGCGCTCGTCACGGGGGCGGGACACGGCATCGGCCGCGCCATCGCCGTCGCCCTGGCCGAGGCCGGTGCCGACGTCGCCGTCCACTACCACTCCTCCGCGGACGAGGCGGCGAAGACCGTCTCCGCGATCGAGGCCCTGGGCCGCAGGGCCAAGGCCTTCAAGGCCGACGCGACCGTGACCGGCGAGGTGGACCTCCTGGTCGAGGAGGCCACGGGCTTCCTCGGCGGGCTGGACGTCCTCGTCTGCAACGCGGGCCACCTCATCGGCCGCGAAAAGATCGCGGACATGACCGACGACCACTTCGAGCGGGTCGTCTCCACCAATCTCACCTCCACGTTCAGGACCGTGCGGGCCGCCCTGCCGCATCTGAAGGAGTCCGCTGCCGGGCGCGTGATCACGATGTCCTCGCTGGCCGCGCACAACGGGGGCGGCCCCGGCTCGGTGGCGTACGCCGCCGCCAAGGCGGGCGTACGGGGCTTCACCAAGGGTCTCGCCAAGGAGCTCGCGGGGACCGGCATCACGGTCAACAGCGTCGCCCCCGGGTTCATCAAGGGCACCGCCTTCCACGACACGTTCACGGCCGCTCCGGCGCAGGAGGCGATGGAGGCCGGCATCCCGGTCGGCCGGGCCGGCACGCCCGAGGACGTCGCCCACGCGGTCGTCCATCTGGCTTCGCCCGCCTCGGGCTTCCTCACGGCCACCACGGTGGACATCGACGGTGGCGTATGGCCGCGTTGAGGCGGATCCCCGGGGAGCGGGGCGGCTGGTGGCACGCGTACGTCTGCCCGGCGCACGGCGTGGAACTCGATCACGGTGATCTGCTCGCCGGGGTGTTCCCCGAGGGCGGTGCGCGGTGCCCGCACGGCTGCCGCGTGGACACGGACGCGGTGCGCGGTGCCTGGGTGGTGCTGTCCCACCAGGCGTGGGCGCGGCACCTGAGGGTGCTCGCACACCGGGGTGATCGCGCGGAGGGGGTGGCGCGGCTCGTCGAGTACGCCGGTGTGTACGCGTCGCTCGCCACGGACCGGCACGGCGAGGCGCAGGGCTGGATGCTGCGCGGCCGGCTCTTCCACCAGGCGCTGACGGACGCGATCTGGGCGGTGAACATCGGCCACACCGTGATCACGCTGGCCGGGACGGGCACGGAGGATCTGGCCGGCGTGCTGCCCCTGCTGGACGAGCTGGAGCGGGCGGCGCTTGAGGCCCGGGGTGTCCTGACCGGCCGGGGTGACCTGGCCTCGAACTACACGGCCTGGCTGAACGCGGCGGGTGCCGCCACGAGCCGCGCCGCCTCGGCGGCGCGCGGCCTGGAGTGGGACGGCGCGAAGGAGTGGCTGGAGGGCGAGCACGGGCTGTACGCGCATCTGCGGGTGGCCGTCGCCGGGGACGGCTGGGAGTGGGAGGGCAGCACCTACTACCACGGCTTCGTCCTGCGGGCCGCCCTGCTGGCGCTGCGTGCCACGGATCCGGCGTCGCTCCCGGCCGACGTGGCCGCGGTGCTGGCCGGGATGACGGACGTGCTGGCGTCGATCGCGACGCCGGGCGGGCTGTTGCCTGCCCTGCACGACGGCCCGTACCTGCGGCATCCCCTGGCCCTGGAGTGGCTGGAACTCATAGCCCTGGCGCAGCAGCTGGTGCCGTCCGCGCGCCTCGACGCGGTGGCGTCCCGGGCCCGGGACGAGCTCGGCCCGTACGACGACGGGCTGGACCGTGAGCTGGCCGGCTGGTTCGCGGGGCCGCCGCTGGCCCGGCGCGCGGAACCAGCCGCGGTCACCGTGTTCCCGGCGGCTGGTTACGGGGTGGTGCGTGCGGCGGGCATCCACGCGCTGCTGGACTTCGGCCCGCACGGCGGTTCGCACGGGCACCGCGACAAGCTGTCGCTCTACCTGTACGGGGACACCACCCCGTGGCAGCCGGATCCCGGCCAGGTGCCCTACGCGCACGCGGAGTTCCGCGAGCTGTACGCGTCCACACGGGCGCATCCCGCCTTCCGGGCCGACGGCGCGGAGCAGGCGGAGTGCGCGGGTGAGCTCCTGGCCTCGGACGGCGTCTCGGTGACCGCGGAGGTCACCACCGCGTACGAGGGGGTGCGCGCGGTGCGCAGGGTGGTGGCGGGTGACTGCTACCTGGTGGACCTGCTGACCGTGACGGGCCGGCAGGCCCGCCGTTTCACGGCCCAGCTGCGCCCGGGGACGGCCCTGGACATCCAGCAGCAGGCGACCGGGCCGGTGCGCACCACCTGGTACGGCGACGAGACCCTGCACGGCTGGCACACCCACACCGCCGGAGCCGAGGTGCGTGCGTTCGCGCGGCCGGGCCCCGGCCCCGCGGACGATCCGCAGCGCACCCGCACCTGGGTCGACTTCACCGCACTGACGGAGCGGATCACGTTCGCCTCCGTATACCAGGCGGCGTCCGCGGGCCCCGCGGTGACCGGCGTACGGCTCGACGGCGAGGAGCTGACGGTGGAACTGGCGGACGGTTCGGCCGCGCGCTTCGGAACGGGGAGCTGATCCGTGCTCCTCTCCGCCACCCCTCCGCCCGGCCCCCGCCCTGGTCGGGAGCTCCGGCTGTGCGAGGAGGCCGCCCGTCACCGCGGCCTCACCCCGCCCCGTACACACCCGCTCGCCAGCATCACGTGGCTGGGCCCCGCGGCGTCGAACCCGGCGCTGGCGTACCGCGTCACCGGCGACCGGGCGCATCTGGACGAGAGCCGGCGCTGGATCGAGTCGGCGGTCCGGCTGCCGCACTGGGGCCGGGCGCACATGCCCGACCACGATCTGGACGCGGGCTGGCTGCTGCACCATCTCTCGCTCGCCTACCGGTGGATCGGTGACGACCTGCCGGACGAGGTGCGCGCGCTGCTGCGGTACAAGCTGCTGCTGCAGGGACGCAGGATGTACGAGTTCGCGGTGGCCGGCGAGGGCAGCTGGTGGTCGTCGTCGTACTGGCAGAACCACAACTGGATCTGTTACGCGGGCCTGGCCACGGCCGGCTACGTGCTGGGCAAGCAGGAGTGGACCGAACGGGCCAAGGACAACCTCGGCACCGTCCTGGACCTGATGCCGCAGGACGGTTCGCACGCCGAGGGTGTCGTGTACTGGCGCTACGGCGTGCCGTTCCTCGCGATCCACCTGGACCTGCTCCAAGAGGCCGAGGGCATCGACTGGTGGGGGCGGGGCGGCTTCCTCTCCTCGACCTTCCGCTACCGGCTCCACCAGACCGCGCCCGGCTTCGCGTTCAACGTCGACCACGGGGACTGCCACGACCGGCGCAGCGGCCACAGCGCGGGCCTCTACTACCGCCTCGCGGCGCAGTACGGCCTGCCCGAGGCCCAGTGGATGGGCGATCTCGTCTCGGGTGAACTGCTGTGGCAGGAGGCCGCGGAGAGCGGGGTGCGTCCGGGCATCCTGCCGGAGGCCTATCTGGAGTACCTCTGGTACGACCCGTCCGTGGCCGCGGCCCGGCCGTCCGAGACCCACGCCTACTTCCCGGACCTGGGACTGCTCACGGCCCGGACCGGCTGGGACGACGACGCCACGCTGGTGTCGTTCAAGGCGAGCCCGGGCGGTGGGCACACGGCGTGGGACACCTCGGCGAAGCACCGGGCGGAGCGGGGCTGGGAGACCCTGAACCAAGGGCACCACCACCCCGATTCGGGCTCGTTCGTGCTGGTCTCGCAGGGGGCCTTCCTCGCCGTGGACGAGGGCTACAGCAACCGCAAGCGCGCCGCGCACCACAACCTGCTGCTGGTGGACGGCCAGGGGTACGCGGACGAGGACCGCTACCACGTCTACCAGGGGATCCCGTACGAGCGGCAGGCCCGCCAGCGTGACGTCCTGGTGGACGGCGAGGGCGGCTGGGCGCACGCCACCGCGGAGATCGCCGCGATGTACGACCCCGCCCTCGGGGTGCGGCGTCTGGACCGGACCCTGGTGTCCACCCCGTCCGGGCGGCTCGTCCTCCTCGACCTCGCCGAGGCGGAGGAGGAACGGGAGTGGACCTTCCTGCTGCAGACCGACCGCCCGACCCGGGCGGAGCCCGACGGCTCCAGGCTGATCAGGTCGGGGGCCGCCACCGCGCTCGTGCGCCGGTTCGCTCCGGCCGGAGCCTCGGTCCACAGCGAGGTCACCGAGGTCGAGGCGAATCCGACGTCCAGCACTCCGGAGCTGCGTCTGACCCGCACGCTGCACACCCTCCGCGCGACGACCGCGCGGGCCCGCGAGGGCCTGTTCCTCACCGCCCTCACCCCGGGCACGACGGACGGCGGTGAGCGGGTCGCCTGCGCGCAGGGGCACGGGGTCGCCTTCGCCGGGGCCGGGGAGACCGTGCTCCTCTCCCCGGCCGGCCGGCGCATCCGGACGGAGACCGTCGGCGCGGACGCCGCGGCGGTGCTGCTCCGCGCCGGCCGAGCTCCGTACGTCGTGGCGTGCACACGGCTGGAGGTCGACGGGCGCGTGCTCCTCGACACGCCGGAGCCGCACACAGGAAAGGTCGGCTGACCATGCAGGCAATCCTCCCGTCCGGCGGGACGGCGCTGCTGCGCCGCCTGGAGTTCATCGCCTACCCCGCGGCCGCGGGCGCGGCGTGCACCGTGCTGTCGCTGGGTGCCGTGACCTGGCTGCCCGCGCTCGCGGCCATGGCCCACGCCCTGCAGCTCTGGCGTACCGAAGGCGACAGCCGCGTGTTCGCCAACTCCTTCGCGGCCTTCCCCCGCTACTGGCGCGCGCTGTGGCGGCACGGCCTGCTCTCCACCGCCGCGGCGGTCGTCCTCGTCGCGAACACCGTGCATCTGCTGGGCCGTTCCGAGCCCTGGGCCTTCGTCGTGCTCGCCGCCCAGGTGGGCATCGGGGCCGCGTTCGTCATCCATCACGTGGCCCTGGCCGCCGAGGCGGGGCGGGTCCGTGAGGGCTCGGTGCGCGGCTGGTCGGCCGGCGCCCTGGCCCTCGGTTTCGGCTCCCCCGCCAGGGGGACCGCGCTGCTCGGCGCCGTGGTCTCCGCGGCGCTGCTCTCCCTCGTCGTACCGCTGGGCCCGCTGCTCCTGGGCCCCAGTGTTCCCGTACTGCTCGCCCTGTCCTTCGCAGATCCCAGGAGGCACACCTCATGAGCCGTTCACTGCGCATCGCCCTCGTCGCCGCGCTCGCGGCCGGCACCCCGCTGCTCCTCTCCCCGCCCTCCTCGGCCGCCGAGGCGGCCACCGCCTACTACGTCTCACCGAGCGGCGACGACGCCGCGTCCGGTACGTCGGCGGGGGCGCCGCTCGCGACGATCCAGAAGGCCCTGGACCTGGCGCCCACGGGTGCGGTGGTGAACCTCGCGGCCGGCACGTACCGCCAGGACGTGGTCACCACCCGCGCCGGGGTCACGATCACCGGTCCCTCGAACGCCGTGGTCAAGGGCGCGGGAGACAGCCGCATCATCCAGGTGCGGCACGACTCGACGACCCTGAGCGGCTTCACCGTCGACGGGCTGCACGGCTCGTCCGCCGACGTGTCCGGCTACCGCCTCAAGCTCGTCTACGTCATGAGCGCGACCCCGGGGAACGGGGTGGGCGCCCTGCGCATCACCGGGATGACGCTCAAGAACGCGGCGGACGAGTGCCTGCGGCTGCGCTATCTGGTCACCGGAGCGGAGGTGGACGACAACACCATCACGGACTGCGGGGTGGCCGACTTCAAGTTCGGTGGAGGGGGCAAGAACGGCGAGGGCATCTACCTCGGCACGGCGCCCGAGCAGCAGGGTGCGAACGGCGCTCCCGACGCGGCGGCCGACGTCAGCAGGAACAACCGGATCCACCACAACACCATCGTCACCCTGGGCAACGAGTGCGTGGACGTGAAGGAGAACTCCACGAACAACTACGTCGAGTACAACGACTGCAGCGGCCAGAAGGACTCCAGCTCGGGCGGGCTCGACGCACGCGGCAGCGGCAACATCTTCCGGTACAACACGGTGCACGACAACGTGGGCGCGGGCATCCGCCTCGGTGGTGACACCGCGACCGACGGCATCGACACGAGTGTCTACGGCAACACCATCACCTCGAACGCGGGCGGCGGGATCAAGTTCATGCGCACCCCGCAGGGCCCGGTGTGCACCAACACGATGAGCGGCAACACCGGCGGCGACGCGGTCGGTACGTACGCGAGCGAGTACGACCCGACCGGGGCGTGCCCGCAGTGACCGCCGCAGGGCCCGCGAGACGCGGGATCCTGACGGCCGCCGCGGCGGGAGTCGCCGTCGCGGCGGCGGCCCCCGCCGCCGCCCGGGCGGCGCAGTCCGACGGACCGGGCGGGCCGGGGCGCGCCGGCTCGTGGGTCACCTCCTGGGCCACGGCGCAGACCGCGCCGACCGCCACGGACACCGTGGCCGCCACCGGGCTGACCGACGGGAGGGTCTCGGCCAGCGTGCGCCTTACGGCCGGGGGCGGAGTGCGTCTGCGGTACGGGAACGCCTTCGGGACCGTACCCGTCCTGATCGGTCCGGTGACCGCCGGCGGGCGGGCCGTGACCTTCGGCGGGCGGCAGCAGGCATGGCTGGCTGCGGGCGCCTCGCTGACCAGTGACCCCGTGGGCGGGCTGCGTGCGCCGGAGGGGTCAGCGCTGACGGTGGAGACCCGGCTGCCGGGCCCCACCGGGCCGCTGTCCTTCCACCGCAACACCCACGCCTCGCACAGCGTCGACGGGATGCGCACCACCTCCGTGTTCCTCCTGACCGGGGTCGAGGTGACCGGGGCGTACGGACCGGTCGTCGCCGTGTTCGGGGACTCCGTCACGGAGGGCGTCGGCACGCCCGACGACGCGGATCTGCGCTGGCCGGACCAGCTGGCGCGGCGTCTTCCCGGCTCGGCCGTCGCCAATCTCGGGGTGAGCGGCAACCGGCTGCTGCTGGACGACGCCCGGTTCGGTCCCGGCGGCCAGGCCAGGTTCGACCGTGACGTCCTCTCACTTCCGGGGCTGCGCACCGTGCTGGTCCAGCTGGGCGTCAACGACCTCCAGCAGCCGCCGTCCCAGACGGACCCCGCCCGGGTCCTCGACGGGTACCGCCAGCTGGTGCTGCGCGCCCGGAACGCCGGGCTGCGGATCGTCGGCGCGACCGTCACCCCGTTCGAGGGCTGGACCCGCTGGACGCCGGAGCTCGACGAGGTGCGGCAGCGGATCAACCGCGTGATCCGCACGGGCCGGCTGTTCGACTCGGTCGCCGATTTCGACACCGCCCTGCGCGACCCCGCCCGGCCGTCGCGGCTGCTGCCCGCGTTCGACAGCGGCGACGGTCTGCACCCCAATCCCTCAGGTCACGCCGCGCTCGCCGCGGCCGTCGACCGCCGAACACTGCTGTGAGGACCCGACCCATGAACCCAGGCACGGGCGCGACGCGCCGCACAGTCCTGGCCGGGGCGGCCGCGCTCGGCGCGGCCGTCACCCTGCCCCTGACCTTCGCACCCGGGACCGCCCACGCCGCCGTGGGTGACTCGGCCACGCTGCGGTCCCGCTGGCACACCCTGCTGACCGGCGGCCCCGGTCTCGATCCGGACGACGCGCGGACGGCGGCGGCCGTCGCCAGGACCGGCCGGGCCGCGACGACCGCGGCCAAGGGGCTCGACCCCTCCCGTACGGACGGGCTGTTCGCCGACCTGACCAGCACGGCGCTCTCCAACCACGTCACCACCTCCTTCAAGCGCCTCGCCACGATCGCGACCGCGTGGGCCGTCCCCGGCACACCGCAGTACGGGGACGCCCCCCTGCGCGACCTGCTCCTGGCCGGTGTCGACTGGATGCTGACGAACCGTTACGGGCCCGGTCACACCCGCTTCGACAACGACTGGGACTGGGAGATCGGCTCGGCGCTCGCGCTGAACGACACGGCCGTCCTCCTGTACGACGTCCTGGGGGCCGAGCGGCTGGGCCGGATCACCTCGGCCGTGCGGCACTACACACCCGATCCGAACCTGTGGCGCGCCGACCGCCAGATCGCGACGGGCGCCAACCGGGTGTGGGTGTCCACGGTGGTCGCCGTCAACGCGGTCCTGCGCGACGACGGCGACTCCCTGGCCCGGGTGCGTGACGCTCTTTCGGACGTCGAGGGTTCGGGTGCCAACAGCGTCCTGGCCTTCAACGACCGGACCGACGGCACGGCGGGCACGGGTGAGGGCTTCTACTCCGACGGCTCGTTCCTCCAGCACTACAGGCATCCGTACAACGGCGGGTACGGCAAGGAGCTGCTCAACAGCCTCTCCCGGCTGCTGAATCTGCTCGGAGGCACCGACTGGGCGGTCACCGACCCCGATCTCGACAACATCCGCGGATGGGTCCTGGACGGCTTCGACCCGCTGCTGGTGCGGGGTGACGTGATGGCGTCGGTGTGCGGACGCGAGATCGCGCGCCCCAGCAAGCAGGGCCACGCCTCCGCGCAGACGGTCGTCGAGGCCGTGCTACGGCTCATCCCCGCCTCCACCGGCGAGACCGCCGAGACGTTCACGGCACTGGTCAAGCAGTGGATCGCGGAGGACACCTACCGGGACTTCCTGGCCGTCACCGACCCGGCCTCGCTCGTGGCCGCGCTGCGCGTCATGGACTCACCCGTGCCCGCGCGCGGGCCTCTGGTCGCCCACAAGCAGCACCCCCGGATGGACAAGGCGGCGCACCACAGACCGTCGTTCGCCCTCGGCATCTCGGCCTACTCGAGCCGGATCTACAACTACGAGTCGATCCAGAACGAGAATCTGCACGGCTGGCACCTCTCCGACGGCATGGTGCTGCTGTACACCGACGATCTCGGGCACTACAGCGAGGACTACTGGCCGACCGTCGATCCCACCCGGCTGCCGGGTACCACGGTGGTCGCCGGTCGGCCGGCGGACGCCGCGGGCCAGCGCACGACGAGCACCGCCGACTGGGCGGGCGGCACCGCCCTGCCGGGCACGACGCTCGGGGCCTACGGCATGGAACTGCGGGCCCACGGAAGCACGCTGCGCGGCCTCAAGAGCTGGTTCTGCCTGGACGACGTGATCGCGTGCGTCGGGTCGGGCATCACCGCGGAGGACGGCACCGTGGAGACGGTCGTCGAGAACCGCAAGCTGCGCGATCCGGCCGCCGCGCTGCTCGTCGACGGCAGCCCCGCGCCCGCCGGCACGGACTGGTCGGCGGGGCTGTCCGAGGTGCGCTGGCTGCACCTCGACGGGACCGGGGGGTACGTCTTCCCTGAACCCGTCACCCTGCGCGGCCTGCGTGAGGAGCGCACGGCCACCTGGCGGGAGATCAACCTCAAGTACGGCACGGACACCCCGGTCACCCGCCCCTACCTGACGCTGTGGCAGGACCACGGGGCGGCTCCCACGGATGCCGGCTACTTCTGGCTCCAGGCCCCCACGGCTTCCGCCGCCCGGACCCGGCAGTGGTCGGCGGCGCCCCCCGTGGACCTGGTGGCCCGCTCGACCGCGGTGCACGCCGTGCGCCGGGCAGCGGACGGGCTGCTCGCCGCGAACTTCTGGACGGCCGGCACGGTGCGGGAACTGACCTGTGACGGCCCCGCCTCGGTGATGGTGCGCCCGCGGGACGGGAAGGTCACGGTCGCCCTGTCCGATCCGACGCAGCTGCGTTCCTCGGTGGTGCTGGAACTGTCCAGGCCGGGACTCACGGTCGACACCGCGGACCCGGGCATCCGCACGGCCGCCACGCGGCGGGGCCTGCGGATCACCGCCGACACGGCGGGCCTGCACGGCGCGACCCTCACCCTCACCCTGAAGAGGAGCTAGACCCTTGCTGTTCGACATGCCCCTGGAGCGGCTGCGGGAGTACCGGCCGGAGCCGGAGGAGCCCGCCGACTTCGACGCGTTCTGGGACAAGACCCTCACGGAGGCGGCACGGCACGGTCTGGACGCCGCGTTCGTCCCCTACGACGCCGGCTTCGCGACGGTGGACGTCCTCGACGTGACGTTCACCGGCTGGGGCGGACAGCCGGTGAAGGCCTGGCTGCTGCTGCCGCGCGTCCGCTCGGCCCCGCTCCCGGCGGTGGTGCAGTACATCGGCTACAACGGCGGCCGGGGCATCCCGTACTCCTGGCTGACCTGGAGCGCGCTCGGCTACGCCCATCTGGTCATGGACAACCGGGGCCAGGGCGGCGGCGGGAAGAACACCGCGGACACTCCGGACATCGGTCCGGACGGTCACGGCTCCTCCTCCCCCGGCTTCCTCACCCGGGGCATCGAGGATCCCGGCCGGCACTACTACCGGCGTCTCATCACCGACGCCGTGCGCGCGGTGGACGCGGTCAGGGCCCACGAGGCGGTGGACCCCTCCCGGGTCGCGGTGCTCGGCGGCAGCCAGGGAGGCGGCCTCGCGCTCGCCGTGGCCGGGCTGCGGGACGACGTGGCGGCGGCCGTCGCCGATGTGCCGTTCCTCTGCCACTTCCGGCGAGCCTCGCAGATCACGGACTCGGGACCGTACGCGGAGATCGCCCGCTGGCTGTCCGGGCACCGCTTCAGGGTCGAGGAGGCCATGCGGACCCTCTCGTACTTCGACGGGGTCAACTTCGCCGCCCGGGCGACGGCCCCGGCATGGCTCTCGGTGGGTCTGATGGACCGGATCTGCCCGTCGTCGACGGTGTTCGCGGCGTACCACGCGTACGCGGGCCCCGCAGAGCTGGAGGTGTTCACGTACAACGGTCACGAGGGAGGGGCGGAGTACGACCTGCCGCGCAAGCTCGGGGCGCTGCGCGGGGTGTTCGGCCGGTAGGAGGTGGGAGTCACCGGCCCAGCGCCGCCATGGCGGCGTTGTGGCCGGGCACCCCGCTGACGCCGCCGCCGCGCACCGCGCCCGCCCCGCAGAGCAGCACGTTGGCGTGGGCGGTCTCCACGCCCCAGCGGCCGGTCCCGCCGGTGGCGTGGGGGAAGGAAAGGTCCCGGTGGAAGATGTGCCCGCCGGGCAGGCGCAGCTCGCGTTCCAGGTCGAGAGGCGTCTTCGCCTCGATGCAGGGCCTGCCGTCGGCGTCGAGCGCCAGACAGCCGGCGATCGGCTCCTCGAGATGGGCGTCGAGTTCGGCCAGGGTGGCATCGAGCAGTTCGGCGCGTCTGGCGTCGTGGTCCTCCGCGAAGAGCCGGGCCGGGGCGTGCAGTCCGAACAGGGTGAGCGTCTGGTAGCCGCGGGCCGCGAGCCCGGGGGCGAGGATCGAGGGGTCCGTCAGGGAGTGGCAGTAGATCTCCGAGGGCGGAGCGGCGGGCAGGCGGCCCGCCGCCGCGTCGCGGTAGGCGGTGGCCAGTTGCCCGTAGCCCTCGGCGATGTGGAACGTCCCGGCGAACGCCCGGCGCGGGTCCACGGAGCGGTCACGCAGTCGGGGCAGCCGCGTCAGCAGCATGTTCACCTTGAGCTGGGCGCCCTCGGCCGGGGCGGGCGGTTCCTCGCCGAGGAGTGCGGCCAGCGCCTGGGGAGAGGCGTTGACCAGCACCCGGCGGGCGCCCACGACGTGTTCCCCGCCCGGTGACCGGACGGTCACCTCGGCACGGGTGTTGTCGGTCTCGACACGGGTCGCCTCGTGCCGGACACGGATCTCGGCGCCCGCCGCGCGCGCCGCACCGGCCAGCGCGTCGGTGAGTGCGCCCATGCCGCCGACGGGGACGTCCCAGTCACCCGTGCCGTTGCCGATCACGTGGTACAGGAAGCAGCGGTTCTGGACCAGGGAGGGATCGTGGGCGTCCGCGAAGGTGCCGATCAGCCCGTCGGTGAGCACGACTCCACGGACGAGGTCGTCGGCGAAGGTCTCCTCGACGGTGACGCCGATGGGCTCCTCGAACAGGGTGCGCCAGGCGTACGCGTCGTCGATCCGGTCGCGCAGGGCGGCGCGGGCGGGCAGGGGTTCGGTGAGCGTGGGGAAGACCCGTTCGGCGACCCGCCGCGTCATCCCGTAGAAGCGTTGCCACGCGTCGTACTCCCGGTCGTCCCCGGTGAGCGCGGCGAAGGAGTCGCGGGTCGCGTCTGCGCCGACGAGCAGTCCGGTGTGCCGCCCGCCGCGTACGGCCGGGGTGTACGAGGAGACGGTGCGCTTGCGTACGGCGAAGTCGAGGCCGAGCTCGCGGACGATCTTCCGTGGGAGGAGCGAGACGAGGTAGGAGTAGCGGGAGATCCGGGCGTCGACCCCGTCGAAGGGGCGGCTCGACACGGCCGCTCCCCCGGTGGCGGGCAGGCGTTCCAGGACGAGGACGGACTGCCCGGCGCGCGCGAGGTAGGCGGCGGCCACCAGGCCGTTGTGGCCGCCTCCGACGATCACCGCGTCGTAGTGGGAGCGGGCGGGTGTGCCGGGTGAGGCCGTCTCGTCTGCGGGCATGCCCCTTCGTAGCACGGGTCGATCTCCCGGCACAGGGGGCGCGGTTCGTGGCGGGGGCTCCGAAAATGCGGGAGCCGGGTGGCCGCCGCTGTGGCAGGGTTCTCGCGGACCTCACCCCATCCGTCCGGCCCGGGAGCTTCCATGGACACACCCGCACGCCTCCAGCCCCTGCTCGAGCAGTTCGACTGGGCGCGCGAACGGCTCACCAGGCGGCTGGCCGGCCCGTCCGTGGACAGCGGCAACGGAACGGACGTGGAGGTCCCGCCGCTCACGGACGAGGAGTATCTGTGGGAGCCTGTGCCGTCGTGCTGGTCGGTGCGCCGCAGGAGCGCGGGCCCCGGCCCCGGCGCGAGTGCCCTGACCGGTGCGGGTGACTGGGGGCGCGACACCGCGCCGTACCCGCATCCCTCGCCGCCGCCGTTCACGACCCTCGCGTGGCGCCTGAGTCATCTCAGCGAGCTGCTGGCCCTGCGTGCGGACCACACGGTGGGGAGCCACGCGCTGACCCGTGACGACCACCGGATCGTGGGGGACGCGGCCGGTGCCGTGGCGGACTTCGACGCCTCGGCGGCGGCGTGGCGTGCGGCGCTGCTCGACGCCGACGATGCCGCACTCGACAGGGTCGGCCACTGCACCTACCCGTACGGCGGCGACCCCGAGGAACGCTTTCTCGACGTCGTCTGGTGGGTCAACCAGGAGCTGCTGCACCACGGGGCGGAGATCGCGCTGCTGCGTGACCTCCACCGTGCGCGGGGCGGCCTCGCCTGACGGTCAGTGCGGGGGGATGCCGCGCTGCCGGCGCAGGTCGGCGACCCGGCGGTAGAGGTCGACCGCCTCCGGGCCGCGGCCGAGCTGTTCCAGGCAGTGAGCCTCGTCGTTGCGGCTGGCCAGAGTGTCCGGGTGGTCGGCGCCCAGGACCCGTTCGCGGGCGTCGGCGACCGCACGGTAGCCGCTGAGGGCGTCGGCCCAGCGGCCGAGCCAGCCCAGCCCCACGGCCACCTCCCGGCGGCTCACGAGGGTGTCGGGGTGGTCGGGTCCCAGCGTGCGCTCCCGGATCGCGCACACCTCGCGCGACTCGGCGAGTGCCTCGTCCCAGCGCGCCATCCTCCCGAGGTTGACCGCGAGGCCGTGGCGGGCGCGGAGAGTCTCCGGGTCCTCGGGCCCGGCGACGCGGGTGCGGTCGTCGGCCAGTGCGCGGTAGAGCTCCAGGGCTTCGGCGCTGCGGCCCAGGCGCCCGAGGCTGATGCCCGTCTCGTAGCGTGCGGACAAGGTGTCGGGGTGGTGGGCGCCGAGCGTGACGGCGCGGGCCTGCGCCACCTCGCGGTAGGTCTGCAGGGCCTCGGTCCAGCGGTCGAGCCTGCCGAGGGTGTAGGCCACCTCGTAGAGCGTGACGAGTGTGTCGGGGTGGGTGGCGCCGAGCAGTCTGCTTCGGGCGTCCGCCACCTCGCGGGCCATGCGGTAGGAGTCCTCCAGCCGGCCGAGGCGGCTCAGGCTGAAGGCCAGGTTGTGGCGGCAGCGCAGGGTGTCGGGGTGGTCCGGTCCCATGGAGCGCTCACGCGAGGCGAGCACCGCGGCGTAGACCTGGTGGGCCTCGAAGTGCCGGCCGAGCTGCCCGAGCACGTAGGCCGTCTCCTGCCGGGCCGCGAGGGTCTCCGGGTGGTCGGGTCCCAGCGTGCGTTCGCGGCCCTCGGCGACCTGGCCGAACTCACGCAGGGCGTCGGCGGCCCGTCCGGTGCGGCTGAGGGTGAAGGCCACCTCGTACCGGCTGGCGAGCGTGTCGGGGTGGTCGGGGCCGAGCGCGAGCGCGCGCTCGGCGGCGACCGCGCGATGGGCCTCGCCCGCCTCCTCCCAGTGCCCGAGGCGGCCCAGGTTGAGTCCGGCGCTGTGCCGGCTGGCCAGGGTCGCGAGCAGTTCGGGGGACGGGGTGGGCCGGCCGGCTCCGGCGGGCGGGAACGCGCCGGTGCGTGGCGGGCCCACCGCCCCCGTGGTCCACGCGCCGGTGAGTGCGAGTGCCTGGTCGATGGCGGCCGTCCCGGAGTACGCGGCGCTGCGGGCCTTGTGACCGGTGGTCATGTCGCGTGTCCAGGAGGGAAGTCGGGGCGGCTGTCCTCCTGGGCGCCGGGCCGGGTGCTCGAACGGCACGGGCGGGGCGAGCCTGACCCGGCCGGCCTGCGGCTGCTCCCCGGTGCGCCCGAGCGCGATGCGTGCCCTCACGTCTCCCGCGTCGGACGGCCGCCCTTCGGGAGTCTTGGCCAGCAGGTCCAGGACGACACGGTCGAAGAAGCCGGGCAGCTCGGCCCGGTGGGTGCGCGGCGGCTCGGGCACGGTGTCGCGATGGCCGACCAGGACGGCCCAGGCGTCGTCCATGTCGAACGGCGGTACTCCCGTGGCGATCTCGTACAGCACACAGCCCAGGGAGTACAGGTCGCTGCGGTGGTCGACCTCTCCGCCGCTGATCTGCTCCGGCGACATGTAGTGCGGGGTGCCCATGGCGATTCCGGTACCGGTGAGGCGCGAGGTGAAGCCGATGTCGGCGCCGAGCCGGGCGATGCCGAAGTCGCAGATCTTCACCGTCCCGTCGTCGAGCCGCATGATGTTGGCGGGCTTCAGGTCGCGGTGCACTATGCCCTGCTGGTGGGTGTAACCGAGGGCGTCGGCGACCTGCTCGGCGATGTCGACGACGTCCGGCACCGGCAGGGGGTGCTGCTTGTTGTCCTCCAGGAGCTGGCTGAGATTGCGCCCTTCCAGGAGTTCCATGACGAGGTAGAGGACGCCCTCCGACTCGCCGAAGTCATGGACGACGGTGACGCCCCGGTGCTGGAGTGCGGCGGCCACCCGCGCCTCGCGGCGGAACCGCTCGCGCAGGATGCGGATGAAGTCCCGGTCGTGCTGCGGTCCCACCGGTTTCAGGCACTTGACGGCGACCTGCCGGCCCAGCGATTCGTCCCGGGCACGCCACACCTCTCCCATGCCGCCCCGCCCGATGAGATCGAGCAGCCGGTACCGGCTCTGGATCAGCCTGGTTTCCGCCATCGCCTGTTGCCGCCCCCGTCTGCTTCGCGTCCCGCCTACAGCTGTGCCCTCCCCGGCCCGTCCAGTATGGCGGCCTGTCTGCGGAGTGTGTACGGGGCGGGCCTGCTGCCGGGGCCCAGCCGGGCCATCGCCTTCACGATGTGCCCGGGCGGCAGCCGCCAGCGCAGGCGGGCGGGGACGGCGCGCAGGGCAGTTCCCGTGGCGCGCAGGCGGTGGTCGACCGACGCCCGGGGCGGCGCCGGCCTGCCGTACAGCTCATGGGCGTACGGGGGCAGGGAGTCGTAGGCCAGTGCCGCCACGCGCCGCCACAGCAGCGCACGCGCGGGGGTCAGCAGGGCATGGACCGGCGGCTTGCGCAGGAAGGCCTCGACGTCAGCGGCCTCGGCGCCGGCGGCGAGTTGCGGGCGGACCTCGTCGAAGTACGCGGCGAGGGCCCCGGTCGTGGCGGGAACGGCTGCCGGGTCGAGGCCGACGAGGCGGGCGCTCACCCGCTGCTCGTCGACGTACCGGTCGGCCTGGGTCTCGCCGAGGGGGTAGCCGGAGCGGCGCACCACCTGGAGGTAGGAGTCGACCTCCGCGCAGTGCACCCAGAGCAGCAGGTCCGGTTCGTCGATGCCGTAGACCTCGCCGGTGACCGGGTCGGTGGCCTTGAGGAGCCGGTGGATCCTGCGTACGCGTGCGCCGTGCTTCTCGGCGGCCGGCACGGTGTCGTAGGTGAGCGTTCCGACGAAGTCGGCCGTGCGCAGCAGCCGACCCCAGGCGTCCTCGCGGAAGTCGGAGTTCTGTGTGACGCCGCGGACGGCGCGGGGGTGCAGCGCCTGGAGGTAGAGGGCACGGACACCGGCCACCCACATCATGGGGTCCCCGTGCATCTGCCAGGTGACGGAGCGGGGGCCGAACAGTCCCGGGTCTGCGTCGTTCATCGGGCTCGTGCCTTCCGGTCGGCGGCGGAGCCAGGGCCGTGGCCCGGGTCTCGTGCCGGGGCGTGGTCGTGCCGGGAAGATCGTCACTCGGGGTACGGGGTCTTCGTGCTCCTCCAGGCATACCCCAACCGTGCGCCGTACGGGGAGGTGTGGGCGCCGGGCGCCCACACCGGAGGAAAAAAGGATCGGAGGGTGCCGTCCGGGCTCGGTCCGGACGGCACCCTCCGGCGCGGCTCAGCGCTTGACGGCCCGCAGGACCACGAACTTCGGGTCACCGGCCACGGTCACGCAGTTGCCGAAGATCCGGCGCAGCTGGGTGTGGTAGCCGAGGTGCCGGTTGCCGACGACCCACAGCTCACCGCCCTGACGCAGTGCGGCGCGTGCCCCGTGGAACATGGTCCGGGCGGTGGCGTCGGTGACCGCCTGGTGCGAGTGGAACGGCGGGTTGCTGAGGACCAGGTCCACACTGGCCGGAGGCACGTCGGACAGGCCGTCGCCGACCAGGAACTCCGCGTCGGCGTCCGGTCCGGTGTTGGCCCGGAACGTCTCCTCGGCGGAGGCCACGGCCTGGTAGGACTCGTCGATGAAGGTGACGGTCGCGTCCGGGTTGGCGAGCGCGGCGGAGGTACCCACGACGCCGTTCCCGCAGCCCAGGTCGACAACGTGGTCCGGGCCCTTGCGCGTGGGGAGGTGCTTCAGGAAGAAGCGGGTGCCGATGTCCAGGCGTTCGGCGCAGAAGATCCCGGCGTGGTTGGTGACCGTCCGGCCCGAGACGGCGCCGACGTCGCCGGGCAGCTCGTAGCGCAGCGGCCAGGGGCTGGGGGTCCTCGGCAACGCGGGGTCGGGGGTGCAGAAGATGAGGCGCGCCTTCTTCACCGCGAGGGAGGTGCGGGTGGGCCCGATGATCCGCTCGAAGAGTTTGAGGGTGGAGGTGTGGATCTCCTTCACCATGCCGGAGCCGATGACCACGGTCCCCTCGTGCACGGCCGGGGCGAGCCGGTGCAACTGGTCCTCCAGGAGCGCGAGGCTCTTCGGCACCCGTACGAGCAGGAGGTCGACGCGCTCCGGCGGGGTGTCCCGCACCGACAGCGTCCGGACCGCGTCCGGGTCGAGGCCGTTGCGCGTCAGATTGGCGCGGGTGGCCTGCCGTGCGAGGTACGAGTCGGTGATCTGCACGGGGCGGTGCGCGGCCAGCGCGGTGGCGAGGGCACCCCAGCGGTCGCCCACCACGGCCACGGTGCCCGAGGGGCGCACCGGCTCGCCGCCGTCACCGCCGTCCAGGCGGTTCAGCAGATACTCGTCGGCGGCGTCCCACGCACGGAGGGGATCGCGCGGGTTCTCGGGAAAGCGGGCGAGATCGAATTCGCCCTGTGACGTCGTCAAACGGTTCATATTGCGTTCAGGCTAACCGAGTGGCGGGGAGCGCCCTGCACGCTCCCCGCCCCGGTTGCCCCCTGACGGCCCCGCGGGGCCTACGGAAGCCGCTTGTCCAGCGCCGACCGGCCCTCCTCGGACAGCCTCCGGCGCGCCCACTCCAGACTCTCGGGGGTCACGTCCCGCCCGGAGGCGAGCACCAGATCCTCCGCGGAGGGCTGGTCGTCCCCGCCGGCGTGCAGCAGACGGTCCGGAGTCACCCCCCGGACCTCCGGTACGGATACGGATACGGATTCGGACTCTTCGCTCATACCGCCTCCTCGTCCTTGCGGTAATTCTCGCGCCGCCGCGGCGTCGCCGCATCCGATGCCGCGAGGGCCCGGACGAGACGTCACTTGACTTGCACATGATAAATACGCAACGTTCACACGACCGGCACCGTGCGTGTGGAAGGCTCCCGAGCGAACAGGCACCCGCAGGGCCGTCACACCCCCGTTCGCCGCCCCGGAGAGGACACCCCACATGTCCAGTCGTCGCCGTTTCTACGCGCGTCCACTTCTCGCGACAGCCGCCTCGATCGCCGTGCTCACCTGTGTCACGGCCACCGCTCCCGCCGCCACCCCCGCGACCGACCGCACCGTGTCCCCGGCGGCTGCTCTCGACGACACCTACTACCAGGACGCGCTGGGCAAGACCGGCGCCACGCTCAAGAGCTCCCTGCACACGATCATCAGTGACCAGACCAAGCTCTCCTACAGCCAGGTCTGGGACGCGCTGAAGGTCACCGACCAGGACCCGTCCAACTCCTCCAACGTCATCCTCCTCTACACCGGCCGCTCCCAGTCCAAGAGCGAGAACGGCGGCGACGTCGGCGACTGGAACCGGGAGCACGTGTGGGCCAAGTCCCACGGCGACTTCGGCACCACGACAGGCCCGGGGACCGACATCCACCATCTGCGCCCCGAGGACGTCCAGGTCAACTCCATCCGCGGCAACAAGGACTTCGACAACGGCGGCAGCGCCGTGTCCGGAGCGCCCGGCAACTACACCGACAGCAACTCCTTCGAGCCGCGCGACGCGGTGAAGGGCGACGTCGCCCGCATGATCCTCTACATGGCCGTGCGCTACGAGGGCGACGACGCCTTCGCCGACCTCGAACCGAACGACAGCGTCTCCAACGGCTCGGCGCCGTACATCGGGCGGCTGTCCGTGCTGAAGCAGTGGAGCCAGGAGGACCCGCCGGACAGCTTCGAGCAGAACCGCAACGAGATCATATTCGACCGGTTCCAGCACAACCGGAACCCGTTCATCGACCACCCCGAGTGGGTCGAGGCCATCTGGTAGGACTTCAGCCCGGTCCGGCCACGGCCTGCGCGCAGCGCTCGACGGCTTCCTCGCGGGAGCCGAAGCGCGGCAGGTCCTGGCCGGTACGCTCCCTCACCAGGTCCGGCGGGCCGAGCCGGTCGCCGGGATCGACGACGGCCGCGCGCCGCCCGTCCTGCGCGAGCCGGGCCAGGCCCGCGTGCAGCAGCGCGAGGGCCACGGAGTCGGCGCCGGTCACCTCACGCAGGTCGAGCACCACTGCGCCCGCCCGCTCCGGGCCGGTCTCGTCCAGCGCGTACAGCACACGCTCGGCGGCCGTGCAGTCGAGGGCTCCCTGCGCCGCGACCACCCCGACCCGCTCGCGCAGCGCCCGCTCGCGCCGTCCGGAGGGCGCGGAGGGGAGGACGTCGGCGGTGGTGACCAGCGTGACGGTGGAGCCGGGCAGCGCCGGGTTCCGCATGAGGTGGAGCCCGAGCCGTTCCGAGAGCGCGCCGATCGCGGCACTCCCGCGCACCGATGTGCCCGCCGCGTCCAGGGGTGTGCTGTAGGTGGCCAGGCCGAAGCGCGCGGGTCCCGCGGCGATCAGCCCGCCGGACACCCCGCTCTTGGCCGGCAGCCCCACCCGCAGCAGCCACTCACCGGAGGCGTCGTACATCCCGCAGGTGGCCATCACGGAGAGCACCTGCGCCGCGACCTCCGTCGACACGACGGTCTCGCCGGTGACCGGATTGACCCCGCCGTGTGCGAGGGTCGCCGCCATCACGGCCAGATCGACGGCGGTGGCGCGCACCGCGCACTGCCGGAAGTAGGTGTCGACGGCGGCGACCGGATCCACCGGGAGGGTCCCGGTGCTGCGGAGGAGGTAGGCCAGGGCCCGATTGCGGTCCCCCGTGCTCGCCTCGGAGCGGTACACGTCCTCGTCGACGTCGAGGCGCCGCCCGGCGAAGCGGCTCAGACAGCTCAGGACGGCCGTGAAGGCGGGGACGGCCGCACGGTCCGGGACGAGCGCGGTGGTCACGATGGCGCCGGCGTTGACCATGGCGTTGGCAGGCCGACCCGTACGGGGTTCCAGGCTGATGGCGTTGAACGCCTCGCCGCTGGGCTCCGCACCGACCCAGCGGCTCACCTCGTCGAGCCCCAGCGTGGACAGGGCGAGCGCGTAGACGAAGGGCTTGGACACCGACTGGAGGGTGAAGGCCGCGTCCGCCGCACCGGCGCTGTAGCAGTGTCCGTCCATGCTGACGAGGGCGATCCCGAAGGCGTCGGGATCGGACCGCGCGAGTTGCGGGATGTAGTCGGCGCGCCGGCCGCCCCGGACGCCGGCGTAGCGCGCGTGGAGCTCGCGCAGCGCGTCCGTGACGGCTTCGCTGGCGGCCATCAGCGGCCCGGCGGGCGCCGCCCGGGTCCGGCCGCGCGAGCACCCGTCATTCCGACTCGTCGCCGAAGATCTCGCGGAGCTTGGCCTCGCGTCCCGTGTCGAGGTTGCTGTGCAGGAGCTCGGCGCCGCCGCCCGGCAGGGACTCGCTGATGCGGCTGGGCACCTCGTCCGTGGTGAGCAGGAAGAGCGCGGAAGTCCCCGGCGTCACCTGTTCCTTGACCTCGGCGATGAAGTCGTCGTCGATGCCGATGTCGGCGAGCTTTCCGCCGAGCGCCCCGGCCGCTGCCCCGATTGCGGCGCCGAGCAGCGGCATCAGGAAGATGAGCCCGAAGAGCATGCCCCAGAAGGTGCCACTGAGCGCACCCGCGCCGACGAGGTTGATCAGCTGCTTCGTCCTGGGCTTCGAGCGCTCGGCCGGCCACGTCACGACGGCGGCGTCGAGGATCTTGATCAGCCCCTCCTTCTGGAGCGACTTCAGCGCGGTCTCCACGTTCTCGGCGCCCTCGGCCGACTGGAACTTCCACACAGTGAGCGTGGACATCGCATGCACCTCCGGAGAGAACGGAATAATTCGCCCATATTAGGATCAAAAGGTATGAATTGACTCGTCGAACGACCCGCTCCGCGCCTTGGGGGCGGCCCCAGCACCACGGACCCCGACCCCTCCGGGAGACAACGATGGACACGGACGCCCTGACCCCCGGCCTATTGCAGGACCTTCGCAGGAACCGGCCCTATCCGGCCCTGTCCCTGACGATGCCGACCCACCGCAAGGCGCCGGACAACGCCCAGGACGCCGTACGGCTGCGCAACCTCGTGGCCGAGGCGGGCAACCGCCTGGAGTCCGACCCCCGGGTGACCCGCGAGGCGGGAGCGGCGGTGAAGGCCCAGCTCGACCGGGCGGTGGAGGAGGTGGACCAGCGCCGGGCCCTGGACTCCCTGGTCATCCTCGCCGACGCGGACGAGTACCAGATCTGGCAGCTGCCACGCACCGCCCCCGAACGGGTGGTCCTCAGCGACAGCTACCTGACCCGCAACCTCGTCGCCGCCAAGGCCGGGGCGAGGCTCTTCTGGGTCCTCGGCTTCTCCGCGGAGCACGCCACGCTGTTCTCCGGCACGAACGAGGGGCTGCGCGCCGAGAAGCGGGGCGGCTTCCCCCTCTCCGCCCCGCACGAGGAGCCCAATCCGCAGCGCGAGGAACGGATTGGCGACACCCCGAGCACGTACAGCAGCGAGGACACGCGCAACTTCCTGCGCACGGTCGACGAGGCGCTGCGCGGGGTCATGGCCGCCGACCCTCGCCCGCTCTTCCTCGTCGGCCTCCCGCAGGCGCTCTCTCTCCTCGACGAGGTGGGCGAGAGCGCGAAGCCGGCCGTCGGCCGGGTCGCGAAGGGCACGACCGCCGACACCACGGCGCCCGAGCTGCTCAAGGAGGTGAGCCCGGCACTGGAGGACTGGCGCGCGCAGGCCGCCGCCGAGATCCGGAGCAGGTTCGACAACGCCCGCAGCAGCCGCTCCTTCGCGGGCGGTCTCGACGAGGTGTGGCTGGCCGTCCGGGAGGGCCGGGCGGGCCTGATCGCGATCGAGGAGCACTTCGCCACGACGGTCAGGGTCACCGACGGGCATCTGGAGCCGGCCGGGCCGGACGCCACACCGGACACGGACGGCCAGGTCCGCGAGGACATCGTCGACGAACTCGTCGAGGCCGCGCTGGACAACGGCTGCGAGGTGTCCTTCGTCGCCGACGACTCCCTCGCGGTCCACGGACGCATCGCAGCGGTTCTGCGTTTCTGACCGCGTGTCCTGCGTGAGGATTATGTGAAGTATGTCTAGGTTTGGCGCTCCGAAGTCGATCTCACGGTGCCGCCCCTCCCCGGTCGCGCCGTGCACGAAGGAGAGCCATTCATGGACCGATTCAGGCGCGCCTCGGCGGCAGCCCTGCTGACAGCGGTGGCACTGGCCGGCGCGGTGGGCGGGGCCGTGGCCTCGTCCGGTGTCCCCGCACCGCCGTCCGGGGCGAGCGCGCAGGACCTGGCGACCCGGCCGGCCCTCTCCGCCCACGCGACCGCGCGGAGTGTCGGCGCGTGGGAGGAGTTCCGCGTCCACGGTTCCGCGCGGAACATCACCCCCGGCACCCCGGTCACCCTCCAGCAGAAGCAGGGCAAGCGCTGGGTGTCCCTCCCGGCCACGATGAAGACCGCCCGCAGCGGTGAGTACAGCCTGCGGGTGAAGCTGGGCATCAAGGGGGAGAACGCCCTCCGGATCACCGGTGGCGGCGCCGTCTCACCCGTCGTCCGCACGACAGTGAACTGACGAGTCGTCACCCTGCGCGTCGGCCGGCCTGCGAGGAAGCAGGCCGGCCGAGGTGCGTGGCAGCGCGGCGGTCAGCCCTCCCAGACCCAGTCGGCCACCTCGGGAAGGTCCGTGCCGTGCTCCCGGATCCAGTCGTGGTGCCTCGCGCGGACGTCCGCCATGGCCTGGCGTACGGCGACGGCGCGCACCCCCAGCCCGGGCACCCGGTCGACCACGTCCATGACCAGCCGGTAGCGGTCGAGGTCGTTGCGGAGGACCATGTCGAACGGCGTGGTGGTGGTCCCCTCCTCCTTGTAGCCGCGGACGTGCAGGTGGGCGTGGCCCGCCCGCCGGTAGGCCAGGCGGTGCACCAGCCACGGATAGCCGTGGTAGGCGAAGATCACCGGCTTGTCCCGGGTGAACAGGGCGTCGTACTCCGCGTCCGGCATCCCGTGCGGGTGCTCCTCGTGCGGCAGCAGCCGCGTCATGTCGACCACGTTCACCACGCGCACGGCGAGCTCCGGCAGGTGCCGCCGCAGCAGTCCGGCCGCCGCCATCGTCTCCAGCGTGGGCACGTCCCCCGCACAGGCCAGCACGACGTCGGGCTCGCGGCTGCCGTCCTCGGTGCCCGCCCATTCCCAGACGCCGGCCCCGCGGGCGCAGTGCGCGCGGGCCTCGTCGAGGGTGAGCCAGTCGAAGCCCGGCTGCTTGCCCGCGACGACGACGTTCACGTAGTCCCGGCTGCGCAGCACGTGGTCCGCGGTGGACAGCAACGTGTTGGCGTCCGGCGGCAGATAGACACGGACGACCTCCGGGCTCTTGTTGAGGATGTGGTCCACGAACCCCGGGTCCTGGTGCGAGAAACCGTTGTGGTCCTGCCGCCAGACGTGCGAGGTGAGCAGGTAGTTCAGCGAGGCGATGGGCGCGCGCCAGTGCAGCCGCCGCGAGGTGCGCAGCCACTTGATGTGCTGGTTGACCATCGAGTCGACGATGTGGGCGAAGGCTTCGTACGAGGAGAACAGGCCGTGCCGACCGGTGAGGAGGTACCCCTCCAGCCAGCCCTGGCAGAGGTGTTCAGAGAGCACCTCCATCACACGGCCGTCGCGTGCCAGGTGCTCGTCGGTGGGCAGGATCTCTGCCTGCCAGGCCTTGCCGGTGGCGCCGTAGAGCGCGCCGAGACGGTTGGACTCGGTCTCGTCGGGGCCGACGACCCGGAAGTCCCTGCGCTCGGCGGTGGCCGCCATGACGTCTTCGAGCAGCCCGCCCAGGACCCGGGTGGGCTCGTGCAGGACGGTCCCGGGCTTGTCGACCCGCACCGCGTGGTCCTCCAGGGGCGGCAGGGGGAGGTCACGCAGCAGCAGCCCGCCGTTGGCGTGCGGGGTGGAACCGAGGCGTGCCGCGCCCTCGGGGACGCAGTCCAGGACCTGGGCGGTGGGCCGGCCGTCGGCGTCGAAGAGTTCCTCGGGCCGGTACGAGCGCATCCACTGCTCCAGCATGCGCAGATGGGCGGGGTCGTCCCGGACGCCGGGCAGCGGGACCTGATGGGAACGCCAGGTGCCCTCCACCGGCAGGCCGTCGACCTCCGCCGGCCCGGTCCAGCCCTTGGGAGTGCGCAGCACGATCATCGGCCAGCGGGGGCGTCCGGAAGCGCCGCCGGACCGGGCGGCCTGCTGGTGCCGGGCGATCGCGTCGACGGCGCGGTCCATGGCCGCCGCCAGCGCGCGGTGGACGGTGGCGGGGTCGTCCCCCTCGACGTGGAGGGGGTCGTGGCCGTATCCGCGCAGGAGGGCGTCGAGTTCGTCCTCGGGCAGCCGGGCGAGAACCGTGGGATTGGCGATCTTGTAGCCGTTGAGATGCAGGATCGGCAGGACCGCCCCGTCGTGCACGGGGTCGAGGAACTTGTTGGAGTGCCAGGACGCCGCCAGGGGCCCGGTCTCCGCCTCCCCGTCCCCGATGACACACGCGACCAGCAGGTCCGGGTTGTCGTAGGCGGCGCCGTAGGCGTGGGTGAGCGCGTACCCCAGTTCCCCGCCCTCATGGATGGAGCCCGGGGTCTCCGGGGCCACGTGGCTCGGCACACCACCGGGGAAGGAGAACTGCCTGAACAGCACGCCCATCCCGGCGCGGTCGCGGCTGACGTCGGGGTAGGTCTCCGAGTAGCTGCCCTCCAGCCAGGAGTTGGCGAGGACGGCCGGCCCGCCGTGCCCCGGCCCCCAGACGCACAGGGCCTTCCGCCTTCTCGCCTTGACGATCCGGTTCAGGTGGGTGTGGACAAGGTTCAGCCCGGGCGAGGTGCCCCAGTGACCCAGGAGCCTCGGTTTGATGTGCTCGGGGGCCAGCGGCTCGTCCAGCAGCGGGTTCGCCATCAGGTAGATCTGACCGACCGCCAGGTAGTTGGCCGCCCGCCAGTGGGCGTCGAGCGCGGCGAGCTCGGTGTCGGACAGGACGGATGCCGCGGACGGCGAGGGGGCGTCGGTCATGAGGGCTCTCCTAGCGGGCGTCCGAGTCGGGGCCGTACCAGACGGTGGTGGCGTTGCAGAACTCCCGGATGCCGTGCCCGGCAAGCTCGCGTCCGTATCCGGAGCGCTTCACCCCGCCGAAGGGCAGCGCGGGGTGCGAGGCCGTCATCCCGTTGAAGAAGACCCCGCCCGCGTCCAGGTCGCGTACACAGCGGTCCATCTCGCCCTGATCACGGGTCCAGACGTTGGAGCTGAGCCCGAAGGGCGTGTCGTTGGCGACTTCCAGTGCCTCGTCCAGGTCCGCCACCCGGTAGAGCGTCGCGACCGGGCCGAAGGTCTCCTCGCGGTGGATGCGCATGCCGGGGGTGATTCCGGTGAGCACGGTGGGCTCGTGGAACCAGCCGCGGTCCAGCCCTTCGGGCCGCCCGCCCCCGCACAGTGCGGTGGCACCCTGGCCCAGGGCGTCGCCGACGAGTTCCTCCAGGTCGGCGCGGCCCTGCTCACTGGAGAGCGGCCCCACGTCGGTGGACTCCTCCAGGGGGTCGCCCACGGTCAGGGCCCGCATCCCGGCGGTGAACCGCTCGGCGAACGCGTCGTACACGTCGGTGTGCACGATGAAGCGCTTGGCCGCGATACAGGACTGCCCGTTGTTCTGCACGCGGGCGGTCACCGCGGTGGCGGCGGCCTTCTCGATGTCCGCGGAGGGCAGGACGACGTACGGGTCGCTGCCGCCCAGCTCCAGGACCGTCTTCTTCACCTCGTCACCGGCGACGGAGGCGACCGCGCGGCCGGCGGGCTCACTGCCGGTGAGGGTGGCCGCCGCGACCCTGGGGTCGCGCAGCACCGCCTCGACGGCTCCCGAACCGATGAGCAGCGTCTGGAAGCACCCTTCGGGGTAGCCGGCCCTGCTGAAGAGGTCCTCGATGTACAGAGCCGTCTGCGGGACGTTCGAGGCGTGCTTGAGCAGCCCGGTGTTGCCCGCCATGAGCGCCGGTGCGGCGAAACGCATGACCTGCCAGAGCGGGAAGTTCCACGGCATCACGGCGAGGATCACGCCCAGGGGGCGGTAGTGCACGCGGGCGCGCGAGGCTCCGGAGTCCTCGACGTCCGTGTCGTCGGGGTGCTCGTCGGCGAGCAGGCGCTCGGCGTTGGCCGCGTACCAGCGCATCGCCTTGGCGCACTTGGCCGCCTCGGCGCGGGCGGCCTTGACGGGCTTGCCCATCTCCACGGTCATCGTGCGGGCGATCTCGTCCTGGTCCTCGTCCAGGAGATCGGCCGCCCGGTTCATGAGGCGGGCGCGCTGGGCGAAGTCCGTGGTGCGGTGGTGGCGGAACGCCCGGTGGGCGGCGGCGAGCCTGCGCTCGATCTCCTGCTCGTCCAGTGCGTCGAATGTCCTGAGCGTCTCGCCGTTCGCGGGATTGACCGTCGCGATGGGCATGGCAGTGCCTCCTTGCGTGTTTCTTCGACCGTGCCGCGCCGTGCCGCGGCGCGCAACGCGGCCCCCCACGCACACGTACCCGGCCGGCGCGGATCATGCGTGTTCGGCACACGCCGTCCGCACCGGCCGGGGACCACTGGGTCACACGAGTTCGGCGACCGGAGCTCCCAGGAACGTACGCCCGCCGGGGAGCGGCGTACGCGGGAGCAGTTCCGTGGGGCACGGCGTCTCCGCGTAGCGCGTGAACCACACGACCTTGCCATCGGCGGTCCGGCAGGTTCCCCAGCTGTCGCTCAGGGCCATGACGCGGCTCAGGCCGCCGCCACCGCCGTCGAGCAGCCGGGGCATCCGGGAATCGTTGTCGGCCACGGACACCGTCAGGTGCCGGCCGGTCCAGCGGAGCTCGACGACGCAGCGGTTCTCGTCGCCGACATGACGCTGGACGTTCGTCAGGAGCTCATCGGCGGCCCGGCACACCGGCCGGACGTGCAGATCGAGGCTCCAGTGACGAAGGTGTGCGGCGACGATGCGCCGCAGCTGGGAAATGCGCTCTGCCGACACCTGCAGTTCGACCAGATAGTGCCGGTCGAGTGGAACGGTCATCGTCGAGGCTCCTCACCACGAGGCCCACATGCTTCACCCCGTCTGACCAACGACCCCCGAACACGAAGCGTGAGCAGTTGTCACTTCTGGGTCACTCATCAGGGTGACCCGAGTGGGCCGGTCGCGCAACCGATGCCTCCGGTCACCGGACGTCACGGCAGGTAGGGCAGCAGCTTGTCCGGGGTGAGGGGCAGCTCGCGCAGCCGGGCACCGGTGGCGTGCCGTACGGCGTTCCCGATCGCGGCGGCGGTCCCCACGATCCCGATCTCCCCGATGCCCTTGCTGCCCATGGGGTTGAGGTGCGGGTCCTCCTCGTCGATCCAGTGGGCCTGGATGTCGGGCACGTCCGCGCAGACCGGCACGTGGTAGGAGGCCAGGTCCCTCTCGGTGAAGTCTCCGAAGACGGGGTCCATGGTGCTGCTCTCGGTGAGGGCCATGCCGAGCCCCATGACCATGCCCCCGATGAACTGGGAGCGTGCCGTACGGGGGTTGAGGATGCGTCCGGCGGCGTACACGCCGAGCAGCCTGCGCACCCGCACCTCGCCGGTGAGGGAGTCGACCGCCACCTCGGCGAAGTGCGCGCCGAAGGCGTGCCGGGCGTACGGGGACTCCTGCGCCGCCTCCTCGCCGGTGTCGGCGGTGGCGGTGATCCCCTCGGCCGGGAGCTGCCCGGGGTGGTCGGCGAGCCGGGCCGCGAGGACGGTGGCCGCCTTGTGCACGGCCGTTCCCCAGGAGGCGGTGCCCGAGGAGCCGCCCGCCACGGACCCGGTGGGCAGGTCGCTGTTGCCGATGGCGATCGTGACGCGCTCCTGGGGCACGTCCAGGACTGACGCGGCGATCTGCGCGAGGACCGTGCGGGCGCCGGTGCCGATGTCCGTGGCGTTGACCTCGATGCGGAAGGTGCCGTCCGGCGCGGCGTGTGCCGACGCGGCGGACTTCGACAGGAGGACGGGGTAGGTGGCGGAGGCGACGCCGGTACCCAGGAGCCACGGCCCCTCCTCGCGGGTGGCGGGCTGCGGGTCCCTGTCGTACCAGCCGAACCGGCGGGCGCCCTCGCTCAGACAGGCCGCGAGGTTACGGCTGCTGAAGGGTCGTCCGCTGTCCGGCTCGGTCTGCGGTTCGTTGCGCAGGCGCAGTTCGACCGGGTCGATCCCGAGGACGCAGGCCAGCTCGTCCATGGCCGACTCCAGGGCGTACATGCCCGACGCCTCCCCCGGTGCGCGCATCCAGGACGGACTGGGCACGTCGAGGGCCGCCACCCGGTGCTCGGTGCGGCTGTGCGGTGAGGCGTACATGACCCGGGCCGGTACGGCGGCCTGTTCGACGAACTCCTTGAGCCTCGACGTGTGCGTGGCGATCTCGTGCGAGACCGAGGAGAGGACCCCGTCGCGGTCGGCGCCCAGCCGGACCCGCTGCACGGTGGGTGCCCGGTGGCCCACGATCGCCGCCATGTAGCGACGGGGCAGGGCGAGCTGGACGGTGAGCCCGGAGTGACGCGCACCCATCGAGGCGAGCACCGCCTGGGGGCGTGGGGTGCCCTTGGAGCCGAAGCCGCCGCCCACGTGCTCCGACACGACGGTGATGCGGTCGCGGTCGAGGCCCAGGGCCTTGGCGAGACTGTCGCGGACGGTGGTGGAGCCCTGGCTGGAGTCGTGCACGGTCAGGTGCCCGTCGGCCCAGCGGGCGGTGGAGGCGTGCGGTTCCATCGGGTGGTTGTGCAGGCCCCGCAGGGTGTAGGTCGCGTCGATCCGCACGGGAGCGGCGTCGAACGCGCGGGCTGCGTCACCGCGTTCACGGAGACCGGGGAACCCGCCGTTGGCCTCCTCGGGGGTGTAGAGGCCCGGGTGGCCCGCGGTCAGGACGACGTCGTGGCCGGTGGTGGTGTATTCGACGTGCACGGCCTCGGCCCCCGCCCGTGCGGACTCCAGGCTCTCGGCGAGCACGAGGGCGACCGGCCAGCCCCGGTGCGGCACCCGGTCGTCCTGGAGGACGGAAAGGATCGGGTCGTCGGGCTCCTCGAGCCGCGGTGCGTTGTCGTGGGTCAGGACGGTGTGCACCCCGGGCAGGGCGAGCGCGTCGGCCGTACGGATCGCGGTGACGCGCCCGCTCGCGACGCTCGCCGGGACGATCCAGCCGTACAGGCAGCCGGGCTCGGGGTGCTCGGCGGCGTAGCGGGCGGTGCCGGTGACCTTGTCCCGGCCCTCGCGGCGGACGACGGGCGCGCCCAGTGCCTGGGGGGATTCGCTCATGACGGTGTCCTCGGTTCGTCGTGGTGTGCGGGCCTGCGGATCAGACCGCTGCTGCCTGTGAGGTGAGTTCGGCCAGGGCGCCCGAGGCCAGTCTGCGGGCCAGGTCCACCTTGAATCCGTTGTCGCGCAGCGGCCGTGCGGCCGCGAGCTCCGCGTCCACCGCCCGGGCGAAGGCCTCCTCGGTGGCGGGTCCTCCGCGCAGCACGTCCTCGGCGGCACGCGCCCGCCACGGCCGGTGCGCCAGCCCGCCGAAGGCGAGCGCGGCGTGTTCGACCCGGCCCTCGCGCACGCGGAGCACGGCGGCGACCGAGGCCAGCGCGAACGCGTACGAGGCACGGTCGCGTGCCTTGCGGTAGAGCGAGGGGCCGACGGCGGCGGGAGGCGGCAGCACCACCTCGGTGATCAGTTCTCCGGGGCGGATCACCGTGTCCTGGTCGGGATTGTCGCCGGGCAGCCGGTGGAAACCGGTGACGGGCACGGTCCGCTCGCCCTCGGGCCCGTGCAGCACGACGGTGGCGTCGAGGGCCGCGAGGGCGACCGCCATGTCCGAGGGGTGGGTGGCCACGCAGTCCTGCGAGTGGCCGAGGACCGCGAGGTCGCGGTGGGCACCCTCACGGGCGGGGCAGCCGGAGCCCGGCGCACGCTTGTTGCAGGGCTTGGAGACGTCCTGGAAGTACGGGCAGCGGGTGCGCTGGAGGAGGTTCCCGCCGGTGGTGGCGGTGTTGCGGAGCTGCCCGGACGCCCCGGACAGCAGAGCCTGCGTCAGCGCGGGGTAGTCGCCGCGCACGCCGGGGTGGGCGGCCAGGTCGCTGTTGCGTACGGTCGCACCAATGCGGAGCCCTCCGTCCTCGGTGCGGGTCACCTGGTCCAGGGGCAGCCGGCTGACGTCGATGAGCAGCCCCGGCGACTCCACGCCGAGCTTCATCAGGTCCACGAGGTTGGTACCGCCCCCGAGGAACCGGGCGGCGGGATCGGCGGCGCAGGCGCGGACGGCTTCGGCGACGGATCCGGGGCGCAGATAGGCGAAGGGTTTCACGGGGCCACGTCCTCGATCGCCTGGACGATGTGGGGGTAGGCGCCGCAGCGGCAGAGGTTGCCGCTCATCCGTTCGCGGATCTCGTCCGCTCCGAGCGGGGCGGGCCCCTGGCCCGCGAGGGCCGCGCGCGGGGTGGCGTGGGAGGGATGGCCGTCCTGGGCCTCGCCGAGCATGCCGACGGCCGAGCACAGCTGGCCCGGGGTGCAGTAGCCGCACTGCAACGCGTCCCGCTCCAAGAACGCCGCCTGGAGGGGGTGCAGCCGCTCGCCCTCGGCCAGTCCCTCGACCGTGGTGAGGCGGGCGCCGTCCTGGGCGACGGCCAGCAGGAGGCAGCTGTTGGCGCGCCGGCCGTCCACGAGCACCGTGCAGGCGCCGCACTGGCCGTGGTCGCAGCCCTTCTTCGCGCCGGTGAGCCCGAGGTGCTCGCGCAGCGCGTCCAGCACGGTGGTGCGGTTGTCGAGCGTCAGGGTCCGTTCCGTGCCGTTGACGTGGAGCGTGAGGGTGGAACGGTCGTCGGGAGCCGGCATCCGTGCCGTGTCCGCGTCGACGGTCCCGGGGGTGGCATCCATGTACGCGTACCTTCCGGGTTCGGGTGGTGCGGCCTGGGTCAGGCGGTGCGGTGACTCTCCAGGCGCAGCCGGATCTCCTGCTCCTGGTCGCCGGCCGCCGTGCCGACGACGCGGACGGCGAAGGCGTCCGCGAGGTGCTCCCGGAGACGGCCGACCGCCCAGTAGCCGCCTTGCGCCTCGACGGTCACGGGTGCCGACAGCCGTGCGGGGCCCGCCCCGGCCTTCGTCTCGCTGACGTCGACGGTCGCCGTCCACACGGTGGGGCGTGTCGCCGACGCGTCCTCGGGCGCGTCGCCGGCCGGGCGGTCGGATTCGAACGAATGGCGCAGTACGTCGAACACGGTGCGGGCGTCCTCCTTCGGGCATCCGGTCACCGCGACGACGACGTCACCGCTCTCCTGGTGTTCGTGTGTCTGTCCCTGCGTGCTGTTCACCCTGGTTCCTTTCACCGGGAGCGCTCGGAGCGCTCCGCGTCCTGTGTCTGCTGTGCGCGCTCCGCGCGCCGGCGGGCCGCCTCCCGCTGGGGAGCGATCGTGTGTACGGGGTCCTCGGCCGAGGCGACGCCCGCCGCGAACACCCCGAAGCGTGTGCAGGCCGAGCCCGCGAGCAGCGCGAGACCCGCCCCCGCCGCCGCGGGACGGCTGCGGTGCCCGAGCACGAGGGCCGCCGCGGCCCCTGCGGCGGTGAGTCCCCGCGCGGTGCGCAGGAGCGTGCCGGCCCGGCCCTCCCGGTACGTCACCGCGACGCTCCCCAGCCGCCGTTCCACCGCCCGGCTCGCGGTGAGGTCCGCGACGGCGGCGAGCGCGGCGGCGCGGCGGGCCGGAGCGTTCTCGTGGACGGGCCCGGTGACCAGCGCCATTCCGGCGGCAGCCGCGGTCGCCGAGGCCGCGAAGAGGTACGGGAGTTCGCGGTGCGCGCCGTGCCACGCGGGTACGGCCGTGTCGGCGGCAAGGACGGCGGTGTACGTGGCCAGGCCGGGGCCCAGCACTGCCGCCGCAGCGGTGGCCGCCGCCCCGGTCCTGGGCAGCCGGCCGGTGACCGCGCTGAGCGCGGCGGTACCGGCGGCGGGGCCGTAGGCGGAGAGCAGCCAGGAGCCCATGCTCATCGGGGAGGTCGGTTTGAAGACGCGGAGCATGTGCGCGAAGCGCGAGGGCCTGCCGAGGTCGTGGACGAGCGCGGCCGCGGAGAGGCCGACGGCCGCGAGCGAGGACACCTTCAGGGCCGTCGCCGTGGTGCCTCGGCCGGTCAGCTGGGCGCCGGCGGCGAGGACGGACCCGGCGCCGGCGAGCCCGCCGAGGAAGAAGTAGCCGGCGATGTCCTGCGCGGACCACGAAGGGGCCTTGATGACGGGGCGCCCGTAGTACGAGACGAACTCCTCGCGGTCCTTGCCGGGCCTGGTCGTCCGGGGGCTCATGTCCGCCCACTCCTTCGGGTCAGCGCGGGTAGTGCGAAGGACAGGGCGGCGCCGGTGGCCAGCGACAGGGCGGCGATGCCGGCGTGGGCCCACATGGCGGGCAGATCCCGGGTGGTAACCACGGGTTCCGGGGGCAGTCCGTACACCTCGGGCTCGTCGAGGAGGAGGAAGAACGCACCGTCCCCGCCGACCCCGTCGTCCGGATCGTGGCCGTACAGCCGCGCCTCGGTGACTCCGGCCGTGTGGAGCTGGTCCACCCGGAGCGCGGCACGCTCCCTGAGCTCGTCGAGCGGGCCGAACTGGATGGACTCGGTGGGGCACGCCTTGGCACAGGCGGGTTCCTGCCCCGCCCCGAGCCGGTCGTAGCACATGGTGCACTTGAACGCCCGGCCGTCGGAGGGGCGTTGCTCGATGACCCCGTACGGGCAGGCGGGCACGCAGTATCCGCAGCCGTTGCAGATGTCCTCCTGGACGACGACCGTGCCGAACTCCGTGCGGAACAGCGAGCCGGTGGGACACACGTCCAGACAGGCGGCGTGGGTGCAGTGCTTGCAGACGTCCGAGGACATCAGCCAGCGCATTCCGGTGCCGTCGGCAGCGTCCGGGTCCGGCGTGCCGGGCCCGGGTTCGACGAGAGGCAGGCTGGTGCGGCCCTCGGGTACCGGCTGCTCGACGAAGGCGACGTGCCGCCAGGTGGAGGCGCCGAGGCCGACGGTGTTGTCGTACGACATGCCGGTGAGCGAGAGGCCGTCCTCGGGGAGGGCGTTCCACTCCTTGCAGGCGACCTCGCAGGCCTTGCAGCCGATGCAGACGGACGTGTCGGTGAAGAATCCGGCGCGCGGCGGATGGTCCTCGTGCCCCGCGTCGCCCGCCGGGTCCGGCTCGGGCCCGCTGAAGAAGCGGCTCCTCATGTCTCCTCCCGCGTTCCGGTGGTCTCCGTGATCCCCGCGCGGCGGCGGTACTCCGCGACGAGTTCGAGCAGTGCGGGGCCCCGGGGCCTGCGTCCGGGCCGGATGTCGGCGGTGAGCGCCTTGTCCTCCTGGATCAGCGCGTTGGGGTCGAGCGCGACGGCCACCAGTTCGTTGGCCGCGTCGCCGGTGGCGACCCCGTTGGGCCCCCAGTGGAAGGGCAGGCCGATCTGGTGCACGGTCCGGCCCCCCACGGTGAGGGGTGTGATCCGGCGGGTCACCATGACGCGGGCCTCGACGGCGCTGCGCGCCGTGACGACGGTCGCCCAGCCACCGTGCTCCAGCCCTCGTTCCGCGGCGAGCTGCGGCGACACCTCGCAGAAGAACTCCGGCTGAAGTTCCGACAGGTACGGCGACCAGCGGCTCATCCCGCCCGCCGTGAAGTGCTCGGTGAGCCGGTGGGTCGTGACGACGTACGGGTAGACGTCCGCGCCGGGCTCGTCGCCGCTCGGGTGGTAGCGGTTGCCTTCGTGCGGATGCAGCTTGCGCACCGGTGAGCGGGACCGGGAAGGGTGGAGCGCGTTGGTGAAGGGCGAGTCCTGCGGTTCGTAGTGCGTGGGCAGCGGGCCGTCCTCGAGCCCTGCCGGGGCGTAGAGCCAGCCCTTGCCGTCGGCCTGCATGATGAACGGGTCGTCACCGCGCAGCGCGTCGGGTCCCCTGGCACCCGGGTCCGGTACGTGGCCGGGGGCGCGGTCGGGCACGAAGTCGGGGACGTCGTGGCCCGTCCAGCGGCCCTCGGCCTCGTCCCACCAGACATACGCCTTGCGGTCGCTCCACGGCGCGCCGTCCGGGGCGGCGGAGGCACGGTTGTAGAGGATGCGCCGGTTGGCCGGCCAGGCCCAGGCCCACTCCGCCGCGACCCAGTCCTGCTCGGTGTGGGGCTTGCGGCGGGCGGCCTGGTTGACGCCGTCCGCGTACACCCCGCAGTAGATCCAGCAGCCGCACCTGGTCGAACCGTCGTCCTTGAGCTCGGTGTAGGCGGAGAGCGGGGCGCCGTCAGGGCCGTGGCCGTTGATCTCCGCCAGTACCGCCGCCGCCACGGGTTCCGCGAGCGGTCCGTCGACGGGATAGTCCCAGGTGAGGTCCTGCACGGCACGGTCCATGGGATCGGTGGACCCAGCGAGGCGTTCCTTGATGCGGCGGCCCAGGTGGTAGGTGAACCAGAGGTCGCTGCGCGCGTCACCCTCGGGTTCCACGGCCGCGTGGTGCCACTGGAGCCAGCGGTTGGTGTTGGTGAAGGAGCCGGACTTCTCGGTGTGCGCCGCGGCCGGGAAGAAGAAGACCTCGGTGCCGATCTCCTGCGTGGTCATCTCCCCCGTCTCCGTCTCGGGGCCGTCCTGCCACCAGGTGGCGGACTCGATGAGGGAGAAGTCGCGGACGACCAGCCATTCGAGCTGGGCCATGCCGAGCCGCTGGAGCCGGGTGTTGGCGGAGCCCACGGCCGGGTTCTCGCCCATGAGGAAGTAGCCCTTGCACTCGCCGGCGAGCTGCGCCATCACCGTCTCGTAGGTCCCGTGAGAGCCGGTGAGCCGGGGCAGGTGGTCGAAGCAGTAGTCGTTCCCGGCGGTGGCCGCGTCACCGTAGTAGGCCTTGAGCAGGCTGACGAAGTAGGCCCGCATGTCGCCCCAGAAGCCCTTGTCGGTGCGGCTCGCCCGGATCAAGGCGTCCAGGTTCTCGTGGGCGTGGGCGTGGGGCATCGGCAGGTAGCCGGGCAGCAGGTTGAAGAGGGTGGGGATGTCGCTGGAGCCCTGGATCGACGCGTGTCCGCGCAGCGCCTGGATGCCGCCGCCGGGTCGCCCGATGTTGCCGAGGAGCAGTTGGAGCACACTGGCTGCGCGGATGCACTGGGCTCCCGTGGTGTGCTGGGTCCAGCCGACGGCGTAGACGAAGGCGGAGGTGCGGTCCCGGCCGGAGTTGGCCGTCAGCGCCTCGCACACCTCCAGGAACTGTTCCCGTTTCACCCCGCAGATCTCCTCGACCATCTCGGGGGTGTAGCGGGCGTAGTGGCGCTTGAGGATCTGGTAGACGCACCGGGGGTCCGTCAGCGTCTCGTCGCGCGGCGGCCAGGCACCGGCCTGCGGGCCGCCCGAGCCGTGCGCCTCGGACGGGGCGGCGGCGTGGACCCGTTCGTGTGCCGCTCCGTCGTCCGTCCTGTCCTCGTACTGCTCGTCGACGTCCCCGGCGGGCGCCTGCACCTCGGCGTCGCGGTACTGCCAGCTGCGGGGGTCGTAGTGGCCCCGCTCCTCGTCCAGGCCGGAGAAGACTCCGTCGAGGTCCTCGGTGTCCTGGAAGTCGTCGCCGACCAGCGTGGCGGCGTTGGTGTAGGCGAGGACGTACTCGCGGAAGTCCTTCCCCTCCGTCAGGACGTGGTTGATGACGGCGCCGAGGAACGCGATGTCGCTGCCGGCGCGGATGGGCACGAAAAGATCCGCGAGAGCGCTCGTGCGGGTGAAGCGGGGGTCCACATGGATGATCCGGGCGCCCCGGGCCTTCGCCTCCATCACCCACTGGAAGCCGACGGGGTGGGCTTCGGCGAAGTTGGACCCCTGGATGACGATGCAGTCGGAGTGCTGGAGGTCCTGCATGAACGTGGTCGCTCCGCCTCGGCCGAACGAGGTGCCGAGGCCCGCCACGGTGGAGCTGTGGCAGACCCTCGCCTGGTTCTCGACCTGGACGACGCCGAGACCCGTGAAGAGCTTCTTGATCAGGTAGTTCTCCTCGTTGTCCAGCGTGGCGCCGCCGAGGCTGGCGATCCCGAGGGTCCGTGCCGTACGGAGGCCGTCGTGCTCCCACTGCCAGGTGCGGCGCCGGGTCTCGACGACACGGTCCGCGACCATGTCCATCGCCGTCTCCAGATCGAGCGGCTCCCAGTCGGTTCCGTAGGGGCGCCGGTAGAGCACCTGGTGGCGACGGGCCGTCCCGGTGGTGAGCTGGAGGGTCGCGGACCCCTTGGGGCACAGCCTGCCTCGGCTGACCGGCGAATCGGGGTCGCCCTCGATCTGGACGACCTTGTCGTCCTTGACGTAGACCTGCTGTCCGCAGCCGACCGCGCAGTACGGGCAGACCGATCTGACGACGCGGTCCGCCGTGGCCGTGCGCGGCGTGGTCGCCTCGGTCCCGGGCGACATCACCGCGCGCCCTCGGCCCAGAGGATCACCGCCGGTCAGCTGCCGGAACGCAGGCCAGCGGCCGAGCGAGTTGCGTACTCCCATCGCGTTTCCTCCAGCGGTCCGGTGACTGACTCCAGGCTCACCCCACGACCGCCCGTCGGCGACACGAACACCACCGGATCCGGCTCCGCGGGAGGAACCTCAGCGAGCCGCCTACCCGATGTGCCGGGCGGAAACGTGGAGACGGGGGGGTGTCCTCGGCCGACCGGCACGGAGCAGGCATGCGGGGCGTATCGCCGGGAAGCCGACCGGGGGCGTGGTGACCGGAGACGGGGCGGCCTGCACCGTTCCGTGGGGCCGCGTCCACGACAGGAGCCTGCTCGGTCATCATCACCTAGCCGATGTGAACCATATGAAACACATTTACCAGGACATCGCCATAAAACATGAATTCATGTCAATGGCTGTCTGCGATCGTTTCCCCGGGGTATGCGCCATGCATGGACGTAACGAACGGAGCATGGGAATCGCTCGCCAGCACCGGCGGAGGCGGCGGCCCGGGTGCGGTGGGTGTGATCATCGGCATCGTCGGCCTGGCCGTGGTGCTTCTGCTGATCGGTGGTTTCTGGTTCGGGATGAGGCGCCGGGACAAGGAGTCACCGCCCCCGCGCCCCGACGAGCAGCCGCCGCGTCCGGACCACCGGACGGAGATCCAGGAAAGTGGCAAGCACGGCTCGGACAGCTTCCCCGAGAACGGTCACGCGTTGTCACCGTACGAACTCGGAAGCCACGGTAATGAGGTGATCCCGCCCGACACCGAGCGACCGCGCGACTGAGGTCGGCGCCATCTTGATGGGGGGTACATGAACGGGTCGAAGTCCGATCACAGGACCCGGACAACGGTCCTGGTCGCGCTCGCCGCCAACCTCGTCATCGCCGTGGCCAAGGGGGTAGGGGGATTCCTCTCGGGATCCCCCGCCCTCCTGTCCGAAGCCGCCCACTCCGTGGCGGACAGCGTGAACGAGGTCTTCCTGCTGGCCGCTCTGCGGCGCAGCCGCCGCCCCGCCGATGCCCGTCACCCCTTCGGGTACGGCAAGGAGCGCTACTTCTGGTCCCTGCTCGCCGCCGTCGGCATCTTCGTCGTGGGCGGCTGCTTCTCGTTCTTCCAGGGTTTCGAGGCACTGAGCCGGGACGAGCACGAGTCCCCCGAGGGCTACACGGTGGGTCTCGTCGTCCTCGGGGTCGCGTTTCTCGCCGAGGGCGGTTCGCTGGTCCGTGCACTGATGCAGCTCCGCGCCGAGCGGGGCTCCGGAGCCGCCCGCGACCCCGCGCTGCGGACGGTCGTCGCCGAGGACAGCACGGCCGTACTGGGTGTCCTGCTGGCCATGGCCGGCATGGTGCTGCACCTGGTCACGGGGGACGTCGTGTGGGAGGCGTCGGCCTCCCTGGGAATCGGTCTGCTGCTGGTCTACGTCGCCTTCCGCCTCGGCAAGGACGCCAGGGACCGCCTGATCGGGGAGTCCGCCGACCCCGAGCTCCGTCACGGCGTGCAGCGGTTCCTCACCTCCCAGCCCGAGATCGACAACGTCGCGGCCCTGTTCACCATGGGGCTCGGCCTGGATTCGGTCCTGGTCGCGGCCCGGGTCGACCTGGCACCAGGCATCGACAGCGAAGAGGTGGAACAGGTCTCCGTGCGGCTCAAGGGATCGATCGCCCGCAGCTGGCCGGAGGCCGAGCACGTCTTCCTCGACATCACGAACGCGCCACCCCGGGGCGGGGCCTGATCGCACGGCCCGCGTGTTGCGGAAGTGGCCGGGGCACATGAGGCTGGTCCTGGCCGCGCGGCACCGAAGAAGTCATGCCGCAGAACCGATAAGGCAGTGGACCATGAACCCTGGCGAACCGCGGACCGTGCCGGAACCGGCAGTGCTGAGCGGTGTGAGCGCTCCGTGCTGGGTCCACCTGGTCACCCGCGACCTCGATGACGCGCAGCGCTTCTACGGGGCCGTCCTGGGCTGGACGTTCCGCCGCGGCCCGCTGGGCAGGGACTTCGTGATGGCGCGCTCCGACGGAGTGCCGGCTGCGGGGATCGGCGCGGTCGCCTCCGCCTACCAGGTGGCCGTGGCCTGGATGCCGTACTTCTCCGTACCGGACGCCGATCTCGTGGCCGGCCGTATCCGCGAACGCAGCGGCACGGTGGCCGTGGGGCCGCTCACGATCGGGCAGGGCCGCGCTGTCCTGGCAGCCGACCGGGACGGCGCGTCCTTCGGCATCTGGGAATGGACAGGGCGCGCCTCGACCCTCGCACCGGCCGGGAACCGCGCCCACGCCTGGCTCAGGCTGCGCACGAGGGACGCCTTCGACGCGGCGATCTTCTACGGCGAGGTGCTCGGCTGGGAGAGCGGGGAGTCCGGAGGCTGCGAGGTGGCGTACGTCAAGGAAGAGGTGCTCGTCCGCTGCAACGGCCGTCCACTGGCCCGGATCAGCTCCGGCGCGGTGGAGTCGGCCCCCGACCCGCAGGTGCGCCCGCACTGGCAGGTGCAGTTCCCGGTCGCCGACGTGGAGGAGACGGTACTCGCCGCGGAGCGGCACGGAGGGCGCCTGATGGAGCGGCGCGACGTTCCGCAGGGCAGCGAGGCGACGCTGCGGGACCCCGACGGCGCCCTCTTCACCGTGACGGACGTACGCAGCCCCGCGAACGCCGACGACGACTGAACCGCTCCCGGCCGAACGCCGACGACTGACCCTCTCGGCCGGATGACGCGCCGACCGGCCGAACGCCGACGGCCGAACGACACCCCGCCGAACGACGCCGCCGTCGACCGAACTGCTGTCGGTCGACGGCGGCGACTGAACCGCTGCGGGCGAACGGCCCCCCTTCCCGGCTCCCCGGGTCAGGAACGCTTGCCCGGGTCCTCGGCGTCCGGCGGTTCGGGGGCGTCAGCGGGACGACGGCCGTCCCGGCGGGCGATGGCCCAGAGCGGGAAGACGAACCAGCAGACCAGGAACCACAGGGCCATGGCGCCCACCAGCCAGAGCGCCACCACGTTGTGCAGGGCCACCCGGAGGATGAGCAACAGCGTGCTGCACATCGTGCAGAAGAGCAGCCCGAGCCCCAGTTTCGTCAGGCGCGAGGCCCAGGTGACCGTCTGCGGTTTCATCCGGCGGCCGGTGAGGAGCCGGTGGTACGACACGGGTCCTATCAGCGCAGCCGCGGTCGCGGACCCCAGCATGACGGTCACCACGTAGATGTTCCGGTCCACGGTGGAGAGGTCGGCGAAGCGGGGCTGGAAGACCACCGCGAGCAGGAATCCGAAGAGGATCTGCACACCGGTCTGAGCCACCCGGAGTTCCTGCAGGAGGTCGCCCCACTGCCGGTCCGCGCGCTCCTCCTGCGTCTCCTGGCGTCCGCTGCGCGGATTCGTCCAGCCCTCGTCCTTGCCGTCGTCCGCCGATGTCCGTCCCATCGATGCCTCCCCACCTCGTCGAGGTGGTACCTGTGCCCCGAGAAGCCGTGGTGAATCGTGGATCCTCGTGTTCCCGGGCGGTCGCCGAGCACTGCGGCCACCGATCCACTCCATGGTGGCAGCAGCCGGGAAATCCACCACATCACCGGTGGGAGGGGCGAGGGGCACCGGCCGCCCCGGGGTCGAGCCCTCGACGCCTCGTGACGTCTCGCCTAGGCTCGTCGTACGGCATCGCGCGTCGGTCACCGGCTGGGTGAGGCGTGGAGGTAGCCCGTGAGTGCCTTCTGGAGGCATTCCACCGTGTCCGTCGAGTTGAATCACACCATCGTCCATTGCCGGGACAACCGGGAGTCCGCGGATTTCCTGGCCCACGTCCTGGGTCTCACCACCGGAACCGAATGGGGCCCCTTCATTCCGGTCGTCCTCGCGAACGGCGTCACGCTGGACTTCGCGACCGTCCCCGCCGAGTCGATCACCGCGCAGCACTACGCGTTCCTGATCTCGGAGGCGGAGTTCGACACCGCCTTCGAGCGGATCCGGGAACAGGGACTCCCGTACTACGCCGATCCCCACGGGAAGCACCCCGGCGAGATCAACCACAACGACGGCGGGCGCGGGGTGTACTTCCCCGATCCCAGCGGTCACGGGATGGAGATCATCACCCGCCCGTACGGTGGCTGGGCGTAGGTTCCGCCCTCCCCCACCGCGTGTGGGCCGGCCGGAACTCCGGCCGGGCCACACGGCTCAGGGGCGCCGCCGACCCTGAGGCGCAGCTCGGGACGCTCCCACATCACCGCGGGCGGCCGGGCGGCGACGGTGCCGGTGCGCTCCGCGCCCACGCCGAGGTAGAAGCCCTCGGCCGGCGGGTGCGCGACGACACGGACGGCGTCCAGGCCCGCGCGGCGTGCCTCCTCACACAGGTGAGCGATGAGCAGGCGCCCGATACCCCGGCCCTGGGCGTCGTCCGCGACGAACATCAGGTCGAGTTCCGGTGGGGACAGGACCAGCGCGTAGAAGCCGAGGATTCGCTCGTCGTCGACGGCCACGTGAACGGCGTGCGCCTCGATGTAGTCGGGGCCGACCTTGTACCCCTCGACCATCGGAGCGTACGGGCCCTCGTAGGCACCGGACGAGGTCACCAGGCGTGTGAGCCGCTTGGCGTCCCGGGCCACGGCCCGTCGCACCCGCACCTCGCCGCCCCGGCCTCTGCTCACACTCGCTCTCATGGGGCGAGTATCACCCACTCCGGGAGCCCGGCACATATCCGCCCGACCGCGCCTCCGCCCGGGGGTGTGCCCCGGGCGCCACTCCCCCACCGCGCGCCGACGCCGGGCTCGGGCGGCGCCGTCGAGCTTCCGGAGTCGGTCACTCCGCGTTACCGGCGGGCATGACTGCCTCGAACGGCTTCGAGGGGGTACACGGCTGGTGCAGACAGCCCGGCGGCAGGTCGGACCGGGCGCTGGACGGAAGGAGTTGACGGGAGTGGAACAGCACGACGCACCGACCGCGTACCGACGGGAGTGCCAGCCATGACAACCGTGGTGATCATCGTTGCCGTCGTCCTCGTGGCGGCGCTCGCCCTCTTCCTCGTGCGCGGCCGAGGGACCGGCGGGCATGGTCTCCGACGCCGCTTCGGCCCCGAGTACGACCGCGTGGTGGCCCGTCACGACGGGGACACGAAGGCGGCCGAGCACGAGCTGTCCGAGCGGGTGAAGCTGCACGGGTCCCTGTCGGAGCGGCCCCTGTCCCCCGAAGCCCGCGAGGCGTACGCCCGCCGCTGGGCCGAGGTGCGGGAGCAGTTCATCGACTCGCCCAGGGACGCGGTCGTCGAGGCGGACGCGCTTCTGGCGCAGCTGGCTCGCGACCGGGGATTCCCGGACGGCGCCGACTTCGAGGAACAGACGGCCGCCCTCTCGGTCCATCACGCCGAGCAGGTCGGGGGTTACCGAAAGGTGCACACGGCCGTACGCGGCCAGGGCGGTACCGAGGAGATGCGGAAGGCTCTGCTGGAGTCCCGCGCGCTCTTCGACGTACTGCTCGCGGACGCACCGGATGCGCCGGCCATCACCGGCCGGCACGAGGCGAAAGGCAGTGCATCAGCATGACGGACCGCATCGGAAACACGACCGACCACCTCTCCGCCGAGAAGCCGCGGCGCCCCGGCGAGACGGGAAGCCCTCGCACCACGGCAGCCGGGACGGCGCCCGAGACGGGCAGCCCCCGCACCACGGCCGCCGGAACCGCGCCCGAGACGGGCAGCCCCCGCACCACGGCCGCCGGAACCGCGCCCGAGACGGGCAGCCCCCGCACCACGGCCGCCGGAACCGCACCTGAGAAGACCTCCGCGACGACCTCCAGGAGTACGTCCGAGGGTGAGCGGGACCGCAAGCCCAGGGACGTGGACACGCACGGCACCGCCGTCGCGCCCGCCCCCCGGAAGACTCCCGACGTTCCGCAGCCCGCGCAGGCCGGCACGTCCCTGGTCCCCCAGGACCACCAGGACGAACTGTCCCGGCGCATGCGGCATGCGGTCACCGACTTCGTCGAGAACCCGCGCCGGGCGGTCGAGGAGGCGGAGAGCACGTTCGACGAGATCATCGCCGGCCTGACCGACGCCCTCGCGGAACGCAAGCGCGTCCTGCGGGCGAGCTGGCGGGAGCAGGACACGGAGGCACAGACCGAGGAGCTGCGCGTGGCGCTCCAGCACTACCGCGACATCAGCGAACACCTGCTGAAGATCTGAGCGGCACGGCCCCTCGTACGCCGGCCCGGTGCGGAGTCCCCAGGACTGCGCCCCGGGCCGGCCCGCGTCCGAGACCGGACGGAGCGCCGGATCGGACCAGCAGACCGTCGGATCATCAGACTGTGGGATCGCCGCTCCGTCGGCCCATCGGATCAGCAGACCGGCAGACCGGCAGACCATCGGAACACCGGGCCGTCGGACCAGCAGGCCGCCGGATCACCGGTCCGTCGAGCGGCAGGCCGACGAAGACCGGCGCGCATCAGGCCGGCACCGTCAGATCCGCGCGCAGCCGCTCGGCCACGGCCGGGGGCAGGCGCAGCGCCTTGGTCAGGTACCCGTCGAGCCCTCCCCAGCGCTCGTCCATCGCGTCCAGGGCCGCCTCCAGGTACCGAGGCCGGGCGTCGACGACCGCGGACGCGATGTCCGGGTCCCCACCCGCGTCGAGGAAGCGCCGCACCGCCGGTCCGAAGGCGGCGCGCACCGCCCGGTTCACGCCGATGAACTCCGCGCGTACGACCTCGCGGGACGCGCCCGCCGTCATCAGCAGCAGTGCGGTGGCCCAGCCCGTGCGGTCCTTGCCGGTGGCGCAGTGGAAAAGCAGCGGCCTCGCGCGCGGATCCGCCGCGGTGTCCAGGAAGGCCCGGTAGGCCGCCGCGGCCCCCGGTGACAGCACCATCTTCCGGTAGGTCTGGGCGAACAGTTCCTCGGCCTTGCCCCCGCCGAGCAGGCTCGCTGCTCCGTCCGGGTCACCGAGCAGGGCCCTGAGCCGCGCCGGGGCGACTCCCGGGTTGTCCCCGAGGACGTCGGCGACGAAGAGCCTGGCTCCCGGTGGAAGCCGGTCGGGGGCCCACTGGCGTTCGTCCGCGGTCCGCAGGTCGACGACCGTACGGATGCCGAGGGCGGCCACCGCCATGTCGTGATCGGCGTCGAAATCGCTCAGCTGGGCCGAGCGCAGCAGGATTCCCTGCCTCAGGCGGCGGTCGCGCCCCAGGGCGATACCGCCCAGATCGCGCAGGTTGACGACGGTGGCTGCGGGGACGGCCCGGGCGGTCTGCACGATGACATGCCTCTTTCCCGACAGACAGACTGCAGGTCGGAATCGACGTCGCACGGCGTGCGGCGCATCGACGAAGGAAAAGCGAGCTGGTGGCCGACGAGGAATCAGTCGGCGAGGATCCTGGTCTTCTGGGCGGCGAACTCCGCCTCGGTCAGCACACCCTGCTGCCTCAGGGCGGCGAGCCGTTCGAGGAGGGTGATGACGTCGTCCCCGCCGTCGGCCGGGACGCGCTCGTGGGCCAGCAGGCGCCCGCCCGCCTCTTGGACCGCACGGGTGAGGGGGACCGACCAGAGGTCCTCCCACACGATCAGTGCGGCGGACTCCCCCTCCGGCAGGCGTTCGAGGACGTTCAGGTCCGTGATCTGCGGCAGTCCGGCCTGTCCGCTCCCGGCCGGCTCGAACGAGAGCAGCCCTTGCGGGTCCATCTCGCGCAGGTCCACGCGTTCGAGAGCGCCGCCGGTGGCTCCGCGGGCGAACGTCAGATCGAGGATGCGCGCCGCCTCCGAGGCGACGGCGTCAGCCAGTACGGGCGCGATCGCGTCGGCGAAGCGGCCCCCGGGAAAGGTGACGACGAGGTACTCCACGGGTCCCACGGCCACGGTGCGTCCTTCCCCTGCGGTACTGGGTCGACTGAAGCTTAACTTCGGTCATTCCGTGACGCACTGTGAGAAATTCTGACGAACCGCTGAGGAGCCGGTCAGGAATCGAGAAGCACGGCCGGGACTCCGCCCGTAGCGTGCACCGCATGGACATCACACGCCCGGCGGGCTTCGACTCCGTCGACGGACACGAGGGAGCACGTCCCCCCACGGAGCGGACGTGCGCGAACGCGTGAGGGTCGTGGGCGTGCGACGCGTCACCGCCGGAGTGCCGTAGCGGCCCCGCGACCAGCCGTGCAACCTCCGCCGCCGCGCGGTCCCTCACCCCGCGGGCGACGTGCGGCGCGGCAGCCGGCCCGGTTCCGCAGAACATCCCGTTCCGCACAACCGATCTGGTAGACAACGATCGTCGCCGCGCCCGCCGGCGACGCAGCAGGTGACCGCGAAGGCGGCCCGCGTAACAGATGGAGACACGACGAGCATGGCCACGAGGACGAACACGCAGTCGCCCCCACTGCATGTTGCCGACAGCCACGATCTGATCCGCGTGCACGGCGCGCGGGTGAACAACCTCAAGGACGTCAGCGTGGAGATCCCGAAGCGCCGGCTGACGGTGTTCACCGGCGTCTCCGGTTCGGGCAAGAGCTCGCTGGTGTTCAGCACGATCGCCGCGGAGTCGCAGCGGATGATCAACGAGACCTACAGCGCCTTCGTGCAGGGCTTCATGCCGACGCTCGCACGTCCCGAGGTCGACGTGCTCGACGGGCTGACGACGGCGATCATCGTCGACCAGCAGCGGCTGGGCGCGGACCCCCGGTCGACCGTCGGCACGGTCACCGACGCCAACGCGATGCTGCGCATCCTCTTCAGCCGGCTGGGCGAGCCGCACATCGGCCCGCCCGGGGCGTACGCCTTCAACGTCCCCTCGGTGCGCGCCAGCGGCGCGATCACCGTGGAGCGGGGTGCCAAGAAGACGGTGAAGGCTACCTTCAACCGCACCGGCGGCATGTGCCCGCGCTGCGAGGGCAGGGGCTCGGTCTCCGACATCGACCTCACGCAGCTCTACGACGACTCCAAGTCGATCTCCGAAGGCGCGTTCACCATCCCCGGCTGGAAGTCGGACAGCTTCTGGACCGTGCGGCTCTACGCCGAGTCGGGCTTCCTCGACCCGGACAAGCCCATCAGCAGGTTCACCAAGAAGGAGATGCGGGACTTCCTCCACCACGAGCCGGTCAAGGTGAAGGTCGAGGGCGTCAACCTCACGTACGAAGGGCTGATCCCCAAGATCCAGAAGTCGTTCCTGTCCAAGGACAAGGACGCGATGCAGCCCCACATCCGGGCGTTCGTCGAGCGGGCGGTCACCTTCACCTCCTGCCCCGAGTGCGAGGGCACCCGGCTCAGCGAGGAGGCCAGGTCCTCGAAGATCGGCCGTATCAGCATCGCCGACGCGTGCGCGATGCAGATCAGCGACCTCGCCGAATGGGTACGGGGTCTCGACGAGCCGGCGGTGGCGCCCCTGCTCACCGCGCTCGGGCGGACCCTCGACTCGTTCGTGGAGATCGGCCTCGGCTATCTGGCGCTCGACCGCCCCTCGGGCACCCTGTCCGGCGGCGAGGCGCAGCGCGTGAAGATGATCCGGCACCTGGGCTCCTCGCTCACCGACGTCACCTATGTCTTCGACGAGCCCACCATCGGCCTGCACCCGCACGACATCCAGCGGATGAACGGCCTGCTGCTGCGGCTCCGGGACAAGGGCAACACGGTGCTCGTCGTGGAGCACAAGCCGGAGACGATCGCGATCGCCGACCACGTGGTCGATCTCGGCCCCGGCGCGGGTACGGCGGGGGGCACCGTCTGCTTCGAGGGAACGGTCGACGGGCTGCGGGCCGCGGGCACCGTCACCGGCCGTCACTTCGACGACCGGGCCGCGCTCAAGAAGACCGTACGCACGCCCACGGGCACTCTGGAGATCCGCGGCGCGACGGCCCACAACCTGCGGGACGTCGACGTCGACGTCCCCCTCGGCGTCCTGGCCGTCGTCACGGGGGTCGCCGGCTCGGGCAAGAGCTCGCTCGTGCACGGGTCGATCCCGGCGGGCGAGAACGTGGTCTCGGTCGACCAGGGTGCGATCCGTGGCTCGCGGCGCAGCAACCCGGCCACCTACACCGGGCTGCTGGACCCGATCCGCAAGGCGTTCGCGAAGGCCAACGGCGTGAAGCCCGCGCTGTTCAGCGCCAACTCCGAGGGCGCCTGCCCCACCTGCAACGGCGTGGGGGTCGTCTACACCGACCTGGGGATGATGGCGGGCGTCGCCACGACCTGCGACGACTGCGAGGGGAAGCGGTTCCAGTCGGCGGTCCTGGAGTATCACCTCGGCGGGCGCGACATCAGTGAGGTGCTCGCGATGCCGGTCACCGAGGCCGAGGAGTTCTTCGGTTCCGGCGAGGCGGCGACGCCCGCCGCACACCGCATCCTCGGCCGGCTCGTGGACGTCGGGCTGGGCTACCTCAGCCTCGGCCAGCCGCTCACCACGCTGTCCGGAGGTGAGCGCCAGCGGCTGAAGCTGGCCACCCACATGGCGGAGAAGGGCGGGGTGTACGTACTGGACGAGCCGACCGCGGGGCTCCATCTCGCCGATGTGGAGCAGCTGCTGGGCCTGCTGGACCGGCTCGTGGACTCCGGCAAGTCCGTCATCGTGGTCGAGCACCACCAGGCGGTCATGGCGCACGCCGACTGGATCATCGACCTCGGCCCCGGCGCCGGTCACGACGGCGGCACGATCGTCTTCGAGGGGACGCCCGCCGATCTGGTCGCGGCCCGTTCCACCCTCACGGGAGAGCATCTCGCGGGCTACGTCGGCGCCTGACCGGGAGTGTGGCGCCAGCATCCTTGCGCGGTAAGGGTGTTGGCGTCACGGCCTTCCCGAGGGGGACGGACAAGGCCGCTCCAAGCAGAGATCCCGCACAATTCGGCGAGTGCAAGGTCACAGCTGGTGGCTCTGCTGCTCCTCGGAGCGCTGACCTAGCATCTGAGCATGACGGTCCTGCCTGCTGACGGGCTCCCTCTGGCCGCCGAGTTCCCCGACCCTTCCCACGACCAGTGGCAGAGCCTTGTCGAAGGCGTACTGCGCAGGTCCGGCAGGGAAGTGACGGGTACGGCCGCCGAGGAAGCACTGTCCACCGCACTCGGGGACGGGCTCACCGCCCGTCCCCTGTACACCTCCGCCGACGTGTCGGCGGACCCCGGCCTGCCCGGTTTCGCCCCCTTCACCCGGGGCAGCAGGGCCGCGGGGAACACCACGGACGGCTGGGACGTGCGCCAGCGTCACGCGCTCACCGATCCCGTACGCCTGAACGAGGCGTTGCTCGGTGACCTGGAGAACGGTGTCACCTCGCTGTGGCTGGCGGTGGGTGGCCCCGGCGGGGTGCCGGTGTCCGGCCTCGCCCGCGCGCTGGAGGGCGTCCACCTCGATCTCGCACCGGTGGTGCTCGATGCGGGGACCGACGCCGGGCCCGCCGTACGGGAGTTGCTCGGCCTCTGCGAGACCCGGGGCCTCGCGAAGGAGTCCGTGCGGGGCTGCCTCGGCCTGGACCCCTTGGGGAACGCGGCCCGCACGGGCGCGGAACCGGAGCTGAGCGAAGCCGTGCACTGGGCACGGATCTGTTCCGGGGAGTACCCCGGCCTGCGGGCGCTCGCCGTGGACGCCCTGCCGTACCACGAGGCGGGCGGTTCAGCGGCCGAGGAGCTCGGTCTCTCGCTGTCCACGGGCGTCGCCTGTCTGCGCGCCCTGACGGCGGCCGGACTCTCCGTCGAGGAGGCGTGCGCGCAGCTGGAGTTCCGGTACGCGGCCACGGCGGACCAGTTCCTGACGATCGCGAAGCTGCGTGCGGCCCGGCGGCTGTGGGCCCGCGTGGCGGAGGTCTGCGGGGCTCCGGACGCCGGGGCGCAGCGGCAGCACGCCGTGACGTCGTCCGTGATGATGACCCGCCGCGATCCATGGGTGAACATGCTGCGCACGACCCTGGCCTGCCTGGGTGCGGGTGTCGGCGGCGCCGAGTCCGTCACCGTGCTTCCGTTCGACCACGCGCTCGGCCTGCCGGACGCCTTCGCCCGGCGGATCGCCCGCAACACCTCGACGATCCTGATCGAGGAGTCGCATCTCGCCCGGGTGACCGACCCGGCGGGCGGCTCCTGGTACGTCGAGCGGCTGACCGACGAACTCGCCTCCGCTGCCTGGTCGTTCTTCCAGGAGATCGAGCGGGCGGGCGGTCAGGCCGCCGCGCTGCGCTCCGGAATGGTGCGGGAGCGGATCGCGGACACCTGGGCGGCCCGGAGCAGGGACCTGGCGCGGCGGAAGGAACCCGTCACCGGCGTCAGCGAGTTCCCGTCCCTCGCGGAGCGGCCCGTGGAGCGTGTGCCGGCGCCCGCCGTCGTGGTGGACGGAGGGCTGCCCCGGGTCCGGCGCGACGAGGCGTTCGAGGCGTTGCGCGCACGCTCCGACCGGCACCTGGCGGCCACCGGCAGCCGCCCCCGGGTCTTCCTCGCCGCGCTGGGACCGGCGTCGGCCCACACGGCGCGGGCCTCCTTCGCGGCGAACCTCTTCCTGTCGGGCGGTGTCGAGCCGGTCCAGGAGCCGGTCTCGGTCGACGCGTCCACCGCCGCAGCGGCCTTCGCGGCGAGCGGTGCCACCATCGCGTGCCTGTGCTCGACGGACGCGCTCTACGCCGAGCGGGCCGAAGGGGTGGCCGCGGCCCTCCGGACGGCCGGCGCCGAGCGGATCTTCCTCGCGGGACGGCCGGACGCGTTCGCCGGGGCGGACGTCCACGTCTTCGCCGGCTGCGATGTCGTCGCCGTCCTCTCCTCCGAACTCGACCGCATGGGAGTGGCGTGATGCAGAGCCCTGAGATCCCCGGGTCCCGTGAGACCCCCGCGCCGGTGGTGCCGGACTTCTCCGACGTGCCGCTGGCCGGGCCCGCCCCGGCCGAGGTGACCGAGGACCGGTGGCGTGCCGCGGTGAAGGAGTCGGCGGGCCGCCCGGAGGAGGAACTGCTCTGGGAGACCCCGGAGGGCATCGAGGTCAAGCCGCTGTACACCGGACGCGACCTGGAGGGCCTGGACTTCCTCGGGACCTACCCGGGGATCGCGCCCTACCTGCGCGGCCCGTACCCGACGATGTACGTCAACCAGCCCTGGACGATCCGTCAGTACGCCGGGTTCTCCACGGCCGAGGAGTCGAACGCCTTCTACCGGCGGAACCTGGCGGCGGGACAGAAGGGGCTGTCGGTCGCGTTCGACCTGCCGACGCACCGGGGGTACGACAGTGACCACCCCCGGGTGACCGGTGACGTGGGCATGGCCGGTGTGGCCATCGACTCCCTCTACGACATGCGGCAGCTCTTCGACGGCATCCCGCTGGACCGGATGTCGGTGTCGATGACGATGAACGGCGCGGTGCTGCCCGTGCTCGCGCTGTACATCGTGGCCGCGGAGGAGCAGGGCGTCGCGCCCGAGAAGCTGGCCGGGACCATCCAGAACGACATCCTCAAGGAGTTCATGGTCCGCAACACGTACATCTATCCGCCCGGTCCCTCGATGCGGATCATCTCCGACATCTTCGCGTTCACCTCGCAGAAGATGCCGCGCTACAACTCGATCTCCATCTCCGGCTACCACATCCAGGAGGCCGGTGCCACGGCCGATCTGGAGCTGGCGTACACGCTGGCCGACGGGGTCGAGTACCTGCGCGCCGGCCAGGCGGCGGGCCTGGACGTGGACGCCTTCGCTCCACGGCTCTCCTTCTTCTGGGCGATCGGCATGAACTTCTTCATGGAGATCGCGAAGCTGCGCGCCGCCCGGCTGCTGTGGGCGAAGCTGGTGAAGGAGTTCGGACCGGAGAACCCTAAGTCGCTCTCGCTGCGGACCCATTCGCAGACGTCCGGCTGGTCGCTGACCGCTCAGGACGTCTTCAACAACGTGACCCGCACCTGTGTCGAGGCGATGGCGGCCACCCAGGGCCACACCCAGTCGCTGCACACCAACGCCCTCGACGAGGCGCTCGCCCTGCCGACGGACTTCTCGGCGCGCATCGCGCGCAACACCCAGCTGCTGCTCCAGCAGGAGTCGGGCACCTGCCGGGTCATCGACCCGTGGGGCGGCAGCGCCTACGTCGAGAAGCTGACGCACGACCTCGCGCGGCGGGCCTGGCAGCACATCGAGGAGGTCGAGGCCGCGGGTGGCATGGCCAAGGCCATCGACGCGGGCATCCCCAAGCTCCGGATCGAGGAGGCCGCGGCCCGCACCCAGGCGCGGATCGACGCGGGGCGCCAGCCCGTCATCGGCGTGAACAAGTACCGTGTGGGCACCGACGAGAAGATCGATGTGCTCAAGGTCGACAACTCCTCGGTGCGCGCCCAGCAGATCGAGAAGCTGCGCCGGCTGCGCGAGGAGCGCGACGAGGATGCCTGCCGGGCGGCGCTCCGCGCGCTGACCGAGGCGGCGGGGCGGGACCCCGGGCCGGGCCTCGAAGGCAATCTTCTGGCGCTGGCGGTCGACGCCGCCAGGGCGATGGCCACGGTCGGGGAGATCTCGGACGCACTGGAGAAGGTGTACGGGAGGCACGCGGGCCAGATCCGTACGATCTCCGGGGTGTACCGCAAAGAGGCAGGAGAGTCCCCGTCCGTGGACCGCACCCGTGAGCTCGTCGACGGTTTCGAGGAGGCGGAGGGGCGGCGCCCGCGCATCCTGGTCGCGAAGATGGGCCAGGACGGCCACGACCGTGGCCAGAAGGTCATCGCGACGGCCTTCGCCGACCTGGGCTTCGACGTCGACGTCGGCCCGCTCTTCCAGACGCCGGGCGAGGTGGCCCGGCAGGCGGTCGAGGCGGACGTGCACATCGTGGGCGTCTCGTCGCTGGCCGCCGGTCACCTCACGCTCGTACCGGCGCTGCGTGAGGAACTGGCCGCCGAGGGGCGCGAGGACATCATGATCGTGGTGGGCGGGGTGATCCCGCCGCAGGACGTCGAGGCGCTGCACGAGGCGGGGGCCGCCGCGGTGTTCCCGCCCGGCACCGTCATCCCGGACGCCGCCCACGACCTGGTCACGCGGCTCGGTGCCGCGCTCGGCCACGAGCTGTGAGCCGCTGACGGATGGCGCGGAACATCGACACCGACGCGTACGTCAGGGGCGTCCTCGACGGGAAGCGGGCCTTCGTGGCCCGCGCGATCACCCTCGTCGAGTCGCTCCGCCCCGATCACCGGGTGCTGGCGCAGCGGATGCTGAGCGAGCTGCTGCCCCATTCGGGGCGGGCCAGACGGATCGGCGTCAGCGGGGTGCCCGGCGTGGGCAAGTCCACGTTCATCGACGCGCTCGGCACACTGCTGACCGGGCTCGGGCACCGGGTGGCGGTCCTGGCCGTGGATCCGTCGTCCAGCCGTACGGGGGGTTCCATCCTGGGTGACAAGACCCGGATGGAGCGCCTCGCGGTGGACCCGCGGGCGTTCGTACGGCCCTCTCCCACGGCCGGGACGCTCGGCGGTGTCGCCAAGGCGACCCGGGAGTCCATCGTGGTGATGGAGGCGGCGGGCTACGACGTGGTACTGGTGGAGACGGTCGGTGTCGGGCAGTCGGAGACGGCGGTGGCCGGCATGGTCGACACCTTCCTGCTGCTCACCCTGGCCCGCACCGGCGACCAGTTGCAGGGCATCAAGAAGGGCGTGCTGGAGCTCGCCGACGTCATCGCGGTCAACAAGGCCGACGGTCCGCACGAACGCGACGCGCGCTCCGCGGCGCGTGAGCTGGCCGGGGCGCTGCGGCTGCTGCACCCGGCGGACGCGGCCTGGACCCCGCCGGTCCTCACCTGCAGCGCCAGGGAGTCGACGGGCCTGGACACCCTGTGGGAGCGGCTGGAACAGCACCGCACGCTGATGGAGTCCACCGGCCGGCTGGCGGCCGGGCGCCGCGAGCAGCAGGTGGACTGGACCTGGGCAATGGTCCGCGACGAACTGCTGGAGGGACTGCGGACCCATCCTGCGGTGCGTACGCTCACCCCGGAGCTCGAACGGCTGGTGCGCGGAGGCGAGTTGACCCCGACGCTGGCCGCCGGTCAGATCCTCGACGCGTTCCGCGGCGGCGCGCGCGGACCGGGCGGCGGCTGACCCACGCCGACACCTGAAGGGCTTCTCCCCGCTCGTCGGCGGGGAGAAGCCTTTCGGTGCGTTCTGGCCCTCGCGCCCTCTCGCCCTCTCGCCCTCTCGCCCTTCAGGCTCTTCCCACACCGGACCCAGTCGTGTTATGGTCCGACCAGCACACGTGAACGCCCTTTCCGGGCGCCTGTGCTTCTCCTCAGCTGTCCCGCCCGTCCTTCGACGACCGGCTGTCCAGCTTCTCGCTTCACCTCTTCCGTCCGGTCCGGGCTCTTTCTCCGCCCGTTCGCACGAGGCGTGATTCCGCCGCCTCGCCGTGCCTTCGCCGGACCTCTCATGCGCCATGTCCGCGAAAGGACCTCTCATGACCAGCACACTCGAACGCCCCGTCACCCCACAGAGCCGGCCCGTCCGCACCATCGGTGTCCTCGACACCACGGGCGACGGACATGGCGTACTGCGGACCGACGGCGGCCACCCCTCCCCGGGCGACATCCAGGTGCCGCCCTCGCTGATCCGGCAGCACGGCCTGCGCACGGGCGACGTGGTCGAAGGCGTCTGCGCACGGCCCCGGGCGCTGTCCCTCGTCGAGTCGGTCAACGGACGCGCGGCGCACGAGTTGCGGGGCCGGCCGCACTTCCGGGATCTCACCCCGCTGCACCCCCGGGAGCGACTGCGCCTGGAGACGCCCGGCGGAGGCCCGGCACCGCGCGTCATCGATCTCGTGGCACCCGTGGGCAAGGGGCAGCGCGGCCTGATCGTCGCGCCTCCGAAGACGGGCAAGACCGTCCTGCTCCAGCAGATCGCCGCGGCGGTCGCCGCCAACCACCCCGAGTGCCACCTGATGGTGGTCCTGCTGGACGAGCGGCCCGAGGAGGTCACCGACATGCGCCGTTCCGTGCGGGGCGAGGTGTACTCCTCCACGTTCGACAGGCCCGCCAAGGAGCACATCGCGCTCGCGCGCCTGGCCGTCGAACGCGCCAAGCGCCTGGTCGAGCAGGGCCGGGACGTCGTCGTCCTCCTGGACTCCCTCACCCGGCTGTGCCGCGCCCACAACACCAGCGCCGGGGCGGGCGGGCGCACCCTGAGCGGCGGTGTGGACGCGTCGGCGCTCATCGGTCCCAAGCAGCTGTTCGGTGCCGCCCGCGCGGCCGAGGAGGGCGGTTCGCTCACCATCCTGGCGACCGTGCTCGTGGACACCGGGTCACGGGCCGACGACTTCTTCTTCGAGGAGCTCAAGAGCACCGGCAACATGGAGCTGCGGCTCGACCGGGCTTCGGCCGACCGGCGGGTCTTCCCGGCGGTCGACATCGCCCCCTCCGGTACCCGCCGCGAGGAACTCCTCCTGCCCACGGCGGAACTGGCAGCCGTACGGGCGCTGAGGCGGGCCCTGCGGTCACGGGACGGGCAGGCGATGCTCGAAGCGCTGCTGGACAGAATCCGCAGGACCCCCGACAACGCCGCCTTCCTCCGGCAGGTCAGGCAGACCGTCCCGGAGGCCTGACGGGCAGGACGGGGCTGCGGCTCGCCCGCGTAGACGTCTCAGGGACAGAGACCCCTCGGCGGCTGACTCGCCACCCCGTGGCAGGCGCGAGCGGGGCGCCGCAGCGCCTCCGCCGTGGCGGGCCCGTTCGTGGGGCGGGCCGAGGCGGCGCAGCCAGCTCCCGCCGAAGGGGTCCCCGGACTCGTGTCGGCGCCCGGTGGCCGTCCCCGGGCCGTTATCGCCTTCGTCTTCGACGCCGGGACGCTCGTGGCGCTGGAGACGCCGGCCGACCGGGAGACGAGCGCCGCGCCCGACCTGAGCCTCCTCCGACGCCGACGGCGCGGCGGACCCCGGTGCCGAGGTCCGCCGCGCCGGGCTGTCAGCCCACGTCGCCCAGCGCGTCGGAGACCAGCGCGCGGGCCTCGTCCTGGACCCTGGCCAGGTGTTCGGCGCCCTGGAAGCTCTCGGCGTACACCTTGTAGACGTCCTCCGTGCCCGACGGCCTGGCCGCGAACCACGCGCTCTCGGTGCAGACCTTGAGCCCTCCCACGGCCGCGCCGTTGCCCGGCGCCTCCGTGAGCACCGCGGTGATCGGCTCGCCGGCCAGGGTGTCCGCGGTGACCTGCTCCGGGGAGAGCCGGGCCAGGACGGCCTTCTGCTCACGGCTGGCCGGCGCGTCGACGCGGGCGTAGGAAGGATCGCCGAAGCGCGCGGTGAGTTCCGCGTAGTGCTGGGAGGGGGTGGAGCCGGTCACGGCGGTGATCTCGGAGGCCAGCAGCGCGAGCAGGATGCCGTCCTTGTCTGTGGTCCAGACGCGTCCGTCGCGACGCAGGAACGAGGCCCCGGCGGACTCCTCCCCGCCGAAGCCCAGAGTGCCGCCGAACAGCCCGTCGACGAACCACTTGAAGCCGACCGGGACCTCGACCAGGCGCCGCCCGAGGTCCGCCGCGACCCGGTCGATCATCGACGAGGAGACCAGGGTCTTGCCGATGCCCGTGCCGGCGGGCCAGCTCTCCCGGTGGGAGTAGAGATAGCGGATGGCCACGGCCAGGTAGTGGTTGGGGTTCATCAGCCCGCCGTCGGGCGTGACGATGCCGTGCCGGTCCGCGTCGGCGTCGTTGCCGGTGGCGATGGTGTAGGCGTCGCGCTGCTCGATCAGGGAGGCCATGGCGTACGGCGACGAGCAGTCCATCCGGATCTTGCCGTCCCAGTCCAGCGTCATGAACCGCCAGGTGGGGTCGGCGAGCGGATTGACCACGGTGAGGTCGAGCCGGTGGCGTTCCGCGATTCGCCCCCAGTAGGCGACCGACGCGCCACCGAGGGGGTCCGCTCCGATGCGGATCCCGGCATCACGTACGGCGTCCAGGTCGAGGACGGCCGGGAGGTCGTCGACGTAGGCCGTCAGGAAGTCGTGACGCCCGGTGGTACCGGCGGCCAGCGCGCGGGCGTACGGGATCCGCCGGACCTCCTTGAGCCCGCCCTCGATGAGGGCGTTGGCCCGGTCCTGGATCCAGGAGGTCGCGTCCGATCCGGCGGGGCCGCCGTGCGGCGGGTTGTACTTGAAGCCGCCGTCGGCGGGCGGGTTGTGCGAGGGCGTGACCACGATGCCGTCGGCGAGCCCGGCCGTGCGGTCCCGGTTGTACGTCAGGATCGCGTGCGAGACGGCCGGGGTGGGGGTGTAACCGTCGTCCGTGTCGATCAGGACCGTGGCCCCGTTCGCGGCCAGCACCTCCACGGCGGTGATCCGAGCGGGTTCGGACAGCGCGTGGGTGTCGGCCCCGAGGAAGAGCGGCCCGTCGGTGCCCTGACGGGTCCGGTAGTCGCAGATGGCCTGGGTCGTGGCGGCGATGTGGTCCTCGTTGAAGGCCGCCCCGAGGGCCGATCCGCGGTGGCCCGAGGTGCCGAAGGCCACGCGCTGGTCCGGCTCCGCCGGGTCGGGGTGGACGGTGTAATAGGCCGTCACCAGCCGTGCCACGTCCACCAGGTCTCCGGGCTGCGCCGGCTGACCGGCCCGTTCGTGAACCATCGCTTCTCCTCTGTCCTCATCGGCCTTTCGCGGACCGCCACGGGGCGGACGATCATCACGAGGTGTACCCCCGATACTGCCTCGTCGGCCGCCCCGCGCGGCACGCGGACGGAACCAGCAGTACATCCAGAGCGCCGTGGAGCCAAGGGCGTATCGACGGGATCGGCCGGTTCGCGCGGAAAGCACGCCGGAACACGGTGCGGGCCACACATGCCGCAGCGGGCAGCGGAAAACGCCGGCCGGCGGAATTCACGGGATCAACTCGACGGAAATCGGCACCCTTTACGGAGCGTCCCGTCACCAGGTACCCGGTAACCGTGCGGGGCGGACGGCAATGCCATCATGCGTCACCTTCGGGAGCACATGTGGTCATCGTGGGTTGACACGCCGCAGAATTCCGGAGCCGCCGGCCACGGCCCCCCACAAGGGCAATCCCTGCGGACACGAGCGCGAGTCGTACGTGTTTTCCCACCCATGGTCTGTCACAGTGCGTTTCGGTTTCACCCACTTGATCTCCGCCGCCATATTCCTTATCGCCGGTGTGACCGAACCGGCTCTTCGGGGGCATGTGAAAGCGAGCTGTGCGTGCTGCAGAAGAGTTGTTCCGAAGAAGGCCGGCTGACGGTCCTTCATCTGGTCCAGCCCGTGGAGGGCGGAGTCGCCCGGGTCGTCACCGACCTCGTCGCGGCCCAGGTCCGGGCAGGGCTGAAGCCCGTGGTCGCCTGCCCGGCGGCCGGGCCGCTGGCGGACGGGGCGGCGACCGCCGGAGCCCGCGTCCTGGACTGGCCGGCGGAGCGGTCTCCCGGTCCCGGGCTGGTCCGGGAGATCGCGACGGCGAGCCGTCTGATCCGTGCGTGCGCCCCGGACGTGGTCCACGCCCACAGTTCGAAGGCCGGGCTCGCCGGCCGGCTGGCGGTGCGCGGCCGGGTCCCCACCGTGTTCCAGCCGCACGCCTGGTCGTTCGAGGCCCTGGAGGGCGGTGCGGCCGGACGGGCGAGGGCGTGGGAGCGGCTGGCGGCACGGTGGAGCGACCGCATCCTCTGCGTCAGCGAGGCGGAGCGTCAGGCGGGGCTGCGCGCGGGCATCACCGCGCGGTGGTCGGTGGTCCACAACGGGATCGACCTCACCCGGTTCCGGCCGCGCGGCGCGGGCGCCTCGACGGCGGCCCGCGCCGCGCTCCCGGCGCTCGCCGCTGTCCCGGCGGACGCGCCGCTCGTCGTGTGCGTCGGTCGGCTGAGCCGCCAGAAGGGCCAGGACGTCCTGCTTCGGGCCTGGCGGTCGGCGTCCGTGCGCGACGCCCGGCTGGTGCTGGTCGGCGACGGACCGTACGGGGAGCGGCTGCGGCGTGACGCGCCCCCCGGGGTGCTGTTCGCCGGGGCCAGCGCGGAGGTGCGTACGTGGATCCACGCGGCGGACCTGCTGGTGCTGCCCTCACGCTGGGAGGGGATGGCGCTGGCTCCCCTGGAGGCCATGGCTTGTGGCGTTCCCGTCCTGCTCTCCGACGTGAACGGGGCGAGGGAGAGCCTGCCGCCCGGGCACGCGCCCCACTGCCTCGTGCCGCCGGAGGATTCCGCCGCTCTCGCGGCGGCGCTCACCGCCCTGCTGACCGACCCGGCGCGGCGGGCCGAGCTGGGCCGCACGGCACAGAGCCGCACCCGTTCCGTCTTCGACGTGACGAAGACCGCCGGAGCGGTCCTGCGCCTCTACCAGGAACTTGTCGGCCAGTCCCGCCCCATGACGAGGAAGCGCACCGAGCGATGACGACGGAGAGTGCACCCGTTCCCCGAGCCGCCCAGGCGACCGCCGTCCGGCGTGCGGCGTCCGCGATCCGCCCGCCACGCAGCGGAAGCGGCGGGCCCGTCCCGGCCCTGGCGGGCCGCAGGCGCCGGGCGGCGCCGGTGGCGCTGGTGGCGGGCGACTGCCTGGCGCTCGGACTCGCGTCGGCGCTGGCCGTCCCGTGGCCGTGGCTCCCGCTCGTGCTCCTCCTCCAGGCCATGGGCCAGGTGGCCCTGAACGCCTACCGGGGGCTGTACAGGACCGGGCTGTCCCCGTCCGTCCTGGCCGAGCTGCCCGCGCTGTCCGGTCTCGCGCTGGTGCAGTGGTACGCCACCGCCGAGGTGATGGCGGTGTCCGGCTCCCGGTACGCGCCGGGCTGGGCGGCCCTGGGCGGCGCGGTCCTCGGGCAGACGCTGCTGAGCTGCGCCGTGCGCGCCCTCGTGCACCGCACCCGGATCCGTTCGGCCGCCCGCGATCCGCAGTCCACCCTGATCGTGGGTGACGGGCCGGTGGCCGGCCGGCTCGGTGCGGTGCTGCAGGAGCATCCGCGCTACGGGATGCGGCCGGTGGGCCGGGTGGGGGCCCGACCGGCCGACGACTCCCCGCTGCCCGTCCTCACCTCGGTGCAGGAGGCCGGCCGTGCGGTGATCCAGAACTCGGTGCGGCACGTGGTCTTCACGGTCGCGCCCGAGGCGGCGCCGGACGGCGAGGAGCTCTTCGCCCTGTTCACCCGGCACGGCTGCCAGCTATGGCTGATCACCGATCAGGGAACCGCCGCGCGGTTCAGGAGCACGGCCCGGCCCGACCATGTATGGGGTTTCGCGGTACACCCGCTGGCGGCCGGACCGCACCGGCCGGTGGGCTTCCGGGTGAAGCGGGCGATGGACGCGGCGCTGGCGGCGATCGCCCTGGTCGTGGCCGCCCCGGTGATGGCCGCGTGTGCCCTCGCCGTACGCCTGTGCGACGGGCCCGGCACGCTCTTCCGGCAGGAGCGCATCGGCCGGGACGGGCGGCCGTTCGTCCTGCTGAAGTTCCGCACCCTGCGGCCCGCGGACGCGCACGAGTCGGCCACCCGGTGGAACGTGTCGGAGGACCGGCGCATGAGCCGTGTCGGCAGGATGCTGCGCCGGACGTCACTCGACGAACTGCCGCAGTTGTGGAACGTGGTGCGCGGTGACATGAGCCTGGTCGGGCCCCGCCCCGAGCGCCCCTACTTCGTCGAGCAGTTCAGCCGCGCGTATCCCGGCTACCGGGCCCGCCACCGGATGCCCGTCGGCATCACGGGTCTCGCACAGGTCCACGGCCTGCGCGGCGACACCTCGATCGAGGACCGGGCGCGCTTCGACAACCGGTACATCGAGACCTGGTCGCTGTGGCAGGACATGTGCGTGCTCGCTCGCACGGCCGGCTCGGTGTTCCGCCTCGGGGGCAGCTGAACCGTGACGCTCACCGTGACCGCGCCCCCCGCCCCCCGGGCGGCCCCGCAGCCGCCCGGGACTCCGGGCGGGGCGACCGCGCTCCGCCGGACCTGGCGCGACCGATGGCCGCTGCTGCCGCTGGTCGCGACCGTCCTGCTCGTCGCCCTCCCCTCCGAGGGCCCGGAGGGCGGGAGCGTACTCGGCGGCGCCACAGCGGCCGATCTCGTGTCAGGTGTGGCCGTCCTGGTCTGCGCGGCACGCCTGCTGTTCCTGCGGCGGCGTCCGCTCACCCCGGCCGCAGCGCTCGTACTGGGGCTGCCCGCCCTCGGCCTCGCCCTGGCCACGGTGTGCGCCGGGGACCCGGCGGCGGCGCTGCCGGGATTCGTGCGCCACCTGCAGGTCTTCGTCCTCGTACCGGCCGCCGTCCTGCTGCTGGTGCGGGACGCGCGGGACTTCCGGGTCCTCGCCGGCGCGCTCGTCCTGCTGGCCGTCGTCCAGGGTGCGACGGGCGTCCACCAGTACGCCACCGGCTCCGGGGCCTCGTACATGGGCGAGGACGTCCGGGCGGTCGGCACCTTCGGCCCCGGTGACGTGATGGGCATGGCCACGGTGGTGGGCTACGGGCTCCTCGTGGCGGTGGCGTGCACGCTGCGCACCCCTGCGGGCGCCCCCCGGTGGCTGAGGCCCTGGGCTCCGGTGACCGCCGCGCTGCTGCTCGTCCCGCTCGCGCTGTCCTTCAGCCGGGGCGCCTGGATCGCCACCGCGGCCGGCGTCCTCGTCGTCATCGCGCTGACCGGGTTCCGGCAGGCCCTGCGCTCGCTGGCCGTGCTGGGCGCGGCCGCGGTGGTGCTCGTCGGGGGATTCGGCGTCGGCTCCGAGATGATCGCGCAGCGCCTCACCAGCATCACCGAGGTGACGAGCGCGCCGGACCGGTCGGTCAGCGACCGCTACACGATGTGGGCCGCGGCGGAGGGCATGTGGCGCGAGCACCCGGCGACCGGGGTCGGTCTGAAGGGCTTCCCCGCGTACCGGGACGCCCACGCCTCGATCGGGCTCTCTGCGGGGAGCGACACCGCCGGGGCCGGGCAGGAGTTCCGCAAGCAGCCGCTCCTCTCCCCCCACAACATGTACCTGCTGGTGCTCAGCGAGCAAGGCATGGTCGGCTTCACCCTGCTGGCCGGATCCTGGGCGGCGCTCCTGGCCGCAGGCGTACGCAGGCTGTCGGCCGCCCGCGCGGGGGGCGGTGGTGGTCACGCCAAGGCCGTGGACTGCGGTCTCGCCGCCGTCGGGCTGATGACCTGGCAGACCGTCGACTTCCTGTACGCGGACATCGGCGGCCCTTCCACCGTGCTGACCGGGATCGTGCTCGGCCTGGCCGCGTGGTGGGCCCTCGCCGAGCCGGAGAGGACGGCCGCTGCGTGAGTACCACCGCCCCGGGTTCGGCCACGGAGGCGACGGGCCCCACCCCGCCCACGCCTGACGCGCCGGCGGCTCCCGGGCGTCTCCTGGCCCGGGCGGCGGGCGGCGCGGCCGGACTGACCGTCGTCGCGGCCCTGATGGGCCTCGTCCGGGACCAGGCCGTCGCCCGGCTCTTCGGCGCAAGCCACGCCAGCGACGCCTTCCTGATCGCCTGGACCGTACCGGAGATGGCGGCCACGCTGCTGATCGAGGACGGCATGGCGCTGCTGCTCGTGCCGGCGTTCAGCCTGGCGCTGACCCGGCGCGGCGACGGCGGTCAGGTGCGGGACCCCGTCCGCGCCCTGGTGGCGGCGACCCTTCCCCGGCTGTCGGCCGTGCTCGCCTGCGCGGGCGCCCTGCTGGTCTGGGGCGCCCCCTGGGCCGTCGCCGTCCTGGCCCCGGGGCTGGACGATCCGCGGCTCGCCGTGGACTGCACCCGTCTGACGGCCGTCACGGTGCTGACCTTCGGTCTCACGGGCTACTTCAGCGCGGCTCTGCGTGCGCACGGCCGCTTCCTGGCGCCCGCGGGCGTCTACATCGCGTACAACGCCGGGATCATCGGGATGACGCTGGCGCTGCACTCCGTCTGGGGGGTGCGCGCCGCTGCCGCCGGTGTGGCGGTGGGCAGCGTGCTCATGATCGTGACCTTGCTGCCCACGTTCGTGCGGCTGGTACCTGCCGCGCGCGGGCGGGTCGAAGGGAAGGGGCGGCGGGAGCCGGGCCCGGCCCTGCTCGGCGCGACGGTTCTGGCACCGGTCGTCCTGTTCGTGGTGAGCCGTCAGTCGCAGGTGCTCGTCGAGAGGTTCCTCGCCTCGTCCCTGCCGGACGGGGCCATCTCGCACCTCAACTACGCGCAGAAGGTCGCCCAGCTGCCGATGGTGCTGTCGATGATGATCTGCACGGTGACCTTCCCCGTGGTCGCCCGGGCCATGGCGTCCGGGGACCGCGAGGGTGCGCGGCGGCGGGTCGAACGCGACCTGGCGCTGGCCGCCACCGTGGTGCTGCTGGGCACCGCCGTGGTGTTCGGCTGCGCTCCGCAGATCGTCGAAGTCCTGTTCCAGCGGGGCGCCTTCGACGCGGCGGACACGACGGCCACGGCGGGCGTGATGCGGGTCTACGCCCTCGGGCTGCTCGGCCACACACTGGTGGGTGCGCTGTGCCGGCCGTTCTTCTCGACGGGCAGGCCCACCTGGTACCCGCTCGGCGCGATGGGCGCGGGCCTCCTCGTGACCACCGGCGCCGGGACCGTCCTGACCGCCCCGTTCGGCGTGGCCGGTATCGCCGCCGCCAACGCGGTGGGCATCAGCACGGCGGCGCTGGCGATGCTCCTGGGGCTGCGGTCGCGGGCGGTCGCGGTCCGTACCGGGGCGGTCGTCCTCTCCCTTCTCCGTCCGGCGGCGTCGGCGGCGGTGGCCGCGGCGGCCGGGCTGTCGGCCGCCGGCCTCGTCCCGGGGGCGCTGCCGGGCCTCGCGGCCGGCTGCCTGGTCGTCCCCGTCGCCTTCCTGCTCGTCTCCCTCGTCCTCAGAGCCCCCGAAGCCCTGCATCTGCTGGCCCTCGTCCGACAGAGGTTCCCCCATGGCCGCTGACACCTCGCCACCCCGCGCCCGTACGCTCCCCCGGCGTTCCCCGCCGTGGATCCTCACCTATCACTCGGTGAGCGATCCGGCGGACGACCCGTACGGCATCACCGTCTCCGCCCGCCGCCTGGACGAGCAGCTGACCTGGTTGCGGCGCCGGGGACTGACCGGTGTGGGGGTCTCGGAACTGCTGCGCGAGCGGGCCGCCGGCCGACGAGGTCTGGTCGGACTGACGTTCGACGACGGGTACGCCGACTTCCTGGAGGACGCGCTGCCGGTCCTGCTCGCCCACGGCTGCACCGCGACGGTCTTCGTCCTGCCCGGCAGGCCGGGCGGTTCCAACACCTGGGATCCACTGGGCCCGCGCAGGCCGCTGCTGACCGAGGAGGGCATCCGCACGGTCGCCGCCGCGGGGATGGAGGTGGGTTCGCACGGCCTGCTCCACCGGGATCTGACGGAGCTGTCCGACGACGAACTGCGCGAGGAGACCCAGGGCAGCCGGGAGGCGCTCGCCCGAATCACCGGGCAGGCCCCGGCGGGCTTCTGCTATCCGTACGGGACGGCCGACCGGCGGGTCGTCGGCGCGGTGCGGGAGGCGGGATACGCGTACGGCTGCGCCCTCGTCCCCGGCTCCCTGGCCGGACCGCTGGCCCTTCCCCGCACCCATGTCAGCCAGGCGGACCGGGGTGCCCGGCTGCGGGCCAAGGAGGTACGGCACCGGCTGCGGTCCCGCTCCGCCGCGCCCGCCGGGGCAGGTGGAGCCCGGTGAGGGCGCTGCACGTCATCACCGGTCTCGGGGTCGGCGGGGCCGAGCAGCAGTTGCGGCTGCTGGTGCGCCATCTGCCGGTGCGCTGCGACGTCGTGACGCTGACCAACCCGGGAGCCGTCGCGGAGGGGCTGCGGGCCGACGGCGTCCGCGTCCTGCACCTGGGGATGCGGAGCAACCGCGACCTCGCCGCCGTACCCAGACTGGCCCGGCTGATCCGCCGGGGCTCGTACGACCTCGTCCACACGCATCTGTACCGGGCGTGCGTCTACGGGCGGATCGCCGCGCGGCTCGCCGGCACCCCCGTGGTGTCGACGGAACACTCCCTGGGGCACGCGGAGATCGAGGGCCGCCCGCTGACCCGCGGCACCCAGGAGCTGTACCTGCGCACCGAACGGCTCGGCGCGGCGACGGTCGCCGTGTCCGAGACGGTCGCCGGCCGGCTCCGCGCCTGGGGAGTCCCCGCCGCGCGCATCCACACCGTGCCCAACGGCGTGGACATGGCCGCGTTCCGCTTCGACGCCGGAGGGCGCCGCGCCACCCGCGCCCGGCTGGGCATCCCCGAGGACGCCTTCGTGGCCGGCGGCGTCGGCCGGCTCGTCCCCGGAAAGCGCTTCGACGTGGCGCTGCGGGCCGTCGCCGCCCTGCCGGATGCCTGGCTCGTCCTGGCCGGGGACGGCCCGGAGGCCGGTCCCCTGCGGGCCCTCGCCGCGCGGCTCGGCGTGACGGCCCGGGTCCGGTTCCTCGGCGAGTGCGGCACGGGGGCCACGGCGCCTGGTGTCCCGGCCGTGCTGGGCGCGATGGACACGTTCGTCTCGGCGTCCCGGGAGGAGTCCTTCGGGCTGGCCGCCGTCGAGGCCCTGGCCTCCGGGCTGCCCGTGGTGCACGCGGCCTGCCCCGCCATCGAGGACCTGGCGGCCCGGGTGCCGGGCGCGATCCGTATCGGGTCCGGCTCGGCGGCCGGGGACCCCACGGACGAACTGACGGCCGCGCTGCGGCGTCTGCGGGCGGGCGGCACCCGCCGGCTGCCTCCGCCGTCCGCCCTCGACCACTACGACATCAGGCTCAGCAGCCGGCGCCTCATGGACGTCTACGCACACGCCACCGCCCCCGTCACCCCGACCGAGAGAGCACACCCATGACCGACTCCCCCGCGCAGCAGTCGGCCGTCCCCGGACGGCTCCGCAGGCTGCGCCCCGCCTTCGCACGCCCCAGTTGGTGGCCCCTGCCCGCCTGCGTGCTGCTCGGAGCAGCGTGCGGATTCTCGTACGGGATGCTCGCCACGCCCGAGTACGCGGCCACCGGCTACGCCATGGTCACCGCGGGCAAGGACGTCGACCCGGCCGCCGCCCTGGGGTACGCGCAGTCCTACGGCCGCCTGGCGACCAGCGACGCCACGCTCGGCTACGCCAAGGGAGCGGCCGGGGAGCCGGTGCGCGAACTGCGCACGCACGTGCTCTCCGAGACCTCCCCCGACTCGCCCATGATCGCGGTCACCGGTACGTCGCACGACCCGGACCGTGCCGCGGACATCGCCAACGCCGTGACCGAGGCATTGGTGGTCAGCAGCGGGCACGTCTCGAAGGAGACCGGCGTGAAACTGATCAAGTTCTCCCATGCGGTGCCGCCCGGCGATCCGGCCTCGCCCTCCGTGCCCCTGGGCACCGCCGTGGGGGCGAGCGCGGGCGGGCTGGCCGGCGGGCTGGTCCTGCTCGTGCGGCCCCGGGCCGGCCGCCGGGACTCCACCGCCCAGGTGCCGGGTCCCGCCCAGGGCGGCGTGGCCGCCGCACCCGCCGGGGAACGGGAGCTCGCGCGATGAGGGCGGACCTCCGAGGACGGCTCACCGTCACCCTCTGCCGGGACCTTGCGGAGTTCACCGGACTCGCCGCCGAGTGGGACGCGCTGCACCGCCGCTGTCCCACCGCCACACCGTTCCAGAGCCACGCCTGGCTGCACTCGTGGTGGCTCTCCTACGGGACGCCCGGCCGGCTCCGGGTCGTCCTGGCACGGCGGAACGGGCGGCTGATCGGTGCGGCCCCGCTGATGCTCGCGCACCGCCCCATGCCGCTGCTGGTGCCGATGGGCGGTGCGATCACGGACTACTTCGACGTCCTGGTGGACGGCGAGGACCTGCGGGGTGCGGTCACGGCTCTGGAGCGCGGGCTCCACGCCGCCGCCACGCACACGGTCCTGGACCTGCGCGAGGTGAGGCCCGGCGCCTCGGCGCACCTGCTGGCCGAGGCGTGGTCCGGCGCGCGGAGCAGCCTCACGGACTCCACCTGCCTGGAACTGCCCGCCGAACCCATCGACCTGCTGATCGGGCGGATGACCGGACCGCGTGCGCAGCGGGTTCGGGCCAAGCTGCGCAAGATCGACAAGATGGGGATCGAGTGCCGGCAGGTGCCCGTCCCCCGGGTGGCCGTCGCCATCGGCAACCTGTTGCGGCTGCACGAACTGCAGTGGACGGGGCGGGGGGTGAACCCGGAGCACCTGCGGTCCCGGTTCTGCGCCCACCTGGTGCGTTCCACCCGCAGGATGGTCCGCGACGACGAGGCCACGCTCAGGGAGTTCGTGTTCGACGGGCAGGTGGTGGCCGCCGACCTGTCGCTGCGTTCGCCACAGCTGACGGGTGGTTACCTCTACGGCGTCGATCCCGGGCTCAGGAAGCGGGTGGACGTCTCCTCGATGCTGCTGCGCGAGCTGGCACGGGAGGCGGCACGCCCGGCCCGGGGGAGCTTGAGCCTGCTGCGCGGCTCGGAGCAGTACAAGAGTCACTGGGCTCCTGTGCCGGTGGTCAATCAGCGGCTGCTGCTGGCCCGTTCCTCCCTCGCGCCCGTGCTGCGGCTGCGTGAGGCACAGATCCTCGCGCGGGACCGGGCGGCGGCGAGCGTGAAGTCCCGTTTCCCGGCCGCGCGGGACTGGCGCGGCGTACTGAGCGAGCTCCCGTCGGCCGTGCGCGCCCCGGCCGGACGAAGTTGATCCTGGATGATGACTTTTCGGGTGATCCGTTACCGTATGGGGACTTACGCGTTGTCAGGGCAGAGCGGTCGCCTCCCCGGCGGCCGGTTACCCCTTCTCAAGGAGAACTGATGTCGCGTATCTCGAAGGTGGCCGCCGTCATGGCGGGTACCGGTGCCCTGATCGCCGGCGGTGCCGGCCTGGCCACCGCCGACTCCGGCGCGGAGGCCGTCGCGGCCCACTCCCCCGGCGTCCTTTCGGGCAACGCCGTCCAGGTGCCCGTGCACGTCCCGGTCAACGTCTGCGGCAACACGGTGAACGTGATCGCGCTGCTGAACCCGGCGTTCGGCAACACCTGCGCCAATGTGTCGGACAGCCACGAGGAGAAGAGCGAGTACGGCTACGGCCACTGACTCCCCCTGCGGGACCGTCAGGGCCTCTCCACGCGCCGCACGGCGCGTGGAGAGGCCCTGACCTCGTTCCGGGCGGATGGGCCCGGAACGGGGTTCCCTCAGACGTAGCGGTAGATCCCGGTGTGGTCCATGAGCTGCGAGGGGGCCACGTCCCAGGGCGGCATCGGGCGGTCGTACGCGAACACCCTGTCCCTCTGCGCGTCGGCGGCGGGGAGCGCACGGGCGGGGAGGTAGCGGGAGCGCGGATGCGCCTTCTGCCAGCGCGCCCAGAGCAGATCGATGAAGGCGTGGTGCAGCCAGAAGACCGGGTCGTCGGGTGAGGCGGCGCCCGCCATCGAACCGCCGATCCAGCGGTGCACCTGGTTGTGGTTGGCCACGCCGCGACCGCCCCTGATGCCCCAGCCCTCGATGCGGTTGCGGAAACCGGTGGTGCTGACGCTGTTCCAGGGGGCGGCGTCGTAGACGGGGTCGCGCAGGGCGCGGTCGACGTCCGCCGCGCGGGGCAGCGTGACCGGGGCGGAGGGCCGGCCGAAGTTGCGCCGCAGGAAGGGGTCGTCGGTGACGCCGGCACGGATGCGCCAGTTCCCCCGCCGGTAGGCGAACGGCCCCGTCATCACCTGGCGGTCGCCCGGCCTGCCGTTGCCGCCGAGGAAGTCCTCGGCCCAGAGGGAGGCGCCCGCCGTGTTGTCCCGGGTCCAGTCCCAGTACGGGATGGAGACGCGGGGGTCGACGGCCCGGAGCGCCCTCTCGAACTCGAGCAGGTACCGGCGGTGCCAGGGGAAGAAGGACGGGGTCATGTGGGCGGGACGCGGCCCCGTCTCGGCGTCGGTCACGTAGTACTGGCGGTGCAGGGCGACGAACTCGTCGTAGCGTCCGGAGCGCTTCAGCTCCAGGATCGCGTCGACCAGTCGCTTCTTCTCGGTGCGCGTGAGATCGCGCTGGTTCTTGCGGGCGTACACCCGTGCTCCTCCTGGGATTCAGATGGTGTGCGGGGGGACGGCCGACAGCTGCGCGGTGCCGAGCGCGTCGACCGCCGCGCGGGCCGTCTCCAGGAGCGTCGGGAACGACTCGTAGTGGTTGACGGCGCTGAGGTAGCTGCCGTCGGCCCGCCGCATCACGTGCAGGGGCCGGCCGTCGATGCGGACGTCGAGGTGGCCGTCCGCCGCGGCCGGTCCGCTCTGCCCCGGGTGCGGCTGCGTACCGGCGTACGCCTGCGCACCCGCATGGGGCTGTGTGCCGCTCCAGGGCCGGGTCCCGGGGTCCGGCTGCTCGCCGGCCGGTACGACGGCGGTGACCGTGCCCCGGATGTCGCGGCCCTTGTACAGCTCGGAGAAGCGCTCGGGGCCCACGGCGTCGCGGTCCTGGGGACCGGACCGGCCGTCCGGCTTCCCGAGGAGGACCGGGGCGAGCGCGCCGCCGGTCGCGGCGACGGCGCCCACGGTGAAAGCGGTGCGCAGGACGGCGCGGCGGGCCGGGCCGGTGGCGCGGGCCGGTTCCCCGCTCGCGCCGGTGGTCGGGTTCATGATGGGTGTACCTGCCTTTCGTCCGCACGTGCGAGATGTCTCGCTCTTGAGGGGCAACGAGACGGGACGCGAACGGTTCTCATCCGTTGGGCCTCACGCGACCGTGGTAATTCGCCACGGGACCCGGCCGCGTCGGCCGTGCGGCGCCGCCCACCGGGACAGCATGGCCGTCCGAGCTCCCGGAGGTTGTGCATGAACGCGACGACACAGGTACCCACGGACCGCGTGCGGGCAGGGGTTCCCGCGGATCCGGCCGATCCCGGGTTCTGGCGCCTGCCCCGCTCCGAGCGGCTGGCGGCGTTCGCCCGGCTGCGCGAACTCGACGCACCGGTCCGCTTCACCCCGCGTACGGGAGCGGCGCCGTTCTACGCGCTGGTGAGGCACGCGGACGTGCGGGCGGCCAGCAGACAGCCCCAGGTCTTCGCCAGTGCACCCGGGGTCACCACTCCGGAGCCGGCGCGCTGGGCCAAGGCGGTGTTCGGCAACTCCATGGTCCACATGGACGGTGCCGAGCACGCGGCCCTGCGCCGGACCATCTCCCGGGCCTTCACCCCGCGGCTGCTCGCCGCGGCGGAGGAGAACATCGTCGCTGTCGCCCGGCGGCTGGTGGACGAGACGGTGGCCGGGGGTCCCGGCGATTTCATGCGGTCGGCGGGCGCCCGTATGCCCTTCGAGGTCATCTGCGACCTGATGGGGGTGCCCGCGCACCGCCGTGCCAGGATCGCCGCGCGCATCGACCGGGCGTCCGAGTACGTCGGGGTCCAGCGCAGGGGCAGGGCCAGACTCCGGGTGCCCGGGCGCGGCCTGCGTTCCCTGGCGCTCATGCAGTTCGACATGGCGACCGTCGCGCGCGAACGGCGGCGCGCTCCGGCGGACGACGTGATCTCGGCGCTCGTCACCGCGGATGTCGACGGCGAGGCCCTGTCCTCACGTCAGCTCGGCGCGTTCTTCTCCCTGCTGCTGGTGGCCGGCGTCGAGACGACCAGGAACGCGATCGCGCACGGGCTGGTCCTGCTGACCACACACCCGGAGCAGCGTGCCCTGCTGGAGTCGGACTTCGACCGCTACGCGGACAGCGCGGTCGACGAGATCGTCCGGCACTCCACACCGATCATCCAGTTCCGCCGGACGGTGGTGGCCGAGTGCGGACTCGGCGGCCACACCTTCGTGCCCGGGGACAAGGTCGTGCTCCTCTACGCCTCCGCCAACCGGGACGCCTCGGTCTTCGAGGATCCCGACGCCTTCGACATCACCCGGTCACCCAACCCGCACCTCGGATACGGCGGCGGAGGCCCGCACCACTGCCTGGGGGCCCACCTGGCCAAGCTGGAGATGAAGGCCCTCCTGCGGGAAATGCTCACCCGTCGGGCGAAATTCCACGCCGTGGGTGAACCGGGCCTCGTCGACTCGAATTTCGACAATCGCGTCGGCTCGCTCCCCTTCACCTTCGAATTCCTTCACCCAAATGGGCCGCGCTGATTCCGCGCGTGTCGCGAATGGTCTATCCGCGGGCCGTCCCATCGCCCGTAGTCGAATTCTTCTCCTTAAGGTCGGAAGCGTCGGATACAGGCGCAACCCAAGGAGGAGCCGTGCCCGCACAGCGCCGTCTCATCAATGCCGGCATCGGGGCTGCCGTGCTCGGCCTTCTCGTCGGTGGCGCGCTCGTCACGGACCATGACGGCGGCGGCACCCAGTCCGGAAAGGGCGCCGCGCCGGCACCGCCCGGCGCCGGCGCGACCACCGCCGTCGGCGCCTACCTGGACTACGGCCCGCAGGGCGTCCAGCGGATGCAGGAGCTGTCACGCTGGCTCGGCGGCACGGAGCTGCGCGTCGGGCACAGCTATCTGCCGGGCGACCTCTGGGAGAACATCGAGGGCCGCCCCGGCTTCCTCGCCGCGTGGGCCGCCTGGCGCAAGGGCGCCGACGACCGCATGTTCGTCCTCAACACACCCATGCTGGAACGCAACGAGGAGCGCGTCCCCGACAGCGAGGTGCGGACGCTCCTGCGTGCGGGCGCCGAAGGTGAGTTCGACGAGCACTTCCGCCGACTGGCCGAGAAGCTGGTCCTGCTGGGCGTGCCGGACACGGTGATCGTCCTCGGGTGGGAGATGAACGGGACGACCTACACACACCGGTGCGGTCCCGATCCCGTGGCGTGGAAGGCGTACTGGAACCGCATCGTCACGACCATGCGGTCCGTGGCCGGCCAGGAGTTCCGCTTCGACTTCGCGCCGAGCCGTGGGCGGGACGCGGTGCCCTGGACCGAGTGCTACCCGGGTGACGACGTCGTGGACATCATCGGCATGGACTCCTACGACCAGCCCCCGGCGCGGACCTTCGACGAGCAGGTGAACGAACCGTACGGCCTGCAGAAGCAGGTCGACTTCGCGGCCGAGCACGGCAAGCCGATCTCCTTCCCGGAGTGGGGCCTCTTCCGCAACGGCGACAACCCCGAGTACATGCGCCGCATGCTGGAGTGGATGGAGCGGCACAAGCCGCTCTACCAGACCATCACGGACTACTGCCCGCACGGTGTGTGGCAGTGCTCCGAGAACCCCGAGTCCTCACGGGTGTTCCGCGAGATGCTGAGCGGACTGCCGGACGCCACCGGGCCCTCGGCTCCCGCACCGGACCCGAGCGGGACACCGGAAACCCCGAAGCCCGACAAGCCCACGCCCACGACGCCCCTGCCGGACACGAACGAGGACGGGTGGTGCTTCACCGTCCCGCTGAGCGACTGGTTCGGCCAGTGGCTGGGCGAGCGCGAGTTCTGCCTGCGCGACTGAGGGCAGGAGGCGCGTCCCGGGAACGCGTTCCCGGGACGCGCCGGCGTACCGCACGAGGGACGGCCAGTTCGCCGGCCGGTCCGGGTCCCCGGGGCACGGAGACCTTCGAGGCGTGGCTCGCCCGCACGGTGGCACGGTGCGCATGACAGGAGGCAGCCCGCCGGGGGCTGCCCCTCCGTCGCTCACCACCCGGTCCACAGCAGGTGGTTGACGAGAAGGGCGAGGACGGCCTGGGCGGCGAGCCGGCGACGCGTGCCGATGTCCGGAAGCAGAGCGGCAACGGGCATCAGCCAGACGACGAACGGCTGCCAGATGCGTTCCGTCTCCGCCTTGCTCATCCCGGACAGGTCCGCGGCGGCGATGGCCAGGAGCGCGGCCAGGGTGAGAAGCGCGAGTCGCTGGGAAGCGGTCGTGGTGCCGGGACGCAGTGCGCGTACGGCGGCGGGGGCCGACACCGCCGCGCGGCGCAGGCCGGCGACGGTGGCGAGTCCGGCGGCGAGAGTCGTGCAGGCGAGGTTCGCCCAGACCCAGTAGGAGTAGGGACGGGTTCCGCCCGCGCCCTGGTAATAGCGCTCGACGAGCAGGTGGTAGGCCTCCCACCAGTGGAAGCCCGCCAGGGTGAAGGCCACGGGGACGACGAGTGCGCCGAGCAGGAAGGGGCCGAGCGGGCGCGCGGTCCGGGCCAGCACGAGCACGGCTGCCGCCAGGACCGCGATGAGGGTCAGGCCGTAACTCAGGTAGCAGGTGAACCCGAACAGCAGTCCGGATCCGAGCGCGGCGGCTGCCGGGTGCCGGGCCGTGCGCGTCGCGGCCAGGGCCAGCAGCGCCACGGACCACGCCGCGACGGCGGCGAAGTAGCCGTCCGCCGAGGTGCCGGTCCAGACGGCGAACGGGGCGAGGACGAGGAAGGGAGCCGCGCGCCGCGCCAGGTGTTCCCCCGTCAGGGCGCGCAGCGCGACCATGACGGCCACGGCGGCCGAGCCGCCGAGCACGATGCACCACATGCCCGCCCATGCGCCGCCCCCGAGTCCCACGCGGTCCAGACCGACGAAGGTGAGCGTGGCTCCCGGTGGGTGGCCGGCGACGTGGGCGGGCCAGTTGCCCGGCGGCCCGATCACGATGTGGTCGGTGAAACCGCGCAGGGCGGCGCCGATGTCGTCGAAGCGGTCGATCACGCGCAGGTATTCGTGCTTGGTGGTCAGCCTGCGCGCGATCCCCCGGTACCAGCCCTCGATGAGGGCGAGCGAGAGGATCCACGCCACCGAGCCGGTCCAGCAGGTGAGCAGCAGCCGCCTCCAGGGGAGCCGAGCCGCGAGCTGCGGCCCGTGGGCGACGACCGCCACCGCCACCGCCACGGCAGCCGGGGTACCAGGGCCGACGTGCGGATCCCAGGAGGCGAGGAGGGGCGGCCAGTGGACCTGCAGGCTGCCGTCGCCCTCCTGGATCACCCATCCGACCGCTATGGCCACGGCCACCAGCAGGGCTCCCGCCGCGGCTGCCGTCAGGTCGGCCCGGCGGTCGGCGGACCCGTCGGCGGGGGCCGGCCCGGTTTCTTCGGGGGGCCGGATCCGGTCGCTGCGTTCCTCGGTCGTCACGCACGCACGCTACGCATCGAAGAGGTCCGGCGGCCGGTGCGACGCCGCCGCGTCACACAACCGTCAGATTCTGCGGCCGGTGACGCACCCCCGAGCGTGACGTCAGACTTTCGTCAGGAGTCGTACGCACCTGGGAGCGGCGTCCACGGCATAACGTCGGCACATGCGCGACAGACCCCGGCGAACCGGTGCACGCCTCCCCTCCCCCGGGCTCCCTCTCCCCACCGAGCCCGCCTTCTGGCGCAGTCCGGTGCGCGGGGTGCGGTTCACGGCCGTACTCGGCCTGGTGCTCCTCGTCGGCATGCCCCTGCTGTTCGTCACGGGCCTTCTGTCGTACGCGGCGTACAACCCGGACCTCGCGGCCGTGAACGACAAGACGCCCGGCAAGGGGTGGCTGGGCTTCTACCTCTTCGACTGGCCCACGGGCCCTCACTGGCTGTACCGGCTGACCCAGGGCGTCCACGTCACCCTGGGGATCGTCATCGTGCCCGTGCTCCTGGCCAAGCTGTGGTCGGTGATCCCGAAGCTGTTCACGCTGCCGCCCGTGAGATCTGCCGCGCATGCCCTGGAGCGCCTGTCGCTCATGCTGCTCGTCGGCGGGGCGCTCTTCGAATGCGTCACCGGACTGCTCAACATCCAGTTGGAGTACCTCTTCCCCGGATCGTTCTACCCCCTGCACTTCTACGGGGCGTGGGTCTTCTTCGCCGCTTTCCTCGCCCATACGTGTCTCAAGCTCCCCCGGGCGCTACGGGTCCTGCGCCACGGGCTTCCCACGGGGGAGAGCGACGAACTCGCGTCGTCGCGCCCCGCCCCGCCCACCGTCTCGCGGCGCGGCGCCCTCGCCGTCGTGGGGGCGGGGTCGCTGCTCCTTCTCGTGACCTCCGCCGGCCGGAGCTTCGACGGCGGGCTGCGGCGGACCGCCCTGCTGACGCCGCGCGGTGGTGCCGAACCCGGCCAGGGGCCCAACGGCTTCCAGATCAACAAGACCGCCGCGAAGGTGGGCATCGTTCCGGCCGCCACGGGGGAACGCTGGCGGCTCACCGTCGTCGGGCCGGCCGGGGAGATCCGGTTGTCCCGGGCGGACCTCCTGGACATGCAGCAGCACAGTGCGGCCCTGCCCATCGCCTGTGTGGAGGGCTGGTCGACATCCGACCAGTGGTGGCGCGGGGTCCCTCTGCGGGATCTGGCCGCGCTCGCCGGCTTCCCCGACGGCCCGCCGGGGGTGCTGGTGGAGTCGCTCCAGCGCAGCGGGCCGTTCAGGAGGGTGGCGCTCAGGGACAACCAGGTGCGCGACCCGCGCTCCCTGCTGGCGCTGGGCGTCAACGGTGAGCCCCTGTCACCGGATCACGGCTACCCGGCGCGCGTCATCGTCCCGGCCGCCCCCGGAGTGATGAACACCAAATGGGTGAACCGCCTGACGTTCGGAGAGCTGTGATGCGGGTGCTGCGCCGCTGGTACGGGGAAGGACCTCTGCACCTGCTGCTGATGGTCTCGTCGTCGGCCCTCGCGGCTTACGCGGGGGTGCGGCTGCTCGACGGGGACACACTCATGATCCTCGTGTGGTTCCTGGGCGCCGCTCTCCTGCACGACCTCGTGCTGGTGCCGCTGTACTCTGCGGCCGACCGGGCGCTGCGGATCCCTCTCGCCCGGCGGCCGTCGCTGGTGAACTTCGTACGGGTCCCGCTCCTGCTGTCCGGGCTGCTCCTGCTGATGTGGTTCCCGCTGATCACGCGTCACGCGGAGCGCTACGAGCCTGCCGCCGGGATGTCCCCCGACAGGTTCCTGGGGAACTGGCTGCTGATCACGGCCGCGCTCTTCGCCGTGTCGGCGCTCTGGCTGGTCGTCCGGACCGTCCGGGCGCGGCGGAAGGCGAGGAACGGGCGGCCGTCGGCCTCCCATTGATCGACGGGCCTCCAGTCCTCCGCCCGGGCGTACGCCAGCAGCGCGGACACCCCGGCGCGGGCCCAGGGGAAGGGGGGCGCCGCACCAGCGGGCTCCCGGCCGTCGTCGATGCGTACCTGGACCTGCTCGTCCACGTCGTGGGGCGCGGCCTCGGTGAGGAGCAGTCCGCCCGGGGCCAGCACGGAGGCGACCCGGCGGAGCAGGGCGCGGGGGTCACCGCCGATCCCGATGTTGCCGTCGATGAGCAGGGCCGTACCCCAACGGCCCTCACCGGGCAGCGGCTCGAACACACTGCGGCGGAGCGCCGAACCCCCCATCCGCTGGGTGCGTCCGATGGCGGCTTCGCTGACGTCGATGCCCAGCGCGCGGTGCCCGCGCGCGGCCAGCGCCGCCACCAGCCGCCCGGGGCCGCAGCCGATGTCGATGACCGGCCCCTCGCTGCGGCGGAGCGCCGACAGATCGGCGGCATCGGCGTCGGCGCACCAGCGTTCGACGTCCAGCGGCAGGAGCCACCCGTCCGTCCGGCGGAGGAAGAGCGGGCCGTGACCGCTGGTCAGCGCGCGCGCGTACGGATCGGCCCCCCAGGGAGCGTAGGACGGCCCCGCCGGCGGCAGTACCGTGCTCATCGGACCGCCGCCCCGCCGAGGCGGGTGAGGGTGTCGGCGAACCGGCCGCGGGGCGCGGCGGCGGCGACGTGCAGCGCGTCCTCGGCGGTGTCCACGTCGCGCAGGGAGGGCAGGTTCCGCACGGCGAGGCCCGCGCCGGTCAGGCGCGCCCGCTGGATCTCGCCCGTGTCGGGGCGGGACATCGGTACGCCCCGTACGAGGCCGGGGTCGGGGACCGCGAGGCCCAGAGCCCAGAAGCCTCCGTCCTCGGCCGGCCCGAACCATGCGTCGCAGCCGTCCCAGCCGCCCGGTGAGAGCGCCGGCGCCAGCAGCGACGGGGTGATCTGCGGGGTGTCCATGCCGATGAGCAGGGCCGGTCCGGTGCAGGTGCCGAAGGCCGCCGCGATGCGTGCGTCGAGGGTGCCTGCGCACTGGGGCAGCACCTCGTAACCCGACGGCGTCCAGGGGCCGGGGCGCCCTTCGAGGACCAGGACCCGTCGCAGGGCGGGCAGGGTGAGCACGGTCCGCAGGGTGTCCTCGAGCGCCGCGGCGGCGAGTTCCGCGGCCTCGCCGGGAGTGAAGGGCGGCGTGAGCCGGGTCTTGACCCGGCCGGGGACCGGCTCCTTGGCGATGACGAGCAGCGTCGTCGTGCCGGCGGCCGGCATCCGTGCGCTCACCGGGACACCTCCGCCGCGACGCCCCACGGGGCCGGGGGCCGGGGCTGCCGCAGCACCGCCCGCATGTCCCGCACCGCGTGCCAGGTGCCCCGCCAGGTACCGGTGACCTTGGACTTCCCCGTCCGGGGGAGGTACGGCACGTCCGTCTCGGCGACGCGCAGTCCGGCGTCCGAGGCGCGCACCACCATCTGGAGCGGGTAGCCGCTGCGACGGTCCGTCAGGTCGAGCGCCAGCAGCGCTTCGCGGCGTGCGGCCCGCATCGGCCCGAGGTCGTGCAACCGCAGACCGGTACGGCGGCGGAGCATGCCGGACAGCGCGATGTTGCCCAGCCTGGCGTGCAGGGGCCAGGCGCCGCAGGCCGTGGGGCGGCGCCGGCCCAGAAGGAGGTCGCTCTCCCCCTCGGCGATCCGCCGGACGAAGCCGGGAAGCAGGGCCGGGTCGAGCGAGCCGTCGCAGTCGCAGAAGCAGACGTACTCCGCCTCGGCGGCGAGCAGTCCGGCGTGGCAGGCGGATCCGAAGCCACGGCGCGGTTCGTGGACGACGGTCGCACCGAGCGAGCGCGCGACGGCCGCCGAGCCGTCGGTGGATCCGTTGTCGACGACGATGGCCCGCCACCCTTCGGGAACGCGGGCCAGGACCCGGGGCAGGGCCTCGGCCTCGTCGAGGCAGGGCAGGACGATGTCGGCTCGGATGGGGTGGGCGGGGTCCGCCGGTGCTGAGTCGGTCACGTCGATCACCCTACGGAGCGAAATCCGGCATTTCGGGCTTCAGGTTCTTACGAAACGTGGACGTCGACCGTGTGGCCGCCCAGGGGCATCCGGACGGACGCCCGGTGATGCCACAGTGGCACCATGCAGAACACCCCCTCCCCCGCGAACGTCCGGGGCGCCTCACCGGGGGGCCGCGGGCCCGGCGTGTCGCACGGCCGCGTCCTCGTCGTGGACGACGATCCGACGGTCGCGGAGGTCGCCGCGGGATACCTGGAACGCGCGGGCTACGACGTCGAGCGGGCGGGCGACGGCCTCGCCGCCCTGGAGCGTTTCGCGGCGCTGCGGCCCGACCTGGTGGTGCTCGATCTGATGCTGCCCGGCATGGACGGCTTCGAGGTGTGCCGGCGCATGCGCGCGCAGGGGCCCGTGCCCGTCGTGATGCTCACCGCGCGGGGGGACGAGGACGACAGGATCCTCGGTCTGGAGACCGGTGCGGACGACTACGTGACCAAGCCCTTCAGCCCACGTGAGCTCGTGCTGCGCGTGGAGGCCGTGCTTCGCCGGGGCCGGCGGACGGACCTGTCCTCGCCCGCCCGGCTGAGCGGCGCCGGGCTCTGCCTGGAGCCGCTCGCCCGGCGCGCCACCCGTGACGGGAAGGACCTCGCTCTCACCCTCCGGGAGTTCGATCTGCTCGTGTTCTTCCTGAGCCACCCGGGCCAGGCCTTCACCCGTGAGGAGCTGATGCGGGAGGTCTGGGGCTGGGACTTCGGCGACCTCTCGACCGTGACGGTCCATGTGCGCCGGCTGCGCGGCAAGGTCGAGACCGACCCCGCCCGTCCCGCTCTGATCCGGACGGTGTGGGGCGTGGGGTACCGCCTGGACCTGCCGGACGACGACGTACCCGGGAACTGATCACATGACCGACCTGCTGCTCATCGCCCTCCTCGCCCTTCTCGGCGCCGTCACGGCCGGGCTGCTGGGCGCCCTGGCCCTGCGGCTGCTCCGGCACCGCCCCCTGGTGGTCTCCCTGACCGTGGTCGCCGCGGTGGCCGTCACGGCGATGCTGGCGGGGACCCTGGCCGTGGCCTGGGCGATGTTCCTCTCCCCGCACGACCTGACGGTGGTGACCACCGTCGTCGCCATGGCCGCCGTCGTCTCCCTCGCGACGGCGATGCTGCTGGGCCGCTGGGTGGCCGCCAGGAGCCGGGACCTGACGATGGCCGCCCGCGACTTCGGGGAAGGGGGGACGTTCGCGGCGCCGGAGGGGCAGTCCACCGCCGAACTCGACGCGCTCACCCGTGAACTGGCGGCGACGAGCGCGAAGCTCGAGAGCTCCCGGGAGCGCGAGCGCGCCCTGGAGCGGTCGCGCCGCGAGCTCGTCGCCTGGATCTCGCACGACCTCCGGACTCCTCTGACCGGGCTGCGCGCCATGTCCGAGGCCCTGGAGGACGGCCTGGCCCAGGACTCCGGCCGTTACCTGCGGCAGATTCGCAGGGAGGTGGAGCGCATGAACGACATGGTCGGCGATCTCTTCGAACTCTCCCGGATCCATGCCGGGTCACTCACCCTGGCTCCCACCCGGGTGTCCGCCCACGACCTGGTCGGCGACGCGCTGGCCGGGGCCCATCCGCTGGCCCGTGAACACGGGGTCCGTCTCATCGGTGACCGGGTGGACGCCGTGCCCGTGGAGGTGGACAGCAAGGAGATGAGCCGGGTCCTGGGCAACCTCCTGATCAACGCGATCCGGCGGACCCCCGCCGACGGAACGGTCGCGGTGGCCGCGCAGAGCTCATCCGACGGTCTCGTGCTCTCGGTGACCGACGGCTGCGGCGGGATCCCCGAGGAGGACCTCGCGCGCGTGTTCGACACGGGGTGGAGGGGCAGCCCGGCCCGCACGCCGCCCGCCGGGGCGGGCCTCGGCCTCGCCATCGTCCGGGGGATCGTCGAGGCGCACTCCGGCCGGGCGGACGTGCGGAACGTGGCCGGCGGCTGCTGCTTCGAAGTCACTCTCCCCGCCGCGCGGGGCTGAGCCGGGGCCGCCCCCGGCCCTCCGTCACCGGTCCGCCCGTGCCCTCAGGAGCGCCGTGGCGAATTCCCGCATCCCCTCGCCGAAGTCCGTCTCCGGCTTCCAGCCGAGCTCGTCGCGCAGGCGGCGCGAGTCCGCGGTCACGTGGCGGACGTCGCCGAGCCGGTACTCACCGGTGACGACGGGGGCGGGACCACCGTGGGCCGCGGCCAGGGCGCGGGCCATCTCGCCGATGGTGTGCGGTGTGCCGCTTCCGGTGTTGTAGGCGTCGAAGGTGCCCGGCTCGCGCTCCCGCAGCGCCGCGAGTGCCACGGCGTTGGCCGAGGCCACGTCCCGCACGTGCACGAAGTCGCGCCGCTGACCGCCATCCTCGAACACCCGGGGGGCCTCGCCGCGTGCCAGGGCGGAACGGAAGAAGGACGCGACCCCGGCGTACGGGGTGTCCCGCGGCATCCCCGGCCCGTACACGTTGTGGTAGCGCAGCGCGACGGCCCGCCCGCCCGTGGCGCGTGTCCACGCGGCGGCGAGGTGTTCCTGTGCCAGCTTGGTCGCCGCGTAGACGTTGCGCGGGTCGCCCGCCGCGTCCTCGGTGACCAGACCCGGCACCAGTTCCGCGCCGCACGCCGGGCAGCGCGGCTCGAACTGTCCGGCGTCGAGGTCGGCGACAGCCCTGGGACCCGGCCTGACCGCACCGTGCCGGGGGCAGTCGTACCGCCCTTCGCCGTAGACCACCATCGAGCCGGCGAGCACCAGGTCCCGGACCCCGGCCGCCGCCATCCCGGCGAGCAGCACGGCGGTGCCGAGGTCGTTGCAGCCGACGTACTCCGGGGCGTCGGCGAAGTCCTTGCCGAGGCCGACCATGGCCGCCTGGTGGCAGACGGCGTCCACCCCGGCCAGCGCTCCGGCCACCGTGTCCCGGTCCCGTACGTCCCCCACGATCGTCCGGACACCTGACGGCAGGGGGTCGTCCACGGAGCGCCCGGGCCCGGCGGGCCCGTGCGCGGAGGGCAGCAGTGCGTCGAGGACCACCGGCTCGTGCCCGCCCGAGGCGAGCGTCCGGACGATGGACGACCCGATGAACCCGGCTCCGCCGGTGACCAGTACACGCATGGCCGCCACGCTAGGCCGCCCGGAGAGCGCGGGACGGTGCGGCGCGCCCACGTCACCGGACCGTAAGACACGGCCGGTGGCGGAGGCGACGCGGCGGGGGCGGCCCCCGACGCGTCGCTTCCCGATCACGCGGCCGTCTTCGATACTGGGGGGCGTACGCAGCTGAGACACGAGGACCGGATTCACGCTGACGGCCGGCCCGACCGGACGGCCGGAGCTCTCCCCAGGAGGAACCGTTGCGCATGCTCATCAACGTGCCGGAGACCGTCGTCGCGGACGGACTGCGCGGAATGGCCGCGGCCCACCCCGAGCTGGTCGTGGACCCCGAGAACCGTCTCGTCGTCCGCCGTGACGCCCCGGTCCCCGGAAAGGTGGCGCTGGTCTCCGGTGGCGGGTCCGGGCACGAACCGCTGCACGCGGGGTTCGTCGGGCCCGGCATGCTGTCGGCCGCGTGTCCCGGCGAGATCTTCACCTCGCCGGTGCCCGACCAGATGGTGCGTGCCGCCGCCGCTGTCGACAGCGGCGCGGGGGTGCTGTTCGTCGTGAAGAACTACACGGGCGACGTGCTGAACTTCGAGATGGCCGCCGAGCTCGCCGAGGACGAGGGAATCCAGGTCGCCCGGGTCGTGGTCGACGACGACGTCGCGGTGGCGGACAGCACGTTCACGGCGGGACGGCGGGGCACCGGGGCGACCCTGTTCGTCGAGAAGATCGCCGGCGCACTGGCCGACGAGGGCGCGCCGCTGGAGCGGGTGGAGTCCGTGGCGCGCAGGGTGAATGAGTCCTCCCGGAGCTTCGGGGTCGCCCTCAGCTCCGTCACCACACCGGCGAAGGGCTCGCCGATCTTCGATCTCCCGTCCGGTGAAATGGAGTTGGGCATCGGCATCCACGGCGAGCCCGGCCGGGAACGCCGCCCGATGATGACCTCCGGCGAGATCGCCGACTTCGCCGTCCACGCGGTGCTCGAGGACCTGCGGCCCAGCGGGCCCGTGCTGGTCCTGGTCAACGGGATGGGCGCGACCCCGCTGCTGGAGCTGTACGGGTTCACCGCGGAAGTGCGGCGGGTGCTGTCCGAGCGGGGCGTGTCGGTGGCTCGTACCCTGGTGGGGAACTACGTGACGTCGCTCGACATGGCGGGCTGTTCGGTGACGCTCTGCCAGGTGGACGAGGAGATGCTGCGCCTGTGGGACTCCCCGGTGGAGACACCCGCCCTCCGCTGGGGCCGGTGAGGGGGGCCTGCCCGCCCCTGGCCGTGAGAAGCACCGCGCGAGGAACCACCGTCCGAGGAACAGGAGTTCTTGTGCTCGACACCGATTTCTTCCGCCGCTGGATGAGCGCCACCGCGGCAGCCGTCGACCGGGAGGCGGACCGGCTGACGGAGCTCGACGCCGCGATCGGGGACGCCGACCACGGGATGAACATGCGCCGCGGCTTCAACGCGGTGTGCGAGGTACTGGAGAAGGAGGAACCCGCCACGCCGGGCGCCGTACTGACGTCGGCCGGGCGTCAGCTGATCTCCACGGTCGGCGGCGCGTCCGGTCCCCTGTACGGAACCCTGCTGCGCCGCACGGGCAAAGCGCTGGGCGACGACGCGGAGGTGACCGTCGGCCAGTTGGCGGCGGCTCTCGGGACGGGTGTCGCGGCGGTGGCACAGCTCGGCGGCGCGCGGGCCGGGGACAAGACGATGCTGGACGCCCTGCTCCCGGCCGTCGAGGTACTGGAATCCTCGTTCGGGGAGGCCGGTGACGCGGCGCTCGCGGGGGCGCTGGCGACCGTTCCGCTGCGGGCGCACAAGGGCAGGGCGAGCTATCTGGGCGAGCGCAGCATCGGGCACCAGGATCCGGGGGCGGCCTCGGCCGCCCTGCTGGTCGGGGCGCTCGCGGAGGCCGGGGAGCCGGGCGGGGAAGGGGCGGCATGACCGACGAGGAGCAGGTCGGGATCGTGCTGGTCTCGCACAGTGCGCCGGTGGCGCAGGCCGTGGCCGAGTTGGCCAAGGGGCTGGCGGCCGGTGGTGCGACGGCACCGGTGGCAGCGGCCGGCGGGACCTCGGCCGGAGGCCTGGGGACGAGTACGGAACTGATCGCCGAGGCGGCCAGGGCGGTCGACCGGGGCGCCGGGGTCGCGTTGCTCGTCGACCTCGGGAGCGCGGTGCTGACGGTGAAGTCCATGCTGGCGGACGGCGACGAACTCCCGCCCGGGGCACGGCTGGTGGACGCGCCCTTCGTCGAGGGCGCGGTGGCCGCACTGGTCACGGCGTCGGCCGGGGGCGATCTGGACACCGTGGAGGCGGCGGCCACGGACGCGTACGGATACCGGAAGACCTGAGCGCTGCAGCCGCGCCGGCCGCCCCCGCGGGGAGGGACGGCCGGCGCGCGTCTGCCGGGCGCGCGGCTCAGGGCGCCGGCGGACACGGCTCGGGGCGGGACGCGCCGCACGCCCTGCCGGGCACGGCCCGGGTCCGGGCTCCGCGGTGGGCCTGCCGGGCGTGGGTCCCGGGCAGGACGCACGGCGGAGCAGCCGCCCGGCCCGGGGCGCCACGAGGGCTCAGGCCACCGTGCGGGTGGCCCCGTTGAGCGTGAACGGGGCGGCCTTGGCGTGGGTGCCGGTGTAGGCACCCTGGAAGCCGAAGTACTGGCTGCCGCCCGCCTCGATCCGGCTCCCGGGACGGTCCGGGAGCCGCGCGGTCGAGGCGGCCACGGTGCGCGCCCACGCGTCAGGCCGCGGGCGCCACCGCCGCGGCCGTGATCCCGATCCGTACCTGCCGGGTGGTGCCGTTGACGGTCACCGCCAGGGTGACGGTGCCCGGCCGGAGCGCGGTGAGAGTGCCCGTGACCGGGTCGAGCGTCGCGACGTGCCGGCCCCGGGCCCGGTCCGCCGCGCCGATGTGGAGATCGGGGGAGCCGGTCCAGTCCGCGCTGAGCGGGAAGGCGACGGGCACGGCCCGCGCTCCCTGGACGACGCGCGCCTCGATCCGTGTGCGCTGACCCGCGACCAGCGTGGCGGGCGCGTCCAGGGACAGCTCGTCGACATGGGCGCGGGTCTGGGCCGAGACCCAGTCGGGGCCGCCGAGCCACGGCTGCCTGCGCGCCGCCGCCTGCTCCACGGGCGACACGCGGTCGGCGCCGATCAGACTCCAGCCAGTGAAGCCACCCTCGTCCGCGGGGCCTGCCGGTGCCTTGCCCGAGTTGCCGTTGACCAGGTACGGGACGCCGTCGACGTGCGCGGCGTGGAAGACCCCCACGTGGCTGCCGATCAGGGCCGCGCCCTTGCCCGTCGTACGGCGGAAGTCGGCGAGCCACCGCTCCACGAGCGCCGCCTCCTTGCGGTCGCTCAGCTGACTGCCCTTCTGCACGGTCGGGTCGCGGGGCGGTACGTGTTCGATCAGCATCACCGAGCCGACGGACCGGTCCCCCGCCGCCGCGTCCAGCTGGGCGCGCACCTCCTTGATCTGTGCGAAGCCTCCCCCGCGCAGGCTGAGACTCGACGTGTCGAGCGTGATGACGCGGGTGCCCTCGTGGTCGAACGTGCGCTGCGCGGGGCCGAACTGGGTGACGAAGTTGCCGATCGTGCCGCCCATCACCTCGTGGTTCCCGGGGACGTAGTACCAGGGAAGCCCGTCACCCAGCTCCTCCTCCAGGACCTGGCGGGCGAAGGCGAGGTCGGCGGGCGATCCCTCGTCCACGAGGTCGCCGTTGACGACCAGGAAGTCGGGCCGCGCCGCCTTGATCTCATGCAGGGTCCGGCGGGCCTGCTGGACGACGGGGCTGTCGGGGGCACGCGCGACGAACTGTGCGTCGGACATCACGGCGAACTGCCAGTCCCTGCCCTCTGTCGTCGCCGCGGAGTCGATCAGCGGATCCGCCGGCAGGGGCTGTTCAGGGATCTCGACGCGGGGCGGAACCTGGGCGGACAGGTCGTCGACGACGATCTCGCCGGTGTACTGGCGGGCGGCCGCGGTCTCGGCGAGGTAGAAGCGGTGGACGGACAGCGGGGTGGGCGCGCCCGCCGGCACGGCGAAGGTGACCTGCCGCCAGCCCGTCCAGGTGATGTAGGGCCCGCGCAGCAGCTGGTCCGAACCCGCCGCGTCCTTCAGGTGCAGCGTCGGCCAGGCGCCGTTGCCGTCGCCCTTGATCCAGAGGGCGTACGACTGCGGCCGGTCCGCCACCACGATCGGCTGCGGCGGGGCCGCGTATGCGGCGCGGGTGGCGGTGGAGCGGGTGAAGTCGTAGGTGAGCCGGAGTCCGGTGCCGGTGTGCCCGTCGGGCGTCTCGGCGAGCGAACCCTCGGCGCGTGCCTGGCTGAACTTCCAGGATGCCGCGTCCTCGAACCCGGCGACCGTCCGGTCGGTGAGGCCGACGCTCACCGCGAGGGTGGTGCTGACGCCCGCCACGGTGGCTTCGATCCGTCCCGCTCCGGTGCCGGTGAGGGACCGTACGGTGAAGGACCCCTTGCCGTCGTCCTCGACGGCGAAGAGCGCGTGGTCGTAGTCGAGGGTGAGGTCGCCTGGTTCGATCGGGGCGCTCGTGCCGTGGGCGTCGAAGCCGACGACGCCGAAGACGCCGGTGGCCTCCCCGTCCGCGAGTCCGACCCGTGGGGTGGTGGGCCGGATCCGCGCCAGCGGGCCGAGGACCGTGAGCCGGGTCTCGCCGTGGGCTCCCGCCCGTTCGGCCCGCACGGCGGTCGTTCCGCCGCGGCGTGCGGTGAACGTCCCGTCCTGGTCGACGCCGCCGATCGCCGGGCTGACGGCACGCCAGCGCGGGGTGCCCGCGGCTGGACCGTACGTCTCGTCGTGACCGGCCGCGGTGAGCGACCGGGTCAGGCCGGGGAAGACCCGCTCGGGGTGGCCGCCGGTCACCGGGTCGTCGCCGGGGGCGGCGCCGGCCGGCGTGCGCGTGCCGACCCAGAACCCTTCGAGCCGGCCGCTGCCGTCGGGGGCCGTCAGCGCGAGACCGTTGGGCACGGTGCGCTCACTGCCGTCGGAAGGGCTGTTCTCGACCTGGAGTGCGTCGGTGCCCGGCTCACGGGCGACGAGGGTGGAGGAGCCTCCTCCGTCGAGGTTCAGGGCGCTGTACGCGCCTGCCCCACGCATCATCTCGCCGAGTTCGGTGAGGGTGACACCGCCGCTGTCGGCCTGGCGGCCGTCGACCGTGACGACCTGCATGGTGCGGCCGTCCTTTGAGAACCCGACGGCGGTGCGGGGCGCCGCGGTGTTGTTGCCCTCGCCGTCGTGGTTCTGCGCCACGCCGTCGACGACGAGCAGCTCCCGCCCGCCCACCGCGGTGCGCGGCACCGGCCCGCCGTCGGTGCGCGCGTGGTACTCGAGCGAGACCGGGTCGCCGGGCTCCAGCGCGCGCAGCAGGGCGGCCCCCGCCTCACGGCCGACGAGGATCACGGTGTCCTCCGGCACGGGCCCCGACCCCGGGGAGCCGGACACGGAGACCACCGAGCCGTCGCGTACGGCCACTTCGGCCACGGGCTGCGCGGCGTCGACGGTCAGCGCGCGGTCCGCGCTCCCCCAGGCCGGCGTGTAGGCGCCGACACCCTGCGCCGGTACGTTCGCGGCGTTGTAAGCGGCCAGCGGATGCGCACCCGAGGGGAGAGTCAGGGTGCCCTCGAAGTACAGCTCGAGGATCCGGCCCGCGTTCTCCGGCCCGATGCCCACCGCCCGGTTGACGCCCGGGGCCGGCGAGTGGACGGGAGCGCCGTCCTCGATGCCGGGGCCCTGGGGCGCGCCCGTCTGGTTGATGTCGAAGAAGTCCGCGTTGATCGCCGCGACGGTGCGACGGCCCCGGCCGGCGTCGTGCCCGGCGGCGAGCTCGGAGACCGTGTGCCGGTCCGCGACCTTGCCCGAGGAGAGGTAGTCGGCGCGCACGTCGCTGCCGTCCAGGTCGACGGAGAGGGTGTCGACCCGCAGCCACTTGTCCGATTCCAGACGGTCGTACGAGCTCAGGCGGACGCCGGGGGCGACGGGCCGGGACGTGCGGGCCGTCTCGATGCCGTCACCGTCCAGGACGGACTTCGCCTCAGCCGAGGGCCCGCTCGCGGCGGGCGGGGCGACGGGTCTGAGGATCTCGGCGGTGGTGTACGGGCGGGGGTCCGGAGTCGTGTCGGCGGCGGCGGGTACGACGGCTCCGGCCGTCAGCCCGGCCACGGTCGCCAGCAGCACGAGGGGACGCAGCGTGCTGCGGAAGGTGCCTGGGCCCACAAATCCTCCTGGTGCGGAGCGGATTGCGCGCGAATCGCGCTGTCGGCCGACAGCATGACCGCGCGAGGGGGGACGCACCAGAGGGCAACGGGGACATCAGGAGGAACAGTGTGCGGCGATGGAGTGACCCTAGGCGCGCCTCGTCTCAGCGGTTCTGCTTGCCGGACGGGTGGCCTCGCGCCGGACCGGGCGGCACACTTGACGACATGTCGACAGTCAAGCGCAGTGCGGGGATCCTGCTCTTCCGCGTCGTCCCCGGCGCCGACGGCGGGCCGGACGCCGAGGTGCTGATCGGCCACATGGGCGGACCCTTCTGGGCCCACCGGGAGGCGGCGGCCTGGTCCGTCCCCAAGGGCGAGTACGAACCGGGCGAGGAGCCTGCCGCCGCCGCCCGCCGGGAGTTCGGGGAGGAATTCGGCCTGCCCCTTCCCGAGGGCGAGTGGGTCGCCCTCGGCGAGTCACGGCAGTCGGGCGGCAAGACGGTGACCGTCTGGGCCGTGGAGGCCGATCTCGACCCTGCCGGCGCCGTCCCCGGCACGTTCACCATGGAGTGGCCGAAGGGGTCCGGTGTGCTGCGGGAGTTCCCGGAGATGGACCGGTTCGCCTGGTGCACGCCGGACGAAGCCCTCGAACGGCTGGTGGCGGGCCAGCGGGTCTTCGTGGAGCGGCTCCTCGCTCACGTACGCGGCGGCCTCCCGGGCCCCGGGGCGTAGGCCCCGCGGGCCGCCACCACCCGGTCCGGCCGGATCTCCAGGCGGTCGCCGGTGAAGCGGGCGCGAAAGCCCGCGGTCGTGCGAGACGACCACGACCGCCCCCGGTGCCGTCCGAGCGCGGCCTCCAGCTCCGCGGCCGGGGCGAGGTGGTTGATCGGCTCGTCCAGGACCAGCACGGCCGCCGGGCGGGTGACCAGCCGTGCCGGGAGGAGCCCGCGCCGCTGCCCGGCGAGAGGCGGCCACGGGCGCGGTCCAGGCCGGCCTGCCGTCGCGGCCGGAGCCGGTGACGACGTGCTTCACGCGGGCCGGATGGGTGCCGACGGGGGTGCCCTGACAGGACTGTGCGCCGGTGCGCGGCCACGCCTGGTCGGGGCAGTCCGCGCTGTGACCGCCCTTGCCGACGTGGGCGGGACAGGAGGAGATCAGGTGACGTACCAGGTGCCTACGCCTCGGACCGGTGGTCCGAGGCGTAGGCGCGGAGACCGGTGGCGCTCTCGACGCCGCCTGCCAGGAGGCGCGGGCACGATGCCTTTGCCTGCGGCAGCGCCCTGAGCGTTCCGGAGGGACCGGGATGCGTCAAGAGCGGTGCGGGCCCGGCCTCGTGGGACTCTCCATGGCCCCGGCCCCGGCCCCGGGCGGCGGCGCCGGGCTGTCGTCCTTGGGAGGTCTGCTGAGCACAAGGACGGCGACGTCGTCACGCCGCACCCCGCCGGAGAACTCCTCCAGGTCCGCCAGGAGCGCCTCCAGCACCTGCGGTGGCTCGCACGCCGACCAGGTGCCGAGCCGCTCGTCGAAGGGGTAGAAGGCTCCGTTCGCGTCGCGCGCCTCGGTCACCCCGTCGGTGTAGACCATCAGGGCGGCGCCGTCGGGGAGCGCGAACGTCTCGGCGACGCGCGCCTCGCCGCTGAGCCCCCCGATGCCCAGGGGTACGGACGTCTCGTGCAGGGTGACCGGTGTCGCCCGCCCGTCGTGCAGCATTCTGGGCGGGAGATGGCCGCAGTTGACGACCTGGACGCGGTCGCCGTCGTCGAAACCGAGGACCAGGGCGGTGACGAAGCGCTCGGTCTCGCCCGTCTCGGCGGAGAAGGCGTTGTGCCGGACGACGGCGTCCTCGACGGCGTCGGCCACGGCGGTGAGTTCGTGCTCCCGCACGGCGGCCTCCCGGAACGCCCCCAGGGCGGCGAAACCCGCGCCGATCGCCTGAAGCCCCTTGCCCTGCACGTCTCCGATGATCACCCGTGTCCCGTGGGGCGACTGGACCACCTCGTAGATGTCGCCGCCCACGAAGCGGTCCTCCTCGATCGGCGCGTAGAGGCCGTGGGCACAGATCTGCCGCGTGACGATCGGGAGCGGGCGCAGGATCTGGCGCTGGAGCGCCACGGCGGCCGTGCGCAGCCTGGCCACCTCCGTCGCGTGCCGGATGCGCGCGGCGCACGCCACCACCCCCAGCGCGCTGGCGAGGGCCGTGAAGCCGAGGAGGAAGACCACGTCCCAGAACGCCTCGGTCGAGACGATGCGGGACCCCACGACGATCAGCATGACCCATACCGCCACGGCGGTGGTCTGGCGGACGGTGCAGAACACCGAGGCCAGTGCGGGCAGCACGACCAGCAGCGGGATGAGGGGGAGGTCGTTACCGGTGAGACTGTCGAGCAGGACCACCGCGACGGTCAGCAGGAGGAGCCAGAGGGCGAGTGCCCAGTTCCCGATCCGCGAGGCGCCCGCGGACGCCTCGCCCGGGGCCGCCCCGGGCGGAGACGCGCTGCGCGCCGCAGACCGGCGCCGGAGCCCCATGACCACGCCGCGCCTCCCGCATGTCCGTCCCTACCGTCCCACCTGTTCCAAGCTACCCGTCCCCCGGTCCGGGGTCCTGGCGTCCCCGTCCGCCCCGGTGCGGGCCGGGACGACGGCGCCGAGGAAGGAGGTCCTGCGGCGCAGCGCGAAGCCGAGGTTCTCGTAGAGCCGGACGGCGCCGGTGTTGGAGGCCGCCGCGTGCAGGAAGGGGGTCTCGCCGCGCTCCCTGATGCCGTGGGCGACGGCCCTGATGAGCCGGCTCGCGAGCCCTTGGCCCCGTACGGAGTCGTCGGTGCAGACACCGCTGATCTCGGTCCACCCGGTCGGGTGCAGCCGTTCCCCGGCCATGGCGACCAGGACCCCGGAGCGGCGGATCCCGAGATACGTGCCCAGTTCGACCGTGCGCGGCAGGAACGGGCCTGGCCTGGTGCGCTCGACCAGCTCCAGCATCTCCGGCACGTCGGCGGGGCCGAGGCGGACCGCTTGGGGGTCGGGCGCCGCGTCGACGTCCTGGTCCACCATCTGCACGCCCTCCGCGTGGAAGACGATCTCCCAGTCGGCCGGCGGGGGCTCCTGGAAGGCCGTGATGGCGACGGACGCCCCGGGGCCCGAGAGCGCGGCGACGTCGGCCCAGTCCTGGGCGTCCGGCCGTTCCGGGAGGGCGAGCCAGGGGGTGACGTCGGGCGGATAGCGCAGGATGCGCCCGCGCCGCTCGGCGAAGTGGGCGTGGGGGCCGGTCAGCGAGGACCAGGAGGGGTTGTCCAGGGGATGGGCCTGCTCACCTCCGGGCCCGTGCGCGGACAGGGGGGCGGGCAGTGGTGTGGCCTCGGGCATGGGCTCTCTCCGGGTGGCATCGACGGCCGGCGACAGGGGTGAAAGCCAGCTGCGCCCCGTACCTATTCCCGGGTCGCCCTCTGTTCATAAACGTGCAATCCGAGCGCGCGCCCGGCGTCGGGGCCCACGCGTGCGGGGGCACCGGCCGGGGCACCCGGACGGGGACGGCGAATCGTGCACCCACTGATCCGGATACGGCCCCAACGAGCCCCCGGCTGTGGCACTCTGGATACGGCCGCCCCACCGGGCTCCCCCGTACCGGTGGGGCGGTCCTGTGCGCTCTCGCACACAGGAGCACCTCGCAGTCCCGGGCCCCGGGGACGCTCTCGACGATTCCCGGCCAATGACGCGGCGGTTCTGGCTCAAAACGGCTTTCGCGTGCATGAGTTGGCCTCCATCGGGCAGGCGCCTGTCCTCGACGCCCACGACCTGAGGAGCGTGACGTGATGACGGCGGACATCGCACGGACCACGGCTGCGGAACGGGCAGGCGTCTCGGACGGGCTTCCCTGGATCGAGGACGCCGGGCAGGTCGCGCCGCAGGACGCGCGCCGGCTGTCGAAGCTGTTCTTCGACCGTCTGCAGACTCTGGACGAGGGCACGCACGAGTACCAGTACGCCCGGAACACGCTGATCGAGATGAACCTCTCCCTCGTACGGTTCGCCGCGGGGCGCTTCCGCAACCGCGGCAGTGGCGACATGGAGGACATCGTCCAGGTCGGCACCATCGGCCTGATCAAGGCCATCGACCGCTTCGACCTCTCCCGCGAGGTCGAGTTCACGTCGTTCGCGGTGCCGTACATCGTCGGCGAGATCAAGCGCTTCTTCCGCGACACCACCTGGTCGGTCCATGTGCCCCGCAGGCTGCAGGAGCTGCGGGTGGACCTGGCGAAGGCGAAGGAGAGGCTCGCGGCGGGCCTCGACCGGGACCCGACCGTGCGGGAGCTCGCCGAGCACCTCGGACTGGAGGAGGAAGAGGTCACCGAAGGCATCGTCGCGGCCAACGGCTACACGGCCGGCTCGCTGGACATGCCGGCCGACTCGGCGGAGCCCGCGGGCCGGGCGATCGGCGCGCGGACCTACGCGGACGTGCTGGGTGAACCGGATCCCGCGATGGAGTCGGTGGAGAACCTCCATACGCTCGCCCCGCTGCTGGGCGAGCTGGACGCACGGGAGCGCCGCATCATCGACATGCGGTTCGGCCTGGAGATGACACAGGCTCAGATCGGTGAAGAGCTCGGCATCTCGCAGATGCACGTCTCACGGCTGCTCAGCCGCATCCTGCGCACGTTGCGCAGCGGCATGTTCACGCAGGACTGAGCGAGCCTCCGCGGCAGAAGGCGTGGGACCGCCCCCGGACCACCGGGAGCGGTCCCACGCCGTGTGTTGCGGCGGCGTTGCAGCTTCGTGGCCACGTGCCCCCGTCGCTTCCGTACGGCCCCGGGCGCCGTCTACGGTCACTGACCAGCAGCCGCCGAACGCCGGGGGCCGGCGTCGGCGGTATCCGCCCGGCCGCCGTCGCGGGCCGCGCGGGGCGGGCCCGACCGCCCGGTCGCCGGGCGCCTCCCCCGGCCTCATCCCCTGGAGCGCCCATGACGTCCGTACCGCCGTCCGAAGCCGTGTACGACCGGCTGCGGCTGGGGCAGTGGTCCCGCGGTCGCGCGAGATCGGCCGGGATCGACCGGCGTGACCTGCTGAAACTGGTCGCCGCGGCCTCGGTGGCCGCCCCGCTCGTACCTGCCGCCGCCTCCCCCGCCCGCGCGGCACAGTCCCTGGCGGGGGTGGTGAAGCCGTTGCCCCCTGAGCTGTTCACCATCCGTGGCACCAACGCGGAGACGAACTTCGCGGCACTGCGGGACACCGGCCTGCTCACTCCGGCCGACCGCTTCTTCGTCCGCAACCACACCTCGACACCGGTCCTCGATCCGGACAGCTGGAAGCTGACCGTCTGGGGCAGCGGGCTGACGGGCGCCCCGGCCGACTTCACCTACGAGGCGCTCCGCGCGCTGCCGTCCGTCACCCGGACGGCCTTCGTCGAGTGCGCGGGCAACGGCCGGAGCTTCTTCACCACGCAGCAGAACCAGCCGGTCGGCGGCACGGCGTGGACGCTCGGCGCGATCGGGACCGCGCGGTGGCGCGGGGTCCGGCTGGCCGACGTGCTGCGCCGGGCGGGGATCGGCAGACACGCGGTCGACGTGCTGCCGCGCGGACTGGATGCCGAGGTGGTCAGCGACGGCACGAATCTGGGCCGGGTCCGCCGACCTCTCCCGGTGGCGAAGGCCCTGGACGACGTACTCCTCGCCTACGAGATGAACGGCGAGCCCCTGCCGCCCGACCACGGCGCTCCGGTCCGGCTGATCGTGCCGTCCTGGGTGGGCATCGCCAACATCAAGTGGGTGGGCGACATCGAGGTGAGCGCGGAGCCGTTGCTGAGCCCCTGGAACACCGGCCTGTACCGGTTGTTCGGGCCCGGCTACCCGCCCGAGGGCAGCGCCCCGCTCAGCCGCCAGACGCTCAAGAGCGCGTTCGAGCTGGCCCAGGGTGCCACCTTCACCGCCCACCGCGGGCACCTGCTCACCGGCCGCTCGTGGTCGGGGGGCGCGCCGGTGCGCTCGGTCGAGGTCAGCACGGACGGCGGCGGCACCTGGCGTCCTGCCCGGCTGCGGGACGAGCCCCGGGCCGGGAGCTGGGTCCGCTGGACGGCCCACTGGGTTCCGGCGGCGGTGGGTCCCGCGGTGCTGCTCGCCCGGGCCACGGACCGGTCGGGCCGCACCCAGCCCGCGACGACCGCCCACAACACGCAGGGCTACCTCTTCGACGCGGTGGTGCGGCACCCGGTGACCGTGGTCTGAGCGACTATGCGGAACGGCCCGCGTAGTACGTGGCGATCATGTCCTGGCCGCCGTGTCCGGCCGCCTCGGCCCGGCTGAACCGCTCGGCGGAGGCGGCGACCAGGTCGAGCCGCACACCGGCCGACTCGGCGGCCTCGAGGATCAGCCGTGAGTCCTTGAGCGCCGTGGAGAGGGCGAAGCTGGGGGTGAGATCGCCGGAGAGCACCGCCGCCGACTTGTTCTGGAGATAGGGCGTGTCCAGCGGGCCGCCCTTCATCGAGTCCAGGAACAGCTGCGGGTCGAGCCCCAGACCCTCGGCGAGGTTCAGGCACTCCGCCGCGCCGTTGACCAGGTTGATCACCCAGGTGTTGGCGACGAGTTTGAGCCGGGTGGCGGCCCCGGGCTCCTCGCCCACCCACACGGTCCGCTGCCCGATCGCGTCCAGGACGGGCAGCGCCGCGGCGCGGGCGCTCGACGGGCCGGAGACGAACACGGTGAGAGTGCCCTGCTCCGCCGGCTGCTTCGTGCCGAGGACCGGGGCGTCGAGGTAGACGAGCCCCATCCCGGCGGCCCGGTGGACCAGATCGGTCGTGGCGTCCAGTCCGACGGTGCTGCTCTGCAGCCAGACCTGCCCGGGGCGCAGACCGGGAGCCGCCGCGGTGAGGGTCTCGGCCACGGAGGGGCCGTCGTTCAGCGCGGTGAGCACGACGTCGGCTCCCCGCACCGCCTCCTCGGCCGTGTCCGTCACGGTGGCACCGTGGGCTGACAGAGGCTCCGCCTTGGCCCGCGTACGGTTCCAGGCGCGCACGGGGAGCTGCGCCCTGAGCAGGCTGCGGGCCATACCGGATCCCATGATCCCGGTGCCGAGGACCGCGACGGTCGGCGTGCCGGGGGCGGCGTCCGCGGAGGATGCGGTGGTCATGGGGAGGTTCCCTTCGTCGGTGCGGGGCGGTCTCAGGACCGGGTGGGTCTCAAGACTGCCGCAGGGCACCCTCCAGAACGGCGGCGTGCACGGCTCTGGCGAGTCGTGCGCCCCAGAGTGAGCGCGGACCCGCGAACGGTTCGCCGGGCCCGTCCCCCGGCTCCGGCGCGGCGACGCACACCGCGTCCGTCGGTGTACCCGAGCAGTCGAGTCCGGCCTCCACCAGGGCCTGCACCTTGGCCTCGGTGGCGGTCGCCACCGCGTTGACGAGGGCGGCGTCGGAGAGGGCGACGGGGAGGGTCACCACGATGTTCACGGTGCCCGGGGGAAGGGGGCCTTCGGAGCCTTCGGCGGGAGCGGCGGCCCAGCCCCGTACACCGAGACCGCTGGTGACGGTCGCGGTCACGCCGCCGTCCTCCGCGACGGTGTACGCGGTGACGTCCGCTGCCGTCATCAGACCGGCCCCGGGGCCTCGGAGCGCCTCGGCCGCGGCGATCTCCGTGAGGTGGCGACCCGGGTCGAGCCGGGGGTAGCCGCCCGGCACCTGGGCGTTGAGGATCCACGTGCGCGGGCCGATCCCCCCGCCGAGCACGGCACTGCTGCACACCCGCCAGCCGGGTCCCAGCCGCCAGACCAGGTGGTGCAGGCCGAGGCCGTCCTCCTGCCGGGCGAGGAGCTCGCCGCGCTGCGCGGGCAGGCGGAGGCCTGTGGTGGCGATGGCGTACCCCCCGGTGAACGGGCCTGCCGACGGTCGGCAACGGCGCGTCGATCATACGGGCGGCCCCGGGGCGCCCCCACGCCGCATCCAGGAGGCCGCTCACCCGAATGGCGTAACGCGTCCGAAGGGGCGACAGCCGCGCGCAGCGGGGTCAACCGCCCCTCCCGGGTGGCCTCGGCCGCTCGCCGCCCCGGCCGGGAGGTTGCACCGACCATCCGGGTGAGGCGCGATGGAATCCGGACGCGCCACCCCAGGTGGACCCACCCACAGGACGCGCCCGGGCGAGGAGGAATCGGCCATGGGAGCCGCTGACGGTTTCACGGATTCCGGCGAACTCGACGGTCTGACCGTCTACGACAGTGACGGCGAGAAGGTCGGCACGGTGGGACGGGTGTACGTCGACGACGACACCGGCAAGCCCGACTGGATCACGGTCAAGACCGGCATGTTCGGCATGAAGGAGAGCTTCGTACCGCTTGCCGGAGCCCGCCGCGTGGGCTCCGACCTGCACGTCTCGCACCCGAAGGACCGCGTCAAGGAAGCCCCCCGGGTGGACGCCGACGCGCACCTCTCCGTCTCCGAGGAGGAGGAGCTCTACCGGCACTACGGGATGACCAGGAAGACCACCGGTCACGCCGGAGCGGGCGGCGACGCGCGCACGACGTCCGGGACCGGAACGGGAGCCATGGGAGCAGCCGGCGCGGCCGGTGCCGCGGGTACCGCTCGCACCACCTCGGCCGGCCAGGCGAAATCCTCTGGCACGACCGCCGGCATGGGCACCACCGGTGCCGGGGCGGGCAGGCACCGCGACATGGACACCTCCTCCACGTCCCGCCCGCTCGCCGGAGCCGGAGCCGAGCGGTCCGCCGCGGGCGCCGGAGGCCGCGAGGAGATGATCCGGTCCGAGGAACAGCTCCAGGTCGGTACGGAGGAGTACGAGAGCGGACGCGCGCGCCTGCACAAGTACGTCGTGACCGAGAACGTCACGCGCACGGTGCCCGTGTCCCACGAGGAGGTGCGCGTGGTGCGCGAACCTCTGCAGCCGGGCGAGCGGGCCACGGGTGCGAAGGGCACGAGCGAGCTCGGCGAACAGGACGTCGAGGTCACCCTGCACGCCGAACGCGCCACCGTCCGCAAGGAGGCGGTCCCGGTGGAGCGGGTCCGTCTCGAAACCAGCAAGGTCACCGAGCAGAAGGAAGTCTCCGCCGAGCTCCGCAAGGAGAAGATCGACTACGCGGACGGCAAGGACACGGGCAGCGGCAAGGACATGGGCGGCGAGTTCGGCCGGGGACGCCGCCGCTGACCCCTCACCCAGCGGCGGCAGGCCGCGCGACATCAGCGAGGGGCGGTCCCGGTCGGTCACGGGCCCGCCCTCTCGTGTGCCGTACCCGCGTGCCTCCGTGGGCCCACGGTCCTGCTCCTCAGGGCCTGTCCGGCTGCCGACGGGCCTGTCAGAACCGGCCGGGCGCGGTTTCGCCCGGGAGGAACCGCACCGAGGGCCTGCCCTCCGGTCCTTCGGGTGTCACCACCGCACGGACGCGGTAGACGTCGGCGATGAGTTCCTCGGTGATCACGTCCGAGGGCGTTCCGCCGGCCACCACCCGCCCGTCCTTCATCACCGTGACCCGGTCGCAGAACATCGCAGCCAGATTGAGGTCGTGCAGCGCGATCACCGCGGTGACGGGCAGCGCGGTGATCAGGGAGAGCAGTTCCAGCTGGTGCTGGATGTCCAGGTGGTTCGTCGGCTCGTCCAGCAGGAGTTCGCGGGGCCGCTGGGCCAGGGCCCGCGCGATCTGCACGCGCTGGCGCTCCCCGCCGGACAGGGTGTGCCAGGACTGCCCGGCCCGGTCGGCGAGCCCGGTGCGCGCCAGCGCCTCGCGTACGGTGTCCTCGTCCTCGGGCCCCGGAGCGGCCCAGGCGCGCCGGTGCGGGATGCGGCCGAGGCGTACGACGTCCGCCACGTTCATCTCCACCTGGGTCACGGCGTGCTGGTCGACGACCGCCACCCGGCGCGCGACGCCCCTGCGACCCGTTTCGGCGAGCGTGCGGCCGTCGAGGGTGACGACGCCGTGGCCGGGGGCGAGCACGCCCGCCATCACCCTGAGTAGGGTCGTCTTGCCGGAGCCGTTCGGGCCGAGGAGTCCGACCGTGGAACCGGGCGGCGGCGCGATGCTCACCCCGTCCAGGACGATCCGTCCCCCGGCCTCCCTCCCGACCCGGGAGGCCCGCAGGCCCTCGCCGGGCCCGGCCCCGAGGGGCCGGGGCGGGGCCGGGTGCTGCCGCCGGTTCACGCGCTCCTCCGGGTGCGGTGGAGGATCAGCACGAAGGCGGGCACCCCGATGAGCGAGGTCACCACCCCGACCGGCACCTCCTGCGGGTCGAGGACCGTCCTGGCGAGGGTGTCGACCCAGACCAGGAAGACGGCTCCGGCCAGGGCGGTCAGCGGCAGCAGCCGCCGGTGCCCCGAACCGGCGAGCGCCCGCGCGGCGTGCGGCAGGACGAGACCGACGAACCCGATCGCCCCTGCCGAGCTGACCAGAGCCGCCGTCAGCAGTGCGGTCGTGCAGAGCAGCACGAGCCGGGTGCGGGCCACGTGCACCCCGAGGGCTGCCGCCGCGTCCTGGCCGAAGGCGAAGGCGTCGAGGGTCCGGGCGTGGCCCAGGCAGATCAGCAGGGTCACGGCCAGGACGGCCGAGCAGGTCCACACGTCTGCCCAGCCGACCCCGCTCAGCGAGCCGAGCAGCCAGAACAGCACGCCCCGGGTCTGCTCGGCGTCGGCCGCGGTCATCACCACGAAGGAGGTGAGCGCGGAGAAGAGCTGCATGGCCGCGACTCCGGACAGGACGACACGGTCGGTGGAGCCGCCGAGGGTGTGGCTGAGCAGCAGGACCAGGGCGAAGGAGCACAGTGCCCCGGCGAACGCTCCGGCCGAGATCGACACCGCTCCCCCTCCGGCACCCAGGACGACGACCACGACCGCGCCGGTGGACGCCCCGGACGAGACGCCGAGGACGAACGGGTCGGCGAGCGGGTTGCGCAGCAGCGACTGCATGACCGTGCCGCACACCGCGAGCCCGGCCCCGCACACCGCCGCGAGCAGGGTGCGGGGCATCCGCAGGTTCCAGATGATGCCGTCGCGGATCGGGGTCAGCCGTGCGCCGGTGAGACCGAGGTGCGAGCCGACGGCGGACCAGACGTCGGACACGGAGATACGGGCGGGACCGATCGTCACGGCGACCGCGACGGACAGGAGCAGGAGGGCCGTCCCCGCGGTCCACAGGAGACCCTGGCGCACGAGGCGGGCGCCGGGCGCCCCGGCCGGGAGGGACGGCCCGGTGCGGACGGCCGGGGTCTGAGCGGTGCCGGTCACCCGGCGAGCCCGAAGGAGCGCAGACCGGCGGCGACGCGCTCCACGCCCTCCACGGTCCGGATGGACGGGTTCATGGCCTGCCCGCTGAGCAGGACGTACCGCTTGTGCCGGACGGCGTCCATGTTCTTCGTGGCGGGGTTGGACTCCAGGAAGGCGATCTTCTTCGCGGCGCTCTCCGCCGTCTGCGACTTCCGGGTCAGGTCGCCGATGACCAGGACGTCGGGGTCACGGTCGGCGACGGTCTCCCAGTTGATCTGGGGCCACTCCTCGCGGGTGTCGTCGAAGGCGTTCCTCGCGCCGAGCTCCCGGGTGATGATGCCGGGCGCTCCGCAGCAGCCCGCCATGTAGGGGGCCTCGGAGTTGGCGAACCAGTAGAGCAGCGTGGTGCCGGAGGCGTCGATGCCGTCGGTCGCCGCGGTGATACGGGACTCGAGGCGGGCGACGAGTGCGTCACCCCGCTCGGGCACGCCGAACACCCTCGCCAGTTCTCTCACTTCGGTGTAGACGCCGTCCATCGTGAGGGGCTTCGTACGGGAGCCGTCGCCACCGCCGCTGTTGTCCTTGGCCGTGCAGTCGGCGGGCGAGACGTAGGTGGGCACTCCCAGGTCCTCGAACTGCTCGCGGGGTGCGACGCCGCCCTTGCCCAGGGTCGAGGCGAACGAGGCGCTCACGAAGTCGGGTTCCTGGGCGAGGACCTTCTCCGAGGAGGGGCGGTTCTCCGCGATGCGCGGGATCTTCGCCTCCTCCTTCTCCAGGCCCTTCATCACCGGGTCGGTCCAGGTGGAGGTGGCGGCGATCCGGTCGGCGAGCCCCAGGGAGAGCAGGATCTCGGTCGATCCCTGGTCCAGGGAGACCGCGTGGCGCGGAGGGGAGTCGACGGTGACGGTGCGTCCGCAGTTCTTCAGCGTCACCGGACGGCCGGAGCCGCTCCCGTCCGAGGTGGCTCCGGTGGGACCGGTGCCGCCGCAGGCGGTCAGCAGGACAAGTGCGGTCATGAGCAGGGTGGTTCGGCGTACGGTGCTGGCTATGGGCGGCACGGAGTCCCTCGGCGTCTCTGGGCTCATGCGCGGAGCCCGGTACGAAGTTCCGCTCCCGGTACGGAAGCGGTGTGCCAGCAGGTCTTCGGACTCGGGTTCGTCCGGACGGGGCGCCTTCCCGGGGCACCCGAGGGTGTCCCAGTGGCCGTGGCCCCGCCCGTCCCCCTCACCGCTGCGCGTCAGCTCCGGATTCGCACCGGATTCCCTGACTCCACGTGGAGTGTGACTGGCGCCTGCAAGCTATCACGCGGCGCTGCGGCCCTTCGCGGGGCCGTGGCCGGTACGGCGGGGGTGCCCGCCCCCCTCCGTACCGGCCGTCCCGTACCGCGGCTCCGGGTGGTGATCTCCGTTGCGTGCGGGCCGTCAGGCGGGTCAGCCCTTGGGGCGAACCGATTCGCCGCTGTCCACCGGGGGCCTGCCGCCAGGGGCGAGCACGGAGAGCACGGACACCGTGCCCCAGTACGCGAGCAGCACGGCGCGCAGCCCCAGGACCTCCAGGCGTTCCGTCACCCGTGCGCCTGCGGGCCGCCCACCGCGTGCCCCGTGCGGGGCGCTCATCGAAGGTCCGTCAGGGAGGTGTGCCACGGACCCTGGGGATCGTCGTACGCGTCGGCGTAACCGGGTCCGGCGATCGGCCAGTCGGCGAGCAGTTCGGCCGGCAGGGCGAACGAGTCGGCCAGTTCGGATGCGTGCGCGGCGACGGCCGCGATCAGTTCCTCGGTGATCTCTGCCAGTGCCTCGGTCTGATCGCCACTCAGCAGGCCCGCCGCCAGCAGGTCGCCGCTGTTGCGGGCCACCCACTGGACGGCGAACAGCCGCTCCAGCTCCCCGAGCCGCTCCCTGGCCGGCCCTTCGGGCAGGGCGTCGCGGGCCTCGGCGTAGGCCTCCGCGGCGTGGCGGTAGGCGTAGGCCTCCACGCCGCGCAGTGCGGGCCCGGAGGCCGCGTTCCACTGCCCGAGGGCGTCGGTGCCGGGCACCCGCAGCGCGCGCGCCCTCGCCCGGGTGAACCAGATGTCCTCGATCGCGGTGAGCAGCCGGACCAGGAAGCGCGGGTCGGCGAGGTCCCCGGGTTCCCCTCCGGGGCCGGCGTGCTCGCGGGCCGGCCCGTCCGCGAGCAGCAGGTCGGCCGCCGCCTTGGTGTAGAGGGCGATGTTGTCCCCCTCCGCCGTGATCGCGCCCTCCACGCCCGTGACGAGTTCGGTCATGCCGTTGTTCTCCAGCAGGGCCTGCGCACCACAGCGTTCACGGCTCTCGACGATGACCTCGCGGGCCCGCCAGGTGATCCAGGCCTTGGCGACGTCGACGAGTCTCCCCGCCTCCGCCCGGGCGGCCCCCTCGGTACAGCTCTCCCACCGCTCCTGGGCCCGGCGGTGCAGCAGGCTCATGGCGAAGACCATGGCCATGGCGGAGGCGAGCGGTCCGTGGTGGGTCCGGTGGGCGTTGACCGGCACGGGCGGCGTGCGCCAGGAGCCGGAGATCATCCGGTGGCCGCCGTACCGTACGGCGACCGCCAGGGTCGCGCGGGCGGAGCCCGCCGCGCAGGCGCTCATCGAGACCCTGCCGTGGGTGACCCGTCCGATCGACGTCAGGAAGCGTCGGCGCCTGTCCCCCGGTCCGGTCCGGAACTCGCCCGGGGGACCGTCCGGCTCGTCGGTCTCCAGCAGCGCGTCACGCCCCACGAACAGCTGGTCGAAGGAGGTCAGGCAGTGGTCCACGGGGCTGCCCATCCGGGCGGGCAGCCGCCGTACCCGGATGCCGGGCAGCGCGCGCTCGGCGTCGGTGAGCGGCACCAGGAAGAGCCGCACGCCGTGGTCCGAGCCGTCGGCCACCAGACGCGCGGCGACCAGGCCCGACTTGGGTCCGCCCGCCGGGCTGGTGTTGGGCATGAACTTCTGCGCGCCGGCGTTCGGGGTGTGCAGGACGAAGCCGTCCCGCTCGCGGTCGTACGTCGCGGTGGTCTCCATGGCGGCGGCGTTGTTGCCGTGGGCCACTTCCGTGCACAGGAAGGTGCCGATGCGCCGCATGGACAGATAGTCCGACAGGTCCCGGCGGCCGGAGCGGTCGTGGTCGAGGAGGCTGCCGAGGAAGAGGTTGTAGTGGATGCCCGCCACGGTGGTCAGCGCCGGGTCCACCGGGCCGAGCCAGGCGTGCAGGGCGGCCAGGGCGCGTGGGTCGGCGGCGAGGCGCGCCCCGCTGTCGAGGGAGAGGTTGAGGACCCGCAACCGGTCGTAGGCGAGGTCCAGTCGCTCTTCGGGCGTCCCGCCGGCGCGGCGGCGGAACGGTTCTGTGCTGATCAGGCGCTGCCAGAAGCCGTGCTCGCGACGGTGTTCCGGACCGAGGAGGACGCCGGTCAGCAGTTCGGTGGTGGTCGGTGGGGCGGTGTCGGTAAGGGTCACGGTCATACGAACTGAACGACAGGGGGACGGGCGAGGACACCCTGTCACCCTGATGGCTCGGGGAAAGGCGCGCTGGTCAGCGCGTTCGCCAGCTCCTCATCGCCGGGCGGCAGGGCGCCGGCCCGCCGCACGGTCACGGCGGCTGACGCGACTCCGTGGCGCAGCACGTCGGTCAGCGTGGGCGTGTCCAGGGAACGCAGCCGCGCGCGGCCCTGGGCGCCGAGCAGTCGGTGCGACGCCAGGGCGTGCAGGGTGCCCGACATGAAGGCGTCGCCCGCGCCCACGGTGTCGGCGACCTGGACGGGCGGCGCGCCCAGGTCCACGACCGTACCGGGCAGGAACGCCGACGCCCCCCGGGCGCCCCGGGTGACCAGGACGAGGGCGGGACCGGAGCGCAGCCACCGCTCGGCGGCCTGCTCCGGGGCATCTCGCGGGTAGAGCCGGCGCAGGTCCTCGTCGCTCGCCTTGACGACGTCGCTCAGTGCCACGCACCGCTCGGCGCGGCGCACGGCGGTGGTGTGGTCCCCCATCAGTCCGGGCCGCACGTTGGGGTCGTAGCTGACGGTGGCTGTGGCCCGGAGCGCCCGGACGAGTTCCAGGACCGTGTCCGCCCCCGGTTCCAGGCCGGTGGCGAGGGAGCCGGTGTGGACGTGCGAGGGCGGGGGGTCCGGCAGTCGCACCGGGCCGAGTGTCCAGGTGATCTCGAAGCCGTAGGTGGCCCGCCCCTCATCGTCGAGGTCGACCGTGGCGGCGGGGGTGGGCGCCGCACCGCCGTCCGTCAGCACCCGCACCCCGGCGGAGGCCAGATGGCCGGCGATCAGCCGGCCGTTCGCGTCCGGGCCGAGCTGGGTGATCAGGGTGGTGTCGCGGCCGAGCCTGGCCAGACCGTAGGCGACGTTCGCGGGGCTGCCGCCGGGATGGGTGCGGTCCGGCTCACCGGGGCGGCGGACGATGTCGGCGACGCATTCACCGATGACCAGGAGAGCGGGGCTTTCGGGCACGGGGGCGGGTCTCCTGGGAGGCGCGGGCGGGACGGGCCGGTGGGAGCTCCGCCCGGGGCGGGCGACCCGGCCGCCGATTCTGCCCGGTGCGCGGTGGTCGCCGCGACCCGGGGTTCAGGAGGCGCCCTCACGCCCTTCGTCGCCGTAGCGACGTTCGAACTTGGCGACCTGGCCCTCGGTGTCGACCACGCGCGCCTTGCCCGTGAAGAACGGGTGGCTCTCGGCCGAGATCTCCACGTCGATGACCGGGTAGCTGTTCCCGTCGTCCCACTCGATGGTCTGCTCACTGGAGGCGGTGGACCGGGTGAGAAAGGCGTACCCGGCGGAACGGTCACGGAAGACCACCGGGCGGTACGACGGGTGCTTGTCCTGCTGCATGCCTGCTCCTTGGGGGTACGGGGAACTCGCGTCCGCTCCGGACCAGCCTCCCCAACGGCGGGGGCGAGCGCGATCGGGGGCGTCCGTACGGAGCAGCGGATCAGGCGGCCCCGCCCATCTCCGGGACGGGAACGGCGGCGGTGCGCCTGATCCAGAGCAGCGCTCCGCCCAGCAGCACGAAGGCGCCGAGCAGCCAGGGCAGCGGGCCCGCGGGCAGGAGGCCGACGGCCAGTCCGGCCAGCGCCCCCACCAGCTGCTGGGCCAGTGACTGTACGGACAGGGCCGTGGCGCGGCCCGAGTCGTCGACGCGCCGGTGCAGCAGGTCGTTCTCGCTGGGGCCGGCGGCACCGAGGCCCAGATAGACCAGCCCGTATCCGGCGGCGGCCACGGCCGTGGCGGGCGCACCGGTGACGGACACGGTGACGCCGAGCGTCAGCAGCCCGGCGGCGCTCACCGCGAGGCTCGTCAGGACCGCGCGCTCGCCGCTCCCGGCCAGCCGGGCGACGAGAGGCGCCAGGTGGCTGCCCAGCGCGGAACAGATGAATCCGGCGGCGGCGAGACCGGCGAAGAGCACGGCGCCGGACTCCGCCGTCCCGGTCAGTGCGGCGGCACGTCCCGGGGTGAGGAGTTCGAGGGCCGCCAGCGCGGTGCCGGCGGCGCCCGCGGTCATCAGGACGCGGCGGACCAGCGCGTCCCGCGCGCCGAGCCGCAGCCCCGCGGCGACGGTGCCGGGGACGGTCCCCACGATCGCGCGAGCGGTCACGGCCGTGGGCCGGCGCGGCTCGGTCAGGGCGCGAAGGACGTGGAGGACGAAGACGATCTGGACGGCGACGCCCAGGAGCGCGGGCACGGAGAGCGGCACGACCAGCCCCGAGGTGGCTCGGCGCAGCCAGTCTCCCGGGTCCGGGCCTAGGCCGAGCAGCCAGGGCAGGCCGCCGCCCAGGAGCGTGCCGAGCGCGATCGCGCCGGACGCCGCGGCGCTGCCGCGTGCCAGTCCCGTACGGAGATCGGCGTCGGGTCCCGAGCGGGCGCGCACGGTGTCGACGTACCAGGCTTCGGCGGGCCCGCTGGACAGGGCGCGGCCCGCGCCCATGAGAGCCATTCCCAGGGCGAGCACCCAGGGGGCCGACCCGAGGCCCACGAGCATGAGGGCGCAGGCGTTGAGCACTCCGGCCCAGGCCAGGACCACGCGGCGGCCGACGACGTCGGAGAGGCCGCCGGTGGGAAGCTCCAGGGCGGCGGCGGTCAGGGAGTGTGCGGCGAAGGCACCGGCGACGGCCGCGAGGGCCAGGCCGCGTTCGGTGAGGAGCAGCACCATGGGGGCCAGGGCGAGGCCCGCCGGAAGCCAGAAGAGGAAGGACACGGTGACGTATCTGCGGCGCGCGGTGCGTTCGTCCGGCCCCGTGGCCGGCGTGCCCTCGTCCGGATGCGGTTGGGCCTTCCGCGTGTCCGCCTCGCCCTGGTGGGGCCCGCCCTTGCGCGCGTCCTCGCCCCGGCGCGTCTCGTCGACGGGGCGTCCGCCGTCCCCCCGCGCCGGCATCACCCGCCGTCCCCGGCGTCCGGGGCCGCGGGGGTGGCGGGGAGGTCCGTGGCGAGCGGGAGCCCTGCGGTGACGAGCACGACCCGCCGGGCCGTGGGGTCGTGCTCGTCACGCGCGGTCAGCTCGGTGAGCTTGGCAGCGAAGGCGTCGCGGAGTTCCCTGAGGGATTCCGGGGTCAGCCGTGGCATCAGGTCGTCGATCCCCGAGGGGTCGTGCCACTCCTCGCCGAGCCGGCCCTCGTCGATGTCCGCCTCGTGCTGTTCCATCGCCTGCTGCAGGTGCTCGATCTGGCGGCGCCGGCCCATCACCAGCATCGCCCGGCCCGCCGGGGTGGCCAGCATGGCGGCGTTGTCCGCCGAGGTGACGGAGTGGACGGACTTCCAGCGCCGCTCGCGTCCGTCGCGGTGCTCAGCCTCGGCGACGAAGGCGTACCTGGCCAGCACCCGGAGGTGGTAGCTCGTCGAGGCGGACGACTCCCCCGTGCTGACCGCCAGCTCGCTGGCCGTCGCGGGACCGTGCACCCTCAGCAGGCCGAGCAGCTTCAGACGCAGAGGGTGGGTGAGTGCCTTCAGGGCGGCGACGTCGCGCCCTGGGTCGAGCACGCGGCGGGTCGAGTCGCTGTCCATGACGGCAGCCTAGAGCGCGACGGCACTTTGCCACATAGTTTTTGCAGAATGTATTTGGGAAACTCGTTCAGTCGCCCGCCGCCCCTTCGACGGCGTCCGCGACCAGGCCGAGGAAGCGCGCATGGGCCTGCGGACTGCACAGGGGTTCCGGATTCCACGGCACGGTCCGCGCCCGGCGCCCCGTCTCCTGCCAGGCGGGGGCGGCGATCTCGACGAGCGGGACCGCATGGGCCCGGACGTCCGTCAGGACGATGTCCGGCTCCAGCGCCGCGGCGTCCGCCCAGCCGACGGTCGCCCAGTTGACCCCCGCCCCGTCGGGCGGGGACACCAGGCGGACTCCCAGCTCGGCCAGCACCCGCAGCTCCGGCCACATCTGGGGACGGGCGATGTAGGCCTGCTCCTGGTCCGCGGGCGAGAGTGCCACCACCCTGAGCCCTTCGGGCCGGGTGCCCGCGACGGCACGCAGACGCCTGCGGGCGGCGTCCAGGCCACTGGTCGCGTCCGGTTCCCGCGCGCCGCCGAGCGACTGCGCGAGCTCGGCGAAACGCCTGGACACCTGGTCCAGGGTGCGTGCCTGACCCACGTCGATCACGACGACCGGGACGCGCTCCTCCAGGTACTTGGCGGTCTCCGTGTCCAGTCCGTAGAGCTGGCCGTGCCCGTAGCTGACGGCGACGACCAGGTCGGGCGCGCCGCGCAGCAGTGTCTCCACGTCCAGGCCGTCACCGGCGCCCCGGTAGTCCACGGCGTCCAGCGGGAGCGCGCCGGTCTTCGCCCGGTCCGGCTCCGCCCCGTCGTGGCCGGAACCGAAGATGCCCTCCGGGCATATCCCGTGGTCCCACAGGGTCGCTCCCGCCTGGATGTACGCGAGCACCCGGGACGGGCGCCTGTCCGCAGCCGCCGGCCGCCCCCGGTCGTCCGCGAAACTCCACGTGCTCCGGTCGGTCATTCTCCTCACCCCTCCGTATGTGCGGCCTCGGCCCTCGCCCGGGCTCGCCCCTCACTACCTGCCCATCGGGTCGGCCCCACACCCCCCGTGGAGCGGCCGAGATAGGTGAGCGGACCGGGGTCGGGTACGTCGATGACCCCGAAGCCGAGCCGGTCGTAGAAGGCCCGGGCCGGGGTGTTGGCCGTCAGCATGGAGAGGTGGACGGCCGGGATCCCCCGGGCGTGCAGCGCGTCCAGGAAGACGCCCATCAGCTCCCTGCCGTACCCCTTGCGCTGCCACGGCGGCAGCAGGTCGATGTGCAGGTGCGCCGGGTATGCGGCGAGTTCGGGCAGGATCATGCGCTCGGGGCGGTAGATGAGGGCCGTCATCGCCTCGGTGAGCGTCCCGGGCTCCCCTTCGGGCTCGGGGAACCGACCGGACACCCGGGGGATCCAGACCCGGCGGAACGCGTCCACGAACCGCGGTGTGTCCGCGGTGCCCAGGACGTATCCGACCGCACGCCCGGAGCCGTCGTCCAGGACGAAGGTCAGCTCGGGCTCGAGGTGGGCGTAGGGCTCGGCGAACAGCGCCGGCATCAGCCCCGGGTCCGGGTACAGATGCCTGGAGTCACCGCCGTTGTCGGCCGTGCGGACGCAGATGTCCGCGAGGGCCTCACGGTCGCCGGGCCGGTAGGAACGCACGTGCGCGGTCTCTGTCATCACCTCATCCTTCACAGTTGGGAGCGCTCCCACAAGGCCTGAGGGCCCTTCAGGTCACCTCCCGGCCGGTCCGGTCCGGTGTGCGCGCGAGTTCCACGTTGAACTGGGCGCCTGTCAGCAGTGCCAGGTTGGTGAACCAGACCCAGATCAGGAACACCACCAGCCCCGCCAGGGACCCGTAGAGCCGGCTGTAGCTGGCGACGTGGGTGGCGTAGAGCGCGAACCCCGCCGAGGCGACCAGCCACAGGAAGGCGGCGAGCACCCCTCCCGGCAGCGCACGCCGCGGGCTCCGCGCGGAGCGGGGACCCGTGCTGAAGAGGACCACGATCAGGCAGGCGACCAGGCAGAGCAGCACGGGCCACTTGAGGGCCGCCCACAGTGTCTCCCCGGCGTGCGCGAGGCCCACCCTGCGTCCGAGCCAGCGCGCCAGGGGCCCGGTGAGCACGAGGGCGAAGGCGCTGGCCATCAGCAGGACGAGCAGCCCCACGGCCGAGAGGACGATGATGTGCGCCTGGCGCAGCGGCGGCCGGGTGTCCTTCACCTGGTGCATGGCATGCATCGCCCTGCGGAAGACGGCGAGGTAGCTGGAGGCCGACCACACGGCGCTCACGCTCCCGGTGGCGACGAGCAGCCAGACGGCGGTGCGCTCCTGGGTGGCCGCCTCCAGGGGGCGGCGCAGCGCCGCTCCGGACTCGGCCGGCGCGAACGCCGTGATGTCGGCGATCAGGGCGCTGGTGGCGTCGGGGTTGGCCAGGCCGATGACGGAGACGGTGACCAGGAGCGCCGGGAGCAGCGCCAGGATGGCGTAGTAGGTGAGCGCCGCCGCCCAGTCGGAGAGGTCGTCGTTCCACACCGAGAGGGGCGTACGGCGCAGGGCGGCGCCCCAGCGCCGCTTCGCGCCGGTGGGGCCGTCCCGGGGCGGGGTGCGTTCCGCGGCGGGGATGTCGGTACTGCTGGGCACGCGGAGTCTCCGGGGGACGAAGGACGGGCGGGGAGGCGGGACGCCGTCCGTGAGGACACGGCGCCCCGGTCGCCTCCCTTTCTCTCATGCCTCGAACCCGCGGCCCTACTCCAGGTGGGCTCAGTCGTTCACGGCGGTGAGCAGCACCACCGCGTCCTCGAGCGCGAGCAGCCCGTGCCGCTCCTGGGGGATGGGGTGCAGCCCGCCCTCCGTCAGGTCCACGTCCCCGGACTCCGCGGTGAGCCGGACGGCTCCGCGCAGCACCTGGAGCGAGGCGGCGGGCGGAGCGTTGTGCTCGTCCAGGGCGGATCCCGAGGTGAGCGCGATCACCGTCTGCCGCAGTGGCTCCTGGCGCAGCAGCAGGTGCGCGCTGCGCCCGTGCGCGTGAGCGCGGGCCGCGGCCAGGTGCTCGTCGGCGAGGGCGTTGAGATCATCCATACGACCACTCTGCCGCAGCCTCCCCTCCCCCGCTATCGCGTCACGCGCAGCCAGGCCGCGGTGTCGTCGGGCAGCAGGCCCGATGCGTCCAGCGGGCCGCTGGTCAGCAGCATGCCGTCGTGGTCCGGGAGCGGAACCGGGTTTCCCGAGAGGTTGACGACGCAGATCAGCCCGTGGGTCCGCGCGAACGCGAGGACGCCCGGCGGCGACGGCAGCCACTTCAGGCCGCCCGCCCCGTCGGCGGGCTCGGCGAATCCCGGCTCCTCCCGGCGCAGCCGCAGCGCCCGGCGGTACAGGCTGAGCATGGAGCCCGGGTCGGCGGCCTGCGCGTCGGCGGCGTACGAGGGCCAGGACGCTGGCTGCGGGAGCCACGGTTCGGCTTCGGAGCCGAACCCCGCGTGCGGCCGGCCGGCGGACCACGGGAGGGGCACCCGGCATCCGTCGCGTCCGGGGTCGATGCCGCCGGAGCGCAGGTGCATGGGGTCCTGGATCCGGTCGAGCGGGATGTCGGCCTCCGGCAGGCCGAGCTCCTCACCTTGGTAGAGGTAGACGGCGCCGGGCAGGGCCAGCGAGAGCAGAGCCGCCGCGCGGGCCCTGCGGGTGCCGAGTTCCAGGTCGGTGGGGGTGCCGAAGACCTTGGCCGCGAAGTCGAAGCCGGTGTCCTCGCGCCCGTAGCGGGTGACCGTGCGCGTCACGTCGTGGTTGCACAGCACCCAGGTGGCGGGTGCCCCCACGGGTGCGTGTTCGGCGAGCGTGTCGTCGATCGCCGAACGCAGGAGACCGGCGTCCCAGGGGCAGGCCAGGAAGGTGAAGTTGAAGGCGGTGTGCAGCTCGTCGGGGCGCAGGTAGCGGGCGAAGCGCTCGGAGTCGGGGAGCCACACCTCTCCGACGAAGATCCCGTCGTAGCGGTCGGCGATGGTGCGCCAGGAGCGGTAGATGTCGTGCAGTTCGTCGCGGTCGACGTAGGGGTGGGGGTCGGCGCCCTCGGTGAAGTCGGGGAGGGCGGGGTCCTTGGCGAGCAGGGCTGCGGAGTCGATCCGTACGCCCGCCACCCCGCGCTCGAACCAGAAGCGCAGGACGTCCTCGTGTTCCTGACGGACGGCGGGGTGCGCCCAGTTGAGGTCGGGCTGGCCGGGGGCGAACAGGTGGAGGTACCACTGGCCGTCGGGGAGTCTGGTCCAGGGGGTGCCGCCGAATTCGGAGACCCAGTCGTTGGGCGGGATCTCGCCGCTCGCGCCGCGCCCCTCGCGGAAGTGGAAGAGCTCGCGCTCCGGGCTGCCGGGGGCAGCGGCCAGCGCGGCCCGGAACCAGCTGTGCCGGTCGGAGACATGGTTGGGCACGATGTCGATGAGGGTGCGGATGCCCAGCTGGCCGGCTTCGGCGATGAGTTTCTCGGCCTCGGCGAGATGACCGAAGGCGGGGTCGATGACCCGGTAGTCCGCCACGTCGTAGCCGCCGTCGGCCAGCGGGGAGAGGTACCAGGGGGTGAACCAGAGGGCGTCGACGCCCAGTTCGACCAGGTAGGGCAGTTTGGCCCGTACTCCCGCGAGGTCGCCGGTGCCGTCTCCGTCGCCGTCGGCGAAGCTGCGTACGTAGATCTGGTAGATGGCGGCGTCGCGCCACCAGGGTGCGGTGGCCTCGGTCGGACGGATGGCTGCCACGGGGCGTTCCTTTCGGGCAGGAGGTACTCCGTCCCCGGCCCTGACGCGGGGCGTTGCATCGGTGGGCCGGCGGCGGAGTGCTGGCGGGAGGCGGTGGCCGGGCCGGTGTCAGCCCTTCAGACCGCCCGCGGTGAGACCGCTCATGATGTTGCGCTGGAAGAGCAGGAAGATCAGCAGCGTCGGGACGGACGCGATGGTGAGCGCCGCGATGAGGACGTTCTGCGGCACCCCGTTGGACAGCGAGTAGATGCCCACGTTGAGGGTCTGCTTCGCCGGGTCCGGGAGGGTGAGCATGGGCCAGAGGAAGTCCTTCCAGACCCCGACGACCGCGAAGATGGAGACGACTCCGAGGATCGGCCGGGAGATCGGCAGGACGACGGAGCGCAGGGTGCGCAGGGGCGAGGCACCGTCGATGGCCGCGGCGTCGAGGAGCTCGCCCGGGATGGAGTCGAAGAACCGCTTCAGCAGAAAGATGTTGAAGGCATTGGTCACCGACGGCAGCCAGATCGCCCACGGCGAGTTGAGCAGGTTGCGCTCGACTATCGGCACGTCGAGCACGGTGAGGTACTGCGGTACGACGAGCACGGTCGCCGGGATCATCAGCGTGGCCAGCATCATGGCGAGGACGGCCTTGCCGAAGACCGGTCTCAGCTTGGAGAGCGAGTAGGCGGCGGCCACGTCGAGGACGAGCTGGAAGACGAGTGCCCCCAGCGCGTAGTAGAGGGTGTTGAAGAGCAGCCGCGCCAGATTCATGACGTCCCACGCCTGGGAGTAGTTCTCCGTGTGGACCGAGGAGGGGAAGGCGGTGGGCGGACTCTGGACGACCTCCTGGGTGGTCTTGAGGCCGCCCGTGACCATCCAGTACAGGGGCCCGAGGAAGACCATGGTGAAGGCTGCCATCACCAGGGCGAAGACGATCCAGTAGACCGCCCTCCCCCGGGGCCGGCCGAGCTGGGCCGGTGAGATCAGGGTCCGCTGGCGGCCCTGCTCCTCCTCCCGGCGGCGGGCCCTGCGTCCGCCGCCGGCCCGCTGCCGGGAGACAAGGGTGCTCGATGCCATCGTGGTGCTCCCGTCCTAGTCTTCGCTGCTGCGGCTGAGGCGTACGTACACCGCGGAGAAGCCCGCGAGGACGACCAGCAGGAGGAGGCCGAGGGCCGCCGCTCCGCCGTAGTTGTTGAAGTTGAAGGCGTATTGGTAGATGAGGTAGACGACGGTCGTGGTGGAGCCCTCCGGGCCCGCGCCGTTGGTGAGCAGGAACGGTTCGGTGAAGACCTGCATCGTGGCGATGATCTGCATCAGCAGGAGCAGCGACAGGATGAGCCGGGTCTGCGGGATGGTGACGTGCCAGATCTTGCGCAGCAGCCCGGCGCCGTCGAGTTCGGCCGCCTCGTACAGCTCGCCGGGGATGCCCTGGAGGGCGGCGAGGTAGATCAGGGTGGCCCCTCCCATGTTCATCCAGGTGGAGGCGATGACCACGGAGAGCATGGAGGTGCCGGGGTCCTGGAGCCACTGCTGGGCGGGCAGGTGGAGGAACTCCAGGACGCGGTTGAAGAGTCCGTAGCCGGGGTCGTAGAAGTACTTGAAGAGCAGCACGGAGGCGACCGGCGGCAGCATGACCGGGAGGTAGACCAGCAGGCGGAGGTATCCCTGCGCGTGCCGGAACTCGTTGAGCACGACGGCGACGGCGAACGGGACCGCGAAGCCCAGCAGGAGCGCCAGGAGGGTGAAGAGCAGGGTGTTGCGCCAGGCCTGGCCGAACGCCGGGTCGTTGAGCACGTAGCTCAGGTTCGACCAGCCGGCCCACGTGGTCCTGCCGTCCTCGGTCTTCTGGAAGGCAAGCAGGAACTCCCGGACCATCGGATACCACGAGAAGAACGAGAAGCAGAGCACCGCTCCGATCAGGAAGCCGTGCGCCGAGAGGTTGCGGCGCACGGCGCGCACGAACTCCTCACGGCCGGATCCCGGTCCGGGTGCGGGCCGGGGGCTACGGGGCGGCGCTGCGCTCGTCTTCCCGGTGGACAGGGTGGGGGCCGACATGGTCTCTCCTCGGTGCCGGTGCGGTCGCTCGCGTTCGGACGGTCCGGGCACGGGGCCGGGTCGCACGACCAGGCCCCGCGCCTGCGTCACTGGTTGGCCAGTACCTGGTCGACCTGCTGTTCGGCGGTGTCGAGCAGCTTGTCGATCTCGGCGTCCTCGTTGGTCAGGACCGCGGACATCGCGTTGTCGAGGATCTTGTAGATCTCCTGGGCCTTCGGCGGCTCGGCCTTGCCCTGCACGGGGTTGTCCATGAACGCCTTGAAGTTCTCGACGGGCATGGTGGCGTGGGCGACCCGCTCGGCGTCGTCCGCCGTCTTGCTCGCACCGACGAAGAAGTTGGGCTGCGGCAGCCCGACGGGCAGGTTGTCCGCCTTCTTGCGGCCCCAGTCGAACTGGCCCTTCTTCGGAGTGAGGTTCTGGAAGTTCAGCCAGGCCACGGCCGCCTTGATCTTGTCGGGCGAACTGCCCTTCTTGATCATGTAGTTGTTGCCGCCGAACAGGGTGGCCTCGCCCCCGGGGATCGGGCCCATCCCGAAGTTCGCGTACTCCGCGCCGAGCTGCTGCACCATGTACGTGATGTCGTCGGGTGCGGCGAGGAACATGCCGAGCTTGTCGGTGGCGATCTGCTTCTGGAGGTCGCCCCACTTCAGCAGCTGGGTCTGCCCCATGCTGTCGTCCTCCCAGCGCATGTCGTGCAGCTGCTGGAGGACCTGCTTGCCCTTGGCATCGTTGAAGGCGGCCTTCTTCCCGCTCGCGTCCACGACGTCGCCGCCCAGGCCGTACTGGGTGGCGGTGAAGTGCCAGCCTCCGTTGTTGCCCGCGCTGTACTCGCCGAAGCCCGCGATGCCCTTGCCGAGCGCGGCGATCTTCCTGGCCGCCGCGCGGACCTCGTCCCAGGTCGCCGGCGGGGTGTCCGGGTCCAGGCCGGCCTGCGTGAAGAGCTTCCGGTTGATCATGAGGCCCATGGTGTAGTTGCTGGTCGGAAGCGCGTAGAGCTTGCCGTCCTTGCGGGCGACGTCGAGGACCTGGGGCTGGATGTCCTTGAGCGCCGGTACGGACGTGTCGTCGACGTAGGCGGAGATGTCCTCGGCGCCGTCGTTGTCCAGCACCTGCTGCAGGTCGGTGAAGTACGCGTAGAACACGTCAGGCTGGGACTTGCCCTTCAGCATCGCCGTGAAGCGCGGGGGCTCCAGGCACTGGCCCGGCGTCGACCTGCCGTCGATCTTGACGTTCGGGTACTTCTTGTTGAACGTCTTGACGTCCTCGTTCCACTCACGCCGTTCCGCGGCCTTCGCGGCCGGAGGCATGCAGTCGATCGTCAGCGTCACCTTGGTCTTCGGGTCGAGCGGTGCCGACGGATCGGACGAGCCGCCACCGGAGTTGTCCTCCCCTCCACCGCTGCTGCTCGTGCCGCAGGAGGCGAGGGCGGTCAGGGCGAGCGCGGTGACGACGGCGGCGGCGGAGGCACGGCGGGTACGGCGGAACCCAGCACTTCTCATCGGTGATCCCCTTCGGGCATGAGCACGGAAGACCTCGGCCGACTCTCTGCCGGGGCGCGGCACACTCAACCACCGCCCTCATGCGATCGCAATATCTCGCGCAGTTTTCGTAAAAGTTTGACAGTGTCCCGCAGGTGAGGAAGCGTCAGGCGGAAGCGCCTCGGCGCCTCGACAACGCCGCTCCGCGAGGCGCCTTCAGGACCCCATCGAGCGGCCCCACCGGCCGCCCCCGGAGCCCTCCACGCCGATCGTGCGCGGCAAAGGCCGCAAGAGACAGACTTCCTCCTGCAAAGGGCACACGGGCTCTGCGCGGACCGACGGCGGGAACGCGGCGTGGCCCCGCGCCGGTCCGGCGCGGGGCCACGCTCGTACGGTGGGGCGATGCCTACGGATTGATGCCGATCTTGAAGGTGGAGGTGGTGTTCCTGACGTCCTGGGCGTTGCCGCTGAGCTTCAGCCCGTTGAACGTGACCTCGCCGACGGCAGGGCCCTGTCCCGCCTCCGGCATCTCGTTGGCCCACAGTCCGAAGCCCGACTTCGCGTCGAAGGCGTCACCGCTCTTGCGCGCCCCGGAGATCGAGATGTCGGTGAGGACCGTGTCCTTGATGGGGAACTGCGGTTGTCCTCCCACGTAGTTGGTCTGGAACATGATCCCGCTGTACGTCGGGTCGACGATGTCCACGTGCGAGATCCTGATGCCCTGGAAGACCTTGGAGGCCGAGAACAGCCAGATCCCGGGGAAGGTCTGACTCCCCCAGAAGTGCCCTCCCGCCCGCGCCACCGTGACGTTCTCGATCGCCGTGGGACCGGTGCCGAAACCGTTCATCGGATAGCCGAAGTCGAGTGAGCTGACCGTGATCCCGGAGTACACCAGGGTGTCGGCGACGAGGATGTTGCGGAAGGTGTTGTCGTAACCGCCGTAGACGGCCACACCCGCGGCCCGCCAGGTGAGGAGGGACGTGAGGTTCTCGTAGACGTTGTTCTTCATGTCCGCGCCGCCTGCGTCGATCGCCGAGAACAGCGCGAAGCTGTCGTCGCCGGTGGCCCGTGCCTCGTTGTTGGTCACGTGGTTGTCCGTGGACCCGTTGGTCATGTTGATGCCGTCGGCGAACATGTTGCGGATCCGCGCGTTCCTGATCGTGACGCCGTCGGTGTTGGCGCCCCAGTAGAGGCACACCATGTGCTCGTTCCAGATGTTGTCGATCACGATGTCCGAGACGTTGGAGAAGTCGAACACCTTGCCCGGCCCGTCGATGCGGGACGTGTAGTTGCCGAAGTACGCGAAGTTCGAGAACGACGAGCCCTTCGCACTGGCCTCCGCACGGAACCCGATGTCGGTGTTGTCCTGCGTGGACGGAGCACGGAACCGGGTGAACCAGGGCCCTGCGCCGACGACCTTCACGGCCTTGCCGTAGACCTGGAACTTGCCGGCGGTGGAATAGTCTCCGGCCGGCAGGTAGACGCCCTTGAGGGTGCCCGTGCTGTCCATCCTGACCTTGTCGAGGGCGTTCTGGACGTCCTGGTGGGTGAAGCCCGCCGGCACGGTGTAGGTGGCCGGGTCCGGGTTGGCCACCGGGGAGACCTGTTCCAGGCTGACGAAGTCGATGGCGTAGGTGCTGGTGTTGGCCGCGTCCTTCTGCAGGCGGATCGTGCTGCCCGCCGGTACGGTCCGGCCCAGCAGGACGTTCGCCTCGTCGTAGATGTGGCGGGGCGCGCCCGCGCTCGGGTCGTTGCCCGGCCCGGTCTCGTTCCCGTACAGCCAGGCGTACTTCGAGGTGAGGTCGATCGCCTTGAGGAAGGTGCCGTCGACGTAGACGTTCAGCTTCGACTCGATGCCGCCGCCGCCCGGGGCGTCCGGGATGGAGAACCGCGTCACCAGGGTGTTGGTGGCGGCCCTGGTGGTGAACTCCACGTAGGTGCCGGTGCTGCCGAGGGTGACGGCCTTGCGGCCCGACGCCTCGCCCGCGACGTCCCCGACGGTGCGGTTGGGGCCGACGACCTTCGCCCCGCCACCCGTGACACCGTCCTCGGCCTCGTACATGTCGTAGGGCATGTCGGCGCCTCGTCCGACGAAGAGCGACTCGGTGCTCGTGTTGTTCGCGCGCTTCACCGGCAGTTCCGCGGCGTCGTCGGCGAGCACCACCTTCACCGTGTACGAGCCGTCGGCGGCCGTCCAGGTGCCCAGGGAGACCGGTGCGGTCGTGGAACCCGCGGCGATGGCGCCGTTGTGCGCGCCGGTGAGGGTCTTGACCGTGGCGCCCTTGGAGTCGATCAGGCTGAGGGTGATCCCGTGGCTGCCGCTCGCGGAGGCCACGGAGCCCTGGTTCTTCACGGCGACGGAGAAGGTGACCGTGTCGCCGTTCGAGGGGGACGACGGGGAGGTGGTGACCGCGCTCGTCACGAGGTCGGAGCTGGAGACGGGCTTCACCACCAGCGGGGTGCCGCTGGTGAAGCGGTTGTTCGTCTCGTTCTGCTCGATGATCGCGTCCGCCGGGTCGACGACGGCTCCGAGCGTGTAACTGCCCGCGTCACGCGCGCCCACGGACACGGTGACCTGGGTGGAGGCACCCGCGGCGAGTGCGCCCACCGAGGCGGTGGCGACCTTGGATCCGCCGAGCTCGAAGTCCAGCTTGCCGGCGGGAGCGGCGAGCGCGCCGGAGTTGCGGACGGTGGCCGACAGGGTGATGGCGTCCGATTCGACGGGGGCCGAGGGTGAGGCGGCGACCGCCGTGACCTGGAGGTCCGGGTTGGGGGCCGGAGCGCCCAGCACCTGGAACTCGGCGACCTGACCGGCGCCGGATCCGCTGTTGGCCGTGAACCTCAGCTGGACGTCGGCCACCCGGGCGGTGACCGGGATCGTCACCGTGTTGCCCGTCGCCGGACTGAACGCGTAGTCCTTGGCGGCGGCCAGACTCGTGAACGAGGTGGCGTCCTGCTCCCGTCCGAGCACCTGGATGTTCTGGGTGCGGGCTCCCCAGGCGCTGTCGGGGTTGAGCTTGACGACCACGCTCTCGGTGTCGGCGTTCGCCCCGAGCCTGACGGTCAGGGTGTTGGGGTAGCTGCCGCCGGCGCCCTCCCAGTACGTACTGAGGGAGTTGTCGTTGGCGTTGGCCGCGACGAAGGTGTGGACGACCGACGAGGCGGTGATCGGCTTGGAGACGGCGAGGTTGGAGGCGCTGCTCGTGGACCCGTTCCGTGTCACGGTGTTGCTGGCGCCGGAGACGTTGCCCGCCGCGTCCTTGGCCCGCACGACGTAACTGACGGTCGCGGCGGCGGGCTGGGTGTCGGTGTACGTGGTCACGTCGCCCGCCACGCTCTTGCGGAGCACGTTGTCGGCGTAGACGTCGTAGCCGGTGACGCCCTTGTTGTCCGAGGACGCCGACCAGGTCAGCTTGATCTGCCCGGTGGCCGGCTCCGTGAACGCGAGACCCGAGGGCGCGGTGGGCGCCTGCGTGTCACCTGAGTCGCCGGTGCGGGTGACGGTGTTGCTGTTGGCCGACTGGTTGCCCGCCGCGTCCTTGGCCCTGACGTAGTAGGAGACGGTCTCGCTCGCCGGGCGGGTGTCGGTGAAGGTGGTGACACCGCCTGCCACGCTGGTCAGCAGCGTGTTGTCGGCGTAGACGTCGTAGCCGGTGACGCCGGTGTCGTCCGAGGACGCCGACCAGGTCAGCCTGATCTGGCCGGTGGCCGGCTGCGTGAAGGCCAGACCGGACGGCGCGGTGGGCGCCTGCGTGTCACCGGTGGCCGGGCCGTAGATCTCCAGTTCGGAAAGCTGGGCGGCCGGCTGGACGGAGTTGGCGGTGACGAGCACCCGCACGTGGCGGGCCGTGGTCGCGTCGAAGGAGATCGTCGCCGACTGCCCGCCCGCTGCGTTGAAGGTGTATGCCTTGGACGCGGTCAGGTCGCTGAACTCCGTGCCGTCGGCGCTGCCCTGGATTTTCAGGGTCTGGGTGCGCTGCTCCCAGCCGTCGGGCAGCCGGAGCACGACCCGGTCGACCCGGACCGAGGCACCGAGGTCGGCCTGGATCCACTGCGGGAGCTCGTTGTTCCTGCTCTCCCAGTAGCTGGCCCGGTTGCCGTCGTTGCCGTTCGAGGCCGTGTACGTCTCGGTCCAGCTGCTCGCCTTGAGCGTCCTGCCCGCCGCGAGGTTGACGGAGGACTCGCCCGCGGCCCTGACCTCGAGTTCGGAGAGCTGCGCGTTCTGCCACCCCGTGTTGGCCGTGACGTTCACCCGCACGAACCGGGTCTGGGTGGCCGGGAAGGTTATCTTCACGGCGTTGGAGGTGCCGGGGCTGAAGGTGTACGCCGCCGAGCTCTTCAGGGTCGAGAAGCTGGTGCCGTCGGCACTCCCCTGGACGGAGAGGGTCTGCTGCCTGGTCTCCCACCCCGCGGGAAGCTTCAGCGTCACCTCGTCCACCCGGGCGGTGGTGCCGAGGTCGGCCTGGACCCACTGCGGCAGCGCGCCGCCCGAACCTTCCCAGTACGTCGCCTGGTTGCCGTCCGTCACGTTGCGGGCGGCGTACTCGCCGGCACTGCTCGCCGCCGCGGTCCGGCCCGCGGCGATGTTGGGCCCGTCGGCCGCCGCGGCGGTGAGCGACGGCCATCCGATCATCAGAAGACTGGTGGTGACCACGGCGGAAAGGGCCCGCCATCTCCAGCGTTGGGCTCTCATATGTCCCCGATCTTCGGCCTCGGCACGGGGCGCGCCGAGGGCGCGGCTCTGACTGGACCGCCCTGGGCAGCCTTTTCCTGCACACCCTGAGCGGTCTTTTGCGTATAGCTGTCAGAGAGTTGCAGAGAAGGGCGAGAGCGTCCACCGTTGGGACAGAAACCGGAACGCCGGAACTCGCGCCGTGAGAACCCGAAAGACAACCATCCGGGCCTGATTCGCGGACCGGTCCCCGCAATGACACGTCCGGAAGGTTACGTAAGTTATTTGCGCGGAGCTGCAAGGTTCCGGAAAGTGCCTGCTCCACGACATGGCGAAGCGGGGCCCGCGTGCTGCGGGCCCCGCTCCCGTACGGCTCGAACGGGTCAGAGGCCGCCTGTGTGGAGGAGGAGGTCGGGCGAACCGGTGCCCAGACCCGTCAGGACCTCAGGGGTCGCCTCCGCGGCGAGCCAGTCGGCGACCTCCTGCGGGGAGGCGTCAGGGTTCTGCTCCTTGTAGAGGGCCGCGACGCCGGCGACGTGCGGGCTGGCCATGGAGGTCCCGCTCAGCGTCGTGGATCCCCCGCCGAGCTTCGCGCTCACGATGTCCACGCCCGGGGCGTACTGCCAGACACACGTGCCCCAGTTGCTGAACGTCGCCTGCCGGTCCTGGTCGTCACTGGCGCCGATGGCGATCACGCCCGCGGCACGCGCCGGGGAGACGTCACAGGCGTCCTGGTTCTCGTTGCCCGCCGCGACGACGGGCAGGGTGCCCTCGGCCGCCAGGGCGTCGAAGGCGTCGTCCACCGCCGACGAGGCGGGCCCGCCCAGGGAGGCGTTGACGACGGCGGGCTGCTGGGCGTTCTGCGCGATCCAGTCGAGGCCCGCGATGATGCCCGCCCAGGTGCCCGATCCCTCGCAGTCGAGGACCCGTACCGGCACCAGGGAGGCCGCACGGGCCACGCCGTGCGTCGCGCCGGCCACGGTCCCGGCCACGTGGGTGCCGTGGCCGTTGCAGTCCTCGCCGTCCCGGCCGTCGCCGATCGCGTCGTACCCCGCGCCCACCCGGCCGCCGAACTCGGCGTGCGCCGACTCGATGCCGGTGTCGAGGATGTACGCCGTCACGCCCTGGCCGGTACCCGCCACGTCGTACGCGCCGTCCAGCGGCAGAGCGCGCTGGTCGATGCGGTCCTGTCCCCAGCTCGCGGCCACGGCGCGGCTCTTGGCACCCTTCCTGGCCGCGGGCGGCGACACGGAGGCCTCGCTGTTCTCCTCGACCGTCTGCACACCCGCCGCGCCACGCACCTTCTCGAGCTGGGCGGACGTGAGGGAGGCCGCGAAACCGTGCAGGACCGTGCTGTAGGTGAAGAGGGTGTCGACCCCGAGCTGCTCGGCCGTGGCGGCCGGCTTCTGATCGGGCGAGAGGGTGACGATGTACTGCCCGGGCACGGCCCGGGCCGACTTCTGCACCGGCACGAGAGTCTCGCCGGTGTCGGCCGTGGCCGGGGTGGTGCCGATCAGGGGGGCGATCAGCAGTAGAGCGGCTGGTGCCCAGCGGGCGCGCAGGCGCATGCGTTCTCCCTTGAGACGGAGGAGCGGGTCACGGACCGCGTCAGGCCCGTGACGTGCGAACACCTGTCCCTTCGTCCACATCCGGGGCGGGCCTTGAGCGGCGTCAGCCGGACAGCGCAACGATCGGTACACGCGCACGCCCATTCGGCCCGGCACGCCCGGAGGCGTGCCGGGCCCGGCCGCTCAGGCGAAGGGAGTCGCCCCGGCCGGCACGCGGAGCACCGCGACGCCCCGCGGCGGCAGCACCAGGCTCTCCCCGGCAACGGGCGACGGCCCCGTCAGGACCTCCGCTGCCACCGCCCCGCAGGCGACGTCCCCGTCCGTGCGGTTGACGAGGAACCAGTAGGCGCTGGAGCCGTCGGTGCGTACGGTCGTCTCCACCAGCCCCCGCGCCCCTGCGGGCAGTTCGCCGGCCACACCCGCGGCGGACAGCAGGGATCGCAGCACCTCGGTGAGCCCGTGGCCGTCCAGACGGGTGGAGACGTACGCGGCGGACCCGCCGTCCGGCCGGGCACAGCGGGTCAGGGCGGGCCGGCCCGCCTGGTCGCCGGACGTGTACCGCGCGAGCACCTCGGTACCGGGATCGGTCAGGTCGATCCGGTCGGTCCACAGAGTGCCGGACAGGCCGTTGTCGAGCGTCACCTCCTCGCCGTCGCACAGCGGGCCGAACTCCTCGATGCGGATGCCCAGCAGGTCCCGCAGCGCGCCCGGGTACCCACCGAGGTGCACGTGGTCGTTCTCGTCGACGATGCCCGAGTAGTAGGTGGTGGCGAAGTGGCCGCCGCCGCGCACGTAGGCACCCAGGCGGCCGGCGAGCGTCTGCGGGACGACGTGCAGCAGGGGGGCCGCGACGAAGTCGTAGACGCCGAGGTCGGCCGTGGTCGTGACGACGTCCACCCGGACTCCCAGCGCCAGGAACGCGGAGTACCAGTCGAGGACCTCCTGCCGGTAGTCCAGCAGCGAGGAGGGCTGCGAGTCGCGTTCCACGGCCCACCAGGACTCCCAGTCGAAGACCAGCGCCGCGCGCGCGGGCTCGCGCACGGAGCCCGCGACCGGGGCGAGTGCCTCCAGAGTCCTGCCGAGGGCGCTCACCGCGCGGAACACCGCGCTGTCCGCTCCCGCGTGGGGCACCATCGCCGAGTGGTACTTCTCGGCGCCGGCGGCGGACTGGCGCCACTGGAAGAAGCAGACCGCATCGGCTCCGTGGGCGACGTGGAGCAAGGAGTCGCGGGCGAGCTCCCCCTCGCCCTTGGCGACGTTGACGGGCTGCCAGTTGACGGCGCTGGTCGAGTGCTCCATCAGGAACCAGGGCCTGCCCTGGGCGATGGAGTGCGTGAGGCCGGCGGAGAAGGAGAGCTCGTCCAGGCGCTGCGGCCCGGGCCGGGTGTAGTGGTCGTTGGAGACGAAGTCGATCTCCTGGGCCCACTCCGGGTAGTTCATGCCCTTGGTCCCGCTCATCACCATGAAGTTGGTGGTGGCGGGTATCTCGGGGGTGATGCGGCGCAGGATCTCGCGTTCGGCCCTGAGGTAGTCCCTCAGCGCGTCTGAGGAGAAGCGCTTGAAGTCGAGCTGCTGGGTGGGGTTGGCGTGGCTCGCGGCGAGTCTGGGCGGCTGGATCTGCTCCCACTCCCCGTAGTACTGGGACCAGAAGGAGGTCGCCCAGGCCCGGTTGAGCTCGTCGAGGGTGCCGTAGCGGGCGCGCAGCCAGTCGCGGAAGGCCCGGGCCGCGTCGTCGGAGTAGTCGTAGATGTTGTGGCAGCCGAGCTCGTTGGAGATGTGCCAGGCGACCAGCGCGGGGTGGTCCGCGTAACGGGTGGCCATGGCTTCCACCAGCCGCAGGGCGTGCCTTCGGAAGACGGGCGAGGTGGGCCGCCAGTGCTGCCGCGCGCCCTGCGAGAGCGTCTCACCGGTCCGGGTGACCGGCAGGATCTCCGGGTGCAGGGTGGTGAGCCAGGGAGGCGGTGAGGCCGTGGCGGTGGCGAGGTCCACCGCGATCCCGTTGTCGTGGAGCAGGTCGAGCACCTCGTCCAGCCACGCGAAGTCCCAGCGGTCCTCGGCCGGCTGCAGACGGGCCCAGGAGAAGATCGCGACGGAGACGACGGTGACCCCGGCCTCGCGCATCAGCCGGACGTCCTCCTTCCAGACCTCGCGCGGCCACTGCTCCGGGTTGTAGTCGGCGCCGTAGGCGAGGTGCGCCGGACCGCCGCCGGTGAGCGGGCGCAGCCACGGGCGCCCGGAGGAGTCGGAGGAGGAGGTCATGATGATCCTTTGGATGCGGAGGTGCGTGTACGCACAGGGGCGGCCACCCGCCGGACGGACGGGCGGCCGCCCCTGTGCCGGGTCAGCGGCGAGGCGTCACTTGTTGACGCTGAAGCCCTGGTCCGTGCCGTAGGTGACGGCGGCCTTCTGCCACTCCTCCAGCCCTTCGGCCAGGGTGGTGGAGGAGACGTACGCCTTGCCCACGGAGTCGTTGAAGATGGAGTTCGCGTACACCTGGTAGGGCAGGTAGGACCAGGTGTCCGGCACCTGGCTCGCCGAGCGGGCGAAGATCTCGTTCGCCTTCTGCCCGCCGAAGTACGGGAAGCTGGTGTCGAGGAACGTCCGCGAGGACAGGTCCGCGGTGGTGGCGGGGAAGGCGCCGCCCTTGATGCGTGCCTGGACGCCGTCCGAGTGGTTCGCGTACTCGTTGAAGGCGTACGCGAGGTCCTTGTTCTTGCCGTCCTTCATCACCGCGAGGGAGCTGCCGCCGTTCTCGGAGCTGACCTCGCCGCCCTTCTCCCACTGCGGGAGGGGCGCCGCGCGCCAGTCACCGGCGGCCGACTCCACACCGGTGACGAAGTTGGCGGGCATCCACGCTCCGGTGGCGAGGGTCGCGATGGTGCCGTCCGCGAGGCCCTTATACCATTCGTCGCTCCAGTTGGTGATGGGAGCGAGGAGCTTCTCGTCGAGCAGCTGCTGCCAGACCTTGGTGAAGGCGACGACACCCTTGTCCTTGGTGAGGTCGACCGTCACATCGGTGTCGCGGGTCTTGAACGGGGTGCCGCCGGCCTGCCAGATCATGCTGGTCGTGAACCCGGCGTCACCCGTGTCGTTGGCTATGTAGGCCTTCGGGTCCGCGGCGTGCAGGGCGCGCGCCGCCTCGAGGTACTCGTCCCAGGTGGTGGGCGTGGCGATCCCGTGCTTGTCCAGGACCTTCTTGTTGTAGAACAGGGCCATCGGGCCGGAGTCCATGGGCAGGGCGTACACGGCCTCGTCCAGGGCGACCGAGTTCCACGGGCCCGGGGAGTAGTCGTTCTTGAAGTCCTTCGCGCCGTAGCGGCTCAGGTCCTCGAGGGACTTGCCGAGGGCGAACTGCCCGAGGGCGTAGTACTCGATCTGTGCGACGTCGGGCACACCGGATCCGGCCTGCACGGCGTTCTGCAGGGCGGTGTACTGGTCGTTGCCCGTACCGGCGTTGACCAGCTTCACCTTGACCTTCGGGTACTCCTTCTCGAAGTCGCTGACGACCTGCTTCAGCGTCGGTTCCCACGCCCACACCGTGATCGAACCGCCCTTCTTGAGGGCGGCACGGAGTTCACCGCCCGTGACCGCCTTGTCCGAGGCCGACTCGTCGGAGGACCCGCACGCGGTCAGGCTCAGCGCAGCCGCGCACAGCAGGCCTACGCCGCGCATCGCGCGTCTGGTCATGGTTCTCATATCGCTTCACTCCGTTGTGGTGAGGGTGGTTCACGAACCGTCGGGCGCCCGCACCGTGCGGTGCGGGGTGGTGAGGGGTGGAACACCGTGCGGGCCGGTGGCCGGGGTGATCCGGCCGCGGGGCACGGGGGTCGGGTGGCCTGCGGGGCGGGGGCGTCAGCCCTTGACGCTGCCCGCCGCGAGACCGGACTGCCAGTAGCGCTGGAGCAGCAGGAAGGCGGCGATCAGCGGCACGATGGTCAGCAGGGAGCCGGTGATGACCAGGTGGAAGACCGGTTGGCCGCCCGCGGTGGAGGCCTGCTCGTTCCAGGCGTCCAGCCCCAGCGTCAGGGGGTACCAGTCAGGGTTCTTGATCATGATCAGCGGCAGGAAGTAGTTGTTCCAGGTCTGCACCATGGTGAACAGCAGGACGGTCACGATGCCCGGTGTCAGCAGCGGGAGCGCGACCGTGAAGAACGTCCGCAGCTCCCCCGAGCCGTCCACCCGGGCCGCTTCCAGGAGTTCGGTGGGGATCGCCTCCGCGGCGAACACCCACATGAGGTAGAGCCCGAAGGGGGAGATCAGGGAGGGGATGATGACGGCCCACGGTGTGTCGGTGAGGCCCATCTTGCTGAACATGAGGAAGGTGGGGACGGCCAGCGCGGTGGCGGGCACGGCCACCGCTCCGATGACGGTGGCGAAGACGGCGCGCTTGCCCGTGAAGTCGAACTTGGCCAGGCCGTATCCGCCGAGCACCGCGAGGAAGGTGGCGCCGCCGGCGCCGACGACCACGTAGAGCAGGGTGTTGAGCAGCCACCGGACGAAGATGCCGTCGTCGTAGGTGAGTGTCTGGGTGATGTTGTCCCAGAGGGCGAAGTCCCCGCTGAACCAGAGCCCGAAGGAGTCCAGCAGGCTCTTCTGGGTCTTGGTCGCGTTGATGAACAGCCAGGCGAGGGGCAGCAGCGCGTAGACCGTGGTGAGTCCCATGAGCGCCGTGAGCAGGACGCTGCGGCGGGGCCGGCCGGGCGAGTGGCGCCTGCGCGTGACGCGCCGGGGGGCCTGGGCTCGGTGCGTGGCTCGCCGGGACGTCTGCTCGGCGGTGAAGGAAGGGGCGCTCATCGCTCAGGCCTCCTTTCGCATGCCGCGCAGCTGGACCGCGTACGCGATGATCATCGTGACCACGCCCATGATCAGGGAGACCGTGGCCGCGTAGTTCTGCTGCCGGCCGGAGAAGGACAGCGTGAAGGTGTAGAGGTTCGGCGTGAAGTACGTCGTGATGGCGTTGGGCGCCAGGTTCTGCAGGATGCTGGGCTCGTTGAAGAGCTGGAAGCTGCCGATCACCGAGAAGATCGTCGCGATCACCAGGGCCCCCCGGATGGCGGGGATTTTGACCGCGGTGACGATCCGCCACTGTCCGGCTCCGTCGATCTCGGCCGCCTCGTAGAGGGACGCGGGGATGACGCGCAGGGCCGAGTAGAAGATCAGCATGTTGTAGCCGATGAACTCCCAGGTGACGATGTTGCCGATGCTGGCCAGCACCAGGGAGGGCGAGAGCGGGTCGGGCAGGGTCACGCCGAGGGCGTCGTTGATGTTCGCGACGAGCCCGAACCGCGTGCCGTAGATGAAGCCCCACATCAGCGTGGCGACGACGGCGGGGACGGCGTAGGGCAGGAAGATCGATATCCGGAAGAAGCTCTTCCCGTACAGCCTGCCGCTGTCGAGCGCCAGGGCCACGAGGAGCGCCAGGCCGAGCATGACGGGCACCTGCACCACGAGGAAGAGGGCCACACGGCCCACGGCGTCCCAGAACTGGTCGTCCTGGAAGGCCCGCTGGAAGTTGTCCAGGCCGACGAAGGACGTCCCCCCGATCAACTGGTCCCGGAAGAAGCTCAGATACAGGGAGTAGGCGATCGGGGCGAGGAACACCAGGGCGAAGACGGCCATGAACGGGCCCACGAAGAGCCACCCGGCCCGGCCTCGCCCGGAGCGTGATCTTCCGGCTGGTGGGCGGCGTCCGGTCGTGAGCGGCGTAACGGCCGTCATGGGTACTCCTGTTGTTCCGGCGGTGAGCATGGCCCCGGCCGGATGGAGACACCGGACATCGTGGAGGCGCTGTGCTTGAGGGTGCCGATGCCCACGTGAACGTACTGATGTTTACGTAAACATTTATCGGTGAGGTGATGTCTACACGGCTGTTCCTCGTCGGTCAAGGCTCGGATCTCCTGTCAGGCGGACGAGTGGGGACCCGCTCCCCGGCCGGCGGCGACGCGCAGGCGCCCGTGTGTCGGCGGCACCTCGCGGGGGTGGTAGAAATGCCGGTGACCCGAGCCCACGGTCCGCACGCGACACGAGCCACACGCGCGGCGGAGACAGCGTGGGTACCGACCGGGACACACCCCAGGGACGCGCGAAGGAAGACGGCCCGGCGCGGCCGGACCAGCGCCCCCCTACGGCGAAAGGCTCACGCGAACACGACGGAGGCTACGAAGTGCACGGACAGGAAGAGGCCATGGACCGCCCTCCGCGCAAGGAGGCATCGATGGCCGACGTCGCGCGCCTGGCCGGCGTCTCCTCGCAGACGGTCTCCCGTGTCTCCAACGGTCACGCGGTGGTCTCCGAGGAGACCCGTGAACGCGTCCTGACCGCGATGAAGGAGCTGAACTACCGGCCCAACAGCGCCGCCCGCGCGCTCAAGAGCGGGAAGTTCCGCACCCTGGGCGTCATCCTGTTCACCCTGGCCACGACGGGCAACGTCCGCACGCTGGAGGCCATTTCCGCCTCCGCGGCGGACGAGGGCTACGCCATCACCCTGCTGCCGGTGGCGACACCGACCAGCACCGGCGTCCGGGGGGCCGTGACCGTGCTCGGCGAGCAGGTCGTGGACGGAATCATCGTGATCATGGAAGTCCGCCTGCTCGACGCCGCCATCTCCCTGCCGCCCCACACCCACGTGGTGGTGGCCGACTCCGACGCGGGCGACCGCTACAGCGTCGTGGACACCGACCAGTCCGGCGGCGCGAGGGCGGCGGTGCGGCACCTTCTCGACCTCGGGCACCGCACCGTGGTGCATGTCGCCGGTCCTGCGGAGTCGTTCGCCGCCCAGCGCCGCGCACATGCCTGGCAGCAGACCCTGGAGGAGGCCGGGTGCCCGGTTCCGCCTCCGGTGGGGGGCGACTGGTCGGCGGCGTCGGGATACCGCGCGGGCCTCGCCCTGGCGGCCGATCCGTCCTGTACGGCGGTCTTCGCGGCCAACGACCAGATGGCGCTGGGGGTCCTGCGGGCCCTGCAGGAACAGGGCAGGCGCGTACCCGAGGACGTCAGCGTCGTCGGCTTCGACGACATCGCCGACTCCGCCTCGTTCCTGCCACCGCTGACGACGGTCCATCAGGACTTCGCCGAGATCGGCCGGTTGTGCGTGGACGGCGTCCTGCGGCAGATCCGCAACGAGACGACGGAGCGGGGCACGACCCTGGTCCCGACACGGCTGATCGTCCGGGCCAGCACCGCCCCACCGCCTGCGGAGTGACGCGCGACGGCGGGATGTGCTCTCCCCGCTCGCGAGACCTCGACCTCACGAGGCAGCACCCGGCTCGGGCGGGCAGTACAGGACACGAACTGTCCTGTTGGCCGTCTAGCGTGGACGAATGACCTCATCGCCGACAAGGACGGGCACCGCGATGGCACGCAACGGGCAGGCGGACGGCAGTGGAGCGGACCCACAGGCGCGGCTCTTCGAGCGGGCGGCCCTGCTCGACGCCTGGCTGGAGAGACATCACGCGGAGCGCACCGAACTCTGGCTGAAGATCGCGAAGAAGGGCTCGGGCGTCGAGTCCGTCACCGCGTCCGAGGTCGTCGACGTGACGCTCTGCCACGGGTGGATCGACGGTCAGCGCCGGTCCCTCGACGACGTGTACTACCTGCAGAGGATCTCACCCCGCCGCCGTGGCAGCAGCTGGTCGCTCGTCAACGTGGGCAAGGTCGAGGCTCTGACGGCGGACGGCAGGATGCGGGAGTCCGGTCTCGCCGAGGTGCGGGCGGCGCAGACGGACGGTCGCTGGGCGGCGGCGTACCCGTCGCAGAGCAAGGCCACCGTGCCCGAGGACCTGGCGGCGGCGCTGGCCGCCGATCGCGGGGCCGCCGACCGCTTCGAGCAGCTCAGCAGGTCCGACCGCTACCTCGTGCTCCTCCAGCTGATGACGGCGCGGACGCCGGAGGTGAGAGCCGCCCGCCTCGTACGCGTCACGGCGAAGCTGGCGGCGGGCGAGCCGGTGCGCTGACCCGGCCGGACCGGACCCGGCGAGGGCCGGCGCAGACGGCGCGACGCCGGAAGCGGTCCGGGACGGGCCGAGGGCTTCGGCCGCCGCGGTGCGGCAGGCGGCCAGGAGAGGGGTGAGGGCGTGGGCGAGCGGATAGGAGTCGGTCAGTTCTCACCAGGCGGCAGGGAGGCGCGGTGCGGTGGGGGTGAGGGGGCGGCCGGGCGCAGCCCGGCCTGGACCGCGTCCACCAGCGCGGCGTGGAGCCCGGCCTCGGCGCGCGCGTAGTCGCGGATGACGTCGTGCAGGCTCAGGGACCAGCTGCTCCCGCGTCCAGACGCCGGCGAACGCCTCGCCGGGACGGCCGCCACCGTGAGCGCGGCCGAGGGCGGGGACGGTGCCGTCGCGCAGATAGTACGCCGCCGGCCGGCGACCCGCTCCGCGCTCGACCACCGTGCGGTGCAGGACACTTCCAGGCACCCGGAGGTTCCCCGTCGCGGGCACCGGCCGGGGGGCCGGGACCCTCCGCGAGGCGGGCCCCGCCCCGCCCCGCACGGCGGCCGTCACCGGGCGTGTTCCGCGCCGTGGAGCCGGACCACCCGGTCGCGCCTCCCCCGCCCGCCGGTGGGCGGATCCGGACCGTGACATCGCGAAACGGCCCGTCGACGCCCCAACACTCCGGCCCCGTCCCGCATTTCTCTTCGCCCGCGGTGTGCACGGCCTCTTTACGCAGCTGTCATGCCCAGGTAACTTCCGGCATGCAAGAGATTGCAGCAAGGTTCTGACAGGAATTTCTGTCAGGGCGCACTGCTCGCCCGAACCCTGAGGCGCGTCCGGGTTCCCCGGCGGGATCCTCACAGCCGCTCCCGGAACGGCTGTGCTGTCGGCAGCCGCGGTCCACCCCGCCCGCGGCCCTCCCCTGGAGACACACGCATGAGACGCACGCCTTTCCGGCTGCTCGGACGCCTGTCAGCGGCGGCCGCGGCGGCCCTGGTGCTGACGGGACTTCTGACCCCGTCACCCGCGCCCCCCGGAGCGGGGTCGGCCGTCCCCGCCGCCGCCTCGGAATCCACCGCGACGATCTTCTACTACACGAAGACCAAGAACTGGTCCGCGTACTGGCTGCACTACGCACCCGACGGCGGCTCCTGGACGTCCGTGCCCGGTGTGGCCATGGAACCCGCCTGTACGGACTGGGTGAAGCGGACCGTCACCCTGGGCAGCGCCTCCGGCCTGGCCGCGACGTTCAACAACGGCTCCGGCGTGTGGGACAACAACGCCGGCAACAACTACGACCTGGGTACCGGCACCATCACCGTCAAGGACGGAGTGGTGGCCCACAGCGACCCGTGCGCGGGCTCGGGGACGGATCCGGAGCCCGGTGAGGCGCACAGCGCCTCGGTCTACTACTCGACCGCGACGGTCGGCTGGACGACCACCAACCTGCACTACCGGCCGGCCGGCGGTGCCTGGACCACCGTGCCGGGCGTGGGCATGGAGACCGCCTGTACCGGCTGGATGAAGAAGTCCGTCGACCTGGGGACGGCGACCTCCATGACGGCCGCCTTCAACAACGGCAACGGGGTCTGGGACAACAACGGCGGCAGCAACTACACGATCCCCGACGGGCTTTCCACGGTGCGGGGCGGGAAGGTCACCGCCGGCGCCGCGGATCCGTGCGAGGCCGCGGCACCGGACACCCAGGCGCCCAGCACCCCCACGAAGGTCGCCGCAAGCGCCGACGGCGTCTCCGTGGTGCTGACCTGGGAACCCTCCACCGATGACCGTGGAGTGACGAAGTACCAGGTCACGCGCACAGGTGGCACCAAAGGCACGGTGGTGACCGACATCGGCTCCACCGTCTTCTCCGACACGGGGCTGGAGGCGAAGACGGCGTACCGCTACACCGTCAGGGCCGTGGACGCGGCGGGGAACGTGTCGGCGGCGTCGGCCGCCGCGACCGCGACCACCGGAGAGAAGCCCACCGCACCGGCCTCCGGCCGCCCGCTGGGCACCGACCCGCGCAGGGACCCGATCTACTTCGTGCTCACCGCGCGCTTCAACGACGGCGACAGCACGAACAACCGAGGTGGCAGCCAGCACACCAAGTCGGGCAACGCGGCCAACGACGACCCCATGTTCCGGGGCGACTTCAAGGGCCTGGTCGACAAGCTCGACTACATCAAGGGGCTCGGGATGTCGGCGATCTGGATCACGCCGGTGGTGCTCAACCGGTCGGACTACGACTACCACGGCTACCACGGCTATGACTTCTACGAGGTCGACTCCCGGCTGGAGTCCGCCGGGGCCTCCTACCAGGATCTCATCGACGCGGCCCACGCCAAGGGCATGAAGATCTACCAGGACGTCGTCTACAACCACTCCTCCCGCTGGGGCGCCAAGGGCCTGTTCACCCCCAAGGTCTACGGCGTCCGTGACACCCAGTGGAGCTGGTACTACGACGAGAGGAACGAGGGCTTCGAGTACGACGGCCTGACCGTCGAGACCAAGTCCGGGAAGTCGTACTACAACGGCGACCTCTGGTCCACGGCCGAGCCGTCCGGCAACACCTGCGTCAACTGGGGAACCCCCACCGGGGCCACCTCCCCGGAGGGCTACCGGATCTACAACTGCCAGTGGCCGAACCCCACGTCGGGCATGTTCCCGAAGGCGTACTACCACAACTGCTGGATCGGCAACTGGGAGGGAGAGGACTCCCGCAGCTGCTGGCTGCACGAGGATCTCGCCGACTTCAACACCGAGAGCGCGCCCGTGCAGAACTATCTGATCGGCGCCTACGACAAGTACATCGACATGGGGGTCGACGGATTCCGGGTCGACACCGCCGTACACATCCCCCGCACCACCTGGAACCGCCGCTTCCTGCCCGCCATCCAGGAACGGGTCACCCAGCAGTTCGGAGCCGAGGCCGCGAAGAACTTCTTCGTCTTCGGAGAGGTGGCCGCCTTCGTCAACGACAAGTGGAACCGCGGCTCGGTGAACCACTCCGCCCAGTTCTACACCTGGAAGGAGCGCAAGGAGTACAGCGCGGACGACGCGAAGGCCGCCCTGGAGATGTACGACTACGAGCAGCAGCAGGGCACCGGATCCCAGCCCACGTCCACCAACGCGTTCCTGGACGGCAACGCCTACCACACCCCGGACCACAGCCGGTTCTCCGGGATGAACGTCATCGACATGCGCATGCACATGAACTTCGGTGACGCGAACAACGCGTACGGCAACGGCAAGGACTCGGACGACAGTTACAACGACGCCACGTACAACGTCGTGTACGTCGACAGCCACGACTACGGCCCCAACAAGAGCAGCGAGCGGTATGCGGGCGGCACCGACGCCTGGGCCGAGAACATGTCGCTGATGTGGACCTTCCGGGGCATCCCCACGCTGTACTACGGCTCCGAGATCGAGTTCCAGGCAGGCAAGAAGATCGACTGCGGGCCGAGCTGCCCCCTGGCGACGACGGGGCGGGCGTACTACGGGGCCCATCTCGCCGGTGACGTGAAGGCGTCCGGCTTCGGCACGGTCGAGTCCGCGACCGGCGCGGTGGCCGACACCCTGGCGAAGCCGCTGGTCAAGCACGTGCAGCGGCTCAACCAGATCCGCCGCGCCGTCCCGGCCCTCCAGATGGGGCAGTACTCCACCGAGGGCATCTCCGGCTCGATGGCGTACAAGCGCCGTTACACCGACGCGGCGAGTGGCACCGACAGCTTCGCGCTGGTGACGGTCACGGGCGGCGCGACGTACACGGGCATCCCCAACGGCACCTACAAGGACGCCGTCACCGGGGACACGAAGGTGGTGACGGGCGGCACCCTCACCGTCCCGGCACCGGGCAAGGGCAACCTGCGGGTCTACGTCCTCGATCTCGGCGGCGAGAACGCGGCCCCGGGGAAGATCGGCGCGGCCGGTCCGTATCTGAAGTGAGCTCAGGGGTGACGGACGCGCCGCTCGCGCGTCCGTCACCCCGGGCCCCCTCGTCCGGATCAGGCCCTGCCGGCTCAGGACGAGGGGCCACGGCCGTCGCCACCCGCGCCGACCCGGCGCAGGGTGCGCAGGAGGTACTCCTTGCGGTTCAGCGGGTCCCGGTCGGTCCGGGGCCTGTGCGGAACCGGGCCCTCGACCGGCCGGTAGCGCTCGAACGCGGTCTCCACCACCCCTTCGCCCCGCGTCACCCCGGGCAGCAGGTGCTGGAGCGCGTGGACACGGGCGGCCGGGATCTCCCCCTCCAGCGTGCAGAGGCCGCCCACCGTCACCGGTGTTCCCGGCACGGCGCGCAGCCGCAGGAGACCGGGCACCAGCGGGCCGAGGGCGTCCGCCGGGATCTCGGCGCGGAAGCGGTGCATGGGCTCGTACACCGTGGTTCCGGCCTCCCTGAGCGCCTCCATCAGTACCAGCGGCGTCAGGTTCCTGAAGTCGCCGGCCGTGCTGGACATGCTCTTGTCGAAGACGGCGTGCGCATGGCTCTGCCGGGGCCAGTATCCGGAATGCGTCATGGTGACCGCGCAGTCGGTGACCCGCCATCCGTGCATTCCCTCGGCGAGCGTGTCCCGCACCGTGTCCTCTACCGCCCTCATCAGTGAGAAGGGCATCGAACCGAGCTCCACCTCCCGGCGGAATTCGACCCCGCTGCCGAATGCGGCGGGCTCCACCCGGAGTCCGACGGTGGCGAGAAAGGGATTCGGCTCCTTGTCGATGAATTCGACGGCGGCGCCCGTTCCCGCGGGCCGCTCCAGGCAGATGGTCGTGGTCTCCCGGAAACCCACCTCGATGCCGTACTCCTGCGCCAGCGTGGCCTGGATGACCTCCTTCTGCACCTCGCCGTAGAGCGAGAGCGAGACCTCCTGCCGGACGGGGTCGCTGCGTACGCCGATCAGCGGGTCCTGTTCCGCCAGGTGGCCGAGTGCCTGGTGCAGGGCCCCGCGGTCCTCGGCGCGGCAGGGGGTGACGACCGTCTCCAGGGTCGGCGGCGCGAAGTGGACGCGGGCCGGCGCCGGGGCGGCTTCACCGATCCGGTCTCCGATGCGCACGGTGTGGAGCCCTCGCAGCCTGCCGATGCGCCCGGCACGGAGCGAGGGCCCGGGCACGTCGGTGCCGCTGTCGAAGACGGTGATGGCGGAGATCTTGCCCTCGCGGGCCCGCTCGTCACCCTCGCCCCGCAACCGGACGCGCTCGCGGGTGCGCACCGTCCCCGTGAACATGCGGGCGTACGCGACCTTCTCCCCCGCCGGGCCCCGCTCGACCTTGAAGACCGTGCCCGCCGCCGGGCCGTCGGCTTCCTGACCCGTGACGGGGAGGAACTCGGTGATTCCTGAGGTCAGTTCCGCGATCCCGGCGCCGGTGGCTGCCGAGCCGAAGTACACGGGGTGCACCAGCGCCTGCCGGGTCTGCGCCGCGAGCCGGGCGCGGAGCAGGGCGTACGGGATCTCCCCGTCCTCGACGCACGCCGCCAGGAGGTCGTCGTCGTGCGTGGTGAGCAGATCGGTCAGCGCGGTGACGAAGGCGGGATCACCGGAGGTGAACGCCCTGGTGCGTGCCTCCCGGGTCCCCAGCCGGCCGGGCCGCCCCATGGCGACGACGGCGGGGGACAGCCGTGCGGCGATCTCCTCCAGGACGCTCCCGTGGCGGGCGCCCCCACGGTCGGTCTTGTTCACGAAGACCAGCGTGGGGATCCGCAGCCGGCGCAGGGCCCGCATCAGGATCCGGGTCTGCGCCTGCACGCCTTCCACGGCGGAGACCACGAGGACGGCACCGTCGAGCACACCGAGGACCCGTTCCACCTCCGCGATGAAGTCGGGGTGACCGGGGGTGTCGATGAGATTGACGGTGACGTTGTCGACGGCGAAGGACACGACCGCGGACTTGATGGTGATCCCTCGCTGCCGTTCCAGGGCGAGGGAGTCGGTCCGGGTACTGCCGTCGTCGACACTGCCGACCGTGTCGATGACTCCGGCGGCGTGGAGCAGCCGCTCGGTCAGGCTCGTCTTACCGGCGTCGACGTGCGCCAGGATTCCCAGGTTCACTGTGTGCACTGAGCTTCAGGTCCTCGAGATAGGGGTGAATTCCTGTCTGGGTGGACACAGAAGCTCGGCGCACGGACATCTCCCTCGTGGATCGGCTGGTGCGGGGATTACAGCAGCCGGCCGCACGGGGCGGCAATCGAATAAGGGACGGCCTCAGTTCCGCAGGTGCGCGAAGCGCAGTTCGGTGCGGCTGTGGGTGGTTTCTCCGGGGCGCAGCACGGTGCTGGGCAGTTCGGGCCGGTTCGGTGAGTCGGGCAGGTGCTGGGTCTCCAGGCAGACCGAGCCGTGGCGCTCGTGGCGGCGGCCGGTGGCGTCGGTGAAGGAGCCGTCGAGCTGGTTGGCGGTGTAGACCTGGATGCCGGGTTCCGTGGTCCACACCTCCATGACGCGGGTGGCGTCCGGAGCGGTGAGCCGTGCGGCACGGCGGAGTTCACCGCCGGGGCCCCGCAGCACCCAGCAGTGGTCGAACCCTCCGGCGCGGCGCAGTTGTTCGTCGTCGTGACCGAGCCGTTCGCCCAGGACGCGGGGGGCCGTGAGGTCGAAGGGCGTGCCGCGGACCTCGGCCTGCGGCCCCAGGGGGATCCCGTCCCCGTCGACCGGCAGATAGGTGTCGGCCTCGACCTCCAGGCTGTGGCCGAGGACGTCGCCGTGGCCGGCCAGGTCGAAGTAGGCGTGGTTGGTGAGGTTGACGACGGTCGGCCGGTCGGTGGCGCCGGCGTAGTCGACGGCCAGGGTCCCGGCGGTGTCGAGGGTGTACGTGACGGTGCTGTCCAGCGCCCCGGGGAAGCCCATGTCGCCGTGGGGACTGTGGAGGGTGAGCCGGACGGAGACGCTGTCCCCGGTACGTCCCTCGGTGGCGTCCCACACCTTGGTGTGGAAGCCCTCCGGTCCGCCGTGCAGAGCGTGTCCCCGGTCGTTGGCGGGGATGTGGTACTCGGTGCCGTCCAGGGTGAAGCGGCCGTGCGCGATGCGGTTGGCGTAACGGCCGACGACGGCACCGAAGTACGGGTGCTTGGCGGTGTAGTCGTCGAGGGTCGCGAGGGAACGCGTGACGGAAGCGGTGGCGCCCGTGGTGTCGGGGACGGCGAGGCGGTGCAGGGAGGCGCCGTAGGTGAGTACGTCGGCCTGGACTCCCGTACCGCTGTCGAGGGTCCACAGGTGGACCGGGACCCCCTGGACGGAGCCGAAGGGGGTGCTGTGCACGGTGGGGCGCGGCATCAGAGATCCTCTGTGGGGCCGGAGCGGGGCCCGGGCATGGTGGATTCGCGGACGACGAGGCGGTAGCCGGGGCGCGGCCTGCGCGGTTCCGTCACGGCTTCGCCCGAGAGCCGTTCGACGAGGCTGTCGACGGCGAGGCGGGCGATGGCCTCCTTGTCCGGGGCGATGGTGGTGAGGGTGGTGGAGGTGTAGCGGCACTCCTCGATGTCGTCGAAACCGACGACGGCGATGTCCTCGGGGATGCGCAGCCCGCGTTCGCCGATGGTCCGCATCGCGCCGATCGCGATGAGGTCGTTGTACGCGAACACGGCGTCGGGGCGTTCTCCCCGGTCCAGGAGCTCCGCCATCGCGGTGGCGCCGTCCTCGCGGCCGTAGCCGTCGGTGACGACGACGAGGGACTCGTCCGGTGTGATCCCGGCGGCGGTGAGTTCCTCGCGCCAGCCGCGCAGCCGCAGGTGCGCGGGCTGGCGTTCGCGGCCGGTGCGCGAACCGAGGAAGGCGATCCGCCGGTTGCCCTGGCCGACGAGGTGGCGCACGGCCGCGCGGGCCGCCGCGACGTTGTCGATGGCGATGTGGTCGTACGGGGCCTCGTACTCGCGCTCGCCCAGCAGGACCAGGGGCGCCGTCTCGGTGCGCGCCATGAGGTCCTCGGTCTCCAGGTGGATGGGGCTGAGGATGAGGCCGTCGATCACGTGCGACCGGAACCCCTGGCTGACCAGGAGTTCCTTCTCCCGCAGGCCGGCGGTGTGGTCGACCAGGACGGTGTAGTCGTGGCGGGCCGCCGCGTCGATGACGGCGCCGGCCAGCTCCGCGAAGTACGGGTTGCCGAATTCCGGGACGGCGAGGGCGATGATGCCGGTGCGGCCCTTGCGCAGGTGGCGGGCGGTGAGGTTCGGCCGGTAGCCGAGCTCGTCGATCGCCTGTTGCACCTTGGCGCGCATCGCCGGTGTGACGTGCTGATAGTTGTTCACCACGTTCGACACGGTCTTGATGGACACGCCCGCCCGTTGTGCAACGTCCTTGAGGCTGACGCCCACGGCACTCCTTGGTTCGGCTCGGCTTGGTCTGTGGTCCGGCCCTCGACGGGCGACTTGCCGTCAGGTGCTTCTGCGACTGCGCGCCAGATAGCGCTGGGCCACCACCACAACGATAAGGAAGCCTCCGCTGACCACCGACTGGTACGAGGAGTTGAGCGAGCCGATCTGGTTGATCAGGTTCTGGATGACGGCCAGCAGCAGGACGCCCCAGAGGGTGCCGCTGATCGACCCGGCTCCGCCGATGAGCAGGGTGCCGCCGATGACGACGGCGGAGATCGCGTCGAGTTCCATGCCGACGCCGACGATGGTGACGCCGGAGGACAGCCTGGCCGCGTTGAGGGCGCCCGCGAGGCCTGCGAGCAGCCCGCTGAGGGTGTAGACGAGGATCTTCGTACGGGCCACGGGCAGGCCCATCAGCGTGGCGGCGTCGCTGCTGCCGCCGACGGCGAAGAGCGTCTGTCCGAACGAGGTGCGCTGGAGGACGACTCCGCCGGCCCCGAAGAGCACCAGGGCGATCAGGATCGGGTGGCCGAATCCCCATACGCTGCCCTGGCCGAGGTCGCCGAAGGCGGAGCCCTTGGGTACCAGGTAGGTGGTGGCGCCCTCGTCCGTGAGGGCGAGGAGCAGGCCACGTGCTCCCAGCAGGGTGGCGAGGGTGACGATGAAGGGCGCCATGTTGCCCCGGGCGATCAGAAGGCCGTTGAGCAGGCCGATCGCTCCGCAGACGAGGAGGGGCAGCAGCAGGGCGGCGAGGAAGCCGTACTGCGAGGCCCAGGCCGCGAGGACTCCGCCGAGGGCGAAGACCGACCCCACGGACAGGTCGATGCCACCGGTGATGATGACCATCGTCATGCCGAGCGCGACCACGGCGAGGAAGGACGCCTGGATGGTCACGCCGCGTGCGTTGTCCAGGGTGGCGAAGGTCGGGTAGATGAACGAGGCGGCGATCACCACGGTCAGCAGGACCGCGAGGACGCCCTGGCGTTGCAGGAGTTCGGTGACGCGCCGCCGGCCGCTCTGCTCGGATCCGTCCGAAGGGCGGGGCGCGGTGGATTTCCGCGGCGCCGGGGCCGGGGCCGGGGCGACGGTGACGGGCTTGGTTTCGTTCATCGGGACCGACGCTCCCGGGCGACGTAGACGGCGGCGATGATGATGGCCGCCTGGGCGATCTGTGCGGTGGAGTCGGGCAGGTCGTGCTTGACGAGGGTGGCGCGCAGCAACTGCATGAGCAGGGCGCCCGCCACGGTGCCGAGGACCCGGACGGAGCCTCCGTTGAGGGGCGTGCCGCCGACCACGACCGCCGTGATGGCGGAGAGTTCCATGAGGGTGCCGAGCGAGGAGGGGTCGCTCGCGGTGAGCCTGGCCGTGGCGAGGATTCCGGCGAGCGCGGCGAGCACCCCGCAGAGCACGTAGACGCCGATGAGGACCCGCTTGACGGGAAGCCCGGCGAGTGCGGCGGCGGAGCGGTTGCCTCCGATGGCGACGATCTGCCGGCCGAACGTGGTGCGCTGCACCAGGAAGGCGACGGCGACCGCGAGGACACCGGCGATCAGGACGACCAGCGGCACTCCGAGGAAGGAACCGGTGCCCAGCGAGAGCAGGTCGGGGTTGACGATCTGCTTGAGCTGGCCGTCGGCCATCACCAGGGCCAGGCCGCGGCCGCCGACGAACAGCGCGAGGGTGGCGACGATGGGCTGGAGGCCGACGAGGGAGACCAGCGCGCCGTTGACCGCTCCGACGACAGCGCCTGCCAGCAGCGCGACGACCAGCGCGGGTACGAGCCCGTATCCGAGGTAGAGGGGGAGGAACGCGGCGGCGAGCGCCATGGTCGAGCCCACGGACAGGTCGACGCCCTCGGTGCCGATGACCAGGGCCATGCCCAGGGCGACGATGACGATGGGGGCGACCTGGACGAGCTGGGTGCGGAAGTTGTCGGCGGTCATGAAGTGATCGGTGAACAGCGCGTTGAAGAGCAGTACCACCGCCACGGCCACATAGACGCCGTACCGCTGGTACCAGGCGGGATCACGCAGCCGGGCCAGGTGGTTCACCGGCTTCCGGGGGGTGTCGCCCTTCGTGGGCGGGGCGACGGCGGTCTGGGTCATCGGGAGTCCTCCTGGGCGGCCGGGGCCCCGTCCGCCGGCTGTGGTGCGTGGTCGGCGAGCACTTCGAGCAGCCGGTCCTCGGCCACGTCGTCGCCCGACAGCTCACCGGCGACGGCTCCGCCGCGCAGGACGACGATCCGGTCGGCGCCCTCGATGAGTTCCTCGATGTCCGAGGAGATGAGCAGGACGGCCAGGCCCTCGCGGGCGAGGTCGTCGATGAGGCTCTGGACCTCGGCCTTGGCTCCGACGTCGATGCCCCGGGTGGGCTCGTCGAGCAGCAGGACCTTGGGTTCCAGGCAGAGCCAGCGGGCCAGCAGGACCTTCTGCTGGTTGCCTCCGGAGAGTTCGCCGACCTTCTGCTCGGGGCTCGAAGCCTTGATGCGCAGCCGCTTCATGAAGATGTCGACGATCCGGTCCTGCTTGGCGCGCGAGACGACTCCGGCCCGGGAGAAGCGGGGCATGGCGGCCAGCACGATGTTCTCGCGTACGGAGAGACCGGGGACGATGCCCTCGGCCTTGCGGTCCTCGGGCAGCAGGCTGATGCCGGCCCGGATGGCGGCGGCCGGGGTGAGGCGCTTCAGCGGGGTGCCGTCCACGGCGAGTTCGCCCGCGTCCAGGCGCAGAGCGCCGGACAGCGCCTTCGCCGTCTCGCTGCGGCCGGAGCCCAGGAGCCCGCCGAGGCCGAGCACCTCGCCCGCGTACAGCGACACGGATATGTCGTGGAGCTGGAGCCGGCTGGTGAGCCCGGTCGCGGTGAGGACGGGCGTACGGGCGGCTTCGTGGCCCTCCGAGGCGAAGTTGGTGACACCCGAACGGCGCACCTCGGACAGATCCCGGCCGAGCATCATCGACACCAGCTGCATCCGGTCGAGGTCCGCGAGTTCGCCGGTGTGGATGTGGCGGCCGTCGCGCAGGACGGTGACCCGGTCGCAGATCCGGTAGAGCTCGTCCATGCGGTGGCTGACGTAGAGGACGGCGATGCCCTGGTCGCGCAGGTTCCCGATGACCCGGAAGAGGGTCTCCACCTCGCGCGGTTCGAGCGAGGAGGTGGGTTCGTCCATGATGACGACCTGGGCGTTGACGGAGACGGCCCGGGCGAGGGCGACCATCTGCTGGGTGCCGATGCCGAGGGTGTGCAGCGGGCGGCGCGGATCGACGCGTACGCCGAAGCCGTCGAGCAGCTCGCTCGTCTCCCTGTGCATGCGCGTGAAGTCGATGAGACCGACGCGGTTCCTGGGTTCGCGGCCGAGGAAGATGTTGCGCGCCACGCTCATGAGCGGGACGAGGTTGACTTCCTGGTAGATCGTGGAGATCCCGGCCTGCTGCGCCTCGAACGGCCGGGCGAACCTGACGGGTTCGCCGGCCATCCGCAGTTCTCCCCCGTCCGGCCGGTACACGCCGGTCAGCACCTTGATGAGGGTGGACTTGCCCGCGCCGTTCTCGCCGACCAGGGCGTGGGTCTCCCCCGCGCGCAGGGTGAAGGAGACGTCGTCGAGGGCGACGACGCCGGGGAACCGTTTGCTCACCGAGCGGGCTTCGAGCACGGCGGAGGCCGTGACCGCGGCCTCCGCGGGTGCCTGAGGTACTGCTTCGGGTGGTGCCATGGGTCTTCTTGGCCTTCCGCTGTCCAAGGGGGAGGGCCCGGAGCCGCCGTGGGCCCGGAACGGGCGGTCACGGCGGCGGGGCCGTGGGTTCAGGAGCGGATCAGTACGCCCCGCCGAGCGATTCCTTGGCGTTGGTCTCGTCGTAGGCGCGGTCGGAGATGATGACGTTCTCGGGGATCTCCCCGCCGCCGTAGAACTTCCGGGCGGTGGCGAAGGCGAGCGGCCCGAAGCGCGGGTTGGACTCGATGACGGCGTTGTACTCGCCGTTGACCAGGGCCTGGACGGCGTTACGGGTCCCGTCGACCGAGACGATCTTGACGTCCTTGCCGGGCTTCTTGCCGGCTGCCTTCAGCGCCGTGACGGCGCCGAGGCCCATCTCGTCGTTCTCCGCGTAAACGGCGGTGATCTCGGGCTTGGACTGGATGAGCTGCTCCATGACCTGCTGGCCCTTGTCGCGGGCGAACTCGCCGGTCTGCTGGGCGACGATCTCGATGCCGGGGGCCTCCGCCGCGATCTGGTCGACGAAGCCCTTGGTCCGGTCGGTGGTCACGTTGTTGCCGGAGGCGCCGAGGAGGATCGCGACCTTGCCCTTGCCGCCGGTCGCCTTGATCATCGCGTCGGCCGCCCGCTTGCCCTGCTCGACGAAGTCCGAGCCGAGGAAGGCGACGTAGTCCTCGCAGGCCTTGGAGTTGACCTTGCGGTCGATGGTGAGGACGGGCACCTTCTTCGCCGCGGCGGCCTTGAGCGCGGGCTCCAGGCCGTCGGAGTTCAGCGGGGCGATGATGAGGAACTGCGCGCCCTGGGAGAGCATGTCCTGGATGTCGCTGATCTGCTTGGACAGCTGCGACTGGGCGTTGGTGGTGAGCAGCTTCTTGACGCCGATCTTGGCGGCCTCGTCCTTGATGGACTGGGTCTCGGCGATGCGGAACGGGTTGGCCTCCTTCTCCGACTGGGAGAAGCCGACCACCGCGTCCTTGAGGTCGATCTTGGGCGCGCCGTAGCTCTGCAGCGAACAGCCGGGGCCCGAGGCGGCCTCGGGGGACTTGGCCGCCTGGGCTCCCTGGCTGCTGTCACCGCCCGCGCTGTTCGTGGTCTCCGACTTGGAGCAGCCGGAAACGGCCAGCGTGGCGGTGGCGGCGAGCAGGCAGGCCGCGGCGAGGGTACGGGATCGACGCTGGGTCATCATGCGCGGGACGCTCCTTGGCGAGGTGACGGCACACCGTTCGGCGTGCGGCCAGGCATGGCGGGACGACACGTCAGCCGCTCGGCGGCGGGTGACGCTGAATCCCTCACGACCCCGCTTCCAGCTGCGGAAACTTCGGTCATGAGGGCCTTGTACGGCCTCTCGGCGGCTCGGTTTACAACGTTATATAGGCGAGGTGGCGGAAGCGGCAAGAGAGTTGTCGCCGCGTTTCCAAAATGTGTCGCACGCCGGGTGAGCCCGGCGCGGTCCCGCACGGCAACAGGTGGTGCGCCACCCCTGGACAGCGACTTGACCGCGTGCTGTCATACCGCCACATCAGTTTTGCAACGTTGGAAGCATGGTGCCGCGTCGTCGGGTACGACCGCGGCGCCCACCTTCGTCATGGGCCGGCCCGGCGAGGGCCGGCGGCCTCTCCCGCCCGGAAGAGAAGCGGAGCCCCCACGATGCCCCTGAACCGCAGACAACTCGTGACCGGCGCGCTGATCACCGCCACCGAGGCCACCACGGCGGGCCGCTGGGCCACCACGACGACCGCCGCTGACGGTGTGGCGGCCCCGGCGCGAGGCGGCCACTACGCCCCCAACGCGTCGCCCCTGCACCCGACGGCCTTCCCGAAGCTGCCGCCGGGCAAGGTCACCGCCCGCGGCTGGCTCGCCGGTCAGCTCAGGCTCCAGCTGGAAGGACTCTGCGGCCGGTACGAGGAGTTCTCACACGTCCTCGACTTCGAGTCCTCCGGCTGGATCCGCCCCGACCGGGGAGGCTGGGAGGAGGTCCCCTACTGGCTCAGGGGGTACACCGACCTCGCCGTCGTCACCGGGGACCCGGACGCGCCGGCCGCCACGCGCCGATGGATCGACGCGATCCTGGCCACCCAGCAGTCCGACGGTTTCTTCGGCCCGAGGTCCCTGCGGACCTCGCTGAACGGCGGTCCGGACTTCTGGCCTTTCCTCCCCTTGATCCAGGCGCTGCGATGCTGGCAGGAGTACGACGGCGACACCCGGGTCATCCCGTTCCTCAGCCGGTTCTTCCGGTGCATGAACGCCCAGGGCGCCGGCGCCTTCGACACCAGCTGGATCGCGCTGCGCTGGGGCGACGGCTGGTACCGCAACCGCAACTCGGACAAGGTCCTCGGCGTCGACCTGATGTCCACCGCCGACAGCGCCCACGTCGTCCAGTACGACGACAACGGCACGGCGGACCACCTCTGGCAGCTGATCTGAGAGACGCCCCCATGGACACCTCCCGCGCCGCTCCGGCGGGGGAGGTTCTGCCCTCCGTCGAGGAGATCCCGTCATGACATCCGCACCCGCACCACGTCCGCGCAGTTGGTGGAGACGGTTGACCGCCGGCACCGGCCTGCTGGCACTGCTCGCCACCGCACTGGTGGGAGCCGGCACCTCCCCGGCCGCCGCCGCACCGGCTGCCTGGACACCGAAGCCGGCACCGATGACGACACCCTGGACCGCCCAGGTGCCCGTCGACAACCCCCTCCCCGAGTACCCCCGCCCCCAGCTCACCCGCCCCGACTGGGCCAATCTCAACGGCATCTGGGACTTCGCGGTGACCGGCCGCGACGCCGGGCAGCCGGCGTCGTTCTCCGAGCAGATCAGGGTCCCGTTCGTCGCGGAGTCCTCGCTCTCCGGCATCAAGCGGAAGATCACCGAGAACGACAAGCTCTGGTACAAGCGCACCTTCACCGTTCCGTCGAACTGGAACGGCCGCCGGGTCGTGCTCCACTTCGGCGCCTCCGACTGGCAGAGCACGGTCTGGGTCAACGGCGCCCAGGTCGGCGCGCACAAGGGAGGCTTCGACTCGTTCTCGTACGACATCACACCCCAGCTGAACGGCGGCACGAACACCGTCGTCGTCTCCGTGTACGACCCGACGCAGACCGGCGGCCAGGCCGTCGGCAAACAGCGCATCAACGACGTGAACCCGCACGCGGGCGGCGGCATCTTCTACACCGCGGCCTCGGGCATCTGGCAGACGGTCTGGCTGGAGCCCGTGGCAGCCGCGCACGTCACACGGCTGGACATGACACCGAACCTCGGCAACAGCACCCTGCGCGTGAAGGTGCAGGCGGCCTCCGCCGGCGGCCGGACCGCGCGCGTCACCGTGTCCGGCGGCGGCACCGTCGTGGGTACGGCCACCGGGGCGCCCGGCAGCGAGATCGCGGTGCCCGTGCCGAACCCACGGCTGTGGAGCCCGGACGACCCGTTCCTCTACGACGTACGCGCCGAACTGCTCGACGGGACGGCCGTGGTGGACTCGGTGGGCAGTTACGCCGGTATGCGGTCCATCGCCGTGGCCAAGGTCGACAACGTCCTGCGCCCGGTCCTCAACGGGAAGTTCGTCTTCCAGACCGGCACGCTCGACCAGGGCTACTGGCCCGACGGCATCTACACGGCGCCCACCGACGCCGCACTGAGGTCCGACCTCCAGGCGCACAAGGACCTCGGGTTCAACATGGTCCGCAAGCACATCAAGGTGGAGCCGCAGCGCTGGTTCTACTGGGCGGACAAGCTGGGCCTGCTCGTCTGGCAGGACATGCCGGCGATGGACACCGGCAAGACGCCCGACAGCGCGGCGCGGACCCAGTGGGAGGCGGAGTACCACGCGATCATCGACCAGCACCGCAGCTCGCCCTCGGTGGTCATGTGGGTGAACCAGAACGAGGGCTGGGGGCAGTACGACCAGGCCAGGATCGCCGACGAGGTGAAGGCGTACGACCCGTCCCGGCTGGTGAACAACATGAGCGGGGTGAACTGCTGCGGTTCCGTCGACGGCGGCAACGGCGACGTCGTCGACCACCACATCTACGTCGGGCCGGGCAACACCGCGCCCACCGCGACGCGCGCCGCGGTACTCGGCGAGTTCGGCGGGCTGGGCCACAAGGTCTCGGGGCACGAGTGGTACCCCGGCGGCGGCTTCAGCTACGAGGACCAGGCGAGCATCGCCGCGCTGAACAACCGCTTCGTGGGACTTCTCGACGCCATCCGGATCGGCCAGCTGCCGGCAGGGCTCTCCGCCTCGGTCTACACGGAGATCACCGACGTCGAGAACGAGGCGAACGGGCTCCTCACCTACGACCGCCAGGTGGTCAAGGTGGACACCGCCCGGGTCAAGGCCGCCAACCAGGACCTCATCCAGGCGTCGAAGACCCCCGCGCCACCGGTCACCCTGCCCACCGGGCAGTACAAGTCCCTCCGGGTCACCACTGCCGGCCACACGAACAAGTACCTGCGCCACTCCGAGGCACTCGCGTACACCGCGGTCGTCGACAGCGGCAGCAGCGCGCTGCTGAAGAACGACGCCACCTGGAAGGTCGTCACGGGCCTGGCGAACAGCAACTGCTACTCGTTCGAGTCCCGCAACTACCCCGGTGAGTACCTGCGTCACCGGGACTTCCGGGTCCGTCGCGACGCGAGCGACGGCTCGGCGCTCTTCAAGGCCGACGCCACCTGGTGCGCGGTCGCGGGTTCGGGCGGGGTACGGCTGTCGAGCGCCAATCTGCCCGGCAGCTATCTGCGCCACATCGACTCGGAGGTGTGGCTGGCCACCCCCGGCGGCGGTCGTGCCTGGGACAACGCGGCCACCTTCACCGAGGACACCACGTGGGCGGTGGAGGCACCCTGGGCACCGTGAGCTGAGGCCCGGGGCCAAAGGTCCCGGGCACCCCGGGGGGTGCGGTGACGACGGGGACCGTCGCCACCGCGCCCCGGGCCGGCCCCGTGTCCGCCCGGAGATCCCGGACGTGCGGACACGGGGCCCGGACGTACCCATCCGGAGGTCGCGGTCGCGCGGACCCGGCCTCCCGGGCGTGCGCACGGACACGGCGTCCCGGGCATGCGGAGTCTGAGTCGGAAGTACGGGCGTGCGCACGGACACGGCGTCCCGGGCGTACGGGCTCAGCGGTCCGGCCCACGAGGCTCAGGCCCGGACGTGGCCCGTGTTCCTGTCCCGGAACGCGGCGTCAACGCAAGAGCCCGGTTCGCCCGCCCGCACCCCGGCGGAAGCGTGCGCCGGCCTCGCCCACGTGCCGTACTTCCCGCTCGGCGGCAGCCTCGGGCCTCTCGCCCCGCAGCGGCCCGGCACGGTGGCGGCCCGGCTCGGGGCGAGCGTCGCCCAGGTGAGGACCGCGGCTCCGGCGGCCGGACCGTCGGTGGCGGGTACCGGCTCGCTGAGCCATCCGGAGGAGTCGGGGCGAGCGGTCCCGTGCTCACGGACGAGGACCGCGCAGAACTGCGGAGCTGAGCCGCCCGCGCCGGGAGCCACCCGCAGGCGCGCTCCCGGCAGCGCGGGGGTTCACCACGCACTGCCGGGAGCGGTTCCGGGAGGCCGGCTGCGGCCTACGGCTGTTCGCCGTCGTGGAGCGCGGTCACCTCCTGATCGGTGAGCGCCTTGTCGTACACCTTCACCTGGTCCACGGAACCGTTCCAGAAGTCGGTGTTCGAGCCTCCCCACTTGGCACGGCCCACGGACAGCGCGCCCGTGCTCACGTCGGCGGTGCCGGCGGCGGCGGTGGAGGCGAGCTTGCCGTCGACGTACAGCTTGATCTCGTCACCGCTGCGTACGCCGACGAGGTGGTACCACCGGCCGAGCTCGGGCTTGATCTCCAGCCGGGCGCGGTGGGCGCCCGGGGTGGAGAAGGCGAACCCGCCCTGTCCGTACTGGAGGTAGAACGGGTTCTCCTGGCGCCGGCCGTCCTGGCTGACAACGGTGGCGTAGTTGCCCGGCAGCGCGTCGAGCGACGCCCAGGCGGAGACGGTGTAGTCACCGGTGGTGTCCACGACCGGCCCGTCGGTCTGGGCGTACTGGCCCTGGCCGTCGAACTTCAGCGCCGAGCCCCTCACACCCGGCGTCCAGGACGTGCCCGCGGAGAGGGTGAGGTCCTTGTGGTTGGGGCCGCTGTCGGCCGCCGTGGTGCCCTGGTTCTCGTCCAGGGACCAGGCGCCGCCGCCCTTGACCTCGTCGCGCTCGCCCGCGGCGGCCCCGGCCGCGATGACCTCCTGGTTGATCTTCCGCACCTTTGCGGCGTCGACCTTGATCTCCCGGCGGTCGTACGTCCAGAGACCGTTGAGCTCGTTCTCCAGGTCGGTCACCTGGGTGTAGATGGAGCCGGACAGCTCTGCGCCCGCCGCCTCCAGGTAGTACGTGCGGGTGTTGTCGACGTACTTCGCGGTCAGCGCGTCCTTGTCCGCGACACCGCTGTAGATCGCGGTGGGGGCACCGGGCCACATGCGGCCGGGGATGCGCAGCGTGAAGCCGCCGTGCTCACCGTCCATCGCGGCGCGCGTCTCGTCGGGGAAGGCCGGGTCGGTGTTGTTGTAGTCGTGGTGGTCGATGATGTCGCCCTTGCCGGAGTCACCCTTGGAGTTGCAGCAGTTGACACCGCTGTGGGCGCTGACGACGCGCGAGGGGTCGGCGGCCTGGACCTTCTCGGTGATCTTGCCGGTCTCGGTGCGGTCCCACTCGCCCCAGCCCTCGTTGAAGACGATCCAGGCACCGATCGACGGGTAGTTGTGCAGCTGCTCCATCATCTCGGCACCCTGGTCGAGGAAGGCCTTCTGGCCCTTCTCGCCGGTGATGTTGCCGGAGACGAAGTCCTGCCACACCAGCAGCCCGAGCTGGTCGGCGTGGTAGTACCAGCGGGCCGGCTCCACCTTGATGTGCTTGCGGACGGAGTTGAAGCCGAGCTCCTTCTGAGCCTTCAGGTCGAAGACCAGGGCCTTGTCGCTGGGCGCCGTGTTCAGGCCGTCGGGGTAGAAGCCCTGGTCGAGCTGGGCGAGGGAGAAGAACGGCTTGCCGTTGAGCACGAGCTTCTGGTAGCCGCCGACCTCGGCGACGCCGAAGGAACGCATGCCGAAGTAGCTGTCGACGGTGTCCTTGGAGCGGCCGTCCTTGAGGGTGACCTCCAGGTCGTACAGGTACGGGTCGTCCGGCGTCCACAGGTGCTGCTTGGCGACCGGGAGGCTCAGCTCGCCGTTGGCCGGACCGGTGACGGTCCCGACGACCTTGCCCTTCCTGTCGCGGGCGACGGCGGTGACCCGGGCGGAGCCCGACGCGTTCTCCGAGTTGACCTTCAGAGAGAGCCGGCCCTTGTGGATGTCCGGCGTCGTCGTGAGCGAGTCGACGGCGGCGGGCGCGACGGGTTCCATCCAGACGGTCTGCCAGATACCGGAGGAGGCCGTGTAGAAGATGCCGCTCGGGTTCGCGGACTGCTTGCCCGTGGGCTGGTCGGCACCGGTGGTGTCGGTGACCGCGACGACGATCTCCTGGGGGCCGCCGCCCTTGAGCGCGTCGGTGATGTCCGCGCTGAAGGCGGTGTAACCGCCCGTGTGCTCGGCGACCTGCTTGCCGTTGACGAAGACCCGCGCGTGGTAGTCGACGGCTCCGAAGTTGAGCTTCAGGCGGTCGTCGCCGCTCCGCTTGCCGACGGACCAGTTCCTGGGCACCGTGACGAGCTTGCGGTAGAACATGTGGTCCTCGTGGCGCTCCAGACCGGAGAGCTGGGACTCCACGGGGTAGGGCACGGTGATGCGCTCGCCGAGCCTCTTGCCGAAGACGGGCTGCTCACCGGCGTCGGCTCCCGCGAACTCCCACTGGCCGTTGAGGTTCTTCCAGTCGTCGCGGACCTGCTGGGGCCGGGGGTACTCGGGCAGCGGGTTGTCGCGGTCGACCTTGTCGCCCCAGGGGGTGGTCAGCCGGTGCGTGGAGAGGTTCTTCGCCCTGCGGCTGATCTCCGGGACGGTCTCCTCGCCGTTCTTCAGGCCGCCCTGGCCGTCGTAGGCGATCCGGACCTGCTGGCCCTTCTGGACGGCCGCGTCCAACGTGACGACCAGCGCCCTGTCGTTGTCCGACGCCCTGACGACCGACTTGACGGGCATCGGCGTCGTGTCCGCCTCGACCTCGAGGTGGTCCTTCACGCCCTCGATACCGCTGAGCTCGTGGTCGAAGGTCGCCTGCACCGCGAGGCCGTTCCCGGCGACGCTCAGCGCGACCGGGTAGACCTCGAAGTCCGCGGGCGGGGTGAAGGCGGACTCGGGCACGATCTGCTTGGCGAGCTTCGCGCTCGACCAGCGCAGGAACATGTTGGCCCCGCCGATGTCCTGGAACATCTCCAGCCGGAAGGTGTGCTGCTCACCGGCCTTCAGGGCGACGGGGGCGCTGGTCTGCTCCTTGTCCCAGTCGGGCACCCAGTGGTCGATGACCGGCTTGTCGTCGATGAAGAGCCGGAAGCCGTTGTCACCGATCGCGGAGAAGGTGTAGTCGCCGTCCTCCGGCGCCGCGATCTGTCCCGTCCAGCGAGCGGTGGTGTGCTCGGTCCTTCCGGTGGCCGACTCGAACGCCCCGGTCAGTCCCGGGAAGTTGATCTCCGGATCGAGCGCGGTCGCACCGAGCTCGGCGAAGTCGCGGGCCCCCGGGGCGGACATGGCGAAGTACTCGCCCTTGAGACCGTGCACCTCGGTGGACGGATCGTCCTTCACGAACGCCGAGGCCGCACGGGCCCCTTCGGCGGGAGCGGCGGCGGGGGCGGCGGACGCGGCGGTCGGGACCAGGGTGGCCCCGACGGGCATCAGCAGGGCCGCCGTACAGGCGAGCGTTCTGAAAAGCGTGCGTGGGCGGGCTAGTTGTCGTATCAAGGCGTCGTCCTCGTCGAAGAAGCCGGAGTGCTCCGAACCGCGAAGCACTGCACATAGTCGAACATTGAGCCACAGCCTCAAACACCTGACAACGGTCGTGCACGCAGAATTTTCAACGATAGAAAAAGGGGACCTCCCTCCCGCCCGGCGCCAGGCATGCCGGACCCGGCGAGCGGCGTGATGCCGCTCACCGGGTGCCGGGCCGGGCTCGGTCGAGGTGCTACCGCGGGAGATCAGCAGGTCGAGTCGCCCAGGAGGTGTTCGGCCGATCCGCGAGGCGGTAGGTCAGTTCACCTCCCCCGGTGACCAGCCGGGCGTCCGTCCACGACCGGTCGCTCGCACGCCCGTTCACCTCCACCGCGTCGATGTACGGATGTGTCGCGTCAGCCTGCGGAGCGCTGATGGTGATGTCGCCACCCTTGGGCCGGTCCAGCACGGCCGAGGGGAAGAGCGGCGCCCCGAGCAGCAGGCCGGCGCTGCCGGGGGTCCGGGGGTAGAGCCCCAGGGCGGAGAAGACGTACCAGGCCGACATCGTGCCGAGGTCGTCGTTGCCGGGCAGGCCGCGCGGACCGGTTCCGTACACCGTGGCGACGATCTCGCGTACGGTCTCCTGCGTCTTCCACGGCTGCCCGAGCGCGTTGTAGAGCCACGGGGCGTGGATGCCCGGCTCGTTGGTCGGGTCGTAGCGCAGCGCGTCGCCCCCCTTGACCGACCAGGAGCCGTCCGGCTTGTGGAAGAACGCGTCCAGCCGTTTCGCCGCGACGTCCCGGCCGCCCATGGCCTCGGCCAGTCCCTGGACGTCCTGCGGGACCATCCAGGTGTAAGTCGCACTGGTCCCCTGGGCGAAGCCCCGGTCGCTGCCCGGGCTGAACGGTGTCACCCAGGAGCCGTCGAGGTCGCGCGCCTGGATGTAGCCGGTGGTGCCGGAGCCGTCCCCGGCCTCGGGGTTGAAGACGTTGCGCCACCAGGTGCCGCGCTCCTCGAAGGCCGCGGCCTCCTCGTCACGCCCCAGGAGGCGGGCCCACCGGCCGAGCGCCGCGTCGGCGACCGCGTCCTCCAGGGTCTCGGCCGCGCCGCCCCAGCAGTGGCAGACGTCGTGGGCGGCGTAGTGGGACTCCAGGTACTGGGCGAGGTTGGGCCGCTGGCCGGTGCACTGCCCCGGGCAGCCCGCGTCGGAGAAGCCGTCGGGGTGCGGCACCGTGGCCTGGCGGGCCAGGGACTCGAAGGCGCCCTCGTAGTCGAAGTTGCGTACGCCCATCGCATAGAACGTGGCGAGGGTGGCGGCCGTGGGGTCACCGGTCATGACGTGCGTGGCGCCGTTGATGTGCACCCAGCGGTCCCAGACGCCGCCGTTCTGCCGGGCGAAGTTGTACAGGGACTGGGCGAAGTCGCCGGCGATCCTGGGCTTGAGCAGCGCGAGGAGCTGGATCTGGGCGCGGTACTGGTCCCAGCCGGAGAAGTTGCTGTACTGGGCCTTCTGGCCGCGCGTGACGCGGTGCGGCTTCCCGTCCATCCCAGGGTAACGGCCGTCGGTGTCACTGATCAGGTTCGGCTGCATCAGCGAGTGGTACAGCGCGGTGTAGAACGAGGTGCGCTGCGCGTCGCTGCCCCCTCCGACGCGCACGGACGCGAGCTCCCGGTCCCAGGCTGCGGCTCCTGCCCGGGCCACGTCGTCGACGCTCTTTCCGGGAGCTATCTCCTTGCGGAGGTTGGCCTCGGCCCCGGCCTGGCTGACGTAGGAGATCCCGATCCGCATGCGGACGTCGTAGTCGTCCGAAGCGTCGAATCCGACCCAGCCGCCGGATCCCCGTCCGGCGCGGTCGGCGCCCGTGGCGTAGCCCTCGCCGCCGCTGCCACGGGTCGCGCCCGGTGCGAGCGTGCCGTCGCGCCAGGTGCCGGTGGAGGCGAAGTCGCGGTCGAAGGAGGCGCTGAAGTAGAGCCGGTAGTAGCTCTTGCGGTTGTTGGTGCCTCCGTTGGCCCGCCGGCCGCAGAACGCGCCGGTCAGGACCGATCCGGTCACCTTGCGGTGAGCGGTGTCGATCTCGATCTCGGCGTCCTCGCTGCCGTTGAGGGAGTTGGACACCCGGAAGAGCAGGTTGGCGGGCTTGTCGGCCGGGAAGCTGAAGTCGGCCACACCCGCACGCTCGCTCACGGCCAGGTCGGCGGTGGCTCCCGAGTCCAGCCCGACGGTGTAGCGGCCGGGCACGGCGCGCTCGTCCGCGTGCGAGAAGCCGGAGGCGTAGACCGCGTCCTTGGAGTCGGCGGACGGGGAGGAGGTGACATCCCCCACGAACGGCATGATGGGCACGTCGCCCGCGGCACCGGGGTTGCACCCGGCGCCGTTGACGTGGGTGAGGCTGAGTCCGCGCATGCGGGTCACGCCGTACTCGTAACCGTTGGCGGCCCCCGTGCTCGTCTGGTCGCCTGTGGTGCTGGTGGGCGACCAGGCGATCATCCCGTACGGGCGGACCGCGCCGGGGTAGGTGTTGCCGCCGTTCGCCGTGCCGATCATCGGGTCGACGTAGGCCGTGGGGTGCGTGACGAGCGGTGCCGCCTGCGCGGCGGGGGGCAGGACGGCACCCGCGAGGGCACCTGTGAGGACGAGAGCGGCGGCCCGTGCGGTGAACGCCCGGGCCACGGACGGTCTGGAGGGCATGGTCGCGGATACCTCCGATAGCGGGGGACAACGTTGTCAAGACCATGCGGTGCAGGACCTGGACAACGTTGATCGATTGCGGCCGAGCGTAGATCCCCCGGGCGCTCCGGGGAATGCCCTCGACGGTGCGGAGCGGTGAACGGGGAATGAACGCACCCCGCCGGACGTCCTCCTGACACGATGTGACCTGCAGGAACAGGCCGAGCCATCGCTGGAGGAACATCGTGATCCGCTGGACGTACCTCTTCGTCGACCACCCCGCCCCGGCTGCCGGACGCGCCGCCGCGTTCTGGGGCGACGTGACGGGCACCCGGCCCTCGGCGCCCTGGGGCGAGCGGGGCGAGTTCACCACGCTGTCACCGGACGGGGCGGATGCCTGCCTGGTGTCCCAGGCGGTCGGAGGGCCCGGCGGCGCCCATCCGGACTTCGCGGTGGAGGACATGGCCGCGTTCACCGACCGTGCGGAGCGTCTCGGCGCCACGACGGGGCCCACGCGTCCGGAGCTGACCGTGATGCGCTCCCCCGCGGGCCAGGCGTTCTGCGTCGTCCCGTGGCGCGGGCAGCGGACCCGGCCGCCGGTCCTCACCCATCCCGGGGGCGTGAGGAGCAGGCTGGACCAGCTCTGCCTGGATGTGTCGCCGGCCGCGTTCGACGGCGAGGTCGCCTTCTGGACGGAGCTGACCGGCTGGGACTCGCGCCCCGGCGCGCACGCGGAGTTCCATGTGCTCCGCCCGCCCCTCGGTGTGCCGGTCCGCCTGCTCGTCCAGCGCCTGGACGAGCCCCGCGCGGTCTCGGCCCACCCGGACCTGGCCTGCTCGGACCTGGCCGCAGGACGGATCCTGCACGAGCGGCACGGCGCGGAGTTCGTACGCGACGGTGACATGTGGACGGTGATGCGGGATCCCGCAGGGGGTGTCTACTGCCTGACCGGGCGCGATCCCGACACGGGCGAATAAGTCCCCGCCACCACGACGGCCCGGTTCGCACGCCACGCGCACGAGCCGGAACCGTCACCAGGCGAAGCCGGGCGCTGGTTCGAGGAGGCACCGCTCGCCGGGATGCGGGCCGCCGGTGACCAGACCGTGCCCGCCGCGCACGCGGCGGTGCTCGGCCGGGCAGGGGGCACCTGCGGCCTGGTACGCACCGGTTCCCTCGGGCGGTCCGGCTTCGGCCGCTCCGGCTGCGCCGAGGAGGTAACCGCGACCGCGGCTCCGAACGCGCGGTCGAGTGCCGCGCCGGCGTGCGGTCAGAACGACGGCCCGAGGAGTCATCTCGAAGCCGCCGCTCCGTGCCCCGCACAACCGTTGCTTTGCCGGCTACGGCGTGGTGACGTTCGGCCGCGGCGCGTTCGCCATGCCGCTGCCGATGGCGAAGCTGGGGTGCGGGGGCTGGTTGTACGCAGTGTTCTGCCAGGCCAGCGCCGTGCGGTACATGGTGTCGTGGAGCAGTGTGGTGATCTTCGTACCGGTCTCGTGCGGGGTGGAGTAGATCCGCAGGGCGGTGTTGTTGGTGGTCGGCCAGACGACCTCCTCGCGCCAGTCGCCGAAGATGTCGCCGGAGAGGGCGGGCGTGGCCTTCGTCCCGTTGTTCGAGTGGACCGAGGCTCCCGTCAGCAGACGGGTGTCGGACGCCGTGCCGTACTTGTCGATGTGGGTGCCGTCGAGGAGTTCACGGGTGGTGTCGCCGTCCCACCACGACAGGAAGTTCGAGCTGGACGGCTTACGGCTGCTGACGACGTCGCCCTTCGGGCCGCGCACGCCGGAGACGGCGGACGACCAGGACTCGGCGCCGGCGCTGCCGGACCAGATGTCTGCGGAGACCCCGCGCCCGTTGTCCCCGCCGGCGGGGGTGGACCACAGGATCTGGCCGGTCCTGGCGTCCGCCATCCACGAGGACGGCTTCGAGCTGTCCTCGTCGACCTTGAACTCCTCCAGGCCCGCCCTGGACGGATCCAGGTCCCCGACGTGCATGGCGTCACCGTGGCCGTTCTTCGTCGTCCACAGGCCGCTGCCGTTGTCGTCCACGGCCATCGCCCCGTAGATGATCTCGTCCTTGCCGTCACCGTCGGCGTCCGCGACGGACAGCTGGTGGTTGCCCTGGCCGGCGTAGCCCTTGCCGGTGTTGGTCGAGCTGTTCGTGTCGAAGGTCCAGCGGCGTGTGAAGGCACCGCCCCGCCAGTCCCAGGCCGCGATGACGCTGCGCGTGTAGTAACCGCGCGCCATGATCAGGGACGGCCGGGCGCCGTCCAGATAGGCCGTGCCCGCGAGGAAGCGGTCGACCCGGTTGCCGTACGAGTCTCCCCACGAGGACACCGTGCCACGCGCGGGGACGTAGTCGACGCTGCCCATCGCGGCGCCCGTCCTCCCGTTGAACATCGTCAGGAACTCGGGGCCCGAGAGGATGTAGCCGGAGGAGTTGCGGTAGTCCGCGGACGAGCTCCCGATGACCTTGCCGGCCCCGTCGACACTGCCGTCGGCGGTCTTCATCGCCACCTCGGCCTGGCCGTCACCGTCGTAGTCGTACACCTGGAACTGCGTGTAGTGCGCGCCGGAGCGGATGTTGCGCCCCAGGTCGATGCGCCAGAGCCTGGTGCCGTCGAGCCGGACCCCGTCGATGATCGTGTTGCCCGTGTAGCCGGACTGCGAGTTGTCCTTGGCGTTGGTGGGCTGCCACTTCAGTACGAAGTCGAGGGCGCCGTCGCCGTCCAGGTCACCCACGGACGCGTCGTTGGCCTCGTAGGTGTACGCCACCCCGTCGGGCGTGGTGCCTCCGGCGGGCGGACTGATGGGCACGTCCTTGTAGCCGGCGCGGAACTGGATCGCGTGCACCGAGTCGGCCTGCTCCACCCCGTCGACGACCGCGCGCACCGTGTAGTCGGCGGTGGCGGGAGCGCCGGAGTGGAAGTAGTTCGTCGACGCCGTGACCGGGGAGGCGTTCACCTTGGTGCCCGCACGGTAGACGTTGAACGAGACGTTGTCGGGGTCGGTACCCAGCCAGCGCCAGCTGACGAGGTTCCCGGCGTCCGTGTGCACGCTCACGACCCCGCGGTCGAGCGCCTCCGCCTGCCGGGCGGTGGCGGCCTGCGAGGCCGGACTGAGGGCGACGAGCCCGCCTGCGGCGAGCAGCCCGGCCGCGACGGCTCCGACGAGCGCGCGGGTGCGGGTGGTGCGGCGTCTGCGGCGGGGGCGGGAGACGGGGCGGGGAAGCAGAGGCTCCACGAGAGGCACCTTCTGGCAGGGGACGGCTTACGCCCCCTCAGTTGCTCCCGGACACCGAAAGGTTGCCGCCGGATTCCGTCGGTGTGTCCTTACGGCCTCCCCGCCCCGCGCCGGCCGCGTGCGCAGCGGCGTGCAGCGAGCGCAGGGCGAGCAGCAGGAAGCCGATGTCGTCGAGGTACACGGGGTCCGGCAGGAGGTCGACGGGCGAGATCGTGTAGATCACGGCTGCCCAGACCAGGGCCTTGCCGCGGAACGGGATTCCCGCGTCGACGAGCAGCTTCCGGGCGCGGATCACGCGCACCAGCAGGACGACGGCGACACCCGCCAGAAGCAGGAGGACGAGCGCGCCGAGGCCGAGCCATACCCAGGTGTCCATGGCTCATCTTCTCCCGGCGGGGCGGCCGGAGCCGACGGGCCTCATCCGTGGCTCCTGGCCTGACGCCGGGACCGGCGGCGCTTCAGGGCACGCCGTTCGTTCTCGTCCATGCCTCCCCAGACGCCCGCGTCCTGGCCGTTCTCCAGGGCCCAGTCCAGACAGCGTTCCTGGACGGGGCAGGTCCTGCAGACCGCCTTGGCGTCCTCGGTCTGCACGAGGGCCGGGCCGCTGCTGCCGATGGGGAAGAACAGGTCGGGGTCCTCTTCGCGGCACGCCGCGAGTGTGCGCCAGTTGTCCATCTCTCTCACTCCCTGTCGAGCGGGACGGTCCCGCCGGTCGCGGTGGATTGCGCTTGGGTGCTACGGGTTCCGCACTGTGTCGCGTGACCGTCCCAGGCGGTTCGAAACCCCAACAGGCCCGTTCTTCAGAGGTTTCCGGCGCTCGCGTCTCCGGCCGGCAGGGGGGTGCCCGGGTGCGGGGCACCCGCACAGGCACGGTCCAGCCGGATGCGGTAGTCCATGACGACGCCGGGTTCGTCGATGATGTCCACCCTGCTCCCGGGGATCTCCAGGACCGCCCGGTCACCGATCTCCGGGGCCGCCACCCGGAGCAGGTGCAGGGCCGGGACGCCGCTCATGGGGTGGGGCGGGAAGTCGAGGGGCACCACCTGCACGGTGAGGTGACGCCGTTGCGCGGCCTCCTCGAGGAGCACCCGCTGCCCACTCATCACCGCGGGTCCGCCGACGCGGGTGTGCAGGGCCGCGGCGGGGCAGAGGGCCCACAGCACCGCTCCGCTCTCCCGGAGGCGACGCTGCCGCTCCATCAGCAGCTCCACGCGCCTCTCCCGCCGGGCGGGCGGCTCGTCGGGGTACAGGGTGTGACAGAGCGCGGCCTCGTAGGCGGGGGTACGCAGCAGTTCGGGAACGAGCGCGGGGTGCCAGGTCCGTACGAGCCGGGCGGACGACTCGATGCCGATGACCTCCATCTGCCACGGTTCCATCGTGTCCCGCCAGCGATGCCACCAGCCGGGCAGATTGGCCGCGGCGAGCCCCGCCATGATCGGCTCGGCCTCGGCGGCGGGCACCCCGTAGCGCTCCAGGAGCACCCGGACCTGGTGGGCGTCCAGCCCGGTCTCGGCCCGCTCGATGCGCCGTACGGTGGCGGGATGGGCACCCAGTGCTACGGCAGCCGCCTGGAGAGTCACGCCCGCGCGCTCCCGAAGGATCCGCAGGCGCGCCGCCAGGACGCGGTGCTCGACCGTGGGTCCGGAGCGGGGCCTCATCCACGTGCCTTCCTCGCGGGCTCCTGTACGGAGCGGTCCTCCTGTACGGGGGCCCTGTACGGAGGCCTCCTGCGCGGGCGCGGCTCTCGGTACAGGACGGTCTTCACGGATCGGAGCGGGCTCCGGAGCGGCTTCCTGGAGGGTGCGGGTTCCGGGTGGACGTTGCACCGATGAACATAATCGGAATTATTCGTTCATTCTGTCTCTTGCAAAGTATGCCCTTTACACGGAGAGTACGTACATGTCGGAAATAGTTGCGTGCGTGCGTCTCGCCCCGGAGAGCTCGGGCGGGCGCAACGCACAGAGCTGGTGGATCCCCCGCCTCCCCCGGGGCGTCCCCGAAGCAAGGCACCGCGTGCAGGAAGCACTGCGGAGCTGGGGAGAGCCCGACGACCGCGTGGAGACCGCCGCCCTGGTCGTGACCGAGCTGGTCACGAACGCGGTGGAGCACACCGCGGGCCGGCGGGTCCGGTGCCGCCTGCTGCGGACATCGGGCCGGGTCCGCATCTGCGTGTGGAACCGCCGGCTGCGGCACGAGCCGTCACTGCCCGGGCCTCGGGTCCCCGCCAAGGGGCCGCACACGCACCGTGACGGGAGTGCCACCGCCCCGCACGGCACCACTACGTCGTGGTCTCGCACCATGGGTGTGGCCGACGGCCTGGAGGGCCCGGGACCCTCACTCGTCACCGGGCGCGAGGGTACGGACGAGCCGGACGGCTTCAACCTCGCCTCGGTGGCCGAGGACGGCCGCGGCCTGATGCTCGTGGACACACTGGCGGCACGGTGGGGCACCCGTACCAGCGTCTCCGGCCGACTGGTCTGGGCAGACATCTGAGCGTCCCGGGGGTGCGCCTCAGACGAGTGCCCGGCACTCCGGGTGACCCCAGCCGTTCGGATTCTTGGCGATCAGGTCCTTGGCGGCGTACGGCTTACCGCACTGGCACCGGCCGGCGAATTTCGCCTTGATCGTCCCACCGGATCGCGCACCCGGGCGGGCGGACCCGGCCTCCGCCGAGCCGGCCGACCGGGAACCGCCCGCACGGGACTTCGTCGAGCGTGCGGGAGCCGGAATCGGCAGGTCAGCCGTGCCGTGGGCCGTCCCCACCGCCTGCTGTGAGACGGCCACCTCGCTCGCGGCCTGATCGGCCAGCGCGTTCAGTGGATCACCGTCCACCTGGTGGGCCGGCACGTAGCGGAAGTCCACGCTTCGCCCGGACAGCAGTGCGTCGATTCCCACGACCAGCTCGCGATTGGCGACGGGCTTGCCGGCCGAGGTCTTCCAGCCGTTGCGCTTCCAGCCCGGCAGCCACTTGGTGACCGCGTTCATCGCGTACTGCGAGTCCATGCGCACCTCTACGGGCACGGCGGGATCGGTGGACCTCAGCAGCTCCAGCAGGGCGGTGAGCTCGGCGACGTTGTTGGTGGCCGTACCGAGGGGGCCGGCTTCCCACCGCTGGAGGTGGCCCTGCTCGTCGGCCACGACCCACGCCCAGGCGGCAGGTCCCGGATTGCCCTTCGATGCCCCGTCACACGCGGCGATGATGCGCTCGTTCATGCCCCGATCATGCCAGCCCGCGAACGCGGGGCAGGAAGGACCGCGTGCGGGGCCCCGGCCGGGAGAAGATCCGGCCGGGAGCCCCGTCAGGTGCGTCAGAGAACGCCGGAGCCGGAGACCGCGATGCGCGCCTTGGTCTTGCCGGACTGCGAACCGTACGACTCGATCTTGCGGACGAGCGCCATGCTGGACTCGTCGGCGACCTCGCCGAACACCACGTGCTTGCCGTCCAGCCACGGGGTGACGACGGTGGTGATGAAGAACTGCGAACCGTTGGTGTTCGGGCCCGCGTTGGCCATCGAGAGCAGACCCGGCTTGTTGTGCTTCAGGGTGAAGTTCTCGTCGGCGAACTTCTCGCCGTAGATGCTCTTGCCGCCGGTGCCGTTGCCGTTGGTGAAGTCGCCGCCCTGGAGCATGAACTCCGGGATGACGCGGTGGAAGGGCGAGCCCGCGTAACCGAAGCCGTGCTCACCGGTGGCCAGCGCGCGGAAGTTCTCCGCCGTCTTGGGGGTCACGTCGTCGAAAAGGTTGAACACGATCCGGCCGGCGGGCTGGTCGTCGATGCTGATGTCGAAATACGCCTTGATGGTCATGAGTCCATCCTGACATCACCGGCAGCCTCCCGTTGCACAGCCCCCGCCCGAGCGGCGGCGCAACCGTGTGCGGGCGGTCACGAGGAAGGCGCACCACGGGGGTGAGCCGTGGTGCGCCCGTCACTCAGGGAGAACGCCGCTTCCCCCTAGTCACCGCGTTCAGCGGTTGCCCCGGTGCCCCCCGTCGCGGTGCCCGCCATCGCGGTAGCCGCCGTCGCGGTGGCCGCCGTCACGGTGCCGACCCCAGGACTCGGAGTCGATCTTGCGCCCACGGTTGTCGCGGAGGGTGGCGGTGTCACGGCTGTCCCACACGTAGGTGCGACGGTCCTGGTAGACGTCGTGCCGGGTGTCGCGGCCCACACCGGTGTGGACGCGGACCGAGGAACGGCCTGCCAGCCGCAGGTCGAAGGTGTACGAGCGACGGCTCTCGTCGGTGAGCGTCCAGCCACGGAGGTTGACGGAGTGGCGGCCGGTGTTGGTGACGGTGACCCACTCCGCGTTCAGGCTGCGGTTGGAGCCGTTGTCACGGCCGGGGCTCTCGTACTGGATCTCGCCCAGGACGACCGCCGAGCGCTGGGCGTGCCGGCTGTGACCGTGGTCCCACCCATCGGCCGTGGCGGGCAGAGCGGCTGCTCCGAGCAGGGCGCCCGAGGCGAGCAGCGTGGCGGTGATCCGTCGTGCGGAACGGGACATGGAAACCCCTCATCATGCGGGCCCGGAATGGGGCTCCGGGCGTGTGCTCCGATCCCGGCGTCGTGCCGAGAACGCAAACTTTGTCCCGCTTTCGGGGTGGTCGGAAGGTGTCCCGCTTCGTGTGACGAAGTACGGACATTTCTGTCACACACGACTGCATTCGGCATGGATGAGCACGGTCGTAGACCTGTCAACCGTTGATCGTTGCACCGGCCCTTTCGGGGCCCCGTTCCGCTGGTCGAGGCGCCCTGTTCGCCCCCGCTCCACCACCCCGGGCGCCCGTGGCCGAAACCAGCGGATCCGTGTAACAGGAGCGAGAGCGCTTGCCTGGACAGGCATTCCATTACCGCCTGGATAGAAGCTCACGCGTTCGAGCGCGCAGGACCCAGCGCGACGGCGCGATCCGGGCACGCTGGCCGCCGCTGGTGACCAGGGCGTTCACCGACGTCATCGGATCCATCGCCGCCGTCCTGGCCAGCAGGACTCCGACGGCCAGCGGGAGCAGGGTCACGGCCAGCGCCGTGCCGGCCGTGGTCAGGGTCTGGAGTCGAGGGCGCGTCGGCGCGGCGGGAAGCATGGTTCCCATTCGACCGGCACGGGCCCGTGCCGGGATCGGGCCGGATACTCAGATCCGTCCCGCGGCCCTACTCATTCCGGTTCCGGCCGGGCTCAGCCGGTCTCGGACGGCGGACCCCAGTGGGAGAAGCGCGGCAGCCACTTCACCCGGTAGTCGGGGTGCCCCGCGTGTTCGGCGGCCATCTGACGGACGACGAACCCGAGCCCGACCGCACGTCCCGAGGCGAAGTCCTGGGCCGGCCTGTCGGTGTCCAGGACCGCGATCTCCTCGTACTCGTCCAGGAGCACCCGGGTGGTCTCGATGCGGCGCAGGGAGCGCGCGGGGTCCTGGAAGGCGATGTGCCGGTCGTAACCGCGCGACCGTACGACGAACGCGATACCGCTCGTGCGGTCGTGCACCTCGCCGGGTGCCTCGGCCGGAGTGCGCCAGCCGTCACCCCCGGCCTCCCGCGCGATGAGCTCCTCCTCGGCGAGGCGCGCCCGCACGAAGGCCAAGAGGTCCGAGTTGTCTGCCATCTGGTTCCGCATCCTTCTTGGTCACAGACCGCGGGCGGATTCTCCTTCACCGCCGCGGACCCGTTCTGCCCGACCAGCAGAGGATGCCTCACCCGGGGGCCGGGTCCGCAGCCCGGGGCGAGGTTCAGCCGGCCGGACGCCGGCGGGCCGCCAGCAGGAGCGCGATGTCGTCGGGGCGGTCGTCGTCCAGGCCCGCCCGCGCGATCACCCGGTCGGCCGCGTCGGGCAGCGGCAGGTGGCCCACGTCGGCCAGGCTGCTGCGCAGCCGTTCGATGCCCTCGTCGATGTCCGTGCCCGCCTTCTCCACCAGTCCGTCCGTGAACAGCGCCAGGACCGCCCCGGGCTCGAGCCTCAGAGCGGTGACGGGGTACGACGCGCCGGGGTCGACACCGAGCACCACTCCCCCGGCCAGGTCCAGCACCTCGGTGCTGCCGTCGGGATGCCGCAGCACCGGCTGGGGGTGCCCGGCGCGTACGGCCGTGGCGTCGCCCGTCACGGGGTCGAGCAGCACGTAGCAGCAGCTGGCGAACTGACCGGGGTCGAGGCCGATGAGCAGCTGGTTCGTGGCGCTCATGATCTCCTGCGGTCCGTGCCCGATCAGCGCGAAGGCGCGTACGGCGCTGCGCAGTTGCCCCATGGTGGCGGCTGCCGCGACACCGTGGCCCTGCACGTCCCCGATGACCAGGGCGAGTCCGCTGCCGGTCTCGATGACGTCGTACCAGTCGCCGCCGACCTCGATGTCCTGGGTGCCCGAGAGGTAGCGCCCGATCGTGCCGATCTGCTCCACGGAGGGCAGTTGGTGGGGCAGCAGGGCGTCCTGGAGCCCTCGCGCGAGCGCGGACTCGGTGTCGTACCGCTGTGCGCGCTGGAGGGCCTGGGCGATCAGGCCGGCGAGCGCGGTGAGCGCGGTGCGCTCCTCGGGACTGAAGCCGCGCGGCTGGTCGAAGCCGAGAATGCACGAGCCGACGGGGCGGCCCGAGGCGATGAGGGGCAGGAAGGCCCTCGCTCCGACGTCGGTGTCCATCGGGATGCCCGGGTAGGCGTCCGCCAGCTGCTCCATGGACTCGAAGAAGAGCGGCCGGCCGGTGGTGAGTGTCTCCACGCCCGGGATGCGGGCGTCGAGACCGACCCCGTCGAAGCGGTCCAGGAAGCCCGAGGGAAAGCCCGTCTCCCAGGCCAGGTGGAGGCGCCGCTCGTGCTGGAGATAGATGGCCAGCTGTCTGCCGCCGAACGCGGGAAGGAGTTCCTCCGTGACCACGGCGGACACCTGGCGCGCCGTGACCGCTTCCGTGAGCGCGATGGCCAGCGCCACCGGGCGGTACAGGACGGCGGTGCGCTCGTCCGACGAGCCGAACGCACCTGCGGCAGCGGTGGCGGTCTCGGGTGCGTCGCCGGGACGGCCGGACGGGTTGAGGGTGACGGTGACCCCGTCGCGGCCGGGGAACAGCGCGACCGACAGCCAGTTCGTCGGGGTGTTCCGGGCGAGGAAGTAGACCGGGTCGTCGGAGAACAGAGCGGCCCGGAGGTGGTCCTCGTACGCCGGGTTCGCGAACCAGGGCACCGCCTCCCACAGGATCCGGCCGGCCAGCTCCGCCCGGCTGTGCCCGAGGATCCCCTCGGCCCGGGGGTTGGCGTAGGTGATCCGGCAGGCCCGGTCGAAGGAGAGGATGCCGCGTGTGACCCGGTCGGCGCTCTCCGGGACCGCGGGTTCCGCTCCCTGGTCGAGCAGGACGCCGCCCAGCCTCCCCCCGGGCTCCCCGGGTACGGGTGTGAGCTCGGCCAGCAGCGGGCGGCCGTCGGGCCCCCAGAGAAGCATCCGGTGCACACGGGGCTCCGCCTGCCGCGCGGCCTGGCGCCCGAGGGTCAGCAGTCCGAAGGCGTCCTCCGGCCGCAGGCCCGCCGTCAGCGCCTCCATCGTGCGCGCGGGCGGTGCCGTGCGCCCGAGGCCGAGCAGCGCGTGGGCTTCGCCGTCCGCTGTGACGGCGCCGCTGCCCACGTCCCACTCGAAGCGGCCGATCCGCAGCGGACGGCCCTGGGGCGCGGGCAGCCGCAGCAGCGCGGGCTCACCGTCCCACTCGACCGCCGTGCCGTCCCGCTCCAGGGCTTCGAGGTCCTCGCCGAGCCGCTGGGCGACGGCCTCCATCCCGCGCCGGTCGGCCGCGGCGACGGGGACACCGCGGGTGGCGTAGCGCAGGACGACCAGCACGCCGGCGGGCACGGCCCCGCACAGGACGGGAACGCACAGGCATCCGAAGGGGAAGGGCAGCCCCGCCATCAGCTGCGGGAAACGCCGCATGATGTCCTCCGCGTCCCCCAGGTACACCGGCGCGCCGGAGCTGTACGCCTCGGCGACCGGGAAGGGGCGGTTCACGTGCATGCGCGACCAGGGCCGCATCAGAGGGCCGGGCAGCCCCGCGAGCACCGCCATCATCAGGAGGTCAGGGGTGCGCGAGCGCAGGTAGACGCCGCCGGCGTACCCACCGCCGGCGTCGACGGCGCTCACCACGGCCTGGGCGAGCACCGCCGGCAGTCCGCCGGGCGTTCGGCTGCCATCGGGACTCCAGGTCACACAGCCAGCATGCGCACCCCTTCCCGGGTGCGCATGTCCACGCCGGGCGCCCGTCTCAGGCGCCGGCGGGCACCGAGGGCTCCGTGCCCGCCCGCGCGCACACCGAGGCGGCGGCCTCGGCGGCGAAGGCGAGCATGTCCCGCAGGGTCTCCGGAGCCGGATTCGCCGAGAAGGAGCCAAGGGCGCCCATACGGCTCAGCAGGCCCGCGGCGAACGCGTCACCGGCGCCGATGGTGTTGACGACCTCGACGGGCACCGCGGGGACGGAGACGGGTGGGGCGGTGGCGGTGTAGGCCGTACTGCCCCGGGCCCCCCGGGTCAGGACCACCAGCCGTCCTCCGGCGGCCAGCCGGCGGCAGGTCTCCTCGGGGCCCACACCGGGCCACAGGTGCTCCAGGTCCTCGTCGCTGGCCTTCACGACGTGCGCGAGGCCGCACAGCTCGCGCAGGGCCGCCGAACCGTTGCCGGGGCCCAGGGTGCGGTCCCGGCGGACGTTGGGATCGACCACCAGGAGGGAGCCGGAGGCCGCCGCCCGCGCGGTCGCCCGGACGACGGTGGCCGCCGGCTCCACGACGGCCGCGAGCCCGCCCGCGTACACGGCGCCGAAGCGGGAGGCCCGCGCGGAGAGGTCCGGCAGCCGGAAGGTCGCCGTGTCCTGGAGGTGGAAGTGGTAGCCCGTGCCCGCCGTGCCCGGGTCGGCGACGGCCAGCGCCGTGGGGAGACCGGAGCGTGCGCACGCGGTGAGGTCGACCCCCGCCGCCGTCAGCCGCTCCTCGACGGTGCGGGCGAAGCCGTCGCCGCCCAGGCCGCCGGCGAGCACGGTCCGGGTCCCCAGCCGCGCCAGCCCGACGGCGACGTTGGCCGGCGCTCCGCCGAACTGGGCGGTCCGCACCTCCCCGTCGCCGGCCACGGGTACGAGATCGATGAGTGCCTCGCCGATCACGAGCACGGAGCCGGGCCGCCCGCCCGTCACGGCTCGACCACGATCTTGCGGCCGATGCCCGCCTTGAAGCGGTCGATGGCCTCCGGGTACCGGTCGAGGGGAAGCCGGTCGCTGATGAAGACGGCCGGGTCCAGCACCCCGGTGGCGAAGAGCGCGGCGGCGCGTTCGTAGCTGTGCAGGACCGCCATCGATCCGGTGATGGTGATCTCCTGGTTGTAGATGCGGTACGGCTCGATGACCGCCGTGGTCGCGTAGTCGGCGACCCCGAACTGGAGGAAGGTGCCGCCCTTGGCGACGCGCCCCAGGCCGTCCTGGATGGCCGCCGCGTTGCCGGTCGCGTCGATGACGACGTCCCATCCCCCGGGCCGGTCCAGCTCGTCGGCCCCCGCCGCCGAACGGGAACAGCCGAGGAGACCGGCCGTGGCGAGGCGGTCGGGGTTGACGTCCAGGATGTCGACGCCCGCGGCCCCGGTGCGCTTGGCGAGCTCCAGCATCATCAGGCCCATGGTCCCGGAGCCGTAGATGAGCACCTCGGCGCCGAGAGTGCTGTTGAGTACGTCGTAGCCCCGGACCGCGCAGGACAGCGGCTCGATCAGGGCAGCGTCCTTGACGTCGATGTGCCCGGGCAGCTTCACGCAGTTGGCCACGGGGGCGACCGCGTACTCGGCCGCGCCACCGGACACCGTGACACCGATGGCGGCCCAGCGTTCGCAGAGGTTGCCGCGCCCGCTGCGGCAGTAGCGGCACTCGTGACAGTGCAGGGAGGGGTCGACTGCCACCAGGTCCCCGACGGCCAGCTCCGTCACGTCCCGGCCCGTGCCCACGACCTCCCCGGCGAACTCGTGGCCGGGTACCAACGGCAGGCTCGGGGCGAACTCGCCCTGCAGGATGTGCAGATCGGTGCCGCACAGTCCGCACGAGGCGACGGACACGACGACGTCGCGGGGGCCTGGAGTGGGGTCGGGGACGGTGGTGACGGAGACCTTGCCGGGGGCTTCGACGATCGCTGCCCGCATTATTTCACTGCTCCAAGAGACAGGCCCTGGACGAGTTTGTCCTGGGCGGCGTAACCGGCGGCGAGCACCGGCAGGGACACGACGACGGACGCGGCGCACAGCTGGGCCAGGAACAGGCCCTGGCTGGTGACGAATCCGGTGAGGAAGACGGGCGCCGTCTGGGCGACGACCCCGGTGAGCACCCGCGCGAAGAGCAGCTCGTTCCAGCTGAAGATGAAGCAGATCAGGGCGGTTGCCGCGATGCCCGGTGCTGCCATGGGGGCGACGACCCGCGCGAGGACGGTCGGCAGCCTCGCGCCGTCGACCTGGGCGGCCTCGATGACGGAGACCGGCACGTCCGCGAGGAAGGACTGCATCATCCAGACCGCGATCGGCAGGTTCATCGAGGTGTAGAGCAGGACGAGGAGCCAGATGTTGTCGAGCATCCCGGCGTTCTTGGCGAACAGGTAGACGGGCAGGAGCCCGGCGACGACCGGCAGCATCTTCGTGGAGAGGAAGAAGAACATCACGTCGGTCCACTTGCGGACGCGGCGGATGGACAGGGCGTACGCCGCCGGGAGCGCCAGCAGGAGCACGAGGACCGTGGAGAAGAACGACGCGCCCAGGGAGTTGAGCAGCGGGGGCCACGGCGTGACACCCGTGTCGGCGCCGAAGAAGGCCCGGTAGCCGTCGAGGGTGAGCGGCGCGAAGAGGGAGGGCGGGTTCGTCGCGGCGTCCGGCTCGGCGTGCAGGGACGTCAGCAGCATCCACAGCGCGGGCAGGCAGAAGACGAGTCCTGCCGCCCAGGCCAGCAGGCCCAGCGCGGTGTTGCGCCGTTTGGCTCTGCGCAGGACCCGCCGTGCGGACGGGGCCGGCGGCGGGACGGTGGCGGTGGTCATGCGCGGTTCGCCTCCTCGCTGAAGAGGGACGAGACGGTCCGCAGCGCGAAGGTGGCGATGATGATCGTGCCGATCACGACCACGACTCCCGCGGCGGACGCCAGTCCGTATTCGTGGGCCTGGTAGAAGGTCTGGTAGATCGTGTAGGGAAGGTTGGCGGTGCCGAGCCCGCCGGCGGTGATCGTGAACACCGCGTCGAAGTTCTGCACGATGTAGACGGCCCCGAGCAGGACCCCGAGTTCGAGGTACCTGCGCAGGTGCGGCAGGGTCAGGTAGCGGAAGGTCTGCCAGGCGCTCGCCCCGTCGAGCCGCGCGGCCTCGACCACCTCGGCCGGCCGGCTCTGGAGTCCCGCGAGCAGGATCAGCATCATGAACGGCGTCCACTGCCAGACCAGTGCGGCGATCACGGCGAGCAGGGGCATGTCGGCGATCCAGTCCGGCTGGCTCGGGCTCGTGTCGCCGAAGAGCTCGCCGACCCAGCTCAGGGCGCCGTTGAGAAGGCCGTACTCCGGGTTGTACAGCGCGTGCTTCCACAGCAGCGCGGCGGAGACGGGCACGATCAGGAACGGCGTGATGAGCAGGGTGCGGACCATCCCCCGGCCGAAGAAGGTGCGGTCGAGGAGGAGCGCGAGGGCCAGCCCGAGCACCACGGTGGCGACGACGACGCCCGCGGTCAGCAGGATGGTGGTGACCACCGAGTCGCGGAGCGCGGCGTCGGTGAACACGGAGACGTAGTTGTCGAGTCCGTTGAAGGCACGCTTGTCGGGACTGAGGGAGTTCCAGTCGAAGAGGGAGATCACCAGGGTCGCCACGAACGGCAGCTGGGTGACGGCGATCAGGAACACGAGCGCGGGCAGGAGCGGTGCCCGGGTGGCCCAGGCACGGGGGCCGGACCGTCGGCGGGCGGGGGCGGCGGTTGGCCGGGGTGGTGACTGGGGGGTGGTGCCGACTGCTGTGGTCATCGGTACTCCTTGGCGACCTCTTCGGCCAGCTTCTGGGAGGTCGCCAGCGCCTTGTCGACGGACTGACGGCCGGCGATGGCCGCGCTGATCTCCTGCGCGACCCGGGTGCCGAGATCGGTGAACTCGGGGATTCCGACGAACTGGATCCCTGGCACGGGGCGCGGCTGCGTGCCCGGGTTCTCGGGGTCCGCCGCGGAGATGGCCTGCTCGGTGACGTCCGCGAACGCACCTGCCGCCTTGCGGTACTCGGGGTTGTCGTAGGTGGAGGCACGTTTGCCGGCGGGGACGTCGGACCAGCCGCTGGTCTCACCGACGAGCGACTCGTACTCCTTCCCGGAGGCCCAGGAGACGAACTTCCACGCGTCGTCCGCCTTCCGGGACGCCTTCTGGATGCCCCAGGCCCAGGTGTAGAGCCAGCCCGAACTCCTGGTCCTCTCCACCGGCGCGGGCACGTAGCCGATCTTGCCCTTGACCGGGGATCCGGCCGCCTCCAGCGAGCCCGCGCCCGCGGTGGCGTCGTACCACATGGCGGTCTTGCCCTGCGTCATGTTGTTGAGGCACTCGGCGTACCCGGCCTGCGAGGCCCCGCGCTCGCCGTGCTCGCGCACGAGGTCGACGTAGAAGCGCGTGGCCTTCTTGAACTCGGGTGAGGTGAGCCGGGGTTGCCAGTCCTCGGTGAACCAGGTGCCGCCCATGGTGTTGACGACGGTGGTGAGCGGCGCCATCAGCTCGCCCCAGCCGGGCAGCCCGCGCAGGCAGATGCCCTTCATGCCGGGCTCGGCCCCGTCGGCCTCCGCCGCGAGGCCGGCCACCTCCTGCCAGGTGGGGTGTGGGGGCATCGTGAGCCCCTTCGCCTCGAAGACGTCCTTGCGGTACATCAGGAAGGACGACTCCCCGTAGAAGGGTTCGGCGTAGAGCTTGCCCTCGGCCGTGAGCGACTCCCGCAGGGGTTCGAGGATGTCCTCCTGGTCGAACGCGGCGTCCTGCTCGGCGTACGCGTCGAGCGGGTGCAGCCAGTCGTTCTTCGCGAAGAAGGGCACCTCGAAGTTGCTGATGGTGCCGATGTCGTACTGGCCGGCCTGGTTGGAGAAGTCCTGGCTGATCTTGTCGCGGACGTCGTTCTCCGGGAGCACCGTGAAGTGGACCTTGATGCCGGTCTCCTCGGTGAAGTGCTCCGCGGTGAGCTTCTGCAGTTCGAGCATCTGGGGGTTGTTCACCATCAGGACGTTGAGCGCGTCACCTCCTCCGAAGGCGGTGCCGCCCGCTCCCGCGCACCCGGCGGTGAGAAGGACCATCGCTGCCGTGCCCGCGACCGCACGCACGCGGATCCCACGGCGTCGTTGCTGGTGGGGCATAAGTAGTTCTCCTGTATCGGTCGTAGCGGCTCGTGGATCGCGCCCCGTGCCTTCGGAGCTCCTGACGTTCCGGGGCACGGCGGGTCCGCCCTGCGGCCTCCTCGCCGGGCGAGGAGACGGGCGGGGCCGGGAATCGGTGGGACGGCGGGTCCGGAGCCGCCGCCGGGGTCAGACGCGGATGACGTTCGGGCCGAGCAGGGAGTAGCGCTGGGCCTCGGCCGAGGGCAGGCCGGTGTCGGTGACGATCGTCTCGAAGTCGCCGACACCTGCGAACCGGCAGAAGCTCACCGCTCCGAACTTCGTGTGGACACCGGCGAAGACCCTGCGGCGTGCGCTGCGCATGGCCTGCGCCTTGACCTCGCACACCGTCGGGTCCGGGGTGGTCAGCCCGTACTGCCGGGAGATGCCGTTCGCGCCGACGTACGCCAGGTCGATGACGAAGTCGGCGAGCATGCGGGTGGCCCAGTGGTCGACGGTGGCCATGGTGCTGCCTCTGAGCCGGCCGCCGAGCAGGAGGACCGAGGTCTTCTCCACGTCGGCGAGGACGGTCGCGACCGCGAGGGAGGCGGTGACCACCGTCAGGGACCGGTCGCGGGGCAGGGCCTCGGCGATGAGCTGGGGGGTGAAGCCCTCGTCGACGAACACCGTCTCGGCGTCGCCGAGCAGTTCGGCGGCGGCCGTCGCGATCCGCGACTTCTGCGGTACGTGGTGCGTGGTGCGCATCGCCAGCGTGGTCTCGAACCCGGCACTCTCCACCGGGTACGCACCACCGTGGGTACGCCGTACGAGGCCGTGCTCCTCCAGGATGTGAAGGTCGCGCCGTATCGTCTCCTTGGCCACCCGGAACCGCTCGGCCAGCCGGTTCACGTCGACGGAACCGTCCTGCCGGGCGGCTTCCAGAATCCCTCGTCGGCGTTCCTCGGTGCCCACGGAACCATCCTTGCTCGTGTGTCGAATGCGGTGGAGGCCCTGCGTCCGTTCGGGCCCACGCACTGTTTGTACAAGCAGAAACGCTTGTTCGACCAGCTCCTACGCCCGTCGGCCTACGCCCGTTCATGCCCGTTTCATCTCGGGTGTCCTCCCTGGTGAAACGCCCGGAGCGGACAGCGCCGCGATCTCCTGGTGCCCGCTTCATCGATGTGGATGCCCGTTTCACGCCCGTTCGCGGTCATCGGGCGCGCGCGGAGGCCGCCGATGGGCGCCGGGCGGCGCGGCTCCAGGGCGCCTCGCCTGGATTCCTCCGCCAACGAGCTTCCTGAACCGGTGCGTTGCTGTGACAGACTGCGCAGGTGGAGCGGTTTCGCCATGCCCCGTTCCCCGCCTTCCGGCTCGTCGCCGGAAGAGGACGATCCGTACAGCGGCCTACCGCTCGGGAGAGGACCGTTCCATGACCGAAGGGCACCAGCACCCGGCAGCCACGGCGTTCGACGCCATCGGCGCGGACTACGAAGAGGCCTTCGCCGACTCGCGGGCGCACCGCGCGTCGCTGGACCGGCTGCTGGGGCAGCTGGCGCCGCGGAGCCGCGTCCTGGACGTCGGCAGCGGCACGGGCCGGCCGACCGCCCAGGCCCTGGCGGACGCGGGGCACGAGGTGCTGGGCGTGGATGTCTCGCCCGTCATGGTGGACCTGGCCTCCCGCCGCGTTCCCGGGGCGTCCTTCCGCTGCGCCGACATCCGGGAGGAGTCCCTGGAGGACGAGAACTTCGACGCGGTCTGCGTCTACTTCTCGCTCCTGCAGATGGCACGCGAGGAGCAGGGCGCTCTGGTGAGGCGACTGGCGGGGGCGCTCAGGCCGGGCGGCCTGCTGGTCCTGGCGACGGTGCCGCTGGACGTGGAGGGCGTGAGCGCCGTCTTCATGGGTCAGGAGGTACGGGTGACGAGCTTCGGCCCCGAGGCGTTCAGGGCGCTCGCGACCGGCGCGGGGCTCACGGTCGAGCACGAGGAGAACGCGGTGTTCACACCGTCCCATCCGGCAGCGGTGCCCGAACCCCACCTCTTCCTGCACTGCCGCAGGTGAGGGGGAGGCGCCTCACGCCGGGCCGTCGGCCCCCGGTTGCAGCGGCTGTTCCGTCCAGATGACCTTGCCGCCGTCGTCGGTGTAGCGGGTGCCCCAGCGTTCGGCGAGCTGGGCGACGAGGAAGAGCCCGCGGCCGCCCTCGTCCATGCTGGCCGCCTGGCGCAGATGGGGCGAGGTACTGCTGCGGTCGGACACCTCGCAGATCAGCGTCCTGTCCCGGATCAGCCGTACGCGGATGGGGCCGGTGGCGTAGCGGATGGAGTTGGTGACCAGTTCGCTGAGGATCAGCTCGGTGGTGAACGCCTCCTCGACCAGCTCCCACTCGGCCAGCTTGCGGGACACGTCGGAACGGACCCGGGCCACCGCCGAGGGGTCGGACGGCACGTCCCACTCGGCCACGTTCTCGGGGTCGAGCCGCAGGGTGCGGCCGACGAGCAGGGCCACGTCGTCGCGGGCCCGGGCGGGCACCAGGACGCGCAGGACGGCCTCGCAGGTCTCCCCGGGGGTCCGCTCGGGGTGGTCGGCCAGGGTCTCGCGCAGCAGTTCCAGCCCCTCGTCGATGTCCCGGTGCCGTTCCTCCACGAGTCCGTCCGTGTAGAGCACCAGCCGGCTGTTCGGCGGGAGGTGCACGTCGTAGGTCTCGAAGGGCATGCCACCGAGCCCCAGGGGCGGGCCGCCGGGCACGTCGGCGAAGGCGGCCTCTCCGCCGGGGCTGACGACGACCGGCTGGAGGTGACCCGCCCGGGCCATGGTGCACCGGCCGGACGCCGGGTCGTAGATGGCGTACAGGCAGGTCGCGCCGGTGACACCGCCGCCCTCGGAGCCGTCGGCCGACTCGTCGAGGTCGATACGGGCGACGAGCTCGTCCAGGTGCCACAGGAGCTCGTCGGGTGGCAGGTCCAGGGTCGAGAAGTTGTGTACGGCCGTGCGCAGGCGTCCCATGGTGGCGGCCGCGTGGAGCCCGTGCCCGACCACGTCACCGACGACGAGCGCGACCCTGGCGCCCGGCAGCGGGATGATGTCGAACCAGTCTCCGCCGACCCCGCCCAGGCCGCCGAGCCCCGCCTGCGCGGGGAGGTAGCGGTAGGCGGCGTCGATGGCGCTCTGCTCGGGGAGGCCGCGCGGCAGCAGGCTGCGCTGCAGGGTGACGGCCACGTTGTGCTCGCGTGAGTAACGACGGGCGTTGTCGATGCTCACCGCGGCGCGGGCGACGAGTTCCTCGGCCACCGAGAGGTCCTCGTCCTCGAACGGCTCGGGCATCCGGGCCCGCCAGAACATGGCCACGCCCAGGACCACTCCCCGGGCCCGCATCGGGACCGCTATCAGCGAGTGGAAGCCGCCGTCCACGATGTGGTCGGCGTTCGCCGGGTCGGGCTGCTGCCAGCCGGACCTCGTCGTCAGATCGGGGTCGAGCACGGCCTCCCCCCTGAGCAGCGCGGCGCCGATGTCCGTGTCCGGCAGGAAACGGATGACGGCGCCCAGGGGTGAGAGCCCCGTGTCGCCGCGGGAGCCGCTGAAGGCGGTGCGCCGCAGGCCGTGGATGGCGGCTCCGGCCGCCGTGGGCTCCTCGCCGCGCAGCACCTCCTCGGCCACGTCGACGGTGGCGTAGTCCGCGAACCTCGCGGTGGCGAAGTCGGACAGCTCCTCGCACGTGCGCATGACGTCCAGGGTGGTGCCGATCTCGGTGCCCGCGTCGTAGAGCAGCTTCAGCCTGCCGCGCGCCATGGCGGCCTTGCCGGAGAGCGCCTGGAGCTCCGTGGTGTCGCGCAGGGTCGTCACGCTGCCGGGGGGTCCGCCGTTCCTGTCCGTGGCCCGCTGGCTGACCGCGAGCAGCCGGTCGCCCACGGAGTGCACCTCGTCGGTCGCGCTCCGTCCCGAGGTCAGCAGGGTGGTGATGACCGGGTCGAGCCCGAGATCGGTGACCCGAGCCCCCTCGATGTCCAACGGCAGGCCGAGGAGTCTTCGCGCCTCGTCGTTGGCCAGCAGGAGACGCCCGTCGCCACCGACGATGACCACGCCTTCCCGGACCGCGTGCAGAACTGCGTCGTGATGTTCGTACATGCGGGTCATCTCGGTCGGGCCGAGACCGCGCGTCTGACGTTTGAGCCGGCGGGTGACGAGCGCGGTGCCGCCCATGGTGAGCAGCAGGACGCCTCCGGCGGTGCCGAACAGCAGGGGGAACTGGCTCTCGGTGACCCCGCTGACGCTCTTGATCGTGATCCCGGCGGACACCATGCCGACGACCTCACGGTTCGCGCCGAAGACGGGCACCACGGCCTGCACCAGCGGGCCGATGGTGCCGTGGACCTTCTCGGTGACGACCCGGCCGTCGAGAGCGGGGCCGACCTCACCGACGAACTTCTTGCCGATGCGGTCGGGCAGCGGATGCGTGTAGCGGACGGCGTCCAGGTTCATGACGACGATGAAGTCGACCCCGGACCCCTTACGGGCCGCCTCGGCCTTCGGCTGGAGCACCGCGGTGGGGTCGGGGCTCTGGAGGGCCGCTTCCATGCCCGGGGCGTTCGCGAAGGTTTCGGCCACGGCGACCGAGCGATTGCGGGCTTCGCGCTCGTTGTCGGCCCGCGACTGCAGTACGAGCGCGGTCACGGAGGCAGCGACGAGCAACACCACGATCGCCACCTGCAGGAGAAAGACCTGACCAGCGAGGCTTCTCATCCGGAGAAACGAACGCGGGCGGCCGTAGCGTCCGGCCATGCCCCCCTTTCTACACGGCTTCCCGCTTCCTCGCCGCCCCGCCGTGCTCGCGGGAGGGCGGCTACGTCCGGTGGACTCGCGGTCAGGCGTCCGGGAAGAGGGCGGTGACCGGTGTGGGCCGCACGGCGAGGGCGCCGGTGGGCACGCGCGGGACGGACTCGCTTTCGATGCCGCGGGCAACCGGTCTCAGGGAGCTACAGGCGGCCACGGAATCGGTCCCGATGCCGGGGCACGGGGCTCAGGGGCGTACGGGGCGGCCGAAGCGTACGGCGACCCCGGGTGAGTACAGCACGCTCACCGGCTCCCCGACGGGCGCGGGAAGTCCTGCCGCTGTCACCAGGTTCTCGTCGCACTCCAGGAGCCGGGCGCGGTGCAGCGGCCACCGGGGGTGGGCGTTCGGGAGGTACATCGTGCGGCCGTGGAAGGTGCTGTGCAGGCCCCAGCGGGCGGTGAGGAAGTGCTCCAGCTCTGTCGGGGCCGCCAGCCGCTCACCGGCGCGGAGCACGATCCTGCTGCGGGCGCCGCGAGGCCCGGGCAGGCGGCGACTGCTGGTGTAGGTGAAGGTGTCGCCCTCGCGCCGGATCTCCATCCGGGACCACACGTACGGCAGCCGGAAGACGCTCCGGGCGATGGCCACCGGAATCAGGCGGGAGGCGTCGAGCGAGCGGAAGACCACCCCGCGCCTGCCGTGCGCGTCCCGCGAGTACAGCCGGACGTTGGTCTCGGGAAAGGTGCCGAGGTAGGGGACTCCGGGCAGACCGAACCCCCCGACACGGTGCATGCGGAAGGCGACGAGCCCGACGTACGAGACGCCGCCCAGGGTGTCCGGCACGGTTCCCGCCGGCAGCAGCGGTGCCACATCCGCGGGGTCGGCTTCCCAGTGCAGGAACGCCAGGTCCAGCCAGGACTGCGTCATCAGCGGTCTCATCGCCGGGTACGGGGGGTCGGGGGTGACGGCCTGCGGGGGGCGGGGGTCGGGATGCACGGTGCCAGGATGTCAGCCGCGGGGCGGGCGCGGTGCCGCGGGGCGGGTGCCTCGGGGCGGGGCGCCGGCTGGTCGAGCGGCGCGGGCGCGTCGAACGGCACCGGCGGCTGTCACGGAGCGGGTCCGGCGACGTCGGGCCGGCACGGCCGGCTACTGCAGGGCGCGTACGGCGGCGCTGAACAGCGGTGGCAGGCGCTGGGCGGCCGGGACGATCAGGCCGGCGGTCAGCGGGTGTCCGGCCGCCGCCAGGAGTGCCTGGGTGAGCAGCCGGTGCCGGCGCGTCAGCCGTGCCCACCGGGCGGGGTAGAGCTCGGGCCGCCCCGCCTTGAGACAGTCGACCGCCGCCCAGGCGGTCGCCGTCGCCAGCGCGATTCCCTCACCGGTGAGCGCGTCCACGTAGCCCGCCGCGTCCCCGACCAGCAGCACGCGGCCCGCTCTCGGCGCGCTCGCGATCCGGCGCAGCGGGCCCGCGCCGCGTACGGGACCGGCGTCGAGACCCCGGAGCGTGCGGGCCAGCGCGGGGAAGGCGGCGAGGTGCTGGTCGTGGGAGCGCCGGTGGTGGCTGAGTACGGCCACCCCCACCGTCCCCTCCCCCACCGGGGTCACGTACGCCTCGCCGTGGCGTGACCAGTGCACCTCCACGAAATCCGTCCAGGGGGCGACACCGTAGTGGCGGCGCAGCCCGTATCTGCGGGGTGCGGTACTGGGCCGGTCCAGGCCCAGGGCGCGGCGCGACGGCGAGTGCAGGCCGTCGGCGGCGATCAGCCAGCGTGCCGTCATCCCCGCCGCCGTGACGCTGTCGTGCCCCTGGCGCACCTCTTCCACCCGGCCCGTGACGAGGCGTACGCCGAGGTCCCGGGCCCGCCGGTGCAGGGCGGCGTGCAGTTCGGTCCGGCGTACGGCGAGTCCGGGCCCGTCCCGGAACGTCGCCTCGGCCCGCCGGGCGCCCTCGACGTAGCGGATTCCGCGCAGTGCCCTGCCGGCCGGGGCCACGCCCAGCCGGCGCAGGGCCGCCACACCGCTGGGCATGATGCCCTCGCCGCAGGCCTTGTCCACCGGCGCCGGGCGGGGTTCGACCACCACGGCCTCCAGGCCCATCGCGGCGGCCCGGATCGCCGCCGTGAGCCCGGCCGGCCCGCCGCCCGCCACCAGGATGTCGATCACGCGCGCGCGTCCGCTCCGGCGGGACCGGCCAGCGCACCGTCCTCGCACCGGACGCGTACGGCCATGAGCGCCGCGTTGAGCACGGTGAACAGGACGGCGGTGACCCAGGCGCCGTGCACCAGCGGCAGGGCCGCTCCCTCGGCGGCGACGGCCACGTAGTTGGGGTGGCGGAAGAAGCGGTACGGGCCTCCGGTCACCAGGGGCAGGCCCGGGACGACGATGACCCGGGTGTTCCAGCGGCGCCCCAGCGTACGGACGCACCACCAGCGCAGCCCTTGGGCGGCGGCCACCACCGCCACCATGGTCCAGCCGAGCCAGGGCAGGAAGGGACGGTTCCCGAGCCAGGCCTCGACGAGGCAGGCGCCGAGCAGAGCGGTGTGCAGGGTGACCATCGCGGGGTAGTGTCCGCGGCCGGCTTCGGTGCCGCCCCGGGCCAGGCTCCAGCGCGTGTGGCGCGACGCCACCGCGAGCTCGGCAAGGCGTTCGGCGGCGACCGCGAGCACCAGGGCGGTGTACCAGATCATGTGTTCCTCCGGACTACCAGCGCAGCAGCACCAGTTCGCAGCAGAAGCCGGGCCCCATGGCCATCAGGAGGCCGGGGCTTCCGGGGTCGGGGCCTCGCTGTTCCATCGTGTCCCGCAGCACGTGCAGGACCGAGGACGACGACAGGTTGCCGGTCTCGGCCAGCGACCTCCGGGTCACGTCGAGGGCGCTTCCCGGCAGGTCCAGGGCATCCGTGACGGCCTCCAGCACCTTGGGGCCTCCGGGGTGGCACACCCAGCGGGCGATGTCCTTCGGCTTGAGCCCGTGCGGTTCGAGGAAGGCGGTGACGTCCTCCGCGAGGTACCTGCGTACGACGTCGGGGACGGCGGGGTCGAGCACCACGGTGAATCCGGAGCTTCGGATGTCCCAGCCCATGACGTGCCCGGTGTCCGGATACAGCCGGCTGCGGGTGTCCAGCACCTCGGGGCCGCCCGCCCGCGAGGGGTGCTCGCCGCCGACGAGGACCGCCGCTGCCGCGCCGTCACCGAAGAGCGCGGTGGCGACCAGGTTGGCAGGGGTCGCGTCGTCGCGCTGGAAGGTCAGCGAGCAGAGTTCGACCGAGAGCAGGACGGCGACCTGGCCGGGGTGCCCGAGCAGGTAGTCGTGCAGCCGCGCCACCCCGGCGGCGCCGGCGACGCAGCCCAGTCCGAAGACGGGGAGCCGCTTCACGTCGGGGCGCAGACCGAGACGGCCGACGAGCCGCGCGTCCACGGAGGGCGCCGCGATCCCCGTGACGGAGGTGAACATCAGCAGGTCCACGTCGGTCGGCAGCAGTCCGGCCTTGCGCAGGGCCCCGCGTACGGCCTCGGCACCGAGGTCGACGGCGGCGCGGATGAACACGTCGTTGGACGTCCCGAAGTCGTGCGGCCCGGCGTAGCCCTCCAACGGCAGCACGGTGTTCCGGCTGCGCACTCCGGCGTTGCCGTGGATCCGGTCCAGGACGCGACGGTCGGAGCCCTGCGGCAGACAGGTGCGCGCCACCATGTCGGTGACCTCGCGCTGGCTGTGACGGTGCGGCGGCAGCACCCCGTGAACGGCCACGATCCGGCTCATCCTGGCCACCGCTTCGGAGAGGTCATGGCTCACATCCTGCCCACAGAACGGGGCAAATCGCCGCACCTTCGGCGCGCGGCTGCCGTGTTGGTGCAGCCAGGTGTCCCTACGATCGGCTCGTGGACACCACGGATCGGCTCGCATCCCAGGCCTCCACCGTACGGCTGCCGCATCCGCTGACCGGGCTTCTCCTGTCGTGCCACCCGGGGCCGGTGGCGGCGGTGACGGTGCTGGCCGCCGCACTGGGCGTCAGCTCGGGCCTCACGACCGGGTGTGTTGCGCTGGTCGCGTCGGCCGTACTGGCCGGACAGCTGTCGGTGGGATGGTGCAACGACGCCTTCGACGCCCGCCGCGACGCCGACGCCGCCCGCCCCGGCAAGCCCGTGGCACGGGGCACGGTCGGGGCGGGCACGGTGTGGGGCGCCGCCTTCACCGCCTTGGCCGTGTGCGCCGTGCTGTCCTTGGCGTGCGGCGCCGCCGCGGGGTCGGCACACCTGGCGGGGGTCCTGGCGGCCTGGGCCTACAACCTGCGGCTCAAGGAGACGGTGCTGTCCTGGCTGCCGTACGCGGCCGGATTCGGCAGTCTGCCGTGCCTGGTCGCCCTGAGCCTGCCCGGCCGTCCGTGGCCCGCGTGGTGGGCGGTGGCCGCGGGTGCCCTGCTCGGCGTGGCGGCCCATCTGGGCGACGTACTGCCCGACATCGAGGCCGATCTGCGGGCGGGGATCCGCGGTCTGCCGCAGCGGTGGGGCGAAGCCCGTACCCGGCGACTGCTTCCGCTCCCCCTGGTGGCGGCCACCGCGGTCCTGGTCCTGGGTCCCCCGGCAGGAGGCGGGCCCGGCCCGGTGCCTGTCCTCTGCGCGGCGGCTCTGTGCACCGTGGTGCTGGCGACGGCGTTCGCCGCTCCACGACCGGTCAGGACGTGGCGCAAGGCGGCGCTCGCGGGGACGGTCGCGGTGGCCGCCGCGGACGTGGCTCTGCTCCTGGCGCGGGGCACGTCGATCGCCTGACGGCCCGTGCGGACGACGAACCGTCCATACGGGCCGCCCGGTGACGCTACTGTCCGGCGAGACCGGTGTGCGCGATGCCCCGCACGATCTGCCGCTGGAAGAACGCGAAGACGATCAGGAGCGGCATCCCCGCGATCACGAGCGAGGCCATGATCTGGGCGTACCGCACACCGAACGTCGACTGGACGCTGACGAGGCCCACGGGCAGGGTCATGCCACCCGGGTCGGTGGTCACGAGGAACGGCCACAGGAAGTTGTTCCAGGTGGAGATGAAGGTGAAGATCGCCACCGCGGCGAGCACCGGCCGGGACAGCGGGATGACGATCGTCCAGAACACCCGCCAGCGGCCCGCTCCGTCGACGAAGGCCGCCTCCTCCAGCTCCCGGGGCACCCCCTCGAAGAACTTCACCAGGATGAACACCATCGCGGGTACGGCGACCTGCGGCAGGATCACGCCCCAGTACGTGTCGACGAGGCCGAGCTGGACCATCTCGCGGAACAGGGGCGCGATGAGGACCTGGGGCGGGACCATGATGCCGGCCAGCACCAGACCGTAGATCAGCCGGCGGCCACGGAAGTCGGTGCGGGTGAAGCCGTAGGCGGCCATGGCGCAGGTCACGACGGTCAGCAGCGTCGTCATGACGGAGATGTACGCCGAGTTCATGAGCCAGACCATGAGGTCGCCCGACTCCCAGACCTTGCCGTACGCCTCGAAGGTGACGCGCGAACCGATCCAGGAGAGCGGTGTCTTCGCCGCGTCGCCCTCCGGTTTGAGGGAGGTGGCGACCGCCCAGGCGAGTGGCAGGAGCCAGGCCGCGGTGAGCAGCAGGGCGATGACCAGCAGAACGACTCTGCCGGGGGTCCACCGCATGCGGCGGCCCCCCGCGCCGGCGGACCGGGCGGGCTTCTCGGGCAGGGAGGTACGGGGCGGGACGACGGTGGTGGAACCGCTCACTTCGCGGCCTCCTCAGCTCGGCGCCGGGACAGCAGCGGCTGCACCAGGGAGACGGTCAGGATCAGGGCGAAGAAGATGTAGGAGACGGCGGAGGCGTACCCGATGCGGTAGCCCGTGAAGCCCTGCTGGTAGACGTACTGGAGGATCGGCCGGGTCGACTCGTCGGGTCCGCCGCCGGTCATGATGTAGACCTGGTCGAAGATCTTCAGCGAGGCGAGCACCTGGAGGACGACGACCAGTCCGGTGGTCCGGCGCAGCATCGGCAGGGTGATGTGCAGCAGCCGCTTCCACGCACCCGCCCCGTCGAGTTCCGCGGCCTCGTACAGATGCGCCGGGATGGCCTGGAGGGCGGCGAGGTACAGCAGGAAGTTGAAGCCGACGGTCCACCAGACGGTGGTGGCCACGATGCTGAGCATGGCGTACCGCTCGTCGGTCAGCCAGCCGATCTCCGGTGTCAGCCCGACCGAGGCGAGCAACTGGTCGGCGAGACCGAAGTCGGACGGCAGGATCATGTTCACGAACAGCAGGCAGACCACGCCGGAGGGCAGCAGGAACGGGGCGAACCAGCTGAGCCGCCACAGCCACTGCACGACGCGCAGCTGATGCGCGAGCAGTGCCAGGACGAGGCCGACGACGACGAGGGGGACGGTGGACAGGACCGTGAACCAGACGGTGTTCCACAGCGAGGACCACACCTCGGGGTCGCGGACCGCCTCGGCGTAGTTGTCGAGGCCGACGAACTCCCCTCCACTGCCGGTGATGTTCTCGCTCGTCAGGCTCATGCCCAGGCCGGATATCAGCGGCCAGATCAGGAACAGGGCGTACACCACGAGGAAGGGCGCGATGAACACCAGGCCGTGTTCGGTCCACTTCCGGCGCACGGAGCGGTCCGGGCGTCCGGCCGGGCTCCCGGCGGGCTTCGACGCGGGTGCCGTCGCCGCCGCGGTGGTGGTGGTCATGACGCGGCTCCCGGAAGGGGGTTGCGGGTGTCGAGGAGGGCCCGCAGCCGGGCCTTCGCCTCGGTCAGGGCGTTGCGCGGGCTCCTGGAGCCGGTGAGGACCCCGGAGAACACGGCGCCGAGCTCGATCCACAGCCGGGAGGCGGAGCCGGCGAACCAGGCGGGTTCGTCGAGTGCGACGTCGTCGATGACGGTGCGGTATTCGGACTGCGGCTTGAGCGCGAGGTAGGCCGGGTCGTCGAGTACCGGCAGGTAGGCGGGCACATGGCCGCCCTCGGCCCAGGCCACGGAGTGGTGGAGCATCCAGGCGACGAGGAGGTGTGCCGCCTCGTCGGGGGCGCCGCCCCGGTCCGCCTGGTGCGGCAGGACGAAGGCGTGACAGTCGGCCTGGGTGGCCGCGGTGCCGAACAGCGCGGGGATGCGGGCCATGGAGAACGGGAGCCCGGTGGCCTTGAACGTGCTGATCTCCCATTCACCGTTGAGGTGGAAGGCGGTCTTGCCGCCGTTGAAGACGCCGACGGATCCCGCGTAGTCGACGCGGCGCACCATCAGCCCTTCCTCGACGAGCCGGGCGAGGTACTCCAGGACCCTCAGCGCCTTGGCGTCGTCGAGCGCGAGACGTTTCCCGTCCGGCGAGAGCACCTTGCCGCCGGTCTGGGCGTAGAAACTGGAGAAGAGGCGCCACGGGGTGATGCAGTCGGGGCCGAGCGTCTCGGTGACGAGGCCCGGCTGCCCGGTCGCCTTCTTCGCGGCGCGCAGCGCCTCGGCGAACTCCTCGGCGCCGTTGATCGGCTTGAGCCGGCCTCCCGAGAGGAGTCCGGCCTTCTCGCAGACCTCGGTCTCGTAGTAGAGGACGAACGGGTGGGTGTCGAGCGGCACGGCGTACTGCTTGCCGCCCACCTGGCCCCGGCGCCAGATGTCGGGCGGGAAGTCCTCCTCGCGCACCCCGTGCTCGGCCAGCAGATCGAGGTCGAACGGGTCGAGGAGCCTGCCGGGGGCGAAGCCCGCGAGCCGGGCCAGGTGCAGTGCGGCGAGCTCGGGTGCCCGGCCCCCCGCGCCCGCCATGCCGAGTTTGGTGTAGTACGGGGCGCCCCACTGCAGGGTCGAGGCCTCCAGGGCGATGTCCGGGTGCTCCGCGCGGAAGTCGTCCAGCATGCCCTGCATGTTGACGCCGTCGCCGCCGCCGAAGAGGTGCCAGAACCGCAGCAGGGTCTGTCCGGGACCTGCTGCGGTGGCGGGGGCGGCACAACCGGACAGGGAGCCCAGGGCTCCGGCGGCGGCCAGGGCGCCTGCGCCGCCCGCGAGGGCTCGGCGCCGGCTGAGGAGGGGTGGTTGCATGGCGGCTCGTCTCGACTCGTCTCTGAGGTGCGGGGACGCGGCGAAGGAGGGCAGGATGTTCGATATTTCGGCTCCTGCCCGCTACTTCGGACGGGACCGTAGGCCCGGTGAAACCCGGCGTCAATGACTCGCGCTGAAATTGCGAACAATGTTCGACATCACGAACGAAGAGCCCCTCTACGCGCGTGGAGAGGATCACCGGAAGCCCCGTTCCCGTATCGGAGCGAGGAGATGTCGCGAGGATGCGCGCACATTTCTTACTGGGGGGTAGGCCCGCCGGGCATCCTTGCTATACCTTCCGTCTAACAAGCGGGGCGAGAAGGCGGCACGGCCGGTCGGACACCGGCCCTCTCCGCATGCTGCCTGCACAACAGGGGCGCGTGAAAGCCTCTTTGACACTCCGTCACCGCAACCACGCAATGTGAACGCACCAAGGAACATCGCTGACGAACCGAGGAGCCGCACCATGGCCAGCAGCACCGTTCGACCGGATGCCCAGGACCGGCCGCCCGAGGACGACCTCACCCGTCGCCTCCTCGAATCGGCCGCCACGCTCGCCTACGACCCAGCTACCGAGGTCGACTGGGAGACCCCGCTGGACAAGGACTTCCACGGTGCGAGCCCGGAGTGGAGCACCCTCTACGGCACCGCCTACTGGGCGGAGCTGACCGAGGAGCAGCGCAAGGAACTCACCCGTCAGGAAGCCGCGTCGGTGGCCAGCACCGGCATCTGGTTCGAGATGATCCTGCAGCAGATGGTGCTGCGTGATGTGTACGCGAAGGACCCCACGAGCGCGGACGTCCAGTGGGCACTCACCGAGATCGCCGAGGAGTGCCGTCACTCGATCATGTTCGCCCGCGGCGCGCAGAAACTGGGCGCCCCTCCCTACCGGCCGCACCGGCTCGCGGTGGAGCTGGGCCGCGCCTTCAAGACGCTCGCCTTCGGTGAGGCGGCGTACGCGGCGATCCTCGTCGCGGAGGAGGTCCTGGACGTCATGCAGCGCGACTGGATGCGGGACGAGCGGGTCGTGCCCTTCGTCCGCACCATCAACAACATCCACGTCGTCGAGGAGTCCCGGCACATGAAGTTCGCCCGCGCGGAGACGCGCAGGCATCTCGGCGGCGCGGGCCCGGTACGGCGCAGGATCAACGCGCTCGTCATCGCGATCGCCTCGTACGTGATCGTCACGAGCATGGTGAACAAGGGTGTCTACGCCAACGCGGGGCTCGACGCGGAGCGCGCGATCGCCGAGGCGAAGGCGAACGAGCACCACAAGGCGATGATGCGGTCCAGCTGTTCGGGCCTCATGGACTTCCTGGCCTCCGCCCGCCTGCTGACCAAGCCCGCCCTCATCTTCTACAAGCGCGCCCATCTGATCTGATCTGAGCGGAAGACATGACCTACGCCATCACCCAGACGTGCTGCAGCGACGCCACGTGCGTCACGGTGTGCCCCGTCAACTGCATCCATCCGACGCCGGACGAGCCGGACTTCGGCCGGACGGAGATGCTGTACATCGACCCGGTCTCCTGCATCGACTGCGGTGCCTGCGCCGACGCCTGCCCGGTGGACGCGGTCTTCCCGGTGGACGCGCTGCCGGCGGCGCAGCGGGAGTACGGCCCGCTCAACGCCGCGTACTTCGCGGACAGGGAGGCGGCCCCGGCTCCCGTGGGGCCGAACTTCCACGCGTGGGGCGAGCCGGTCTTCGACCGGAATCTGCCGGCGGACTTCGCACCCCTGCGGGTCGCCGTGGTCGGCACCGGACCGGCGGGGATGTACGCCGCCGAGGACCTGCTGCTGCACACCGGCGCCCAGGTGACACTGATCGACCGGCTGCCCGTCGCCGGGGGGCTCATCCGCTACGGTGTGGCACCCGACCACCTGCCGACGAAGAAGGCGGGTGACACCTTCGCGAGGTTCCACACGCATCCGCGCGTGCGTATGCACCTGGGCCTGGAGGTGGGCCGCGACATCACCCCGCAGGAGCTCGGCGACCACCACGACGCGGTGATCTACGCGGTCGGCGCGCCGGCCGGCCGCAGGCTCGGCATCCCGGGCGAGGACCTGACCGGCAGCATCTGCGCGACCACCTTCGTCTCCTGGTACAACGCCCACCCCGACGTCGCACCGGACGCGGTGGACCTGTCGGCGGAACGCGTCGTCGTGGTCGGCAACGGAAACGTGGCGCTCGACGTGGCCCGCATCCTGGTCTCGGACCCGGCGGCCCTGGCGGCGGGCGACATCGCCGGACACGCGCTGGACGCCCTGCGCACGAGCGCGGTGCGTGAGGTGGTGCTGCTGGGACGCCGAGGGCCCGCGGACGCGGCGTACACCCGGTCCGAACTGCTCGCGCTGAAGCATCTGCCCGGCGTGGAACTCGTCGTCGACGGCCATGATCCGCGGACCGGCGCGGTGATCGACGCCGCGGCACCGGGTGACCGGGCAGCCCTGCTCCAGGACGTCCCCCGCGAGGAGGTGGACTGGCGGACGCCGCCCTCCGAGGGGCGCCGCATCGTGTTCCGCTTCCACTCCGCACCGGTGGAGGTGCTCGGTGACGGTGGCGTGCGAGCTGTCCGGGTGACCGGCGGGGCCGAGGGCGCCGAGCACGTGGAGATGTGCGCGGGGCTGTTGCTGCGCGCCGTCGGCCAGCGCGGTGTGCCGGTCGCAGGCCTGCCGTTCGACGAGGCGACGGGAACCGTCCCGCACGAGGACGGACGCGTGGCGGGCCGCCCCGGCACGTATGTCGTCGGCTGGATCAAGCGCGGGCCCTCCGGGGGCATAGGGGCCAACCGGACCTGTGCCGCCGAGACCGTCACCGCGCTCCTGGAGGACGCCGTGGCCGGAGCGCTGCCCACGCCCGTACAGGGGGCTAAGGCGTTCCAGCGGCTGGTGCGGCGCCGTAACCGGCGGATCGTGGACGCGCGGGGTCTGGCCCGGATAGAGCGGGCCGAACTGGCCCTGGGGGAGCGCGCGGGACGGCCTCGGGTCAAGCTCGCCACGGTCCCCGAGCTGGTCGCTGCGGCGAAGGGCCTCCGCGTCGCGCGCTGAGCCCGAGGTGAGGCCCCCAGGGCCTGGGCAGTCGTCACGGACGGCTCCGGTGGGTCATGACGATCCGGCCGGAGCCGTCCGGCGTCTCGGGGCCCCTCCCCCGGTGGCCTCGCGGACGGGGGGCCGCCGCTCAGGCCTTCGCCGTGGACTGGGCCTCGGCCTCGGCGCGGTAGAGCCTGCGCAACCGCACCACACCGAGGTCGTGCTGGTACAGGTTCTCCTGCTGGTCGGCGTCGGCGGGCATGGCCTCCAGCATGACCCGGTCCTGCTCCAGGACGTCCCAGTGACGCTGCTCGATGAGGGTCCGGTACAGGAAGCGCCAGGACGCGCGCTGCCAGTCCGAGACCCGGCGGTAGCGCCAGAAGAAGACACCGCTGCGGCGTTCGTCGACCGGGCAGACCATGCCGACGATGCCGAACGCACCGCCGGGACCGGCCGACGGCGGGTAGGGGATGGAGAGGTCGACCCAGTCCACGCCGGTGCGGCAGAGCTCCACCCAGTCGAAGTTGACGCCACGCTGGTCGGTCTTCTCGAAGAAGTAGCCCCGGTGGGTCTCCCGGATGCGGAACTTGGCGGTCGTGTCGCCGTCGAACATCGTGTGGGAGTCATGGTGCAGGAACGCCCCGTGCATCGGGTCGAGCAGATTCTCCACGGCGTAGCGCCACGGCGCGTTCCACTCCGCGTAGCAGAGGAAGGCGTCCACCTCGGGGTCGGTCAGCGGTTCGGGCAGCGTCAGCTCGACGGGGTCGGGATGCTCCTCGTCCCCGAAGTAGGCGAGGATCGCACCCCCGGCCTCGCGCACGGGCAGGGAGGTGACCAGCCGCTTGCCCTCCAGACTGCAGCCGGGCAGTCCGGGGACGGAGGAGACCGTTCCGTCGGACTCGACCTCCACGCCGTGGTACCAGCAGGCCACCCGGTCGCCGAGGTGTTTGCCGAGGGACAGCGGGGCGCCGCGGTGCGGGCAGCGGTCGGCAAGCATGGACAGCACGCCGTCGGAACGCCGGAACAGCAGCCACTGCTCGCCGAGCGCTGTCACCTTGCGCATCGCGCCCGGGGCGACGAAGTGTGAGGGGACGACGGGGTGCCACTGGTTGCGCAGGCCGGTCGCGTAGATGTGTTCCGCGGAGGCGGAGGTCGACAGCGTCATGGTCAGGCTCCCAGTCGGTTCATCTCGGCGCGGAAGGACTCCTCGGTCCAGGGCGCGCCGTCGGCGGCGTGGACCTGGCGGGCGTTGAGTCCGCGCACCACGTCGGTGAGCTCGTGGCCCTCGTGGGTGAAGACCTCCTCGAGGGTCGCGGCGAGCTTGTACTCGTACGGTGTCGGCTCGTGCGTGCGGGACTGGTGGATGTCCAGGTACGGCCAGGTGTCGTTCACGGTCTCTCCTGAAGGTGCGGGGAAAGGTGTCACAGGTCGAGGACGAGCCGGCCGGAGGCGCACCGCGAGACGCAGATCATCATGGTGGTGCCCGTGGCCCGTTCGGCCTCGCTCAGCAGGAAGTCGCGGTGATCGGGCGTGCCGTCGAGCACCCGGGTCTCGCAGGAACCGCAGATGCCGTCGCGGCAGGAGTTGTTCACGGAGATGCCCGCGCCCTCGGCGGCCTCCAGCACGGAGGTGCCGGCCCCGACGGTGAGCGTCACCCCGGAGGTGCGGCACTCGACCTCGAAGGCCTCGTCGTCGCCGGTGTGCTCCACCACCGGCGCGGCGAACCGCTCCAGGCGCAGCCGGTCCCCGGGACAGCGCTGTTCTACGGCGGCGAGGAGCGGCTCGGGTCCGCAGGAGTAGACGAGGGTGCCCTCGGGAAGCCCCGCGAGTACGGCGTCGAGGTCGATGTGGCCGTGTTCGTCCTGCGGGACGAGCGTGAGGTCACCGCCGAGCGCGTCGAGTTCACCGGTGAACGCCATGGAGGCCCGGCTCCTGCCGCCGTAGACCATCCGCCACTCGGCGCCCCGGCGCGCCGCCTCCCTGGCCATCGCCAGCAGCGGGGTGATCCCGATTCCGCCGGCCACGAACACGTAGCGCTCGGCGTCCTCCAGCGCGAAGTGGTTGCGCGGCTCGGAGACGGTGATCTGCTGACCGGGGCGCAGCTGTGTGTGCACGAAGCGTGAACCGCCGCGCGAGGACGGTTCGTTGAGTACGCCGATGCGGTACACGTCGGCGGCGTGGGGATCGCCGCACAGGCTGTACTGGCGGACCTGGCCGCCGGCGTGGACGTCGACGTGCGCGCCGGGGGTCCATGCGGGCAGCGGTTTGCCGTCGGGGTGGGTGAGCTCGAGGGACAGGACGCCCTCGGCCTCCCAGGTCATGCGACGGACGGTCAGCCGCAGCGAATCCTCGCTCATGGTCTGGTGCCTCCTTACCGGCAGTTCAAGGCGGCCGGGCTACTGGCCCGGGATCCGCACGGGCGGGGTGAACGGGTTCTTCATCGGGCCGAGCGCGTCCAGGTCGACCTCGACGAGCGTGGGACCGTCCGAGGCGACGGCTGCGCCGATCACCGCCTCCGCCTCCTCCGCGGCGCCGATGCGGGCGTAGGGCAGGCCGCAGGCCTGGGCGAGCAGGGCGAAGTCGGGGGTGGTCAGGTCGACGCCCGAGCGCCGGTCGCCGTGGTGGTCCTGCATGTTGCGCAGGACTCCGTAGCCGCCGTCGTTGAAGACGATCAGGGTCAGGCGGGGCCGTTCCTGGGCGAGGGTGAGGAGCTCGCCCAGGTGGACGGCGAGCCCCCCGTCGCCGGCGATCACGACGGTGGGCGCGCCGGGCCGCGCGAGCGCCGCGCCGATGCCCATGCCGAGCCCCTGTCCGATGCCGCCGCCGCGCGGGAAGACGTTGTCCCTGGGGTCGTACATCTCCAGGAGGCGGTTGCCCCAGCTGCTGGAGGGGATGGTGACGTCGCGCGCGACGACCGCCTCGCGGGGCAGGGTGGCGCGGATGGCGTCGCAGATCGCGGCCTGGGGACCGATGTTCTCGTGCAGGATCGCGCGCACCTCGGTGCGTACGGCGCCGACGCGGTCCGTCCAGCCGGGTTCGGCGGGCCGGGCGTGGCCCAGCAGACCGGTCAGGGTGACCGCCGCGTCACCGTGCAGGGGGTGCGTGGCGGGGTGGACACGGCCCAGCGCGGCGGCGTCGACGTCGATCTGGATGTGGGCCGCGGGGAGCCCGAGCGTGTAGTCGGCCGTCTCGTTGGACCGGAAGTGCGTGCCGATGGTGAGCAGGACGTCGGCGTCGGCGAGGAGGGCGCGCACGGCGGGTGTGGTGGCGAAGTTGCCGATGACCTGTCCGTGGTCCTCGGGCACGCTGCCGCGACCGGAGTTCGAGGTGATCAGACCGGCTCCCGTCGCCTCCAGCAGGGCGGCCAGCTCGTCGCGTGCGGTGTTCGCGCCGCCTCCCGCCCACACGAGCGGGCGTCGGGCGGAGGCCAGGAGCGCGCCTGCTGCGGCGAGTTCGGCCTCGGCGGGTGCGAGGGGGGCGGCCGTTCCTGGCTCGGCGGGCTCGTCCGTCTGCGCCGCGTACTGGAGGTCGATCGGCCATTCCACGCTGGCCGGTCCACCGGGTGCGGCGAGGGCCGAGCGGGCCGCCTCGCGCAGGACGCGTCCGGCCTGTTCGGTGTCCGGGACGGTCCTCGCGTGGGCGGAGACGGCCGTGAGCATGCCGAGCTGGTCCTTGGTCTCGTGGATGAACCCCCGTCCGCTGCCGAGGAACTCGCTCTCCACCTGGCCGGTGATGTGCAGCACGGAGCTGCCGGCGCTGAGCGCCTCGATCAGCGAACCGGCGGCGTTGCCGGCTCCGGTGCCGGTGGAGGTCAGGGCGCAGCCGAGGCTGCCCCGGGCGCGGCCGTAGGCGTCGGCGGCGTTCACGGCGGACGCCTCGTGCCGCACGGGGACGAACCGCAGCTCCCGGTCGACTGCCTCGACGAGCGGCAGGTTGTGGACGCTGACGATGCCGAAGACGGTGTCGATGCCGAGTTCGCGCAGGACGGTGACGAGGAGATCGCCTCCGTTGTCGTGACGCATGGTGGTGTCTCCTCAGAGGATGGAGCGGCCGACGCCGCCGCAGACGTCGATGCTGGTGCCGGTGATGTAGGAGGCGCGGGGCGAGAGCAGGGCGACGACCGCGTACGCGACCTCTTCGGCCCTGCCGAGGCGGCGCAGCGCGATGCCCCGGTCCTCGGCGAGTTCCGCCTGCCATTCCTCGTAGGTGAGGCCGGAGTCCGCCGCGGCGTGGCGGCGGGTCCACTGCCCGGTGTCCACGAGGCCGAGGCAGACGGAGTTGACCCGGATGCCGTCCCCGGCGAGCTCCACGGACAGGGACTTGGAGAGGTTGAGGATGCCGGCGCGGGCGGCGCTCGTCGTGATCAGCCGGGTCTCGGGCTGCTTGGCGAGGACCGCGTTGATGTTGACCACGCTCGCCGCGCCGCACGCGGCGAGATGGGGCCGTGCCGCCTGGAGGGGATGGAGGACCCCGGCGAACTTCAGCTCCAGCTCGTCGCGCCAGTCCTCGGCGGTGGAGTCGTCGAGGCCCTTCATGCGGGACTGACCGGCGTTGTTCACGAGCCCGTCGATGCCGCCGAACGCGTCGGCGGTGCGTGCGACGAAGTCGCGTACGGCGTCGGGGTCGCGTACGTCGCAGACGCCGGTGAGCAGGCGGTCACTTCCCGTGCCGAGGCCGGCGGCGGCCTCGGCGAGCCGGTCGGCGTCGCGTCCGCAGGTGGCGACGCGGGCGCCTTCGTCGAGCAGGGCGCGGACCGTGGCCAGGCCGACGCCCGAGCTGCCGCCGGTGACCACGATGGTGCGGTCGGCGAGGCCCAGATCCATAACTCGTATCTCCTGCGGTTCAGTTCATGGTGAAGCCGCCGTTGACGGCGATCACCTGTCCGGTCAGATAGCGGGACTCCTCGGCGAGCAGGAAGGAGACGATCCCGGTGAGGTCGTCCGGCTGCTGCGGCCGGGAGATGGCCCGGTTGATGCGGTAGAGGTCGTGCCGCTCGGCGGGCACGGTCTCGGTGGCCTCGCACTCGGTGAGGCCGGGGGCCACCGCGTTGACGGTGATCCCCTTCTCGCCGAGTTCGCGTGCCATGGCGCGGGTCAGCGCGATGACGGCGCCCTTGGAGGCGATGTAGTGAGCGAGGCGCGGGGAGCCGTACAGGGCCGCGTCCGAGGCGATGTTGACGATGCGGCCGGGTGAGGTGAAGAGCGGGTGGAGCGCCTTCGACACCAGCCAGGGGCTGCGGGCGTTGACCGCCATCAGCCGGTCCCAGACCTCGATGTCGATGTCCTGGAACTCCTTGCCGCCCACACCGTTGGCGAGCGCCGCGTTGTTGACCAGGCCGTACAGCGGGCCGAGCCCTCGCACCGCTTCGGCGAGCGCCTCGACCGACGCGGGGTCGGCGACGTCACAGCGTACGAAGTGGGCGTCGATGCCCTCGGCGCGCAGTCCTTCGGCCGCGCGCTCCCCGCGCTCACGCTCCAGCTCGGCGAGGACGACCCGGAAGCCGTCGGTGCCCGCCCGGCGGGCCATGGCCAGTCCCAGGCCACGGCCCGCTCCGGTGACGACGACGGTCCGCCGGCCTGCCGGGGGCAGGTCAGCCACGGGTGACGCCGTGCATCGGCGAGTACTCGGGGTAGGTCGGCACCTGCGGCTTCTGCGTCCCGATGACGACGCAGAACAGGGCGTCGGTGTCGCCCTCGTTCTTCAGGGACCGGGTCACGCCGGCGGGGACGACGATCATGTCGCGGTACCCGAGGGTGCGGTACTCGGCCTCGTCGGCGCCGCGGTGGATGCCGACCTTGACCTCGCCCTCCAGGACGAAGAAGGCCTCCTCCACGTCGTGGTGGGTGTGGGCCGGGCCCTCGGCACCGGGCGGCAGCAGCATGTTGGAGAAGGTGAATCCGCCGGACGGCAGGATGCGGCTGTCGCTCTCGTGGTTGCCGGTCGCGCCGGAGCCGACGTAGCGGATCTGGCCGCGGCGGAACTGCGGGCCGGCCTTCTCCTGGAAGGAGAGGGTGTCGAAGTCGGCGACCCGGGAGGCCTTGGTGGCGATGAGCGAGTCGGTGTACGCGGAGAGGTCGTCGCCGTTGTCGTACGCGTCGGTGGTCAGAGGCATGGTGAGGGCTCCTGTTCGGGGATGGCGGCGGTGATGCGGAGGTGGGAGAGCACCCAGGCGTTGAAGTGGCCCGGCTGCTCCTGGTTGGCCAGGTGACCGGCGTCCTTGACGATCACGTAGGCGGTCTTGTGGATGGCCCCGGCGATGGCCTGGCTCGCCTCGATGCCGGTGACCCCGTCCTGCTCGCCGCAGAGGACGAGGGTGGGGGCGGCGATCGAGGGGAGGTCGGCGCGCAGGTCCGCGGAGGCCATGGACTCGGCGGCGTAGGCGTAGCCCGGCAGCCGTACCGAGGCGGCCATGGTGTCCACGACGCGGCGTACGAGCTCGTCCGGGGCGCCGGGTGACACCAGGCGCGGGCCCCGGGCCTCCGCGAAGGCGCGGGGGCCGAGCTCGGCGAGGTCGGCGGCCCTGGCCCGCATGCCCGCGGCCTTGGCCTCGTCGGTGCCGGATCCGGGGCTGGAGTCAGCGATGATCAGCGAGTCGACGAGCTCGGGATGGCGGGCCGCGAGCCGCAGCGCGATCACTCCGCCCCAGGACACACCGAGGACGTGCGCGGTGGTGGCACGTTCCCGGATGAGGGCTGCCGCGGTGTCGGCGAAGTCGTCGAGCCCCAGCGGTGCATCGGGGTCGGGCGACGTGGCGTAACCGGGTGCGTCCCAGGCCACGACCCGTACGTAGGAGGAGAGTTCGGCGAGCTGCGGGGCGAAGGCCGCCGAGGAGGAGCCGATGCCGTGCAGGCAGAGCAGCAGGGGCCCCTGGTCGCCCGCCTCCTCGACGTGGACGTGGACGGCGCTCACAGGATCTGCCCGGTCCGGCCGGCGAGCGCGGCGAGGCTGCGCAGGACGGCGTACGGCACCACCTGGCTGGTGGCCGGGTTGCCCGGGTCGGGGAGGTGCGCGACCTCGAAGCGGTACGCGCCGTGGGCGCCGGACGCCTCGATCACATGGCGGGTGTGGTGGGCCGCCGGGTCGGCGACGACCTGGACCCGCACAGTGTCCAGGTCGCCGACGGCCAGCGCGACCGAGGCGGCCACGTTCGTCGACTTGGGGAACTTGACCGGCACGTCACGGGCCGTGCCGGACATGACCTCGACGGGGCCGGTCGCCTCGCGCATCCGGCTCAGCAACTCCTCGTCCATCCAGGGCTGTTCGAGGGTCGAGGGCAGCTTGGTCGTGGTCAGCCGGACCTCGTCGAGCGGGCCCAGGGTGCGCACCGCCTGGAGCAGGTCGAGGCCGCCGACGGCGCCGCCCGTGAAGTACACCCGGCCGGGGCCCGCGGCCAGCAGCCGCTTGGCGAGCTCGTCGTCGGTCAGCGCTCCGGTGGAGGCGACCAGCAGATCGGTGCCGGATTCCAGCACCCGCTCGCCCCACTCGCGTACGACGCCTTGACCCGCGGCCTCGACGACCAGGTCGCAGAGCTCCAGTGCCTCCTCGAAGGTGGCCTGGCGCACGGGGGCGGCCTCGCCGAGCGGGCGGTTGTCCACGACGCAGACCAGTTCGGCGCCGGTCACGCGGCCTTCGGCGAGCGCGGTTCCTACGACCCGGCCGATGGCCCCCCAGCCGACGACGGCGACCTTGCGTACGGTGCTCATGCGGTGGCCTCCTGGGCGTCGAGGGGAGTGAGCGGGCCGGGGCCCTGGGCATCGAGGGGGGCGAGCGGGCCGGGGTCCGGGGAGCCGGCCATGCTGCAGCGGATCTCCTTCGACGGCGGGCCCGCCGTCCCCCACAGGTCGGACAGTTCGGGGACCCTGCGCCATACGCGGGCGATCCAGGCGTCCTCGACGATCTGGGCGACCTCGGAGGTGTATTCGCAGACCAGCCCGGACGGGTCGGTGAAGTACGAGAAGGTGTTGTTGCCGGGGCCGTGGCGTCCGGGTCCCCACTGCGGGGTGATGCCGTGGTGGCGCAGCCGTCCGAGGCCCCGCATGAAGTGGTCGACCGAGGTCATCTCGTACGCCACGTGGTTCAGCGAGGTCCACTCGGCCTGGTTGAAGGCGATGCAGTGGTGGTCGCTGTTGCAGCGCAGGAACGCCATCTGGTGCTCGGACCAGTCGGAGACGCGCAGGCCGAGTACGTCGCAGTAGAAGGCGACGGCGGCGTCGATGTCGGTGGTGTTGAGCACGGCGTGCGTCACCCCGACGGGGACGGCGCCGTCCCGGCCGCGTGGGGCGACGGCCTCGACCTGGGCGCTGATCTCGATGAGGCGCCCCTCGGGATCCGTGAACCTGAGCCCGTAGCCGCCGCCGGCCTGTTCCAGCGGGCCGGGTCCGGCGACGGGCACGAGGGCGCGTGCCTCCAGGCGTCGTGCGGCCTCGTCGACCTCGGCGGGGGTCGCGACGGCGAAGGCGATGCGGCCGAGGCCGACCCTGTCCCGCTGGGTCAGGTGCAGGACGTGGTGCTCGTCGCTCGTACCGCGCAGCCAGCGGGCGCCGGTGTCGGACTCGACGGTCTCCAGGCCCCAGACGTCCTCGTAGAAGCCGGCGGCCTCGGTGAAGGCCGGGGTGTGCAGCTCGACGTAGCGCAGCGAGCGGAGCCGGGCGATCGGACCGGGCGGTGGATGGTGCATGAATCCTCCAGGACGGGCAGGGTGCCGGGTCAGTTGGCCCAGGGAAGCGGGTGGTCCGAGATGCCCCAGTACAGGGACTTCTGACGCTGGTAGGCGCGGATCGCGTCGCGGCCCTTCTCCGTGCCGAGACCGCTGTCCTTCCACCCGCTGAAGGGGGTGGAGGCGCTGAACTGCTTGTACGTGTTGATCCAGACGGTTCCGGCCTCGATCCGGCGCGCGAGCCGCCCGGCCGCCCGGAGGTCGCGGGTCCAGATGCCGCAGGCCAGGCCGTAGACGGAGTCGTTCGCCTGGCGGACCAGGTCGTCCTCGTCGTCGTAAGGCAGGGCGACCAGGACCGGGCCGAAGATCTCCTCCTGACAGGTGCGCGAGGTGTTCGCGAGCCCGTCGAGCACGGTCGGCAGGTAGTACGCCCCGCCCTCGTAGGGCTCACCCTCGGGCGCCGCACCGCCGCACAGCACGCGCGCGCCCTCGGATCGGGCGAGGTCGACGTAGGCGGCGACGGAGTCACGGTGACGGTGATGGACCAACGGCCCCACCTGGGTGGCCGGGTCGGTGCCGGGGCCGACCCGCAGCTTGCGTACGCGCTCGACGAGTTCACCGACGAAGGAGTCGTAGATCTCGCGCGCCACGAAGAGCCGGGAGCCGGCGATGCAGGACTGACCGCTGGACGAGAAGATCCCGAACAGCACTCCGGCCAGGGCCTGTTCGACGTCGGCGTCGGCACGCACGATCGTCGGGGACTTGCCGCCCAGCTCCAGCGAGGCGGGGATCAGCTTCCGGGCGGCGATCTCGGCGATCGACCGCCCGGTCTCCGTACCTCCGGTGAAACCGATCCGGCCGACCAGGGGGTGGCGTACGAGTGCGTCCCCCACCACCCTTCCGCTCCCCGGCAGCACGGAGAGCAGGGCGGGCGGGAGCCGGAACTCCGCGAGCGCCCGGGAGATGAGGCGCCCGAGCGCCAGGGAGACCAGGGGGGTCCAGGCGGCGGGCTTGAGGACGACCGCGTTGCCTGCCGCGAGGGCGGGGGCGATCTTCTGTGCGTCGCTGGCGACCGGGGAGTTCCAGGGGTTGATCGCTCCGACGACACCGATGGGTTCGTGCGTGCTCACGGTGACGTACGCGCCCCGGGAGGGCGTGACGGATTCCTCGGCGGTCTCCAGGACGGCCGCCATGTAGCGGAAGGTGCCAGCGGCGCTGAGCGCGAGGGCCCGGGTCTCGGTGAGGGTCTTGCCGGTGTCGGCCGTCTGCACGGCGGAGAGCTCGTCCGCCGCCTGCTCGGTGAGCTCGCCGATCCGGTGCAGCAGCCGGGCCCGCTCGTGGGCGGGCAGATCGCGCCAGGCGGGGTCCGCCACGGCCGCCGCGGCGGCTTCGACCGCTTCGTCGACCTCCCGGGCCGAGGCGGCGTGGACGGTGGCGAGAACGCGGCCGGTGGCCGGGTCGACCGTGTCGACGGGCTCGCCCGCGCCGCGCCGCCACTGGCCCGCGATCAGGATGTCGGTGGAGAACTGCACGGGTGGACCTCCGGGCGAGGCGGAATGGGGTGGACTCCGGTGACGGACAGGCTCGTTGCGGACAACCACCGGACTGCCGAAGTACTAGAAATCTAAGCGCTTAAGTTTCTCGACACAAGACCCCGAGGTGAAATCGTTGCCGGGAAGTCCTTGAGCACCGCATCCGCGGCATCGATGATGGTGGCCGAGTCGCAGGGGCCCAGCTTCCTAAGCTCTTAACTATTGACCGCTTAGGTATTCGACCCTACTGTCTCCGCAACTCATCTGCCCGCGGAAGGATCCCCTCCATGACGACTGTGGCCGGCAAGCCAGCACTCGGTTCCATAGCGGCACGACTTGAACGGCTGCCGCACTCGCGCTGGCACATCAAGGTCCGGTTCCTCATCGGGGCCGTCACCTTCTTCGAGGCGTTCGACCAGCTCCTGGCCGCCTCCGCACTGCCTGTCCTGATGAAGGAATGGGATCTCACCACCGGGCAGGCGACGTTCGCCGTCACCTCCGCCTCGGTCGGCATGCTGCTCGGCGCCCTGGTCGCGGGCTGGCTGGGCGACCACATCGGCCGGGTGCGCACGGTCGCCCTCGGCGTCGCGGTGACGGGTGCGGCCAGCCTCGCCGTCGCCTTCTCGGGCAGCATCGAGACCTTCTCGCTCTTCCGCTTCGTGCAGGGTCTCGGCATCGGCGGCGTCGTGCCGGTCGCGGCGACGTACATCAACGAGATCGCCCGGTCCGACAAACGGGGCCGCTTCGTGCTGCTGTACGAGATGATCTTCCCGGCCGGGCTCGCGGCGGCCACGCTGCTCGCCGTCTGGGTGGTCCCCTCCTTCGGCTGGCGCGCGATGTTCGTCGTCGGCGCCCTGCCGGTCCTGATCGCCGCACTGCTGCCCCGCCATGTCGAGGAGTCCCCGCGCTGGCTGCTGTCGCGTGGCCGCACGGCCGAGGCGGAGGCCGCCATCGCCCGGATCGAGGCCCAGGTCGCCCGCGCCACCGCGGAGGAGCTCCCCGCCCCGGCCCCCTCGGCGGACGCGCAGGAGGAGCCCAAGGGCACCCTGATGGACCTGTTCCGGGGGCGTTACCTGCGGCGCACGGCGGTGCTGTCCGGGCTGTGGTTCGTGGCGTACTACGTGAACCACGGCATCTCCACCTGGCTCCCTTCGCTCTACACGAAGGAGTTCGACCTGGACCTCACCACCGCGCTCGTCTACACACTGCTCAGCAACATCACCGGCCTGCTGGGCACCTTCGTCGTGGCCATGCTGGTCGACCGCATCGGCCGCAGGCCGGCGCTGATCGGCGCGTTCGTCGGCACCGTGCTCTCGCTCGGCGTGCTCGCGGTCGCCGGCGCGACCTCGGGCGGCCAGGTCGCCCTGTTCGCCTCCTGCACGACCTTCTTCCTGTACGCGATCAACGCCGGCCTCTACCTCTACTCCCCCGAGATGTACCCGACGTTCAACCGGGCCAAGGGCGCGGCGTTCGGTGGTCTGTGGAACCGGATCGGCGTGATTCTGGGCCCGGTGACGGTCGGCGCGATCATCGGGTCGGGCGGCAGCCTCGCCCTGGTCTTCGCGCAGCTCGCCGTGATGGGCGCGGTGGGTGCGGTGATCGCCTGGTTCGCCATCGAGACCAAGGGCAAGACCTTGGAGGAGCTCAACTCCTGACGAATCCGCTTCGGGGCCGGCGGCCGGAGACAGTACTCACTGCTCCTGGCCACCGGCCCCGAGCGTTTTCCCGAGGGACCCCAGCAGCTCGGTGAGCTGCCGCCGGTCCCCGGGTGCCATTCCGGCCAGCAGCTCCCGCTCCTGCGCGGCCCGCACCTCTGCCACCCGGCCGGTGAGCTCCAGGCCCTGCGCCGTGAGGCACAGCCGGACGATCCGGCGGTCCCCGCTGTCGCGCTCCCGCCGGATGAGGCCCGCCTCCGCCAGCCGGTCGGCCTGCTGGGTGAGCCCTCCGGCGCGGACCGCGCCCGCCGCCGCGACCTCGCCCATCGTCATCCGGTAGGGCGCTCCCGCTTCCCGCAGAGCGGCCAGCACGTCGTACGCGGCCAGGCTGACGCCGTGGGCGCGCAGGGCCCGTCCGACGGCCAGCTGATGACGCGCGGCGCAGTCGTTCAGCAGCGCGAACAGGGATCGGGGCGTCCCGGCCGTCCGCTCGGGCGCGGGTGCGCCGGCACCGGCGTGCGGGGCGGCCGGTGGGGGGCCTGCGGAAGGAACGGGGCGCGGAAGGGCCCTCCCCGAGGCATCTCCCGCTGCGGGCCGGCCTGCCCAGGATGCGCCGGGCACCGAAGCGCCCGCCGCCGGGTCGCCCGGCACGGAAGCGCCCGCCACCGGTTCGCCCGCCGTGGAGTCGCTCCGCGACGGCGCCCCGGGGGGCCCGCCGAACGCGGCGGCCAGCACCTCCGTCAGCGCCGGCGCCAGCTCCGCCGTCGGCACGGACGCCGCGGGTTCGTGCGCGAAGACGTAGCGCTCCATGATGACGCCGAAGAGGACGCTGCGGATCATCGACGCCCGTACGTCCGCCTCGGCCCCCGTGCCGATCACCTGCGCCAGAGGTTCCCCCACCTGCCTGTCGAGGATCGTGCGCAGCATCTCCGCGCTCGGCGGGTGACTGACCGCCGAGCGGATCAGGGCGGGCCAGGGGTCGTCGGCGGGCAGCCGGTCCCACCGGTCGAGGTAGGCGCGGGCCAGCACGCCCGGCACATCTCCCGGCCCGGCGCCCGGCCCGGCCCCCGCGGCGGCGGCGAGTACGTCTGTGCCCACCCCGGCCCCGCCGGCGACCGCCGCGCCGAACAGGCCGTCCTTGGTACCGAAGTACGCCATCACGAGGCCGGGCGTCACACCCGCCTCCGCCGCGATGGCGCGTACCCCCACCCCCCTGTAGCCGTGTGCGCCGAACAGGCGCCGTGCCGCGTCGAGCACCGCCCTGCGGTTGCCTTCCGGGTCGTGGGAGCCGGGGCGGCGCTGTGAGCCCGCCTCGGGCACCCCTGCCCCAGAGCGGCCCTCGGACCGCCGCCGCTTCTCGCTCTTGCTCTCTGGATCCACATGCCTCAGATTAAACGGGTGTTCAGAAAAACAGTCGTTCAAAACGAGTCACGTACGGTGCACGGGCCCTGTCCCGGCGGTGAGCGGCAGGCCGCCCCCGCCACGGCGCACGGCGACGACCTCCGCCAGCACGGAGAGCGCGGTCTCCTCGGGACCCCGGCCGCCGAGGTCGAGGCCGATCGGCGAGCACAGACGGGCAAGTTCGGCCTCGGACACGCCCGCCGCAAGCAGCCGCGCGCTCCGGTCCTCGTGCGTGCGGCGGCTCCCCATGGCCCCTACGTAGCCCGCGTCGCTGCGGAGCGCGAGGGTCAGGACCGGCAGGTCGTAGCGGTGGTCGTGCGTCAGCACGCACACCGCGGTCGAGGCGTCGACCAGGTGCTCGTGGGCCCGGAACCAGCGGTCCGGCAGGTCGCGCACCACCTCGTCGGCGGCCGGGAAGCGACGGGCATCGGCGAACGAGGGCCGGGCGTCGCAGACCGTGACGCGGTACCCGAGGGCCGCCCCGAACTCCGCCAGGGGCCGCGCGAACTCTGAGGCCCCGAAGATCATCAGTCGCGGCCTGACGGCGAAGGACTGCACCAGCAACCGCCGCTCAGGGACGCAGTCCGGCGCCACGCCGCCGGGACCGTCCGCCCGGCCCTCCCCCACGGTCAGCGGACCGCTCTCGCCCCGGCCGAGCATGCCCTCGGCCGCGAGCGCGGCGGCCCGGTCCACGGCCGGATCTCCGAGTGAGCCGTTCACGGTACCGCCCCCCACGGCCAGTGCGCCCACCCCGTCGGCAGGCGTGACCAGCGCGACCGGGACACCTGCCGCGAGGTCCGCCGAGACCCGGTCGAGCGGCACCTCGGCACGTACCTCCCGGATCAGCACCTGGATCGTCCCGCCGCAGGTCAGACCCACCGCGAAGGCGTCCTCGTCACCGACGCCCCAGCGCTCGACGACCGGTGGCCCGCCCGCGAACACCTCCTCCGCCGCAGCAACGACCGCGGCCTCGACGCAGCCACCGGAGACACTGCCGACGATGCGGCCGTCCTCGGCCACCAGCATCGAGGTGCCGGGGCCGTGCGGGGCCGAGCCCCAGGCACGCACCACGGTCGCCATCACACAGCGGGTGCCGGACCTCTGCCAGGCCGCCGCCTGGTCGATGACATGTCGCATTTCGCTCACCTCGGGCCATGAAATCTGCGAGAACCTCTTGCCAACGAGAAACTTTAGTGTAAATCATTTTAGGTACTAGATAGATCTGTGCGTGTCGATCTCCCGTGCATCCGCAGAGCGCCACGGCGTGACGACCATCCGAGAGGCCCGGTGGCAGCAGATTGAAACCCACACCGTTCGACTACACAGCCCCGCGCACCGTCGCCGAGGCCGTCGCCCTCCTCGCCGATCCGGCCCGGGACGCCAAGGTCGTGGCGGGCGGCCAGTCCCTGATACCCATGCTCAACATGCGCCTCGCGCGCCCCGAGCTGCTCGTGGACATCACCCGCATACCGGACCTGGCCGCACTGACCGTCGATCCCTCCGGGGCCCTGCACATCGGCGCCGCCGTCAGGCAGGCGCGAGCCGCGGCCGATCCCTCCGTCCGGCGCGGGTGGCCCCTGCTGGCCGCCGCGATCGAGCGCATCGGCCATCCGCAGATCCGCAGTCGCGGTACGGTCTGCGGCAGCCTCGCCCATCACGATCCGGCCGCCGAACTGCCGACCGCCGCCCGGGCTCTGGACGCCCGCTTCGTGATCACCGGCCCCCGTGGCAGCCGTACCGTCTCCGCCGGGGATTTCTTCGTGGCCACGTTCTCCACCGCCGTCGAACCCGACGAGCTCCTCACGGAGGTCGTCGTGCCCCCACCCCCGGCCGGGTGCGGCTGGGCGTTCGAGGAACTCACCCGTCGGCACGGCGACTTCGCGACCGTCGGGGTGGCCGTGCTGCTGGAACGGGACTCCGGCTCGGGCACGGTCCGCACGGCGCGCGTCGTCTTCAGCGGGGCCGGCCCCGTGCCGGTACGCCTGCACACCGCAGAGGACGCCCTCATCGGCACCGGCGTCGGCAAGGAGGCCCTTGCCGCCGCGTCCCGCGCCGCGCTGGCAGGACTGACCCCCTCGGACGACGTCCACGCGAGCGCCGGCCACCGGCGCGAGACCGCCGCCCACCTCCTCGTCCGCGCCTGTACCACCGCCTGGGAGCGCAGCTGATGACCCCTCGTCCAACGGCCCCCCTCACCGCCGCGGCCCCGCCCCTGTCCGAACCCTCCGGCTGGCACCGGATCGAGCTCACCGTGAACGGCGAGCAGATCACCGCCGAGGTCGAGTCCCGGCTTCTGCTGAGCGACTTCCTCCGGGACCGTCTCCGCCTCACCGGAACCCATGTCGGCTGTGAGCACGGGGTGTGCGGGGCATGCACCGTGCTCGTCGACGACGAACCGGTACGCACCTGCCTGACCCTGGCCGTGCAGTGCGAGGGGGCGGTGATCCGCACCGTCGAGAGCCTCGCCCCCGGCGACGCCCCCCTGTCGCCCGTCCAGCGCGCCTTCCACGAGTGCCACGGCATGCAGTGCGGTTTCTGCACCCCGGGATTCGTCATGACCGCCACCGCGCTGACCGAGCAGCCCGAACGCCCCGGCACCGAGCAGGTCGCCGACGCGCTCAGCGGGCATCTGTGCCGGTGCACCGGCTACCGCAACATCCGCCGTGCCGTGTGCCAGGCACTCGACGAGCGCTTCGGGGAGTGACCCGTATGTCCCGTGATGGTGAACCGCAGGACAACCGCTGGATCGGCCGGGCCGTTCCCCGCGTCGAGGACGACCGGCTGCTGCGCGGTGACGGCCGCTACGTCGACGACATAGCCCTGCCGGGCGGCGTCGAGGCGGCGTTCCTGCGCAGCCCGCACGCCCACGCCCGTATCGAGTCCATCGATGTGAAGGCGGCGCTGGAGGCGCCCGGTGTCGTGGCGGTGTGGACCGGCGAGGACGTGGCCGGCCTGCCGCCGATGCTCAACAAGGAGGAGCTGCGCACCCCGCCGGGACTCGCGGCGATCCTGGACCCGACGGTCCGGATGACGCCGATGCCCCTCCTCGCGGACGGCACGGTGCTCTACGTCGGCCAGCCCGTCGCCCTGGTCCTGGCCGAGAACCGCTATCTCGCCGAAGACGCGCTCGAACTCGTCGACGTCCGCTACGCCCCGCTGCCCGTACTGGTCGACCCCGAGGAGGCGCTGACGGAGCAGGCGCCCCTGCTGCACGGGGACCTCCCGGACAACACGGCGGTGGCCGTCCACGCCCGCGTCGGCGACCCGGACACCGCCTTCGCCTCCGCGCACACCGTGGTGAGCGAGCGGTTCGAGGCGCACCGCTATGTGGCGTCGCCGATCGAGACCCGTGCGGTGTCGGCCCGGGTGGACCCGTACAGCGACCGGCTGACGGTCTGGTCGGGGACGCAGACGCCCCACCGGCTGCGCGAGGCGATCGCCCACACGCTCGGCCTCGCGGCCGACACGGTCCACGTGATCGCGGCCGACGTGGGTGGCGGCTTCGGCCAGAAGGGCATCCTCTACGTCGAGGAACTCCTCGTGCCGTACGCCGCACGTCTGCTCGGCCGTCCCGTGCTGTGGCGTGAGGACCGCAACGAGAACCTCACCGCCTCCTCGCACGCCCGCGAGCAGATCCATCTGATCGAGCTCGCCGCGGACGCCGAGGGCCACATCGTCGGCGTGCGCGACCGGATCACGGTGAACTTCGGCGCGTACAACATGACCGGCCTCGTGGTGCCGTACAACTCGCTGTGCCATCTCCTCGGCCCCTACCGCGTCCCGCACGTCGACATCGACGTGACCGGGGTGCTCACGAACACCACCTTCGCGACGCCCTACCGGGGCGCGGGCAGGCCGGAGACGGTCTTCGCCATGGAACGCGCGATGGACCGGCTCGCCGCCGAGCTGGGCATCGCGCCCGAGGAGCTCCGGGCGCGCAATCTGATCGGCCCGGACGAGATGCCCTACGCCACCGGTCTGGTGGACCGCTCGGGCAGCCCGCAGTCCTACGACTCCGGCGACTTCCCCGAACTCCTGCGCCGCGCCGTGGCGAAGGCGGACGTGGAGGGGGTGCGAGCCCGGCAGCGTGCGGGCGGCCGGGACGGCAGGCACCTCGGCATCGGCTTCGCGATGTACATCGAGGCCACCGGTCTCGGGCCGTTCGAGACGGCCCGCATCGACATCGCCCCCACCGGGCGTGTGCGTCTGGCCATCGGTGCCCCGTCCCAGGGGCAGGGCCACCGGACGTCCATGGCGCAGATAGCCGCCGACGCCCTCGGCGTCCCGATCGGCGTCATCGACGTGACGGGCGGCGACACCGAGGCCACCCCGTTCGGTGTCGGTACCATCGCCAGCCGGGCCCTGGTCAACGCGGGCAACGCCACGCACCGGGCCGGGCGGCTGGTCCGCGAGAAGATCATCGACGCGGCGGCACGCCGCCTCGGTGTCCCGGCCGGCAGCCTCGACCTGAGTGACGGGGTGGTGGCCTCGAAGGAACCGGGCGGCCCCTCGATCGACCTGACGGAGCTGGCCGGACGCGCGGCACTGCCCGGGACACCCGAACCCGCCGACGGACGGCACGGCACCGAACTCAGCGAGACCGTGCATTTCCGGCCGCCCGGTTTCGCCGTCGCGAGCGGCGCGCACGCGGCGGTCGTCGAGGTCGACGAGCACACGGGCGCGGTCGAGATCCTGCACTACGTCGTCGTCCACGACGCGGGCGTCATCGTCAACCCGATGATCGCCGAGGGCCAGGTGACCGGCGGGATCGCGCAGGGGATCGGCGGTGCCCTGTACGAGGAGATGGTCTACGGCCCCGACGGGCAGCCCAGGACCGGCACCTACATGGACTACCTGGTGCCGACCTCCTCGGAGATCCCCGACCTCGACATGGACGAGATCCACACCCCGAGTCCGATGAACGACCTCGGCGTCAAGGGGCTCGGAGAGGGCGGCGCGATCGCCCCGCAGGCCGTGCTCGCCAACGCCGTCGAGGACGCGCTGCGCCCCTTCGGCGCGGTCGTGCGCCGGGGCCCGCTCTCACCGAGCCGGGTGCGCGACCTGATCCGCCCGTCGGTCACGCCCGGCTGACCCGCACCACCACCCCCGAACCCAGGATGGGAACCCATGCAGCTCGACCACTCGTTCACCGTTCCGGCGGACCCCGACGACGCGTGGAAGCTCTTCCACGACCTCGGCCGGGTAGCGCCCTGTATGCCCGGCGCCGTACTGGACACGCTCGACGGTGACGCCTTCACCGGCCGGGTCAAGGTCAAGATCGGTGCGGTGCAGATGAGTTACCGCGGGGAGGGCACCGTCACGCGTGACGAGGCCGCGCGGTCGATGCACCTCGACCTCAGCGGCAGCGAGACCCGGGGCGCGGGGACCGCGTCCGCGACGGTCACCGCGACGCTGACGGCGGGCGCCGACGGCACCCGTGTCCACGTACGCACGGATCTCGACATCACCGGCCGCCCCGCGCAGTTCGGCAGGGGCATCATGACCGAGGTCGGGGACCGGCTGGTCCAGCAGTTCGCCGGCCGCCTGGAGGATCTGCTGCGGGACGGCGGTCCCGGGCCCGAGGGCATCGCGAGCACGGCACCCGCGCCGTTCCCGGCGGAGCCGGAGGCGGTGGACCTCGGCGCGGCCGCGCTGCCGGTCCTGCTGAGGAAGGCGGCCGTGCCCGCTGCCGCCGTGCTCGCCGCCGTCGTCCTGATCAGGGTGCTGCGGGGGCGCTCGCGCGGCTGATCCCCGTATCGCCTCAGCGGTAAGATTCTCAGTACCGTGAGAAGCCGGAGGGACGCCGGCCCGCGCCGTACGAGGGGATGAGATGGCAGCTGCAAGGCCTGCGGACCAGGACGCCGTGGCGAAGGTGGTCGCTGACTGGGCCCGGGAGCGGCCGGAGCTGGACACGAGCCCGCTCGAGGTCCTCGCCCGGCTCCACCGCTCCTTCCTGCGCTACAGCACCGGCCTCACCGAGTCCGTCGAGCGGCACGGCCTGTCCGTGGCGGGCTTCGACGTGCTGACGGCGCTGCGCAGGTCGGGCGAGCCCTACCGGCTGACGGCGGGGCAGCTCGCCGACTCCGGACTCGTGTCGTCCGCCGGGGTGACCCTGCGCATCGACCGGCTGGAGAAGGACGGCCTGATCGTGCGTGAACGCGACACCCAGGACCGCCGCGTGGTGTACTCCCGCCTCACCGAGAAGGGCCTCGCCACGGTGGACACGGCGTTCGTCGAGCACCTCGACAACGAGAACCGCATGCTCGCAGGGCTGTCCCCTTCCGAACGCCGGCAACTCGCGCGGCTCCTGCGCAAGCTGGAGATCTCGATCCTCGACGCCGACGAGGAGCGGGCCGGCGCGGCGCAGTAGCCGGGCTCCGGCTTCCAGATGGGGGACTCCTCGGCGCCCGGCGACGCTCCCGGCGCCCGCCCCTCGGCCTCGCGGCGGCTCGCAGCGGGACCGAGGGGGGGCCTCGTCAGCGTTTCACGCGGTTGCGGACCGCCAGGACGGCAAGACCCAGCAGGACGGGTTCCGTGAGGCGGGAGGCCATCTCGCTGTAAGTGCCGACGGTGGTGAGCTCTTGGCCGGACGAGCGGAAGACCACGGAGTTGATCACTACCCGCACGGCCTTCTCGAAGCGCTCGGTGGTGAGACGACCGGCCACCGGCCCGGCGGGGTTGACCGGGTCCGGGGTCTCGGTGACGAAGGCGATGTCCTGCCCCACCGCCACCTGCCTGCCCTTGGTCAGAGGCTTCGGATCATCGGCCGGCAGCCCCCACAGCATCATCACCAACAGCGTGCCGGTCATGGCCGTCAGCAGCCAGATCAGGGCACGAGAGGCCCGCAACCCGTAGCCGCTCAGGGCCCAGTACGAGGTCAGCAGGGCACGTTCCGGCATCGTCCTGCTCGCGTCGTTGCGGCGCATCTCCATCTCACCGTAGTAGAAGTCCGCCGCGTCGGGCTCGTTCCTGCCGTCCTCCAGTGACTTGCGCAGTTGCCGGTACAGCGCGGCGATCGCGGCCGGCCGCAGGCCGGGGGTACCGTCCGGTGCCTTTGTCCAGCCACGTCTTCGTCCAGGCGTCCGGCCGGCCCGAGCGCGCCAGTGATGCTCCTCGGCCAGCACTTTGCGAGGGCTCCACAGCCGCCTCGTAGCGGTGGGGGGCACGGCGAAGGTGCACCAGCCGTCCACCCGCAGCTGGTCGAGATGGACGGCGCCCGCGAACCGGCAGGCGCTCAGGTCGATGTCGTGCAGCATCAGGTGCGCCGCGTCCACCCCGTTCACGGAAACCAGCCGCACGCCGGGGTCGCCGGGGAGCCCGTCCTCCGGCAGCGGGTGCGAGCCGCCGACGGCGAACGGAGTGGCCCGGGCCGCGACCGTCACCGGGTACTCACACACCGCGTCGGTCAGATCCAGCTCGGCATGGCGCAGCCGCAGGGTCGCCGTCGAGGCAAAGCGGGTCCGTCCGCCGTCCAGACCGGAGGCCGCCGCTTCGATGACGACCGGACCGTCGAACACCGCGTTCCGCAGTGAAAGCGTCTGACGGCTCACCAGCGGCCCCAGGACCGGAAGCATGGCGAAGTGAGCCCAGCCGAATGACACGCCGCACTCGAAACGGGCCCCCGAGAAGGTCGCCCGCCCCCCGAACTCAGCAGAGGTGAAGCTCGTTTCGCTGTCGAAACGCACGTGGTTGAAATCGGCCTCGCCGTCGAACCCTGCGCCGTCGAACTGCACCGTGCCGAACCTCGCGCCGCCCATCCAGGCCACGTCGTGGAATCGGGCGCCGAGAAACTCGGCCTCGCCGTGGAAACGCGCTCCGTAGAACAGCGCCTGGCCCTCGAACCGCGCCTGCACGAAGCTCGACTCGTCCTCGAAGCAGGCGTCGGCGAAGTCCGCCGGTCCCGCGAAGCGAGTCCTGCGGAACCCCGCGAAGCGCAGGAACCGCGCAGCACGGAAGTGAGCCTCCGAGGAGAATTCGGCTTCGTGGAAAAAGGCCCCGTCGGGAAAGACCGCCTCCTCGAACCGGGCGCGCCCCAGGATCGGGTGGCGGCTCTCCGGATCGCGCACGGCCAGAAGCAGTTCGCCCAGCAGGGCTCGGCCGAGGGTGGTACCGCGGTGATCGATGTCGGCTCCGGGATGCAGCGATGCCAGATAGACGGCACGGTCGGCGGACTCCAGGTGTGCCAGGCAGTCGCTGTGACCCGTCACGGGCGTGCCACAGCAGTCGGGACGGCCGCAGCCGTAGGAATACCGTCGTTCGGGGTTCGAAGGCGAAGGCGTCATGCCTCGATGACGTTCCGCGGGGTTCCGCGGTTGCCTGACCCCTGTGCGATGCCCTGGCCAGGTCAGACCTGCGCGACCGCAGCCGCAGAGCGGCGCCTCTCCCGGGCGTTCCCGATGCGCACCAGCCGGCGGCACCGGGGCCGGGTTCCGGAGGGGCGCGAGGTCCGGCCACCGCCCCGGCCTCTCGAGTGGGCGCGAGGCCACATGACCGAAGCGCTTCCGTCCCGACGGGTCCGGACGGACGGCACCGAGTGCATGATCAAAATCTGGTGCGGTTAACATATGAGCACCGCCTAGCTCGAAAGATGGACTTGTGACTGCCACCGAGGACTCGTTCACCAATTGGAAGACCCGCGAGGAGATCGCGGAGTCGATGATCCCGATCATCGGAAAGCTGCACCGGGAGCGGGACGTGACGGTCCTGCTCCACAGCCGCTCCCTGGTGAACAAGTCGGTGGTCAGCATCCTCAAGACCCACCGCTTCGCCCGGCAGATAGCCGGCGAGGAGCTCTCGGTCACCGAGACGCTGCCCTTCCTGCACGCACTCACCGCGCTCGACCTCGGCCCGTCGCAGATCGACCTCGGCATGCTCGCCGCGACGTACCGGACCGACGACCGCGGCCTGTCGGTGGAGGACTTCACCGCGGAGGCCGTCGCCGGTGCCACCGGCGAGAACAAGACGGAGCGCCGCGAGGCGCGCGATGTGGTCCTCTACGGGTTCGGCCGCATCGGCCGTCTCCTGGCCCGCCTCCTGATCGAGAAGACCGGCTCGGGCAACGGCCTGCGGCTGCGCGCCATCGTCGTACGCCAGGGCGCCGGGCAGGACATCGTCAAGCGCGCCTCGCTGCTGCGCCGCGACTCGATCCACGGCCAGTTCCAGGGCACGATCACCGTCGACGAGGCGAACAGCAGGATCATCGCCAACGGCAACGAGATCCAGGTCATCTACTCGGACGACCCGACTGCGGTCGACTACACCGCGTACGGCATCAAGGACGCCATCCTCATCGACAACACCGGCCGGTGGCGCGACCGCGAGGGTCTCTCCAAGCACCTGCGGCCCGGCATCGCGAAGGTCGTCCTGACCGCCCCCGGCAAGGGCGACGTCCCCAACATCGTGCACGGCGTCAACCACGACACGATCAAGCCGGACGAGCAGATCATCTCCTGCGCCTCCTGCACCACCAACGCGATCGTCCCGCCGCTGAAGGCGATGGCGGACGAGTACGGCGTGCTGCGCGGCCATGTGGAGACCGTCCACTCGTTCACCAACGACCAGAACCTCCTGGACAATTACCACAACTCGGACCGTCGTGGCCGCTCGGCACCGCTCAACATGGTCATCACCGAGACGGGTGCCGCCTCCGCCGTCACCAAGGCGCTGCCCGACCTCCAGGCGAAGATCACCGGCAGCTCGATCCGCGTACCGGTGCCGGACGTCTCCATCGCGATCCTGAATCTGCAGCTCGCGCGGGGCACCAGCCGCGAGGAGGTCCTCGACTACCTCCGTAACGTGTCGCTGACCTCTCCGCTCCGGCGCCAGATCGACTTCATCACCGCCCCGGACGCGGTGTCGAGCGACTTCATCGGCTCGCGCCACGCGTCGATCGTCGACGCCGGGGCCACCAAGGTGGAGGGCGACAACGCGATCCTCTACCTCTGGTACGACAACGAGTTCGGCTACTCCTCGCAGGTCGTCCGGGTCGTCCAGCACGTCTCCGGGGTGGAGTACCCGACCTACCCGGCACCGGCGGCCTGATCACCGTCAGGTGGCTCCCCGGGCGGGGAGCCACCTGGCGGCGGGGCATGCGGACGCCCCCGGTCCGCGCCGTCCGGACAGGGTCCGGGCCGGGACACACCGGTGCCCACGGCCCCGCCGTCCCCACGGACGGCGGGGCCGTCCGTGTTCCCGCGCGGTTCGAGGGTCCGGTCGGCCCCGCCCGCAGCACCTCCGTGACCGCCGCGAGTTCGGCCGCGCGAGGGCCCGCCCCGCCGGGGCCGGAGGGGACGAGGGCCGGACGGCCGGTGCCGCACGGCGCCCGATCGAGCCGTCCGCCGCCGCCCCGGGACCGTCGCGGAGAGATCGGTACGGCACCACGCTTCCCGGGCCTGCGCCGAGGACCGCCCGCCGGAACGTCCAGGACCGACGGCAGGCGGCCTCAGACCAGGTCGGCCTCCTCGGCGCCGGGCAGGGGCTGTTCGGCCCAGATCGTCTTTCCCGTGGCCGTGTAGCGGGTACCCCAGCGCTCGGTCATGCTCGCGACGAGCAGGAGGCCGCGTCCGCCCTCGTCGAAGATGCGGGCCCGCCGCAGGTGCGGTGCCGTGCTGCTGCCGTCGACGACCTCGCAGATGAGGGCGGTGCCCCTGATGAGCCGGAGCTGGATCGGCTCGCCTCCGTAGCGGATGGCGTTGGTGACCAGTTCGCTGACGACCAGCTCAGTGGTGAACACGGCGTCGTCGAGGCCCCATGCCATCAGCTGCGCGGAGGCCCGCTTGCGCGCGTTGGACACGACGGCCGGGTCGGCCACCAGGTCCCACGCGGCGTAGTGGCCCGCGTCCAGACGGCGCGTACGGGCCACCAGCAGAGCGACGTCGTCGTTCGGCTGCTCGGGGACCATCGCGTCCATGACGGAGTCGCAGGTCTCTTCGAGGGACTGCTCGGGGTGCCCGAGCAGTCCGCGCAGTTCGGCGAGCGCGGCATCGATGTCGTGTCCCGCCGTCTCGATCAGCCCGTCCGTGTACAGCACCAGCCGGCTTCCCTCGGCCAGTGGGAATTCGGCAGCCTCGAAGGCCACGCCGCCCACCCCCAGTGGTGGGCCGACGGGCAGGGGCAGTCGGTCGACGGTGCCGTCCGGCCGCGCCAGCAGCGGCTCGGGGTGCCCCGCCCTGGCCATCGTGCAGCATCCGGTGGCTGGGTCGTACACGGCGTAGAGGCAGGTCGCGCCCGCGACCGTGGCCCCTTCGGCGCTGTCCGGGGGCTGTTCCCGGTCAAGGGTCATCACCAGGTCGTCGAGCTGCGTGAGCAGTTCCTCGGGGGCGAGGTCGACATCGGCGAGGGTCCGCACGGCGGTGCGGAGCCTGCCCATGGTGGCCGAGGCGTGGAGGCCGTGACCGACGACGTCACCGACGATCAGGGCCACCCGGGCGCCGGACAGCGGGATGACGTCGAACCAGTCCCCGCCGATGCCCGCGCCATCGGTGTTCGGGAGGTAGCGCGTGGTGACCTCGACGGCCTGCTGCCGGGCGGCGCGGCGGGGCAGCAGGCTGCTCTGCAGGGCGAGTGCCGTGGCCCGCTCGCGGGTGTAGCGCCGGGCGTTGTCGATGCAGACGGCCGCCCGCGAGACGAGCTCGGCGGCGAGTTGCAGGTCCGCGGTGGCGAATCCGCCGGGAGTCCTGTGCCGGCAGAACAGCGCCGCGCCGAGGGTGACGCCGCGGGCCCGCAGCGGGACCACCAGGACCGAGTGGATCTTGTTGTCCCGAAGGCTCCGCGCTCTGGCGGGGTCCTCCGTCCATCGCCGCAGGGATGCCTCGTCAACCGTGCAGCGCGTGGGTTCCCCGCGGATCAGGGTGCGGCCGACGACCGAGTCCCGGTCGTAGTCGTGGATCTCTCCGAGCGGAACGACGGACTCCGGGGAGTCCCCGAGTACGGACCGCTGGGCCACCCGCCGGAAGGAGATCTTCTCCCTGTGCAGCACGGATCGCGCCTCGTCGCCGGTGAGCACCTCGGAGAGCAGGTCGACCGTCACGAAGTCGGCGAAGTCCTCGATGGCGAGCTCGGCCAGTTCCTCGGCGGTGCGCCCCACGTCGAGGGTGCTGCCGATCTGCATGCTGGCCTTGGTCAGTACGGCCAGACGCCTGCGCGCCCAGAACTGTTCGGTGGTGTCGAGCGTCACGACGGACACACCCTGGACCTCGCCGTCCGCGTCGCGTACGGGCGACAGTGCGGCCTGCCAGACGTGCTCGGTGTTCCGCACCACGAGGTGCGTCTCGTACGGCTCGCCCTCGCCGGTGCTCATCACCCGTGCGATCGCCTCGGCGAGCCCTTCGCCGCCTTCCAGGACCAGCCCCGGCTCGACCTCACCCGGGAGCAGGCCGATCATCGACGCCTCGCTCCTGCCGACCGCGCCCGCCGCCGCCCCGTTGGCCATGGCCAGGAGCTGGTCCCGGCCGAAATAGGCAACCGGAACCGGCAGCTGGTCCAGGATCCTGCACCGGACGTCGTCGGCGGGCACAAGGACGGGACGCTCGTCACCGGCTTCCGCCGGCACCCGCGCGCCCGCGGGCCGAGCCGGACCCCCGCTGCCCGCCTCGTCCATGCTCATGGGCCCATCACTCGTCCTCCCTGCCTGGGCAGGTCGCCCACGAACACATATTTTGCGACCTTTGTTCAAGAATGCCCTTGCGGGTTCCGGCTCTCAACCGCCCCTCTCCCCCGCCCGGCCGTTTGGCTCAGCCGGCACCTCGCCCGTGACGCCGCTGTGGAAGTCCGGTGGCACCCGGCCGGGGCGAGCGGCGAAGGGCTTCACGCCGTGCCTGCCCGCGGCAGCGAGCGTCCCACCCGGGCGAGTGGGGAGCACGCGAAGAGCACCGGGGAGAGCAGTATGCCCGCGGTCACCGCCAGGAGGGCACCGCGCAGCCCCCACTCCTGCGCGAGGTGGCCGCCGAGCAGGGAACCGAGCGGCGCGAGGCCCAGTCCGGCGAAGTTGATCGTCGCGGCCACCCGGCCCTGCATCCGGTCCGGGGTGACGGACTGCCGCACCGCCATGACCGTGACGTTCACCAGCTGGCCGAAGACACCGAACACGGCGTTCACGGCCAGCAACACGGGAACCGTCATGGCGGGCGGCCCGTGCAGCATGGGCACGCTCAGCAGCACCGCGTCGCCGATTCCGGCCGCGCACACCAGCACGGGGCCGTACCCGAACCGGCGGGGCAGTTTCGCGGCCAGCAGCGAGCCCACCACCGCGCCCGGCCCCGTCGCCGCCAGCGCCAGGCCGACGGCCGCACCGGAGAGGTGCAGTCCACGCGGCAGGAAGAGCAGCTGGACCGTCATGGTGGCGGCGAAGAAGAACTGGAAGGCCGCCGAGGCGAGAGCCACGCTCCGCAGCGAGGCGTCGGCGGCCACGAAGGCGAGGCCCTCCCGGATGCTGCGCCGCACCCGAGCGGGCCGTCGCGAGTGGGCGGGAACGGGTTCGCCGCTGCGGATCCTCCTGATCGACAGGAAGGACAGGGCGAAGAAGGCCGCGCCCGCCGCCGCGCCGGCCGCTGCCGACAGGAGCGACACCAGCGCCCCGCCCAGGGCAGGGCCGCCGAACTGGGCCGCCGACCGGCTGCCTTCGAGCGCGCTGTTGCCCCGCAGCAACTGGTCGCGGTCGACCAGACGGACAAGGGACGCCTGGTAGGCCACGTCGAAGAAGACGGACAGGGCCCCGGCGAGGAAGACGGCGGCGAACAGGGCGGGGAGGCCCAGCAGACCCAGGAATCCGGCCGCCGCCGCGGCGGCGAACACCAGGGTGCGGCCGATGTCGGTCAGCACCATCACGGTACGGGTCCGCCATCGGTCCACCCAGGCGCCGGCGAGGAGCGAGAACAGCAGGACAGGCGTCTGCCCTGCTGCCCGGAGGGCGCCGGTCCGCTCGGCGTCGGCGCCGAGCGTCAGTACGGCGAGGAGCGGCAGGACCAGCAGGCCCGTGTGCTCGCCGAACTGGGAGGCCGTCTGGCCCACCCAGAGCCGGCGGAAGTCGCGGTCCCGCCACAGGTTCGGCAGAGCCGGGCGGCCGGAACCGGAATCGGAGGCGGCAAAGGACGTGAACGGCATGGACACCCCTGGGAGCGCCGGAGAACGGAGCCCGCGTCCCGGACGGACGGCGGGCACCGTCGGAGGTCCGGGGCAGGAAGGATCGCTGTGCCGCGCAACGGGGCAGCACGCGATGACGGGCCGATGACGGCCTGAGACGTCAGCGCGTGCTCGGACTACCGGGCATGCCTCAGCTCCTCGTGGGTCACTCTCCGCACAGGACAGTACGCCTGGAGGGCGGGGCGCGACAGCGGTTTCGGGAGCCCCGCGCGGTCAGCCGGCCACGAAGGCCAGAGGGCCGCCGGCGCGGAACGCCAGCTCGGCGAAGCGCTCCCCCATGCGGCGGTGGGTGGCGGCATCGGGGTGGAGGGCGTCCGGCAGGGGGTGTTCGGCGCTGTCCGCCTCGCCGTAGAGCTCGCGGCCGTCGAGGTGGTGCAGATGCGGGTCCTCGGCCGCCCGTTGCGCGACGATGCGGGCGAGCTCGTCCCTGATGACGCCCAGGGTGAGCTTTCCGGCGGCGGTCTCGGCGGGGTCGCCGGCGGCACGGAAGCTCAGCCGGCCCGCGCTCATCGCGCTGAAGTCCGGCGCGCTCGGGCCTGGGGTCTCCTCGTGGATGGGGCACAGGATGGGCGAGACGACCAGCAGGGGGGTGGCGGGGTGGCCTTCGCGGATGGTGTCGAGGAATCCGTGGACGGCCGGGGTGAACGCGCGCAGGCGCATCAGATCGGTGTTGACCAGGTTGATGCCGATCTTCACGCTGATCAGATCGGCGGGGGTGTCCCGCAGGGTGCGGGCGGTGAACGGATCGAGCAGTGCGCTGCCGCCGAGGCCCAGGTTGATTAGCTCCACACCGCCGAGGGAGGCGGCCAGTGCGGGCCAGGTGGTGCTCGGGCTCGCGGCGTCGGAGCCATGGCTTATGGAACTGCCGTGGTGCAGCCACACGGGGCGGCCCCGGTCGGGCGCCGGCTCCACGGGGGCGTCGCTGCGCAGGGCGACCAGCTCGGTGGCCTCGTTGTGCGGCAGCCAGATCTCGACGTCCTTCGGATCCGCGGGCAGCCCGCTGAAGCGCAGGGTGCCCACCGGTCCGGGCAGGAGCTCGGCCGAGCCGGTGGCCATGTCGACGGTCAGGGTGTTGCCACCGGCCACGGTGCCCTGGCCCACCAGCCGGCCGTCGACGAGCAGGTCGTAGACGCCGTCGGGGCGGGGCGGGGCACCGGTGTACGCCCGCTTGGTGGGCAGCGTGTCCAGCTCCACGACGGTCGCCCGGGTCCGCAGGGCCAGCCGCACTCCGGAGGGCTGGGCCTCGGCCATGGCCAGCTGGCCGTCGGTGTACTGGGCACGGGCGCGGGCGGGCAGCCGGTGCGGCAGCAGACCGTTGGCGGTCCGCTCCAGGTCGAGCGCACCGCGCAGGAGCGTGCCGGTGAGGGGCGTGGTCATCAGCGCGGGGTGGGTGCTCATCTTCGGCTGTTCTCCGGTTCTGTACGTCGGTGCGGGGCCCAGGGGCCGTGTCAGGGCGCGGGCCAGTTCCGCAGCAGGGCGTCGAGCGCGTCCAGGACCCTGGACCAGGTCTCCTCCGTACCGGGGGCGCTGTGGCTGAAGCTGCCGCCGCTCTCCAGGCTGATGTAGCCGTGGAAAACGCTGCCCAGCAGCCGTACCGCATGCGTCTGGTCCGGTTCCGTGAGGTCGTAGCCGCGCAGGATCGCCCGGGTCATCAGGGCGTGCCTGACGCCGGCACTGGCCGCGGCCTCGTCCGGGGTGAGGCGGAGCTGCGCCGCGGCGTAGCGGCCGGGATACTCCCGGGCGTAGTCGCGGTACGCGTGCGCGAAGGCCTCCAGCGCGTCCTTGCCGGCGCGCCCCGCGAGCGCCGCCGCGACACGGTCGGCCAGCTCCTCGAGGGCCAGCAGGGCGATCCGTGTCTTGAGGTCCTGGGAGCTCTTCACGTGCGAGTAGAGACTCGCGTCCTTGACCCCGAACTGCCGGGCGAGCGCCGCCACGGTCACCTTGTCGAAGCCGACCTCGTCGGCCAGCTCCGCCCCCGCCCTCGTGAGGCGTTCCGCCGTCAGTCCCACCCTTGCCACGCCGGCTCCCTCTCCTTCGACTGAACCCATTATGCATTTACCTAGGCCACTTAGGCAAATACCAAAGGGCACTAGATGGAGTCGCGGCTCGCGGAGGGCGCGTGCTGTGCGTACGGACCGCGTCAAGAAGTCCGCCCGGTCCGTATGGAGCCCGTCAAGGGGGTGCGACGCGCGGCTGACCTCGCGGTTTGCTCTAGTTCGGCCACCCCGGCCGATTCGGTTCCCTTCACTTCACACAGGAGCTCACGATGGCCGATCTGGCCTTCGTCGCCACCACGATCGCGGTCTTCGCACTGGTGGCACTCGTCGCACGGGGGGTGACGAAGCTGTGACCGCCGATGACATCGCCGGCCTGATCGTGGCCGTCGCCCTGCTGACGTACCTCGTCCTCGCGCTGGTGTACCCGGAGAGGTTCTGAGCACCGATATGAGCCCCGTAACAGCTGGTGTGCTCCAGTTGCTCGCGCTGATAGCCGCGCTGGCCCTGGCATACCGTCCGCTCGGCGACCACATGGCCCGGGTGTACTCCTCCGACAAGCACCACAGGCCGGAGAAGTGGATCTACCGAGCCATCGGCGCGAACCCGTCGGCCGCCATGCACTGGCCCGCCTATCTGCGCGGTGTCCTCGCGTTCTCCGCGGTGGGTGTCCTCTTCCTCTACGCGCTCCAGCGCGTCCAGGGGCACCTGCCCGGCTCGCTCGGCTTCGTGTCGATCGACCCGGACCAGGCGTTCAACACCGCGGCGTCCTTCGTGACGAACACCAACTGGCAGTCCTACTACGGCGAACAGGCGATGGGCCACGTCGTGCAGACGGGCGGCCTCGCGGTCCAGAACTTCGTCTCGGCCGCCGTCGGCATGGCCGTCGCCGTGGCCCTCGTACGCGGGTTCGCTCGCTCGCGCACCGGGGAACTCGGCAACTTCTGGACGGACCTGGTGCGCGGCACCACGCGCATCCTGCTGCCGATCTCGGTGATCGGTGCGGTCGTCCTGGTGGCCTGCGGCGTGATCCAGAACTTCTCCGGCATCCACGAGGTCGGGCAGTTCTCCGGCGGCACCCAGCAGTGGAACGGCGGGGCGGTCGCCTCCCAGGAGGCCATCAAGGAGCTGGGGACGAACGGCGGCGGCTACTTCAACGCCAACTCCGCCCACCCCTTCGAGAACCCCACCCCGTTCTCCAACCTCTTCGAGATCTTCCTGATCCTCCTGATCCCGTCCGCGCTCACGCGGACGTTCGGCCGCATGGTCGGCAACCTCCGGCAGGGCTACGCGATCCTGGCCACGATGGCCACGATCTGGCTCGCGTTCACGGCGCTCATGATGTGGACCGAGTTCGCCCACCACGGCCCGGCACCCGACCTCGCGGGCGGGTCGATGGAGGGCAAGGAGAATCGATTCGGCATCGCCGGCTCGTCGATCTTCGCCGTGGCGACCACCCTCACGTCGACCGGTGCGGTCAACTCCTTCCACTCCTCCTACACCGGGCTCGGCGGCGGCATCACCATGCTGGGCATGCAGTTGGGCGAGATCGCGCCCGGCGGCGTCGGTTCCGGTCTCTACGGCATGCTGATCATGGCGGTCATCGCGGTGTTCATCGCCGGCCTCATGGTCGGCCGCACGCCCGAGTACCTCGGCAAGAAGATCGGCACCCGCCAGATCAAGCTCGCGGCCTGCTACATCCTGATCACCCCGGCCCTGGTCCTCTGCTTCACCGCGGTGGCCCTGGCCCTGCCCACTCCGGGCGACTCGATGACCAACAGCGGCGCACACGGCTTCTCCGAGATCCTCTACGCGTACACCTCGGGTGCCAACAACAACGGTTCGGCCTTCGCCGGACTCGACGCCGACACCCAGTGGTTCAACAGCACCATCGGAATCGCGATGCTGCTCGGCCGGTTCCTTCCGATCGTCTTCGTGCTGGCGCTGGCCGGCTCGCTGGCCGAGCAACCGCCGGTCCCCGCCACGGCGGGCACCCTGCGGACCGACAAGCCCCTGTACGCGGGCCTGCTCGTCGGCACCATCCTCATCCTCACCGGTCTGACCTACTTCCCGGCCCTCGCGCTGGGTCCGCTCGCCGAAGGGCTCGCCTCATGAGCACCGTCACCCCCACCCGTTCCCCGCAGGAGGACATGACCGGCGCCGGTCCCGCCGCACCGGGCCGTGTCGGCGGGGGCCTCTTCGATCCGAAGCAGCTGCTCGCGTCGTTCCCCGACGCGCTGCGCAAGCTCGATCCGCGCGTCATGGTCACGTCGCCGGTCATGTTCGTGGTGCTCGTCGGCTCGGCGGTCACCACCGTGCTGGCGCTCAGGGATCCCGGCGACTGGTTCGGCTGGGCCATCACGGCCTGGCTGTGGCTGACCACGATCTTCGCCAACCTCGCCGAGGCGGTCGCCGAGGGCCGTGGCAAGGCCCAGGCCGCCACGCTGCGCCAGGCCAAGTCCGGCGCCACGGCCCGGCGCCTGGACGGCGACAAGGAGGTCGAGGTCCCCGGAACCGAGCTGCGCATCGGCGACCTCGTCGTCTGCGAGGCCGGCGACATCATCCCGGGCGACGGCGACGTGGCCGAGGGTGTGGCGTCCGTCGACGAGTCGGCGATCACGGGGGAATCTGCCCCGGTGATCAGGGAGTCGGGCGGCGACCGCAGTGCGGTCACCGGCGGCACGAAGGTGCTCTCCGACCGGATCGTCGTCCGGATCACCACCAGGCCGGGTGAGACCTTCATCGACCGGATGATCGCCCTGGTCGAGGGTGCGGCCCGGCAGAAGACACCCAACGAGATCGCGCTCAACATCCTGCTGGCCTCGCTGACCATCGTCTTCCTCCTCGCCGTCGTGACGCTCCAGCCGTTCGCGGTCCACGCCGGCGCCAGGCAGTCCATGATCGTGCTCACCGCTCTGCTGGTCTGCCTGATCCCCACCACCATCGGCGCGCTGCTCTCCGCGATCGGGATCGCGGGGATGGACCGCCTCGTCCAGCGCAACGTCCTGGCGATGTCCGGCCGGGCGGTGGAGGCGGCGGGTGACGTCTCCACGCTGCTGCTCGACAAGACGGGCACGATCACGCTCGGAAACCGGCAGGCGGCGGAGTTCCTGCCGGTCCGGGGAACGGGCGAGGCGGAACTGGCCGGAGCCGCGCAGCTGTCGTCGCTGGCCGACGAGACTCCCGAGGGCCGCTCGATCGTGGTGCTCGCGCAGGAGAGGTACGGTCTGCGGGCGCGGCACCGGGACGAACTCACCGGTGCCGCATGGGTCGCCTTCACCGCCCGGACGCGTATGTCGGGGGTGGATGTGGACGGTCTCAAGGCCCGTAAGGGAGCGGCCGGTTCGGTCATGGCGTGGGTCCGGGAGCGCGGGGGCGCCGTCGCCGACGACGCTGCCGCGCTCGCCGCCCGGATCTCCGAGGCGGGCGGCACGCCCCTGCTCGTCGCGGTGGAGGACGCGGAGGGCGCCCGCGTCCTCGGTGTGGTCCACCTCAAGGACGTGATCAAGGAGGGCATGCGGGAACGGTTCGCCGAGCTGCGCCGAATGGGTATCCGGACGGTCATGATCACCGGCGACAACCCGCTGACGGCCAAGGCGATCGCGCAGGAGGCGGGGGTCGACGACTTCCTCGCGGAGGCGACCCCCGAGGACAAGATGGCCCTCATCAAGCGGGAGCAGGCCGGGGGCAAGCTCGTCGCGATGACGGGTGACGGCACCAACGACGCCCCCGCGCTCGCCCAGGCGGACGTCGGCGTGGCGATGAACACCGGCACCTCGGCCGCCAAGGAGGCCGGGAACATGGTGGACCTGGACTCCGACCCCACCAAACTCATCGAGATCGTCGCGATCGGCAAGCAGCTCCTCATCACCCGGGGAGCGCTGACCACCTTCTCCATCGCCAACGACGTGGCCAAGTACTTCGCCATCATCCCGGCCATGTTCGCGGTGGTGTACCCGGGCCTGGACAAGCTCAACGTGATGGGTCTCGCGTCACCCGAGTCGGCGATCCTGTCGGCCGTCATCTTCAACGCGCTGATCATCGTGGCCCTCGTGCCGCTCGCCCTCAGGGGTGTCCGGTACCGGCCGACGGGCGCCGACACGATGCTCCGGCGCAACCTCGGGATCTACGGACTCGGCGGGCTGATCGCCCCCTTCGTCGGCATCAAGATCATCGATCTGCTCCTCTCCCTCATCCCCGGGCTCGCCTGAACAGGAACGTGCTGACCGATCATGAACACCTCCCTCACGAACACCGCACGGCTGCTCGGGGCGGGCCTGCGCGCCCTGCTCGTCCTGACCGTCATCTGCGGAGTCCTCTACCCGCTCGCCGTCACCGGCGTCGCCCAGGCGTTCCTCGGCGACAAGGCGAACGGTTCCGAGATCACCGACGCGAGTGGCCGGACGGTCGGCTCGTCCCTGATCGGGCAGCGCTACGACCTGCCGGCGAAAGACGCGGACGAGGCGGCGGAGCCGGACCTGACGTGGTTCCAGCCCCGTCCGTCGAACGGCCTGGGCACCAACGGCGTCAACACCGAGTACTCCCTCATCCTCTCCGGTGCCACCAACCGCTCCGCGGACAACAAGGAACTCGTCGCGTGGGTGGCCGACGCCAAGGCCGCCGTCGTGGCGGACAACTCCACCCGCTCCTACACGGTGCGGCCCGAGGACGTGCCCGCCGACGCGGTCACCTCCTCCGGCTCGGGCCTCGATCCGGACATCTCCCCGGCGTACGCGAATCTCCAGGTCCACCGGGTCGCCGAGCGCAACGGCCTCGCCGTCGACCAGGTCGCACGGCTGGTGGCGGAGCACACCGACGGCCGCGTCCTGGGCTTCATGGGTGAGCCCCGGGTGAACGTCCTGGAACTCAACACCGCGCTCCGGGATCTGAACCGGGACCCGGGCCGGTAGCCGGGCCACTCACGACGCCGAAGGCCACCGCACGACATGTGCGGTGGCCTTCGGCGTTCCCGTCCCGGTCCCCGCACGCGCGGGCCGCTCCGTCCCTACGGCCGGCCACCCCGAAAATATCATCGAAACTTTCGAAAGCGTCCGTCGCGCATCTTCGCAACATTCGCCGACTCCATCGTTTTTCCCCGTCGGGACTGGGTGATGCGCTCCTCTGATCTGCATTGATGCAACTCTCCTTTGGTCGCAAGGTCGCCGACGCTTTCGTAATCCTTGACGAAACTATTGACACCCCCTGGGCCCGGATCAACACTGTTCGCCGTTGACAGACCTCAACCACTGTCGATCCAGGCCCACTTCGGGCCCGGCACTCCGGCCGGGTTCCGCGTCACCGGCGCGCGATCGCCGTCATCGCTTGTTCACCGTCAGCCCCACAGAGGGTGTCCCGCGCTGCCCGGAACCCACCGGCTCCACGAGGACAGGGAGGAACGCACGCACATGAACGACGCACCCGCACAGTCGACGAGCCGTACGAGCAGTCGCTTCAGACGGTTCATCCGCAACGCCTTCGCCATGGCGATGGCCACCGTGGCCGTGCTCGCACTGCCCGGCACCGCCAACGCCGACACGGTCGTGAACTCGAACCAGACCGGCACTAACAACGGCTACTACTACTCCTTCTGGACCGACAGCCCCGGCACGGTCTCGATGAACCTCGCGTCCGCGGGCAGTTACAGCACCTCGTGGAGCAACACCGGCAACTTCGTCGCCGGCAAGGGCTGGAGCACCGGCGGGCGCAGGAGCGTGACCTACTCGGGCACCTTCAACCCCTCCGGCAACGCCTACCTGACCCTCTACGGATGGTCGACAAACCCGCTCGTCGAGTACTACATCGTCGACAACTGGGGCACCTACCGGCCCACGGGCACCTTCAAGGGAACCGTCACCAGCGACGGCGGCACGTACGACATCTACGAGACGACCCGGGTCAACGCCCCGTCCATCGAGGGCAACAAGACGTTCAAGCAGTTCTGGAGCGTCCGGCAGTCGAAGAGGACCGGTGGCACCATCACCACCGGCAACCACTTCGACGCGTGGGCCCGCAACGGGATGAACCTGGGCACCTTCAACTACATGATCATGGCGACCGAGGGCTACCAGAGCAGCGGTAACTCCAACATCACCGTGGGCAGTTCCACCGGCGGTGGAGGCGACACCGGTGGTGGAGGTACCGGCGGCTGCACCGCCACACTCTCCGCCGGCGACAAGTGGAGCGACCGCTACAACCTCAACGTCGCCGTGACCGGCTCCAGCAACTGGACCGTCACCATGAACGTCCCCTCCCCCGCCAAGATCCTCTCCACCTGGAACATCAGCGCGAGCTACCCCAGCTCCCAGGTACTCACCGCCAAACCCAACGGCAGCGGAAACAACTGGGGCGCCACCATCCAGGCCAACGGCAACTGGACCTGGCCCTCCGTCACCTGCACCGCGAGCTGACACCCCCACCCGCACCGGAGGGGGCGGGGCCTCGGCTCCGCCCCCTCCGGTCCCTTCGACCTGCCGGCGCCCTGACCAGGGCGACCTGCCGATGCCCCACCAGGACGAGGAGGATCCACCCCCCATGCAGACCGTGCCGCACCTCTCCGTACGTTCCGTGGTCACCACGCTGGCCGTCGCCGCGATGACCGCGACGGCCGTCGTGGCCGCCACGCCCACCCACGCGGCCTCCACCGCCGCCTGCAACGGATACGTCGGGCTCACCTTCGACGACGGTCCGTCCGCCAGCACTCCGGGGCTGCTCAACGCCCTCAAGCAGAACGGCCTGCGGGCCACGATGTTCAACCAGGGCCAGTACGCGGCCTCCAACCCGGCGCAGGTACGCGCCCAGGTGGACGCCGGCATGTGGGTGGGCAACCACAGCTACACCCACCCGCATCTGACCCAGCTGAGCCAGGCGCAGATCGACTCCGAGATCTCGCGCACCCAGCAAGCCGTCGCCGCCGGCGGAGGAGGCACACCGAAGCTGTTCCGTCCTCCCTACGGTGAGACCAACTCGACGGTGCAGTCCGTCGCCGCCTCGCACGGTCTGACCCAGGTGACCTGGGACGTCGACTCCCAGGACTGGAACGGCGCGAGCACGGACGCGATCGTGCAGGCCAACGCCCGACTGACCGACGGGCAGGTCATTCTCATGCACGACTGGGCCGCCAACACACTCGCCGCCATTCCGCGTATCGCGCAGGGCCTGGCGAGCCGGGGGCTCTGCTCCGGCATGATCTCCCCGCAGACCGGTCGCGCCGTGGCGCCCGACAGCGGCGGCACCGGTGGCGGCGGGGGCGGTACCGGCAGCTGCACCGCGACCCTGTCCGCCGGCGGCAAGTGGAGCGACCGCTACAACCTCAACGTCGCCGTGACCGGCTCCAGCAACTGGACCGTCACCATGAACGTCCCCTCCCCCGCCAAGATCCTCTCCACCTGGAACATCAGCGCGAGCTACCCCAGCTCCCAGGTACTCACCGCCAAACCCAACGGCAGCGGAAACAACTGGGGAGCCACCATCCAGGCCAACGGCAACTGGACCTGGCCCTCCGTCACCTGCACCGCGAGCTGACACCCCCACCCGCACCGCAGGGGGCGGCGGTCCCGTCCGCCGCCCCCTCTTCCCCGGCCAGGTCCGAACCGTTACGCGCCTGCGGCAGTCAAGTTGGGCCCTCCCCGGCCCTTCCGGGCCTCGCGTTCCCTATTCTGTTCGACAGCTGATCATCCGCTGCCGCGTACACCCTGGAGCCCGCCATGTCCCGACCGGAGCACGATGCCCCCGCCCTGCGCATCGACACCAGCAGACCTCATCCCGCGCGGATGTACGACTGGTTCCTGGGCGGCAAGGACAACTACCCGGTGGACGAGGCGATGGGCCGTCAGATGCTCGCCGTCGAGCCCGGGGTCCCGATCATGGCGAAGGTGAACCGGGCCTTCATGCACCGCGCCACCCGATGGCTGACGAGCCAGGGCATCCGCCAGTTCCTCGACATCGGCACGGGCATTCCCACCGAGCCCAACCTGCACCAGGTGGCCCAGCAGAAGGACCCCACCACGCGCGTCGTCTATTGCGACAACGACCCGATCGTGCTGGCCCACGCAGAGGCGCTGCTGAAGGGCACGCCCGAGGGCGCCATCGACTACGTGGAGGCGGACGCGCGGGACGTGGAGTCCATCCTCGAACGTGCGGGCAAGACGCTGGACTTCGCCGAGCCCGTCGCGCTGTCGCTGATCTCGCTGCTGCACTTCGTGAGCGACGAGGACGGCGCCTACGAGCTGGTGGACCGGCTCACCGAGGTGCTCGCCCCGGGGAGCCACGTGGTGATCTCGCACCTCACCGCCGATTTCCATCCGGCGGAGGCGCGCAAGGTCGACGAGCTGTACAAGGCGAACACCCTCACTCTCGCGCCCCGCAGCCGCGATCAGTTCGCCCGGTTCTTCACCTCGCTCGACATCGTCGAACCGGGCATCGTGGCAGCCGAGTTGTGGCATCCCGAACTCGGCGACCCGGTCCCGGGCCAGGACGACGTGGTCAGCGCGGGTTACGTGGCGGTGGGCCGCAAGCCGTAGCTCCTGCGGCGCCGCATGACCCGGCCCCGCCGGCTCCCGCACTCCACGGGACGGCGGGGCCGGGTCATGCCGTGCGCCGTTCGCCGTCGTCGTGGCGGAAGCACGAGACGACCACCGCGAGCGGCCAGAACGACTGGAGGAAGGTGATGACGCGTTCGGCCGCCCCGGCGGTGTCCAGCACGAACAGGGCCAGCAGGAACCAGCCGCCGCCCAGCCACATCAGCGCGGCGGCCGTGGCCGACGGCACGGGACGCAGTCCCCACGGCGGCCTCCCTCTCGCCGGCGGTCCTGCCGGGCGCGTCCAGGACGTGGTCCCTCCTCCGGGTACGTTCCCCCGCGCGAAGGCGTGGCGTGGGACGGCGAGGACCGGCCACAGGGCGAGCAGCGCGAAACCGGCCGCCACGACCACCCCGTGGGCGAAGGAGCCACCGCTGCTCGGCGCCGGGAACAGCGCCAGCAGTATCGCCGCCAGTCCGCCGCCGGCCAGCGCCACCCGTCCGAAGGCCGCGGCCGGGCGCAGCCCGCACGCGGTGACCACGTGGCACAGGCCCAGGGCGAGCAGGGCCGACGTCATCACCCAGTAGCCGCCCGCCCCGTCGGCGGCGAGGATGCTGATCGTCGCGGTCGCGGGGTCGTAGCCGGGTCCCTGCAGCTCGGCCGAGACCGTCCAGCCGCCGACGAGGAGGACGGGGGCGGACATCGAGGAGAGAAGGACCCACCAGGGGACAGATCGCATCGGAGAACGGTAGAACGCCGGGGCCGCGGAGCCGTGGTGCACACGCAGGCGGAGGCGTACTCCGCTCGTGAGCGGGTACACGCGTGAGGCCACCCGAGGAAGCGTGGCCCCCGCACCGGATGTGGATCGAACTCCGAGGAGAACCTGCTGTGCTGACACCTGTTCCGCAGGACCTGCGCATCGCTCTGGCCCGCTACGCCGACGCCCGCATCGAGGACGCCCGCCGGTCCACCGACGCCACGGCCCGCGCCGTCGAGGACGCCACCTACACCCTGTGTGTGATGACCGGCACGCGTGAGATCGCGCAGGCCCTGAGAGTCGCCGACACCCTGCTCGGGGTGCACCCCGAGGACGTACCGGCCGGGCGGGCGCACCCCGGCCCCCAGCAGGACGACAGCCTCCAGACCGCCTGAGCGGTCGCAGCAGACACCACGGCGCCGGGGGGGGGCGGCGCGGCCCCCCCCCCCGGGGGGGGGGGGCCGGGGGGGCCCCCGGCCCCCCCGGGGCCCCCCCCCCGGGGGGGGGGCGGCGGCGGGGGGGTGGGGGGCCCCCGCCCCACGGGGA
>NZ_JBIBEG010000004.1:544981-646144 GCF_042902585.1 Streptomyces argenteolus
CGGCCCCCCCCCCCCCCCCCCCCCCCCCCCCCGCGGGGGGGGCCGCCCCCCCCCCGCGGGGGGGGGGCCCCCGCCCCCCCCCCCCCGGGGGGGGGGGGGGGGGGGCCCCCCCCCCGGCGCCGGCATGCGCCCTCATTCCGGGGCGGTCTCCAGGGACTCGTAGTACGTGCCCAGCTTCCGCAGGTAGAAGAGGTCACCCGTGTCCTGGTCCCGCTCGAAGCGCGGGGCTTCCTTGATCTGCTCCCTGGTGCACCCGACCCTGACCACACGGGCGGGATCGTCGACGGCGGTCACCGTGCCGGCGGGCACGACGACGCTTCTGCCGAACTTCCAGACCCCGGTGTCGACCACCAGGTGATCGAATCCCGGGACCTGGGAGATCCTGACGACGACGCCCACGTTTCCGTCCTGGGCTTCCACCGCGTACTCGATCAGGTCGTCGTCCAGCGAGCGGTTCAGCTGTGCGGGACAGGCCCAGACCGTTTCCATGGTCATCTCCTCATGGCAGGGGCCGAATCCGGCCGCGGGACTTCCATATGCCCCCGTGAGCGGAGTCGAAGCGGCCCGGAGCCCTCCCGATGCCCCGGTCGGCCTATCGCGCCGTCCCGTACGCCCCCGACAGCGCCTCGACGCGCTGCCAGATCCGTGCGGCGCGCGCGGTGTCGACGACGGGACGGCGTACCGCGGCAAGGGCCCAGGCCTGCTGTTCCCCGGTGGCGGAGTCCTTGCCGTGCAGTTCGACGGCGTGCGCCGAGAAGTCCCGCACGAGGACGGAGAACAGCTCGTCGAGCACGTCCTCGTCCAGATCCGTCAGCCTGGCCTGCTCCAGGATCAGCTGGCCGTGCACCACCAGCGCGAAGAGCTGGCCGACGGAGAGCAGGAAGTCCAGATCGCGGGCCTGCTCCTCGCCGGGCGCCGCGTGGGCGACGAAGTCGCACAGGGCGTCGGCCTGCTCGCGGAAGCGGGCGACGTTGGGCACCCCGGCGTAGGCGTCGTAGGCGGGGCGCCAGTCGTGGAAGCGGACGGAGCCCAGCCCCCTGGCCGGTCCCTGGCGGAAGAGGAACGCGTCGTCCGCGGCGTCCAGCCGGGTCCCCACGGGCGCGTAGTCCGCGGGCTCCAGCAGGTGGTTGCGCATGAACTTCAGGATGAGGGCGAGGTTGACGTGGACCGTGCCCTCCAGCTTGGGCAGGCTCCGGATCTCCACGGCGGCCTGGGCGAAGTAGGTGTCCTTCTCGAAGCCCTTGGCCGCGATGACGTCCCACATGAGGTCGATGACCTTCTCGCCCTCCGTGGTCACCTTCATCTTCGTCATCGGGTTGAACAGCAGGTAGCGGCGGTCGTCGGGGCCGGCCGAGCGGAAGTAGTCGACGGCGCGGTCGCTGAACAGCTTCATGCCGACGAGCCGGACGTAGGCGTCGGCGAGCTCCCGGCGTACGTGCGGGAAGGCCGTCACGGGGCGGCCGTAGAGGATGCGGTTGCTCGCGTGGGTCACGGCCTCGTACATCGCGTGCTCGCAGATGCCGATCGAGGCGGTGCAGAGGTTGAACTTGCCCACGTTGACGGTGTTGAGGGCGGCGTCGAAGGCGGCGCGGCCCGTGTGCAGGACGTCGTCGGGGCCGACCGGGTAGCCGTCGAGGCGGAACTCGCTGACGTACTTGGAGGAGTCGACGACGTTCTTCACCAGGTGGTAGGCAGGGTGGCGGCTGTCGGCCGCGAAGAAGACGTAGCCGTCCGGGCCCTCGGCGTCGGTGCGGCGGCCGAAGACGGAGACGAGTCCGGCGGCGTTGCCGTTGCCTATGTAGTACTTGGATCCGGTCGCCCGGAAGCCGCCGTCGCCGTCCGGCTCCAGGAGCATGTCGGTGGAGTAGATGTCGGCGCCGTGTGCCTTCTCCGACAGGCCGAACGCGAACACCTCGCCCTCGGACAGGAGCTGGGCCGCGCGGCTGCGGGCGGCGGCGTTGTCGCTCTGCCACACGGGTCCGAGCCCGAGGATGGTCACCTGCCAGGCGTACCAGTAGTCGAGTCCGTAGAAGCCGAGGATCTCGTTGAGCGCGGCGATCCGGGCCGTGTCCCAGCGCCGGTCCTCGCCGTCCGACGCGGACGCGGGGGTGAGGAAGGTGGCGAACAGGCTCTCCTTCGCCGCGAAGTCGAGGAAGTCGCCCAGCCAGGCGCGGGAGCGGTAGTCCTCGACGAGCCGGCGCTTGCCGCGCTCCTCGAACCAGTCGACGGTGGCGCGCAGCAGCCGGCGTGTCTCGGGGTCGAAGTGCGCCGGGTCGTAGGTGCTCGGGTTGAACAGCAGCGGGTCGGCCATGGCTGTACGCCTTCCGGAGGAGGTACGGGTGGGAGGGTGCGGGTGGTTCAGGTGCGAGGGCCACCACGGCCGAGCCGGCCGAGCGTGGCGAGGACGTCGTCGAGCCAGGCGACCGTCATCCGTTCGTACGCGATGCCGCCGCGCAGCACGACGTGCTGCAGTTCCTGACCGGCGTCGAGAGGGACGGGGGCCTCGGGCCCGGTGAAGTCACGCAGTTCCCCCGCGAGGTAGTGCGCGAGCCGTTCGCCGTGGACCTGGCGGTGGCGTTCGACCTCGCGGACCAGTGCCGCCGGGTCGTCGAAGGCCGCTCCGCGGATCTTCACGGCGAGATCGTGCCGGAGGCTCTCGGGTTCGATCGGTTCGTGCAGCCACAGGGAGAGCGCCGCGCGGCCGGGCCCCGCGACGGAGTACTCCTTCTTGTCCGGCCTGCCCTCCTGCGGGACCTCGCGGACGTCGAGCAGGCCGTCGCTCTCCATGCGTTTCAGTACGCGATAGATCTGCTGGTGCGTGGCGGTCCAGAAGTAGCCGATGGACCGCTCGAACCTCCGGGCCAGCTCGTAGCCGGAGCCCGGCTGTTCCAGCAGGGAGACGAGGATCGCGTGGTCGAGCGCCATGCCCCGATGGTTCTATGCAATTCGTTGCATAGCAAGCGGAGGCGGCCCGGTGAGACACGCCTCACCCACCGCCACGGTCCGAGCCACGCCCGGCCGGGTTCACCAGTCGTGGACCGTGCCGTCCTGGAGGCGGTTGACCGGCAGGTACGCCGCGTCGTACGGGTGGGCCGCCGCCGCCTTCGTGTCGAGCTCCACGCCGATGCCGGGCGCCTCACCGGGGTGCAGGTGTCCGTCGGTGAAGGTGTAGGCGTGCCGGAAGACCTCGTCCGTGAGCGGCTCGTGGCCCGCGTACTCCTGGATGCCGAAGTTGTGCACGGCGAGATCGAGGTGGACGGCCGCCGCCATTCCGACCGGAGAGATGTCCTGGGGTCCGTGCGGGGCGGTCTTGATCTGGTGGAGCGCGGCGAGGTCGGCCAGCTTTCGGAGCGGGGTGATGCCGCCGAAGTGGGTGACGGCCGACCTGACGTAGTCGATCAGCTGCTCCGTGATGAGCGTCTGGTAGTCGTGGACCGTGTTGAAGACCTCGCCCACCGCCAGCGGTGTGGTGGTGTGCCGGCGTATCAGACGGAAGGCCTCCTGGTTCTCCGCGGGCGTACAGTCCTCCAGCCAGAACGGCCGGTACGGCTCCAGGTCCTTGCCGAGCCGCGCCGCCTGGACGGGCGTGAGCCGGTGGTGCGCGTCGTGGAGAAGCGGCAGTTCCTCCCCGAACTCCGCGCGGACCGCCTCGAAGACGGCGGGAGCGTGGCGCAGGTAGGCGTCGGTGTCCCAGTCCTCGACCAGGGGCCTGGCCTGCTGGTGGAGCACCGGGGAGCCGTCCTCGTGCGTGGTGTGGACCCCGTAGACGGCCTTGAGGCCGGGAACGCCCGACTGGACGCGCACGGCCTGGTACCCCTCGGCGAGACGGGCCCGCACCGAGTCGAGCAGTTCCGGGATGTCCTTGCCGTTGGCGTGCCCGTAGGTGCGCACGCGGTCCCTGCTCGCGCCTCCGAGGAGCTGGTACAGCGGGAGCCCGGCGGCTTTGCCCTTGATGTCCCACAGGGCGACGTCGACGGCGGCGACGGCGGCCATCGTCACCGGTCCGCGCCGCCAGTAGGCACCTCGGTACAGGGACTGCCACGTGTCCTCGACGCGGTGCGGGTCGAGACCGATGAGCAGGGGGATGACATGGTCGCTGAGGTAGCTGACCACGGCCAGTTCCCGGCCGTTGAGCGTGGCGTCGCCCAGTCCCGTCGGCCCTTCGTCGGTCGTCACCCGGAGCGTGACGAAGTTGCGGCCTGGGCTGGTGACGACCACCGTGGCGTCGACGATCTTCATGCGGATGCACTCTCCGATGCGAGGGGTGGGGCGAATCGGCTCAGCCCTGGGCGGCACCCGGCGTCCACCCTGCACCACGGTGATCGTCACGGGCGCGGCGGGGCCGCGGAGACCCCGGGCGCCACGGCGGGCCGGCCGCCGCAGGCCGGTGCCTCAGCTCCCCGTACGCAGAAGGCCCGCCGCGACGAGGCCCGCGAGGCCGAGGTCGGCGTCCGTGTACGCGCCGCCGAGGAGGTGGGCCGTGTAGGCGTCGCGCTCCAGCACCAGCGGCTCGAGGAATTCCTCCGCGTCGGGGGTGGGGTCGGCGACCTGGCGGCAGTCCCGCGCCAGCACCCCGTACCGCACGTGGGTGGCGAAGGAGGCCAGGTACGTCCGCAGGAAGACCTCGGCGGTTCCCGCCCGGTATCCGGTCTCCTCCAGGAGTTCCCGCTCCGCCGCGCGCAGCACGTCCTCGCCGGGCTCGACCATGCCGCCGGGGAGTTCCGCCAGCACCTTGCCGGGGCCGGGTCGGAACTGGCGCACGAGCAGGCCCCGTCCCTCCGGGGTGAAGGCCACGAGGGCGACCGTGCGCGGACCGTGGAGGATGTCCCAGTCCGACTCCCTGCCGTCGGGCTGCACATAGGTGCGGCACCGCACGTCCAGGTACCCCGCCGGCCCGGGGCGCTCGCTCCTCAGCGTCCACTCCAGTGCGTCACGGCTCCGTGTCATGAGCGGAAGCATGTCCCCCGCGCGGCACGGCGAAACAGTCCCGTGCCGCGGCCACCGCTGCGCCCGGTATGACGCATGGCGCGCCCACGAGCGGGCACGAGCCTTCTTGGAGGCGGCGCCCTTCGACGTACGACGACCTTCGGCCGGCCCGCAACCGTCCGCGCGTGTATCGCGTGCCCCACCTGTGCACGTGTTCGCGCGGAGTACTCGACGCCTCTCACCCCAGGGGACATCATGCGTCTTCGCAGGACATCCGCCGTCATCGCCGCCGCCGCGGCTGCCGCACTCTCCCTCACCGCGTGCGAAGGTGACGGCACATCCGACAGCGCACCCGCCGGCGCGTCCGCGTCGGCCACCCCGGACACGCCGCCCTCCCCCGACGGCGGCGCCGGAAGCCCCGGCGCCGCGAAGACGACGGAAGCGGCCGGCGGAGGTGACACCCAGGCCTCCGCGTCCGGCACCCCGCGGGTGGCGGACGGCGCGTGCCGGACCTCGGACCTCTCCTTCAGCAGTTCCGGGGGAATGGCGGAGGGTGAGGTACTGATCAATCTGCGGAACACGGGCTCCGCCTCCTGCTCCATGCGCGGATTCCCGGGGCTGGACCTGGTGGGCAAGGACGGCAACGTGAGCGCGGAGCGCAGCGACCGGTCCGCCCCGCCCGTCACCCTGGCGCCCGGGGAGCGGACCAACTTCTCCCTGCACTTCCCGCCCGGCCCCGGTGACGGGTCGGGTGCCACCTTCACCTCGGCCCTGGTGACCCCACCGAACGAGACCCACGCGCACCGCATGCCGCTCGCCGTCGCCGTCCCCGTGGAGGCCGGCACCACCCACCGGGTCACGGTGGATCCGGTCGGCTCGGGCAAGTGATCGCGCGGCGCCCGGAGGCTGTCGACGGCGCCGCATCCTGGACATCTCGTCCGTATTCCGAGACGAGTTTGCGGAGCCCGGGGCATACGGCGTCTCATCGCGCCTGTGCAGAACGAACAGATAACCCCTGATCACACCGCATCCGACGACAAGGGGGCGAGGCGCGCCGTCACGGTCTTCCCCGTCCTCGTGCTCGTGGCGGGTGCAGCCGGTCTCCTCACTCCCGGCACGTTCGCCGGCTGGACCGAATCGGTCCCCTACCTTCTCGGCGTCGTCATGTTCTGCATGGGGCTGACGATGACCCCACTCGACTTCAGGGGGGTGGCGAGACGGCCGTGGGCTGTCGCGATCGGCCTGGTCGCGCACTACGTGATCATGCCGGGACTCGGCTGGGTCATCGCCCATCTGCTGGGGCTGCCCCCGCAGCTGGCGGCCGGGCTGATCCTGGTCGGCTGCGCACCGAGCGGCACGGCGTCGAACGTCGTGACCTTCCTCGCCCGCGGCGACGTGGCGCTGTCGGTGTCCGTGGCGACCGTCTCCACCCTGGTCGCCCCCCTGGTGACGCCCCCTCTGACGCTGCTGCTGGCCGGCTCGTACCTGCCCGTGGACGCGGGCTCCATGATCACGGACATTCTCAAGACGGTACTGCTCCCGGTTCTCGGGGGCCTGGTGGTGCGGCTCGTCGCCGGCCGTCTGGTGGACCGGGTGCTGGGCGTCATGCCGTGGCTGTCGTCGCTGGCCGTCGCCGCGATCGTGTGCGCCGTCGTGGCGGGCAGCGCCGACATGATCAAGTCGGCCGCACTCACCGTCCTGATCGCCGTGGTCCTGCACAACGGCCTGGGACTCGCTCTCGGATACGCCGCGGGCAAGGCCGCCCGGCTCGGCCGGCCCGCCAGCCGCGCCATGGCCTTCGAGGTCGGCATGCAGAACTCCGGGCTCGCCGCCTCGCTGGCCACCGCCCATTTCAGTCCGCTGGCCGCTCTGCCGGCCGCGGTGTTCTCCGTGTGGCACAACATCTCGGGCGCGCTGGTGGCCGCCTGGATGGCCCACCGTTCGCGACGTGACGAGGACGTGACGCCCGCGGGTGCGCGGCGGGCGCCGGACGGCGCCGCCGTCGGCAACGCCTGACCCCGAGGTGCCCGGCCGGGACCGCCCGCGCCGGGCACCTGCCCGCCCGGTGAGCTCTACGGTCCGTCAGTCGCCGGGGTAACTCACGATCGTCTGCGTCACGGCCGGAGAGTCCTGCGTCGTGTAGTAATGCGCACTGAGCCCGGAGAACCGCGCGGTGTCGCCCGTCTCCAGCTGGTGGGGCACGTCGTCCACCACCAGGGTCGCCCGGCCGGACAGCACGGTCACGTACTCGACCGAATCCGTGCCGTGCGAGCTCACCTGGCTGGTGTCGTGGGGGTGCAGCCGCGACCGGTAGATCTCGATGCGGCCCTCTCCCCGGCCGGCGAAGAGCAGGTTGACCGAGGTCTCGTCGTCCGGCTCGTGGAGGTCCCCGGCCCGGACGATCTCGGGACGGAGCATCGGCTGCCGCAGCAGATCCGTGGCGCCGACCTCCAGGACGTCGGCGATCCTGACGAGCACGTCCACCGTCGGGTTCGCCTCGGCGCGCTCGATCTGCGAGAGCAGTCCCTTGCTGACGCCCGTGGCCGCCGACAGTTCGCGCAGGCTGAGACCGCGGGCCAGCCGGCGGCGGTTGAGGTTAGACGCCAGTGACGCGCGCACGGTACCGGGCGCGGCGGGCGGAGTCTGTGGGCGCGTCGGCGCGGGCAGTGTCGCCGTGCTGGGTGTCTCCACCGTCGCGTTCCTCCTCGCGGTCTCGGGTAGGCGCAGGTCAGCGCACCACTCTAGCGGTGTGTCTGTCGGGCCGTCAGCCCTCGCCGCCGCCCGTCGGCCCGCCGCCGGGCGCACGGGCCGGCAGCGCGTCGAGCATCCGGCGGGTCCACGGGTGCCGCGGCGCGTCGAGCACCTCGGAGACACCGCCCTCCTCGACGACCCGCCCCTGATACATCACCGCCACCCGGTCGGCTATCTGCCGCACCACGGCGAGGTCGTGGGTGATGAACAGGATGGCGAAGCCCTCACTGCGCCGCAGCGAGTCGAGCAGGTTCAGCAGCTGGGCCTGGACCGAGACGTCGAGGGCCGCCACCGCCTCGTCGCAGATGAGCAGGCCGGGCCTGGCCGCCAGGGCCCGGGCCAGCGCGACCCGCTGCCGTTCGCCGCCCGAGAGTGCGGCGGGACGGCGGGAGGCGTACGGCAGCGGCAGGCCCACCTGGGAGAGCAGGGCGTCCACGTCCGCCCCCGCGACGTCACGGACACGCCCTCCCGTTCGGGCGGCCAGCGCCTCGCGCAGGGTCGCGCCCACCGTGCGCAGGGGGTTCAGCGAGGAGTACGGGTCCTGGAAGACGATCTGCGCCTTTCCGGCCAGCCTGCGCCGGTCCGCCGTGCCGGGCCGGCGGCCGGCCGGCAGGGCGATGCCTCCGGTGCGCACGCTTCCGCCGTCGAACGTCTCCAGTCCGATGGCGATCCGCGCGAGCGTGGTCTTTCCCGAGCCGGACTCCCCCACCAGCGCCACCACCGAACCGGGCGCGACGGTGAGGCTCACGTCCCGCAGCGCCTCGTGGTCACCGCCCGACGAGCGGAACGTGCGGTGCACGGAGGTGACGGCCAGTGCCGGTTCCCCGTTCTCCGCGGGGGCGGCAGCCTCGCCGCCGGCGGGCCGCCGGTCTCCCGGCGCCGTGAGCGCGTCGCCGATCTCCTCCAGGCGGAGACAGGCGGACCGGCGGTCCCCGGTCACGGTCCTCAGCGCGAGGGGCGTGGTCCCGCACTCGGGAGCCGCGTACGCGCACCGTGCGGCGAACGGGCAGCCGCCGCCACGACGGCCGGGCGGCGGCACGGAGCCGGGCAGGGCGGGCAGTTCGGCGAAACGGGTGCGGACCGAGGGCTCGGAGGCCAGCAGTCCGGCCGTGTACGGGTGGGAGGGCGCCGCCTCCAGCTCGGCCGGCCGGCCGTGCTCCAGCACCGCGCCCGCGTAGAGGACGTACACCCGGTCGCAGGCGGAGAACGCGACGCGCAGGTCGTGGCTGATCAGTACCAGCCCCATGCCCCGGTCACGCTGCAGTCCGCGCAGCAGGTCCAGTACGGCCTGCTGGTTCGCGGCGTCGAGCGCCGTCGTGGGTTCGTCGGCGATCAGCAGTTCGGGGTCTCCGGCGAGCGCCGCGGCGGCGGCGACGCGCTGGCGCATGCCGCCCGACAGTTCGTGCGGATACCGCTCGGCGATCTCGGGGCCGAGACCCACCTCTGCCAGCCGACGGGCCACCTCGGCGCGCCGGGCCCCGGCGTTCCGGCGGCCACCCAGGACCCCGTGGCGCTCCCGCAGCCCGTCGGCGATCTGACGTCCGCAGGTCAGCTGGGGATGCAGCATCGTGAACGGGTCCTGCATCAGCAGGGTGACCCGGCGTCCGCGCAGGGCGTGACGGGCTCGCGAGGTGAGCTCCAGCACCTCCTCGCCGGCGATCCGCACCGCGCCGCCGGTGACGGCCGTGCCGGCAGGCAGCAGCCCGGCCACGGCACGCATCGCCAGTGACTTGCCGCTTCCCGACTCCCCGACGATGCCGACGCACTCGCCCCGGCCGACGGTCAGCGAGACTCCGTCGAGGATGGGGACAGGACCGTCGCGACCCGCCGTCGCGGCGACCCGCAGCCCGTCCACGACGAGCAGGGGCCCGCCGGATTCCGGTGCCCGGCCGGCGAGCGGGTGCTCGCCCGGTTCGGCGGTTCCGCCGGGAACGGCGGACGCGGTCGCCCGGTGCGCTGTCATCAGGACCTCCCTCGGTCGGAGAACGCCTCGAACAGCCGGTCGCCGAGGAGATTCAGTGCCACGGCCGCCACGACGATGAGGACGGCGGGCGCCAGCGCGGCGGACGGGTTGTCGTAGAGCAGGGTGCGGTTCTCGGAGAGCATCCGCCCCCAGTCGGGGGCCCCGGGCGGCACGCCGAGGCCGAGGAAGGAGAGCGAGCTGAGCGCGACGACGGCGCCCGCGAAGTTGAGCAGGGCGTTGGCCACGGCCACGGGCAGCACGTTCGGCCAGATGTGCCGGGTCATCACGGCGAACCGCGACAGCCCGAGCGTCTCGGCGGCCTCGACGTAGGCGCGGTGGCGCTGTTCCAGGACTGCGGACCTGACCAGGCGGATGTCGGCCGGCGAGGTGAGCACCACCAGGACGCCGACCGCGAGGGCGTAGCCGCCTCCGCCGATCCCGGCGACGACGATCGTCACCAGCAGCGCGGGAAGCGCGAGCAGCAGGTCGGCCCACCGTCGGACCAGGACGTCCGCCCAGCCGCCCCGGTAGCCGGCGAGCAGCCCCAGGATGTTGCCGATGACCATCGAGCCGACCGCCACCAGGGCCGCGCCGGCGAGCGTGGAGCGCGCGCCGGCGACCACCATCTGTGCGATGTCACGTCCCAGTTCGTCGGTCCCCAGCAGGTGCCCGCCCCCGGGCATCGTGACGCCGGTGGCCAGGTCCTGGGTGTCCCAGCCGGGCAGCAGCACCTGTCCGAGGGCGGCGGCCAGAACCAGCAGGAGCACCACGGTGCTGCCGAACAGAGCCGACGGGGAGATGCGGGGGAAGAGGCGCGGGCGGTTCTTCATCGGCCGACCTTCTCGGGTGCGCCGGACACGGCGGGCCCCGGCACGTCCCGCACGGCCGGAGCCCCGGGGCGCGGCGCCTTCGGCGCGGGGGCCGACCGCAGTCGCGGGTCCAGCAGGGGCTGGGCGAGATCGGTGACGAGGTTGGCGACGCAGACGAGGGCGGCGAGCAGGAGCGCCTCCGCCTGCACGACGGGCACGTCGCGGAAGGTGACCGAGTCGACGAGGAGCGAACCGAGGCCCGGGAGGGCGAAGACCTGCTCCACCATGACGGTCCCGGCGAGGAGATAGGCGATGACGAGGCTCACGCCGGTGAGTACGGGGACCAGGGTGCCGCGCAGTACGTAGTGGAGCAGGATGTCCCGTTCGCGTACGCCCCGGGCGCGGGCGAATGTGACGTGTTCACGCTCCAGTTCGCCTACGACGGCGGCCCGGGTGAGTTTCAGCAGCACCGCGGTGACCGCCAGGCCGAGGGCCACGCCGGGCAGCACGAGGTGCGCGAGGCGGTCGCCGCCCGAGCCTTCGCCCGGCCCGTACGCGGGGAACCAGCCCAGCATCAGCGAGAAGACGTAGATGAGGACCAGACCACCGGCGAAGGCGGGTGTGGACAGGGCCACGACAGCGAGGCTCTGGACGGTCCGATCGGCCGTCCGGCGGTTGCGCACCCCGGCCAGGACACCCAGCGGGAGTCCCAGCACGAGGGCGACGAGCAGGCCGAGGCCGACCAGCTGGCCGGTAAGGGCGAGCCGGTCGCCGATCGCGGAGGCGACGCTCTCCCCGGTGCGGATGGAGGTACCCAGGTCGAGCCGGACGGCGTCGCTGAGCCAGTACCCGTACTGGGCCGCCAGCGGACTGTCGAGGTGGTGACGCGCCCGCACGGCGGAGAGCGCCTCGGGCGTCGCGCTGCGCGGGCCGAGCAGGGTCTGCGCGGGGTCGCCGGGGGCGGCCTGGAGCAGGGCGAAGACGGCGACGGACAGGACGAGAAGCAGGACCGCCGTGCCCGCGACCCTGCGGAGTACGAAGCCGAGCGGCAGTCCGGCGCGCAGACGTGCGCCCGCGCAGACGGCGGTCATCGGCCCTCCTCGGACGTGCCGGAGGACGAGGTGTCGGCCGTGCCGGAGGTCGACCGGGGTATGTCGCGCTCCGGCACGGCCGGGGAAGCCGCACCGGGGTCCGGTCCGGGGGAGACCGGTCCCTGGGCGGCGGCTGTGGGCGGCGGCGCCGCGTCGGCCCCGCCGAGATGGGTGTCGAGCCATTCCGCGACGCGGGTGACGGCGTCGAGGACGTGGTCCGGCTCGGTGAACTCGTGCCCCTCGCCCGCGTACACCAGCAGTTCCGTCGGCGCCCGGCCGGCGCGCACCAGTGAGCGGTACAGCTCGTGGGCCTGGCCCACCGGAGTGACCCGGTCCTCGGCACCGTGCAGGATCAGCGTCGGCGTTCCGCTGCCGCCGTGGGCGAAGACCGCGGACCGCCGGCACCACTCCATCGGGTCCTGCGGGGAGCCGATGCGGTAGGTGCGGTCGTAACCGCCGCCGATGGTGCTGGTGTGCGTGAAGCTGAGCCAGTCGGTGGGGGCCGACACGACCACGGCCGCCCCGAACACATCGGTCCTGGCGGCTGCGAGGGCGGCGAGGTGCCCGCCGTAGCTGTGGCCGAGCACGGCGACGCGTCGTGGGTCGGCGAGGCCTTCGGCGACGATGTGGCGCACTCCGCAGAGCACGTCGTCGAGGTCGCCCCCGCCGACGTCTCCGACGACCGCCCGTGCGTGCTCCCGGCCCGCCCCGCTGCTGCCACGCGGGTTGGGCAGCAGGACGAGGTAGCCCGCGGCGGCCAGCGCGGGGGCCAGGCCGAGCACGTCTCCGGGCGCGTACATCGAGGACCAGAGCCAGGCCGGGCCTCCGTGCACGAGCACCGCCAGAGGCCGGGGCGACGCCGCGCGGTCCTGGTCCGCCTGGACCAGGAGTCCCCGGACCGGACGGCCGTCGCCGGAGCTCCAGGTCGTCGCTGTGGTGCGCAGGGGCCCGGCCGGGCCGTCCTGCGCCTCGGAGTTGAGGGAGGTGACCGCCGTCCAGTCCCAGGCGCCGTGGCCGTACGTCCGTGCGACGACCGCCTCGGCCGGGCGTCCCGGTGCGTCCAGGACGGTCGCGGCCACGCGCCCCGAGGCGTCGAGGGACAATGCGGGCTGGAAGCCGGCGCCGCTCAGGGTCACCTCGCCGGACCAGCGGCAGGTCCCGTCGTGGCCCACCCGGGAGCCGGTGCCGTCCCACCCCGCGAACCACAGGGTTCCCGGGGCGGCGTGATCGTCGAACTGGAGCCAGGTGGCGTCGTCGACCTCCTCCTGCGCACGTACGCCGCCGGTGACCAGGTCCACCACGAGAGGCCGCCCGGAGACGATCGAGATCCCTTCGCACACCGCCGCCAGCCGCCCGTCGGCGGAGAGGGCGGGCGCGGCGAGCTGCCCGTCCGGCGTGTGGAGCGTGCGTGCGGTCCGGCCCACCAGGTCGAGTTCGGCGAACCGGGCGTCGTAGAAGCCGGCCGGCAGGGTCTCCTCGGAGACCGTGGCGACGGCGGTGGCGCCGCCGCGCCAGGCAACGTTCCACACGGTCAGCCCGGCCGGGCCCGCCGCCCGCAGCGATCCGTCGGACAGCTCGACCGTCCAGACCGAGCGGCGGCCACCGCCCGCGGCGAAGCGCTCGGGGACGGGAGCGGGGCCGAGCCGCACCGGCAGTCCGAGATTCATCCCGTCCCGCTCGGCACCGTCCTCCGCGCACAGGAGCAGCGCCCGGGTCCCGTCGTCGGAGACGAGGAGTTCCTCCACCGCTCCGGGGGCCGTGGCGACGGTGCGGACGGTTCCGGTCCGCGTGTCCAGCGCGGCCAGCTCCGGGTGGCCGCCGCCCGTCGCTTCCGCGATGTGCAGCAGGGTCCGGGAGTCGGGCAGCCAGCGCGGGCTGTGACGGTCCACGTCGTGGCCGCGGGGGGCCTCCGGTGACGGATCCGCCGACCCCGGTGCGTCGCGGAGGGCCTCGGGTACGGCCGCCAGCACCAGTTCCGTGCGCTGCGGGCCGGCGGAGGTCACCGCGACCGTACGGCCGTCGGGACTGATTCGCGCTTCGACCGGGTGCGTCAGCCGGAGCGTCGCCTCGCGGGCGCGCCGCACGGTGAGCGCGGCGGGCTGCGCCGGCGCGACAGTGCCGGTCATGTGTCTCCGTTCGTGGTGCTGGGGCGGGCGGGGTGTCCGCCCCGTCCGTCCGCCCGGCAGGGGGTCTGCCGGGCCTGCCAGGGGGCCTGCCGGGATGCCCGGCGAGGCCCCAGGCCGGGGTGACGAGGGGTCAGGCCGCCCTGCGGACGCGGGTCGCCCACGGGCCGATGAGCGCGTACGGGCCCTGCTCCGGGAGCACGAGGTCCTTCGACAGCGCCGTCGCGCTCTGGGCCCACCAGAGCGGCAGGTAGGGAAGATCGGGACCGGCTTCCTGCACCGCCTTCATGAGCAGCTTCCCGCGCTCCGCCGGGTCCGTGGACTTCTTGGCGCTGTCGAGCGCCGAGTTCACTGCGGCGTTGTCGTAGTGGGCGATGTTCGTGGCGGTGGCGGCCGCGTTGAGATACGGGTCGGCGAGCTCCGCCGGATCGCCCGTGACGGGGAAGTACCAGAGGAACTGGAGCGGCTGCTCACCGGACCCGAGCTCCGACACCCACTGTTCGAGGGTGATCTCCTTGACCTCCAGCGTGATGCCGATCTTCTTCAGCGACGCGGCGAGGGCCAGGGCCGCCTTGCCGAGCTGCGGCCCGCTGCCGGGGTAGTGCAGCTCCGCCGTGAAGCCGCCCTTCGCCGAGGACCTGGCCAGTTCCGCACGGGCGGCGTCCAGGTCGAAGGAGGGGACGGGGATCGCCCCGTAGCCGGAGCGCACGTCGCCCGCCGGCATGAGGTCGCCCCACATGTCGGGGGACGGCAGGGCATCGGCCACCTCGGCCTTGCCGTGCAGCAGCCCCTTCACCATGCCCGCGCGGTCGGCCGCGTGGGCGAAGGCGCGGCGGACGTGGATGTCGTCGAAGGGGGCCTTGGTGGTGTCGAAGGCCAGGGAGACGACCGAGCGGTCGCCGGTGTACGTGACGCGCGCGGCCGATTCCCAGCTGCGTGCCTCGTCCGACGCCAGGCCGAGCGCGCCGTCCACGGCGCCGGACTTCATCGCCACGAGCCGGGTGCCGGCGTCCGGCACGAAGGAGAGCTTGATCTTCCGCACGGCGGGCTTCTCGCCCCACCAGGCGTCGTTGCGCTCCAGCAGCACGTGGTCGTCGGCCGCGAACTCGGTGATCCTGTAGGGGCCCGTGCCGAGGAGCAGGGTCTGCGCCGTACCGACCTTGCCCTTGTTGCGGGTGAGGAAGGCACGGCTGCTGACGAGGAGGCCGCCCGCCGTGGTGGTCCAGGCGAACATCGCGTCCGGAGCCGTGAGACGGATGGTCACCTCGAGGTCGCCGGTGGCCCTGACCGAGCTGACGCCCGCGTAGGCGTACGAGAGCGCGGAGCCGTTGTCCGGATCACGGATGGCCTCGATGGAGGCGACCACGTCGTCGGCGGTGAAGGGGGTGCCGTCCGAGAAGACGACTCCCCGGCGCAGGGTGTAGACGTACGTCCGGGCGTCCGGCTGCTTCCAGGCAGCGGCGAGACCAGGTCCCAGCTCGCCCGACGGGCTGACGGACAGCAGGGACTCCTGAGCGAGTGCCGCGACGAGATAGTTCAGCACGCCGGACTCGCGGCCCACGTCGAGGCTGGACAGGGACGACGGCAGCGCCAGCGTGAGGAGGCCGATCGTCGCGTCGGCGCCCTGGGCCCCGGACCCGGTCCCGGCGCCGTCCTCGGCGCCGTCAGGCTGTGGCGCACAGGCGGCCAGCACACCCGAAGCGGCCAGCAGACCCATGCCCGCTCCAGCGATCCGCAGCACGTTCCGTCGGCTGAGGCTGCCGCCCGGCTCCGAGTTCATCAGGAACCAACCCATCTCAAGATGTCCATTGTCGCTGCCCACTTGGGCTTCGTCAGTATACGAATCTCTTTGAGAGCGTCAATGTGCGCCTTATGGGTGCCCCAAATTACGACGTATGACCGGTTTGGCCTCAAGGGAGAGCGGAGGACAGCACGGCGTCCCGAGGGGGCCGCCGTCAGGCTTCGGGGCGTGCGCGGTGCAGTGCGAGCACTGCCTGGTCGTCCTGCGGCCGGCCGCCGCTGTGCCGCCGGACGTCCTCGATCAGGGTGTCCAGGATCTGTCCCGGCGTCAGGCGGTGGCGGGAGCGCGCCGTCCTGCCGAGCGCGATCGGCAGGCGGGCGACGGGGTCGTAGAAGACTCCGTCCGGGTCCCTGGACTCGGTGACCCCGTCCGTGTAACAGAGCAGGGTGGCCCCGGCCGGGAACGCGTAGCTGTCGACCGGAGCGGACCAGGTGCCCAGGGCCCCCATTCCCAGCGGGGGTGCCTCCTCGGACGGCTCCAGGAGCGTGGCGCGGCCCTTCGCGTCCAGGAGTACCGGCGGCGGGTGGCCACGGTTGACCAGGCGCACGACACCCAGGTCGGCGGAGAGCTCCGCGACGAGCGCGGTGGTGAAGCCTTCCTGCTGCTCCTGTCCGCCGCGTCGGTCGCCCTCACGCAGAAGGGCCCGTTCCAGCCGGTCCACCAGCTGCGAAAGGTCCTCGGCCTCGTCCGCCGCGTAACGGAAGGCCCCGAGATCGGCGCTGACGGCCCTGACCGCCCCGAGCCCCTTCCCCCGCACGTCACCGACCATGACGCGGATGCCGAACGGCGTGCTCTGCACCACGTACAGATCACCGCCGATCGCGGCCTCGCTCTCCGCGGGGACGTACCGCGCGTCGATGCGCAGGTCCCCCAGGCGCGAGGGCGGGTCAGGCAGCACGGCCTGCTGCGCGACCGCCGCGACGTACTGGGCGCGCCGGGTGCGGGCGTCCTGCCTGCGCAGCGTGCGGTGGATCAGGACGGCGAGGACGGTGAGTGCCGCGAGAGCGGTCTGGTTGGCCGCGCCGGCGTGCCAGCCGAAGGTCCCGTCGATCCAGGCGAGGAACGCGTGTACGCCCATCGAGGCCAGGCCCACACCGATGATCCCGCGGACGCCGCAGAGTGGCGCCGCCGCGACGGGCGCCGCCATGAGGAGCGGCGCCGAGGTCACCTCGTGCGGGGTGACCAGGTCGAGCACCACGGCCATGACGATGAGACCCACGGGGATCCACTGGACTCTCGGCAGCTGCGGCACTCCCCCACGCTGCCTTCCGGCACGCTCCGGCGCATCCCGGGCGGCCGGACAGCCTACGGAGCGTCACCCCGGGGGCCCGCGCACCCGTCGCCGCCGCAAACCGCCCCCGGGCGCACGCGGCAAGGTACCGACGCGACGGCCGCGACCTCCACCTGGCGCTCGGCGAACCCCGCCCTTCGCACGCGCGGGGATGCCGGGGCCGCCAAGGCGGGCGGCGCCGACCGTCCCGACGCACGGCACCCCGGGCCGCGGGCCCCCGCCGCCCGGTCTCCGGTACGTCGCTGACGCCCCGTCGGCCCACATCCGGGACGCTCCGGCGCGGGGAGCCCCGCCCAGGTCCGGGGTGGTCCGCACCCCACCCCGGACCTACACTTGAAGTGACGTTCGGCGCCCCCGGCGGTCTTTCCGCCGCAGGTCGATGATGCGAAAGGGCGCATGACTCACCGCGTGTACCGACCGCTCGGCTCGACGCCGCGGAACGGCTCGTCGACGGCGCATCCGGCCCGGAGGAAAGACCCCCGTACATCGGCAGGGACGACCGGCCGCTTCTCCTCGGCGAGGGTGCGAAGGTACCGCTGTCCGTCCCCCCGGAACCGGGCCGTGCCTTCCCCGCGGCGGCCAGGACCCGGCCGACCGGACGGATCCACCCTCGATGTGGTGGAAGAGAGGCCGACATCATGCATCAATCCGTGCGTGACCAGTGGATCAGGTTCAACGACCCGCTCGAAGGGCGAGTCGATTTCATGTACCTCGACCAGAAGGGGTGGGTGAGCACAGGCATAGGCAACAAGATCGATCAGACGGCCGCGCCGAACTCCGCGCCCAGTGCGGCGGAGCGCGCGGCCTCACTCGCCCTGGCCGGCGAGCTGCTGTGGCTGGACGCGAGCGGCTCCCCGGCCTCCGCCGACCTCGTCGCCGTGGACTGGGACAAGGTCAAGGAGCGCCTCGATCTCGCCCCGCAGGGGCATCACGCGTTCCAGCCCCCGTTCACGTCCCTGCACGTGGAGGACGCGGAGATCGACCGGCACGTGTTCGCCAAGCTGGACCAGATGGAGTCCGTCCTCGTCGGGAGGCCGGAGTTCGCCGACTTCGGGACCTGGCCCGCGAACGCGCAACTGGCGACGCTGAGCATGTGCTGGGCGCTGGGGCCCGCGTTCAGGTTCCCCAAGCTCCAGCAGCATGTGTCGGTGCGCAGTTGGAGCGGTGCGGCCGACGAGTGCCACTTCACTCCGGACGAGGGAACGATCAGGATCCGGAACAAGCTCGACCGGGCGCACTTCCTCCTGGCCCAGACCGTGGAGAGCCAGGGGCTGCCCGCCGAGCGGCTGGCACTCGACGTGTCCGACGTGTTCGGGGTGCAGGGTGCGCTGCTCGCCCTCGGCTACGACCCGGGCCGCCAGGACGGCGGGGACGGCCCTCGTACCCAGAGTGCCGTCCGTCAGTTCCAGGCCGACCACGGGCTCGAACAGAACGGGGCCTTCGGTGACCCGGCCACCGTGGGCGCCCTCGGCGCCCGGCTCGCGGAGGCGGGTTTCACGGTGGTGGGTGTCTGACCGGTTCCCGCGGACGGCTTCCGGTGGCAGCGCCACCGGAAGCCGTCCGCGGGAACCGGCTGTGCCGGGCGCTGTCAGGAGTGCGCAGGGACACCGGCCAGGCGTCCGCGTATCCCTCGTCGCAGGTCCGTCATCTCGACCCCCTTGGGGTCGACCTTGCCGGGCTGCCACTCGCGGTGGCCGATCACGCTCCGCTCGCTCCAGCCGTGCGCGCGGCAGAGGGCGGCGGCCACCTTCTCCATGGCCTGCACCTGCTCCTTCGGCCACGGGTCCCGTCCGTCACCCAGGTTCACGCACTCGAAGCCGTAGAAGTGGGTGTTGCCGTCCGTGTCGGCGGTCCTGTCCGGCGGCAGAGCGGTCTCCGCGATCACCGCGCGCAGGACGTCCTGGTCGCCCTTGCCCGCGTGGTTGGTGCGGCCGTAGCCGACCAGGAAGACCGTGCCGTCCTTCGCGATGACTCCGTGGCACAGGGGGCCGGGCAGAGCGGAGTGGCCCTTGCAGCACAGGTCCACACTGCCGGTCGTGCCTGAGGTCACCGTGTGGTGGATCATCACGCCGTGCACGGGACCCCAGGGGCCCTTGTGATTGCGGTTGTGCGTACGCCACGACCGGTGCTCGACCACGGTGAGCCCTTCGGAGCGCAGCGCGGCGAGGAATCGGTCGGCTGAGAGTGGGGTGGCCATGACTCTCCTCGGGAATTACCGGGCCCGCCCCGGATACGGGGCCGGCCTCTGCCCCTGCCACTCTTCACCGGCGGGCGTGACCGTCGCGTGACGGCCGCGTGACCCGGCACCAGGCGGCTCTCGTGCCGCGCTCTCGCCCGGCGTCGCCGTGCCGGACGCCCGGGCGCATCCCGACACCAGCCGGTACAGGTGTTCCGGCGGATCCAGACCCAACTCGTCGCGCAGGCGGCGGGCGTAGCGGGTGAACGCGTTCAGGGCCTCGGAGAGGTTCCCGTCGGACAGGTGCGCCATCACCAGGCAGGTCTGGCCGCTCTCGCGCAGGGGCTCGGCGTGCACCGCGGCCTGCGCGGCGGCGATGGCCTCGGCATACCGCCCTGCCGTACGCAGCCGCCCCGCCAGGGTCTCCAGGGCGTGCAGGCGCAACTGCCTCCACTCCTCGGCCTCCGACAGGGCCCAGTCCTCGTACCAGCCGGGCAGCAGCTCGGCCGAGAGGACGCGGACGATCTCCAGTGGCGCGCCGGGCACCCCGGCCGCCCCGGCGGGCTCGGCGGTGGGATCGACGAGGAGTTGCGCCGTCCGGCGCACGTGGTGCAGATCGACGCTCGTCCCGGGCGCGAGACGCACCTCGGCGGCGGTGACGTCCAGTGCCTGCCGGCCCCTGTGGTTCAGGCGTGCCAGTGCCGCGCGCAGATCGGCGTGCGCGCACCGCTCGGAGGCCTCGGGCCACAGGGTGCCGGCGACGAGGGGCCTGGGGACCGCGGCCCGGCACCGCAGCGCGAGGAACGCGAGCACCTTCTCCGACCCCACGGGTACGGTCACCGGATCCCCGCCCACCCACAGTCCGAAACCGCCCAGGACTCCGATCCGTGCCCGGGGCCCTTCAGGGCCGGCACGTCGTTCGGTGCTCATGGGGCGGGGCTCGCGGCCCATGTCCGTCCCTCCGGGCGTCACCACCCGGGCTTCGCGACCTGGCCGTAGGCCCACCGGGAGCCCTTGGACATCTCGAAGTGCAGGTGCGGGCCCGTCGAGTTGCCTGTGCTGCCGACCTTGCCGATGCGCTGCCCGGCCTTCACCCTCTGGCCTCGCTTCACCTGCCGTGCCGAGAGGTGGCAATAGGTGTACACATGACCGTTGTCCGCGTGCAGGCCGATCCACTGGCCGTACGCGCCGCCTTCCCCGTTCGACCACTCGACGGTTCCGTTGCGTACGGCCACGACCGGTGAACCGGCCGCCGCCGCGAAGTCCTGGCCCGTGTGCCTGCCGATTCCGTCGGGCTTCCAGGCGTAGGGACCCGGCCGGAAGAACTCGAACGAGACCTTGTGCCCCGGTACGGGTGTGGCCACACGTCCACCGTGCGGGGACGCCTCCTTCGCCTTTGCCGCGGCTTTGCCGCAGTCCACCTCGAAGTGCTCCAGGCGTCCGAGGTCGGTGAGCGAGCGGCAACCGGGCACTCCGTCTGCGGCGTCGCCCTTGAATCCCTGCTTGATCTGGTACGCGCGGTAGGCCTTCTTGGTCTGCTCGCCGAAGTGACCGGTGGCACCGTCCGGGATGTCGAAACCCCGGTGGATCAGAGCACGCTGGACGGTACGGACCTGTTCGCTGGTCTTTCCGAAACGGATTTCCGACAGATCGATCGTGGTGGCCATGATGGGCTCCTGACAGCCGCAGGGGTGCCGACCCGTCGTCGCAGCTCCCGCATCATGTCAGCCGTCGTCACGGAGGGCCGGCCAGGAGGGAGAGGTGGCAGCGCCGCGGAAGCCTGCGGAGAATGCACTGACGCTGCCTCAATGTGTCCGCCGTCCCCGCCCGCACCGCACTGTTCACGTGCGGACACGCAGGGCGGAGCCGGTTCAATTCCGACTATAGACCCGCCCGGAGCGACCGGCCACTATAATCTTCAACCGCATTTCACGCACCGTACGCCACGCACCCGTTCACTCCCCGGCCATACGGTAGAAGGCGAAACAATGCTCTCCGTCAGCGGTCGATGAATCTCCAACTTCTCTGATTCCACACTTCATTTGAAGAAACCCGAACGCACCTTTCCATCGGGTCGCGACGGCACCTTCGGCGTCATACGCTTACAAGGCGTCGGCCCGGCCCGGCGAACGGACCCGAGGACGGCACCACCGCATCGCGAGGGAAACGCGCGCTCGGAGGCACGTCATGGCAGCGTTCGACATCGAAGTGTCCAGCCCCGTCGCCGCAGGCTTCACAGCCGGACTCGGCGGTCCCCACGTCGGAACACACACACCGCCCGCGAAGTGGTACATCGAGTACGGGATGGACCTGGGCGCCCAGGAGGGGTCCACGGTCCGCGCCGCCTTCGACGGCCACGTCACGGTGTTCCACCCGCATGACCCGGCGGCGGACACGTCCAGGATCTACGGCGCCCAGATCTTCGTGCGCGCGCCGAACGACATGATGGGCGGCTTCTACACGCACATGAAGGACGTGCCGGCCGGTCTCGGTGCCGATTCGGCCGTCAGCCGTGGCGACGAGCTCGGTTCCGTACTCCAGTTCCCCGGCACCGCACCCCACCTCCACATGGCGCTGGTCGAGATCCTCGGCGGCGCGCCCGCGCCGGACGACCGCTACCGCGGCGTGGACAACATGTACGACTTCTTCCTGGAGACGGCCCGTTCGGACGCCGCCACCGACGTGCGGTTCCAGCAGGACGGCTCGCCCCCGGTCGTCGGGAACGGCGGTGACGGAGGCGGCCCCGCGCCCCTCCACCTCGCCACCGTACGGGGAGTCCAGCAGGGCCTGGTCCTGCTCGGTTACTCCCCCGGAGTGGTCGACGGCATCGACGGGCCGAACACCCGAGCCGCCGTGATCGCGTTCCAGGCCGACCACGGACTGCCCCAGACGGGACAGTGCACCGATGTCTCGCTGGCGACGCTGGCGTCCCTGCTCATCGCCGGCGGCCATCAGGTGGACGGGGTGTGACCGACCGTGGCTCCGCCGACGCGCCCCACAGGCTCGCGAGCACCGGCAGACCCCTGAGGAGGAGTTCCCATGGCCACCTGGACCGTCGGCGCGGCCAGGAGACGAGCGGCCCGCACGCGGACGGCCGCCCAGGAGGGCGGCCCCGGCCCCGGTTTCGCCGCGGAGGCGGCGGGACCGACCCCCTCCGTCGCCGGCGGGGAGCAGCCACAGACCTGGGTGCACTTCCTCAACCCGCGTGACGACATGGGCCCGTGGGAGCAGAAGGAAGGGCTACGGGCCCGGATCACGGAGCTGGAGGCCATCATCGACGCGCTGAGCACACGGGCGTCCGTCGATTCCGACCGGCGCCGGGTGGTGCGGAACTACGCGTCGAACGCGCGCAGGGAACTCGCGGAGGCCGAGCGCTCCCTCCTCGTCAGGCAGCCCGGCAGGAGGCGTGCGGCCCACCTGGGCGTCGCGCAGGCACACATGGACGCGGCGCTGAACCTCATGGTGTGGATGGCGTCCGCCGAGGACATCAAGGCCATGCTTCCCCAGATCGTGGCCCTGGTCGAGGAACACCTCGCGGCCGGCGACCCCCGGCGGGTGCGGGTCATCGACATCGCGCGCGGGATGCAGCACAACGCCGAACGAAGGCTCCGGCCCAGCGAACGGGCCTTCCTGGCGGAGACGGTCGGCCTGGCCCGCAAACTCCTGTGGAACGAGCGGCTGCGCGTACGGAGCTTCGTACGCATCGTGGGCACCGTCACCATCGGCCTGACGATCGCCGCGGTGGCGATAGCCGTGATCACCGTCATCTGGGAGGCGCTGGTCCCGCTGTGCTTCACGCCCGAGATCAACGGCGGATTCAACGTCGTGTGCCCGACCCGCAGCCGGTTCGTGGTCCCGGTCCCGCCGGGCTCGCCCGTCACCAGCGAGATGACCGCGGGTGTCGCACAGGCCGGGGACTACCTCGTCATCGAGATCATCGGCGTCCTGTCCGCCGCCGTCGCGTCGGCCGCGGCGCTGCGGCGCATCAGGGGCACGTCCCTGCCCTACAACGTCCCCGTGGTTCTCGCCCTGCTGAAGCTGCCGCTGGGCGCCCTGACCGCCGTGCTCGGGCTGTTGCTCGTGCGTGGCGGATTCGTCCCCGGCCTCAGCGCGCTCGATTCCACCGCCCAGATCATCGCCTGGGCCATCGTCTTCGGTTACTCGCAGCAATTGTTCACCAAATACGTCGACCATCAGGGACAGGCTCTGCTCGATTCCGTCCGTGGTCCGGGCAGCCGGAGCAGTTCGTCCCCCGACACAGGGTGAGGGCGAGGTGCGCGATGCCGAGCCCGAGCCACCCCCGTTCCCCGTTCTGTCCGCCAGGGGCACACCCGCGCCGTTCCGGATGCCCCCTGATCCGGCTTCCCGTCCTCGGAGGGCGGGAGGCGATACGCCTCGTGCGCCGGCCGGTCCTTCGGTCCCTACCGTGCCAGGAGACAGTCATGTTCCACTTCGGCACCCAGCTCGTCCTCCTGAGGTTGTGGAGGGAGGTGCTCCTGACACGGCACGGCGGGGGTGGTCCCCGCGGCGGCGGAGGCGGATTCGGCCGCGGGGACCGAGGACGTGAAGGCCGCGGAGACCGCGGCGGTGAGGGCGGACGTGCCGGAAACCGCGGCGACGACGGTGAATTCCGGCGGGGCGGCGGCGGGGAGCGTGGCGCGGAGGGCCGACACGGACCTCACGGGCCCGAGCACGACGGTGACCCCCACGGCCCACACGGCCCACACGGCCCCCATGGCCCGCACGGCCCCGGAGAAGGCCCCGACGGCCCGCACGGCCCCGGGCACGAGGATGAACCGAACCGGCCCGCTCCGGGGGACGTCGCGCCTGTCGCTGGTCCGTTCCGCGTGCTCAGGCCGCAGGACATGCTGGTCCTGGAGATCGGTCTGGTGAACCTCCGTCAGGAGGGGGACCGGCTCGTACGCCAGGCTCCCGGCCTCGCCCAGATCCTGGTCACCCTGCCGCCCCAGCATGTCGCCGAAGCGGCTCTCCCCCTGCCTCCCACGGCGAGTTCACGCGTTCCGTCCTTCTCCGCACGTCCCTCCACCCTCGCCTTCTCCCTGCCCGACGACATGGACGGTGTCGGCCTCTCCCTCGCCGCGCTCCTCGACTGGACCCGGCTGGTCCCCCAGTCGGTTCCGGTCGTCGGAGCGCCGGACCCCGGCACCTCGGACGTCTTCGGCGGGATCCGCAGGACCACCGTCGAGTTCCCGCTGCGTCTCCTGCTGACCCACGACGACACCCTCTCCCGCTGGGAGCACCTGGCTGATCCGTTCGTCTCCGAAGGCCGCTCCGAGCTCTGGCACACGAGCCTGCGCGGTCCCGAAGCGGGTGGGGCGCCACTCCTGCGTGCCGTGGCGACGGCGGGCACGCTGCCGCCCGGGCTGCCCCTGCTTCAGGAGCATCTCGACGGCATCGTCATCCAGACCAGCAGGCACGAGGTGTTCGACAAGAACGGGCTTCCCATCGCCATCAGCAACGATCCGCTGCACGCCGAGCAGTTCATGCTCACGCCGCTGGGTGCCTCCGCCCACCTGCACGGCAGCTGGACCCTCGACAAGACGTCGCTGGACCAGTTCGTCGAGGCCGGCCGGACGGCCCCTCTGGCCTCGTACGACCACATCACCGGTCTGGGCAGGGACCAGTTCGTCCGGACGGCGAGCCGCTATTTCTGTCACACCGGTCATCAGGCCCTGCTGATCACCGAGACGCGGCGCGTCTTCACGGCAGCCGAGGACGGCACCGTGGTGGCAGGCCTTCAGTCGGAGACGCACGTCGAGTTCCCGCAGCCGGACATCGGCTACGGGGCGACCACCGGTTACGCGCACCAGGGGCGGGAGATGCCCTTCCGGTCGCTGCACATCGACGAGCGCGTCACCCCGCTGCTCAGGGTCGACGACCCGGCGTCCGGGCCCTTCTTCGCCGTGCTCAAGGAGACCGGAGCCGATTATCTGCTCCCTGTCACCGGAATCGACCAAGAAGGCCGGAAGGTCAGCTTCCGGATGCCCCTCCTTCTCGTCCCGTCGGCAAGCGGAGCCAACGGTTCGATCGCGGCCTCCTTCCCGCACGCCTCGCCCGCCCCGGCGACGTTCGGTCCGGGTGACGCGCGCGCGATCGCGCAGCTGGAGGGACAGGAACTGGCGATCACGGAGCCCCTGCCGGGCGCGCCCGGCAGCACCTGTCACCCCGTGGACGCGCTGCGCTTCGACGTACAGCCCAGAGGGGAAGGCGGCGACCATCCGCTGGACGCGGTGCTGTTCGTGGCAGGAGCCGAGGTCCGCGAACCCGCGGTCGAGGCCTTCGCGCCGGGCGGCGGCCGAGTACAGGTGCGCATGAACGCCGGCTATCTGGAGCGCGGGTTCACCGACAACCCGTCCGGCGCCTACCTGACCATGAACACGCCGGTGCAGCTCCTGCTCAAGGCGGAACAGGCCGGCGGGCTCGCGAGTCCCAACTCCGCGGTCTCCGAGATCACCGGCCGTGCCGGGGTGCTGCCCGAGACCTTCTCGAAGGTTCCGGCCACCCCCGAGCTACCCGTCGACGAGGTCAAGAAGGCGTTCGACATCGGGAAGCTGCTCGGCATCGTGAGCCTGACGGACATCCTGGGCACGATCCCCCGGTCGGCCGTCACCGATCTGGCGCAGCTCTCCGACAGCAGGATCGAGGAGATCATCAGGAGCGGGGACCCCCGGACGCTGCTGCCCGTCCCCGTCCTGCGCGTCAAGGAACTCGCCGACGGGGCGGGCAAGGAACTGCGCTACGTGTGGAAGCCGTCCATCAAGAGCTCCGGCATCGTCGGTCTCGAGGACGCCTCGCTCGTGCTCGACTCCCGTACGACCGTGTCCACCGACGGCCTGGACAAGTCCAGCGTCCGCGGCGAACTGACCGGCCTCACACTGAGGTTCGCCGGCCTGGCCGAGGTGAGGATCGCTCGCCTCTCCTTCACCTCCACACCCGGCGGCAAACCCGACATCGATGCTTCCGGCCTGGAGCTCGTGTTCGAGGGCGCGCTGTCGTTCATCAACAATCTGCGGAGCCTCCTGCCCGCCGACGGTTTCGGCAAGGGCGCGTACATCGACATCGACCCGGCCGGGATCAGGGCGGGCTACTCGCTGGCGATCCCCAGCATCGGTGTCGGCGTCTTCAGCCTGCAGAACCTCGCCCTGACCGCCGGGCTGACGATCCCCTTCGAGGCCTCGCCCATCCGCTTCAGGTTCGGGATCAGCGAGCGCAAGAACCCGTTCGTCGTCAGCGTCTCCCTGTTCGGCGGCGGCGGTTTCTTCGCCATGGAGGTCTCCTCCCGGGGCATCGAGCTCGTGGAAGGAGCCCTGGAGTTCGGAGGCACGGCGTCGCTGAATCTGGGTGTCGCCAGCGGCGGTGTCTCGATCATGGCCGGTGTCTACTTCAAGCTCGAGAAGAACGCTCAGGGCGGCCAGGACATCACTCTGAGCGGCTATCTGCGCTGCAACGGCTACCTGTCGGTGCTCGGCATCGTCAGCGTGTCCGTCGAGTTCTATCTGGAGCTCAGCTATCAGAAGTCGGGGGGCGAATCGGTGATACGCGGCAGAGGAACCCTCTCCGTCAGCGTACGGATCGCCTTCTTCAGCAAGACCGTCTCGCTCACCCTGGAGCGCAGCTTCGCCGGCGCACCGGGTGACCCCACCTTCGCCCAGTGCGTGGAGCCGGACGACTGGGACACGTACTGCCTGGCCTACGCGGCCTGAGCCCGCCCGCCGTCGCTGCCCCCGCAGCGGGCCCGGCCCCAAAGGAGACATCCAGCCATGGCCCTCGAACAGCGGATCCACTGGACCGTCCTCCCCGGCGGCTTCTCGGCCGACGGGACGAAACTCCTCGTCTCACTCTTCGTGTCGCCGCAGCTGTCCACCGGCGAGGCCCAGGCACCCGGGACCCGAGGCACGCTCGGCCCCTTCCCGGACTTCCTGCGGTGGCCCGACCAAGTCGCCTCGGCGGAGTTCGCGTTCGCCACCACCGACGGCGTCACGGAGCCGCAGGACTTCCCGGTCGGGCCGGTCGAACCGACCGGCGCGCCTCCCGACTCGGTCCTGTGGCAGCGTCTCTTCCGCGCGGAGACGGTACTGGACTCCTTCACGTTCGACCGGTACGAGGACCGTCAGGTCACCACGTGCTCCTCCCGGGCCATGACGGAGAGTGCCCGGCACATCTACGCCATGGCGGCCACCCGTTTCCCCGACGGTCCACCGCGACGGAGTGAGCTGGACACCATGAGCGCGGAGGGCGGCATGCAGGGCCTGGCGCCGTCGCCCGCCGAAGGGCTGGACACCTTCGGGCAGCTGCGCGGCTTCCACCACCCGCCCTCGGCCTCGGCCTCGTTCGTGCGCCCCAGGGAGAACACCGATCCCCCGCTGGAACCGCCCGTGCCCGACTTCCACACCATGCTCAGCTCGCTCGGTGACCACCCGGCGCTGCTGCGGCGTCTGGGGCTGGTCCTGGACTTCGCGCTTCCCGCCGACGCCGTTCCCGATTCTGCGGGCGGTCTCTTCATCGTCGTCCGGCCCACCTGGGAGCCGCTGTTGCGTGGCCCCGATCCCGGCACGCCACTGAGCCACGACGTGACCCCGCACACCAGTTACGTCCTCGACCGGGCGAAGCGTGCCTTCGTGGCCGGCGGCCGCGACGCGCAGCCCGCCGACCCGCTCGCACCTCCGGCCCAGGGCCTGGTGCCGCTGCCTGCGGACGAGTTCTCGATCGAGCAGGCCGATGCCGACGGCGCCCTTCTCCAACTGGACGCCACCGAAGCGGAGTCCGTGGGCCTTCCGGTCGTACGCACCGGCGGTCTCACCCTGGCGCGCAAGGACCGCATGGCGCATATCAGCGAGGACTTCCAGGCTGCCGCAGAGCAGAGGCAGAAGGCCGACGAGCTCGTGGCGGCCACCCCCGCCACCGGCCAGGTCAAGCTGTTCGCCGAGGACCTCGTGCGGGGCCACCGGCTGGACATCTGGGACGAGAGCCGCGCCCAGTGGTTCTCCCTGCACCAGCGTGACGTGGCGTACTGCCCGCCAGGACTGCCGCAGGCCCCACTGTTCGCCGCGTCCGACGAAGGGTTCTTCCAGGTCGGCCTGGCCACCCGGCCGGAGACCGCGCAACGGCTCTATCTGCACGACAACGTCATCACCTGGGACGGCTGGTCACTGGCCGCACCGCGGCCGGGGAAGGTGGTGAGCGCGACGGAACGGGCTCCGGACCCCGAGGACGAAGCCACCCAGCCGCAGCGCATCGGCAATCCGGCAGCCCCCGGGATCCCGCTGGAGATCACGTCCGTCGCCCGCCCGGGAACTCTGCCCAGGCTGCGGTTCGGCCGGTCCTACCGCATCCGCGTACGCACCGTGGACCTGGCGGGCAACGGACTCACGCCCGCACAGGCCGACGCGCTGATGCAGGCGGAACCGGGGAGGACCGATCTGGCACTCCCGGCCGACGGTCCGCAGCTCTTCCGCCGCTTCGAGACGGTCCCCTCCCCCGTGCTGGTGCCGCGTCTGCCGCTCACCGACGGCGCCCGTACGCAGCGGCTGGTCGTCCGCAGCGACCGCGGAGTGACGACGGAGCAGTACGCCGCCGCCTTCAACGCCTCCCCCTCGGTCACCGGCGGCTCCCACCCGCCGTACACACCGCACGACGAACGCCATGTCGTGGCGCCGAAGGCCTCCCTCGAATGCGTGGAACGCCATGGGCTGCTGGACACCGCCATCGGCTCGGCCGACCCGGCCGTGCGGACCGCCGTGTACCGGCTCGCCCTGCACGAGAGCGGATCGCTGGACGACGCGACGCTGCCAGGAACGCGGGTGCTGGAGGGGGTCGACGCCGCCGACGGCGGGAAGTCGCCCCCGCTGGTCCTGCACACGGGCGAGCAGGTGCCGATGCCCTACCTCCCCGATCCACTGTCCACGGGCGCCGTGTTCTTCGGGCTGCCCGGCCTGCCGCCGGGTCAGCCCTTCCCCGTGGACTGGAACGGGACCTCCTGGCACGACCCGGCGTCCTTCCGTATCCGCGTCACGGAGGGCGAAGGACCACCGCGGTTCGACCAGCAGGCGCGGGTCCTGACCGTGCAGCTGCCCAAGGCCGCCGTCCGCTCCGTCCAGGTCTCCTCGCGGATCGCGGTGGAGGACGCCGTGCTGGGCCTGGCGGACTGGTGCCGCGAGTCGACCGCGACCGACGACGGCCAGGTCGGTGAGCTGATGACGTCGGCGCACGAGAGCCGCCACTGGCTCTTCACCCCCGGTCAGGAGTTCACCCTCGTCCACGCGGTGGCGCGCCCGTTGCAGGACCCGCTGCTGCAACTCGGCACCGCTCCGGTGCGCGCCCCGTCGGCGACGACCGAGCACCTGCTGGGTGCCGTCACGGTGCACACCGACAGCACCGAACGCGTCGACGTGTTCGCCGAGTGGACCGACGTCACGGACGAGGGGCCGGAGGGCAGGACCGAGCGGCCGGGCACGGCACATGTGCTCGCCCTTCCGCTTTCCCTCGCCGACACCGTGGACGCGCACGGCGTGCCGCTCAGGGTTCCTCCTTCCTGCACGCTGACCGAGGGTGTACTGACCTTCAGTACGGAACTGGCCGAGACCCTGGCGAAGAACGCCACTCCCCCGGCGGCTCCGCCCTACAGCCGGCAGGAGTTCGGTGACACCAAGCACCGTGTGGTGCGCTACCGGCCGGTCGCCACCACCCGGTTCGGCGAGTACTTCTCCGGGCAGTCCTCGGCGGACGGTCAGCCGCGAGGCGAGGCGGTGAGCCATTCGGTCCCGAGCAGCGCTCCTCCGGCGGCGCCCGGGGTCCTCTACTGCATGCCCACCCTGACCTTCGAGGAACCGGACAGCGCTCCCGGCACCGTGGTACGACGCCGGCGCGGCGGAGGCATCCGGGTCTTTCTGGACCGCCCCTGGTTCTCCTCGGGCGACGGTGAGCTCCTGGGCGTCCTCATCGACGACGCACCCGGCCCGGGCGTGCCGGGGGAGGAACCGGTCGTCACACAGATCGGGCGGGACCCGATCCACCTGTCGGCCTCCGTGGGGCCCGCGACGGCCGCGACGTTCACCAACGAGGTCGCGTCCGTCGGCCCGCTCCGCCGCCTGTGCCGTGACACGAGCGGCGTCGCGGCCGGTGCCTCCACGGTCACCGCGCTCGGCTTCGCCCCGCAGTTCGACCCGGCACGGGGACGCTGGTTCTGCGACCTCGATCTCGACACCGGGGACAGCTACTTCCCCTTCGTGCGCCTGGCACTCGTGCGCCTCCAGCCGGAGTCGATCGCGGGGGCGGAGATCTCGGCGGTGGTGCTCTCCGATCTCGTGCGGACGCTGCCCGAGCGTGAACTCACCGTGAGCGGCGACTCGCCCCTGGGCATCTCGCTGACCGGTCCGTCCTACCGTCCGCAAGGTGCGCCCCCGCCCAGGGTCAGGGCCCGTCTGGAACGCCGGCACCCCCGCATCGAGGACGAGGACCTCGGCTGGGTGACCGTCGAGGGCAGCGCCGTCGAGCTGGTGTCCGCGGACGCCGACACCTCCGACCGGCCGGTCTTCACCGGCGAGGTGGCGCTGCCGCAGCGCGGGCACGGCTGGCACGGGCGTCACCGGCGGTGGGGCACCGGCGGCCGGCCGTGGGGCCGGCATGGCGACCCTGACGGCGGCCGGGGCCAGGGCCTGCGCCTGACGGTCGAGGAGACCGAGTCGATCAGCACGGACGGCACGGGCGAGGCTCAGGAGCGGGTGATCTACTGCGACTTCGTCGACCTCGGCGACATCGACCTGGACGGCTGAGACCGGTCGGCCGGGCCGTCAGCCGCCCGCGCGTCCTCCTGCCGCGTCCCTCGCAGGGAGGACGCCGTCCTCGGAGGCGGGCGGGAGCCCGGAGTCGGCCGTGGGCGGCCGAAACGCCGAGGGGGGCGACCGTCGGCGACGGCGATGGGGGGCCTCTTGCGGGAGCGCCGTCCGTCCTGGTGACCAGACCGGCGGCTCGCCGTGGCACTCAGGTATGACCCATGACGGGAACGGAGAGGGATTCGCCGGACCCCCGCTCGCTCCTACCGTCGTGATCAAGGCGGTGGGACAACCGCCGCACGGCAGCGGTGCCGTGGACAGGCGAGACAGTGAGCAGGTGGCACGGGTGATTCAGCAGGACCGTCCGGCGGGCAAGGCGTTCGCTCCCGAGTACCAGGGAGCCCTCGGCTCCCTGTCGGTGAACTCCTCCCTCACCGAGGTGCTGGCGAAGGGCGTCGAGGAGCTGAGAGCGGCCGAACGCGCCGGACAGCTGGAGGAGATGGCCCGCTGCGGGCTCGCGGTCGCGGAGGCCTGCCGGCGCCTGGGGCGGATCGAGGAGGCCGATGCCGCGTGGAAGGCGAGCTACCGTGCGGCACGTTCGGCGCAGGCCACGGGGGCGATGGCCTGGGCGCTGTGGAGCGGAGGCACACTCGCCCGTCAGCGCGGTTCGCTGGCCCTGGCCTACCGGCTGCTCCGGCTCGCGGCAGAACTGGGCGAACGGGGCGGCGACGTGGTCGTACGCGGGTACTCGCTGGCGGGTCTCGCGGAGACCGGGCGCATCCAGGGCGACTACGAGGCCGTCGGTGAACTGCACGAGCAGCTGCTCGCCGAGGCCCGGCGCCGGGGCGAGGCACGGCACACGGTCTGGGCGCTGGAGGGCATCGCGCAGATGCACCGCAACACCGGCTCCTACGACAAGGCGCTCGCGCTCTTCGAGGAGGCGGCGACGACGGCGGGCCGGGCCGACGACCGGCGGGGGCGTGCGTGGGCGCTGCGCGGCATAGCCGACGTGGTCTCCGTACGCGACGGTGACGTGGAGCGCGCTCTCGCGCTGCTGGGCGAGGCCGAATCCATCTGCCGCGAGATGACGTTGTCCAGCGCGCTGGCCTACAACCACAAGATGCGGGGCAACGTGCGCTACCGGGCGGGGCGGTATCAGCAGGCCCGCGACGACTACGCCCTGGCACTCGCGGAGTTCGAGGAGATCGACGAGCCACGGGGGGCGGCGCTCTCGCGGCTGGGACTCACCAAGGCGCTGGCCCGGCTCGGGCGCAACCCTGCGGAGACCGTCGTGGAACTGGCCGATCTCCGGCGGGCCCTGGACCGGATCGGGCTGCGGCACGCCCGGGACATGGTGGACAAGGCGACGGCCGAGCTGGGGGTGGGCCCTCTGCCGGGGACCACCGCCCGCGCCGAGGAGGCGGTGACGCGATGACCGTCTCCGCGCGGGACGCACGGCCGGAGGCCGCGGTCGCCGCTGCCCGGACGCTCACCCGCTGCCGTGACCTGGTGCGTCCAGCCCTGGCCGCCGCGGTGGAGCGACTCCACCCGTGGCCGGGCGAGATGGCCGCGTTCTCGCTCGGCTGGTGCGAGGTCGGCGGACGTCCCACCGAAGGGGGCGTCGAGGGCAAGGGTGTGCGCCAGGCCCTCGCCGTCCTGTGCGCGGAGGGGGCCGGGGCGCCCGGGGAGCAGGCCCTGGACGGGGCGGTGGCCGTGGAACTCGTCCATACCTTCTCGCTGCTGCACGACGACATCATGGACGGCGACGGGATGCGCCGGCAGCGCGCCACCGTGTGGAAGGCGTACGGCACGGGGCCCGCCGTACTCGCGGGTGACGCGCTTCTCGCTCTGGCGGTGCAGATCCTCGCCGGGACGCCCGGACCGCATGCCGCGGCGGCCGTCGGCCGGCTGTCCGGGACGCTGACCGGCCTCGTACGCGGCCAGGCGGAGGACCTGCTCTTCGCCGCCCGCCCCTGGACCGGGCCGGATGCCGTGCGGCCCGGTGAGTACCGCGCGATGGCCGAACTCAAGACCGGCACCCTGCTGGGGTGTGCCGCGGCCCTCGGCGGCCTTCTGGGCGGCGCGCCGCCACGGACCGTGTCCGCTCTGGACCGGGCGGGGCGTCACCTCGGGGTGGCTTTCCAGGCCGTGGACGACCTGCTCGGCATCTGGGGCGACCCGGCGGTGACAGGCAAACCCGTGCACAGCGATCTGCGGCAGCGCAAGAAGACCTACCCCGTGCTCGCCGCTCTCGCCGGGAGCGGGCGCCACGCCAGGGAGCTGGCCGCCCTTCTGGACGCGCCGCTCCCCCTCGACGATGCCGGCGCGGTGCGTGCGACCGCACTGGTCGAGGCGTGTGGCGGGCGCACCGCCACCCTGGAGGAGGCCCGCCACCACCTCGATGCCGCTCGGACCTGCTTGCGGGGAGTGCCGCTCGCCCCGCGCGCGGCGTGCGAGATCGAGGGGCTGCTCGCGTTCCTCCTCCACCGCGAGGTGTGAGGAGCGGAACCCGGGTCCGTCAGCGCGGAGGGCTCACGTCCGGATCAGCCGGTCGGTGAAGGCGTTCCCGAAGACGCCGTGCGGATCGAGCCGGTCGAGCACACCGACGGCTTCCGCCCACTGCCCGGGGCCGTACGAGGCGGGCACCGTCGTCCCGATGACCTCCGGGTCCGCCCAGGCCTCGGTGTCCGTGTAGGCCCAGCCCTTGGACCACTCGACACGGGTGAGGGCGTAGTCCCCGTCGAAGGTGGCGAGGAGGAAGCGCTCCAGGTCGCGGTAGAAGGCGTGGGCTCCGGGTGTCGTGGGCTGGGTGAGGACGTCGATCCAGACCGCGCAGTCGAAGTCCGGCCGGTCCGCGGGGGGCCGTACGACGGAGAGGAGCGGCGGCCGGGCACCGGGGGCCGCCGACTCCTCGGGCCGGTCCAGTCCGCCCACCCGGATCTCGACCTGGCCGTTGACGGGGAACTCCCCGCGTGCGGCCCGGGTTTTGAGCTGCTCGCTGTAGTACGCCGCGAACCGCGCGATGACGCGCTGCACGTCGGCGCGCCGGGTGAGGATCGCGTATCCGTTGGCCGTCTCCCGCAGTGTCGTGGGACGGAGGTAGAACTGCAGGTTGTGCGCGGCGCCCCAGAGGTCCGTGGCGAAGGTGGCGGCCAGCCCGGTGGCCGCCACGGTGTACTGCGCCGCCCCGAAGGCCGGGGCGAGGTACCAGGCGCCCTCCCCCACCAGGCGTCCGGCCAGCCGGGCGACGGGGGTGGGGAGCGAGTCGCTGAAGGGGTAGTTGTACGGGTGGTGCACGGCCCTCGCCGTCGCCGGACGCTCCGGGCTGAGGCTCCACACCTTCAGCCACGGCTTGTCCGTGAAGGCGAACCAGATCGCTTCCACCCGCCCCGCACGGTCGAGGAAGTCGGCGAAGGTGTTGCCCCGGGCGGCCAGCGCGCTGCCCGGGGCGGCGAACAGTTCGTCGCTGGTGAGGTCGACACGGCTCCGGCACCTGAGCGGTACCTCCTCGCCGGCCTGGAGAACCGCCTCGACGACGAGGCCGCGGCCGAGGTGCGTCGCCAGAGCCTCGCACTCCTTGTCGGAGCCCCGGTGGAAGGTGCGCACCACGTAGGCGGAGCGGGCGGCGTCCCAGACGACCGCGGTGAGCGAGAGGACGAGGTTGCTCAGGGTTCCGTAGGTGTGCCCCGGGCGCGGGCTCTCCCCCACGGCGGGCACGCTCGTGCCGTGGGCGTCGATGGCGAGGGTCCCGCCGAGCGTCAGCTCGCCCGGTGCCGGGGTGTTGGTGACGCCCAGGCCGTGTTCGGCGAGGAAGGCCGTCAGCGTCTCCAGCGTCACGCCGGTCTGTGCCCGGACGGCGCCGGGCGCACCGGGCGGCGGCGTCGCGAGTTCCATCCGGGTCAGGTGCTCGGTGGTGTCCATGAGCAGGACGCGCCGGTCCGACTCGTCGGGCCCGGTGATGGTGAGGGGCGACCAGGTGTGCGCCTTGCCGCGAGCACGCAGGCGCCAGCCGTTGGCGTGCGCCCAGTTCGCGAGGTCGGCCAGGTCCTGGCCCGTGCGGGGGGCGCAGGCCCACAGCCCGGTGTGGGTGATCTCGCCGGCCCAGTTGATGTAGGGGGTGCGGTAGGCCTCCAGTCCGGCGGGCAGTTCGGGAGGCGGGGACGGGACGGTCGAGGGCGTCGCCGCCGCGGCGGGCTGCCCCCCGGCCGCCGCCAGCCCGCCGGGGACACCGAGTGCCCCGCCGACGACGGCCGCCGCTCGCAGCACGCCACGGCGGGAGGGGACGGCCGGTGACGTGGAGTCAGAAGATTCAGGCATGGGCACGAACGTAGGCGGCTCCGCCGGTCCCGCAGACGGGTAGACCGAAACACCTGCACGATCCTCACCGACCGGTGTAAGGCACCGCGAAGTCTCCTCGCGGGGAAGATCGTCCGACAGGGTGGCCGGCCGCCACCGCCCCCGAACGGACCAATCATCAGATGATGGGCCTAACGCCTGTTTGCATGAGCGCCTGTACTTCGTCAGAGGGGAACTCATGCGCGTGCTGAACAGAGCGGTGGCCGGCCGGGACCCCGGCAGCGGTACGGGCGCCCGCCGGGCCGTGGCCCGCACCCTGGCGGGGACCGCCGCGCTCGCCTCCTTGCTGGGTGCCGCCCCGGCGACCGTGCCGGCACCGGCCCCGGGCAGTTCCGTGGTCACCGTGAAAACGGGCGGCGACCGCACCGCCCCCGCGGTCGTCGGCCCACTCGCGGGAGTGCGGCTGGCTCTGTACGCCTCCGACGACGCCACCGCACCGGTCAACGACACCTGGGCACAGTGCACATCGGACGCCGACGGCGACTGCAGCTTCGTCGTCCCTGACACCGGAGCCGGCGGCGGCAACGCGGGTCGGCGGTACCACGTCCGCCAGGTCGCGGACGGTGTCCCGGACGGCTGGTACACCAACCCGGCGCTGCGGACCGGGGCGGGCAGCGGATCGGGCTCCGTGGAGTCCCCGTACCGGTTCCGGACACCGGCGCTGGAGGGCGGGCGGACGTACTCCTCCACCGGCGACTTCATGTTCAGCACCGACTACGCCGCCAACCCGTACGTCGCCTCCGGCGGGATCTGGCAACAGTCGCGCGACAACCCCGACCTGCCGGACAGCTGCGGGCTGGACGTCGCACTGGTCCTGGACCTCTCCGCCTCCGTGGGCAGTGCGCTGCCGGCCCTGAAGGCGGCGGCCGACGGATTCACGGACGCGCTGGCCGGAACTCCCTCACGCATGGCGCTCTTCTCCTTCGACCGGGGATCACCGAGCACGGGCACGGCCAACCACCCCGGCCTGATGCCGGTCTCCACCCAGGCGGGTGCCGACACCTTCAAGGACCTGTACGCGGACTGGACGCTGGGATCGGGCACCAACTGGGACCAGGGCCTGTACGCCGCCGCCCGGGCGGAGCCGCACTACGACGCGGTGGTCGTCCTCACCGACGGCAATCCGACCTACTGGAACGACCCGCGCACGGGCGACGGCTCCCACACCCACTTCGCCGACACCGAGGGCGGGATCTTCGCCGCCAACGCGGTCAAGGCCGAGGGCTCCCGGGTCGTCGCGGTGGGCGTCGGCCGGGGTGTCGAGGGCGTGTCGGGGCTGAACCTCCGGGCGATCTCGGGCCCGGAGGCCTTCGACGGCACCAACCCGACCACCGCCGACCACTACCAGACCGACGACTTCGCGGGAGCGGGCGAGGCCCTCACCGAGCTCGCGCTCGGAAACTGCGCCGGGACCCTCTCCGTCGTCAAGCAGATCGTGCCCGAGGACAACAGGGGCGAGGACGTCACCGGCGCCACCCCGGCGGGTGAGGGCTGGGAGTTCACCGCGACGACCTCCACCTCCGGCGTCGGCGGGCTCCCCGACACCCAGGAGACCTCCGAGGACGGCACCGGCGCCGTGTCCTTCGAGCCGACCTATCCGGCGGGGATCGACTCCGCCGCCGTCGACGTGGCCGAGACCCAGCGGAGCGGCTACGACCTGGTGACGCGCGACGGCCGGAACGCCGTCTGTACCGACCTCGACACCGGCGCACCCGTGGAGGTCACCAACACGGGAACGGCCGCGGAACCGGCCTTCTCCGTGGACGTCGCACGGCTCTCCGCGATCAGCTGCACCATGTACAACCGGCCGCGGCCGGCCCCGGACGACGCGTCGATCACCGTCGGGAAGGAATGGGAGATCGACGGGGAGACGTACGCCCACCGTGACCGGCCGGACGGCTTCGAGGCCGCCCTCACGCTGACGGGCCCGGGCGCGGGCCCCGCCACCGCACAGCCGTGGGGCGAGGCCCGCGACGGATACGCCGTCGGTGACACCGCGACGATCGCCGAGACGACGAGCGTTCCGGAAGCGTGCACCGTGGGGAGCAGCCGGGTCACGACGGCGAACGGGGAGAGCGTCGACGAGAGCCTGCCCTACGAGGCCCGTCTCACGGACACCGAGAACGCGTTCACCGTGCGCAACACCGTGACCTGCGAGGCGCGGCTGACGCTCGTCAAGCGCGTCGTCAACGAGCACGGCGGGACGGCCACGCCCGAGGACTGGACTCTGACGGCCGCAGGGCCCGAGGACCTCTCCGGTGCGAGCGGCACCCCCGCGGTCACGGAGGTGCCGGTGCCCGGAGGGACGTACACGCTCGGCGAGTCCGGCGGACCTCAGGGGTACACGGCCACCGGCTGGGCCTGTGCGGGCACGGAGGGTGAACTGCCCGCGACCGACGGCCGGGTGACGGTGGCGCCGGGTGACGCGGTCACCTGCACCCTCACCAACACCGACCGGGGACACTCCCCCTCCCCGTCTCCCCACCCGACCGGCACCCACCCCACGAAACCCCCGTGGGACGGCGGCACCGGTGGTGGCCACGGCGGCGGCCACGGTGACGGAGGCCTCGGGGAAACCGGTGCGGGCAGCAGCACCCCGCTCGCGCTGACCGCGCTGGGATGCGTGGTCGCGGGCACCGTCCTGCTGCTGGCCATGGCGCGCAGGAGGCGCCGATGACCACCCGGAGGAGGACCCTTCACCCGCTGCGCCCCGGGCACTCCTGCTGAGCGACCGGCCGGAGCAGACGGGACACCGCCAGGGCGGCGGCCTCCTCGGCCGTCGCCCTCGCGCCTGCGGCATCGGCATGCGGCTGCCCCATCGCGCTACAGGTTCCCGTCGTACGTACGCCGGGGCCATGGCCACCCCGTCCGGAAGCGGAATCCCGTGCACGAACGGATGCCGAGCGTCCGGCGGTCGGCGTACACGGGGAGCTGCCGCAGCCTCGGTCACGCCTGACAGTGCGCCCCGCGAGCCGAAAGGGAGTGGCAGCCCCCTTCCGGAGGGCGGAAGATCGCGGTACTCGCCGAGGAAAGGGCAGTCGTGAGCGCGTCGGTACCGGAAGAGCTCGTCTCCCTGGCGGATGACGAGGGCAACAGCGTCGCCGTCGTGGTCCTGGGGCGGCTCCCTGCGTGGAGCGGCGGACTGCGGGCCGAGATCGTGGTCCGGACGCCGTTCGTCTCCGGCCGTACCGACCTCGTCCTGTCGGTCTCCAGGCTGAACGCCTGGGCAGAGGCGCTGAACGGACTGGAAGCCGGCGAGGACGTCGCCTGGATGGAATGGGACCGGGGGCCTTCCGTCCGGATACAGCTCACGGGCGAGCGCGACTGCCCGGAGGTGGTCGTCGAGGACGACTCGTCGATGGTCACCGTGCGGGTTCCGCTCGTACCCCCGGACGACTGGATCGCGGAGCACCGGCGTCGCCTTCGCCAGGTGGTGGACCACTGGGTCCCTTTGCTGTCCGCATAGAGCTGCCTGCCCCGATCCGGCCAGGCTTGGCCACGGGGCCGGCCACGGCGATACGACAGTCGGCATCGCGTACGGCAACCGCCGGACCGGGAACGAGGGGCGAACACGCCGCTCGGCGAGGCGGGGCATCGGGCACCGGATCGCGCCACGGCGGGGCCGAGGCGGACATCGAGGCCCTCACCGAGAACCGCTGGATCACCCCGCGACGCATGCTCGCCGGCTCCCCGCTCCGACAGGGGCGGGGAGGCACTGGATCTGACGAGGACGCCCTCTCACCGCCCGCAGGCGGGCGGTGAGAGGGCGTCCTCGTCAGGTGGACGGCCGGTCATGGTCGGCGGACGGAGCCCGCAACCGGATGGGCCCTTGGGCGCGCCCCCGTCATCGTCTCCCGGCCGGCGCGTGACGCCTGGTCACCTGGTCACGGTCCACTTCTGGTTGGCGGCACCGGTGCAGGTCCAGATCTGCAACCGAGCCCCGTTGGCACTGCTGCCGCCGGACACGTCGAGGCACTTGTTCGCCTGCGGATTCACGATGTCCTTGGCCGCCGGGGTCGCCCACTTCTGCGCCGCGGTCCCGTTGCAGTCGTACAACTGCACCAAAGACCCGTCCGCCGTGCCGCCCGAGGCGACGTCCAGGCACTTGCCCAGCGCACGGATCGTGCCGTCGGAACCGACGGTCCACTTCTGCGCCGCGGTCCCGTTGCAGTCGTACAGCTGCACGGCCGTGCCGTTCGCCGCCGCGCCACCCGCGACGTCCACGCACTTGCCCGCGAGCCCCGTGATGGGTCCGCCGCCCGACGAGGCCTCGCCGGTGGTCACGCGGACGTAGTCGACGACCAGCTTCTGGGGGAAGCTGGTGCTGCCGTCCGGGTCACCGGGCCAGTAGCCGCCCACGGCGAGGTTGAGGATGAGGAAGAACGGCTTGTCGAACACCCACCGGTTGCCGTTCAGATCGGCCGGTGTCCGGCGCTGGTAGACGGTGCCGTCCACCGACCAGGTGATGGAGCCCGGAGCCCAGTCCACCGCGAAGGTGTGGAAGGCGTCCGCGAAAGCCGCCCCGCCCGGCAGCGAGTACCCCGCACCGATACCTCCCGAGCCCGAATATCCCGGCCCGTGCAGGGTCCCGTGGACCATACCCGGCTCGAAACCGACGTTCTCCATGATGTCGATCTCGCCGCTGTTGGGCCAGCCCACACTGCCGATGTCGGCACCCAGCATCCAGAACGCCGGCCAGATCCCCTGCCCGCGCGGGATCTTCATCCGGCTCTCCACGTGCCCGTACGTCGACGTGAACCGGCCCGAGGTGTTCAGCCGCGACGAGGTGTACTCACACTTCCCGTACCAGCACTGGTAGTTACCCGGATTCTCCTTCCGCGCCGTGATGACCAGATTGCCCTGACCGTCCAGGGCCGCATTGCTCGTACCCGCCGTGTAGTACTGCCGCTCATGGTTGTTGACATTGTCACCGGTCTCCGTCAGCCACTTGCCACCGTCGACCGCCGAGCCCGCAGGCCCGTCGAACTCGTCGGCGAAGGCCACGGCGGCCGTCGCCGCGGCGGTCGTCGTCTCGGAGGCGGGTGCGGCTGTCGCAGCGGGCGCGTTCTGCGCCAGGCCGGTGGTCAGTGAGGCGATGCCGAGCGCCATGACGAGGGACAGGACCAGGCGTCTGGGAAAGCGCGGGGAACTCATTGCCTTCTCCCTTCGGGGAGCGTGAGGGGGGTGACGCGCGCATGACACATAGGGGATCGAGTGGGGCGCAGGAGCGCTCCCCCGGGACCCCGGCCGACCGGCCGGGGGAAGCGAAGGAGGGGAAGCACTTACTTCAGTACGTGATTTAAGGAATGAACGCCGGGCCTGTCAAGACTTTGGTCTGGACCGGAGTCGCGTACATCTCTTGCACGCACCGCTGCCCACCGTGCGGGATCACGTCTCCAGGGACGGCGACGGTGGTGTCGGGTGACCCCCGGACGCGGTGCGCCGCGAGGCGACGGCGGCGAAGTGTGGTGCCGCAGCGTCGTAGGGAGCTCCGGTCAGATCGCCCAGGATGTCGACCTCGTCGAATCCGGCGTCGTTCAGTTCGCCGACGAGTTCGTCCGGGGTGAAGTACCGGACCCAGTTGAAAAAGGTCCGGTGCCGCTCCGCCTCGATGATCTCGTACGTGTCCAGGGACACGCGCTCGGCGTCGTAGCGGTAGGTGTGGTGGAAGCCGAAGTAGGCGTCGGCGGACCAGAATCCGTCCATGAGGTCCCGGGCGTGGACCACCTGCTCCCGCACCCCCGCGAAGGCGGAGGCGGAGTCGACGTCGAAGACGAAACGGCCACCGGCGTCGAGATGCTCGCGGACGGTCGCCAGCAGGGCGCGCCGTCCGTCGGGAGTGAGCGCGCAGTAGTCACGCATCACCATGACGATCACGTCGTACCGTTCGTCGTCGCGGTAGGAGAGGTAGTCCTGGCGCAGATGGCGGATGGTCAGGCTCTCCTCCCGGGCGAGCGATTCGGCGTGCGCGAGTGAGCGCGCGGAGAGGTCCAGCCCGGTGACGCGCGCCCCGGTGCGGGCGAAGCGGGTGGTGTAGAGCCCCGGGCCGCAGCCGAAGTCGGCGATGCGCCGACCCGCGCGGATGTCGAAGCGGGCGATGATCCAGGCGGCGATCTTCTCGAGGTACTCCGCCCTGTAGGAGGAAAGGTCCACCTGCGGGTCCAGGTGCGCGGCCAGCATGCGCTCCGAGATGTGCGTGTCGGTCCACAGAGCCGGGGTCGTCACCACGGAGTGGAGGGCGGGGCGGGCATGGAGAGCCGAAAGCTCCTCGAACATGAGAATCTCCACATCGGTCCTACGGAGCCGGTCTCTCGCACACGCGGTAGCGAAGCGGTCGGTCCGCGTCAGCGAGGGTCCCGGCGTTCAGGGAAGGGCGGCCGGCATGCCCGGGGACGTCGGCTCGGGGGTGCCCGGCGCCGTGTCGCGGGACGGGTGCCTGCCTGACGGCGGACGCACCGAACGGGCGGTCCGGCTCACGGATGTCCGTGACGGGGCACGGCGGAGCTGCGGACCACCTGGCACGGGGACGTCGGGATCACGGGCGCACGAGGCCGACGATAAGGACGTGTCCGCCGGAGCGCAAAGGCTTTTCGCCGCACGCGGACCGGGTCCGCGACCGGAGGGCCGCGGACCGTCGGTGGCCCTCAGCCCTCCGCCAGGACCTCGACGCCCCGCGCCGCGAGCTGCTCGATCACGGGGTGGTGCGGGGCGTCCGTGATCAGGCCGCTGATCTCCTCCCAGGGCAGGACACGGAACCGGGAAGCGGTGCCGATCTTCTCGGACGAGGCGAGGACGTAGGTGTCCGCGGCCCGTGCCGCCAGGGCCCGCTTCATCGCGGCTTCCTCGGCGTCACCGGTGGTCAGCCCTTCGTCCGGGTGCACGCCCGTGACGCCGAGGAGGCAGAGGTCGGCGGAGACGTTCTGCGCCGCCTCGACCGCCGCCGCACCGCAGGCCACCGCGGAGTGCTTGAAGATGCGGCCACCGAGCAGGAAGACCTCCGCCTGCGGATGGTCGAGCAGGGCGGCGGCGATCGTCGGGCTGTGGGTGATCACGGTGCAGGCCAGGTCCCTCGGGAGGGCGTGGACGACCGCGAGGGCCGTGGTCCCGCCGTCGAGGATCAGCGCGCCGCCCGGCCGGACGAGCCCGGCGGCCACCGTGGCGACCTTCCGCTTGCCGTCCGGGGACACGGCCTGGCGGGCCCCGTAGTCCACCACGGCGGGTGACACGGGCAGCGCGCCGCCGTAGACCCGCTGGCACAGACCCTCACCCGCGAGGTCGCGCAGGTCACGACGGATGCTGTCCTCGGAGATCCCCAGCTCGGCGGCGACGTCCTTGGCGACGATCTTGCCCTCGCGCGCCAGCAGACCCAGCAGGTGGTCGCGTCGTTCAGCAGCCAGCATCCACACTCTCCCATGTTCTTGCACGTTTCTGCGTGTATCGTACCTCGACATGACCGACAAGCCCATGCTCATACTCATCGCCGGCCCTTACCGCTCCGGCACGGACGGCGACCCCCGGGCCATGGCCGCCAATCTCGCCCGCCTCGAAGAGGCCGCCTGGCCAATCTTCGCCGCGGGGCACCTTCCGGTGATCGGGGAGTGGATCGCCCTGCCCGTCCTGCGCTCGGCGGGCGCGGGTCCCACCGACCCGCTCGCCGACCAGGTGCTGTACCCGGCCGCCGACCGCCTGCTGGCCCACTGCGACGCCGTGCTGCGCCTGCCCGGTGAGTCCGCAGGAGCGGACCAGGACGTCGCCACCGCCCGCCGCCGGGGCCTGCCCGTGTACGAGGACGTCGACCAGATCCCCTCCCTCGCCCCGCAGGAGCAGGCGTGAGCCCTCGCCCCACGGTGGAGCCCGGGGGCCCCCGGCCCGGCATCGAGATCGCCGACCACCGCGGACGTACCGGCCTCGACCGCTCCGGGCGCGATCTGGACCGCAACGCCGACGTCGTGATCCGGGACGTCGAACTCACCTCCCAGGGCTGGCACGTCCTGCGGCGCACCACGTTCGACTACCGCCGTCGCGACGGCCGGTGGACCACCCAGCAGCGCGAGACGTACGACCGGGGCAACGGCGCCGTCGTCCTGCCCTACGACACCGAGCGCGGCCACGTCCTGCTCACCCGCCAGTTCCGCTACCCGGCCTACGTCAACGACCACCCCGACGGCATGCTCGTCGAAGCCGCCGCGGGGCTGCTCGACGCGGACGACCCGCCGGCAGCGATCCGGCGCGAGAGCGCCGAGGAGCTCGGCGTGACGCTCGGTCCGCTCACCCACGTCCTCGACGCCTACATGAGTCCCGGCTCCGTCACCGAGCGGCTGCACTTCTTCGCCGCTCCCTACACTCCTGCCGACCGGACCGGGGCGGGCGGCGGGCTGGAGGAGGACGGCGAGGACATCGAGGTCCTCGACGTGCCCTTCACCGAGGCCCTGGCCATGACCCGCGACGGCCGGATCGTCGACGGCAAGACCGTCCTGCTGTTGCAGTGGGCGGCTCTGGACGGCCCGTTCGCCCCCGGAGCCGTCGACCGCTGACCTCACCGCACGGCGTCCCCCTCACCCCCGGCACCCGGGGGTGAGGGGGACGCCGTGCGCGCTCGCTCCCGGCCTACGGCGCGCAGACGGCGGACAGCCGACCCGACGGCGGCCAGGACCCGTACCGCAGGTGTACGTGCGGACACGGGTGGTCCGGATCCGCCCAGGACGCGGCGGTGACCGGCCATGTCGTGGAGACTTGAGATGCTGGAAGGGGCGGCTGCCGGCGGAAGGCCTCACAGCCGAGGCACGTGGCCCCGACGGAGCGCCACGTCCGGCAGGAGCACCGGGCCGAGGCCGACGAGGAGGAAACGATCGACACCACCGAGAAGACCGGACACTCGCTGGACTCCGCAAGCGTCCTGAACGCGAAGGAGACCCTCCTCGAACTCCTGGGCCGCGCAGGGGTGTTCCGTGACGAGGCCGACGAGCTGATCGCGCTCGTGGAGGCCGGTGCGATCGCGGACGCGCACAGCGAGGCCGGGAAGGCGGAGCGCGCCCCGGGCGAGGCAGAAGAGTCGTACGCCGCCGGCTGGCACGACGGCGCGCGGGCCGTCACCGACGCGCTCGCCGGCATGGCGGAGCGGGCCCTCGGCCGGGCCATCGGCACAGCGCCGGCCGGCTCCGGCGGGGACGGCGTCCCGGGGGTTCACCACTCCGTCGGGAGGGTGGACGTGGAGCGCGCGAAGGTCGCCGTGACGCCGCTCTACCTCTCGTTCAACGAGGTCTCGGACCTGGAGCCGGAGGCCTCGGACGAGGTCCTCACCGCGGTGCTCGGCACGATGGGTGTGGTGGGACGGGTCGGCTACGCCGGGCAGCTGGAGGAGTTCACCGCGTCCCACCGGGAGCGGATGGTCCGGTTGTACGCCCGCTACGGGCCGCGCAGTCACATCTCCCTGCACGGCCGCTACTCCCTCCTGCACTCCCCCACCAGCATCGCGGTGCTCGAACGCCTCACCACCGCTCCTGCGGCACTCCGGGCGGAGTGGGACCAGGCGGAGCTGCCACCTGCGTGGCTGGAAGGCCTCAGCTCCGCCTGGAGCGCGTCAGGAACAACGCCGGACTGACGCGCCGCACCGAAGCGGGGCGCCTGCGGTCCGCAGGCGCCCCGCTCGACGGTGGAGTCCGCGCCTCAGCTCAGTGGTTCGATGCGGATGTCACGGAACCTCACCGCGTTCCCGTGGTCCTGGAGCCGGATCGCCCCGGCCGACGGGCCCTCCGGCGCTCCCGCACCGGTCGGTCCGTCGATCGCGATGTCGTCGTGGACCTTCCTGCCGTTCCACACCACCGTGACGCGCGCGTCCGCGGTCTTCCGGCCGCTGCCGTCGAAGCGGGCGGCACGGAAGGTGATGTCGTACGTCTGCCAGGTCTCCGGAGCGGTCGCCGCGTTGATGTCCGGAGCCTTCTTCTGGTAGATCGCCCCCGCCTCGTCGGTGCCGAGGGTGGTGTCACCGAACGAATCGAGGATCTGGAGTTCGTAACGGTCCTGGAGGTAGACGCCGCTGTTGCCGCGGTTCTGACCGGTCACGTCGTCCGGCAGCAGCGGCACCCGGAACTCCATACGGAGTCAGAAGTCCTGGTAGGCGTCCTTGGTGCGGATGTCGCCGCAGCACACCTCCATCGACCGCTCGTCGGTGAGCGGCCATGCGACGCGCCGCCCGTCCGTGTGCTGCCACTGTTCCTGGGAGGCCGTGGTGCCGTCGAAGAGGGGGACGGGGGCGCCGTGGGGCCGCACGGTGATCAGGTCGAGGTTGACGTGACCGGTGTCACCGGAGTCGAAGCGGTACGAGACGGTGTTCCGGCCCGCCTTCAGCCGGATCCGCTCGGTCTGGGTCGACCAGGCGTCCCACGTGCCGGTGGAGGCCAGCTCCGTCTGTCTCAGCTTCTTCCCGTTGACGTGGAGGGAGAGGGACTTGGTGCCCTGGAAGGGGTTGGGTCCGTTGGAGTACCGCAGGTTCACGTCGTAGTCCCCGGCCTTGGGCACGGTGACGTCGAAGGTCGTGCCGGTCCCGTTCTCCGTGTGGTAGCGGTCGACGAAGCCGCTTCCCGAGTAGCCGGTGTGGTCGGTGTTGACACCGGCCGTGCCGGTGAGCCGCGCCTCCTCCGCCTCGTACAGCGTGGCCGGTGGCGGCTGCTTCCCGGGCAGGGCGTTGAGCGTGTACCAGGCCTCCGTGCTCCACAGCGTCTCACCGGACGCGGAGGAGAAGGGGCGCGGTGAGCGCAGGTGGACGACCCGGTCGGGCTCGAGTCCGTCGAGACGCAGCCGCACCGTGCGGCTGTCGTCGGAGAGGGTCGCCGAGCGCACGGCGAGCCGCTCCTCGGCGATCTTCGGGCCGCCGTAGTCGGAGGTGGGGGTGTAGCGCCACTGCTCCGCCTGGTAGTGCGCGGCCAGTTCCGCCGCGGTGGCCTGCGACAGCGGCTGGGTGTACTCCAGGTCGAAACCGCCGGGGACGGCCCGCATCTCCTTGATGTCGAAGGTGTTGCCACCGTTCGGCGCGAGTTTCTGCAGGCCGAACTTCAGCTTGCCCTCCTGGCCCCAGTTGCCGTCGGCGCCGAGACCGCCCGCGTATATCGCACCGTCGGGCCCCATGGTGATGCGGTTGACACCAGCTTCGAGCCCTTGTGTGTAACGGAACACCGCACCCTGGTACTGCCCCTTCACCTTCTCCAGGTAGGCACGCTGGAGTCCTCCGTAGGTGACGTCGCCGAACAGCATCTGCCCGGCGAACCGGCCCTCCTTCAGGTACAGCGGTGTGCTGGGGGAGTTCGCGATCTCGTTCTGCGGCAGCCAGAGCACCGGCTGGGTGGGCACCCGGTCGTCGAACGCACCGGACGGCTGGGTGTAGTGGTTGAAGAATCGGTCCTGCTTGATCTGGACCAGCTTCGACGCGGGCAGCCAGCCGCCCTGGTTGTCGGTGGTGAAGAGGGAGCCCCCGGGCCCCCAGCCGATCCCGTTCGGTGTCCGCAGGCCGCCCGCGACGGCCTGGATCCTGCCTGTCTTCTTGCTGACCTTGTACGTCGTGCCGCGGCCCTCCGCGGGCTGCGGCGTGGTGGTCGCGCCGCCGTAGTCGATGGCGACGGAGAGGTTCACGTAGAAGGAGCCGTCGCGGTACAGGAGCCCGAAGGCGAACTCGTGGAAGTTCCCCCCGTACGGCCAGGTGGCGACCGTCCGGTACTCGTCGGTGACGAAGTCCTTGTCGGCGTCCACGAGTTGTGTCAGCTCATGCTTCTGCGAGACGTACAGCGAACCGTCGACGTACGCGATCCCCATCGGCTCGCGCAGTCCCTCGGCGATCTTCTCCACCGTCACCTTGTCGCGGCTGGTCTCACCGGTGACGTTGCCGAGGAGGTACACCTCCCCTGCGGTGGTCCCGGAGCCGCCCCAGGTGGAGAGCGCCAGGCGCCCGTCGGGCAGCCAGTCCATTCCCGTGACCTGCGGCTCGAATCCCTCCGGGCGCAGATCGGTGAGGTCGAGGTCGGGGCGTACGCCGGTGAGCGGCAGGCCGTCGCCGGGGGTGTCGGCGCCCGATTCGCACTCCTTGCGGCCCGGCGCCGTGACCCGGACGACCCCCGCGTCGGTGCTCAGGGCCTCACTCGGGACGATGCCGAAGTCGCCCGCCCCCGGCGGCTTCCACGCGAGCTTCAGCTGCTGTTCTCCACCACGCTCGAAGTAGTCGACACGGAATGGATGGGATCCCGCGGCGAGTTGGACGGATCCGTCCTTCGGCTCCGCGCCGTGCAGACCGTCGTGGTCGATGACCTGCCGGCCGTCGATCGTGAGCCGTGAGCCGTCGTCGCTCTCGAGGCGGAAGGTGTAGGTGCCGTCGGCCGGGACGACCAGGTAACCGGACACCTCCGCGACGAAGTTGTCGGCGTAGCCGCCGAAGTCCTCGACGGTGGACCAGTCGACGGTGGGCATCAGCTTGTCGTGGTTGGGCGTCTGCCCCGGCTTGAGCGCACACAGCTTGCTGAGGGTCACCTGCGTGTCGAACACCCGCAGAGTGACACCGGGCTCCTGGGGCGGGATGTCGTCGGGTGCGGCGGCGGCCGGGGGCCCGGCCCAGACCCCTCCGGCGAGGAAGCTCCCGACGAGCAGGGTGGTGAGGTGTCTTCGGGCACGTGGAAACAGCCGTGGATGCATCGGTCCTCCAGAAACGGGGGCACTCCGGACGGGCTGTACTGGTCCGCGAACAGGGATCGCCTGCGGTTGCGCCGCCACGCTAGGGGGCTTCTGCTGGAGAAGTCCATACTTTGTCATCTCTGAGTTCAAAGTGCCGGGCCGGACCCCGAGCCCCCCCATGCGACGGGGAGGAGGCGCCGGCCTGGGCCGGCCCGGGGCGACACGGGCGGGGCGTCCACCCTCCGGACTCGTTCCCGGTCTGGTCACCCGAGGTGTCAGGGGTGCCTCGTAGGCTCCGCCCATGGAGAACTCGATGTGGGCCGGCGTGAGGGAACGTACGCACGCACTGGGGGCTGATCCCGGCAGCGCGGGTGTGTTCGGCTCGATGGGGCACCGATTCCTTCTGGACGAGCCGCTGACCTCGGAGGAAATAGCCGACCTTGAGGCCCAGGTGGGCGTTGTCCTGCCCGAGGAGTACCGAGAATTCCTTCTCCGGGTGGGGGCCGGCGGCGCCGGCCCGTCGTACGGCGTCTTCCCGGTCCGGCGCGTCCAGGGACGCTGGCGCTGGGAGGGGGACGGCGCCGACCTCGCGGACCTGTCCAGGCTGGCTGAGCCCTTCCCTCAGCAGGGCCCTGATCCTGAGCAGGTGAGGCGGCTGCTGGAAGAACGCCCGGAGGAGGAGCACTTCGAGGAGATCGAGGATTTCGATGACGCCATGGAGGCGTGGGACGAGCGGTGGGAGCCCGTCATGTTCTCCCCGGGCCGCACGGTGGGCGCCGTCGTGATCTCGCACATCGGCTGTGCCGCTCGCCAGTGGCTGATCCTCAGCGGGCCCGAGCGCGGACGGATCTGGTCCGACAACCGGGTGGACGACGAGGATCTGGCCCCGCTGCTGGACGAGCGGGGGGAGCCGATGACCTTTTCCCGGTGGTATCTGACCTGGCTTGATGAGAGCGAGCGCCAGGCGCTTTCAGCACCGGCGGGTGGCTGAACAGCGCAGGGCGGACAGCACGTCGCCCAGGGCTTGCCCGTTCGGAGGAACCCGCCCCGCTGGTGACCCCCTGTGCTCACCAGTGGCGGATCGGCTCCACGTCCGGCCGGGCTCCCGTCCTGCGGTGGTGGCCGAGAGCGTCCGCGACGACAGGGCGGGCAGCTCGAGGAGTTGCTGTCGGCCGCGCAGCGGGCGGACCTTGAACCGACTGTTTCCGGACACCGGCTTCTTGACGGCACGCCAGTTCACCTAGACACGTTCATGGTTGCCGTCACCCACGGCCTCGGGCCGCGCTCCCCCGGTACACCGCGTCCGCCCTGCACAGCCGCTTGGTCCGCCAAACCCCCTACAGCCTCGGGCCGCGCTCTCCCGGATCTCACGCACCACACGGGGCGGGATTCCTCCAGGTGCTGACCGGCCCATCCACGGACACCTCGGTTCCGTCCCGTTCCCGCCCCGGGGATCGCACCGGGAGCGCCGCGGAGGGCGACGGGCGGCAACCGGGAATCTGACGTCGGTCACCACCATTGCCGACGGCGAGACACCCCGCTATGTTAATTGAAAATCACATGGCTCAGCACGTTCCGACTCGCCATGTTCACGCAACTGGCGCGCCAGAAAACGGCGCACAGCGCCATCTGGTCCTCAGGGAAGCGGGTAAGTCAATGGAGAATCTCAGCAGGCGGAAGGCCTTGTCCCTGGGCGTGGCGCTCGGCCTCGTGGGCGTGGCGGCTCCCTCCAAGGCGTGGGCGTGGGCACCCACGAATTCGGTCGCCGGAACTGGGACGGGCGCCGACCCCGAGTACATCTGGGACAGTGCGACGGACCCCTTGATGGTCTCGCTGCTGGAGAACGGCCAGGTTCCCGCGGTCAACACCGCGATGGCCTCGTGGGTGAACAACAACGACGCCCTGCCCAGCAGTCTGCCGGCCGAACTCAGGGCGCATCTGGCGACGTACAACAAGCTGCCCTCGTGGGCCGACCCCGTCAAGCTCGCGCGCGCCGCCGACTTCAACCGGCGCAAGGACACCTACCTGTTCATGCTGTACGGCCTCGGGAGCGGGATCATGAGCACCGTGATCCCGCGCGAGGCCCGCAGCGTGTACTGGTCCGTCGGGGGCGCCGACATGAAGGACCGGGCCGCCAAGACCTTCACGTTCGGCTACGACCTGTCCCAGCTGGACGCCTTCAAGCCGACCGGGCAGTTCATCGTCACCGCCAACAAGACACGTCTGGTGCACGGTGCGGTGCGCCACCTGCTGCCGCAGTCGCCGCACTGGCAGGCGGGCGCCGACCAGACCATCCCGATCAGCGTCGCCGACATCCTGGTCACCTTCCACAGCCTGGGCACCTACGTGCACCGCAAGATGCTGGACTGGAAGATCCCGATGTCGAGGGCGGACGAGGAGGCGTTCCTGCACTCCTGGCAGGTGGCCATCTACCTGCTCGGCGTGCCGGCCGAGTACATCCCGCAGACCTGGGCGGCCGCCGAGGCGCAGTCGGCGCAGGTACTCACCCCGATCCTCGCCCCCACGCCCGAGGGGCTGGACCTGGCTGAGGTCCTGCTCGGCCTGACCGCGGAGATCGACCTCGGTGTGACGCGTGGCTTCCTGAACGAGTTCGTACGCTACGCACTCAGCGATCAGGTCGGTGACTGGCTGAAACTGCCGCGCGACTACGCCGCGGCGACCCTGGTCCGTACCGTGTGGCCGGCCTTCATCCTCTTCCGTGAAGGACTTTCGCCCATCGCGCCCGGCGCCTTCTACGTCTTCGACCAGTTCCTGCGCGGCGTGGCCATGGCCTTTCTCAACAAGGGCTCCTCCACGACCACCACCCCGATCACCATCCCGACCGGGAACAGGCCCGGCTGAGCCACCGGCACCGCAGCCCCGTTCCCCGGCGCCCGCGCCGGGGAACGGGCTTCCGCGCCGCAGCGGCGTGCGCCGTACCGGCCCCCGTTCAGACGCCCAGGGCGCCCACGACCAGAGCCGTCACCGAATCGCGGTTCGCAGGGCTGTCGCGCCACCGCAGGACACGTCCTGCCTCGACCGCCACGCCGAAGCCCGCGTGCACCAGCAGCCGGGCCTGACGCGGATCGAGCTCAGGCCGGGCCAGTCTCAGCTGCTGTTCCCAGACCGCGATGTGCTCACGCTGGGCGAGAACGAGGGACCGCCGCAGATCGGAGGGCAGACCGGCGAGTTCGGCTTCGGCGACGCTGTTGAGGGCCGTGTACTCGAAGCTGTAGGCGACGTACGTCGACGCCAGCGCGACGATGGCGTCGCGCGGACCGGTCACCTCGTGGAGACTCTGCTCCACACCTTGGGCGAGCAGTCCTGCGGCCTGGAGGCACGCCGCCTGGAGGATGTCCACCTTGCCGGGGTAATGACGGTAGAGGGCGGAGGGCGCCAGTCCCACCGCCTCGGCGATCTGCCCGTTGGTGACGCTGGCGAACCCGTCCCGGGCGAAGAGCGGGATGGCGGCAGCGAGGATCTCCGCACGGCGGGTACGCGGCACCGGCTGGGCGGGCAGCTTGACGGGGCGGGCTCCGCTCCGCGCGGTGCCGGGATCGGTCGCCGCGACACGCAGGGCAGACGCCGACAGGATTTCCTCGGCCCGGCGTTGGGCGATCGAGGTGTGATGCATGGTGACGGACCCGATCGCTCCGAGGGCCGCCGCCGCCCGCAGACGCCCGTCGGGCAGGGGGTGGGCGCGCTGGACCGCCTCGTCGACCCGTCCCACGACGTGCCCGAACTTCGCCGTGAGGAGCCGGCGGTCGTCGTGGTTGAGGAACCGGGCCTCCCATCGATACACCCCGCCCGACGCTCGATGCGCGACGGTGACCCGGCTGACGGCGGTGAGCACATCCGCCAGGGCCGCCCCGGACGGCACCTCGTCGATCGCGGCGACGAGCCGGTCCGCCATCACGTCGGCGCACTCGGCGAACAGGGCGTACTTGTTCGGGAAGTGCCGGTACAGGGCCGCGGCGGTGATGCCCACCCCGGCGGCGATCTCCTCCATGGACGCAGCGTGATAGCCGCGCTCACTGAAGACCCGGCCGGCCGCCTCGACGATGAGCTGCTTGCGGTTGCGGGGCCGAGTGGCCGCGGTCGGATCGGCGGTCACGGCCGAACGCGCGGGTGTGGAGACGGGGCCATGCGGATCAGTCAATCACACGTCGTCCGGCGGTCCGGGGTACTCCCGGCGCGGCTGCACGGGACACGAATCCGGCCGACGGGTGCGCTCGGCGGCGAGGCCCGGAACCCGACGGGCCTCCGGGGCGGTACGGGAGGCCCTCCCAGGGCGGTTCGGCGCCGCCGGGCCTGATCGGCGCGACGGCGACCGTCCCGCGGTTCCGGGGATCTGCGGGGCCGGGCGCGCGGCGGCCTACGCGCCGGCCCCGTACGTCCCGTACTCCGGGGCCCCCGCCGACTCGTACACCTGCACGGTCAGCCCGCCCGGTGTGGTCTCGTTGCTCATGAGCCGCAGAGCGGCCGGGGCGCCGCCGTCCGGGAACAGACGGCGTCCCTCGCCCACCACCACCGGGGCGATCGCCAGGCGCAGTTCGTCGATCAGCCCGGCGGCCAGCAGGGACCGGGCCAGCCGGGCGCTCCCGTGGACCGTCCCTCAGGCCGCTCCCGCAGTGTTCACCAGCTGATTCCGGCCGCCACGGGCAGGTGATCGCTGCCGGTCGCCGGCAGCACCCAGGAGCTCTTCGGCTCCAAACCGCGGACCAGGATCTGGTCGATCCGCGCCACGGGGAACGCCGCCGGCCAGCTGAAGCCGAAGCCGTCACCGGCCGCTTCCTGCACCGAGCGGAGCCGCGAGGTGAGACCGGCGAACGCGCGGTCGTCCATGGTGCCGTTCAGGTCGCCCAGGAGCACCACCCGCTCGTTCCGCTCGGCGGCGACGGCCTTGCCGAGTGCCTTCGCCCCGGCGTCCCGCTGCTCGGTCCGGTAGCCGCCCCGGGGCATCAGCCGTACGGATCCCAGGTGGGCGACGTACACCGCGATCGGCCCGTGGTCCGTGGTCACGGTGGTGCGCAGCGCCCGGGGCGTCGGCTTCCTCTCCTCGGCCGACAGATGCCGCGCCAACGGCCCGGCCATGCCCTGCATCGCGACGTCGACCGTCCGGGTGTCCGAGAGGGGCAGCTTGCTCCACAGCCCCACCGTGCCCCGGACCGTGTGGTGGGGGTACCGCTGCGCGAGCTCCTTCGCGTACGTGGCCCCGGCCTGCGGGGTGATCTCCACCAAGGCCAGCACATCCGCCCCGGAAGCGGCCAGGGCGCGGGCGGCCCCGGCGGGATCGGGGTTCCCCGCGCCGACGTTGTGGCTGACCACGGTGAGGTCGGCGCCCTGGTGGGACGTGCCGCCGAGCAGCCCTCCGAAGAGGTCGAGCCACACCAGGCCGGGCAGCAGCAGCGCCACGACGGCGGATGCGGAACGACGCCACAGAGCCCCGACGAGGAGCAGCGGGACGAGCAGGCCGAACCACGGCAGGAAGGTCTCCACCAGACTGCCGAGACCTCCGAGGTCCGTGATCTCCGCGTGCAGCAGCATGAGCAGACCGAGCAGCAGGGCCGTCGTCGCGAGCACCGGACCGCGCTTCCAGGGACCCGGGCGGCAGGCGGCCCGGATCGCACCGCGGATTCGCGCACGCCGGTCACCGGCACCCCGGCGTCCGGCGTCATCATCCGGCCCGGGCCCGGCTCCGACGTTCCCTGGGCGCTCCGCCACGGCCCCCTGCGGCGCGTCCGTCGATCCCTGCGCCGGTCTACTCACCGAGCAGTTCCCGCTTCGTGACGTCCGCCCAGGACAGGGGCGGTTGAACGGACCCGTCGCGCCGGCGCGGTGGGCTCTCGACGATCGCTGCGTGCATGGTTCCGAGGCTAGGGGCCCGCGCATATCGTCGGCGTATCGAAAACCTCCCTGCGCGGCGAGGCCGGTCCGGCAGGCGTTCCCACCGGCGTGTTCAGCGTCGTCCGTCCGGGTCACGGGGCGGGATCGGCACCTTCCACATGGCGTCCGACCGGCTGACGAGTGTGCGCAGTTCCCGGGCGCTCCGGGGTGACAGGGCCCGCATCACGCTGTCGAGCAGGGACCGGGCTTCGAGAGGGCTGCCGCAGCAGTACTCATGCGCGTCGCCCTGCTCGTCGTCGCGCCACAGCTGCCGCACGGACCTGCGGACGTAGTTCTTCCACAGACCTACAGCGTCGGCGACATCGCCAGGGCGAAGATGGGTGCGGGTGCGCTCGAGTCGGGTGATCTCGGACTGCGCTCGCGAGGAGAGGCCGTCGATGACCGGCCTCGTATCCGTACCCACTGACCGGTGGCCGCCCAGGGCGCCGGCACGGATCTGTCCTGGCCGTCTACGCGGCATGGACCTTTCGGTTCGTCGTCATGCGGTTCATGGTGCCAGGGTCTCGCCTGCGTATCGAACGAATTCGCCCACCCGGAGAGGCCACCGGGCTCGGTGGCCCGCCTTCACTGTCCACCCCGAGACAGGCTCCGCCACCACGGGGGAGGCAACCGGGAGAGCGCGGACGGCACCGTCCCCGTGGTCCCGGCGGCGCGCGTCGGAAGCGTTCGTCCCGCGGCTCGTTCGGTCGCAGCCTGCGGGCTCCGGCTCCGCACGCCGGGCTCGCTCAGTGGCCGAAGCCGGAGCCGGGGTCGCGGCCGGCGCCGGGGTCGGGCCAACTCGCCACGAGTGCCTCACGATCCGGGAAAGCGGCGTCGGAGTCCGTCGGCTGGACCGTCTCCCCGCCGCGCCAGCACACCGGCCCGAAGCTGCCGTCGCCGATGTCGAACACGCAGCACACTCCGCCACTGGCGGCCGTGAGGCCGGTGAACACCTCCCTGACACGGGCCGACCGTGCGAACAAGCGGCTCATCGTCGAGGTCGCCGCCCAGAACTCCAGTGCCGCGTACCGCGGGTGCAGCAGGGACTCGAACCGGATCGTCAGGTAGACGTATCCGATCCTGACGCGCCCGTCCTCCTCGATCTCATGACCGTAGGCCTCCGCGTAGTCGCGCACCGCCTCGTCGACGCCGAACATGAGGGACAGGTCGAGATCGACGGTGCTGCTCGTGGAGCAGTCGACCGGCCCGCTCCTGAAGTCGGACGTGAAGGGGAGGGCGAGCAGGGCGCCGCCGGGCAGGGTGAGTTCGAGTGGCGGAGTGTCACGGCCCGGTGGCGCCAGCCGGGCCAGATGCACCAGCGCCCCGGCGACGTTCTCGGGAGGCAGGTGGATGTCGTAGCCGTAGGCGAGCCCCATCCGATCTCCCCCCTCCGCCGGGCCGAACCGTACCCTCTCATCCCGCGCCCCTCAGGAGCACGCCTGTTTCCGGAGAGGCCCCTCGTCCTGCGGCCATGGACGCGGCTTCGCTCACCCTCGGGCGACGGCCGAACTCGCCGAGCCGTACACCTTCGTGGCCGGAACCGACCGGGTGCTGCGGCCGGCTTCGCGGCGCAGCGAGGACGTGGCCTGTGCCGGCGGAGCCGATGTCCTCGGGGCCGGCGCGATCACCTTCGTACGCGAGCCGGGCCGGTGAGCGGTGAGTGAGGTCGGCATTCGGTCCACCGGCTTTGCCCCGACCTGGTCTCCCGGCCGGAAGTCGCTCACGCGCCGGACCATGCGGGGGTCGGGCGGCCCTCCGGTTTCACCCACGCGGTGGCGTTCCGGCGGTGCCCGTTCTGCCAGGAGCACTCCCTCGTGCGCGAGGACGACTTCGTGTGCGTGTTCTGCTGCAGCGGTCTGCCGGCGACGTGGAACGTGGATCCCCCGGGCTGAGCCTTCGGTGCCCGTGGGCCGGCCGTCCCGTGAGCCGACCGCCCGGCCCACGGACACCCACGCCGCGGCGCGGGGACCGGCCGGCGCGGCGGTCAGTCCTCCGGTCCCCCGGCGTCGCCACCGTCGTCCTCGGCCTCGGCGCCCGCCCGCGCGCTGTTCCACAGCCGTATCAGCATCTGCTCCTCCACGTCCGGCGCGGTGTCCTCGGCGCTCTCCCACCCGGTGCCCCGCACCTCGGTGTGCAGCTCCTCCATCCGCTGATCGAGCAGTTCGGCGAGTTGCGCCGCCTCGGTCAGGCTGGCGACGAGGCCGGCGGGCACGGCGCCGTCGTACTTGTAGTAGATCTTGTGCTCCAGGCTGGCCCAGAAATCCATGGCGATCGTCCGGACCTGCACCTCGACGGTCACGGGAACCGGGCCGGTACTGAGGAACACCGGGATCTCGATCAGCGCGTGCAGGCTCTTGTACCCGTTGGGCTTGGGATGGGTGATGTAGTCCTTGATCCGGATCACCCGCACGTCGGTCTGGAAGGTGAGGGCTTCGAGGACCCGGTAGGTGTCGGCGATGAAGCTGCACGTGATGCGTACGCCGGCGATGTCGTGGATGGACGCCCGGATCGCCTCCGGGGTGGGCTCGATGCCGAGCCGTGCCACCTTCTGCAGGATGCTCGTGGGGGACTTGACCCGGGAACCGACGTGCTCGATCGGGTTGTACCGGTGCAGGTGCAGGAACTCCTTGCGCAGGATCGACACCTTGGTCAGCACCTCGTCGACGGCGAACTCGTGCTCCATCTGGATGCGCTGGAAGTCCTTGCGAATCCGGCGTACGAAGGCCACGTCCGCCGGTGGGGGCGACTCCCCGTCGCCGCGGTCCGCGGGTGCCTGAGCCGGGTCGGCCACGGCGGTACTCCTGTCCCGGGTCGGGAGGCGTGTTCCGGCGTCCGCCTGACGCGCTGCTGAGGCGGACGCACTCCCATGCTCGCACCGGCGACGCGGCCTCCGCATCCCAGGGTCGTGCGCCGCGGGGACACGGTGGTGCCGTTCCATGTCGGCGGATGCGGCGGCGGTCTGCGGCGGGCGCCTCCCGCCTCGGCGGCGGGGACGCATACGCGGGCCTCCGGACGGGTGCGCGTCCCGGCCCGAAGGGGAGCCGGCGCAGCGGACCGGCCGCCGTCGGTACGCTGCTCTCGCGGCTGTCGACGGTGACGGCCCGGGCCTGCGCAGGTGGCCTCCTCGGCCCCGAGGGCCGGGAGCGCCCGGTCGAGATGACCCCACGGTGCACCTGCTGGACCCTGCGCAAGGAGGGCAGCCGGCGCGCCGGCGAGGTCCCGCGCGACCGCCCCGAGCAGCCGGACCGCGCCTCCGCCCTCAGGGCTCCCGGGGCGAGTCCGGTACGTGCGTCACCTGGTCGAGGTCGTGGACGGCCTTGGCCAGCAGGTCGAGCATGGCCAGCTCGGCACGGGTCGGGTCCTGGTCGCGGACGGCGTCCAGAACCACCTGGTGGCTGGGGACGGGGTCGTCGGTCCGGTCGTGGGAGTGCACCATGCGGTCACGTTCGCGCAGTCCCGGTTCGAGGAGCAGGTCCATGCGCGCCAGCATCTCGTTTCCGGTGGCGTTGAGCAGGGCGCGGTGGAACGCCGCGTCGGCCTCGGCGGCGTCGGCGGGCGAGTGCATGTGCGCGCGGGCCATCGCGTCCAGGGCACTCTGCAGCGCCTCCAGGTCCTGGTCGGTACGGTGCAGCGCCGCCCGGTGGGCCGCGGCGGGTTCGACGATGGAGCGCACGTCGGCCAGGTCACGCATGAGGCGCTGCCCAGCGCCACTGTCGACCTGCCAGCGGATGATGTCGGCGTCGAGGAGGTTCCAGTACGTGCGTTCGCGGACGAACGTTCCCCGCTTCTGGCGCGCGTCGATCAGGCCCTTGCCGGCCAGGACCTTCATGGACTCGCGCATCACGGTGAGGCTGACATCCAGGTCCTCACCCAGGGCGCGCAGGTCAAGGGTGGTCCCTTCAGGGAGCTCGCCCCCCACGATGCGGCTACCGAGCGCATGGACGACCTGTCCGTGCACGCCTCTGCCGGTGTAGGCCGCCATACAGGTCCTCCGTGGATTGCGTGCGGTCGTCCCTTGCCGGGCCCATCGTAGCCGCAGTTATTAATTATGAATACATCTTGACAGGCTTTCCGGCCACACCCACGATGAACGCACTTCACCGAGCCATGCCGCAGGAGCCGCCTGTCATGTTGTCCTTGCACGCCCACGACCCCTCCGAGCCCGTCCAGGGGCATCTGCCCATGGGCAGCTCCGCCGCCCCCTCCCCCGTGACCGTCGACAGCCAGAGCCTGTCGCGGAACGGCCGCAGGTGGATCCCGGTCATGGGGGAGTTCCACTTCAGCCGCTATCCCGCCACCGAGTGGCGCGAGGAGCTCCTCAAGATCAAGGCGGGCGGCGTCGACCTGCTCGCCACGTACCTGTTCTGGAACCAGCACGAGAACGACCGGGGCACCTACCGCTTCGAGGGCGACCTCGACCTGCGCCGCTTCGTCTCGTTCTGCGCGGAGCTGGACCTGGCCGTGGCCGTGCGCATCGGCCCCTGGTCCCACGGTGAATGCCGAAACGGCGGCTTCCCGGACTGGCTGGAAGACGTCGACTGCACCCCGCGCACCGACGATCCCGCGTACCTCGCCCTGGTCGAACCCTATTACCGGCGCATCTCCCACGAGCTTCGCGGCCTGTTCAGCGAGGACGGTGGCCCGATCGTGGCCGTACAGGTGGAGAACGAGCTGTACGACCAGCCCGAGCACCTGGCCACGCTGCGGCGCATGGCCGAGGAGGCCGGAATCCGCGCGCCGTTGTGGACGGCGACGGCCTGGGGAGCCGCCGACCTTCCGGCCGACACCCTCCTGCCGTTGTACGGCGGCTACCCGGAGGCGTTCTGGGAGGACGCGTACGACGGGTGGACGCGCGACATGCGCCGGCACTACTTCTTCACGCCGATCCGCGACGACCACGCCATCGGGGCCGACCTGCGCTCGAGCGCCCCGACCGGCACCGGCCCCGATGCGCGCCGCTACCCGTACGCCACCTGCGAGTTGGGCGGCGGCATGGCGATCGCCTACCACCGCAGGCCGCTCGTGCCGGCCGTGGACATCACCTCGCTGGCGCTGGCCAAGCTCGGCAGCGGTTCGGTGTGGCAGGGCTACTACCTCTACCACGGCTGTTCGCAGCGCGTGGACCTCGAGGAACCCAACCAGGAGAGCCACGACACCGGTTACCCCAACGACCTGCCGAGGGTGACATACGACTTCCAGGCCCCGCTGGGCGAGTACGGACAGGTCCGTCCCGCCTTCCACGCGCTGCGCCTCCAGCACCTCTTCCTCCACGCCTACGGTGCGGACCTGGCGCGCATGCCTCTGCAACTGCCCGACCGGGAACCGGCGTCGCTGGACGACCGCTCCACGCTCCGCTGGGCGGTCCGCGCGGCAGGTGACCAGGGCTTCCTGTTCGTCAACAATCACCAGCCGCACGAGACGCTGCCCGACCACGACGGCGTCCGGTTCGGCGTCACCCTGCCCGGTGGCCGCACCGTCACCGTCCCCGCACAGCCCGTGCGCATCGCGTCCGGTGCTCACTTCGTCTGGCCGATCGGGCTGGACCTCGGCGCCGGCCTGCGCCTGGAGTGGGCCAGCGCCCAGCCGGTCACCCGGCTCGAGTCCGACGGCCTGCCGCTGACCGTGCTCGCGGCGACCGACGGCATCCCGGTGACCCTGGCGCTGCCGACGGGCGTGGAGGTCCAGGGTCCAGCCCGGGTGGAGACGGCCGACGGGGCCCTGGTGGTCACGGTCCCCGAACCGGGCACCTCGGCCCTGCTGACCCTCGTCGGTCCGTCCGGCCGGGCACGCGTGCTGGTCCTCTCCCCCGAGCAAGCACTCCAGCTCAACCGGATTCAGGTCTTCGGGCAGGAACGTCTCGTCCTCAGCGAGGACGTTGCCTTCGCCGACGGCGACCGGCTGCGCCTTCACCTCGCGTCCGCCGCCCCGTCGGTCGCCCTGCTGCCGGCCCCGGCCTCCCTCGGCGGAAGCGGTGCCGGAGAACCGGTGAGCGACGGCGTCTTCACCCGCTGGCCGCTGGCTCCAACACCCCAGCTGTCGCGGCCCGTCCTGGAAACCGTACGCGCCCAAGGCGTCGCCGCGTCCGCGCGCACCGGCGGATCCCACGACCGTGCCTCCGCGCCGCGCGAGGCGGACTGGGACAAGGCCGCCGTCTTCCGCCTGACCGTTCCCGCCTCCGCGTTCGAGCGCGAAGGAGAGGTGCTGCTGAGGCTGCGGTACACGGGCGACGCCGCCCGCGCCTACCTCGGCGGACAGCTCGTCGCCGACCACTTCTGGTACGGCCCCGACTGGGAGATCGGGCTGCGCCGCTTCGCCGGCTCGGCCGTCCGGCAGGGCCTGGAGATCCGCGTCCTGCCTCTCGACCCCGCGGCCCGCATCCATGTCGGCGCCTCGGTGCGCCCCGGGCTCGACGCCGCCACGACCCGCGCCACCGTCGAAGCGGCCGAACTGGTGGCCGTGCCGCGGGTGAGCCTGACCGGCGAGGGAGAAGGACGTGTCTGATCCCAGCCGCAGAAGCGTTCTGCGCGCCGGGATCGGGACGGGAGCGGGCCTGCTGGCCGTCCCGGCGCTCGCCGCGTGCGGAGTCTCCTCGGCCGCCCCGGTGCGCGCCGGACGCGTCCGCCTCAGCCTGTGGACCCACGATCCCGGATACGTCAAGACGTTCCGGACCGCGGTCCGGGACACCGGCCTGATGCGCGGATCACGGTTCGACTACGGGCTGAAGGTCACCAGCGCGGCACCCGGCGACGTGATGACCCGCATGATCGCCCAGGCGGTCGCGGACGGGAACACCCCCGATCTCGCCGGTCTGGTCGTGGACCAGTTCCCCCGGGTCATGGGCTCCTCCATCGCGCAGAACCTGTTCGTCGACCTCACCGACACCGTCCGCCCCCTCGGTGACGACCTGCTCAAGCTGGCCCCGTACACAGTCGGAGGCGTTCCCTACGGCCTGGACTCCGACAACTCGATCACCGTCCTGTACTACCGGCAGGACCTGTTCGAGAAGTACCGCGTCCCCGAGACGGTGGAGACCTGGGAGGAGTTCCTGGAGCACGGCGAACGCCTCGCCGAGGACCACGAGGTGAGCGTCGGCATGGTCTCCACCGGCGACAACGGGTCGATCGTCAACGGCTTCCTGCAATTCCTGCTGCAGCGCGGCGGCGGCTTCTTCGACGAGACCGGCGACCTGACCCTCGATTCGCCCGAAGCGCTCGAGGTGCTCCAGTTCATGACCCGCGGGGTGCGCTCGGGCGCGCTCCTGGCCCTGCCCGACCCCTACGGCAGCGCCTGCTCGGCCGCGCTCAAGTCCGGACGCCTCGCCGCCACGGCCATGCCGAACTGGTACAACGCCTACGGACTTCAGGCCAATGTCCCCGAGCAGAAGGGCCGTTGGCGGATGCGGACCCTGCCCCGCTTCACCGGCGGAGGGCACATCGGCTCCACCCTGGGCGGCACCGCCTTCGCCGTACTGAAGGACAAGCCCAACACACAAGCCGCCCTCGAACTGCTCCGCCGCGTCTACCTGAGCCGCGAAGGCCAGATCCTGCGCTACAGGTCGGGCGGCTTCCTGCCCACGCTCAAGCACCTCTACCAGGATCCCGAACTCGTCGCCACCGAGGACGCCTACCTCGGGGGCCAGCCCGTCTTCGACGTGTACGGCAAAGCCGCGGCCGACCTCCCCCTCTTCTACCAGGCCCCTGGCATGCAGATCCTCGCCGATGTGCTGGGCGGCCCGGTCCTGGACGCGCTCAAGGGCCGCACCTCACCCCACGCCGCACTCAAGGCCGGCCTGCGGGCCTACCGACAGCAGGTGAAACGATGACCGCTCCGCCTCCGACCCGCGCACTCACCCCCACCTCCACCCGGGCGGCCCCCGTCGCCCCGGTGCCGTCACCGTCCTGGTGGATGCGCCGTCAGCGCACCTGGGCCCCCTACCTGTTCATCTCGCCCTTCTACGTGCTCTACGGGCTGTTCCTGCTGGTCCCCATTCTGATCGGGCTGTACCTCAGCTGCACGGAGTGGGCCGGCCTCGGCGCCCCCCGCTGGGTGGGGCTGCGCAACTACCAGGACCTGATGGTCGACCACAGCTTCTGGACGGCCGTCACCAACACCGGCCTGTACATCGTCTTCACCCTGTGCGTGGTCCTGCCCGCCGCCCTGCTCATCGCCCAGGCCCTCAACGCCCGGGGGCTGCGTGGCCGAGACGTGTTCCGGCTGACCTACTTCATGCCCGTCGTCATCTCGCCCATCGTCATCACCCTGGTCTTCGGACTGTTCTTCGACACCGAGTTCGGCCTCCTCAACGCGGTGGGCCAGGCGCTGTTCGGCTTCGGCGGCATCGACTGGCTGGGCTCCCCCGGCTGGGCGCGCGTCACCGTCGTGATCCTCGTACTGTGGCGCTGGACCGGCTACCTGGCCATCTTCTTCCTGGCCGGACTGCAGAACGTGCCCAAGGAACTGCACGAGGCGGCCTCCATCGACGGGGCCGCACCGATCAGCCGCTTCCGCCACGTCACCCTGCCCAGTCTGCGACCGGTCACCGCGTTCGTCGCGGTCACCGTCCTGGTCAGCACCGCGCAGATCTTCGACGAACCGTTCCTGCTGACCCAGGGCGGCCCGGGCGAATCAACCCTGTCGGTAGCCATGTTCATCTTCCGCGCCGGATTCCAGCGCCAGCAGCTCGGCTACGCCGCGGCGGCGGGCGTGCTGCTCTTCGTCGCCGTGTTCGTCCTGGGCCGCATCGCCATGGGGCTTCTGGGAGTAGGGAAGGACGAGCGATGACGACGATCGAGCCCACGGACGCCCGGGCCCCGGTCCGCGCCGGCCACCGCGCCGGCCGCGTCCTTCTGTACGCCTTCCTGATCGCCCTGCTGCTGGTGTTCGCCCTGCCGCTGCTGTGGGCCCTGTCGTCCTCCTTCAAGGCCCGAAGCGACATCTTCGCCTACCCGCCCAGGCTGCTGCCCGATCCGGGCACCCTGGACAACTACCGGGGGCTGCTGGACGGCAACCCCTTCTGGAGCTGGCTGCTGATCAGCACCGTGGTGGCCGTCATCTCCACCCTGGCCTCCGTGCTGCTGTGCGCACTCGCCGGGTTCGCTTTCGCCAAGTACCGTTTCCGCGGCAAGAACCTGCTGTTCGACATCATGTTCAGCTCTCTGGCCGTGCCGTTCGCGGTCATCGTCGTCCCGCTGTTCATCATGATCGCCAAGGCCCATCTGACCACCCCGTACTTCGCGCTGGTCGTGCCGTGGGTCGCCCCCGCGTTCGGCATCTTCATGATGCGCCAGTTCACCGAACAGTCCATCCCCGACGCCCTTCTGGACGCCGCCCGTGTCGACGGCTGCACCGAGTTCGGGCTCTTCCGCCGCGTCGTAATGCCGCTGCTGCGCCCGGCCCTGGGTGCCCTGGGCGTCTGGTCCTTCCTCAACAGCTACAACAGTCTGCTGTGGCCGCTGATCGTCGTCAGCGAGCCCGGCGACTACACCCTTCCGCTCGGCATCCAGGCGCTGTTCGGCGCCACGGGCCGCCAGTACGACCTGGTGCTGGCGGGCGCCGTTCTCGCCGCCGTCCCCAGCCTGATCGTGTTCTTCGTCCTGCGCAAGCAGCTCCTCGAAGGGCTCACCGCGGGAGCCGTCAAGAGCTGACCGGCTCCCGGACAGCCGGCCCCGCCCACGCCCTCCCACCGAAAGGCTCCTTCCCGCATGCCCGTAGCGCCCCCCGCCCACCTGCCCGACACCCTCACCATCTGTCTGTGGGACTTCACCTGGTACACCCGCACCGGACCCGGCGAGCCCTTCGCCGACCTCGACGAGGCCTTCGAGCAGACCGTCGAACGCGGCTACAACACCATCCGCATCTGCGCGATGCCGCTGCTGCTGTTCGGCCCGGACAGCCCTCGCGGACCGCTCACGCTCGGGCCGCTGGGCGGCCGGTACGGCCAGGGCATCCGCTGGTACGACGTGCGCGCCACCACCACCCTGCCCGACCCGCGCGCCCACCTGCTCGCGCTGTTCGAGGCAGCCCGCCGTCACGACGTCTACGTCATCCTCTCCAGCTGGGAGTACCAGCAGAGCCCTTCGTTCTCGGGTGACCGGGCCTGGTTCGACGCCGTCATGGCCATCGACCCCGAGGAGCGGGCCGAGGCGCTCGCCGACGCCCTGGCCGACCTGATCGACTTCCTGGCGGCGCACGACGGTCTCGACGACCGCGTCGCCTTCACCGAGCTCCACAACGAGGTACAGGCAGGCCGTCTCACCGACCGGCTCACCGGCGACGACATGGTCGCCGCACTGACACCGCGCCTCCAGCGCGGCCTGGCCCGCTTCCGCGAACGCCACCCCGACCGGCCGGTCACCGTCAACTACGCGCACGTACCCGTAGGGTCCCTGCACGCCCTGCCCGAGAGCATGGACGTCGCCGTCTTCCACCCCTATGTGTACGGCGTCCTGGACGAGCTGCTGGACACCTTCGCGCTGCGGGACACCTCCCGGCCCTTCCCCCAGGAGCGCGCCCACCGGGAACTGCTCCGTGCGGGCGCTCCCCCGCTGCGGGAGTGGGCCCCGCCCGCCGCCGACCGGTGGCGCACCGAAGCCACCGTCGTGGGGCCGCGCGAGGTCTACGTCCATGACTGGTGCGACCCCCAGGCGTGGGACGCCTGGCTGTACGAGCGCTACGCCACTCACCGCCCCGCCATGGAGCAGAAGCTCACCGACTGGATCGCCGCCGCGGCCGACTGGGCCGCGGCGAGGAAGATCCCGCTCGTCTTCGGCGAGGGCTGGATCGGGTACACCCCGCTCCACGGCACCTTCGAGGAGGGCCCCGTCGGAGCGGCCTGGTGCCGGCGTGCCGTCACCGAGGCCGCCGGCAGGGGAGCCTGGGGTGCGGTCGTCTGCTCCAACGCCGCCCCTCACCACCCCATGTGGCAGGACGTCGCTCTGCAGCGGGAGTGCAACGAGCTGCTCCGCGGCTGAGGTTCCCACCCGGACCGGCCCTGTGCACCGCCGACGGTGCCCGGGCCGGGCACCGCCCACCCGTATCACCGACTGGATCCGGAGGCATCATTATGTCAGGTACACGTAAAACTCAGGGGGCGCTGCCCCGTCGTGCCGCTCTCGCGCTCGGCGCGGCGGGCGCGGCGGGCGCGGCGGGCCTGGCCGTGAGCGCCACGACCGGCGCCGAGACCGCCGCCCGGCGACCTCAGGGCGACGGCCGCCGCCCGCGGCGCGGCGCCGACGACGGCTTCGCCGCCGGCGGTGACCTCACCATGCTCAACTGGGTCGAGGACAGCGGCGGCCGGTACTTCGACGCCGACGGCCGGCGTGTCGACCCGGTCGAGCTGATGGCGGCCGACGGTATGGACATCGCCCGGCTGCGCGTCTACACAGCCACCGGTCCGGACCACCCGCGCATCGGCTACCCGGGGTCCTACCTGCCGAGGGCTACCAGGACGAGGCGGACATGCTGAAGACCGCCCGCCAGGTCACCGCGGCGGGCATGAAGATCCAGCTGACTCTGCACTACAGCGACTACTGGTCCAACGGCCTGATCCAGGACATCCCCAAGGACTGGCGGTCCGTCACGTCGCTGCCCGAGGCCCAGGCCGTGACCGCCCTGGAGCAGTACGTGCGCGACTACACGCGCACCCTCATACGCAAGCTCAGGGCCCAGGGGACCACCCCGGCCTACGTGTCCCTCGGCAACGAGACCGCGGGCGGAATCCTCTTCCCCTACGGAGGGACCGACACCGCGGCCCACTGGAGCCACCTCGCCCGGTTCGTGCGCGCGGGCTATGAGGCGGTCAAGGCGGTGTCACCGTCCACGAAGGTCATCCTGCATCTCGACGACGCGGGCAACATGGACAAGTACGAGTGGTTCTTCTCCACCGCCGAAGCCCACGACATCCCGTACGACGTCATCGGCTCGTCCTACTATCCGTTCTGGACCCGCAAGGACGCCGCGACGGTGTGTGCCTTCTTCGGCGAGCTGTACGGGCGCTTCGGCAAGAAGATCATGGTGATGGAGACCGGCGTCAACTGGACCCCCCTCACCCATGAGGGCGTGGAGGGCCAGCTCACCGACAACGGCCCCGTACCGTACCCGGAGACGCCGCAAGGGCAGAAGGACTTCCTCGTCGACCTGTTCACGCAGCTGAAGAGGGTCGACGGCGGCGCCGTGCTCGGCAACCTGTACTGGGACCCCGTCATGATCCCCGCCCCTGGCGTGGGCTGGGAGGTCGGCGGGCCCAACGTCGTCAGCAACACCACGCTCTTCGACTTCCAGGGCAGGGCGCTGCCCGCTCTGGCCGCCTACCGCACGGCCTGATCGGCCAGGCCTCCCCCGCGTGGACCCGGTCCCGTCGGGTGTCCGCCCTCGGCAGACGGCCGACGGGGCCGACGCCTGCCCCGGAAGACTCCGCCCCCATACCCTGCCCTCTCAGGGCCCTGGGAGGAGCCGGGCGTGGGCGAAGACGCCCGCGCCCGGCAAGAACGGGTAGGGCCGCCACGCCCCTCCCGAGCCGCCGACAGAGCCCGGTCGGCCCCGACGCGCATCGGCCGGGAGCGGCCGATCGCCTGCCACCCCCGGCCTCCCTGCTGGGACCTCCTGGGGACGGTGGATCCGCCCCCTTTTACACCTGTGCCCGGTACCTCGGATTCGCCGAGGTACCGGGCACAGTCATACAGACGGTCAGGCCGCCGTGGAACGGTAGGCGGCCGTCGGCAGGCCGGGTACGGCGACCCGGGCACGGAACACGGCGCCGTCCAGCGGCCCCGGCTCGGTGAGCCCGACCCGGGCCGTCGTGACGTAGAGGGTGCGTCCGTCGTCACCGCCGAGGCACGCACACACCCGCCGGCTGGGTCACCGGCAGGCGCAATACGCTCGCCAGGGTTCCGTCGGGCAGGTAGCGGCGCACCTCGCCCGCCCCCCAGACCGCCGTCCACAGGGCGCCCTCGCAGTCCACGGTCATGCCGTCGGGGCTGCCCTCGGTGACCCGGGCGAACTCCTCGCCCTCGCCGAGGCCGCTGTCGCGCGGGTCGACGGAGTAGCGCCGTATGAGACCACGCGCGCTGTCGGCGAGATACATGGTGGTGCCGTGCCGGTCGAAGGCCGGGCCGTTGGGGATGGTGAGACCGTCCAGGACCCGGGTGACCGTGCCGTCGCGGCCCGCGCGGTACAGGGAACCGGCGTCCGGGGTCCCGTCGTAGGCCATGCTCCCCGCCCAGAAGCAGCCGTGCGGGTCCGCGCAGCCGTCGTTCATGCGCATCGCGGTCGAGGCGTGCCGCTCGGGGCCGGTCAGCCACTCGGGGTCCGTACCGGGGGCGAGCAGGCAGATGCCGGTGCCCGCCGCAGCGATCCAGGTGCCGGGCCGGCCGGAGACCGGGGCCACCGCGCCGAGCGGCACGTCGAGCTGGGCAAGGGTCCGCAGGGGGGTGGTGTCCGCGCCGACCCGGCCGAGCAGGCGGCCGGTGAGGATGTCGACGCAGACGAGCCGGCCGTCCACCCAGCGGATGCCCTCGCCGAGTTCCAGGCGGTCCGGTGCGCCCAGGGGCGTCAGATCGGTCATGGTGAGGCGCTCCCGATGGTGGTGGGGGCGGGTCAGCGGATCGTGGAGCCCGGGGCGGCGGCGAGCAGGGCCAGTTCGTCGCGGCGGGGCAGGCCCTCCCAGTCACCGTCCGAGGCCACGGCGAACGCGCCGAGAGTGTTGGCGCGTTCGAGGCGGCCGGCCGGGGACAGTCCGTCGAGCAGTCCGGAGAGGTAGCCGGCGCAGAAGGCGTCTCCCGCCCCCACCGTGTCCCGGACGGGCACCTGCAGGGCCGGGAGCGTGTGCCGGGAACCGTCCCCGCCGTGCAGGACGGCCCCCTCTCCCCCGCGCTTGACGACGACCTCCCGGACCCCGGCCGCCAGCAGCGCGCGGACGGTGGCCTCCTCGCCCTGCGGCCGTCCGGGGAACGCACCGGCGAGGACGGGGAGTTCGTCGTCGGAGGCGATCAGGAGGGTGACGTGCTCCAGCAGCGGCACCAGGGCCCGGCCCGCGTCCCCGTCCCCCCACAGACGCCGGCGGTGGTTGACGTCCAGGGCGACGGTCCAGCCGTGGGTGTGGGCGTGGACGGCGGCGCGGCGCACTGCCTCCAGGGGGCCGGGACCGAGGGCGCAGGTGATGCCGGTCAGGTGCAGGACACGGGCACCCGCGGCCAGGGCGGGCGCAAGGTCCTCCGGGGTGAGCAGGGAGGCGGCCGAGTGGCTACGCCAGTAGTGGACGCGTACCAGATCGGCGACGCGCCGCTCCCGCAGCAGACCGCCTGTTGGTGCCTCGGGGCGGACACCGGCGTGAGAGGTGTCCACGCCTTCGCCGCGCAGGGTGCGCAGGACGAGCCGTCCGGGTTCGTCGTCGCCGACCGCTCCCGCCCAGGCGGCCCGGTGGCCCAGCCGGGCCAGGCCGATGGCCACGTTGGACTCGGCGCCGGCGATCGTGGTGCGTGCCCCGGCGCCGATGGTGAGCGGTTCGGGGACCTGCACGGCGAGCATGGTCTCGCCGAAGGTGAGAACGTCGACGCCCGCGGGTCGGGTCTCCGGGGTGGCGCTCATGCCTGCCCCCGGGAGGCGTCGGTGGCGCAGAGCGCGACGAAGGTGCGGGCGCGTTCGCGCAGGGCTTCCAGGTCACCGCCGCGCACGGCATCGCCCACCAGGGGGGAGCCGACACCGACGGCGACGGCGCCGTGCGCCAGGTACTCCTCGGCGGCCGTCAGGTCGACCCCGCCGACCGGCACGAAGGGAATGTCCGGGAAGGGATCGCGCAGCGCCTTGAGATACGAGGGACCGCCGAGCGAGGCGGGGAACAGTTTGACGGCGTCGGCTCCCGCGCGCCGGGCGGCGACGGCCTCGGTCGGGGTGAGGGCACCTGCCAGCACCGGCAGTCCGACGCGGACCGACGCGGCCAGGGACTCCGTGAGCGCGGGTGTCACGATCCAGCTCGCGCCGGCCTCCCGGGCGCGGGCCACGTCGTCCTCGGTGAGCACGGTGCCCGCTCCGATGAAGGCCGAGGGGCCGGCCTCGGCGACGGCCCTGCGGATGACCCCGAGGGCGTCGGCGGTGTTGAGGGAGACCTCGACGAGGGACACGCCTTCGTCGAGCAGAGTCAGAACGGTGCGCAGCGCGGCGTCGGCGTCCGGGCCTCGCACGATGGCGGCCAGCCGGGTGCGTCGCAGCACGGCGGGGAAGCTGTCGGTGGCGCGGTGGTGCACGGCGTTCATGTTCACGTCCAGGAAGGTCGGGGTGGGGCGGGGATCACCATTCGGCGAAGGAGCCGTCGCTGTGCCGCCACAACGGGTTGTGCCAGTCCCCAACGGTGTTGTCGGCGGCGCGGACCGCCTTCTCGTCCACCTCGATACCGAGGCCGGGGACGGCGGTGCGCAGCAGGTGGCCGTCGTGGAACTGCAGGGGCGTGGTGTCGACGAGGTAGTCCAGGGGACCCGCGCCCACGTTGTAGTGGATGCCTACGCTCTGCTCCTGGATGAGGAAGTTCGGCGTACCGAAGGCGACCTGGAGACTGGCGGCGAGCGAGACGGGCCCCAGCGGGCAGTGCGGGGCCAGGAGTACGTCGAAGGTCTCGGCGAGCGCGGCGATCCTGCGCACCTCGGAGATGCCTCCGGCGTGGGAGAGGTCGGGCTGGAGGACTGCCACTCCGGCGGTGAGGGCGGGCAGGACGTCGGTGCGCGAGTAGAGGCGTTCCCCGAGGGCCAGCGGTACGGGGGACGAGGCGGTCAGGTCGCGCAACCGGTGGGTGTACTCGGGGAGTACGGGCTCCTCGACGAACAGCGGGTTGTAGGGGGCCAGGTGCGGCAGCAGCTTGGCCGCGTTGGCGACGGTGAACCGGCCGTGGAAGTCGACGGCGAAGTCCCGGTCCGTGCCGAGGGCCTCGCGGGCGGCGGCGGCGCGGGACACCACCTCGTCGATGTCGCGGACGGTCGCCAGCCGATTCATCCTGCCGCCGGCGTTCATCTTGACGGCGGTGAAGCCCGCCTCCACCTGTTCCCGGACCGCTTCGGCGATCTGGGAGGGCTCGTCCCCGCCGACCCATGTGTAGGCCCGTACCCGGTCGCGTACAGGGCCACCGAGCAACTGGTGCACGGGGGCGCCGTACACCTTGCCGGCGATGTCCCACAGGGCCTGGTCGAGTCCGGCGACGGCGCTGGAGAGAACGGGGCCACCACGGTAGAACGACCCCTTGCTCATGGTCTGCCAGTGGTCCTCGATACGCAACGGGTCCTGTCCGATGAGGAGTTCGGTCAGCTCTCCTACGGCGGCGCGGACGGTGGCCGCACGGCCCTCGACCATCGGCTCGCCCCAGCCGACGACACCGTCGTCCGTTTCGACACGGCACAGAAGCCAGCGTGGTGGCACGGCGAAGGTCTCGACGCGGGTGATCTTCATGCTTCTCCTAGGTGCGGCCGGGGCGGGGTCCGCCGCGGACGGGCGCGTTCTCAGGACGAGGTCTTGTACGCACTCCAGCCACCGTCCACGACCAGCGAGGCGCCGGTCACGAAGGAGGCGTCGTCACTCAGCAGGAAGGCGGTGGCGGCGGCCACCTCCTCGGGACGGCCGAGGCGGCCTGCCACCGTCTGCTCCGCGCTGGCACGCCTGTCCTCCTCGCCGATGCCGTCCCAGGCGCGGGTGAGGACGGGGCCGGGCAGCAGGGCGTTCACCCTGACCTCGGGCCCGTACTCGACGGCGAGTTGGCGGGTCAGGCCGGTGAGTCCGGCCTTGGCTGCGGCGTAGGCGGGGCGGCCCGGGAGACCGACGAGGGCGTGCACCGAGGAGATCAGGACGGCGCTGCCCCGAGTGGCGCGCAGATCCTCCAGGCATGCCTTGAAGCCCAGGAAGGCGCCGGTGAGGGTGACGCCGAGCTGCTGGTTCCACTGGTCCAGGGTGGTGTCGTGCGCGGGGGCGACGCGCACGGCGTAGGCGTTGGAGACGAGGGCCGAGACCGGACCGTACGCCTCGCGCACGGTCTCCAGGGCCGACGCCCATGAGGTCTCGTCGCTGACGTCGGTCCGGTGGAAGAGGGCCTCGCCGCCGGCGTCCCGGATGGAGCGGGCCGTACGCTCGCCCTCCACGGTGTCGATGTCGGCGACGAGCACACGGGCCCCCTCGTCCGCGAGCCGCCGGGCGGTCGCGGCTCCGATTCCGCCGGCCGCTCCCGTGACGGCGACCACGCGTCCGCCGAAACGGGACGCTGCCGGGGGACGCTGCGGATACATGGACGACACGGGCGGCTCCGGAGGCTGCGGAACGGACGGGCGGCGAGGCGGTCGGCCGGACGTGACCGGCCACCAGGTTTATTAAATATTAATTATTGAACGAGGCCAAGACACCTCGCATGAGGCGCAGGTCACAGCACGGCGATACGGCGCGGCCGACCTGCGGCGACGCCGGTGCACCCGGTGGAGGCGCGCAGGCTCGGGGAACCTCTGCCATTGCGTCCGCCCCGCAAGGTGCCGTATCAGCCCAGGAACGTCGCGAGGTGCTCGTTCAGTTGCTGCGGCGCGGTGAGAGGCAGCGAATGGTGGGTGGCTCCGGGCAGTACCACCACCGTGCCCTGGAAGAGGCTCTGGCGGGCCCGGTCGGCGACCTTCCCGGAGTGGTGGGCGCGGCTGTCTTCCGCGAGCAGGACCAGGACGGGTGTGCGGAGGTCGGCCACCCGGGGGCGGCGGCCTGCGATCAGCTTGCGGCCGGGAGCGGTAGCCGCCAGGGCGTACAGGCGTTGCCAGGTCTCGTTCGGCCGCGTGCCCGCTGTCTCCCATGCGAGGAAAGCGGAGGCGCGGGCACAGCTGGGCCGCAGGAGGTGGGGCAGCGCGCGCAGCAGGTAGCCGGGCCGGAAGCCGGCGAAGACCTGGGTGGGGTCGATCAGTGCGAGGCGGTCGACCCGTTCGGGCGCGTGGAGGGCGTACCGGACGGCCAGCCAGGCGCCGTAGGAGTGCCCGCACAGATGGGTACGGCTGAGGCCGAGCCCGTCCAGCAGTGCGTCCAGCCAGGCCGTCAGATCGTCGGCGGTCTTCAGGGGCCTGCCGTCGCTCCGGTCGGTGCGGCCGGCGTCGCCCAGGAGGTCCACGGCATGGATCCGGTGGCGTCGGCCCAGAGCCGGGGCGTTGGCGAACCAGACCAGCCCGGTGGCGGAACCGCCGTGCAGCAGCACCAGCGAAGGGCCGTCGGCCGGACCGTACACATGGACGCGGGTGCGCCCGTAGGGGGTGCTGATGTCACGCTCCTCGGTGCCATCGGGCCAGAGGGAGCGGAGTTCGTCGTAGGCGAGGTCGAAAGCGGTCCCGGACACTGTGCTTTCCTCTCGTTCAGCGATAATCTCGTTCAGCGAGATACTACGCAGGTGTCCCAGGGAGCGTGGATGAACGACCGAAGCCCGTTGATGCAGCTGGTCCACACGCTGCGCGCGGTGACCGTCGAGTTCGACCTGCTGGGCGCCGAGTTCGCCGCGCGCCACGGGCTGCACCCCACCGACGTACGGGCGTTGATCCACCTGCTGGACGCGGCTCGGGACGACATCCCCGCGACGCCGGGGTGGCTCGGTCGTCAGATGCGCCTGAACTCCGCCGGCACCACCGCGCTGGTCGACCGGCTGGAGCGGCTCGAGCTGGTCCGGCGCACCAAGGACCTGGCCGATCGGCGACGTGTGCTGCTGGAGGTGGAGGAGAAGGCCACGGAACTGGGTTGGTCCTTCTTCGGGCCGGTGATCACCGACGTGATGGCGGTGGCGGAAGGCTTCGACGAAGGTGAGGTCGAGACGGTGCGAAGCTTCCTGGCCGCCGTGTTGCGGTCCAGCCGGCAGGCACGGTCGGCCTGACCCACGCCGCTCCGCGCCGCTGCCCTCGGCGCGGGTGGGGCGGCGCGGGCGCCTGGTGGGGGACGGAGATGATCGCTTCAGTGTTCTGCGGGTATGTGTGGGCGTATGGCAGAGGTGGTCGAGGCCGGCGGTTGGGGTCTGCTCGCGGGTTCCGCGCTCCTGGTGGGCGCTGTGCTGGGGTATGCCCTGCGCATCCCGCAGTGGGTCAACGCGTCGGTGATGGCATTCGGGGCGGGTGTGCTGCTGTCCGCGGTTTCCTTCGAGCTGGTCGAGGAGGCCTACCAGTTGGCCGGGCTCGCCCCGGCGGCGGTCGGTACCGTGGCCGGGGCGGTGGCCTACACGGCCGGCAATGTGCTGCTGGCGCGCCGGGGGGCCCGGCATCGCAAGAGGTCGGGTGCCCACCAGCGGCAGCCGTCGGAGACCCAGGTGGCAGGGTCGGGTCTCGCTCTGGCCCTGGGGGCGCTGCTCGACGGCGTGCCGGAGTCCGCGGTGATCGGGGTCAGCCTGGTGGACGGCGGAGCGGTGAGCCTGGTCACCGTCGTGGCCGTCTTCATCAGCAACGTGCCTGAGGGCCTGTCGAGTTCCGCGGGCATGCGGGCGGCGGGCCGGGGCCCCGGTTACGTCTTCGGCGTGTGGGGCGGTATCGCTGCGGCGAGCACCGTGGCCGCGGTGCTGGGGTACTCCGCGGTGGGCGGCCTGTCCCCCGCTGTCATCGCCGCCGTGACGGCATTGGCCGCGGGCGCCATCTTGGCGATGATCGCGGACACCATGATCCCGGAAGCCTTCGAGAACGCCCACCTGGCCATAGGCCTCATCACGGTCAGCGGCTTCCTTGTCTCCTTCAGCCTGTCGCACCTCTGAGGCGCGCGGAAGGTGGCAGGGCGCGCGTCATCCAGCAGCCGAGGGGCATGTGTCATCTGCCCGGGAGGTGCGGCCGACCGGAGGCACGGACGGGAAACGCGTTGCGTCCCGTGGGGCAAGCCTGGATGCTGGCTGGCCGGAGGTGGTGAAGGGTGGCCGATGTCGTGGTGAAGCTGTCGGTACGCGATCTGCGGCCCGCCGATCTGGCGCACTGCGGGTGGTCAGGGTCTGAACAGCACGTGGCCGGCGTCGCGAAACAGTTGGAGCGTGCCCGGCTCGGAGAGGTGGACTACCTTGCGGTCTGCCCCGCCACGGACATTCCGGTGGCGAAGGTCGGGGTCGATTACCTGGTCAAGGAGGGGGTCGGCACTCTGTGGCAGCTTGCGGTCCATCCCGCCCTGCAGTCGTGCGGGATCGGCACGCTCCTGGTGGAGGCCGCAGAGCGGCGCATCAGGGACCGCGGCCTACGGCGGGCCGAACTCGGGGTGGAGGAAGACAATCCGCGGGCTCGCGCACTCTACGAACGACTCGGTTACGTCGCGTTCGATCGTCAACCCGACGCGTGGGACGAGAGAGCCCCGGACGGATCGTTGTACCGCCACGAAACGATGTGCACGCTGATGCGCAAGGATCTCTCGTAGAGGTTCGACCGCGTCGTGCGACGCGGGGCGTGTTGTCGGCAGGTCGACATCGCCTACGGGCTCTACCCAGCCTGGCGCGGCCGAGGCGTGGCAATGCGCGCGGTCACCCTCGTGTGCACGTACGCGGCGGCCCAGGAAGCAGCTCAAGCGGTGATCCGAGTGGATCCGGAAAACCCTGCGTCGGCAGCGCTCGCGACGCGATCGGGCTTCACCTGCGCCACGCGGCTTCGGGATGCGGACGGGACTCGGTTCGACCGGTACATCCGCGATCTCCGAGCCGGCCGATCAAGTCGTGGGCATGATCTCGTCGGCGGCGAGGGCACCCAGGAGCCGGGCGAGGGGGTGCAGGTGTTCCGAGCGCTCCTGACGTCGCGAAGATCGTGGCACAGGTTCGGCGCGCATCGGCGGAGCCTCGTACAACGCGGCGACCAGGGGCAACGTGTCGCGCTCGGCCGATTCGCTGAGCGACCGGCGCGAGGAGATGATCTTGCGCCACGCCGATCGGGCGCGGCGGAACTGCGGCACGCGGACCGGGCCACGTGCCGCAGCACTGCTGTGCGTGGGTGCTCTTGACGCGCCCACAGCACTCTCAGCGAGTGCGACCGCCTGGGCGACGGACGCGCCGATTACGCCGTCCTGCCGGGTCGCGCTCACGATCTGACCGTCGCACACTGCCACCGCATCATCTGCTGGAGCCGGATGCCACGTTCCGATCGTGACCGCCCGCCCGGTCGTGGGTCAGCGCCGCCATCCGCGGTTCGGCGAACGGCGAACGGCGAACGGCGGCCAAGCGGACGGACGCTGAGCGGGAACTCGCCCAGCTCTGGGTTCCTGTGGAACGAGGAACCTTTCGCCGGAGCCTCGGCCCCCGACGACGGGCACAGCCGCCGCGGTCCCCACCGTCAGTGGTGACGCTGAGGGGGTTCGCCTATACAGCTGCGCCCGACGGCGCGCGGCCTCCGCGACACGGTGGAACCCAGAACCTAGTTCTCGGACCGTCATTGACGAGGGCCGGCGAACGCCTTGATTCGCGGCAGCGGTGCTACCAGATCCTGATCTTCGTGATCTTGTGGATGGGGGCGCCGGTGATGCTCCCGTATGCCCACTTCTCAGCGGTGAAGCTGGCCGTCGGCGCGCCCAGTGTCGGCACGTACTCGAACGTGACCTTGTTGTTGCCGGTCCAGATCTGGTCCACACCGTAGACTGCCACGCTCGTCGTGCCCGCGTTGGCGAAGCAGAGGGAGCCGCCTGAGTTGTGAAGCGTCAGGTAGCCCATTTCATTGCAACCGACGCGGTTGATGGCGGACGCCGACGAAGCCGGCAGTACAACAGCTATGGCTCCGGCCGCCGCGACGACCGCGAGGCGTGTGAAGAAGCGCTTCACTGGTGAGTTGTTCCTTCCATGGTGGTGTGGTGCCGCCGGGGCCAACAGCACACGGCGGCATCGCAGGGACGCACACGCGTCCAATGATCGCAACGTGGGATTGGATGCTCCCGTTCACCACTCCAAGCGCTTTTCTTCGGAGGCGCTCGCGATCTGCCTGACGGTCTGTTGACCGCTCGTCATGAGTCGCTTCTTCACACTCCCGGCGGAGTGCGGGAACAGGTCACGACCCGCCGTTGCATACCGGGCGCCCTCGTAAAGCCCTGCCCGCAGGGCGCCATCAGGAGACAGCGGACCGGCCCAGCGCGTGGCCGGTTCGGACGGGGCGGAGCGTCCCCGTAGCCCCAGCCGCTCACGGTCCCCACCCTCGAACCGGAGCCGACTTCGGAGGTGCGCGATCCCGCTGATGAACCGAGCACCGCCATCCCTCGTACATCTGGTGCAGGGCCGGAGGTTTCGGGGAATTCGTGCGGCTGCATCAGGCAACTGTCCGCACCCCGCCGTCGCACACCCAGGAGACTCCACGGCCACGAGACCCGGGCGGTGAGCACGGGCAACCTCGGCGGCGGTGTTCCCGGACAGTGACGTACCTCATTCCTGCCACGCCCGCGTGTTCGCCTGCGGCACCGGCTTGTTCGCCGGTGCCGCAGGCGGCCGGCGCGGGGCATCGACTCCTCCGGGTCGCGTGCGAGTGGGCCAAGGGTTTGTTGTCCGTGATCCGAGGAAGTGGAGCGATGATGAGGGAGCCCGTGGCCGGTGGATCGGAGCGGTTTCTGACGGCCGGTCCCGGGGGGCAGAACGCACGCCGGGAGCAGGGGCTGTTCTTCAGCGTGCTCGGTCCGTGCGCCGCCGAGGGCGAGCGGGGCCCGGTCGATCTGGGCCCCCCGCAGCGTCGGGCTCTGCTGTTGTGCCTTCTGCTGGAGAACACGCGGCCGGTGAGCGTGAGCCGGCTGACCCAGCTCCTGTGGGCGGACCGGCCCCCCTCGTCCGCAGCGTCATCGATCCACGCGCACATCAGCCGGTTGCGCTCGGCCATCACCGGGGCCAGCCCCTCGTCCGCCCACTCGCTCCTGCTCAGGAGCAGCTTCGGGTACACCCTGCGTCTGGCCCCGCAGCAGCAGGACACCACCGTGTTCGAACTCACCATCGAGCAGGCCCATGACCTGGCGGAGCGAGGTCATGGTACGGCGGCCCGTCTGGCTGTGGAGCGGGCCCTGGCCCTGTGGCGGGGACAGCCCTTCGCCGAGTTGCAGGGGCACCCGGTCACCCGGTCGGAATCACTCCGTCTCGAAGAGTTCCGCCGCACCGCCCACGACCTGCGGGCCCGTCTGTTGCTGGCCGAGGGCCGGCCCGTGCAAGCGGTGCTGGCAGCGGAGCAATTGGTCGCCGAGGCTCCCCTGCGCGAGACCGCGTGGGTGACCCTGATCAGAGCGCTCTGTGCTGACGAACGCTGGACAGAGGCCCTGGGTCGTTACGAGATGATCCGTAACCTCCTCGCCGAGATGGTCGGCACCAGCCCCGGCCCTGAACTCCAGGAAGTCCGCCGCACCCTCCTGCGCCACGTCTGAAGGCGACCGACCCCCGCCGGTATCCACCGTCCGCGATCCGCGCGGAGCCCTCTGGCACTGCCCACGGCCGGCCGACGGCCGTCGAACCCACCGCTACACGCCGGTGATGCCTCGTTGTGCCAGTGCTTTGCGTAGGGCGCGCATGGCGTAGAAGGCGCGGCTCTTGACGGTTCCGGGTGGGATGCCGAGGTGCTGGGCTGCCTGGGCGACGCTGCATTCGAGGTAGTACATGAGCTGGATGACGGTGCGTTGCTGCTCGTTGAGGTCCTGCAGGGCTTCGAGGACGACGTGGGAGGTGAGGGTGGAGTCGGTGCTGTCCCAGGAGGCGTCCAGTTCCTCGGCCGGCATGAGTTCCAGGGGGCGGATCTGGCGCGCCCGGTGGTGGTCGATGACGAGGTTCTTGACCACGGTGAAGAGCCAGGGGCGGACGTGGTCGTTGCGGGTGCCCAGGAGCTTGGCGTGTTTCCACGCACGGGCTGCGGCCTCCTGGAGGATGTCCTCGGCCTTGTGCCAGTCGCCGTCCAGCAGGCGGGCGGCGTACCGGACGAGCAGGGGCCCGTACTGGTCGTAGATGTGTGTGACGAAGACGTCGCAGTCGGTGTCCGACGCGGTGTGCCGGGCATGGACCCGGGCTGGAGCGGGGGTGGCGACCCTCGCGTCCATTATCCCGTTCATAGGTGGCGCTCGATCCTGTTCAGGTGTTCTGTGGCGTACCTCCCGCACCGGCGGGAGCGTGAGACCCACACTGTTCGGACCGCCTTGGCCAAACCTTGTCGCCTTCTTGTCGTACGGATGAGCCCTGCTCTTACGCCTCCACCGGGCCGCAACGGCCACCGAGAGCGAAGAGTCAGCGACAAGCAGTCACCGAAACAGCATCGGTATGAAGCGGTCCGCAGGCCAGTGGGCGCCGGTGACGTCAAGAGCGTCCGGCGGTGTGAACCGATTCCGGTCTCGCGCCGTTGTGGGGGTAGGCGCCCCGTTCATACGCGGCCGGCGCCACGGCCGGTCGCTTCTGCGTTGGGCGGTGGGCCGCGGATTCCCTACTCCCGCCTCGTCGAGGCGGCGCTGACCCTGCGATGTGAACGTGTCGCCGGGGTCGAACGAATTGGAGGCATCGCCATGGGCGAAGATCTCACCGATGACGCCGGCGTGACATCCCGTCAGGCTCGTTTCGGTAAACTTCCCGAGCGGATACCCCTCGAGGATATGATCACCGAGGAAAAAGCGACGCCGAATGACACGAGCGCGTCCGAATACGATCCCGAGAACTCATTGCGGTTCTATGCGTGCCTAGCGCTTGATTAGCCGCAGCATGGGCGCGCGCCAGCGAGGTTCCCCTAATTCCCGGACAGCGGAATTCTGTGCTGTTGAGCTGTGAGCTGCGCGGTGGGGGAACCTCCAGGGTTCCCGCACCGCCCGACTGCAGGCTTCCGGAGTGGTCCGGTGCAGGGCCGCAGAGCCGATCCCGGGGCTGCCACCGCCTTCGACGAGGTCCAGGTCGGTCTGGGTCCCGATGGTGACGGCTGAAGCCTCCACTGGCGATCACGACGCCCTGTCCGTTCACCCGGACGTTGGGCTCCGCCGACCCGAACGCCCCCGATCGCCTCGTCTTCAGCGCGGCCTGTAGTCCAGGCTGGGCAGCACGACGGAGGTGAAGTACGCGCGCAGACAGGCCGTATCGGGCTCTGACCCTGTCAGCGCCCGCTGTGACAGGATCGCGCCGATCACCAGGTGAGGGAAGTACGCGACGGCCGGGCAGTCCTCGGTCACCTCCCCTCGCTGCACCGCCCGGCGGAGCAGCAGCCGGAGTGCTTGCAGGTACCCGTCTACGACATGCCGGCGCAGGGCCTCCGCGAGGTTGCTGTCGCCGCGTATCGCATGCGCCAGTCCGGAGTAGAGGCGCGCGGTCCGCCCCCCGTCCTCTCCGGCCCTCACGGCGACCACGTCCAGATCGCCCGCCAGCGTGCCGGTGTCGATGTCGTCGATGCGGGTGCGTTCGCTCTGTTCGAGCGCCGCTGCCACCAACTGTGTCTTGTGCTTCCACCGGCGGTACAGAGTCGCTTTGCTCGTGCGGGCCTTCACACTGACCATGTCCATCGTCAGCGCTTCGAAGCCCACCTCTTCGAGTAGTTCCCGCACCGCGGTGAAGATGGTTCGCTGACGCGCTTCGCTCAGCCTGGACGATCGTGATATTGAGCTTGGCGGCGTCGTTTGCATCAGAGCTTCCAGGTCGTAGCGGTGGTCGGAGTGAGTCGCCGGGCTGTGGTGGAGCGTTGCTCCGCTGATGGGACGCGCCCCGGTGAAGGCCTGCACCGTGCCTCTGCGTCTGCCACAGTCGGCGCTGGGAGGACGGTTCGCCGTCGACCGCTTCTCCCTCACCCGCACGCCAGATCTGGGCGGCCCTCACGAGGCACGGCCGTTCGACCACTCAACGGAACGAATGCCCCGTCGGTTCACGTACGGCCGCCGCATGCGCAGCGGCCGTCTCGTTGCCCTACGGCAGTGGGCCACGCGATGCCCCGCTCGGCCGGCCTCGGATTCGTGGCGTCGAGGGCCAGAGGCGGGGGCAGTCGGTGAGCGGCCCCGTCGGCCAGGCTCCGGGCGGAGGCGGAACACGTCTCACCGACAGATCGCTCGGCGGACGGCCGGAGGCGGACTCCTCCGCTGGTTATACCCGGCAATCATCCATCCGCGCGAGGACCGAACGACACGGCGAGCCTAATCTGGAATCCACAGGAAGGAAGTCCGAAAGCGTCCGCCTCTGCGGATTCCCGGTCTTCGTATCCTTCGCCCCTTCCTTCCTCCCATCTGCGGGCGCAACGGCGCCTGCTCCGGCATGAACCAGGAGAAACTCCCATGTCCAAGCGTTTCCTCATCCTGTCCCTCATCGGTGCTGCGGCCATCGGCGCGGTGACGGCCGGCGGCCTCGCCATAGCCTCGACCTCGGAGGAACCGACTCTTGAGAAGAGCGCGGTCAGCTATGTCGCTCCGGCCGACGGCAAGGCCGGCGCACTCACCTTCACCACGGACGTGCGGGACGACTCGGGTGTCCGAGGGCTCAAGGTCGTCGCATGGCCCGCGAGCTCGAAGCTCGATCCGACCGAAGCGGAGATGCGTCATGTGGAGAGCGCCACGTGCCGCGTGACCTCGGACACGTCCTCCCGCTGCACCTACACGTTGAAGGTCGACGGGGAGGCGGCTGAACTGGTTCGCGGCACCTGGTACGTATCGGCTCTGGCGACGTCGGAGGACCAGGGCACGGTGTTCGTGTCCCGTGCGGCCACATTCGACGTCGCCCGCTGACGGCTCTTGCTGGCCGAGCGCGTGCGCGACGTGCGCTCGATTTCCTCAGCACGCAGCCGGCCAAGGACGGACCGCCGAGAGGGGGCGGGCCTTGGAGTCAGTTGCTGCCTTCGACCTGGCCGGGCTCGCCCGTGAGCCTGCTCCCGCTCACGGCATTCGGTGCTCGTCGGACCACGTGGCCGTGTGGCGAGCCGGCTGTTCGATGCAGGGCCGCAGCCAGGGGCGAGCTGCGGCGCCGAGGTCCAGCTCGCTCGTCGCCGACGGAGCAGGTGCCGCAACCGAGCCGCTGCGGAGCGGCCTTTCCACCGGCACACACAACCCGGGGCTCGCACACGAGGGCCGTCGCGGACGCGTTCAGTCGCCTGTGGCGAGCCCGCCGTACCGCCGTCAGACCAGACGCCGTTCCTGCTCCAGGTACCGCAGCACGGCTGCGACCCGGCGGTCGACCTGGTCGGCAGGCGACAGGTCGAGCTTGGCGAAGATGCTGCGGATGTGTTTGTGGATGGCACCTTCGGTGACGACGAGCCGCTCGGCGATGGCCGTATTGCCCAGTCCTTCGGCCATCAGGCCAAGGACATCCTGCTCACGAGGGCTGAGCCGTTCCAGGCGGGGGTCCTGACGGGAACGGCTGAACAGTTGCGCGACGACCTCCGGGTCGATGGCGGTGCCGCCGTCCGCCACGCGCGACAGCGCGTCGAGGAATTCCTCGACGCGGCCGACCCGCTCCTTGAGGAGGTAGCCGATTCCGCCCACGCCGCCGCTGAGCAGTTCGGTGGCAAAACTCTGTTCGACGTAGGCGGAGAGCACCAGGACGGCCAGATCGGGTCGTCGACGCCGGGCCTCGACGGCGGCACGGACCCCTTCGTCGGTGTGGGTCGGCGGCATCCGCACATCGAGGATGGCCACGTCCGGCCGGTGGGCGTCGATGGCCTCGAGCGCGCCGTCAGGGGTGCCCGTGGTGGCAACGACATCGAGTCCCTCTGCTCGCAGGAGCAGAGCGAGCCCTTCCCGCAGGAGTGGGTCGTCTTCGGCGATCACGATCCGCATGGCAACTCCACCTGGAGGATTGTCGGGCCGCCCGGAGGGCTGGTCAGGGAGAGATTACCGTCGTGCGCGTCGACCCGGCGCCGTATACCGGTGAGGCCGGAGCCGGCGTTCCCGCCCGTGAAGGCTTCGCCCTGATGCGTACTGCCGGCACCGCCGTGGCCGTCGTCCTCGACGCGCAGATACAGCCGGCCGCCCCTGCTGCGGACCACGACCTCGGCGTGCCGGGCACCGCTGTGTTTGGCGATGTTCGTCATGGCCTCGGCCACGATGAAATAGGCGGTCGCCTCGACGGAGGCGGCGCAGCGTTCGGGCACGTCGACGTCGATCCGGCACGGTACCGCGCAGTGGGCAGCGAGCCCGGACAGTGCGCCGAGCAGTCCTCTGTCGTCCAGGACCGGAGGCAGGATGCTCCGGGAGACCGACCGCAGTTCGGCAAGGGCCTGTTCGGCGGCGGACTGGGCACGCTCGAGGAGCTCGTCGGCACCGGCCGGGTCACGCAGCATCATGCGGCGGGCCGCGCCGAGCAGCACGGTGGCGCTGACGATGCGGTTCTGGGTGCCGTCGTGCAGTGACCGCTCGATGCGGCGTAGTTCGGCTGCGTGGGCGTCCAGCGCCGCGGCCCGTGTGGCCGTCAGCTCCGCAACGCGCCGTGAGAGATCAGTGCCCGGGGCGGCGGCCAGGAGGCTGCGTCCGGGCCTGTCCTGGAGGCGCGCCATGCCGGGCGTGAGCCCGAGGATGATGACGATCCAGCCTACGCCCAGGAGCCCCACGGCCAAGGCGTCCGGCCAGGAGTGCGCGGTTCCCAGGCCCAGCGAGGTGGCGGTCGCGTCCTTGGGTGCGAACCGCCAGTACAGGGGGAAGGCGGTGTCACGGATGGCGGCGATCGGCAGGCAGACCCCGATCAGTCCGAGCAGACATCCCAGCGTGGCGTGCCTGACGAGCCACCTGAGTTCCCGCTGGGTGGTGGGATCGACGAGAGCGGGCCGCAGTCGCACCGGTGGGGTCTGCGGGCCGATGACTTCGGGGCCCCAGCGGCCGAGCCGCACGCGTTCGCGTCCGGCCAAGGCGTGCAGCGCGCGCAGCACGGTAGGTGCCAGCAGGAGACCGACCCCTACCGGACTCGTCGCGAGGGTGAGGACCACTACGAGCAGGACGAGCAGGGCGAGCAGGGCGGTGTTGAGTCCGGAGGCGAGCTGGGTGAGAGCGGCGCCGGCCGTGCCCAGCAGCCGTTTGATGCCGCTCTTGGGGTCCGCATCCGCTGTCGCCGGCTTCGCGTCCCGGGGGGAAGGGACATCGGTGTGCTGGTGGGCCGCCGGAGCTTGCCGGTGATGGGCCATCCGCTCTCCGTTCTCTGCGTCCGTTTCTCCGGACCGCTGCACTGAGGACCTTAGGACGTGACCTGTCCGGTGTCGGCCAGGGGGGCGGGAGGTACAGCCTGCTGTACCCAGGCCGGGCGGGCTGCGGGATCGGCCGGCGGGGCGGCGATCCATACCGTCGGTGATGACCACGGAACATCGCCCGCCACCGACGGAGGTACCTCCATGCCGCACCCCGACCCCTACCGCTCCGACCACGCGGACGGGCCGGCCCTGTCACCCGGGCTCACCCGGGGAGCCGTCCTGCGTTCACTGCTGTGGATCGTGGTCGTCGTGAGCGCCGTCGCCAACATGGTGGCCTCCTTCGGCGGAGCCGAAACCTGGGTGCACCTGGTGTGTGGTGCGGTCACGGTGCTCGGTGGCGGCGCCCTCGTGGTGCGCGGCCTGCGGAGCCGTCCATGAGCGCGATCGTCCTCACGCACGTCGGTAAGGAGTACGCGGGAGGCGTGCGCGCCCTGGAGGACGTGTCCCTGACCGTGGAGCGCGGAACGTTCCTTGCCGTGATGGGGCCGTCCGGCTCCGGCAAGAGTACGTTGATGCACTGCGCCGCGGGCTTGGAGTCCCCGACGTCGGGAAGCATTCGCATCGACGGCCAGGAAATCAGCGCCCTGGATGAGACCCGGCGAACCGAACTGCGCCGCGAACGAGTGGGGTTCGTCTTCCAGGCGTACAACCTGATCCCGTCGCTCAGCGTCCTGGACAATATTCTGCTGCCGCTGCGGCTGGCGGGCCGCGCTCCGAACCGGACCTGGCTGAACACGCTGGTACAGCGGGTCGGTCTCGCCGACCGGTTGGCCCACCGGCCTGCCGAGCTCTCGGGCGGCCAGCAGCAGCGGGCCGCCCTCGTCCGGGCTCTGGTCGCGGAGCCGGCCGTCGTGTTCGCCGACGAGCCGACCGGTGCGCTGGACCTGCGCAGTGCCCACGAGGTCCTCGACTTGCTGCGGGATGTCGTCGAGCGGCTGAACCAGACCGTGGTGATGGTCACCCATGATCCGGCCGCTGCGGCACGCGCGCACCGGGCACTGGTGATGGCAGACGGCCGCGTGGTCGAGGAGCTGGACAAGCCGTCCGCCGACGCTCTGGCCGGTCGGCTTGTCGCGCTGGGACGGGGGTGAGCCGTGTTCCGTCTCGCGATGCGCATGGCGGGCAACCGGATCACCGCGCTGATCGCCATGGTGTGCGCGGTGCTGGGCGGCGCTGCCCTGATGACCGCAACCGGTGTCCTGGCCGAGTCCGGGCTCCGCTCCCATCTTCCCGTGGGGCGTCTGGCCGGGGCGGACGTCGTGGTCGCGGCCGACCAGGAGTTCCACCCGCAGGGGGATCTACCGATCGCGCTCCCGGAACGCCGCAGGATCCCCGCTTCCCTGGTCAACGCACTGTCCGGGCTGACCGGGGTCGAGGCGGTGGCCGGGGACATCGCCTTCCCCGCAGCGCTGGTCGACGCCCGTGGAGGGGTCGTACCGATCGACGGCCCCGGGACGGCCGGGCACGGCTGGTCCTCGACCAAGCTCCTGGCGGAGCCGGGCATCGAGGGCCGCGCGCCTGGGGGTCCGGGCGAGGTCGCCCTCTCCCGAGCGATCGCCGGCGCGGCGGGGGTCGGTGTCGGCGGCCGTGTCGAGATCGTCGCCGCCGGACGACCCGCCGACGGCTACCGCGTCTCGGCGGTGGTCGACGCACCGGACGCCGGGATCCTCTTCACCGACACTACGGCCGCACGGCTGTCGGACCGCGTGAAGGCTGCCGGAGGGCCGCATGCGGACACGGTCGACCTCATCGGTCTACGGACGGCGCCCGGCGCCGGAGAACGGGTCGCCGCCGAGGTCCGTACGAAGCTGCGAGGCACCGGTCTGGAAACGGTCACCGGGGCGGCTCGTGGAGACCTGGTGTCGCCTGGTGGCGGTGCGTCCCGCTCGCTGTTGGTCGCTCTGTCCGGCTCGCTCGCGGGGATCGTTCTGCTGATCACCGGGTTCGTCGTATCGAGCGCGTTGGCCGTGTCGGTCGGCGGGCAGCGCCGGGACTTGGCGCTGATGCGGGCAGTCGGCGCGACGCCCCGTCAGGTCAGGCGCTTCGTCGTCGTGCAGGCCACGGTCATCGCGGGCACCGCTCTCGTCCCCGCCGTCGGACTGGGCCATCTTCTGGCCGGGTACGCGCGCCGGATGCTGGCGGACCAGGGGGTCGTCCCGGAGGCGCTCCCCCTGTATGTCAGCCCCCTGCCGGCCGTCGCGACGGTCACCCTCGTCGTCCTTGCGGTACAGATCGCGGCCCGGTGTGCTGCCTGGCGCACCTCCCGGCTACCCGCAACGGAAGCGGTCGTCCAGTCACGCAGTGAACCCCGGCAGCCGTCCAGGACACGGACCCGGGCTGGAATGCTGGTCATCGTCGCCGCGACGACCCTGTCGGTCGTGCCCCTCGTCGCCCGCACCGCTCTCGGTGCCGCCGCCACCTCTCTGGCGGGCATCATCGGTGCGATCGGCTTGGCGCTGGTCGGTCCAGCACTCGTCCGGCGCCTCGGGACGGCCGCGTCCTTGCGCACCCGGCCCGGCGCCTCCGCCTCGGCCTGGCTGGCGATGTCCAACATCCGCGCCCACGCCCTGCACAACGCCGGGATCGTCAGCGCCCTGGCCATGGCTGTCGTCTTCGTCCTGACCTACACCTTCGCGCAGACCACCGTGCTTGCCGCCACCACGGACGACGCCCGGGCAGGCACACTCGCCCAGCAACGGCTGACCGCACCGGAGTTGGGCGGTCTGCCCGCCGACACGCTCGCCGCCGTACGGAACGTCCCCGGGGTCCGGGCGGCTGCTCCGGTCAGTCGCACATCCGTGGTGTACGAGTACGCGCAGTTCGGGGAGACCGTGGCCGAGTCCGCATCCGCCATGGTGCTCACCTCGGACGCCTCCCAGGTGCTCGATCTTGACGTACGCCGCGGCAGCCTGGACAGGCTGACAGGTCGCACCGTCGCCGTCAGCGACGATGTGGCCGCCTCTCTGGGAGCCGAGGTGGGCGGCAGGGTGCGCCTGGTCCTCGGTGACGGCACAAGGATCGCAGCCGAGGTCGTCGCCGTGTACGCCCGAGGGCTCGGCTTCGGCCCGGTGGTCCTTTCCCATGATCTTGCGACCGGCCACACCACCGCCGCACTCGACCAGAGCATCCTTGTCCGCACCGACGGCACCGTCCGGGCCCGGCAAGGGCTCGACGCCTTCGCCTCGGCTCGTCCCGGCTTCGTCCTCCAGGAGGCGGATCCACGTCCCGCGGACGGTCTGAAGGGCTCGCCACCGGAGGTGTGGATCAACCTGGCCGTCATCGTCGTCCTCCTCACCTACCTCCTTCTGAACATCGCCAACAAACTCGTCGCCTCCACCGCCCAGCGCAGGACCGAGATGGCAGCCCTCCGCCTCAACGGCACCACACCCGCACAGATTCGTGCGATGGTGCGCCGTGAAGCGGCGTTCACGATCGTCACGGCGCTCACCACGGGCCTGCTGCTGTCCGCGGTTCCCCTCGCCTTGGTGGGCCAGGGATTCCTCGGCCGCCCTTGGCCGGCGGGTCCGATCTGGCTGCTGCCTTCACTCGCCCTGGCGGTCACCGTGACGGCCGTCCTCGCGGTGGAACTCCCCGCACGGCGCGCGCTGCACACGCCGCCCGCCGAAGCCTGCCGAGCGCAGTAGGCCCACAGCGCCCGGTCACCCTTTCGCGTTGGCGTTCCAGGGTGTGTGCAGAGCCGCTGGGTGGAGGCGTACGGAATGCTCGGAGATCATCTGGCGCACCCCCAGAGAAACTCAGTGAATCAGCCCTCTGCCGACATTCTCGTGAACCGGGGGCCGCGAAGCCACGTTGTGACGAGTGGAGATGCACGCTTCAGGTGCGGATGTGAGTGCGTGTGCCTGAGGGCGTGAAAGAGACACCCCAGGAATAAAGAACCTGCAGAGTGAGGAGTGCCATCGTGCGAATCGCAGTCGTTGCTGCGGCGGGAGCCGTGGCCGCTCTCGTCCCCGCGTCCTCCTCCTCCGCAATCGACCGCGTCAGCCGCAACGAGGCCGAATCCACGCTGTTCCGCAGCTCTCAGGACGAGGGCGGAGTTCGCTCTGCCGCCGCGGTGAGCGTGAGATGGCGCTCTACGGCGTGGCCGGAACGCCACCCGGAAAGAATGCGGTGACGTTCACGTACCAGCAGACTCCGGGCGGGCCCTCGTACACCGCCGAGGAATCACTGATCACATGAGCGGCCCTCACGCGCCCGAAGACAATGGCACGTCATCTCCGGCAGAAAAACGCCGCCATACCTTCAGAAAACGCATTCCCGAATTCACCATTTCCCGGAACTCGCCGGTTTCGGATCACTCGATGGAGCTCACCATGTTGAATCGTCGCTCTCTTCTGCGGTCTACCAGTGCGGCAGCGGTTGGCACGCTCGGCGTCGCCGCACTCGCCTCCCCCGCTGATGCCTCCTCCCCGGAACCCCGAGTTCACCCTGCCTTCGACCCCGACCCGACTGCCGGCGTGACACGCACCCTGCTTCAGGAGAACCCTTCACCCGCCAAGGGCTGGAAGACTGTGCAGACACTCGTCGAGATCCCTCGGCGTAAGGAGTCAGGCCGTCACAGCCACCCGGGAGTGGAGGTCGGCTACATCGTGCGCGGCGACGTATCGATGGAGTTCGACGACGGAACCACCCTGCGCCTTCGCACGGGCGACCCGTTCTTCATCCCCACCGACACGATTCACAACGCTCGCAACATCGGGAAAGTGACAACGATGATGCTGTCCACCTACGTCGTCGACGAGACCAAACCTCTGGTGACCACCCACACCCACTGAGCTGTTCGGAGTCGTCACTGATCGGGTGGGGCCGGCGGTGTACCCCGAGCACCGCCGGCATGGGGTGAACGTGCAGGTGGTGACCGACCCGGTCGGCCGGCTGCTGTGGATCTCGCCTGCACTGCCCGGCCGAACCGTGGGCGTCAGCCGCCTCCGCCTCCGCCGCTGGTGTTGTCCGGCCCGAGGTCATGCTCCCGGCTCTGGTTCGCGCCGGAACCCCAATGCTCGTAGCAGATGAGCCCCGCCCCGATGAGCAAGACGATCCCCGTAGCTATCAGCGATATCCATGCGCCGGCGTCCATACGTGCGGATGTACCCCCCGCTGTCAGTGCGAAGCCTCACCCGGGCCTCCATCGATCCGGAGCGGTGCAGTGGGCGCAGTCGACTTGGCTGACACGCCGGGTGCCTGAGGCGATGCTCTCCACTCGGTTGCCCGCGTCCGTGCGATCTACGGCGCTACCGGCCCGCGACGCGAGCCCTGTCCGCGTACCTCACCCAGTACGGATCCAGCGGCCGTTCCCCCTGCTTCAGGAACGAGACGAGGCTTCAGCTGAAATCCCTAGGTCATGAGAGGGCGAAGTGCCGCGCGCGGTGAACCGGAGATGTGCCGACGCCGTTGAGACGGAGACGCGCCCGCGCACTCACAAGCGGGGCGACGCTCAGCACTCCTCAATTTCTCACCCCCAAGGGGACTGAATGCCTTCTTCCCACCCCTTTTCGACGTTCTGCCGACGGACGGTGACGGCCGCTGCCCTCACCGCTGCCACGGCCTCGCTGTTGTTCTCCGGGTCCGGACCGGCCGGGGCGGTCACCGCCTCCGGGCAGGGAGCGGTCGACAACTACGTCGCCCTCGGCGACTCCTACGCCGCCGGCACCGGTCTGCCCCGGCAGACAGACGCAGAGTGCAAGCGGTCCGAACAGAGCTACACGTGGTGGATCGCCCAGACCTACAAGCCGGCCGTGTTCAAGGACGTCACCTGCAGCGGTGCCACCACGCGCTCGCTGTGGAACAAGGAAGGATCGTCCGCCCCGCAGGTCAATGCTCTGAGCAAGGACACGGACCTCGTGACCGTCACGCTCGGCGGCAACGACCTGGGGTTCACCAACGTGCTCACCACATGTGTGCTGGCCGGAATGGTCACCAAGGAGGGCACTCCTTGCCGCGACCAGCTGACCGCTGGTGGCAAGAACCTGGACGCGGACTTCGCGAGGCTGAACACCCGCATCCCCGACATGCTCACCGACATCAAGCGGCGCAGCCCGCAGGCGCGCGTGGTCGTGGTGGGGTATCCGAACTTGTTCCCCGCCGACGGGAGCACCTGCGGCTCCTCGGTGCCTCTGGCCAAGGGCGACATGGCCTGGCTCAACCAGGCCACTGATCGCCTGAACCTGGTGCTGGAGACGGCGGCTCACCTCAAGCAGGCCGAGTTCGTCAACCCGTCCTCCGTCTTCCGCGGCAGGGACATGTGCCAGCCCGCGGCCAACCAGTGGGTCAACCCGCTGTTGCCGCAGACACCCGGCTCCGCCCACCCCAACACAATCGGTCACCTGATCACGGCCGTCGAGGTGTACGACCGGCTCAGCAAGTAGTCACGTAGGCACAGTCAGCCCGTTCCGCCGGTCGCACGAATTGGCCGACCCGGTGGAACGGGCCCCTGCCGACCGCGACGGTACGTCGGTCCCGCACATGCATGGTCGGGCTCCGCAGCGCCCGGGCGGTGGCGAGCACACCCGCGGATGGCCACGGGACCCTCGCCGCTCGGAGGTCGTGCTCGTCCGATGTTTCATCCCGGGACAGCCTGTGCTGTGTGTCCTCGGGGCGTGCCAGGAGGCGGTGTTCTCGCTGGTGAGGCGGCGGGCCATGAGGCCGGGAGCAGAGGCTTTGCTCTCCACGCCGATGCCGTGGGTGGCGGCGTGCTCGACAAGGTGCCGGCACCCGGTCCTGTACGCGGACCCCGCCAGTGCGCGCCCGGCCGCACAGCGATGACGACGGACGCACACGACCGCGAGGACCGGACATCCGTCCTGGGACGAGACAGGAGTACGTGGCCTCCCGCCCCATCCACCCGCGAGCGCGCGACGGTGCGGGAACCAGGTGTTGTCACTCGTGACCGCTCGCTCCTGGTGGACGGTGTCGGCAGGCGTTGTCACGGGTGAGGGCCACCGAGCCGCAGCCTTCCCCGGGTGCCGCGGCTCAGGAAGCCGGGTTCGCACGGCCTCCGCGCCGCAGTGCACGGGCACACCAGCCTATGACCGCGGCGTTCACCAGTGCGGCAAGGAGAACGACGACGGTGACCATCACCAGACCACCCGGCAGGACGAGCAGCACGAGGCTGGTCGGGGCGGTGGCGAGCAGCGGGAAGATGATCGCCATGGACTCGCCCGAGTCGTCACCGATGCTCACCACGATGGCCCACACGAACAGGGCGGCACAGAGCACGAGGTAGGCGAGGGCGAACACGTTGCCGAAAACACGGCGCAGTCGGTGGAAAAAGGATCGGCCTGAATCGGTCACGGCGAGTGGGCTCCTGGATCGCGTGGTTGTGGTGGGCGTGACGCGGGCTTCTATCGGAAGGGCTCCCCAGCCGTACGGGGGAATCGTCGCCTGTGCCCGGGCACGTCGTCAAAGTCCGGATGGATCGCCACGATCGGGTGTCGGTTCGCGTCACGACGGGACAAGGCTACCGTTGCAGATGAACCGGCCGGCACCGGCTGAGGTCGGGTTCCCCTCTCCTACCTGGGATGCACCGGCGGACCGGCGGGTGGACGCCGATGGGCGTTCTCCAACTCTGGTTAGACGCAGCAGTCATCCGACCGTCCGAGGAACGCGCGGTGTCCCGGCCGTAGTCTCGAACACATCGGGAAACGACTGGCGAACGGCTCGACCAGCGTCTTTCACTCCGGGCCGTGTTCGGCCCCGAGTCTCCCGCATCCCGTCTGCTCCACAAGATCCGGAGGATCTCCCATGTCCAAGCGTGTGCTCTTCTCGTCGCTCGGTGTCGCCGCCCTCGGCGCGGTTGCCGCAGGTGGTCTCGCCATGGCCTCGACCGGCGCGGAGCCGACCCTGACAAACGGCTCGGCCCGCTACACAGCCCCGTCCGCTGCGAGCACCGGCTCGCTCACCTTCACCGCGGATGTACGGGACGACTCCGGCATCAAGGGGCTCAAGGTCGTGGCCTGGCCCGCGAGTTCGAAGCTCGACCCGACGGCGGAGGAGATGCGGCACACCGAGGACGCGAAGTGCCTCCGAGTCTCGGACGGTGTCTCCCGCTGCACCTACGCGCTGAAGGTGACGAAGGAGGAGGCGGCCGAGCTGGACCAGGGCACCTGGTACGTCTCGGCCCTGGCAACCGCCAAGGACGGAAACACGCTGTTCGTTCCCCGCGCCGCCACGTTCGACGTCGGGCGCTGACTCGCCCTCGCCGCCCGGCATCTCCCAGGTGCCGGGCCCAGGCCGGACGCGGGCTGTGTCTGCGGGCGGGGTTCCGCGTTCCGCGCTCCGACAGGAGGGCGAGTGCCCTGACAGGCCGGAGGGCGGGACGAGGCGGAACGTGCCGGCAGGCAGTACAGGGTGCAGAGGGCAATACCGTTGAGGGGGTGCCGGGTGGAAACGGTCATGGCTGTGAGAGATGAGTTCGACTTCGAGTTGCTGGGGCCGCTGGTGGTCCGGCGTGCGGGCGCGGTGCTGGATCCGGGGCGCCGCAGGCAGCGGCTGCTGGTGATCCGGCTGCTCCTCGCCGATGGTCGTACGGTCGCTTCCGACTCACTGTGCGAGGAGTTGTGGCCGCAGCAGCCGGGCGGCGGGGCGACTGCTTCACTGCACGCCCACGTCAGCAAGCTCCGCGCGGTCCTGGAGCCCCGGCACCTGCGCGGGCGAGGGTCTTTCGGCGTGCTGGTCACCGAGCCCGGCGGATACGCCCTGCGCGTGCCCGCCGAGTCTCGCGACACCGTGCGCTTCGAGCTGGCCATGGTCTCGGCGAACCGGCTGCTCGACCAAGGGCGGCCCGCGGAGACGGTACGGGAGGCCGAGAGGGCTCTGCGGATGTGGCGCGGTGCCGCGCTCGCCGATGCCGCGCACCACCTGTTCGCCGCTCCTGAGACTGCGCGCCTGGAGGAACTGCGCCAGACCACCCAGGAGATCCGTACCAGCGCACTGCTCCTGAGCGGCCGGACGCCGCAAGCCATCACGGCGGCGCAGGAACTGACGGCCCAGAACCCGCTGCGCGAGTCCGGCTGGGCCCTCTTGCTGCGGGCGCTGTACCTGGCCGGCAGGCACCCCGAGGCGCTCCGGCGCTACGCGGACCTGCGCCGGCACCTCGCCGACGAACTCGGTCTCGAACCCGGCCCCCAGCTGCGCGCTCTGCACGACGGCATCCTCCGTCACGACCTGCCGCCGCTGCTCCTCCCCGGCACAGCGGGAGCGGGTGCACCGGTGACCACCGGGGCTGCCGCAGGAGGCCGCGCGGGCTTCGGAGACACGGCAGGCAGCGGCGAGAGGGTCCGGCCGACCGGGGGCAGGGCCCAGGAAGGGCTGGACGAGACCGTCCGCCTCGGCACGCGTCCTGTCACCGCGGCTCGCGAGGACGTGCCGTGCGGGCCTCTCGCCGAGGCGACGCCGGCCGAGACGAGAGCCGGTTCGACGGCCCCCACCGCGAAGGACGCCCCACCCGGGGAGGGCAGTGGCGGTGTGCCGGCACCCACGGCGCCCCCGATGCAGCTGCCTGGTGATCTGCCGGTGTTCACCGGGCGCACGACCGAGAGCGCGTGCCTGTCCGCCGTGCGCGGTGCGCCCGGGCGGCCGGGACCGGCTGGTGCTCCCGTCGTCGTCATCGGCGGCGCCCCCGGTGTCGGCAAGACCGCGTTCGCCGTCCACCACGCCCACCAGATCGCGGCCTCCTTCCCTGACGGCCAGCTCTTCGTCGACCTGTGCGGATTCCATCCGCACGCGCCCGCGGTGGAACCCGGCGACGCCCTCCACGGCTTCCTCACCGCTCTCGGCGTCCCCGCCCTGCGTATCCCCGAGAACACGGCCGACCGCAGCACCATGCTGCGCAGCCTTCTTGCCGACCGACGCGTGCTGCTGGTCCTGGACAACGCCCGCGACGAGCAACAGGTACGCCCCCTGCTGCCCGCGGGAACCGGCTGCCTCACCCTGATCACCAGCCGCAACCTGCTCGCCGGCTTGATAGCGACGGACGGCGCCAAGCCCTTCATCCTCCCCATGCCCTCACCGGCGGAGGCCCACGAAGCACTGGCTCGGCGACTGGGAGCACAGCGGCTTGCCACCGAGCCGGCCGCCGCGGCCGAGATCGTCGAGCTGTGCGGGCGGCTACCCCTGGCGCTCGCCGTGGTCGCCGCTCGGGCCGAACTCGACCCCGCCTTCCCCTTGCACGCCATAGCCGACGACCTGCGCGATGCCCACGGCGGCCTGGACGCGTTCACGGGCTTCGACACCGCCACCGACGTCCGGGCGGTGTTCTCCTGGTCGTACCGGTCCCTGGATGAGTCCGCCGCCCGGCTCTTCCGCCTCCTCGCCCTTCACCCCGGGCCTCGCATCAGCGCCCCGGCCGCCGCCGACCTCGCCGGTCTCCCCCTGCCCCAGACCCGTCGGCTGCTCGACCGTCTGACCCGGGCCTGCCTGGTCGAGCAGCCCCGGCCCGGCCAGTTCACCCTCCACGACCTCTTGCGCGTCTACGCCGGCGAACTCACCCACGCCCACGACGACGCCGATGAACGCGACGCGGCCACCTGTCGGGTACTGGACCACTACATGTTCACCGCCCACGAAGCCGACCGGCTGCTCAAGCAGGACACGTTGCCCCACCTCGACCTCGGCCCCGCACGTGCGGGGGGCACCCCCCAGGTCCTCACCGACGCGGAAGCAGCGAACCGGTGGCTGTCCACCGAGCGCGAGGTCCTGACCAGACTCCTGCACACCGCCGTCGACCAGCGAAGGGATCGCCATATCACCGGGCTTGCCTGGGCCCTGAAGGAACATCTGAGCCGTCAGGAGTTCTGGCCCGAAGCGATCACCGCGATCACCCCCGCCCTGGAGGCGGCCCGACGCCGGGGTGACCGCCTTCAGGAGGGCCGCTGCCACCGCAGCCTCGGTGGCCTCCACGGCTACCTCGGCCATCAGGAACAGGCTTTGGGCCACCTCGAAAGCGCAGCCAGGCTCTTCCAGGAGATCGGCTCGCTCGGCGAACAGGCCCGTACACAGCACGGCATGGGTGTGGTGCTGCACCAGTTCGGTCGGCTCCGCGAGGCCCTGGTGCCCGCCGGGCGGGCGCTGGCACTGGCCCGGGCCGCGAGGGACGACGTGTGGACGGCCGAGTGTCTCAACGGGCTCGCCTGGCTTCACTCGAGTCTGGGCCGGCCGGAGCAGGGCCTCGTGCACGGTGAAGAGGCCATCGCCCTGTTTCAGGGCCTGAACGCCCCCTGGCGGGAGGCGATCTGCTGGGACAGCCTGGGTTACACCCTTCATCTGCTCGGGCGCTACGAGGAGGCGGTTGCCACCTATCAGAGGGCACTGGACGTGTTCGAGGATCTGGGGGATCACAGGAATGCTGTCGGCTCGTTGATGCGGCTGGGCGACACCTGCCTGGCCATGGGCGACCGGGAAGCCGCTCGAGCGCACTGGGTACGCGCGCTCGCCGACGCTGAACAGCAGGCGCTGTGCCACAGTACTCAGCAGGTCCGCCAACGCCTCACCGGCCTGGACACCGAAGCGGGCCCCTCTCCCGTCGCATCCGAGAAGGCCGGCCGGGAGCCGTCGGGTCCCGGAGCCGAGAAACGGTGATCCGGTATCGCCGCTGGTCAGCTGGTGGGACCTCGCAGATGCTGTCACCACCAGGAGGTGACAGCGTCTCCAGCCGATCCCACTCCACTCGCCGGATCCGCACGGCCATACGGCCGGTCCGGCCCCACCACCTGGTCCGCGACGCAAAGGCCCGGATGTTTGGGTACTGCCCGGAACACCTGGTGCGACCTGGTGACACGCGGTCGGACCAGGCTCCCGCCGGTGCATGGGGGCATACGCCAACGGCGAGCGTGTGCATGCCGGTCCAGCCGCGGCGGCGACCCAGATCTCGATCAGTGGGGGCGGGGTGCGTTCGTCAGGAGGTCTGCCGGGATGCGGCCCAGGTTCGGCTCGGTGCGGGCGTCGGCGGACAGGAGGTCACCGGGCCAGCAGGACTGCGGCAAGTGCCAGCGCGCCCGGCAATGCCTGCGCGAGAAGAATACGCCGGTTGGCGGTAAAGCCGCCGTACAGGCCCGCTACGAGCACGCAGACGAGGAAGAAGAGCTGGAACCGGTGACCGGTCGGCTCCTCGGCCAGCAGGCCGCAGACCAGTCCGGCAGCCAGGAATCCGTTGTACAGGCCCTGATTCGCAGCCAACGGCACGGTCGCACGGGCCATCGCCGCGTCGAAGCCGGAAAGCTTCCGGCCCGGCCTCTTCTCCCAGAGGAACATCTCCAGAACCAAGATGTACACGTGCAGCGCGGCCACCAGACCGACCAGTACATCTGCCGTGATCTGCATCAGCTGTCCTCATTCTGTAGAGCATTCCGGATGAGCCCGCACTCCCTGGCTGCTTGGGCGTGGGCTGCTTCGGCCCCCGAGCAAAGCGCGGAGAGCCGAGGCGTCGGATCAGGTCCGCCCTCATGTCCCCCGCCGCCCGGGAGTCATCGCGCCCAGGACGCCGTCCGCTGCCAGGAGCGGGTAGGCCGACGTCCAGAGAGAACACGCTTTCACGACCGGGCATCGCCTGCACAGCCGGACGGCCGGTTCGCGTCGGACCCGTCATAGGCATCAGGAAATCTCGCTGCGCTTTCCCCTCGCCCCGTCGTCCAGAACGGCTCAGCAGTTCACCGCACGCCCCCGCGCCGCGTGGAGCGACCGGCGATCTATCCTCGGCCGGCAGGCCGAACGCACGATTCGAGGAGAACGTCGCAGGACGGCGGGCCGCTGAGTGGACAGATGACGCGCGACACCGGGCTCCCGGCTACGGCACGTGTGGCAGCAGGCGGGAGCAGGAAGCCGACCTGTGCCAGGGCCGTCAGGCCCCGGCACAGGTCGTCGCTGTGGACGCGCGGTGGGTCAGCGGATCTGCAGGAGGGACAGCGTGTGGTTGAGCCCTTCAACATCCCGGATGCTCGAATACCTGGGCATGTACCTGACCTGGTTGCCCAGCACGATGTCGATGTCGTTGTTGCCCGAGCTGATCCTGTAGACGTTGGGGAGCATGGGGGCGATCACGCCCTCGTTGGCGAAGCACGCGGTCTGGCCGCCGTTGTACTCGACCTTGACGAAGTCCGTCCGATCGCCGCAGGCAGTCTGATTGGTCGCGGCAGCCGGGAGGGCGGAGACGAGAGCGGTCATGGCTCCCGCCGCCACAACGAACGCGATTCGCGAGACGGAACGCTTCATAAGTGGAATTTCCTTCCGTGGTGGTGCTGTACTGCGGAACAGCATGGTTGACCGCCCCTTCCTCGCTGGGCGCAGAGGGGGCAGCCGGACGATTCACGAGGTGAATGGCTGGGCAAGCCCGGTCCATGGCCGGCCGTCGCGCACAGAGGCACGGAGGCGGCGGCGGGGCGAAGAGTTTTCGTGTGGTCCCGTCGACCGGACGCCTGTGCGTCCTGCTGATTCAACGTGGAGCAACAGGCCTGGGTTCACCGCTCGTTGGATATTCTCCTCACCGCTTCGGTCCGCCGGCTCGGGGACGTTCTGAGCGCGGCCCTCGGGAAAACAGTGACGGCTGTGGGGCGTGCGCCCGACGCCTGTGGGTCCGGGTGGCCCATGGGGTCGTCCGGTCCGTGAGCGCCGTCGAGGGGCCGTGCGGAACCGGGGGTGGGCGGTAGCTCCGCCCGGCGACAGATTCCGCCCCCCACACACTGCCTGCTACGTTCCACCCTGTTCGCCTACCCCCGATTCCTGCGGTTCGTACAGGCCGGCCGGTCTCATCCGACGCACCACGACGAAGGTCAGCCCATGCGCGACAGCACCAGAATCCGCCTGATAGAGCCCGCCGATGCTGCCCCGATCGCCGTGCACCGGACGCGGGACGTCGAGGCCTTCCGGCCGTGGGAACCGGACCAGCCGGCTGACTTCTTCACCCCGGAGGGCCAGGCGGAGCGGATCGACAGGCTGCTGGCCGGATACCGGGCCGGTACGGTCTGGCCGGGCGTGGTACTCGCCGACGACCAGGTGATCGGGCAGGTCACCGTCGGAGGCGTCCTGCCGCAGCCGCACTTGCGCCGCGGCTCCCTCGGATACTGGATCGCCGGCGCCGCCCAGAACCAGGGGCACGCCGGACGCGCCGTCGGGCTCGCGCTCCGGGTGATGGCGGATGAGCTCGGATTGCACCGCGCCGAGGCGTCCACCAACCTGGAAAATCTGCCGTCACAACGGGTGCTGCGCCGCAACGGCTTCAGCCCGTACGGCGTCGCGCACTCCTCGATCCTTCTCGACGGGAAGTGGCGGGACTCGCTGCTGTGGGAGCGGATCGTCGGCGACTGACTGTTCGTTCCACGGCGAGGTCCGCCGGCGGCGGACGCATATGAGGCTGCATGCCAGTCAGAGCAGGCCCCGAGGGGGGTCCGCCCCTACGGGGGTCATTGCCAGGTACCCCCGCGCTCCGGGGTCAGTAGCCGTCGGCTCACCGGCCCAGTGCCTGCGGAGCACCCCCTTCGTCGGCCCCCCACACGTCCTCCTCCTCGGCGGTCCACGTGGTGCGGGTCCGGTCGCTGCTGGTCCGCTGTCCTCGCTCGTTGCTGCCGGCCATCGGCGGCGCGAAGGGCATCCCGGTGCTGGTGGAGACCCGCCGTGCGGCAGGGATGGTGCTCTCTCCGGCCTCCGCCGGTCGGCCGGCCCGAGCGGGTCGGCGGACGATGGAGGAGTCCAGCACGTTGCGCTGCCGCCCGCCTCCGGACTGGTCCTGGCCGCCGCCCGCACCACCACCCATGCCACCGCCCATGGGGGGATACATGCCCGGACTCATGGCCCCTGCTCCAGCAGAGGCGGCGGCTGAGCCCGCACCCCCGAGGGAGGGGTCGTCGGTCTGCGCCGCCGCATAGGCGTTGCTGCCCAACGGGCCGTACGCATCCTCACCCGTGTCGGCGGAGGACCGGGATTCCGCAGTCCTGCCGTCCAACCCGGCACCGGCCGGCATGCCCGAGTCGTAGGCGGCGGGAGTGTAGGCGCCTGCGTCGAAGGTGCCCGGTGCGTAGACGTTGTCGCCCGGTGAGGAGGGAAGGGAGACATGCGGCTCGGAGATCGTGGCGAGCTTGTCCCGGACGATCTCCTCCGGGGTACGGGTATCCATCCCCAGCTCGTCGTACTTCTGGTTGATGTCGGCGATCTGGCGTTCGTACTCCTCCTGCGCCTCCTGCCGGTTCGCCGCACTGTCCCGCATCACGTCGTCGTACTGCTCTCGGGCTTCGGCAAGGTCCCGGTCGGCTTCGGTCCTGGCGGCCTGCTGCTGCCGATCGGCCGCGGCGACGGCCTTGTCGTACTCCGCCCTCGCCTTCTCGGGGTCCTCACCCCGTGCGATGGCGTTGTCGTACTCGGCCTTGGCGTCGGCTCGTGCCTGGTCGGCCTGCTGCTTGGCCTGTTCGTAGCTGTCCTGGGCATCGGCCCTTGCCTGCTCGTAGTCCGCCTTGGCGTCCTGCGTCTGCTGGTCGATGTCATGTCGGGCGGCGTCGTGAGCAAGCTGCGCCTGGAGGGTCTCGCGCTGGTGATCAGCCTGGAGGTCGGCGTTGCTCGGGGCGGGTACGTCGGCACCTTCGACGAGGGCACGGGCTGCCGCGAGGTCCTCGCTGTTCGTCGCCCGGAGCTCTTCCTGGTACTTTTCCGCATCGGCCCGGTCCTGGTCGTACTGCTTCTGCGCCTCCTCCTGCACCTTTTTCTGCTCGGCGCGCGTCTGAGGGCTCGTCAGGGCACCGAGCCCGGCCGACGAGGCGGTGAGCGCCTGGGCGTCCGCCCAGTCCAGGTCGTACTGCTTCCGCGCCTCCTCCTGAGCCTTCTGCTGATCGGCCTGCGCCTGGGTACCGGCCAGGGCACCGAGGCCGGCCGACGAGGCGGTGAGCGCCTGGGCGTCCGCCCGGTCCTGGTCGGCCTGCTTGCGCGCGGCTTCAGCGTATTCAGCCCCCTTGGCCCGCTCCTCGTCGTTCTGCTTGCGCGCCTGTTCTGCGTACTCCTCGGACTTGGCTCGCTCCAGGTCGTTCTGCTTGCGCACCTCGGCTTCGTACGAGTTCGTCTCGGCCCGGTCCTTTTCGCTCTGCTTGCGTGCCTCCTCCCGGCCCGTCTTGTAGTCCTCCTCGACCTGCTTCTGGAACGCCTTCTGCATTCGGGTGAGTTCGTCGTCCCCGCCCAGGCCGTTCAGTTGCTTCTTCTGCTCGGCAAGGAGCTTCTTGTTCTCCTCCTTGACCGAGATCTCGCCCAGAGAACTGGTGTCCTTGTCGGTGAGCTGCTTGGGGAAGGCGTCCACGGCGTCGGCGAGGGTCCTGTCGATTTTCGGGATCACCTCTTTGGCGATCTCACCGAGAGCGTCGTCGATGCTCTTCTGCCATCGGTTGACGGCCTCCTGGCCGATCGCTCTCCAGGTGTCCCACTCACTGAGCCACATCTGCTGGCCACCGACCTCGACGTAGCCCTTGTATTCCGCGGTCCGGACCGGGTACGACATCAAGCCGCGGGTCTCGAAGTCGACGAACGCCATCTGGTTGTCGAGGACCTGCCTGTAGATGTCCCACAGGTGGTCCAGCAGCCATCGGTGCGGGGAGCCCATCAGCCGGTGCCACCGCGACCACGCGGTGTGGAGCTGACGGGCGGCGTCGCGGTAGGCCAGCTGCGTCTCGGCGAGCGTCCGCCCCGGGTAGGTGGTGAAGACCTCGCCGTCCAGCACCAGGGACGAAGCGCCACCCTTGCCGGGCGGCGCGAGCTGCTCGACGTAGCCCTCGTAGTTCCGGCTCAGTTTGTGCACCATGTGTTTGAACAGGTTGGCCGCGCTGCCGGCCCACTCCGAGCTGCCCTCACCGATGTCCCGCTTCTCCCACTCGGCGAGCACCTTGGCCTGAGTGATGAGGAACCGGTTGACCCTCTCGAAGGAGAGCGCCACATCGGTGAAGGAGGGCAGGTGCACGGCGGCACCGTCGTCCACGCTCAGCCCGCTGTGCGAGAAACCGCGTGTGCTGTAGGGAGCGTTCATGATCTGCTCCAGGGCACCGCCGGAACCGTAGGAGTACTGGGCGAGCTTGGAGTTGTCCCAGGTGAACTTGGAGCCGTCGCTCTTCGTCAGGTGCTTGCTCGTCCACTTGCCGGGGCTCACGACCTGGCCGCCGGCCGGGATCTTGGTCTTCCCGTCGTCGCCGAGGGACGTACCGATGAAGGTGATGTGGGCCTTGTTGTGATCCAGGCCGTCCCCGTGCTTCGCCATGGTGTAGAAGGGCATGAGGAAGTCCTCTCCCTCACGGTGCCACCCACCGGAACTCGCGAATCCGGGAAGATACCCCGTACCGACGGGCCGGATGTTCTTGTCCACCCATATGTACATGAGTGGAATGTCGTGATTGCCTTTCATGTCATCGAACAACGTCTTCCGGTCGGCCAGCGTGTAGCCGGTGAGGGCGTCCACCGCCCTCTTCCAGTAGTCGTCGTTGGTCTTGTCGGTGGCTTCGGCCATCTCAGTTCTCCGTGGGCATCAGATGCTCGGGCAGCTACGACGCGCCCTGACCGCCGGCTGAACCGCGCCCACCGGACAGATCTCCGTCCACGTCCTCCCACAGATTCAGGAATTCCTCGCCGGTCATCTTGGCGAGGTTGTCCTGCTGTGCCTTGGTGAGCTGCGTAATGGTCTCGGCCATGGCGTCGTCGATGTCGTCGAAAAGGGTCTTCTGGTTCCGTAGCAGCACCGCAAGGGCTTCGGCGGTACTCTGCACCGCCGAGTTGAGCTTTCCGCCGCTCAGCGAATCATCCTTGGCGAGTGTGCCGATGATCAGCGGCTTGGTGGTGTCGATCGTGCTCTCGGTCTTGATGCCGGAGGCGACGTCCTCGATCGGCTGGGTGGACCCGTCCGCCCTGGTCATCCGATCGATCTCCCTCACGAATTCGTGCACCGGGCCGTCTTTGAACTTCTTCAGCCACGCAGCATTGAGGATGGTCGTGTTGGCCATGTCATCTCCCTGGCGAACGGGTCCCGGTGGATGGGTGGAACGAGTTCAGCGCTTACCCGGACGGGTGGTTGTGCGCCGTTGCGGGTGGCCCACGAGGTGGTGAGCTGTCAGCGGCCGATCTGTACGTCGGACCATCGCTGGGCCAGGCTGCCGGCGGTGTAGCGGTAGTGCTCCGAGATGTCGGTGAGGAGCCCGGAGTGCTCGGAGAGGATCGCGCCCATCTGCTGGAAAGCGCGGTCCCAGGCTTCCTGCTTCTTGCCGTAGACGTCGGCGTCGTCACCCACCCAGGACTTCTTGAGCTCGTTCAGCTCCATTTCCAGTGATGCCAGGGTTTTGCCGATCGCGCCGGTCTGATGAACCATGTCGTCGGCGGCGTTTCCCATGTGCGCGTAGTCCACATGGATGATGCCGTCGGTGTAGTCCTCATTCATCGCATCCTCTTCTCGGTCTCGGGTGTGAACGGCCCTGGGGGCCGGGAGGGGTGAGGTCAGCCGGCGAGGGCGTCGAAGACGGCCGACGAC
>NZ_JBIBEG010000005.1:0-212333 GCF_042902585.1 Streptomyces argenteolus
GGAATGTTGTACGTCCCGCTCGGCCCCTCCATACGATTCAAGAACCACAGACGCCGCTGAGCGAACGACAACGGAACCCGCACCGGACGCACCATAGGCACCAACGCCACACGCCCACCCACCGACGAACCCACCACCCGCTCCGCCAACGCCACCACCGACTGCGCATCGAAGAGGGCACGCACCGGCAGTTCGATGTCGAAGGCGCTCCTGATCCGGCTCACCAGACGGGTCGCGAGCAGCGAATGGCCGCCCAGGTCGAAGAAGTTGTCGTCGATCGACACCGACGGCACACCGAGGACCTCGGCGAACAGGCCGCAGAGCATCTCCTCGTGCGGGGTACGCGGCGCACGGCCCGCGGCAGCGGCCCCGCCGGTCGCCGTGAGGGCCCGGGAGGAGCCGCCACCGGCGGGCGTGGCGGCTTCGGGCACAACCCAGCCGGAGGGCGGGGTGATGGACCGCAGGACGTCGGCGACCGGCTCGGTGGAGCCGGCGGCGACGGCCCGCAGGACCGTCGCCAGGTTGCCGAGGATCGTGGAGACGGACGCCTCGGGGATGATGCCGTCCTGGAAGCCGAGGCGCAGCTGGAGCCGCCGGCCGGGCACGGCGATGAGCGTCAGCGGGTAGTGGGTGGCGTCCTCCCCGTCGACACCGGTGACCGTGAGGTCGCCGAGCGAGCCCAGGCTCTCCGCGTCCACGGGGTAGCTCTCGAACGCGACCAGGCTGTCGAAGAGTTCACCGTGGCCGGCGGCGCGCTGGATCTCGGTGAGCCCGATGTAGTGGTGGTCGAGCAGGGCCGACTGCTCGGCCTGGACGCGCTGGAGCAGGGACCGCAGGGTCTCCGCCTCGTCCAGCCGGATGCGTACGGGCACCGTGTTGATGAACAGCCCGACGATGCTCTCGACGCCCTCGATCTCCGGCGGGCGGCCGGAGACGGTGGCGCCGAAGACGATGTCACCGGCTCCGGTGAGCCGGGCGAGCTGGAGGCCCCAGGCCGCCTGCACCATGGTGTTGACGGTGATCCCCAGCCGGCGGGCCAGTGCCGCGAGCGCCGCGCTCTCCTCCTCGGTCAGCTCCAGGGTGAGCCGGCGCGGCAGTACGTCGACCGTGCCGTCGGCCCGCGGGGCGACCAGGGTGGGGCCGGCGAGGCTCTCGAACGCCGCCCGCCAGGCCGCCAGGCCTTCCTGCTTGTCCTGCTTGCGCAGCCAGGCGAGGTACAGCTTGAAGGGCACCACGGGCGGCATGCCCGCCGCGTCGCCCCCGCGTCCGTACAGCTCGAAGAGCTCGCCGAGGACGAGGGGCATGGACCAGCCGTCGAGCAGGATGTGGTGGCAGGTGAACATGAGCCGCCAGGCGCGCTCGCCCAGGCGCACCACGGTGAAGCGCAGCAGCGGCGGGTCGGTGAGGTCGAAGCGCACGGCCCGGTCGGCTTCCGTCAGCTCGGCCAGCCGCGTCCGCCTGGCGTCCTCGTCGAGTCCGGACAGGTCGTGCACGTGGACGGGGGTGCCGAACTCGCGCGGCACGACCTGCACCGGCTTGCTCAGGTTCTCCGACAGGAAGCCGGCCCGCAGGTTGTTCCTGCGGACCAGGAGGGCCCTGACCGCGTCCCGGAAGACCTCCGGGTCGAACGGGCCCTCCAGGCCGAGGGACAGCCGCACGGTGTAGACGTCCAGGGCGTCCTCGTCGTACGTCGCGTGGAAGAGCATGCCCTCCTGCAACGGGGCGAGGGGCAGGATGTCCTCAAAAAGATCCTTGCGGGTCACCGGGTCTTCCTCCACTCAGCTTCCAGTACCCCGAGATCGTCGAGTTCGAGGTCGATCAGTGACAGGTCGGACGGGGCGAGGCTGGCCGGCTCGCCCTCGCCCGCGTGCTCCGCGAGCGCGGTGAGGACGCGGAACCATCCCTCGGCCAGCGCCCGTACGGCTTCCCCGCTCAGCAGGCGGCGGGGCCAGGTCCAGTTGGCCACCAGCCGCGGTCCGTCCGGGCCGTCCTGGACCAGGACGTTCAGGGACAGCGCGTGCGGGGCCGGCATCTCCGGGTCGCCGCCGAGGTCCCGGAGGACCTCTCCGTCGGCGGACATGGTCCAGTCGCCCGCCTCGGGGCTCCTGTCGCCGGTCTCTCCCGCGACTTCGGTGCGGCCCAGGTAGTTGAAGCCGTACTGCGGACTCCCGAGCGCGGCGAGCGTGTCCCGGGTGTGGGGGTTGAGGTGGCGCAGCAGGCCGTATCCCACGCCCTCGTCCGGCATCCGCCGCAGCGTCTCCCGGACCCGGGTGAGGGCCTTGTGCAGCGCTGCCGGGTCGGTGAGGACCGTGCCCCACCGCACCGGCCCGAGGTCGAGGCGCACCGGCGCGAGGCTGGTGAACCAGCCGACCGTGCGGGAGATGTCGACTTCCTCGCCCGGCGGGATCTGCCGGCCGTGGCGCTCGACGTCCACCAGCACCTCGGTGCCGGCGCCGAGCCCGCGCCCGCGGCGCCAGTCGGCGACGGCCAGGGCGAATCCGGTCAGGAGCACGTCCTCGACACCGCCCCGCACGGCGGCGGGCACCTCGGTGAGGAGGGGTCCGGTGACCGACTCGGGCAGGGTCAGCACGAGCGCGTCCTGGGTGCCCATGGTGTCGACGGCCGGATCGCGGGTCTCCTCGGTCACGGGTACGTCCCCGTCGCCGAGCTGCTCGGCCCACCAGGTGACCTGGGCCGCGCGGGCGGGCTCGGCCGCCAGGCCGGTGAGCCACTGCGACCAGCGCCGCCACGAGGTGCCGACGGGCTGAAGGGCGGGCTCACGGGACGCGTGGACCGCCAGCCACGCCTCGGCGAGATCGGGTACGAGGATGCGCCACGACACCCCGTCGACGGCGAGGTGGTGGCCGAGGAACAGCAGCCGCCCGGGCTCGTCCGGGCCCGCGTCGAACCACACGAGGCGCACCACGGCCCCGTCCTCCGGGGACAGCAGCGCGACCGCGCGCTCCGCCTCCTCGGCGACGGCCGCCCGCACCTTCGCGCCGTCCGCGCCGGTGACGTCGACGCGGCTCACGCAGCCGGCGGGGTCCACCGCACCGCGCTCCCGTACCTCGTAGGACCACGCGCCGTCGCTCACCGTCAGCCTGAGCCGCAGGGCGTCGTGGTGGTCGAGCACGGCCGCGACGGCGGCGGTCAGGGTCTCCAGGGTCATCCGGGCGGGGACCTGGAGCAGCACCGACTGGTGGAAGCGCTCCGTGCGTCCGCCGTTGTCGCGCAGCCAGTGCGTCATCGGGGTGAGCGGCACCGGGCCGATCCCGGCGTCCGGGTCCTGCGGGGGCAGTTCGCCGACGGGGCGCGCCACGGCCGCGAGTCCGGCGGCCGACTTGTGCTCGAAGACGTCCCGGGGAGTGATGACCAGGCCGCCCTTGCGTACCTCGCCGACGAGCTTGATGGAGACGATGCTGTCGCCGCCGAGCTCGAAGAAGCTCGCGTCGACGTCCACCTCGGGCAGGCCGAGCACCGAGCCGAACGCCTCGGCGAGCACCCGCTCGGCCTCGGTGGCCGGGGCCCGCCCGCCGCCGGAACCGGTGAGGCCGGGCGCGGGCAGCGCCGCGTGGTCCAGCTTGCCGTTCACCGTCAGGGGCAGGGCGTCCACGACCACGTACGCCTGCGGAACCATGTACTCGGGCAGCCGCCCGGCCGCCCACGCCCGTACGGCGCCGGTGTCCAGGGCGGTGTCCGGGCCGGGCACCACATAGCCGACCAGGTGCCGCAGACCGGGCCGGTCCTCGCGGACCACGACGGCGGCACCGTCCACCCCGGGGCAGCCCGACAGCACGGACTCGATCTCGCCCAGCTCGATGCGGAAGCCGCGCAGCTTCACCTGGCCGTCCCGGCGCCCGACGAACTCCAGCACCCCGTCCGCACGCCACCGCACCACATCACCCGTCCGGTACAACCGGGAACCCGGCACCCCGAACGGATTCGCCACGAACCGCTCCGACGTCAGAGCGGACCGGCCCAGATACCCCCGCGCCAGCCCCACACCCGACACGTACAACTCACCCGGAACACCCACCGGACAGAGGCCGAGGGCGCCGTCCAGGACGTACACCCGGGTGTTGGCGATCGGTCCGCCGATGGGCGGGGTCACGGTGCCGTCCACCGGGTCGCTCGCCGTGGCGCAGACGGTGGTCTCGGTCGGTCCGTAGGCGTTGACGACCCGGCGGCCGGGCGCCCAGCGCGCGGCGAGGTCACGGGGACAGGCCTCGCCCGCCGTGACCAGGGTCAGCCCCTCGGGGGCGTGCTGCGGATCGGCGCCGGACAGCGCCGTGGGGGTGAGGGTGGCGTGGGTGATCCGCTCGTCCGACAGGAAGGCGGTGAGCGCCTGGCCCAGGACCGGGCCGTCCGCCGGGGTCAGCACGAGCGCGGCGCCGTTGAGGAGCGCCATGACCGTCTCCCAGGCGGAGGCGTCGAAGCTGGGGGCGGCGAACTGGCCGATCCTGCTCTCCCGGTCCACCCCGAGCCGCTCGGCGTGCCAGGCGGCGAGGCTGCCCAGTCCCCGGTGGGTGACCGTGACGCCCTTGGGCCGGCCGGTGGAGCCCGACGTGTAGATGACGTAGGCGGGGTGGTCGGCCGACAGCGGCGCACGGCGGTCCGCGTCGGTGACCTCGGCCCCGGAGAGCCCCGCCAGCGCCTCGGTGGTCGCCGGGTCGTCGAGGACCAGCGGCTCGCCGCACCCGGCGGGCAGCCGGCCGGCCAGGGAGGCGAGGGTGACGACGAGCGTGGGGGTGCTGTCGCGGATCATGTACGCGATCCGGTCGGCGGGATGGTTCGGATCGACCGGTACGTACGCCCCGCCGCCGGTCATCACGGCCAGCAGCGCGACGGTCAGTTCGGCCGAGCGGGGCAGGACGAGCGCGACCCGGTCCTCCGGTCCGACGCCGCGTCCGATCAGCAGCCTGGCGAGCCGGGCGGCCCGGGCCGCCAGCGTCGCGTAGTCCAGGGTGGCGCCCGCGGCGATCACCGCGGGGCGGCCGGGGACGGCCGCCGCCTGCCGGGCGAACAGCTCCGGGACGGTGCCGCCGGGCAGGTCCCGGACGGTGTCGTTCCAGCCGGTGAGCAGCTGTTCGCGCTCCGCCGCGGGCAGGATCTCCAGACGGCGTACGGGCGTGCGCGGATCGGCGGCCACGGCGCGCAGCAGCGTGACCAGGTGGCCCGCCATGCGCTCCACGCTGTCCCGGTCGAACAGGTCCGTGCTGTACCCGAGGATGCCGCGGATGGCGCCGTCCGGCTCCTCGGCCAGGCTCAGCTCCAGGTCCACCTTGGCGACCGGCAGCAGCATGTCCTGGACGGTGGCGCGCAGGCCGGGCAGCTCCAGTTCGCCCGAGGTGTTGTTCTGGTAGGCGATCAGCACCTGGAACAGCGGGTTGTGCGCGAGGGAACGGTCCGCGCCGACGAGGTCGACGAGCCGTTCGAAGGGCAGGTCCTGGTGCGCGTAGGCCTCCAGCGCGCTCCCGCGGGCCCGGTGCAGCAGGTCGACGAAGCTCGGGTCGCCGGACACGTCGGTGCGCAGCACCAGGGTGTTGACGAAGAAGCCGACGAGGTCGTCGGCCGCCGAGTCGGTCCGGCCGGCGACCGGGGTGCCGATCGGGATGTCGGTCCCGGCCCCGAGGCGGGACAGGAGGGCCGCGAGTGCGGCCTGGAAGACCATGAACGGCGTGGTGTCCGTCCGGTCGGCGAGGACCCGCAGGCTCTCCGCGAGCTCCGGCCCGACGACGACGGGCACCTGGGCGCCCCGGTGGGTGGCGACCGGCGGGCGGGGACGGTCGGTGGGGAGGTCGAGCTCCTGCGGGGCCCCGGCCAGCTGCCGGGCCCAGTAGGCGCGCTGGACGGCAGCGAGGCTGTCCTCGTCGTTCTCGTCGCCCAGCAGCCGCTGCTGCCAGAGCGTGTAGTCCGCGTACTGCACCGGCAGCGGGCGCCACTGCGGCGCCTCACCGGCGAGCCGGGCGCGGTAGGCCTCTCCGAGGTCGCGGGCGAGCGGCTCCTGCGACCAGCCGTCCCCCGCGATGTGGTGGACGACGACACACAGCACGTGCTCGTCCGGAGCGACGCGGAAGAGCCGGGCGCGCAGGGGGAGTTCACGGGCGAGGTCGAAGCCGGTGGCCCCTTCGGCGTCGAGGGCGGCGGGCAGCTCGTCCTCCGTCACGTCGGTGACCTCGACGGCGGCCACGGCCACGCCCGCGGGCACGACCTGCTGCCAGGGTTCTCCGTCCGTGTCCGGGAACACGGTGCGCAGCGACTCGTGCCGGGAGACCAGGTCGCCGAGGGCCGCCGAGAGTGCCGGCACGCTCAGCCCGCCCTGGAGGCGGACGGCGAAGGGGATGTTGTAGGTGGCGCTCGGGCCCTCCATCCGGTTGAGGAACCACAGCCGCCGCTGGGCGAACGACAGCGGTACCCGCTCGGGGCGTTCGGCGGGGCGCAGCGGTGTACGGGCCGGGGACGCGCCGTCCATGAGCCGGACCGCGAGCCGGGCGACGGTGGGCTCCTCGAAGACACGCCGGATCGACAGTTCCACGCCGAGCACCGCGCGGACCCGGCTCACCAGCCGGGTGGCGAGCAGGGAGTGCCCGCCGAGCTCGAAGAAGTTGTCGTCGACGGAGACGGAGGACAGCCCCAGCACCTCCTGGAACAGCCCGCACAGCAGCTCCTCGTGCGGCGTCCGGGGCCCGCGCGCCTCCTCGGCGACGTACTCGGGGACGGGCAGGGCCTTGGTGTCGAGCTTGCCATTGGTGGTCAGCGGCAGGGCGTCCAGGACCACGACGGGCCGCGGGACCATGTACTCCGGGAGCCGTTCGGCGGCCCAGGCGCGCAGTTCCTCCGTGTCGAGCCCGGCACCGGGGGCGGGCACCGCGTAGCAGACCAGCTGCCGGACGCCGGGCCGGTCCTCCCGGACCAGGACGGCGACTTGGCCGACGGCCTCGTGAGCGGCCAGCACGGACTCGATCTCGCCCAGCTCGATGCGGAAGCCGCGCAGCTTCACCTGGCCGTCCCGGCGCCCGACGAACTCCAGCACCCCGTCCGCACGCCACCGCACCACATCACCCGTCCGGTACAACCGGGAACCCGGCACCCCGAACGGATTCGCCACGAACCGCTCCGACGTCAGAGCGGACCGGCCCAGATACCCCCGCGCCAGCCCCACACCCGACACGTACAACTCACCCGGAACACCCACCGGACAGAGGTCCATCCCGCTGCCGAGCACGTAGACCTGCTTGCCGTCGAACGGCCGGCCGATCGGCACCGGGTCCGGGACGGGCCGGTCCGCGGTGAGCGGGTGCGCGGCGGCGATGACGGTGACCTCGGTCGGCCCGTACGCGTCCACGACCGTGATGTCCGGGCAGGCGTCCAGCACCTGGCGCACCGAGGCCGCGGGCACCGCCTCGCCGCCGGCCCACACCTCGCGCATCGGCCGGAGGATCTCCGGGGCCTCGGCGGCGATCAGCCTGAACAGGCCGGTGGTGAACAGGGCGGCGGTGACGCGGCCCTCCTCGACGGTCCGCCCGATGGTGGCCATGTCGAGGTCGCCGGGCGGTCCGACGACCAGGGTGCCGCCGCTCAGCAGAGGGGTCCACATCTCGTACGTCGAAGCGTCGAAGGCGTGGGCCGAGTGCATCAGCACCCGCTCCTGGGCGCCGCCCGCGAAGCGGCTGTCGGCGGCCAGGTCCGCGATCCCCCGGTGGGTGACGGCGACGCCCTTGGGCCGGCCCGTCGAGCCGGAGGTGTACATGACGTAGGCGAGGCGCTCGGGTCCCGGCGGCATGGGCACGCCGCCCGGCGGGACGGGGTAGGAGGCGGGCAGGTCCCCCTGCTCCAGCACCAGGGAGGTGCCGCTGTCCCGGAGAACGTCCGCGCGCCGGGACTCCGGCCAGCGGTGGTCCACGGGCACGTAGACCGCTCCGGCCCGCAGCACGCCGAGGACGGCGAGCACGAAGTCGACGGAGCGCTCCATCCTGATGCCGACCGGCTCCTCGGGGCGTACGCCCCGGTCGAGGAGCCACGCGGCGATCTCCTCCGCCCGGCGGATCGTCTCCGCGTACGTCAGCGACCGGTCACCGCGGACCAGCGCCTCCCGGTCCGGCGTCTCGGCGGCCCGCCGCGCCAGCAGTTCGGGCAGGGTGCGCGCCGGCTGCGGGACGGGCGTGGGGTTCCACGTGCCGAGCAGATCGGCACGCTCACCGGCGTCCAGCAGGTCGACCGCTCCGGCGGGCAGCGACGGCTCGGCGGCGAAGGCGCGCAGCACGGCGGTCAGCCGCCGGCCCAGGCTCTCGACCTCGGTCTCCTCGAAGGCGTCGGACCGGTAGGTGAAACGGAGTTCGAGCGAGGTCCCGGGGATGACCATCAGGGCGAGCGGGTAGTGCGCGCCGTCCGTGGAGAAGTGTCCGGCGACCGAGAGGCCGCCCGGCAGGGTGAGCGTCGCCGGGTCGACGGGGAAGTTCTCCAGGACGGTGAGGGTGTCGAACAGGTCCCCGTGCCCGGCGGTCCGCTGGATCTCCGCCAGGCCCAGGTGCTGATGGGCCATCAGCCGCGCCTGCTCCTCCTGGAGCCGCGCGCAGAGTCCCAGGAGCGACTCCTCGCGCTCGACGCGGACCCGTACGGGCACCGTGTTGAGGAAGAGACCCACCATGGTGTGCACACCGGGTATCTCGGGCGAGCGGCCGGCGAGGGTCATGCCGAAGGTGACGTCCCGGCGGTCGGTGAGCCTGGCCAGCAGCAGCCCCCACGCGGCCTGCACGACCGTGTTGAGGGTGATGCCGTGCTCCCGGGCCCGCCCGGTCAGCAGCGCCGTCGTCTCCGGGCCGAGCGGGACGGTGACCTTGCTGGGCAGCACCGTCGAGGACCGGTCGTCGGGCATCGCGGCGAGCAGGGTCGGCTCGTAGAGCCCGTCCAGGGCGGTCCGCCAGGCCTGGACCGCGCCCTCGCGGTCCTGCTTGGCGAGCCAGGCCAGGTGGTAGCGGTACGGCGTGACCGGCGGCAGGACCGAGGCGTCCCCGCCCGCCGCGTACAGCTCGAAGAGCTCGCGCACCAGGACGGGGGCGGACCAGCCGTCCAGCAGGATGTGGTGATTGGTCACCAGCAGCCGGTGCCGGCCGGCGGCGACCCGGACCACGGTGAACCGCAGGAGCGGCGGGCGGCGCAGGTCGAAGCGGGTCGCGCGGTCCCGCTCGGTGACGCGCCGCAGCTCCGCCTCCCGCTCCTCGGCCGGGAGGCCGGTCAGGTCGGCCTCGTGCCAGGGCAGCGCGGCCTCCTTCGGCACGAACTGCAGCGGACGCGGGCCGTCGTGCCGGAATCCGGCGCGCAGGTTGCCGTGCCGCGTGAGCAGCGCCTGCGCGGCGGCGCGCAGCGCGGGCACGTCGAGCGGACCGTCGATGTCGAGGCCCAGCTGCATGACGTAGACGTCCGGGCCCGACTGCTCGTCGTACTGCGCGTGGAAGAGCAGGCCCTCCTGCAACGGGGTGAGGGGGAGCACGGCTTCCAGCGACGGCTTCTCGTTCGTGGTCATTCCGAAACGCTCCACTTCGACTCGAACTCGTCGAGTTCGTCCTGCGAGACCAGTGCCATGTCCCATCCGTCCGCGTCCGCCGGGCCGGAGGCGGCGCCTTCCGCGGCCACGGGCCCGGCCGTCGCCGCGATGGCGCGCACGGTGCGGTGCGTGAACACGTCCTGCGGGGTGAGGACCAGGCCCTCCGCGCGGGCCCTGCTGACGAGCTGCACCGAGACGATGCTGTCGCCGCCCAGCCGGAAGAAGTCGTCGTCCGCGCCGGCCCGGGGCACCCCGAGCACCTCGGCGAACAGCCGGGCGAGCGTCTGCTCCTGCGGTGTGGCGGGGGCCGCGTCCGAGGCGGAGGCCGCCGCGTCGGGCGCGGGCAGCGCCTTGTGGTCGAGCTTGCCGTTCAGCGTGACCGGCAGGGCGTCCAGGAGCACCAGCGCACCCGGCACCATGTGGTCGGGCAGCCGCCCGGCGAGCGCCGTCCGCAGCCCGGCCAGCAGCGCTCCGCTGCGGCGGGCGAGGAGCGGGTCGTTCGCCAGGCGGGCCGGGACGCCGTCCGGGAGGTACAGGTCCCGGTAGGCGGGTACCGCGCCCGTCGCGTCCCGGGCGTCCTCGGGGACGAACACCGCGTCCAGCCGTCCGTCGTCCACTCCGGCGGTCCAGGTGACCAGCGCGCGGTAACCGGCGGGAGTGCCCGCCTCGTGCAGGGCCGTGACGTCGACGCCCCGCGGGACAGGGCCGGCCCCCTCCTCCCCGGCCAGGTCTGCGTCGAGCCTGCCGTTGGGGATGCCGGTGACGCGCAGCCCCTGCGGGCGCTCCTGGCGCAGCCGGGCGGCGATGCCGTCGAGGCCGCCCGCCCCTTCCCAGGCGAGCGCGGGCACGTCCGCGAGGCTGACGGCGGCGGCCGGGCGCTTGTGCAGGACCACGTCGTAGCGGTAACGGCTGAGCTCGTTGGCGTAGTCACCGCGCTTGACCCGTACGTCCGCGCCGCCGAAGCCGTCGAGCGACAGGGTGCCGAACAGCGCCGGGTCCAGCAGCAGTTCGGTCTCGCGCTCGACCGCCCGGTCCACGGCCTGCCGGGTGGCCTCGGGGCCGTCCCCGGGGTGACCCGTGCGGTGCACGGCCGTGCGCATGCGGCGCAGCAGCCGGAGGTCACGGAGGTCGCCGAGGAAGACCGCGCCGGTGTCACCGAGCAGGGCGAACGCCTTCTCGACGACGTCCGTCAGATAGTCCAGGCCCGGGAAGTACTGCGCCACCGAGTTGATCACGACGGTGTCGAACGTCCCCGCCGGCAGCTCGTCCAGCAGGTGCGCCGGTGTCGCGGTGAAGCAGGTGCGCCGCGCGAGTTCCGGGATCTGCGCCGTCTGCCGGCACAGGGTGTCGATCACCTCGCCGGAGAGGTCGGTACCCCAGTAGAGGTCCACATGGGGGGCGACCGGCGTCATGATCAGGCCTGCGCCGACGCCGATCTCCACGACCCTGCGGGGCCGCAGCTCCAGGATGCGCTCGACGGTGGCCGCGCGCCAGGCCCGCATCTCCTCCTCGGGCAGCTCGCTGCCGTCGTAGCTGCTGTGCCAGCCGCTGAAGTTCTCGCCGAGCGGCGGGCCCTGGTGGGCCGTGGCGCCGTACACCTCGTCGTTGACGGCCTGCCACTTCTCGACCTGGTCGCTCTCCAGGCCGGTGTCCCGGGCGCCCTCCTCCCGCGCGGCGGGAACCACGTAGCCGACCAGCCTGCGCTCGCCCGGGCGGTCCTCGCGGACCACGACGGCGGCGGCCTCGACCTGCGGCTGGTCGGTCAGCGCGGCGGTGATCTCCCCCAGCTCCACGCGGAAGCCGCGCACCTTGACCTGGTCGTCGGCACGCCCGGCGAACTCCAGCTGCCCGTCGGCGCGCCTGCGCACCACGTCGCCGGTGCGGTACATGCGCTCGCCCGGGGTGCCGAACGGCGCGGCGACGAAGCGTTCCGAGGTGAGCCCGGGGCGTCCGAGGTAACCGCGGGCCAGGTTGAGCCCGGCGACGTACAGCTCGCCGTACACACCGACGGGGACGGGGACGAGCCGCTCGTCCAGCACGTAGGCACGGGAGTTGGCGATCGGGGTGCCGATCGGCGGGGCGACCGCTCCGGACAGCGGGGCGCTCATCGTGGCGCAGACCGTCGTCTCGGTGGGGCCGTACGCGTTGATCATGCGCCGGCCCGCCGACCAGATCCCGGCCAGCTCGGCCGAGCACGCCTCGCCCGCGACGGTCAGCACCATGCCGGCGGGTACGGCGGCGGGGTCGAGGCCGGTGAGCGCGATGGGCGGGATCGTCGCGTGGGTGATGCGCCGTTCGGTGAGGAACCGGGCCAGCTCGTCACCGAGCAGCAGCCCGCTGCCGACGGGGAGCACCAGCGTCGCACCGCCGAGCAGCGCGATGCACGTCTCGGAGACCGCGGCGTCGAAGCTCGGTGCCGCGTACTGGACGACCCGGCTGTCCGGCCCGACGGCGAAGCGCTCGCTCTGGGCGGCGGCGAGGTTCCCGATGCCCCGGTGAGTGACCACGACGCCCTTGGGGCGGCCGGTCGAGCCGGAGGTGTAGATGACGTAGGCCGGGTGGCCCGCGTCGGCCGGCTCCCGCCGGTCGGCGTCCGACAGCGGCGTGGTGGGGCGGGCCGCGATCCGGGAGGCGGTGACCGGGGAGTCCACGACGATCACGGGCACGTCCGGCACCACCTCCCGGGCGAGGCCGGCGACCGCGGAGGTGGTGAGTGTCAGCGCGGGGCCGGAGTCCTCGGCCATGAAGGCGACCCGCTCGCGCGGGTATCCCGGGTCGACCGGCACGAACGCTCCGCCCGCCGTGACCACGGCGAGCTGCGCCACGAGGAGGTCCAGCGACTTCGGCATGACCAGGAGCACCCGGTCCTCGGCGCCGATCCCGTACGTGACCAGGTGGCGGGCCAGCCCCGCGACCCTGCGGCCCAGTTCGCCGTAGCTCAGCTCCTCGTCGCCCGCGACCACCGCGAGCGCGTCGGGGGTGCGGGCCGCCTGCTCGGTGAAGAGCTCGGCCAGCGTCGCTCCGGCGACCGGGCGCGCGGTGTCGTTCCACTCCACGAGGATCCGGCGGCGCTCCTCGGCGTCCAGCACGTCCAGGTCGCTCAGACGGCTCTCCGGCCGCCTGGTGGCCTGGTCCAGGAGACGCGTCAGCCTGACGGTGAGCAGCTCGATCGTCGCCCGGTCGTACAGGTCGGTGGCGTACTCGACGGCGCAGGTGGTGTGGTCCGGGGTGTCCCCCTCGCCCTCGACCTCGCGGAAGTCGAAGAGCAGGTCCAGCTTGGCGGTGTGGGTGACGGCGGGCTCGATCCAGGCGTCGAGACCGGGCAGGTCCAGCGCCGGGGTCGCGTTGTTCTGGAAGCCGAGGCCGATCTGGACCAGCGGGTGGCGCCCCGCCGAGCGCTCCGGGTTGACGGCCTCGACGAGCCGCTCGAAGGGCAGGTCCTGATTGGCGAAGGCGGCCAGGCCGTCCGCGCGCGCCCTGCCCAGCAGGTCGGCGAAGCTCGGGTCGCCGGAGAGGTCGGTGCGCATCACGAGGGTGTTGACGAGGAAGCCGATCAGGTCGTCCAGGGCCTCGTCGGTACGGCCCGCGATCGAGATGCCGAGCGCGATGTCGTCGCCCGCGCCGAGCTTGCCGAGCAACGCCGCCAGCGCCGTCTGCACCACCATGAAAGGGCTGACGTCGTGCTCGCGCGAGCAGCGGGTCAGCTGCCGGTGCAGCTCGGGCGGCAGGTCGAACCGGAGGGTCTCGCCGCGGTAGGAGGAGACGGCCGGCCGGGGCCGGTCGGTGGGGAGCGTGACTTCCTCGGGCAGTCCGCGCAGGTAGTCCGTCCAGTGGGCCAGCTGGCCGGAGATCGCGGAGTCGGGGTCGCCCTCGTCGCCCAGGAGCTCGCGCTGCCACAGGGTGTAGTCGGCGTACTGCACCGGCAGGGGCTCCCATGCGGGACTCCTGCCGTGGCAGCGCGCGGTGTAGGCGGTCTGGAGGTCGCGGGTCAGCGGCACGAGGGACCAGCCGTCCCCGGCGATGTGGTGCATCGGCATGAGGAGCGCGTGCTCCTGCTCCGACACGGCGAACAGGTGCGCGCGGACGGGTGCCTCGGTGGCCAGGGAGAACCCGACGGCGGCGCGCTCGGTCATCGCTGCCGCCAGCCGGTCGGCGGCGATCTCGGTCACCCCCATCACGGGGGTGGCCTCCTCCGCCGGCAGGATGTGCTGGCGCGGGGTGCCCAGGTGGTCCGGGAACACGGTGCGCAGGCTCTCGTGGCGGGCCACGACGTCGCCGATCGCCGCCTGCAGCGCCTCACGGTCCAGCGAGCCGTTCAGCCGTACGACGAGCGGGATGTTGTACGTCCCCGAGCCGCCGTCGATCTTGTCGATGAACCACAGCCGCAGCTGCGCGAAGGACAGCGGGATCTCCTGCGGCTTGTCCATCCTGGTCAGCGGGCGCCGCGCGGTGGGCACGTCACCGTGGCCGGCGAGCCAGGCGATCAGGGCTGCCGGAGTGGGCGCCTCGAAGACGGTACGGATGGCGAGTTCGACCCCGAATGCCGCGCGCACCCGGCTGACCAGCCTGGTTGCCAGCAGCGAATGCCCGCCCAGGTCGAAGAAGTTGTCGTCCATGGAGACCGCGGACACGCCGAGGATCTCGGCGAAGAGACCGCAGAAGATCTCCTCCTCCGGCGTACGGGGTGCCCGGCCGCCTGCGGTGCCCGTCATCTCGGGGGCGGGCAGGGCCCGGGTGTCGAGCTTCCCGTTCCCGGTCAGGGGCAGCACGTCCAGCTGGACGAAGGCGGTGGGCACCATGTGCTCGGGCAGGGTGGCGGCGACGTGCTTGCGCAGCGTGGCCGGGTCCAGCCCGGCCGGGCCGCCGGGACCCTGATCGCCGATGACGTAGGCCACCAGCCGCATGTCGTCCGGGATGTCCTCGCGTACGACGACGGCCGTCTGCCGGACGTCGGGGTGCAGCAGCACGGCTGCCTCGATCTCGCCCAGTTCGACGCGGAAGCCGCGGATCTTGACCTGCTGGTCGGCCCGCCCCATGTACTCCAGGTCGGCGCTGCCGTCCACGGCCCAGCGGGCCAGGTCCCCGGAGCGGTACATGCGCTGTCCGGCCGGCCCGAAGGGGTCGGCCACGAAGCGGGTACTGCTCAGGTCCGGGCGTCCCAGGTAGCCGTCGGCGACGGCGGGCCCGCCGACGTACAGCTCACCGGTCGCACCGGGCGGTACGGGGCGCAGCGCCGTGTCCAGGACGTAGACGCGCAGATCGCTGATGCCGAGGCCGATCATGCTGCCGCCGGAGGTGGGGCACGCCGCGTCGAGCATCCGCTCGGTGGTGTGCACCGTGGTCTCGGTGATGCCGTACATGTTGACGAGCCGCGGCGCGTCCTCCGGGTGCCGCTCGTACCACTCGGCCAGCCTCCCGAAATCGAGCGCCGCCCCGCCGAACACGACGTACCGCAGGGCGAGCGCCCGCCCGGTGTCCGGGTTGTCACGGTCGGCCTGGATCAGCTGGTAGAAGGCGGAAGGCGTCTGGTTGAGGACGGTGACCCGCTCCCGCACCAGCAGCCGCAGGAACTCCTCCGGCGCCCGGCTCACCGCGAACGGCACCACCACGAGCGTCCCGCCGTGCAGCAGGGCGCCCCAGATCTCCCACACGGAGAAGTCGAAGGCGTACGAGTGGAACAGCGCCCACACGTCGTCGGGCCCGAAGCCGGACCAGCGCGCGGTCGCGTCGAAGAGCCGGACGACGTTGCGGTGGGCGACGACGACGCCCTTGGGGCGGCCGGTGGACCCGGAGGTGTAGATGACGTACGCCGCCTGGTCGGGCAGGACCGGCCCGCCGCGCTCGGCGTCCAGGATCGCGGTGCCCGGCAGCCCGGCCAGCTCGGCCACCGTCGCCGGGTGGTCCAGCACGATCTCCGGGGTCCGGACGGCCAGCTGCGTGAAGGCGTCACGCTGTGCGGTGACGACCACGGCGGGCTCGGCGTCGCCGAGCATGTAGGCCACCCGGTCGGCGGGGTACTCGGGGTCGATCGGCAGGTAGGCCGCCCCGGCCTTCAGCGTGGCCAGCAGCGCCACGGCCGTCTCCACCGACCGGGGCATCGCCAGCGCCACGAGCTGCCCCCGCCGCACGCCCCGGCCGATGAGCAGGCGGGCCAGCTGGTTGGAGCGCTCGTCCAGTTCGCGGTAGGTGAGCGAGGTGGTGCCCGACGCACCGGGGTACACGACGGCCCGGTTGCCGGGGTGGGCCGCCGCCGCGGCGGCGAAGCGCTCCGGCAGCGAGACGGACTCCGTCGGCTCCGGGGTGCGGGCGGCGCCGCCCCAGTCGCCGACGAGCCTGGCCAGTGTCCCGGGGTCGACGACGTCCAGGGCGCCGATCGGGCGGTCGGGGTGCTCGGTGAGCTCGGTGAGCAGCCGGGTGATGAGCCGGTGGTGCTGCCGCACGGTGTCGACGCCGTACACGTCCGGGTTGGCGGAGACGTCGAACTGGAAGCCGCCGTCCTGGCGGCCGACGACGACGAGCGAGAAGTCGTCGTCGTGTCCGGCCATCAGCGGGTGCAGGCTCGCGGGCAGTCCGGCGAAGTGCAGGGCAGGCGTGACGACGTGCAGGTTGAGCCGCGGCCCGAGCAGCCGGCCGTCGGAGCCGAGCAGCTTGAGATCGCGCCGCAGGTCCTCGTAGCGGTAGCGCTTGTGCCGGGAGACGTCGCGCATGCGCTGGTGTGCGTGGCGGACGAGCTCCTGCGCCGTCATGTCGGGGCGCACCGTCATCCGCACGCCGACCACGTTGGACACCATGCCGGGCACGGTCCGCCCCGCGCCGGTCGTCCGCGCGGCGACGGAGAGCGCGATGACGACGTCGCTGCTGCCGGAGATCCGGCTCGTGTACGCGGCGAGGGCGGCGAGCACCGCCGCCGGCCACCCGACCCGGGCGCCACGGGCCGCGTCGCGGACCCGGGTGGCTGTCTCCACCGGGACCTGGACCGTCTCGCGCACGAGGTCGGTGGGCAGCGCCGTCGGGCGGTCCCCGAGACTCACGGCGTGCGGCCGGTCCGCGAACTGCGCGGTCCAGAAGTCCCGGTCGGCGCCGAACGCGGCGGACCGCTGGTAGGCGGCCTCGTCGTCGATCAGCTCGCGCAGCGGGGGGAAGGCGCCGTCGGAGGTGTCCTGGCCCGTCACGAGCCCGGTGTAGACGTCGGCCGTGCGGGAGGCGATGAGGCTCGCGCCGAAGCTGTCCATCACCAGGTGGTGGTAGCGGTAGTAGAAGAGGAAGCGGTCGTCGGCGACCTTGATGAGCGCGAAGCGGTACAGCGCGCCGCCGAGCACGTCGACGGGCGTACGCGCGTCCGCCCACATCCAGGTGCCGGCCGCCTCGTCCGGCCGGTCCTGCGCCGTCAGGTCGAGGACCTCCACGGGCTCCGCCGTCCAGTCGGTGACCGGTTCGATCACCTGGCCCGGGCCGCCCCCCTCCTCGGTGAACCGGGCGCGCAGGGCCTCCGTCTCGGTCACCACCTGGCGCATCGCGGCGGTGAACAGCAGCGGGTCGACCGCACCGGCGATCTCCAGGTACAGGGCCGCGTTGAACGTCGCGTTCGGACCGCTGAGGCTCTGCGCGTACCAGATTCCGGCCTGGCCGGCGGTCAGCGGCAGAACCGTGGCTGACGAGTCAGACATCTGTCCTCTGTTTCTTCGGGCCTGGCCGATCCGGGAACCGGTCGGTGAGCAAGGGGACGGCAGACACGGGCTCCGGACGGCCGGCCCGGTGCGGGCGGCTGATTGCCCGTCAGCGGGCCTGCGCTTGCGCGGCGTTCGCCCCGTGGAGCCGGATTTCCGTCGGCTGCGGTCCATCGACGTTCGGTAAACGAATACACGTCCGGACAAGCCCCGCGGGACGTGGATGCAATTTCCGGAAAAGGCTCTTCCCGCCCTCGGCGCAAAAGGATTCAGATTCTTCGGATCGGACTTCCTGCAGCAAGTGGCAGCGGCTCCGGCGGACCGGAATTCCGTCCGTAGCATCGGCCCGAGCAGGCTCATGACCACGACAAAGACAGGGAAAACCCCTATGACCGACGCCATGGAGATGCCGGCGACCTGCCCCGTAGCCCCCCGCGGATGGCCCAACCCGCTGCTTCCCGAGTACGGTCAGGTCCCGGCGGGCCGTCCGCTCACCCGGGTGACCATGCCGTCGGGCAGCACGGCGTGGCTCGTCTCCCGGCACGACCACATCCAGCGGCTGCTGGCGGACGACCGCTTCAGCGTCGAGCCGCACCCGACCTTCCCCATCAGGTTCCCGGCGCCCCAGGAACTGCTGGACATGATCGCCCGCGACTCGAAGAACCTGCTGGTGACGATGGACCCGCCCCGCCACACGCGGGTCCGTCAGATGGCGCTGCCCGACTTCACCATCAAGGCGTCCGAGAAGCTGCGCCCCCGGGTCCAGGAGCTGATCGACCGCTACCTGGACCGCATGGAGGAGGCCGGAGGCCCGACGGACCTCGTCCAGGCCCTGGCCCTGCCGCTCCCGGCGCAGGTGATCTGCGAGATGGCCGGCATTCCCGAGGCCGAGCGCGACGTGTTCACGCGCAACGCCGCGATCATGGTGGGCACGCGCCACTCGTACACCATGGACGAGAAGATGGCCGCCAACGACGAGCTGATGAAGTACTTCGCGGCCCTCGTCACCGAGAAGCAGCAGAACCCCACCGACGACATGCTCGGCAACTTCATCACCCGGGCGGGCCGGACCGACGAGTTCGACCACCACGGTCTGACGCTCATGACCAAGATGCTGCTGCTCGCGGGGTACGAGTTCATCGTCAACCGCATCGCACTCGGCACCCAGACGCTCCTCGACCACCCCGAGCAGCTCAAGGCCCTCCAGGCCGACCCGGCGGGGCTCATGCCCAAGACCGTGAACGAGGTGCTCCGGCACTTCAGCATCGTCGACGAGATCATCGCCCGTGTGGCGCTCGCCGACGTGGAGATCGACGGGGTGACCATCAAGGAGGGCGAGGGCATCCTCGTGCTCAAGGGCCTCGGCGACCGGGACCCCGACAAGTACACCGACCCGGACGCCTTCGACATCCACCGTGACGCGCGGGACCACCTGGCGTTCGGCTACGGCGTCCACCAGTGTCTGGGCCAGCACGTGGCACGGCTGATGATGGAGCTCTGCTTCACCTCGCTGTTCGCCCGCTTCCCGGGGCTGCACGTGGTCGAGTCCGACGAGCCGATCGAGCTCGTCGACGGGCTGCCGCCGGTCCACAAGCTCGTGGTCGGCTGGTGAGCGGGGTGCGGGTGCACGTCGACCGCGACCGCTGCATCGGCGCGGGTCTGTGCGTGATGAGCGCTCCCACGGTCTTCGACCAGGACGACGACAGCGGCCTCGTCGTCCTCCTCGACGAGACCCCCGCGGACGCCGACGCCGGGCACGCGCGCAAGATCGCGGAGCACATCTGCCCGTCGAAGGCCGTCTGGGTCACCGGCGGCTGAGCCGCCTGCGGACAGCGGCCCGGCGGGTCCGCCGCCGCACACGCGGGGCGGGCCCGCCGTCGTCGACCCGCCGCGCCTCCCCAGGGCCGCGCGATCCAGCGGCGCGGGCCGTCGTCCCCTCACGGCCCGCGCCGCTCCGTGGTGCCGCCCGCCGTTCCCCCACGGGCCGCGCCCTCTCCCGGGGCCGGCCTCCGTTTCCCGCGGCCCGCCCCCTCCGGGACCGGCCGCCGACCAGAGTGGACAGCACACATGAGCAGACTCAGCGGCTGGAAGGTACTCGCCGAGGGCCCGGGCCCCGAGCTCGTCCTGGCCGTCGACTTCGCCACCACCGGGCGTTCCGACTCCAGCTTCTCCGACCTCGTCCCGCGCCTCGGCGGGCGGTTCACCGTCTGGGAGACCAGGCAGCCCGACACCGGTGAGGGGATGTCCGCCGAGGACTACCTCGCGTGGTGGACCCGTGAGGTCGAGGAGAGCGGACGCACCGTCCGGGCGGTGCTCGGCTACTGCGCCGGCAGCGTCTTCGCCGGGGAGCTGGCGTCCAGAGTGGCCGCCGGGCAGGCGGAGCCGCCCCGCTTCCTGATGGTCGACCCGGAGGTGCCGACGCCGGACGCCCTGCACCGGGACTTCGACGCGATGCTGGGGCAGTTCGCCTCGGTCCTGAGCGATGGCGAGCTGGCCGCCGCCCGGCAGGCCGCGGCCACGGCCCTGGCGACCGCCCCCGGCTTCGCCGCCCTCGGGAGCGAGCTCGTCCGGATCTTCCGCGAGCAGGCCGGCACCGCGTTCGCCCGTGAGGAGCTGGACATGGACCTGCTGGAGGAGTTCGCGGCGGTGTTCCGGTCCTTCGTGTCGTACCTGGACGCGGCCCGGGGCATCGATCCGGCCGCAGCATGGAGCGCCGCCACGGCGGTGAACTCCCTGCGGCCGACCGAGGGCGCGCTGCTGGCCGCGCGGTCCGTGGCGGTCCCCGTCGACCACGTCGACATCCTGCGCAGCGACCTGACGGCCGGTGCCGTCGAGGAGATCCTCTCGCTGCACGCGGCGTCCTGACACGCGCCGGGGCTCCCTGCCCCGGCGCCTGCCGGCCCGGTGTCAGGGAGTGGGCGCCGCCGTCCGGTCGAGCCGCGCCCTCGGCCGGCTCGAACCCACGAGCGCGCCGACGGTCATGACGCACCGGTCGCCGTCCCAGGTCTCCCCGGACACGAAGACGTTGTCCGACATCAGCCGGTCGATGCGGGCCACATGACGCAGCACCGCTCCCGGCCGGACCTCGCCGGCGAAGCGGCAGCGGCGGAACGCCGCCGCGACCTGTACTCCGCCGGTCGTGCCGCTGGACAGCCACAGGAGCACCGAGGACTGCCCGAAGGACTCCAGCATCAGTGTTCTGGGGTACGTGTACCGGGAGAGCGGCAGACCGTCCTCCATCGATCCGTAGCAGGGCTCGGACCCCGAGACGGCCTTGACCGTCGTGATCCGCGTGCCGGGCTCGAAGGCCTCCACCCGGTCCACCAGCAGCATGGGGTGGCGTACGGGCAGCCGGTCCAGGATCGCGGCGTAGTCCGGCCCGGACGCCGTCGCGGGGACCGGGGGCGGCCCGCCGGCGGGTGCGAGCCCATCGGCCGGGTCGGCGTCCCGGCCGCCGAGCACGACCTTCGCGGCGACGACGGGGACGCCGTCCTGGCGCACGCCGTCGGCGGTGACCAGCCACCGCCCGTCTCCGGACTCCGTGGCCGTGACGTCCAGCCGGATCTCGTCGCCGCCCTGCATGGGCGCCAGCCACCGGGCGGAGGTGACCTCCACCAGGTCCAGCGGTTCCCCGGCGCCGATGAGCCTCGTCAGGGCCTGCCGGAGCCCTTCGAGCACGAACACGGCGGGCAGCAGGGTGAGGCCGGGGAAGTGCCCGGCCATGTACGGGTCGTCGGCGCGGACCGTCTTGTACGTGCTGAAGCGCAGCCCCGGTCCGCCCGCACGCCCTTCGACACGGTCGACCGCGCGCAGCGGGGTCGCGAAGGTGTGCGGGGCCCCGGGGGGCCGGCCGGTCATATGAACCACACGTGGTCGTACGCGGGCCAGCGGGCCGCCAGTTCGGCGGGGCCGAGGGCCACCGTGCCCGGCAGCAGGTCCTGCGGCCCGAATCCCAGCGCGGCGAGCGCGCTGTCGTCCACGAAGACCTCGAAGCCCGCGTCGACCAGGTCGCGCACCGAACCACGGTAGTCCGGCAGCGTGTCCAGCGTCGTCGAGCCGAGCCGCACGGACGGCACGTAGGCGTGCTCGTCGACGGCCATCGTCACGGTGGCGCCGCGCAGGGCGAGGTCGACCTGCTCGAACTGTCCGTGCAGATCGAGCAGGCCGTACAGGGGGTGGAAGAACTGGACCTCGACGGCGCCCCGGTAGGCACGGTCGATGACACAGAGCACCCTCCGGCGGGGTTCGTCCCGCTGGGTCGTCGTCATCAGGCTCCTCCGAGGTACAGCGTCTGCCTGGCCGCGTCGATGGTTCCCGCCAGCCGGAGCGGCGACCGGTGCCGCACCTGCGGGATGTGGTGGGTCGCGCCGCGCTCCTCGGAGCAGGCGGTGCACGCGATCCAGGCGAAGCGCCCCGCGCTGTCGGCGGTCAGCCGCCTGACGATCGCGGGGGGCGAGGGGTAGTGCCCCTCGGGATCACGGGTGTTGGGCAGCTTGGTGTCGCCGAAGGTGTCCTGGGTGAGCATGTTGGCGTAGCCGCAGGCCCAGATCCGTACGGAACCGCCGTCGGCGAGGACGGCGTGCGAGAGCCGCAGCGCCGAGGTGACCACGTCCCCGGAGTGCGGGGCGGCGGTCATGATCAGCAGCAGGTCCCAGACGCGGCGCTTCATCGGGGTCGTCATCAGTGCCACACCCCTGTGCACCCGTCCTCGGCCAGGGCGGCGGCGACGGTCCCCATCCCGGCGAGCTTCACGTGCGGCGACAGCCGCCCGGCGTCGAGCGCCCGCTGCGCGGCGGAGAAGTCGTCCACCAGGATCTCCACTCCCGCCCCGGCGAGGCGTTCCACCTCGGGCACGTCGCGTCCGGCCGCGCTGAGCACCCCGTCCTCGACGAGGTAGACCCGCACCCGGTGTCCCGCCTCGGCCAGCGCCACGGCGTCCAGCAGGAAGGTGCCCGCGCCGGGGCCCGCCCAGTTCCCCTTGCTCTCGATCAGGAAGTAGGAGGGGGCGGCGGTGTCCGCGGCGCGGACCGGCTGCCCGTCCATCAGCCGCTCAGCTTCCGGCTGAGCAGCGCGCAGATGTCGGGGAAGGTGCGGAGCCCGATGAGCTCCTCCTCGGGAATCCTGATCTCGTAGCGCTGCTCCAGCGTGACGGCGAGCTCCAGGGCGATCACCGAGTCGGCTCCCAGCTCCTCGATGAGCAGCGCGTCGTCGGTCAGCGCCGAGGACTCGACGTCCAGGGTGTCCGCCACCATGTCCCGCAGCTCCGACCTGTCCAGCGTGCTTTCGGCACCCACCGGATTCCCTTTCCTTCGGCTTTCCCTGTTCAACTCCGCGGAATTCCGCGTTCATTACTCATCGGATACGGAGTCGGCTGATCGCGGCCGATCGTATTGCAGGCATTCCGGCACGACGGAGTTGTCCGGGAATTCCTGCAGGTACTTGCAGGCAGAACATTCCCCGGGTATCGGCACGGCACCCTGGTCGATCGGTGAATTGGTTTCTGCACGATCCGGAGAAGTGGGGTGCGCCGGTGACGGTCGTGGTCACGGGGCTGGGAGCGGTGTCCTGCTTCGGCGGCGGGGTCGACGCGTTGTGGGAAGGACTGCTCCGCGCCGATCACCGGCCGGTGCCCGCACCGGACGCCTGCGGACTGCCGGAGCGCCCGCGTCTGTACGCGGCTCCGGCCGGCGGGAGCGGCACCGGGCGCACCGGCGCGCTGGTCGTCGAGGCGGTCGCGGAGGCCGTCGCCGACGCCCGGCTGACCGGCGGGGACCTGCTCGACGCGGGTCTGACCGTCGGCACCTCGCTCGGCGACATCGACCTGGCGGAGCTGCCCGACGGGCCGGACCGCCGGCTCGCCACACACGGGGTGGCCGCCGTGGTCGCCGGCCGGTTCGGCATCGGCGGGAGCGGCCACACCCTGTCCACCGCCTGCTCCGCCGGGGCGTACGCGGTGGCCTGGGGCGCCCTGCTGATCGAGACCGGGCAGGCCGACGTCGTCGTGGCCTGCGGCGGCGACGCGTTCTCACGGGTCGCCGTCGGCACACTCCACCGCTTCGGGCTGCTGGACCCGGAGTGCTGCCGCCCCTTCGACACCGACCGTTCGGGCATGGTCACCGGCGAGGGCGCGGCGGCCGTGGTGCTGGAGTCCGCCGCCTCCGCCGGGCGCCGGGGCGTGGCCGCGCAGGCGGTCCTCGCCGGCCAGGGCTGGAGCTGCGACGCCCACCATCCGATGGCGCCCGAACCGTCCGGCGGACAGCTGCGGCGCGCGGTCGCCCAGGCCCTCTCCACCTCCGGGCCCCCGGGCGCCGTGGTCCTCCACCGCGCCGGGGTGGCGCTCAACGACTCCGTGGAGAGCACCGCCGTCAGCGAGGCCGTCACCGCCGCCGGGGGCGACATCTCCCGGACGGCCGGTTACGCGCCGAAGGCCGTCATGGGCCACACCGCGGGTGCGGCCGGTGTGTTCGGCTGTGTCATCGCCGCCCGGATGCTCCGGGCCGGCCTGGTGCCGCCCAACGCCCATGTCACCACGGTCGACCCCGGTTGCCCGATGGACGTCCCCCTGGCCGGACCGGTGCCGCTGTCCCGTCCGGCCGTGCTCGTGAGCGGGACCGGTTTCGGCGCGAACAACGCGGCCCTCCTCTGGGAGGCCGCCGCATGAACGTGCTGCTCATGGGGGCCGGCTCGGTCGCGGAGGACCCGCCGCCCGCGGGGGAGGACCGGGACGGGTCCTGGTTCGACCCCTGCGCACACCTCGGCCGGCGCGGCTGGAAGTACCTCTCCCCCGCCACCCGGTATCTGCTCGCGGCCGGCCACCAGGCACTCGGCCGACGCCACGACGACCCTGCCCTGGACGGCCCGCCCAGCCTGCGCCTCGGTGTGGTCACGGGTACCGAGTACGCGATCGCCCACGCGCACCGGCGGATGGACGACACCCTGCGCACGGCGGGCGTCCGGGGCATCAGCCCGGCCGAGGTACCCGCCTTCTCCATGAGCACCCCGGGCAGCCAGCTCGCCATCGGCACCGGGGCCAGGGCGTTCTCGGTCACGCTGACGAACCCCGGCACCGCGGGTCTGGAGGCCGTGCACTTCGCGGTCACGGCGCTGCGGACGGGCCGCGCGGACCGGGTGGTGGCGGCTGCCACCGATCAGGCCCCCGAGGGGGACGAGGGGGGCGGCCGGCTCGACGCCGCCGCCGCCGTCGTCCTGGCGGCGCCCGAGGCCGCCGGCCCGGCGCGCGCGGCGGCCGAGATCACGGGCGGCGTCTCCCGGTTCGTCGGGCGGGGCGCCGACCGCGGCCGGGACCCCGCCGCGGTCGCGGCGGCCGGGAGACGGGTCGCTGCCCTGGCCGCCGGCACGCACGGCGTCCGGCTCGTCGTCAGCGGACCCGCGGTCACCGAGCCCTTCGGAGCCTCGCTGGGCGCCGCCGTCGCGACGGCGCTCACCGCCACCGGAGGATCCCTGAGCAGGCCCGGCGGGGAATTCGCCGAGGCCCGGCACTGCTCGGTGTCCGGACTGCTGGAACTCATCGCGCTGGCGCGCGCGGGGGAGACCGCGCTCCTCGTGTCCCTCTCCGATTCCGGCCACCTCACCGCCATAGCACTGCGCAGCCCGTCACGGCCTTGATTTCACCATTTCCCTCCAACTGACTTATCTCTGAAAGGAGATGGGATACTTGGCCCCCGATGACCGGTCGGATAGCATGCCGATCATGACAGCAATGGCGGCACAACCGACCTCACGTCTGATGAAGATGCGCAGGATAAGCGGCTACGGCACCGTGGTCGCGGTTATGCCGTACATGCTGATCAAAATCGTCTGGACATTCGGACTCTTCCTTCCGAACGAAGAAATGGGCGAGGCGGATTGGCGCGCGATCAACGCGACGACCGCGGTGCTCGCCGCCGTGGGAATCGCGCTGGCGGTCGCCTTCATCCAGCCCTGGGGAGAGCGGCTCCCCGCCTGGCTGATCGTCCTGCCCGTATGGGTCGGCACCGGTCTGCTCGTCCCCATGCTGGTGCTGGCGCCCGTGCTCGGTCCCGCGGCCATGTCCCAGGACGAACAGACGGCGGCCTCCAACGACTTGTGGGCCTACGAACAGGTCCTGGTCATGATCTCGCTGGTGGGCGTGGGGATCGGCCTCCCGCTCGCACTCGCCGGATACGCGAAGGCACGGTGGCCGGAGGCCCTCAGCGGCCCGGTCGATCCCGGTGAGAGCCTGGGGAACACCCGGTCACTGCAGACCACCGCGGCCAGGCTGCTCGCCGCGGGCTGCGTGGCCCTCGGCCTCGTCAAGGTGTTCTGGGCGGCCGGCGGCACCCTGGGGCTCGACGCGGAGCGCCTGTCCTACCGCGACATGTGGTGGCATCTGCTGTCCCTGAGCACGGGAGTCTGGGCCTTCGCCGGGGCATGGGGACTCCTGGTCCTGACGAGCCGCCGGGGCCCCCGGAAGTTCCTCGTCCCCATGGCCGCCTCGTGGATCTCCTCGGGCATGCTCTTCTCCTACGGCCTCTACAGCCTGCTCACGAACCTCGGCACGAAGCGGCCCTCCCCCGAGAGCGAGGTGGCCCACCTGCTGGCCGGGCAGGCCGGCACGGTCCTGGGCGTGCTCATGGGAATGGTGATCCTCATGGTGCTCCACGACCGCAGGGCCGCCCTGCGCGAGGCGGCCTGAATCCGCCCGCCTCCACCCGCCGGGAACGCCGCGCCGACACCGTCGGCGCGGCGTTCCCGTGTCACGGGCGCCCCGCCCCGGGGACGAGTCCGGTGCACCATCGCGGCAGTCCGGCCCAGACGTCCGGCTCGTAGAAGTGCCCGCCCGGCAGCTCGAAGCCCTCGAAGCCGCCGTCCGCCAGCGACTTCCAGTCCCGTTCCACCTCGGCGAACCGCCCGTGGTCGCCCGCGCCGTAGAGCAGCCGCATCGGCACGGTCGCGCGGGTCCCCTCGGTGAAGCGGTACGACTCGGAGACGGCGAGGTCCGCGCGGAGCAGTTCCACGGCCATGGCGCGGAGTTCGGGTTCGTTCGCCACGATCGCCGGCATCTGCCCGAACGTCCGCATCCAGGTGACGAGGACGTCGTCGCTGTCGGCCGTGCGGGGGGTCCTGCTCCCGGGCGCCCCGCGCTTGTGGGGTGCGACCCCGCCGGAGACGACCAGTGCCGAGGGGGGCGCGACCCCGAGGCGTTCGAGCTGCGCCGCCGTCTCGAAGGCCAGCCAGGAACCCATGCTGTGGCCGAACAGCGTGTAGGGCCGGGACGTGAGACCGCGGACCGCCCCCACCACGTCGTCGCGCAGGGCGATCCAGTCGCGGGCGAACGGCGTGCCGAACCTCGTCTCCCGGCCCGGGTAGCAGATCAGCGCCAACTCCACGTCGTCCGGAACGGCTTCGGCCCAGCGGCGGAACGGCGCCGTCCCGCCGCCGCAGTAACTCAGGCACACCAGCACCCTGCCGGCGTCCGGCCGCGGGCGGGGCCGGAACACCGCGGGGGTGGAGGAAACCGTCTGCATGATCGTCCTCTCCGGCGCCGTCCTACTTGGACTCGGCCATCTGACGGACGAGGCTCAGCGGGCGCATGTCGGTCCAGTGGGCCTCGACGTAGTCCAGGCAGGCCTGCCTGCTGTCCTGGCCGTGCTTCACCGTCCAGCCGGCGGGTATCTCGGCGAACGCGGGCCACAGCGAGTGCTGGCCCTCGTCGTTGACCAGCACGTAGTAGCTGGCGTCGTCGTCCTCGAACGGGTTGGTGCTCATCTTTTTCTCTCCAACGTTTTTCCGGGATGGGAAGAGATGCCCACCGAAAAGCTGCACATGCGATGCGGTGGGGGTGCGAAAACAACCGGCGCACGCCGGATTCAGGCGGTGCCCTTCCGGGCCGCCGCGACGGCGGCCGTGACCGGCGTCCCGTCGTTCTCCGCGTCCTCGAACGGGCCCGGGGAACGCATGTCGCCCATCAGCATCAGAGCGGCACGCGCCGACGGCAGAACCGACCGTCCGTCGCGCGTCAGCCGGGCACCGTTGGGGTGCCGGGTGAACAGCTTGAAGCCGAGGGACCGTTCCAGGCACTGGATCTGATAGGTGATCGCCGCCTGTGAATAACCGAGGTGGCGTGCCGCGGCATCCATCCGTCCGATTTCTGCAACCGAAATGAAAGCCTTCAACTCACGCTCGTGCATCACACCTCGCATTCGGCCGTATCGCGGCACAAATTCCGATGACCAAGAACGCCGTGCCGAAATCCTACAGATACCTCCGCCGTTCCTCCCCCTCTCCTTTCAGGAAGCTGCACAGCCCGCCGGGGCCGGGGAAAGACGGACCGCCCGCCCCCTGCCGGGCTCCGGCGAGGGGCGAGCGGTCGTGTCGTGCGGGGCCCGTCAGGGCGGCTACCGGCCGTGTGAGCCGACGAGGTCGTCGGAGCCGTCCAGGGACGCGGGCTCCGCGCCGTCGCCGGTGGGCGCGGCGTCGCGGTTGCCCGGCCACCAGGCCTTCGGCCCCAGCAGCGTGGTGACGGCCGGCACCAGCAGGATCGCCGTCACGAACGCGCTGAGCAGGATGCCGAAGGCGACCGCGAAGCCCATCTGCTTCAGCATCGCGTTGTCCGCGAGCATCAGCACGCCGAAGGTGCCGGCGAGGATGACCGCCGCCGCGCCGATGGTGGGCGCGGAGTGCGTGACGGCCCTGCGGACGGCGTCCTGCGGCTCCTTGCCGCTGTTGATCTCCTCGCGCAGCCTGGCCACCATCAGGATGTTGTAGTCGGTCCCGATGGCGACGACGAAGAGATAGACGATCACCGGCAGCATGAACAGCAGCCCGTCCGAACCGCTCTGGAACAGCCAGACGGTGGCGCCGAGGGTGCCTCCGAAGCCCAGGCCGACCGAGATCATCAGGTACCAGGGGGCGACGAGGCTGCGCAGCATCAGGCCGAGGATGAGCATGATCGCCACCGCGGCGATCGGGAACACGAGCTTGTAGTCACGGTTCACCGCGGTCCGGACGTCCGTGAGGACGGCCGTGCTGCCGCCGACGACCTGCTCGGTGCCCTTCGGCGCGGCCTCGTGGACCGTCTCCCGCAGTTCGCCCCCGACCAGGTCGATGGCCTTGTCGTCGGTGGGGCGGTGGTCGAGCACGACGGCGTACTGCGCGACCTTCCCGTCGGGGCTGACCAGGGCCGGGGCGACCTGCGCCACGCCCTCGACGCCCGCCAGCTCCTTCTCGTAGGTCTTCAGCCCGGCCGCGTCCAGGGACGCTCCGCCGGTGGACTTCACATAGACGAACGTGGGGTCGGACTGCCCGGCCGAGAAGCCCGTCTGGAAGTCCTCCATCGCCTGGACGGACTCCAGGGTGTCCGGGAGCGAACTCTCCGTGTCGTACTCCGCCTTGAAGCCGAACACGCCCATGGCGAGCGCCACGAGCACCACACCGGAGACGCCCGCGATGACGCCGGGCCTGCGGGAGGCGAAGCTCCCGACGCGGTCCGAGAGCGCGTTCCTGGGCTGGGTGCGCCAGGCCTTCGACGGCCAGAACGCCTTGGTGCCCAGCAGGGAGAAGACGGCGGGGACGAGGGTGAGGGCGGAGAGCAGGGTGACCGCGACGGCGATCGCCAGCGCCAGGCCCATGCTGCTGAGCATGCCCATGGAGGACAGCAGCAGCGAGAGGAACGCGGCGATGACGACGCCTGCGGCGGACGCGATGGTCTCCCCGACCCGGCCGGCCGCCGTGGCCAGCGCCTCCTTGGCCGGCATGCCCTCCCGCAGGTGCTCGCGGTAGCGGAACAGCAGGAAGAGCGTGTAGTCGGTGCCGACGCCGAAGAGCACCACGATGAGGATGGCGGAGATGGAGGCGGGTGCCTCCATGCCCGCGAGCTCGCTGGCGGTGGCGATGACCCCCATGGTCACCGTGAAGACGATGCCGATGACGACGACGGGCATCAGGGCGATCACCGGGCTGCGGAAGATGACCAGCAGCAGGACGATGATGAGGACGAGCGTAGCCATCATGACCATGGCGTCGGTGCTGTCGGACGCCTCCGTCGAGTCCAGCACGGTGGCGGTGGCTCCGGTGTAGCCCACCTCGAGTCCGCTGCCGGAGAGCAGCCCGGCGGTCTCCTCACGGATGTCGCCGACGGATGCGACGAGCGTCTCGTCGTTGGCCGTCTTCGTCGAGGCGAAGACATGGACGAGGGCGGTCTTCCCGTCCGGCGAGACCGCCTTCGGGTCGGCCACCACTTCGGTGATCTTCGCGAACTTCTCCGCCTGGAGACCGGCCGCGATCTCGCCGGTCCTCTTCCTGTCGGCCTCGGTCAGCGTGCCGCCGTCGGCACGCTGGACCACGCCGATGGCCGCGGGCTGGCGGCTCTGCGGGAAGGCGTCCCGCTGGATCTCCACCGCGCGGACCGACTCGTAGTGCGACGGGAGGAACTCCGCCTGGTCGTCGGTCGGCTTCAGCTGGGGAGCCAGCGCGACCAGGGCCGTGGTCGCCAGCAACCACAACGCCACCACCAGCCATGGGCGGTTCACCGAGAACCGCCCGATCCCTCGGAACATGGGAATCCTCCACGTCTTCACCCGCGGCTCGTCCCGCGGCCGCGTATCTGCACTCGGACCTTTGGACCGCCACGTTCCGCAACGCGCCGGACGACTTCAAGTAGCCGTGCAACGACCTGCAGCCACGGCCGGTCAGCGTCCGCCGCGCCAGGAGACGTGGGCGGAGGCCGGTGACTCCGCCCTCCGCCACGCCGCCCGGGCCGCCCCGGGGACGCCCGAGGCGGCCGGCCCGGACCGCTGGAGGGCTGCCAGCACCACCGCGACCGCCGCCGCCAGTTCCTCGGGGCTCGGCGAGCCGTGCACCACTCTCAGCAGGGATCCGCCGCCCTGCTCCTCCCCGGCGCTCACGCGGGCTGGTTCCCGTGCTTGCGGGACGGCAGGTCGGCGTGTTTGAGCCGCAGCATCTCCAGGGAGCGGATGAGCAGCAGGCGCGTCCCGGCGGGGTCGATGACGTCGTCGACCAGGCCGCGCTCGGCCGCGTAGTAGGGGTGCATCAGCTCGGCCTTGTACTCCTTGACCAGCTGCCCGCGCACGGCCTCGGGGTCGTCGGACCCGGCGATCTCACGGCGGAAGATGACGTTGGCGGCGCCTTCGGCGCCCATGACCGCGATCTCGTTGGTGGGCCACGCGTAGGCCAGGTCGGCGCCGATGGAGGTCGAGTCCATGACGATGTAGGCACCGCCGTAAGCCTTGCGCAGGATCAGGGAGATCCTGGGCACGGTGGCGTTGCAGTACGCGTAGAGCAGCTTCGCGCCGTGCCGGATGATCCCGTCGTGCTCCTGGTCGACGCCGGGCAGGAAGCCGGGTACGTCGACGAGGGTGACCAGCGGGATGTTGAACGCGTCGCAGAACTGGACGAAGCGCGCCGCCTTCTCGGACGCCTCGATGTCCAGCACCCCGGCGAACGAGAGGGGCTGGTTGGCCACGATGCCGACGACGTGGCCGTCGAGGCGGGCCAGTGCGCAGACGATGTTGCGGGCCCAGCGCTCGTGGACCTCCAGGAAGTCGCCGTCGTCGACGAGCTCCTCGATGACCTTGTGCATGTCGTAGGGGCGGTTGCCGTCGGCCGGGACCAGGTCCAGCAGGACGTCGCCGCGCCGGTCGGCCGGGTCGTCGCTCGGCACCACGGGCGGGTTCTCGCGGTTGTTGGAGGGCAGCATCCCGATGAGGTAGCGGACCTCGGCGATGCAGGTCTCCTCGTCGTCGTACGCGAAGTGCGCCACGCCCGAGGTCTCGGCGTGCACGTCCGCGCCGCCGAGGCCGTTCTGGGTGATCTCCTCACCGGTGACCGCCTTGACGACGTCCGGCCCGGTGATGAACATCTGCGAGGTCTCACGGACCATGAACACGAAGTCCGTCAGCGCCGGGCTGTAGGCCGCGCCACCCGCGCACGGGCCGAGCATCACACTGATCTGCGGGATCACACCCGAGGCCCGGGTGTTGCGCTGGAAGATCCCGCCGTAACCGGCGAGCGCGCTGACACCCTCCTGGATACGGGCCCCGGCACCGTCGTTCAGCGACACCAGCGGGGCACCCGCCGAGATGGCCATGTCCATGATCTTGTGGATCTTCGTGGCATGGGCCTCGCCCAGCGCCCCGCCGAAGATCCGGAAGTCGTGCGCGTAGACGAACACCGTCCGGCCCTCGACCGTGCCCCAGCCGGTGATCACCCCGTCGGTGTACGGCCTCTTCGCCTCCAGGCCGAAGCCGGTCGCCCGGTGCCGGCGCAACTGCTCGACCTCCTTGAACGACCCCTCGTCCAGCAGCAGCCCGATACGCTCGCGCGCCGTCAGCTTGCCCTTGGCGTGCTGCGCCTCGGTCGCCCGCTCGCTCGGCCCCCGCAGCGCTTCGGCGCGGATGACCGCCAGTTCGTCCCTTGATTCCCGTGACATGTCCAACCCCTTGTCGTGTCCGCTCGTCACGTCAGTGCCCCCGCGCCCACCGTGGGGGCCACGCGCGAGAGGACGTAGTCGCACAGGGCGTGCAGCGCCCGGTGTGCCGGCCCCGCCGGCAGTGCGTCCAGCGCGGCCCGGGCCAGACGGAGCCGCCGCCGCAGATGCGCCTCGGCGGCTGCCGGGGCGGGCGAGTGGGCGAACAGCTCCAGCGCGCGGCGCCGGTCGGCCGGGTCGGCCAGCGGCCCCGCCGCCAGCAGCTCCCGCAACTCCGCTCCGGCCGGCCGCCGGTCCGCCGCGGCCAGCAGCACCGGCAGGCTGGGAACCCCGGCGGCCAGGTCCTTCCCCTGCTCCTTGCCGGTGGCCGAGGCGGGCGCGAGGAGGTCCAGGAGGTCGTCCGATATCTGGAAGGCGATGCCGAGCTGGCGACCGTACTCGGTGAGCGCGCGTCCGTACGAGGCCGGCGCCTCCGCCCGGAGCGCACCGGCCCCCAGCGCCATGGCGAGCAGCGCGGCGGTCTTGCCCGAGGTGACCTGGAAGAAGTGCGCCACCGGGTCCTCGCCCTCGGCGGGCCCCGTCATCTCCCGCAGCTGTCCCACGACGAGCTCGCTCGCCACATCGGCCTGGAACCGCACCATGTCCGGCCCCAGTTCGGCGGCGAGCCGGGCGGCGCGGGCGAGCAGCCAGTTCCCGCCGGCCACGGCGAGCCGGGCGCCCCAGAGGGCGTTGGCGCTGGCCACTCCGTGCCTCAGCTCCGCCCCGTCCATCACGTCGTCGTGGTAGAGGGAGGAGATGTGGACGAGTTCGGCGATCACCGCCGCCTCGACCACTCCGTCCCGCCAGGGCTCCCCGAACTCCGCGCCGAGCAGCACCAGCAGCGGGCGCAGCCGCTTGCCTCCCGCCGTCGCGATGTGGCCCGTCAGCGCGGCCACCCGGGGGTCGCCGGACTCCGCCGCGCAGTCCAGCAGGCGTTTCTCGACGGCGATCAGGGACTCCGCCGTCCGTTCCCTGAAGGACGGATCGTGCGCAGCCATGTGAGCGAGCAGTTCGGAACCGGGCAGGGCCGTGGCAGTCATGTCCTCGTCCTTTTCTCAGCGGGCTCGCGGCGTCGTGCGAGGGCACGCCGGGTACGACACGCTCCGACCCGACGGTCCGGTCCACCACAGGACCGGACCCCCGGCGTCCCGGCAGTACGAAGGGGGGGAATCGCCTGCCGGACAGGCGGGCTCCGCAAGAGGGGCGAGCACGGCGCCTGACCCGTCCATGGAACTGCGAGCCCGTCACGCCCGGCAATAGCCGCTTCAGGAAGCTGCCAGCACACGGGGTACGGGGCATCCGGTGTGCATGCAAAAGGGCCGGAATATAGAAGAGGCATAGGTAAGTGCCCAACTCTGGAGGGAACGCCCGGCAGGGGCGGTTCGAGGAGGAGGGACACATGAGCATGGGCGCCGCACCGGATCCGGCCGAGGTGCCGGACACCCCGGCGGGCACCGGGGGGCTGTGGCCGGAGGGAGCACCGGACGACGCACCCGGCGAGGAGGGACGGGAGGAGGACGGGTATCCGGAGGAGGACGCGGTCGCGGACGACCAGGGTCTGCGCTGGGCCGCGTTACTGGCGGCGTTCATCAACGACGTACAGCCCCCGCCCGGCACGCCCCCTGCGGACTGACCTGCCGGTCAGGCGCCCTCCGTGACGCACTCCGGTTCACGGACCACCAGCCTGACCAGAGGCGTGCACCGGTAGCGCTCCTGCTCCGGGAGCACGGCGGACGAGCCGCCGGGCGGGAACGGAGGGGCCCCGCCCGGCGCCCTGTCCGTGGCCCCGTCGGCCGCCGCGGTCCCGTGGGACCCGCCCACCATCTCCAGCAGCCCTCCCTCCACCAGGGCGTCCAGGGCCCCCCGGGCCCGCTCCTCCGGCCAGTTGAGCCGCTGCGCGGCCCCGGCCGGCGAGAAGACGCCCGGTTCCGTCCTGGCCAGTGTGCGCAGCACCGGCCGCAGCGGCGGCTCCAGCCGCATGACGCCCGCCCTGAGCACGTTCCACAGCTCGTGGTCCCCCTCCCCCCACGCGTCCGGCCGTACCTCCCCCCTCTCCAGCCGGTCCACGAGCCTGCCCACCGGCCACTGCGGACGGGTCACCAGCCGGGTCGCGCAGAAGCGGAGCGCCAGCGGCAGCCCTTCGCACAGGGCCAGCAGCCGTGCGGTGGCCTCGGGTTCCGCGTCCAGCCGCGCCTGGCCGACCCGGGAGGAGAGCAGCTCCCACGCCTCCGTCTCGTCGAGGCGGCCGACCGGCACCACCCGGACGCCCTCCATCGAGGCGAACTGCCGGCCGCCGCTGATCAGGACCCGGCAACCGGAGCCGCTCGCCAGCAGCGGGCGTACCTGCCGCTCGTCCAGGGCGTTGTCCAGCACCACGAGGAGCCGGCGCCGGGACAGGGCGCTGCGGTACAGCTGCACCCGCTCGTCCAGCGTGGGAGGCAGGTCCTCGCCCCGTACGTACATCAGCGCGCGCAGGAAGCTGCCGAGCACGTCCCGCGGGTCCTTGGGGCGACCGCCCTCCTCGCGCAGGTCGATGTAGAGCTGGCCGTGCCGGAACTCGTCCCGGCAGGCGTGCCCGGCCCGCACGGCCAGTGCCGAGGTGCCCACCCCGGCCGCACCGGTCAGGACGACCCCGCGGTACGGGCCGCCGCTGTCCCGCAACACCGCCAGGACACGGCGGAGTTCGGTCCTGCGCCCCACGAACCCGGCCGCGTCCACGGGAAGCATCGCCGGGACCAGACCCTGCCAGGGACTGTGCCCGGAGCCCGCAGGCGCACCGCCGGGCGTGTCCGGGCCCGGCGGGACGGAACCCGCGCGCCGCACGGTCAGGGTCAGGGGCTCGGCGGCGACCGGACCGGGGAGCTGCTCCAGCAGCACCGCGCGGTGCAGGGCACGCAGGGCTGCTCCGGGTGCCACCCCCAGCTCCGCCTGCAGGACCCGGCGGCCCTGTTCGTACACCCGCAGCGCGTCCATCTGACGGTCGCAGCGGTACAGAGCGGTCATCAAGTGCCCGCGCAGCGACTCCCGGGCGGGGTTCTCCGCCACCAGCCTGGTGAGCTCGGGCAGGGCGGCGTCATGTCTGCCCAGGGCCAGGACCGCCTGCATCCGCTGGTCCACCGCCCGCAGCCGCGCCTCCTCCAGCAGGGGGAGTTCGGTCCGGGCCAGGAATTCGGTCACGTCCGCCAGGGCCGGCCCCCGCCACAGCCGCAGGGCCGCTTCGAGCCCGGCCGCGGCCTCCGCGTAGCGGTGCTGCACCACGTACTGCCGTCCCTGCTCGGCGAGCTGCTGGAACACCGTCCAGTCGAGCTGGGCCGATCCCATGACCAGGCCGTAGCCACGGTGTCTGCGCACGAGCCGGACGCCGGGCTCGCAGCTGCGCCGCAGCCGGGATATGTACGTGTAGAGCTGTGCGGACTTCGTGGCGGGCGGCGTGGGACCCCACAGCAGTTCACCGAGCCACAGATCGGAGACGAACCGTCCCGGTGACAGGAGGAGGGCCGCCAGGACCGTGCGCTGCTTGGCCGCGGTCAGCGGGACGCGGGCTCCCCGGGCCCAGATCTCCGTGGGGCCGAGGATCCTGAACTCCGTCGGCGGGCCCGGCTCCTGACGCCCCGGCGGTCCGGACCGCCGTCCGCCCTGGTGCGGGGAGGTCATCCGGCAGACGCTTCGCCCAGGCGCAGTGCCGCGTCGATCACGGCACCGCCGAACTCCCGCGAGGGCTCCCTGGTCAGCACCGAGGCCGGACCCGAGAGGGAGAGCGCCGCGACCACCCGGCCGCCCGGCCCGCGCACGGGGGCGGCCAGGGTCACGACGTCGGTGTCCCAGGTGCCGAAGCTCTGCGCCCAGCCCCGCCGGCGCACCTGGGTCAGCGCGGCGGCGGTGAAGCGGGCCCGGGTGACGCCCGCGTAGAGCACCTCGGGTTCCTCCCAGGCGAGGAGCACCTGCGCCACCGCACCGGACCGCAGGGAGAACGCGGTGCCCACCGGCACCGTGTTCCTTCCCGCCGTGCTGGTCTCCGCACCGGCCACGCACAACTGCAGGTCCTCACGGCGCCGGTACAGCCGGGCACCGGCACCGGTCCGGTCGCGCAGCTCCGGCAGTACGGAAGCGGCCAGGGCCAGCATGCGGTCACCGTGCACGACGACCGCCATCTCCCCGAGCCGGGGCCCGAGCTGGAACCGGCCCCTGGTGTCGCGGGTGACCAGCCGGAGCCTCTCCATCGCCTGGGCCAGGCGGTGGGCGGTGGGCCGCGTCAGCCCGGTGACCACGACGATGGTGGACAGCGAGGCGGGGCCCTCCTCCAGCACGCTCAGGAGCAGGGACGCCTTGTTCAGCACGCCCACCCCGCTGTCATGGGGGAGAGGGAGGTCCGCGCAGGACACGGTGGTCATCGAGCACCCTCCAGTGAATCGGCCCGCGCACCGGCCGGTTCGGCGGGCCGGGCGATCAGGTAGAAGTGGCCGCCGGAAGAGGATCGGCGGGCGGCAGCGGCGGGACGCCGCGTGGCCGGCGGCCGTCCGGGGACCTCCGCGGGAGGCGGTGTGACCGGCGGCCCCGCGCCGACGGCCGCGGGCCTGTGGCGGCGGAGACGTCCGCCGCCCGTGCCGGCCTTCATTCTGTTCGCACCTCGCGTCGGCGGTACTTCATGGCGGTACTGCGCCGGGGCGCTCGGGCGTGCCCCGGTCGACGCAGCCAGTTGTAGCCCTCCGCCTCACGGCCCGACAACGGCAACTTCAGGAAGCTGCCAGGCCGGGCCGCAGCTCACGCCCCGTCAGGTCCCCTCCGAGGGCGGCTTGGAAGGCCGGCCCGGATTCTCCATGCCGCTCAGCAGGCCGAGTTCGGCGGCCCGCACCCCTGCCTGGAAGCGGGACGTCGCCTCCAGCAGGGTCATGATCTCCGCGACGTACCGTCGGTAGGTGCGCACGGACACGATGAGTTCACGCGCCGCCACCTCGTCGGTGACCCCGGCGCGCAGCGCTCCCAGTATCTGCCGCGCGAGATCGGTGCGGCAGTGGTCGCCGAAGGTGATGCGCGCGTACGCCGGCACCGCGTTGCGCCAGACGCCCTCGTAGAGCGTGCGCAGCGTGCTGATGACGTCGGGGACCCTGATGAGCGACGCCCGGCGGCCCGTCGAGGACTCGGCCGAGACCAGCGCCACCGCTCCGTCCACGATCACCCCCTGCAGGGGCGGGACACGAGCCACCCGTATCTGGATGGGGGAGCCCAGCGCGAGCTGTTCGCGCACGAAGTCCTCATCGATCATCGCGGGGGAGCACAGCAGCCGGAGACGGACGGTCTCGGGCACCATGTAGGTCAGTTGCCGCAAGGGCCCCTTGGCGTCCGTGCCACAGCTCGGGCCGGAGGCCAGCACGACGTCGATGGTCGACCGGGCCTGGAGCACCAGCTTGCGCGCCTCGCCCAGCAGCTCCTCCCTCCTGCCGTCCACGGCGATGATCTGGCGGTCCCAGGAGACCCTGTTGCGATGCCTCTCCACCGTCGACTCGATGAGGGCCCGGACCTGGAGCAGCGTCCGCTCTATGGCGTCCTGCCCCTCTTCCGGTCCCTCCGGCCCCTCGCCCGGCGGCCCGGGCGGCTCCTCGGCTCCCCCGCCGGGTCTGCGCCCTTCGCCGCCGCCCGCTTCACTCGGGTCCGGCCCTGGTGTGGTTCTGCTCATCTTCCTGTTGCCCCCGTTGTCCCCCCGGTGGGGGTGTCACTGCACGGACCGACTGCTCAGCCCCGCTCCAGCAACCCCAGCTCCACCGCGCGAACTCCCGCCTGAAATCGGGAGTTCGCCCCGAGTACGCGCATGATCGCGGCGACATGGCGCCGGTAGGTGCGCAGTGACACGTCGATCTCCCGTGCGGCCACGTCGTCGGTGCGCCCCGCACGCAGCTGCTCAAGGATCTGCCGCGCCAGATCACCCCGCAGGCTGCGGTCCAGCCGGAGCTCGTCGGCGACGGGGCGGGCGACGGCCCAGGCTCCGGCGAAGAGCAGATCGAGCGCTCCCACCGCCGCGGGGTCGGTGACCACCGCCGCGTGCCTGCCCCCGGACCCGTCGCCGGACTGGACCAGAGCGGTCCTGCCGTCGACGATCAGCGCCTCCCGCAACTCACCGCTGGTCATGCGCACTTCCAGCGACGTCTCGGCGAACTGCCGCCGGCTGTCGGCGGACAGTTCGAGTGCCCGGCCGGCCGCGAGCAGCCGCACGGCCAGCTGGCCCCGCCGCCTCGGGGTCGCGGGAGGCGCCACAGCAGCGGCGACCGCCCTGATCACCACGGCCGAGTGCTTCCAGTTGCCGGTGACCGCGAGATGGGCCGAGTACTTCGCACCCGCCATGACCCGCTTCACGGCCCTGTCCACCGAGCCGTCGTCCGCCCGCACCAGCAGCGACGCGCCACCAGGGCGGCTGCGGTGCATCGACACCGAGGACTCGATGAGCGCCCTGGCCTCCAGGAGCGCGCGCTCCACGGAGTCGGCGCCGCGTACACCCTCAGGCGCATCCGTCACCCCCGAACCCATTCCGCTCCTTCGTCACTGATTCAACCAACCGGTAAACAATCACCAGCGCTGGATTGCATCGCCCAAAGGGCTCCAGGCATCGAATGAGACCGACCGGTAAATCGTTTACTTATCCCGGGGACACTTACGCGCCATCGCCCTACTTTCTCAGACATTAGATCTCGGGCGTGACCCAGTCAACGGCCCACGGGCACAAGCGGACGGACGCGATCCGCGATTTCCCCTCGGGTCGGCCCGAGCCCGGGACCGGGAAGCGCAAATGTCATCAAGCTGCATCCGGGCCCGCTATTCAGGCCCTCCACATTCCGCTTACCCTGCGGTATGTGATCATGTAACTACACAACGGAGCCGGCTCTGTCCGGTAATGGCCACCCAGCTCTGGAACGGGGCGGGCCCACACCCCCTCCACCCGGGGCCCAGGACCGGGCTCCTGGGCCCAGACCTGGGCCCAGCGTGGGCCCAGGTGTGGGCCCGGGCGTGGGCCTCGCACTCCCGGCCGCCGCGTCCGGCGCCGACCCGCACGCACCCCTCCGGCCCACCCGGGAGGACGCGGCCGGTCCGCCGGCGGCGACAGCGCGCACGCCCGCCCCCACCTGGGCGCCAATGGCCTGGACCATCAACAGGCGTCCACTCCCGCTGCCCATTCGGGATCATCCCTTTCAACTGGACCGTCGGCCCCGGCCGGAGCCGGGCGGGCAGGCTTCCCGCCCCGAGCCACTCCGCGACGCCGGGCCCGGAAGGGGTCGCGCTCACGGCGTCCCCGCCCGCTTCGTCACCGGCCCTCGGAGCGCCGGGATCCGTCCGGCCCGCGCCGGGGCCTCGACGGGCACGCACCGGACACTCCGGACGGCCGGACCGCGCGTGACGCGTCCACCCGCGGACCGGGCTGCAACCGCAGCGCTGTCACACAGCGTCTCCATAGGTGTGAACGCTCTTCATCGAGACTGACCGCGCGAGCGAATTCAGGCAGCACCCGTCCGATATTCCGCAATACGTCCCCCTGCCCGCAATGCTGCGTTCCACACCCGGCCAACAACCCGCCACTCCACCGGATCGTTTTATTACCTGTGGGTAGCGAAATCATCTCGCGGATAATCGCCGCGAGACTTCGGCATGCGCAAAAGTCCGGTGGCGCTCGGGGAAAGCGCGCGGGGCACCTGGCGTTTCCTCGGCGGCAAATAACGAATCGCCTGCCCGGCGCTCCCGCGGACGCCCGTTCCGCGGCCGACCACCCCCGGGGAGTGGCCTCCGTACGCCCTCGGTCCGGTCCGGCACGGCCGCCGCTATCCTCGGTCACGGTCCGCCACGACCGTACGGGGGAGGAAGCGCACATGGAGAAGCTGGGCTCCGGCGATCCGCACCGTATCGGCACCTACCGCCTGTTGGGGCGGCTCGGCGCCGGCGGCATGGGACAGGTCTTTCTGGCCCGTTCGGACCGGGGCCGCACCGTCGCCATCAAGCTGGTCCGCCCCGAACTCGCGGCGCAGCAGCACTTCCGCGACCGCTTCCGCGCGGAGGTGCGGGCCGCCCGTCAGGTCGGCGGCGCCTGGACCGCACCGGTGCTGGACGCCGGGGTGGACGAGGCGGTGCCGTGGGTGGCCACGGGATACGTCGCCGGCCCCTCCCTGCACCTCGTGGTCTCCGGACGCCGGGGCCTGCCCGCGGCGGAGTCGGGGGCGTACGGCCCGCTGCCGGAACGCTCCGTCCGGGCCCTGGGGGCCGGTCTGGCCGGAGCCCTCCAGGACATCCACCGCGCCGGTCTGATCCACCGTGACCTGAAGCCGTCCAACATCCTGCTGACGATCGACGGCCCCAGGGTCATCGACTTCGGCATCGCTCGCGCCCTGGACGCCGTCACCGACAGCGGCCTGACGCGCACGGGAGCGGTGATCGGCTCCCCCGGCTTCATGTCCCCCGAGCAGATGCGGGGCGAGCGCGTGACGCCGGCCTGCGACGTCTTCTGCCTCGGCTCCGTGCTCGCCTACGCGGCGACCGGCCGGCTGCCCTTCGGCATGGCGGACACCGGAATCCACGCGCTGATGTTCCGGATCGCGCAGGAGGAGCCGGACCTCACCGGCGTGCCCGTGGATCTCGTCGAGCTGATCCGGGACTGCCTGGCGAAGGACCCGGCCGCGCGGCCGTCCACCGACACGGTCCTGGAGCGGCTGGGCGATCCGGACACGAAGGAGCCGTGGCTGCCCGGCGCGCTGATCGCCCAGCTCGGGCGGCACGCGGTGGAGCTCCTGGACGCGGAGGACCCGGAGGAGGGCGGCCCCGGTCCGCATCCCCCGGCGCGGTCCGGCACACCGGCGCCCGCGCGGACCGCCCCGGCGGGCGTCGCCCCGCCGGTGCCCGCGCAGCCGGCACCCCCCGTACCGGCACACCCCGCCCCGCCCGCACCCGTACCGGCACCGTCCGCACCGCACCCGTCCGCGGGGCCCGTGCATCCGGCCTACGCGGGGCCGCCCGCTCCTGCCGCCCCGGTGGGCCCGCCCGGCGCCGGGTACGGGCCCCCCACGCTGATCGGTCCGCCCGGCGTCGCTCCGCAGCCGTCCTACGGCTACCCGCACCAGCCCGGCCACGGATTCGGCTCCACTCCCCCGTACGGCCCGGCACCCGGCCACCTCACCGGGCCCGTGCCCGAGCGCCGCCGTGGAGCGGGGACCGTGCTCCTGCTGTTCGCCGCCGCCGTGCTGGTCGCGGTGGGCGCGGCCTGGGGGGTCTACGCCCTCATGACGGGAGGCGACGGCGGCACGACGGCCTCGCCCTCCCCGACGTCCGCGTCCGGTTCGGGCCGCACCTCCGGTGATCCCTCCACCGGCTCGGCGACGCCGGACGGAACGTCCGCCGACCCCGCCAACGCGGACGGCCCCGTCCCCGCCGGCTATCTGGGCACGTGGTCGGGCACGATCGGCTCGGGCGCCGGCGCGTCCACCCGGCGACTGGTGATCCAGCAGGGCGAGGTCGGTGACACCGTGCTGTCCCTCACCGCCGAGGGCCCGCTCGGCGGCGGAGGTTCCTACCGCTGCGTCTTCCAGGCCGATCTGGAGGCCCCGCCCGGCTCCGGCACGTCCGTCCGCATCGGGCCCTCCCGGGTCACGTCCGGCGAGCCCATGTCCTCGTGCACCCCGGGCAGGCCCACCGTGCTGACGCTGCTGCCCGACGGCAGCCTGCGCCGCGAGATCACGGCCACCGGCGAGAGCCTGACGTACACGAAGGTGGGCTGAGCGGCTCAGGCCGCGAGGTCCACCGCGCGGAACGCGAGCCACAGGTCGTGGCGCGCGCTCGGTGTCTGGAGCAGCGAGCGGCGCAGCAGCGCCTCCAGCCGGGTGAGCCGCTTGCGCGCACCGGGCACGGAGATGCCCAGCCGGACCGCCGCCGGGCTCAGCTGGGCCTCGCAGGCCAGCCAGGTCCGCAGGGTCTCCTCGCCCGTGGGGCCCGCCTGGGAGAGCGGGCCGAGCTGGTGGACGGCCCACTCCTGGAAGCCGGGGGTCCGCAGGACCGCGTCGAGGTCCTCGGACTCCTGGGCGCCCCCGGCGGACGGCGGGTGCAGCGCGGGCGTGGCCCTGATGCGCAGGGCGAGGTCGACGGCCGCCTGGTCCGCGACCCGGTTCAGGTCCAGGCCGAGGAGCTCGCCCACGAGCCGGAGGCGGGCGGCCAGGGTGTTGCGGTGGATCTTCAGGTGCTGCGTGGCGTGCGAGGAGAAGGCCAGCCAGGACGCGACGGTCGCCGCGAGCTCCTGACTGCCGGGGTCCTGGGAACGGCGCGGCCGGTGGGCGAGCAGCGGGGCGAGCAGGGCGTCGGCCCAGCGGGCCCCGGCCGCCCCGGCCACCAGCGCGGGTTCCGGGGCGGCACCGAACCTGGAGTGGCGCCCGGGAAGTCCACGGGCGACGGCGAGGGCGTGGAAGGCCTGCTGGTAGGCGGTCGCGGTGTCGGGCAGCCGCACCTCCTCGCTGACCCCGACCACACAGTCGTCCACGAGGCCCGCGACCGTGAGGTCGAGTGTGCGGCCGGCACCCGGCCCCTCCGCTTCCGGTTCCTCGTCCGCCGGCATGATCAGGATCAGATGGCGGGCGTAGACCGGACAGCGCACGATCCAGGTGCGCCCGCCCGAGACGTCGGCGCAGATCCGGGCCACCTCGTCGCGCTGACCACCGGAGCACTCGACGACGCAGACCCGTACGGGATCGGGGAGCTTCGGCCGCAGGGCGCCCGCCACCTGATGGGCTATCGAGAGCTGACCTGTCATCAGGAGGTGCAGCACCGCCTCACGGCCCCTGGACTCCGCGAGGTCCACGCGGCGCCGTTTGCGCTCGACGCTCTCGGTCGCCCAGGACAGGGCCAGCGGCATCACCGCGTCCGCCGTCAGCGTGGCGAGCCCGGCGGGCAGCGGACCGGGGGCGACGAGAGCGAGGACGGGGCCGCGGTCCTCGGGTGCCCGGTCGAGGGGAAGCAGCAGCGCCACGGAGTCCTCGGTGTCCAGGGAGTACGACCCCGCGCCCCGGGCCGCGAGCTCCCGCACCGCGCGGGTGGCGAGGGACGCCGCCTCGTGCCCCGGCCGGCGGCTGTTTCCGGCCACGGCCTGGAGCACCGTGCCGGTCCGGTCGACCACCCCGGCCCATCCGTCCGCCCGCAACGCCAGTCCGCGCAGCAGCGCGGACGACCCCCCGGTCCGCGCCAGCCGGTACATGAGCAGTACGTCGTCGACCCGTTCCCGCCCGCTCATGTGACCCCCGTTCCCGCCCGAAACCGGAGTGCAGAGTACCGGTACGGTTGTGCCGTTTGATACCCGTCGCGCGTCACACGGTGCGAATTGAATCTCCCGGGCCGCCGCCCGGCCCCCCTAGAGTCCCGAGTGTGTTCCGGAGCGTCCGCAGGACGCCGGGGGAGGTCACGGCGCCCCGGAACCGAGGCAGGACGAGGATGTCGGGGGACGTCCTCGGGCGCGGCGGCAGCGGCTCACGGGGGTGGTCGCTGTCGTCGGCGCCGGTGACTGTCGGGGAGAGCCCTCAGCGTGGATCCCGTCCGTGCCGCACTCCGGACGAGAGGGCCTCGACGTGGAGTTCCGCGTCGAGGGCGTACCGGCCGATGCCGTGTCACGGGCGGCCCGGGTGCCCCTGGGCGCCGTACCTCATAACCGCCCCGTCCTCCTTCGGGGACCCGGTGATCCGGCCGAAGCTGCTGGGACCCGGGCGAGCGGGCCGTGATCACGAGCGGGGAGGAGTCCGGGGCGCCCGCGCACCAGCACCTGCTGATGCACTCCCCCCAGGCGGGGGGACCCGCCCGGCGGCCCGGTCCCGGCTCACTCCGGGAGCACCGCCGTCTCCCCGACGGCGCCGAGCAGCCAGATGGGGAACTCCGGGTCGGCCTGGCCCACGGCGAGACCGAGCCACCGCGTGCTCCCCGGCACGCGCCACACCTGCATGCTGCCCGCGAGGTTGCAGAGCTGCCCCATGGGCTCCGGAGGAGCGGGGGCGCCCTCCTCCCCCTCCAGGAAGGGCCAGAGGTCGACGGTCTCCGGCTCCCCCCATCGCTCGCTCAGCGTGGTGGCCAGCACACTGAACTCCGCTTCGATCTCCTGCTCGGCGGGCTCGACGAGCTCGGGCGACCGGTCGTCCCAGAAGTCCCGGCTCGCCCGCAGGATCACCAGGTGATGCCCGGGGCCGCTGCTGCGGACGCCGCTGTCCTCGCTCTCCTCCCCTGCGGGAAACGGCAGGGCGAGGACGGAGTCGATCAGGGCGAGGCGTGCCTCGGTCGTCGTGGGCGGGTCGGGTCGGCTGTCCGTGTCCATGGTGCGCGATCCTGCCAACCCGCCGTCGCGGAACGCGAATCGGGGCGCGCCCGGCCACTGCCGGACGCGCCCCCTTCCCCGGGGTGGGGCCGGGTTCAGCAGCTCAGGTTCGAGCCGGGCGTCGTGCCCAGGATCTGCACGAAGGCCTTGTACTTGTCGATGCGGCTCTGGACCTGGGCGGGGTTGCCGCCGTTGCACTCCAGGCTGCCGTTGATGGAGCGGATGGTCTCGCCGAAGCCCGCGCCGTTGACCATGGCGTTGTGGGGCGTCATCGTGCCGGGGCCGGACTGGGTGTTCCAGTACCAGAGGCCGGTCTTCCAGGCCACGGAGGCGTTCTGCTCCACCTGCCACGGGTTGCCGAGCAGGTCGATGCCGAGCGCGTCACCGGCGGCCTTGTAGTTGAAGTTCCAGCTGAGCTGGATCGGGCCGCGTCCGTAGTAGGCGGCCTGGCCGGCCGGGCAGCCGTAGGACTGGCTGGTGTCGCAGTAGTGCGGGTAGTTGGCGGTGTTCTGCTCGACGATGTGCACCAGGCCGCCGGTCTCGTGACTGACGTTGGCGAGGAAGGCGGCGGCCTCCTGCTTCTTCACCGTGTCGCTTCCGGTGTTGGCGAAGCCGGGGTAGGCACTGAGAGCCGCGGTGAGACCGCTGTAGGTGTAGAAGGAGTTGCGGCTCGGGAACATCTGGTTGAACTGGGCCTCGCTGACGACGAAGCCCGACGGGTTGGGCGTACCGGGGTCCGTGCCGCCGGTTCCGCAGGCACCCTGGTCGGCCCAGACCTCGGCGGTGCCGGGGCGCTCGTTCTGGGTCCACCACCTCGCGGACCAGTTGTGCCCGTTGTACGAGGCGGCGCCGCCGCCCCAGTAGACGGCGGAGGAGCTCCAGGCCGGTGCGCAGGTGGCGGCCGACGCCGTGGACGCGGGGAGGAAGACGAACGTCGCGACCACCACGCCCAGCGCGGCGATCAGGCTCATGACACGTTTGATCACGCGATCACTCCTTCGGCGCGGCGCTCGCGCAGAGCGTGCGCCGCCATGGGGGGTACGGCCACTCAAGCGTCGATGGTCTGGACCTGTCAAGGTCTAGACCAGAACTCGACCCCTCGCGGGCGGATCTCCAACTCCTTTTTCGCGCAGCCTTGTTGAACACAAGACGAACTTCACCGGAAAGCTCCCGGCCGCGCTCCCACGGCGTGGGGCGGGGTCGTACGGTGACGCCGACCGGCACACCGCACCGACGAGGGAGCGCCAGAACCATGGAGTGGTTCAGCCCCGAGAACGTCGTCGCCGTCCTCACCGCGGTCGTGGGCGTACTGACCTCGGCGGGCGTGCTCTGGTACGAACGCCGGGTCCCGCGCCGCAAACGCATCGGCTACCGCGTCCAGATGGACACCCCGATAGGCAGCGAGGTCAGCCAGGGGCGGGCCAACGTGCGGCTCGGTCTCTTCAGCGAGACCCCGGACATGGCCGACGCCACCCTGGTCCTGCTGCGCATCGAGAACGACGGCTCGCAGTCGATCGCCGACGAGGACTACACCGGCCGGGGCGATCTCCACGGCCTCACCGCCGAGTTCACGGGCCGCACGGTCCGGGGGATCGCGGTGACCCACTCACCGGGCGCCGATCACCTCATGGACCACTTCACCTCCGCCGCCGTGCGCCACAACGGCTCCCTGATCCAGCTGCCGCGCGTCCCGCTCAACCGCAACGAGCACTTCAAGCTCCTGGTCCTGCTGACCGGTTCGCAGGTGGGCGGTCCCATCAAGGTCACCGGAGGCATCCGCGACGGGGTGGTGGCCCCCAACACGGCAGCCCGCCCAGACGAGAAGCCTCCGATGTTCGGCCGGGCCGCCCGGATCATCACCGTCGCGCTCACCGTCTGCGTACTCGCGCTCGCCGGCATCATCGTCGTACGGGACGACACCCCGCCGCCGCTGGACTGCGCCACGGGCACCCTCACCCTCACCGGCTCGACCGCCTTCCGCCCGGTCCTGGAGGAACTGGAGAAGAAGTACGAGAAGGAGTGCGAGGGGTCCACCATCGTCGTGGACACCCACGGCAGCAACGCCGGCGTCCGGGAGCTCGACGCCCGGGGCGCGAAGGCCGGTTCGTCCGGCTCCCCCTCCCTGATCGCCCTGTCCGACGGACCGAAGCCCTCCGGTCTCGCCAGGCTGCGGGAGAAGCCGGTCGCCGTCTCGCTCTTCTCGCTCGTCGTCAACGACACCGTCCCCGTGCGCGACCTGTCCCTCGACGAGATCAGGCGCATCTACCGAGGCGAGATCCGCAACTGGAACCAGATCGACGGCGGGCCCGACCTGGAGATCCTGCTGGTCAGCCGGGACGCCAACTCCGGTACCCGTGAGGTGTTCCAGCGGCGTGTGCTCGACGGCAACGAGCTCGCCACCTCCTCGCGCGACTGCACCACCAAGGACGACCCCCGGGCCCCGGTCATCCGCTGCGAACTCGACGGCACGGACCAGGTGCTGCCCAAGGTCGCCGAGCTCGACGGCGCCGTCGGCTACACGGAGCTGCGGGCCGGGGCCGTTCCCGAAGGAGCGCACCAGGTGACGATCGACAGCATCACACCCTCGGTCGAGACGATCGACACCAGCGGCTACCCGTACCAGGAGATCGAGTACGCGTACACCTACGGCTCACCGCCCGCGAACTCCCTCGTCTCCAGCTTCCTGAACTACCTGGACAACTACGGCGAGGAAGTCATGCGGGCCAACGGCCACCTGCCGTGCGCGACACCGAAGGGCATGCGGCTCTGCGGCGCGGGCTGAGCCACCCCCTACCCCGGTACGGGGCCAGGACGGCACCCAGGTAGGCCGCGGCGGGCACGGCCCCGCGCCTACGGTCCCGTCATGGACACCCCACCAGCCCCGCACCGCTCCCGGCCCCTCGCGGCCCGGCGTCCCCCGCTCCGCGTGCTGGACGCGCTCACTCTGCTCCCCCGGGGTGCCACAGCGCTCGCCCTGACCCTCGCGGGCCGCACCGGCTCCGCCTGCTCCCTGCTGCGGGCGGCCCCGTCTCCCGGCGCCCCGCGCCCGGCGCCGGTCCGGGTGGCCGGCCACGCCGTCGCCTCCGTCCTGCTGGGCGCGCTGTCCCTCGTCCTCGCGGCCGTGACCCTGCTCGCGCTGGCCCGGGGCCCGTTCTACGGATTCGTCGACGAGGGCCCGTACGGCGATTCCTGGGGCGGACCCGGCAAGGCGGGGGCCTGGCTCGCCCACGTCGCCGTCGCCGTTCCCTGCTGCCTCGCCGCCCTGGCCGCGCTCCACGGCCTGGCCGGGCTGCACGAGCGGCTGCTTGCGCCGCTGCGCGGGCAGCGCAGGGCCCGCTGGGTGGCGCCGGCGGCGCTGCTCTGCTGCCTGGCCGGGGCCCTGTTCGTGGCGGCGTTCCTCCGGCAGCTGCCCTGACGGCGCCCAGGGGGCCGCGGCTGCCCGCGCGGGAACGACGACGGCCGGCCCTTCCGCGAGGAAGGACCGGCCGTCGTCGTGTCCTCCCCTAGAGGAAGGAGTTGATCTCGATGGTCTCGGTACGGCCGGGGCCGACACCGATCGCGGAGATCGGGGCGCCGGACATCTCCTCCAGCGCCTTCACGTACGCCTGCGCGTTCTTCGGCAGGTCGGAGAAGGTCTTGGCCTTCGTGATGTCCTCGGACCAGCCCGGCAGCATCTCGTAGATCGGCTTCGCGTGGTGGAAGTCGGTCTGGCTGTACGGGAGTTCCTCGACGCGCTTGCCGTCGATCTCGTACGCCACGCACACCGGGATCTGCTCCCAGCCGGTCAGCACGTCCAGCTTCGTGAGGAAGAAGTCGGTGAGGCCGTTGACCCGGGTCGCGTACCGCGCGATCGGGGCGTCGAACCAGCCGCAGCGCCGGTCACGGCCGGTGGTGACACCGCGCTCGCCACCGATCCTGCGCAGCGCCTCGCCGTCCTCGTCGAGAAGTTCGGTCGGGAAGGGTCCCGCGCCGACGCGCGTGGTGTAGGCCTTGAGGATGCCGATGACCCGGCTGATCTTCGTCGGGCCCACGCCGGCTCCGGTGCAGGCGCCGCCCGCGGTCGGGTTCGACGAGGTGACGAAGGGATACGTGCCGTGGTCGACGTCCAGCAGCGTGCCCTGGCCGCCCTCGAAGAGGACGACCTTGCCCTCGTCGATGGCGTCGTTCAGGATCAGCGTCGTGTCGGCGACGTACGGCTTGATCTGCTCCGCGTACTGGAGCATCTCCTCGACGATCTTCCCGGCGTCGATCGCGCGCCGGTTGAAGACCTTGGCCAGGAGCTGGTTCTTCTGCTCCAGCGCCGCCTCGACCTTCTGCTCCAGGATCGACTCGTCGTAGAGGTCCTGGACGCGGATGCCCACTCGGTTGATCTTGTCGGCATAGGTCGGGCCGATACCGCGCCCGGTCGTGCCGATCTTGCGCTTGCCGAGGAAGCGTTCGGTCACCTTGTCGACGGTGACGTTGTACGGAGTGATCAAATGAGCGTTGCCGCTGATCAGGAGCTTGGACGTGTCGACGCCTCGCTCGTTCAGACCGCTCAGCTCGGAGAGCAGGACCGCCGGGTCGACGACGACACCGTTACCGATGACCGGAGTACATCCCGGCGACAGGATTCCGGAGGGGAGGAGATGCAGTGCGTACTTCTGGTCGCCTACGACAACCGTGTGGCCGGCATTGTTGCCGCCCTGGTAGCGCACCACATAGTCGACGGACCCACCGAGCAGGTCGGTGGCCTTCCCCTTGCCCTCGTCACCCCACTGAGCACCGAGCAGCACAAGTGCGGGCACAGGCGTACACCCCTTCCGGGCGGGGCATGTCCAAGGTCAGGGGGCGTACGTAAAGGTCGTACCTGCCGCACGACGATGTGCGGCAAAGCCTGAGCCGTCGAACCGGGTGCCCCGGAATAGACGAAGCCCCTGGCGCAATAGCGCAAGGGGCTCTTGCACCAAGATGCTACCCGAGGAAGGACCGAGGTGTCGGCTGCAGAGCCCCCCGGCGACGGCGACCACCAGCTACTCGTACTCATCGACCCCCTTGCCCGCCGCTACGACGGCGAGTCCGTGCGCATCGCGAAGGACGTTCTGAGCGCCGGTTCGCACGCCAAGATCTGCCTTCCGGACGGCCCCGACGAGTTCGCCAGGGCCCTGTCACGGCGGGGCGCGAGACGTCCCGTGGTCGTCGGCGACGACCACGCGCTGCTGCGCGCCGTCTCCCAGCTCCACCGGGAGCGGGAGCTCTCCGAGAGCACGCTCTCCCTGATCCCGGTCGGCGCGGCCCACTCCCTGGAACTCGCGCACGCGCTGGGCGTTCCCCGGGGGGCGGTCGCCGCGGCCCGGACCGTCCTCGACGGGGCCGTCCGCCGGCTGGACCTGCTGGTCGACGACAGCGACGGGGTCGTCCTCGGCGAACTGCGCATCCCGGCGGCGAGTCCCCCCGCCGGCCCGCCCCACACCATCTGGGACACCTGCCGCACCCTCGTGGCGGCCCTGGTCCGCCCCGCCCCGCCGTCGCCCTCTGGCCCGTCCCGGACGCACCGGCTGCGGGTCGAGGCGGACGGGGTCCTGCTGAACGACCTGGACCGTCCGGTCGAGGGCGTCTCGGTGACCGCCCAGGGGGACGGAGGGCTGGCGGACGTGGTGATCCGCACGACCTCCGGCGAGACGCTCACCGCGGAGGCCAAGGCGGTCACGGTCGCGGGCCCGGACTTCCGCTACCGCGCGGACATACAGGTGGCGGGCCCGGTCAGGACCCGCACCTGGACGGTCCGTGCGGGAGCCTGGGGGCTGATACTCCCGCCGGTGGACGGCTGACCGCTCCCGGGCGGGGGCGCTGCGGACGGAGACCCTCCGGCCGGAGCGCCCTCAGCCGCCCGCCTTCCGGCTCTGCCGCCACCGGTCCAGCACCCCGAGCAGCTCCCCCTGCATGAACGCGAAGAACTCCGCCGTCTCCGTGAGGCGCGCACCGGCGGGGGTGTCCTCGCCCAGGGAACGCGCGCCGTCCCTGAGCGTGCGCTCCCAGCGCAGCATCACCTGGTCGCGGCCCGCGAGGGCGGCGTACCAGACCTCGTCGTGCAGGCGGTAGCGGTCACGGCGTGAGCCCGGGTCGCGTTCCCGGCCGACCATGCTGACCTGGGTGAGGTAGCTGATCGCGCCCGAGACGGCCGCCGGGCTGATCCGCAGGCGCCTGCCGAGGTCCGCCGAGGTCATGGAGCCGTCGTCGTCCGCGAGGAGGGCCGCGAAGACCCGTGCGGCCATCCGCTGCATCCCCGCCTCGGCCATCTCGGCCGCGAAGCGCTCGACGAACCGCGACACGGCCTCCTCGTCGCGCGCGTCGGCCACGTCGCCGCCGGTCTCGCTGGTCATGTCTCCCGCCGCCTCCGCCGCCCAGGTCATGGCTCGACTTTATACGGTTCCTTAACTTCACAAGTTTATGAAGTCTGCGTACGTTCAGACGTATGACGAAGGCAATCAGCGTCGCCGGGCTGCACAAGTCGTTCGGGCGGGCGCGCGCGCTGGACGGCCTCGACCTCGCCGTCGAGACCGGTGAGGTCCATGGCTTCCTCGGACCCAACGGCGCCGGGAAGTCCACCACCATCCGCGTCCTCCTGGGGCTGCTGCGAGCCGATTCGGGCACGTCCCGGCTGCTCGGCAGGGACCCGTGGCACGACGCCGTCGAGCTGCACCGGCGGCTGGCGTACGTGCCCGGCGACGTGGAGCTGTGGCCGGGTCTCACCGGCGGCGAGGCCATCGACCTGCTCTCGCGCCTGCGGGGCGGGGCCGACAAGCGGCGGCGGGACGAGCTGATCGAGCGCTTCGGCCTCGATCCGACGAAGAAGGGCCGGGCCTACTCCAAGGGCAACCGGCAGAAGGTCGCCATCGTCGCGGCCCTGGCGTCCGACGCGGAACTGCTGCTCCTGGACGAGCCGACGGCCGGGCTCGACCCGCTGATGGAGACGGTCTTCCAGGACGTGATCCTCCAGGCGAAGCAGGCGGGCAGGACGGTGCTGCTCTCCAGCCACGTCCTGGCCCAGGTCGAGAAGCTGGCCGACCGGATCAGCATCATCCGCCGCGGCAGGACCGTGCAGTCCGGGTCGCTGAGCGAGATGCGGCATCTGACGCGCACGACGGTCGAGGCGGAGACGGACCGGCCCGCCGAAGGGCTCGACCGGCTGCCCGGCGTGCACTCCGTGGAGGTGGTGACCGAGGGAGCCACGGGCGGCACCCGGGTGCGCTTCACGGTGGACGGCGGCCACCTGGACGGCGCCGTGAGCAGGCTCGCCTCGTTCGGCGTACGCAGCCTGATCAGCCACCCGCCGACCCTGGAGGAACTGATGCTGCGCCACTACGGCGACGAACTCGCCGCCGTCGGCCACGGCGCCGCCGGGACGGACCGCGCCGCCGGGAGCGCGCGATGAGCGCCGCCACCGCCACCAGGACACCGGCCGCGCCACGGATGCTCACGGGCCCCGGAGCCCTGGCGGGCACCCGCACCCTGATCGCGTTCAACCTCCGCAGGGACCGTGTGCGGCTCCCCGTGTGGATTCTCGCGCTGTTCCTCGGCACCCTGGCAGCAGCCGACAAGTACCGGACGCTCTACGCCGATCCGGAGGCCCGGGCCTCCGCCCTCTCCACCATGGGCAGCCCGGCCGGCCTCGCGATGACCGGACCCCGGCACTATCTGGACGACTACAGCTTCGGCGCGATGACCGGCCATCAGATGCTGGGCTTCACCGCCGTCCTGGCCGGCCTCATGAGCGTCCTGACGGTCACCCGTCACACGCGGGACGAGGAGGAGACCAACCGCGCGGAGCTGGTCCGCTCCACCGTCGTCGGACGGCACGCGCACCTGGCCGCCGCGCTCGGGGTGGCGGTGATCGCCGACCTGGCGCTCGCGGTCCTGCTCGCCGCCGGACTCGGTTCCATGGACCTCGCCCCGTCCGGGGCCACCGGCTCGCTCCTCTACGGCCTCGCGCTCGCGGCCGTCGGCGTCTTCTTCGCCTGCGTCGCCGCGATCACCGCCCAGGTCAGCGCCCACACCCGGGGGGCCTCCGGCTCCGCGCTGGCCGTCATCGGGCTCGCCTACGTCCTGCGCGCCGCCGGGGACGCGGGCGGTGGCGACGCCCTTTCCTGGCTCTCCCCGATCGGCTGGGTGCAGCGCGGCTATCCGTACGTCGACAACCGCTGGTGGCCCCTGCTGCTCTGCCTGGTGTCCGCCGCCCTCTGCGCGGCTGCGGGCTTCGCCCTGTCAACCAGGCGCGACGTGGGCGCGGGGCTCCGCGCCACCCGGCCCGGCAGCGCGACGGCGTCCGGCGCGCTGCTCCGGCCGCTGGGATTCGCGTTCCGGCTGCACCGCTCGATGCTGGCCGGATTCGGTGCCGGGCTGTTCCTGATGGGCGCCATGTACGGGTCGATCCTCGGCCAGGCCGACGACATGCTGGGGAGCATCGAGCAGATGGAGGAGGCGCTCTCGAAGATCGGCGGGGCCACGACGGCGGAGTCCTTCGCCTCGATGATCATCGTGGTCCTCGCGGTGGTGGCCTCCGTCCACGTCGTGACGGCCACGCTGCGGCCCCGGGCCGAGGAGAACGCGGGCCGGGCCGAAGCCCTCCTGGCGACCGGGCTGTCCCGGGTCCGCTGGGCCGGCAGCCATCTGGCGGTCGCCCTCGCCGGCGGCACCGCGGTGCTGCTGCTCGCCGGACTGGGCATCGGTGTCGCGGGGGCGGCCTCGACCGGCGACCCGGGGCTGGTGCTCTCCCTGACCGGCGCGACGCTCGCGTACGCACCGGCCCTCTGGGTCACCGCGGGAGTGGCCGCCGTGCTGTTCGGCTGGCTCCCCGGGGCCGTCCAGGCCGCGTGGGCCGTGCCGGTGTACGCGTTCGTGACCGGCTACCTGGGCCGGCTGCTGCGGTTCCCTGACCGGATGAACGACCTGTCCCCCTTCGGCCATGTCCCGCAGCTGCCCGCCGCCTCCATGGACTGGACACCCCTGGCCGTCCTCACCCTGGTCGCGGCGGCCCTGATCCTGCTCGGTCTGGAGGGCTTCCGCCGGAGGGACCTTCGGACCAGGTAGGGAACCGGCCATGTCCGCCCTGGCGTCCTGACCCCCATGGAGCAACGCGACGTGGCAGGGTACGGCGGGTGCGCGACGGCACTGCTCGGCGCGGGGACGGCCCTGTTCGTCTGGGGCTCGTCCCGCCGCACCGGTCTGCACCTGGGCACCGGTCTCGAAGGGCACGGCCGGGATCTCTCGGTCCTGTGGACGGAGCTGCCCCTCGTCCTGCTCGCCGGAGCCCTGGTCCCGCCGCTGACCTGGCTGCTGACCCTGCGTCTGCTGCGCGGACGCGCACCCCTGCGGGGCCGTGTCCTCGCCGCGGCGCTGTGCACGGCCGGCGTGTTCGCCGTGGCCACGTGGGGCCTGCACAGCTGGGCGAATCCGTACGACCCCGACCGCGTGCGGCTGTCGGGCACCCTCGCCTCAGATCTCGACCAGTAGCTCCCGAAGCCCCCGGATCACGTACCCGGGCTTCCACTCCGGCTCCGCGAGCAGCCGCATCCCCGGCGCCTTGCGGAGCAACTCACCGAACACCGCTCCCAGTTCGACCCGGGCCAGCGGTGCACCCAGGCAGTAGTGGATGCCCGCACCGAACGAGATGTGCGGGTTGTCCCGGCGGGACAGGTCCAGCGTCTCCGCGTCGGCGAAGCGCGCCGGATCACGGTTGGCCGACGCGAAGAGCAGCGCGACCTGCGCACCACGGGGGATGACGGTGCCGTCGACCTCGATGTCGTCCAGGACCCATCGCGAGAACATGGGCACCGGGGTGTCGTAGCGCAGCAGTTCCTCCACGGCCGTCGGCAGCAGACTGTGGTCGGCGCGCAGGGTCGCCAGCTGCTCGGGATGCCGGAAGAGCATCCACCAGCTGTTGACGGTGGCGTTGACCGTCGCCTCGTGGCCCGCGTTGAGCAGCAGCACACAGGTGGAGATGATCTCCTGCTCGGTCAGCCGGTCCTCGTCGTCGTGCGCGGCGATGAGCCCGGAGATCAGGTCCGTTCCGGGGTCTTCCCGGCGTGCGGTGATCAGCTCCCGCAGATACGCGGAGAACTCGACCGAGGCGCGGACGGCGGCCCGCGCCGTCTCCTCCGGCGGATTCAGCTCGAACATCCCGCAGATCGCGGCCGACCAGGGCCGCAGCAGCCCCCGGTCGGCCTCGGGCACGCCGAGCATCTCCCCGATGACGGCCACCGGCAGCGGCTCGACCACCGCCCCCAGCAGATCGCCGCCGCCCGCCGCCACGAAGTCGTCGACGAGCGCGGCGGCCATCCGCTCCACCGTCGGGGCGAGCGCCTCGACCCTCCGGGGGGTGAACGCCTTGGCGACCAGCCGCCGGATCCGGGTGTGGTCGGGCGCCTCCAGGTCGAGGATCCCGTGGCCGTTGAGCGTGTGGAACGGCTCGTGCGCCTCCGGCGGGGCGGTGACCCCGAACTCGTCATGGCTGAAGCGGTGCAGATACGTCCGCCCCAGCCGCCGGTCACGCAGCAGCCCCGAGACGTCGGAGTAGTGCGGGACGAGCCACTGCCGCGTCGGCTCGAAGTAGTGCGCCCGGCCGGTGGCGCGCAGCGCGGCGTAGGCGGGGTACGGGTCGGCGACGAACGCCGGGGACCAGGGGTCGAAGGACACGTGCATGGGGCGACGCTATCCGGGCGTGACCAGCCGTGCCTCGTAGGCGAACACGGCCGCCTGGGTCCGGTCCCGCAGCCCCAGCTTCACCAGGATGCGGCTGACGTGCGTCTTGATCGTCGACTCGGCGACCACCAGGTGCGAGGCGATCTCCTGGTTCGACAGGCCCTGCGCGATCAGCACGAGCACCTCCGTCTCCCGCTCGGTGAGGTCACCGATCCGGGCCATGGCGGGCGGCCTCGGGGCCTCGGCGATCTTCGAGAACTCGGTGATCAGCCGCTTGGTGACGGTCGGTGCGAGCAGCGCCTCCCCGGAGGCCACTACCCGCACGCCGTCGGCCAGTTGCCGTGCCGAGGCGTCCTTCAGCAGGAAGCCCGAGGCGCCCGCGCGCAGCGCCTGGTAGACGTACTCGTCGAGATCGAAGGTGGTCAGGACCAGCACCTTGGCGTCCGCGTCGGCCGCGACGATCTCACGGGTCGCCTCGATGCCGTTGAGCTCCGGCATCCGGATGTCCATGAGCACCACGTCGGGCCGCAGGGCGGCGACCTGCGAGACGGCCTGCCGGCCGTCGACGGCCTCGCCGACGACCTCGATGCCGGGCATCGCGTTCAGCAGTACGGAGAAACCCTCGCGGACCATCATCTGGTCGTCGACGATCAGTACCCGGATGGGCGACTCGCTCATGCGCGCCCACCGTCCTCGGTGCGCTCCCGCTCGGACGGCACGGGGAGGAACACGGCGACCTCGTATCCGCCGTCGCCGGTCGGCCCCGCGGTCATCTCCCCGTTCAGCATCGCGACCCGCTCCCTCATCCCCGTGATCCCGTGTCCGGCCCCCGGCGACGGTTTGACCAGGCCCCGCGGGGGGCCGTTGACGACACGCACTCCGAGCCCGCCGAGCACGTACCCGATCTCCACCTGGGCGGTGGCGCCCGGGGCGTGGCGCAGGGTGTTGCTCAGTGCTTCCTGGACGATGCGGTACGCCGACAGCTCGACGCCCTGAGGGAGCTCGCGTACGGCGCCGGTGACGGTCTTCTCCGTCCGCAGCCCGGTCTCCCGGACGTTGTCCAGCAGCCGGTCGAGCTCGGCCAGGGTGGGCTGCGGGGCGTCCGGTGCCTCGTAGTCCTCCGCCCGTACGACGCCGAGCACCCGGCGCAGCTCGGTGAGCGCGGCCACGGCGTTCTCCCGGATGGTGGCGAAGGCCTGCTCCAGCTCGGGCGGCGGGTTCTCCACGCGGTACGGGGCGGCCTCGGCCTGGATCGCGACGACGGACATGTGGTGGGCGACGACGTCGTGGAGCTCACGGGCGATGGTGGTGCGCTCCTCCAGCAGGGTGCGCCGGTCGCGTTCGACGGCGGTGACGGTGCGCTGCACGGTCACCTCGCGCTCGGCCTCACGGCGCACCTGCACCATGGCGACGACGAGCAGGGCGAACGCCGAGGTGACGGCCATGGGCGCGGTGTTGGAGAAACCGGGGCCGATGTTCCCGAGGAGGCTGCCGACGACCAGGGTGGCCAGCCACATCCAGCCGGCGGTACGCGGCCGGGTCCTCGCCGCGACGACGACCAGCACGCCGAGATGGCAGATGAAGGCGCTCACCTGCCAGGGCCAGTCGCCACTGCCCACCACGGCCACCACCGGGGTCGACAGGATCGAGACCCAGAACGCGAGGAGTGGGCGGATCAGTGTCATCAGCAGCGTGGCGACCGGCAGGAACGCGGTGATGAGGGTGACGACGCCGAACGGCGAGTAGTCGTTCGCCGTGAAGACACCGTCCAGCAGCGCGATCAGCGCGACCGCCGCGACCACCGCGTGCGGGAACCAGACGGCCCTGGCCCGCAGGGGCCTCGGCAGCCGGCGGATCACCGGTCCGTCCGTGCCGAGCGGGCCGAGCGGGCGGTAGGCGAACACGTCGTGGAAGAGGTCCTGCCGCAGGCCGCCTATCGCGCCTGCGGCCAGCCGGAACTCCGGGCTTCTGGTCTTGGTCTCGGTCACACCCACACGGTAGGTGCCGGGCCCCGCCCCGGGCGTCCGCAGTGATGCGGATCCTCGCCCGTCCGTCGCAAGTACTACCAGGCCAGCTGGGCGATCTCCTCGGCCACCACGGCACAGGCGTCCGCGGACGGGTCGATCAGCGGGAAGTGCCCCACCCCGTCCAGCAGCGTCAGCCCCACCATCTCCCCGGCCTTCGCCGCGGCGTCCACGAACGCCTCCGTGACGGCGGACGGCACGGTGGTGTCCTCCACGCCCTGGACGACGGCCGTGGCGATCCCGGTGGGCAGCAGCCGGGCGGGATCGACGTGCGCGCTGCGGGCCTCGAAGTCATCGGTGCCGCCGAGGAGCTGGTGCAGGGCTCCGGAGCAGACGTCCAGCTCCATCGCGCGGGCGAAGTCCCCGATCGGCGCCAGCGCGACGACCCCGCGCAGCGGCGGAGGGGCGGGCAGCCGCCACGGCGAACCCTCCGGGAGCACGTGCCGCGCTGCCGCCCACAGGGCGAGCTGCCCGCCGGCCGAGTGCCCGGTGACCACGGTCTTGCGCACGTCGGCCGCCGGCAGCCCTTCGGCCACCAGCGCCGGCAGGGCGTCCATCGCCGTCGCGACGTCGTCGAACGTCTCGGGCCAGCGTCCGGCCACCGGCCCGGCCCCGCCCTGCTGCGGGATCTCGCCGCCGCGCCGGTACTCGACGCTGGCCACGGCGAAGCCGCGCCGCGCCAGGAAGTCCGCGAACGGCGACACGTGCTGCCGGTCGTAGGGGGCGCGCCAGGCCCCTCCGTGCAGCAGCACCACGAGTGGGGCCCCGGCACGGCCGTCCCTCGGCGCGAAGAAGTCGATCACCTGGTCGGGGTGGCTCCCGTAGGCCGCGGACCCGTCGGGGGCGACCGCCGGATGCGCGAAGGCCGACTCGGTCTCGGCGGCGTCCCGATCACGCGCGGCAGAATCCGACATGCTGCTCCAACCGTCCTACGCCTGTGCCCAACTGGACTGACCTGCGGGGACGGTACCAGTACGGCGGACCGCCGCCGCACGGGCCCGGAGAGCGGGCGCGCACGGCGGCGGACGCTCAGACCCCCAGGACCTCCGCGAGGACCCGCGCCGCCCGCTCCGCGTCGGCGAAGCCCACGTACAGCGGGGTGAAACCGAACCGCAGGATGTCGGGACGCCGGAGGTCTCCGACCACCCCGCGCTCGACGAGCGCGCGCATCACCGGCTCGGTCTCCGCGGGCACCTCGCACCGCAGCGAGACCTGGCTGCCGCGCTCGCCGTGGGCGGCCGGGGTGACCGGAGTGACCCGGCCCTCGGGCACGTAGGCGGCGACGCACTCGAGGAAGAAGTCCGTCAGGGCGAGGGACTTGGCCCGTACGGCGTCCACGGACACGCCGTCCCACACGTCGAGCGAGGCCTCCAGCGCCAGCATGGACAGGATGTCCGGGGTGCCGACCCGGCCCCGCACGGAACCGTCCGCCGGGACGTAGCCGGGAGTCATCCCGAACGGGTCCGCGTGCGAGGTCCAGCCGGGCAGGGGCGAGTCGAAGGCCTCCTGGTGACGCTCGGCGACGTACAGGTAGGCGGGCGAACCGGGCCCGCCGTTGAGGTACTTGTACGTGCAGCCGACGGCCAGGTCCACCCGGTGGGCGTCCAGGCCCACGGGCAGCGCGCCTGCGCTGTGGCACAGGTCCCAGACCGCGAGGGCGCCCGCGGCGTGGACGGCGGCGGTGAGGCCGGGAAGATCGTGCAGCCTGCCCGAGCGGTAGTCCACATGGTTCAGGAGGACGGCCGCCGTGCGGGGGCCGAGCGCGGCCGGCACGTCGGCCGGGGCGACCGGCACGACGCGGTGGCCCGTCATCCGGGCGGCCGAGCCGGCGATGTACCCGTCCGTGGGGAACGTCGTCGCGTCGACCAGGATCTCGTCCCGGCCCCCACCCGCCAGGCGGGACGCCGCGACGACGGCCTTGAAGACGTTCACGCTGGTGGAGTCGCCCACCACGATCTGTCCGGCGGCGGCCCCCACCAGCGGGGCGATCCGGTCGCCGATCCGCTCGGGCGCGGTCCACCAGCCGCTCTCGTCCCAGGAGCGGATGCGCAGCGACCCCCACTCACGGGTGATGACGTGCTGCATGCGGGCGGGTACGTGGCGGGGCAGCGCCCCCAGCGAGTTCCCGTCGAGGTAGACGGTGTCGTCGAGGGTGAACAGCTCGCGCAGTGCGGACAGCGGGTCGGCGGAGTCGAGCGCCGTGGCGCGCTCACGGAGGTCAGACATGGCTGCGCGCCGTCCACAGCTCGGGGAAGACGCTCTTGGTGGCCCGCTTCTCCAGCCAGGCGACCCCAGCCGATCCCCCGGTGCCGGTCTTCGAGCCCATCGCCCGCCGGGTGGCGGTCAGATGGTCGTTGCGCCAGCGCCACACCAGCTCGCCGACATCGGTCAGCACCTCGCCGAGCCGCACGAGCTCGGCGTTCTGGTCGGCGTCGGCGTAGATCTCCGCCCAGACGGCCTCGACCGCGGGGGACGGCTCGTACTTCTTCGACAGGTCGCGTTCGAGCACCGACTGCGGCACGGCGTATCCGCGCCGGGCCAGCAGGGCGAGCGTCTCGTCGTAGAGGCCCGGCTCGTGCAGGGCCTTCTCCAGCTCGGCGTGGACACGGGGCGCTCCCCGGTGCGGCACGAGCATGGACGCCGACTTGTCCCCCAGCAGGAATTCCATCCGCCGGTACATCGCCGACTGGAAGCCCGATCCCTCGCCGAGCGAGCCCCGGTAGGAGTTGAACTGGGCGGGGGTGAGGCCGGCGAGCGGCTTCCAGGAGGCGTTCAGGGCCTCCAGCTCGCGGAGCGAGCGCTTCAGGGCGTCGCGGGCGACCGGTATGCGGTCCTCGCGCAGGGCGTGCGCCGCCGTCTCCCACTCGTGGACGATGACGGTGAACCACAGCTCCATGACCTGGGTGGTGACCAGGAAGACCATCTCGCCGGGGTCGTCCGAGCGGAGGTGCTGGAGGTGGGTCAGGATGTCCGCCTGGACATAGTCCTCGTACGGAGTCGTTCCCGCGAAGTCCAGGTGCGGGGTGTCCGCACCGGTGGCTTCGGGGTCGGGGTGGATGGCCGACATTTCTGTCTCCTCGACACGAGCTTCCGGGTAGCGGTCCGCCCCTTCCTCTGAGGTGGTGGAGCTCCGGTCCCCTGTTCGGCATCCTAACGGCCTTCCGCGGAACGCGTCGGGCCCCGCGGGCGGCTGCCCGCGGGGCCCGAGGGGCGAGGAGGTCTCAGCCCAGGATGTCGGCGGCGGTCTGCGAGGAGTCACGCAGGAACGTGGAGCAGCGCTCGTACTCCTCCTGCTCGCCGATCGCCTGCGCGGCGCGCGCGAGGGCGTGCAGCGCGCGCAGGAAGCCGCGGTTGGGCTCGTGCTCGAACGGCACGGGTCCGTGGCCCTTCCAGCCCGCACGGCGCAGGGCGTCGAGACCGCGGTGGTAGCCGGTGCGCGCGTAGGCGTAGGACTCGACGACCCGGCCGCCCTCGTACGCCTCGTCGGCGAGCTGCGCCCAGGCCAGCGAGGAGGTGGGGTACTTCGCCGCGACGTCGGCGGGCGCCGCGCCCGCTGCGAGCAGCTCACGCGGCTCCGGGTCGTCGGGCAGGTGGGTCGGGGCGGGGCCCCCGAGCAGGTTCTCGTGGATGGACATGGCTCAAGTGTGCCTGGGTCCGGGCTCCGGCTCCAAGGGCGGGGCCGTGACACCGCAGTGCATCGTGCACGCGGGCCGCGCCTCCTCCAGGACCTCGCGCGGCTTGCGCACGGTCCACCAGGCGATCACCGAACCGGCCACCAGGAGCCCGGCGCACATGGGCATCGCCCGGCGGAAGGTCGCGGCGAACTCCCCCGCGTCCCGGTACGCCTCCGGGCCCATCCCGGCCAGGAGCGGCAGCGCGGCCACCGCGAGCAGCCCGGCGGCCCGCGCCGCCGCGTTGTTGATCCCGCTGGCGAGCCCCGCCCTCGCGGTGTCCACGGCGGCCAGCACGGTCGCGGTGAGGGGCGCCACGAGGGTGACCATGCCGAGGCCCAGCACCAGCACGGCCGGCAGGACGTCGGCGACGTACGAGGCGCCCGCGCCGACCCGCAGCATCAGGAGCATGCCCGCGGCGGCCAGCAGCGGGCCCACGGTCAGCGGGATGCGGGGCCCGATCCGCCGGCCGAGGTCGCCCGCCGAGGCGGAGAAGAGCAGCATCAGCACCGTCGTGGGCAGGAGCGCGGTCCCCGCGCCGAGCGCGGAGTAGCCGGCGACCACCTGGAGCTGGATCGCGGACAGGAAGAAGAACCCTCCGAGGGCCGCGTACACGCAGAACGTCACGATGTTGACGGCCGTGAACTGCCGGGAGGCGAAGATCGACGGTGGCACCATGGGCTCGGCCCGGCGCCGCTCCACGGTCACGAAGGCCACGCCGAGCGCCACACCGCCGAGCGCCGCGCCGACGACCACGGGGGACGCGCCCTGCTCCGGCACCTCGATCAGGGCGTAGGTGACCAGGGCGAGCGCGAGGGCGGCGAGCGCGGCCCCCAGCACGTCGAAGCGCCCGTGGGCGTCCGGGTCCCGCGACTCCGGCACGTGACGCAGGGCGACGGGCACACAGATCGCGGCGAGCGGGAGGTTCAGCAGGAACACCCACCGCCAGCCGGGCCCGTCCACCAGCCATCCCCCCAGGAACGGCCCGACGGCCGCACCGACCCCGCCGAGCCCGGACCAGAGCCCCACGGCGCGGGCCCGGTCGTCGGGGTGGAAGCTCGCCTGGATGATCGCCAGGGAGCCGGGCGTGAGCAGCGCGCCCCCGACGCCCTGCAAGGCCCGGGAGGCGATCAGGACCTCGGCGTTCGGCGCGAGCCCGCACAGCAGCGAGGCCACGGCGAACCAGACGACCCCCAGGACGAAGACCCGGCGCCGCCCGAAACGGTCCCCGAGCGCGCCCCCGAGCAGGATCAGACCGGCGAGGGTGAGCATGTAGGCGTTGACGGTCCACTGCAGGGCGGCCAGATCGGTGCCGAGGTCCTCGCCGATGCGGGGCAGTGCCACATTGATGACGGTGGAGTCCAGCAGGGCCATGCTCGACCCGAGCACGGTGGTCAGGACGACCCACCGCCCGACGGGTGAGGCCACCCGGATCCCGTCACCGTCCGCATCAGTCATACGAGCAGCATCACCGCTCCCCGCCCGCGAGGCCATTCACGCACCCGGCGCGCCGCCCACCTCCCGCCTTGCCGTGTGTACGGGCACCCGCGCCCGGGGCGCTAGCCCCTCAGCGTGCCCAGGGCGCGCACCAGGGCGGAGATCCCCGCGTCGGCCTTGCTCCGCGCGCATCCCACGTTCAGCCGTACGAACCCCGGGGCCCCGTACACCGCCCCCGGCATGATCGCGACCTTCTCGCGCTCGATCAGCACCCGCTGGAGCGCCTCGTCGTCCACCCCCAAGGGGCGCAGGTCGATCCACGCCAGATAGCCGGCCTGCGGCGGCTCCCACGCCAGCTCGGGGAAGGCCACGCCGAGCCGCTGCGCCACCAGCGCCAGGTTCTCGGCGGTGTACGCCCGCACCGCGTCCAGCCAGGCAGCCCCCGACCGGTAGGCCGCGATGTGCGCGGTCAGCGAGAGCACCGCAGGCGAGGCGAGCCCTTCCGCCGTCTCCATGCGGCGCAGATACTCCGCCCGGTCCGCCGGGTTCCCGATGATCCCGTACGACCCGGTCAGCGCCGGAAAGTTGAAGGCCTTCGACGCGGACGTGATGACCGCCCAGCGCCCCTCGCCGTCCGCGATCCTCACGTACGGCACATGCGTGTACCCGTCGTGCACGAAGTCCGCGTGGATCTCGTCGCAGACCACCGCCACCCCGTGTCTGCGCGCCAGACCCGCCATCTCCCGGAGCTCGGCCTCCGTCCACACCCGCCCCGTGGGGTTGTGCGGCGAGCACAGCACCAGGACCTTCGCGTCGGCGCGCGCCAGTTCCCGGTCCAGGGCCGCCGTGTCGCCCACCGGCACGCCCCGCAGCTCCCGCCCGAGCCCGGTGACCGCCTTGCGGAATCCGTCGTAGGTCGGGGTGTGGACGACCACGCCCTCGCCCTCGGCCGTCCACATCCGCACCAGCTGGGAGAGCTGGCTGAGCACGGACGGCCCGTAGACCACCCGGCCGGTGTCGAGGCCTGTGCCGTACCGGGTCGCGTACCAGTGCGCGATCGCCGACAGGAACTCCTCGTGCTGCCAGGTGGTGTAGCCGAGCACGCCGTGGTCGAGGCGGGCGCGCAGCGCGGTCAGCACCTCCGGCGCGGTCTCGAAGTCCATGTCGGAGATGGTGAACGGCAGGAGGCCGTCCACCCCGAAACGCTCGGCGACCCCGTCCCACTGGACGCACCAGGTGCCCCGGCGGTCGATGACGGTGTCGAAGTCGTAGCGCGCGGGCGTGCTCACAGCGGATCCCTCGATTCCTCGGAAGCCCTCGGGCATGGAGCGGGCCCGGCCTCCGCAGGGGAGACCGGGCCCGCTCGTGCGCCCGTGGACGTCCGCGACGTACGTGCGTGCTTACTTCAGCTTGGTGCCGGCGGAACGCAGGTTGGCGCAGGCCTCCGTGACACGCACGGCCATGCCCGCCTCGGCGGACTTGCCCCAGCTGCGCGGGTCGTAGACCTTCTTGTTGCCGACCTCGCCGTCGACCTTCAGCACGCCGTCGTAGTTGCGGAACACGTGATCCACGATCGGGCGGGTGAAGGCGTACTGGGTGTCGGTGTCGAGGTTCATCTTCACGACGCCGTTCTCCAGCGCGGTGGCGATCTCCTCGGCCGTGGAGCCCGAGCCACCGTGGAAGACGAAGTCGAACGGCTGGCTGCCGGCCGGCTTGCCGTACTTCTCGGAGACGCCCTGCTGGAGGTCCTTGAGGAGCTCGGGACGCAGGACGACGTTGCCCGGCTTGTAGACGCCGTGGACGTTGCCGAAGGACGCGGCGAGCAGGTAGCGGCCCTTCTCGCCCAGGCCGAGGGCCTCAGCCGTACGCAGCGCGTCGTCGACGGTGGTGTACAGCTCGTCGTTGATCTCGTGCGTGACCCCGTCCTCCTCGCCACCGGTCGGGGTGATCTCGACCTCAAGGATGATCTTGGCGGCGGCGGCCTTGGCCAGCAGCTCCTGGCCGATGGCCAGGTTGTCGGCGAGGGTCTCGGCCGAGCCGTCCCACATGTGCGACTGGAACAGCGGGTTCAGACCCTTGGCGACGCGCTCGGCGGAGACGTCGAGCAGCGGGCGGACATAGCCGTCCAGCTTGTCCTTGGGGCAGTGGTCGGTGTGCAGCGCGACCGTGATGTCGTACTTGGCGGCGACGATGTGCGCGAACTCGGCGAGGGCTACGGCGCCCGTCACCATGTCCTTGTTGTACTGGCCGCCCAGGAATTCGGCACCACCGGTGGAGATCTGGACGATGCCGTCGCTCTCCGCCTCCGCGAAGCCGCGCAGCGCAGCGTGCAGGGTCTGGGTCGACGTCACATTGATGGCCGGGTAGGCGAACTTGCCTGCCTTCGCCCGGTCGAGCATCTCGGCGTAGACCTCGGGGGTTGCGATGGGCATCTGTCCGCTCCTTGGGATGTGCGGGTGTTCAGGCTGGGTCCCTGACCTGGGGGCGACGTCATCGTCGCCCTTATCTTCCCAGACTCTCGCTCCGGCTCCACGCTGCCCGCCGAGTAAGGCGCCCTGTTTCACGTGAAACAGGGCGCCCCTCGAAGAAGCCGCAGGTCAGGCCAGGTCGAGGTCCGCCACGGAGTAGACGTGAAGGTAGGGCAGCCCGGCCTCGGCGATCGCCGGAGCCGCTCCGCGCTCCACGATCACCGCGACCGCCACGACCTCGCCGCCGGCCTCGCGCACCGCCTCGACCGCGGTCAGCGGGGAGCCGCCGGTCGTGGAGGTGTCCTCGACGACGAGGCAGCGGCGGCCCTTGACGTCCGTGCCCTCGATGCGGCGCTGCATCCCGTGAGCCTTCTGCGCCTTGCGGACGACGAACGCGTCGAGGCTCTTCCCGCGTGCCGCCGAGGCGTGCAGCATCGAGGTGGCGACCGGGTCGGCGCCCAGGGTCAGCCCGCCGACGCAGTCGTAGTCCAGCTCGGCGGTGGCGTCGAGCATGACCTGGCCGACCAGCGGCGCGGCCTTGCCGTCCAGCGTGATCCGGCGCAGGTCGATGTACCAGTCGGCTTCCAGACCCGAGGAGAGGGTCACCTTGCCGTGCACCACGGCCTTGTCCTTGATCTGCTGGAGCAGCTCAGCGCGTACGTCAGTCATGTCAACGAGGGTAAGCGCTGCCGCGGAGGGTCAGAGCCGCACCCAGCTCCAGGTCGTGGCGATCTCCAGGGGTTCGATCGGGGTCACGAGCCGGGGGGCGGTGTTCAGTCCGTTCGGCGGACCGGACTGCGGCTCCACGCAGACCGCCTCCGCCTGTTCGTCGTAGATCACCACCCACTCGTCCCGGCTCCTGACCCTCAGCTCCAGCTGCTCGGGCCAGGTGAGCGTCACGTCGACACCGGCGGGCATGCCGAAGCAGTCGTCCCACGGGCCGGGCAGGGGGTCGATGCGGCGGCCGGTGGGCAGGTGGTTCTCGCCCCGCTCCTCCTGCCAGTCCGCCTCGAAGCCGATCCGCACGTCCTCGCCACCGAGGTTCCGCAGGAACCAGGGGTGCCACCCGCCCTGCGCCGGGAAGGAGTCCCCGTACGTCTCGATGCCGAGGCTCAGCGTCAGCGAGTCCTCGGTCAGCTCGAAGGTCTGCGTCACCCGGCCCTCGTACGGCCACGGCTCGGCCAGGTCGTAGAAGAACGCCGCCTCGGCCTCGTCCTGCCGGGCGGGCTTCCAGGCGGTGTCGCGGCCGGTGCCGTGGATGGCGTGCGGCGGGGAGTTCAGCGGCAGCCGGTGCAGCTCTCCGCCGTTGCGGAACAGGCCGTTCTCGGTGCGTCCGCACCACGGCACCATCGGGAAGCAGCCGTACCGCTCACCCTGGCGCAGTAGTTCGGTACCCCCGATGCGCAGGCTGCCGATGCGGCAGCCATGGACGGGGTCGACGGTCAACTCGGCATCGCCGGCGGTCAGCCGGACGTTCTTCCCAACATCGCTCACGCCACGACACTACTGGCGCGGGGCCCCTCTCACGGCCTCCTGCGCCGCAGAGCCCTGCCGACGACCACGGCCGAGGCGATCGCGAGGGCCGCGGCCGGGGCGGCCCAGCGCAGCGTCATCCCCGCGGCTCCCGCCTCGGGCGACGGGACGGGGGCGTACCGGCCGCGCGGCGGGGCGTGGTCGACCTCCTCCGCGCTGCGGCCGATCATGGTGCGCCGGGCGTGCGCGGCCTCGGCGGGCGGTTCGTCGGGCACGGTGAACTCCAGCTCAGCAGAAGGGTCGAGCGACGACTCCGGCACGGGTGTGTCGAAGACGGATTCCCCGTCCGAGGGCGTCTGCCCCTCGGGGGTGCCGGGAGCCTGCTCGGAGGGAGCCCCGGGCGACGTGCCGACCGGTTCCTCCGGCTTCTCCTCCGCGGACGCGTCGGGTTCCTTTTCCGCCGGCGCCTCAGGAGTCGCCCCCGTGGGCGCCTCGGAGGTCTTCCCCGAGGGCGCGTCGGGCGTCTTCTCCGCGGACGGCGTCCTCCCCCCGGACGTGCCGGGCGCGGAGGGGTCCGTCGTCCGCCCCGCTTCCCGCTCCGGCGCGTCCTCGTGCGTCGCGAGGGTCTCCGTCACCAGCTGCTGCGTGAAGCGGTCCAGCAGCCGTTGCGCCGAGGCGAGCGCCGTCGCCCCGTCCAGGTCCACGACGCGGCCGTCACCGCTCGCCGTCCCTGTGAAGCGGATCGTCGTCCCGCCGTCCGTCTCCGTGAGCCCGATGGTCAGCGCCAGCTTCGCCGAGCCGGTGCCCCGGGCCTCCACGCCCTCACCCGACACGGAGAAGGCACTCGCGTCGCCTTCGCCCGAGGGCCGCAGGCTCAGCGCCCCGCGATACGTGATCGTGTGACCGTCGGCCCGGAACTTCAGCCGTCCTGCCAGCGGGCCCGCCGACGCGTCGGCATCCTGCTGGAGTCCGGGCACACATCTGGCGACGCGGGCAGGATCACCCAGCGTCCGCCGAAGGGACGCGACCGGAACCGGAACGAACACCTCATGCTCCATACCGCCCGAGCCTACTCAGCCCCGGCCGTCCCGTCAGCGCTTCCGCGCCCCGTGACCCGCGCACTGCACGGCTGCCGCGCCGCCCCGGCACCCTCATCGCTCCTCCCGGTAGCGCGGATGCACCAGCGTGGACGGCGGCACCCCCCGCTCGCCTGCACGCTCCGCCCCGTGCCGGGCCACCCGCAGATCCCGCTCCCCCAGCGTCGCCAGCTCCGGCGCCCGGGGGTCGAGGCCGAGCGGGCCCGGGGCGTGCCGGGCGGCGAGCACGAATCCCCAGTCCCGGGGCACCGCGCCGGCTCGGCGGTCCTGCCCGGCCGCGGAGCCGGTGAGGCGCCCGCGCACACGGTACGGACGCGTCCTCAGGCCGCTCGCCCGCACCGAGGCGTCCACCGTCCAGAACGTCTCCGGCCGGCCGGCCGGCGACCCCGCGTGCACCACCAGCCGGCCACCGGGCTCCAGGACGCCGGCGACGAGACCGTAGAACTCGGCGGCGTAGAGCTTCGAACCCGCCGTGATCCCGGGATCGGGGAGGTCCGAGATCACCACGTCGAAGCGCCCCCGTGCGGCCCTCAGCCAGGTGAACGCGTCCGCGGTGGCCGTGCTCAGCCGGGGGTCCTCGTAGGCGTGCCCGTTCAGCCGGGAGAGCGCCGGGTCCGTACGGGCCAAGCGGGTGACGGCCGGATCGAGCTCGACCACCACCACGGACGTGACGTCCGGGTAGCGCAGTACCTCCCGGGCGGCCAGTCCGTCGCCCCCGCCCAGGATCAGCACCCGCCGGTGGGTGCCCTTCATCGCCGGGTGCACGAGCGCCTCGTGGAAGCGGTACTCGTCCCGGGAGCTGACCCGCAGCCGCCCGTCCAGATAGAGGTCGAGCGAGCCACGCCCCGTCCCGGTGAGGACGACCTCCTGGACCCCGGTCCGCTCGGCGACCCGCACCTCGGCCCCGTAGACCGCGCGCCGGGCCGCCCGCTCGAAGTCGTCGACCAGCACCGTGGCCGTGGCCAGCAGGGCGATGACGACGGCGTTGACCACGATCAGCAGCCTGCGCTCGCTGGCGCGGAGATCGCGCCGGAAGACCCACAGCACCAGCGCCCCGCCCGCCACCGCGTTGACCCCGCCGGTGAACAGCGCCCCGGTGAGCTGGCCCATCACCGGCAGCAGCAGGAACGGGAAGGCGAGCCCGCCCACCAGCGCGCCCACGTAGTCGGCGGCGAAGAGGTCCGCGACCGCGCCGCCCGCGTCCTGCCGGTCGACCCGCTGGATCAGCGTCATCAGCAGCGGGATCTCCGCGCCGATCAGGATGCCGATGGCGAGTGAGAAGCACACCAGCGCGTGACGCGACTCGCCCAGCCAGGCGAAGGACGCGTGGAGGACCAGCGCCGAGGTGCCGCCCGTCAGCGCGAGGGCCGCCTCGATCAGCCCGAAGCCCACGGCGGCACGGCAGCGTAAACGTTTCGCGAGAAGGGACCCGATGCCCATCGCGAACACCATCACGGAGAGCACCACGGACGCCTGCGTGACCGAGTCACCGATCAGGTACGAGGCGAGCGCGACCAGTTCCAGCTCGTACACCAGACCGCACGCGGCGCAGACGAACACCACGGCCAGCACCAGGAACCTGCCGGTTCTCGGCCGTACCGGAAGTCGTGCCGCGCCCCGTCGCACCGGCGTCTGCTGGTCGATCATGAGGCGAACGCTACGTGACGGAATCGTCGCGCCTTGTCACCCACACGGGTGTAAGTGGCGCACGGCCGGAAACACTTCCGGCGGCCCCGGCCGCCGCTCAGGAGACCCGCGCCCCGGCCCGCACCCCCACCCGCGTCCTGGTCACGACGAGCTGCCCCTCCTGCGGATACGCGTGCCAGGTGCGCCAGCGCACCTGGCCCTCCGCACGCTGCGCCAGCATCGCCGTGAAGGCGTAGGGACTGCCGGGAAATGTCCCCGCCAGCCCGTGCGGATGGTCGGTCACCAGCGCGAGCAACTCCTGTGCGCGTCCCGCGAAGGAGCCCTCGGAGAGCGTCTCGACGCGTGCCGCGAACTCGTACTCCCAGTCACCCACGCTCTCGGCGACACCGAGGGGCAGGGGGGTACTGCTGCCCGGGAGGCAGGCGACGGTCTCCGAACAGGTTCGCCGCTCCTCCTCCGTCAGGAGGACCTGGTGGGAGGCGCCGAGCAGCCTCATCTGCACCTTCGCACCGCCCAGTTCGAGGTCGAGCACGGCGAGAGCCGGCAGCGGCTCGCACCCGAGCGCCCACGCCAGATCGGCGGCGCGGGTATCGGAGTAGGAGGTCTGAAGGGTCGTGAGCATGGATCGGCTCCGCAGGACACACAAGGACTCATGGACAGGAGGTGCCCCCGTGCGGTGCACATGGGGCGGGGAAGCCCGATCCGGCCCAACTGGGGTCCGAGGGCTGAATGTTCTCTACATCGATGCAATCACGAAGTACGCGGCACTCACAGCGTTTTTACCCAACTTGCCGTGGTTTCCATCCGTCAGGGGGCAGCCCGGTTCAGTTGTTCCCCGCACCCCCAACCAAAAGATGTCCGGCGGGAGTTAGCTCCCGCCGGACACCTCACACCCGCGTTCCCCGTCCGTGGCGCACGGCCGGCGCCGCCGGCTCAGTCACCGCCGCCACCCCCGCAGCCGCCCCCGCCGCCGCACGAGTGGCCGCCGCCGCCGCACGAGTGGCCTCCGCCGCTGTCACCGCCCCACCAACTGCCCCCGTCGGAGCCACCGCCACCGCCGCCACTGTCCGAACCCCGGCGCCCTCGCCCGGCACGCCCCCCGAGCGGCTTCTTCCTGCCGCCCGACCCCGAGGCGAGGGCGGTGATCCCCGCCACCACGATCCCCAGGAACACGATGAAGACGAACAACTCCATCGACCTCACATCCTTCTGTCCCCCGAAGCGAGGTCCCCGCTTCTCACGTGCCCGGTGGATTCCCGCGCCCCGCCCGGGCCAAAGCAGACTTGAGCAACTCCAGAGCTTCGGCCCAGGATGGCGCCATGACACAGGGACGACCGCTGCTCAACCGCCGCCTCACCGACTTCGGTACGACGATCTTCGCGGAGATGTCGGCGCTGGCCGTGCGGACCGGATCGATCAACCTCGGCCAGGGCTTCCCCGACACCGACGGCCCGGAGGCGATCCGCGAGGCCGCGGTACGGGCCGTACGCGCCGGCCACGGCAACCAGTACCCGCCCGGCCCCGGCGTACCCGAACTGCGCGCCGCCGTGGCGGAGCACCAGCAGCGGCACCACGGCCTGGCCTACGACCCGGACACCGAGGTCCTCGTCACCACGGGCGCGACCGAGGCGGTCGCCGCCTCCCTGCTGGCCCTCCTGGAGCCCGGCGACGAGGTCATCGCCCTGGAGCCCTACTACGACTCCTACGCCGCCTGCATCGCCATGGCGGGCGGCACCCGCGTGCCCGTCACCCTCCGGCCCCACGAAGGCGCCTTCCGGCTCGATCTCGACGAACTCCGCGCCGCCGTCACCCCCCGCACCCGGCTCATCCTGCTCAACACCCCGCACAACCCGACCGGGACCGTGCTGAGCCGCGAGGAGCTGGCCGCGATCGCCGCGCTGGCCTGCGAGCGGGACCTGCTCGTCGTCACCGACGAGGTCTACGAGCACCTCGTCTTCGAGGGGGAGCACATCCCCCTCGCGTCCTTCCCCGGCATGCGCGAGCGTGTGGTCACGATCAGCAGTGCCGGCAAGACGTTCTCGCTGACGGGGTGGAAGATCGGCTGGATCACCGCGAGCCCGGAGCTGGTCACCGCCGTGCGCTCCGCCAAGCAGTTCCTCACGTACGTCTCCGGGGGCCCCTTCCAGTACGCCGTCGCGGAGGCCCTGCGGCTGCCCGGCAGCTACTTCGACGAGCTGCGCGCGGACCTGCGCGCCAAACGCGACCTGCTGAGCGAGGGACTCGCCGAGGCGGGCTTCGACGTCTACCGGCCCGCCGGCACGTACTTCGTCACCGTCGACATCCGCCCCCTCGGGGCCGAGGACTGCTTCGCCTTCTGCCGGGCGCTGCCCGAGCGGTGCGGGGTGGTCGCCGTCCCGAACGCCGTCTTCTACGACCACCGCGCGCAGGGAGCGCCCTTCGTGCGCTTCGCGTTCTGCAAGCGTACGGACGTGCTCACCGAGGCGGTCACCCGGCTGAAGGGCCTCCGGGGGGCCTGACCCCGGCCGCCCGGACGGGCCCCGGCACGGCGAAGGCCCGGCCGGGGCCGTGGCCTCGTGGACCATGCCCGGACCGGGCCTCGCGCTGTCGGCCGGATCAGGCCTCGCCGGGCTCCTCGCCCTCCGCCTTCTGCTCGCCGGACGTCAGGCCCAGGCGCTCCACCAGCCACTTGTCGAACTCGATCGAGGCCCGCACCCAGCTGACCGTCGAGGAGACGAAGTGCTCCAGGCTGACGCCGGTGCCGATGAGCATCTGCGCCTCACCGATCAGCCGCACGGAGGCCGCGGCGCCCTCCTCGCCCTCGTGGGCGTGGGTGTAGACCTTGGGCCACAGGGTGCGGCGGTTCCAGTCGTCGATCGCGTCGAGCAGAACGGCGCGCTGGTCCAGGGAGTGGGCGCGGTCGTAGAACGTCCGCACCGAGAAGACCTGCTGCTCCTCCTCGCCGCGGAACATGAAGTAGGTGCGGAACTCTTCCCACGGCGCGGCGAGGTCGCCCTCGTCGTCGACGACGTACTTGAGCTCCATCTGGTCGAGGAGCTGCTTGACGAGGTCCTGGTCAGGGACCACGGGGCCCTCGGGTCCTGCGGCCTGCGGTTCGGGCTGTCCCCCGAAGTTAGGGATCGAGGACGGGTCGATAGACATCGCTGGGTACTCCTGTGGATCGCACGTGGTTTCCTGGCTCCGACCCTAGCCGCGATGGCGGCCGGGAGTCCCGCCCGGCGTTCTACGCGCTGAGGGGAATCGTCCCGGCGCTCGTTCCCCGGGCCCGTGACCAGGAAACCCCGACCAGGACCGCGCAGAGCGTTCCGACGAGTCCCGCGCCGCCGATGGTCTGGGCCGAGGAGCCGGACAGCTGCGCCGCCAGCCCGCCCGCCGCGACCCCGATGCCCTGCATGGCGGTCAGCCCCGACCTGGCCAGCCCCAGGGCCTGACCGCGCTGGCCGGCCGGGGTGAGCAGGACGAAGGTCGCCCCGGCGGTGATCTGGTACACGGAGAAGACGCCCGACACGAGCAGCACCAGCAGCGCCACCCCCACGCCGGGGCCCGCCCAGTAGACGACCAGTGGAAGGTTCGCGCCCACCGCCATCGGCCCGAGCAGCCGGCGCCGCCGCTCGACGTCGAGACCGGCCCGCCCGAGCAGGGCGGCGCCCAGGACCATTCCGGCGGGATGGGCGGCGAGCAGCAGTCCCACCGAGGCGGCGCTCGCGCCGGCCTCCTGCGCGAACGGCGCGGCCAGGCCCTCCGGGAGCACGATGAACCCCGCCAGCCAGCCGAGCGCGACCAGGGAGCGCAGCCGGGGGTCGGACCAGATCAGCACGGCCGCGCTCCGCACCTGGGTGTGCATCCGCCTCGGCGGCGCCCCGGCCGGCTCCTCCACCGGCCGCGCCTTCACGCCCAGCCTGATCAGGACGGCGGAGACCAGGAACGTCGCCGCGTTCAGCCCGAGGGAGACATGGCTGCCGAGCCACACGACGAGCACCCCGCCCACGGCGAACCCGATGAGCTGCCCGGCCTGATGAGTGATCATCATGACCCGCTGCCCCTGTTCGTACAGGCGCTCCCCGAGGACTGCGGGCATCAGGGCACCCTGCGACGCCCCGAACGGGGCTTCGGCGAGCTGTGCCAGGACGAGCAGCCCGGCGAGCAGCGGCAGAGGGGTGCCCGGCAGGGCCATGAGACCCACGAGGACCGCGCGCACCAGGTCGCAGCCGATCATGACCGTACGCCGCGGGAAGCGGTCGGCGAGGCCGGAGAGGAGGACGCCGGACAGCAGGGCGGGCAGGCTCGTCAGCGCGTAGGTCGCCGCGGTCCAGCCCGCCGACTCGGTGCGTTCGAAGACCAGGAGCGAGAGGGCCACCCGCGCGAGCTGGTCACCCAGCACCGACTGGGCATAAGCCGCCCACAGCGTCCGAAATTCGCTGTGGCGAATCAGGGTGCCACTTCCGCGATCCCTCGAATCCGCACCAGGCTCGCCAGATATCCGCTCCGTCATGCGCGTACCTTACCGGCTTCCGAATTAGTGAGAGCCTCCCCCGTCACAAAGGAAAAAGGCCCCGGAGTGTCCCGGTATCGAGCATGACTCGATCATGCCCATCGCCATTGCCACAGCTCGCACGGAAGGCCGCGATATGTATCGCGGCGGTACAAAAAGCGGTCCCGGAACGATCCGCACCCACCGGTCGGCCACACAATGGAATTTTTCGGCTCAATTTCGTGGGCGATATCCGTCGTCGATGCGTGCCGGATGCACCCATCAAAACCGGCGGCCCCGCACACACGTGTCCCCGGCCGGGACGCGAGGTCTGCCGGCCGGGGACGGGGGGTGCGTCTACAGGCTCTTCGCCTCCGTCGCGGTCCCGACGATCAGGCCGTCACCGGCCCGGTCCACCCGGACCGTGTCGCCGTCCTTGACCTCGCCCGCGAGGATCTCCTTGGCGAGCCGGTCCCCGATCGCGGTCTGGATGAGCCGTCGCAGCGGCCGGGCGCCGTACGCCGGGTCGTTGCCCTCCACGGCCAGCCAGGCCAGCGCCTCGGGCGTGACGTCGAGCTGGATCCTGCGGTCCGCCAGCCGCTGGGCCAGACGGGTGACCTGAAGCCCCGCGATGTGGGCCAGCTCGTCGCCGGACAGGGCGGAGAAGACGACCAGGTCGTCGAGCCGGTTGAGGAACTCGGGCTTGAAGGAGGCCCGCACGACCTCCAGGACCTGCTCCTTCTTCACCTCGGGCTCGATCAGCGGGTCGATGAGGAACTGGCTGCCCAGGTTCGACGTGAGGATCAGGATGGTGTTGCGGAAGTCCACCGTCCTGCCCTGCCCGTCGGTGAGCCGGCCGTCGTCGAGCACCTGGAGCAGGATGTCGAAGACCTCGGGGTGGGCCTTCTCGACCTCGTCCAGCAGCACGACGCTGTAGGGGCGGCGGCGCACCGCCTCCGTGAGCTGGCCGCCCTCCTCGTAGCCGACGTAGCCGGGCGGGGCCCCGACGAGCCTGGCGACGCTGTGCTTCTCGCTGTACTCGCTCATGTCGATGCGGATCATGGCCCGCTCGTCGTCGAACAGGAAGTCCGCGAGCGCCTTGGCCAGCTCCGTCTTGCCGACCCCGGTCGGGCCGAGGAAGAGGAACGAGCCGGTGGGCCGGTCGGGGTCGGCGATCCCCGCCCGGGTGCGGCGTACGGCGTCCGACACGGACCGCACGGCCTCGGTCTGGCCGATCAGCCGCCTGCCCAGCTCGGACTCCATCCGCAGCAGCTTCTGGGTCTCGCCCTCCAGGAGGCGGCCGGCCGGGATGCCGGTCCAGGCGCCCACGACGTCGGCGATGTCGTCCGGACCGACCTCCTCCTTGACCATGGTGTCCTTGGAGGCTTCCTGCTCGGCCTCGTCCGCCTCGGCCAGCTCACGCTCCAGGCCGGGGATCTCCCCGTAGAGCAGCTTGGACGCGGTGTCGAAGTCGCCGTCGCGCTGGGCGCGCTCGGCCTGGCCGCGCAGCTCGTCGAGGCGCTCCTTGAGCTCACCGACGCGGTTGAGGCCCTGCTTCTCCTTCTCCCAGCGGGCGGTGAGGCCGCGCAGCTCCTCCTCCTTGTCGGCGAGGTCGCGGCGGATCTTCTCCAGCCGCTGCTTGGAGCCCTGGTCGGTCTCGTTCTTGAGCGCCAGTTCCTCCATGTGCAGCCGGTCGACGGACCGCTGGAGCTCGTCGATCTCCAGCGGTGAGGAGTCGATCTCCATGCGGAGCCGGGACGCCGCCTCGTCGACGAGGTCGATGGCCTTGTCGGGGAGGAAACGGGAGGTGATGTAGCGGTCGGAGAGCGTCGCGGCGGCGACCAGCGAGGAGTCGGCGATCTGGACCTTGTGGTGCGCCTCGTAACGGCCCTTGAGGCCACGCAGGATCGCGATGGTGTCCTCGACGGACGGCTCGGCCACCAGGACCTGCTGGAAGCGGCGTTCCAGGGCCGGGTCCTTCTCGATGCGCTCGCGGTACTCGTCCAGCGTGGTGGCGCCGACCATGCGCAGCTCACCGCGGGCGAGCATCGGCTTGAGCATGTTCCCCGCGTCCATCGCGGAGTCGCCGCCGGCGCCCGCGCCGACGACGGTGTGCAGCTCGTCGATGAAGGTGATGATCTGCCCGTCGCTCTCCTTGATCTCGGAGAGGACGGTCTTGAGGCGTTCCTCGAACTCACCGCGGTACTTGGCCCCCGCGACCATCGCACCGAGGTCCAGGGAGACGAGCCGCTTGTTCCTCAGGGACTCGGGGACGTCACCCTTGACGATGCGCTGGGCGAGGCCCTCGACGACGGCCGTCTTGCCGACTCCGGGCTCACCGATGAGCACGGGGTTGTTCTTCGTGCGGCGCGACAGCACCTGCACGACGCGGCGGATCTCCTGGTCGCGGCCGATGACCGGGTCGAGCTTGCCCTCGCGCGCGGCGGCCGTGAAGTCCGTCCCGAACTTCTCCAGCGCCTTGTACTGGCCCTCGGGGTCGGGAGTGGTCACCCGGCGCCCTCCCCTGCTCTTCTCGAATGCGTCCAGCAGCTTCTTCGCACTGGCTCCCTGTCCGTCGAGGATCTCACCGGCGCGGCCCCCCTTCGCCGCGACGGCGATCAGCAGGTGCTCGGTGGAGAGGTAGTCGTCGCCCAGCTCCTTGGCCCGCCGGTCGGCGTCGGCCAGCACGGCGAGCAGCTCACGGCTCGGCTGCGGCGGCGCGACGGTCGACCCGGTGACGCTGGGCAGCGCGCCCAGGAGCCGCTCGGTCTCCTCGCGCACGGCCACCTGATCGGCCTCGGTGGCGGCCAGCAGGTCGATGATGTTGGCGTTGTCCTCGCCCGCGAGCAGCGCAAGCAGCAGATGCCCGGGGGTCAGGTCCGGATGTCCGTCCTTGACGGCCCTGCTGGTGGCCGCGTTGAGGGCGTCCCGGCTCTTGTTCGTCAGCTCGGCGTCCACGGGCGCTGTCTCCTCCTCGTACTGGTGCTTCCACGGAACTATGACTGCAACAACGGGTACAAAGTTGAGTCTATTCCACTCAAGGCAGGAACGAGGCCCGCACGGCCCCGGAATGTTCCTGTCTCTAGGCTGACCCCATGCCTGACGTGAGCAACCCCGGCCCCGAGTACCTCGCCTTCTGGCGGGAGCGCCATGTGTGCACCCTGACCACACTCCGCCCGGACGGAACCCCGCACGTGGTGCCCGTGGGGGTGACCTACGACCCGGAGACGCGGCTCGCGCGCGTCATCACCGGCAGGAACACCAGGAAGGTCGCCCACGTCCTGGCGGCGGGCCCGGAGGGGGCACGGGTCGCGGTCTGCCAGATCCAGGGGCGCCGCTGGGCGACCCTGGAGGGCCGGGCGGTGGTCCGTACGGAGCCCGGCGAGGTCGAGGACGCCGTACGCCGCTACGCGGAGCGCTACGAGCGCACCCCCCGGCCCAATCCGGAGCGGGTCGTCATCGAGATCGCCGTCGACAGGGCGCTCGGAAAAGGCTGAAACCCCGGACGGAAGAGGGCCCGGGGAATTCCGGGAAACATCCGGGCAGCACAACGGCGCCACCGTGTTCAGGTCACGATGGCGCCGTTGTGTGGGGGAAGTGCCCGAACGACATGGAACGACGGGGGAATCGTTCAGGCACTGCGGGGGGTGGCGGAAATGGCTTCTTGTTCGAACAGCTCATGATCACGCTGGTCGAGATTTACGAAAATCATGCCGTAGCGCACGGCACATCGAACGGGCTGCGGCGCTCCGCGCGGCCGACGGAGACAGCGATAGGCACGGATGTCGTCATCCGTTTCCATCACGACGACAATCGGTTCTCCGAACAGGGTGACCATCAACGAATCGCCCTGGCGGGTGAGGGCCGTGAGCAGATCGATGAAATGCCACCCTGAGCGGTACGCCGTGGCCATCTCCCGCCGGAAGGTGCGGTCGTCCGGTGGGGTGGTCATGCCGCGGTGCCGGTCGGAGCCGCACCCCACGTGATGTCACGTGGAGCGACACCCCAGGTGATGTCACCCGACGTCGCGCCCCAGGTGATGTCGGCCGGAGCGGCCCCCCAGGTGATGTCACCGGGTACGGCCGTCGCCTGCTCGGCCGGCGCGGCCCCCCAGGTGATGTCGTGGACACCCAACGCACCGTAGGCCAGGGCCCCCACGAAAGCTGTGGCAAGCACCGAGCGAAGCATTCGCTTAGACATTTCGGCTTCGTCCTCACTTGATGGATTCATCTCCCCCGCTCTCAAGACGATGTCTCACGCGGACACGCAAGCACCACTGGATCGATGCATCATGTTCTTGCACGTTCAGGAACATGGGGGGTGGAGATATGGATACATGCGACGCAAATGGGGCGCATCGGCACGGGATCACCCAACTATGCGATGCGGGGCAGCGTCTCTACGCGAGCGCGCTGCGCTCCGGCCGCATACCGCGTTCGGAGGTGGAACCCGCTCCGTGCCTGATGGACTTCGCCCTGCTCCACCCCGACCCCGACGACGCCGACTGGCTACGCCCCGTGCCGCCGTCGGCGGCCCTCGCCCAGCGGCTGCACCCCATCGAGAGGGAGATCCAGGAGCGCAGGCGCCACTCCCTGGCACTCACCGAGTCCTTCGAACCTTTCATGGACATCAGCGCGCAGGATCCGCCCACGACGCACGCAATCACCGTGCTCGAAGGCGGTACCCGCATCAACGCGGCCATCGACGTGGCCACGGCCGAGTGCCGCAGCGAGGTGCTCACCGTGCAGCCCGGAGGGGCCCGTAGCGAGGACATCCTCAGCAAGGGCCTGGAGCGCGGCACGGCCGTGGTGGACCGGGGTGTCAGCATCCGCACCCTCTACCAGCACACGGTCCGCCATCACCACGGCACGTTCGCGTACGCGGAGCGGCTCGCCGAGGGCGTCGAGATCCGCACGCTGGAGGAGCTCGTGCAGCGCATGCTCATCTTCGACCGCGCCGTCGCCTTCATCCCCGCTCAGGACGACCTGACGGTCGCACTGGAACTCCGGCACCCGGGTCTCGTCTCCTACCTGATCAACGTCTTCGAGCAACTCTGGCAACGCGCCACCCCCCTGCTGGAGGACGTCTCCTACACCCCGACCCCCGCCGGGATCAGCGGAGTTCAGCGCTCCATCGCCCAACTCCTCGTCGAAGGACATGTGGACGACTCCATCGCCCGGAGGCTGGGCATGAACGTACGCACCTGCCGGGCGCACATAGCCAAGCTCAACGCCGCCCTCGGAAGCGGCAGTCGGGCCCAGCTCGGCTACCTCATCTCGCAGTCGGGCATCCTGGACCAGAAGAGCTGACGGCCGGCGCGCCGCCGCGCGGTGCGCCGCCGCCCGGTGGCGCGTGGAACGGCTCGCGCCCCGGCCGGCTCTCCCGGCCACGACACCTCCACACTCCACCACGCCACTAGGCTTCCACCACCGGCAACTTGTTGCAGTGCACAAAGCGGGGGGCTCCCAGATGGGAACAGAACCGGTGCAACCGCCGCACCGTCACGGGCCTGGCGAACTCTGCGCCCCCGCACTCGAACTGTACGAGCGGGCGCTGCGCCAGGGGCGGATCGCCCGTCAGGAGCTCGGAGCCGCCCCGTGCCTCACCACCGGCGCCCTGGTCCAGCCCGACCCCTGGGACGAGCACTGGCTGCGTCCGGTACCGCCGTCCGCGGCCCTGTCCCGCCTGTTGCAGCCGCTCACCCGCGAGATCGACGAGCGCATCGAGCAGACGCTCCGGCTGACCCGCTCACTGGTGCCCCTGGCCGCCATCGCCGACGGTGACCCCCATCTGGCCATCACCATGCTGGAGGGTCCGGAGGCGATACGCACGGCCATCCAGGAGGCCACCGCCCAGGCGGCCGACGAGGTCCTGACCGCGCAACCGGGGAGCACCCGGCCCCAGGCCACCCTGCGGACGGCCCTGGACAACGCCACGACCGCCATCGCCCGGGGCGCCGGGCTCCGTCACATCTACCAGCACCCGGCGCGCTACAGCACCCAGGTCAGGGACTACCTGCGCCAGGTGCCCCCGGCCTCCCTCCAGGTGCGCACCACCGAGCTGACCGTGGAGCGGCTCCTCATCTTCGACCGCGCCGTGGCCTTCATCCCCGCCACCGCCGACCGCAGCGCGGCACTGCAGATCCGCCACCCCGCACTCGTCCGCTACCTGGTCCAGGTCTACGAGGTCCTCTGGGCGCAGGCCACCCCGCTCACCGAGCAACTGCCCGGGCCCGCGGCGGGGGTCCAGGTCACGGCCGTGCAGCAGAGCATCGCCCGGCTGCTCAGCGAGGGCCACGTCGACGAGGTGGTGGCCCGCAAGCTGGGCATCAGCGTCCGCACCTGCCGGTCCCACATCGCCAGGCTCACCCAGGCCCTCGGCGCCACCAGCCGGACGCATCTGGGCGTCCTGATCGTGCGGTCCGGCATCGTGGACGCCTCCGCGAGCACGCGGAAGGGGCCCGTACCGGAGTCGTGAGACTCCCGCACGGGCCCCTTCCGGACCGCTCAGTCCTTCGGCCTCTTCGGCCGCCAGACCACCAGCGCGCCGGTCTGCTGCACGTCCTGGTACGGCACCAGGTCCCGCCGGTAGGAGGCGTGCACCTGGGCCTCGCGCTGCTGCATGGCGACCGCTGCCCCGTCCACCGCCGCCGAGAGCTCGGCGACGCGCTGCTGGAGCGCGGCGACCTGGTTCTCCAGCTCGATGATGCGCTTGATGCCCGCGAGGTTGATGCCCTCGTCCTGCGACAACTGCTGCACGGTGCGCAGCAGTTCGATGTCACGGGCGGAGTAGCGCCGGCCGCGCCCGGCCGTGCGGTCGGGCGAGACCAGGCCGAGACGGTCGTACTGGCGCAGCGTCTGCGGGTGCAGGCCCGAGAGCTGGGCCGCGATCGAGATCACGTACACCGGTGATTCGTCGGTCAGCTGGTACGGATTGCGTCGACGGCCGTCCATCTCAAGCTCCCTTCGCAGCCTGGAACAGCTCCGCCCGCGGGTCCTCCCCCGCGGTCGCCTTGCGGTAGGACTCCAGCGCGTCCTGAGCCTCGGCGCCGAGGTCCGTGGGGACGGACACCTCGACGGTGACCAGGAGGTCGCCACGGGTGCCGTCCTTGCGCACGGCGCCCTTGCCCCGGGCCCGCATCGTACGTCCGTTGGGCGTACCCGCCGGAAGCTTCAGGGTGACCGGGGGCCCGCCGAGCGTGGGCACCTTCACCTCGCCGCCGAGCGCCGCCTCCGGGAAGGTGACGGGCACGGTGACCGTGAGGTTGTCGCCCTTGCGGCCGAAGACCGGGTGGGCGTCGACGTGGACGACGACGTACAGGTCGCCGGCCGGACCGCCGCGCTCCCCCGGGCTGCCCTTGCCGCGCAGCCGGATCCGCTGGTTGTCCAGGACCCCGGCGGGGATCCTGACCTGCATCGTGCGGGCCGACTTCGCCCGGCCGCTGCCCTTGCAGACGTCACAGGGGTCCTGGGCGATGAGGCCCCGCCCCTTGCAGTCCACACAGGGGTCGGTGAGCGAGAAGCCGCCGCCGGTGCCGCGGGAGACCTGCCCGGTGCCCACGCAGGTCGGGCAGACCCGCGGGGTGCCGTTCTTGTCGCCGGTGCCCGAGCACGCCTTGCAGGGTGCCTGGCTGGACATCCGCAGCGGGACCGTGGCCCCGTCGACCGCCTCGGTGAAGCTGAGTGTCACCTCGGACTCGATGTCCTGGCCGCGTCGCGGCTGGACACGGGTGCCACCGCCGCCCCGGTTGAAGAGGCCGCCGAAGACGTCTCCCAGGCCCCCGCCTCCGCCACCGCCGAAGCCGCCCGCGCCGCCCTGGGCACCGCCCGGGGCGCCTCCGAAGAGGTCGCCCAGGTCGAAGTTGAAGTTGCCGCCGGCGCCGCCGGGCCCCGCCCGGAAGCCTCCGTTGCCGAAGAGGGCGCGCGCCTCGTCGTACTCCTTGCGCTTCTTGGGGTCACCGAGGACGTCGTTCGCCTCGGAGATCTCCTTGAAGCGCTCCTCCGCCTTGGCGTCACCCTTGTTGGCGTCCGGGTGGTACTCGCGGGCGAGCTTCCGGTACGCCTTCTTGACCTCGGCGTCGGTGGCGTCCTTGGGGACGCCGAGGACCTTGTAGTAGTCCTTCTCGACGAAGTCCTTCGTGCTCATCGACGTCCCTCCTTCCGGACGATCGGCCGTGCGGCCGGCCCAGTGGCCGGCCGCACGCCCCGTCGGTGTTCACCGCGGTGGTCGGACGTGATGTCAGACCTCCTCGGTGCCACCGCTCTCCTCGTCGTCTGTCTTCTCTTCCTTCGCGGCCGAGGGCGTGGCGCCCGGCTGCGGTTCGGCCACGGCCACCCGCGCGGGGCGGATGGTGCGCTCCCCGATGCGGTACCCGGGCTGCAGGATCGCCACGCAGGTCGTCTCGGTGACGTCCGGCGCGTACGAGTGCATCAGGGCCTCGTGGATCGTCGGGTCGAAGGGCTCGCCCTCCTTGCCGAACTGCTGGAGGCCGAGCTTCGCGACGACCGTCTCCAGCGATTCGGCCACGGACTTGAACCCGCCGACGAGCTCGCCGTGCTCGCGGGCCCTGCCGACGTCGTCGAGCACGGGCAGGAGCTCGGTCAGGAGACCCGCGACCGCGATCTCCTTGACCGTCACCCGGTCACGCTCGACGCGGCGGCGGTAGTTCTGGTACTCGGCCTGGAGCCGCTGGAGGTCGCCCGTGCGCTCGTTGAGCGCGGTGCGGACCTGGTCCAGCTGAGCCGTCAGTGCCGCTGTCTGCTGTACGTCCCCGGCCGGGGCCGCCGCCTCCTCCTCGGAGGGGGTGGCGGCCTTCGGGTCGGCGTCGTCGGAGTTGGCGCCGGAGGGGACGTCAGGCTTCTCGTCGAAGCCCGGAGTCTCCTCGGTCACGCCGCACCGCCCTTCTGGTCCTTCTCGTCGTCCACGATCTCGGCGTCGACGACGTCGTCGTCGGCGGCCTTGGCCTGGCCGTCGCCCGGCGCCTCGGCGCCCGGCGTCGCACCCTCGGCCTGGGTGTTGGCGTACATCGCCTGGCCCAGCTTCTGGGAGACGGCCGCGACCTTCTCGGTGGCGGTGCGGATCTCGGCGGTGTCCTCGCCCTTGAGCTTCTCCTTCAGCTCGGTGAGCGCGGTCTCCACCTCCGTCTTCACGTCACCGGGGACCTTGTCCTCGTTGTCCTTGAGGAACTTCTCCGTCTGGTAGACGAGCTGCTCGCCCTGGTTACGGGACTCGGCGGCCTCGCGGCGGCGGTGGTCCTCGTCGGCGTACTGCTCGGCCTCCTCGCGCATCCGGTTGACCTCGTCCTTCGGCAGCGAGGAGCCGCCGGTGACGGTCATCTTCTGCTCCTTGCCGGTGCCGAGGTCCTTGGCGGCCACGTGCATGATGCCGTTGGCGTCGATGTCGAAGGCGACCTCGATCTGCGGCACGCCACGCGGGGCCGGCGGCAGACCGGTGAGCTCGAACATCCCGAGCTTCTTGTTGTACGCCGCGATCTCGCGCTCGCCCTGGTAGACCTGGATCTGCACGGACGGCTGGTTGTCCTCGGCCGTCGTGAAGATCTCGGAACGCTTGGTCGGGATCGTGGTGTTGCGCTCGATGAGCTTCGTCATGATCCCTCCCTTGGTCTCGATACCGAGGGACAGCGGGGTCACGTCGAGGAGCAGGACGTCCTTGACCTCACCCTTGAGGACACCGGCCTGGAGCGAGGCGCCGATGGCGACGACCTCGTCCGGGTTCACACCCTTGTTGGCGTCCTGGCCGCCCGTGAGCTCCTTGACGAGCTCGGCGACGGCCGGCATACGGGTCGAGCCACCGACGAGAACGACGTGGTCGATCTCGGAGAGCTGGATGCCCGCGTCCTTGATGACGTTGTGGAACGGGTTCTTGCAGCGGTCCAGGAGGTCCGCGGTCAGCTGCTGGAACTGCGAGCGCGTGAGCTTCTCGTCCAGGTGCAGCGGGCCCTCGGCGGACGCCGTGATGTAGGGCAGGTTGATCGTGGTCTCGGTCGAGGACGAGAGCTCGATCTTCGCCTTCTCCGCGGCCTCGCGGAGACGCTGGAGAGCCATCTTGTCCTTGGAGAGGTCCACGCCGTGCCCGTTGGCGAACTGCTTCACCAGGTAGTCGACGACGCGCTGGTCCCAGTCGTCACCACCGAGGTGGTTGTCACCGTTGGTGGCCTTCACCTCGACGACGCCGTCGCCGATCTCCAGGAGGGACACGTCGAAGGTGCCGCCACCGAGGTCGAAGACGAGGATCGTCTGGTCGTCCTTGTCGAGGCCGTAGGCCAGCGCCGCGGCGGTCGGCTCGTTGACGATGCGCAGGACGTTCAGGCCCGCGATCTCGCCGGCCTCCTTGGTCGCCTGGCGCTCCGAGTCGTTGAAGTACGCCGGGACGGTGATCACCGCGTCGGTGACCTTCTCGCCCAGGTACGCCTCGGCGTCGCGCTTCAGCTTCTGCAGGATGAAGGCGCTCATCTGCTGCGGGTTGAAGTTCTTGCCGTCCAGCTCGATCTTCCAGTCAGTGCCCATGTGGCGCTTGACCGAACGGATCGTCCTGTCGACGTTGGTGACCGCCTGGCGCTTGGCGACCTCGCCGACGAGCACCTCGCCGTTCTTGGCGAAGGCGACGACGGACGGCGTGGTCCTGGCGCCTTCGGCGTTGGTGATGACGGTGGGCTCGCCGCCTTCGAGAACGCTGACGACGGAGTTAGTCGTGCCCAGGTCGATGCCGACCGCACGTGCCATTTCAATTCCTCCAACTGACTACTTGAGTGGATCTGGCTCAAGGATGCATCACTCCCTCCCCGGAGTCAAAGGACCTGAGCCACTTACACTCAACTTATGTGCTCGCATGTGCGCTGAGCAGGGCTTTTCCGGATAGAGGAGGTGCGGGAGCCATCTCGGCGCGCGTCCGGAACGGCGAGGATCCACGACACCCGGCGCACGGAGCACGCCGCGCACACCCCACCACCATCGCACCGTGGGATCGTTCTGTCACAAAATGCATCGAGACGGTCAAACCCGTCACCTCACGACCCCGGGCAGGTGCCATGCGGAACGCGAGACGGACTGCGACACGAAGGACGCGGCACCCCGCCGTCTCCGCGACGGCCGGGGCCTGGAGTTCCGCGGCCGGGCACCTCACCGCCGCGCTCGGGGCCCTGACCGTGAAGCGGTCCCTGGACCTGGTGCTCGGCTCGGCCCTCCTGGCCCTGACGGCGCCCGTACTGGCACTCGCCGCCCTGGTGCTCGGCGCGCGGACCCGGGGAAGCGCAGGAGCGGTGCGGCGCGAGGTCCGGATCGGCCTCGGCGGGCACCCCTTCGAGCTGCGCTCACTGCGCACCCGGCGGCTCCGGCTCGACCTCCTGTCCCGGCTGCCCCACGTCGTGGGCGGGACGCTCTCCCTCGTCGGCCCGGTCCCCCTCACTCCCGAGGAGACCGTCGCGCTGGGGCCGGCGGGGCGCTGGCGGCAGGAACTGCGGCCCGGCCTGACCGGGCTGGCCCAGGTGCGCGCCCGCTCCGGAATGCCCTGGGACGAACCCGCCCTCCTGGACGCGCACTACGCGGAGCATCATGGAACACGGCTGGACCTGGCGATCCTGGCGCAATCCGTACGCATCCCCCTGCATGCGGCACTGCGGCGGGTACGGCGCCCCGGGAAGGCTCGCCTGAGCGACACAGATCACCGCCTGCCCAACTACAGCGTGGCGGAATAAGTGGATAGTGTCAGCACAGACTGATTAAGTTACTGCTTAGTAATCGCTTGTACGCGCTGGATCCCACCCTCGCAGGCCCGAGGAGCCCCACATGCAACTCGCCGCGATCATCGTGTCGCTGGTGCTGACTGTCGTCGGCGTTGCGCTCATCGCCCGAGCCGTCGCGCAGATCTACCGGTTCGTCCGCATCGGACAGCCGGTGCCGGCAGGCAGCCGCACCGACGACCCCAAGCAGCGCACGATCACCCTGGTCAAGGAATTCCTCGGCCACACCCGGATGAACCGGTGGGGGATCGTGGGCTTCGCCCACTGGTTCGTCGCGATCGGCTTCCTGACCCTGCCGCCGACGCTGCTCCAGGCGTACGGACAGCTCTTCCAGGCCGACTGGGTGCTGCCGATCGTCGGCGGCTGGCTGCCGTTCGAGATGTACATCGAGTTCATCGGCATCATGACCGTGCTCGGCATCGTCACGCTGATGGCCATCCGCCTGCTGAACCTGCCCTCGCGCGCCGGACGCAAGTCCCGCTTCGCCGGCTCCAAGGCCTGGCAGGCGTACTTCGTCGAGTACGTCATCCTCGTCATCGGCCTGGCGATCCTGGCCCTGCGTGGCCTCGAAGGCGCGATCCATCACGTGGAGGGCTACGAGGCCGCCTACTTCGTCTCGTACCCCCTGGTGCTCGCCTTCAAGGGCCTGGCGCTCGGCACGCTGCAGAACCTCATCTACCTCACTGCGATGATCAAGATCGGCACCTCGCTGATCTGGATGATCACGGTCTCGCTGAACACCAACATGGGTGTCGCCTGGCACCGCTTCCTCGGCTTCCCGAACATCTGGTTCAAGCGGAACGCCGACGGCGCGGTCGCCCTCGGCGCGCTCCAGCCGATGACCACGGGCGGCAAGGAGATCGACTGGGAGGACCCGGGCGAGGACGACACCTTCGGCGTCTCCCAGGTCGAGCAGTTCTCCTGGAAGGGCATCCTCGACTTCTCGACGTGCACCGAGTGCGGTCGCTGCCAGTCGCAGTGCCCCGCCTGGAACACCGGCAAGCCCCTCTCCCCGAAGCTCCTGATCATGTCCCTGCGCGACCACGCGCACGCCAAGGCGCCGTACCTGCTGGCCGGCGGCGGCAAGGACATGGAGGGCAACGAGAAGGCCTCCGCGGAGCAGCTCGAGGACGTCCCCGCCGCCGCACTCGCGGAGGCCGAGCGCCCCCTCATCGGCACCGCCGAGGAGAACGGCGTCATCGACCCGGACGTGCTGTGGTCCTGCACCACCTGCGGTGCCTGCGTCGAGCAGTGCCCGGTCGACATCGAGCACATCGACCACATCGTCGACATGCGCCGCTACCAGGTGATGATCGAGTCCGCGTTCCCCTCCGAGGCGGGCACGATGCTCAAGAACCTGGAGAAGAAGGGCAACCCCTGGGGGCTCGCCAAGAAGCAGCGGGTCGAATGGACCAAGGAGGTCGACTTCGAGGTCCCGATCGTCGGCAAGGACGTCGAGGACCTCAGCGAGATCGACTACCTCTACTGGGTCGGCTGCGCCGGCGCTCTCGAGGACCGTGCCAAGAAGACGACGAAGGCCTTCGCGGAGCTCCTCCACATCGCAGGCGTCAAGTTCGCGATCATGGGCGGCGACGAGAAGTGCACCGGTGACTCTGCCCGCCGCCTCGGCAACGAGCCGCTGTTCCAGCAGCTCGGCCAGGAGAACGTCGCGATGCTGAACATGGCGTTCGGCGAGGACGACGAGGACGACTCCACCAAGAAGGCGAAGTCCGCGAAGAAGATCGTCGCGACCTGCCCGCACTGCTTCAACACCATCGCCAACGAGTACCCGCAGCTGGGCGGCGAGTACGAGGTCATCCACCACACGCAGCTGCTCCAGCACCTGGTGGACGAGGGCAAGCTGATCCCGGTGACGCCGGTCGAGGGTCTGATCACGTACCACGACCCCTGCTACCTGGGCCGTCACAACAAGATCTACACGCCCCCGCGCGAGATCATCGCGAAGGTGCCGGGTCTGCGGAACGAGGAGATGCACCGCCACAAGGAGCGCGGCTTCTGCTGCGGCGCCGGTGGTGCCCGGATGTGGATGGAGGAGCGGATCGGCAAGCGCATCAACAACGAGCGCGTCGACGAAGCCCTCTCGCTCAACCCGGACATCGTCTCCACCGCCTGCCCGTTCTGCCTCGTCATGCTGACCGACTCGGTCAACGGCAAGAAGAACGACGGCAAGGCGAAGGAGTCCGTCCAGGTGGTCGACGTCTCGCAGCTGCTGCTGGAGTCGGTGAAGACGCCCACCGACCCGGCCGGCGACGCGGAGACGGCCGACCAGCCGGAGCCGGAGCCCGTCCAGTAGCTCTGCCCCGCCGCGCGGAAGCGGGGTGCTGGGGCTCCCGGCGTCGCGGGGTTGCTGGAGCTCCCGGGGAGCCCGAGGCCGCCGGGACCGGCCCCAGGGCCTGCGGGGGGCTTCTGCGAGCGCCCGGGGGGTCCACGGCCCTCCTGTCAGGTCCACGGGCTCCCGGGGGGGTTCACGGCCCTCCTGTCGCGTCCATGAGCTCCCGGGTCCGCCCGTCGGCCCTCAGGGGTCGACGCGGGTCGCGGGCGGGTGCCCGGAGGGCGTTGCGGGGTGGGGCCGGCCCCCCAGGGTTCCCTTAGGGGATGTCACAGCTAGGCCGCAAAGGGCCCCCTGTTCCCCCGGCTCCCACCCCGCACCCGCGCGGACCAGGTACGTTCGATGTGTGGCTGGATTCAGGATCGGACGCGGCCGGGACAACCGCACACCGCAACAACACCCGCAGCAGCAACAGCCGTACGGCGCGCAGGCACCATCGCAGCCGTACGGCGGGCAGCCGTGGCCCCCGGCGGGAGGCAACGGCGCACCGTACGGAGGCCCCCAGGGGGCCCCGTACCACGGCGGGCACGGCGGCAACGCACACGGGGGTGGCAACGGACACGGAGGCGGGCACGGCGAGCCGGAGTACTTCGGCGATCCGTACCACCAGCCCGCGCAGCACGACCCGTACGCCAACGCCCCTGGGCACACCCAGGCGTTCAGCATCGGTGAGGACCCGTACGGCGACGGCAGCACCTACCAGGGCGGCCAGGCCCCCGTGCAGCCGTCGGGACCCCGGCTGCACTGGAAGCAGTTGCTGAGCGGCATCGTGCTGCGGCCGGGACCGACGTTCTGGCAGATGCGCGACTACCCCGTGTGGGGCACCGCGATCACCGTCACGTTCATCTACGGCCTGCTGGCGCTCTTCGGATTCGACCAGGCCCGCGACGAGGCGATCCACGCGGAGGTCTCCACCGCGGCCCCGTACGTGATCTTCACGGGCCTCGGCTTCGTCCTCGGTGGACTCGTCCTCGGCGCGGTCACGCACACGCTGGCCCGTCAGCTCGGCGGCACCGGCTCCTGGCAGCCGACCGTGGGCCTGTCGATGCTGATCATGTCGATCACGGACGCCCCCCGCCTGGTCTTCGCCCTCTTCCTGGGCGGCGAGAACTCCCTGGTCCAGATCCTGGGCTGGATCACCTGGCTGGCCGCGGGAGCCCTGTTCACGTCCATGGTGAGCAAGTCCCACGACCTGCCGTGGCCGAAGGCGCTGGGCGCCTCGGCGATCCAGCTGATCGCACTGCTCTCGATCATCAAGCTCGGCACGATCTGACCGACCCGGTCCGACGTGCGGGAGGGCCCCGGTGGCATGCCACCGGGGCCCTCCCGCGTACGAACCCGAGCCCTCTGGGGGCCAGACCCGCACGCCACGGTCTGCGGAGCCCTCAGGAGTCGAGGACCTGTCCCTCACGGCGCACGACGGGCTTCTCCACGCTCCAGGGGAAGTTGATCCACTGGTCGGTCTTCTTCCACACGTATTCGCACTTCACGAGCGAATGCGGCTTCTCGTAGATGACCGCGCTGCGCACCTCCGCCACGTGGTCGATGCAGAAGTCCCGGACCAGCTTCAGCGTCTTGCCCGTGTCGGCGACGTCGTCGGCGATCAGGACCTTCTTCTGCGTGAAGTCGATGGCGTTGGGAACGGGTGCCAGCATGACGGGCATGTCCAGGGTGGTGTTCACCCCGGTGTAGAACTCGACGTTCACCAGGTGGATGTTCTTGCAGTCCAGGGCGTACGCCAGGCCGCCGGCGACGAAGACCCCGCCCCGCGCGATGCTCAGCACGACGTCCGGCTCGTACCCGTCGTCGGCGACCGTCTGCGCCAGCTCACGCACGGCACGCCCGAAGGCCTCGTACGTCAGATTCTCCCGCTCTTCAGCAGCCACGCGGCATCACACCTGGGTCCGATGGAAATTCATGAACGACCGCGAGGCGGTCGGCCCTCGCTGGCCTTGATAACGCGATCCGTAGCGCTCCGACCCGTACGGGAATTCCGAAGACGAGGTCAGCCGGAACATGCACAGCTGCCCGATCTTCATTCCGGGCCAGAGCTTTATCGGGAGCGTCGCCAGATTGGACAGCTCCAGCGTCACGTGCCCCGAGAACCCGGGGTCGATGAAGCCGGCCGTCGAGTGCGTCACCAGCCCGAGCCGCCCCAGCGAACTCTTCCCCTCCAGTCGCGAGGCCAGATCGTCGGGCAACGAGATGACCTCGTACGTCGACGCCAGGACGAACTCCCCGGGGTGGAGGATGAACGCCTCGTCGCCGTCCGGCTCGACCTGACGCGTCAGGTCCACCTGCTCGACGGCGGGGTCGATATGCGGATAGCGGTGGTTCTCGAACACCCGGAAGTAGCGGTCGAGCCGCACATCGATGCTCGAGGGCTGCACCATCGAAGCGTCGAACGGGTCAATGCGAACCCGCCCGGCATCGATCTCGGCCCGGAGGTCCTTATCTGAGAGAAGCACGCACCGAGGATACGCAGAACGCGCGAGCCGACCCCAACCGGACCTTCCCGCGCGTCCCTGCCCCGGACCTCCGACGCCCGCTAACGCTCCTCGAACACCACGGGAACCGCCTGCCGCAACCGCGCACAGCGCGGACAGCGGATGAGCCGCCCGGGACCGATCCGCTCGGACCCGAGCTGCTGCATCGGGAACGACGAGGTAGCAAAAACGTGCCCCGAGGCACAGCGGACGACGGTGCGCTCCATCGACTCCATCAAGTCCCTTCCCCAACCAGCCTTGGACGAGACCGCCACATTAGGGGATGAACAGGACGCCACTCCAGGCGGCACTCCGACCACCCACGCTACGCCCCCAACTCCCCGCACCACCAACCGCGTCCACCCCACCACCCACGCCCCGGCACGACACACGGGCCCCACGGCGACGGCGCCGGGGGCCTGCGATGGGGTACAGTGTGGGCGATGCACTGCCGGATCATCGGCGCGCTTCGCGGGTGTAGTTTAATGGTAGAACATGAGCTTCCCAAGCTCAGAGCGCGAGTTCGATTCTCGTCACCCGCTCCATGAAAAAGCCCCAGGCCAGCGGCCGGGGGCTTTTTGTTGTCTGGAACTCTTGAGGGGCGGCGTGCCCTCCGCGTGCCCTAAGTCGCGCGAATGCGCCACGGAAAGGCCTCCCAGAGCACACCTCGCGGCATTCGCGCCAGTCCGCTGGGGCAGGCCCCCCTCCACGAGGGAGCGGGCGCCAGCCGCAGGGAGAGGCCCTCGTTGCCGCACCCCCGCAGCACCCCACACACCAACAAGGACGGGTCCGCTCGGGCGGCACCCCCAGCCCGACTCTCCCGGACCGGAGTAACCGCCCAAGAGCAAAGCGTTGGACGCACAAGCAACGACCGAAGCCGCAACTTACGGCACAGAAAATGTCGAATTACAAACCGAACGCCCCCTTGACGCTATCTTTTGATCAATAGTGAACTTTACTACCCATGCTCACCGCATCATCCGGTTAAATTCCCGCGCATCGCGCCATTCGCGCGCGACAGGTAAACACGGGGGTTGCAATGAGTGATGCATTGGCGTTTCCCGCACTGGCCGCCTCGGCTCTCCCCCAGGCCATCGGGTTCCTCCTCCACCGTGCCGAGGTAGTCCTCGACCGCCGTGCACAGCGAAGGGATACGAGCGCTCCGCTCCCGCCGGAGGAAGTGGAGGAAGTACCAGACGTGGTGGTCGGGGACCCTGGCAACGCGCTGGACTTCGACCCGGCCGAGGTGACCGACGAGCGAACGGAACGGCTGGAGACGTTGGTGGAGGCGCTCGGGCTGTACGCCGAGAACGGGCACCTGGCCGAGGGGCAGGATGAACGACTGCGCCGCACCCTGGGTCGGCTTCGGGCCCTCCTTGAGGACGTGTACGGACGTCACATCACCTTCGCCGGCGAAGCGCAGCGGCCTGCAAGCGGCATGCGCATCGTCAACAGGGCCCGAGACGTCCGCGGTGTCTCGCGTGCGTTGAAGGCTCGACGGGCATCCAGCAGCGCGAACGCCGACATCCTCCACACCGCTGAGGTTGTCCATCCCGGCGGGGAAATGATCAGCGTCGAGATTGACGAACTTATGTGAGTTGCGTCCTTAAGCGCACAAGCAAAAATCACAGACCGCAAGACCAGCAACGGGGAGAGCAAGCATGGGATTTCCTGCGCCCGAAAATCCACTCGGCGGAACCTTTCGGAGCGGAAATGGCTACGACGACTTCGGTAAGGAAGGTCCCCGGGTTGAGCGGGCCAGGCAGGACGATGCTGACGGCGGCACGCCAACCGACCCACAGTTGCGGGACGGACGTGGGGACCACCGCTCCGATGATGGTCGGGACGGTTCTGTCGGGTCTGGAGCGAACGGCTTTGCTAGCGGTACAGGCCCAGCCAGCCATGAGGATGATCCCGGCGTACGTGAGGCTCAGCGGATGCTGCGGGCTGCGGTCGCCGAACTGCGGCAGGAGGCCCTGTTCAACTTCGGTGAGATGACGGCGGTGAAGCTCACGGCGGTCCTGGGACAGTTGTTGGAGCACTCGGAGCTGCCCCGCCGCTACCTGGAGACCGTCCGCGCGGTGTTCGCCGAGCCGGTCGGTTACCGGACGGCATATAAAGCACTTGAGGAGCCGGGCGCGGTGTTGGTCCTGCCCCGGGAGCCTGGTGCGGGCCGGACGTTCACCGCCCACGCCCTCCTGGCTGATCTGCACCTTCGTACCGGGGCCAGAGTAGGACCCTTGAGCTTCGGCGGCACCGCACGGTTTCCCCTGCGGCTTCTCCCTCGTGAGCAGAACGCCGGCTATCTACTGGATCTCCCGGCCGACGAGGACGAGACCGTGGCGGTCAGCAGCGACTTCGGGGCGCTGCTCCACGACGTCCAGCAGACGTTGAAGAACCGCTCCTCACGACTGATCGTGCTGACCACACCGGAGCAGTGGCAGCGGATCCGAGGGGGCGCCCCGGAAGGGGTCGTCCCCCAACTGGGCAAGCCAGACCCCGTGGAGGTGGCCCGCACCTGGCTCTCGGCCGAGGCTCCCGAACTTGACACCACGCGCTGGCTCACCGACGGACGCATTCTGGAACTGTTAGCCGGGCAGCCACCCTCCGACGTTCTCCACACCGTCGGCCTCATCCTCAAGTCCGAGCAGACCAAGCAAATCCACTGGACTAAGGAGTCCGTAACCCAGGAACAGGTCGAAGCCGACCCGGACGGCTTCAATGCCAGGGTGCTGAGTGTTGTCGAGGCACGCACCGACTGGCGCGAGGAATTACTCAAGTGGCACAAGAAGCCGGGAAGGACGGACTTCCAGCGGAACTTCCTTCTGGTCGCCGCACTGTTCCGGAGCGCGACTGTCGCGCATGTGTACGTGAAGGCGGCCGATCTCTGCGGCCACTTCAAGACACCGCTGTCGCTAAAAGGACAGGTCTCGCCAGGCGTCGTTGAACTGGTGGATGAGATCGATGCCGACCTCGATCCGGCGAACGACACGCTCGATTTCGGCCGACCAGGATGGGACGACGCCGTCCTGAGCTACTTCTGGATCGACCGACCAGCGGTACGGAAGACTTTCCTGGCGTGGATGGCCGAGGCGCCAACGACCAAGAAGAAAAAGACCAACGAGTTCCTGGAATCGTTCACGACGGACGACCGGCTCCTCTTGGCGAACAGGGTCGGCACCTTCGCTGTGCGCTGGGCCACCCGTCATAGGAAGCCGGATCCCCTTGAAAAAATCATCTCAGCCTGGCATGGGGACCCGGTCCTGTGGAAAACAGCCACCGAGCTGATCTCGGCTGCCTCCCTTCATCCAACCATGGGGCGTTTCATCCACGAGCTGTTGCTGCGCTGGTCCAAGAACAGGGAGGACGCAGCACTGCCCAGGTTGGCTGTCGATGTGTGCGCTGGCGAGTTTGGTCGCCTCTACACCACCAAGGCGCTGCTGCGCCTTGGATACGCGGCAGGCTCGGAGGACTCCGGGGTACAAAAGTCGCTGCATTCCGCGGTCCGCGCCATCTGGTCTAACCCGACTGCTCGCAAAGCCCTGTTCAACTCAATCATCGACTGGTGCGCTTCTGATACGAACCGTCTTGCGTCAGGCCGCCGTTCCTTTGCGGCCTTGGCCACTCTGACGGCTGGCCGAGAGGGTGAGGCCGACCCCGAGCCGGTGCTGCTCCAGGAAGGTAGCGAGGAGGACGAGTTCCAGCCCGCGCTGAAAGACCTGGCCGTCGGCTGGCAGACGTTGTTGACACCCACTGACGACGACACGGTGCCCGCAGAAGCGCTCCGCCTTTGGATGGACGCCGCCCACCAGCGTCCGAACCTGAGCCCTCTCGTGTTCAGCGTCCTCAGAGAGGCCCTGGACGCACCAGACCCGGACCTTGCCCGCAGGCTCCGCAACCGCCTGAACGACCTGTTGTACGCCTGGCAGCCCTACCCGGCACCGAACGCCGACGCCACACGCGTACGACTACGACACGAACTGGCCGACCTCCTCGCCCATGATCGGAGCCGGGCCGTCGCCAAGTACCACCCCCGTGTCGTCGGCCGTTCCACGGAGACCGCGTGAGCCCGCTGATACGCAAAGATTCCTCGCGCAGCGCGGGCACCGCACAGGCCAGCTGGGTGCGTGAATTCCGCGACCTCCTCGACAGCAACGAACCCGGCCTCACATTCGACGCCACCATCCGAGTCGAGTGGCGCCGGCAGGAAGGCGGGCCGGGCAGCACTACTGCCTACGAAGATGCCGGACGAGCGGTACGGCATATCGCGGAGAGTCTCGCTTCCCAGCGCAGCGTTTTGCGCTGGGAAGCTACGGAACAGGACATCAACCACGACCTCAGACGCCTCCTTCCATGGTTCACCGAAGGCATTGAGATCCTGAGAGCGCAGGTCACCCTCCACGTCGACGATCACGCTCACGCCACCGCCCAGCGCATCGCTCAACTCAAGCGTGAAGAGACACTGGAAGAACTCGCACGCCGCCAGACCGCAGCACGTGTCCGATTCATGCAGGACGAGATTCTGCGTACCCCGGCCACGGCACGCCTATACCTGTTGCTGGAGCAGACCGCGCACCACGGCTACCTGCCGCCAGGCGTCGATGCCGATCAGATCGTGCGGGATGTCCAGCAGTGGCATCCAGAAGCACAGTGGGTCGCCGTCGCCCAGCTCCTGCACACCTTCCTAGGCAAACTGACCGACAAGGACGCAGGCGACCTTCTACGCACCCTGCACGTACTGTTCCTGGAGTACGGACAAAAGGAACTCGCCGAACAACTCCCAATGGAACTGGGCCAGCGGAACTCGGAGCGACCGGCGTGAGCCGGGGGAAAGAGATCCGGCTGACCATAGTCCGCGTGCTCCTGTCCCCTCGTACCAGCTGGCACGCTTGCACGGCGATACGGCGAAGCCGGGCCCCGCTGACCTTCGATGCTGCGTGGCGGTACGCACGGCTGCGCGGACATCCTGATGAGGCGCCCTATCGGCTTCAGGGTCACCAAGCCGAAACCCTTCAACAGCCGGAAGGCCCTAGCCGAAGAACACCGGATAGCCGGGGCGTGTAACGACGGCGCCCCGGCCATCCGATTTCAGCCTTCCCAAGCAGCGGACGAAGCTTGGCTAGTTGCCCTCCTGACTGCACGAACCCTCAAGTCGATGCCGCCAGCGACCTCCTGCTGACGTTCGTCGTCGGAGTGCTGGTAGATCAGCGCCGCCTTCTCCGAGGACTGGCCGGCGCGGACCATCGTGTCCTTGAGCGTGGCGCCCGACTGGGTGGACAGGGTGTGGCCGGTGTGCCGGAGGTCGTAGAAGCGGAAGCCCTCCGGCAGGCCGGCCTTGGTCCGAGCCCTGCGCCACTTGCGGCCGAAGGTGGACCGGCGGAAGGGGGCGCCCCTCTCCCCGATGAACAGGAGTCCGTCGGGTTCCTTCTTGGCGTACCAATCGAGGTGTCGCTTCACCTCGATGTACAGGAAGGCCGGGAGGAAGACAGTTCGCCTTCCCGCGGCCGACTTGGTGTCGCCTTCGACGCGGCGGCCGGTGGTCAGTTCGGGTGCAGCGTCCCGGATCTTGACCGCGAGCGGTTCGAGCGTGACGTCGGGCCGCCGAAGGGCGGCCTGCTCCTCCGGGCGCATGGGCCCGTAGGCACCGAGGTAGACCATCAGCCGCCACCTCGGCCCCATGGCGTCGGCGAGCGCGTCGACCTGTTCGACGGTGGCCGTCGGGCGTTCCCTGGCCTTCTCGCTGCCGGCGCCCCGGATCCGGCAGGGGTTGCGGCGGATCAGCTCGTCGTCGGCCGCCGTCTCCATGATGGCCTTGAGCAGGCGGTAGGACTTGGCGACGGTCGTCGCACCGGTAGTCCCCAGCCGCTCGACCCGCCAGGTGCGCACGCCCGGCGGCGTGATGTCATCCAGGTTCACCGAGGCGAATGCGGGCAGCAGGTGCAGGCGTAGGAGCCTTCGGTACAACTCCTCCGTGGTGGCGGAGAGCCCGCGCTCCTCGACCCACTTCATGGCGTACGTCTCGAAGTTGATCGAGCCAGCATCGGGATCAACCCAGTGCTTGCGCTCGATATCGGCCTGGGTGAGCGTGAGCCAGGTCTGGGCCTCGGTACGCGTCTCGAAGGTCTCCGGGGCGGTGCGACGGCTGCCGTCCGGAGCCCAGTAGCGGGTCTGCCACCGCCCCGACGGGAGCTGACGGACGGTGCCAAATTCACGTCGCCGCTGCGGCTTCCGGGCGGCCATCAGGCGGCCCTCCCGAAGCGGGAACGCCCGTCACCGAGAGTCGGAACAGTGCGCTCCTCGATGTACGCGGCGATGGCGCTCTCGGGGATCCGTACGGGCTTGCCGAGCTTGACGTAGCGGATGCGGCGCTCCTGGATGAGTCGCCGGATGAAGCGCACGCCAGTGCCAAGGCGTTCGGCAGCCTGCTCCACGGTGAGGAGGGTGTCGGTTGTGGTCACCTCCCCCTGCGGTCGCGGCTGCTGAGCGGGGGCGTGCGGTATCGCCGAAGGGCGCAAGTGAGTGCTCCGGTTCCGGCCGGCGGATGGGGCGGCAACCCCGCGCCTGGCCTCGTGTCGTTCAGGGATGGGATGGGCTGGACGGTCACAGCAGGGGTTTGCATTCCCGCTGTGTCTGGTGGAGTGGGCCGCTATGCGTCGGAGGCAGGCCCGTACTCTTCGTTGCTCTTCATCAGTTCTGTGGCGATGGCGTTGGAGACCATCACGTCAGCCTCTTCGCGGATGTCCGTGTGGTCGGCGAGATAGGCGTCGAGCTGGTCGCGGGCCTTGCGTGCCTCGTGGTTGGCACGGTTGGAGGCTCTGTAGGCGGCGACGACGTTGTCGATCAGCTCCATGGCACGGCCCATGGTCGCCAGGCTGGGCGGCCCGACGAAGTTGCTGAGCGGGATGCCGAAGATCTCGGCGAAGCCGATGGCCTCATCGAGGTTGATCCGGCGCTTGCGGTTCTCGATGCGCCAGACTGCAGACGGGTTCATGTCGAAGCCGACGTCGTTCATGCGGTCGGACAGCGTGGTGGTGCTCCAGCCGCGTTTATCGCGCTCCAGTTTGACCCGCACAGCAGCGTTCTCCTCGCCGCTGAGGAGCACGCCCTCAGGGCTTTCCTCGTCATCCGGCATCGCTCCCTCCTCCCGTTCGCTGCGTGTACCGCCGGTTGTGCGGCATGGAACAAGATTAACATCCGTTCTGCGGATCGCATAGTGCTATGCGATCCGCATAGTCCGTGGTACCGTAAAGCACCCCAGCAGACCGCACCGATCCGCTGAGGCATGCCTTCAACCAGCCCTCGACATACAAAAAGCCCCCCGGTGACCCAACACCGAGGGGCTCAGAGCGCAAACCTCATGCCGCCCATCCCTGAACGACTGACCTGCGAGGCCGGGATTGCCGTCCCATTGGCCCGCAAGCGGAGGAGCTACATGTCCAGTATGGACGATCCCGCCCAGAGCACGCCATCCCTTCCGAACACCGCCACCCTATGGCCGCCGGTGGCCATACCCGGCCGCCCCGCCGAGCCCCTACCGCCGCCGGCAGAGGAGCCCGAACCCGCTCCGCCGTCCGAGGGCGAGGCGGTGCTCGCGGAGCTGCGGGAGCAGATTCGCCGCTACGTCGTACTGCCGAGCGGGGAGGCGTTCACGGCCGTGACCCTGTGGGTTGCGGCTACGCACTTGCAGACGGCGTGGCAGCACGCTCCGCGACTGGCCGTGGTGGGGCCGGCGAAGCGGTGCGGCAAGTCTCGGCTGCTGGACGTGATCACCGAGAGCGTCCACGATCCGCTGATCACGGTCAACGCGTCGGCCGCCGCAGTGTTCCGGTCGATCACCGCCACGCCGCCCCCCCTGCTGGTCGACGAGGCCGACACGCTCTTCGGCTCCGCGAAGGTCGCGGAGAAGAACGAGGAGATGCGTGGTCTGCTCAACGCGGGGCACCAGCGCAACCGCCCCACCCTGCGGGTTTCCGGACCCAACCACGAGGTCTCGAAGTTCCCCACGTTCGCCATGGCGGCCCTCGCCGGCATCGGCGACCTGCCGGACACGATCATGGACCGGTCGATCGTCATCCGGATGCGGCGCCGCAGGCCGGGCGAGAAGGTGGCGGAGTTCCGCACCTTCCGTGACACCCCGCCCCTCCACGCGCTACGTGACCGGCTCGTCGCCTGGCTGACTCCCCTGCACGCCGAGGCGATGGAGCTGACACCGGCCATGCCGGTCGAAGACCGGGCGGCCGACACCTGGCAGCCGCTGGTGAGCGTCGCCGATCTCGCCGGCGGAGCATGGCCGGACCTCGCTCGCACCGCCTGCCAGATCATGGCCAAGCACGAAGCCGAGCACGACCAGGACCGCAGCAGCCTGGGCATCCGCCTCCTGGCCGACATCCGCCGCGCCTTCACCACCGAAGGCAACCCGCCGGCACTTCGCACCAGCCGACTCCTCGACATCCTCAACCAGGACGACGAGATGCCCTGGGCGGAGTACACCACCCACGGCCTGACCCCTCGGGGCCTGCAGCTCCTGCTCAAGGAGTACGACATCAGCTCGGTCACCCGCCGCTTCCACGGCAACGTCCAGGCTCGTGGCTTCACCCGCCTTCAGTTCACCGACTCCTGGGCCCGCTACTGCCCCGAGCCCACCCCCGAAACGGCGACCGGGGCCTGACCCGGCACGACCCGTCACGACTCGCCCCCGCGCAGGTCAGCGCGGTGACGAGTCGCGGTCCGGTGACGAGTCGACTCGTCACTACCGCCGCACTCGTACCGGCCCTGACCAGGCACGCGACGAGTCGTGACGGGTCCCCCGCCCTCAGGGCCACCTCAGCCGCACCCGCACTCTGGAGCATTTCCCTTGCCCTCCCCCGCCATCACCACGGCACCGTCTGCCCAGCTGCCACTGGCCACCGCGATCCGCACGGGCGTGTCGCTGCTGGCCGTGGCCGCCTTCGCACTGTCCTACGACGCGCTGCGTCAGATGGCCGCCGCCAGCCACATCCACCGGGCGCTCACCTACGCCTTCCCACTCGTCATCGACGGGTTCATCGCCATCGGGATCGGCGCCCTGCTCATCCTGCGGACCGCACCCCTGTCCGCCCGCCTCTACGTCTCCGCCCTGGTCGGCGTCGCCACCGCCACAAGCATCTGGGCCAACGTCCTGCACGCCGTCCGCCTCAACCAGCAGACCCGCCACACCAACCTCGCCCTCGACAACATCACCGTCGGAGTCATCTCCGCCATCGCCCCGCTCGCCCTGGCCGGAGCCGTCCACTTCTACCTCCTCGTGGCCCGACGCCCCACAGCCACCGACCGCCACAACAGCGACGACCGCCACGAACCCGGTGCGGAACACACCATCGGTGAGCTCGCGCCGCCACACACCACGGACACGGACACCGATGTGCCACAGCAGCCCGGTAAGCCGGGAGACAAGCAGTCGAGCGTTTCCCTGGAGCAGGCCGTGGCCATCGGCCGCACGGCTCCCCTCGGACGAGGCGGCAGCATTTCCCGCCGCAACGTCGAGAAGGCGATCCGGGACAACGGATTCGGCATGTCACGTGCCCGCCTGGACAAGGTCAAGGACCTGCTGCAGGCCGAGCTCGATGCCGTCACCACAAGCACCGACTGAACCTCGCACCCCACGTCACCCCAGCCCGTTCCTCCCATGAATCAGCACGGGGGGAACGGGCCCTCTCCCTCCACCAACGCTTGCAGGAGCCCACATGCACACGCCCGTCCGCGAGACCTCGCCGGCGCAGCAGCAGACCACCTCCACCCCGACATCAGGCGGAGCAAGGTATGGCGTTGGACCGTCCAAGGGCCGGTCCAACGCAGATGCCTCCGCCCCGGGGGTGGCGGAGGAGCTCGGGCGCCAGGGGGCGCCCGACCGGAACAAGCCCGTCGACACCACCACCCGCGCCGTGCTGCCGCAGCGTGCCGCCGAAGCCGCCGCACTGCACCGAGTCGCCCGCCGCCGTCAGCGCAAAGAGACCCAGCGCAAGGAACGCGTGGACGTCCGCTACAGCACCGACGAGAAAACAGCGATCCTCACCGTGGCCCGCTCGCTGAACATCGCCGCCGCCCACTACGTCGGCGCCGTCGTCATGGCCCACATCCAGGGAGACCTCACGCTGCCTGGTCAGCGCACTCAGCTCGACGACTACATCGACGAACTCACAGCCCTCCGAGGTGAAGTCGCCAAGATCGGCCACAACGTCAACCAGATCGCCAAGAAGCTCAACTCCGGCGACCTCCACACCCTGGGGACACCGCACTCCTCGACCATGCGGAACGCGTCCTCGACACGGCCGGTACCGCCGTCCGCCACATCGCAGCAGCCACTAATCAGGTTGCCGCCACAAAGGGGCCACGGTGATCGCGAAGATCAGCAGCGGCAAGAGCACAGCCGGCCTCATCCGCTACCTCTACGGCCCCGGTCGGGCCAACGAGCACACCGCCCCGCACCTCGTCGCCTCCTGGGACGGCTTCGCACCCGACCCCGGCCGCACCGACGACACCGCCGCCACGAAGAAGCTCCTCGTGGCCGACCTCGACCTACGCGTGCAGCAGGCCAAGCGACTCGGCCGGGCCCCGAAGCAGCACGTGTGGCACTGCTCCGTCCGCGCAGCACCCGGCGACCGCATCCTCGACGACGCCGAATGGGCGGAGATCGCCCGTCGTGTCGTCACAGCAACCGGCATCGCACCGACAGACGATCCGGACGGCTGCCGATGGGTCGCCGTCCGGCATGCCGACGACCACATCCACATCGCCGCCACCAAAATCCGAGGCGACCTGCGCACCGCACGCCACTGGAACGACTTCCTCACCGCCGACCGCGAACTCGCAGCCGTCGAGAAGGAATACGGCCTCTTCCAAGTCGTACGCGGAGACCGCACCGCCGCGAAACGGCCCACCCGCGCCGAGCAGGAGAAGGCCCACCGGACCGGCCACGACAAACCCGCCCGCGTACGCCTGCGCAGCCTTGTCCGCACAGCAGCGGCTGCTGCCACCACCACCGAGGAGTTTCTCGCTCTACTCACCCGCACCAACGGCGTCCTCGTCGAGGTCCTGCACTTCCCCTCCGGAGAACCCCGCGGCTACAAAGTCGCCCTGAAACACGACACGAACACCGAAGGAAAACCGGTGTGGTTCTCCGGCTCGACGCTGTCACCGGACCTCTCCCTCCCCAAGATCCAGAGCCGTCTCACCGCAGCAGACATCCCTGCCGGCAATCCCAACGGGCATCTACGGCCGCACCCGTGGCACCAAGCCACCGCAGCCACGGAGCGCATCCCTCACCACCTCGGCCGGCCGGACGCCGAAGCCGCCCAGGCCCACCTGGCCGCCCTCGGCGAAGCACTCGACGCCGTGGCCCTCACCGCACCACCGGACATCCGTAGTGAACTTCGGTCGGCAGCCTCTGCCTTCGAACGGGCAACCCGTTCACGTATCCATTCCGAACACCACCACGCCCGTGCCCTGCGCGGGGCAGTGAAATCTATGCTCCGCCAGCCATCACCCAAGGACGGAGCTCTCCTGGCGATGTTCCTCGATGCCGCGCTCTTGGCCGTCATCGCCGCCGCCCGCTGGCACGACCAACAACAGCACAACCAGCAGGCCGCAGCCGCCCACCAGACTCTGCTCCACCTCCGGGCCGCCTACGAGCGAACCTCATCCGGGCACCTGCTTGCCGCCGGCCAGCATCGACCACCTCAGAAGGTCGCAGTCCGGTACGCCCAGCTCATCCACCAGACCGCCCCCGCACACGCTGACCAAATCCTCGCCGACCCCGCCACCGATGCGCTGACTGCCGCCTTGGCCGCCGCGGAGACCACAGGCCACGATCCTCGACGCCTGTTGCAGCAGGCAGCGGACGAACGCGCCCTCGACGACGCCCGCTCCCCAGCACGCACACTGGCCTGGCGCGTACAACGGCTCTCGCAGAGGCCCGCTCCAAGCCGGCAAGCTCAGGCGGCACAGGCACGCAGCAGCGTCCTACGCCCCGTAGCTCTCCCGCAGCCTGCGGCACCGGCCACACCCACCGCTACCTCTCGGCCTCGGCGGAGGTGATCAGCCCTGGGCAGGCACTCTCAGCGGGAGCAGCGTCAAGCGGTTCTTCCCGACCGGAGCTGAGAGAGGACCTGCGCGACCGGCAAGTCGTACTGGTCCTTGTCCTGCTCCCAGAACGAAAGGGCCCGAGCCGTGGCCTCGGCCATGTCCGCAGGCAGGTCGGCCGCCCGGAGAGTGTCGGCGACCTCTTGCATCTCGGGCGCCCAGCGCCAGGCCCTGGCAGCCACGCTCGGCAGGTATCCCGGATCGGAGAGGATCGCAGAGACCATGATCTCGGCTTCAGCCGTGAGCTGGTCGCCGACGCCATGAGCGTGTGCGAGCGCGTGGGAGACCCCCGCGAGAGTACGAGCGGCCTTCTGGTAACTGGCGAAGGCCATCTTCAGGGCGGAAGCGGAACCGATGGCCTCGCCTGCCCGGCGCACATCCAGCGAGGACTTCGCGAACAGCGGCTCCACCAGGTCGACGGCGGGGCCGGCCCCTGCGAGGTGGAGCCTTGCCGTACGCCCTTCACCTGGCGGCGGACCGAAGACGGCGCCGTCGACAACCTCGGAGCCGGGGCGGATGTCCTCGGCGATGCGCTGCACACGCTGCGGGCTGATGGCATTGACATCGACGTACGTCCCAGAGAAGCCGTGCGCAGCCACTGCCGCTGCCACGTCTTCCGCCGCCTGTGGAGGACAGATCGAGAGAACGACGGTGCTACGGGACAGCGCTTCCGCAAGGGAGTCGCAGGCCATGGCTCCGGCCTCCCTCGCGCGGCGCCACGTGTTCTCGCTGCGCTCCTTGGGTACCCACAGCACCTCATGGCCGCCGGCGACAAGCTCGGCGGTGACCGCCGCGCCCATGGATCCCGGGTGCAAGACGGTCACGACGGTCACTGGCTGCCTCCGGCGAAATGCGACGTGGTGTGTTCCTCATCAACATGATCCGCTGCCGTGGAACAGGAACGGCGGAGGACCCAGCACCAGGCTCGGACGAGCCGGTCGCCGATAAGGCAAGAGTTCCCCTGCCTTGTGTTGGCCCTTCATGGCGAAGCGGGAAACACGGCTGTTGCAGCCCTGCCCCGGCCGCTCGTCTCACGCGCAAGCCGCGTCATGGGTACCGTGCTGGAGACGAACTCTGTACGGACAGACCGGCGATCGCGCCGGATCGTCCGGCGGCCGGGAGGTGTCCTGATGCTGGAGGAAGCCGAGGAGATCGGCAAGCGCGTTCGCAGGGCGAGGCTGCGGTTGGGCATGCCGCAGGCCGACCTGGCGACGGCCCTGGGAAAGTCGCAGGGCTGGGTGTCGAAGATGGAACGTGGCCTGATCGAGCTGGACCGGGTCGGGCTGCTCAACCAGGTGGCCGCAGAGCTGCACGTCCATCCCAACGACCTGATCGGACGCCCGTACAGCAGCTCCCCCGACGACAACCAGTGGCAGGTTGCCGCCTCGTCGATCCTGCGCGAGCTGCGCCGCTACGACCTCGTCCCCGTCTTCGACGGGGCTCCGCGGCCCGCATCACAGCTGTGGCGTGAGGTGACCCGGCTGCACCGCCTGCGGGACACCGCTTCCAACGTGGCGATTCTCCGCGTTCTCCCGGACCTGTTCCGCGAGGCACGAGCCCTGGCTGAGGAGTCTGAGGGGCACGAACGGGAGGAGGCGTATGCCATCTACGCCGTGTGCTGCAAGTTCGCACACACCGCCGCCCACTCCCTCGGGCACCCCGAACTGGTCGCCATGGCCTGTGAGCGGGCCGCCTGGTCAGCCAGGTTGTCGGGAGATCCGGTGCTGCCCGCCGTCGCGGACTGGATGAGGGTCTGGGACATGTGGGCGACGGCTGACTGGGCCGACGCTCTGACGCTCTCGGACAAGGCGATCACCTCGGTGGAGCAGGAGTACGACCGTGGTGAGCCGCTGGCCGTGCGGGCCTGGGGCACGCTGCAGCTACGGGCTGCGGTCTCTGCCGCCCGAGCCGGCCGCGCCTCGGAGGCCGAGGACCGGATCGGACACGCGAAGGCTGCCGCCGAGCGCATGGACGCTTATGTCGGGGCACCGGTGTACGACCGGCATTCGCTGACGTTCTCCGCCGGGAACGTGCAGATCCACGCGATCAGCGTGGCCCTGGAGATGGGCAAGCAGGGCAAAGCGCTGGAGATAAACCGCCGTACCAGCCCGGGACTGGTGGGTTCGCTGCCCAACTCCCGTCAGGGGCACCACCACATGGACGTCGCGCGCGCCTGGCTGTGGGACGGGAACCGGGGCAAGGCCCTGGCCGAGTTGGAGACAGCCGAGCGGATCGCGCCCCAGCTCGTACGGAACCACCCCATCGCCCGTTCGACGCTTCGCAGCATCGTCTACGCGGAAAGAGCAGCCACGCGGGAGAAGCTGCGGCGCATGTCCGACCGCTTTCACCTGGACGGATAGGGGTCGTATTCCTCCGGCTCATATTCGAGGGTTCCCCTGTCCCTAACTTCAGGGCATGACGCGACGACGTTCTCCCCACCTTCCCTCGCAGGGGTCCGGGTTAGGTACCGCAGCTCCCTTCGTTCCCCAGCTTGGCGACCTCGCCACCGACAGCGCCCGCGAGGACCGTGTGGGGGTCGTGGTCGCTCTCCCCGGTGAGGGCTCCGCCACGACCTACCACCTGCGCCCGCCCGGGGGCGGGACCCAGTGGTCCGCGCCCGCCGACGGGACGACGCTCAGGCCCGTGCCGGTGAAGGCCACCCACGCCACGCTGCTGGCAGGCCGGGACGCGGTCTACGACCCGAGGGCCCGGCAAGGATCGGTCCCCGTCGAGTTCCACTTCGATGACGGCTCGACCCTCAATGGTGCCCTCATCCTCACCACGGCGGAGCTGGAGCGGTTGTACGCGCAGACCAGCCGCCTCTTGGATGCACACGAACGCGCCCTCGGCGGCACCTCGTGACCGGGGCGGAGCGCCGCCATGCCCGAATCGCCGCGTCCAGAACCGCACGGGCCGACCACGGAGGTCGAATCGCGCTCACGTTCCTGGCCGTCGCCGGCCTGGTCGGCCCGGCCTGGGCACTGCGTGAGCACGCTGGCCCGCTCCTTGAAGGAGCAGGCCAGCGGCCCACCGCCGTCGCACCGGACGCCAGCCTGCCCTCCGACCGCTGAGGCCGCTCCCGGCACCGCCGCCGTCTGCCCGCGCTCGACCGCCGGAGCCTCCCACGCTGCTCTCTCGTCGAGCGGCGCTGAAGAACCGCCCCGCTCAGCGCGGCTTCGGCTGCCCGGGGCGGGACGGCTTGCACCTCGTCAGCCATCTGGAACATCCACGCGTGATTCCCCAGGGAGGGATCATGGACATCCCGTATATCGTCATCGACCAGCTCGTCCCCGACCAGCAGCAGGTCTGGAAGACGTACTTCGGCGACGCCGACCGCCCCCGCTACATCGAGGAAGGCATCTGGCGCCGCACCCAGGAGAAGGCCACCGCCGGCCAGTCCGGCTGGGCGGCCTCCAACGACGCACGGCGGCGGATCATCCACTACCGCTACCGGTACGGCCTGGTGCCCACCACGGCTGCGCCGGCCATCGGCTTGACCGACCTGTACCTCTATCACTCCGCATCCGCCCCGGCCGACGAGATCGACGCACACCACGACGCCCTGTGGGATTCGCTCGCCACCGGTGGTTGGAAGGAGGCTCCCGGTGGATTTCTATGGACACGGCGGGATCTGAAGTGCCGGATCACCGAGCACGACGTCCACCCCCAGGACGCCGCTGCGGGCCGCACCCTCCCAGCCGGCTATCGGAGCCTGGACGTGCAGATCGCCTCTGTGTCCTACGCACCGCCGCCCGCTGTCCGGCAATTGCCGTGGAACGTGCTCTCCACCGGAATCCGGTTCAAAGACCGCCCCGGCACGCCGACCCGGGTGCCGGACCTATCCGTCCTCGCGGACCTGCGGCCGTTCCAGGTGGAGATCGGATGCGGTACGTCGGTCGAGGCGGGCATTCCGCCCCTGCACCGGCTCCACGAGATCTACCGGGTCACCGACCGCCAGGGCCACGAGCCGCGGGAGCACCGCTTCACCCTCTCCCCGACAGCGGACACACTCCTCCATGAGGTGCTGACGGAGCCGGAGGAGAAGACGGCAGAATTCGTGGAGATGTTCCGTGCCTGCTTCCTGGCCGAGCCGACCCCAGCCATGTGGGCACTGAAGGAACTGAAGGACGCCGGGCACCTCGTCGGTCCGGTCATCACCAACAACTTCGACGTGCTCGCCGCGCGGGCCGGGCTCGACGAGTGCTTCATGCGCCGCTACGACCAGGCCGTACCCGACGTCGAGTGGGTCGACGGTGCCAAGGCCCTCCTCGTCGTCGGCCTGCACGCCGACCGACGCAAGGTCCAGGCTCGCGCCCGTGCTCGCGGCATGCAGATCGTCTACCTGGACCCGGAGGGCTTCTGGCACGACGGCCAGTTCATGCCGTACCCGCTGGAGGGGCCCCAGGACGGTGATCTGGTATGCCGGGCAACCGCCGCTGAGGCGCTGCCCGCACTCGTCAATCTCCTGAAACGGCCCGCTGGTTGATTCACCTGCACGAAGAGGGCCGCGCCGGGGGGTGACGCTAGCGTGACGCACCCGGCCGGCCCGGACTCACCGGGCGGGCGAAAGGCAAGGAAAGGAGCGTCGACCCCATGCGCGTATCCGTCATCGGCTGCGGTCACCTGGGCATCCCCCACGCCGCTGCCATGGCCGAGATCGGCCACGAGGTCATCGGCGTGGACCTGGACCAGGCAAAGATCGACCGCCTCAACGCCGGCGAGTGCCCCATCTACGAGGACGGCCTGCCCGAACTCCTCACCACCCACACCGCCACTGGACGACTGCGGTTCACCACCAGCCTCGAAGAGGCGGCCGAGTTCGCGGACGTCCACTTCCTCGCCGTGGGCACGCCGATCGACGCGGACGGACGCAGCTACGACACCGGACAGGTCTTCGGCGCCGCGCGCGCCCTCGCCCCGCACCTGTCTCGCCCGACGGTGATCATCGGCAAGTCCACCGTCACCGTCGGCACCTCACGCGACCTCGGCGCACTCCTCGCGCGTCTCTCCCCGGCCGGTGAGGACGTGGAGGTCGTCTGGAACCCGGAGTTTCTCCGCGAGGGCCACGCCATCGACGACACCCTGCGACCCGACCGGATCGTCGTCGGCGTCCCCTCGGCCCGCGCGGAGGCCGCCGTACGCCAGGTGTACGCACCTCTCCTGGCGAACGGGATCCCGCTGTTCGTCACCGACCCCGCCACCGCCGAACTCATCAAGGGCGCCGCCAACGCCTACCTCGGCATGAAGATCTCCTTCATCAACGGCGTCGCCGACATGTGCACCGCCGCCGGAGCCGACGTCCAGCAGCTCACCGAGGCCATCGGCCTCGACCCCCGTATCGGCCGCGGCGGTCTCAACGCCGGCCCCGGTTATGGCGGCGGTTGCCTACCGAAGGACGTCCGCGCCTTCACCGCATCCGCCCGCACCCTGGGCGCCACCGAGGCAGCGACCATGCTACGAGCCGCCGAGGAGGTCAACGAATCCCGCCCCACCGCCGCACTGAGGCTCATCGAGCAGACGCTCGGCCGCCCCGTCGACGGCGTACGCATCACCGTCTGGGGCGCCTCCTTCAAGGCAGGCACCGACGATGTCCGCGAATCCCCGGCCCTGGCGATCGCCGCCCTCATGCACCAGCGCGGCGCGACCGTCACCGTCCACGACCCGCACGCCGTGCCCACGGCACTGCGCCGGCACCCGGAGCTCGACTACGCCGAAGCCCTCGACAACTCCGTCCAGGACGCCCAACTGATCGTCCTGGCCACCGAGTGGCCGCACTTCCGAGAGGCCGACCCCAAGGCCCTCGCCCCACTGGTCGCGGCCCCGGTCCTCGTCGACCTCCGCAACCTCATCGACGCCGACGCCTGGCGCATGGCCGGATGGACCGTACGCCAGCTCGGACGACCCGCACAGGAATAACCGAACCCATCAAATCGGAGGTCCGCCGTGGACACCCTGTGGGACAACATCGAGAAGCTCTCCGCCGTCTGCCGAGCGGCTGGCGCCCACCTGCCCGACGAGGAGCTCAAAGCCCTCCAGGTCGGCAAGGTCGCAGAGGAAGCCGGCGAGGCGATGCACGCCCTCCACGGCCTGAAGGGCCTCACCACCTGCGGCGACGACCACACCTGGTCCGAGGTCCAGAACGACCTCGTCGGCGCCGTCATCGCAGCCCTCCTGGCCATGCACTACATCGACCCCACTGGCGCCCGCGCCACCTTTGACGAGGTCTTCCATCGCCGGACGCGAAGGGGCCGCGAGGCCGCCACATCTGCCTGACAACCTCCGGACCCGCTGTCGGCCGCTCCCACACCAAGGGCGGCCGACGGCCATGTACGGGCACGACCCACGGAGTGCCCGGCTTCAGCGCGGTAGATCTTTCGCTAGTTCATCAAGACCCGCGCACAGCGCGGGCGCGCGCCGCCTCAGCGGCGGGGCCTGCCTCCTGTCTCCGCCCCGGCTGGCCGCGCTCGGCGGCTGCGGGCATGAAGTGGGGAGAGACCCTCTGTGGCTGGGGCGGTCGGCTCCACGGCTTTAGCCACCTCCCCGGTTCGGGTCCCGCGTCGAGCAAGACCAAGGGGCCACTCGTTCAAATTCCGGGCAGAATCACAGCCTGCCCGAGTTGTCGGCCAGCGTACGGCCCCCTGATCATGCCCGACCCCAAACCGCGCAGGACACCGGCCAAACCCGCACCACCTCAGCGCGCTTAAACCTGCGGCAGGTTGCCGTTCACGCCACTTCAAGACTTACCGGTTGGTAGCTTCCACAAAACCTTCACATGCGAGATCGCGCAGCGCTAGCCTCCGAGACATGGAGGACGTACCCCGTGAAGTTGTCGTGCAAGCTCTAACTGCCCTGAACGTGACCGAGGTTGCTTCCTTGAGGGGCGGCGCGCAAAAGTCGGTCACGCTCGTTGACCGCGGGAAGGAGCGGCTGGTTCTCAAGGTGATCTCCATAGGAGCATCGAATCCGGACAGCATTAAGCGGGCCGAGCGCGAAGTCGAGTTGCTCGCCGCGATCAGCAGCCCATACGTCGTGGCTGTTGCATCCGAGCTCATCGAGATAGGCAACCCACCAGTGGGTGCAGCTTGGCTGGAGGAATACCTTGACGGCGACGACCTAACTCCGAGCCTTCAATCCGGACCATGGACATGGAAAGAAACCATGACAATGGCCCGAGACGTGGCCCGCGGACTTGGGGCTGCGCATGTCAAGCGAGTGGTTCATCGAGATCTGAGCCCCAACAACATCCGCCGGCTCTCCAACGGGACCTACAAGGTCATGGACTTCGGATTTGCTCGACACACCCTACGCTCGGGTCTCACAATCGCAGGGCAACCTGGCACCCCTGGCTTTGCTAGTCCAGAGCATCTGCACAGTTTTTCAGGCGCCCCAACTGCCGCTTCCGATGTTTTCTGCGTCGGCATTCTCATGTATACCGCGCTCAGCGGGGAACTACCAATACCCTTCAAGGGCGATGACGCAGATTACGCCGTACGGCTGATAAACACGCGAATCGTCGATATCGCAGAGCATAGACCGGACCTGTCAGATCAACAAAGCACCTTCATTCGCAAATGCCTGCACCCACAACCAGCACGTCGTTACCTGAACGGAAATCGATTGGCTCAGGCCATCGAGGAGCTATCGTGAGCATTCTGATCGAGGACAGTCCGCGCAATCTTCTTGCATGGATAGTCCAGGCCGTAAAATCTGGCGACGCAGAGGGTGCCGTAATTTCTCCGTTCGCATCTCCTGTCGAGCCGCTGCGACATCGGCGAAGCGCAGACGTTATGGCTCGAGGCTTGCACGCAGAAGGGGCACGCGTTTGGTTCGACGCCCAGACACACGCACTCCAAATGGCAGGCGTGGGGGACTTTCGATATTACCAGGCATATGACCTGTGGAGCGGAAACCGAGGCGACCTATCCACTCCACTCTTGAGGCACGATCACCTATCCAAAGTATTCGATTTCCAGGACAAAATTGGAGCAACGAAACTTGCTCCGACCATGCTGCTCCACCACGCAGAAACCCAGACGAGTGAGGTAACTCTCGAACTCGCTAAACAGGCCATCGATCTAGCACCAGACTGCTGGCTCACAATTGCCGGAACTGCCCCCTTCTGGGAAGGTGAAACAACCCTAGACGCGCATATTGGTGCGCTTGCGCAGCTTGAACCAGCAGGCTGGTTTGTAGTACCAGTACGTCATCTCGCTAGCCTTCCAGCAGAGGCGAGCGCCAAAGAAACCCATGGACTCTGTAGAACTGTCCGGGCTTTGAGCGAGAATGCCCCGGTCCATATTTCGCACGGTGATCTCACGAGTCTGCCAGCGGTCGCGGCAGGAGCCGCCAGCGTAGGATCCGGCTGGGACCAGCGTCAGAGGGCTTGCGCCTACGCCAGCTACGCAGCGCGAGAGCCTGGCGACGGAGGCGGCGGAGGATGGTACGAACGTGTGACCGTCAAACGCCTACTAGGCTCGCTAAGGTCGGCAGAAGTCAACGTGCTCAAAAACCAAAACCCGGCTCTCTACCAGGCCCTAGGTGAATTTCCTCCGCCTGGCCCCCAGGAAGCATTTCGGCACCACATCGCCGCCCTTCACATAGCCGTCGGAGAAATCGGCGACAACGGAGATAATTACGAAGCTCGATACTCCACGCTGTTGGACATGTATCAGACCGCGTCCGCCCTTTGGCCGCGTGTGGCAGCTGCCACAGGGTCGCCTTTGAACGCTTCTCACTGGACCGAGCCCTTCCGGCATGGGCTGTCCCGCTACGGGGCCGAGGAAGGTTGGTAAGTGTCGCGGAGGGCGGCGAGCACATGTTCTGCCGCCCAGACGCGCCGCGGTCGCGAGTGCGTCAATTGAACCTGTGGGCGGACGACCCATTCTCCGCTGACCATGAGCCCGCCACGATCCTTGTCAACCTCACCTTTCATCGTGCGCAATGCGTTCGCAGTGAGATCCCCCATTACGACAACATATGAATCTGCCCATACCGCGTAGGTTCGCACCTGACGTAGCGCTTTTCGCCAGTCTTCCACTTTAGCCTCGACAGCAATTACGCCGCCTAGGGGCTTAATACCTTGTGGCCTGACATAAAGTTTCGGTCGAATCTCGACAAGGCCACCAGCCTTGACCAGGCGAGGAATCCTCCGAGCGATGGTGGAGACGGGCCATCCGATCGCGCGGGCCAAGGAGTCAATACTTCGCGCCGCCTTGACATGAGCGACCGCTGCAATCGCCGCGTCGATTTCGTTCAGCAACGGAGGCACTGGGCAATTGAGGCGGGCGTCAAGTTGATCTCGCCCACCCAGGATGGCAGTGAAATCAGGAATCCCGTACGGTCCCGTCATTTCCCGAACAACAGTCAAATTACTCCTAGGCGGGCAAATCTCGACACAGGCCCTCAGCGCCGGTTCATGCAGGGCAAGTTCCTTAGTCGGCTGAAATCTTTTCCCAGCACGCGGCTTCAGCGTGTCAGTGACATTGGTGTTCACGTCACAGCTCCAATAATTGCCCAGGACTCATCAGTGCACCTCGCTGCAAGCTTACCCTAAATCAATGAAGACTTGCAGCATTAGCTGGACCCACAACAGAAAAGAAGAGACCTGCTGAGGGTTTCCAAATTAGCTCCGAAAACTTCAACACACAGAAGTCAACCTTTATCTTGCAGCATAAAATCACATTGCATATGCCATCGATTGCATTTCTCGCCTGGGTTAGGCGGTCGAAAGAATTCATTCATGGATGCAGGGTGCGATCGAGGAGCGGTGGATCGCGAACATCATCTGCGTTTCGGGCAAGCAGTGAACTGCCAGGTCGACTTCATCCTTGACTGCCCCAGCTGACTGCCCTGGTCTCGGATGTTGCGGTACAACAGCGAAGGCCAGCAACCACAACAGACCGTGCCTGACAGCCCCCTCGTAGGGTTATAAGGCAACGAGTATGACCGCTACCTACCGAGCCACAGAGAGCTACGGATCAGAAGGTAGCCGTGCCAGAACCGTGCCACCACGTGCGGTGAACAGCGGTCAGCAGGAGCCGGCATCTGGCTGGCCTGGAGGGGTGCCAGCCACGGCTGTCCCAGGTCGCCAGCCCGTTACGGGCAGAATCGCCGGTGATTTCCAGGCTCAGAGCGCGAGTTCGATTCTCGTCACCCGCTCCATGAAAAAGCCCCAGGCCAGCGGCCGGGGGCTTCTTTGTTGTCTGGACCAGTTCAGGGGTCTCGCACCAGATCCGCACCAGAAGGCCCCTGATCAGCCTTCTTACGGGCGGACCGCACGAAGTCGTCCAGCCCGCTCGCGACCTCCTGCTGTCGCTCAAGATCCGAGTGCTGATAGATCAACGCGGCCTTCTCCGACGCCTGGCCGACGCGGACCATCGTGCCCTTGAGGGTGGCCCCGGACCGAGTGGCCAGGGTGTGCCCCGTGTGACGAAGGCCCTAGAGCGAAAGCCCTCCGGCATACGGACGAGCGCGCGAGCCGTGCGCCATTTCGGACGGTGGAACGCCTTGCCCTTCTCCCCGGCGAGCAGAAGTCCGGCCCCTTCTCCGCATGCCGGTCGAGGTGAGGCCGGAGGTTGGTCCGGAGAAAGGCCGGCAGGACCACGACCCACTTGCCTGCTTCCGACTTGGTGTCGCCAGGAGCGCGGCGGTCAGCTCGAGCGCCGCCATGCGGACGCGGCTGGTCAGCTCGTCCAGCCTTCGGCCCAGGGTGGGTTGCGCCGGATCAGGTCGTCCTCAATCTCGTGGTTTCCCATGATGACAGCAGTTGACTAGGCGGGCACACTGCTGCACGTCCCGCCACGTTCACCGAAGGCGCCATGCGTGTCAGTGGCTGGTCCTAATCTGGTCCCCCGGCATTCGTGAAGAGGGGGCTATATGCCGAAGGTGCCCGAAAGCAGGCGTATCGGACGCATGGCAGTGAATGAGGTGCGTTCACTGCTGGAACGGCACGGCCACATCGTGCAGGAGATAGACGGCGGTAACGACCACGGCGAGGATCTGCACATCACCTTCGTCGATAACGGACAGCGGACGGAGGATTCCCTGACCATGCAGGTGAAGGGAGGAGTCTCAACCCGAACCAGACGCGGGCACCGCGTACCGGTCGGCAATCATGGGGATAACTGGCGCGATGGCAGCCTTCCCGTTCTCTGCGTGGTCCACGATCCCGAGCGCGGCGGGCTTTTCTGGGCCAATGCGACCCGCCAGCTCCGCCGGGGCAGAGCGCTACGCAAGAAAGTGAAGTCGATCATCGTCTCCCGGGAGTCCGTACTGGACGATGCGAGCCTTAACGCGTTCGTACAGGTCATGCGGCGCTATCTGGCACGGGAACGCGAGGGAGTCGGTAGGTGGGCGGACATGGCAAACGTCGAGTTCGCTCCGGAAGACATCGTCAAACCCTTCGTGAACGAGGTCCACGAACCTATGGTCTTCTGGCAGCGTCGCGGTGAGCCATATGCGGTCCTTCTCCACCACGACCTGGATTGGGAGCCAGTGCATATCCAGGAGGGGATGCTCCGCTTCGAGCCAATCCCTTGGGTCGGCAACATCATCCTTGACATAGCGGAAGCGCACTGGCTGATGGGCTGTTTCAAATCTACGGAGTGGTGGCGACGGCCAATCGACCATCGCGACTCCGCTGAGCCCCGCCGGTCGTCCAGCCGGCCGTGAGCTAAGACTCAACAGTCCCGTGCACACAGGAGCTTGTTCATACAGCTTCACCCCGCACATCGAGGCCGAGGGAGAGGCAACCTTGCGACGTGTGGCGCCTCGCCCACATTGCATGGCGAGCGTCACGGAGAGTGGCGATGGGCGGCAATATTCAAGCCCTTGTGCGCATACTCTAGTATGCTTGCTATATGTCTTCAACGACTCGTATCACCGTTACGCTTCCCAGCGATCAGGTGGCGGAACTCCGCAAGCTCACGGACAACGTCTCCGGCTACGTAGCCGAAGCCGTAGCACGCCAGATCCGGCACCAACTCCTGGGCGACGACCTTCGCCGGCATGAAGAGGAGCACGGAGGCTTCAGCGACGAGGAGCTCGCCGAGGCCCGCGCGAAGATCTTCGACTCCGCCGACACCTCCACGGGCGCGGACGCCGCGTGAGCGAACGCATCGAAACCGTCGTCCTGGACTCGGAAGGGCTCTCCGCCTGGATCGCGCAGGACCGCAAGCTCCTCGCCATGCTTCAGGTCTTCCACGACATGGGAGCCGACCTGGTCATCGGGGCCAACACCATCGTGGAAGTCACCCACTCCCGCACCAACATGCCCCGCCTGAACTGGGCCCTGTCCCGCGTCAAGGTGGAGCCCGTCACCGAACAGACGGCGAAAGCAGCAGCGGAACTCCTCAAAGGTGCCGGACTGCACGGGCACAAGTACGCCATCGACACCACAGTCGCCGAGGTCGCCCTGCGCCAGCCGAAACCCGTCGCCCTGTTGACGTCCGACAGCGACGACATGACCAGACTCTGCGGCAACCAGGTCCGCGTCATCCACCTCTGACCGGTCGGCCCGCCCGGAGCACGCCTCGCGCTGTCAGCTCTCGTGCCCCATCCGTGCCCAGCGGAGCGGACAACAGCGGTCACATATGGCTCCCAGAGACCGGGAGCCATTGGCCTGCCCAATCCGAAATCGCAGGCCAGAACCCCTCCAACACCGTAAGAACCGTTGATTCCCAAGCTCAGAGCGCGAGTTCGATTCTCGTCACCCGCTCCACAGCTCGAACCAAAGCCCCAGGCCAGAGGCCGGGGGCTTCTTTGTTGCCGTAAGTCCCATCACGCACCCCGCGCCTGCTCCGCACCCGACGTGCCCGTTGGTTTCCTCCAGCCCTCGCACCCGCGGGCACATATGTCAACTATGATAGTTGCTATACGCTTGAGCGTATGGAGACGAAGACGTACACAACCATCGACCTGCGCAAGGGGATGGGCGAGATCCTGGACCGGACCCGGATCGCCGGCGAGGCCGCCGCCATCACCCGCAAGGGGAAGACGGTCGCCTACCTGGTGCCGGCCGAGTGGTTCGAGCAGATGGCCCGCGAGCGCGAGGACCGACACGAGGCGGCCTGACCCACCCCCACACCAAGGAGCACGAACCATGCCCGCCCACGCATTCCATTTCGATGGGTACGAGGGGGAACCCCTGCGGTTGCCGCCCATGCCCGAACACACGCCTCAGGCACTTCGGTTGGCGATTCAGGAACACACTCCGCACCTCCTCCCGGACTTTGAGGCGCACTGGAAGCGCGTCATCGGCGACGCCTTCAACATCACGCCCGTGCCCGCCTTCATGCGCCTGTGGTGGACGCAGTACGCCATCGCGCGGAATCCCGCCCTCGACTCGCACCTGCGCGAACTCGAAGCCCGCGCCGCTAAGTCCGAGGACCCCGAGGAGTCCAGCCGACTTCTGGAGGAGTACAGCCGCCTCCGGCACGAAGCCGCTGAGAGGAAGCCCGGAGAGTGACCGACGAACCACTCCGGCCGCCTTGGCAAATGGACTGGACGAAGCAGGCGCAGCACGACTTCCAGAACATGCCTGTCGAGGGCAGTGATCTGATCATGAGTGCCCGTGCGGAACTGATCACGGCCGAAGACCCGTACTTCCGGGGGATCGACGCCGATGCCTCGCTCCCGCACTGGATGACCGTCCGGCCTCTGGCCTCTACAAGCCCCGGCGGCCCCCACATCGTGGATCTGGCCGGCGGACGCGGCTGGCTCATCTTCACCTTCATGCGGCGCCACGCCGATCCCCAGATCGTCGTCACCGAAGCCTTCTGGGCCTGACGTCTGCGCCACCGGAGCATCTGCAGCACAGGTGGTCCCGTTCCGTTCCATCACCCGCTCCAGCGCAGAACCTCAGACTGACGACCCGCCGCCGACGTGCCCAGCAGAGCGGACAACAGCGGTCAGATACGGCTACCAGAGACAGGGACCCATTCACCCACCCGCTGCAAAACCCCAGTTCAGGACCCCTCTGGCATCCTGAGAACCGATGATTCCCAAGCTCAGAGCGCGAGTTCGATTCTCGTCACCCGCTCCATGCAACAGCTTTCGGCCAGGGGCCGGGGGCTGTTTTTGTTGGCAGCTCGCAGCTGGCGGGCCAGCCGCCGGTCGGGCCCGCCACGTGCTCACAGTTGCGTTGTCTGCGGACCAAGCAGCTCGCTGCCGACTCTTCCTGGACAATCGACGTATGGCATCACAGCCCGGCCTTTCCGATCTCCGCCGTGCCAAGTTCGCCCGACGCCTGCCCGCAGCGCTCTCCGAGCTCGCCGGTCCCCAGCACGGCCCTGTGCGTCTGCCGCTCCATCTTGCATGGTCGGGGCTGACCACCTTCGACCTCCACCAGCCCCGGGTGCGGATGAGCTACTACCGCATCGTCCTGGCCGAAGGCCAGCACGACGACCTGGCCCAGTACCTCGACCGGGACCTTCTCGTCGGCCGGTGGCCCACACTGCGCACACTAATCAGCCGAGATGTCCGTGACGTCTGGGAGAGTGCTTTCGGCGAGCTGGGCGGCAGCGCACGGGCCGCTGCGTGAACCTCACCGACCTGCACCGCCGCTTGCCTGCAGACGTGCTCGCCGTGGGCGGCGGGTACCCCCTCGCGGTCACCGACGGCTACGCGGTCCAGGCACACGGCCCAAGGTCCGTCTCGGGCAGGCCCACTCCTGCGTCGTGGTCCTCATGGGCGTGCGCACGGACGGCCAGGGCCGGAACTACCTCACCGGCCGCCTGCACGAGTGGACCCTGCTCAGGAGCATCGCCATGGACGAACCATGGACCGCCGACGAACTCACCGCCGCTTCCGATGGCCCCTAGACCCAAGAGCTCCGCGAACAGGCAGCCCGCGTCGCGGGCCAACCAGAGCGGCTCGCGCTCCGCTGCGCAGGCCGGATTCGCGGTGTGGAGGGCCGGCCCTGTCTCTTCTGAGCCGTTGGCGTCAGGGGGGCACGCCCTGATACTCCACCACGCCCGGTTCATTCCTTCGCCGTTCACGGTGTTGCGGCGCCATAGTTCCCGATGATGTCGGAGACGAAGTGCCGAGTGTTGTCGGGGCTGAGTGCCCGGGCTCGCAGGTGGGTGTGGATGAGGTCGTAATGCTCCAGGTCGGAACGTTTTTCCAGGTAGAGGTCGCTGGTCGATCCTTCGAGGTAGACCACACCTGCTTCGGGGCTGTCCGCGAAGCTCAGGATCGAGAACTGTCCTGCAGCACCTGAGAGGGCACCCGCGCTGTAGGGGAGGACCTGCACGGTGATGTGCGGTTCGGCGCTGAGTGCGTTCAGGTGCTCCAGTTGCTCGCGCATGAGGTCGGGGCCGCCAACGACTCGACGTAGCGTTGATTCGTCGAGGATGACATATAGGCGCAGTTGGCCAGTGGGGTCGTAGATCCGGTGCTGGCGCCGCAGCCGTACCTTCAGGCGGTTGGATGCCTGCTCAGCGGTGATCAGAGGGATCGTTTCCTCGATGACTGTCTGGGCATAAGCGGGGGTCTGCAGCAGGCCGGGAATGATTAAGGGTGCGAAGCAGTGAACGGAGTGAGCGTCGGTCTCCAGGCCGATGTAGATGCTGTAGGGGATGTCGCCGTAGCAATTCCACCAGCCCTGCTGTGCGGATTCCTTCGCCATCCGCATCAGCGAGTTGAGTACCTGCTGATCAGTGACGCCGTAGAGGGCACACAGGTCGCGGACGTCGCGGGGGCTGATGGCGCAGTGGCCGTTCTCCAGACGGCTGATCTTCGGCTGGGAGATCAGGAGGCGCTCTGCGACCTGCCCGCCGGTCAGCCCGCTGTCGATGCGGAGTCGACGGAGCTCGGCTCCCAGACGGCGCTTCCTGACAGTGGGGCTCATCCTCGAAACCACGGGGTAGTGCATCTCCGGGCGTAATGGGCGCACTGCTGGTCAACAGGCTGCCAAGATCAAATCTTGAGCACATTGTGCATCGCTGTGCCCGCGGTGATAGCCAACCGCGTGGGGGAGTCCGCCCTTATGGCGTAACACGAGTGCCCACTGCTGTGACAGAGGGGTCCTGCCTGGCCTTGGTCACCGCCTGCGACGCGCTCCGACGCGAACCGGAACCACCGCTCTGTGAAAGGCCGCAGGTCAGGGCGCTTGGTATGCGGCCGGCATCGCACAGGTCGGTGAGCCGCCGGGCATTCGGTCCCGGTGGGCGGCGATGATCCGGTAGATGCCATGGGCGATCCAGCGGACCGGCGGCAAGGTGAGCAACCCACCGGGCCAGGCCCAGATGCCGCCCGCGCGCAGCAGGAGCTTGGCGACGGCCTGCGCGCCGCCGTACACCGTTCCTGTCGGCGAGACGTACAGGAGTTCGTGCTGGGCTCTCCGTCGGCTGATGCCGAGAGCATCGAGGTCTGTGAACTGCCAAGGCGTGATGGCGCACTTGGGCCGCAAGCGCCGCATGAGATAGGTCAGCGAGGTGGTACAGAAGGCGCAGTCACCGTCGTAGACCAGCACTGGGAGTACAGATCGCTTGGGCATGGGCTCGTCCTGTCTGAGTGCACCTCCCTGCGCGGGGAAGCTGTCCGGTATCCGCAGCCCGGCGTCGGAAGCGGTTGCGGTACGTGAGTTGCGATGGTGGTGTCGTGCGATACCGCATTGCCGCACTCACCGCGGGTCGGGGAGCAACTTGGCCTTGTCGGCTGAAGCCGGACGCCCCCTTACCGGAGCGATCTGCTGACTCGCGGTGTGTAGCCGCCCCTGAGCTGTGGAGGCACGGACCGGGAGTCCGGCCCCTCGGAAGCGCTGGGCCGCCGCGTGCTGGCTCGCGGAGCAATGCGCCGGGCGGCGCGGGCCAGGAACATGTAGAAGCGGTCGGGGAGAAACGCCGCGTCGGCCACGATCATGGCCCCGGAGAACAGGGGTAGTCCCATGAGTACTGCGATGCCGATGTGCATGCCCAGCAGCAGGGCGAGGACGGGGTACTTCAGTCTGCCGAAGAGTACGAAAGGGAAGGCGACCTGCAGGAGAACGGTGACGTAGCTGGCGACAGCGATCACGGTCGGGTACTGGTCCACGAGATGCGAGAGCGCTGGCCAGGGCTGGAAGAGGTCGAGGTTCAGCACGTAGTGGATGGCGGTGCCCCCACCCCACGAGGCGCCTTGGACCTTGTACAGGCCGGCCGCTCCGTACAGGAGGCATACCTGGGCTGCGATGACGAAGATTCCGCAGTTGTGTACGACGGTCGTCAGCGTGACCCGCGCGTCGGTGAGTTGCTGAATCCAGAAGGTCTTCACAGGCGGCGGCGCCATGCCCGCTCGTGCGACGGCCCGTCGGGTTCTGCGCGCGTCCAGGGACCAGCGCCGGCCGCACGCGGTGAGGACGAGGTAGAGGGCCATCAGCAGGATCAGGTTGTCTCCCCCGTCCGTCATGAAGATCGCCCTCGCGTGGAAGGAGACCACCACGACAGCGAACAGCACGGACATGATGCGGGTCCGCCAACCCAGCGTGAACAGGACGGACGTCACCACGGCCGCCGCGTAGCAGACCTCGAAGTAGGTGCGGCTGCCGGACAGAGTCAGGATGCTGTTCCAGCCTGACTGCTCGAAGAGCTGCTGTGCCAGTTCCGGTGTCCACGGCGAGCCGGGGCCCCAGATCTCGTTTCGGTGGGGGAACTCCCGGAGGAGGAAGGCGAGGTACAGCAGTCCGTAACCGATACGCAGCACCGCAGCCGCGTACAAGGACACCGGTCGGCCGGTCACCAGAGCCCAGAACGCTGCGGCCCGCTCACTCAGCCACCGCATGACGACTCTGTTCGTAGTTTCTTGTTCGGCCGTCCGGTCCGGGGTCACGGCCGACGGGTATGGGGGGAGCTGCTCAGTTCCCATGACGGGTCACTTTCCACCAGGGCAGAAGCCGGTTCTCGACCGGGACGGGCGGACGCTTGGATGCCGCTGTCCCGGGGGCTGCGATAGGCAGTGTCAGGACACGGAGCTGGATGAACTCGAAGGGGCCGCTGTTGTGGTCCGCGAAACGGTCAGCGGCGATGTTGCGCAGGTACTGCTGCAACATCACGGCCCGTTCCGAGTCCGCCGCGTCGTCGCCACCGTGCAGTTCGACGTAGGTCGTCCACGCGCGGCGCAACAGGTTCTGCGCTGTGTGGCTCGGGAACACGTTGTGCTCGACTGCCGAGGAATCAACAGCGGCCAGGTCGAACCAGCCGCTCACCTGGACTGATCCATCCGGCGCGGTGTGCGACGTCCTCGCCAGGATTTGCCGGTTGGCAGAGTCCGGATCAGGGGCGAACAGCCGCCAGTTCTGCTCGAACAGGGGATACACCCACGCGTTCACCTGAGAGCTGTATCGCTTCGACACATGATTCGCGGGTGCTACATGGAGGAAAACCATGGCGACGTGGGTCAGTGCTGTCACCAGACACATGAGCACCACGGTGAACAGACCTTTGTGCAGGGCACGGGCAGTTTTCTCCCGTTTCGACGAGGTGCCCGCCCCCTTGACCCCGGCGTTGGACACACCGGACTCGGACTGTTGTGCTCGTTCCGTGTCCACTGCTTGCATTCCGCTGGACACCGCCCACCCAGTTCTTCTCATGCCAACTCTCGCATTTACTGCCGTTATCGCGAATACCACTGAGGGCATGCGGCAGAAAGAGGAATCTGCCGCATGCCGTCGAGCTGTCATCCAGTCATTCGATACCGGCGGTCAGTCCGAGGCCTGGCCCCCGAAAGCCTCGGAACCGCCGTCTCAGGTCCGAGACCTAGCCCGCGTGACCTTCAGGGCCACCCTGCTCATCGGGCTTGTCCCCGTAGCCGTGGTGCTCACCGTGCTTGTCGTCGCCGCGGCCGGGCTTGCCCTCGGGACCGTGCCCGGGCTTGCCCTCGGGACCGTGCCCGGGCTTGCCCTCGTGTCCCTTGTCCGGCCCACCCTCGTGACCGTGACCCGGACCGCCGTGACCCGGACCGCCGTGACCCGGGCCGCCTTGACCGGGGCCGCCGTGACCCGGACCGCCTTGACCGGGGCCGCCCGGCCCACCACCGTGACCGCCGGTGTCGTTCCCTGCGGTGTTGTTGCCGGTCGTGTTGCCCGCGGTATTACCGCCGGTCGTGTTGCCTGCGGTGTTGCCGCTGGTCGTGTTGCCCGCGACATTCCCTGCGGTGTTGCCGGAAATGTTCCCGGACGTACCGCCGGTCACCTGGCCGGCGACCAGGCCCCCGGTCGAGATGCCGCCCAGAAGACCGCCGACCGCGCCCGTCGTCGTACCGCCGGTCGTCACGCCACCCAGGACACCGGTCGTGGTGCCGGTCGTCGTTCCAGTGGTGGTCCCGGTCGTGGTGCCGGTGGTGGTGCCGGTCGTCGTTCCGCCCGTGGTCGTGGTCGAGCACGTTCCGGGGAAGATCCGGTTGTTGTCGAGCGTCACCGCACCGTTGCGGGCCAGCGCACGGCCCTGGATGTTCGTCCCCGTGGTCACACTGATCGAGGTCAGAGCCATGATCGTGCCGACGAACGTGGAGGTGGTACCCAGCGTGGCCGAACTGCCGATCTGCCAGTAAACATTGCAGGCGGACGCGCCGTTCGTCAGAAGCACCCGGCTGGAGGACGCCGTGGTGAGAGCTTCGGGAATCTGGAACACCCAGACCGCGTTGGGGTTCCCCCCGGCATCCAGAATCAGGTCACCGGTGAGCCCCACACCCGACACCGCGGTGTACACACCCGGCAGCAGCGTGTCTCCGTTCCCGATACCCGCCGCGAGTGCGAAATCCGTGGCCTGGCCCGCCGCGTTGTTGTAAGCCACGACCAGATCGCTCTTGGCCTGCAGCGCCGCGGCGTCCGCGGAATGCACCGCACCGAGCACCTGCCCGGGCGGGAACCCGGTGATAGCCGTCCCCGGACTCACCCCGAGATCCTGGCTGATGAGCGAGGGCCCCGTGTTCGTGATCTCCGAGCCCGCCAGAACGGAGTACGAGGCAGCCGTGCCCAACGGCACGGGGGTCGCGATGGCCAGCGCCTGCGTCGGTGTCACAGCGACCATGACGCCGGCAACGGTCGCCGCAAGCCCCGAGGCAAGCCAGCCGGAGAGGCCGCGGCGGGAAGCCAGCTTAGGGATCTTCAACTTCATCGAGAGGCCATTTCCTGTCGGAGAGTCGTGGTCCACGGCGCACCCGGCCCAGCCAAACGTCCGAGCAGCCGTCACGTTTCCGCCGAATATTACGCAGCAATTTTCCACACCCTGGACACGAAGCCAGAAATACCAGCGACAATGCCATTCCAATAAAGCGACTATCACAAGATGAAGGAACGGCTGACCATAATTCTATTCACTCTGGTGCGTCTCTTTCCTTAACTCACATGACGCAATGTCTCAGTCGCGGCTGCGAACAAGTCCCATCCGGGATGTTCTCGTGCCGCCGTCCAGGTGAGATCAATGAATCGCCTGCATACGGGCGCGGCACGCCCGTGACCTCATCTCCCGCACAGACCCGACACATTCGGCATCCCGTCCGCCATCGCCGCCGTTCAGGCCGTCGGCGCCCAGGCATATGACAACGACCACGACCCCGGTCACTGGTGCGCGGCTTCCGCGGCCTCTGGTGCGCCCTCCCGATGCGACACCGCCGAACTGCCGCTGGGCTGATCCGGTGTCCAACGGCCGGCCCGGCCCCGAACGACCTGACGGTCGCGTGCTGCTCGGCTCCCGATTTCAGTCCCAGATCACCCGGCAGACCGCCGTCGGGGCCGTCAGGCGCGGCACTCGGTCCGGTTGCACCGGCAGGACGGGTTGCTCGGCGAGAGGCGGGTTCACCACTTATCGCATTGAGTAATGGATGAGGCACGTACTGTTATGCCGCGGGAGGCAGAGTCCGCAGGAGTCCGCCGTTCCGGGAGGCTGATGTGGCACGTGATCGAATGAGACTGGCTGAGGTGCTGGCGGCGGCGGAGGATGCCGCTCCGGCTGACTCCATCGATGTCGTGGCGCGCAATCTGCGCGACCGGTTCGGCGCCCGATCCGTGTCGTTCCTGTTCGTCGACGTCGTCGGACGACGCCTGCTGCGGGTGAACGACACCGCGGCTACGCCGCAGGAGCGCTGCGCCGAACAAGTGCCCCTCGCCGACAGCGGCCTCTACGACAAGGTCCTTCGTGCCCAGCGGCTGGTGCTGGCTCCGGAAAGGGAACACCGGCGGCGGGTGCTCGCACCGGTCACCAACCGCGGCGACACCATCGGTGTCCTGGAGCTGTTTCTCGATCACGTAACCCAGGACGTGCTGGAACAGGTCGAAGCGGCGGCGCACGCGTTGGCGTACATCGTCGTCACCGACCGTCGCTTCACCGACCTTTACCACTGGGGTAATCGCACCACCTCAGTCAGCCTGGCCGCGGAAATCCAGCGCCAACTCCTTCCGTCGGCCGCCTCCCTGGAAGCCACCGTTTTCACCCTCGCCGGCGCCTTGGTCCCGGCCTCCGACATCGCAGGCGACACCTACGACTACAGCCTCGACAACGAAACCCTTCACATGTCCGTCACTGACGCCATGGGCCACGACGTCAACGCCGCTCTCACCGCTACCCTCCTCGTCAACGCCTCCCGCGGCGCCCGCCGCGCCGGAACCGGCCTCGCCGAACAGGCCCGCCAGATCCACCAGGCCCTCCTCGACCACGGGCAACCCGCCTTTGCCACCGGACAACTGCTACGCATCGCCCTGGATGGGACCAGCACCAAGTTCGTCAACGCCGGCCACCCCCAGCCACTCCGGCTGCGCGACGGCACAGTCGACGAACTGCCTCTGGCGGCTGACATGCCCTTCGGTATCTCCTTGCAGGGCGCCTACCAGGTGCAGGACCTCGATCTGCGCCCCGGTGACCGCCTCGTGCTCCACACCGACGGGATGCAAGAACGCGAAGCGAACACCGTAGATCTGCCCGGCCTGATCCGTGCCACAGCCACCGATCACCCACGAGAGGCCGTACGTGCTCTGGTCGCCGCGGTCACCGATGCCTACCACGGCCACCCCCCACAAGACGACGCCACAGTCCTGTGCCTGGACTGGCACGGCCCGCAGTAACAGGAACGCTGGGTAACAGCCCCTCCACTGTGTCCATGTAGTCGACCTGACCACCTGGTGACGACCGGCCACACCGCACCAGGACGCCCTGAGAGCCGGCCTGCGGCGTCTGTCGCCAACCATCGGGGCAACCGCATCCTGATGGTGGCCACCCGGCAGTCCACGCTTACTCGCGCGAAAATGCAGGTCAGGTCCCCCTTCATCCTGATCGGTGAGCGCTGGCGGCCTCGACCCCAGCTCGGCCATACCGGCAGCTCCGCATGCCAAGCACAGCGCCGGCGCGCCTGCCTTACTGGCGCTCCGGCGCCGTCGGCACCGGTTGCTCGTCCTCGGCCGGGGACCGCGGGACACGGCGGTCGGCCTGTCCGTCGAGGCCGGTCTGCGCGGGCTGCCGCAGGCCGATCAGGACACCCGCGCCGACGATCAGGGCGCCGGCCACATCCGCGACGCCCGCCTCGCCGAGCCCGAGTGCGACTGTGGTGACCAGCGCACCCGCCGGGACGAGTCCGGCGAAGAGTCCGGCACGTGCGGCGCCCAGCCGGCGCAGCGCGTCGTACCAGAGGAAGAAGGCGGTGGCCGTGACGAGTACGCCGAGGTAGCCGAAGGCGACCGCTTCCGTGGGGGTCGGCAGGCGAAGGGAGCTCGTCCCGTCCAGGGCGATGCCCGCGGCCAGCAGCATGGGCACCGCCAGCGCCGCGGGATACGCGGCGACCCTCAGGGGGCCGAGTTTGGGCAGCAGCGGGAGAGCGAGCAGGGAGAAGGCGACCTCTCCGGCCAGCGCTCCCAGTGACAGCAGCACACCGCGCAGGCTGCCGCCGCCGAACCCTGCGGCGACAGCGGCGCCCAGGGTCACGACGACCGCGGCGCCGACGATGCGCGCGGCCGGCCGACGGCGTTCCGTCAGCGGCCCGACGAGTGCGAGGACGATGGGGATCGCTCCGACCACGGTGCCGATCACGGCGGGGCTCGCGTGGCGGGTGGCTTCGACCAGGAAGATGTTGAAGCCCGCAAGGCCGGTGGCGGCGAGCGCCAGCAGCAGCAGGACGTCACGGTAGGTCAAGCCGGCCCGGGGTAACCGGCGGTGGCGTACGACGGCGAGGAGGATCGCCGCGGCCAGCGCATAGCGCAGCGCCTGACCGCTGAGAACGGGATAGTCGGCGATCGTCGCGGAGACGGCCGTCGAGGTGCCGACGAGCAGCATCGCGGCGGCAGCACCCGCGGCCGGAACCGTGGAGGAACTCATGCCGCGTACTCCTTCGGCCGGAGGACGGTGCCCTCGGGACCGAGGACCTTGCGGGTGACGCGCTCGGCGAGGGCGGCGACCAGGGTCCGCGGCCGGCGGGGGAGCAGATGCGCGGACAGGGCGTTGCCGAGTCCGGGCGTGACGTAGCCGTGGTCGCGGTCGAGTGCGCGCAGGGCGGCGCGTACCACCGGCTCCGGTGTGGTCATCGAGCCGTTGACGGCAGCCTTGCGCGTGCCGATGGCGTCGAAGAACGGGGTGTCGACCGGGCCGGGGCAGAGCGTGAGTACGCGGATGCCGCGCCCTCGGTACTCCTGGCGCAGGGCGAGGCCGAAGTTCAGCACGAAGCCCTTGGCCGCGCTGTAGACGGCGAAGTAGGGGGAGGGCTGGAAGCCCGCGGTGGACGCGACGTTCACGACCGCGCCCGTGCCGCGTTCCAGCATGCCGGGGAGCAGCGCGTGGGTGAGGTCGACGAGCGCGACGACGTTGACCATCAGCTGGTCGTGGTCACGGTCCGCGGCGATGTCCTCGAAACGGCCGCACGTACCGAATCCGGCGTTGTTGACCAGCAGGTCGACGTGCAGGCCGCGGGCGGTGAGGCGCTCGGCGATCCGCCGGCCCGCGTCGGGCTCGGCAAGGTCCTGGACCAGGACATGGGCGCGGATGCCGTGCTCCTCGGCGAGCCGCTCGGCGAGGTCGGTGAGCCTTCCCTCGGAACGCGCCACCAGGACCAGGTCGTGCCCGCGGGCGGCCAGCTGTGCGGCGAACTCCGCCCCGAGTCCGGACGAGGCACCGGTGATGAGCGCTGTGCTGTGCACGGAGATCTCCTCCACTCGACGATGAAATGTGACCGAAGAGTACCTACTTTCCATTTAACTGCAACACATAAGATGCAGTTAATGCGGAGCTGGGTCAGTGGTGTACCTTTTCAGGCTCGGGTAGAGAAGCGGGAGGGGTCATGGGTGAGCCAGCGGCACGACCGTTGCGGGCGGACGCGGAGCGCAGTGTGCGCGCGATCCTGGAGGCGGCCGAACGGGTGCTCTCCAGGGATCCCGGCGCCTCGATGGAACAGATCGCGACCGCGGCAGGAGTGGCCAGGACGACGATCCACCGCCGGTTCGCCCATCGGCAGGCGCTGATCGAGGCCCTGGCGGCGTCCGCCGCACGCCAACTCGCCCAGGCCGTCGAGGACGGCCGGCCGGACACCGCTCCTCCGCTGGTGGCACTGCACCGCATCACGGCCAACGTGCTGGAGGTGAAGGGTGCCTGGACATTCGCCCTGGAGCTGCCGGCCGATCCGGGCAGCGAAGCCGCCGCCCTCCATGAGGAGCTCGGCCGACGGTGCATCACCGTGCTGGAGCGGGCCCGCGCGGACAAGCTCATCGACGGGTCGGCCGACCTCCTCTGGGTGCGGCGCGTCTACTACGCCCTGCTCGGGGAGTCCCTGCACGGAAGCCCGGACGACACCGGCGCCGACTCCGACACCCTCGCCGCGCGCATCATCGACACCCTGCTGCACGGCGCGGGCCCCCGCACCTGAGCCCACCACGGACCGGGCGTCCCCGTCGCCCGGACACCGCGTCCGGACCGCCACCGGCACCCGCACCCGCACCCGCACCCGCACGACAGCGGTGTTGCCGCACCCCTCCGTGCCACGCGGGCGGGTGCACTCTCCACCGCCGACCCCGTCCGGCCACCACCGCGCCCGTCCGGCGCCGGGGCGCGACGACGTGGCGCCCACGAGTCTCGCCGTACGGGTGCCTGTCCGTGACACGGCATCATGCAGGCATGATCACCATTCATCTGAAGTACGAGATCGACGCGGACAAGCTGGAGAGCTTCGAGGAGTACGGTCGCCGCTGGGTCCGGCTCGTCAACCGCTTCGGCGGGACGCACCACGGCTATTTCCTGCCGAGCGAGGGCGACAGCGACATCGCCTACGCCCTGTTCTCCTTCCCCGGTCTGGCCGCGTACGAGCAGTACCGCGCGGACAGTGCTTCCGACCCGGAGTGCCAGGAGGCGTTCGCGCTGGCTCGGGAGACCCGCTGCATCAAGCGCTACGAGCGCCGCTTCCTCAGGCCGCTGGACGACCTGTCCTAGGCCGGGCGGAAGGCGGCGCAGGCGGGAGGGGGTGGCGCGATCCCGGCGCACGGCCGGGCGCAGCGCGACGACGTCCACGGACTCGGTACGCCGCGTGGGGCGGACAGCCGCCGGCGGATCGGGTGCTCGTCCATGGAGCGCGGGCAGGGCGGCTGTCGCCGCCGTCATCGGGCAGGCGTTCGGGCTCGGCCCGGTCCAACGGCGCGCGAGTCAGGCCCAGTCGGACGTGGGCTCGTCCCTGGCGCGGGGCCACGCGGAGGAGCCCCGGCCGCGAACTCACCGCACGGGGAAGCCGAAGACGTAGCCCTGCTCCCTCAGCCAGGGCAGCACCTCGCGCAGAGCCTCCACGGTCTGGGAGCGTTCCCCTCCCGCGTCGTGGAAGAGGATGGTCGGCCCGTTGGCGATCTCGTTCTTGACGGTGGTGACCATGGCGTCCGTGCCGGGACGCTCGAAGTCCCGGGAGTCGACGTTCCAGCCCAGCGGGCGCATGCCGTGGGACGCGGCGAGCTGGCGGCTGTACGGGGTGAACGCACCGCCCGGGGCCCGGTAGTACTGCGAGTGCACACCACCGGACGCCTTGGCGATCATGCGCTCGGCGTCCAGGATCTGCTGCGACTGGTAGGCCTCGGACTTGGTGTCCATGGTGGTGTCGTGCGAGACCGTGTGGTTGCACAGCCGGTGCCCGTCCGCGACGACGGCCTTGACCAGGTCCGGGTAGGCCTGGGCCTGGGTGCCCACCATGCAGAACGTGGCCTTCACCCCGCTGTCCTTCAGGAGTTGCAGCACCTGCGGCGTCCACTTCGGGTCCGGGCCGTCGTCGATGGTGAGGTTGACGCCCCGCTCACCGCGGTCGGACGCGTGCACGATCTCGGCGGACACGGCGGCCACCACCGGGGCGGAGGCACGTGCTTGAGGCTTCCCCGCGTCGCCGGGGTCGGCCTGCGCGGTCCACACCGAGGTGACGGCGGCCAGGGTGGTCACCCCGAGTGCCGCCGCGAGAAGACGGCCGTTCCATCCCCTTCCCTTGTGCTTCGCCATGTCCGCCCGCCCCTTTTTTCCGTCGCCGCCGATGCCGTGCACCCATGAGGACATGCCGACGTTCCCGCAGGCTGCCTCTGTTACCGATCACGGACGAATCCACAGAGGGCCGGCGACAAACGGAGGGATTCCGCTACGGACGCGTGGCTCACCCCGCCGTGGCGGGACGCCGGCGGCCGGGAGGCGCACCACGTGGAATGCCTCCCGGTCTGCCCGGCGGAGGTGCCGGCCGGCTCAGGGCAGCATGCTCTCGACGAGGTCGGCGGCACGCTGCGTGCCGCCCTCCGCCCGTGCGCCGGCGCGCAGTTGTGCCGAGCGGCGGGCGACGTCCGGGTCGGTGGTGAGTTCCTCCAGAGCCGCCCTCAGGGCCCCGGCCGTGGCGTCGGCGGTGTCGATGCGGCGGGCCACTCCCAGCTCCACGAGCCGGTCGGCGTTCATGAACTGCTCGGCGGCCTGCGGTACGGCGATCATCGGGACGCCGGCCAGGAGCCCTTCGCCGCAGCCGCCCATGCCCGCGTGGGTGACGAAGGCGTCCGCCTGCGCCAGGATCGCCCGCTGCGGCACCCAGGAGTGCATATCGACGTGGGGCGGGATGCTGCCGAGTTCGCGGGGGTCGGTGTACGAGCCGATCTGGAGGACGACGTGCCAGCCGGGCAGGTCTCCGAAGGCCGCCAGGCACTGGCGGTAGAACTCCGGTTGCCTGGTGTACGCCGAGCCGAGCGAGATCAGCAGCACGTTCTCCGCGTCCTCGGGACGGGTCCAGCCGCCGTCGCCGTCCGCGTCGAAACAGGGGCCGACGAAGGTCACCCTGCGGCTGTCGACCTTCTCCGCGTGCGGCTGCATGGCGCGGGAGATGAGCGCCAGAGCCCGCGCGGGAGGCCCGGAGAAGGCGTCCACATCGGTGGTGGACGCCCCGCAGCCGCTGAGCCACCGCGCGAACCGCTCCCGGTAGGCGTCGGCTCCCGGCAGTTGCCGCAGTTGGGCCGCGACGTCCTGGTCGTAGCCGTCCCAGGCCACGAACGTCGGGGACAGCTGGAGGAGCGGCCGGTCCTGCGACTCGGCCAGGGCCCGCGCGGCGTAGGCCCCGATGTCGTACAGGTACAGGTCCGCCGGATCGTCGTCGTACGCGGCGCGCAACTGCGGCAGCGCCTGGACGGCGTCGTCGAGGAAGAGGCCCATCGCGGCGATGGGGTCGGCGGGCCAGTCGTTGTCGGCGACCGGCAGTCCGGAGGTGCACGGGACGAGTTCGGCGCCGGTGGGCTCGATGAGTGCGGAGACCGCCGGGTCGTTGGCGTAGGTCACCCGGTGACCACGGGCCACGAGCTCGCGGATGATGTCGAGGCTGGGCAGGACGTGGCTGACGGCGGGGATGCCGGCCATCGCGATGTGGGCACGGCGACGGGACGTGGAGGGCATGGAGGCTCACTCTTCTCAGGGTTACGGCGACAAGGACAGGCCGAGCCGGTACGCCGGGCCCGTCCGGGAAGGACTCGGGCGGGGGCGGCGCACCGGACTCGCGGCAGGACGGGGCGGCGACGGGCCCCGGCCGCTGTCAGCCGTAGATCAGAGGGAGATGCATGCCCGCGACTATAACCACGCGGGGCTTCGCGTGCCTCGGGTTTTTCGGCACCCGCCCGCCGCCCGGACGCCGCCCCGAAACCGGCCGTCCTGCGACAGTGGCGCTTCCGCCCCGCCGGTGCGGCGGGGCGCGAGTGGCCCGTCTCCCGCCCGGCCGGCGGCAGGGGCGCGGAGTGGCGCGTTCCCGTCCCGCCGCTGCGGCAGGGGCGCACAGTGGTGCGTATGACGTCACCCGCAGAGCAGCTCCGTTCCTTCGCCCGCACCCGGGCCTCTCTCGACGGCGAGGAAGTCACGTACTGGTGGTCGGGAGACGTGTACTCCTGGGCCCCGGACGAGCCCTACCGGCGGGTCTTCGGCTTCGAGGGGCTCAACGTCGCACGGCTGGTCCAGGATGCCGAGGCAGGGCCGGACGCCTTCCAGCTCCTCACCCGTGAGGCCGCCTTCTACCTGGACCCCGTCAGCCGCGAGATCCTGGAGACCTGGCAGGACCTGCCGGTGGTGCACGTCTGGAACGACCCCGCGAACCAGCGGTGGCGCCCCTTCCCCGTCCCACGGACCGAACTCGGCGGACAGGTCTGCTTCAGCCTGGAGATCCCCCTGTCCTACCCCTCGCCCCTGCCCGTGGCGGAGTACCCCGTCCACTCGGCCGGCGACACGTACAAGGCATTGGAGCTCTTCCAGTTCTTCGCCGACCGCGCCGATCTGGACGGCCCGGCTCCCGGCGTCCCGGCCACCATGTCGTGGACCAGGATGTCCCCGTGGCTCCCGTGGATGGCCAGGGGCCAGGCACCCGGCGGACTCACCTTCCACTGCCGGGGGCGCAAGCTCGGCTCGTACGCCGAGGTCCCCGCGCGGACCCGTGCCTACATCGCCGCCCGTCACCCGGAGTTCGCCCACGCGCCGCAGGAGTGGAGCGAGCCGAACGAGACCAGCTGGACCTACTTCCGCGCGCTCAACCCGCCGAAGTGAGCTGCGCACGCGCCCCGTCGGCCCGTCGGCCGGCCCTCGCGGCGCCCGGTGCGGCGAACCGGCGCGGTCAGCGCACTAGATGACCGGCGGGCGGCCGAGGCGGGTCATGCGCCAGGCCGTGGACCAGCGCATGGGCCGCCTCGCTCCGCAGGGTCTGCGCACGCCTTCGAGGAATCCGCCGGCCCAGGCGCGGAGACCGGAGAGGGACCGCGTACGGGCCACGGTCAGGAGGGTCCACACGCCCAGGTAGAGGGGGACGAGCAGGGCCGGAAGGTTCCGCTTCGCCAGCCAGACCCGGTTGCGCGCCGTCATCCGGTGGTAGACGGCGTGGCGCGCCGGGCTGGTCCTCGGGTGCTGGAGCAGCAGGTGCGGTTCGTAGAGCACCGTCCATCCGGCGTCGAGCGCACGCCAGGCGAGGTCGGTCTCCTCGTGGGTGAAGAAGAAGTCCTCGGGCCAGCCGCCGACCTCGTCGAGCATGCGCATGGAGAGGCCGTGGCCGCCCCCGAGGAAGGTCGTCACCTCGCCCCGGCGCATCGGGTCCTTCGCACCCAGCCGGGGCACGTGCCGGCGCTGTGTCTCGCCCGTCTCGTCGGCGATCCGGAACGAGACGATGCCCAGCCGGGGATCCGCCTCGTACAGGTCGGCGAGCCGGCGGAACACGTCGGCGTCGACGAGCAGCCCGTCGTCGTCGAGGTCCACCAGGACGTCGACGTCACCGGCCGAGCGCAGCTGCTCGATGGCGACGTTCCGGCCGCCCGACACCCCTCGGTTCTCCGGCAGCTCGACCCCGGTCACGCCGTCCGGCAGCTCGGGCAGGGACCCCCGGCCGTTGCCGACCACGACGACGCGGGCGGCCGGCTCGTCCTGCCGGGCCACGGAGTCGAGCAGCGCCCGCAGCTCGGCGGGCCGCGTCCCCATCGTCAGCACCGCCACACCCACACGCGGTCGCGCCACCGTCCACTCCGTCCACCGCTCGGCAACATCCGGAGCCCGGATGCTAGCGGCTGGACGGCCCCGCCCCTTCACCCGGCGTGCGTCCTGCCCTCGGTCGCCGTCCACCTGGCGCTCGTCCGGGCCTCCGCGCGGGGGTGCCCGGGCGGGCCGTGTGCCCGCGCGGGGGCACACGGTCGCCGGACCGCCCGGTGAAGCCGGTGCGGGGCTGCCCGCTCCCGGACAGCCGTACGGCCGCCGGCTGGGTTGGCGGCGGCCGTGGCGAGGGCTGGAGAGGGTCAGTCGCGCCCGAAGATCTTCCTTCCGGAACCGAGGCGCAGGAAGGCCGTCTCGCCGGTGGCGTCGTCCACGCCGTCGTTGTCGGTCACGGCGTAGACCTGGCCGTCGCCGCCCACGGTCAGCCCTTCCAGCTTCTCCTGGGTCCAGCCGTGCGTCGCCCGCAGGTCCGGGAGCACGTCGTGGGCGAGCTTCTTGGGCAGGATCCGCAGCTCGCCACCGGGGGCGGCGGACTTCGGGAGGCCGACCGTGTACACCCGCTTGATCCTGGCGGCCGGGCCGTTGAGCTTGTCCCGCTCGATCACGGCGAGTTCGTCGCCGACGACGGTGATCTCGGAGAGGCCGATCCAGTCCCCGGGCGTGGTGGTGGTGCCGATCCGGTAGCCGTACCAGCTCCAGGTACCCGACGCCACGTCGTACCGGCCGAGCCGGACCACTCCCGTCGGGTCGCCCTTGACCTCCCGCTGCAGCGCGGCCCAGACCACCTCGCGGCCCGCGCGGTCGGTGGTGGCCGTGACCCCTTCGAAGCCCTGCTTCGTCAGACCCGCGGCGACGTCCGCGGGCAGCGTGACGACCTGCCGCGTCACGCCGTCGCGGTCGAGCCTGACCAGCTTGTTGCCGGCGCCCGTCGCGCCCTCGACGGCGAGCCAGAAACCGCCCTGGGGACGGGCGAAGACGCCTTCGGCGTCGTAGCCGGCCGGGCGGCCCTCGGCGTCCTGGACGGTGAGCGCCCGGGTGATGACCGCCGGCCGGCGCGCGGTGTCGATGGTCATGATCCGGGTGTCGGCGTACGCCGCGTCCGTGACGCTGTACAGCTGGTCCGGCCTGCCGGGGACGGCGGACAGCGCGCCGAGCGCGCCCCAGCCGATCGGTGCGCCGGTGGGATCCGGGGCGGACACGATGCCGGGGGCGGCGGCGGGGGTGCCCGTGCCCAGCTCGAACAGGCTCACCGAGGCCCGTACGTTCACCGAGGCGTCGTCCTCCTCGCTGGAGACCACGAGCAGGTCGCGCGACGGGATCGGCAGCAGGCCCTCGGGGCCGTTGGTGGTGGGCAGCACCTGGCGGAAGACGGGAGCCGCCGGCCGGCTCAGGTCGTACACGGCGACGAAGTTGCTGCGCTCCGAGCCGACGAAGGCGTACCGCACACCACGGTAGGTGGCGACCGCGATGCCCTCCGGCTCGCTGCCCTTCTTGCCGGAGCGGCCCTCGTTGTGGAGGCCGTAGCGGACCGCGAGCCGCTCGAAGCTGTTCCCCGCCTCCCAGACGACCGTGCCGGTCCGGCTGTCGAAGACCGACCAGCCCCGGGTGCCGCCCTTCCAGTCGCCCTCGTCGGCCGTCGCCAGGTAGCGGTCGTCGATCCAGCTGACGGCGTCGGGCTCGCGGGGGACGCCGGTGAGCGAACCGGTCTGGTCGATCACGCCGTCCTTGACCGTGTCGATGCCGTCCACGGTGGCCGTACCGGCGCCGAAGGCCTTGGTGATCCGGCCGGTCGGCAGGTCCACCAGGGCGATGCCGTTGTTCTCCTGGAGGGTCACGGCGAGTTGGTCACGGCTGTTGGCGGAGACGTACTCCGGCTCCGGGTCGGTGGGAGCGGCGATCCCGGCGTCGGCCAGCACGGGGAGCGCCGTGCCGTCGGGGCGGGTCAGCGGTACGGCCCGGGTGGTCCAGCTCCGGGGGGAGCCGCCCTTCAGGTCGACGATCCGCACGAAACCGGCAGGGGCCTGAGGGAGGTCGCCCTCCTGGCCGCCGGGCGGGGTCACCTCCTCGTCCCGCTCGTTCTCGATCGCGACGGCGGCGTACCGCGCGTCCTGGGTGACGGTGATGGAGTCGGGCTGGCCGCCCAGGTCGAAGCTGCGCACCCGCTTGCGGTCGCGCAGCTCTATGACGTCGAGGCGCCCGGAGGGCTTCGAACGATCGGCGCTGGTGTTCACCACCACCAGGACGTACCGGCCGACGACGGCCACGGAGGTCGGCTCGTCCTCGGCGTCGCCGAGTTCGGCCAGCGACAGCGTGCCGAGTCCGCGCGGTCTGCCGGGATCGCTGATGTCGAGGAATCCGATGCGGCGCGCGAGTGCGTCGGTGTGGACGAGGGTCCTGCCGTCCTCGCCGACCGCGGAGATCTCGGCGACGGTCGGGGAGGCGGGGTCCTCGCCGGCGGGCCGGTTCTGGAACACCGGGTAGGTGGCGGTGCGGTCGAAGGCGACCGGCCACCGCGGCGGCTGGTGCGCGCTCGCCGCGCCCGTACCGGCCAGCAGGCCCGCGGCGACGGCTACGGCTGCCAGCGCCGCGTGGGTTCTCTTCGGGGGCATCGTCTCTCCGTTGCACGACAGGGGCACGACTGGGGCGGAGCGAGATGGTGCCACCTGTGGGCGAGCGTGAAGCGGCGTCCGGGTGAACAGCCGTCCAACCGCCGGTTCCTTACCGGTCGTCATGTGTCCCGCCTCCCCTGCACGAGGAAGCCCCAGGCCTGAGGGAACGGCCTGGGGCTTCGCGGTCCGTGGCGGGCGCCAGGGGTGTGCCGGGGCTGCTGGAGCGAGGCGGCGGATGCCCGTCAGGGGGTGGTGCGCAGCGGCGAGGAGCGGGTCGGGGGTCGGGATCGGCAGTCGTACGCGCGGGACGGAGGGTCACCGCGGGGCTCCCCCGGACGGAGGGCCTCCGTGGGGGTTCCACCCTCGCCCACCGAGGTGAACGGCACCTGAAGAACCCCTTTGCACAGGCTGTGGAAACCGCGTCGCCCGGGGGCCGTGGGGACGGCGCCGCCCGGCCGGGTGTCATCCGTCCGAGGGTTCCGCCTCCCAGCGCAGCAGGTCTCCCGGCTGGCATTCGAGGACCTCGCACAGCGCGGCGAGCGTCGTGAAGCGGACCGCCTTCGCCCTGCCGTTCTTGAGCACGGCCAGGTTGGCGGGGGTGATCCCGACGCGCTCCGCGAGCTCGCCCACGGACATCTTGCGTTTGGCGAGCATCACGTCGATGTCGACGGCGATCGGCATCAGATCACCTCGTTGAGCTCGGCCCGCATCTGTGTGGCCTCGACATCGCGCGCGACGGCCTGGGCGAGCAGCATGCGCAGGACGAAGACGACGAGCGCGACCCCCAGGACCGCCACGCCCGCCCCGCCCACCAGGAGCACCACGCCCGGCGCCACCGCTTCTCCGGGTGCCAGCAGGGCCCCGAGCGTGAACACCAGGAGCGCGGCGGCCACGACGGCACCGATCACCACGTGCACATGACGGAAGGCCGCGTGGGTGAACACCGTGCCGCGCCGCACCATCGTCACGAGGCGCCACACGCAGACCAGTACGACCTCGACGGTCACCACTCCCAGGAAGACGATCAGGAGCAGCGGTGCGCGGAGGTACGCGTACTCCGTATCGAGTCCGTCCAGATCGGCGGCGAGCAGCGGCACCATCACCGCCTGCACGAACGCCGAACCGGTGAGCAGCATCGCGAGCACCGCGCGCAGTGCGAGCACGGGCAGTCTTCCCATCGTGTCCCCCTCCATAGAGCTATCGAATAGCAACCTATATCTATTGATACTCGATAGATCAGTGCGAAGACAAGCACGGGTGACGGCCCGCCGGACGGAGGGCCCGGCGCCCTCGCGCGCCGTTCCCCACCCCGCCCGAGCCCCTCGCGGTGTACAGTTTTCGAGTCCTGTTGTCTCCGATAGAGGTGGACGTTGCGCATCTGAGGTCCGCGATCATCGCGCGGTACGGCCCTGCCGTAGCCCGTCACGCCCTGTCGGCTCTCCCGCCGCCCGTGACTCCCGCGTGGATGCGACCTCGGTGCATGAACCGTCCCCCGTTCCCCGGAGGACCGCACCCCCCTTCCTCGGCCGGTCGCCGCGTGGTGCTCGCACACGAAGCCCCTGTTCACATGCTTGCGACCGCGAGGATCACATGTCTCAGCCCACCACGCCCGCCGCCTCCCTCAGCTGCTCCGCCCTGGCCTTCCGCCACCCGGACGGCACGCAGGTCTTCGACGGACTCTCCCTCAGCTTCGGGCGGGGCCGCACCGGCCTCGTCGGGACCAACGGTTCCGGCAAGTCCACCCTGCTCCGGCTGCTGGCCGGCCGGCTACGGCCCTCCTCGGGCTCGGTGACCGTCGACGGCCACCTCGCCTACCTGCCGCAGAACATCACGCTCGACAGGGATCTGCGGGTGGAGGACGCCCTCGGCATCACCGAGCGGCGCGCCGCGCTGCGCGCGATCGAGGCCGGGGACGTCTCCGAGCAGCACTTCGAGACGGTCGGCGACGACTGGGACGTCGAGGAGCGGGCCCTGGCGACCCTGGGCTCGCTCGGCCTCGGCGACGTCGGTCTCGACCGCACCGCCGGGGAGCTGTCCGGCGGTGAGACGGTACTGCTCCGCCTGGCGGCGCTGCTGCTGGAACGTCCCGACGTGCTGCTGCTCGACGAACCGACGAACAACCTCGACGTGTTCGCACGCCGCCGTCTGTACGACGCCGTCGACTCCTGGCGCTCCGGTGTGCTCGTCGTGGTCAGCCATGACCGTGACCTGCTGGAGCGGGTCGACCGCATCGCCGATCTGCGCGCCGGCACGGTGAGTTGGTACGGCGGCGGCTGGTCGGCCTACGAGGAGGCGCTGGCCACCCAGCAGGAGGCCGCCGGGCGCATGGTCCGGGCCGCCGAGTCCGACGTACGCCGTCAGAAGCGCGAGCTGGAGGAGGCCCAGATCAAGGTCGCCCGCAGACAGCGCCACAACAAGAAGATGGACGCGCAGCGGCGCGCGCCGAAGATCGTGGCGGGCGGGCACAAGAGGTCCTCGCAGGAGGCGGCCGGAAAGCTCCGCGGTCTGCACGAGGACCGTCTCCAGGAGGCGCGCGAGCGGCTCGACACCGCCGCGGAGGCCGTCCGCGACGACGCGGAGATCCATGTGCGTCTCCCCGCCACCGCCGTCCCGGCGGGCCGCACGGTCCTGACCCTGGACGGGCTGACGCCCCGCTTCGGCAGCCTGCGCGACGCCGGCCTCCACGTCCAGGGCCCCGAACGCATCGCGCTCATCGGCCGCAACGGCGCGGGCAAGACCACGCTGCTGCGCACCCTCACCGGGGAGCTGGCGCCGGCGGAGGGCGAGGCCAGGACCTTCGTGCCGCTGCGGTTCCTGCCGCAGCGCCTGGACGTGCTGGACGACGAGCTCAGCATCGCGGCGAACGTCGGCCGGATGGCACCGGGGACCACCGACAACGAGATCCGCGCCCAGCTCGCGCGCTTCCTGTTCAAGGGGGCCCGCGCCGAGCAGCAGGCGGGCACGCTCTCGGGCGGGGAGCGGTTCCGCGCCACCCTCGCGGCGACGATGCTCGCCACCCCGGCGCCCCAGCTGCTCATGCTGGACGAGCCGACCAACAATCTGGACCTGGCGAGCGTGCGGCAGCTGACGAGCGCGCTTGCGTCCTACGAGGGCACGCTGGTGATCGCCGGCCACGACCTGCCGTTCCTGGAGTCGGTCGGGATCACGCGCTGGCTGCTCGTGGGGGAGGAACTCACCGAGACGACCCTCGACGAGGTGCGGGAGCTGCTGGACCCGGGCGCGGCCTGACGGCCGGTGGTGTACTGGAAGGTGCGGGCCGCCCCCAGGCCCCCGGCCCCACCGGCCTCGCGGCCCCTGGCGGCCCGGCCGGCAACCCCTCCGGAACCGCCATGCGCCCTCACCGTGCACACCGCCTCCCCCGCGCCTGCGCAGCCGCTGCCGTCGCCGTCCTGGCCACCGGCTGCGCGGGCGCGGCGGCGGCCGTGCCTCCGCCGGCCACCACCGCACCGGCGCGGGTGACGGCCGCGCCGCAGGCCGTCACCCCGGCCGACAGGACCGACCCGCGTACGGGAACGGCGGAGCTCGACATCCCGTCGATCGGAGTCAGCGACCTGCGCGTCGTGCCGTACGAGGGCACGACGGACGACGCGGCGGGGACCCGTGTCCAGAACCGCGGGGTGGCCGCCAGCCCGTACGGCGAGGAGGGCGGGGTCGGGCCGGGGGAGATCGGGAACTACCTGGTGACGGCCCACCGGCTCTCCGCCGGGGGCCCGCTCCGCGACCTGCCGTCGCTGGAGAAGGGGGACAAGGTCCTGGTCACGGAGGGCGGCACGCTGTACGAGTACCGGATCACCGGGACCCGGCAGACCTCGTTCCGCTCCGCGCGCTCACTCGCCGAGCAGCGGGCCGAGGTGCCGGGCCGTCCGGGCGAGAAGCCGGCGAAGGCCATGATCACCCTCTCCACCTGCGCGACCCCGGAGGACGACGCGGCCGGGAACGTCTGGCGCGACGCGCACGGCAACCCGGAGCACCGTATCGACAAGATCGGCGTCCTGGTCTCCTCCCGGGCCTCCTGACCCGCGCGGCCGTCCGCGCCCGGGCCCGCCCGGTGAGGGGTCCGGGCCGCCGTCACGAACCGCCGGGCATGTCGGTCGGCAGCTCCAGCCACCGCGCCGTCCCCGGCTCCACGACGTACGAACTGCCGTCGAGCCTCACCCGGACCCCCGGCCGCTCCGAGTCCGGTACGGCGATCCGGATGCGTTCGGCACGCAGCCGCAGGTCCACGTCCCAGTGCCGGCGGAACCGGAGCCGCATCCGGAACTTCGAGAGCTGGGGCAGCGTCGCCGGAGCCAGCCACAGGGCGTCGTCGCGGGTCTCCAGGCCCGTCATTCCCCGCTGGACGAAGTCGAGGGTCCCGGCCATCGCTCCCAGGTGGATGCCCTCCTCCGTCGTCCCGCCCTGGATGTCGGCGACGTCGCCGATCAGCGCCTCCTCGCAGTACACCCAGGCGTCGTCGCGGTGCACCCGGGCCAGCACCCAGGCGTGGACGAGGGAGCTGAGGGTGGAGCCGTGGCTCGTGCGCTTCACGTAGTAGTCGACGGTGGCCCGCCAGGTCTCGTCGTCGAGTTCGTACCCGAGCCTGCGGAACAACGTGGCGAGCTCCCGGGGGGAGAACAGATAGCCCAGCATGAGCACGTCGGCCTGCTTGGACGCCTGGTAGCGGTTGACGGTGTCGCCCTCCGCCTCCAGGATCCGGTCGAGGCGCCGGATGTTGCCGTACCGCTCGCCGTAGCCCTCCCAGTCCAGCTCGGCCAGGTCCCCGTAACCGGCGAACTGGCTGATGACACCCCGGTGATGGGGCACGTACAGCCGGCGCGAGATGTCGTCCCAGCGCTCCAGCTCCCCCGGGTCGAGCCGGATCAGGTCGAGGAGCTGCCGGCAGCGGCTCGCGGGCAGCGAGCGGCAGAGTTCGCCGGCCCGCGCGAGCACCCAGGCCGCCGTCACGTTCGTGTACGTGTTGTCGTCCAGGCCCGCCCTGTCGGAGTCCGGATAGGCGTCGTGGTACTCGTCCGGCCCGACGACCCCCCGGATGCGGTACCGCCCGACGGAGTCGTCCCACGCGGCGCTCTCCGCCCAGAACCGGGCGATCTGCATCATCATCTCGGCGCCCTTGGAGTAGAGGTACTCCGTGTCGCCGGTGGCCTCGCAGTACTGCCACACGTTGTACGCCACCGCCGAGCCGACATGGTGCTGGAGCCGCGAGCGGTCCGGCAGCCAGCGCCCGGAGCGGGGGTTGAGATGGACCTCCTGGGTCTCCTCGCGCCCCTCGTCGGCGCTCTGCCACGGATACATCGCCCCCTTGCGGCCCACGGCGCGGGCGGCGGCGCAGGCCGCGGGGAGCCGGCGATGGCGGTAGTCGAGCAACGCCCGGGAGATCTCGGGGAGATGGAGGTTCAGGAAGGGCAGGACGAACAGCTCGTCCCAGAACACGTGCCCCCGGTACGCCTCCCCGTGCAGTCCTCTGGCCGGCACCCCGACGTCGAGTCCCGCCGTGTGCGGGGAGAGCGTCTGGAGCACGTGGAAGAGGTGGAGCCGCAGGATGCGCCCGGGCTCCCCCGGGACCTCCAGTTTGGCCTGCTGCCACAGATCCGCCCAGGCCCGGCGGTGCGAGGCGAGCAGCCGGGCGTACGTTGGTGCGGCCTCGACCGCGGACACGGCGGCCCGCAGCGCGCTGCCGATCGCCTGGTCCCGCGAGGTGTGGAGGGCCACCGTCTTGTCGACGACGGCGTCGGAGCCCGGGGCCAGCGGCAGCATCATCGTCTGGTGGACCGCGCGCGGCTCCTGCCGGGGCTCGGCCCGGTGCTCACCGTCGCTTTCCGTGCCGCAGGAGGCCAGGGTGCGGGCGGCCAGCGCGATGCCGATGTCCGACTCGACCGTGCGGCAGCGCAGCCACACCACGGACCCCGCTTCCGTGCCGGTCTCCCAGCCGAGGAGATGACGGTCGGCCAGCTCCCGGTAGCGGGCGACACCCGTGTTGCGCACATCGCCGTCGATCCCGGCCTCCACCTCCAGCTCCCCCGACCAGCCCCCGGCGCGGAACGTCGTGTGGAGCGCGGCGAGGTGCGGGTCGCCCATGTGCACCAGGCGCTCCTGCACGACCGTCAGCCTGCGGCCCTCGCCGTCCTCGTACACCGAGCGGCGGGTCAGCGTGCCGCCGCGCAGGTCGAGGAACTGGCCGTGCTCCACGAGATACGCGTGGTCGGGGGTCAGCCACGGCCCGGGGCGGGTGCCCGCCGGGTGGACGCGGTAGCGCAGGGGGAGCCAGTTGGGGACGTTGACCAGGTCCTCGTTCTCGACCTGCCGGCCCTGCACCGACGAGGTCAGCCGGTTGTAGCACCCCGCCACGTACGTGCCCGGGTAGTGGACGTCGCCCGCGGGGGCCTCGGGCGCGGCTCCCCTGGTGGCGAAGTAGCCGTTGCCGAGGGTGCACAGGGCTTCGCGCAGCCGCTCCTTCTCCGGCTCGTACCCCTCGTACGGCCACACCCAGCCCCGCACCATCAGTTCGCCCCGCTGATCAGCAGGTCTCCGGGATCGGACACCACCAGGTCCGCACCGTGCCGCCGGAGGGCCGCGGCGCCCTCGGGGGTGTCCGTCCGGTCCACCCCGACGACCAGTCCGAAGCCTCCGCGCCGTCCCGCCTCCACACCGGCGAGCGCGTCCTCGACGACGGCGCTGTCACCCGGGGGCACGCCCAGGCGCCGCGCCGCCTCGGTGAACAGGGCGGGATCGGGTTTGCCCGGCAGCTCCAGGCGGCGCGCCTCATTGCCGTCGACCACGGCGGTGAAAAGGTCCAGGAGGCCCGCCCCGGCGAGCAGTTCGGTCGCGTGCCGGGAGGCGGACGCCGCGGCGAACGGGACCCGCGCGTCGCGCAGCACGTGCAGGAGACGGACCGTGCCCGGCCACACGGCGATCGGGTCGGTGCGCAGGCGCCGGGTGAAGGCCTGGTCCTTGCGCGCGGCGACGGCCCACACGGTTCCCGTGCCCGGGGGGTCGTCGGGGTCGCCTTCGGGGAGATCGATCCCCCGGGCCGCCAGGAAGGCGGCGGCACCGTCCTTGCGCGCCTTGCCGTCGACGTGGCGCCGGTAGTCGTCCTCCTCGTCGAAGGGCCGCTGTCCCTCGTGGCCGGCCAGGCAGGCGTCGAACGCCTCCTTCCAGGCCGCGGCGTGCGCCCGGGCGGAGTCGGTGATCACCCCGTCCGTGTCGAAGACCACCGCGTGCACGGAGAGCAGGACCGCGGCCGGTGACGGTGCGCGTGCCATGACCGTGTCCCTTCGTCGAGACCTTCCCCGTTCCATGGCACCAGGTTCCGGACGTGCCCGCTCCCTGTGGGCCCGGTGGCCGCTCCTCGCCTCTCACCAAGCGGGGCGGGGTAAAAAGTCTGGAAAGTTTCGGTTTGTCTCCCTGAGGACTACCGTGAAGGCATGGCCAGTACCGAGCGTCAGACCGATCGGCAGGCCGCATACGCATGCCCGGCCTGCAAGAAACCCGTCGACACCGTGCTCGCGCGGCACAAGACCCTGGGCATCTTCGTCCCGCACTGGGGTCCGGGGCCCTGCCACAACCCCGAGTGCCACAGGTACGGGGAGAGCCCTGAGTCGCCGAGCGAGCGCACCGCTCCCTCGCGGGCCGCCGGACGCTGAGACCCTCCGCGAGCCGGACCCGCGCGCGCTGAATGCCCTTGCCGCGCACCGCATGTCCCTGGCCCGCGCCACCTCGTCCGGCCGGGGCGTGCTCGCCCGCCGTGCCTTCGAGGAGACGGTCCGCCGTCCGCGCCATCCGCTCTCTCCTTGCGTGTGTGCCGCTCACGGTGCGGCCGTTCCGTACGTCGGGGAGTCCAGGTCCTCGGTCCCCGGGGGGCCAAAGTCCGCTCACCTCAGGTGGTGCCCGTGTGGGGTCAGGCGTTCAGGCGCAGGTGCTGACCGGGGAAGATGAGGTGCGGCCCACGGTCCAGGACGTCGCGGTTCAGCTCGTACAGCGCGGGCCAGCCACCGGACACGTCGGCCCGCTCCGCGATCACCGAGAGGCAGTCGCCGGACTCGACCACGTACGTCTCCTCGTCGACGAGGTCCTCGGAGTAGTGCGTCGCGCCGCTGTTCCCGCTCGCGGAGCCGCTGCCGGAGCCGTTGCCGGAGCCGTCGTGCGAGCTGCCGGAGGAACCGTCGGACGAACCGCTCGCCGTGGTGCCGGAGGAGCTACCGGACGACCCGCTGCCCGAACCGCCCGACGACTGCCGCTGCGGGGCCGCCTGCGCCGTGTCGTTCTGGCCGGACGCGCTTGATCCGCCGGATCCGTTCGACGAGGAACTCGACGCGCCGTTCGCACCGAGGCGTCCACAGGTCGGCCAGGCGGAGAGTCCCTGGGAGCGGGCGACGCGCTCGCCGACCGCGATCTGCTCGGACCGGGTGGCGAGGTCGGCACGCGGTGCGTACTGCCCGCCGCCGTAGGCCCGCCAGGTGGAGGGCGCGAACTGGAGGCCTCCGTGGTAGCCGTTGCCGGTGTTGATGTCCCAGCGACCGTTGCTCTCGCACTCGGCGATGCGGTCCCAGTCGGTCCCCGTGGCGGCGGCCGGCGCGGTGACGGTGGGGGCGCCGCCCGTGGAGGCCGTCACCGTGGGGGCGGAGACGGTCAGGGCGGGGACCTCTGCGGGGGTCCGGACCTGCGCGGCCTCGGCGCTGCGGCCGGAGAGGGCCAGCACGCTGAGCAGGACGAGCAGAAGGGCGAGCACCGATTCGACGGGCCGCTTGGCGAGGGGTGATGCCGGCATGACGGTAGTCCTCCGCTGTGCTCCGAAAGGTGTGCAAGGGCACGAACAGATAAGCCGCCGATATGCTTTTAGTCCGGCTTCGACGCGTGCGACGTCCCCACTTTCACCCGGGTGGTGGGTCCCTAAGGGCCGTGCCCAGCAGTCGGGGCGAGTGCCGCGCACCGCTTGCTCTCAGTCGGTGCGCCGCGCCTTGGCCGCCGCCCTCAGCCGGGCCATCTCCTTGCGGATCGTGGGGAGTTGGGCGTACAGCGCCTCACCGGGGCAGTACGTCTGGAAGGTGTCCCGGTGCCCCGCGACGGCGTGGAGGTAGACCTCCTCGCCGCGCTTGTAGAGGCTCTCGTCGTTCGTGGAGACCATCCGCACGAAGCCCTCCGGGTCGATGTCCCGGCCCAGCTTCCACGCGCCCACCTTCGCGATCCCCTCGATGAGCGCCTTGGGCACCGGGACCCCGGGGGCGAAGGTGCCCAGGGCCGCGACCCCGACGCTGTGCGCGTTGAACCCGGTGGCGTGGGCCCCGCGTACGGAGCGCCCCACACCGCCCGCCCTGCCCTCGTAGATGGTTCCGCAGCGGTCGACGACGAAGTTGTAGCCGATGTCGTCCCACCCCTCGCCCCGGACGTGCGCCTCCTCCATCGCCCGCAGCATCCTGGGGGCGTCGGCGCAGTCGTAGGCGTTGGTGTGCCCGGTGTGGTGGACGAAGACCGCCCGCACGGTGCCGGTGTACACCGCGTCCTCCTTGACCAGGCTCTCGTCCGCGTGCCAGGCCGCCCGGGTCACGATGGGGGGCCTCGGTGCGGCGGGGGGAGCGGCCGGCTTCGCGGTGGCGGGCGCGGGCGCGGTCAGCCGCACCGGCGCGTCCCGGAGGACCAGGAACGCCAGCGGCACGACCATGGCGCACACGGCTGTTCGGCGAAGCCACATAGGCCCACCATGCGTGCTGACCAGCCACTTCGCAGATACGCGCAGCCAGTCGGGTGAACACCGCGGCGCCGCCTGCCGGGGGGCCCGGAGGTCAGGGGACGGGGACCGCCCGCTGCTGCTCGATGATGCGTGCCGCGCGGTGCGGGGAGGTGTCGAGCCGGGCCAGCACACCCGGGACGGCGTTGTTGGGGAGGATGAGCTCGAAGAGGGCGGAGATCTCGGCGACCAGGTCCAGCGGCTCGGCCATGGACTCGGTGACCAGCTGGACGCCGGTCCACGCGCCGACGACCAGCCTGGAGGTGGCCTCCGGATCGACGTGCGGAAGGAGCTCGCCGCGCTCCTTGGCCTCGGTGAGTATGTCGGTGCCGAGAGCGATCCAGTCCGGCCAGCGGGTCCCGAAGAGCCCGCGCGCCCGGGGGTCGACGGAGAGCCGGATCGAGGCGCTGAGCAGGGGTTCCCGTGGCAGCCGGTAGGCGAGCAGGAGGGCCATGTCCACCCATTCCTGCAGCTTGAAGGTCTGCGGGGTCACCCCGTCCAGGGTCACCGCCTCCTGGAGGACTCCGCGGGCCAGCTCTTCCTTGGACGTGAAGTGGAAGTAGAGGGCGCCTCGCGTGAGACCCGCCCGGTCGAGGATCGCGGCGATGGTGGCGGCGTCGTAGCCGTGCTCGTCGAAGACCTCGGCAGCGGCTTGCAGGAAGATGCGGCGCGTGCGGATCGCCCGTTGCTGTCGTGCCAACTCGCGCCCCCCGTTGAACGTGCATGACGCTACTTCAAAAAGTACCGGTGAACCGGTATCATATCAGCGCTGCAACAACCATTTTGCGCCAGGTCCGGGGGGGCCGTGCCCGACATATCTCCCGTTCCGCACCCGCCGCTCGCCGCGGCCGAGGGGCGGAACGGAATCCTCAAGGACCACGTCCACCTGGGACGTTCCGACATGGTCCTCCTCACGTCCTGGCAGCGCGTGGAAGATGGCGAGTTCTCGCTGTCCGGCACCTGGCCGGCCCCCGCCGTCGGCCTCCCTTACGACCAGCGGATGCTCACCCAGACCGTCCGGCAGAGCGGCCTGACCATCGCGCACGCAGCCTACGACGCGCCTCTGTCCGATCACACCGTTCTGAACTACTTCGACCTGAACGTCGTTCCCGGATTCGCGGTCCCCCCGGGCGCACCCTGCGACATCAGCGTCGAGGTCACGGTCAAGAACGCCAAGGAGCGTGGCGGAAAAGTCAGTTCACTCGACATGGAATTCCGCGTCTTCCACGAGGGCAGCATGGTGGCCCGTGCGGATTCCGAGTTCGGGTGGCTCTCCACGCGCGTCTACCGACGCCTTCGCGGCGACCACTTCACCGTCGACTGGAACGCGTGGCCGCTGCCCGCTCCGGTCGATCCCCGTACCGTCCGCCGGACCGAACACTCCGACGTGGCCCTTTCGGCCGGCGACAGGCCTCTTCGCTGGCAGTTGCGCAACGACGTCGCCAACACCGTGCTGTACGACCACCCGGTCGATCACGTCCCGGGGCTCGCCCTCATGGAGGCGGCCCACCAGGCCGCGATCGCCGCCCTCTGGCCCGCCACGCTCGAAGCGACCACGGTGAACTGCGTGTTCGAGATGTACACCGAGTTCGACCGCCCCTGCTGGATCGAGGCGGAGGTGCTGCCGGCCGCCCACGGGGAGGTCTCCGTCCGAATCACCGCGACCCAGGACGGAGCCACGGTCTTCCGGGGACGGTTCAGCGGGCCCTGCGCCGGACGGCCCCTGGTGGACGGCCGGTTCAGCGGCACCCGCGCCTGACGGGCCCTGGAGGACGGCCGGTTCAGCGGCACCCGGGCCGGACGGCCCGTTGTGGACAGCCGGTTCAGCGGCACCGGCTCACTGATTGAGGAAGCCGCCGTCCACCGGGAGGACCGTACCCGTGAGGAACGGGCTCCGGTCACTCAGCAACCAGGCCGCCGCGTTGGCGATCTCCTCCGGCTCGGCCGTACGCCCCTGCGGGGTCATGCTGTTGACCATCTCCTCCAGGCCCGGGTTGCGCCCGAACCAGTCGGCCGTGATCTCGCTGCGCGTGGTGCCCGGTGCCACCGCGTTGACCCTGATGCCCTGTTGCGCGTACTCGTCCGCCGCCGCCCTGGTGAGGCCCACGACGGCGTGCTTGGCCGCTATGTAGGGCGCTGCGGCGGGTATGGCGACCAGACCGCCCACGCTGCTGTTGTTGACGATGGCGCCGCCCGAGGCGTTCGTCAGCATGGCCGCGATCTCGTGCCGCAGGCAGTTCCACACGCCGCGCACATTGGTGTCCATGACGGCGTCGTAGACGTCGTCGCCCATCAGGTGCAGGGGAGTCCGGTCGCCGCCGAGCCCCGCGTTGTTGAAGGCCGCGTCCAGGCGCCCGTAGGTGTCGACCGTGAAGGCCACGGCGCGGGCGGCGTCCTCGGCCACCGTGACGTCGCAGACGACGTAGGAGGCTTGCGCCCCCTTCTGCGTCAACTCCTCGACCAGTGAGGCCAGTCGGCCCTCCCTGCGCGCGGCCAGGACGACCGTCGCGCCCTCCCGGGAGAACACGCGCGCCGCCGATGCGCCGATGCCGCTGCTCGCCCCGGTGACCAGGACGACCTTGCCGTTCAGAAGATCACTCATGGGCGCAGTCTGGCAGGCCTCCCCGGCAGCCACCACGGACTTCCCGCGCCACCCGCCAGGGCTTCCCGTACCGCCCGGTCCTGCCCCGGCCCACCGGAACTCCGGTGCGTACGCGAGGGCCGGCGCTTCGGGACCCGGTGTCCGAAGCGTGCCCCAGAGCTGCGACACAGAGTCATCGGCGGAACATACCGAGCGTTCTGTTCTTATCGGATTCCGCGCATTCCGGCCCCAGGACCGACAGCGCGTTCCGGAAACACTCGGAGCCCCGGGCCGCCCCGGAGGGCCGCGCGATACCGTGCGGCATGCTCGCCATCCAGTTCGACCGTTTCGGTGGTCCCGAAGTCCTGCGTCCCGTCGAGCTGCCCACCCCCGTGGCGGGCCCCGGCGAGGTCCTCCTCACCGTCGAGGCGGCGGGGGTGAACTTCGCGGACACCCACCAGGTGGACGGCTCCTACCTCGGCGCCGACGCCCTGCCGTACGTCCCGGGCAGCGAGGTGGTGGGCCGCACCCCCGACGGCAGACGGGTCCTGGCCCGCGTGTCGCACGGATACGCGGAGCAGGTCACCGCGAAGGAGTCCGCCGTCCTGGACATCCCCGAGGAGTTCGGCGCCGCGGAGGCGCTGGCCCTGATGGTGCAGGGGCTCACGGCCTGGCACCTGCTGCGGTCCGCCGCCCGGCTGCGCACCGGCGAGAGCGTCGTGGTGCACTCGGCGGCGGGCGGCGTGGGCTCCCTGGCCGTCCAGCTGGCCAGGGAGTTCGGGGCGGGCCGGGTGCTCGCCCAGGTCTCCGCCCCGGCCAAGGAGCGGCTCGTCCTGGACCTCGGGGCGGACGCGGTGGTCGGCTACCCCCTCGCGGAGAAGGCGGACGTCGTCCTGGACGCCGTCGGCGGGGAGCTCTTCGACCAGGCGCTGGGCTCGCTGGCCTCCTTCGGCCGGCTCGTGAGTTACGGCAACTCCGCCCGCCAGGGCTTCACCCCGGTCGACCCGGCCCTCCTGAGCCGTCTCAACGCCTCCGTCGTCGGATTCTGGCTGCGTCCCACGCTCGCGCTTCCGGGGGCGGTCAGCGGGCCGCTCAAGGAGCTCTTCACCCTCGTCTCGGAGGGCCGTCTGCGCCCGGTGACCGGCAGCAGCTATCCGCTCGCCGATGCCCGGCGGGCCCACGAGGACCTGCTGGCCCGCCGCACGACCGGCAAGGTGATCCTGACCACGTGAGGGGGCCCGGGCGCCGGGGGAGCTTTGTAGGGTGACCGGATGCCCTCGCTGACCTCACACTCCCCGGGTCCCGCCGCCGACGGGGCCGGGGCCCCGGCCCCCGCCCCCTCCCGGCCGGGCCGTGACCCGTACTTCGACAACGCGAAGTACCTGGCCATCGTGCTGGTCGCGATGGGGCACGCCTGGGAGCCGCTGCCCGGCAGCGGGCGCCTGGTCGAGACGGTGTACACCTTCGTCTACGCCTTCCACATGCCGGTCTTCATCCTGATCGCCGGGTACTTCTCGCGCGGGTTCGAGCTGCGGCCCGACCGGGTGTGGAAGCTCGTCACCAGCCTGGTCGTGCCCTACGTCGTCTTCGAGGTCGCCTACACCCTCTTCGAGCGCCTCACCGGCGCCCCCGGCTTCCCGCTGAGCCCGCTCACCCCGTACTGGCTGCTGTGGTTCCTGCCCGCGCTGTTCCTGTGGCGGCTCACGACCCCCTTCTGGCAGACGGTCCGGTGGCCGGTCGCGGTGTCCCTGGCCGTCGCGGCCGTGGGGGCGGTCACCAGCAACATCGGGGGCGACCTGCAACTCCAGCGGGTCCTGCAGTTCCTGCCGTTCTACGTGCTGGGACTGTGCCTGCGGCCTGAGCACTTCGCCTTCGTCCGCCGCCGGGCGGTGCGCATCGCCTCCGTGCCCGTCTGCCTGGTCGCCCTGGCCGCCGCCTACTGGGCGGTGCCGCGCACGACGACCTCGTGGTTCTTCCGCCGGTACGGCGCCGAGCAGCTCGGCTCGCCCGCCTGGACCGGCGCCCCGGTGACCCTGTTCCTGTTCGCGTGCGCGGTGGTCCTCAGCGCCTGCTTCCTCGCCTGGGTCCCCGGCCGCAAGCTGTGGATGACTGCGCTGGGCGCGGGCACGCTGTACGGCTACCTGCTGCACGGCTTCGTCATCAAGGGCGCGGTCAGGCTGGACCTCTTCGAGGCGGACGTGCTGTCCACCCCGCTTGGCCGGCTCCTGGTGTCGGCCGCCGCCGCGGCCATGGTCACCGCCCTGTGCAGCACTCCCGTGCGGCGGGTGTTCCGGTACGTCGTCGAGCCCCGGCTCGACTGGGCACGGAGGCCGGCGACGGCGCCCTGACGGGGCTCGTCCGCGACGCCTCCGTCGTCCTGGACGGGGATCCGGGCCCCGGCGGGCCGGGAACGCACCGCACCCCCGGGGCCGAGGGCCCCGGGGGTGCGGTGTTCGCGGTGCTCGCGGGCTCAGACGCCGCCGGGCGAGCCGAGCAGCGCGGACGCGTTCTCCAGCGGCGTGAGGGGCACCGCGGGAGCGGGCACCTCCGCCGGCCGGCAGGTGAAGCCGAGGCGCGACAGCGCCCTGGTGACCTCGGCGGCACTGAAGTCACGGCGGTCCTGCCGGGTGATGACTTCGCCGACCTGCTTGACGGGGTAGACACGGCGGCCGACGACCACCGCGTCACCGATGACGGGTTCGGGCTTGATGCCCTTCATCGATGCCTCCACCTCGTTCTTGAACAGATCGAAGGGGAAACGGGCGATGACACAGCGCATGGGGCCTCGACAAGGTCGTAGAGAAAGCCGGACGGGGTCGGCCGGAGCACGGCCGGACCGCTACGCGGCCTTGTTGGTCCGGCGCTGAGCCGCCGCCGCACGGGCCTGCGGCGTCGCCGTGTTGGCGTTGGAGCGGCGCCCCTGGCCGGGACGCGCGCCACGCCGTCCACGGGGACCCGAGCTGCCGCCCTTGCGCTCCGTCACCGGTGCGGTGATCGTGACCGGAACGCCCGAGGGTGTCTGGGCGCCGGTGATACGGCTGAGCTCCGCCTCTCCGGACCGCACCTGGGCGATCTGGGGCGTGATCCCGGCGTCGGCCATCAGCCGGGTCATCTCACGGCGCTGGTTGGGCAGCACGAGCGTGACGACGCTGCCGGACTCCCCGGCCCGCGCGGTACGCCCGCCGCGGTGCAGGTAGTCCTTGTGGTCGCTGGGCGGGTCCACGTTGACGACGAGGTCGAGGTTGTCGACGTGGATGCCGCGCGCGGCGACGTTCGTGGCGACCAGCACCGTGACGTGACCGGTCTTGAACCGGTCCAGGGTCCGGGTCCGCTGAGGCTGGGACTTCCCGCCGTGCAGCGCCGCCGCCCGCACACCGCTGCTCAGCAGGTGGTCGGTGAGCTTGTCCACGGCGTGCTTGGTGTCCAGGAACATGATCACCCGGCCGTCGCGGGCCGCGATCTCGGTGGTGGTGGCGTACTTGTCGGCACCCTGGACGTAGAGCACGTGGTGCTCCATCGTCGTCACCGCTCCGGCCGCGGGGTCCACGGAGTGGACCACCGGGTCGTGCAGGTAGCGGCGGACCAGCAGGTCCACGTTGCGGTCCAGGGTGGCCGAGAACAGCATCCGCTGGCCGTCGGGGCCGACCTGGTCGAGCAGCTCGGTGACCTGGGGCATGAAGCCCATGTCGGCCATCTGGTCGGCCTCGTCGAGGACGGTGATCGCGACACGGTCGAGCTTGCAGTCGCCGCGCTCGATGAGGTCCTTGAGCCGGCCCGGGGTGGCGACCACGATCTCGGCGCCGCCGCGCAGGGCGCTGGCCTGGCGGCCGATCGACATGCCGCCGACGACCGTCGCCAGCCGCAGCTTGAGCGAGCGGGCGTACGGGGTGAGCGCGTCGGTGACCTGCTGGGCCAGTTCCCGGGTGGGGACGAGCACGAGGGCCAGCGGGCGGCGTGCGTCGGCACGGTTGCCCGCGGTGCGGGCGAGGAGGGCCAGGCCGAAGGCGAGCGTCTTGCCCGAGCCGGTGCGACCGCGCCCCAGGACGTCCCGTCCGGCGAGCGAGTTCGGCAGGGTGGCCCCCTGGATCGGGAACGGCACCGTCACGCCCTCGGTACCCAGCGCCGCCAGCAGGGGCGCGGGCATCTCCAGGTCCTCGAAGGACTCCACGGCGGGGAGGGCGGGAGTGATGGTCACCGGCAGGGCGAATTCACCCGACGGGGCGGAGCGACGGCCGTAGCCGCCGGAGCGCTTGGGCCCGCCGGAGCGGCCCTGCCCACCGAGAGCGCCCGGCCTGCCGGATCCCGCCGAGCGGAATCCGTTGGCGGTACGACTGCCGTTGGTCCCACCGGAGCGGGTCCGGGAAAATCGGTCGTTCGTGCGAGATGTGCGATCGCGGTTCAATGCAGAACCTTTCCCTCGAATGGCACGTGTCGAGGGATTCTTTCCGGGCGGCTGCAGCCATGTACGGCGCCAAGAATCGCAAGAACGAGCCGGTGAAATAACGAAAAACGAAGTCCGTCCGCCGGGTGAACCAGCGGTATTCGGTACTCCATATGACTGCATGACGACCACTTCACGGGCGGCGCGCGTCGGGGATTCCCTCGACGGCGCGCCGGCCGTGGACGGCCGTGGTCACGGCCGGGAAAAACACAACGAGCTGGGGCCCGCACCCCAAGGTGCGGGCCCCAGCTGCGTCATACGCCTGGCAGATCAGGCAGGGGTGATGTTCTCCGCCTGCGGGCCCTTCTGGCCCTGCGTGACGTCGAAGTTCACCTTCTGGCCTTCCTGCAGCTCACGGAAGCCCTGGGCGGCGATGTTCGAGTAGTGGGCGAAGACGTCAGCGCCGCCACCCTCCTGCTCGATGAAGCCGAAGCCCTTTTCCGAGTTGAACCACTTCACGGTGCCAGTAGCCATGTCATATCTCCTTCGGGGCGTTGCCCGTGGACCCGCACTGTGCGAGTCCTACGTCGCCGCAAATGATTGCCCCGTCCGGAACAGACCGGAAATACAAAAGCGCACCCACCGGAGTGAAAACGGCGAGAGCACTTGAAGTTTTGGGAACCACAACTGCAACTGAGATCAACAGTAGCACGATTCGGGCACAAGTGAGCGGTGCGCCATATCACCCGCCCGGCGCTGAGCCGCACACGGTATAAACTCTCACCGCTCTTTGCGCGCATTTCTGTGCCGACGGAAACAGATATACACCCGCGCGCCGGTCAGGAATCGGCGCCACTCCGGCCGGCCGCCGGCCGTCTGAGCTCCTCGTTGAGACGCAGGGCCTCCTCGAGCTGGTCCTCCAGGATGACGATGCGGCAGGCGGCCTCGATCGGCGTGCCGCCGTCCACCAGCTCGCGGGCCCGGGCGGCGATGCGCAGTTGGTAGCGCGAGTAGCGGCGGTGACCGCCCTCGGAGCGCAGAGGGGTGATCAGGCGGGCGTCACCGATGGCCCTCAGGAAACCCGGCGTGGCACCGATCATCTCCGCGGCTCGCCCCATCGTGTAAGCGGGGTAGTCGTCGTCGTCGAGACGGTCCGTGGCATGCGACGGAGATTCCGGGGGCATCTGCACCTCTTCTGCTACGCACCGGGCCACCGATATGGCCTGGCTGCACGAGAAACCCTAGGCGTAGGGGTAGGTCATGTCTATTGCCGCCGGAACAGGTTTCGCCCGGTCCGGGCGTCCGCACGCCCGCACCCCGGGTCGCGGGCACACCGGCGCAAGCCTCCCGCGCCCCCCGCGCGCGGGGTCGCACGCCCGTCGGCGGAAGCCGTCCGTAGCCGCATGATCACCCCAACAGGGCTGACCGACCGGTCAGTTGTCGGCAGACCTGGGAAGGGTCATACTGCTCCCGGTAGCCCTTCACGCATCCCCCGTCGTGAAGGGCTACTTCACGTGCGCCCCGCATCTCCCCGGCCCACCGGACGGCCCCGATTGCGGACCGGCGCGGGACCCGGTTACGTGGGTCGGGGGGGCAGGCTCGGCGACGTAACCGGGAGGCACGCAGATGCCCAGGACACCCACGAACTCCAAGGTCGGTCTGCTCCTGAGCCTGGGCGGCAGCGCGCTCGCCGTCATCCGCACCCTCCGGCAGATGCGCAGGTCCCGGGGCACCCACGACAGGCTGACCACCGCGAACACCGTGGCGGGACTGCTGCCGCTGATCACGTCCGCCCTGCTCGTCCTGCGCCGGCTGCGCAGGCACTCCCACCGGCAGGCCCGATGACCTGAGGGCCGGGCAGCCCGGAGCGCCCGGTCCGGCGTGCCCCGAGGGCCCGGGAGTTCAGAGCGCCCGGTCCGGCGTGCCCGCCCGCTTCCGACCGCGAAGGCGCTCCAGCACCCGGTCGCGCAGCAGCTCGTACTCCGCGCGGAGCCGCACGATCTCGGCGGGGCGCTCGATCACCACACCCGGGGTGACGTGCTCGTGCGCGGCGAACTGCTCGCGCGTCAGGTCGATCTCCACGCCCTCGCCCAGCCGGTTCCACCAGTGGTAGTCGACCCGCTCGCCGTCGACCCGCACCTCACCCCGGAGCAACTCCCCGCCCAGCAGGTCGTTGAGCACGAGCGCGGTGACCCCGCACTGGTCCCGGGCGGGATTTCCCGGATTCCACCGCGCGCGGTACTCGGGCGTGGTCGTGTCCGCGTCCCAGCTGCTGCGGACTGCGGCTTCGATGTCGGCGAGGAGCAGAGGTTCCATGCCGCCGATCCTCGCACCCGCCACTGACAACGCCCCCGGCCGAGAGCGGCGTTCAGTATCCCCGGCTACGCGAGACGAGTACCGCGATGTCGTCCTCGGCGGTGTCCGCGAAACGGTCCACGACCTCCTCCAGGAGATCTTCGAGACGCCCGCTCACCGGAAGCGTGAGCCCCGAGAGCCGGTGGACCGACACGTCGATGTCCTCGCCCCGGCGCTCCACCAGCCCGTCGGTGTACATGAACAGCACCGTCCCGGGACCGCACGGCAGCACCGTCGTCACGTAACCCCCGAGGCCCGTGCCCAGCGGAGGCCCCACGGGTATCCGCGCCACCCGCGCCCCGGATGCCCCCGGGTCGATGAAGGCGGGCGGGGGGTGGCCCGCGCTGGCCACCTCGCAGACCCCCTCCCGGCGGTCGACGACCGCGACCAGACAGGTCGCGGCCCGGTCGAGGCCGGACCGCTCCACGGCCCGGTCCAGCCTCTCCAGGATGCGGTGCGGCGGCTGCTCGTCCTCTGCCATGATGCGGAGCATCGAGCGGTAGTTGCTCATGGCGACGGCGGCCTCCACCCCGTGGCCCATCACGTCGCCCATCACCTTGAGGTGCCGTCCGCCCGTCAGCGGGATGGCGTCGAACCAGTCGCCCCCGACCAGCGCCCCCTCTCCCGCGGGCAGGTAGAGGGACGCGATCTCGATCCCCGAGTCCGGTACGCGCGGCTCGGAGAGCAGGGAGCGCTGGAGCTCCCGGGCGACACCGTGTTCGTGCGTGTAGCGGTAGGCGTGGTCGACGTCGACGGCGGCGCGCCCCGCGAGCGTCCGGGCGACGACGACGTCCAGCCCTTCGGTGAAGGGCGGCGAGTCCCCCGCCCTCAGCAGGCTGAGCGTCCCCAGCGGGCGTCCGCGCGCGGTGAGGGGAACGACGACGGCGGAGTGCAGTCCGACGGCCAGGTAGGCGGCGACCCGCTCGGGGGTGGGGTCGGCCCGGCCGAACTCGTCGTCCCCGGTGAGGTGCACGACCACCGGCTCGTCTGCGGCGAGACAGCGGGGTACCGCCGCGTCCTCCTGGTAGTCGATCTCCGCTCCCTGTCCGCCGTACGGCTCGATCGCGCCGGAGAGCTCCGGAATCGCCGCCGCCCCGTAGCGCCGCAGCCGGACCACCCCGGCCGGTGGCTCTCTCCTGCTGTGCCCGTCCTCCTGGGGGATCATCTCCACAACCGCGGCGTCTGCCATCACGGGCACCACGAACTCCGCGAGCTGCTGGCAGGTGGACCGCGCGTCCAGCGTCGTGCCGATCTCCGCGGCCGCGTTGTCGAGCAGCGTGAGATAGCTCCTGGCCCGGCGCAGCTCGTCCCGCTCGTTCTCCGTGGCCGTGACCTCCTGGGCGATCCCGACCAGTCCGCGTACCTGTGCGTCCTGCTCCATCCGGTGGAGGGCGACACGCCAGTACCGCCGCTCGATGAGGGAGTCCACCCAGGTCCGGCCGCTGGTGGTGATCTCGCGGGGCCGGCCGTCGGCCAGCACCCGGCGCATCACGTCCGTGCGGACGTCCATCTCCGGAAGCACCTCGGAGATGTACCGCCCGAGGTGGGCGGCGGCGGGGACCCCGTTGAGCCGTGCGAGTGCCGGGTTCACGTACACGTAGCGCAGCTCCGTGTCGAAGACGGCCACGCCCGCCGGGCTGCTGCCGATCGTCGCGTCCAGCGCGGACGCGTCGAAGGGCACGTCGAGGGGCGGCTGGTCGGCGTGCTCTTCGGCCTGCAACGGAGCCTCCAGAGGGGTGCGTGCCCGCAGGGTCCGGAGCGGTCCGCCCTCACCAGGCACCGGGCGCTCCGGCCCCTTATCTTCTGCCGCACCGTCCGGCCCCGCATCTCAGCGGCCGTCCGTGAAGGGACGCGGGTGTCTCAGCCCGCCGCCGCGGACGGGACGGATGCGTCCGGGACGGTGCCCGCCGCTTGCGCGAGCACGGATGCCGCGGCATCCGCCCAGGTCACCTCGCGCGCCAGCACCTCCCTGAGCTCCGCCGCCCGGCGGAACGCACTGGGCAGGTCGGCCAGGACCATGTCCGTCTTGCGCGCCCAGGCCTCGGCGTCCACCTCGTCGTCGCCCGACATCGGCACCACCACACGGGCCGCCACCTCGTGACCGAGCTTCTCCCGCAGCAGTTGGGCGAGCCCGCTCGCCTCGCTGATCAGCACGGGAACGCCCGCGGTGAGCGCCTCCAGACCGACCAGGCCGAAGCCCTCGGCCCGTGAGGGCATGAGGACGATGCTCGCCCGGTTCATGTCCTCCGCGAGGCGGGTGCGGTCCGCGGAGTAGACCCGCACCACGACCTCCAGCCGGGCGTTCCCGGCCCAGTCCTTGATCGCCTTCCGCTGCTCCTCCGCGCCGGTCCTGGGCACCCCCCGGACCACCAGGCCGATCCGGCTGAGCCCCTCCCTGTCGCGCCAGGCGGCGGCCTTTCCGCAGGCGCGGGCCGCCAGGTCCAGGCCCTTCAAATGGTGGTCCTCCATACGCCCGACGACGAGCACCTTCAGGGGGGCGCCGGCGGGGGGCGTCCTCGGGGCCGGGTCCGCGACGTCGAAGCCCGGATCGAGGCGCAGCGGCGCCTTCTCCAGCTCGCCGAGGAATCGCTCGTGCAGGTGGGGGCCCACCGTGACCACCCGGTACGCGTCCTTGCCGAGCCGCCGCTCGGTCTCCGTACGGTCCTCGGCGGCCAGCGCCGTCCCGGTGTCCCCGCCGGGCTTGAGCCACTCGATCTCGTCCGGCGCCATGTGGATGAAGTGCAGCCGCCGGGCGCCGTCGAAGAAGTGGTCCACCAGCAGCGCCGCCGCCTGCCCGGTGATGCGGCTGTGGCCGATCACCAGGTCGACGGACGTGCCGGGCGGCAGCTTCGGCCGCATGGTCAGCCGCACGTCGTCGACGACCTCCCCGGCGCCCGGCGCCACGAGGAGGTTCACGCCGCTGTCGCGCGCGGCGGCCAGCTCGGCGTCGGACGCGCTGAGCACCACGCAGTGGACGACCGCTCCCGCCGCCGCCAGGGCCGTGCACAGGTCGCGGTTGAACGTGCTGAGCCCGCCGTGGACCGACCACCACTCGGTCGCCACCACCAGGACGACGGCGGGGCGGGGCGTCACGGGAGCGGCGGAGGCGGCGCGCGGCCCGGGGACCGCCCCGGCGGCGGAAACGCCCTGCGGCTCGGAGGCGGTGGGAGCGACGGCCGCGGTCCGTGGCGCCGCCTCGTCCGTTCCCGCGTCGTCCGTCACCGGGGCGATGCTCCGGACCAGCTCGGCGGCCCTGCCGATCGCGGCGAGCAGATCGGCCCCGCCCTCCTCCGGGAACTCGAGGCGCGCGCTCCCCTGGACGGTCCGGGGCACCAGCAGGTAGCCGACCCTGGCCTCGGGCACGGCCAGCGGCGCGACGTCCGCCGCCGCCCGTTCCAGCATCGCGGCGGCTTCGGGCCAGTTCTCGTTCATCAGATGGGCCATGGCGGCGTTGTACCTGCTCAGCGCCCTGGCGGTCGGGTCCTCCGCGAGCTCGACCGCATGCGCGGCCCAGGTGAGGGCGGCGTCCGGGTCGCCGCTGGTCAAGGAGAGGTACAGCAGGTTGTTGGCGGCCAGGCCGGACCGCTCCAGCTCGAAGGCCTCGCCCAGCAGCTCCAGCGCCCCGGCCCGGTCACCCTGTTCGTACGCGGCGTAGGCGGCCGTGACGTAGTTCTCGGCGAGATCCGCGCGCAGGGGGCCCGTGGCCTTGCGCAGCCACGCCGTGAGCTCGTCCCAGCGCCGCACCGGCACCCTGACCCGGTCGATCCGCAGCTCGCCGCCGAGCGCGGCGACCCGCTCCGCCGCGGCCCGGAAGCCGGGATCCTGCTCCAGGTCGTGATCGACGTCGTCCCGTGAGTAGAGCCAGCGTGCCGTGGTGTACTCGCCGTACACACACGTGACCGTCGTGAGGTCGAGCGCGGCGGGGCGTCCCGCCCTGAGGACGGCCTGGTGCAGGAACTCGACGGTCGGCGGGATCGGCTGCGCGTCGCTCGCGGTGAGGCCCTCCAGCGCCAGGAGCGCGCCGTCCACGTCCTCCTGGCTCATCCCGGGGCAGCAGGTCGACAGCTTGCGGACATCGCCCTCCGCGAGCTCGCTGAGGAGGCAGGAGAGCCTCATCGTGAGCAGCCCGACGGTCTCACGCCGGCCCAGGAGCGGTGAATGGGGCTCACGCTCGACCCGGCCGACGGTCCACAGCCGCACGTAGATCTCGTCGAAGAGATCCGTCTCCTCCTCGAAGCGGACGATCTCGGAGTCGGCGAGGAGCCCGGCCTCGATCAGTTCGGCCCGGCACTCCACGAGTTCCTCGCGCGTGACCGAACCGCCGCCCAGCAGGCTGTACGCGAACCAGATGTCGTCCAGGGTCGCGCGGTCCAGCGCCCAGCACAGCACGTTGAAGGCCCTGAGCCGCTCGGGTGACATCTCGCGGACGGCCCGGATGAGGGCCCGGTCGCGGACGTCCCGGTTGCTCTCCATGCGGGAGCGCACGGCCTCCAGCATGTCCGGGGTCAGCGCCATGGTGGACGCGGCGCCGGTCTGCCAGCGGGCGAACATCTCGTGGCAGTAGAGCTGGATCTCGTAGGGATTGCCGTCCGTGAGGCGCACCAGTTCGTGTGCGGTCTCCCGCAGTCCTTCGGAGAGCAGCCGGAGCAGGCCCAGGTGGAGCAGCGGCTGGAACACGCAGGCGGCGATGTCGGACGGCTCCTCGAAGCGCTCGACCTTGATCTCCGTGAACTGGCGGAGCAGCGGCGAGTACACCTCGTCGATCGTGCTCAGCAGGCTCTGCGTGCCGGCGAGCACGAAGACGAAGCCGTCGAGCCGGGTGCCGAGCGAGCGCAGGACGGAGAGGACCTCCTGCTCCCCCGCGATCAGCTGGGCCTCGTCGATGAGCAGGACGATGGGCCGGCCGAGCGCCTTCACGAAGTGGGCGAGGTCCAGCCGCAGCGGGGTCTCCGGCACCACGCCGAGCGGGCCGGCGAGGGCGAGCGCCTCGGGGAACTGGAGCGGGAAGCCGGGCTCCGGGGCCGCCCCCGCGAACATCCTGCGTATCTGGGCGCCGGAGACGGGCTCGGGTTCCGTGAGCACGCCCTCGGCGATGACGGCCTCCGCGACCTCCTCGTACACCTTGCGGAAGAAGGCGGCGGCGGACGCGTGCCCGGGGACCAGGTCCACCCGGACGGGCAGCAGGCCGCGCTCCCGGGCGAGATGTTCCGTCCGGTTGAGGAGGCTCGTCTTGCCGGACGCGCGCTGGCCGTGCACGGCGATGTGGATCGACGCCCGGTCGAGGCCCGCCTGGCCCAGCTCGTAGTCGATGGTGGCCAGTTCGGCGGCGCGGCCGACGAACAGAGCGGCGTTGCGGACGGGGTTCCGGTAGTCGTACGGGTTGGGCACTTGGGATTTGTCCACGGGCTCCCCTCACCTCGCCGACCATGCTACTGGCAGCCGCCGACACCGTAAGGGGCTTGGTCTCCCGCGCACTTCGGACTCCGCGCCGCGATCACCTCAGCGCTGCCGCGAGCGGCGCTCCGTGCCGCCGCCCGGTACGGCGGGCAGGCCGGCCAGGGCTATCGTCCCGTCCGCCGCCCGGGCGTCGGCCGGCAGGTCCAGGGCGGTGGCGACACGGTCGGGGACCGGTCCCTGGCCCAGCAGGCCCCGGACGAGGGTGGCCGCGAGGTGGTGCCAGACACCGGCCCGGCGGATCATCGCGTGGTCGCTGCCCGGGATCGTGACCAGGCAGGTACGGGCGCCCGCTCGGCGGGCCCTGGAGGTGAGCGACTGGGACGCCAGAGGGCTCGTCACCCGGTCCCGCGTGCTGTGCAGCAGGACGACCTCACGTCCTGACAGCTGTGTCACCGGGTCGCCGGGCGGGCACCACGGGGCGAGGCCCACCACGGCGCGCACCAGCGGGTGCCCGGCGGCGTGGAGGGCGGCGCGGGCCCCCATGGAGTGCCCGAGCAGCACCACGGGGATGTCCCCCGCCTCGTGGCGCAGCTCGTCCAGCACCCGTAAGGCGTCGTGCAGGGGGTCCTCGCGCGGTCCGTTCCAGCCGCGGTGCGTGTAACGGACGCGCTGCACACGCACCTTGGCCTCGCCGCGCACCGCACGGGAGACCGCGCGCGCGACGGGCAGCATCCGCAGGCCCGGCAGGTTCAGGGGGCCGGGGGCGGGCGCGGCGAGGCCCGTCTCGTAGCCGCCGTGGAGGACGAGCACCGCTGCCGACGGCGGTCTTCCGGTCACACGTGTACCTCCGGTTCGGGGTGCGGGCGGCGCCCGCTCACACCCCATATTCGGTCCCGGACGGCATACGGATGGGTCGAACGTGTCGATGCGTGGAAAGTGCCGTTCACTGGACGAGCACGAATCCATCCGTACGCGACCCAAGGAGGCACCCTCATGGCGTCAGGACCCCAGATCGGCTCGCCCGCACCGGACTTCACGCTCCCCGGCGGCATACTCACCGACGGCACCTTCGACCGGAGCGACTACACCCTCTCCGCCGCTCGCGGGCGCAGCGTGGTCCTCGCCTTCTACCCGGGCGACAACACGACCGTCTGCACCAAGCAGCTCTGCTCGTACTCCTCGGGCTTCGAGACCTTCGAGGGCCTCGACGCCGACGTCTGGGGAATCAGTCCACAGGGTGTGGACAGTCATGAGTCCTTCGCCCGCGGCCACGGCCTGCGCATGCCGCTCCTGGCCGACACGGGACGTGAGACCGCCCGGGCCTACGGGGTCACGGCCCCCGGTATCGGGGTTCGCCGCTCGGTCTTCCTGATCGGGCCGGACGGGGTGCTGCGGTGGAAGCACGTCGCCCTGCTCGGTGCCACGTTCCAGTCGATCGACACGCTCGCCGAGCAGCTCTCCGGCATCGCGACGGCCTGAAAACTGCCGGATTCCGGCAGTACCGGTGGCGGGCACCGTATGGGACCATTCAGCCAGTTCGACGGAATCATCTCGGGGGCTTGCGAACGCTGGGGGAGTGATCGCGTGACCGTCCTTCTCGGTCTCGGCATGGCTGGAATCGCTCTGCTGGTCCTCTCCCTGATCTTCGACGGAATCCTCGAAGGGCTGCTCGGCGACGCGCTGGGCGGGCTGCTGAACGGTTTCTTCGACGGGCTGCTCTCCCTGCCCGTCATCGCCGGCTTCCTGTCGATGCTCGGCTTCGGCGGCGCGATCGTCCTCGGCACCACGGAGGCGGGCACCGCGGTGGCCGTCGCGGCGGGTGCCGGGGCGGGGATCGTCGCGGCCTGGCTGACCTGGAAGTTCAGCCAGGCCCTGATGCGGGACCAGACAACGGCCACCCCGCGTGGTGAGGACCTCGTCGGCACCTCGGGATCGGTCGTGACACCGATCCCGGCCGACGGTTACGGGGAGGTCCTGCTGCGACTCGCGGGCCAGACCGTGAAGTTCGCCGCGAAGAGCGCCGTTCCGGTCGAGCGCGGCGCCGAGGTCTGGGTCGAGGCCACCCTCTCGACCACCTCGGTCACGGTCCGCCCCGTCGAGCGCTGACCACCACCGAGCCACCCGTCTGTCCGAAACCCGTACAGCCGAACACACTGCCGTCCCGTCGGGAGGGCAGGGGGGACACCTCTCATGAGTCCAGTAGTGATCGCCATCATCGGCATCGTCGTCCTCGTCGTGCTCCTGGCCCTCGCCGTGATCACGCGTTACAAGGTCGCGGGGCCCAGCCAGGCCTTCATCATCACCGGCCGTCGCGGCAAGAAGTCCGTCGATCCGGTGACCGGCCGCACCAGCATCGACAACAGCGGCCAGAAGGTCGTCGTCGGCGGCGGGGTCTTCGTCGTGCCGTTCGTCCAGCAGAAGTTCACCCTGGACCTCTCCAGCAGGCACATCCCCGTCGCGGTGCGCGGAGCCGTCACCCTGCGCGGCGTGAAGTCGAATCTCGAAGGCGTCGCGATCGTCAAGGTCGGCGGCAGCGAGGACGCGATCCGCGCCGCGGCCCAGCGCTTCCTCCAGCAGCAGAACGGCATCGTCGGCTTCACCCAGGAGGTGCTCTCCGGCGCCCTGCGCGCCATCGTCGGGCGCATGTCCGTCGAGGACATCATCCGCGACCGCGCCGCCTTCGCGGGCCAGGTCGCCGAGGAGGCGGAGGCCAGCCTCTCCGGCCAGGGCCTCATCCTGGACGCCTTCCAGATCCAGGACATCACCACCGAGGGCTCCTACCTGGAGGACCTGGGCCGCCCCGAGGCCGCCCGCGCCAAGCAGGAGGCCGACATCGCCGAGGCCATCGCGCGCCGCGCCTCGGAGCAGGCCCGGCTGAAGGCGGCCGAGGAGATCGCCATCGCCGAGCGGACGTTCTACCTCAAGCAGGCCGAGATCAAGGCGGAGACCGAGGCCGCTGCCGCCAAGGCCAACGCCGCTGGACCGCTCGCCGAGGCGGCCCGTCAGCAGGAGGTCCTCGCCGAGCAGGAGAAGGTCGCCCAGCGCCAGGCCGCCCTGACCGACCGCGAGCTCGACACCAAGGTCCGCAAGCCCGCCGACGCCGCCCGCTACCGCGCGGAGCAGGAGGCCGAGGCCCGTCGTATCGCCCAGGTCAAGGAGGCCGAGGCGGACGCCGAGCGCTCCCGCCTGACCGGTCAGGGTGAGAAGCTCCACCGCTCGGCCCTCGCCGACGCCGTACGCATCGAAGGTGAGGCCGAGGCCGCCGCCATCGCCGCGAGGGGCTCCGCCGAGGCCGAGGCCATGCAGAAGAAGGCCGACGCCTTCGACCGGTACGGCGACGCGGCCGTCCTGCAGATGCTGGTCGAGGTGCTGCCCCAGGTGGTCGCCAAGGCCTCCGAGCCGCTGAGTGCCATCGACAAGCTGACGGTGATCTCGACGGACGGCGCGACCCAGCTGTCCCGTACGGTCACGGACAACGTCGCCCAGGGCCTGGAGCTCCTCAGCTCCACCACGGGGGTCGACCTGGGAGCGCTGCTCCAGAACCTCCGGGCCAAGGCGGGCGCGACGGCCCCGGCGGTCCCCGCCCCCTCGGCCGACGGCGAGAAGATCGAGATCAGGGACTGACCCCGCCCCGCTCCCCCGTGCCCGGCCGGCAGCAGCTCACCGGCCGGGCACGCCCGTACCCGGACCCGGAGCGGCGCACAGGCCGGGCACGGCCGTTCCGGCGTCCTTCGCGGCCTCGACGGCCGCGAACTTCTCCCGCCACGGTGTGTGGGCGTACGGATCGGAGTCCTCGTCCGCGAGGGCAGCGGCCTCCGTGGCGAGCTGCGCGGACCGGGTCTCGGCCCACGCCGCCCACGCGGCCTCCCGGCGGCACGGCCCGCACCGGGTCTCGGCGTCCTCCCCGTGCGCGCCGGGTTCCGGCCGGAAGAGGTGCTCCTCCCCGGGTCCGGTGCAGACGGTCAACGCAGGGGTGGGCCGGGCCGGTCCGGGCCGCTCCGGCAGGGGCGCGGGATCCTCGGGGAGCTTCTGCACGAGCCTGTGCCGCAGGAACCCGACGGCCGAGCGCACCCCGCTCACCGGCAGATCGCTGACGAGCACCCTGCGCATCTCGGCGGCGGTCACCCCGCGCCGCAGCCACACCACGGCGAGCTTCACCAGCTTGCGGGCTTCCGCGACCCCCAGGTGCAGCGACCGGTGGGCGTGCCGCAGGGAGAGCAGCACCCGCTCGGCCTCGTCGTCCTCCGGCTCCCGAGCGGGCAGTTCCGCTACCTGCGGCGCCGGTTCGGTGGGTGGGTGGGAAGAGTTCTTCCCCGGTTCTTCGTCTACCGGTGTGTAGCGACCGGCGACCCGGCCCTCCGGCTGCCCGACCGTCGGATTCCGCTCACCCGGAGACACGGCGACCGGCGCCGGGCCCCCGTCCCGGAGCCGCCTGGCCTCTTCCGGACCGAGGGCCACATTGGCGAGGAGCTGCTCGGTCGTCCAGAAACCGCGCCCGCCCTGCTGCCGCCACTCGTACAGATACCCGTGCGTGACCAGCAGCTCCTTTGCCTTCTGATAGGCCCGCCCGGTGATCCCGAGGGCACGCGCGTGCTCGCTGAGGGCCACCGCGCGCCGGTCTTCGGGGAGCCCTTGCACATAGAGGAGGAGGATTTTCGCGTCGCTGCTGAGACGCTGACTGCGGACCAGCTCGTTCGCGGCCTTCGTATAGCCGCGAGACGGCGCGATAGCATGCCAAAGCATCCCGGTTGACTCGCTTTCAGTCACTGGTGTGTAGGTCCTCGGCCGGTGGTTGCACACCTCCGGGGACCGCCCTACGTGCTGCTGCGCACGGAGCGTGATGACGCGATTACGCTACCGCAGCCGGAACGCGCTCAGCGCCGTTCAGCTGATCCATCACTCCGGAGGGTGGCGGGGCAGCCCGCCCGCCACCGGCCCCCCGGGGCAGAGGCCGCTCGGTGCGCCCCAGGAGGCGTCAACTCCGTTTGTCCCGAGCCGTCTTGCGGATGGGCCTCACCGCGCTCCGGACGCACCCGCCCGCCCCGGCCCCTCCTCACCCCGGCGCACGTCCGCTGTCCGGCACGGGGCCGCCCTCACCGGCTCCCGGAGGCGGGGTTCCGGGGCCGGTTAGGGTAATGAGCCGATAAAGAGTTGACCAAAAGCGTCGCCCCGCCGCCGCGCGTGCCTCCGGAGGAAGCCATGGGAACCCACCGCACATCGCTGCCGGGAGTCGGCGTGCAGTACGACTACACGACCGAGTCGGGACAGCACATCTCCGTGGTCGTGCACCACGACGGGCGGAGGTTTCTCGGCTTCTACGAGAAGGACGACCCAGATTCGTGCGTCCTGTCCGTACCCCTGACCACGGCGGAGGCGACGGGGCTCGCCCATCTCATAGACGCGGCGCCGATCGATGCCGTGCGGACCGAGGGCATCGACCTGGTCACCGAGCACATCCCGCTCGGCACCCGGTCCCCGTACGGCGGGCGGCTCCTCGGGGAGACGCGGGCGCGGACGCGGACGGGCGCGTCGATCGTGGCCGTGCTGCGCACCCACAGTGCGCATCCCTCGCCGGGGCCGGACTTCCGGCTGGCCATCGGGGACACGCTCGTCGTCGTAGGTACGCGTGAGGGCGTGGACACGCTCTCCGAGATCATTGCGGAGGGCTGACCGTGCACGACACGACCGCACTGCTGGTGGAGCTGGGCTCCGTCATCCTCGGACTCGGCATCATCGGGAGGTTCGCCGGGCGAATAGGGCTATCGCCGATCCCCCTCTATCTGCTGGCCGGGCTCGCCTTCGGTGAGGGCGGGCTGCTCCCGCTCGGAGCCAGCGAGGAGTTCACCGCCATCGGGGCGGAGATCGGCGTCATCCTGCTGCTGCTCCTGCTCGGGCTGGAGTACAGCGCGTCGGAGCTCGTCACCAGCCTCAAGACGCAGTACCCGTCCGGAGCCGTGGACTTCGTCCTCAACGCGACACCGGGCGCCGCCGCCGGTCTGATGCTCGGCTGGGGGCCCGTGGGGGCCGTCGCGCTCGCCGGGGTCACCTGGATCTCGTCGTCCGGCGTGATCGCCAAGGTGATGACCGACATGGGGCGGCTCGGCAATCGCGAGACGCCCGTCATCCTCGGCGTCCTCGTCATCGAGGACCTCGCGATGGCCGTCTACCTGCCGCTGCTCACCGCGATGCTGGCCGGAGTCGGTCTGGCCGGGGGCAGTGTCGCGCTCCTGATCGCTCTCGGGACCGTGGGCTTCGTGCTCTACCTGGCGCTGCGTCACGGGCGGCTCATCAGCCGCGCGGTGTCGTCCGACAACCCGGAGATGCTGCTGCTGGTCGTCCTCGGGCTGACCGTCCTGGTGGCCGGGGTGGCACAGCAGCTCCAGGTCTCCGCGGCCGTCGGCGCGTTCCTCGTGGGCATCGCGCTCTCCGGTGAGGTGGCCGAGGGCGCCCGCAAGCTGCTGACGCCACTGCGGGACCTGTTCGCCGCCGTCTTCTTCGTGTTCTTCGGGCTGTCCACCGATCCGGCCGACATCCCCCCGGTGCTGCTCCCCGCCGCGCTGCTGGCGATCGTCACGGTCTTCACGAAGATCGGCACCGGCTGGTACGCCGCGCGCCGGGCGGGCATCGGCCCGCGGGGCCGCTGGCGGGCGGGCGGCACCCTGGTGGCGCGCGGGGAGTTCTCGATCGTCATCGCCGGGCTGGCCGTGGCGACGGAACCGCGCATCGGGCCCATCGCGACCGCGTACGTACTGATCCTCGTGATCGCCGGGCCGCTCACCGCCCGGTGGACGGAACCGGTCGCCTCGAAGCTCCAGGCCGCACTGGCCGACAGGCGGAAGAAGCCGGCCGAGGCGGCCGAGGCGATCCCGTCCCCGGCGGCCGACGGGCCGATGCCGTCGCACGACGACCTCACCCCGGAACACGCCGGGCGCGACTCCGACTGACGGGGAGCGGACCGAGGTCAGAGCGGTGTCGCCGCGTGCAGGATGCGCACGAGCGTCACCGTCGCGTTGAGCGAGGACACCGCGGAGGCCGCCGTGCCCACGGTCGCGACCAGGGCCGCCAGGCCCAGGTGCGCCGAGGCCGGCGGCCAGAGTCCGGCCGGGGGCTCGGGGTCGAGCAGCGCGGCGACCCTGCGCGGGACGGGTCCGGCCGCCGCGAAGGCGGCGAGCGCGCCGGGGCCCGGCGCGCCGCGGGAGAACAGCGCCGCCTTGCCGACGGCCGTGGCCACCGCCCGCCGGCTGCCGACCGCGCAGGCCGCCTCCTCGTCCGCCCAGCGTTCGGTGCTGTACGCCACCGCCGTGCGCAGGGGCAGCAGGAACGGGTTGGCGCGCGCCGCGAGTTGCGTCACCAGCAGATGGCGGTGGTGCCCGCCCTCCAGGTGCGCGCGTTCGTGCGCGACGAGCGCCTGCCGCTCACGGTCGTCGAGGCAGTCCAGCAGGGCGGTGGAGACGACGATCCGGCCCTCACGACCGCGCGTTCCCGGTAGGGCGTACGCGTACGGATCGGGGGACGGCACCACCGCGAGGCCGCCGGGTCCGGCCGAGGGCGGCAGGGCCAGGGTGGCGCGTACGCGGGTCCTGACGTGCCGCAGCAGGGTGCCGCCGCAGGCCACCAGCACCGCCGCGAGGACACCGATGGCGACCGGGCCCGTCCGCTCCTCGTACGGCAGCGCCGCCCGCACCTCCGGGTCGGACCAGCCGTCCGGCAGCGGGTTGCCGGGGAGCTGCGCCGTACCCACCACCACGAGCAGGGCCAGGCACAGGGTGCTGCACAGCGCCAGCGTCGTCCCGACGGCGGCCAGCAGGCGGGTGGCGCTCCTGGGATGCAGGTGGTGTTCGGCGAGACGTGCCATGGGCAGCGCGGTCAGCGGCAGGACGAGTGGCAGGTAGACGAAGACGCCCATCGTGGTCGCTCTCAGCCTTCCGGAGCGTCGGGGTCACCGGGGCCGGCAGGTCGCGGGTGGCCGCCGGGCTGGGCAGGCGCCGCGGGATGGCCGGGCGCGGGTTCGTCGTGGCCGCCGGGGCCGGGCTCGGCGTCCGCGCGGGAGAGCAGCTCGCGCAGCCGGGCCTCGTCGCCCGGGGAGAGCGCGGAGACGAAGCGGGCGAGGACGGCCTCGCGGTCGCGCTCGCCGTCCAGGACCCGGCGCATCCGCAGGGCCGCGAGGCCCGCCTCGTCGGAGGCGGGGGTCCAGACGTAGGAACGCCCCTCGCGGGTGCGCGTCACCGCGTTCTTCGCGTAGAGGCGGGTGAGGATCGTGATCACGGTGGTGTAGGCGAGGTCGCCGTCGAGGTGCTCCTGCACCCAGCCCGCCGTGGCGGGGCCGCCCGCCGACCGCAGGACGGTCAGGACCTGGGACTCCAGCTGTCCCTGGCCCCGCCTGGGCAGCCGCGGGCCGTCCCCGGCGGCGCCGTCGTCCCTGGCTCCGGTCCTGTTCATCCGCCGCATCCTACTGAGTGTCCGGACCGATGGTCCGAACACCCGTATGTCGGCCCCGTGCTCCCGGGGTCCCTCCACGGTTCTTCTACACCGCTGTAGAGTTTGACGGGTTCCCGCACCACACGCACCGCAACGTATGGAGACGACATGGCCCTCTGGGATCGGATCAAGGAATCCGCGTCGACGATGCAGACGCAGTTGGAGGCGAAGAAGAACGACCTCAGGAGCGGGGCGTTCCGGGACGCGAGCATGGCCATGTGCGCCCTGGTCTCCGCGGCCGACGGTTCCATCGACCCGTCCGAGCGGCAGCGCGTCGCCACCTTGATCGCCACCAACGACGTGCTTCAGAACTTCCCCGCGGACGACCTCCAGCGCCGCTTCAACGCCTATGTGGACAAGCTGACCGCCGACTTCGCCTTCGGCAAGGTCAGCGTGCTCCAGGAGATCGCCAAGGCCAGGAAGAAGCCGGCCGAGGCGCGTGCCGTCATCCAGATCGGCATCGTCATCGGCGGCGCCGACGGTGACTTCGACAAGTCCGAGCAGGCCGTCGTGCGGGAGGCGTGCTTCGCGCTCGACCTGCCCCCGCACGAGTTCGACCTGTAGGACCACCGGCGCGTGCGGCCCGGAGCACCGGGCCGTGCGCCCCTGCCGGGCCGCTGCCCTCAGAGCTCGTTCGCGGGCCAGTCCAGCAGCCGGGCGCCGATGACCGCGGTCTGGAGCGTGTACCGGTGCGTCGGGTCCGAGGGGTCCGATCCGGTCAGCTTGTGTATGCGCTCCAGCCTGTACGTCAGCGCGCGCACGCTCAGCGAGAGCCTGCGGGCCGTCTCCGCCGCCACGCAGCCCGCGTCGAAGTACACGGACAGCGTCCGCAGCAGCGGTTCCGCACCGCCGCGCGCCTGCTGGAGCGGGCCGAGCTCGCTGCGCACGAGGTCCGCCATCGCCTGCCGGTCCCTGGTCAGCACCGGGTAGACGAGCAGGTCGGCGGCGTACAGCACGGGGTCCTCCAGCTCCATCCGCCGCGCCAGGTCGAGGGCTTCGAGCGCCTCGTCGTACGAGTGGACCACCCCGCCGGGGCCGCGGTGGGGGCGGCCGACCGCGACCTGTCCGCCGTCCGTCGCGACATGGGCCTGCTTCGCGAAGTACCGCAGGACGTCCGGCTGACTGCCGGGGGCTATGCAGACGAGACGCCCGTCCTTGGTGGTCAGCAGGATCTTCCGGCCGCTGAAGCGCGCGAGGAGGGCGGACTCCACGCTGCGGGACACGCCGTCGGACTCGGTGTACGCCTCGGGGCCCGCGGCCACCGCGACCGCGTGGGCCCGGGAGAGCCGCAGCCCGAACCGGGTGGCCCGCTCCGCGAGCCGGCCCAGGTCGCTGCGTCCGTACAGGAGGTCGTCGATGAACTCCCGCCTGGCCGCCTCCTCACGCCGCACGGTCAGGCGCTGCGCACGCTCGAATCCCTCGGCGAAGGCGTCGACCGCCTGCTCCACCGCCGCCAGCACGGCATCGGTGGCCACGGCCCCCTGCCGGGAGGCGGCCGGGGGCCAGGCGGTGCGGGTGGCGGCGAGGTGGAGCCCGACCAGGGCCCTCAGCTGGTGCCCGGCCTCCGCGGCCTCCCGGCCCAGCGTGCGCCTCGTGTCCAGCTCGTCCCGGGTGAGCCGGCGGCCGGTGTCGGCGACCTCGGCCAGCATCGGGGCATAGCCCTCCAGAAATCTCCCGGGGATCTCCGGCTCCGCCACAGGGCACTCCTCCTCCACACCGACCAGCAATCTCAACACACCAACGATCAAGGGCGGGTGCTGGTGCCCGGCAGCGGGACCCCGTGAACTCTGCCGGACTCCGGCAGTGCGTTCGGCGGTCCCCGCTGACATGATCTGTTCAGCACCACACGGGGGAAGCACGGGGGATCACGGGGGAAGAACCGGTGGCCGCGGGACCGTCAGCGGTCTCGTGGCGCCGGCACCTCCGGTCCCCCCACCGCGGCATCTCCCGGACCGTACAGGCGCGCGGAGTCCTCGGGGGTGGACCGCATGTCCCAACTGCTTTCCGCAGCACTCGCCTTTCCCACCGTGATCTTCGGCGCGGCGCTGGTGGTCGTCGTCTGCTTCTGGCTGCTGGTCCTGGCCGGGTTCACCGGGCCGGGCTCCTTCGACACCGACCTGGACGCCGAGGCGGTCGGCTTCGCCGGGGTGCCGGTCGCCCTGTCGGTCTCGCTGGTCGTGGTGGTCTCCTGGTTCGCGGCCCTCGCGGGGTCGGCCCTGGTGATCCACAGCGGGGTCACCGGCACCGTACGGGCCGTGCTCCACGTCGCCGTGCTGGCGGGGGCGCTGCTGATCGCCTGGCGCGCGGTCCGGCTGCTGGTCCGGCTCATCCGCGGACGGTCGCCGGCGGAGCGGTACGCCTACGACGCCGAACCCCGCTGACCCGCGCACACGACCGCCGGCCACCCGCGCCGGCCGGCCGGTGCGGCGCCCCGCCGCCCGGCCCCCGACCACCGCCGCGGGGCTCCGGCCACGTGAGCGACCGACCACCGCCGCGGGCGTCCGCGCAGGCGGTCCGCGCGCGGACGCCCGACACCCACCGGGAAGACGGACGAAGGGCAGGACAAGGCATGCTGGGTTTCGTGCCTCCCCTTCCGCAGCAGCCCCAACACCCGCCGAGCAGAGGCCACATGGTGGTCTGCGGCGACGACACCCTCGCCCGGCGGCTCGCCGTCGAACTGCGCTACGTGTACGGGGAGCGGGTCACGCTCCTGCTCCCGCCGGGCCGTGACACCACCAGGCCCGAACTGCCGCTCACCCAACGGGCGCGCGCGGTGGCCCTGTTCGGCCGGATGTCGGCCGCGATGAACCGCAACGGGGCGGGCGGCGGGAGCGGCGACAGCGACACGAACGCCGGGGTCGAGGCCGTCCGCATCATGGAGGCCCACGAACCCTCGGACGAGGTGCTGGAGGAGGCGGGCGTCGACCGTGCCGCCGCGCTCGCGCTCGTCTACGACGACGACGAGCGCAACATCCGCGCCGCCCTGACGGCCCGTCGGCTCAACCCCCGTCTACGGCTGGTCATCCGGCTCTACAACCGCAAGCTGGGCCAGCATCTGGAGACGCTGCTCGACCAGGCGGCGGCCGTCTCGGTACCCGGCATCGATCCCGCCGTGCTGGACGCCTCCACCACCGTCCTGTCCGACGCCGACACCGCGGCCCCGGCCCTGGCGGCCACCGCGCTGACCGGGAGCAGCAAGGTCATCCAGGCCGAGGGCCTGCTCCTGCGCGCCGTGGAGCGCACCCCGCCCGCGCCGGGCGAACTCGCCGACCCCGGCCTGTGCACCCTCGCCCTGCTCTCCTCCACCAGCCAGGACCCGGCGGGCACCGAGGGCTCCGACAGCAGCGGGGACGAGGGTCCCCAGCTGCTGCCCGACCGGGAGACCGTGAACGCCGCCACGGGCCGGGGCACCGTCGTCCTGGAGGCGATCAGCCAGGCGGGCCCCGACCGCGCCCCCCGCCGCATGGGAGGCAGGGGCGCACCGCTCGGCCAGGTCTTCTCGCGCCGGCTGCGCTGGTCCGCGCTGGGGGTGGCGGCGGCCGTGGTCGCCCTCGCCGTGGCGTCGGTGATCACCACGGGTGACAGCCCGCTGCACGCCGCCCACATGACCCTGCTCGACCTGCTGGCGATGGGCGACCCCGCCGTGGAGGACACCGACTCGCTGTCGCGCCGACTCATCCAGCTGCTCTCCGGGACGGCCGGGCTCCTGCTGCTGCCCCTGCTGGTCGCCGCGGTCCTGGAGGCCTTCGGCACGATGCGCACCGCGTCCTCGCTGCGCCGTCCGCCGCGCGGCCTGTCCGGCCATGTGGTGCTGCTGGGTCTCGGCAAGATCGGCACGCGCGTCCTGGTGCGGCTGCGCGAGCTGGACATCCCCGTGGTGGTCGTGGAGGAGGATCCCGAGGCGCGCGGCATCCCGCTGGCCCGCAGCCTGCACGTCCCCACGGTCCTGGGCGATGTCACCCAGGAGGGCGTCCTGGAGGCGGCCAAGATCCGCCGGGCCCGCGCGCTGCTCGCCCTGACGAGCGTCGACACGACGAATCTCGAGGCCACGCTGTACGCCCGCTCGGTGAAGCCGGACCTGCGGGTGGCGTTGCGCCTGTACGACGACGAGTTCGCCACCGCCGTCTACCGCACCCTGCGCACCGCGCACCCGCAGGCCCTGACCCGCTCGCGTTCGGTGTCCCACCTGGCCGCCCCGGCCTTCGCCGTCGCCATGATGGGCCGGCAGATCCTCGGTGCGGTCCCGGTCGAGCGCAAGGTGATGCTGTTCGCCGCGCTGGAGGTGGCCGGGAACCCCCGGCTGGAGGGCCGCACCGTCGACCAGGCCTTCCGGGCCGGCGCCTGGCGGGTCCTGGCCCTGGACGCCACCCCGCCCGCCGACCGCCTTCCCGATCTGGCCGCCGTACCGCCGTACGACCCCCTGGCGCCGGCCGGTCCCGGGGGGCCGGACCGGCCCGCCGGCCTCGTCTGGGACCTGCACCCCGGCTATGTGCTGCGGCCCGAGGACCGGGTGGTGATCGCGGCGACCCGGCGCGGACTGGCGGAGCTGCTGCGCGGGCAGCGTTCCGCGGTCCGGCGCTGAACGGCGAGGCGGGCGCGGGCCGGCGCTCCCGGGGAGTCCGTGCGGGGCCGCCCCGGCGCTCCGGCACGCTGGTCCACCGGGTCGCGGTCCGGGTGCCGCGGAGAAGTCGGATGCGCCGCAGGCCGCCTGTCTGCCAGCATGCGGCGCTGTGGAGACCAACGATTTCGTCATCCGGCGTGCGGTCGGCGCCGACGCCGTGGCCGTGGCCGAGGTGTGGCTGCGTTCCTTCGGCGCGGCGCTTCCGGACGTGCGCCGGGCTCATACGGACGACCAGGTCCGGTCCTGGTGCCGGGAGGTGGTCGTGCCCGGTCAGGAGACCTGGGTGGCGACGGCCGACGGCGCCGTGGCCGGGCTGATGGTGCTGGACGGCGACGACCTGGACCAGCTCTACGTCGATCCGGACATGCAGGGCCGGGGCGTCGGCGGCCGTCTCGTGGAGGTGGCGAAGCGGCGTCGTCCGGACGGGCTGGCGCTGTGGACGTTCCAGGTCAACGCGCCGGCCCGCCGTTTCTACGAACGGCACGGCTTCGTCGCCGCCGAGAGCACCGACGGCCACCGCAACGAGGAACGGGAGCCGGACGTCCGCTACCGGTGGCAGCCCGCGGCATAGGACCCGCGGGCCGCGGACGAGGGGGTGCGGCCGGAGGCCTGTCGGGGCCGTGGGCCTTGTGCCGCCGCACGCCCCTGGCTCACCGGAACATTCCCATGGCTTCGCGCACCTCCCGCAGGGTCGCCTCGGCCACGGCGTTCGCCCGCTCGTTCCCGGCGCGCAGCACGCCGCGTACGTACCCCATGTCCCGCGCGTACTCCGCCCTGCGGGCTCGGATCGGGGCCATCCGCGTGTTGACGGCGTCCGTCACGGTCAGCTTGAGCCCCGACGCGCCGCCGTTCCCGATCTCTTCGGCGAGCTCGGAGGGGTCGCGGTCGAGGCAGAGCGCGGCGAGCAGCACCAGGCCGGCCACCCCTGGCCGCCGCTCGGGCTCGTAGGTGATGTGGCGTTCCGCGTCGGTGGTCGCGCCCTTGATCAGCCGTGCGGTCTCGTCCGCGTCGGCCCCGAGGGCGATGGCGTTGCCCCGGCTCTTGCTCATCTTGGTGGCGTCGGTGCCGAGCAGCAAGGGCGCGGCGGAGAGCAGCGCGTCGGGTTCGGGGAAGACCGCTCCGTACCGCTCGTTGAAGCGCCGGGCGACGGTGCGGGTGATCTCCAGGTGCGGAAGCTGGTCCTGGCCCACGGGCACGACATTGCCCTTGCAGAACAGGATGTCGGCGGCCTGGTGCACCGGATAGGTGTACATGAGCCCGCTGACCGCGGCCTGGCGTGAGTGCGCGATCTCGTCCTTCACCGTGGGGTTGCGCCCGAGTTCGGCGACGGAGACCAGGGACAGGAACGGCAGCATCAGCTGGTTGAGGGCGGGGACCGCGCTGTGGTTGAAGACCGTCGCGCGGGCGGGGTCGATGCCGACGGCGAGATAGTCCAGGAGCAGCCCCTCCACGTGCTCGGTGAGGCGCTCGGCGACGTCCCGGTCGGTGAGGACCTGGTAGTCGGCGACGAGGACGAAGACGTCCACGCCGAGATCCTGGAGGCGTACCCGGTTCTGGAGGGTGCCGAAGTAGTGCCCCAGGTGCAGGGCGCCGGTGGGCCGGTCCCCGGTGAGGACGCGGAAGCGGCCCGGATCGGCGGCGAGCTGCCGCTCCAGTTCGGCGCTACGGCGCTGGGCGGGGCTGACGGGCAGGTCGGCGGTGATGGTCACGTGGCTCTCCTCGCGGTGGTCTGTGCGTGGAGGACGGCCCGCCGGAGGGTGCCGGGGCAGCGAAAAGGGCCGTCCGAAGTCGAACGGCCCTGGTTCCGTGCTGAAGGGTGGCCGCTCCTAGGAGGAGCGCCACCAGGTACGGCACGGGACGGAGGTCATGAGGGTGAGTGTACCGCGCACCGGCTTGCGGAGCAGGGCTTTCCCGGGCCCGCACGACCCCGCTCCGGGGCGCCTTCGACGCCTCCCCGGACGGGTGGAATAGAGATCGGGGGCCTTCCGTTGTAGGGTGTGTTCACATAGTTCAACGTTCAACCAACCTCGCAGTATCTACTTGGAGGCGGGCGCCATGCAGTTCGGGATCTTCACCGTCGGGGATGTCACCACCGACCCCACGACCGGTACGACACCGAGCGAGAACGAGCGGATCAAGGCGACCCTCGCGATCGCGCTCAAGGCCGAGGAAGTGGGCCTGGACGTCTTTGCGACCGGCGAGCACCACAACCCGCCGTTCGTCCCCTCGTCGCCGACGACCACGCTCGGCTACATCGCCGCCCGCACGGAGAAGCTGATCCTCTCCACCTCCACCACGCTGATCACCACCAACGATCCGGTGAAGATCGCCGAGGACTATGCCACGCTCCAGCACCTCGCCGACGGCCGCGTGGACCTGATGATGGGCCGTGGCAACACCGGACCGGTCTACCCCTGGTTCGGCAAGGACATCCGCCAGGGCATCCCGCTCGCGATCGAGAACTACGCGCTGCTCCACAAGCTGTGGCGCGAGGACGTCGTCGACTGGGAAGGGAAGTTCCGCACCCCGTTGCAGTCCTTCACCGCGACCCCGCGCCCGCTGGACGGCGTGCCGCCCTTCGTCTGGCACGGCTCCATCCGCTCCCCGGAGATCGCCGAGCAGGCCGCCTACTACGGCGACGGCTTCTTCCACAACAACATCTTCTGGCCGATGGAGCACACCAAGAAGATGGTCGACCTCTACCGGCGCCGCTACGCCCACTACGGGCACGGCACCGCCGAGCAGGCCATCGTGGGCCTCGGCGGCCAGGTGTTCATGCGGAAGAACTCGCAGGACGCGGTCCGGGAGTTCCGCCCGTACTTCGACAACGCGCCGGTCTACGGGCACGGGCCCTCGCTGGAGGACTTCACCCAGCAGACCCCGCTGACCGTCGGCTCCCCGCAGGAGGTCATCGAGCGGACCCTGTCCTTCCGCGAGGACGTCGGTGACTACCAGCGCCAGCTCTTCCTGATGGACCACGCGGGGCTCCCGCTGAAGACGGTCCTGGAGCAGCTCGACATCCTGGGCGAGGAGGTCGTGCCCGTCCTGCGCAAGGAGTTCGCCCGTCTGCGCCCGGCCGGAGTGCCGGACGCCCCCGTCCACCCGGCGGTCACCGCCGCCCGCGCCGCCGCCTCGGCCGACCCGAAGGAGCTCCGATGACCATGCCCGCCACGGCCCCCCTGAGGATCGTCGCCGTCGCGGCCGGACTCAGCAGCCCCTCCTCCACACGGCTGCTGGCCGACCGGCTCGCCGAGGCGACCCGCGAGAGGCTGGCCGCCGACCAGGACCGCCGCGTCGAGATCGAGGTCGTCGAGCTGCGCGACCTGGCCGTCGACATCGCCAACCACCTGGTCACCGGCTTCCCCCCGGCCGGCCTGAAGAAGGCGCTCGACGCGGTGACGGGCGCGGACGGCCTGATCGCCGTGACGCCCGTGTTCACCGCCTCGTACAGCGGACTGTTCAAGTCCTTCTTCGACCTGGTCGACAACACCGCGCTGACCGGCAAGCCCGTCGTCATCGCGGCGACGGGAGGAACCCCCCGGCACTCGCTGGTCCTGGAGCACGCGATGCGCCCGCTCTTCGCCTACCTGCGGGCCGTGACCCTGCCGACCTCGGTGTACGCGGCGTCGGAGGACTGGGGCTCCCAGGCTGACGAGTACACCGAAGGGCTGCCGTCCCGGATCCGGCGCGCGGGCGGCGAGCTCGCCTCCGCCGTCACCGGGCGGACCGTCTCCGGCGCGTCCCGGGCCCTCACGCTCGACGACGGCGAGGACGCGGTCGTTCCGTTCGCACAGCAGCTCGCCGAGCTGAACATCGGCTGACCCGGGCATCGAGGGCCCGAAAGAGCCCTCGATGTCTGGTTTGACTAGAGTTGCCGATGAATGCCGTAGAAGTTCGCACACACCGGAGGCAGACATGGGCAGGATCGTCGTGGGCGTGGACGGATCGGACGCGTCGGTCAAGGCGCTGCGCTGGGCGGTACGCCAGGCGGAGCTGACCGGCGACACGGTCGAGGCCGTCAACAGCTGGGAGTACCCCTCGACCAGCTGGGCGTCCATGATGCCGGGCATGCCCGAGGACTTCGACCCGCAGGCGGTGGCGACGGTGGCCCTCACCGAGACCCTGGAGGAGGCCCTCGGCGCGGAGGGCGCGGCGGCCGTCGAGAAGGTCGTGGTGATCGGCAACCCCGCCCAGTCCCTGCTGGACCGTTCCAAGGGGGCGAACCTGCTGGTCGTCGGCGCACGTGGCTACAGCGGCTTCAAGGCGACGCTGCTCGGCTCGGTCAGCCTCCACGTCACCCAGCACGCCGCCTGCCCGGTCACCGTCGTACGCGATTGAGCCGGCGTCGTACACGACCGAGCCCGCGGGACCGTACGGCGGCGGACCGCAGCCCGTGCCCGCGGGGACGCGGGGCCGGCCGTGCCCCGGGGGCACGCGCGCGGCCGTCCCGGCGGCGCGTACCCCTGACGCGTGCGGTGGTGCGGTGTCAGGCCTGAGAGGTGAGGTGGCTGATCACCTGGTCGAAGTCCTTCGTGGGTGAGAAGTCCACGAAGTCGCAGTCCTCCAGCGCCTCGGGCACGTGCCCCGGCGCCCAGTAGAACGCCTGGCCCTCCTCGTACACCTCGGAATCGGCGCCGGTCCGCAGCTTCAGCCGGCCCTTGACCACGTAGCCCCAGTGAGGACAGGGGCACATGTCGTCGGGGAGGCCCTTGAGCCCCGGGCCCATGTCCGCGCCCTTGACGAGCCGGATGAAGGCGACCGTCAGATCGCCGCCGATCTCCTTCTTGCGCAGCTCCGCGTCGTCGGTCTGCATCGCAACGGGCGTCTCGTCCCGTGTCGTTGACGTCATGGCTCCTCCAGAGCCGTTCTCCGTCCCCCTTCCAGTCTGGCCCCGGCCCCGGGGAGGCGCGACGCCGGAGGGCGGCGATGACCGGCGGGGAGGGCCCTGGTGCCGTCACTTCCGGTTGTAGAGCCGCATCGTCACCGCGCCGAACACCGCCACGAACAGCGCGGACCAGCCCAGTGACCAGGCGATGTCCGTCGCGGGCCAGTTGCCCGCCATCAACTCGCGTACCGCCGCCGCGAGGTGGGTGACCGGGCTGTTGTTCACGAACGCCTGGAGCCAGCCGGGCATCGTCCGGGGATCGACGAAGACGTTGCTCAGGAAGGTGAGCGGGAAGATCACCATCATGCTGACGCCCATCACCGACTTCTCGGAGCGGAGCATCAGCCCGAACATCGTCCAGATCCAGGAGAAGGCGAACGAGAACACAAGCAGCAGCGCGACACCCGCCAGCACCCCCAGCACTCCGCCGGCCGGCCGGTAGCCGATGACGAGGCCGACCGTGAGCATGACGACCGAGGCCAGGAGGTAGCGCACGACGTCGCCGAGCAGATAGCCGACCATCGGCGCCGGACGCCAGATCGGCAGCGTACGGAAACGGTCGAACACGCCCTTGGCGATGTCGGTGTTGACCGCGACACCCGTGTACATCGTGATCATCACGACGCTCATGACGAGGATGCCGGGCAGCAGGAACTGGATGTACCCCTCGGTCGACCCGGCCAGCGCACCCCCGAAGAGGTACGTGAACATCAGCACCATCATGATCGGGAAGACCGTCACGTCGAAGAGCTGCTCCGGCACGTGCTTGATCTTCAGCATGGCCCGCCACCCGAAGGTGAGGGATGCCGACAGCGCCCCGGGCCGCGCCGGCCGTTCCTGGCCGACCAGCAGGGAGGCGAGGGTCTCGGCGTCCGGTGCGGCGAGTTCGGTGTCGTCCTGCCGGGTCCCGGCGGGCGCGATGCTCATGCCGCGGCTCCCTTCCTGTCCGTGAGCGCGAGGAAGACCTCGTCTAGGCTGGGCTGGCCCAGCGCGAAGTTGTCGACGTGGATGCCGCACCGGGCCAGCTCCGCGAGGGCGCGTGCGGCCTGCTCGGCCGCCCCCTTCTCGGTGCCGTGCCCGCTGACCGTGGCTGTCAGCGCCACCGGGTCGTGGTCCAGCTGCACCGGGGCGTCCAGCACGAGCGCCAGCACCCGCTCGGCCTCCGGGCGCTGAGCGGGGTCGCGCAGGCGCAGATGGACGGAGCCCGCGCCGACGGAGGCCTTGAGCTCACCCTTGGTGCCCTCCGCGATCACCTTGCCGTGGTCGATCACAGCGATGCGGGAGGCCAGCTGGTCGGCCTCGTCGAGGTACTGCGTGGTCAGCATGACCGTGGTGCCCTGGGCCACGACGGCGCGCACGATGTCCCACACCTGGTTGCGGCTGCGCGGGTCGAGGCCCGTCGTCGGCTCGTCCAGGAAGAGCAGGTCCGGGGTGTTCAGGATGGAGGCGGCGATGTCGATCCGGCGCCGCATCCCCCCGGAGTAGTTCTTCACCTGCTTGCCCGCCGCCTCGCCCAGCCCGAACGCCTCCAGCAACTGGGCCGCCCGGGCCCCGGCGGCGGGCCTGGAGTGGCCGAGGAGCCGGGCCAGCAGCACGAGGTTCTCCGTACCGGTCAGGTCCTCGTCGACCGAGGCGTACTGCCCGGTGAGGCTGACCCTGCCCCGCACCGCGTCGGCGTCCCGCACGATGTCGTGCCCGAAGACCCGGGCCCCGCCCGCGTCCGGACGCAGCAGGGTCGCCAGCATCCGCACGGTGGTGGTCTTCCCGGCTCCGTTGGGCCCCAGGACCCCGTAGACGGTGCCCGCGGGCACGGCGAGATCGACGCCGTCCACCGCGCGGTTCTCCCCGAAGACCTTCACCAGCCCCGTGGTCTCGATGGCCAGTTCGCTGCTCATGTGCCCCTCCTTGTCGGCGGTTCCGAGCCGTGTCGGCGGTGTCGAGGGCGGACACGGGGACACGATGACACGGCCCGGCCGCACCGCGGGGCGTATCGCACGAAACGGGCCCGTACGGTCGCCGGGTTCCGCCCCGGAGGCCGTACGGGCCCGTTCGGAGTACCGCCCGGGTGTCAGTTCTCGCGGGTGTAGTAGGTGTAGAACATCGTGCAGAACATCCCCGCGGCGACCACCAGCCCGATCACGGTCGACGTCAGCACGCTGTTGCCGTTCAGGCTGGAGAGGAAGCCCACCGTGCCGCCGGCCAGCACGCCGAACGCCGCGGCGCGCATCTCCCTCGGCAGGGCCCAGCGGACCCGCAGGAGCGCGTAGCAGAGCACGGCGAACACGACCCCGGAGACGACACCGAGCCAGACCTGCCCGGCCGTGGTGGTTCCTCCGTCCCGGTTGATGAAGAAGGCCCAGAACCCGACGATCACTCCCAGCACCACGGGCACCGCCCAGGCGAGCGCGGTGGGCTGCCGCCGGGCAGGTGTGCGGGCGTGCATACGGCGGCGCGTCGGCATCGTTGCGTGTGTGGCCATGACGGCACAGCTCCTTCCGTCGCCCCCGCCTGTCTCCCTCCAGCGCACACCCGGCCGGGGCCTTCGGCAACTCGGATGGCCTACGGCCCGGGGCGCACCGGCGTCGCGCGGGATTGGCTGGGTCCTGTGCGGACCTCTCTCTCAGCGGCTCTCTCGGCGGTACTGCTCGTACTGCTTGCCGTGCTGGTGCCGGTGAGCGCCCTCTCCGCGTGGGTCGATCTCGAACTGGACGACACCGACCGGTATCTCGCCACCGTGTCCCCGCTGGCCTCCGACGAGGACGTACGGGAGACCGTGGCGACCCTGGTCACGGCCGAGGCGATGCGGAACATCGACGTGGGGCCTCTCCAGGACACCGTCGAGGAGTTCCTGCACGAGGCCGCCCTGTCGTTCACCGGCACCGAGACCTTCCGGCGCGCCTGGGACAGTGCCAACCGCGCGGCGCACCAGGAGGTCACCGCCGCACTGCGCGGGGAGGACGGGCAGGCCGTGACCATCGACCTGGAGCCCGTGATCAAGGAGGTCAGACAGGAGCTGACCGAGAAGGGAGTGCCGTTCGCCGACCTGATCCCCGTCCAGGGCACGTCGATCACCGTCCTCTCCGCCGACCGCGCCGACGAACTGCGGTCCTCCTTCGGGTGGCTGCGTCACTGCAGCGTCTGGCCCGCCGTCGGGACGGCGGTCCTGCTCGTCCTCGTACTGGGCCTCGCGCTGGTGCGGGGCGGGCTGCGGGCCGGTCTCCTGGCCGCAGCCGTGGCGGGCTGCGGGCTCGTGCTCGGCGCGGCCCTGCTCAGGATCGCCGTCGCCGTGGGCCGTGACCGGGTGCTGGACGAGGTGCCGGGCACCGACCGGGGCGCGGCGGCGGCGGTGTACGACGCGCTGACCGCCTCCCTGCGGACGACGGTGTGGGTCGTGCTCCTGGCCGGGGCGGTGCTGGCCGTCGCCGCCCTGGTGGGACGGCTCGTGGCGGGCCGCCGGGGGTAGGGGCGCGGGACGCGGCCACGAGGGCGGGCGGGCTCCGCTCGCGGGGGCGGGGCTCCGGTGGGAGCAGCAGCACCGCAGGGGGTGCGGGCGCCGCGCTCCTGCGGCTCGGCGTCACACCGGTCCCCGGCTCCCGCGCCGTCGCCCGGGTCCTGGGCCCGGGCGGCCCCGGCCACCGCGCCCTGTTCGTCTCCCCAGCGCTCCGCTCCGGCCGAGTCCGCGCCCCGGGGCCCGACATGCGCGGGTGCGTGGGCCGGGCGAGAGTGGGATGCGTGAGAGCAGGGGGTCGACTGAGAGGTCTGCCGTATGCGAGCCATCGCTGTCAGCGCTTTTCGTGCGGAGCCCTGTCTCGTCGAGGTGCCGAAGCCCGACCCCGGGCCGGGCGAGGTGCGGGTGAAGGTCGAGTACGCGGCGCTCAACCCTCTCGACTGGCAGACCGCCGACGGAGCCCTCGACGGAGTCGCCCCCCACGTGTTCCCGCTCGTGCTGGGCACCGACTTCGCGGGCCGGGTCGACATGGTCGGCAGCGGCGACAACCGCTTCCGGGTCGGCGACCCCGTCCTCGGCCGGGTGACGGCCCCGCCCGTCGGGCGGTGCGGAGCGTACGGCGAGTACGTGTGCGTCCCCCAGGACTCGCCGATCGCACTCGTCCCGCGCGACCTGCCGCTCCGGATCGCGGCAGCCCTCCCCACGGCGGGCGCGACGGCGGCACAGATCCTGTCGAGCACGGCGGTGCGCAGCGGGGTGAGCCTGCTCGTCGTCGGGGCCACGGGCGGCGTCGGCGGGTTCCTGACCCAGCTCGCGGCGGCCCGTGGCATCGGTGTCGTCGCGGCGGTGCGGGGCGACGAGGGGCGGCGGATGGGGGCGCTCGGCGCCACCGCCACCGTCGACACGACCGACCCGGGAGCGCTGGAGGCGAGGGTGCGGGAGCTGTACCCGGGCGGCGTGGACGCGCTCGTCGACCTCGTCTCCACGGACACCGCCTCGTTCGCCTCGTACACCGCGCTGCTCGCGGACGGCGGGGTCGCCGTCACCACGAGGGGCGTGGCCGCCCCGGCGGGCATCGCCTGGACCGATTTCAGGCTCGCCCCGGCGGCCGGGGTCCTCGACGCTCTGACCTCCGCGGTGGCCGGCGGCGAGCTGGAGGTCCCCGTCGACATGGAACTCCCCCTGGAGAAGGCGCCGCAGGCACTCGCCCAGAACCGCGCGGGCGGGGCGCGCGGCAAGACGGTCTTCGCCGTCTGACGCGCCGCCCCGTACGACACACACCGGAGAGACTCATGGCCGACCAGGACATATTCGAGCGCATAGACGTGCTGGTCACCGAGGAGCGTGCCCTGCGCTCCCACTCCGACGCGACGCTCGGCCTCTCGCCCGAGGACCGGTCACGGCTGCACGAGGTGGAGGTCCAGCTCGACCAGTGCTGGGACCTGCTGCGGCAGCGGCGCGCGCTCGTCGAGTTCGGCGAGGACCCCTCGGCGGCGAAGGTGCGGCCGGCCGACGAGGTGGAGGGATACCGGAGCTGACGAGCTCGTGCACGGTCGGGGCGCCGCCGGGCTCGTGCACGCTCATGGCGGGGCCCGGGGGCGGGTCCGCCTGATCCGGCCCGCGCCCAGGGCTGCGCGCGGTGCGCTGGTGGCTGGGCCGGGTTCGGTCCTGCCGCGGCCCGGCCCATGGCCTGGGCTGCGTGCGGCACGCTCTGGGACAGGCGGGCCGGGTCCGCTCAGATCCGGGTCGGGCGGGAGGTCTCAGAGCGGATTCGGGCCGCGCCCCTGGAGGCGCTCCATCTCCCGGCGGTCCCGCTTGGTCGGGCGCCCCGCGCCCCGGTCGCGGACCGGGACCTGGAGTGCCGCCTCGCGCGGCGGCGGGGGCGGGCTGTTGTCGACGAAGCACTCCACCGCGACCGGCGGGCCCACGCGCTTCTTCACGATCTTGGAGACGACCACGATCCGGTCCCGGCCCGCGTGCCGCAACCGCACCTCGTCACCCGCGCGCAGGGACTGGGCGGGCTTGGCCCGCTCGCCGTTGACCCGCACGTGTCCCGCCCGGCAGGCGGCAGCGGCCTGCGACCGGGTCTTCGTCAGCCGGACCGCCCAGATCCAGGCGTCGACCCGGACACTTCCCTCCGCCTGCGGTGCCTCACCGGAAACCATGGAACCGACTCTAATCCGGTGAGGCGGCCCGGTGGGACCGGGAGCCGAACCCGCCGGCTCCCGCCCGTGGCACCGGCGTGCGGCAGCCACCCGCACGCACCGCCCTCCGCGCCGGTGTGCGGGTCACGGCAGGGGTACCAGCGGTGCGCCTGCCGTTCGTACACCCACCTCGGGCGCTCACCCCACGGGCACGGGCGGAAGCGCGCTCCCGCCCGTGCCCGTGGCGCTGCCGCCTCAGACGCCGATGTCGCCGCCGTCCTTGCGCCACACGGCGACGACCGAGGGCCGCACGATCTTTCCGGGGCCGTCCGGCCAGGTGCTCGCCGGCTTCTCGACGGACGCGCCGTCGACCTCGCCCGGGTGCTGCACGGCGACCAGGACCCGGCGGTCCTGGATCAGGGGGCCGCAGGTCTCGGCGCCCTTCGGCACGGTGAGGAACTGCTTCAGCTCACCGCGCCGCTCACCCTGGGTGGCCACACCGAACAGCCCGTCGTGCGAACCGAGCTGGTTGCCGTCCGTGGAGATCCACAGGTTTCCGTGGTCGTCGAACGCGACGTTGTCCGGGCAGGAGATGGGGCTGACCTTCTCCTTCGGGAAGCCGGAGAAGTACGTCGCCGGGTCCTCCGGGTCGCCCGCGACGAGGAACAGCCGCCAGGCGAAGCCGTCACCGGCCGGGTCGTCCCCGTGCTCGGCGAGCTCCAGGACCTGGCCGTGCTTGTTGGCGTTGCGCGGGTTGGCCTCGTCCGCGCCGGGCTTGCCCGCCTTGCCGCGGTCGGTGTTGTTGGTGAGGGCGATGTAGACCCGGCCGGTGCGCGGGGAGGGCTCGACGTCCTCGGGGCGGTCCATCTTCGTGGCGCCGACCTTGTCACCGGCCAGCCGGGTGAAGACGTAGACCTCCTCGGCCGTCATGCCGGGGACGTGCGAGGTGGTGCCGGTGGCGAGCGGGATCCAGACGCCGCTGCCGTCGAACTCGCCGTCGGCGGGGAGCTTGCCCGTGCCGTCCAACTCCGCTGTGGGGGAGTCGCCAGTCAGCTTGGCGACGTACAGCGTGCCCTCGTCGAGGAGCGTGAGGTTGTGCTCCCGGGCGGCCCGGGAGTTCCCCTTCTTCATCCGCTTGCTGGAGACGAACTTGTAGAAGTAGTCGAACCGTTCGTCATCGCCCATGTAGACCACGGGACGGCCGTCGGCGGTCAGCCGGGGCTGCGCCGCCTCGTGCTTGAAGCGGCCGAGCGCGGTCCGCTTGCGCGGCGTGGAGTCGGGGTCGTACGGATCGAGCTCGACGACCCACCCGAAACGGTGCGCCTCGTTGGGCTCCTGAGCCAGGTCGAAGCGCTTGTCGAACCGCTCCCACTTGCGCTCCGTGGCGGCCGTGCCGATGCCGTAGCGCTTGTCGGTGGCGCTGGAGCCGTTGGCGAAGTACTGGTTGAAGTTCTCCTCGCCGTGCAGCGTGGTGCCCCAGGGAGTCGTGCCGCCCGCGCAGTTGTTGAGCGTGCCGAGCACCTTGCGGCCGGTGTGGTCGGCGGAGGTACGCAGCAGAGGGCTGCCCGCGGCCGGGCCGGTGACCTCGAACTCGCTGGTGGCGGTGAGGCGGCGGTTCAGCGGGTGACGGCTGACCGGGCCGAGCTTGCCGGTGCGGTTCTCCTCCTGGACGACGACCACGGAGAGTCCGTGCGCCGCCCAGGCGATCTCGACCTGCTCACGGGTCGGGTTGGCCGGATCGTATCCACGGAACATCAGGATCTCGTCCGTGTACTCGTGGTTGGCGACCAGCACCTGGCGGCCACGCTCCCCACGCAGCGGGAGCAGGGAGAGGAAGTCGTTGTTGTAACCGAACTGCCCCGCCTGCGCCTTGGCGGACTGCTTGTCCGGATCGAAGGCGGGTGCTCCGCGCAGAATCGGTTCGCCCCAGCGGATCACGACGTTCTGGCCGTAGCCCTCGGGGACCGTCACCGCGTCGGCCGTGTTGGGCGCGACGGGCGCGAAGCGCAGACCGCGGGCGCCCGAGGTGCCGGGCCCGGGCTTGCCACCGTGGCGACCCGCGAACGGCGCCGCCTGGGCACTCGGCGCCACCGGACCGGCGAGAGCGGCGGTTCCGGCGGCAGCGGCGACGGTCACCACCGCCGCGGCGCGCATCATCGACCGGCGTGACAGGGCACCGGCGATGACATCGCCAGCGTACTCGTTGTCGCTGGTGTTCGGGATGTCCTGGAAGCAGGCGTCACCGCAGCGGTAGCGGCAGGTCAGCGCAGAGCGCCCGCCCGGGTGCGAGCCGATGAGCGGCAGCAGGTTGCGCACGTTTTCGTCCCTCCGTCTGTGTGTCGCACGTGACGCTAGGAGCGCATCCGCGCCATTCGTGGGACTGCTGATGAACGGAGGGTGAAGTCCAGGACACCGCTGTCCGCCGGACCGATCGCGCCCCGTGCGGCCCCCGTTCGGGCCCTCGCCCCTCCCGCGTCCGTGCGTGTGCCCCGCCCCCTGGTCCGGGTTCGGCCAGGACTCGGCCGGGACTCGGTCGGAGCTCGGTTGACACAGGGGCGGGCCGCGCCACCGAACGGCCGGATCCGGCCGCTAACCTTACGTATCCGCCCTGGCCAGGGATCAATTCCCGCAGTACGGACATTTATCGCACCCAACTCATGCGAAAGGCCTCGCCCATGGGCATTCGGAGCTTGCTGCGCAAGGTGTTCGGCCGCACGGAGCAGGACGAGTCGGCCACGGCCACCGTCCCGCCCCAGGCCGAGCGCACCCAGCCCACGGAACCGGAGGCGGAGCCCACGACTTCGGCGGCCGAATCCGTGAAGGCCTCGGTACCGGCACCGGCCTCCCCCTCGTCGGGCGGCCGGTCCACGGACACCGAGCACGACAGCGGACAGGCTTCGGACCTGGTGGCAGCGGCCTTCGACAAGGCGGCTGCCGCGCCCGCCCCGGCCGCGGCGCCGAAGGTGCCGGCCCAGGCGTCGGACCCGGAGACGCGGGCAGCGGCGAATGCCGAGGCCTCGGACGCTTCCGCCACCCCTGCGGCGCCGGCCCCCTCCGACGCGCCTGCCGTCTCCGACGCCCCGGTCACCTCCGACACCCCGGACGCCCCGGTCGTCTCCGACGCCTCGGACGCGCCCGTCGCGGAGATCGAGGAGAAGCCGGTCGCCGCCGCGCCGATCACGATCGACTTCGACCCGGAGCCGGAGGTCGAGGCACCTGCCGTGACGCCGGAGCCGGAAGCCGCCGCCACGTCGGGAGTTGAGGCCGAGCCTGCCGCACCCGCCGCCGGGACGGCCGCCGTTGACACCCCCGTCACCGAGACGCCCGCCGTCGAGGCCCCCGCAGCCGGGGTCGACGACGAGGAACCCGCCGCCGAGGCGCCCGCGGCGGTCGAACCCGCCGTGGAGGAGCCGGCCGCCGAGGCCCTCGCCGCGGAGCCGAAGGCCCTCGCCACCGAGGAGCCCGCGGCCCAGGACCCGGCGCCGGCTCCCGAGGCCGTCACCGCGCCCGAGGCCGTCGCGGAGGAGAAGCCGGTCGCGGCCCCCGCGCCCGCCGCGCAGGACGAGCCCCTCGCCACCGAGCCCGAGGCCGTCACCACGGCCGAGCCCGCCCCCGAGCCGGTCGCCGAGCCCGCGCCCGCCGCGCAGGACGAGCCCCTCGCCACCGCGCCCGAGGCCGTCGCGGAGGAGAAGCCGGTCGCCGCCCCCGAGCCCGCCGCGCAGGACGAGCCCCTCGCCACCGAGCCCGAGGCCGTCACCGAGCCCGAGCCGGTCGCCGAGCCCGCGCCCGCCGCCGCCCCGCCGGTCGCCGAGGTCCCCGCGAAGCCCGTCATCACGATCACTCCCGAGCTGGCCACCGCCGAGGCCGTCCCCGTACCGGAGACCGATGTCCCCGCCGGGTCCGCCGTCGAGGCCGAGCCGGTCGCCGCCGTCCTCGCGCCCGTGTCCGAGGACCGGCCCGGGACCCCCGCCGAGGCGGGAGCCGCTCCGGCCGGCAGGCCGGCCGTCACCCTCGCCCGGGTGAAGTCCGCCGCACCCGGGCTCGTCGCCCCGTACAAGGCCGCCCAGGCCGCGCTCAAGGCACACGGGCTGACCGGCCTGCGGGCCACCGTCTACCTGGTGCTGGACCGCTCCGGTTCCATGCGGCCCTTCTACAAGGACGGCAGCGCGCAGCACCTGGGTGACCGCACCCTCGCGCTCGCCGCGCACCTGGACAGCAGTGCCACGGTGCCCGTCGTGTTCTTCTCGACCGACATCGACGGAACCGGCGCGATCGACCTCACCGCGCACGAGGGCAGGATCGACGAGCTGCACGTCGGCCTCGGCCGCCTCGGCCGCACCAACTACCACCGGGCCGTCGAAGAGGTCGTCACCCACTACGAGAAGTCCGGTGCCACCGGCCCGGCTGTGGTGATCTTCCAGACGGACGGCGCCCCGGACGCCAAGGTGGCGGCCAAGCAGGCGCTGGTGGAGGCGGCCCGGCTGCCGCTGTTCTTCCAGTTCGTCGCGTTCGGCGACGAGGACGCGAAGGGCTTCGACTTCCTGCGCAGGCTGGACGCGGCGAACGCCGGGTTCTTCCACGCCGGCCCCGCCCCGCGCGAGGTGCCCGACGCGACGTTCTACCGGGAGGTCCTCGCCGGACTGCCCGTCTGGGCCGCGGCCCGTGGAGACCTCGCGGAGGGCTGATCCACCGGCAGCCGTACGGTCACGGCGAGCCCGCCCCCGGGGCAGGGTTCCGCCGTGGCCGTACCGCCGTGAGCCCACGCGATGGAACGGACGATCGAAAGACCGAGGCCGGAGCCCTGGCCCATCCGGTCCCGTCCCTCCCCGCGCCGGAACGGCTGGAAGAACCCCGCGATGTCCGCCTCGGCCACGACCGGCCCCGTGTTGCGGACCACCAGCTCCCCGCCCGCCGACAGTGACACCCGGACCGAGCCGCCGGGCACGTTGTAGCGCACCGCGTTGGAGAGCAGGTTCGCCACCAGCTGCGCGAGCAGCTGCCGGTTCCCCCGTACGCCGCAGGGCTCGGCCTCGACCGTGAGCTCCGGGCGGAAGGCCGCGCGTTCCGTCACCGCCGTCGGCCGGGCGGCCTCCTCCGCCACCACCTGCGCGAGATCCACCTCCTCGCGCTCGCTCCTCGCCAGCCCCCGCTCGCTGCGCGCCAGCACCAGCAGTCCTTCGATGAGGCGCTCGCTGCGCCGGTTGCTGTCCAGCAGCGTCTGCCGGGTGCGTACGAGGTCCTCCGGCGAAGGGTCGTCCAGACCCACCTGGATCGCGGCCCGCTGGGTGGCCAGCGGGGTCCGCAGCTCGTGCGAGGCGTTGGCGATGAAGCGCCGCTGGCTGTCGAAGGCCTTCTCCAGCCGCGCGAGCAGCGCGTCCAGGGTCTCCCCCAGCTCCTTCAGCTCGTCGTCGGGGCCGCTCGACGCGATCCGCTCGTGCAGGGTGTGCTCGGAGAGCCGCCGCGCCTTCGCCGTCATCGCGTGCACGGGCCGCAGTACCCGGCCGGCGGTCCACCAGCCCACCCCGACCGCGCACCCCGTCATGACGAGCAGGGCGGCGGCCGACCAGTACAGGAGCTCCCGGCTCGCGGCGTCGCTGACGTCGTCGGTGACGTCGTAGACCGTGGGCGGGCCGAGGCGGCCCCGGGCGTGCAGCGGGCCGTTGACCGCGAAGCCCGGCTGGGAGACGGCGGCGGAGGTGGCGATGGCACGCGCCTGGGAGTCCGTGCCGGCGCGGGAGGCCAGATTCACCGTGGTGAGCAGCGCCGTCCCCAGGACGAGGAAGACACCGCCGTACACCAGCGCGATCCGCATCCGGATCGTCGAGTGCCGCACCGGGGGCACTCCGGTCGCGCGCACCAGCCTCAGCAGCCGGTTCACAGGGCGTACCCGACGCCCTGCACCGTGCGGATCAGTGCAGGCTCCCCCAGCTTGGCCCGCAGCTTGCTCATGCAGACGCGGACGGCGCCCGTGAAGGGGTCGGCGTTGGCGTCCCACGCCCGCTCCAGCAGTTCCTCCGCGCTGACCGTCCCCCCGTCGGCCTCCAGGAGCAGCTGGAGCACGGTGAACTCCTTCGGCGACAGGTCCAGGTCCCTCCCGTCCCGGGTGGCCGCCCGCCGCACGCTGTCGAGCCTGATGCCGTGCCGCTCCAGCTGCGGCGGTACGGGCCGGGCGCTGCGCCGTCGCAGGGCGCGCACCCGGGACACCAGCTCGGGGAACTCGAAGGGCTTGCTCACGTAGTCGTCGGCCCCGAGGTCGAGCCCCTCCACGCGGTCCTCCATGGTCCCGGAGGCGGTGAGCATCAGGATTCTGGTGCGGGAGCCGGCGGCCACGAGCCTGCGCGCCACGTCGTCGCCGTGGACCCGGGGAAGATCACGGTCGAGGACGACGACGTCGTAGTCGTGCAGCCCGAGATAGGCGAGAGCCGCGTCCCCGCTGTACACGGTGTCGACGGCGAATCCGGCCCGCCGCAGCCCGGTCGCCACCAGCTCCGCCAGGATCTCCTCGTCCTCGGCGACCAGTACCCGCATCGTGTTGTCCCCTGCCTCGTGCACGCGTGCCCACTCCTCCCAGGATGCGTCTTTGGTACGGGAAAGGATGTTTCGCAAAGCTCTCCATGGGCGGACCCGCCGTTATCGATGTGAGTGGATCTCCCACGGGCCGTTAGGATTTCGGCCATGGCGGCCACTGGATCCGAGAAGCAAGGGGGCGACGGCGTGAAGAGTTTCTACGTATCGACCCCCATCTACTACGTCAACGACGCTCCTCACCTGGGCCACGCCTACACGACCGTCGCAGGCGACGTGCTCACGCGCTGGCACCGCCAGCGCGGTGAGAAGGTGTGGTACCTCACCGGCACGGACGAGCACGGTCAGAAGATCATGCGCACGGCCGAGGCGAACGACGTCACGCCCCAGGCATGGTGCGACAAGCTCGTCGAGGAGGCGTGGAAGCCCCTCTGGGAGCACCTGAACATCGCGAACGACGACTTCATCCGGACGACGGAGAAGCGGCACACGGACCGTGTGCAGGAGTTCGTGCAGGACCTGTACGACAAGGAGCAGATCTACAAGGGCGGGTACGAAGGCCCGTACTGCGTGGGCTGCGAGGAGTACAAGCTTCCCGGCGACCTGATCGAGGCCGAGGACGGCACGAAGCTCTGCCCGATCCACAAGAAGCCGGTGGAGCTCCTCAAGGAGGAGAACTACTTCTTCAAGCTGAGCGAGTACGGCCCGAAGCTGCTGGAGTTCTACGCGGCCAACCCCGGCTTCATCCAGCCCGAGTCGGCCCGCAACGAGGTCGTCAACTTCGTCACCCAGGGCCTCCAGGACCTGTCGATCTCCCGCTCGACCTTCGACTGGGGCGTCCCCGTGCCCTGGGACGAGAAGCACGTCATCTACGTGTGGGTCGACGCGCTGCTCAACTACGCGACGGCGGTGGGCTACGGCGCCAACCAGGAGAAGTTCGACGGCACCTTCCCGGCGAACGTGCACCTGGTCGGCAAGGACATCCTGCGCTTCCACGCGGTGATCTGGCCGGCCATGCTGATGGCGCAGGGTCTGCCGCTCCCCGGCAAGGTCGCGGCGAACGGCTGGCTGATGGTCGGCGGCGAGAAGATGTCCAAGTCGAACCTGACGGGCATCAAGCCGCAGGACCTGACCTCGCACTTCGGCGTGGACGCGTACCGCTGGTACTTCCTGCGCGCCATCGCCTTCGGCAGCGACGGCTCGTTCTCCTGGGAGGACTTCACCGCCCGCTACACCTCCGAGCTCGCCAACGACTACGGCAACCTCGCCTCGCGCGTCGCGGCCATGGTCGGCAAGTACTTCGGCGGCGCCCTCCCGGAGGCCACGGCCGCCGGTGACGCGGAGCGGGCCGTCCAGGAGGGCCTGGCGAAGGCCGTGGCCACGGCCGACGCCAAGATCGGCGAGGAGCTGGACTTCCAGGCCGGCATCCTGGCGATCTTCGAGTTCGTGAAGCAGGTCAACGGCTACATCACGGAGCAGGAGCCGTGGAAGGTCGCCAAGGACGAGTCGCCGGAGGGCCAGGCCCGGCTCGCGACCATCCTGTACACGGCGGCCGAGTCGCTGCGCGGAGTCGCGGTCCTGCTGAACTCCGTGATGCCCGACACCTCGCAGAAGTTGTGGGAGTCCCTGGGCGCCGAGGCGTCCCTGGGCGCCCTGGCCGACCAGCGGGTGCAGGACGCGGGCGACTGGGGCCTGCTCCCGGCCGGCACGACGGTGACGAAGGGCGCGGTGCTGTTCCCGCGTCTGGAGGAGAAGCCCGCGTAAGCGGCGCGCACGACGAAGGAGCCCGGACCCGAGCGCATCGGGGGTCCGGGCTCCTTCGTCGTACCCGCTCCCTCACCGCGCTCCGTCGGGCGCGGCTGAGGGCTTCGTCCACGCGCCGCCGCCGGTGTCCGGGCGGAGCAGGAGGCGCTGCGCCGGTCACCGGGCCAGCGATGCGGCGTCCCCCATCACGATCACGGGGTACTTCGCGGGATCGAGGGTGAGCAGCAGTTCCCGCATGCGGTCCTCGGTCACCGACACACAGGCCTGCGTGGGGCCGTCGTGGTCCACATGGATCCAGATGCCGCCGCCCCGCTCCTCGCCGAGCGGCCGGGTACGGTCCAGCGGGCTCGTGCCCGGGGTGCGGTTGTAGTTGATGGCGATGACATGGTCGAAGGAGCCCTCCAGCGGCTCCCCGAGGAAGCCCTCCCCGCTCACCGCGAAGCGGGACTCCTGGTCGTACGGAAGCAGCGAGCCGGGGTCGGGCAGCAGGCCGCCGGCGTCGGTCAGACCGAAGACCCCGACGGGGGACCGGAGGTCGTTGGCGAGATGGTGGTCGGTCCAGCCCTCCATGCCGTTGTGGGCCGGCCAGGGTCCCGCCCCGGGTCTCCAGCCGCGTGCGGAGTCCTCGCGGCTGTAGAGCACGACGGTGGAGCGGTTGGAGTCGGGGCCCTGACCGGTGACCACGACCGCCTGCCGGGCGGAGGCGGGGATCCGCGAGCGGGTCTGCGGGCCGAGCCCGGGAATCTCCGCGGGAGGGACCGCCGGCTCCACCGGAAAGGACGACGCGGCCGGGGACCCGGGGCCGGCCGCGCCGTGCGGAGGGGAAGTGGTCCGCACCGCACCGGCGGAGCAGCCGATGACCAGCAGGAACAGGATGACGAGCATGACGTGGGGGCGACGCGGGGCGGTCACGGTGCGGGACTCCTCGGTGCGGGAGGGACGGGCGCTTCCGGTGCCAGTCTTTGCCGGGCCCGGCGGCGCCGAACCCGAACCGGGGCCATCCGGATGTACCCGCTCCGTGTACCCCGAGTCCGGAGAGTTCTGCCTGTCCCCCGTGCGCGGGCGCAGGGCCCGGAACCGTGGGTGGTTCCGGGCCCTGCGCCCGGGGGCCGGCAGGCGTGACCGCGCCCGGTGGACCGCCCCGCCGGTACGCCTCGCGGGTGCCGGTCAGAGGCCGGTGCCGTCGTGGGTCTCGTCGGGATCGACGCCCATGGTGATCGAACCGGTCACTCCGCGTGCCATGCGGCCCTTGCGGTACGAGAGCTTCAGCAGTCCGCCCGTCACGCCGCTCCGGTCGTAGATGGTGTCCTCGGTCAGCGTCGTACGGGTGGTGGTGCTCGTGGAGTAGGGCTGCTCCTTCGCGGAGTCCAGGACCGCCGACTCGGCGAAGAAGAACTGTCCCGTGTGGCAGGTGTGCCCGCCCTCGTAGCCGGCCTCGGTCATCTTCCCGCCGACGTGGACCTTGGTGTGGATGTGCACGGCCCTGCCCTGGTACCAGCCGGGGAAGATCGTCGTGAACTCCACGTACCCGTGCTGGTCGGTGAGCTGTGTCCCGCGCAGATAGCGCTCGTCGTCGGTGGGTTCGCTGTGTCCGCCGCCGCCCGGAGCCCCGGACGGGGGCGTTCCCGTGGGGGCCCCGGAGGGCGCCTCGGGCGGGGCGCCGGAGGGTGACCCGCTCGGTGGGGTGCCTCCGCCGGGACCGCCCTGGCTCATGTTCTCGTAGCCGGAGTAGATCCCCAGGGCGTCGCAGTGCCAGATGTCGACCGCCGCCTTCTTCAGCGGCTTGCAGGTGCCGGAGTCGATCACCTTGAGCCGGAGGGTCAGCGGGATGCCCTCCTTGTCCTCGGTGATGTCCTTCCGGATCTTGTCGGCGTCGATGTAGTACGGGCCTTCCGTGGTCTCCGAGGTCAGCCGGTAGCAGGCCTCCCCCTGGCCGGTGGCCCCTCCCGAGGAGGCGCTGCTCTCCTCGTCGGCCGAGGCCGTGGCGACCACACCGGCTCCGACTCCGGCGGCGGCCACGACCGCCCCGCCGGCCAGGATCACCCGGCGCCGGGTCAGGTCCTTCTTGTGTGCGGGTCCCTGATTCTCTGTCATGGGCCGGGAGACTAGGCAGCCGAGCTGGCAGTCACATGGGTGCGGGCTGTGTGTTCCTGTGGGCCCTGGTGCGCACCCGAGGAGAACGGACGAAACAGCCCCCGGTGATCCGCTGAGCGGCCGGGGGCTGTTTCACGTGGAACCGAAGCGGAACCGGTGGCGCTTACTTCGCGCCGGTGTCCTTGGCCACGGCGTCCGTGACGTCGGGCTTGTCCTTCGCTGCCGCGACGGGCTTGCGGAGCTGGATGTTCAGCTCGCGCAGCCGGGTCTCGTCCAGCACGGTCGGGGCGCCCATCATCAGGTCCTGGGCGTTGCCGTTGAGCGGGAAGGCGATCGTCTCGCGGATGTTGGGCTCGTCGGCCAGCAGCATCACGATGCGGTCGACACCCGGGGCGATGCCACCGTGCGGCGGGGCGCCGAGGCGGAAGGCGCGGAGCATGCCCGCGAACTCGTGCTCGACGGTCTCGCGGTCGTAGCCCGCGATCTCGAAGGCCTTGAGCATCAGCTCGGGCTCGTGGTTACGGATGGCGCCGGAGGACAGCTCGATGCCGTTGCAGACGATGTCGTACTGCCAGGCGAGGATGTCCAGCGGGTCCTTCTCCTCCAGGTCCTTCAGGCCGCCCTGGGGCATCGAGAAGGGGTTGTGCGAGAAGTCGATCTTCCCGGTGTCCTCGTCCTTCTCGTACATCGGGAAGTCGACGATCCAGCAGAAGCGGAAGACGCCCTCCTCGAAGTGGCCGGCGCGCTTGGCGGCCTCGACCCGGACGGCCGACATGATCTTGGAGACCTCGTCGAACTCGCCCGCACCGAAGAAGACCGCGTGACCGGGGACGAGCGAGAGGCGCTCGGTGAGGGTCTTGACGTCCGTCTCGGTGAGGAACTTCGCGATCGGTCCGGCCAGCGTGCCGTCCTCGCCCACGCGGACCCAGGCGAGGCCCTTGGCGCCGTGCTCGACGGCGTACTCACCCAGGCCGTCGAAGAACTTCCGGGACTGGCCCGCGGTGTCAGGGACCGGGAGCGCACGGACGTGCTTGCCGGCGAAGGCCTTGAAGCCGGAGTCCGCGAACACGTCGGAGATGTCGACGAGCTCCAGCTTGGCGCGCAGGTCCGGCTTGTCGTTGCCGTACTTCAGCATCGACTCGCGGAACGGGATGCGCGGGAACGGCGAGGTGACCTCGCGGCCGTTGCCGAACTCGGTGAAGAGCTCGGTCATCAGCTTCTCGATCGGCTGGAAGACGTCCTCCTGCTCCACGAACGACATCTCGACGTCGAGCTGGTAGAACTCGCCCGGCGAACGGTCGGCGCGGGCGTCCTCGTCGCGGAAGCACGGCGCGATCTGGAAGTAGCGGTCGAAGCCGGAGATCATCAGCAGCTGCTTGAACTGCTGCGGCGCCTGGGGGAGGGCGTAGAACTTGCCCGGGTTCAGCCGGGAGGGCACCACGAAGTCACGAGCGCCCTCGGGGGAGGTCGCGGTGAGGATCGGCGTCGCCATCTCGTTGAAGCCGAGGGCGACCATCTTGGAGCGGATGGACGCGATCACGGACGACCGCAGCATGATGTTGCGGTGCATGCGCTCGCGGCGCAGGTCGAGGAAGCGGTACTCCAGGCGCCGCTCCTCGTTGACCCCGTCCTCGGCGTTGATCGTGAAGGGCAGCGGGGCGGCCTCGCCCAGCACCTCGACCTCGGTGACCTCGATCTCGATCTCGCCCGTGGGGAGCTCGGGGTTGACGTTGTCGGCTCCGCGCGCGGAGACCTTGCCGTCGATCCGGACCACGGTCTCCTTGGTCAGCTTCGCCAGGGCGTCGTTGCCGGGGGTGCCGGGGCGGGCGACGAGCTGCACCAGACCGTAGTGGTCGCGCAGATCGATGAAGAGGATGCCGCCCAGGTCTCGGCGATTGTGCAGCCAGCCGCTCAGCCGGACGTCGGTGCCGACGTCAGAGGCGCGGAGCTCGCCGCAGGTGTGGGACCTGTACCGATGCATCGTCGTTCATCCAGTCTTCGCGGTCGGGGTGGAATGACACCCCAGGCTACCGCCCGTAGGGGCACCACTTCATTGACATGGGCGCCGTGCACCCGCCGGGGAGGCCCGTACGGGCCCCGCGGGGCGTTTCCGTGCGGCTGCCCCTCGGTGGCGTCGACGGAGAACATCTTCCTAAAGTGGGGCAATGCGCACCGAGGAGATCCTGGCTGCGATCGGGACCGGTCTGTGGAGCTGGGACAGCTCGTCAGGCACGGTCACGCTCGACGCGGAGGCGGCCCGGCTGCTCGGGCTGCCGGCCGAGCCCACGGTCCGCCCCGGCGGTGAGGTGCGCCCCCGCTTCCACCCCGCCGACTGGAACGAGATCGACGGGGTGGTGAATTTCGCGGTCGCCAAGGACACCGTGGCCGAGGCGCGGATGCGCATCCTGGACGAGCACGGAGCCGTGCTGCGGACGGTGCGCAGCCGGTCGAAGCCGGTCCCGGTCGAGTCGCCCGGCCGCCATGTGTACGTACTGATGGGCACCCTGCAGGAGGTCGCGGAGCCGACCGGCTCCGCGGCCTCCACCCCCCTCACCGGCGACTGGCGCCGCTCGCGCGAGGCGTTCCTGCTGGACGCGGGCCGGGCGCTGGCCGAGGCGGGGTCCACCGAGGAGGTCCTGCGGGTCGCGGGGTCACTCTCGATGCCGGGCTTCTCACCGGACGGGCTGGCCCTCTTCGGGGTCGCGGGCGACCGGCTGACGGTCATCGGGCACCACGGGCACAACGTCGGCGACGAGAAGCCGTTCACCGAGATGCTCCTGCAGACCGACTACCCGGCGGCCGAGGTCGTGCGGACGGGCCAGGCGATCTACCTCTCCTCGCCGGAGGAGTACAAGCGGCGCTACCCGACCACCTGGCCGCTCGCCCAGGGCTTCGGGCGCCAGTCCTGGGCCTTCCTGCCCCTCATCTCCTCCGGGCGCACCATGGGGGCCTGGATGGCCGGTTTCCGGCACAGCGTGGCCTTCTCCCCTGACGAGCGATCCGTGCTGACGACGGTGGCGCGGATGCTGGCACAGGCGCTGACCCGCGCCGGTGCGGCGGAGACCGAACGCGAGCTGTCGCTGGGCCTGCAGAAGGCGATGATGCCCTCGCTCGGCCCCGGCGTGCCCGGCCTGACGGTGGCGGCGCGCTACATCCCGACGGGCGGCGGGCTCCAGGTCGGCGGCGACTGGTACGACATGATCCCGCTCCCCAACGGCCGTATCGCCCTCGTCATCGGTGACGTCCAGGGGCACGACGTGCGGGCGGCCGGGCTCATGGGCCAGCTGAGGATCGCCCTGCGCGCCTACGCCACCGAGGGACACCGCCCCGACGCGGTGCTCTCCCGGGCCTCGCGGTTCCTGTCCGGGCTCACGGACGCCTACGGCCTCGGCGACGGGGAGGACGCGTCCGACGCGATGCGCTTCGCCACCTGCCTGTACGCGGAGGCCGATCCGGAGACCGGCACCCTCGACATCGCCCGTGCGGGCCATCCGGACCCCGTGGTGATCAGCGTGGACGGCACCGCCGTGATCCGGCAGACGGCGGGCGGGCTGCCGCTGGGCATCGAGAAGGACGCCGACTATCCGACGACCCGTGTGGTCCTGGGGCCGGGCGAAACGATCATGCTGTGCACGGACGGGCTCATCGAGACCGGCGGCCACGACATGGCCACCGGCTGGACGCGGCTGCGGCCGGTCCTCGAAGAGCCGGTCGAGGACCTGGAGAGGCTCGCCGACGCCCTGGTCCAGGCCGTGCACGGTCCGGGCTCCCACCACACGACGGGACCGCTGGTGGACCGCCGCGAGGACGACATCGCGGTCCTGGTGCTGCGGCGGGAGGGGCAGCGGGCACGCAGGGCACCCGGCCGCCGGTCGGCGATGACCATCGCCCAGGCGGAGCCCGAGCGGATCGCATCGGCGCGGCAGCAGCTGCGGGAGCTGCTGCACGACTGGGCGGACGCGGAGCAGGTCGACTCCGCCGAGCTGATGGTCTCCGAGATGGCCACCAACGTGCTGGTCCACACGGACGGCGACGCGCTGCTCGTGGCGGAGGTGAGCGGCGAGCGCGGCGAGCGACGGCTGCGCGTCGAGGTGGCCGACACCAGTGACGAGCTGCCCCACAAGCGGCGGCCCGGCGAGATGGCGTCCAGCGGCCGGGGGCTGGTGCTGATGGAGATGCTCGCCGACGCGTGGGGGGTGGACCCACGGGGCGAGGGGAAGTCGATCTGGTTCGAGCTGTACGAGTCGGCCGAACCCGCGGAATTCGCGGCGGCCGGCAGCGCGTGACCCCGTCGGGCCTGCGGAGAGGGCGAGAACGCGCGGGGCCTCCGCCGCACCACAAGGCCAGGGCCCCCGCCCGCGTCACGGGCCCTCGGGGACCCCGCCGTGCTCCGCCTCGTAGCCCTTGCGCAGTTCGCCGATCACTCCGAACGCCGCGGCGCACACCGGCACCGCGAGCAGCATGCCCAGCAGTCCGGCGACGCTCGCTCCCGCGGTCAGCGCGATCATGATCATGGCCGGGTGCATCTGCACCGTGCGGCTCTGGATGACGGGCTGGAGCACGTGTCCCTCCAGCACCTGGACGGCGAGCACCACGCCCACCGTCCAGAGCGCGATCACGAGGCCCCGGTCGGCGAGCGCGACGAGCACGGCGACGGCACCGGAGATGAACGCCCCGAGATACGGGATGTAGGCGCCGACGAAGACCAGCGCGCCCAGCCCCACCGCCCCCGGCACCCGCAGGATCAGCAGCCCCACCGTGATGCACAGCGCGTCGATCAGCGCGATGAAGGTGGTACCGCGCATGAAGCCCTCGACGGCCTCGAAAGCCCTGCGCCCCATGGCCTCGACGAGGTCTCCCGTGCCGCGCGGGGCGAGGGTGTGGGCGAGGCTCACGGCCCGGTCGGAGTCGCGCAGGAAGAAGAAGGTGAGCAGGAGGGCCAGGACGCCCGTGGCCACCAGTGAGCCGATCAGGCTGATCCCCGTGAGCAGCCCGCCCGCCGCGCTCGCGCCGAACTTCTCGACCAGACCCTTCGCGTTGTCCGCCAGATCGTCGACATTCGCTACGCCCTCGATGTCGAAGTGGTCGATGACCCACTGCGCGGTGTCCTTCAGCGAGGCCACGATCTGGTCGCCTGTGTCGACGAGGGCGGTGACGACGATGTACCCGGCACCCCCGCCCACGGCGACGAGCAGGGCGCAGGTGAGGCCTGCCGCGACCGACCTGTTGACCTTCCGCCCGGTCAGCCAGCGGTGCACGGGCCCGAGCAGGGCCGTCCCCAGCAGCGCCAGCAGGACCGGGGTGACCGCGGTCTTGAGCGCGACGCACAGCCAGATGGCCACCGCCGCGACACCGGCCACGAGGAGCAGAACGCCGCACCAGGCGGCCGTCCGCCGCGCGACATCGGGCAGGAGGGGCTTCCGGGTAGGCACTCTCCCACCCGATCACGGGCCGGGGACGGTGTCCCTCCCGCACGGGCGTACGGGTGACGGTCCGTCACCCGTACGCCCGGCGGTCCGGTGTCACATGCCGTGGACGGCGGGGACCTTGCCGAGGCGGCCGGCCTGGAAGTCCTCGAAGGCCTGCTTCAGCTCGTCCTGGGTGTTCATGACGAACGGCCCGTAGTGCGCCATCGGCTCCCGGATCGGACGGCCGCCGAGCAGCACGACCTCCAGGTCCGGGGTGTTGCCGTCCTGCGTCTCGTCGGCGCGGACGGTCAGCGAGGAGCCCTTGCCGAACACCGCGGTCTGCCCGGTGTGGACGGGGCGCCGCCCCTCACCGACGCTGCCGCGCCCGGCGAGGACGTACGCGAGGCCGTTGAAGTCCTCGCGCCAGGGGAGCGTCACCTCGGCGCCCGGGCGGATGGTCGCGTGGACCATGGTGATCGGGGTGTGCGTGATGCCCGGCCCCTCGTGTCCGTCCAGGTCACCGGCGATGACGCGCAGCAGCGCGCCGCCGTCCGGCGAGGTGAGGAGCTGGACCTGGCCACCGCGGATGTCCTGGTAGCGCGGGGCCATCATCTTGTCCGCCTTGGGCAGGTTCACCCAGAGCTGGAGGCCGTGGAAGAGGCCTCCCGACATGACGAGGGCCTCCGGCGGCGTCTCGATGTGCAGCAGGCCGGAGCCGGCCGTCATCCACTGGGTGTCGCCGTTCTCGATGGCGCCGCCACCGCCGTGGCTGTCCTGGTGGATGAAGCTGCCGTCGATGATGTAGGTGACGGTCTCGAAGCCGCGGTGCGGGTGCCAGGGAGTCCCCTTGGGCTCACCGGCCGCGTACTCCACCTCACCCATCTGGTCCATCATGATGAACGGGTCGAGGTGCCGGTAGTTGATCCCCGCGAAGGCGCGCCGCACCGGGAATCCCTCACCCTCGAAACCGCTGGGCGCGGTCGTGACGGTGAGCACGGGACGTGCCTGGGCCTCGGCCGGGGCCGCGACCTTGGGAAGGGTCAGCGGGTTTTCGACGGTCACTGCGGGCATGGGAGCCACCTCCGGGAGTCTTCTGATCCCAATTTAGTTGAACAGTGAACATCTTGCAAGGCGGTATCCATTCCCGCCCGCTCCCGGACAGCACCGAGGGCCCGCACCGGCTCGGTGCGGGCCCTCGGACTGCCCTGACGCGGAGGGCTCCTCAGCCGTACATACGGCGCATCGCGAAGTCCACCATCTGCTCCACGGCCTTGGCGTCGAAGACCATGCGGTGATCACCCTCCATGTCCAGGACGAAGCCGTAGCCGGTCGGCAGGAGGTCGATCACCTCGGCTCCGGTGATCACGAAGTACTTGGACTCCTTGCCCGCATAGCTCCGCAGCTCCTTGAGCGTCGTGAACATGGGGATCACCGGCTGCTGGGTGTTGTGCAGGGCCAGGAATCCGGGGTTGTCGCCGCGCGGGCAGTAGACCTTGGCCGTGGCGAAGATCTGCTGGAAGTCCTCCGCGGACAGCGAACCGGTCGTGAAGGCCCGTACCGCGTCGGCCAGGGACGGCGGCGAGGGCTCGGGGTACAACGGCTGCTCGCCGTAGCCGCCGCCCATCTGCTGCTGTGCACCTGGGTTCTGGTCGTAGCCATACATGCCGCAAAGAGTAATCGGACACATCTGTGCCTTGAGGGGTTGCGTCTTATTACTGACGGGTAGCATCATCGGAGGGGTCAGGTGATATACCCACGCCAGGCCGTCCGTCGCCCGATCCTCACTCCTCCCCGGGGCGCTGCGCGCCACTGCTATTGATTACGGAGCCTTCCCATGGGGCACTACAAGTCGAATCTCCGCGACATCGAGTTCAACCTCTTCGAGGTCCTCGGGCGCGACAAGCTGTACGGCACGGGTCCGTTCGCGGAGATGGACGTCGACACCGCGAAGAGCATCCTGGACGAGGTGACCCGCCTCGCGGAGAACGAGCTCGCCGCCTCGTACGCCGACGCCGACCGCAACCCGCCGGTCTTCGACCCCGCGACGAACACCGCGCCGGTCCCCGAGTCCTTCAAGAAGTCCTACCAGGCCTTCATGGACTCCGAGTACTGGCGTCTGGGCCTGCCCGAGGAGATCGGCGGCACGACCTCCCCGCGCTCCCTGATCTGGGGTTACGCGGAGCTGCTGCTCGGCGCCAACCCGGCGGTCTGGATGTATTCCTCCGGCCCCGCGTTCGCCGGCATCCTCTTCGACGAGGGCAACGAGGCGCAGAAGAAGATCGCCGAGATCGCCGTCGAGAAGCAGTGGGGCTCGACGATGGTGCTGACCGAGCCGGACGCCGGCTCCGACGTCGGCGCCGGCCGCACGAAGGCGGTCGAGCAGGAGGACGGCTCCTGGCACATCGAGGGTGTGAAGCGCTTCATCACCTCGGGCGAGCACGACATGTCCGAGAACATCATCCACTACGTGCTGGCGCGTCCCGAGGGCGCCGGACCGGGCACGAAGGGCCTCTCCCTCTTCATGGTCCCGAAGTTCCACTTCGACTGGACCACGGGCGAGCTCGGCGCGCGCAACGGCGTGTACGCGACGAACGTCGAGCACAAGATGGGCCTCAAGGCGTCCAACACCTGCGAGATGACCTTCGGCGACCAGCACCCCGCCAAGGGCTGGCTGATCGGCGACAAGCACGACGGCATCCGCCAGATGTTCCGCATCATCGAGTTCGCCCGCATGATGGTCGGCACGAAGGCCATCGCGACGCTGTCGACGGGCTACCTCAACGCGCTGGAGTACGCCAAGGAGCGCGTCCAGGGCACCGACCTGTCGCAGTTCATGGACAAGACGGCCCCCAAGGTCACCATCACGCACCACCCGGACGTGCGCCGCTCGCTCATGACGCAGAAGGCGTACGCCGAGGGCATGCGCTCCCTCGTCCTGTACACCGCCTCCGTCCAGGACGCGATCCAGGTGAAGGAGGCCGCGGGCGAGGACGCCAAGGCGCTCAACGGCCTCAACGACCTGCTGCTGCCGATCGTGAAGGGCTACGGCTCCGAGAAGTCCTACGAGCAGCTCGCCCAGTCGCTCCAGACCTTCGGCGGCTCCGGGTACCTCCAGGAGTACCCGGTCGAGCAGTACATCCGCGACGCCAAGATCGACACCCTGTACGAGGGCACGACGGCGATCCAGGGCCAGGACTTCTTCTTCCGGAAGATCGTCCGCGACCAGGGCGCCTCGCTCAACGCCCTCTCCGAGGAGATCAAGAAGTTCCTCGCGGGTGCGCAGGGCGACGAGGAGCTGTCCGGCGCGCTGGACAACCTCGCCAAGGCCGCCGTGGACCTCGAGGCGATCGTCGGCACGATGATCACCGACCTCACCGCGACCGGCGAGGACGTCAAGAACATCTACAAGGTGGGCCTCAACACCACCCGCCTGCTGATGGCCTCCGGCGACGTCGTCGTGGGCTACCTGCTCCTCAAGGGCGCGGTCGTGGCCTCCGAGAAGCTGCGCAACGCCTCCGCGAAGGACGCGGCGTTCTACCAGGGCAAGATCGCCGCTGCGAAGTTCTTCGCCGCGAACGTCCTGCCGGGCGTCTCCACCGAGCGCGCGCTCGCCGAGACCGTCGACAACTCGCTGATGGAGCTGGACGAGGCCGCCTTCTAGTCCTCGCCCCGCTCGACCGAAGCCGCCGCCCGGGCCTCTCCGGGCGGCGGCTTCGTCGTGGCCGGCCCAGCGCGGCCACCGGACCGCGGGCGTTGCAGGTGGGGGACGGGCGTGGACCGGACATCGCCGGGCAGGCCGAAGGGCCGCGCCCTCCGCAGAGGCGGGAGGCCGCCGTGCGGCGGAACCCCCGTCACCGGACCGGCGTTGCCCAGGGCCGCCGGGGCCACCGCCGGCGGGGGCGACGGCTGCTTTCCGGACACCCCCGCGGCGCGACCCCCGTCCGCGGTGAAGCCTCCCTGTCCGGCGTCGTTAAGGTGAAGAACATGAGCTCTCCCCTCCGCTTCGACCGCGGGCACACCGACGATCTGATGGCCTTCCTGATGGCCTCCCCCTCCCCCTACCACGCTGTGGCGACCGCCGCCGCGCGACTGGAGAAGGCCGGTTTCCGCCGGGTCGAGGAGACGGACGCGTGGGACGGCTCCACGGGCGGGAAGTACGTCCTGCGCGGCGGTGCGATCGTCGCCTGGTACGTACCGGAGGGCGCCTCGGCCCACACCCCGTTCCGGATCGTGGGAGCCCACACCGACTCCCCCAACCTGCGGGTCAAGCCCCTGCCGGACACGGGGGCCTACGGCTGGCGCCAGGTGGCGGTCGAGATCTACGGAGGCACGCTCCTCAACACCTGGCTCGACCGTGACCTCGGCCTGGCGGGGCGGCTCTCGCTGCGGGACGGCACCCACCGGCTGGTCGACATCGACAGGCCCCTGCTGCGCGTGCCCCAGCTGGCCGTGCACCTGGACCGGTCCGCCAACCCCGAGGGCCTCAAGCTCGACCGGCAGCGGCACATGCAGCCGATCTGGGGACTGGGCGAGGTGCAGGAGGGCGACCTCATCCGCTTCGTCGCCGAGGAGGCCGGTGTCGCCCCCGAGGAGGTCACCGGCTGGGACCTCATGCCGCACCCCGTCGAACCGCCCGCCTACCTCGGCCGGGACCGTGAACTGCTCGCCGGGCCGCGCATGGACAACCTGCTCTCCGTGCACGCCGCCACCGCCGCGCTGATCGCCGTGGCCGGGCAGCCGGACGACCGGATCCCGTACATCCCCGTGCTGGCCGCCTTCGACCACGAGGAGAACGGCTCGCAGTCCGACACCGGCGCCGACGGCCCGCTGCTCGGCACGGTCCTGGAGCGGTCCGTGTTCGCCCGTGGCGGCGCGTACGAGGACCGCGCGCGGGCCTTCGCCGGGACGGTCTGCCTCTCCTCGGACACGGGCCACGCGGTCCACCCCAACTACGCGGAGAAGCACGACCCGACGCACCACCCGGTGGCCAACGGCGGGCCGATCCTCAAGGTCAACGTCAACATGCGGTACGCGACCGACGGCGGGGGCCGTGCGCTGTTCGCGGCGGCCTGCGAGAAGGCGGGCGTGCCCTGGCAGACGTTCGTCTCCAACAACTCGATGCCGTGCGGGACGACGATCGGCCCGATCACCGCGGCCCGGCACGGCATCCTGACCGTCGACATCGGTGTGGCGATCCTGTCGATGCACAGCGCACGTGAGCTCTGCGGCGCCGACGACCCGTATCTGCTGGCCAACGCCCTCGCCGCGTTCATGGCGGGCTGATCCCGAGCCCCGAACCACCCTGACGCACATGCTTGTTGCCTCGCCGGGTACGCGATCCGTACACCGGCCCGGAGTCACCGGGCCGTCGAGGAGGCGGAAATCATGGGACTCGGAGGATGCATTCTCCTGATCGGTGCCGGGGCGATTCTGGCGTTCGCCACCGACTGGGAGATGGACACCGTCAACGTCGACCTGGTCGGCTGGATCATGATGCTCGTCGGCCTCGTCGGGGTCTTCGTCTACGTGAGCATCGCGCGCCGCCGGCGCATGGTCGTCCCGCCCACCACCACGGTGGTGGCGGAGGACGAGCGCCGCTACCAGTGACCGTCCGGGGCGGCACCGGCCGCCCCGGCAACGGCCTCGGGCTCAGGCGTGCTCGTCCATCCCCGCGAGCACCAGCGGGAGCCTGGACGCGCCCCCGGCGGTGACCCTGACGGGCACGCCCCAGTCCTGCTGGTGCACGTGACAGGCCGGGTACTCGTTCTCCGGGTCGTCGTCGCAGGACGCCGCCATCGCGGACACGTGCAGGACGCCCTCGCCGTGGCCGTCCGCCAGGACCAGGTCACGGCTCAGGTCCGTACCCTGCCCCGCGCCTTCGGCCAGCAGTTCCGGCGGGGTCGACGAGACCAGGAGCCGCGTCGAGGGCCCGTAGCGGGTGTCCAGCTTCTGCCCGGCGGGGGCCTGGAAGACCACGTCGAGCCGGAGCGTGCCCGGTGCGATCTCGGTGGCCGCCCGCTGGGTGCGGTGCGCCGTGTCGGCCACGCGCACGGCCTCCTCGGGAAGCCGCAGCCGGGTCAGCCGGTGCCGTGCGGACTCGACGACGACCAGATCCCCCTCCACGAGCACGGCGTCGCTGGGCTCCCGGAGGTCGGTGGCCAGCGTGGTGACCTCGCCGCTCACCGGGTCGTACCGCCGGAGCGCGTGGTTGTAGGTGTCGCTGACGGCGACGGAGCCGTCCGGGAGGGCGGTGACGCCCAGCGGGTGCTGGAGAAGCGCCTGCGCGGCGGGGCCGTCCCGGTGGCCGAAGTCGAAGAGCCCGGTACCGACGACGGTGTGCACTCCGCCCTCCAGGTCCACGTAGCGCAGCGCCGAGGTCTCCGAGTCGGCCACCCAGAGCCGGTCCCCCGCCGCGGACAGACCGGACGGCTGCGCGAACCACGCCTCGTCCGCGGGCCCGTCCACCAGGCCCTCGTTGGTCGTCCCCGCGGCGACCCGCACCGTGCCCTGCTCAGGGTCGTAGGTCCACAGCTGGTGCACCCCGGCCATGGCGATCCACAGCCGGTCACCGAACCACGCCACGTCCCACGGCGACGAGAGGTCCACCTCCGTGGCCGGGCCGGTGGTGGCCGAGCCCTGCCACCACTGGCGGCCGGTCCCGGCGAGGGTGCTGGTCCCGCCCGTGGCGAGGTCGAGCGCCCTGATGGCGTGGTTGACGGTGTCGGCGACGGCGATGCGGCCGTCGGGCAGGACCGCGAGTCCCTGGGGCTCGCTGAACCTGGCCTGACCGGGCCCGCCGTCCGCGAACCCCCGCTCGCCCGTGCCGAAGTGGCGGCGCACGGTCTCGCCGTCCGCCTCCAGTTCGACGAGACGGTGACGGGTGGTGTCGGAGACCAGGAAACCGCCGTCCGGGAGGGCGAGTGCCTTCCCCGGGAAGCGCAGGTGCGTGGCGACCGGCTCGGGCGCCACGTAGGGCCCGTCCCCGCGCCGGAGCGTGCCCTTGGCGCCGTGCTCGGCCTCCAGCTCCTGGACCAGCTTCTCGATGGCGTGCGCGTGCCCCTCACCGGCGTGCTGGGCGACGACATACCCCTCGGGGTCCACCACGACGAGGGTCGGCCAGGCGCGTACGGCGTACTGCTTCCAGGTGGCGAGTTCGGGGTCGTCGAGGACGGGATGGTGCACCTCGTACCGCTCGACGGCGTCGATCACGGCCTGGTGCTCGGCCTCGTGCACGAACTTCGGCGAGTGGACGCCGATGATCACCACCGTGTCGCGGTGCTTCTCCTCCAGCTCACGCAGCTCGTCGAGCACGTGCAGACAGTTCACACAGCAGAACGTCCAGAAGTCGAGGATCACGATGCGCCCTCGCAGGTCAGCGAGGGTGTACTGGCGGTCGCCGGTGTTCAGCCAACCGCCCTTGCCGATCAGTTCGGGGGCGCGGACGCGTGCACGTGCTGTCATGACACCAGTCAACAGCACCGCGGCCTGCACGCATTCCGGTCAGGCGTCAGGGAACCTGTGATCCATGAGACTTCTCGTGCGTGAGCGACTGCTCGGCGTCGGCGACGACTACTGGATCGAGGACGCCGACGGGCAAAAGCTCTTCCTCGTCGACGGCAAGGCGATGCGGCTGCGGGAGACCTTCGAGCTGAAGGACCCCGGCGGCAGGGTGCTGGTGGAGATCCGCCAGAAGCTGATCAGCCTGCGCGACACCATGGTCATCGAGCGGGACGGCGACGAGCTGGCCAGGATCAAGCGGAAGCGGCTCTCGCTGCTGCGCAACCACTACCGCGTGACGATGGCCGACGGCACCGAGCTGGACGTCAGCGGAAAGATCCTGGACCGCGAGTTCGCCATCGACTACGACGGTGAGCTGCTCGCCCAGATCTCCCGGCGCTGGCTGACCGTGCGCGACACCTACGGCATCGACGTCGTGCGGGAGGACGCCGATGTGCCGCTGCTGCTCGCGGTGGCCGTCTGTGTGATCGTCCTCGCTGACAAGGAACACGGCAAGGAACAGGGCGAGGACTGAGCCGCCGGCCCTGTTTCACGTGAAACAGGGCCATCCGGGCGCCAGGCCGGCACCGGGCTCAGCGCGGGGCGGCAAGCCCCAGGCGCCGGTCCTTGAGCGCGGGGAACTGCGCCCGCGTGGTGGCGGTCCTCGCCGGATCGAACTCGACGGTGAGCACTTCCTCGCCGGCTCCCGCCTCGGCGAGCACCTCGCCCCAGGGATCGACGGCGATGCTGTGGCCCGCCTGCTCGACCCCCGCATGGGTTCCGGCGGAACCGACCGCCAGGACGTAGGCCTGGTTCTCCACGGCACGCGCCTGGGCGAGCAACGTCCAGTGCGAACGACGGCGCTCCGGCCAGCCCGCGGCGACGACCAACGTCTCGGCGCCGGCGTCGACCAGGCCCCGGAACTGCTCGGGGAAACGCAGGTCGTAGCAGGTGGCGAGCCCGAGCGTGGTCTCCGGGAGCGCGACGGTCACGAGCTCCTCACCGGCCCCCATCATCACCGCCTCGCCCTTGTCGAAGCCGAAGCGGTGGATCTTGCGGTACGCGGCGGCGCACTTCCCCTCGGGTGAGAACACGAGCGAGGTGTTGTACAGGGTGCCGTCACCGGCCCGCTCCACGAAGGAGCCCGCGTGCAGCCAGACGCGGGCCTCGGCAGCGGCCTTCGCCATGACGTCGTGGGTGGGGCCGTCCAGCGGCTCCGCCTCCTCGGCGAAGGCGGTGTAGGCGAACGCTCCGACCGGCCAGAGTTCCGGAAGGACGACCAGATCGGCGCCCCGCTGGGCCACGACCAGTGAAGCCGCGCGCTCTCTACGGGAATTGACCGATTCATCCGAGTTTACTGCGATCTGGATGAGGGAGGCGTGCACACTACCACCGTCCTGGCATGAGAGTCGTCAACACGGGCCTACGATCGTCACACGAAAGCACTGCCGGGGTGCCTGCTCGCAGCGTAACTTAGCGAGCGAACCTCCCACGCAGCCCGCAGACAGCACCGTCGGTGCCGGCCGCCCGCCGGCACACTCCCTGCTCTCCAGCCCATGCACCGCAGAACCGCACGAGGGGTCCCGTGACCGTCCATCCCAGCCTCCAGACCTACGCCGATGCCTGGACCCACTCCATCGAGTCGATAGCCGAGCTGGTCAAGCCACTCGCCGAGGGGGAGTGGAACGGCCGGACGCCCTGCCCGGGATGGTCGATACGCGACATCGTCTCGCACATCATCGGCATGGAGTGCGAGCAGCTCGGCGACCCCCGCCCGATCCACACCCTGCCGCGCGACCTCTACCACGTGCAGAACGACCACCAGCGCTACATGGAGATGCAGGTCGACGTACGGCGCCACCACACCGCGCCGGAGATGACCTCCGAGCTGGAGTACACGCTCATCCGGCGCATGCGTCAGCTGCGAAACGAGACGCGCGACCCCGAGACCATGGTGCGGGCTCCCCTCGGCGCCGAGCAGACCCTGGAACTGGCCCTGCGCATGCGGGCCTTCGACGTCTGGGTGCACGAACAGGATCTGCGTACGACGCTGGGCCGGCCCGGGAACCTGGATTCCCCCGGCGCCCTGATCGTGCGGGACACCCTGCTGCTCGCCCTGCCGAAGGTGGTCGCCAAGGACGCGGGCGCTCCGCCCAACTCGGCCGTGGTCTTCGACGTGCACGGACCGCTGGAGTTCCTGCGCACCGTCCGGGTCGACGTCGAGGGCCGCGGTTCGGTCGACGGCGCGCCGTCGCTCGGTCCGGCGGCGACGCTGGCCATGGACTGGGAGACGTACTACCGGCTGGCGTGCGGCAGGGTCCGGGCGGCAGCCGTGGAGGACCGGATCAAGATCGACGGCGACCAGGAGCTGGCCGGCGCGATCCTGCGCCACTTCGCCGTCACCCCGTGAGCGGCGGGCCCTCCGGAAGGCGGAGCGGGGAGCGCGCAGCACCGTGGAGCCCGTGACGTGACGCCCGTCCCGCGGCGGACCGGGACGGGCGTACCGCCGGGAGCGGCTCACGCGGGCACGTGCACGGCCTCCACCCTGCTGACGACGTGGTGCTCGCGTTCCCGGTGCGTGGCACGGGCGTACAGCCGCAGGATCTGCACCACTCCGATCGCCTCCAGGACGAAGATCGAGGAGAACGCGACGCGGTAGTCGTCCCCGGTCGCGTCCAGCAGGACGCCGACCGCGAAGAGCGTGGTCATCGAGGCGATGAAGCCTCCCATGTTGACGATCCCCGAGGCGGTGCCCTGGCGCTCCGGCGGATTGGCCGGCCGGCCGAAGTCGAAGCCGATCATCGACGCGGGGCCGCAGGCGCCCAGCACCGCGCACAGGGTGATCAGCAGCCACATCGGCGCATGGTCGCCGGGGTAGAAGATCGCGGACGCCCAGACGAGCGCGGTCAGCGCGACCGTACCGAGGGCGAGCGGCGCGCGGGCCGCATGGTGGCGGGCGATGACCTGCCCGTAGACGAGCCCCACCACCATGTTGGAGAGCACCACCAGGGTGAGGAGTTCACCGGCGGTGCCCCTGCTCAGCCCCTGCGCCTCCACCAGGAACGGCATGCCCCACAGCAGCAGGAAGACCATGCCGGGGAACTGCGTGGTGAAGTGCACCCACATCCCCAGCCGGGTACCCGGCTCCCGCCAGGCCGCCGCGATCTGCTTGCGCACGTACGCCGCGCCGGCGTGCTCGGCGGGCGGCGGCTCGTGGCCCTCCGGGTGGTCCTTGAGGAAGAGCAGCAGCAGGACGAGCACCACCACGCCCGCCAGTGAGCTGCCGACGAAGGTCGTGGTCCAGCCGAAGCCGTGCAGCGCGCGGGCGATGAAGAGGGTCGAGACGAGGTTGCCCGCCATCCCGAAGAGCGCGGCCACCTGACCGATCATCGGACCCCGCCGGGCGGGGAACCACCGGGCGCCGAGCCGCAGCACGCTGATGAACGTCATCGCGTCACCGCAGCCGAGCAGCGCGCGGGAGGCGAGCGCCATCCCGTACGAGGGGGAGAGGGCGAAGCCGAGCTGTCCGAGCGTGAACAGCACCGCCCCGAGGGTGAGGACCCGCTTCGTCCCGAGCCGGTCGACCATCAGGCCCACGGGTATCTGCATGCCCGCGTAGACCAGCAGCTGGAGGATGGAGAACGTCGACAGGGCCGAGGCGTTGACGTCGAACCGGTCGGCGGCGTCGAGCCCCGCGACCCCCAGGCTGGTGCGGAAGATGATCGCGACGAAGTAGACGGCGACCCCGATGCCCCAGACGCGGACGGCACGACGACCGCCGGGCGGATCTCCGGGCAGGGAGAGGGTGGGAGAGGCCGAGCTCATCGGTCATCACCCCGGACCAGCACCTTCACCCGGCTGACATGGCGCCGTACGACCTGCGCCGCAGCCTCGGGGTCGCCCGCCCTGATGGCGTCGAGCAGCTCACCGTGCTCGGTGATGTTGGCCGCGATCCTGCCGGGGTGCGCCTCCATCACGGCGACGCCCATCCGCAACTGCCGGTCGCGGAGCTGGTCGTAGAGGCGCGAGAGGATCTCGTTGCCCGCGTTCTTCACGATCTCCGCGTGGAAGCAGCGGTCCTTGACGGACACCGCGGCCAGGTCTCCCGCCTCGGCGAGTTGCCGCTGCTCCTCCAGGAGCTGTTCGAGCCGGGCGATCAGCCGGGGCGGCGCGGGGACCGCCTTGCGCGCGGCGAACTCCTCGACGAGCAGCCGGGTCTCCACCACGTCCGAGATCTCCTGGGCGGAGACGGCGAGCACCAGGGCACCCTTCTTCGGATAGAGCTTGATCAGCCCCTCGACCTCCAGGCGGAGCAGCGCCTCGCGCACCGGGGTCCGGGAGACACCGACGGCCTCGGCCAGGTCGCCTTCGGTCAGCAGGGTGCCGCCCTCGTAACGGCGGTCGAGCACCGCTTCCTTGATGTGGGTGTAGACGCGCTCGGCGGCGGGCGGCGGCTTGGGGTCCGCCTTGCGGGCGGCTGGGGAGGCAAGGGGTGCGGCAGGCATGCACACAGCATAGATACAAGATGGGTGCGTCCGTCGCCGGCGTCCGCGATCCGGACCGGAACCGCTCGAACTCACCCGTTCGGGTGCACAGCCATCCGCCGCTCTCGCGAGTCTCATGTCAGGGCGGCACTCCCGTGCGACGGCCCTCAAGGGACATTTGGAGCGTCTACTTTGACACACGGCATTCTGGGCACCCGCCGCGCTTCCGTCGCGGCCACGGTCGCCCTGACGGCGAGCGCCGTCATCGCGAGCGCGGCATTCGCCTCCACCGCGCAGGCCGCCACTCCGGCCGTTCCCAAGATCGTCGCCCCCGGCGGCTTCGTGATGAACGACGGCACGGCCAAGGCCCTCTACAGCAAGGCGGCGGACACCCGCCGCGCCACGGGCTCCACGGCCAAGATCATGACCGCCCGGGTGGTGCTCACGCAGAAGAACCTCAACCTGGATTCCAAGGTCACGATCCAGAAGGCGTACAGCGACTACATCGTCTCCAAGGGCGCCTCGTCCGCCCGGCTGATCGTCGGAGACAAGGTGACCGTGCGTCAGCTGCTCTACGGCCTGATGCTGCCGTCCGGCTGCGACGCCGCGTACGCGCTGGCGGACAAGTTCGGCTCGGGCACCACCCGTGCCGCACGCGTGAAGTCGTTCATCGGCAAGATGAACGCCTCGGCCACCTCCCTCGGCCTGAAGAACACGCACTTCGACTCGTTCGACGGCATAAGCAATGGCTCGAACTACTCGACGCCCCGCGACCTGACGAAGCTCGCGAGCAGCACGATGAAGAACTCCACGTTCCGCTCGATCGTGAAGACGAAGTCGACCAAGCAGAAGGTGACCACGAAGAGCGGCGGCTACCGCTACATGTCGTGGACCAACACCAACAAGCTGCTCAGCAGCTACAGCGGCATGATCGGCGTGAAGACCGGTTCCGGCGCGAACGCCAAGTACTGCCTGGTCTTCGCCGCGACACGCAACGGCAGGACGGTGATCGGCGCGGTCCTCGCCTCCACGTCCGAGACGACGCGGACGTCCGACGTCAAGAAGCTCCTGGACTACGGGTTCAAGAAGTAGCCCGGCGCCCCCAGCAGGCGAAAACGGCGGTGGGCCCGCGCGGTCGTCGCGCGGGCCCACGCGCCACGGGTCCACGTCTTTGCCATCCCGCGTACATCCATGCGGGCCGCTCATGAGTCTCGTATCGGGGCCCCTCCATGTCCCGGCCCCCTCTACGCATTCGCGAACTCGGAGCGTTCATTGATATCGAGCCGCAAGACCCGCCCCACGGCCGGCCACAAGGCACGCAGCAAGCGCCTGCGCAACTCCGTCGTCGCAGCGGTCGTGTCCGGTGGCGTGATGCTGGCGGTCACGCCCCTCATGTCCCCCGCCGAGGCCGCTGTCCCCCTGCCGACACTCAGCGCCAAGGGCGCGTTCCTGCAGGACAGGGCGACGGGCGTCAAGAAGTACGGCAAGTCCGCCGACATCAAGCGGCAGATGGCCAGCACCACCAAGGTCATGACCGCCGCCGTGGTGCTCAACACGCCCGGCGTCGATCTGTCCCGCAAGGTGACCATCTCGCAGACCTACCGCGACTACGTCACGGCCAAGGGCGCCAGCACGGCGGACCTGAAGACCGGCGACAAGGCCACGGTCCGTCAGCTGCTCCACGCCCTGATGCTCCCGTCCGGCTGCGACGCGGCGTACGCGCTGGCCGACACCTACGGCGTGGGCACCACCCGGGCAGCCCGGACGAAGCAGTTCATCGGCCAGATGAACAAGAAGGCCGCCTCGCTCGGGATGACCAACACCCTCTTCGACTCGTTCGACGGCATCTCGTCGACCGGGAACAACTACTCGACTCCGCGTGACCTCGCGCAGCTCGCCAGCTACGCGATGCGGGGCTCCACGCTGCGCGGCATCATGAGCACCACCAAGTACGTGACCCCGGTGACGACCAGCACCGGCGCACTGCGCACGTACACCTGGTACAACACCAACAAGCTGCTCGGTTCCTACAGCGGCGCCGTCGGCATCAAGACCGGCACCGGCACCGCGGCAGGCCCCTGCCTCCTCTTCGCCGCCACCCGGGGCGACAAGACGTACGTCGGCGTCATCCTGAACGGCACCGACCGCTACAACGACGCGGCCAAGCTGCTGGACTACGGCTTCGGCTCCGCCACCGCGTCGACCATGAAGCTGCGTACGCTGCCCCAGGGCGCACAGCGCGACTGATCCGGCACCGGACACGCACAGCTGGACACGAACAGAAGGGTGGGGGGGCCCCGCCGGGGGGGGGCCCCCCCCGCGGGGGGGAACACACAGAAAATGCCGACGGGAGCTCAGCAGAACCCCCCCA
>NZ_JBIBEG010000005.1:212343-470476 GCF_042902585.1 Streptomyces argenteolus
CCCGCGCCCCGCGGGCGCCCCGGCGCCCCCCCCCCCCCCCCACCCCCCCCCGCCCCCCCCCCCCGGGGGGGGGGGCCCCCGGGGGGGGGCCCCCACCCTTCTGTTCGTCAAGCCCAGGTGATCAGGCGCTTCGGCTGCTCCAGGACCGCCGCGACGTCCGCGAGCACCTTGGAGCCGAGCTCGCCGTCGACGAGCCGGTGGTCGAACGACAGCGCCAGCGTGGTGACCTGGCGGGGCTTCACCTTGCCCTTGTGCACCCATGGCTGGAGCTTGATCGCCCCGACCGCGAGGATCGCGGACTCCCCGGGGTTGAGGATCGGCGTACCCGTGTCGACGCCGAAGACGCCGACGTTGGTGATGGTCACCGTCCCGCCGGCCATGGCGGCCGGGGAGGTCCTGCCCTCGCGCGCCGTGGAGACCAGCTCGCCCAGCGCGGCGCCCAGCTCGGGCAGGGTCTTGTCGTGCGCGTCCTTGATGTTCGGCACGATCAGACCGCGCGGGGTGGCGGCGGCGATGCCCAGGTTGACGTAGTGCTTCTGCACGATCTCCTGGTTGGCCTCGTCCCAGGCGGCGTTGATGCCCGGGTTCCGCCGGATCGCGACCAGGAGCGCCTTGGCGATGATCAGGAGCGGGTTGACCCGGACCCCCGCCATGTCCTTGTCCTCCTTGAGCTCCGCCACGAGCTTCATCGTGCGCGTCACGTCGACCGTGACGAACTCGGTGACGTGCGGAGCGGTGAAGGCACTGCCGACCATGGCCTGGGCGATGGCCTTGCGCACGCCCTTGACCGGGATGCGCGTCTCCCGCCCGTCCGTGCCCACGGGCACGGCGACGGGCTCGGGGGCCACGGCCTGCGGCGCGGGCCGCGCGGGGACCTCGGCGGGGGCCGGGGCCACCGCCGCGTGGACGTCCTCGCGGGTGATGATGCCGCCCGCCCCGGTCGGGGTCACCGTGGCGAGGTCGATGCCCAGGTCCTTGGCGAGCTTGCGCACCGGCGGCTTGGCGAGCGGACGGGCCTCGCGCGGAGCCGCGCCGTGCCCGTTCAGCTCGGCCTGGACCGCCGCGGCGGCCGGCCCCGAGATCTCGACGCCCTTGCGGGCCCTGCGCTTGGTGGAGGTCTCGGCCACGCCGTAACCGACCAGCACCGGCTGACGGCCCTTGGGGGCCTCGGGCTCGGCCTCCTCCACGGGCTGCTGCACGGTCTTCTCGGCCTCGGCCTCGGCAGGGGCGTCGCCGCCGCCGGGCGCCACGTCGACCGCGATGATCACCTGGCCCACGTCGACGGTCGTGCCCTCGGGGAAGCGCAGCTCGTGCACCACCCCGTCGAAGGGGATCGGCAGCTCCACCGCCGCCTTCGCCGTCTCGACCTCACACACCACCTGGCCGTCCGTGACGGTGTCGCCAGGCTGGACGAACCACTTGAGGATCTCCGCCTCGGTCAGTCCCTCGCCCACATCGGGCATCTTGAACTCGCGGAAACGAGCAGACGTCTCGGTCATCGTCGTCACGACCCCTCTCCTCAGAACGCCAGCGAGCGGTCGACGGCGTCGAGCACCCGGTCGAGACCCGGAAGGTACTCGTCCTCGAGCCGGGCGGGCGGGTAGGGGGCGTGATAGCCGCCGACCCGCAGCACCGGCGCTTCGAGATGGTAGAAGCAGCGCTCGGTGATCCGGGCCGCGATCTCGGCGCCCGAGCCGTAGAACACCGGCGCCTCGTGGACCACCACGAGCCGGCCCGTCTTCTCGACCGAGGCCTGCACGGCGTCGAAGTCGATCGGGGACATCGACCGCAGGTCCAGCACCTCGATCGACTTGCCCTCCTCCTGCGCCGCGGCGGCGGCCTCCAGGCAGACCTTCACCATCGGGCCGTACGCGACGAGCGTGAGGTCGTTGCCCTCGCGCGCGACGACGGCCTTGTGGAGCGGGAGGGGAATGGACTCGGTGTCCAGCTCCCCCTTGTCCCAGTACCGCCGCTTGGGCTCGAAGAAGATGACCGGGTCGTCGCTCTGGACGGCCTGCTGCATCATCCAGTAGGCGTCGCCGGCGTTGGACGGCGAGACGACCTTCAGGCCCGCGACGTGCGCGAAGAGGGCCTCGGGCGACTCACTGTGGTGCTCGACGGCACCGATGCCGCCGCCGTACGGGATGCGGATGACGACCGGCATCTTGATCTTGCCGAGTGCACGGGCGTGCATCTTGGCGAGCTGCGTGACGATCTGGTCGTACGCGGGGAAGACGAAGCCGTCGAACTGGATCTCGACGACGGGGCGGTAGCCGCGCAGGGCCAGGCCGATCGCCGTACCGACGATGCCGGACTCGGCGAGCGGGGTGTCGATGACCCGGCCCTCGCCGAAGTCCTTCTGGAGGCCGTCCGTGATCCGGAAGACCCCTCCGAGCTTGCCGACGTCCTCGCCCATGACGAGGACCTTCGGGTCGGTCTCCAGCGCCTTGCGCAGCGACTCGTTGAGCGCCTTCGCGATGGACATCTTCTCAACGGCCATGGCTAGTTGCCCTCCTCGGCGAACGATGCCTGGTAGGCGGCGAACTGGGCGCGCTCCTCGTCGACCAGCGGGTTGCCGTCGGCGTAGGCGTGGTCGAAGATCGCCAGCCGGTCCGGGTCGGGCATGGCCCGGACCGCTTCGCGGACCCGCTTGCCGAGGGCCTCGCTCTCCTCCTCCAGCGCGGTGAAGTACGCCGCGTCGGCGAGGTCCTGCTTCTCCATGTACGCGCGCAGCCGCAGGATCGGGTCCTTGGCCTCCCAGGCCACCCGCTCCTCGTCCGCCCGGTACTTGGTCGGGTCGTCGGAGGTGGTGTGCGCACCCATGCGGTAGGTGAAGGCCTCGACCAGGGTCGGCCCCTCACCACGGCGGGCGCGCTCCAGCGCCGACCTGGTGACGGCCAGGCACGCCAGCACGTCGTTGCCGTCGACCCGGACACCGGGGAAGCCGAAGCCCTGCGCACGCTGGTAGAGCGGCACACGCGTCTGCTTCTCGGTCGGCTCGGAGATCGCCCACTGGTTGTTCTGGCAGAAGAACACCACGGGGGCGTTGTAGACGGCGGCGAAGGTGAAGGACTCCGCGACGTCCCCCTGGCTGGAGGCGCCGTCGCCGAAGTACGCGATCACGGCCGAGTCCGCGCCGTCCTTGGCGACGCCCATGGCGTAGCCCGTGGCGTGCAGGGTCTGCGAGCCGATGACGATCGTGTAGAGGTGGAAGTTGTTGGTGTTCGGGTCCCAGCCGCCGTGGTTCACGCCGCGGAACATGCCGAGCAGATTGGTCGGGTCGACACCCCTGCACCAGGCCACACCGTGCTCCCGGTAGGTCGGGAAGACGTAGTCGTCGTCGCGCAGCGCCCGGCCGGAACCGATCTGAGCGGCCTCCTGGCCCAGCAGCGAGGCCCACAGGCCGAGCTCACCCTGGCGCTGCAGGGCGGTCGCCTCGGCGTCGAACCGCCGGGTCAGGACCATGTCCCGGTAGAGACCACGGAGCTCGTCCGCGCTCAGGTCGATCTCGTAGTCCGGGTGCTCGACGCGGTCGCCCTCCGGCGTCAGCAACTGCACCAGCTGGGGGCCGGCACCCTCCGTCGTCTTCGCGGGTGTCTTCGCGGCGCTGGTCCGCTTGCTGCTGCGTCGCGGTTTGCGCGCGGCAGTGCTCTCCACGGTCACGTGCGTGCTCCTCCGTCGGTCCGGCCCCCGGGATGGCCGGGAACCAGTGCGGCTCGCCTGTGTCCGGACCCGTGCACGGGGTGGGTGCCGCTCGGCCGGGAACAGGCGTGACAGGTGCCCCGGCGAACGTCCTGCCATACGCACGTTACCCAGTGCACCGCATAACTGCGAAACACCTTGTGACCTGCGATTTTGCTTGGATTTCCAAGTAAATCGCGAAATGCGTGAACTCCTGCTGGTCACAGTACTGGCAACAGCCTGGCAGGCGGCCGGAACAACGGCACGTTATCCCGGCCGACAGCGCCAGGGAAGGGCGGACGGCCAGCGAGTGTGTGAGACTGCGAATGTGCCCGAAGAAGGAAAAATCACCGTATTCCTGCTGGATGATCACGAAGTAGTCCGGCGTGGCGTCCACGAGCTGCTCTCCGTCGAGGAGGACATCGAGGTCGTGGGCGAGGCCGGCACCGCCGCGGACGCGCTCGCGCGCATTCCCGCGACCCGCCCCGACGTCGCCGTTCTCGACGTACGCCTCCCGGACGGCAGCGGGGTGGAGGTCTGCCGCGAGGTCCGCTCCCGGGACGAGAACATCAAGTGCCTGATGCTCACCTCGTACGCCGACGACGAGGCCCTGTTCGACGCGATCATGGCGGGGGCCTCGGGCTACGTCCTCAAGGCGATCCGCGGCAACGAGCTGCTCAGCGCCGTGCGGGACGTGGCGGCCGGCAAGTCCCTGCTGGACCCCGCCGCCACCGCCCGGGTGCTGGAGCGGCTGCGCGAGGGCAAGGACGGCAAGGGCGACGACCGGCTCGCCGAGCTGACCGACCAGGAGCGCAGGATCCTCGACCTGATCGGTGAGGGGCTGACGAACCGGGTGATCGGCGAGCGGCTGCACCTCGCCGAGAAGACCATCAAGAACTACGTGTCCAGCCTGCTGGCCAAGCTGGGCATGGAGCGGCGGTCGCAGGCGGCGGCGTACGTGGCCAGGCTTCAGGCCGAGAAGCGCTGACGGCACGGACCGGCCCGGGACCTTGGTCCCGGAGCCTCCGGGGCGGCGGACTCTTACCCCGCCCCTACACGTCGCCGAGAGTGGGAGGCATGCTCTTCTCCCGTCCCTCCGGCGCCTCGGACCCCGCCGACCCGCCGGGCCGCTCCCAGCACGCCGCCGACCCCGGCGCGTCGGGCCGTTCCCACCACAGCGGGCCCTCCGCCACCTCCAGCTCGGAGGCGGCCCGCGCCATGGAGCTGCTCGGGAGCGTCCGCTACGGCCGGCTGGCCATGAGCATGCGGGCCCTGCCCTTCCTGGCGGTGGCCCGGCACCTGGTGATCGAGGGACACGTCGTCCTGCGGATGCACCGAGGGCTCGGCTTCCACGAGTCCTGCGACGGAAGCGTCATCGCCTACGGGGCGGACAACTTCAACTCCCCGGCGCCCGGGGACCCCCAGGACCTCTGGTCGGTGCAGTTCACAGGGCCCGCCGAGATCGTCCGTCCCGGCGCCGACCAGCGCGAACGCTTCGGGACCGGCCCCGCCGAGGTGAACGGCGAGCACTTCGATCCCGTGTACGTGCGGCTCGACCCGCACGTCGCGCACATGCACACTCTGGCCTTCGGCGCAAGTCCGTCAGGGCGGACACACAGCGTCACCTAACATGTGGCGAGTGCTGCGCTCATCTGTGACCCTTGCGCCTGTTCCTCCGGTCAGTGAGGTCCTGCGCCGCTACCCTGACGCCGGGGAACCCCTGGCCTGCGAACCCCTCACCAAGGGGCTGCTCAACCACGGTTACCGGGTGTCCACGACCAGCGGGTCGTACTTCCTCAAACACCACCTCGACAAGCACCACCTCGACGACGCCAGTGGCGACCACGCCACCATCGTCCGGCAGCACCGGGCGACCCAGCAGCTGCACTCCCTCGGCGTGCCGGTCGCCCCGCCCCTCGCGGACACGCAGGGTCACACGGTCACGGTCATCGACGGGCAGCGCTACGCCCTGCACCGATGGGTGGACGGCCTCCACCGGGACGGCACACAGCTCACGACCGCCCAGTCACGGCGGCTCGGGGCCCTCCTGGGCGCCGTACACATGGGCCTGGAACAGGTCATGGAGGCGGACTCTTCGCCTCCGGTACGGCGGGGACAGACCACCAGCCCCGATCCTGCCGATACGTTCACCCTGATCGACGAACTGCTGACGGCGGCCCGGGGCATGGGCCCGAGGGACGCCTTCGACGAACTCGCCGTGCACCGTCTCGTCGAGCGGCGCGCCCTGCTGGAGCGGCACGCGCACCGCCGCCCGCCGACACCGGGCGGGGCGGCCAGGGGCTGGGTGCACGGTGACTTCCACCCGCTCAATCTGCTCTACCGGGGCGCGGACCCCGTCGCGATCGTGGACTGGGACCGGCTCGACGTGCAGCCGCGCGCGGAGGAGGCGGTTCGCGCCGCTGCCATCTTCTTCGTCCGGCCGGACGGAAAGCTGGCGCTGGAGAAGGTGCGGGCGTACGCCCGCGCCTACCGGCGCTCGGCCGGCGCGGGTGCGGCAGAGATGGCGGCGGCCGTGCACCGGGTGTGGTGGGAGCGCCTCAACGACTTCTGGATACTCAGCTGGCGTTACCGCTTCCAGGACCGCAGGGCCGACCCGCAGTTCCCTGCGGTGTCGGCCCTGGCGGTGTGGTGGACGCGTGAGTACGAGGCGGTCGGCGAGGCCTTCACGGCGTGAGGGGCTCCCTCACCCCCCGGCGGCCTCCGCCGCCGGGTGCGAGGTCACGGCCGCGGCTCCGTCAGCCGGCGGTGGTACCGGCCGCCCCCGCGGCGGAACCCGCCGCGGCTCCGGCCGAGGTACCGGTCGTGGTGGTCCCCTCCGTCGTCGTCCCGCCGGTGTCGTCACCGGTGCCGCCGTCGTCGGTGCCGCCCTCGGTGGTGCCGCCGTCGTCGCCCGTACCGCCGTCCGTCGTGGTCCCGCCGTCGCTCGTGCCCGGATCCGGTGAGGTGGGGGTCTCCGACGGCTTCTCCGTCGGCTCGGTCGGCTCCTGCGTCGGAGTCCACGTCGGATCCTGGGTGGGCCAGGTCTGCCCGCCCGAGGAGTTGTTCGGCTCCTCGCTCTCCTCCGTCTCCTCGTCCGTCGGCTTCTCCGACGGACGCGTCGGCGAGGGGGTGACCGAGGTGGAGGGCGCTGTCGGCGACTTCTTGTTGCCGCCGTCGTCGTTCGCCGCCTGGAGGGCGAACGCCACACCGGCGCCGATCGCGACCAGCGCGAGCAGCACGAAGAGCCACATCTTGCCGCGGCCGCCACCGTTGTGGTGCCCGCCGGCGTACGCCCCGTCGTCGGGGTTCATGGGCGGCAGGATCGGGCCCTGCGAGGTGTCCCCGTGCATCGGGCGCCCCATGGCCGCCGTACCGCCGCCGATGTTCATCGCCGCCGTGCGGTCGCCACCGTGCGTCTCGACCGGACCGGTGTTCCACGTGCCCGTGTGGCCGCCCTGGACCTGGAGCATCTGGAGGCTGTACTGGACGAGGCCGCGCATCTCCTCGGCACTCTGGAACCGGTCGTCCGGGTCCTTCGCGAGCGACCGCATGACCAGGCCGTCCAGCTCCGGAGGAACGGACCCGGCGACGTCCGAGGGCGGCACCGGCATGTCCTGGACGTGCTGGTACACGACCGAGAGGGGGGTCTCGCCCGTGAACGGGGGCCGCAGGGCGAGCAGCTCGTAGAGCAGGCAGCCGGTGGCGTAGAGATCGGAGCGGTGGTCGACCGCCTTGCCGAGAGCCTGTTCGGGGGAGAGGTACTGGGGCGTGCCCATGACCATGCCGGTCTGGGTCATCGTCGACTGGGCGCCGTGCAGCGCGCGGGCGATGCCGAAGTCCATCACCTTGACCGCGCCGGAGTGCGTGATGATCACGTTCGCCGGCTTGATGTCCCGGTGCACGATGCCGTGCTGGTGGGAGTAGGCCAGGGCTTCGAGGACGCCCGAGACGATGATCAGCGCCTGCTCGGGCGGCGGGGCCTCGGCCTCGAGCAGGAGGTCCCTGATGGTGTTGCCCTCGACGAGCTCCATCACGATGTAGGGCACGGTCGCCCCGCCCACGACGTCCTCGCCGGAGTCGTACACGGCGACGATCGCATGGTGGTTGAGCCCCGCCACCGACTGCGCCTCACGCGTGAAGCGCGCCTTGGAGACCGGGTCCTCGGCGAGATCGGACCGCAGCAGCTTCACCGCGACCGTGCGGCCCAGACGGACGTCCTCCGCGGCGTAGACCTCGGCCATGCCGCCGCGGCCGAGCCGGTGCGTCATGCGGTACCGGCCGTCCCCGACCACACCTCCGACGCCCCAGGAGTCGGTGCCATCCGAAACTCCGCCGCCGTTTGCTTCGGATTCGGGTGCCATCAGTCCTCGCCGTCGTATCTGTCCGCGCGTCCGCGGGTTCTCACGGTGCCTTGCTGCATTGCCACGTCACGCTACAGCCTCTGTGCGACGCACCGGTTTACAGAGTGACGGGCCATCCAATCGGCTCGCGCGCCGCTCGCGCAAATTCCATGCGCTTCCTGTAACGCTTCCGAGACGCTTCTTGTGCGTAGGGTCACGGAACGGGCACCTGGCTTGACGTGTCGTACCCCTCGGGCAGACTTGGCCCGTACTAGGGATCATCGCGTCCGTCGGGCGCCGAGGGGGAGCAAGTCATGAGCCACGACGGCGCACACGGCGCACAGGGGCGCTACGCGGGCGGTTCCGTGGCCGGCGGCCGCTACCAGCTGCGCGACCTGCTCGGCGAAGGCGGGATGGCATCCGTCTATCTCGCCTACGACACGGCCCTCGACCGCCAGGTCGCCATCAAGACGCTGCACACGGAGCTGGGGCGCGAGCAGTCCTTCCGCGAGCGGTTCCGGCGCGAGGCGCAGGCCGTCGCCAAGCTGCAGCACACCAACATCGTCTCGGTGTTCGACACGGGCGAGGACGAGCTCGGCGGCGCGCTGATGCCGTACATCGTCATGGAGTACGTCGAGGGCCAGCCGCTCGGCTCCGTGCTCCAGTCGGACATCCAGCAGTACGGCGCCATGCCCGCCGACAAGGCGCTCAAGGTGACGGCGGACGTGCTGGCCGCCCTGGAGACCAGCCACGAGATGGGCCTGGTCCACCGCGACATCAAGCCCGGCAACGTGATGATGACCAAGCGCGGCGTCGTCAAGGTGATGGACTTCGGCATCGCCCGCGCGATGCAGTCGGGCGTCACGTCGATGACCCAGACGGGCATGGTCGTCGGGACCCCGCAGTACCTCTCCCCCGAGCAGGCGCTCGGCCGGGGCGTCGACGCGCGCTCCGACCTGTACTCGGTCGGCATCATGCTCTTCCAGCTGCTCACGGGACGTATCCCGTTCGACGCGGACTCGCCCCTCGCCATCGCGTACGCGCATGTGCAGGAGGAGCCGGTCGCCCCGTCCAGCATCAACCGCTCGATCACGCCCGCGATGGACGCCCTCGTCGCCCGCGCGCTCAAGAAGAACCCGAACGAGCGCTTCCCCAGCGCCGCCGCGATGCAGGACGAGATCGCCCGCGTGCTGAACGCGAGCGGCCCCGCGGGCGCCCCGGCGATCATCGGCGGCAGCGGTCCGGCGAACAGCGGTTCGGGGGTGGGCTCGGCGGTCTTCCCGCCCGTCGACCAGGGCACGCCCGCCCCGCAGAGCGTCCAGACGCCGTACGCGCCCCACCCTCAGCAGCAGCACCAGCCGAGCCCGTACGGCGTGCCCACTCCGGCACCCACGCCGGGTTACGGCTACCCGCAGGCGGCCCAGCCGTACGGGACCCAGGGACCCCTGGGGCACCAGACGCCGCCGCCGTACACGATGGCCCCCCAGACCACGGGCGGCTCGGGCGGCGGTGGCTCGAAACGGAACATGCCGGTCCTGGTGGGCGCGATCGTCGTCGCCCTGATCGCGATCGGCGGCCTGGTCGCCTTCCTGAACATGGACGACGAACAGTCCGGCAAGAACGACGACCCGAGCACCGGCGAGTCCGCCGTGGCCGGTGAGCACAAGGCCCCGGAGCGGAACCGGACGATGGACACGGAGGACTGCACCGACGCCACGGAGGACACCGACGACCCGGCGAAGGTCCAGGCTCCGAGCTTCCTCTACAAGGACATCCTCTCGGTGAAGGAATGTGCCCTGGCCGCCGGTTGGACGATCAAGGAAGTCAAGGAGCCCGGGAACACGTACGCGGAGGGACAGGTCGTGGACCAGTTCCCGTCCTCCGGCACGGCCGTCCCCGAGGAGGGGGCGCACTTCGAGCTGCGGATCTCCACCGGCGATCCGGCCTGACCTGGGGCTGCCCCGGCGACCTCGCGCGGGGCTGGGCCTCGTCGGCGGTCCCGCTCTCCGCTCACCCGCTCGCCGCTCATCCGCTCGCCCGGGTTGCGGGCGCTCACGGGGCGGGCGGTCCTGGGTGACCTCGCCGGTCCTCGGCCCGCCGTGGAGCTGACCGAGGTCCAGCGGTCGGCCGCACCCGGGATGCCCGCCCCATGCGGGCGTGTGACGCTGATCTCATGCCTCCAGGACTCCCGGCTTCACGGTCGTCACGGTGCGTGGCCTGTCTGGTGATGGCAGCCGGAGTCGCACTCGGCCCCGCCACCTGGGCACACGGCGCGAGCGACCGCGCGGACTCCGCCCGTCCGGTGCGGGTGATGACGACGGCGCCTTCGGGATCGCCTTCCCCCGAGGGGAGCCCGTCCGCCGGCCGGACCCCTTCCGCCGGGGAGCCGTCCATGGCCGGCCGACTGGCCGGGGAGGGCCGGGCACGTCCGGGGCGCTCGCTGTCGCCGCAGGAACTCGCGCAGTCCGAGGCCGCGGCCGACGAGGAGCCACCCGAGGCGGATCCGGGCGGGATCCCCCCTTTCACGCCCCCACCAGGCGCCTTCCCCGAGCCGGGCGAGACCGCACGGCAGCGGCAGGCGCTGGACGAGCCCGCCGTGCGGCAGGTGCGGGACGTGTCGCTGGGTGCGGGAATCACCCTGGTCGGGCTGGGACTGGCATTCCTCGCCTTTCGCCTGCGCCGCGCCAACTGACGCCGCACCGGGGCTCGTAGCCGTCGCGCATCGGCCCGGCGACGCTTGCGCCTGGCAGCATACTGGGTATACATACTCAGTATGTCGATCCGTCACGGGCTGCTGGCCCTCCTGGAGCGAGGGCCTCGGTACGGCTCCCAGCTCCGCACCGAATTCGAGTCCCGCACCGGCTCCACCTGGCCGCTGAACGTCGGGCAGGTCTACACGACGCTCAACCGCCTGGAACGCGACGGACTGGTCGCGCAGGACGGTGAGGACGACGCGGGCCACGCGCTCTACTCGATCACCGACGACGGCCGCGACGAACTGCGCAGCTGGTTCGAGACCCCCGTCGACCGGAACAGCCCGCCACGCGACGAGTTGGCGATCAAGCTCGCGATGGCGGTCGGGGCGCCCGGCGTCGACATCCGGGCCGTGATCCAGTCCCAGCGGAGTCACACGCTGAAGGCGATGCAGGACTACACCCGGCTGAAGGCCCAGGCCCTGGCCGACGTACCCACCGATCGCGACGAGGTCGCCTGGCTGCTCGTCGTGGAGCAGCTGATCTTCCAGGCGGAGGCCGAAGCCCGCTGGCTGGACCACTGCGAGTCCCGCCTCGTCCGCCTCGCCGCAGCCGCCGCCACGGAGCCCTCGTACGGATCGGGAACGGGTGCAGGGCCGGCGCCGGGCTCCGGCCCGGTCACCGGTCCTGCCGCCGGCCGCGGTGGGTCGCGTACCGGCAGGTCACGGCTCCCGCGCTGACCGCCCGGCCGCAGCCACCACGCCCTCTCCCGCACGCCGTATCCCGCCCGCCGCCCGTCGCCCGCCGCCCGCCGCCCGCCGCCCGCCGCCCGCCGCCCCAGGGGGAACACACCGCCATGTCCTCGTCCGTCTCCACCCCGCCCACCGCCGTGCCCGGGGACACGCCCGTCCTGGAACTGCGGGCGCTCACCCGCACCCACGGCTCCGGCATCGCCGAGGTGCACGCCCTGCGCGGTGTCAGCCTCTCCGTACGCGCAGGGGAACTCGTGGCCGTCATGGGTCCGTCCGGCTCCGGCAAGTCCACCCTCCTGACCCTCGCCGGCGGTCTCGACACCGCGACCGGCGGCCAGGTCGTCATCGAGGGCCAGGACCTCTCCACGCTCGGCCACAAGGGCATCGCGGCCCTGCGCCGCCGCAGCGTCGGCTATGTGTTCCAGGACTACAACCTGATCCCGGCCCTCACCGCCGCCGAGAACATCGCCCTGCCGCGCGAGCTCGACGGCGTATCCGTGCGCAAGGCCCGCAAGGAGGCACTCGCCGCGCTGGAGGAGATGCGGCTCTCCGAGATCGCCGACCGCTTCCCCGACGAGATGTCCGGCGGCCAGCAGCAGCGCGTAGCCATCGCCCGCGCCCTGATCGGTGACCGGCGCCTGGTGCTCGCCGACGAGCCGACCGGCGCCCTCGACTCCGAGACCGGCGAAACCGTCCTGGCCCTCCTGCGCAACCGCTGCGACCAGGGCGCGGCCGGAGTCATGGTGACCCACGAGCCCCGGTACGCGGCCTGGGCCGACCGGGTCGTCTTCCTGCGGGACGGCTCCGTCGTCGACCAGACACTGGCGTCCGGCGCCGAGTCGCTCCTCGCTGTCGAGGGTGCCGAGTGAGCTTCCTGACAGGGTGGCGGGCCGCCCTCCGGATCGCCCGGCGTGACGCCCTGCGCGCCAAGGGCCGCAGCGCGCTCGTCGTCGCGATGATCGCCCTGCCGGTGCTCGGGGTGACCGCGGCGGACGTCACGTACCGCAGCTCCACATCCACGACCGCCGAGAAGCTGACGGCGGAGATGGGAGCGGCGGACGCGGTGTTCAGCTCCGCGGGAGCCGGGCGCGTACCGGTGGAGCAGTTGCCGGACCGCACGCTCTGGGAAACGGTGACAGACCGGCCGACGGCACCGGACGACGCCTCACCGGAGCCCGTCGGGATACGGGACGCGCTGCCGAAGGGGGCGACGTACCTCACCGAGCAGTCCGTGGCCGCCGCCGTCACTACGCGGCACGGCATCACCGAGACCGAGATCGTCGAACTGCGCACCTCCGCCCCCGCCCTCCGGGGCAGGATCGAACTGGTCGACGGCGCCTACCCGGCCCACGACGACGAGGTCGTCGCCACCGAAGGCTTCCTGGAGTCCACCGGGCTCCACGTCGGATCGCGTACGACACTGCGTGGCCCGGGGCGCGCGTACACGATCACGGGCAGCGTGGAGCTGCCCGCCGACCTGGGCAAGAAGGCCCTCTACGCAGATCCGGGCGCCGTCATCGCGCCGTGGAAGAAGGCGGCCGACGGTGACCCCGGGATCGCGCCACCGCAGCCGGACGAAACGAAATGGCTGGTCGACGGCCCGGCAGGAGCGGGCATCCGCTGGGCGGACGTCCTCGCGGCCAACCGGACGGGCCTCCTGGTGCTGTCCCGTCAGGTGGTCCTCGACCCGCCGCCGGACTCCGAGGTTCCCTACGCCACGCAGCCCTCCCCGGACTACGGAGACGGCTCTGCGGAGCTCGGTGCCGCCGTCGTGACCGTCGTCGCCATGGCGGTTCTGGAGATCGTGCTGCTGGCCGGCCCGGCGTTCGCCGTCGGCGCCCGGCGCTCGCGTCGGCAGCTCGGCCTCCTCGGTACCTGCGGGGGTGACCGGAGCCAGGTACGGGCGGTGGTCCTGGCGGGAGGCGCCGTGCTCGGGGCCGCGGGCGCGGTGGCCGGGGTGGCCGCCGGCCTCGTCCTCACCGTCCTGTTCCGTCCGCTGATCGAGGGCTGGACCGGAAGCCGTTTCGGGGAGCTGGAGATCCGTGGGTGGGAGGTACTGGCGATCGCCGTGATCGGTCTCGTCACGGGCGTCCTGGCGGCGCTGGCCCCGGCGATCGTGGCCGGGCGGCAGCCCGTCCTGGAGTCGCTGACCGGCCGCCGGGGGACACGGCGGAGCTCCCGTGTCCTGCCGGTCGTGGGCTGCGTCATCACGGCGGGCGGCGTCGCCGTCGCCGTGTTCGGCGGCACCACGGGCGACACGACTCTGGTCGCCGGTGGCTCGGTCGTCGCCGAGCTGGGGGTCCTCGCCTGCATCCCGGTGATCGTCGGCCTCCTCGGCCGGCTCGGGGCACGCCTCCCGCTCTCCCCCCGGATGGCGCTGCGCGACGCCGCCCGCAACCGGGGGCGCACGGCTCCGGCGGTCGCCGCGGTCATGGCCGCGGTCGCGGGCACCGTCGCCATCGCGACGTACACGAGCAGCGTGATGGCGGAGCACGCGTACGACCACATCCCCACGCTCACCCCCGGCACGGCCGCGCTCGTGGCGGACAGTCCTTCGTCCGTCGACCAGCTGGGCCGGGCGAGGGCGGCGGCCCGGCAGAACCTGGCGGTGAGCGGCGAACGCGCCGACATCGCACGGGTCTGGGCGGGCTCCGACTGCGGCGTGTACTACGAGGAGGAGAACGGCTGCGGCACCCTCACCCTGGTCAAGCCCACCGGTGACGGGCACAGCTGCCCGCTCCAGGGCGCGGGAGCCAGGAAGCTCGCCGAAGGGCTCTCCGCCGAGGCGCACCAGGCGCTGATGCGCACCCCCGCCTGCACCGACGAGTACATCAGCGCCGCCGCCTTCTACACGGGCGAGAGCCACATCGTCGTCGGCGACGCCGCACTGCTCACCTCGTACGTGAAGCTCGACGACCCCGCAGCGGCCGAGGCGCTGGCGGACGGCACACCCGTACTGCTCAACCCGGCCTACGCGCGCGACGGCCAGGTCACCCTGAAGGCCGTGCACACGTACAACCCCCGTGACACGGCGAACCGCAGGCTCCACCCGGGCGAGCCCAGGACCACGACGGACCGGCTGAAGGTGTACGTCGCACCGGCGAAGTACGCCACCACACCCGGGATCCGCATGATCCTTCCCCGGAGCACGGCGAGCCGTCTGGGCCTGCACACGGAGGACTACGCGAGCCTCTTCGCGGTGGCGCACACGCCCACGGACGCGGAGCAGCAGATGATGTCGGCCGCGTTCGCCCAGGCCGGGAACGGAGTCCATCTCCAGACGGCGAGCGGTCCCGAATCGCGGGACGAGGATGTGATCCTGCTGATCCTCGCCCTGTTCGCGGGGGTGGTGACGGTCGGCGCCGCGGCCATCACCACCGGGCTCGCCAAGGCGGACGCGGAGGCCGACCTCACCACGCTCAGCGCGGTGGGCGCACCCCCGGGCGTCCGGCGCTCACTCTCCGGGTTCCAGTGCGTGGTGGTCGCGCTCACGGGCGTCCTGCTCGGTACGGCGGCCGGGATCGTGCCCGCGGTGGCCCTGCGCCGGGTCGACCTGCGCAAGGCGATGGCCGCCATGCGGGAGCAGCCCATGGATTCCGCGTACACCCCTGTCGTGATGCCCTGGGAGACGATCGGGCTGCTGGCGGTGGCCGTACCCCTGGTCGCCGGGCTGCTGGCCGCCGTCTTCGCCGGGTCCCGGCAGGCACTGACCCGGCGCGCGGGGTGAGGGACGGCCGGGCGGCGCGAGAGCGACGGGGCGGCCGGGGCCGCTCGGCGGTGGCTTCCCGCGCGATCGGTGCCCCGGAAGGCGGGTGATCATCGCTTTCCGGGGGCACACCAAGGAGCAAGGCCGCCGTGCGAGACAATGGCGTCATGGAGATGCCGAGGAATGAACGGTCGCAGGAGCACCCCCAAGTCCTCGTAGTGGGGCAGGACGGAATGGCTATCGGCGGCGGTGGCAGTGGCAGTGGCAGTGACGACGAGTCGCGCGAGGTCCCTGTGACGGAGATGGTCGAACAGCCCGCGAAGGTCATGCGCATCGGCAGCATGATCAAGCAGCTTCTCGAGGAGGTCAGGGCGGCTCCTCTCGACGAGGCGAGCCGGGTCCGGCTCAAGGAGATCCACGCCAGTTCGGTGAAGGAACTCGAGGACGGCCTGGCGCCGGAGCTCGTGGAGGAGCTGGAGCGGCTCTCGCTGCCGTTCACCGAGGAGTCCGTCCCCTCCGAAGCCGAGCTGAGGATCGCTCAGGCCCAGCTGGTCGGATGGCTGGAGGGCCTGTTCCACGGAATCCAGACGGCTCTCTTCGCGCAGCAGATGGCCGCCCGCGCACAGCTGGAGCAGATGCGCCGCGCTCTCCCTCCGGGCGTCGGCCACGAGGACGAGGAAGGCCTGGCGGATCCGCACGGACCGGCACGCTCCGGCCCGTACCTGTAGGCCTGCTCCCCGCCCCGACCCGTCTCACCACCGAGGCCCGGCACACATCGCGTGTGCCGGGCCTCGCTGCGTTCCTGGCACGGCGGGAAAGGGTGAGGGCTGGTGGGGAGGCCGCTCACCTGGGCGCGACGCTCCCTTGGCGTTGCGTGGCCGCGCCTTCCTGCCGGCCTTGTCCTGCCGGCCTTGGCCGACGGCGGGACGAGGTGACCTCTCCGGAGCCCCGGGAACGGGCACGGCGGTCGGCGCGCTGCCGGCGGTCGTCCCCGCTCACCCGCCCTCGTCCCTCGGCTCGGCCGCTCGGGCGACGCGAGGTGCCCTGGCAGCGCGGGCCGCCCGGGCAGCCCGGGTAGCGCGGGCCGCCCGGGCCCGCTCAGGCGCCCGATTAGCGCGGGCCGCTCAGGCAGCTCGTGCTGCTCGGTGTCAGGCCTTCGGCGCGATGAGGAGAATCTTGCCGATGTGGCTGCTGGACTCCATCACCCGATGGGCCTCCGCCGCGTCCGCCATCGGCATCGTGCGGTCCACGATCGGCCGGACGACACCTCCTGCGATCAGCGGCCAGACGTGCTCGCGTACCGCCGCGATGATCGCGGTCTTCTCCGCGAGCGGGCGGGCGCGCAGCGAGGTGGCCGTGACGGCAGCCCGCTTGCTCAGCAGGGCGCTCAGATTCAGCTCGCCCTTGGCCCCGCCCTGAAGACCGATGATCGCCAGGCGCCCGTTCACGGCCAGGGCCCGTACGTTCCGGTCCAGGTACTTCGCCCCGACGATGTCGAGGATGACATCCGCACCGGCGCCGTCCGTCGCCTGGCGCAACTCCTCCACGAAGTCCTGCTCGCGGTAGTCGATGAGGATGTCGGCACCGAGCTCCTGGCAGCGGGCCAGCTTCTCGGGCCCGCCCGCCGTGACCGCGACACGCGCACCGACGGCCTTGGCGAGCTGGATCGCCATCGTGCCGATGCCGCTGGAGCCTCCGTGGATGAGCACGGTCTCACCAGGGCGCAGATGGGCCACCATGAAGACGTTCGACCAGACCGTCGCCGCCACTTCCGGCAGCGCAGCGGCGTCCGCCAGTTCCACACCCTCGGGTACGGGGAGGAGCTGTCCGGCCGGCACGGCGACCTTCTCCGTGTAGCCGCCACCCGCCAGCAGTCCGCACACCTCGTCGCCCACGGACCATCCGGTCACCCCGGGGCCGAGCCCGGTGATCCGGCCCGCACACTCGAGCCCGGGATAGGGGGAGGCCCCGGGCGGCGGGTTGTAGAAGCCCTGCCGCTGGAGGACATCGGCACGGTTGACCGCGCTGGACACGACCTCGACGAGGACTTCACCCTCGCCTGGTACGGGATCGGGGACCTCGGCCCATACGAGCGCTTCGGGGCCGCCTGGTTCGGGGATCGTGATCGCATACATGGCCGCGAGGCTACTCCGTGCGGACTCCCGGACAAGGGTGGACCTGCCTGCGCCGACCGCCCGGCCCTGAAAATCAAGGGCTCCCATGGACCTGCCCGCGCCGGCGGACGGCCCGGCGCCTAGCTGCGCTGATGAGGGTTCTGCGGAAGGCCCTGCGGGGACGTGTGGAGCGGGGAGGCGCGCACGATCGTGATGACCCGGTCCGTCAGCTGCAGCGGGCTGGCCGCCGGATCGTCGTACCCAAGCAGCCGGTGACCACGCAGCACGCTGACCACCAGGTCGTCGGTCTCCCGGACGTTCTTGCCCACCTCGGCCTTTATCACCGGACGTTCGACAAGATCGAGCCCGCTGCCCTGCTGGATCAGATCCTCCATCACCGTTCCCGCGCTGGGACTGAGGACGGAGAGGCCCAGGAGGCGGCCCGCCGCACTCGCGCTGGTGATGACGGCGTCTGCACCGGACTGCCGCAGCAGGGGCGCGTTCTCCTCCTCGCGCACGGCGGCCACGATCTTCGCACCCTTGTTGAGCTGGCGCGCGGTCAGCGCCACCAGGACGGCGGTGTCGTCGCGCTGGGTGGCGATGATGATCTGACGGGCCTTCTGGAGCTCGGCACGCAGCAGTACGTCGCTGCGCGTCGCATCACCCAGCACCCCCACGAAACCCTCCGCGTTGGCCGCCTCGATCACCTTCCCTGCCGGGTCGACGATGACGATCTGTTCCTTCTTGAGACCCGTCGCACAGAGCGTCTGGATGGCCGAACGGCCCTTCGTGCCGAAACCGACGACAACGGTGTGTTCACGCAAGTTGCTTCTCCAACGGTTCAGCCGGAAGTCCTCCCGGGTCCGTTCCGTCAGGACCTCGAGGGTGGTGCCGACCAGGATGATCAGGAAGAGCACGCGAAGCGGCGTCACCAGCACCACGTTGACGAGCCGGGCAGTATCACTCTGCGGAACGACGTCGCCGTAACCGGTCGTCGACAGAGTCACCGTCGCGTAGTAGACGGCGTCGAGGAAGTCGACCTTCCCATCGGCGTTGTCGTGGTAACCGCCCCGGTCCGCCCAGACGATGAAGACCGTGGTGGCCAGCACCGTGAGTGCCATCGCGAGTCGCTTGGCCACCTGACGTAGCGGTCTGTCCACGACACGGCGTGGCAGCAGCACCCGAGTGGGTACGACGTTCTCGTCTGCGCGCCTGGCCATCGCATCGTGGCCGGGAAGTTTCACGTGAAACACCCTTCCGTCCACGGCGTCGCCGAGGCCCACGGTAGATCGAGGATCTCCACCTCGGTGCCGGACCGTACCCCGCCGGGCGGCACCACGGCCAGCCCATCGGCGGCGGCGATCCCGCGCAGCATCGCGGGGCCGTTGTAATGCAAAGGCACAACCTTGTCGTCGCGGTGGACTACAGGGACGAGTCGTGTGTCGTGCGGGTGGCCGTGTACCTCTTCATGCGCGGGCGCGCTGTACGGACTCTGAGGAGACCGGCCGGCCAGTCCCCTGAGCAGAGGTTCTGCCAGCGTGAGCAGGCCGGAGACCGCCGCGAGCGGATTGCCCGGCAGGCCCACCAGGCAGGGGCCGTTCGCCGGGAGCCTGGCCAGAAGCATGGGGTGGCCGGGGCGTACGGCCACTCCGTCGACCAGCAACTCGGCCCCGATCCGCTCCAGGACAGGGTGAACATGGTCCACAGGACCGGCGGCGGTCCCGCCCGTGGTGAGGACGAGGTCGGCGTGCGAGGTGACAAGGGCGTCGTGGAGCGCCTCGGCGTCGTCACCGAGGCGCCTGGGCTCGGAGACCTCCGCGCCTAGAGCGTGGAGCCAGGGGCCGAGCATCGGGCCGAGTGCGTCCCGGATCAGCCCCTCGCGCGGCAGCCCCGAGGTGAGCAGCTCATCGCCGAGAACGAAGATGTCCACGCACGGACGGGGTACGACGACGAGCGCGTCGTACCCTGCGGCAGCCGCCAGCCCTTGCACAGGCGGGGTCACCACCGTCCCGACGGGCAGCAGCTCGTCCCCGGAACGGCACTCCTGGCCGCGCGGCCGGATGTCCTGCCCCGGCACGACGTCGCGGGTCGCGTGCAGCAGCCCCCTGGCCTCGTCGAAGTGCGCGTGCTCGCTACGGATGACGGCGGTCGCATCCGCCGGGATGCGGGCGCCCGTGGCGATCCGTAGCGCTTCCCCGTCCGGCAACGGTTCCACGGCTCCTCGCCCGGCGAGCAGGCCTTCACCTTGTTCCACGACCCAGGGCCCAGGTCCCGCGACGACCCAGCCGTCCATGGCCGAGGTGTCGAAGGAGGGGAGATCGGTGAGAGCTACGACCGCTTCGGCCAGCACGTGCCCGAGCGCCCGGTTCAGGGGGAGCCGGTGGGCGGCAAGGGGGGCGCTGCGGCCGAGCGCTTCTGCCAGGGTGCGCGCACGGGCCCAGGCGGTGGCCGGGGTCCGATGGGCGGGCCCGGCGGGGGACGAGCCGGTGAGGGACGAGCCGCCGGGGGACGAACCGGCGGCCGACGACCGCCCGACAGAGCCGGGAGGATCAGCGGGGCCAGCCGTGCCGGGAATGCCGGCCAGGCCGGGGGTGCCGGGGGCGCCGGCTGTGCCGGAGGTGCCGGGAGCCTCAGCGCCGTGGGCCGCACGACCCGGCATCGCGGTACCTGACACCGCAGAGCCCGAAGCCGAAGGGCGCGAGGTCGTGGCTCCCGAGGGGCGCAGGTCATCCGAGGGGCCGGGGGCCGAGGGACGGGAATCCGAGGGGCGGGGGCTCGCCGCCGCGCCCGGGTTCGCCACCGCGCCCGAAGGTGCGGGGGTTGTAGGTGCGGGGCCGGGTGGCGCTGTGCCTGGGGACGGCTCCATGCGCATGCCCGGGTCCGGCGGCGTGGGCACGGAGGCGGGGCCGACCGTTCCGTTCCGGCTCGCCGTAGGACCAGCATCCTGCGGCTGACGACCGACCAGAGCCAATGCCTGCTCGACGGCCCGTTCCTCCTCAGCGGCCTGCTCCGCCTCGGCAGCGCGCTTCACCTCGGCGGCGCGCTTCACCTCGGCGGCGCGGCGCGCTTCGGGCGTATCGACCGGCGCCGCTGCCTCAGCCTCACCACGGGGAGCTGTCATGGCGTTCCGGAGCCGCTGCCCGCCCCCGTTTCCTCCTCCCACCGGAGCGCGAGGGCGGTGGCCTTGCGGGATGCCTCCGCCACCGCTTCGGCTGCGGCCTCCGGGCTCAGGCCGCTGCTGGCCTTGGCCGCGGCGTACCCCACCAGGAAGGTGGTCAGCGGCGCGGCGGGCCGGGCGACGCCGTGGGCGGCATCACGGGCGAGGTCGAGCAGGACGCCGGTATCGACGTCGAGTTCGATGCCCAGTTCGGTCTTGACTGCGGTGATCCATTCGTCCAGCACAGTCCCATGCTCCCTGATCCGCGCCCTTGCGGCACCAATGTCTTCCCAGGTGTCGCAGTCGAACGAAGCGAGGGGCCCCGCCTCGACCCGGTCCAGGTCCAGCTCGGCGGTCAGCAACCGCAGCGGAAGCCCTGCCAGGCTGCCGTGCTCGGTGGCCAGAAGGGCGAGCTCGCGGCGAAGCGGCTCCGCTCGGTACGCCGCGACCAGCGGCTGATCCCGGCCGTCCGGATCGACGCACAGCGCGCCCTCCCGGCCTTCGGCCCGACTGGCGTCGAGCAACGAACGGACCGTCGCCTCCCCCAGGAACGGCAGGTCCGCGGACAGCACCAGGACGCTCTCCGCACGCGTGTGCCGGACCCCGGCCCCCAGCGCGGCCAACGGTCCTCCGCCTTCGGGCACTTCACGCGTCCAGGTGACCGGACGGGCTGTGGGTCTGCGCCCGCCGACCACCACGGTGGACCCGGCGTCGGCACACGCCGCGAGCACCCGGTCGAGCAACGCTCGTCCACCCACACGGAGCCCCGGCTTGTCGGCTCCCCCGAGGCGCTTCGCAGCCCCGCCGGCAAGAACGATGGCGTCATACGCGGTCATGCCCCCGAGTATGCGGGCCGCCTCCTCACCTCGATCCCCTGGGGACCGAAGTCATGGTCTTCGCCCTGTGACGGCAGCGGCCCGGGCTGAGCTGCCCGCTGCTCGCGGTGACCCAAGTCAGCCCCGTCCAAAGCCCGGGGGTGCCCCAGTCAGCTCCGTCCAGGGCCGGGCCCCGGCCCCAGCCCCGTCCAAGGCCCGGCCCCGGCCCCGGCCCCGGCCCAGTAGGCGTGGCCGTCGGCCAGGCTTTCGGCCCTGTGACGGACTCTGCCTTGAACCGCCACAGCAAGCCCACCCCGTCACAGGGTGCGGCCATGGCCCCGCAGGGACCCGGCCAGGCTTTCCCCGGCCAGGCTTGCGGCCCCGTGACGGACGGGGCCCCGGACCACCACGAGGACCCCGCCCCGGGGTCCCAGCCGCGCCACACCGAAGCCCGAGCCACCGCAAGGGCCGGCCCCGGGCCCGTCCCCCGTCACAGAGCGCGGCCCCGAACCACCCGGTCCGGCCTCGGTGCAGGACGAGGCCTTCCTCATCACGTCCGGCTCATCAGGTCCGGCCTCGTCACAGAGTGCGCAACAGCAACGCCGGCTGCTCCACACAGTCGGCCACGTACCGCAGGAAGCCACCCGCCGTTCCACCGTCACAGACCCGGTGATCGAAGGTGAGGGAGAGCTGGACGACCTGGCGGACCGCCAGCTCGTCCCTGTGCACCCAGGGCTTGGGCACGATCCGCCCGACGCCGAGCATGGCCGCCTCCGGGTGGTTGATGATCGGCGTCGAACCGTCGACACCGAACACCCCGTAGTTGTTCAGCGTGAACGTCCCGCCGGTGAGCTGCGCCGGGGTCAGCTTCCCGTCACGGGCCGCCTCGGTCAGCCGGGCGATCTCCGCACCGATCGACTCAGCGTTACGCGTGTGCGCGTCCCGTACGACCGGCACGACCAGGCCTCGGTCCGTCTGAGCGGCGAAGCCCAGATGCACCCCGGACAGCCGCACGATCTCCCGGGCCTCGGTGTCCACCCGGGAGTTGAGCTCGGGGAACCGGGTGAGGGCGGCCGTGCAGATACGGGCCAGCAGGGCCAGAACCGACACCTTCGGTCCGGTGACCGAGCTGCCGGCGGCGTTCATCGCGGCCCGGGCCGCCATCAGTTCGGTGGCATCGGCATCCACCCAGCAGGTGGCCTCTGGGATCTCCCGCCGACTGCGCGCCAGCTTGTCGGCGACTGCGCCCCGCACCCCACGCAACGGGATGCGCTCCTCGTCCGTCTCCTGTACCTGCCGGGCCGCCGGCGCCGCTTCAGCAGCGCGCTCCTCGTCCGTCGCGCTGATCGCGGACTCCACGTCGGTACGCAGGATGAGGCCGTCCCGGCCCGTGCCGACGATCTGCCTGAGGTCGAGGCCGTGTTGCCGCGCCAGCTTCCTCACCAGCGGGGAGATGACGGCGACGGGTCCCTGCGCCGATGCCACATCAGGGACCGATGCGGATGCCCGGGCAGGAGCCGCTGTGGGGGTCGGCCCTCCGGCCGCCCTGCCCGACGCCGTCTCGCCGGAGGATGTCCCGTCCGAGGACGGCACACCCGTCGACGACGTGCCCGTGGACGACACCGGGGCGGGCCGTACCCGTCGGCGCCGAGCGGCCGGCGCGCCCGTGCCGTACCCGACCAGCACGTTGCCGGACGTCCCACTGTCCGCGTCCGCGTCCGCGCGCCCTCCGGCGACGGTGTCTCCCGACTCCGGCGCGACGGACCCGACCGCCACCGTCAGCAGCGGTGCACCGACCGGCAGCTCCGTGCCTTCCGCACCGAATCTGGCCGTGACCACGCCCCCGTACGGGCAGGGAACCTCCACCATGGCCTTGGCCGTCTCGACCTCGACGACCGGCTGGTCGATCACCACGACGTCGCCGACCTCCACCAGCCAGCGAACGATCTCGGCCTCGGTCAGTCCCTCACCGAGGTCCGGCAGCTTGAATTCGAGCACGTGCGCCATCAGCTCTCGGCCTCCCACTGAAGACGGGCGACGGCGTCGAGCACCCGGTCCACGCCCGGCAGATGGTGCCGCTCCTGCATGGGCGGCGGGTAGGGGATGTCGAACCCCGCGACACGCAGGACCGGAGCCTCCAGGTGATGGAAGCACCGCTCCGTGACCCGCGCCGCGATCTCGCCGCCCGGGCCGCCGAAACCGGACGACTCGTGGACGACCACCGCGCGTCCGGTGCGCCGGACCGAGGCGGTGACGGTCTCGTCGTCGAACGGCACCAGCGACCGCAGATCGACCACCTCGAGATCCCAGCCCTCGGCCGTGGCCGCCTCTGCGGCTTCCAGGCACACCGGCAGGGACGGACCGTAGGTGATGAGCGTCGCGCTGCGGCCGGGCCGCCGGACCACCGCCCGGCCGATCGGCTCGACGTCGGCCGGCGCGTCCGGCGACCAGTCGGCCTTCGACCAGTAGAGCCGCTTCGGCTCCAGGAAGACCACCGGGTCGTCCGAGGCGATCGACTTCCTCAGCAGCCCGTAGGCGTCCTCGACGGTGGCCGGCGTGACGACGTGCAGACCGGGAGTCGCCATGTAGTACGCCTCCGAGGAGTCGCTGTGGTGCTCGACCCCGCCGATACCACCGCCGTACGGCACCCGCACCGTGATCGGCAACGGCATGGCGCCCCCGGTACGGTTCCGCATCTTGGCGACATGGCTGATCAACTGCTCGAACGCCGGATAGGCGAAGGCGTCGAACTGCATCTCCACGACGGGCCGCAACCCGTACATCGCCATCCCCACGGCCGCCCCGAGGATCCCCGCCTCGGCCAGCGGGGTGTCCGTGCAGCGCTCGTCGCCGAACTCCTTCGCCAGGCCGTCGGTGACACGGAAGACCCCGCCCAGCGTGCCCACGTCCTCGCCGAGGACGTGCACCGCCGGATCCTCCGCCATCGCGTCGCGCAGGGCGCGGCCGAGAGCCTGCGCCATCGTCGCCGGTTTGGCGCGGCCGGTCCGCTCACCGGTCGCCGCCGCAACCGTGCTCATCGTCCGCCCTCCGCGCCCTGCTCGTCGTGCCCGCCGTGCTCCGCGTCCAGCTCGGACCGCAGCCGCGCGGCCTGCTCACGCAGCTGCCCGGTCTGCTCGCCGTAGACATGGGTGAACAGGTCCATCGGGTCGAGCACCGGATCGGCGTTCATCTGCTCGCGCAGGCCCGCCGCCATCCGCTCCGCCGCTTCCCGCACCTTCTCGGCACCTTCCTCGTCCAGCAGTCCGCGCCCGGTCAGCTCGCGTTCGAGCAGGACGATCGGATCGTGGGCGCGCCACGTCTCCACCTCGCTGTCGACGCGGTAACGGGAGGCGTCGTCGGCGTTCGTATGGGCGTCCATGCGGTACGTGACCGCCTCGACCAGCGTCGGTCCTCCGCCGCGCCTGGCCCGCGCCACGGCCTCGCTCAGGACCTGGTGCGTCGCCGCCGCGTCGTTGCCGTCGACCAGCCGACCCGGCATGCCGTAGCCCACGGCCTTGTGGGCGAGGGACGGCGCGACCGTCTGCTTGGCCAGGGGTACGGAGATCGCGAAGCCGTTGTTCTGCACGAGGAAGACCACCGGCGCCTTCCACACGGCCGCGAAGTTCAGTGCCTCGTGGAAGTCGCCCTCGCTGGTGCCGCCGTCGCCGACCATCGCGAGCGCCACCACGTCGTCGCCCTTGAGACGAGCCGCGTGCGCCAGCCCCACGGCGTGCGGCAACTGGGTGGCCAGCGGGGTGCAGAGAGGCGCGATGCGGTGCTCACGCGGGTCGTACCCGGTGTGCCGGTCCCCGCGCAGGAGGGCCAGTGCCTCCACCGGGTCCAGGCCCCGCGCCACCGCGGCGAGGGTGTCGCGATAGCTGGGGAAGAGCCAGTCACGATCCTCCAGCACCAGCGCCGCCGCGATCTCGCAGGCCTCCTGGCCGGTGCTCGACGGGTACACCGCGAGCCGGCCCTGCTTGGTCAGGGCGGTGGCCTGTGCGTTGTACCGACGGCCGCGCACCAGCTCCGCGTAGAGCCGGAGAAGCAACTCGGGATCGGCGTCGGCCGCGGCATCCGTACCGAGCACGCGGTACGGCTCGGGGTCCGGGAGCAGCGGCGCGGGGTCGGTGAGCGGCTTCCAGGCCGGGGGCGGCGTGGGCCGGTAGGCGGCTGCGCCGGGCAGCTCTTGGACCGTCATGACAAGCACCTCCTGGCATCGGGTGAGAACGAGGGGCGTCGATATCCGCGGGGATGTCCGCGTGTGGACGGGCACCGGTGTGGCGTGCCTCACCTACCGATTGTTCGGTCGCGGGCGCAATTTGGCTACAGGCGCCTCCAGCCTGTGGACAAACGGTTATCCACAGCCTGAGATAGAGGCAGGTCGTCCACAACAGGGAGGCGCGGGCAGATGGCAGCTGAACAAATGGCCGACCCGGTGGGGGATCCCGCCCGCACGCCGCCCGCACGACCGCTGGACTCCACCGACCGGGCGATCCTGCGCATCCTCCAGACGGATGGCCGCGCGTCGATACGGGCGGTCGCCGAACGTATCCACGTGTCGCGGGCCAACGCCTACGCCAGGATCAACCGGCTCGTCGAGGACGGTGTCATCCGCGGCTTCAGCGCGCGCGTGAACCACGAACGGGCGGGACAGGCCGCCTCCGCCTACATCACGCTGAAGATCGTCCAGAACTCCTGGCGCACCGTGCGCGAGCAGCTCCAGGCGCTACCGGGCGCCACCCACATCGCACTGGTCAGCGGCGACTTCGACGTCCTGCTCCTCGTGCACACACCCGACAACCGGGCGCTGCGCGAGCTGGTCCTGACCCGGATCCAGGCCATACCCGAGGTGCTGTCCACGCGCACCCTGCTGGTCTTCGAGGAGACCGACCTGGGCCCGCGCCCGGACCGCCCGTCCGATCTCGCCTGAAGCCGGGATCAGCCGGCCCGCATGCCTTCGAACGCGAGCTGCACGACCGTGTCGGCGAGCTGATCGGCCTCGGCGGACCCGCCCGGCTGCGGGCGGTACCACTCGACCAGCGAGTTCACCATTCCGAACAGCAGCCTGGTGGCCAGGCGTATGTCCACGTCGGCCCGCAGGTCCCCCTCGGCCACCGCCGCCTTGAGCAGGTCGGACACCCTCTGGTCGAACTCGCGCCGCCGCTCGAGGGCCCAGCGTTCCGTCTTCGTGTTTCCGCGTACACGCAGCAGCAGCGTGACGTAGGGCAGCTCGTCCATGAGCACCTCGACCGTGCGGCGCGTGACGTACTCGACCCGGGCGATCGCCCGCCCCTGTATCGCCCCGGCCTCGTCGAGGATGCCGAACAGGCCGTCGATCGCCCGGCTCACGGCCCGACTGAGCAGTTCCTCCTTGCCCGCCACATGGTGGTAGATGGAGGACTTGGAGATGCCGGCCGCCTTGGAGAGGTGCTCCATCGACGTACCGTCGTAGCCGCGCTCGTTGAAGACACGGACGGCAACGCCGAGGAGTGTCTCCGGGGTGTATGTGTCCCGCTTGGCCGTGGTCATGACCGCGATCCTCCCCCATGAGTTGTCCACAGGTTCCCTGGGGCCCCTTGTCCCGACCGATCGTTCGGTTACTCTAACTCCGTCCGCACATCCCTGCCCAGCTCGACGAGGAGTTGGTCCGTCATGGCCGCCGCGCTTTCCCCTGAGAAGCTGTCCGACACCCACCGCACGACGCTCGACCAAGCCCTCGACGCGATTCGCACGCGCGCCTACTGGTCCCCGCACCCCGAGCACCCGAAGGCCTACGGCGAGGGCGGGCTCGCCGGCAGCCTCGGGGCCGCGGAGGGCAAGGCCGCCTTCGATGCCGTCCTCGGCACCCGCCTGGACCTCGGCCAGCCCGGCACCGACGGCTGGACCGGCGGGGAGGTCTCGCCGTACGGACCGGAGCTGGGCGTCGAGTATCCGCACTGCGATCCGGACGTCCTGCTGCCCGCGATGAGCGCCGGCATGGGCTCCTGGCGAGCGGCGGGTCCCGAGACGAGGGCGCTGGTCTGCCTGGAGATCCTCGCCAGGATCAGCGCGCGTACGCACGAGCTGGCCCACGCCGTGATGCACACGAGCGGGCAGGCATTCGTGATGGCGTTCCAGGCGGGCGGACCGCACGCCCAGGACCGCGGCCTGGAAGCGGTGGCGTATGCCTACCAGGAGCAGACCCGCACCCCGCACACCGCCGACTGGTCCAAGCCGCAGGGCAAGCGCGACCCGCTCCAGCTGCGCAAGTCCTACACGGCGGCGGGACGGGGCATCTCGCTGCTGATCGGCTGCAACACCTTCCCCACGTGGAACGGCTACCCAGGTTTGTTCGCCTCGCTGGCGACCGGCAACCCCGTACTGGTCAAGCCGCACCCGCGCGCGGTCCTGCCCCTGGCGCTCACCGTGCAGCTGGCACGCGAGGTGCTGTCCGAAGCGGGCTTCGACCCGAATCTGATCGCGCTGGCGGCCGAACACCCTGGCGAGGGCATCGCCAAGACGCTCGCGGTGCGCCCCGAGATCAAGATCATCGACTACACGGGGTCCACCGCGTTCGGTGACTGGCTGGAGGCCAACGCACGTCAGGCCCAGGTCTACACGGAGAAGGCCGGCGTCAACACGATCGTCCTCGACTCCACCGACAACTACCGGGGCATGCTCTCCAACCTGGCCTTCTCGCTCTCCCTGTACAGCGGCCAGATGTGCACGACCCCGCAGAACCTGCTCATTCCGCGTGACGGCATCACGACCGACGCCGGGCCCAGGTCCTACGAGGACGTGGTGACGGACATCGCGGAAGCGGTGAACGGCCTCCTGGGCGACGACGCACGGGCTAACGGCCTGCTGGGTGCCCTGGTCAACCCCGACGTGAAGGCTCGCCTGGAAGGGGCAGCGGCCCTCGGTGATGTCGCCCTGGCCTCCCGCCCGGTGACCAACCCCGACTTCCCCGAGGCTGTCGTACGCACACCCGTCCTCGTCAAGCTGGACGGCACCAAGCCCGACGACGACGCCGCGTACCTCTCGGAGTGCTTCGGTCCGGTCGCGTTCGCGGTCGCCGTCGACTCGACCGCCGACGCCCTGGCCCTCCTGCGCCGAACGGTCCGTGAGAAGGGCGCGATGACCGTCGGCGCCTACACCACGTCCCCGGAGGTGGAGCGCGCGCTCGAGGAGGTCTGCTTCGACGAGTCGGCGCAGCTCTCGCTGAACCTCACCGGTGGCGTCTATGTCAACCAGACGGCCGCCTTCTCCGACTTCCACGGGTCCGGCGGCAACCCGGCGGCCAACGCGGCGCTCTGCGACGGGGCCTTCGTCTCCAACCGTTTCCGGTTGGTGGAGGTCCGCCGCCAGGCCTGACGCGAAGGTCGGCCTGTGGGCACGCGGCACGTCCGGTGGAGCGGGCTTCCGCTCCACCGGTGACCGCGCCCGGGCCTGGGTCACCGCGCCCGCGGATCCTCACCCGGCTGACCCTCGAAGCCGGTTCCGCGCCCCGGGGTGGCCGCCGGTCAGCGGGCGGGCGGCTCCGGGATGTCCGCGTACTTCTGCACCCAGGCATGCATGGCGATGGCGGCGGCAGCCCCCGCATTGATCGACCGCGTCGAGCCGAACTGCGCGATCGAGCACACCATCGCGGCGTGCTTGCGCGCTTCCTCGGTCAGCCCTGGCCCTTCCTGCCCGAACAGGAGCACACAGCGGCGCGGCAACTCGGTGCGCTCCAGCGGCACGGCCCCGGGCAGGTTGTCGATCCCGATGATCGGCAGCCCTTCGGCTTCCGCCCAAGCCGTCAGATCCGCGGTGTCGGGGTGGTGACGGACGTGCTGGTAGCGGTCGGTGACCATCGCCCCGCGCCGGTTCCAGCGGCGGCGGCCCACGATGTGGATCTCCTTCGCCAGGAAGGCGTTGGCCGTCCGCACCACCGAGCCGATGTTGAAGTCATGGCCCCAGTTCTCCACCGCCACGTGGAAGTCGTGCCGCCGCAGGTCGAGGTCGGCGACGATGGCTTCCCGCGTCCAGTACCGGTAGACGTCACTCACATTGCGCCGGTCACCCGCGGCGAGGAGCTCGGGGTCGTAGCGCTCACCTTCGGGCCAGGGCAGCGGATGCGGCCCCACTCCGACCGGTTCGCCGTACCCGTCGTCGTACTGGAGGGGTTCCGCGGACGGATCGGGCGCCGCTGCGGCCTGGGGATCTTCTGTACTGCCGGTCTCGCTGCTCACCCGACGAGCGTATGGCCACCGCCGCCACCGCCGCGCGGGGCCTCCTCCTCGTCCGGGTCCGCCCGCCGTTGCCCCGGCAGACGCAGCCTGCCCGCGGCAGCCGGGAGCAGCCGCTGCCGGGCGAGCGTGACCCTGCGCCCCAGCCACACCAGGAAGACCGTCGGCAGGAAGACGGCGTCCGCGGCGATCATCGCCATCGAGAAGAAGGGGAGTCCGAGCAGAAGGGCGATCCCCGCGTGCTCGCCGATCATGACGACCAGCAGGACGTTCTTGACCCGCCGGTTGAACAGCGTGAACGGGAAGGCGACCTGCACGATCACCGTGGCGTACGTCAGCACCATGACCGCCAGTGCACTGGACGAGAGAAGCCCCGAGAGCTCGGGCCACGGCGTGAAGTAGTCCAGTTTGAGCGGGTAGTAGAGGGCTGTTCCGTCCTGCCAGCGGGAGCCCTGGATCTTGTACCAGCCGGCCGTCGCGTAGATCAGGCAGACCTCGGCCATGATCACGAGGAGCGCGGCGTTGTGGGCGAGGTTGGCCACCACGTCGAGGAGGGCCCGCAGCTCACGGTCCGGCGCGTACCTGTTCAGCGCCCACCAGGCCCCGTTGCCGAGCCACAGGGCCCACAGGAGGGACGGCAGCCACCAGGTTCCGCCGAGGCCTCCCGTCAGCGTGCCCGGCAGGAGGACGGCCCCCAGCACCACCCACAGGACCGGCCCCACGACGTCCCGGGAACGCGACCCTTCCTGCGCGTGGCGGGCCGCGTTCCGTGCGGCACGGCGCGCGTCCAGAGACCAAACCCGAGCGCAGCGCGTCAGCATCAGGTAGATCGCCATCAGATGGATGACGTTGTCGCCGCCGTCGCCCATGAAGATGCTGCGGTTCTGGAGGGAGAGGACCCCGGCCATGAACACCACGGAGGTCGCGCGGGTCCGCCAGCCGGCCATCAGCAGCGCCGCCGAGACCAGCGTCAGCGCGTAGACGGTCTCGAACCAGAGCGCGCTGTCCGACCACATGAGGACGGTGAAGGCGTCGTTGTTGCTGATGAGCCGGCGGGCCATGTCCCAGCGCCACGGGCCGTCCGGGCCGTACAGCTCGTGCCGGTGCGGCAGCTCGCGCAGCAGGAACAGCAGATACGTGGCGGAGACACCGATCCGCACGACGGCGCTCTGATGGGTCCCGAGCGGCAGCGAGCTGATGCGCTGGACGGCCTCGGCGAGCGAACGGCGGCCTGATCCGGCCCTGCCCCGGATCTGCGCGGTGGTGCTCACTTCCCCGCCCTCCCGCCCTGCGGTGCCGACGCCCGGTCCGTCGCCGACGTCTCCGGGAGATCGGAGGGCGTGACGGTCCACCACGGGAGCACCCGGTAGTCCGCCCGGGTGCTGATCTTCTCGTCGCTCCACGCCGGAGCGCCGACCGAGCGTACGGCGGACCGCACCTGGATGCGCTCGACCTTGCCGCCGTGGTCGCCTTCGAGGAGGCGCAGCATCACGATGCGGCGGATGTAGCGCTCGGAGAGCTCTCCGCGCAGGCCGTTGGGACGGTTCTCCCCGTCGTGCGACCCCGTGTAGAAGTCCCAGGCGCGCCGAAGCTCGTTCTGGTCCACGTGGCTGGGGAAGAAGTTCCCGCGTATCGCCGCACCGTCCTGCTGCGACAGATTGATCCATCCGGTGGTGGTGCGGCCCTCGACACCCCAGACCTCGGCGCGTGCGTGGACCGAGATGTTCTGCTGCAGCGGGTTGGGGGCGAAGAGCTTCCAGTTCTGCTCGAACTCGGGGTAGACCCAGTCGTCCACCACCTCACCGTGCTGCTTCGTCAGCGTGTTGGACGGCGCGACGTGCAGGAAGATCACGGCCAGATGGCCGACCGCCAGGAGCCCGATGACGGACAGCGCCAGCGCCGCCACCACCTGGTACGGAAGCGAGAGGGCGGCCATGCCGCCGCCCGGGACGACGTCCGGCGCAGGCCCTTCGACGGTCTCCGGCGGTGGCACCTGGGCTGCTGGAGGGCCCGGAGCACGGGTCCGGGCGTCAGGTATGCCCTCGGGATCGAATCCCTCGTCCTGATCGGCGTACGAGCGGCTCGTCACACCGGGCCAGGCGGACTTCTTCTCGTTTTCGGTGCGCCCACCGCGGTCCGCGTCCATCCCGCCCCGATCACCGTCGATCACCGCTCAGTTATCCACAGGGTTGACACCCTACGGGCCTGCGACCCACCATTGAAGTCAAGGAACCGAACGATCGGTCGGTAGGGAGCCCGGGATGGCGGCAGTGACTGCGGACCAGACGACGCAGAGGACGGCAGGCACCACGGAGGCGTCGGACGAGGCACGCCTGGCGGCGTTCGACGCCGCCGTCGCCGCGGACGACCGGATCGAGCCGCGTGACTGGATGCCCGACGCGTACCGGGCTTCGCTCGTCCGCCAGATGGCCCAGCACGCCCACTCCGAGATCATCGGCATGCAGCCCGAAGCCAACTGGATCACGCGGGCACCCTCGCTCCGCCGCAAGGCGATCCTGATGGCGAAGGTGCAGGACGAAGCGGGCCACGGGCTGTATCTGTACAGCGCCGCGGAGACCCTGGGCACCAGCCGCGAGGAGATGCTGGACAAGCTGCACGCCGGTCGGCAGCGCTACTCCTCGATCTTCAACTACCCGACGCTGACCTGGGCGGACGTCGGAGCAATCGGGTGGCTGGTCGACGGCGCCGCGATCACCAATCAGGTGCCTCTCTGCCGCTGCTCCTACGGCCCGTACGCCCGGGCGATGGTCCGCATCTGCAAGGAGGAGTCCTTCCACCAGCGCCAGGGGTACGAGCTGCTGCTCGCCCTCAGCCGGGGCACACCCGCACAGCACGAGATGGCGCAGGACGCGGTGAACCGCTGGTGGTGGCCCTCCCTGATGATGTTCGGCCCGCCCGACGACGCCTCGGCCCATTCGGCGCAGTCGATGGCCTGGAAGATCAAGCGGCACTCCAACGACGAACTGCGCCGCCGCTTCGTCGACATCTGCGTCCCGCAGGCGCAGGCGCTCGGGCTCACCCTCCCCGACCCGGACATCCGGTGGAACGAGGAGCTGGGGCAGCACGACTACGGGGCGATCGACTGGACCGAGTTCCAGGAGGTCCTCAAGGGCAACGGCCCCTGCAACGAGCAGCGGCTCGACCAACGGCGCACGGCTCACGAAGAGGGCGCCTGGGTCCGCGAGGCGGCAGCGGCCTACGCGGACAAGCACGCGGCACGGCCCGGTACAACCGGACCGGCCGCCCAGCCAGTGGAGGCCACCGCATGACCAGCTCGACCGACTGGCCCCTGTGGGAGGTGTTCGTGCGCTCCCGGCGCGGACTGTCCCACACCCACGCCGGCAGCCTGCACGCGCCGGACGCCGAGATGGCCCTGCGCAACGCGCGCGACCTGTACACCCGGCGCTCGGAAGGCGTCTCCCTCTGGGTGGTTCCCTCGACGGAGATCACCGCCTCCTCGCCCGACGAGAAGGACTCGTTCTTCGAGCCCGCGGGCGACAAGCCCTACCGCCATCCCACCTTCTACGAGATCCCGGAAGGGGTGAAGCACCTGTGAGCGCGGCCCTCGCCCTCGGCGACGACGCACTGGTGCTCTCGCACCGCCTGGGGGAGTGGGCCGGACACGCCCCCGTCCTGGAGGAGGAGGTGGCCTTGGCCAACATCGCCCTGGACCTCCTGGGTCAGGCCCGGATGCTCCTCTCCTTCGTGGGGGACGAGGACGAGCTGGCCTACCTCCGCGAGGAACGCGCCTTTCGCAACGTCCAGTTGGTGGAGCAGCCGAACGGCGACTTCGCCCACACCATCGCCCGCCAGCTGTACTTCTCCGTCCACCAGCATCTGCTGTACGAGCAGCTGGCCTCCGGCGACGGCGAGTTCGCGGATCTCGCCGCGAAGGCCGTCAAGGAAGTGGCCTACCACCGGGACCACGCGGAGCAGTGGGTCCTGCGACTCGGCGACGGGACCGCGGAGAGCCATGAGCGCATGCAGCGCGCGCTGGACGCACTGTGGAAGTTCACCGGTGAGCTGTTCGAGCCGGTCGAGGGCATCGATGTGGACCGCGAATCCCTGAGCGCCGGTTGGCTGGCCGCCGTGAGTTCCGTGGTGGAGCGTGCGACCCTGACCCTCCCGGCCGGCCCGCAGACAGGTGCCTGGACGGCCGGAGCGGGTCGGCAGGGCCTGCACACGGAGCCGTTCGGGCGCATGCTCGCCGAGATGCAGCATCTGCACCGCAGTCATCCGGGGGCGTCATGGTGACCGAGACCCCTCTCGAAGCGGAGCTCCACCGGCTGGCGGGGTCGGTGCCCGATCCCGAGCTGCCGGTACTCACCCTCGACGAGCTCGGCGTGCTCCGCGGTGTGCGGGCGGACGAGCCGGGCAAGGTCACGGTGCGACTCACTCCGACGTACACCGGCTGTCCTGCCATCGAGTCCATGTCCAGCGACATCGAGCGCGTGCTGCACGACCACGGCGTCGCGGAGGTCTCCGTGGTCACCGTGCTCGCACCGGCATGGTCGACGGACGACATCAGTGACGAAGGACGCCGCAAACTGGCGGAGTTCGGCATAGCACCGCCCCGGCCCGGTGGCGGAGCGGGCGGGCCGGTTCCCCTCACGCTCTCGGTCCGCTGCCCGCACTGCGGTTCCACGGACACGGAGTTGCTGAGCCGATTCTCCTCGACGGCGTGCAAGGCACTGCGCCGCTGCGTGGCGTGCCGCGAACCCTTCGATCACTTCAAGGAGTTGTAGATGTTCCATCCGCTCCGGGTCAGCGCGATCGAACGGATCACGGACGATGCGGTGGCCGTCACCTTCGCCGTGCCCGCCGAGTTGCGCGAGACCTTCCGCCACAGACCCGGCCAGCACCTGAACGTGCGCTACCGCATCGACGGCGAGGAGATCCGGCGGTCGTACTCGATCTGCGCGCCCGCCGCGGAGCAACCGGCCGTTCCCGCCCTGCGGGTGGGCATCCGCATGGTCGACGGCGGGGCGTTCTCCACCTACGCCCTCAAGGAGCTGGCCGTCGGTGACGAGGTGGAGGCGATGCCTCCGATGGGCCGCTTCATCCTCGACCCGCGGCCCGGCCACTTCGCCGCGATCGTCGGCGGCAGCGGAATCACGCCGGTGCTGTCCATCGCTTCGACCCTGCTGGCGCGGGAGCCCGGGGCGCGCTTCTGCCTGATCCGCAGCGACCGTACGGCGGCCTCGACGATGTTCCTCGACGAGGTGGCCGAGCTCAAGGACCGCTACCCGGACCGGTTCCAGCTGGTCACCGCGCTGTCCCGGGAGGAACAGGCGGCCGGGCTCCCTTCCGGTCGGCTGGACCGCGAGCGGCTCACCGGGCTGTTGCCCGCGTTGCTGTCCATGCCCGACGTGGACGGCTGGTTCCTGTGTGGGCCGCTCGGCCTGGTCAAGGGGGCCGAAGATGCGCTGCGTGAACTCGGCGCCGACCGGTCGCGCATCCACCAGGAGATCTTCCACGTCGCCGACGAAGGAGCGACCCGGCCTCCTGTGGTCCAGGGCGAAGCGGCTGCGGAGAGCACGCTGACAGCGACGCTGGACGGCAGGTCGGGGCGCTGGTCGGTCGTGGCGGGCGAATCGCTGCTGGACACCGTCCTGCGGAGCCGCGCGGACGCTCCCTACGCCTGCAAGGGTGGAGTGTGCGGAACCTGCCGCGCCTTCCTGGTCGCGGGCGAGGTCAGGATGGACCGCAATTTCGCGCTGGAACCGGAGGAGACCGAGGCCGGGTTCGTGCTTGCCTGCCAGTCGCACCCCGTCACGCCTGAAGTGGAGATCGACTTCGACCGCTGACCGCTGCTGCTGACCTCGTCGGGCCCGACGTGCCGACCCGGCGGGCCCGGAGACGACCAAGCGACAGCCCGCAGACCTCACGCAGTCGGGATAAGCCCTCGCACGCGGGACGAAAAGCGAGAGGAGCGGCAGCCGATCCTCGCGGGCGCGACGCCAACGCCCTGGGAACCGCCGGGGGAGCAGGCACCGGGTTCCGCGCCTGCCGGGCACCGGGTTCTACGCCTGCCGGGTACCGGGTTCCGCACCTGCGGGGCAGCCTGAGCGGGCGCCGGTAGTCCTCGTCCCCCCGTGCGGCCTCGCCTCACCCGCGCGCCCGTCAGAGGACGAAGGCCGAGTTCCCGGTGTCCGTGACCATCGGACGGCCCGCGCCGTCCCATGCCAGCATGCCGCCGTCGACGTTCACGGCATCGATGCCCTGCTGCACCAGGTACTGAGTGACCTGGGCGGACCGGCCTCCGACCCGGCACATCACGTGCACACGCCGACCGTCGTCGGCCGCCTCGGTCAGTTCACCGAAGCGGCTCACGAAGTCACTCATCGGAATGTGCAGCGCGCCCTCGACGTGCCCCGCCGCCCACTCGTCGTTCTCCCGGACGTCCAGCACGAAACCGTCCGACGGAACCGCCGCGGCGTCCACCGAGGGCAGCGGAGCGAAATTCATGGGTCATGCCTTCTCTCGTCGATACGCACCAGGGCCGTCGGAAACGCTACTGCACCAGGCCCGCGAGCTCGGCCTCACGCTCGGCCACGGTGGCCAGGAGCTGCTCGCCGACGTCGTCCAGCAGCCGGTCGGGGTCGTCCGGCGCCATCTTCAGCATCGACCCGATCGCGCTCTCCTCCAGCTCCTGCGCCAGAACCGTCAGCAGTTCCTTACGGCGGCTGAGCCACTCCAGCCGCGCGTAGAGCTCCTCGCTCTCGCTCAGCATCAGCTCCGGCGCCACCGGCCCGGCCTCCCACTCGGCGGCCAGTTCCTTCAGCAGGTCCACGTCGCCGCGCCCGTAAGCGGCGTTGACACGAGCGATGAACTCGTCCCGCCGTGCCCGCTCCTTCTCGTCCGGAGCGAGGTCAGGATGCGCCTGGCGCGCCAGCTCACGGTAGAGCTTGCGCGCCTCCTCGCTCGGCCTGACCCTCTTCGGCGGCCGGACGGGCTGTTCGGTGAGCATGGCCGATGCCTCGGGCGAGAGGCCGTCCGAGTCCATCCAGTCGTGGAAGAGCTCTTCGACGCCAGGCATCGGCATGACGATCGCACGCGCCTCCTGCGCCTTGCGCAGATCCTCTGGATCGCCGGTACGCGCGGCCCGCGCCTCCGCGATCTGCGCATCGAGCTCGTCCAGCCGTGCGTACATGGGACCGAGCTTCTGGTGGTGCAGCCGGGAGAAGTTCTCCACCTCGACCCGGAACGTCTCGACCGCGATCTCGAACTCGATCAGTGCCTGCTCGGCAACCCGGACAGCCCTCGCCAGCCGCTCCTCGGGCCGGGGCGCGCTCCCGTCAGCTGCCGCAGCCGTACCGCCCACGGCACCGGCGGCGCCTCCGGCCGGCTCATCCCCTGCCCCGGCACCCGCTACAGGCCCCGCCTGTGTCGCGCCGTCCGGAGCCGCTCCCAGATCAGCCTGAGACGCCTCCTGCGCACGCTGCGGCTGTTCCTGGCGGTCCTGGTCCTGCCGGTCTTCGTCGTTCCGGGTGGTCGGCACCCCGGCGGCTTCGTGGGTCACCCGTCCAGCGTATGGCCATGCCCCGACCTGTGAGGACACACGGTGGGCGCGAAATCGCTCAGACGCCGAGCTCGGCGGCTATTCGCCCGTTTCTGACGGCCCGGACCAGTTCGGCGTGGTCCGCCTCCGTCCGGTCCGCGTACGTCACGGCGAAATCGGCCACCGCGGAATCCAGCTCGGCGTTCTTCCCGCAGTAGCCGGCCAGCAGCCTGGGATCGGCGCTGTGCGCGTGGGCCCGGGCCAGGAGCGCACCGGTCATCCGCCCGTAGTCGTCGACCTGGTCGGCCGAGAGGGCGGCCGGATCCACACTGCCCTTGCGATTCCTGAACTGGCGCACCTGATAGGGCCTGCCGTCGACCTCGGCCCAGCCGAGCAGTATGTCGCTGACGACCTGCATCCGCTTCTGCCCGAGCACCACCCGGCGTCCCTCGTGCACGACCTCGGGCACGTCGAAACCGACGTGCGGAAGGTAGGGCGCCAGCGCGGAAGGGCGGGCCTCCTTCACCTGCAGGACCAACGGCTCCCCTCGGTGATCGAGAAGCAGCACCACATACGACCGGGTACCCACGCTCCCCGTGCCGACCACCCGGAAGGCGACATCGTGGATCGCGTACCGGGCCAGCAGCGGGACCCTGTCCTCCGAGATCGTCCCGAGGTATCCCTCGAGCCCCGCCGCGACCGCGGCGGCCTCCGCGTCGGGCACCCTGCGCAGCACCGGCACCGCGTCCACGAAGCGGCGGCCGCCGTCCTCGCAGACCTCCGTGGACCTGGCCGCGAAACGGGCGCTCGTGTTGTTGCGCGCCTTGGCCGAGACCCGCTCCAGGGTCCCCAGCAGGTCACGCGCGTCCGTGTACGAGACGAGTTCCTCGTCGGCGATCGCGTTCCACGCGTCGAGTGCGGGCAACCCGGCCAGAAGGCGCATCGTGCGCCGGTACGCGCCGACCGTGTCGTAGGCGCCCCGCCGGCAGGTGTCCTCGTCCGCTCCCGCCAGCCGGCCCGCGAGGACCAGCGAGGTGGCGAGCCGCTTGAGGTCCCACTCCCAGGGACCGAACACGGTCTCGTCGAAGTCGTTGAGATCGATGACCAGGCTGCCGCGTGCGTCGCCGTACAGACCGAAGTTCGCCGCGTGCGCGTCACCGCAGAGCTGGGCGCCGACGCCCGTGACCGGCGTGCCCATCAGGTCGTGGGCCATCAGCCCGGCCGCCCCGCGCAGGAACGCGAACGGCGTCGCCGCCATACGCCCCACCCGGATCGGTGTCAGACCGGGCACCCGGCCCTGGTTCGACTCCTCGACGGCCTGCACCGCGTCCGGCCGACCGGTGGGCAGGACCAGTGAACGGTGGGCGGACCTGGGCACCTTGAGCCGCAATGCCTTACCGGCCTCCTTGGGAGAGACCGGACCGGATCCTGTCTGCCGCTCCCCCACGGGAACACGCCGTGCGAAACCCGGAACGACCGGGATGCGCCCGTCCGCCGCCGGCGCCCGCCGCACCGGCACCGGCACCGCCGTCGTCATGACTTCGCCCATGGAGCGCCGCCTCCCCCGCCTTCATCCGGCCGTACCGTCCGACCAACATCAATTGCGGTCGACCGTACAACTGTCCTGCCACAACCGTCTGCCCCTGTGGACAACGACGAGGGACGCCCTGTGGACAACCGAGGGAAGCGAAGGTGAACGACCTCGTGAGCGGCAGGCACAGCAGGCCAGGTCACAAGCCGACCCCACGCCACCCCCACCCGCAGGGCAGGTCACAAGCCGACCCCACGCCACCCCCCGCAGGGCAGATCACGCGCCGACCTCACCCCGCCAGGCAGGTCACCTCTGCCACGCCCCCACGCGACGCCACCAGGCAGGTCACACGCCGACCGCTTCCTCCATCTCCTCCTCGGCTCCGGTGGTCTGCCGTGCGGCCTCCACCGCTCGGTCCCTGTCCGCGGCATCCCGTCGCCGCTTCGCCTCGGCCAGACCGGCCAGCCCGACGACGACCAGTCCGGCCACGAACCAGAGGGCGAGCACCAGCACATGGCCGCCCAGCGCATGACCGCCGAAGTAGACGTGGCTGCGGACCCCTTCGACGAAGCCGGCACCGTTCCAGAAGGCGTGCAAGGAACCGAAGAACCCGGGCTGGAGCTCCGGCTTGAAGATGCCGCCGGAGCTCGTGAAGTTGAGCATCACGAAGAGCACCATCACGCCGAGCGTCGTCCACCGCTTGAGGAAGGTGTGCAGGCCGACGCCGATGAGCAGGATCCCCGCCGAGTACAGCCATGCCATCGCCCAGAGGCCGCCCAGTCCGTGGTCCACCAGCCCGAACACCGGCCCCGCGAACGCCACCCCGATCGCACTCACCAGGAGCGAGGTCACGACGGCCAGACCTGCCCTGATCCGCAGCGCCAGCACCGCCCCCGCGCCACCGATCACCGCGACCGACGCGTACGAACCGATGCTGACCGCGACCAACAGGAAGAAGATCCCCTGTCCCGTCGGATCGCCGTCCGCCGTGGGAGCCACGTCCGTCACCTCCAGGGGGTCCCCCTGCCCCGCCGCGACCTCGGTGAAGACCTTCTGGACCACGGTGGCCGTGGTGTCCGAGGAGGCGCCCGCCACCATGAGCTCGGGACCGGGGCCGGGCACGTAGGCGCCGTAACTCTGCTGCGTCATCAGGTGGTCGACCGCTGCGGCGCGATCGGGCACGGTCCGTACGCTCAGCGCCCCGTTGCCCTTGTCCTGCAAGCTCTGCGCGAGCACCTGCGCGCTCGCTCCCGAGCCGACGACGTCCACCCGCAGGCCGTGCGGCTCCGGGGCGTGGAAGGCTCCCAGATAGGCGAGCCCCATGCCGAGACACATCAGCAGCGGCGTGACGAGATGACTGAGCACATGGCGCAGTGCGCCGGCGCTCGCTACCGGGGCGGGACTCGGGCCTGCTGACATGTCGGCCACTCCTCCGATGGTTGGCTTTTACAACTCACACACTCGTTGTAGCATACAACTAAAATCCGGGGAAGGTGATACGCGTGGCAGACAGCCCAGAGGAACGCGAGGAGTCGCTGGACGTCATCCAGCGCGAACTGACGGCCTTCGCACGCCGCGCCCGCGCGACGGCCGCACGACTCCACCCGGACCTGCCGCTCGTCCCGTACACCCTGCTCGCCCACATCGAACGCCGACAGGGCTGTCGCGCGACCGACCTGGCGGCGCACTACATGCTGGACAAGTCGACGGTCAGCCGGCAGGTCACCGCGCTGGAGAAGCTCGGCCTGGTCGAGCGGCATCCGGATCCGGACGACCACCGCATCCAGGTCCTGCACCCCACGCCCGCCGGGACCCAGGCGCTGGCCTCCAGCCAGGCGAGCCGCCGCGCCGCATATCGGGAGCGCCTCGGCGAGTGGACGTCGGCCGATCTCGCCCAGTTCGCGGAGTACCTGCTGCGCTACAACTCGACAGGCGAGGACACCGGACCCCGCTAGGCCCCCTCACCGACCACCCATCAGACCCTCTCTCACATCACCCGGCGGGCCCGCAGGGCCGTGAACGATCAGCAGCCGCCCGGGTCCCGCAGGTACGCGTTCGCCCACCTGCCGAGCTCTTCCAGCGCGGGCCCCATGGCGGTACCGGCCTCGGTGAGCCGGTAGGCCACGCGCAGCGGGGGCCCCTCATCCACCTCGCGCAACACGAGACCGGCCGCCCCCAGCTCGGCGAGGCGGTCCGAGAGCATGCGCTCACTGATGCCCGGGATCGCCCGGCGCAGATCCGCGAAGTGCACGGGCTGCCGCATGAGCACCGACACGATCGGGCCGGTCCAGCGCTTCCCGAACAGCTCGAAGACGCGGGTGATGCCCACATCCACCCGCCGACAGGCCTGCTCGCCGTGATCCGCCATGGCACCAGAGTACTGCGTCACCTTCAGGGGCTTATTTTTAGTAAGTGCCTATGTTATTAATAGCTACGTACGAAAGACCCGCTCATCGCGCGGCTACGAGCCGTCCGTCCGATCCCCCTGGAGAACTCCATGGCTACGCTCCTCCACCTCGACTCCGCCGTATTTTCCGAGGGCTCCGCTTCCCGCGAGGTCACCGCCGCGTTCGTGAAGTCCTGGCGCGAGCAGCACCCGGGGGGCCGTGTCGTGTACCGCGACCTCGCCGCCGACCCGTTGCCGCACCTGAACGCCTCCGCGGTGACCGGCGGCGCCGACGACGCGCTGCGCGGGGAACTGGCCGCCGAGCTGGCGGACGCGGACGCCGTACTGATCGGCGCGCCGATGTACAACTTCTCGATCCCGTCCACCTTGAAGGCGTGGCTGGATCAGGTGATCATCGTCGGCCACAACGCCGGTCCCGACGGCCCCGTCGCAGGCACGCCGGTCACCGTCGTGGCAAGCCGCGGCGGTTCGTACGCCCCGGGCACCCCGCGGGAGGACTTCGAGTTCGTCCAGAACTACCTGGAGAAGGTCCTGACCGGCATGCTGGGCGTCGAAGTCGATTTCATCGTGCCGGAGCTGACGCTGGCTCACTCCAAGCCGGAGATGGCAGAGCTCGTGCCGCTCGCCGACGCGTCACGCGCCAAGGCCCTGACCGACGCGGCGGAGAAGGCCAAGGCCCTGGCCGCGCGCTTCGCCGCCTGAGCCCATCGCGCCGCACCACGGTCATCGCGGGGCACAGGGGCGCCCCGCCCCGTCATCCGGTCAGGCCGAAGAACCGGCAGCTACCTGCAGATCCCGTAGCTGGTACCGAAGCCCCTCTTTGGTACGCATCCGACGTTTCACGTGAAACACCAACAGCCGCCCACCAGAGTCGACCCCTCCGCAGGATGCGCCCTTCTCACCGCCGCTTCCTGGTGCCGGACCCTTGCGCGCGTCCCCGGATGTGGTCGGCACGCCATGACAGCGGCGTCCGTCATTCACAGCGACTCGACAGATTCCCAGCCGAACCCGAAGGTCGCCCGCCGATCCGACGCATCGCCCAGGCCGTTCGCACCTCACCGGCCAGGGCCGTGCGGGACAACGCAGAAGCAGGCCCGCACAGCCTCACCGGCCGGCCGGGACATCGCACCAAGCGGGTCCGTACAACGAAGAACCCCCGCACCGGAGAACATCCGGTGCGGGGGTTCTGTCGAACCAACCCGGCAGTTGCAGTCAACTGCCCGTTGTGCGCGAGGGGGGATTTGAACCCCCACGTCCCTAAGGACACTGGCACCTGAAGCCAGCGCGTCTGCCGTTCCGCCACTCGCGCAAGAGTGGTACTTCCGAGCTCTCCCACCGAGTGGTGCGAGCGCCTGGCGACAAACGGAAGATTAGCACGCTGGACAGGGTGGATTCACATCCGTTGTTTCGCCGGACCCACGAGGGGAACCGGGAACGCGGGAAGCCCGGCCCCACTCCTCCTGAGTGCACCCGGAGTGCGGGACACTGTCAGGAGGCCACCTCTACGATCCGTGTGAGAGGTGACACTCATCCACTGTGCAGACAAGGGGAACCAGCCGATTTCCCGAGGCGTGGATACGATCAGTAAGCAGTACAGCGATGACGACACCGGAGGAGGTGCCCCATGGGAGTCATGAAGCGTTTCGAGCAGCGTCTCGAAGGTCTGGTCAATGGCACCTTCGCCAAGGTCTTCAAGTCCGAGGTGCAGCCGGTCGAGATCGCGGGAGCCCTCCAGCGCGAGTGCGACAACAACGCGACGATCTGGAACCGCGAGCGGACCGTGGTGCCCAACGACTTCATCGTCGAGCTCAGCACCCCCGACTTCGAGCGCCTCAGCCCGTACTCCGGACAGCTCGGTGACGAGCTGGCCGGCCTCGTACGCGACTACGCCAAGCAGCAGCGCTACACCTTCATGGGCCCGATCAAGGTCCACCTGGAGAAGGCGGACGACCTGGACACAGGTCTCTACCGCGTGCGCAGCAGGACCTTGGCGTCGAGTTCGTCACAGCAGCAGGGACGCCCGAGCGGCCCCGCTCCTCACGCCCAGCCGAACCGGCCCGCCCCCCAGGGGCAGGGTGGGTACGGCTACCCGCCGTCCTCCGCTCCTCCCATGCCCGCGGCCCCGCCGCCGGGCTCCGGGCGCCCCGGAGGGCCCTCCAGCGACTGGCGCCCGCCGGCCGCCTCCGGGCCGATGCCGGACGCGCAGGTACGGCGCTGGATCGAGATCAACGGCACCCGCCATCAGATCTCCCGCCCGACGTTGGTGATGGGACGAAGCACCGACGCCGACGTGCGGATCGACGACCCCGGCGTATCGCGCCGGCACTGTGAGATCCGGACCGGAACGCCCTCGACGATCCAGGATCTCGGGTCCACCAACGGCATCGTGGTGGACGGGCAGCACACCACCCGCGCTACGCTCCGCGACGGCTCGCGGATCGTCGTGGGCAGCACCACCATCGTTTACCGGCAAGCCGAAGGGTGAAGCGGGGGCAATGTCAGAGCTGACCCTGACGGTCATGCGGCTAGGTTTCCTGGCTGTTCTGTGGCTATTCGTAATCGTGGCCGTCCAGGTCATCAGAAGCGACCTGTTCGGTACGCGTGTCACGCAGCGCGGCTCTCGCCGCACTGCCGGTGACGCCCGCCCGCAACAGGCGCGCCAGCAGCAAGCGGCGCCGCCGCAGCAGCGCCAGCAGTCCGGGCGCCAGCGCCGCGGGGCACCCACCAAGCTGGTCGTCTCCGAAGGCACGCTGACGGGCACCACCGTCACGCTCCAGGGCCAGACCATCACCCTGGGCCGTGCGCACGACTCAACGATCGTGCTGGATGACGACTACGCGTCCAGCAGGCATGCCAGGATCTACCCGGACCGTGACGGCCAGTGGATCGTCGAGGATCTCGGGTCCACCAACGGCACCTATCTCGACCGGACCCGGCTCACCACCCCGACCCCTGTTCCGCTGGGCGCGCCGATCCGCATCGGCAAGACCGTCATCGAGCTGCGGAAGTAGTACGACAATGAGCGAGCGGAGCGAGCGAGCCTCGGCGGTCCTGACGAAGGATCCCGCCCGGCTCCCGACCGGAGGGTGGGCAGTGTGGCTCGAGACCGGCTGTACCCCGAGCCGACGGGCGAGGTGCGCATGAGCTTGTCCCTGCGCTTCGCCGCCGGATCGCACAAGGGCATGATCCGGGAAGGCAACGAGGACTCCGGTTACGCCGGCCCCCGCCTTCTCGCCATCGCCGACGGCATGGGCGGCCAGGCGGCCGGAGAGGTCGCCAGCTCCGAGGTGATCTCCACCCTCGTTCAGCTCGACGACGACGTACCCGGCTCGGACATCCTCACCTCGCTCGGCACGGCGGTCCAGCGGGCCAACGACCAGCTGCGCGTCATGGTCGAGGAGGACCCCCAGCTGGAGGGCATGGGCACGACGCTCACCGCCCTGCTCTGGACCGGTCAGCGCCTGGGCCTCGTCCATGTCGGGGACTCCCGCGCCTACCTGCTGCGCGACGGCGTCCTCACGCAGATCACCCAGGACCACACCTGGGTCCAGCGCCTCGTGGACGAGGGCAGGATCACCGAGGAAGAGGCCACCACCCACCCGCAGCGCTCCCTGCTGATGCGGGCCCTGGGCAGCGGCGACCACGTGGAGCCCGATCTCTCCATCCGTGAGGTCCGGGCCGGCGACCGCTACCTGATCTGCTCCGACGGCCTCTCGGGCGTGGTCTCCCACCAGACGATGGAGGAGACCCTGGCCAGCTACCAGGGCCCGCAGGAGACCATCCAGGACCTCATCCAGCTCGCCCTGCGCGGCGGCGGTCCCGACAACATCACCTGCATCGTCGCCGACGTCCTGGACGTCGACAGCAACGACACCCTGGCCGGGCAGCTCAACGACACCCCGGTCGTCGTCGGAGCCGTCGCCGAGAACCAGGCCGCCCAGGCGAACGACGGGCGCGCCATGGAGACCCCGGCAGGACGCGCGGCCGGCCTCGGCCGTCCCGTTCCGCCGCCGTCCGGAGGCTTCGGCCCTCCCGGCAGCGGTGACGACATGGGCTACGGCTCCAGTCCGGACGGTGCCTTCACGTCGTACAGCGACGACGACTTCGTGAAGCCCCGCAACGGGCGCAGGTGGCTGAAGCGGTCGTTCTACCTCGTGCTGGCCCTCGCCGTCATCGGCGGCGGCGTGTACGGCGGCTACCGCTGGACCCAGACGCAGTTCTACGTGGGCGCCAAGGACGACAACGTCGCGCTGTTCCGCGGCATCAGCCAGGACCTCGCCTGGGTGTCTCTCTCGAAGGTCGAGGAGAACACCGAGATCGAACTCAAGTACCTCCCGCCTTACCAGCGCAAGAAGGTCGAGGCGACCATCGCCGAGGGCAACATCACCGACGCCCGCAAGAAGATCGGCGAGCTCGAGGCGCAGGCCTCCGCCTGCAAGAAGGACGCGCAGCGCCGTGCCGCCGAGGCGGACGCCGCCAAGGACAAGAACGAGACGGCCGACAGCAATTCCGCCAAGCCCCCTGCCGAGGGGACCAAGACGAACGCGACTCCCACTCCCGGCCCCAGCCTCTCGGAGGAAGAGAAGAAGCTGGCCCTGCAGTGCGGTAAGCAGTAAGCCGTAGGGGGCCTTCAGCACATGAGCGTTGTGACCAACACGACCACCATCGGCGCGATCGACGCGCCGAGCCGCCGCAACACGGAACTGGCGCTGGTCGCCTTCGCCGTCCTCATCTCGGTGTTCGCGTACGCCAACGTGGGCCTCGCCATCAACGGGGAGCTGCCCTCCGGCATGCTCGGCTACGGGCTCGGCCTCGCCCTGCTCGGCGGCGTCGCGCACCTCGCCGTCCGCAGATTCGCGCCGTACGCCGATCCGCTGCTGCTGCCGCTGGCCACCCTGCTGAACGGGCTCGGCCTGGCGATCATCTGGCGTCTGGACCAGTCGGAACGCTTCCAGCAGACCGAGGACTTCGTGGCAGCGGCCTCCAAGCAGCTGCTGTTCTCGGCAGTGGGCGTGGCCCTGCTGGTCGTGGTCCTGCTGGTCCTCAAGGACCACCGCATCCTGCAGCGCTACACCTACATCTCGATGCTGGTCGCGCTGTTCCTGCTGATCCTCCCCATGTTCTTCCCCGCCGTGAACGGCGCCAAGATCTGGATCAAGATCCCCGGCGTCGGCACGATCCAGCCGGGAGAGTTCGCGAAGATCATCATCGCGGTCTTCTTCGCCGGGTACCTCATGGTCAAGCGCGACGCCCTGGCCCTGGCCAGCCGCCGTTTCATGGGGCTCTACCTGCCGCGTGGCCGTGACCTGGGACCGATCCTCATGGTCTGGGCCTTCTCGATCCTCATCCTGGTCTTCGAGACCGACCTCGGATCCTCTCTGCTGTTCTTCGGCATGTTCGTCGTCATGCTGTACGTCGCCACCGAGCGCACCAGCTGGATCGTCTTCGGTCTGCTGATGTCCGGGGCGGGCGCCGTCGGTGTGGCCACGTTCGAGCCCCACGTCCAGCAGCGCGTCACCGCCTGGCTGGACCCCTTCGCGGGGTGGGGCGAGCTGGCGGCCAGCGAGCAGATGGCCAAGTCCCTGATGGCGTTCGGCTCCGGCGGCACGCTCGGCACCGGCCTCGGCCAGGGCAACTCCGACCTGATCGGCTTCGCCGCCAACTCCGACTTCATCCTCGCCACCGTCGGCGAGGAGCTCGGGCTCGCCGGCATGATGGCGGTACTCCTCGCCTACGGCCTGATCGTGGAGCGCGGCGTCCGCACGGCGCTCGCCGCCCGCGACCCCTTCGGCAAGCTCCTGGCGATCGGCCTCTCCGGCTCCTTCGCCATCCAGGTGTTCGTCGTCGCCGGCGGTGTCATGGGGCTCATCCCGCTGACCGGTATGACCATGCCGTTCCTCGCGGCCGGTGGGTCGTCCGTCATCGCCAACTGGGCCCTCATCGGCATCCTGATCAGAATCAGCGACACCGCCCGCCGTCCCGCTCCGGCCCCCGCACCGTCCCCGGACGCCGAGATGACCCAGGTGGTCCGACCGTGAACAAGCCGCTCCGCAGGATCGCGATCTTCTGCGGGATCCTGGTCCTGTCCCTGCTGATCCGCACGAACTACATCCAGTACGTCCGCGCCGACGAGCTCAACTCGAACGAGCACAACCGTCGCGTCCAGATCGAGCGCTACGCCCACGAGCGCGGCAACATCATCGTTGACGGCGAACCCGTCACGGGCTCCGTCGAGACGAAGGACAGCGACTTCACGTACAAGCGCGTCTGGAAGAACGGCCCCATGTGGGCGCCCGTCACGGGCTACTCCTCGCAGGCCTTCGACTCCTCCCAGCTGGAGAGCATCGAGGACGGCATCCTCACCGGCAACAGCGACCAGCTGTTCTTCGACCGCACCCTGTCGATGTTCACCGGGGAGAAGAAGACCGGCGGGAACATCGTCACCACCCTCGACGGCGAGGCCCAGAAGGCCGCCTTCAAGGGGCTCGGCGACAAGAAGGGCGCCGTCGCCGCGCTCGACCCGCAGACCGGCGCGATCCTCGCGCTGGCCAGCACCCCCTCGTACGACCCCTCGGTGTTCGCGGGCAACTCCATGAAGGACTCCGACGCACGGCAGAAGCTCCTCGAGGACAAGGACAAGCCGATGCTGAACCGGGCCCTGCGGGAGACCTACCCGCCCGGCTCGACGTTCAAGGTCGTCACGGCCGCCGCGGCGCTGGAGAACGGCCTCTACACCGACATCGACGCGAAGACGAACTCCCCGCTGCCCTGGAAGCTCCCGCTGTCGACCAATCTGCTGCAGAACGAGGGCAGCATCCCCTGCAAGGACGCCTCGCTCCGCGAAGCCCTGCGCTGGTCCTGCAACACCGTCTTCGGCAAGATGAGCGACGACCTCGGCAACAAGAAGATGATCGAGCAGGCCGACAAGTTCGGCTTCAACGAGGAAGTCTTCACTCCGGTCAGGGCCGACGCCAGCGTCTACCCGGAGGACAACCGGCCGCAGAACGCCATGGCGGGCATCGGTCAGGCCTCCAACCGCGCCACTCCGCTCCAGATGGCCATGGTGGCGTCCGCGATCGCCAACGACGGCAAGCTCATGCAGCCGTACATGGTCGCCGAGCGCCAGGCACCCAACCTGGACGTCATCTACACGCACGAGAAGGAGCAGCTCAGCCAGCCGCTCTCGGCGGAGAACGCCCAGAAGGTGCAGCAGATGATGGAGACCGTCGTCGCGAACGGCACGGGAACCAACGCGCAGATCGACGGCGTCACCGTGGGTGGTAAGACCGGTACCGCGCAGCACGGCCTCAACAACAGCGAGAAGCCCTACGCGTGGTTCATCTCGTACGCCAAGACCGACAGCGGCTCTCCGGTCGCCGTGGCCGTGGTGGTCGAGGACGGGAACGCCAACCGGGACGACATCTCCGGCGGCGGTCTGGCGGCACCGATCGCCAAGAACGTGATGAAGGCGGTACTCGACGGAAAGAAGTGACAACCGTCACAACTTCTGTCCACACCAGCACATCGGGATACCGGTCGGATATCAGCTGCAGGGTGCGGGCCGATCACGCCGGGCGTGCCCGGTAGCGTATGCGCGAACAGCGCACCGCCGGACCACACACGGGTGCGGTCGGGACTGACGGAGAGGGCTGGATCAGTTATGGAAGAGCCGCGTCGCCTCGGCGGCCGGTACGAGCTGGGCTCGGTGCTCGGCCGTGGTGGCATGGCCGAGGTCTACCTCGCGCACGACACCCGGCTCGGCCGCACCGTAGCTGTGAAGACGCTGCGGGCCGATCTTGCCCGTGACCCGTCCTTCCAGGCACGGTTCCGCCGTGAGGCCCAGTCGGCCGCTTCGCTCAACCACCCCGCGATCGTCGCCGTCTACGACACCGGCGAGGACTACGTCGACGGGGTCTCCATCCCGTACATCGTGATGGAGTACGTCGACGGATCGACCCTCAGAGAGCTGCTGCACTCCGGCCGCAAGCTCCTGCCCGAGCGGACCCTGGAGATGACGGTCGGGATCCTCCAGGCTCTGGAGTACTCGCACCGGGCCCAGATCGTCCACCGTGACATCAAGCCGGCGAACGTCATGCTGACGCGTACCGGCCAGGTCAAGGTCATGGACTTCGGCATCGCCCGGGCCATGGGCGACTCCGGCATGACGATGACCCAGACCGCCGCTGTCATCGGCACCGCTCAGTACCTCTCCCCGGAGCAGGCCAAGGGCGAGCAGGTGGACGCGCGCTCCGACCTGTACTCGACCGGTTGCCTGCTCTACGAACTGCTGGCCGTCCGGCCGCCGTTCGTGGGTGACTCCCCCGTCGCGGTCGCCTACCAGCACGTGCGCGAGGAGCCGCAGCCTCCGAGCAACTTCGACCCCGAGATCACGCCCGAGATGGACGCGATCGTGTTGAAGGCGCTCACCAAGGACCCCGACTACCGCTACCAGTCGGCCGACGAGATGCGCGCCGACATCGAGGCATGCCTCGACGGCCAGCCGGTCGCTGCCACGGCGGCGATGGGGGCGGTCGGCTACGGCGGCTACGACGGGTACAACAACGACCAGCCGACCACCGCTCTGCGGGCGACCGATCCGGGTGGCGCCCAGACGTCCATGCTGCCCCCGGTCAACCCCGACGACGGCGGCTACGGCTACGACGACCGCCCCGACCGGCGGCGCCAGAAGAAGAGCAACACCTCGACGATCCTCCTGGTCGTCGCCGGCGTCCTGGTGCTGATCGGCGCGATCCTGATCGGTCGCGCGGTGTTCAGCGACACGAACGGTGACGGCGGCAAGTTCGACGTGCCGAACATGGTCGGCTCCACGGTCGAAGAGGCACAGAGACTCGCGGACAACGCCGACATCGTCCTGAAGGTCGGCGCCAGCGAGCCGTGCGAGACCCAGGAGAAGGACGCGATCTGCAGCCAGACCCCCTCCGCGGACGCCCAGATGGAGGCGGGCGAGACGGTGACGGTCGTCGTCTCCACCGGCGCTCCCAAGGTCGAGGTCCCGGACGTGGTGGAGCAGTCCGAGGACAGGGCCCGCAAGGCCCTGGAGGCCAAGGGCTTCACGGTGAACGTCAAGACGGCGGAGTCGGACAAGACCCCCGACACGGTCATCGCCCAGGATCCCGAGGGCGGCTCGAAGGTGGAGAAGGAAACCGAGATCACGATCACGGTGGCCAAGGAAGCCACACAGAACGTCCCGGGCGTGGTCGGCAGGTCCTACGCCGACGCGGAGGCCCAGCTCAAGGGTGTCGGCTTCGCCAACGTCTCCAGGACCGACGTCGAATCGGACCAGCCCGTGGACACCGTGATCGAGCAGACTCCGGAAGCGAACAGCAAGCAGGCCAAGGACGTCCAGATCGTCCTCAAGGTCTCCAAGGGCCCCGCCCAGCCGGAGCAGGTCACCATCCCGGGTGACCTCATCGGCAAGCGGTACCAGGAGGCGAAGGCGGCCCTCGAAGGCATGGGCCTCGTGGTGGCGCTCGCCCCCAACTCGCCCGACAAGCCGAACGCCCTCGTGATGAAGGCCGAGCCGGGAGGCAACTCCCAGGTGCCGAAGGGAAGTACGGTCACGCTCACCACGGTCGGCGGCGGGGACGCGAACCTCTTCGGCGGCGCGTCAGGCGACTGACCCGCACGGCGCACTCCCGACGGACACGCACAGGGCCCCGGTCACCCCGAACGGTGACCGGGGCCCTGTGCGTCCCCGTGGCTCCTGACCGGGGCCGTGCGTGTCCTGCGGCCCCTGACCGGGCCTCGTGTCCGTACGCGACCATCGAGCAGGCCTCACGGTGCCTCCATGGCCCTGAACCCGGGACCCGTGCCCGCTCGTCCGTGGCTCCTGACCGGGCCGCGCGTGTCTCCGCGGCTCCCGACCAGGGCCCGCACCCGTCCGTGTCCGGGGGCGGGAACCCGTGGTGCCCCGGGCCTCCTACCGCAGCTCCGCCGGCTTCGTGCGGTCCCGGTCCACCTTCTCGGTGCGGACCAGCTCGCCCCACACGATGTAGCGGTACTTCGACGTGTAGACGGGCGTGCACGTGGTCAGCGTGATGTAGCGGCCGGGCTTCTTCACGCCCGACTCCTTCGGGACGGCGGCGATCGCGTCGACGTTGAACTTCGAGGTCTCCGGCAGCTTCGCGTAGACCTTGTAGACGTACCAGGTGTCCTTGGTCTCGAAGACGACCGCGTCGCCCTTCTTCAGCTTGTCGATGTTGTGGAACTTGGCGCCGTGGCCGTCCCGGTGGGCGGCGAGTGAGAAATTGCCCTGCTCGTCCGAGGGCAGGGCCGACTTCACGGGGTCCGTGTAGTAGCCGGCGATGCCGTTGTTCAGGGTCGTGGTGTCGGTGCCCTTCTTGACCAGCACCTCGCCGTTCTTCATGGCCGGGACGTGGAGGAAGCCGATGCCGTCCCGGGTGTCCAGGGCACCGGGCCCACCGGCCCAGCGGTCGCGGACGGTACTGCCCTCCTTGTCGGCCGCACGGTCGGCGAGGACGTTGGTCCACCACAGCGAGTAGACGACGAAGAGCCCCAGCACCAGACCGGCCGTGATCAGCAGCTCTCCGAAGAGACTCACCGCGGTCGCGACGGGATGCCGCTTCCTGTACCGCACCGGGGCCGTCGGCTCGCCGGTGGCCTCTGCCTGCTCGGTCCTCGCTGCCACGGCACCCGTCCCTGTCGTGATGATGTTCAGCCGACGAGCGCGTCGGGCTTCCCCTTGCTCCGCGGGCGTTCGTCGACCATTTTGCCCCACACGATCATTCGGTACGTACTCGTGAATTCCGGGGTGCAGGTGGTCAGCGTGATGTATCTGCCCGGCCCTGTGAAGCCCGAGCCCGGGGGCACTTCGTCGATCACGGCCACGTTGGAGGGCGACGTCTGCGGCAGGATGCTGGTCATCTCGTACGTGTAGTAGGCGTCCTGCGTCTCGACGACGATCGGATCGCCCGGCTTCAGCTTGTTGATGTAACGGAAGGGCTCGCCGTGGGTGTTGCGGTGGCCCGCCACAGCGAAGTTGCCCTGCTTCGCCGAGGGCATCGCCGTCTTCAGTTCGCCTTCGCCGTAGTGGCCGATCATGCCCCGGTCGAGGACCTTCTCCTTGCTGATCCCCTCGGCGATCGGTGCGACCACGTCCAGCTTCGGGATGTGCATGATGGCGAACCCCTGCCCGGGCTCGAAGGCGCCGGGGGAGCGTTCGCCGTTCGCCCAGTCGTCCTGGATCTTGTGCGTCTCGCGGCCGGCTATCTGATCGGCGCGGATGTTGGTCCACCACAGCTGGTAGGTGACGAAGAGGAGCATCAGCACCCCGAAGGTGATGAACACTTCGCCGACGACCCGGCTGGCCACGACCGCGGGGCTGTCCTTGGCCGCGCGGGCGGCGCGACGGGCCTCCAGCCGTGACATCGGGACCGCGGAATCCGCCGACGCCTCCGCGGGCCGCCGCGGTTCCGGCCGCCGCCGTCCACGCCCCTTCGCCGCCCGTCGGCGCTCCGCCCGGCCGCCCGTCGGCGAGGGCTCGGCCACGGGCGCCGGGGCGTCGGACGTGGTCTGCCGGGTGGCCTCCCTGGCGTCGGCCGACCGCAGTGCGACCGTCTCGTCGTGCCGGATCTGCGAGGGGCCGGGCACGGCCCGCGCACGGGCGGAACCGGGTGCTTCGGGAACGGAGACGGGCAGGACCGCCGTGGCGTCGGGCACGGGCGCGGACACCGGTGGCACGGCCGGGCCCTCGGGCCGCGGGGCCGGCTCGTGCACGGCCGCAGAGGGCCGGGGCGACACCGGCGGGCCGGGCATCGTCGCCGTGCCCTGGACCGTGTGCGCCGTGGGAACCGCTCCCGGCCCCTGCTGGCCGTACCAGTCGCGTTGGTACCCCTCCGGGTCGTACCACTCACCCGGGGGCTCCGAGGGGCCCTGAGCCGCCGGACGGGGGGCCTGCTGGGCCTCGCCGTCGACAGGGGCGTCCTCCGCCCGGAACCAGGGCGAAGCGTGCTGCCCCGGCAGCGGATCGTTCAGCGGGTCCGCGAGCTGCTCCACCGCCGCCGCGAACGTGCCGTCGGGCTCGTACGCACCCTGCGCGTACGGGCCTTCCTGCCCGGCGCCGGGGCGGAGTGAGGTCACGCCGCGGCCTTGCCCACCACCGGGGCGAGCCCCACCGATCTCGCGACGGCGCCGGCGTCACCGCACTGCTCCAGCCAGTTGGCGAGCATCAGGTGCCCGTGCTCCGTGAGCACCGACTCAGGGTGGAACTGCACTCCCTCCACCGCGTGTTCACGGTGGCGCAGCCCCATGATGATGCCGTCGGCGGTACGCGCGGTCACCTCGAGCTCGGGCGGGACCGTCGCCGGTTCCGCGGCGAGCGAGTGGTAGCGGGTCGCGGTGAACGGGGACGGCAGACCGGCGAACACGCCCTTGCTCTCGTGCAGGACGGGTGAGGTCTTGCCGTGCAGGAGCTCCGGCGCGCGGTCCACCACGCCCCCGTAGGCGACCGCCATCGACTGCATGCCGAGGCAGACGCCGAAGACCGGGACGCCACTACGCGCGCAGTGGTGCACCATCTCGATGCAGACGCCCGCCTGTTCGGGCGTGCCGGGCCCCGGGGACAGCAGGACCCCGTCGAAGCCGTCGTCGGCGTGCGCCGTGGTCACCTCGTCGTTGCGCACCACTTCGCACTCGGCACCGAGCTGGTAGAGGTACTGCACGAGGTTGAAGACGAAGCTGTCGTAGTTGTCGACGACGAGAATGCGTGCGCTCACTGACCGGACCCCGCTCCGCTGGTGCTCTCGCCGTCCACCGTCACGTCACCGAACGGGAGCAGCGGCTCCGCCCAGGGGAAGACGTACTGGAAGAGCGCGTAGACGACGGCAAGGACCAGCACGAGCGCGATGAAGCCCCGCACCCATGCGTTGCCCGGCAGATGCCGCCAGATCCAGCCGTACATGCTGTTGCCTCCATTCGGTACGGCACCAGACTAAACGGCCGGGGCACGGGCGGGGGTCAGCTGTGGAAAGCCGCCGGTACGCGTCCGTCACACGGCGGCGTACCCGCCGGAGCCCCGGGGCGGGACGCCCTGCGGACTACTCCACCGGCTCCGCGTAATGGAGGTCGACGGTGCCCGAGTAGCCGGGGAGCGTCACCTTGTCGTCCTCCTCGACCTTCCACCCGAGCCCGTACGCCTTCACGTACAGCTGGTAGTTCTGGATCGCCGTGGAGTCGTCGAGCGCCTGCCGCAGCTCGTCCCGGTCGCCGACGGCGGTGATCCTGTACGGAGGCGAGTAGACGCGCCCCTGGAGGATCAGGGTGTTCCCCACGCAGCGCACCGCGCTGGTGGAGATCAGCCGCTGGTCCATCACCTTGATGCCCTTCGCCCCGCCCTCCCAGAGGGCGTTGACGACGGCCTGCAGGTCCTGCTGGTGGATCACCAGGTCGTTGGGCTGCGGCTCGGGGTAGCCGGGGTTCGCGGTCGCGTCCGGCGGGGCGTCGTTCAGCGTGACGGAGAGGGCCTCGCCGGTGACCGGAGTCGTGCCCGCGGCCTTCTCGAGCGCCTCGAGTTCGGCGTCCTCGGCGCGGGTGCTCCCGTCGTCCCGCCGGGCGAGGGTGTCGATGTCCGCGCGTACGGACGCGGTCGACTCGTCCAGCTCCGCGTTCTTCTCACTGCGCTGCTGGATGAGGTCGGAGAGCTTGAGCAGGGAGGAGTCCGTCCGGATGTCGGTCCCTTTGGCCGTGTTGGCACTGGTGACGAAGATCAGGCCGGCGAGGGCGAAAACGGCAGCGGTGAGGCTTTGTACCGGCCACCGGGCCATGCGCCGGGCCGGACCTCGGGGAGAGTCGGCAGAATTGCTCAACGTACCCTTATCTCCTTAGGCGCCACGGAAGCACTACGCTAACGGACGCCCCGGGGAGGCAGCATTCCCCCTTGCGCCCCGGCGCCAGCCACAGATCCCTGCGCGGTCACGCAGCGCATCGACAGGAGAGTCCCTCGTGCCGAAGTCACGTATCCGCAAGAAGGCAGACTTCACGCCTCCGCCGGCCAAGCAGGCGACGAGCATAAAGCTGACCAACCGCAGTTGGGTGGCGCCGGTGATGCTGGCGCTCTTCCTGATCGGTCTGGCCTGGATCGTGGTCTTCTACGTCACCGAGGGCGACCTGCCGATCAGCGCGCTGGGCAACTGGAACATCGTCGTGGGCTTCGGCTTCATCGCCGGAGGCTTCGGCGTCTCCACACAGTGGAAGTAGCTCTGCCCTGAGTTACCCACAGAGTTATCCACAGGTAGGGGAAAAGGTCAGACGATCTGTGGATAACTTCCCTCGAAGTTGACGCCGGTGTGACTACACACTGGCGCATCGCGGGAGCCTACGCCCCTTGTCCTGACTGGGAAAACCCTGTTCAGCGACAAGGGGCACACCTGTTCCACACGTCATGCACAAGATCCGGCACGCTCTGTGGACAACCCACCCTCTGGAGCAACTGGTTCCGCTCAGGTGAGCGCGGCGGTCCTGGCGAGGACGATGCCCACGACCACGATCAGCACCAGCGCGCACGTGCCGTACTGCACGAGGTTCCGGCGCTCCCGCGGAGCGTGGACCATGGCGATCGCGATCAGGGTCCCGGCGACCAGCCCACCCACGTGCGCCTGCCAGGCGATGGCCCCCCACGGGTTGAAGGTGAAGATCAGGTTCACGACGAGGAGCGCGATCACGGGCCGCATGTCGTAGTTCATCCGGCGCATCAGCACCGCCGTCGCGCCCAGCAGCCCGAAGACGGCTCCGGACGCTCCGAGCGATCCCTGCGCGGGGTCGGACATCCAGTAGGTGAGAGCGCTGCCCGCGAGACCCGAGAGCAGGTAGAGCGTCAGATAACGGGCACGGCCCAGGGCCGCTTCCAGCGGGCCGCCGAGCCACCACAGGCCCAGCATGTTGAACGCGATGTGCCACACCTCCTGGTGCAGGAACATCGACGTGAGGAGGCGGTACCACTGCCCCTCCGCCACTCCTTCCACCCCGGCCGCGGGATCCCCCGAGTAGGCCCGGCCGAACAGCAGGAGATCGTCGACCAGGGGACGTCCGGCCACCGAGACCGCGATGAAGACGCCGATGTTGATGACGAGCAGGATCTTGGTGATCAGCCTCGGATCGGCGGCGACGCTGCCACCCGCCAGAGTGCGCGGCCGGCTCGCCGCCGGGTGGTGACCCGCGCCCGTCCCCTCACGGACGCATTCCGGGCACTGGAAGCCCACCGACGCCTCGATCATGCAATCCGTGCAGATCGGCCGCTCGCATCGCACGCAGCGGATCCCCGTCTCGCGGTCCGGATGCCGGTAACACGTGGGGGGACCGCCCGCAGCCGCGGACCCGTCCTGGTCGTTCGGCGGCTGCTGCTCCATCGGTCACGGCCCCTTCGGTCCTCGTCCGTGGAGGCGGCACATGTACGTCCGCCCCGCTCGCCCGCTATGTAACAGTACGGACGAACAGGGCGGTTGGTTCCCCGTGCCGGATCCGCGGTACTTCGGACAGGCGGGCCGCGGGCACGTCCGGCAGAGGGTCAGCGGGTCTCGATGACGACCGAATCGAGCACCACGTCCTGGAGGGGCCGGTTGGTCCGGGGGTTCGTCGGAGACGCCGCGATGGCGTCCACGACCTTCCTGCCCGCATCGCCGGCGACTTCCCCGAAGATCGTGTGCTTGCCGGTAAGCCAGGCGGTCGGCGAGACGGTCACGAAGAACTGCGAGCCGTTGGTACCCGGCCCCGCGTTGGCCATCGCCAGCAGGTACGGCTTGTCGAAGGCGAGGTCCGGGTGGAACTCGTCGCCGAACTCGTACCCGGGACCGCCGGTCCCGTTGCCCAGCGGGTCACCGCCCTGGATCATGAAGCCACCGATGACACGGTGGAAGACCGTTCCGTCGTACAGCTTGTCCGTGGACTTCCTCCCGGTCGCGGGATCGGTCCACTCGCGCTCACCCCTGGCGAGCTCGACGAAATTCTTGACCGTCCTGGGAGCGTGGTTCGGCAGCAGCCGGATCTCGATGTCACCCCGGCTGGTCCTCAAAGTGGCGTAAAGCTCCTCGGCCACGGTCTGCCTTCCGTCCGTCTTCGCTGGTGACCACCGATCCTTACACGGCGCCCCCGCCGCACCGGCCGGTCACAGGCCGGGACATCAGGCACTCACCTCGTTGCCCGCTTTCCTGCACCTTTCCCACACTTCCTGCGGGACAGATGCGGCCATGTGCGCGAGGAGGTGAAGCGCCCCGACACGAACCGTGGCATCGTCTGCGGCACGCTCCTCTTGCACCACTTTGCCCGAGAATGACGTTTATGACCCGGATGCCCGTCCCGCATGGCGCTCGATGCCTCAGCGGGCATGATTTCGAAATGGGTGGATAGGCGGAGTACCTACCCGCCACCAAGGAGGAGGATCCCGTGACCCGCATCGACAGCGTGCGCGCCGCAACCTACTCGGCGAAGGACAGTGCGCAGCACGCCGCGGAAGTGGTGGCGCCGTACGCCGACACGGCCAAGGAACAGGCCGCGCACTACGCGCAGGAGGCTCGTGCACTGCTCGCGCCCAAGGTGTCGAAGGCAGCCGCCCAGGCCCGCGTCCAGTACAGCGCGCATCTCGCACCGCGCATCGAACAGGCACTGACCCATGTGCCTCCCAAGGTCGACGAGGCCGCGCACAGGGCCGCCTCTCGGACGCGCAGCGCCGCCCGTTCCGCGGCCGACTACACCGTGCCGCGTGTCGAGTACGCGGTGGCGGCGAGCCGGCCCATGGCCGAAGAGGCGACGGCCCGCAGCGCTGCCGCACTGGCGGCACTCCGTGGCCAGGTGACGACCAAGGAGATCCAGAAGCTCGTCAGGAAGCACGAGCGACGGGCCAGGGCAGGCAAGCTGGCCAAGGGCTTCGTCGTCCTGGGCGCCCTTGCGGGCGGAGCGTTCGCCGCCTGGAAGTGGTGGGACAAGCAGGCCAACCCGGACTGGCTGGTCGAGCCGCCCGCCCCCACCGAGGTGGACGACCGCACCCCGCTGACCTCCGTCGACGGCAGCGGCCAGCCCGTGCTGGACCCGGAGGTCCGGGCCAAGCAGGACGACGCCGAGGCCGGGTCGGACGGGACGGACGACGAGGGCCGCGACGACCGCCACTGAGCAAGGCTCCGCCTGCCCGACCTTCCCGGGCAGGCCGCCTCGAAGGGGTGCCGGAGACCACATGGTCTCCGGCACCCCTTCGTCGTTCCACGTGAAACAGAGGGCTCTCACACGAGCCTCCCTGTTTCACGTGAAACAGGAACTGCGCAGGAGGCCGAGCACGCACGGGCACCCGATCCGGCACGTGAGTCCGGATCGACCGTGAGGCCAGGCAGTGGGTGAGCCCAGAACCAACGAAGAGTCCCCCGGAGCCGCACTGAAGCGGATCCGGGGGACTCTGGGATGTGGAGCCTAGGAGATTCGAACTCCTGACATCTGCCTTGCAAAGGCAGCGCTCTACCAACTGAGCTAAGGCCCCCAAATGCGGACACCACGGGACACATTCATGCCGCGACATCCGTCGCAGAACAGAGTACCGGGTGACCCCCTGAATCCTCCAAAACGATTGGGGCTCCCGGTCCGCAACGGCTCTCCGTAAGATGCACGACGAGGTTCGCAGCAGCGAAGCCGCAGCGAAGGGGAGACGCAATGGACGCAGCGCAGCAAGAGGCCACGGCTAGAGCCAGGGAGCTCCAGCGCAGCTGGTACGGGGAGCCGCTGGGGGCGCTCTTCCGCAGGCTGATCGACGACCTCGGTCTCAACCAGGCACGCCTCGCGGCGGTGCTCGGGCTGTCCGCCCCTATGCTCTCCCAACTGATGAGCGGCCAGCGGGCCAAGATCGGTAATCCGGCGGTCGTCCAGCGGGTCCAGGCACTCCAGGAGCTCGCCGGCCAGGTGGCGGACGGCAGCATCAGCGCGGGAGAGGCCACCGACCGGATGGAGGAGATCAAGAAGTCCCAGGGCGGCTCGGTCCTCACCAGCACCGGCCAGACCACCACCACCGGCGGAGCCCCCACGGTGCGGCGTGTCGTCCGGGAGATCCAGTCGCTCCTGCGCTCGGTCGCCGCGGCCGGCGACATCATCGATGCCGCCGACTCGCTCGCCCCGGCCCACCCCGAGCTGGCAGAGTTCCTCAGGGTCTACGGAGCGGGACGCACCGCCGACGCGGTCGCACACTACGAGGGCCACCAGAGCTGAAGCAGGACCCAGGGGCGGAACCGTCCCCAGGCGGCAGGGCCGCGGCAGTATCCCGACAGCCGGGGCACGAACCGAAACGTGAACGGGAGCGGGCGCAGCGCGATGGGTGAGGTCTTCGCTGGTCGGTACGAGCTGGTGGATCCGATCGGACGTGGTGGGGTCGGCGCCGTATGGCGCGCATGGGACCACAGGCGCCGCAGGTATGTGGCGGCGAAGGTTCTCCAGCAGAGCGACGCGCACACGCTGCTGCGCTTCGTCCGTGAACAGGCACTGCGCATCGAGCATCCGCACGTGCTCGCCCCGGCCAGCTGGGCGGCCGACGACGACAAGGTCCTCTTCACGATGGACCTGGTCAGCGGCGGTTCGCTGGCGCACGTCATCGGCGACTACGGGCCGCTGCCCCCGCGGTTCGTCTGCCTCCTGCTCGACCAGCTGCTCTCCGGGTTGTCCACCGTGCACGCCGAGGGGGTCGTGCACCGGGACATCAAGCCGGCCAACATCCTCATGGAGGCCACCGGTAAGGGCAGGCCGCATCTGCGGCTCTCCGACTTCGGCATCTCGATGCGCAAGGGAGAGCCTCGGCTCACCGAGACCAACTACGTGGTCGGCACGCCGGGTTACTTCGCGCCCGAGCAGATGATGGGTGCGGAGCCCGACTTCCCGGCGGACCTGTTCGCCGTCGGCCTCGTCGCGCTCTACCTGCTCCAGGGGCAGAAGCCCGACTCCCAGGCCCTGATCGAGTACTTCGCGGCGCACGGCACCCCTGGTGCCCCGCAGGGCGTGCCGGAGCCGATGTGGCAGGTCCTCGCCGGTCTGCTGCAGCCTGACCCGCACGCCCGCTTCCGTACGGCCACCGGCGCGCGGAAGGCACTGGCCGCAGCGGTCGAGATGCTGCCGGACGAGGGTGCCGAGGACGAACCGGTCGAGGTGTTCGATCAGATCGGCCCTCTGCCCGCCGGCTTCGGCCCCGAAGGACCGGAAGGAACTGACGGCGCTGCCGGGGCCCTGAACGGCCCTCAGGCGCCCGTCCAGGCCTCGGGCCGCACGTCGGCGCCCCAGCCGTCGCCTCAGCCGTCACAGCAGCCCCAGGGCGCCGGAGAGCAGCCGTACGCGCCGCACCCGGCGATGTCGGAGACGGGCAGCTTCCACCTCGCGCCGCCGCCGCAGCAGAGCCCACCCCCACACCAGGGGGTGCAGCCGCCCGCCCCTCCGGTTCCTCTCCAGGGTTCCCCCTACGCCGACGGTTCTCCGGCGGACTTCGCACAGGCCGCCACGTCCGCCGTGCCGTACGGTTCGCCGCCCACCCGGGCCTACACCGCCCAGCATCCCCAGGCTCCCCGGACGGCCGCTCCTCCCGCAGCAGTTCCGCAGCCGTCCCCCGTGAAGCGGCCGGGACCGCCCCCGAAGGTGGCGATCCCGGTCCTGCTGGTGGCGCTGATCTGCTTCGCGGTGGGCATCTGGGCGCTCACCCAGGCCTGACCGGTTCACCAGGCCTGCGGCGGCGGTCCTCCGAGCGGCTGGTGGCCACCCGCTCCCGGCGGCACGGCAGCCGCCCTGCGCCGGGCCAGCAGCGTCCACGCGCCGAGCCCGAGCACCAGGACCGACCCCGAGCCGATGCCGGCCGCCGCGACCATTTTCATGGTGTCGCTCTGGCCGGCCTCGGATGCGCTCTGACCGCTCTTGGCCATGTCCCTGTCGTCGTCGGTGACGCCGAAGATGCCCGCATCCCCCTGATACGGCGAAGGCTTGCTGTCGTTGACGACGTTGACCTTGAGCGTCAGGCCGATGGGGTCCTTGCCGTAGTGCTCGGCGACCTTGGGGGAGAGCGTCACCGAGAGGTAGTACCAGCCCGCGAAACGCATCGCGCTGACGTCCGACGCCACGTCGTATCGGTTCTCGTAGGCCACAGGGGGCAACGGGTCCAGCGCCACCGAGGTGGGCGCCCCTGCGTACGACAACGTCGCGTCCTCCACATGACCACGGGCGGGATTGTCCAGCGCCACCGCCAGGACGTTGCCCAGGAACTCGGTCGAGGTGCCGCTGTTGCTCAACGCGGCCGTGGCGAAGATCTGCTGGCCCCAGTCCACGGGCACCCGGTAGAAGCGCGTCTGCCCGGGCGCGACGGCGTCCACCCACTCCCCGGCCTCGATGCTGGTCGCGTCGTAGTAGCTGCTGCCTCCGGCGCGCTTCTGCTTGCCCGCGGCGGGCGCCGGGGAGGAGGAGGGCCAGTCCTCCGGTGCCTCGGTCGGTGGCGTCTCACCGTCCTTCAGCGCGGGTTCGGTCTCGAAGCGCAGCTCCAGGTCCCAGGCGCCGGGCGACGAGGTGGCTTTGCTCTCCCGCTCGACGAGGACGTTGTACGTACCGCCCGCCTGACAGATGGTGCTGTCCTTGCGGACCGTCCGGTGGGCGTACGCGGCGATCGGACGCGGGAACTCCGCCGACTCGAAGGCCGCGTCCTCGGAACTGCACCGGTTGTCGTCGAGATCCCTGATGCTGATGGTGATGCCGTCCCCGTAGGCGACCTTCCCACCGTCCTTCGGCACGACCACCGCGGAGACGTACGCATCGGTGCTGTCGTCGAGCTCCAGCCGGTAATAGAGCTTCTGGTTCGCCTCGATGGAGCTCTTGTAGACCGATCCCGGCTTCAGCTCCTGCGCCTCGGCGTTCGTCTCCGCGCCCTGGACCGATGCCGCCGCCGGATCGAAGGTGTACGCCGCGGGGCCGTCGGCCGCGTGCGCCTGCCCCGGCAGCGCCGCCACCGCACACATCGCCGCGAGCGCCGCCAGCGTCACCCGGCCCTTGTTGCGCTGCCTGTTCACGCGCTTCCCCTCGTCGTCTGCGTGCTTGCTCTGCGGCTGCGTACGGGCACGGGCCCGGCGACCGGTGCGGCCACGGCGCCCGCGCCGGCAGCGGTCGCGATGCCGGTCCATCCTGCACCGCCCGTACCGCCGGTGTCTGCCGCCGCCCTCGTTTTGGCGTCTTCGCACGAGCTGCCACCTCTCGTACGGGAGTGTGCGCACCGCGCCGGGGCCGGGGCGGCCTCCCTTGCGAAGCACCACGCGCGGCACGCGGCGGACGCGTGCGCCTTCCCGGCGATCCCGGCCGCCTCGGCCCAGTGGTCCCCCGCGAGCACGCAGGGGCACGTATCGGCGAACTCCACCTCGTAGCGCACCCGCTGACCCCGGACGGCCTGACCGGCGCGTCACCGGCGACCGATCCACCCTCGATCCGCGCGTCCTTCAACCGCCTTCAGGTGCCGGAGAGTTGGCCGTACCCCGAAGCTTCCGCAACCGGCGTGACCGCGTCCGGCGCCGTCGTGGTGGCGCGGGCCGCCGGCCGCGCGACGCGTGCGAGCTGCACCCGGTACGCACCGTGCGCGGGAAGGCGAGCGCTCAGGAGCCCGCGACTTTGCCTATGCAAGTCAATAATGTGCCAACGGGAACTTCACAGGAATGCCACCGGCGTGCGACGACGGCTCCCGGACAGCACAAAGCCCCGGCCGCTCGGCGGCCGGGGCTTCTAGCAGACTGTTCCGTCTCACACACCCGAACCTGCGGGCACGGAGTCGGTCGCCTCCGTCCACAGATCCTGCTCGGCGCGATCCGCCTGGATCTGGCGGTACACGAGGAGCCCGCCGATGGCGGCCAGTGCGACCAGGAGAAGCTTCTTCACCGCGCGACCTCGTCTTTCCTTGACGTAAGGGACTTCTGCCGCCCGACTATACACACCGGCCGATACCGTTCGGTGACCTGCCCGGAAGCCGAAGGCACCTCGTTCCGGAGCCCCTTCAGAGCCTCTCGCGACGCCTCGGAAGCAGTTTTTCGGGCTGGTTGAACCATAAGAGTGGTGTTCATCGGAAGATCGGCGCACCGGGGGCGTCGGTCCCGGATTCCCCGGCCCGGATCCACATCATCGGAAAGGTAAGCAAACCGGACCACCTGAAAGCGAGGGGCCATGAGCACCTTCAGGGTCAAGAGCATCTGGACCGCCTTCATCACCGCCTTCTTCGCACTTCTCGCCTCGCTGGGCCTGGCCACCGCCCAGGCCACGGCCGCGGAGCCGGCGACCACGAGCCACGAGCACACGGGTGCGACCGCGGCAACCGCGACCACCCCGTCCGTGCGATGGACCCTTCCGCGTGACAGGGCGCTGCCACCGACGATGAAGCAGCGCATCCGCGCCGAGGCTCACGGCTCCTCCCCGGCCACCCGCCAGCTGTCCCCGGACGCCACCGACACCGCGCACACGGCGAACAGCCTCCGATCCACCCACGGCGCCACCGCTGCCGGGGACTCGTCCCCGCTGCCACCCTGAGCGCGCCGCGCACACGCCCAGGCCCCTGGTCCGGTTCCACACCGGCGGGGGCCTTTTCCGTGCGCCCGCACGGCGCTCCTGGGGCTTCAGTCCCTGTCGAGAGCCCTGCAGGGCCTCGTCGCGTTCCAGGACCGGGCTGATCCGTCTCGCCACCCTGCGGCATGCGCGGTGCGGGGACCTCGGCGCCCGGGCCGCGGAGCTTTGATCCCCAGCTGATCCGCGCGGGCACTCCGCCACGGGCCTGCCCCGCCCCTGCCCGAACCTGCCGGCCCGCGCGAGCGGAGCCCTCCAGGAGCCTGGACACGGCGGGGAATCGAAAAGCGGCTGCGGGCGGTCGTATCGAGCCACGGAAGCCGATGTCCGCCACATACGCCGAAGGCCCCCCACCGTTGCCGGTGAGGGGCCTTCGTGCTGGTGGGGCTAACAGGATTTGAACCTGTGGCCTCATCCTTATCAGGGATGCGCTCTAACCAACTGAGCTATAGCCCCGCCGCGCTGCTGCGCTGACTTCTGAAGATTAGCGCACGTCGGGGCCAGTCCCAAAATCGATACCCGGTGGCCTACTCGTCCTCGGCGAGAGTGAGCTCCACGCCACCCACGAAGCCGGCCGACAGGTTGTAGATGAACGCGCCCAGCGTCGCCAGCGCGGTGGCCAGCACCACGTCGATCACCGCGATGACCGAGGTGAAGATCAGGACGCGCGGCAGCGACAGGAACGACTGCAGATCGAAGCCGTTGCTCTCGTTCGAACCGGTGGCCTCGCTGATCGTTCCGCCCACGGTGGAGAAGACGCCCATCGCGTCCATCACCATCCACAGGACCGCGGCGGCGACCACCGTGCAGATGCCGAGCGCGATGGAGAGCAGGAAGCTGACCTTCATCACCGACCACGGGTCGGCCTTCGCCACCCGCAGCCGCGCCTTACGGGTACGCGGAGTCGTCCGCGCCCCCGTCCGAGGCAGCCGGGTCGCCTGTACGCCGCCCACGCCCTGTGCTCCGCCCTGTGTGCCGCCACCCTGCGTACCGCCCGCGGGGGACGGGTACGCCTGCGGCGGGTGGTAGGGCCCCGCCTGGCCCGGTGCGGGCTCCCGCTCACCGGGCAACGGCCCGGTCGCGTACCCCTCGTACTTCGGCTGCGGTCCCCGAGTGTCCGTCACAGTGCCCCCTTGGGAGTCCGTGGCAGGGCCACGGGCGCCGTTCGCGCCTGCTCCGGAAGCGGCCGAACCTGCGCCCGTGGCTCCACTCACGCTCTACTCCTCGTGCTCCCCGGCCGAAGGCGCCGTGCCCTCGACTGTGCCCTCGACCACGTTCTCGGCATGGGCCTCGACCGTGGCGCCTTCGGCCTCATCGGTCCCGTCGACCTCTTCGGCCTCACGACCGGCCTCGGCGTTGCGCGCGATGCCGACGACGGCATCACGCTTGCCCAGATTGATCAGTTGGACGCCCATGGTGTCACGGCCCGTCTCCCTGACTTCATTGACTCGCGTACGAATCACACCACCGCCCAGCGTGATGGCGAGGATCTCGTCCGCCTCCTCCACCACCAGCGCTCCGACGAGCGAACCACGGTCCTCCACGATCTTGGCGGCCTTGATACCCAGACCGCCACGGCCCTGGACGCGGTACTCGTCGACCGCGGTCCGCTTCGCGTACCCGCCGTCGGTGGCAGTGAACACGAACGTACCGGGCCGGACAACATTCATCGAGAGCAGCTCGTCGCCCTCGCGGAAACTCATGCCCTTCACGCCCGAGGTCGCACGGCCCATGGGGCGCAGCGCGTCGTCCGTCGCGGTGAACCTGATCGACTGGGCCTTCTTGCTGATGAGCAGCAGGTCGTCCTCGGCGGAGACCAGCTCCGCGCCGATCAGCTCGTCGTCGCTGCCGTCCTGCGTCTCGCGCAGGTTGATGGCGATGACGCCTCCGGAACGCGGCGAGTCGTAGTCCTTGAGCGCCGTCTTCTTCACCAGGCCGCCCTTGGTGGCCAGGATCAGGTACGGCGCCGCCTCGTAGTCACGGATCGCCAGGATCTGCGCGATCTGCTCGTCCGGCTGGAACGCCAGCAGGTTCGCGACGTGCTGGCCGCGCGCGTCCCGGCCGGCGTCCGGCAGTTCGTAGGCCTTGGCCCGGTAGACCCGGCCCTTGTTCGTGAAGAACAGCAGCCAGTGGTGCGTGGTGGACACGAAGAAGTGGTCGACGATGTCGTCTTCCCTGAGCTTCGTGCCCCGGACGCCCTTGCCGCCGCGCTTCTGCGAGCGGTAGTCGTCCGTCTTGGTGCGCTTGACGTAGCCGCCGCGGGAGATCGTGACGACGATGTCCTCCTCGGCGATCAGGTCCTCGATGGACATGTCGCCGTCGAAGGGCACGAGCTTGGAGCGCCGGTCGTCGCCGAACTTGTCGACGATCGCGGCCAGTTCCTCGCTGACGATCTGCCGCTGCCTCGCGGGCGAGGCCAGGATCTCGTTGTACTCGTTGATCTTCGCCTGGAGCTCGTCGTGCTCCGCGGTGATCTTCTGGTGCTCCAGCGCGGCCAGACGGCGCAGCTGCATCTCCAGGATCGCGTTCGCCTGGATCTCGTCGATCTCCAGGAGGCCCATCAGGCCCTCACGCGCGATCTCCACGGTGTTGCTGCGGCGGATGAGCGCGATGACCTCGTCGATCGCGTTCAGGGCCTTGAGCAGGCCGCGCAGGATGTGGGCCCGCTCCTCGGCCTTGCGCAGCCGGAACTTCGTGCGCCGGACGATGACCTCGATCTGGTGCGTCACCCAGTGGCGGATGAACGCGTCGATGGAGAGCGTGCGCGGCACCCCGTCGACGAGCGCCAGCATGTTCGCGCCGAAGTTCGTCTGCAGGTCGGTGTGCTTGTAGAGGTTGTTCAGCACGACCTTGGCGACCGCGTCACGCTTCAGCACGACGACCAGTCGCTGGCCCGTGCGCGAGGACGTCTCGTCACGGACGTCCGCGATGCCGCCGATCTTGCCGTCCTTCACCAGGTCGGCGATCTTCTGCGCGAGGTTGTCGGGGTTCGTCTGGTACGGGAGCTCCGTGACGACCAGGCACTGCCTGTTCTGGATCTCCTCGACCGCGACGACGGCCCGCATCGTGATCGAGCCACGGCCCGTGCGGTAGGCCTCCTCGATGCCCTTGCGGCCCACGACCAGCGCGCCGGTCGGGAAGTCCGGGCCCTTGATCCGCTCGATCAGGGCGTCCAGGAGCTCCTCGTGCGAGGCCTCCGGGTGCTCCAGGTACCACTGGGCGCCCGCGGCGACCTCACGCAGGTTGTGCGGCGGGATGTTGGTCGCCATGCCGACCGCGATGCCCGCGGAGCCGTTCACCAGGAGGTTCGGGAAGCGCGCCGGCAGGACCGTCGGCTCCTGGTTGCGGCCGTCGTAGTTGTCCTGGAAGTCGACGGTCTCCTCGTCGATGTCCCGGACCATCTCCATGGACAGCGGCATCATCTTGCACTCGGTGTACCGCATGGCCGCGGCCGGGTCGTTGCCCGGAGAACCGAAGTTGCCGTTGGAGTCCACGAGCGGCATGCGCATCGACCAGTGCTGCGCCAGTCGCACGAGCGCGTCGTAGATCGAGGAGTCGCCGTGCGGGTGGTACGTACCCATGACGTCACCGACGACACGGGCGCACTTGTAGAAGCCCTTCTCGGGCCGGTAGCCACCGTCGTACATCGCGTACAGCACGCGACGGTGGACGGGCTTCAGTCCGTCCCGCACGTCCGGCAGCGCACGCGACACGATGACGGACATCGCGTAGTCGAGGTAGGAGCGCTGCATCTCCGTCTCGAGCCCCACGGGCTCGACTCGCATGCCCACGCCCGGGACAACGGGCTCCTCTTCGGGCATCACAGGGGTGTTCTCGTCGGCCATTGCTGGTCAAAGTCCTTTCGCACTGCGGCTTGCTTGTACGGCCGACTCAGATGTCGAGGAAGCGGACGTCCTTGGCGTTGCGCTGGATGAACGAACGCCGCGCCTCGACGTCCTCGCCCATCAGCACCGAGAACAGGTCGTCGGCCTGCGCCGCGTCGTCCAGCGTGACCTGGCCCAGCACACGGTGGTCGACGTCCATCGTGGTGACGCGCAGCTCCTCGGCGTTCATCTCACCGAGGCCCTTGAACCGCTGGATCGAGTCTTCCCTGATCCGCTTGCCGTTCTGCTTGCCGAGCTCCACCAGGGCGTCCCGCTCGCGGTCCGAGTAGGCGTACTCGAAGTCGTCACGGCCCCACTTGATCTTGTAGAGCGGCGGACGCGAGAGATACACGTGCCCGGACTCCACCAGCGGCCGCATGAAGCGGAACAGGAACGTCAGCAGGAGGGTGTTGATGTGCTGACCGTCGACGTCGGCGTCCGCCATCAGAATGATCTTGTGATAGCGGAGCTTCTCGATGTCGAAGTCCTCGTGGACCCCGGTGCCGAAGGCCGAGATCAGCGCCTGGACCTCGGTGTTCTGGAGGATCTTGTCGATCCGGGCCTTCTCGACGTTCAGGATCTTGCCGCGGATGGGCAGGATGGCCTGGTACATCGGGTTACGGCCCGACTTCGCCGAACCGCCGGCGGAGTCACCCTCGACGATGAAGATCTCGCACTTCGTCGGGTCGTTGGACTGGCAGTCGCTCAGCTTGCCGGGCAGCGAGGCGCTCTCCAGGAGCCCCTTGCGCCGCGTCAGGTCACGGGCCTTACGGGCCGCCACGCGGGCCGTGGACGCCGCGATGCCCTTGCGGATGATGTCGGCGGCCTCGTTGGGGTTCCGGTCGAACCAGTCCGTCAGCTGCTCGTGGACGACCTTCTGGACGAACGTCTTCGCCTCGGTGTTGCCGAGCTTCGTCTTCGTCTGGCCCTCGAACTGCGGCTCGCCCAGCTTCACCGAGATGATGGCCGTCAGGCCCTCGCGGACGTCCTCACCGGTGAGGTTGTCGTCCTTCTCGCGCAGCAGCTTCTTGTCGCGCGCGTAGCGGTTGACCAGCGAGGTCAGGGCCGCACGGAAGCCCTCCTCGTGCGTACCGCCCTCGTGCGTGTGGATCGCGTTGGCGAAGGAGTAGACACCCTCGGTGTACTGCGTGTTCCACTGCATGGCGATCTCGGCCGAGAGGAGGCGGTCCTTGTCCTCGGCCTCGATGTCGATCACCGACTGGTGGATGAGGTCGCCCTTGCGGGAGTTCAGGTACTTGACGAAGTCGACGATGCCGTTCTCGTAGTGGTACGTGACCGTGCGGGTCGACTCCTCATCGGGGACGTCGACGACCTCGGCGCTGTCGGCGCCCGCCGTGGCCTTCGCCGCCTCGCGCTCGTCGGTGAGCTTGAGGGTGAGTCCCTTGTTGAGGAACGCCATCTCCTGGAAGCGGCGCGAGAGCGTCTCGAAGGAGTAGTCGGTGGTCTCGAAGACGTCGCCGTCGGCCCAGAAGGTGACGCTCGTCCCGGTCTCCTCCGTGGCCTCGTGACGGGCCAGCGGGGCGGTCGGGACACCGAGCTTGTAGTCCTGGGTCCAGCGGTACCCGTCCGTCTTGACCTCGACGGAGACCCGGGTGGACAGGGCGTTGACGACGGAGACGCCGACGCCGTGCAGGCCGCCGGAGACGGCATAACCGCCTCCGCCGAACTTTCCGCCCGCGTGCAGGACGGTGAGCACGACCTCGACGGCCGGCTTGCCTTCGGACGGCACGATGCCGACCGGGATACCGCGGCCGTTGTCGACCACGCGCACCCCGCCGTCGGCGAAGATCGTGACGTCGATGGTGTCCGCGTGCCCGGCCATGGCCTCGTCGACCGAGTTGTCGACAACCTCTTGCACGAGGTGGTGGAGACCGCGCTCACCGGTGGACCCGATGTACATGCCGGGCCGCTTGCGGACCGCGTCCAGGCCTTCGAGCACGGTGATCGCGCTGGCGTCGTACGAGGCGGTGACCTCGCCCGGCTCACCGGCCGTGGACGGGATGTTCTCGTTGGGGTTGCCGGAATCGGCCACGAAGCGCCCTTTCTGGCACAGCACAGGCCGTTCTCCGGCAGGCGGGAGCGGCTGCGTCGTTCGGCTTGTATCGACGACTCCCGCGAGGAAGCGGGATTGTCCACCAGTCTACCGGTAGCGCCGACATGAATGGGGGTTTGCCGGTGCCTGAGTACGCATGTGCCGCCCTGAATGAGCGGCTGACGACTCCCCATATTCAGGAAGGGGCCCCGGGAGGCTCACGAGGGCTTTGCGCGCTTCGGGCTGTCAACCTCCCGCTACGGTGAGGGACGCCTCACGCTCCCCGTACGGACCAAAAACCGACATAGCCGTACAGAACGGAATCACCGAGTCCTCGGCAAACCCGGACACACGGGGACGGGAAGGCCGCCGGAACCCCTGGGCGCGGGCCGGGGCCCGGGTGGCGCCGGGGCGGCCTCCGGAGGGTAAAAGGCCTGCTCAGCCGTAGGTGTCCCCGGGGCCCTTGCTCCCGGGCGACCGAAGAGGGCCGAAAGTGCGCTGCGGGCCGCCGGGGCCGAGCACCTTGATCATCCGAACCGTTCCGTGGCCGAGATCGGCGTTCAGCCGGGCGACGAGCTGGGGTGCCAGCAGCCGCAGCTGCGTCGCCCACGCCGTCGAGTCGCACTGCACGGTCAGGACCCGCTCCGCCGGATCCTCGTCGTACCGCACGGGCACACAGTGATTGGCCAGATCCTCACCGACGATCTGCGGCCACCGCCCCATCACACCGCCCACCGCGGCAGGGGTCTCCCAGCCGCGCTCGGTGATCAGACGGTTGATCGCCGACCCGAGCGGCAGCGGATCACGCCCGTCGGAGCGCGCCCCCGAACGGAGGCCGCCGCCCCGCCGGGCCTGCTTCTTCTGCTGAGCCGCGGCCCCACGTGCCCGGGCCTGCTCCTTCGCCGCCCTCAGCGCGACCCGCGCCAGGTCGACTCCCGAGACCTCCGGCTGCTTCGCCGGGCCGGGGACGGCCCCGCCCTGCTCGCCCGGCCCGCTCACAGCCGCTCCACCACCCCGGCGGACACCGCGTACCGCGCTCCCGCCAGCACTCCCGGGACGTCGTCGTCCACAGCAGCCGTCACCAGGACCTGCTCCCCGGGGGCCACCAGTTCCGCGAGCCGCTCACGGCGGCGGGCGTCCAGCTCCGCGAACACGTCGTCGAGCACCAGCACCGGTTCGTTGCCCTCGCCGCGCAGCAGGTCGTACGACGCCAGCCGCAGCGCCAGGGCGTACGACCAGGACTCGCCGTGGCTCGCGTACCCCTTCGCCGGCATGCCGCGCAGGCCGAGCACCAGGTCGTCACGGTGCGGGCCGACCAGCGTCACCCCGCGCTCGATCTCCTGCTTGCGCGCCTGGACCAGCGCCGCCATCACCTGCTCGTACAGCTCCTCGCGGGTGCGCGCGGGCTCGACATCGGCACCGACCGAGCTGCGGTACTCCAGGGTCACGGGGCCCCCGCCGGGCGCCACATCGGCATACGCCTTGTCCGCGAGCGGCTGCAGGGTCGAGATCAGGTCGAGCCGCTGCGCCAGGAGCTCGGCACCGACCCGTCCCAGATGCTGGTCCCACACGTCCAGCGTGGACAGATCCATCGACCGGCCACCGTGCCTGCGGGCCATGGCCGCGGACTTCAGCAGGGTGTTGCGCTGCTTGAGCACCCGCTCGTAGTCGGAGCGGACGCCCGCCATGCGCGGGGAGCGCGCGGTGATCAGCTCGTCGAGGAAGCGCCGGCGTTCACCGGGATCGCCCTTCACCAGGGAGAGGTCCTCGGGGGCGAACAGCACGGTCCGGACGATCCCCAGGACATCGCGCGGTCTGACCTGGGACGACCTGTTGATCCGTGCCCGATTGGCCCGGCCGGGGTTGAGTTCGAGCTCGATCAGCTGGGAGCGCTCGCCCTGGGTGACCGCGGCACGCACCACGGCGCGCTCGGCGCCCATCCGCACCAGCGGGGCGTCCGACGACACCCGGTGGCTGCCGAGCGTCGCGAGATAGCCGACGGCCTCGACCAGATTGGTCTTGCCCTGGCCGTTGGCCCCCACGAACGCGGTGACGCCCGGGTCGAGAGGAACCTCGACCCGGGCGTACGAGCGGAAGTCGGCCAGCGAGAGATGCGTGACGTGCATGGTCGCCGACCCTTCCGACTGCGTGCTCTGCTGTGTACTGCCGGCCCGGCGCCTCGCGGCGTCCGGCCTACTTCTTGTTCTCGACCGCGTGGCCGCCGAACTGGTTGCGCAGGGCGGCGATCATCTTCATCTGCGGCGAGTCGTCCTGCCGCGAGGCGAAGCGGGCGAACAGGGACGCGGTGATCGCGGGCAGCGGCACGGCGTTGTCGATGGCGGCCTCGACCGTCCACCGGCCCTCACCCGAGTCGGCGGCGAAGCCACGGAGCTGGTCCAGGTGCTCGTCGTCGTCCAGCGCGTTGACCGCCAGGTCGAGCAGCCAGGAACGGATGACCGTGCCCTCCTGCCAGGAGCGGAAGACCTCACGCACGTCCGTGACGGAGTCGACCTTCTCCAGGAGCTCCCAGCCCTCGGCGTACGCCTGCATCATGGCGTACTCGATGCCGTTGTGGACCATCTTGGCGAAGTGGCCGGCGCCGACCTTGCCCGCGTGGACGGAACCGAAGTCGCCCTCCGGCTTGAGGGCGTCGAAGATCGGCTGGACCTTCTCGACGTTCGCGGTCTCGCCGCCGTACATCAGGGCGTAGCCGTTCTCCAGGCCCCAGACGCCACCGGAGACGCCGCAGTCGACGAAGCCGATGCCCTTGATGCCCAGCTCGACGGCGTGCTTCTCGTCATCGGTCCAGCGGGAGTTACCGCCGTCGACGACGACGTCGCCCGGGGAGAGCAGCTCGGCCAGCTCGTCGATGGTCGACTGGGTCGCGGCGCCCGCCGGGACCATCACCCACACGACGCGCGGGCCCTTGAGCTTGCCCACAAGCTCTTCGAGGCTGTGGACATCGGCGACGTCCGGGTTGCGGTCGTAACCGATGACCGTGTGCCCTGCGCGGCGGATGCGCTCGCGCATGTTGCCGCCCATCTTGCCGAGACCGACGAGACCGAGCTCCATCAGAGATTCCTTTAGCGTTGTGCCGATGCGTACCTGGGACCGAGCCTACGCCCGGCCGGCACCGCACGGCGGGGTGCAGCCCGGCGGGCTCGCTCGGCGCTGAGCCTGTCCACCGGAAGCTGCCATGACAGGGACGACCGCCAGGTCAGCCGGAGAGGCGGACCGGCATGATCAGGTACTTGTAGGCGTCGTCCGCCTCGGCGTCGACGGCGGGACGGCCGCTGAGCAGGGCCGGCTTCGTCGACGTCGTGAAGGAGAGCTGGGCGACCGGGGAGTCGATCGCGCTCAGGCCGTCCAGGAGGAAGGTCGGGTTGAAGGCGATCGAGATGTCATCGCCTTCGAGCACCGCGTCCACGCGCTCCACAGCCTGTGCGTCGTCGCTGGAACCGGCCTCCAGGATCAGCACGCCCTGCTCGAAGGTGAGGCGCACCGGCGTGTTGCGCTCGGCGACGAGGGCGACGCGCTTGACGGCCTCGACGAACGGGGCGGTCTCGATGACGGCGACCGAGTTGAACTCGGTGGGGAAGAGGGTGCGGTACTTCGGCAGGTCGCCTTCGAGGAGCCGCGTGGTCGTGCGACGCCCCGCGCCCTCGAACCCGATGAGCCCTTCACCGGCTCCCGATCCGGAGAGCGCCAGGGTCACCGTGTCGCCACTGGTGAGCGCCTTGGCGGTGTCCAGGAGCGTCTTGGCGGGCACCAGGGCCACGGCCGAGGCGTCGGGATTCTCCGGCTTCCACAGGAACTCGCGGACCGCGAAGCGGTAGCGGTCGGTGGACGCGAGGGTGACGGTCTCGCCCTCGATCTCGATCCGCACGCCGGTCAGGACGGGCAGGGTGTCGTCACGTCCTGCGGCGATGGCGACCTGGGCCGCGGCGGAGGCGAAAACCTCACCAGGGACGGTGCCCGTGGCGGTCGGCATCTGCGGCAGCGCCGGGTACTCCTCCACAGGAAGGGTGTGGAGGGTGAACCGCGAAGAGCCGCAGACCACGGTCGCCCGTACACCGTCTGTGGAAATCTCCACCGGGCGGTTGGGGAGGGCGCGGCAGATGTCGGCGAGGAGCCGGCCGGACACGAGCACCGTGCCGTCCTCCTCGATCTCCGCGTCCACCGAGACCTTGGCCGAGACCTCGTAGTCGAAGCTGGAGAAGCTGAGGGCCCCGTCCTCAGCCTTCAGCAGAAGGCCCGCGAGAACGGGCGCCGGCGGACGGGCCGGGAGGCTGCGGGCCACCCAGGCCACCGCCTCCGCGAGTACATCGCGCTCCACCCGGATCTTCACCGGAACCGCCTCCTGCTGTTGCTCGCTCGCCCTGCTGGCCTTCGTCGTCTGACCGGGGCTCCCTGCCGAAGGGCTGGGGAGGCCGCCGGGGTCCAGTCTGACGTACGGCACCGACACTCGTTGCTGCTCGGGGTCAAGTCGCACCAAGAGGTTCGCCGAGCCCGCCGCTCGAGTTGTGCACAGGTCCCACTTCGAAGCTGATTCCGGGCTAACTCTGAGTGGTAGTAGTAGTAGGCCCTGTGGAAACCGTGGATAACGTCATCTGCGCAGGTCAGAGCCGGTTTTTTGTCCACCGTGCCTGTGGGCGGCACCGGTGGACAACCAGGCGCTTCTGTGGACACACGAAAGTTCTGCACACCCGATGCACAGGGCTGGGTGACTTCTCCCCAGGGCTGTCCCCAGCTTTACCCACGTTCCCCACAGCTCAACCGAGGCCCCTGGTGTGACGCCTTTCACTCTCGGCAGTGAAAGGCGGTGTCGGGTTGCCGAACAGTGGACAGGGGTGTGGAGAAGCTGGGGACAACGAGGTGCTGCCTGTGGGTGGTCGGTGGACAACATCGAAGAGGCCCTGTGGACGAATTCTCTGTCCACAGGCTGTGGATCACCGTTGACCACAAATCCCCAGGCGTGTGAGCTGGCCTGATGGAGTATCGACAACAGGCTCTGTGGACGCAATCTGGACAACTTCACAGTCCCCAGGCTGTGGACGCCGGATTCCCTCATCATCTGTGGAGAAGGGCCACTTCGGCGCCCGTATTCGAACACTCCCTGGTGGCCGAGCTGTGCCGGAGGCTCTCCACAGGGGGCGGATCGGCTGTGCCGAGCCGTACTCGAAGCTGTTCCCCGTCGGCGGGCGGTCATTCCTGGTGCCGCTCCAGGGCGCTTCCGGGCGACGGGAACCTGAGAGCGGGGACCGGCCGGCGGCTCATGGCGGGTGAGGCCCTGAGGCGGCCGAGCCGCGTCGGTGACAGGGGCCAGGCGGCCCGACGGGAGCCTCCCGCCGGACGGGGTCGAGGCCGGCCGTGTGCGGTTCCCGGCGGGCGGCGGGGCTCGGGTGGCCGGTGAGGGCGAGGTTCAGAGGTGACGAGTCCGCGGCACCTGTGGCGGGGTCCAGGCGCGCCCCAAGTCCACAGCACCCGCGGCGGGGTCCAGGCGTGCCACGAGTCCGCGGCACCCTGACCCGCCTAAGCCAAAGGGCGCCTCGCGAGGATCTCGTACGGTCCTCGCGAGGCGCCCCGGGGCGCGGTCCGGCGGGTCAGCCGTTCTTGATGCGGTTCGTGAGCTCGGTGACCTGGTTGTAGATGGAGCGGCGCTCCGCCATCAGCGCGCGGATCTTCCGGTCGGCGTGCATCACCGTGGTGTGGTCACGCCCCCCGAACTGGGCGCCGATCTTGGGCAGGGAGAGATCCGTCAGCTCACGGCACAGGTACATCGCGATCTGGCGTGCCGTCACCAGGACGCGGCTGCGGGACGATCCGCAGAGGTCCTCGACGGTCAGCCCGAAGTAGTCGGCGGTCGCCGCCATGATGGCCGGCGCGGTGATCTCCGGAGCGGAGTCCTCTCCGCCCGGGATCAGGTCCTTGAGCACGATCTCGGTCAGACCGAGATCCACCGGCTGCCGGTTGAGGCTCGCGAAGGCGGTCACGCGGATGAGCGCGCCCTCCAGCTCGCGGATGTTGCGCGAGATGCGCGACGCGATGAACTCGAGCACCTCCGGCGGGGCGTTGAGCTGCTCCTGCACCGCCTTCTTGCGGAGGATCGCGATGCGCGTCTCCAGTTCGGGTGGCTGCACATCGGTGGTGAGGCCCCACTCGAACCGGCTGCGCAGCCGGTCCTCCAGGGTCACCAGTTGCCTGGGTGCCCGGTCCGAGGACAGCACGATCTGCTTGTTGGCGTTGTGGAGCGTGTTGAAGGTGTGGAAGAACTCCTCCTGCGTCGACTCCTTGCTCGCCAGGAACTGGATGTCGTCGACCAGAAGGATGTCCACGTCGCGGTAGCGCTTGCGGAAGGTGTCGCCCTTGCCGTCGCGGATCGAGTTGATGAACTCGTTGGTGAACTCCTCGGAGCTCACGTACCGCACCCGGGTACCCGGGTAGAGGCTGCGTGCGTAGTGCCCGATGGCGTGCAGCAGGTGGGTCTTGCCGAGCCCCGACTCCCCGTAGACGAAAAGGGGGTTGTACGCCTTCGCGGGGGCCTCGGCGACGGCCACCGCCGCCGCGTGGGCGAAGCGGTTGGAGGCGCCGATGACGAAGGTGTCGAAGAGGTACTTCGGATTCAGCCGTGCGTGCGGCTCGTTCGTACCGGGCGGCGGCGCGGACTGCGTGCCCATGGGGCCGCCGCCCGTCCGCGTGGGCCCGGGGCCGGCCTGCCGGTGCTGCGGCTGCTGGTCCTGCGGGTCGTGACGGTCGCGGCCGTCACCCTGCTGCTCGTAGCCCTGGTGCTCGGACGGCTGCGGACGGTAGTCGTGCTGCGGCTGCGGGGGACGGGGACTCGCGTACGGGTCGCGGTCCTGGTACCCGCTGTGCCGGGGCTGCCAGGACAGGTCCTCCTGGACCCGGGGCCAGGCGCCGGGCTCGGGGCGGTGCTGCTGGTAGTCCGGGTAGGCGGGCCGGGCCGTCGGCATGCCGTCGTCGGACGGCCGCGGTCCGTAGCTGTCGTAGCCGTCGTTGCGCGGAGCGTCGTCGCGCTGTGGCCCCTGGTAGCGGTGCGGCTGCTGGCTCTGGTGCGGGGAGTGCATGGGGGGCGCGGGCGGTGCGGGCGGCTCGTTCGCGGAGTCGTCGACGGTGATCGCGATCCGGATCGGGCGCCCGCACTCCCGGGTCAGCGTCTCGCTGATGAGCGGGGCGAGCCGGCCCTCCAGAACGCGCTTGCCCCACTCGTTGGGTACGGCCAGCAGGGCCGTGTCGGCCACGAGAGCCAGAGGCTGGCAGCGCTCGATCCACTGCTTGTCCTTGGGCTCGATGCCCTGCTGGCCCTCCCCGAGGAGTTGTTCCAGCACTCGTGGCCACACTGCGGCAAGATCGGCAGGTACGTCAGCCACAAGGCACGCTCTCTCGCATGTCCCACGAATGTGTGCTTCTCGGGACGGGATGGGTCGGGTCGGGTGAGGCCCGGCAGTCAGGAAGGAAAAGAACCGGAGTTCAGCCACGGTAGTCAGGCCGACCCACGTGGTTCAAGTTGTTGTCCACAGGCTGTGTACAGCACGGGCCCGCGAGGAGCCGGTTTGACCGGATGGCGTAGCCGCGCGTACCGTGACCAGGTCGAGTTGTCGATGGCTGCTGCCGCCTGCCTCCGATGGGCAAAGATCACGATCTGTGATTGTGAAGCGGTGCACTAAGGCGTTTACGCGAGTTCCTCGTGGGCGCACGGTGACAGCCAGGCGATGTCCCGCCAACACACGAATCATTTCTGGAGCCCCCGAGTGAGCAAGCGCACCTTCCAGCCGAACAATCGTCGTCGCGCCAAGACCCACGGCTTCCGGCTGCGTATGCGTACCCGTGCCGGCCGCGCGATTCTCGCGAACCGCCGTGGCAAGGGTCGCGCCAACCTGTCCGCCTGATCGCGGCCAGGTCATGACGTGCTGCCTTCAGAGAATCGACTGAGGCGGCGCGAGGACTTCGCAGCCGCTGTACGTCGGGGACGTCGGGCCGGACGCCCGCTACTCGTCGTGCATCTACGCAGCGGTGCTACGGACCCGCACGTGACAGGGGAGAGTGCTCCCCCGCCGCGTGCGGGTTTCGTTGTCAGCAAAGCAGTGGGTGGAGCGGTCGTCCGGACCGCGGTGAAGCGCAAGCTTCGGCACCTGATGCGCGAACGGCTGGCTCAGCTGCCCCCCGGTAGCCTTGTTGTCGTACGAGCGTTGCCCCCTTCGGGTGACGCCGATCATGCACAGCTGGCCCGAGACCTGGATGCCGCCCTTCAGCGGCTGCTGGGAGGGGGCGCGCGATGAAGTACCCGCTGCTGGCCCTTATCAAGCTGTACCAGTGGACGATCAGCCCGCTCCTCGGGCCCGTCTGCCGCTACTACCCGTCGTGTTCCCACTATGGATATACGGCGATCGACCGGCACGGTGCGATCAAGGGAACTGCGCTGACCGCCTGGCGCATCCTGCGGTGCAATCCGTGGTCACCCGGTGGCGTGGATCACGTACCTCCACGCAAACGTCCGCGTTGGCACGAAATGCTGCGCAGCTGTGTGCGTGGCGGCAAGGGCGGGGACTCCGCCGGCGATGTGCCTTCCGGGGGGTCGGTCTCCGAACCCCTGAGCCCGGCCACAGAGACCTCGCCCAATGCTCAAGGAGCCTGATTAGTGGACACGATTGCCAGTCTGTTCAGCTTTATCACCACACCTGTCTCGTGGGTCATTGTCCAGTTCCACAAGCTGTACGGAGCCCTCTTCGGCGATGACACGGGCTGGGCCTGGGGCCTGTCCATCGTGTCCCTGGTGGTCCTGATCCGGATCTGCCTGATCCCGCTTTTCGTGAAGCAGATCAAGTCGACCCGGAACATGCAGGTGCTCCAGCCGAAGATGAAGGCGATCCAGGAGCGCTACAAGAACGACAAGCAGCGTCAGTCCGAAGAGATGATGAAGCTGTACAAGGAGACGGGTACCAACCCGCTCTCCTCGTGCCTTCCGATTCTGGCGCAGTCCCCGTTCTTCTTCGCCCTGTATCACGTGCTGTCGTCCATCGCCTCGGGCAAGACCATCGGCGTGATCGACCAGCCGCTGCTCGACAGCGCGCGCCAGGCACACATCTTCGGCGCCCCGCTGGCGGCGAAGTTCATGGACAGCGAAGAGAAGGTCGCGGCGCTGGGCGCCTCGCTGACCGATGTCCGTGTCGTCACGGCGATCATGATCGTGATGATGTCGGCCTCGCAGTTCTTCACGCAGCGCCAGCTGATGACGAAGAACGTCGACCTGACCGTGAAGACGCCGTACATGCAGCAGCAGAAGATGCTGATGTACATCTTCCCCGTGATCTTCGCCGTCATGGGTATCAACTTCCCCGTCGGTGTCCTCGTGTACTGGCTGACCACCAACGTCTGGACCATGGGTCAGCAGATGTACGTGATCAACCAGAACCCGACTCCTGGCAGCAAGGCGCAGGACCAGTACCTGGGCCGTGTGCTGAAGAGCGTGACCTCTCACGGTCAGGTGCGGGGCAGGACGCGGCGTAACACGGTGAAGCGGATCGTGGCCAAGGGGCCTGACCGCAATGACATCGAGCGCAAGTTCATCACCGGTCTGGCCAAGCTGGGCCTCGCCGCCCAGGAGGACGGGACGGTGGCGAAGAGCGAAGCAGCCGTCGTCGAGGCCGAGGGCGGAGCCGCGCACAAGCGGCAGCAGCCCAAGCGCCAGACCAAGGCGAAGCGTCAGACTGCCGCTACGCATCCCGGCGCGGCGAAGGACTCCGGCTCCACCGGCCCGGAAGCCAAGACCTCGTTGGAGAAGCGGGACGCACCGCAGGACGACCAGCCGAGCACGGCGGGCAAGCCCACCGCGTCCGGCTCCTCACGCCAAGCCAAGTCCGGACAGCGCAAGGGCCCGCAGCGGCCCAAGCACCCGTCCAAGAAGTAAGAAGGAGTCCATCCGTGACGGAAGGCACCATGGTCCCGGCCGCTGAGGGCAGCGACACTCTGACCCGCCTCGAGCAGGAGGGTGAGATCGCGGCTGACTACCTCGAAGGCCTGCTCGACATCGCCGACCTCGACGGCGACATCGACATGGATGTGGAGGCGGACCGGGCCGCGGTCTCGATCATCAGCGAATCGGCGCGTGACCTGCAGAAGCTTGTGGGCCGGGACGGCGAGGTGCTGGAGGCGCTCCAGGAGCTGACGCGCCTGGCCGTGCACCGCGAGACCGGTGACCGGAGCCGCCTGATGCTGGACATCGCCGGCTTCCGGGCCAAGAAGCGTGAGGTCCTCGCCGCTCTGGGTGCCAAGGCCGCGGACGAGGTGAAGAGCTCGGGCGAGCCGGTGAAGCTGGAGCCGATGACGCCGTTCGAGCGCAAGGTCGTGCACGACGCCGTAGCGGCAGCAGGTCTGCGCAGCGAGTCCGAGGGCGAGGAGCCGCAGCGCTTCGTCGTCGTCCTGCCGGCCTGACCGGATCCTTGTACTGTCGGCCCCGTCTGTTCGCAGGCGGGGCCGATCTTTGTCAGCCTGATAGTCAGCCACCCACAGTGCGCTAGTGCGGAACGGAAGGACGGTCCCCGTGACGGAGGCAGCAGCAGAGCTCCCTCAGGCGCCCGAGGAGGCGCAAGCGGTATTCGGTGAGTTCTTTCCAGAGGCTGTCCGGTACGCGGAGCTGTTGGCGGACGCGGGGGTCAAGCGAGGCCTGATCGGTCCGCGCGAGGTACCGCGTCTCTGGGAGCGCCATCTGCTGAACTGCGCGGTCCTCTCCGAGGTGGTACCCGAGGGTGTCACGGTGTGCGACGTGGGTTCGGGGGCCGGGCTTCCCGGTATCCCGCTCGCACTGGTGCGTCCCGACCTGAAGATCACTCTGCTCGAGCCGCTGCTTCGGCGTACGAATTTCCTTCAGGAGGTCGTCGAGCTGCTGGGCCTGGACCATGTGACGGTCGTCCGGGGGCGGGCCGAAGAGGTGCTCGGGACCCTGCAGCCGGTCCATGTGGTGACGGCCCGGGCCGTTGCACCCCTCGACCGGCTCGCAGGATGGGGTGTTCCCCTGCTCCGCCCGTACGGGGAGATGCTGGCGCTCAAGGGGGGCACCGCAGCGGAGGAGATCCAGGGCGCCCGTGCCGCACTGAGCAAGCTCGGCGTGGTCGAGACCGAGGTGCTCCATGTCGGTGAAGGGCTGGTGGATCCGGCCTCCACGGTGGTGCGCGTAGTGGTCGGGGAGAGCCCGGGCGGTGTGAGGTTCGCCGCAAAGCGAGCCAAGGCGGCCAGGGTCGGCCGGACGCGCCGGCGCCGCTGAGAGCGGGGCGGTGCCCGGAGTGGACCGGCGTTTCGCTCCACTGTGTGATGTCAGGACCTTTTTGTACTGATGCTCCATGCAAGCAGCGATATGTGCTGCGTGCGGAGTGTCGGGAGCCTGCCGCTGGACCGCAGAGGCATCGTGTTTCACGTGAAACGTCGCTCTCTGCTGCAGGGAATCATCGGCCGCGGTCGTGCGGCTGCCGCGCCGCGCGACCGCAAGCCCGTAAGGGCTACGGAGTTGTCCACAGAACCGGATTCATCCACAGAACAGTCGGCCTCGCTGGTTCGCGACCCCGAAAGCATGGCAGGCTCTGTTCATTGCGAGCCTGAAGTCGAGGAGAGTGAATCCTTGCGGTCCGACGCCAACATCGCGGGACCGATGACCGATCCGGTCCCCGGTCCCCGTACCGAGTCCTTGGGGGACGGTGTTTCACGTGAAACACCGCCGCCGATGGACGACACACCCATTGGTCGTGCGGCTCAGCTGGCGGTCGAGGCCCTTGGCCGCGCCGGCGAGGGTCTGCCCCGACCAGACCGGACGCGCGTCATGGTGGTCGCCAACCAGAAGGGCGGTGTGGGCAAGACGACCTCGACGGTCAACCTTGCCGCCTCGCTCGCTCTGCACGGCGCACGCGTTCTGGTGGTGGACCTCGACCCGCAGGGGAATGCCTCCACGGCTCTGGGGATCGACCATCACGCAGAGGTCCCCTCCATCTATGACGTCCTCGTGGAGAGCATGCCCCTCTCCGAGGTGGTTCAGCCCGTCCCGGACGTCGAAGGCCTCTTCTGCGCGCCGGCGACCATCGATCTCGCCGGTGCGGAGATCGAGCTGGTCTCGTTGGTCGCGCGGGAGAGCAGGCTCCAGCGGGCCATCCAGGCGTACGACCAGCCCCTGGACTACATCCTCATCGACTGCCCGCCGTCGCTCGGCCTCCTCACGGTCAACGCTCTCGTGGCCGGTGCCGAGGTGCTCATCCCGATCCAGTGTGAGTACTACGCCCTGGAGGGACTCGGACAACTACTCCGTAACGTCGATCTGGTTCGTGGGCACCTGAACCCTGACCTCCACGTCTCCACCATCCTGCTCACCATGTACGACGGCAGGACCCGGCTTGCCTCGCAGGTCGCCGAGGAGGTGCGCAGCCACTTCGGCAAGGAGGTGCTGCGGACCAGCATTCCGCGATCCGTGCGCATCTCGGAGGCGCCGAGCTACGGCCAGACCGTGCTCACGTACGATCCTGGCTCCAGCGGCTCCCTCTCGTATCTTGAGGCCGCCCGGGAGATCGCGCTCCGGGGCGTGGGAGTGCACTACGAAGCGCAGCACGCTCCTGCGGGTGAACCTGCCCACACGGGCATTCAGAACAGTCAGCAGAGCAATTCGGAGGGCATGCAGTGAGTGAGCGTCGTAGAGGGCTGGGGCGTGGACTCGGTGCACTGATCCCCGCAGCTCCGCAGGAGAAGCAGGTCACGAGTCCCGCATCCGGTGCGAACGCGGGGGCCACCTCGCCCGTGCTGACCGCCGAGCGGGGAGTGGCCGCTGCCAAGCTGGCCGGACTCCCGTCCGGAACGGTGGTTCCGGAGCCGAGCTCGCCCGTCAGGGAGCTGGAATCCGTTCCGGAGCAGACCGATTCCGCCGGTGCGTACTTCGCTGAACTTCCCCTGGCCTCGATCACACCGAACCCCAGGCAGCCTCGTGAGGTCTTCGACGAGGACGCACTCGCAGAGCTGGTCACCTCCATCAAGGAGGTCGGCCTTCTCCAGCCGGTCGTCGTCCGCAAGGTCGCCGAGGACCGCTACGAACTCATCATGGGTGAGCGCCGCTGGAGGGCCTGCGGCGAGGCCGGTCTGGAGCGCATCCCGGCCATCGTCCGTGCGACGGACGACGAGAAGCTGCTCCTCGACGCGCTCCTGGAGAACCTGCACCGGGCTCAGCTGAATCCGCTCGAAGAGGCCGCGGCGTACGACCAGCTGTTGAAGGACTTCAAGTGCACCCATGACCAGCTCGCGGACCGGATCGGCCGGTCCCGCCCGCAGGTCTCCAACACCCTCCGTCTGCTGCGGCTTTCCGCGCCCGTCCAGCGGCGTGTCGCCGCGGGTGTTCTGTCGGCCGGTCACGCGAGGGCGCTCCTGTCGGTGGACGACTCCGAGGAGCAGGACCGCCTGGCGCACCGCATCGTGGCCGAAGGACTGTCGGTGCGCGCGGTCGAGGAGATCGTGAATCTCCTCGGTTCTGAGCCGGCCAGTTCCGCGAAGCCGCGTGGACCCCGTGCCGGCGGCAGGGTCTCACCCGCCCTGACCGACCTCGCCTCGCGTCTCTCCGACCGCTTCGAGACCCGGGTGAAGGTCGACCTGGGACAGAAGAAGGGAAAGATCGTCGTCGAGTTCGCCTCGATGGAGGATCTGGACCGCATTCTGGGCAGCCTCGCCCCGGGTGAGGGCCGCGTGCTGGAGCAGAGTGCCGAGCAGGAGCAGAGCGAGGGCGACGACGCCTGAGCCCGTAGCTGAGGGGCGGCCCCCCTTGTATGTGAAGGGCGGGCCGCGTTGTATCCGAAGGGCGGGCCGAGTTCCGGGAAGTTCTCCGGAACTCGGCCCGCCCTTTGCTCTCTCTCGGTATCCCCATCACCTCTGGGTGGATACGATGCGTTCTGGTATGGCGTATCCACCACCGTGATCCACCTCAGAGGAGGCGGCGGCCGTGCGATCAGTGAATCGCAGCCACCTGGTGTCAGTCGGGTTGGGGCTTGGAGCTGTCGGGGGGTTCGTCGGCAGCTTGTTCCGAGAACGGAGTGCGCTGGCAGCCGCACGTGATGCGGCGGGCGAAGGAAGTGAGGAACCGCCTTCATGGGGCGTCGGCTCGTACCGCTCACATTGGACAACCTTCCGGATCTCCCCCGGCGCTGCCGCTCGTGTGTCTTCTGGGAACTTGATCCGGTCAGCGGGGAAGCTGCGGTAAAGGCAGGCCGTCCCGAGCTCGAGAAGGAGGCCTGGATCTCCGCGGTGCTCCTCGAATGGGGTTCGTGCGGCCGGATCGTCTATGTGGACGACGTCGCGGCAGGCTTCGTTCTCTATGCGCCGCCTGCCTACGTTCCGCGCTCCACCGCGTTTCCCACCAGTCCCGTCTCCCCCGATGCCGTGCAGTTGATGACCGCCTTGATCACGCCCGGCTTTCAAGGGCAAGGGCTGGGCCGGGTGATGGTGCAGACGGTGGCCAAGGACCTGCTACGGCGGGGCTTCAAAGCGATCGAGGCTTTCGGGGACGCGCGATGGAAGGAACCGGCATGCGTACTGCCGGCCGACCACCTGCTCGCCGTGGGCTTCAAGACGGTGCGCCCCCACCCTGTGCATCCCCGGCTGAGACTCGAACTGCGTACGACGTTGTCCTGGAAGGAGGACGTCGAGCTGGCACTGGACCGGCTGCTCGGCGCCGTACAGAAGGAGCCGGCTCTGAGGCCTCTCTGAGCCGCGGCGCAGGATCGCCTCAGGCAGGCATGCCGAACGTGAAACGGGCCCGCCCCGAAGGGTGGGCCCGTTTCACGTGAAACAGCGGAGGGAGCTTACTCGCCGAGGAAGCTCTCCAGGTCGCGAAGGATCGCGGCCTTCGGCTTGGCGCCGACGATGGTCTTGGCGACCTCGCCACCCTGGTACACGTTGAGCGTGGGGATCGACATCACGCCGTACTTGGCTGCGGTGGCCGGGTTCTCGTCGATGTTGAGCTTGACGATCTCGATCTGGTCGCCGTGCTCGGCCGCGATGGCCTCCAGCGAAGGCGCGATCTGGCGGCACGGACCGCACCAAGCGGCCCAGAAGTCCACCAGGACAGGCTTGTCGTTCTTCAGGACGTCCTCATCGAATGAGTCGTCGGTTACGTTCTTCAGCGCGCCGGCCACGGCGGCCTCCTTAACTTCGCGGGGTGTGGGGTTCGAGGGGGTGCAGTCAGACTGCCGGGGTCTTCTCCGGCTCGGCGAGCTGCTCGTCGGAGAGGGCTGCCAGGAAGCGTTCGGCGTCGAGAGCTGCCGAGCAACCGGTACCGGCCGCGGTGATGGCCTGTCGGTAGGTGTGGTCGACGACGTCGCCCGCGCCGAACACACCCTTCAGGTTGGTGCGCGTCGAGGGAGCCTCGACCTTGAGGTAGCCCTCGTCGTCGAGGTCGAGCTGGCCCTTGAAGAGCTCCGTGCGGGGGTCGTGGCCGACAGCGATGAACAGGCCGGTCACCGGAAGCTCGGAGGTCTCACCGGTCTTGGTGTTGCGCAGCGTCAGGCTGGAGAGCTTCTGGTCACCGTGCACCGTGGCGACCTCGCTGTCCCAGGCGAACTTGATCTTCGGGTCGGCGAAGGCACGCTCCTGCATGGCCTTGGAGGCCCGCAGGGAGTCACGGCGGTGGACGATCGTGACCGACCTGGCGAACCTGGAGAGGAACGTCGCCTCCTCCATGGCGGTGTCGCCGCCGCCGACCACGGCGATGTCCTGGTCCTTGAAGAAGAAGCCGTCGCAGGTGGCGCACCAGGAGACGCCGCGTCCGGAGAGGGCGTCCTCGTTGGGCAGGCCCAGCTTGCGGTGCTGAGAGCCCGTGGTGACGATGACGGCCTTGGCGCGGTGCACCGTGCCGGCGGTGTCCGTGACCGTCTTGACGTCTCCGGAGAGATCGACGGAGACCACGTCGTCGGGGATGAGCTCGGCGCCGAAGCGTTCGGCCTGGGCGCGCATGTTGTCCATGAGCTCAGGACCCATGATGCCGTCCTGGAAACCCGGGAAGTTCTCCACGTCGGTGGTGTTCATCAGGGCGCCGCCCGCGGTGACAGCGCCCTCGAACACCAGGGGCTTCAGCGACGCGCGAGCGGTGTACAGGGCGGCCGTGTAACCGGCCGGCCCGGAACCGATGATGATCACATTACGGACGTCGCTCACGGGTCATTCCTCGTCTCTGCAGACTGCCTACTGCCAACTGGGGTCGGTTCCACGACTCTCACCCCACCCAACGGATCCTACGGGGCATGCATTCCCGAAGTCCCGGACCGGCTCCCGGCTCCGTCCTCAGGGGCGTGCGTAGGACTGCGTGAGCAGCAGGTGCCCCTTTGTCGCAGGGGTGGAACTCACGCACGAGGCGTCGACGACGTAGGCCTGTACCCGGCTGGAGTCCGTGGGATGGGGCAGTACGACGAGAAAGGCGTCGGCGCCCTGGTAGCGGCCCTCTTCGACGGCGAGCGCGGGTGTGCTCCGGCCGGTTCCCTGCTGCACGCACGGGGGAACGTTCACGGCCGGGGTACGGAGGGGGACACGGGGCGATGCGGTGCCGGGAGGCAAGCTCTCAGGGGACGACTTGGTGTCCATGGAGGGCTTGTCCAGAGCCTCAGGAGACTCGGACAGCGCCTTTCCTTCCAGGAGGGTACGGACCTGCCCCTCCAGAGTGCGCTCGGAGAAGTCCCCGCCGCTCTTCTCGGCCGAGCTGACGCCTCGATCGGCCATCGTGCCCGCCGAATCCTGGGAGAGCTGCGTCGACTGCAGCAGGAAGACGCTCATGCCGACGGCTGCCGCACCGAAAGCCGTTCCCAGGATCACGGTGCGCCGACGGCGCCGGGCAGGACTCCTGCCGGGGCCGGTGGCACCCCTGGGCCGTCCGGCGGGCCTGGCCGCGGCCGAGCCCTCCGATGACGGCGCCTCGGATGTTTCACGTGAAACATGGGGGCCCGTGGCCGGCAGCTCGGAGGCCGAGGCTGCTTCCACTGCCAAGGCGGCGTCGATGCGCGCGGCGACATCGTCCGGCATGGGCTCCGGGGCCGGGACGGATCCGAGCAGCGAGCGGATCTCCTCGAGCGAGGAGTGGAGCTCGGTGCACGGTTCACAGTCGCCGAGGTGCTGGCGGAGCGCGGCTTCGCGAGCCGGCGGGAGCAGTCCTTCGGTGAGGTCGGAGATCTCCGAGACGTCCGGATGCTGAGCTGTGTCGGCAGTGGATGTCATGCGAGCCCACCTCCACCCTTCACAGCCGCAGGATCGCCGTCGCCTGCATCTCTTGGTCCTGACGCCGGTGGGACGGATGTCCCCCGTACGCGGTTCCTTTCCATGGTGCCGTCCTCCCTGTTCCCTCTCTCCACGCGCAGATGGGTGAGGAGGGGGAGCAGTCTGGCCCGGCCCCGCGCACAGCGGCTCTTCACCGTCCCGATGGGTACGTCGAGGATGCGGGCCGCCTCGGCGACGGGATACGCCTGCATGTCCACAAGGATCAGAGCGGCACGCTGCTCCGCAGGCAGGGTGGCGAGGGCCGCCAGGAGCTCGCGGTGCAGATCCTGGCGTTCGGCGGGCGCCTCGGCGGACTCGTGCGGCTCCATGAGCTGGTCGAGCCGTTCGGCGTCATCGACCGGTGCGGTCTTGCGGGAGGCCGACTTGCGTGCGCGGTCGAGACAGGCGTTGACGGTGATCCGGTGCAGCCATGTGGTGACGGCGGACTGGCCCCGGAAGGTGTGGGCCGCTCTGAAGGCGGACACAAGGGCGTCCTGCACCGCATCGGCGGCTTCCTCGCGGTCGCCGAGCGTCCGCAGGGCCACCGCCCAGAGGCGGTCACGGTGTCGCCGTACGAGCTCACCGAACGCGTCCGGTTCGCCTGCGACGTGCTGAGCCAGGAGATCCTGGTCGCTGGTGTCGGCGAATCTGGCGTCGTCCAACGGTGAGCCCCCTCCCCTGGTGCTGTCAGCTGGTGACCTTGATGTCCGAGATCTTTCCCCGGTAGTTCCCGTCATCACTCAACGGCAGTTTGGTCAGCCAGACCAGAAGGTATCGCGCCTTCACCTGCTTGTCGGGCTTGAGGGAGACCTTTGTTCCAGATCCGTGAGCGATCTTCGTGAAACCGCCGGGCATCTGCGGGACGGAGGAGTCCTCGGTCGCCCTCAGCTCGACGGAGGTGGTGCCCCCGAGGAAGGACACGTCGACCGTGCCCACCTGCTGAACCTCGCCGAGATCGAGAACGACGCCGACGCCTTCCTTGAGCCTGCCGAAGTCGGCGCTGTAGTAGCCGTCCGTGCTCCAGTAGGAGCCCTTGTCGCCGTCGTAGACGTTCTTTATCGTGGCCGGCTTCTCGGACCCGTCGGCGCCCAGTGGGTCGTAGTCCTGGGCTCCCACGACGTCGAGGGGCTTGCTGGGTGCGACGGCGTTGTTGTCGTCGCCTCCGTCGTCGGTGGTCTGGGTGGGGGTGGGCTCTCCGGAGTCGTTGCCCCGGTCGAGGACGGTTTCCGCCAGCTGCCAGCTGCCGAGGCCCAGAGCGGCGATGAGGAGTGCGGAGACGGCCCACTTGAGCGCCTTGCCGGTACGGCTCTGCAGAGGAGGCGGAGGAACCGCGATGACCGGCTGGGTGGCCGACGAGGGGCGCGCCGACGGACGTCCGTAGGTGCCCTGCTGGTACGTCGTGCGCTGGTATTCGGGCGGGGCGGTGAAAGCCGGTTCCGGAGGCAGGATGCGTGGCATGGCCGCGACGGCCTTGGCCAGCTCGTCGGGCGTGGTGCACGGCTGTTCCTGGCGTGAAGCGGTGGCACCGTCGTTGGCGAGCGCACGCATGGCGAGCTCGGAGAGGCCACGGTGGACGCCGGCCCTCACCTGGTCCGGAGGGATCAGCCCCAGGTCCTTGGGGAGCCCGGAGAGGCCGTACGCGTCGCTCTCGTACGGCCAGCGCCGGGTGAGGGCGGCGTAGAGGAGCGCGCCGATGGCCTCGGTGTCCGTTCGCAGGGGCTGGTCGGCGGTGATGCCGCGCAGCGCGGCGTTCACCGCGAGTCCACGAATGCGGTACTGACCCGTCGAGCTGCGCAGCACAGCACCAGGGGTGAGGCACAGGTGCGCGAGGCCTTCGCGGTGCGCGGCGGCCATGGCCTGGGAGATCTGGCTCACGAGCTGGTACGCGTCGTGGGCTTCCATCGGGCCCGCCGCCAGGAGCGCGGTGAGTTCCGTGGCGTCGGGGAGCCATTCATGGACGACGTAGACGAGGTCGTCCTCCTCCACGGCGTCCAGGACCTGGACGAAACGCGGATCGCCGAGCAGGGCCGAGGAGCGGGCGGCGGCCAGCACCGAGCGGGCACGCGGGTGGTCGGCGGGCAGCAGATGAACGCCCACCGCCCGGCGGAGCTTCTCGTCGACGGCCCGCCAGCTGCTGAATCCGTCCAGTCGGGTGACGCACTCTTCGAGGCGGTAGCGCCTGGCCAGCTTGTGGCCGCTGTGCAGATCCGGCGACGCCGGTACGGCGGCAGAGCCGTCACGCCCGCTCTCCGCGTCCTTCGGGCCCGCGCCCTCTTCGTCCTGGGTTTGTGCCGTCCCGTCGGTCGTGGCCGCGTCCGCCTTGGCGGTCAGCGGCTCGTCGCCGCTGTTGTCGGCCACGTCGACAGCGGCCGTGCTACGTTCCGCCACCGTCGTTCCTGCCTCCCCATCCGTTGCGCGATGCCAGCCAGCTCTGCACAGTCACGCCAATTGTGCCCACACTCCGGCGCTATGCACGACACGCGGTGTCCGGCGATGGTTGTGCACGGCCTTGAGTCCGTTCAGCGTCCGAGGCGTCCCCGGACCATGCCGACCATGCCGTTGAGCTCTTCGATCCGCATCTTCTTCGCCGCGACGAAGAAGATGCCAAGGAGTACGACGCTGCCGCAGACCAGGGCCACGACCGAGCCGCCTGCCCCCTCGCCGAGCGCCTGGAGGAGGGCGAATCCCACCCCGCCGCCCACGACCGCCGCGGGGATCGCCGCCAGGCAGAGACGGGCGTAGGTACGCACCACGCGGGCACCGTCGAGGTCCCCGCCGAGCCGGTTGCTCAGCCGGCGCCAGGCGATCCCGACGCCGACCGCGTACGCCAGCCCGTAGGAGGCCGCCATTCCCACGACTGCCCACTGGGCCGGAAGAATCACGTAGCAGAGCGCGGAGGCCGCGGCGTTGACCGCTGCCACGATGACCGTGTTGTAGAAGGGGGTGCGGGTGTCCTCGTACGCGTAGAAGCCGCGCAGCACGACGTACTGCACGGAGTACGGGATGAGGCCGAGGCCGAACGCCATCAGGATGAAGCCCATGGACCGCGCGGCCTCGGTGCCGCTGGACGCGTAGAGCAGGGTGCACATCGGCAGACCGAGCGCCAGGAAGGTGAAGGCGACCGGCACGATGGCCACCGCGGAGTTGCGCAGCCCCTGCGAGATGTCGTCGCGGACCGCACCGGGGTCGTTGTCATGGGCCGCGCGGGAGATGCGCGGCAGCAGAGCCGCCATGACCGAGACGGTGATGATGGCCTGCGGCATGCCCCAGATCAGCTGCGCGTTGGAGTAGGCCAGGAAGCCCGAACCGTCCTTGTCCGCGAGCTTGCCCGCGGACGTGGCGAGCTGCGTGACGACCAGCACGCCCGCCTGGTTGGCCAGGACGAACAGGACCGTCCACTTGGCGAGCCTTATGGTCTTCCCGAGCCCGTGGCCCCGCCAGTCGAAGCGGGGACGGAAGCGGAATCCCGCTTCGCGGAGATACGGGATCATGGCCAGGGCCTGGACGACGAGCCCGAGCAGTGTGCCGATGCCGAGAAGGCGGACGCCCTCCGCGGGGATCGTCTCCACGCCCATCCGGGACTCGGCCGAAGTGCCGTAGACCCAGATGAACAGGCCGAAGGTGAAGATCATGACGATGTTGTTCAGGACCGGGGTCCACATCATCGCGCCGAACCGACCGCGGGCGTTGAGGATCTGGCCCATGACCACATGGACGCCCATGAAGAAGATGGTCGGCAGGCAGTAGCGGGCGAAGGTGACGGCGACGGTGTCCGCGGCCGGTTCGTTCGCGATGGTGCTCGACATGAGGTGCACGAGCCACGGAGCGGCGAAGACCGCGATCGCGACGATCACACCGAGGGCGACCATGACGAGCGTCAGCAACCGGTTGGCGTACGCCTCGCCACCGTCCTCGTCGTCCTTCATGGAGCGGACGAGCTGAGGGACGAAGACCGAGTTCAGCCCACCGCCCACGGTGAGGATGTAGATCATCGTGGGCAGGGTGTACGCGATGGTGAAGCTGTCACCGAGCAGCGCCGCACCCAGCGCCGCGGTGATCACCAGGCTGCGGATGAACCCGGTGAGCCGGGACACCAGGGTGCCGGCCGCCATCAAGGCGCTCGACTTCAGTATCCCGGAGGCCCGGCCGCCCGACTTCGGCGGCGCGGGAGGCGGAGTGGCCTCCGGCTCGGCCGGAGGGCCCGGAGGCCGGCCCGAGCCTTCCTGGTCGCGGAAGAGGTGGGCGAAGGCGTCCTGGTCCCCGCGGTCGTCCGACGCCTGTGTGACCAGGTCGTCGACCCCCACGTACTGCGTGGTGGCGGCGTTGTCCCCGTAGGGGAGGTGCCGGGAAGGGCCTGCGGGCTCCGGTGGAGGCGTCTGGGCCCAGATGCGGGGGTCAGGGGCGTACGGGGCGGCGGGAGGCTGCTGGTAGAGCGCCTGAGGCTCCTGATAGGTGCCCGGCGGCGGCGGGGGGTGGGCGGCACGGTCGTAGAGCGCCTCGGCCACCGGATCCTGCGCGGCGAGGTCCTGGGCGCGGTACGGGTCGTGGTCGTAGGCGTGCTGGAGGTACGGGTCCTGCGTCTCCCCGTTCTGGGAGTAAGGGTCGGGCTCACCGGGGCGCCCGGCGCCCGGCGGACCGCCGGAAGATCCAGCTCCGCCCGCGCCCTCGCCGCGGTCACCGTCGTACGGCGCGTTCATCGAAACCCCACCTCATCGTCCCCGGCCGACCGGCCCCGACAGACATCGCTCAACGGTCCACTTTCTCACCCGGGCCCGACGGGGCCTCGCTCACCGGACCGGTGTCCGGGGTCGGGTCACTCGGCTGCTCGGGTTCACCGTCGTCGTTCCCACCGGCGTCGCCCGTCCCGCCCGCGGCACTGCGCTTGCGGTGGGTGTACATCCTGATACCTGCCAGCACCAGCAGCAGCAGCCCGCCCGCGATGACGAGAAGCACGGTCGGTGTGACCTCGGAGACCTTGACCGTGAAGGTCATCTCCTCGCCGTACGGCGCTCCGTCCGCGGTGAAGAGCCGCGCCGTGACCTGCGCCTGCCCGTTCGCGTTGGCGGCGGCGTCGAACTTCACGGACTGGCTGTGCCCGCCCGCGATCGTGACCGGCAGCTCGGCGACGGCGCCGCCCCCGTTGAGCTTGAGGCGGGTGGCGTTGCCCGACGTCAGCCGGAGCACGAGGTTGTCGACACCCTGGACCAGCTTGTTCTGCACGGTCACCGGAATCGTCGCGCTGCGTCCGGAGAGGGTTACATCCGACTTCGCGATCAGCTGCACCTCGTTGGTGAGGCCCTGAAGGTAGGTGCGGACCGCGTCGCGGTACTGCTGTGCCTCCAGCGGCTTGCCGCGCCACGACGTCGACACGGAGCGGTTGATCGCGTTGCCGAACGGCGTCACCACCCGGTCCGGCTGGGTGAGGATGACCTGGAAGCTGTCGAGCGAGCCCTGCGTGGTCCGGATGTCCTGGAACGCCTGGGTGGGCAGCTCCTGGCTGCGCAGCTTCTTGGGGTACTGGGACGACCGGGGCACCTTCGTGGTCGCCCTGGCGTCCGGCTTCTGTTCGGCCGCCGCCGTCAGATCCAGGGGCTGGGTCCAGCGCTCCGCGTCGAGTGCCTGGAGGGCTCGCGCCATGCTCTGTGCCTGGGCGGCCGTGGGCGTACGCTGCGGCGCCACGACGATGCTGCGCTCGTTGTCCGGTGCCTGTTCGGTCAGGGCCAGGGTCTGTGCGAGGAACTTCTGGACAGCGAGCGTGGAGTTGCCGGCCTTGGCCATCTCGCCTGTGAACGCCGTGGAGAGCCGGTGGTCGGAGACGACCGCGGTGGTGCCACCACCGATCGGCCGGGCCGCGGTCGGTGTGTAGAGCAGCCCTCCGGTCTCCTCGAGGCTGTCGCTGCGGGCGATCACCTTGTGGGCGCCGGCCGAGGTGGCGACGTCGACCACCGAGGGATCGATCGCGCCGTCGACCGGCCACGCGAAGTCGGTGGACGGCTTCACGTGCAGGACGGTCTCGACGGTCGTGCTCGCCACCTCGGTGGCCGTCTGCAGATGGCTCAGCGTCCCCGAGACGTTCTTCCCGCGGTGGGCGATGGAGGCGAGATCGGGGTCGGCGAACGGCAGCGCCACCACCTTCCCGTCCTTGACGGCCGCCTCCAGGGCCGTGAGCCACTTCTTGGCGATGGCCTGGTTCGTCCCCGCGACCGTCGTGTCACCGACCCGCACGCGGTAGTTCTTCGTCATCGCGTCGACGGAGGCCAGCAGGTCCGGGTCGATCACCCAGGTCACGGGGAGCTGACGGCCCAGTGCCACCAGCTGCTCCAGCCGGCCGCCCGGAGCGAGTTCGAGGGCCAGGTCGTCGTTGGCGAACACGGGGGTCTGCTGTTCGTCGGACCCTGTCTCGGCGGTGACGTGAGCCGAGGCGATCAGGGGCCAGAGGAACGTCAGCCTGGTCTTGCTCCCGGTGTCCTCGGGCTGCCACGGAAGGAAGGTCCGCTGGATGCCCAGGACCTGGTCGTAGGCGTAGTCCGTGGTCCTGCCGGTGACCGATACACCGAGCTGGTAGACGCCCTCCTCGTCCAGATCCAGCTTGTCCACCGGGACGGCGAGCGTGAAGTCCTGGCTGACACCTGAAGCGAGCTTGGCGATCTCCACCGTGGAGGAGCCGCCGAGCTTGGCCGGGTCGCTGCCAGGCTGGTAACCGGTGCGTCCGGCCGCCTCGTCGATCGCCGCCCTGCCGGACAGCCTCGGCCCGACGCGCAGGTCGACCTCGGCGTCCGTGATCGTCTTCTTGCCCTTGTTCGTCAGCGTCCCGGAGACACTGAGGGTGTCGCCTTCGACGGGTGCGCTGGGCGAGAGCGTGTCCAGGGACACGTCGACGGTGCGTGAGCCGGTGGGGGCCTTGGCAGCCGCCCCGGCATGAGCGGAGGGGGCCGCCGGGCCGGCGAGGAGGCCGGCGATCAGCGGCGCACCGACGATCAAGGAGGCTGTGCGCCGGAGCCACCGGCGGGCAGGGGAGGGAGTCATCCCCTGAAAGTCTGCCGCCTCGGCCACGCGTATCCGTCCCTCGTCGTCGTCAGCTGGTACCGGTCTCGCCGGTCTCTGCGTCCCCGCATGGTAACGAGGTGCCCGACTGCTCAGTGCCGGGGTCCGCGTCACATGATCGGGAGAGTCTCGCAGGGCGGCGGGAAACGATGACGCCCGGGCCGGTCGGTGCACGTACCCTTTTCTGTTGTGCCGAACGCCAACGAAGACAGCCCCCGTGCACTGAGTCAGGTGCAGCACCGCGCAGTCAGCGAACTACTGCGGGTGTCCCCGGTCGCCGACGACCTCGCCCGCCGATTCCAGGAGGCCGGGTTCGGTCTCGCGCTGGTCGGAGGATCGGTCCGCGATGCGTTGCTCGGCAGGCTCGGGAACGACCTCGACTTCACGACCGATGCCCGCCCGGAGGACGTCCTCAAGATCGTCCGCCCCTGGGCCGACTCGGTGTGGGAGGTCGGAATCGCCTTCGGCACCGTCGGCTCGCAGAAGGACGGCTACCAGATCGAGGTCACGACCTACCGGTCGGAGGCCTATGACCGAACCTCGCGCAAACCCGAGGTGTCCTACGGCGACTCGATCGAGGACGACCTCGTGCGCCGCGACTTCACGGTCAACGCCATGGCCGTCGCGCTGCCGCAGAAGGAGTTCATCGACCCGCACGGCGGTCTCGATGACCTCGCGCAGCGCGTCCTGCGTACTCCCGGCACCCCCGAGGAGTCCTTCTCCGACGATCCGCTGCGCATGCTGCGCGCCGCCCGCTTCGCGGCCCAGCTGGACTTCGAGGTCGCCCCCGACGTCGTCAAGGCGATGACGGACATGGCGGGACGCATCGAGATCGTCTCCGCGGAACGCGTCCGTGAGGAGCTCAACAAGCTCCTGCTCTCCGCCCACCCCCGCAAGGGCCTGGGCCTGCTCGTGGACACCGGCCTGGCCGATCAGGTGCTGCCGGAGCTTCCCGCGCTGCGCCTGGAGAGTGACGAGCATCACCGTCACAAGGACGTCTACGAGCACTCCCTGACCGTCCTGGAGCAGGCCATCGATCTCGAGGAGGGAGGCCCGGACCTCGTCCTGCGCCTCGCCGCGCTGCTCCACGACATCGGCAAGCCCCGGACTCGCCGCTTCGAGAAGGACGGCCGTGTCTCCTTCCACCACCACGAAGTCGTGGGGGCGAAGATGGCCAAGAAGCGGATGACGGAGCTCAAGTACTCCAACGACATGGTCAAGGACGTCTCGAAGCTGGTGGAGCTGCATCTGCGCTTCCACGGGTACGGCGACGGCGAATGGACCGACTCCGCCGTGCGCAGGTATGTGCGCGACGCTGGGCCGTTGCTGGAGCGGCTGCACAAGCTGACGCGCTCGGACTGCACGACACGGAACAAGCGCAAGGCGAATGCTCTGTCGCGCACCTATGACGGGCTCGAGGAGCGCATCGCGCAGTTGCAGGAGCAGGAGGAGCTGGACGCGATCCGGCCCGACCTGGACGGCAACGAGATCATGCGGATCCTCGGTGTGGCGCCCGGGCCTGTGATCGGCAGGGCCTACACCTTCCTGCTGGAACTGCGACTGGAGAACGGGCCCATGGAGCACGATGCCGCAGTGGCGGCCCTCAAGGAGTGGTGGGCTGCTCAGGACTGAAGCCGCCGCGGCAAGCGCTGGCCTCCCGGCATGTTTCACGTGAAACATCAGCGCGGCGCCGGGAGCGAAGCCAAGGCCGGAGAGCAAGAGACGAGGGGCGTTGTTTCACGTGAAACAACGCCCCTCACTCATTCCTCGGTGCCCGTGCGCTGGAGCGTGACGCCCGCGCGCCGCCAGTGCAGCAGCGCCACCGAGACGGTCGCGTACAGAGTCGCCACGGTGAGTACCACGACCACCGACCGCCCGTCAGCGGGCAGGGCGAGGGCGGACATGGCCGCCGCCGCGACGAAGGCGACGTTGAACAGGACGTCGTAGAGCGAGAAGACCCGGCCGCGATAGGCGTCGTCGACGGAGGTCTGTACCTCGGTGTCCGTCGCGATCTTCGCTCCCTGGGTGATGAGCCCGAGGACGAAGGCTGCCGCCAGCATCGGTACGGGAGCGAACGGCAGCCCCAGGGTCGGCTCCAGCACAGCGGCCGATCCGGCACAGCCCGCCATCCAGCCGTAGCGTCCGAAGCGGCTCACGGCCCAGGGGGTGATCAGCGCGGCGACGAAGTACCCGGCGGCCGAGGTGCCGAGCGCCAGACCGAGCAGAGCCAGGCCGTCGGACTCGCTGTCGGACCAGGCGTAGCGGCACAGCATCAGCACCATGACGGTGAGCGCCCCGTAGCAGAAACGCATCACCGTCATGGCGGCCAGCGCGTGGGCCGCGTCCCGCCGCTCGGCCAGATGGCGCAACCCCGCGACCAGTCCGCGTGCGGTGGTGGCCAGTGCCTCCCGCAGGCGCACGTGGTGCCGGCTCAGGTCGGGCCCGAGAAGCGCACGGGGCAGGGTGAGGGAGGCCAGCGCCGAGAGCAGGTACAGAGCCGCCCCCAGCAGGACCACGGCGGCGTCGGACCCGTCGGTCAGCAGCCGGATGGCCAGAGCCAGCCCTCCACCGGCTGTCGCCGCAAGCGTGCCGGCCGTCGGGGAGAGGGAGTTGGCGAGGACGAGCCGGTCGGCGTCGACCACGCGAGGGAGCGCTGCGGAAAGACCGGCCAGCACGAAGCGATTCACGGCGGTGACGCAGAGGGCCGAGGCGTAGAAGAGCCAGTCCGGGACGGAGCTCAGGAGCAGCAGAGCCGTGCAGCAGGCCAGGCCGGCGCGCAACAGGTTCCCGTACAGGAAGACCTGGCGGCGTGGCCAACGGTCGAGCAGGACTCCGGCGAAGGGTCCGATCAGCGAGTACGGGAGCAGCAGCACGGCCATGGCCGAGGCGATGGCCCCCGGGGTCGCCTGATTCTCGGGGGAGAAGACGACGTAGGTGGCGAGCGCGACCTGATAGACGCCGTCGGCCGACTGCGAGAGAAGTCGTACGGCGAGCAGGCGGCGGAAGTTCCGAAGGCGCAGGAGTACGCCCAGATCACGCACGACAGGCATGTGGGCAAGGGTCACACATGTGGGGGGTCCCGGGGCGCATCGCCCCGGGACCCCCCACACGAAGAAGCGGTGAGCGGCTGGATCAGCGCTCGACGTCGCCAGCGATGAACTTCTCGACGTTCTCGCGGGCCTCGTCGTCGAAGTACTGGACCGGCGGGGACTTCATGAAGTACGAGGAGGCCGAGAGGATCGGGCCGCCGATGCCGCGGTCCTTGGCGATCTTCGCTGCGCGGACGGCGTCGATGATGACACCGGCCGAGTTCGGGGAGTCCCACACCTCGAGCTTGTACTCGAGGTTCAGCGGAACGTCACCGAAGGCGCGGCCCTCGAGGCGCACGTACGCCCACTTGCGGTCGTCCAGCCAGGCCACGTAGTCCGAGGGGCCGATGTGGACGTTGTCCGCACCGAGCTCGCGGTCACGGATCTGCGAGGTGACGGCCTGCGTCTTCGAGATCTTCTTGGACTCCAGGCGCTCACGCTCGAGCATGTTCTTGAAGTCCATGTTGCCGCCGACGTTCAGCTGCATGGTGCGGTCCAGGATGACACCGCGGTCCTCGAAGAGCTTCGCCATCACGCGGTGCGTGATGGTGGCGCCCACCTGGGACTTGATGTCGTCGCCGACGATCGGGACACCGGCCTCGGTGAACTTGTCCGCCCACTCCTTGGTGCCGGCGATGAAGACCGGGAGGGCGTTGACGAAAGCGACCTTGGCGTCGATGGCGCACTGCGCGTAGAACTTCGCAGCGACCTCGGAACCGACGGGCAGGTAGCAGACGAGGACGTCGACCTGCTTGTCCTTCAGGATCTGGACGATGTCGACGGGGGCCTCGGTGGACTCCTCGATCGTCTCGCGGTAGTACTTGCCCAGGCCGTCGTGGGTGTGGCCGCGCTGAACGGTCACGCCCGTGTTCGGCACGTCGGCGATCTTGATGGTGTTGTTCTCGCTGGCGCCGATGGCGTCCGCGAGGTCGAGGCCGACCTTCTTCGCGTCGACGTCGAAGGCGGCGACGAACTCGACGTCGCTCACGTGGTAGTCGCCGAACTGCACGTGCATCAGACCGGGCACCTTGCCGGCCGGATCGGCGTCCTTGTAGTACTCGACGCCCTGCACCAGTGAGGCGGCGCAGTTGCCCACGCCGACGATGGCTACGCGAACCGAACCCATGCCGATTGCTCCCTGTGTGTTCTCGGTGTTCCCCGTGGGCGCCTTGCGGCTCCGCGGGGGTTTCACTTGGTGTCGTCGGACGGATCCGGCCGGGTGTGGTCCCGGTGCCGGGGCAGGCCGCCCGTCTCTCCTGTGGTGTCTTCTTGAGAGGAGCTCTCGGGTGAGGATCGTCGCTGATCCCGCCCCGAACGCTCACTCTCGATGAGCTCGTTCAGCCAGCGCACTTCGCGCTCCACGGACTCCATGCCGTGTCGCTGCAGCTCAAGCGTGTAGTCGTCGAGTCGTTCACGGGTCCGGGCAAGAGAGGCGCGCATCTTTTCGAGGCGCTCCTCCAGCCTGCTGCGGCGGCCTTCGAGGACGCGCATGCGCACCTCGCGCTCCGTCTGGCCGAAGAAGGCGAAGCGAGCAGCGAAGTGCTCGTCCTCCCAGGCGTCCGGGCCGGTGTGCGAGAGCAACTCCTCGAAGTGCTCCTTACCTTCCGCCGTCAGCCGGTAGACGATCTTGGCGCGGCGCCCGGCCAGCGAGGACGCGGGTGCGACCCCACGGCCCGTGGCGGGCGGCGCCGGAACGCTCCCCGGCTCCTCGATCAACCAGCCGCTGGCCACCAGCGTCTTGAGGCAGGGATAGAGGGTGCCGTAGCTGAAGGCACGGAAGATCCCCAGCGAGGTGTTGAGGCGCTTGCGCAGCTCGTACCCGTGCATAGGGGACTCGCGGAGCAGGCCGAGTACGGCGAATTCGAGGATGCCGGAGCGTCTGCTCACCTTCGCCTCCTCCTTCGCCTGCTGCTGCCGCAGGGCCGATGGGCCCACCTTATGCCGTGCTGATGTATCGACTCGATACATCAGCACGATAGATCGGCTCGTGATGTTCGACAAGGGGGCGGTTCGTGAGCGGCGTCACATCAAGGATTCATAGGGAGCGACTTGCGTTATTTGGGGTGAAGTTCGGTCCCCGGAGGTTTTTGACCGTGCGTAGTCTGTGCGGCATGCAGACCACCGGGAACCGTGAGACGCCGCCGAGCGTCAGTCATCGCGGACTGCCGGATGTACTGCGGGTGAGCCTTCCGCAGGGCTTGTCCGTAATTCGGGGGGACCGGATCTCAACTGCCGCTTCCAGGCGCTCTCGCCTGCCCGAGGAGTAGTCGTTCCATGAGCGAGCACCGTCGCAAAGCGCCGCAACCGCAAGGTGGCGGGCGCGCAGCGGCCAGACGAGCCGCCCAACAGCCTGCCGGACGTCGCACCGATGCGTCACGCAGAGCAACGTCAGCATCACCTTCCGAAGCGCACGGCGAGGAGCCGACGTACGGAGGACGCGCCGAGGCCCGTCGCGCCGCCCAGCGTGGCGGGGGCAGGCGGCGGGGGGCCGGCGACAGTGCCGGTCACGAAGGCCGCGGCCGTGGTCGCGGTGACTCCGGCAAGAAGCGTTTCATCGACTACCCGAGGGCCGGCAAGTACGGCTACCGCCGCTGGGTGCCCTCGTGGAGGCTGGTCTCCGGACTGTGCCTGGGCTTCCTGGGACTCATGATGGGTGCGGCCGGCATCGCGTACGCGCTGGTGGTGCCGCCCGAGATCAACGACCTCGCCAAGGCCCAGAACAACGTCTACTACTGGGCCGACAACACCGAGATGGTCGCCACGGGCGGGTCCGTCAACCGCCAGGAGATCGAGTACGCCCAGATCCCCGAAGCGATGCGGAACGCCGTCATCTCGGCAGAGAACAAGTCGTTCGAGACCGACCGGGGCATCGACCCCATGGGTATCGCCCGCGCCGTCTGGAACATGGCCAAGGGCGGTGAGACACAGGGTGGTTCGACGATCACCCAGCAGTACGTGAAGAACTCGCGCCTGACCCAGGACCAGACCCTGAGCCGGAAGTTCAAGGAGCTCTTCATCACGCTCAAGGTAGGCGAAACGGTGCCGAAGAAGGAGGTCATGGCGGGGTATCTCAACGTCTCCTACTACGGCCGGGGCGCTTCCGGACTTCAGGCCGCGGCCCGTACGTACTACAACAAGGACGCCCAGGAACTGAACGCGAGCGAGTGCGCCTTCCTGGCGACGCTGCTCAAGGGCGCGAGCTACTACGACCCCGCGGGTGCTCCCGATGTCGACCCGGTGCAGGCCACGAAGGAGAAGAACACCGAGCGGGCGAAGGCACGCTGGAAGTGGATCCTCGACGAGGAGGTCAAGGACGGCCGGCTGAGCGCGGCGGAGCGTGCCAAGTTCAAGACCTTCCCGATGCCGCTGCCCAAGAAGGCGGACGCCAAGCTGGGCGGCCAGACCGGTTACCTGGTCGACCTCGCCACGAAGTACTTCCTGGCGCACAACGACCAGAACATCACCGAGAAGGAGCTGGCCCTCGGCGGCTACGAGATCCACACGACCTTCGACAAGAACAAGGTCGAGCAGCTCGAGAAGTCGATCTCGCGTGTGTACGAGGAAAAGATCGACGAGGAAAAGCGCCCCGACCTGGACTCGCACGTCGAGTTCGGCGGTGCGTCGGTGGACACCGAGACGGGCGCCATCGTCGCCACGTACGGCGGCCAGGACGCGACGGAGCACTACACCAACAACGCCGACGCGACCGGTGCACAGGTCGGTTCGACCTTCAAGCCGTTCGTGCTGGCGGCCGCGATGCAGTACGGGAAGCGTGATCCCGACGGCGCCGAGCAGCAGAGTGAGTCGGAGCGCACCCTCGTCTCACCGAAGAGCGTGTACAACGGTGACAACAAGCTGCAGATCAAGCGGTACAACGGCGAGGTCTGGCGCGACAAGGACCAGAACGAGTGGCGCCAGACCAACGACGGGGACCACAACTACGGGCCGATCACCCTGCGGTACGCCATGCAGGAGTCGGCGAACTCCCCGTACGTCCAGCTCGGCATGGACGTCGGCACCGACAAGGTGAAGCAGGCCGCCCTCGACGCGGGTCTGCGCGACGACCAGTATCTGGCGGACTCGAACTACCCCTCGTTCTCCATCGGTACCTCCTCGCCGAGTGCCATTCGAATGGCGGGCGCGTACGCCACCTTCGCCACCAGCGGCAAGCAGCGCGAGCCCTTCTCGGTGACCGAGGTGAAGCACGAGGGCACGGTCATCTACCAGCACAAGACGGTGACCAAGCCCGCGTTCTCGAGCGCGATCGCGGACAACGTCACCGACGTGCTGAAGAACGTCGTCGAGAACGGGACCGGTACGCCTGCCCAGCTGGAGGGGCGTGACGTGGCCGGCAAGACCGGTACCACCGACGGAAACAAGTCGGCCTGGTTCGTCGGCTACACGCCACAGCTGTCCACGGCCGTCAGCATGTTCCGGCTGGACGACGACGAGACGAAGAAGAACCGCGAGTTCCTGGAGATGTTCGGGACGGGTGGCGAGGAGAAGATCCACGGTGCCTCGTTCCCCGCGCAGATCTGGCACGACTACATGGCCGAAGCGGTGAAGGGCACGAAGGTCAAGCCCTTCCCCAAGCCGGAGCCCCTCGGTGACCTCGTCTACGGAGGCGGCGCGGCCAGCCCCAGCCCGACGCCCAGCCCGACGCCTTCGCCCTCGGCGTCCAGCGAGATGCCCGAGAGCCCCTCGCCCACCCCGTCCTCCCCGTCCCCCACGCCGAGCGAGACGTGTGCACCGCTCGACTGGGAGTGCAAGAACAACCAGAACGGCGGGACCACAGACGGATCCTCGGACGGCGGTAATACCGACGGCGGTACTACCGACGGCGGTACTACCGACGGCGGGACCACCGACGGCGGGACCACCGACGGCGGGACCACCGAAGGCACGACGGACGGTACGTCCAACGGCAACGGCAACGGCAACGGCGGGTTCATCGGAGGCGGCGGATAGCACCACCGAGGGCGGCTCCACCGCCCTCAGGGGACCCGGTCGGGGCCCCGGACACGCAGGACGAGGGCCGCCGGCACCCACAAGGTGCCGGCGGCCCTCGTGTGTCCCGCACGCGGCCCACACCCCCACACAGCGGCGTACGGCAGGATGTGCGGCATGCCAAGCGCAGAAGACACGAGCGTGCACCAGGAGCCGTCCGTCGTACCGCCTACGCGACAGGACGAGATCGCCGCGGCGGGCAGCGAGCTGATCGGCGGACCCGCGGGCCGCTGGGCGCGGTTCGGGACGGGGCCGCTCACGCCGGTGCGCGTCATCGTGCTCGTGATGATCGGGATGTTCGCGCTCGGCATGGTGCAGAAGATCCCCTGCTACGACTGGGCGTGGTTCCGCGGCACCAGTTCGCAGTACACGCACGCCTGCTACTCCGACATCCCGCACCTGTTCGTCGGGCGCGGCTTCGCCGACGGCCTCGTGCCGTACGCCGACCGGCTCAGCGGCGACATGGCCTACCTGGAGTACCCCGTACTGACCGGCCTGTTCATGCAGATCGCCTCCTGGCTGACGCTGACGTCCTCGTCGGATCCCATCCAGCAGCGGGAGCAGATGTACTGGATGGCCAACGCGGGCATGCTGATGATCTGCGCGGTGATCCTCGTCGTCTGTGTCGCCCGCACGCACCGGCGCCGCCCGTGGGACGCCCTGCTGGTCGCCCTGGCTCCGGCGCTCGCGCTCACCGCGACGATCAACTGGGACCTGCTGGCCATCGCGCTGACGGCCGCCGCGATGCTCATGTGGTCCCGGGGCAGGAACCTCGCCTTCGGCATCCTCATCGGCCTGGCGACCGCCGCGAAGCTCTACCCCGTGCTGCTCCTCGGACCCCTGCTGGTCCTGTGCTGGCGGGCGGGGAAGTGGCGTGCCTACGGGGCCGCGCTCTTCGGAGCGGCGGCTTCCTGGCTGCTGGTGAACCTTCCGGTCATGGCGTACGCCCCCGAGGGGTGGAAGAAGTTCTACACGTTCAGCCAGGAACGGCAGATCGACTACGGCTCGTTCTGGCTGATCATCACCCAGCGCACCGGCAGGCCCATCGACGTCGACACGGTGAACACGGCGTCCGTCCTGATGATGATCGTGCTCTGCGCGGGAATCGCCGGTCTCGCCCTGGCCGCCCCGCACCGCCCGCGGTTCGCCCAGCTGGCGTTCCTGGTGGTGGCGGCCTTCATCCTGACGAACAAGGTCTATTCACCGCAGTACGTGCTGTGGCTGATCCCGCTGGCAGCGCTGGCCAGGCCCCGCTGGCGGGACTTCCTCGTCTGGCAGGCCTGCGAGGTCATGTACTTCCTGGGGATCTGGTTCTACCTCGCGTACACCACGAGCGGCGACAAGCACCAGGGACTGCCCCAGGAGGGCTACCAGGTCGCGATCGCCCTGCACCTGCTGGGAACGCTCTACCTGTGCGCCCTGATCGTCAGGGACGTCCTGGTGCCGGAGAAGGACCCCGTGCGGCGCGACGGGTCCGACGATCCGTCGGGCGGGGTGCTCGACGGGGCGCCTGACCGGGTCGCCCTGGCACAGGTACACACCCGGCCGGACCCGCACGGCGCACCCGCGGTCGAAGGACCGCGGGTGGAGTGGGGAGCCGGCCGGGTGGGCGCCGAGTAGGGGCCGTCTACCGGTCCACCAGGCGGTCGAACTGGGTGGTCGTGTGGCGCAGATGGGCCACCAGTTCGTCGCCGACCTTCGGCTCCTGCGCGTCCGCGGGCACGAAGAGGATGGACACCTGCATGTGCGGCGGCTCGGCGAACCAGCGCTGCTTGCCCGCCCAGACGAACGGCGACAGGTTGCGGTTGACGGTGGCGAGCCCGGCGCGCGCGACGCCCTTGGCCCGTGGCATCACACCGTGCAGGGCCTTCGGCGCCTCCAGGCCCACGCCGTGCGAGGTCCCTCCGGCCACGACCACCAGCCAGCCGTCCGAGGCCGCCTTCTGCTGGCGGTAGCCGAAGCGGTCCCCCTTGGCGACGCGCGTGACGTCGAGCACGGCTCCCCGGTACTCGGTGGCCTCGTGGTCGCCGAGCCACAGCCGGGTGCCGATGCGCGCGCGGAAGCGGGTCTGGGGGAACTGCTGCTGGAGCCTCGCCAGTTCCTCGGCCCGCAGATGGCTGACGAACATCGTGTGCAGCGGCAGCCGGGCGGCACGCAGCCGGTCCATCCAGGCGATGACCTCCTCGACCGCGTCCGAACCGTCCGTGCGGTCGAGCGGCAGGTGCAGGGCGAAGCCTTCGAGGCGTACGTCCTCTATGGCCGCGTGCAGCTGGCCGAGCTCCTCCTCCTTCACACCGTGCCGCTTCATCGAGCTCATGCACTCGATGACCACCCGCGCGCCCACCAGGGCGTGCACGCCGTCCACGGAGGAGACGGAGCGGATGACGCGGTCGGGCAGCGGCACCGGCTCCTCGCCCCTGCGGAAGGGCGTGAGCACCAGGAGGTCACCGCTGAACCAGTCCTTGATGCGGGCGGCCTCGTAGGTGGTCCCGACGGCCAGCGTGTCGGATCCGAAGCGGATCGCCTCGTCGGCCAGCCGTTCGTGCCCGAAGCCGTATCCATTGCCCTTGCAGACGGGGACGAGCCCCGGGAACTGGTCGAGCACGGACTTCTGGTGCGCCCGCCAGCGCGCGGTGTCGACGTAGAGGGAGAGCGCCATGGCCGGCCCGGAACCTTTCTGGTGGCTGCGGTGTGAGGAAGAGAGGGAGCTGATTTAGGGGACGGGTCAGCGCCGCGACATGTACATGTCGAGTGCCTTGTGCAGCAGCTTGTTCAGCGGGAAGTCCCACTCGCCGACGTACTCGACGGCTTCCCCGCCGGTGCCGACCTTGAACTGGATGAGGCCGAAGAGGTGGTCGGTCTCGTCCAGCGAGTCGCTGATCCCGCGGAGGTCGTAGACGGTGGCGCCCATCGCGTACGAGTCGCGGAGCATGCGCCACTGCATGGCGTTGGAGGGACGGACCTCGCGCCCGATGTTGTCCGAGGCGCCGTACGAGTACCAGACGTGCCCGCCGACGACCAGCATCGTGGCGGCCGAGAGGTTCACGCCGTTGTGCCGGGCGAAGTACAGCCGCATGCGGTTCGGGTCCTCGGAGTTGAGCACCGTCCACATGCGCTGGAAGTACGAGAGCGGGCGCGGCCGGAAGTGGTCGCGCACGGCGGTGATCTCGTACAGCCGCTGCCACTCGGCGAGGTCCTCGTAGCCGCCCTGGACGACCTCGACGCCGGCCTTGTCGGCCTTCTTGATGTTGCGGCGCCAGAGCTGGTTGAAGCCCTTGAGGACGTCTTCGAGCGAGCGGTTGGCCAGCGGGACCTGGAAGACGTAGCGGGGCTGTACGTCGCCGAACCCGGCGCCGCCGTCCTCGCCCTGCTGCCAGCCCATCTTCCGCAGCCGGTCCGAGACCTCGAAGGCGCGAGGCTCGATGTGACTGGCCTCGACGTCACGCAGGCGCTTCACGTCGGGGTCCTGGATGCCCGACTTGATGGCGGCCGAGTCCCAGCGGCGGATGACCACGGGCGGCCCCATCTTCACCGAGAAGGCACCCTGCTGCTTCAGGTGGGCCAGCATCGGCTGGAGCCACTCGTCCAGGTTCGGGGCGTACCAGTTGATGACCGGGCCCTCGGGGAGGTACGCCAGATAGCGCTTGATCTTGGGCAGCTGGCGGTAGAGCACCAGGCCGGCGCCGACCATCTCGCCGTTCTTGTCGAACCAGCCGAGGTTCTCCGAACGCCACTCGGTTTTCACGTCAGCCCACGCCGGGACCTGGCAGTGACTGGCCGAGGGCAGGTTCTGGATGTAGGCCAGATGCTGCTCTCGGCTGATGGTCCTCAGGGTCAGGCTCATGCGGGGCGCTCCTCGGCAGGTGTGTCCCCATCGGTCAGGGGCTCCGGCTCTCGCGCCGAAGCCTACTGTGACCGAGGAGCGCCCGGTCTGGCCCGTCCGGACCGGACCGGGCACCACCCGCACCGGATCGCCTGTGGGAGCGCCGCGCGAGGCGGCCGGCCGGGGCCGGCCGCCGTTCTGCCGGTCAGGTGATCACGCCGCCGAAGAGGCCGCCGTGCGCCATGCCGAGGAAGAATCCGACCGCGGACGCGCCGAGGCCCATGATCAGACCGAAGCGCTGCCAGGTGGTCTTCGAGATGTACTGCCCGTATGCGCCGGTCAGGATGCCGATGAGCCCGGCCCACGAGCTGAGCAGGTGCAGGCCGTGGAACATCGCCGTCACGAACGCGAGGATCCCGAGGACCCCGGTCACCACCATCAGCGCTTCCTGGCGCGGATGCGGCCTGCCATCCGTCGCGAAGAGCGATCCGGTGGCCGGACGGGCCGCCCGGCGGGGGGCGGGCCGGCTGCCGGCGGGTCGGAGTGTCTGTGCCATGGAGCACCTCCTGGCGGGAAGGGCGGTGCAATGTAGCGCCTCTCACACCGCATCTGTCTCGATTGTGCGCCCTGAACACCGGATTTCAACCGGAAGCCTGTCTGCGGGTACTCTGTACGGTCTGCACCGGTGTCTGCCCTGAGCCAGCACTGCAGCTCCCCTCGACTCTCGAAGACGGGCGTTGTCAGTGGCGGCTGTTTTACTCGGAGACACTGATGCTCAACGCATCACGACCCTCCTGCCACGGAACGACCGTGGCCGCTGAGTCCAAAGGAGGTGGGTTCCACATGCGTCACTACGAGGTGATGGTCATCCTCGACCCCGATCTCGAGGAGCGAGCAGTCTCCCCGCTGATCGAGAACTTCCTTTCCGTCGTCCGTGAGGGCAACGGAAAGGTCGAGAAGGTCGACACCTGGGGCCGTCGTCGTCTCTCTTACGAGATCAAGAAGAAGCCTGAGGGCATCTACTCGGTCATCGACCTGCAGGCCGAGCCTGCGGTCGTCAAGGAGCTCGACCGACAGATGAACCTGAACGAGTCGGTCCTCCGGACCAAGGTCCTCCGTCCCGAGACCCACTGAGCATCTAGCTCAGCGGTCATCGGGTTCGAGTAGCAAGCAGCCAGAAGCAATCCCGCCGAGAGGTTCACCATGGCAGGCGAGACCGTCATCACGGTCGTCGGCAATCTCGTCGACGACCCCGAGCTGCGCTTCACCCCGTCCGGTGCGGCGGTCGCGAAGTTCCGTGTCGCGTCCACTCCCCGCATCTTCGACCGGCAGACCAACGAGTGGAAGGACGGCGAAGGCCTGTTCCTCACCTGCTCGGTCTGGCGTCAGGCGGCGGAGAACGTCGCGGAGTCGCTCCAGCGAGGCATGCGCGTCGTCGTGCAGGGCCGGCTGAAGCAGCGGTCCTACGAGGACCGTGAGGGCGTCAAGCGCACGGTCTACGAGCTGGACGTCGAGGAAGTCGGCCCCAGCCTGAAGAACGCCACGGCCAAGGTCACCAAGACCACCGGTCGCGGTGGCCAGGGTGGTGGCCAGGGTGGGTACGGCGGCGGCCAGCAGGGCGGCGGCAACTGGGGCGGCGGTCCCGGTGGCGGCGGCCAGCAGGGTGGCGGCGGTGCTCCCGCCGACGACCCCTGGGCCACCAGTGCTCCGGCCGGCGGCCAGGGCGGGGGCCAGCAGGGCGGCGGGGGTGGCTGGGGCGGAAGCTCCGGCGGCTCCGGCGGCTCCGGCGGTTCCGGCGGCGGCTACTCGGACGAGCCTCCCTTCTAGGGCGGCTCGTACCCCACTTCTTGATCACACAGGAGAAACACCATGGCGAAGCCGCCTGTGCGCAAGCCTAAGAAGAAGGTCTGCGCTTTCTGCAAGGACAAGACCCAGTACGTGGACTACAAGGACACGAACATGCTGCGGAAGTTCATTTCCGACCGCGGCAAGATCCGTGCCCGCCGCGTCACCGGCAACTGCACGCAGCACCAGCGTGACGTCGCCACGGCAGTCAAGAACAGCCGTGAGATGGCGCTGCTGCCCTACACGTCCACCGCGCGATAAGGGAAGGGTGACCGAATCATGAAGATCATCCTCACCCACGAGGTCACTGGCCTCGGTGCCGCCGGCGACGTCGTGGACGTCAAGGACGGGTACGCCCGTAACTACCTGGTTCCGCGTGGCTTCGCCATCCGCTGGACCAAGGGTGGCGAGAAGGACGTGGCGCAGATCCGCCGCGCCCGCAAGATCCACGAGATCGCGACGATCGAGCAGGCCAACGAGATCAAGGCCAAGCTCGAGGCCGTGAAGGTCCGTCTGGCTGTTCGCTCCGGCGACGCCGGCCGCCTCTTCGGCTCCGTCACCCCGGCCGACATCGCCTCGGCGATCAAGTCTGCCGGTGGTCCGGACGTCGACAAGCGTCGCGTCGAGCTCGGCTCGCCGATCAAGACGCTCGGCGGACACCAGGTGTCCGTCCGTCTGCACCCCGAGGTTGCCGCGAAGCTCGGTATCGAGGTCGTTGCTGCCTAAGGGCACAGCTCGTCAGAGCTAGGTGAAGGGCCGCACCCCCTGGGTGCGGCCCTTCGTCGTGCTCTGTGCGGTGTGCCTCTGGGCCTCCCTGGCTGAGCGGCATCCCGTTTCACGTGAAACGAGCGGAGGAGCGGCTGGTGGAGGCGACGGAGAGGCAACGCTCAGCGCGTCGCGCCGGTCACGATCCAGCGGCCCGAGCGCATGCGAAGCCAGAGCGTCAGCAGCCGGACGGCCATCATCAGGGCCATCGCCCACCAGAGCGCGGTGAGGCCCCCTCCGAGGCCGGGGATGAGCAGAGCGACCGGAGCGAAGACCGCCAGCGTCAGGATCATGGCCCATGCGAGATAGCGGCCGTCACCCGCTCCCATCAGTACGCCGTCCAGGACGAAGACCACTCCGGCGACGGGCTGGGAGAGGGCCACCACGAGCAGGGCGGGCAGCAGGGTGTCCCGTACGGACGAGTCATCGGTGAACAGCGGGATGAACAGCGGTCTCGCGAGCACGATCAGCAGCCCGAGGACCACGCCGGAGGCGACGCCCCACTGGATCATCCGGCGGCATGCTTCTCGCGCGCCCTTGGCGTCTCCCGCTCCCAGGTACCGCCCGATGATGGCCTGACCCGCGATGGCGATCGCGTCCAGCGCAAACGCTGCCAGGCTCCAGAGCGACAGGATGATCTGGTGGGCGGCGATGTCCGTGTCTCCGAGGCGGGCGGCGACGGCGGTGGCGATCATCAGCACCGCGCGCAGCGACAGCGTGCGGACGAGGAGAGGGGCACCCGCCTGGGCGCTGGCGCGGATTCCCGCGAGATCGGGACGGAGCGAGGCGTCGTGCCGGCGGGCGCCTCGCACCACGACGATCAGGTAGGCGACGGCCATACCGACCTGGGCGATGACCGTGCCCCACGCGGAGCCGGCGATCCCCAGACCGGCGCCGTAGACGAGCAGCGCGTTGAGGGCTCCGTTGGCGGCGAACCCTCCGATGGCGACGTACAACGGCGTACGTGTGTCCTGCAGCCCGCGCAGGACGCCGGTTGCCGCCAGCACCACGAGCATCGCGGGAATGCCGAGGCTGGAGATCCGTAGATAGGTGACGGCGTACGGGGCGGCGGTGTCGGACGCTCCGAAGACATCGACCAGCCAGGGCGCCAGGGGAAGTGTGGCCGCGACGACGACGGCTCCGATCAGGAGCGCGAGCCAGATGCCGTCCATGCCCTGGCGAATGGCGGACGCCAGATCTCCCGCGCCGACACGGCGGGCGACGGCGGCCGTGGTGGCGTAGGCGAGGAACACGAAGATGCTCACCGCGGTGGTCAGCAGGGCTGCGGCGACGCCGAGGCCGGCCAGTTGGGGGGTGCCGAGGTGGCCGATGATGGCGCTGTCCACGATGACGAAGAGCGGCTCCGCGACGAGCGCGCCGAAGGCCGGGACGGCGAGGGCGATGATCTCGCGGTCGTGGCGTCGGCGGGAGGGCGGCTGCGTGGTGGAGGCCTTGGTCATGGGGGCCAATCTAATCTTCCACAGGTAAGAGATGCAATGCCGCTGGGGTCCTTACTTCACGCCAGGTTCGGGGTTCGTCCGGTGGTCGGTTCCGGTGATCTTGCGCCGGGGGCGAAAGTTTTTCTCTCCCACAGCCGGTGGACGGAGAACTCGCAGGTCAACGCGCTCGCAGGTGGTCTCTTATGAGTTTGTCCACAGTGCTGTCCCCTGGTCCGTGCACAGGATCGGATGAGTTCTCCACAGCATCTGGTCCGTCGTCCACATGCCCTGTGGATAACCAGATTGGCTGACGGTGGAGAGCGGCCTACCGTGGTGCGGCGCCCGCACTCCGTTCCGGCTTGGAAACCAGCAGAACTTGACGCGCCGGAACCGGAGTCGGGCGTCTTGTTTGTCGGTGCTGTGCCGTAAGAAAGAGTGGCACGGCTAGGTCCGCGAAGCGGACGGGAGGAGGTGGCCCGGTGAGCATTCCCGAGCCTTTGGACGATCCCTGGGCCGATGTCGGTCCCAGTGACCGTCTGCCCGTCTCCCGTCAGCGCCGCGGAGAGGCCAAGGGGCGCGACGAGCAGCACGAGCGGGGCCGGGAGAGCGGCTGGGACGGCGGATCGTCCGGCTTCGAGCGGGTGCCCCCACAGGATCTCGACGCCGAGCAGTCCGTCCTCGGCGGCATGCTGCTCTCCAAGGACGCCATCGCCGACGTCGTCGAGATCATCAAGGGCCACGACTTCTACCGTCCGGCACACGAGACGGTCTATACGGCGATCCTCGACCTGTACGCCAAGGGCGAGCCGGCCGACCCGATCACCGTGGCCGCCGAGCTGGTCAAGCGCGGTGAGATCACCAAGGTCGGCGGGGCGCCGTATCTGCACACGCTGGTGCAGTCGGTGCCGACCGCAGCCAACGCCTCGTACTACGCGGAGATCGTCCACGAGCGAGCCGTGCTCCGGCGTCTCGTGGAGGCCGGCACGAAGATCACACAGATGGGATACGCGGCCGACGGCGACGTCGACGAGATCGTGAACTCGGCGCAGGCCGAGATCTACGCCGTCACGGAGCAGCGCACCAGTGAGGACTACCTGCCGCTCGGCGACATCATGGAGGGTGCGCTCGACGAGATCGAGGCCATCGGTTCCCGCAGCGGTGAGATGACCGGTGTGCCCACGGGCTTCACGGACCTCGACGCCCTGACGAACGGCCTGCATCCCGGCCAGATGATCGTGATCGCGGCCCGCCCCGCCATGGGTAAGTCGACCCTCGCCCTGGACTTCGCCCGCGCCTGCTCGATCAAGAGCAACCTCCCGAGCGTGATCTTCTCCCTGGAGATGGGGCGCAACGAGATCGCGATGCGCCTCCTGTCCGCGGAGGCCCGGGTCGCCCTGCACCACATGCGCTCCGGCACGATGACCGACGAGGACTGGACGAGGCTGGCCCGGCGCATGCCGGACGTGTCGGCCGCTCCGCTCTACATCGACGACTCGCCGAACCTCTCCATGATGGAGATCAGGGCCAAGTGCCGTCGTCTCAAGCAGCGCAACGAGCTCAAGCTGGTGGTCATCGACTACCTCCAGCTGATGCAGTCCGGCGGTGCCAAACGGGCCGAGAGCCGTCAGCAGGAGGTCTCGGACATGTCGCGAAACCTCAAGCTGCTCGCCAAGGAGCTGGAGCTCCCGGTCATCGCCCTCTCGCAGCTGAACCGTGGTCCGGAACAGCGCACGGACAAGAAGCCGATGGTCTCCGACCTGCGTGAATCCGGCTCCATCGAGCAGGACGCCGACATGGTGATCCTGCTGCACCGGGAGGACGCGTACGAGAAGGAGTCACCCCGTGCGGGTGAGGCGGACCTGATCGTGGCCAAGCACCGTAACGGCCCCACCGCGACGATCACGGTGGCGTTCCAGGGCCACTACTCCCGGTTCGTGGACATGGCGCAGACCTGAGGCCTCCGGAGGTCGTGCGCGTCCGCCCGTCGCCCTGACACGCCGACGGCTGGCCGACGCCTCCGCTCACTCCGTCACGGGCACGCACTCGGCGAGCACACCGACCACGTCGTTCCACGCGCGCCTCGCGTGCAGGGGATGGTGCCCCACGCCGGGGAGCACGCTCTGGTCGACGGGCGGATGGTGGAAGGCGTGCAGCGCGCCGCCGTAGACCACGAGGCGCCAGTCGACGCCCGCCGCCTGCATCTCTGCGGCGAAGGCGTCCCGTCGGCCGGCGGGCATGATCGGGTCCTCCGATCCGACCCCCGCCCACACCGGGCAGCGGATGCGTGCGGCATCGCCCGGCGAGCCTGTCGTCAGTGCGTTCACCGTGGCGATGGCACGCAGGCCGACGCCGGCGCGTCCGAGTTCCAGAGCGATCGCGCCCCCGGTGCCGTAGCCGACAGCGGCGATCCGGTGTGGGTCGGTCCGCGGTTCGCCGCGCAGCACGTCCCATGCCGCGTGGCCGATGTCGCGCATCCGGCCGGGGTCCGCCAGAAGCGGGGTCACGCGGGCCAGCATCTCCTGCGGGTCGGTGAACCAGCGCCCGCCGTGGATGTCGAAGGCGAGTGCCACGTAGCCCAGTTCCGCGAGGGCGTCCGCGCGGCGGCGCTGGAAGTCGTTCAGCCCCGGACCTTCGGGCCCGATCAGCACAGCGGGCCGTCGGCCGGTGCCGGCCGGGAGCGCGAGATGCCCGATCATCGTCAGTCCGTCGGCCGGATACTCGACCGTGCGTGTCGTCACTGTCGTCATGGGACCGGACGGTAGTGAGGTCTGAGCCCGGCGTGGGCGGACTTAACCATCGGCAGAAAGGACCGCTCTCCTGGCGCCCCTTCTCCGGGGCGCGCCCGGAGCTGGCGGCCGGGGTCGGTTGGGGGGGGCGGAAGGGGTCCGGGGGAACGGGTGCGGACGTCGGGCCGGACGGAGGCTTGCGCGATCAGCGCGCCTGACGCAGTGTGAGCGCACTGATCGTGCCCGCAGGTGCGGCGCGGTCCTTCGATGGCTGACAAGGCTTTGCCGAACGGGGATTCATGCGCAAGCTCACCTATTTCGTCGCCTGCTCGATCGACGGCTTCATCGGAGACCCGGCCGGTGACGCCACGTCGATGATGTCCTACCTCAGCGAGGAGTTCCTGGAGTTCCTGAAGTCGGAGTACCCCGAGACGATCTCGGCACAGGGCCGCGAGGTCCTGGGAGTCGGTGACGCCGGGAACCAGCGTTTCGACACCGTGATCCAGGGGCGGGCCAGTTATCAACTCGCTCTGGACGCGGGCGTCACGAGTCCGTACGGCCATATGCGGGAGCTGGTGGCCTCGCGGTCACTCGGAGGTTCCCCCGATCCGCAGGTGGAGATCATCTCCGAGGACCTGGTCGGCCGGATCAGGAAGCTCAAGGCGGAGGACGACGGACAGGGCATCTGGCTCTGTGGGGGCTCCCAGCTGGCCGGTGCGCTGATCGACGAGGTCGACGAACTCGTCATCAAGACCTATCCGCAGGTGTACGGATCGGGCATGCCCATGTTCGGTGCGGAGTTCTCGGTCATCGACTTCACTCTGGAGAGCGTGCGCACCTTCGGCAACGGTGTGCTGGTCAGGACGTACAGCCGCACCCGCTGAGCCCTTGACGGCGGGCCTTGCAGGGCGTGGCGCACGGTTGCTGCCGGCAGGGTGCGCGGCGCCTGCGAAATGGGTTCGTCAGCGGGTGGCAGCCAGGGTCATCCTTTGGGCATGACCTCATCCGAATCGCTGCTTCCCAGTACCCGCCGCGCCCTGCTCCACCGCATCGCCAGGGCGCAGGCCGAAGGCCGGACCCCGTCCCTCGTCGCCGCTGTCCAGCGCGAGGGGCGGGTCGCCTGGAGCGGTGCGCGGAGCTGTGTGGACGGCCATGAGCCCGATGGCGACACGCAGTACAGGATCGGCTCCCTCACCAAGACGTTCACCGCGGTGCTGGTGATGCGCCTCCGTGACGAGGGGCTGCTCGATCTGGACGACCGGCTGGAGAAGCACCTGCCGGGGACGTCTGCCGGGCGGGCGACCGTCTTCCAGCTGCTGGGCCACAGCTCGGGACTGGCGGCCGAGACACCTTCCCCCTGGTGGGAGCGGACACCGGGGTCCACACGTCCGGAGCTTGCCGATGTGCTCGGTGAGAGCCCGGTGATCCACCCGGCGGGCCACGGCCACCACTACTCGAACCCCGGTTACACGTTGCTCGGTTCGCTTGTCGAGCAGCTGCGTGGTGCCTCCTGGGCGGAGGTGCTGCACCACGAGATCCTGGAGCCGCTGAACATGACGCGTACAGCTCTGCACGCGTCGGCTCCGCATGCGGGCGGCTGGGCGGTCCACCCATGGGCGGACGTCATGCTGCCCGAACCCGCCGAGGACCTGGGACTGATGGCGCCCGCCGGCCAGCTCTGGTCGACCACCACCGATCTCCTGCGCTTCGCGTCCTTCCTGGCGCGGGGCGACGACCGTGTGCTCAGTGCCTCTTCGGTCGAGGAGATGCGTGCTCCCGCGGCACCGCCCGAGGCCGGCGACTGGACGGGAGCGTACGGGCTCGGCCTTCAGTCGGTGCGGCGACAGAGCCGCACCCTTCTCGGGCACTCGGGTTCGCTGCCGGGCTTCCTGGCCACGCTGTGGTTCAGCGTCGAGGACGACGTGGCTGCCGTGGTGCTCTCCAACGCCACCTCAGGTCCGCTCACGGGGACGGTCGCGGGAGACCTGGTGGACATCGTGGCAGAGGCGGAGCCGAGGATCCCGGAGCCCTGGCGTCCCCTGCCTCAGGTCGACGACGAGCTGCTGGCGCTGACCGGACCCTGGTACTGGGGCACCTATGTGTACGGCCTGAAGCTGCTGGCCGACCGTGGCATCGAGCTTCTCCCCCTGCGAGGCCCCGGCCGGTCCGCCTGCTTCAGGGCGTGCCCGGACGGGACGTGGGCGGGCCTCAACGGTTACTACGCGGGAGAGACGCTCCGTGTCGTGAGGGCCGCCGACGGCTCGGTGGACCATCTCGATCTCGGTTCGTTCGTCTTCACCAGGGAGCCGTACGACCGGAGCGCCGCAGTTCCCGGCGGTGTGGACGGCGAGGGCTGGCGAGGGCTGCCCGTCTGAGCACGCGAGTCCGTCGTTTCACGTGAAACGACGGACTCGCCCCGCAGACGCGGGCCCCTTCGGGCCTCCCTGTCAGCTCATGCCGTCAGCTCGCGCTCCAGCGGCGTACGGAAGCGCGGCGTGATCCGGGCCTCGCCCACCCACGCCGACAACCGGGCGGCCTCCGCCTCGATGAGTTGGGCGGCTTCCCTTCCCACGTCGGAGAGCAGCCGCCACACCGGCTCACCGTCCGGGCGCTGAGCCCAGCCGCCGACGATCTCACCGTTCCACCAGACGGTGGGGCCGATGTTGCCCGCGCGGTCGAAGAGCGCGGGGCGGTGAGCGGTGGGCAGGTGAAAGCCGCGATCGGCCCATCCCATCGCGCTCGGATCCAGACCCGGCAGCAGAGCGGCCCAGGGCTCCGGAGACGGGTCGGCGTCGAGGTCGCCCGGGGCCACCCAGCCGGAGGCTCCGCCGTCGAGCAGGACCTCTTCGGCCCCGGCGGCGGCGAGAGCCGCTCGCGTCCGGCGGATGCCCCAGCCGGTCCACCACGCGAGGTCCGCTTCCGTCGCGGGACCGTAGGAGCGGAGCCAGCGTCCGGCCACAGCAGCCAGTGCCTCGGCGGGATCTGTGGCGGGCCAGGGTTCGGAGGCCGTCCAGCGGAACTGGCTGGAGGTCCAGGAGCCGCGCGGCCGATCCCGCCGGATGCGTCCATCAGCGGCCAGCACGCGGATCACGCGGGAGGCCACGCCCTGCACCGTCTCCTGCTTGGTGCCGGGGAAAACGGTGATCTTTGTCCGCAGCGCCGGTACGGCGGCCGAGAGCTCACTTCCTGTGGCCCGGCCGAGGGAGGCCAGGGCGGCGACGGTCTGTCGCTCCGTGTCGGCGAGCCACCGCTCGTCCAGCCCCTTCCCGTCCTCTCGCAGGTGCTTGAGAAGCCGGCGGCGTTCATCGGCGGCCACGGCGCGGGCGTTGGACGCGTCTACTGCGGGCGCCACCTCCGTGGACATGGTGAAGAGAGTGTTCCGCATGGACAGCAGCCGGACCAGGGAGACGTCCCCGTAGAGCGCCCGCTCCACCGCCTCGACCGAGGGGTCGACGAGCCTCGCACACGCGGAGAGATACACGGTGGCGGCATCTGTCGCGTGCAGCGCCACCACGGCATCGGCCACCGCGACCGCGGAGGCTGCCCGCACGGAGGGAGCCAGCAGATGGCGTCGGCCGAGCCTGGCCCTGCGCTGCTCGTCGTCGATGTGGTGCACGTGCTTCCTCCCGCGTGCTGGATGCTGCCCCTGGCCCTGGCTCAGAGTGCCAGCTTGAACCCGACATGGCTCGGGGTGAACCCGAGCCGTTCGTAGAAGCGGCGGGCGTCGGTGCGGCTGGCGTCCGACGTCAGCTGCACCAGGTGGCACCCCTGGCGCCTGGACTCGTCCAGGGCCCACTGGATCAGCTGGGTGCCGAGGCCGCTGCCGCGCTCGTCGCCGTGGACGCGGACGCCCTCGATGATCGAGCGGGTCGCGCCACGCCGGGACAGCCCGGGCACGATCGTGAGCTGGAGGGTTCCCACGACGCGCGTCTCGCGCACCGCCACCATCAGGTGCTGGTTGGGATCATCGGCCAGCCGCCGGAAGGCGGCCTCGTACGGGGCGAGGTCGTCCGGAGACTCGCGCTGTGCGCCGAGGGGGTCGTCGGCGAGCATCGCCACGATGGCGGGGATGTCGTTGAGTGCCGCAGGGCGTATGTCGAGATCGCTCATGATCGGCAGACTACGCAAACCGTCCGGCTCAGGCGGGGACCTTGAGTGCCTCGACCGTACGGACCAGGGGAGCGAGCTCCGGGTTCTCGGCGGCCTCGTCGAGTGCGGCGCGCAGAGCGGTGTCATTGGTCGGCCGGGCCTCGCTCAGCAGCGTGAGCCCCGCCTCGGTGACATCCGTGTAGATGCCTCGACGGTCCGTGTCGCACAGATACCGGGTGAGCAGGCCCCTGTCCTCGAGCCGGGTGACCAGCCGGGTGGTGGCGCTCTGGCTCAGCACCACGGCGTCCGCGACCTGCTTCATCTGCAGGTGGCCGCCCGTGCCGCTGTGCTGGCGGCTCAGGACGTCGAGCAGCGAGAACTCGCGCGCGCTGAGGTTGTGGTGAGTCTGCAGCGCCCGTTCGATACGGGCCTCGATCTTGCCGTGGAGCAGGGAGAGGGCGCACCAGCTCTGGGCGAGGGCCGTCAGTGCGGGGTCGGTCGCTGTCATGGGTCTCTCCTCCGGGCGGGAGCTGCTTGCCTCCAGGATAGGGCACGTACGCAATAGCCCGCGCTTGCAATTAACAAGCGTCTGCAATTATTGTGGACGCTCGTAACGTGCAGGCGCAATCCTCAGGGAAGGTGAACCCATGCCGCTCGCGCTCCTCGCCCTCGCCATCGGGGCATTCGGTATCGGAACCACCGAGTTCGTGATCATGGGGTTGTTGCCCGATGTCGCGGCGGACTTCCAGGTCTCGATCCCGACCGCAGGCTTTCTGGTCACCGGCTATGCGCTGGGGGTGGTTCTCGGCGCCCCGCTGATGACCTTCCTCGGCACGCGGGTTACCCGGAAAAGCATGCTGATGGTCCTGATGGGCCTCTTCATCGTCGGCAACGTGGTCTCCGCGCTCGCCCCGGTCTTCGGGGTCATGCTCGCCGGCCGGGTCATCGCCTCGCTCGCGCACGGAGCCTTCTTCGGTATCGGTTCCGTGGTGGCCGCGGACCTGGTCGCCCCGGCGAAGAAGGCCGGTGCCATCGCCATGATGTTCACCGGGCTCACGGTCGCCAACGTCGTCGGTGTCCCGCTGGGAACCTTCGTCGGCCAGAACTTCGGCTGGCGCCTCACCTTCCTCGTCGTCGCCGCACTCGGCGTCCTGGGACTCCTCGGTGTGGCGAAGCTGATCCCCGAACAGCCCAAGCCCGAAGGTGTGCGCATACGCCATGAACTGGCGGCCTTCCGGAACGTCCAGGTGCTGCTGGCCATGGCGATGACCGTGCTGGGCTTCGGCGGCGTCTTCGCGGCGATCACCTACATCACGCCGATGATGACGGAGACCGCCGGCTACGCGACGTCGTCCGTCACCTGGCTGCTGGTGCTCTTCGGTCTCGGCATGGTCGGTGGGAATCTGCTCGGAGGAAAGTTCGCCGACCGCCGTCTGATGCCGATGCTCTATGTGTCGCTCGGTGCGCTGGCCACGGTCCTGGCCTTGTTCACCCTGACCGCCCACAACAAGATCGCCGCTGCGATCACCATCGTCCTCATCGGGGGACTGGGCTTCGCGACCGTGCCGCCGCTCCAGAAGCGCGTCCTCGATCAGGCTGCGGGCGCACCCACCCTGGCATCGGCGGTCAACATCGGAGCCTTCAACCTCGGTAACGCACTTTCCGCCTGGCTCGGCGGGATCGTCATCGCGGCCGGTCTCGGATACACCGCACCCAACTGGGTCGGCGCCGCTCTCGCGGCCTCCGCGCTGCTTCTGGCGCTGCTCTCCGGTGTGCTCGAGCGCCGGACGGTCAGCCCCGGCCGGCTGGTCGCCGGGCACTCTCCGGAGCCTGCCGCAGCCGCCGTCCCCGGCGAGTCGGTCCCCACGGCTTCAGCACCGATATCGCGGTGACGAAGAGGTAGGTGGCCGTGGCCACCGAGGGTGCGATGACGAGGTCGATGTCAACGGTGCCCCGGGCCGCGGCCTCGTCGATGCCGGGGCGGAGCGCGAAGACCGACAGCCCTGCGGTGATCAGCGTCAGCCAGAACTTCGTCCAGACCCACCGGTGCCTGGCCAGGCCCCATGAGGTGCCGAGCGCCAGGACCAGGCCGCTCACAAGGGACAGAAGGGCGACGGGCACGACGAGCCAGTCTCCGAAAACCTTCATGGCGCGCGCGGCCGCACCGGCCATCGTGGCGTCGTGGGTGAGGAACGCGGCGAGGCTCAGAGAGAGAAGGCCCACCGTGAGGCCCAGCCAGCCCACGGACGCTGCGACATGGACGACGAGGATGCTTCGGCGGACGGGCCGCCTGAGTGGTTTCACGTGAAACACGGTGTCAAGCGCGCGCCATGCGGTCATCCGGCAACGGGAGTATCCGCGCCTACCGTCCCGGGCGTACGGGAGGTTCCGGAGGCCCGCCCGGACGCGGGGCTGGGTGTCAGCCCAGATCCGGTGCGTGCATCGCTCGTACGCCTTCGATGTTGCCGTCCAGGTAGTGCCGCAGAGACAGGGGCACGAGATGGACGGCGGCGATGCCGACACGGCTGAAGGGCACGCGCACGATCTCGTACTGCCCGCACGGTTCGTCGACCTCGGGGCCGTGGCGGAGCGCCAGGTCCATGGACGCCAGTCGGCAGACGAAGAAGTGCTGCACCTTCACGCCTGTGACGCCGTCCCCCGCGATGTGCTCGACGGTGTCGACGAAGCACGGGACGACATCGACGACCTTGGCGCCGAGTTCCTCGTCGAGCTCCCGGTGCAGCGCGTCGACGACGGTGGCGTCCTCCGGCTCGACACCGCCACCCGGGGTGACCCAGTACGGGTCGACGCCGGGCTTTGTCCGTTTGATGAGGATGAGGTCATCGCCGTCGAGCAGGACGGCGCGTGCTGTGCGCTTGACCACTGGACGTTCGGTCATGGCAAGAGAGTGGCCCAGGAAACCCCATCTGAAACTCTCCCGAGCCGACCGGTCACCAGTCCACGGCAGCGCGCACCAGCCACTCGTGCGCCCGCGCACTGTGCGGGAGGCCGAGTGTGCCCATGCGTGCGCGTCCAGATGAGGCACCGCCCGGTGCGCGAGTTCGTCGCCGACGGTGGTCACGCGACTCCGCGCGCCCCGCGCAGGAAGAAGGGGCGGCCCAGCTGCCGCTCCCGTGTCCGTGTCCGTGTCTGCGAGGTCACGGCGGGCTGGGAGAGTCCGAGCAGCGCTGCGACCCGGGTGAAGGAGCCGGCACGGTGCACGGTGACGAGTGCGCAGCAGAGCCAGATCCATGGCTTGCCCCGCCTCCGACGCTGTGCCGGTCCGCACCGTACGGAGCGTCGCGGTCATTGGACACTGACGCACAGTCAACTAGCCTTGTTCAGACGGTTCTCGGCGCCGGAACCGGGGCGAGCCGAGCCATGAGGGGGAGGCTCGGACCGCCCCGTCCCGAGCAGGGCCGGTCCGGTGGACGGGGGCGCCTGTCCCGGACCGGTCCTGCCGGACCGGTCGGGAACTCAAGGACCGCGTCGGTCAGGACGTGGCTTTGTCGAGCGCGTGCTCCACGTCCGCCAGCAGGTCCTCGGGGTCCTCCGCGCCGACCGAGAAGCGGATGAAGCCCTCCGGCACCGCGTCTCCGCCCCAGCGCGCCCGGCGCTCGGCGGTGGAACGCAGTCCGCCGAAACTCGTCGCGTCGTCGACCAGCCGCAGTGCGGAGAGGAAACGCTCAGCGGTCTCCGCGTCGGCCAGCACGAAGGACACAACGGAGCCGAAGCGCCGCATCTGGCGGACGGCGGTCGGGTGCGACGGGTCGCCGGGAAGCCCCGGATAGCGCACCCCTGACACGTCCGCGCGTGCGGCCAGCGTCTCGGCCAGGGAGAGCGCGGTCGCGCACTGGCGGTCGACGCGCAGCTGCAGCGTGGCCAGCGAACGGTGTGCGAGCCAGGCCTCCATCGGGCCGGGGATCGCCCCGACCACCTTGCGCCAGCGGCGTACCCCCGCGGCGAGCTGCGGATCGCGGCAGGTCACGTGGCCGAGCAGGATGTCCCCGTGGCCGGTCATACCCTTGGTGTCACTGGCCACGGAGAAGTCCGCGCCCAGTTGGAGGGGACGCTGTCCCAGCGGGGTGGCCAGGGTGTTGTCGACGGCGACGAGCACACCCGCCGCGTGGGCCGCCTCCACGAGCCTGCGCACGTCGCAGACGTCGAGCCCGGGGTTGGAGGGGGTCTCGATCCAGAGGAGCTTCGCGCCCTCCAGGTGCTCCAGCTGGGCATCGCCGCCGGTGGGCGCGGTGCGCACCTCCACGCCGTACGCCTCCAGCTGTTCCCGGACCAGGGGGAGGGCCTGGTAGCCGTCGTCGGGGACGACCACGACGTCGCCTGTGCGCGCCTGGGACAGCAGGACGGCCGTGATGGCCGCCATGCCGGAGGCGAAGACCGTGGTCTCGACCTGCTCCCCCGGCGCCTCCAGCTCGCTGATGGCCCGCTCCAGATGCGTCCAGGTCGGGTTCGTCTCGCGGCCGTAGGTATAGGGACCGACCGGCTCGCCGGACAGGTGGAAGTGCGCGGCGAAGACCGGACCGGGAAGGGTGGGTTCGTACTGTTCCGGCGCCGGAAGGCCCGCTCGTACCGCCAGTGTCCCGTCGCCCGTGGTGCTCATTCTTGATTCCTCATCTCTCCCCGGCGTTCACCGGACCGCTCTGCACTGTGTCATCAGGGGGCGGATCAGTCCTCGTCGGGGAGGACGACGTTGAGGGCCCAGGACACGACCGAGATGATCAATCCGCCCAGTACCGCGGTCCAGAAGCCCTCGACGTGGAAGTTCAGGTCGACGAGGTCGGCCAGCCAGGAGGTCAGCAGCAGCATCAGAGCGTTGACCACGAGCGTGATCAGCCCGAGCGTCAGGATGAAGAGGGGGAGCGTGAGCAACTGCACCACCGGCTTGACGACGAAGTTGACCAGGCCGAAGAGAAGCGCCACCAGGACCAGGGTGAGCGCCTTGCGCCCGGTGTTGTCGCCGGTGAGGGTGATGTCCTGGAGCAGCCAGATGGCCACGGCCAGCGCACCCGCGTTGGCGATCGTCTTGACTACGAAATTCTTCATGTGTCTGATCGTGGCAGACATGATCGGTGGCGCACACCGGCAGGACAGACCGGCACGAGCACGAGGGGCGGACGGACGATGAAGGCATTCAGACTCGACGAGCTGGAGGCGGAACGCGCCGCCAACGACGGCGCTTATCTGCAGTTCGTCCGGGAACGCACCATGTCGGTGGGCCTCTACGCCCTCGACGCCGGAGAGCTCGACCCCCAGCAGCCGCACAAGCAGGACGAGGTGTACTTCGTCGTCAGCGGGCGGGCCTCGATCACGGTCGGCATGGAGACCACCCAGGTGGGGCGGGGGAGCGTCGTCTTCGTGCCGGCGGGGACGGCCCACAAGTTCCACCACATCACCGAGGATCTCCGGGTCATGGTGGTCTTCTCGCCACCGGAGGGCTGAGCGCGGGCCCCGAGGTTTCCCGGGGCCGGGCGTTCCCGGGCCCCGGTGTTCCCTAGGGGATCGCTCAGGGGACTTCAAGGGCTCCCGGCACCCCGCGCGCCTCCCTCGCGCCTCTAGCATCGAAGCAGCAGGAACTCACAGAGACGAGGTAACGGCGATGGCGGTGCGGGAGATGTTCGCGGGGATGCCCTGGTGGGTGAAGTGGGTCGCGGTGCCCCTCATCGCGATCGTGGTGTTCGGCGGTCTGATCGCCAGTGTGGTCGGCTTCGTCATCGGTCTGCTGTTCAAGGTGCTCGTTTTCGTCGTCCTGGTCGGCGGTCTGGTCTTCGTGGTGCGGAAGTTCATGTCCTCGTCCGAGCGCAGCGACTGGTAGTCACGCACGGACGGCCGCACGCACAGTCGCCTGACGGCGCTGCGCACGCCGGCCGGCCACACGGTTGCGACCGGCGCACGCACGGCCGGCCAGACGGTTGCGACCGGCACGGGGGGCAGGGTCGGCGCACGCGCGGTCAGCAGGACGAACGTGGGCGGGCGCGGACGAGGGCACACCGGACCGCGCTGTGGCCAGGGGCCGGGTATAGGGCCGCGCATTCGGCGATTAGCCCAGCAGAGCTAAGTCCGGGACGAAACCTCACCCGTGACTTACTGTGCCGATACAGTGACGTAACGCTGCCGCCAGCTGGGAAATGACGGCCCGTCACCATCCTGCCCAGTGGTTTGTGCGACCGTCCGGTCTCCGGACCCCAGGCTCGCGGCGGGCCCGTGGGGGCGGCCCCCTCGGGAGGGCTGAGAGCCCGTCACCATGCCTGGGGGTGACCTGTGACCACGGCATCGAGTACCGCTGTCCCGACGTTGATCGGTTCGGTTCAGCGTGCGTTGAGACTTATGGAGGCTGTGGGCACCCATCGGGACGGAGCTCCGGCGAAGCAGCTCGCCCGCGAGGCGGGCCTCCCCCTTCCCACCGCCTACCACCTGCTGCGCACCCTGACGCACGAGGGCTATCTGCGCAGGGAGAACGGTGTCTTCCTCTTCGGGGACGCCGCCGAACGTCTGGGGGGCGGACCCGCGACCCCGCGGCCCGGTGTGATCGTGGACTCGCTCGCGCACTGGGCGGACGTCATCGGTGCCCCGGTGTACTGCGCCCTGTACCGGGACGGCGAGATCGAGATGGTCGCGGTCGCGGACACTCCCTCGCTGCCGGCGGTGCGTGAGTGGGCCTCGTTCCGCGAGACGGGGCATGCGCACGCTCTCGGCCAGTGCCTTCTGAGCCAGCTCGACGAGCGCGCGCGGGAGGATCATCTGGACCGGCATCCCGTCCGTCAGCTGACCCGTTACTCCGTAAGGGACCGTCAGACGTTTCTGGATCGGTTGAGGTCGATGAAACGTACGGAACCGGTCATCGAACGACAGGAGTACGTGATGGGAACGGTCTGTGCCGCCATTCCGATCACTGTGGGTTCCGCCGTGGCGGCCATGGCTGTTTCTCTCCCCTTGCACCAAGAAGAACGGTTGCTCGCCGCAGTCGAACAACTACGCTGCGAAGTGACCACCCTCTTGCGCTCGTTCGTGTTCTCTATCAGTATCTGAAAAATCACTCCTTGTGATCTGCTATCGCTTGCACCACGATGGCGTCAATAGGGCCATGGGGGATCATTCCTGGCCAGTTTCATCTACTGCGGGGTTGAACGATGCGCGAGTCGGTTCAAGCAGAGGTCATGATGAGCTTCCTCGTCTCCGAGGAGCTCTCCTTCCGTATTCCGGTGGAACTCCGGTACGAGGTCAGTGATCCGTACGCGATCCGGATGACCTTCCACCTGCCCGGTGACGCCCCCGTCACCTGGGCTTTCGGCCGTGAGCTGCTGCTCGACGGCCTCAACAGCCCCAGCGGTGACGGCGATGTGCACATCGCCCCGACCGAGCCCGAAGGGCTCTCCGATGTACACATCCGCCTGCAGGTCGGTGCCGACCGCGCGCTCTTCCGGGCCGGAACGGCACCTCTTGTGGCATTTCTCGACCGGACGGACAAGCTGGTGCCACTGGGTCAGGAGCACACGCTGGGTGACTTCGACGGCAATCTCGAAGAGGCGCTGGGGCGCATCCTCGCCAAGGAACAGAACGCCGGCTGAGCACGAAGGCCCGGCTGAACATCGAACACCGGAGGCCCGGCTCCATGTCTCCGGCCTCGCGGCTCACGCCTTGCGGCGTCGGCCCCTCCCGGTCCGTGCGGGTGCAGGAGCTCCGGCTTCCGCGCCGAGCCCCGTGCGGTCCGCGGAGACCACCAGGGCCGCGAGCACCGTCGTCACCGGCACCGAGGCGACCAGCCCGATCGATCCGACCAGCGTCCGGACGATCTCCTCCGCCACCAGCTCGCTGTTGGCGACGGTCCCCACGCTGCTCTCGGCGATCGAGAAGAGCAGCAGCAGGGGGAGCGCGGCGCCCGCGTAGGCCAGGACGAGGGTGTTGACGACCGAGGCGATGTGGTCGCGACCGATCCTGATGCCCGCCCGGTAGAGCCGTCGTACGCCCATCGTCGGATCGGCCTGGTGCAGCTCCCAGACCGCGGAGGTCTGGGTGACGGTCACATCGTCGAGCACGCCCAGCGAACCGATGATCACACCGGCCAGGAGCAGGCCGCTCATGTCGATGTCCGGGTAGAGCCCGTGGATGAGGCCGGTGTTGTCGTCCGTGTTGCCGGAGAGGCTGGCCCAGTCAATGAACAGCGAGCCCAGCAGCCCGATCAGCAGCAGGGAGATGAGGGTGCCGATGACGGCCACGGACGTGCGGGCCGTCAGGCCGTGGCAGGTGTAGAGGGCGATCAGCATGATCGCGCTCGCCCCGATCACCGCGACGACCAGCGGATTCGAGCCCTGCAGGATGGCCGGCAGGATGAACACCGTCAGGACGCCGAAGGAGATGGCGAGCGCGATCAGTGCCATCAGCCCGCGCATCCTCCCGACCACGACGACCGCGAGGGCGAAGATCCCGGCCAGCAGTGCCATCGGCACCGAGCGGTCCACGTCCGTCACCGAGTACTGCAGGTCACGGGGGGCGTCGGGCGCGTACGCCACGACCACGCCCTGGCCCTCGTGGAGTTGGCGGGGAGCGTCGGGCTGTACGACCTCGACGAACGTACGGCCCTTGTCCTTTCCGGTGGTCACCTCGACCGTGGCCTTCTTGCACTGTCCCGACTGCTCGTTGACCGCCTCGCGCCCCGCGGCGGTCGACGTGTCGCCGGTCGCCGGTACCTGCGAGGCGTTGACGTCCGCGCAGTCGACGGTCACGACCTTCGTCACCCGCCCCTCCTGCGTCTGCCGGTCGAAGCCGACCCCCGTGCGCTCGTGGGCGGGGGCGCCGCCGGGCCAGAACGCCACGAGACCCACCAGCACCGCGGTGGCGAAGGGGATCACCACGGCCGCGATGACCTTGCGCAGATGCTTGGACACGGGCGCGGCGGGGCCGTGGGTGTGGCTGTGGGCGTGCACATGACTCTGCGTGCTGCCTGTTGCGGGGCCGTGGGGTTCGGGGGCGCTTCCGGGAGACGTCACGAGGCGATCATCCCAAGAACCGGGGAGGCCCTCTGGCCAGCACGCCAGACGGGAGGTTAGCGTTGAGGCACATTTGCACACGCGGGAGCTCGGAGCACCGGGCTGAGAGGGCGCTGACCTCCGTATATCCGTACGGACCACGCTGCGCCGACCGCCGAACCTGTTACCGGGTAATGCCGGCGTAGGGAGTAGGTCTCATGACCACAGCGGACGCACGCACGCCTGCCTCGAAGCGGAATGCGCAGAATGCGCAGGACGTCGAGGCCGGGAAGTCCATCGGCTGGCACAAGGGATACGTCCAGGGCTCGCGCCCGGACCTCCGGGTGCCGGTCCGTCAGGTGCACCTCACCAACGGCACGGACGTGACGCTGTACGACACGTCCGGGCCGTACACCGATCCCGCCATCGACACCGACGTACGCCGGGGGCTCGACCCCCTCCGGGAGAACTGGATCATCGCCCGCGGGGACACCGAGGAGTACGCGGGCCGCCCCGGGCGCCCCGAGGACGACGGGCTCAAGCACACCTCTCCGCGCGGAGGGCTGCGCAATCTCGACGCGGTCTTCCCCGGCCGCCCGCGGCAGCCGCGGCGCAGCCGGGACGGCCGGCCGGTGACCCAACTCGCGTACGCCCGGCGGGGCGAGATCACTCCGGAGATGGAGTATGTGGCGATCCGGGAGAAGGTCGGGCCCGAGGTCGTGCGCGAGGAGATCGCGGCGGGCCGGGCGGTGCTGCCGGCGAACGTCAACCACCCGGAGATCGAGCCGATGATCATCGGGAAGCGCTTCCTGGTGAAGGTGAACGCCAACATCGGCAACTCCGCGGTGACCTCCTCGATCGAGGAGGAGGTGGACAAGATGACCTGGGCCACCCGGTGGGGCGCCGACACGGTCATGGACCTCTCCACCGGCCGCAACATCCACACCACCCGTGAGTGGGTCCTGCGCAACTCCCCGGTGCCGATCGGCACCGTCCCCCTCTACCAGGCCCTGGAGAAGGTCGACGGCCGTGCCGAGGAGCTGACCTGGGAGATCTACAAGGACACGGTGATCGAGCAGGCGGAGCAGGGCGTCGACTACATGACGGTGCACGCCGGTGTCCGGCTGCCGTACGTCCCGCTGACGGCCCGTCGCAAGACGGGCATCGTCTCCCGGGGAGGATCGATCATGGCGGCGTGGTGCCTGGCGCACCACAAGGAGTCGTTCCTCTACGAGCACTTCGAGGAGCTCTGCGAGATCCTCGCCGCCTACGACGTGACGTACTCCCTCGGCGACGGGCTGCGCCCGGGCTCGATCGCCGACGCCAACGACGAGGCGCAGTTCGCCGAGCTCCGTACGCTCGGGGAGCTCAACACGGTCGCCAAGCGGTTCGGTGTCCAGACGATGATCGAGGGTCCGGGCCATGTCCCGATGCACAAGATCAAGGAGAACATCGACCTTCAGCAGGAGATCTGCGAGGAGGCACCCTTCTACACGCTGGGCCCGCTGACCACCGACGTCGCTCCCGCGTACGACCACATCACCTCGGGCATCGGCGCGGCGATGATCGCCTGGTGGGGGACCGCGATGCTCTGTTACGTCACGCCCAAGGAGCACCTGGGTCTGCCCAACCGTGACGACGTCAAGACCGGCGTCATCACGTACAAGATCGCGGCCCATGCGGCCGACCTCGCCAAGGGGCACCCGGGCGCGCAGGAGTGGGACGACGCGCTCTCGGACGCCCGTTTCGAATTCCGCTGGGAGGACCAGTTCAACCTGGCGCTCGACCCGGACACCGCACGGGAGTTCCACGACGAGACGCTGCCGGCCGAGCCGGCGAAGACGGCGCACTTCTGCTCGATGTGCGGTCCGAAGTTCTGCTCGATGAAGATCTCCCACGACATCCGGCGGGAGCACGGGGACGAGCAGGCGGACATCGAGGCGGGGATGGCCGAGAAGTCCAGGGAGTTCGCGGCAGCGGGTAACCGGGTCTACCTCCCCATCGCGGACTGAGGCCCGGCCGGTGCCCCCCGGGTGTGAGCGGGGGACACCGGCCGTCCTGGCGCGGTGACGAACCGAGCGGTCCTCCCCGCACAGGGCTCAGGGCGGTCAGTCGGGCTGGTGCTCGGGCCCTCCGAAGTCCGGACTGGTGAAGTCCGGGCTGGTGAAGGTCGGGCGCGGGCCGGCTGAGGGGCCGTCGGCCGGACCCGTGAAGTCGGGCCTGCTGTAGCCGATCTTCGGGATGCGGTTGGCCGAACGGTGCGGGGTGCGCGAGGCCGGCCCCGCGGTCGGGTCGGCGAGAGCGTCCCGCAGAAAGGGCAGGATGCCGCGTTCCAGCAGGGCGTGCCGCCAGGCTTCCCGGGCGCGCGCCACGTCCTCCGGTTCCTCCTCCTCGTCCACGGCGGGCAGCGCGGTGGCCCCGTTGTTCAGTGCGGTGAGGAGGAGCCCCACCGCGGCCACGAGGATGGCCGCGGCGGCGACAGCCGCGAAGAACCACCCGGCGGTGACCATGGTCCCGGCGAAGGCCGGGGCCGGGCTGACGGCCTTCAGGACATAGCCGACCAGCAGGAATATCAGGGCGGCCGTGCCCGCGAGGACGGGAGCCAGCACGGTGATCACCGCCAGGGTGCCGGCGCCCGTGGAGTCCGGTTCGTCCACGGCGGGTTCGAGGACGGAGTCGGGGTCCACGGGGCCGTCGGGCTCACGCAGCTCACCCCGGACCGTCACGTAGTGCTCGTACTCCGTGGCGGCTGCCGCGGTGATCAGCGGCGTGGCGTCGAGCGCCATGGTCCGCAGCTGTTCCGCGTTGAGGCGGTCGCCGATTCCGGCCAGATCCGGTCGTTCGTGAGCATGACGCAGCGCGTCGGCAAGGATCCGCTCGTATTCGGGGCGGTCCTCGGCCAGCAGGTGCGGAGCGCTATTCATGTGCATCCCCCGATGCTCCGTAAGGCCGGACCGACCGCGTGGGGCCGGGCGATCGGGCGGAAACGGAGGAGAGCCTGCTACTGATAGGCCGATGGTAGAGCGCCTACGGCACGGGGTGACAGAGGGTTTCCGGAAATAGGCCCAGCAGCCCACGGTGTCGGATCGTGCCGTGTCTTCCCCCGCGCTCGTCAGTCATGCAGGGGAAGTTGCACCACCAGAAGCTTTCCGGCCATGGTCACCCCGCCGTCCATGGCGATGGCCAGCCCCTCGGCGTAGACGTGCGGGCCGTCGACGACGGGGCGTGCGGCCTCCTCGCCGTCCTCCGAACCGACCTCTCCGAGCAGGTACGGAATAGGGCTGTGGCCGTGGACGACGCGCTGTCCGCCGTACGTCGCCATCAGCTCGCGGACGGCCTGCGCACCGCCCTCGTCACGGAAGGCGAACCGCTTGGTGAGTTTGCGGAAGAGGTCCCAGCACTCGTCCGCGTCGTTCCTCGTGAGGATGGCGTGCACGGTGTCGTTGACGTCCTCGATGGTGGACCCGTAGTCGAGGTAGGCCGTCGTGTCGGAGTGCATCAGCAGATGCCCGTCCTCCTCGACGACCGCGTCGAGCCGGGCCATCCACTGGAGGTGGACGTCCTGGAGCCGCTCCATGTCCGTCTTCTGGCCGCCGTTGAGCAGCCAGGCGGCCTGGAAGGTCGCGGTGCCCGCACCGGAGTTCACCGGGGTGTCGCCGAACTTCTTGGCGCCGATCAGCAGCAGTTCGTGGTTGCCCATGAGGGCCTTGCAGTACCCGCCGGCCGCCGCGGCCTCCGCGGAGAGCCGCATGACGAGATCGATGACCCCGATGCCGTCCGGGCCGCGGTCGGTGAAGTCGCCGAGGAACCAGAGTCTGGCGTTGCCGGCCGCCCAGCTGCCGTCCGCGTCGACGAGGCCCTGTTCGGCCAGGGCGGCGAGGAGCTCGTCCAGGTAGCCGTGGACGTCGCCCACCACGTACAGCGGACCACGGCCCCGGTCGTCAGCCGGGCGGGGATCGGGGACGGCCTGCACCTGGACTGTGTCACCGCGGTTGATCACCGGAAGATCGCGCTCCGTGGGGGTGTACCCCTCCGGCGGCTCGTCCCCCACCGCGGCGTTGCCCGGATGCGGCGAGGGCGGGGGCATCGGTGCCTGCGCATACGGCGGTACGCGGAAGTCGCGCAACGTCGCTGTCCGCACTACGGGTTCCTGACCGGCCCCCTGAGTCATCGACCCCTCCACCACCGTCGCGCCTCCGTACACCTGACGGGCCCTGCCTGGTAGAGGTGGTCCGCGGTGTCGTGCGCCCATCATAGGAATGCGGATCGTGCTGTGTGACGCACCAGGGGTGGTGAATCCTCGCGCGCACCAGGTTCACCGGCCGTTTGGTCCGGATTGAACCGATCAGTCCCCGGCGGGTGACCGTGGCGCGCTGACCGTGGTGCGCGGCGGACGCCGTTGGGAGGACGTCCGGACGATGAGCTCCGTCGGTATCACCTGCTCCACGGGCCCGTCGTGCTCGACCCCTTCGATGGCGTCGATGAGTAGCTGGACGACTGCCGTGCCGATTCTGCGGGGCTTCAGCGAGAGCGTCGTGATGGGCGGCTCGGTCGACGCGTACACCGTCGACTCGCTGCAGCAGACCAGCAGGAGGTCGTCAGGGACCCGGAGGCCGTAGCGGCGCGCGGCGGCGAGCAGGTCGGTCCCGTTGGGGTCGAAGAGCCCGTAGACGGCGTCGGGGCGGTCGGGGCGGGCGAGGAGCCGGTCGGCGGCGACGGCTCCCGCGCAGGGGTCGTGGGCGGGGTAGGACTCGTAGACCGGGTCCTGTCCGACGCGCTCGCACCAGTGGAGGTAGGCGGTGGTGGAGAGGCGGGTGTACGTGTCGGTGGTGGTGCCGGTGAGCAGGCCGATCCGGCGTGCCCCTGCTGCCGCGAGGTGGTCGAGCAGGTCGAGCACGGCCGCCCGGTGGTCGTTGTCGACCCAGGCCGTGACCGGAAGCGACCCGTCCGGTCGCCCGTCCGAGACGACGGGGAGTCCCTGGCGCACGAGTTCGGTGACCACGGGGTCCTGGTCGGAGGGGTCGATGACGACCGTCCCGTCGAGGGCGACGTTCGACCAGACGTCGTGGCGTGAGGTCGCCGGCAGGATCACGAGGGCGTAGCCACGGGCGAGTGCGGCCGAGGTCGCGGCCCTCGCCATCTCCGCGAAATACGCGAACTCGGTGAAGGTGAAAGGTTCATCCCCGTAGGTGGTCACGGTCAGGCCGATCAGCCCCGACTTGCCGGTACGGAGGGTCCGCGCCGCCGCGGACGGGCGGTAGCCCAGGCGCTCGGCGACCTCGCGCACATGCCGACGGGTGGCATCCGGGAGCCTGCCCTTGCCGTTGAGGGCGTCGGACACGGTCGTGATGGAGACCCCGGCCGCCGCGGCTACGTCCCGGATACCCGCCCGTCCCTGCCGGCCGCTGCGCCGGGGCGTCTCTGTCCGGCTCACCTGGTGCTTCCCTGCTGCTGTCATAGCGAGCCGATAGTAGGGCTCCGGCGCGGGGTTGGGTCGGCCGCATATGCACGCGTTGACAGGCACGTTTCTGCATGGTCAGTAAGGCGTAAATGCCATGTGAAGCAAGGGCGTTGGAGCTCTGCGGGTCGATGTGTCATGCATCGACGCGCATGGACCTGCTGAATGGCCCATGTCTCGAAGAGGTCTCAACTCACCTGTTCGAGGGATGCGCGCCACGGCGTGAGCGACCGGCGCGCAGGGTGAGGCGCGGCGCTCCCCCTCCCGACGGGTGCCGGCAGCCGCGCGCGTCAGGGCGTGCGGTGTGGGGCGGGCGATTTCGGATTCCGGCCATTCGCATGAGAGCCCAATCCTCATAAGGTGAGCAGTATTGCTGTGTACGGACGGTCGAGGAGGACCTGCGGTGAGCGAGACGAGCCCCAAGCTGCGCGCCGAGCTGGACGGCGTCCCTGCGTATGTGCCGGGCAAGCCGGCGGGCGCCGAAGGAGCGGTTGCCTTCAAGCTGTCCTCCAACGAGAACCCTTATCCCCCCTTGCCCGGTGTCATGGAGTCGGCGCTCGCCGCCGCCTCCACGTTCAACAGGTATCCGGACATGGCGTGCACCGGTCTGATGAACGAACTGGCCGACCGCTTCGGCGTGCCCGTCTCCCATCTGGCCACCGGTACGGGTTCGGTGGGTGTAGCCCAGCAGCTGCTCCAGGCCACCTCGGGGCCGGGGGACCAGGTCATCTACGCCTGGCGTTCGTTCGAGGCGTATCCGATCATCACCCAGGTCAGCGGTGCGACCTCGGTCAAGGTGCCGCTGACCGGCGGGGAGGTCCACGATCTCGACGCGATGGCCGGAGCGGTCACCGACCGGACCCGGATGATCTTCGTCTGCAACCCGAACAACCCGACCGGCACCGTGGTGCGCAGGGCGGAGCTGGAGCGGTTCCTGGACCGGGTGCCCGCCGACGTGCTGGTGGTGCTCGACGAGGCGTACAAGGAGTTCATCCGGGACGCCGACGTGCCGGACGGCATCGAGATCTACCGGGAGCGGCCCAATGTCGCCGTGCTCAGGACCTTCTCCAAGGCCTACGGCCTCGCGGGGCTGCGGGTCGGCTTCGCGGTGGCGCACGAACCCGTGGCCGCGGCCCTGCGCAAGACGGCCGTTCCCTTCGGGGTGAGCCAGGTCGCCCAGGACGCGGCGGTCGCGTCGCTGCGCGCCGAGGACGAACTGCTCGGGCGGGTGGGCGCGCTCGTCGGCGAGCGCGCCCGGGTGTACGAGGGCCTCGTGCGGCAGGGCTGGACCGTCCCGGAGTCCCAGGCGAACTTCGTCTGGCTGAGGCTCGGGGACCGCACGCTCGACTTCGCGGGGGTCTGTGAGCGGGCCGGCGTGGTGGTGCGGCCCTTCGCGGGCGAGGGCGTGCGGGTCACGATCGGCGAGACCGAGGCGAACGACGTCTTCCTGAAGGTGGCCGAGGCCTACCGCCAGGAGCTGTGACGAGCTCCACCCGGCACAGGATCTCCGGTGGCCCCGGACCTCGCTCGTCGAGGTCCGGGGCCACCGTCGTACCCGGCCGCTCCGGGTGCGGCCCCTGCCTTTGCGTGCCCGGCGGACGCTGTCCGGTATCGCACGTTCGGGGCGCTCGGCCGGAAAGCACCCCCCCGGGCGAAGGCTTCGGTCAGGTGTGCGCCATAATTGCTTGTGAATGTGAACGCGTTCACAAGCGGGCCCTGTTTCTCCCGTGATCGGTGGAAATGAAGGGGCAAGCTGCGGCTGTGATCACGGCGACGTAAGGAGAAGCGGCGTGGACCTGGCTCTGGCACCGGAGACTCTGGCTCGATGGCAGTTCGGCATCACCACCGTCTACCACTTCCTGTTCGTCCCTCTGACGATCTCGCTCGCCGCGCTCACGGCGGGCCTGGAGACGGCGTGGGTGCGGACGGGCAACGAGAAGTACCTCAGGGCCACGAAGTTCTGGGGCAAGCTGTTCCTGATCAACATCGCGATGGGTGTGGTCACGGGCATCGTCCAGGAGTTCCAGTTCGGCATGAACTGGTCCGACTACTCGCGGTTCGTCGGTGACGTCTTCGGAGCCCCGCTCGCCTTCGAGGCGCTGATCGCGTTCTTCTTCGAGTCCACGTTCATCGGGCTGTGGATCTTCGGCTGGGACAAGCTGCCGAAGAAGATCCACCTGGCCTGCATATGGATGGTCTCCCTCGGCACCATCCTCTCGACCTTCTTCATCCTGGCCGCCAACTCCTGGATGCAGCACCCCGTCGGCTACCGCATCAACGAGGAACGCGGCCGTGCCGAGCTCACGGACTTCTGGCACGTGCTCACGCAGAACACCGCGCTCGCCCAGTTCTTCCACACGATCACGGCGGCCTTCCTCGTGGGCGGGGCCTTCATGGTCGGCATCGCCGCCTTCCACCTGGCGCGCAAGCGGCACATCCGGGTGATGCGGACCTCGCTCCGGCTCGGCCTGGTCACGGTGGTGGTCGCCGGTCTGCTCACCGCCGTCAGCGGTGACGTCCTCGGCAAGGTGATGTTCAAGCAGCAGCCCATGAAGATGGCAGCGGCCGAGGCGCTGTGGGAGGGCGAGTCCGGGGCACCCTTCTCGCTCTTCGCGGTGGGCGATGTCGCCGAGGGGCACAACACGGTGGAGGTCTCGATCCCCGGAGTGCTGTCCTTCCTCGCGGACGACACCTTCACCTCGTACATCCCCGGCATCAACGACATCAACAAGGCGGAGCAGGAGAAGTACGGCCCCGGTGACTACCGGCCCAACATCCCGGTCGCGTTCTGGAGCTTCCGCTGGATGATCGGCTTCGGGATGGCCTCCTTGAGCCTCGGCCTGCTGGGCCTCTGGCTGACGCGGAAGAAGTTCATGCTGCCGGAGGCACTGCGCACCGGCGAGGACGAGGTGCCGAACCTGGTGCTCTTCAGGAACAAGGTGCTGAGCCCGAAGTTCGCCAGGCTCTACTGGCTCACGGCCCTGTGGACCATGCTCTTCCCGCTGATCGCCAACTCCTGGGGCTGGATCTTCACCGAGATGGGGCGTCAGCCCTGGGTGGTCTACGGCGTCTTCCAGACCCGTGACGCGGTCTCCCCCGGAGTCTCGCAGGGTGAGGTCCTCACCTCGATGATCGCCTTCACGGCGCTCTACGCGGTGCTCGCCGTCGTCGAGGTCAAGCTGCTCATGAAGTACATCAAGGCCGGCCCGCCCGAGCTCACCGAGGCCGACCTCAACCCGCCCACCCGGATCGGCGGCCATGACCAGGACGCCGACCGGCCGATGGCCTTCTCCTACTGAGAACAAGCGGAGCTGAGAGATGGAACTCCACGACGTCTGGTTCGTGCTCATCGCCGTTCTCTGGATCGGCTACTTCTTCCTGGAGGGATTCGACTTCGGCATCGGGGTCCTCACCAAGCTGCTGGCCCGCGACCGCAAGGAACGCCGGGTCCTGATCAACACGATCGGGCCGGTCTGGGACGGCAACGAGGTGTGGCTGCTGAGCGCGGGCGGAGCGACCTTCGCTGCCTTCCCGGAGTGGTACGCCACCCTGTTCTCCGGCTTCTACCTGCCGCTGCTGATCATCCTGCTCTGCCTGATCGTGCGCGGGGTGGCCTTCGAGTACCGGGCGAAGCGGCCGGAGGAGCGCTGGCAGACCAACTGGGAGCACGCGATCTTCTGGACGTCGCTGATCCCCGCCGTGCTCTGGGGTGTGGCCTTCGGAAACATCGTCCGAGGCGTGAAGATCGACGCAGACATGGAGTACGTCGGCAACCTCTGGGATCTGCTGAACCCGTACGCCCTCCTGGGCGGGCTGGTCACGCTCTTCCTCTTCACCTTCCACGGAGCGGTCTTCGCCGCGCTCAAGACGGTCGGGGACATCCGCGCCAGGGCACGCGGTGCGGCCCTCAAGCTGGGCGTGGCCACCGCGGTGCTCGCGCTGCTCTTCCTCGTCTGGACCCAGGTGGAGAACGGAAACGGCTGGAGCCTCGTGGCGATGGCGATCGCCGTGGTGGCGCTGGTCCTGGCCGTCGGAACCATCGCGGCGGGACGCGAGGGCTGGTCCTTCGCCTTCTCCGGGGTGACCATCGCCGCGGCGGTCGCGATGCTCTTCCTGACGCTCTTCCCGAACGTCATGCCGTCCTCGTTGAACGAAGCCTGGAACCTGACGGTCACCAACGCTTCGTCCAGCCCGTACACCCTCAAGATCATGACCTGGTGTGCCGGTATCGCCACGCCGGTGGTCCTGCTGTACCAGGGCTGGACGTACTGGGTGTTCCGCAAGCGCATCGGCACGCACCACATCGCCGACGCGCACTGAACCCACCGGCGCGCGCCCGTCGCGCGGCGCGCGCCGACCCCCGCCGACGCGAGATGAACTCGCCGACGCGCCAGACATGAGCTCACTGGGGAGCTGTTTCACGTGAAACCGATCGACCCGCGCCTGCTCCGCTACGCCCGCGCCACCCGCTTCTTCCTGGCCGCCGTGGTAGGGCTCGGACTGGTCGGAGCGGCTCTGGTCATCGCCCAGGCCATGCTCATCGCGGAGGTGGTGGTGGGCGGCTTCGAGCACGGACTGACCGCTGCCGGACTCCGCACCCCGCTGCTCCTGCTGGCAGCGGTCGCGCTGGGGCGGGCCTTCGTGGCCTGGCTCACCGAACTGGCCGCGTACCGGGCGAGCTCCGCGGTCAAGTCCGAGCTGCGTGGACGGCTCATGGAACGCGCGGCGGACCTGGGCCCGGACTGGCTGAGCGGGCAGCGCACCGGATCCCTGATCGCCCTGGCCACCCGAGGCGTCGACGCACTCGACGACTACTTCTCCCGCTATCTGCCCCAGCTCGGCCTCGCGGTCGTGGTGCCGGTGGCGGTCCTCGCCAGGATCGTCACCGAGGACTGGGTGTCGGCGGCCATCATCGTGGTGACGCTGCCGCTGATCCCGCTCTTCATGATCCTCATCGGATGGGCCACCCAGTCCCGTATGGACCGTCAGTGGCGGCTGCTGTCGCGGCTCTCGGGGCACTTCCTCGACGTGGTCGCAGGGCTGCCGACCCTGAAGGTCTTCGGGCGGGCCAAGGCGCAGGCCGAGTCGATCCGCACGATCACCTCGCAGTACCGCACGGCCACGCTGAAGACGCTCCGGATCGCCTTCCTCTCGTCCTTCGCCCTCGAACTGCTCGCGACGCTGTCCGTGGCCCTGGTCGCGGTGACGATCGGTATGCGGCTCGTCCACGGAGAGCTGGATCTCTACACGGGGCTGGTGGTGCTCATCCTGGCGCCGGAGGCGTATCTGCCGATCCGCCAGGTCGGCGCGCAGTACCACGCTGCCGCGGAAGGACTCTCGGCCGCGGAGGAGATCTTCGCGGTGCTGGAGACCGAGGTCCCCGCCGGTGGCACCCAGGAGGTGCCGCCGTCGCTGCGCCTGGAGCTGGAGGGTGTGACGGTCCGGCACCAGGGCCGTGTGGATCCCTCGCTGGACGCTGCGACCCTCGTGGTCGAGCCGGGAGAGACCGTGGCGTTGGTCGGCCCGAGCGGGGTCGGCAAGTCCACCCTCCTCAACGTGGTTCTGGGATTCACGGTGCCCGACGAGGGCCGGATCACCGTCGGGGGGACCGACCTCTCCGCCCTCTCCCCCGGACTCTGGCGGGAACAGATCGCGTGGGTGCCCCAGCGTCCGCATCTCTTCGCCGGGACGATCGCGGAGAACGTGCGGCTCGCCCGCCCCGACGCCGACGACGACGCGGTCCTGGCAGCCCTGCGGGACGCCGGCGCGCACGACTTCGTGGCCGCCCTGCCGGACGGCCCCAGGACACCGCTGGGTGAGGAGGGCGCCGGGCTCTCGGCGGGCCAGCGTCAGCGGATCGCCCTGGCGCGGGCGTTCCTCGCCGACCGGCCGCTGCTCCTGCTCGACGAACCGACGGCGAGCCTGGACGGGGAGACGGAGGCCGGCATCGTCGACGCCGTGCGGCGGCTGGCGGCCGGGCGCACCGTGCTGCTCGTCGTGCACCGGCCGGCGCTGCTGGCCGTCGCGGACCGGGTGGTGGAGCTCGCGCCGGGGGAGCCCGGCAGTCCGCCGGCGCGGGCGGCAGCTCGTGCGGATGCCGCTGATGCTGCGACCTCCGCCGGTCTCCCCCTCCCAGGCCGCCCGGACGACGACCTCACGGACGCGCGGCCCGCGGAGAGGACCGGTGCCGCGCTGCTGAAGGAGACCGCCCCGAGGGCAGGCGGCCGGGTGCTCGCACGCGTCCGCGAGGCCGCCGGCTCCCAGCGCGGCAAGCTGGGCCTGGCGTTGTTGCTGGGTGGCCTCGCCGTGGGATCGTCCGTCGGCCTGATGGCCGTCTCCGGATGGCTGATCTCGCGCGCCTCCGAGCAGCCTCCCGTGATGTATCTGATGGTCGCCGTCACCGCGACCAGGGCGTTCGGGATCGGCCGGGCCGTCTTCCGTTACGCCGAGCGTCTGGTGTCCCACGACGCGGTGCTCAGGATGCTCGCCGAACTCAGGGTCGCCGTCTATCGCGGGCTGGAGCGCATCGCGCCCGCCGGCCTCCGGACGACGCGCCGGGGCGACCTCCTGTCGCGGCTGGTCTCGGACGTGGACGCCCTGCAGGACTACTGGCTGCGGTGGCTGCTGCCCGCCGGTACCGCGCTCGCGGTCGGGGCGGCCTCCGTCGGGTTCGTCGGCTGGCTGCTTCCGGAGGCGGGTGCTGTCCTGGCGGCCGGGCTGCTCCTCGCGGGCGTGGGGGTGCCGTGGCTCACCGGTGCCTGTGCCCGGCGTGCCGAGCGCAGGCTGGCCCCGGCCCGGGCCGCGCTGGCCGTCCGGGTCGCCGATCTCCTCGGCGGGACGGCCGAGCTGACCGTCGCGGGTGCGCTGGGCGCCCGCAAGGGGCAGATGCGCTCCGCCGACACCGTCCTCACGCGGATCACCTCCCGTGCGGCCACCGCCACAGCGCTGGGGGGCGGGCTCTCCGCCCTCATCTGCGGGCTCACCGTGGTGGCGGCGACGGTCGTCGCGCTTCCGGCGGTGTTCGACGGGCGGCTGGAGGGCGTCGAACTCGCCGTCGTCGTCCTCACCCCGCTCGCGGCCTTCGAGGCGGTCACGGGGCTGCCGCTCGCGGTGCAGTACCGCCAGCGGGTGAAGCGGAGCGCGGAGCGGGTCTTCGAGATCCTGGACGCCCCCGTGCCGGTCGTGGAACCGGCCGAGCCCGCGACGGCGCCGGAGTCCCCTTTCCCGCTCGAGGTGCGAGGCCTGTCCGCGCGGTACGAGGGCGCCGGGCGCGATGCCCTGTCCTCGGTGGACCTGACCCTGCTTCCCGGCAGGAGGGTGGCGGTCGTGGGCCCGTCGGGATCGGGCAAGACGACGCTCGCACAGGTACTGCTGCGGTTCCTGGACGCCCGGGAGGGGACGTACCGCCTCGGTGGTGTCGAGGCCTCTGACCTGGACGGGGACACGGTGAGGAGCTTCGTCGGGCTGTGCGCCCAGGACGCGCACGTCTTCGACAGCTCCATCCGCGAGAACCTGCGGCTGGCCCGCACCGGTGCGACGGACGCCCAATTGCGCGACGCTCTCGCCGGGGCGAGGCTGCTCGACTGGGCCGAGTCGCTGCCTGAAGGCCTCGACACGCTGGTGGGCGAGCACGGGGCCCGGCTCTCGGGCGGGCAGCGGCAGAGACTGGCACTGGCCCGCGCGCTCCTCGCCGACTTCCCCGTGCTCGTCCTCGACGAGCCGGCGGAACACCTCGACCTGGACACGGCCGACGCGCTGACCGAGGATCTGCTGGCCGCCACCCGAGGGCGCACGACCGTGCTGATCACGCACCGGCTCGCAGGGCTCGACGCGGTGGACGAGGTCGTGGTGCTGGACGGCGGCCGGGTGGTGCAGCGGGGTCCGTACGCCGCTCTGGCCGGCCAGGACGGGCCACTGCGCCGGATGCTCGAACGCGAGCAGGAGCCGGTGCGGACGGAGAGGGAGGCGGCACGGCTGGTGCAGGCGGTGCCCGTACGGGCCTGAGGGCGGTGAACCCGGCCGGGCGTGACGGCTGGGGACCTGCTTCGGGCGCGGTCCGGGGCTGCGGACCGGGCACCGGCTCCGGGTGCCGGTTCTGGTCCGCGGGCGGTGGACGTGCGCCGAGTTCTCGTATCGGCCGGACCACGGTGGACCCGGCCTGTTCCGACTTTCCGGTCCATTCGGTGCTTATTAGGCTCGGGGCATGCCTGAGCAGGAACCGAAGGATCCGCCCGAAGCCTCGCGGCCGGCCTCCGCGAGGCTTCGTGGGCTCTCCGCCGAGCTGACCTCCCGCGTCCCCGCCCTTCTGGAAGCCACCAGGTCCGTCGGCACGGGACTCGAGCTCCACTCCACCCTGGAACGCATCTGCGAGACCGCGGCCGAGCTCGCCCGCGCCCGGTACGCGGCCATCGGCGTCGTCGACAAGCCGGGAGAGAGCCTCTGCGACTTCGTCACCTACGGCGTCCCCGAAGGGACCGCCGGGTCCGTCGGCCGTCCGCCCGACGGCCACACCGGGCTCATCGGCGCGTTGATCACGCAGGGCGTGCCCATCAGCTTGGAGGACCTGGCCGCCGACCCGCGTTTCTGCGGCTTCCCGCCGGGCCATCCGCCGATGCGGACGTTCCTCGGTGTCCCGATCCGGGTCCAGGGCAAGATCTTCGGCAATCTCTACGTGATGGAGAAGCTGGACGGCGGTGCCTTCGGCGAGGACGAACTGCAGATGCTGAGGGTCCTCGCCACGGAGGCCGGGATCGCCATCGCCCACGCGCGGACGTACGAGGCCGCCCGGCAGCGCGAACGGTGGATCAACGGTTCGGTGGCCGTCACCACCGCTCTCCTCTCGGGTGGGGACGCCGACGAGGCCCTGACCGTCGTCGCCGAACAGGCCCGGCGCCTCGCCGACGCGGCGGCGGGGATCGTGCTGCTCCCCGCCGCGGAAGGAGGCCTGGAGGTCGTCGCCGTGGCCGGGGACAAGCCGGCCGGCTCCCTCGGGGTGATCGTTCCGCCGCGCAGCCCTGTGGTGGCGGCGCTTCTCCGGGGGGAGGAGGTCTTCCTGGACGACCCGGCCACCGACTCACGCATGATCACCAGACTGGCCGACCAGTTCGGCCCGCACATGCTGCTCCCCCTGCGCAGCGGCGGCCGGGTGCTGGGGGCGCTCGCCATTCCGCGTGAGCGGGGAGGGCGGCCGTTCACGCAGACGGAGCGGACCCTGGCGGCGCACTTCGCCGCGCAGGCGGCACTCGCGCTGAAGCTGGCCGAGGCCCAGCGGGACCGGGAGAGGCTCGCCGTATACGAGGACCGGGACCGGATCGCCCGGGACCTCCACGACCTGGTGATCCAGCGCCTGTTCGCCACCGGGATCACGCTGGAGGGAGCCCAGCGGCGCTCGCCGGTCCCGGCCGTGCGGGAGGGGATCGGGCGGGCCGTCGACGAGCTGGACGTGACCATCCAGGAGATCCGCACCGCGATCTTCGCGCTGCAGCAGGAACCGGCCGAGGCGCCGTCCGGGCTGCGGACCAGGGTGCTGCGGGAGATCAACATGGCAGCCGTGCCCCTGGGGTTCACGCCGTCGCACCGGTTCCTCGGCCCCGTCGACTCCCTCGTGGGGGAGCTCGCGGGCAAGAACCTGATCGCCGCGCTGCGCGAGACGCTGTCCAACACCTTCCGGCACGCCGGGGCCTCCCGCGTCGAGGTGGGCGTGGACGCGACCGCCGTGCTGCCGGACGGCCGTGAGGCGGTACGGCTCTCGGTCACGGACGACGGGGTGGGCATCCCGGAGGGCGGCCGGCGCAGCGGTCTGCGCAACCTCGCGCGGCGCGCGGAATCGCTGGGCGGCTCCAGCTGGTTCGGGCCGGGGGCGGGACAGGACGGCGGCGGTACGACGGTGATCTGGCAGGTGCCGCTCTGACGGGCCGCAGAGAGCGGGGCCGTGGCGACGAGCCGGTCCGTCGGCCCGGTGCGTGGCCTCAGGGCGTGGGGCGGCGGGTGGTCCCGACGCGTGGGCTCAGCGGGTCGCCTGAGCGCGCGGTCGCAGCGGGTGGTCCCGGCGCGCGGTCTCAGCGCGTGGCGAGGATCCGCTCGATGACGACCGCGACACCGTCCTCGTCGTTGGTGAGTGTCACCCCGGAAGCGGCGGCCACCGCGGCCGGATGGGCGTTGCCCATGGCGAACGAGGCGCCCGCCCAGCTCAGCATCTCCACGTCGTTGGGCATGTCACCGAAGGCGACCACCTCCTCCGCGGCGATCCCGCGCTCGGCGCAGCACGCGGCGAGCGTCGCCGCCTTGGAGACGCCGGGACCGCTGATCTCCAGCAGCGCGGTGGGGCTCGACCTGGTGAAGGAGGCGCGGTCCCCGGCGGTCTCGCGCGCCAGCACGAGGAAGGCGTCCGGGGCCATCTCGTGGTGATGGGCGAGGACCTTGAGGACCGGAGTTCCGCTGCCCGGGGTCTCCTCGTACAGCAGCTTCTCCGCGACCGCGACCGTGGCGCCCGGGTCCATGTGGAACGGGGGGTAGGCCGGTTCGTAGTGGATGCCGGTGGCCAGTTCGACGGCGAACGACACGCCGGGGGCGGCCTCGCGCAGCGCCGCGACCACGTCCAGGGCGACCGCACGGTCGAGCGGGAAGACCTCGACGAGCCGTCCTTCGTGGAGATCGGCGACAGCGGCGCCGTTCGCGCAGATCGCCATGCCGTGGCCCTGGACGTGTGCGCTGACGATGTCCATCCAGCGGGCGGGCCTGCCGGTGACGAAGAAGACCTCGATCCCCGCGGCTTCGGCCCCCGCCAGTGCGGCGATCGTCCGGTCCGACAGGGTCTTGTCGTCGCGCAGCAGAGTGCCGTCCAGATCGGTGGCGATCAGGCGGGTCACGGCAGGAAGGGGCGAGTCGGAGGCTGAGGTCACCCGCTCATTCTCCCGTACACGTCGCACGGGCGTGCAGAGGGGCGCACATTTGAGAGCACAAGCCCCTGAACTGGGGTACATGACCAAGGCATATGACAACGGCGCGGGGTGTACCGGGTGGACGGTTCCCGCTCCGGCCGCCCGACGGGAGCGCCGTTCCGGTCGGGGCGGAATGTCCCGTTCGCCCGCCGGGCCGGGCGCCTGGCGGCCCGGCCCGGACGGGGTTGGTGAGGCGTCAGGCGAGCTGAGCCGTTCCTTCGGTGGCGATGCGTTCGAAGACCTCGGTGTCCGCGGCGAAGCCGGAGTCCGGTACGGGCCAGTGGACGACGATCTCGGTGAAGCCCAGCTCGAAGTGCCTCCCCGCGAAGTCCACGAAGGCGTCGAAGGACTGGAGCGGACGGTCCGGAGTGAAGCCCGTGAGGAGGATCTTGTCCAGCTCGGAGACGTCCCGCCCGGCTTCCTCGCAGGCCGCGCCCAGCCGGCTGATCTGGCCGCGGATGGCTGCCACGGACTGCTCGGGGGTGCCGGCCTCGAACAGCTTGGGGTCACCGGTGGTCACCCACGCCTGGCCGTACCGGGCGGCGAGCTCGAGTCCACGCGGCCCGGTGGCGGCGATCGCGAAGGGCAGCCGCGGCCGCTGTACGCAGCCGGGGATGTTCCGGGCCTCGTTGGCGGCGTAGAACCTCCCTTCGTGCGTCACCGAGGGCTCCCGGAGCAGACGGTCGAGCATCGGCACGAACTCCTCGAAGTGGTCGGCGCGTTCCCTCGGCGTCCACGGCTCCTCACCGCTACGGCGCAGCGTGGTGGCGTCGAAGCCGTTGCCGCCGGCGCCGATGCCGAGCGTGATCCGTCCGTCGGACACGTCGTCGAGGGTGATGAGGTCCTTGGCGAGCGTCACCGGGTGCCGGAAGTTGGGTGAGGTGACCAGAGTGCCCAGGCGCAGCCGCTCGGTGGCCGCCGCTGCGGCGGTCAGGGTCGGGACCGCTCCGAACCACGGGCCGTCGCGGAAGGTGCGCCACGCCAGATGGTCGTAGGTGTACGCCGCGTGGAAACCCAGGTCCTCGGCGCGCGCCCACAGGGCCCGGCCGCCGTCGTTCCAGCGGTGGATGGGCAGGATCACGGTGCTCAGTCGGCGCGAGGAGGTCATACCCCGACTCTACGGCGACGGCTCGAGGGCTTCGTGGGTCGCCTCGGGCCTCCGGGCGGGGAGGAACGCCGGACGGGCCGGGTGGCAGTGGTTGCCGGGGAGGAGAGCCGGGGCGACGCTGGAGGGGAGCCTCGCCGGTCATGCCCGCGCAGGTGTGCACGGCGCCCGCCGGGGTCCGCAGGAAGGAAATGGTCGTCATGAGGATGTTGCTCACCGCGCAGATGGACACCGAGACCGCCAACCGTGCGGTGTCCGACGGAACCCTGCCGAAGGTCATCGAGGAGATCGTCGAGCACCTCAAGCCGGAAGCGGCGTACTTCACGCTCCGGAACGGGCAGCGCTCCTGCCTGATGGTGTTCGACATGGAGGACTCCGCCCAGATGCCGCCCCTCCTGGAGCCGTTGTTCCACGCGAACTCCAGCGTCAGCCTGCAGCCGGCGATGAACCTCGACGATCTGCGGGCGGGACTGGGCGGCATGAAGCGCTGACTGCGGTGGGAGCCGGCCGACCGCCGGCAGGGGGAACCGGTCACCGGCAGAGGGGCGTCCGGTCCCCGGGCGGACCGGCGGTGCGGGGAGTCATTCGCGCAGACGCAGGAACGCGGGCGGCACCGCGTCGGTGAGCCACACCCCGTTGGCGCTGACATGGAAGAGGTGCCCCGCCCGGTGCATGGCGCCCGCGTCCACGGAGAGGACGACCGGCACGCCCCGCCGGGCGCCGACGCGCACGGCGGTGGCACGGTCGGGCGAGAGGTGGACGTGGTGCCGGTTCATGGGGCGCAGCCCTTCGGACCGGATGCTGTCGAGAGCTTGGGCGATGGTGCCGTGGTAGAGGTACGACGGCGGCGCGGCCGGGGGCAGGTCGAGGTCCACGGTGACCGAGTGCCCCTGGTTCGCACGGATGCGTCCGGCGTCGACGGCGAAGCGCTGCTTGTCGTTCACCGCGACCACGTGGTCGAGCTCCTCCGGAGTGATCGTGAAGCCGTTCCGGGCGCACGCTCCCAGCAACTCGTCCACCTCCACCCAGCCGTGTGGATCGAGGGTGATTCCCAGCCGTTCCGGTCGGTGCCGCAGATGCTTCGACAGGTACTTGGACACCTTGACGGTGCGTTTCTCGTCCATGCCGTCAGCGTCCCGTGCCCGCGGCCCCTGACGCACCCCGATTTCACTCGGCGTTCTCGGAATTCATGACCGATCGAAGGTTTGATCCACAGCCAACTCGCCTTATCCACAGGCTTTTTGGCGCTGCTGTGGACAACTGACGCGCATTACACCCCATTTGCGTAACTAACCCTATTATGAGGCGCTTTGTAATGAAAAGGCACGTTAAGCGGCTCAACGCGGGGCTCCAGCGGGCCGGAACGCCAACGGGCGCTAGGCAGCGCACGAGTTGCAGCACCCCGTGGCGGCCTCAAATGAAAACGACCTGCACAGACCGGCGTTAGGGCCCCGAGAGCTGAACTCCGCGTACGTCACAGCGGCGGCTTCACCCGCGCCACCCCGCGCAGGACCGAAGGGCCGAACCGGGACAGCAGACGCGCCGCCCGTGCTTCGGGTGTCACGGGCACGACGGCGCGGTTGTGCACCACGGCTTCGAGGATTGCGTGAGCCACCTTCTCCGCAGGGTGGTTGCGCAGGCCGTACAGCCGCCCGGCTCGTGTACGCAGGCGCGCCTCCTCCGCGTCGTCGGCTCCGGCGAAGTGCGCCGTCGCGGTGATGCCGGTCGTGACGAAGCCGGGGCATATCGCGCTGACGCCGATCTCCTGTCCGGCGAGTTCGGCACGCAGGCATTCGCTGAGCATCAGGACCGCGGCCTTGGACGTGCTGTACGCGGGCAGCGCACGGGAAGGCTGATACGCCGCTGCGGAGGCGACGTTGACGATGTGGCCGCCCTGCCCCCGGCGCGTCATCTGGCCTCCGAAGATCCGGCAGCCGTGGATGGCCCCCCACAGGTTGACGTCGAGAACGTTCCGCCAGTCCTCGCTGGTGGTGTCGAAGAAAGAACCCGACAGCCCGATGCCGGCGTTGTTCACGAGGACGTCGACGACGCCGTGCCGGGAGGAGAGTCTTTCGGCGAGCTCCTCCATCGCCTTCTCGTCCCGGACGTCCAGCACTTCGGCCCACGCGGCGCCGGCGCCGACGCGCAGGGCCGCCTCCGCTGTCCGGGCCGCTCCCTCCTCGTCCACGTCCACCGCCACCAGCCGTGCGCCGGCCGCCGCGAAGGCCAGGGCGGTGGCGCGTCCGATGCCGGAGGCGGCTCCCGTCACGAGGACCAACTGGCCCCCGAAACGGTCCGCGTGGGGGCCTGTGGCGCGCCCCGGCGCCGGAACGGAGTGCGCCGGACCGGCCGGGACAGATTCCGCCACGTCGTACTGTCCGGCGTCCACGGCCGATACGAACTCCGAGATCCACGAGGTCAGTTGGCCGGGCCTGGTGCGCGGGACCCAGTGCTTGGCCGGCAGGCTGCGGCGGACCAGTCGGGGCGCCCACTCCTCCAGGTCGTCATGGAGCACCGGTGAGAGGAAGGCGTCTCCGGTAGGGATGATCAGCTGGACCGGTACGTGGGCGTACGCGTCCGCCCGCGGCCGGCGAAGCCGCGAGCGGATGTTGTCGCGGTACAGCCAGGCGCCGTGGGCCGCGTCCTTCGAGAGGGACGACGTCGGGTACCCGTCCGCGGGCACCTTCTCCATCCTCCGCAGGATGCGCGGCCACTGCCTGCCGAGCGTGCCGCGCCAGGCCAGCTCGGGCAGCACTGGGGTGTGCAGCGCGTAGACGTACCAGGACTTCGCTCCCTGGCCGAGCAACTGCCCCACCCGGCGCGGGCTGGGGTGGGACATCCGGCGCTTGATCCAGTGCCCGAAGTGATCGAGGGACGGCCCGGACATCGAGGTGAAGGACGCGATCCTGCCCTTGGTCCGCTCCACCGTCACGAATTCCCACGACTGCACCGAGCCCCAGTCGTGGCCGACCACGTGCACCGGCCCGTCCGGGCTCACCGCGTCCGCGACGGCGAGGAAGTCGTCGGTCAGTTTCTCCAGGGTGAAGCCGCCGCGCAGCGGCTTGGGGGTCGTCGACCTGCCGTGGCCCCGCACGTCGTACAGCACCACGTGGAACCGGTCCGCCAGCCGCCGCGCGACCTCGGACCAGACCTCCTTGCTGTCCGGATAGCCGTGCACCAGCACGACCGTCGGCCGGGCCGGATCGCCCAACTCGGCCACGCATAGCTCGATTCCACCCGTACGAACCCAGCGCTCGCGCGCGTCTCGCAGATCCACGCCGTCTCCTCGTCCCTGTGCCGGCGTCGCGGTACGCGTCCGTAACGTGACACCGACGAATGTGGCAATTGCCGGGCCGCCGCGTCAAGGGATGCCCGGAACCTGTGGACAACTCCCTGTGGACATGTCCCTTTCTGTGCCCGGTGGCCGGACACCGCGGTGGGTCCACCCTCCGTGGGGTCCCCTTACGGGTCCCTACACCTGGAGTCGGACGCCGATACAGCCGTCTGGTCTGACGACGCCAGTGGCGTGCGCCACTACCTTCGTAGACGTGACTGTGATCGCAATCGAAAGCCTGAGCAAGCGGTTCCCGAGGGTGACCGCGCTTGACCGGCTCTCCTTGGACATCGGACCGGGTGTGACCGGCCTGGTGGGTTCCAACGGGGCCGGCAAGTCCACACTGATCAAGATCCTTCTGGGTCTCTCCCCCGCCACCGAAGGCCGGGCCGCGGTGCTCGGGCTCGACGTCGCCACCGAAGGCGCCGCGATCCGGGAACGGGTCGGGTACATGCCCGAGCACGACTGCCTGCCGCCGGACGTGTCGGCGACCGAGTTCGTCGTGCACATGGCGCGGATGTCCGGACTGCCGCCGACCGCCGCGCGGGAGCGCACGGCGGACACGCTGCGCCACGTCGGCCTGTACGAGGAGCGCTACCGTCCCATCGGGGGCTACTCGACCGGCATGAAGCAGCGCGTGAAGCTGGCGCAGGCCCTGGTCCACGACCCGAAGCTCGTCCTGCTCGACGAGCCGACCAACGGTCTCGACCCGGTCGGACGCGACGAGATGCTGGGCCTGATCCGCCGCGTGCACACCGACTTCGGGATCTCGGTGCTGGTCACCTCGCACCTCCTCGGGGAGCTGGAGCGGACCTGCGACCACGTCGTCGTCATCGACGGCGGCACCCTGCTGCGGTCCAGCTCCACCAGTGACTTCACCCAGACCACCACCACGCTGGCCGTCGAGGTCACCGACAGCGACACCCACCCCGACGGGACGGCCGCCCTGCGTGAGGTCCTCACCGGCGCCGGGATCAAGCTCGTCGGGCACGACGGTCTCGACACCGAGGGTCTGCCCGGTGCCGGGCACATCCTCCTGGTGGAGGCGACGGGCGAGGAGACGTACGACCTGGTGGTCGACAGCGTCGCCGGGCTCGGTCTTGGGCTCGTCCGCATGGAACAGCGGCGCCACCGCATCGCCGAGGTCTTCCGCACCGAAGAGGCACCCCGGGCGGCCGTGGTGGCGGCAGCGGGCGCCGGACAGCAGAAGGGGAGCGGTCGCGATGAGCGCTGAGACCAGGAACGCGGCCGGGAGCGAGACCTCCCGGATCCACAACATCGGCTACCGCTCGTACCTCGGTGTCCGGCTGGGCAGGGCCTATGCCCGCCGTTCGCTCTACTCGCAGTCCCTGCGGGGCTCGTTCGGGCTGGGCAGGTCCGCCAAGTCGAAGGTGCTGCCGATGCTTCTGTGCGGGGTCATGTGCCTGGTGGCACTGATCCTTGTCGCGGTCGCCATGGCGACACCCGGCATGACGAAGCTCCCCATCGAGTACACGGCCTTCGCGATCTATCTGCAGGCCGTGATCGGGCTGTTCATCGCCTCCCAGGCGCCGCAGTCGGTGTCCAGGGACCTGCGCTTCAAGAGTGTGCCGCTGTACTTCTCGCGTCCGATCGAGCGCGTCGACTACGTGGTCGCGAAGTTCGCCGCCATGGCCTCGGCCCTGCTCATCCTCACCGGGCTGCCGCTCGTCATCCTCTACGTGGGCGCGCTGCTGGCGAAGTTCGACTTCGCCGACCAGACCAAGGGCTTCGGACAGGGGATGGTCTCGGTGGCACTGCTCTCCGTCCTGTTCGCCGGCCTCGGACTGGTGGTCGCCGCGCTGACACCGCGCAGGGGCTTCGGAGTCGCCGCGGTGATCGCCGTCCTGACCATCACCTACGGCGCGGTCTCCACGGTCCAGGCGATCGCCTGGGAGACGGACTCCGCGGACGCCATCACCTGGCTCGGGCTGTTCTCCCCCATCACGCTGATCGACGGGGTGCAGACCGCCTTCCTCGGTGCCTCCTCCGCCTTCCCCGGAGGCGAGGGCCCCGGAGCCGCCGCCGGTGTCGCCTATCTGATCGTTGTCCTCGCGCTCGTCCTCGGCTCGTACGCCGTGCTGATGCGCCGCTACCGGAGGGTCGGGCTGTGACCACCATCGAGATCGACCACACCTCCCGCTGGTTCGGGAACGTGGTCGCCGTCAACGACGTGAGCATGACCGTGGGCCCCGGTGTCACCGGTCTGCTCGGCCCCAACGGCGCCGGCAAGTCCACGCTGATCAACATGATGGCCGGCTTCCTCGCGCCGTCGACCGGCACGGTGACGCTCGACGGTACGCAGATCTGGCGCAACGAGGCGGTCTACAAGGCCATCGGGATCGTGCCGGAGCGGGAGGCGATGTACGACTTCCTGACCGGCAAGGAGTTCGTCGTGGCCAATGCCGAGCTGCACGGACTGGGTGAGGCGGCGGCGCGGACGGCGCTGGCCACGGTCGAGATGGAGTACGCCCAGGACCGCAAGATCTCGACGTACAGCAAGGGCATGCGCCAGCGCGTCAAGATGGCGTCCGCGCTGGTCCACGACCCCTCGGTGCTGCTGCTCGACGAGCCGTTCAACGGGATGGACCCGCGTCAGCGGATGCAGCTGATGGACCTGCTGCGCCGCATGGGCGCCGAGGGCCGTACGGTGCTCTTCTCCTCGCACATCCTGGAGGAGGTCGAGCAGCTCGCCTCGCACATCGAGGTCATCGTGGCGGGCCGCCATGCCGCGTCCGGCGACTTCCGGAAGATCCGTCGGCTGATGACGGACCGGCCGCACCGCTATCTCGTCCGCTCCAGCGACGACCGGGCCCTCGCCGCCGCGCTCATCGCCGACCCGTCGACGGCCGGGATCGAGGTCGACGTGACCGAACAGGCCCTGCGCATCCAGGCGGTCGACTTCGGCCGGTTCACCACGCTGCTGCCGAAGGTGGCGCGTGACCAGGGGATCCGGCTGCTGACCGTCTCCCCGTCCGACGAGTCCCTCGAATCGGTCTTTTCCTATCTCGTAGCGGCCTGAGTAGTGGCCTGAAAGGAGCTGTGAAGCGTCATGTACGACCCCACAGTCGCCCGGCTCACCTACCGGGCCCTGCTCGGCCGGCGCCGGGCCGCCATCCTGTTCGTCCTGCCCGTCCTCCTGGTCGCCATCTCGGTGGCGGTACGGGCGTTCGCCGGAGCCGACGACGGTGTGGCCTCCGGCGTGCTGGGCGGATTCGCCCTGGCCACGATGGTGCCGTTGATCGGTGTCATCGCCGGGACGGGTGCGATCGGTCCGGAGATCGACGACGGTTCGATCGTCTATCTCCTGGCCAAGCCGGTGAAGCGGCCCACGATCATCCTGACCAAGCTGATCGTCGCCGTCGCCGTCACGATGCTCTTCTCGGCCCTGCCGACCTTCGTCGCCGGCCTCGTCCTCAACGGCAACGGCGGCCAGATCGCCGTCGCCTACACCATCGCGGCGCTCGTCGCCTCGATCGCGTACAGCGCGCTGTTCCTGCTGCTCGGCACCGTCAGCCGGCACGCGGTGGTCTTCGGTCTGGTGTACGCGCTCGTGTGGGAGGCGCTCTTCGGCAGCCTGGTGCCCGGAGCCCGCACCCTCAGCGTGCAGCAGTGGTCCCTCTCGCTCGCGGAGAAGGTCGCCGGGGACGGCCTGGTCACCGCGGATGTCGGGCTTCCGCTGGCGACGGTGCTGCTGGTCGCGGTGACCGTCGGTGCCACGTGGTACGCGGGCCAGAAGCTGAGGGCGCTCAAGCTCGCCGGCGAAGAGTGAGACCGCGCCCTCGCCGGACGGCTCCCGCCCCCTCCGGGCGGGGGCCGTCCTGTGAGCGGACGGAAAGCGGCGTAACTGTGCGGTTATCGGCTCGTTGGGCCGAGTGCGTGGAGGCAGCTGGAATCCGTGGCGTCGAGCTTTCGTGAATGTGGGGAAGGCCGGCAGCGGTGGGGTGACGCCCCCCGGGCCGGTCATCGAGTGAGTGGCAACCGTGAGCGTCCTCCGCCCTCACAGCCCGGGGACAGGGCCGTTGCCGTCGTCCCTGCGCACGGAAGGCATGCCCATGCCCACGGAAGTCGCCCTGCTCGAATCCCCGGCCCTCCGAGGCGAGCACATGCGGCGGGTCGAGGTTCTCGACAAGGTGAAGATCCTTGTCATGCTCCCCGACGGAATGCACCTGCGCACGGAGGAGGTGGCTCGCTACTTCGAAGTATCCACAGCCTCGGTCCGGAAGCTGACGGACCGGCACCAGCGGGAGCTGGCGGGCAACGGCATGAGGGTGCTGCGCGGCGCTGAGCTGCGATCCATCCACGGCGCCACGGTGCCCCCGCGCGCGAGTGGGGAGGGGAGTGGTCCACAGGGGGTCACGCACCTTCGGCTCTACACCCGCAGGACCGTGCTCAACGTCGCCATGCTTCTCCGCGACAGCGACATCGCGCGCAGTGTCCGGACCCACCTGCTCGACGAGGAGGAGGACCTCGCGGCCTCCTACGTATCCCTCGACCGCCGTGTCACCCGCATCGAGGGGTGTCTCGCCGGCGTGGGGAGTGCGCTCCAGGAGCTGGGTCCCGTACTCGGCCGCATGTCGCGGCGGCTCGACTCCCTCGACCCGAAGCTGGACGTCACGCAGTCGGTGCCATCAGCCTCCGGCTCACCGATGTCGCCCAGGACGTCGCCCGGCTCGATGCCCGGATGGACGAACTCACCGACGTGCTGAGGGAGCTGGGCCGCCGCAGGAGCGGCTGACGCCACCGGGCACGCCGCGGAGAAAACCGGTGGCCCCCGGACGCGGCCTCGGGCACAGTGAGGGGGACGGCGTGCGAGACGCCGGTCACCGGTACCGGGAGAGGAGCGCGGCGATGACCAGGAGTCCGAGTCCGTCGTGTTCCCGGCAGGGTGGTCCGCAGCCGGCTCCGCGGTAGCTTCATCAGCCGCCCGCGGCAGGACCCCCAGGGTGGCCCGGCGCGCATCGCGCGGCCACCCTCCCGGAGGATTGGCCGAGTGGTAAGGCAGCGGCTTGCTAAGCCGTCGTCGGGGTGCGAGCCCCGCGCGCGTTCGATCCGCGCATCCTCCGCAGTGGCCCGGAAGCGCCGCCCGGCGCCCGGCGGTACCGCGCACACGTTCCCCGGGCAGCGTCACCCTTCTCCCGGCGTACACGCGGGGCCCGGGAACGCCGGCGCCGTACCGCGCACACGCGCGTGGGCCGGGAGCGGCAAGCGCCCCCGGCCACCGCTCACACGCGCGAGGCCGTCCGGAGCAGTTCCTCCAGCACCACCGCGATGCCGTCGTGCTCGTTCGACGCGGTGATCTCGTGCGCCACGGCCTTCAGCTCGTCATGGGCGTTGGCCATGGCCACGCCGTGCTGCGCCCAGCCGAACATGGGGATGTCGTTCGGCATGTCACCGAACGCCAGCGTGTCCGACGCCTTGAGTCCCAGCCGCCGGGCGGCCAGGGAGAGACCGGTCGCCTTGCTCAGCCCCAGCGGCAGGATCTCCACCACACCCGGGCCGGCCATGACCACGTTCACCAGGCTGCCGACGGCCTGCCGCGCGGCCTCGGCCAGGGCGTCGTCGTCGAGCTCCGGATGCTGGATGTAGACCTTGTTCAGCGGAGCGGTCCACATCTCGGCCGGGTCGTCCATGAGGTGGGTGGGGAGCGGCCCTTCCTGCACCCGGTAGCCGGGGCCGACGAGAACCTCGCCCTGGAGTCCGTCGCGGCTCGCGGCCAGCGCGAGCGGACCGACCTCCGCCTCGATCTTGGACAGCGCGAGCCCGGCGAGCTGCCGGTCCAGGGTCAGGGAGGTCAGCAGCTTGTGCTCGCCGGCGTGGTAGACCTGCGCGCCCTGCCCGCAGACGGCCAGGCCTTCGTAGCCCAGGTCGTCCAGGATGTGCCGGGTCCAGGGCACCGCCCGTCCGGTGACGACGATGTGTGCCGCGCCGGCCGCGGTGGCCGCGGCCAGCGCCTCACGGGTGCGCTCGGAGACCGTGTGGTCGTCGCGCAGCAAGGTGCCGTCGAGATCCGTGGCGACGAGCTTGTAGGGGAACGTCACTTGGAGACCGGCTCCAGGACCTCGCGCCCGCCCAGGTACGGACGGAGGACTTCCGGCACCCGCACCGAGCCGTCGGGCAGCTGGTGGTTCTCCAGGATGGCGACGATCGTGCGCGGTACGGCGCAGAGCGTGCCGTTCAGCGTGGCCAGCGGCTGGACCTTCTTGCCGTCGCGCATGCGGACGGAGAGCCGGCGCGCCTGGAAACCGTCGCAGTTCGACGCGGAGGTCAGCTCGCGGTACTTGCCCTGGGTCGGGATCCACGCCTCACAGTCGAACTTCCGCGAGGCCGACGCTCCCAGGTCGCCGGTGGCGACATCGATCACCTGGAACGGCAGCTCCAGGCCGGTCAGCCACTGCTTCTCCCAGTCCAGGAGCCTGCGGTGCTCGGCCTCGGCGTCCGCGGGGTCGACGTACGAGAACATCTCGACCTTGTCGAACTGGTGGACCCGGAAGATGCCCCGGGTGTCCTTGCCGTACGTCCCGGCCTCACGGCGGAAGCAGGGGGAGAAGCCCGCGTACCGCAGGGGCAGCTTGTCGGCGTCGATGATCTCGTCCATGTGGTACGCCGCGAGGGGAACCTCCGACGTGCCGACGAGGTAGTAGTCGTCCTTCTCCAGGTGGTAGACGTTCTCCGCGGCCTGGCCGAGGAAGCCCGTGCCCTCCATGGCGCGCGGGCGTACCAGCGCGGGGGTCAGCATGGGGACGAACCCTGCCTCGGTGGCCTGCGCGATCGCCGCGTTGACCAGGGCGAGCTCGAGCAGTGCGCCGACGCCCGTGAGGTAGTAGAAGCGTGATCCGGAGACCTTGGCGCCGCGCTCCATGTCGATGGCGCCGAGCGCCTCGCCGAGTTCGAGGTGGTCCTTGGGCTCGAAGCCCTCCGCCCCGAAGTCACGGATGGTGCCGTGCGTCTCCAGGACGACGAAGTCCTCCTCGCCACCGACCGGTACGTCCTCGTGGACGATGTTGCCGAGCTGGAGGAGCAGCCGCTTGGCCTCGGCGTCGGCCTCGTCCTGGGCGGCGTCGGCCGCCTTGACGTCGGCCTTGAGCTGATCGGCCTTCTTGAGGAGTTCGGCGCGCTCCTCGGGGGTGGCCTTGGGGATCAGCTTCCCGAGCGACTTCTGCTCGGAGCGGAGTTCGTCGAAGCGGACGCCGGACGACCTGCGCAGCTCGTCGGCGGAGAGCAGGGCGTCGACGAGTGCGACGTCCTCTCCACGGGCGCGCTGGGAGGCGCGAACACGGTCGGGGTCCTCACGGAGCAGGCGAAGGTCAATCACCCCTCAAGGCTACCGGTGCGGCTGTCCGCTGCTCGAACCGATATCGACGTGCGTGGCGCTTTGCCCGAATTGCCGGAATCAATAAGGTCGAGGGGAATCAGGGCCGGGTGGTGGGCACCGCTCGTCAATAAAAGGGTCCCATTGCCTCGAAAAGGGAACAGCCGCGCTGGATGTTTGACGCATCAGCGGTGCGGGGGCGGGGAGTTGAGGGCGACGGTGTGACGTGTTGTCCACAGGTTCCAGGTGATCCAATTAGTTATCCACAGGCTGTGAAGAAGATCTGTGGATGCCGGAAGGGATCGTTCCGAAACTGGCGAGATGTGCCAGGGATTCACCCCCTAAACCCCATCCGTGCACTCATTCGGGTGGGTATTCCTCGTTCCAAAGAGTTGATCTACGGAATTGGGGCGACACAGGCGGGGCTGTGGAGTGGTGGGTGATCTAGGGCTCCTGGGTGATTTGTCGACCATGTCGCCTTGCGGTGTCGACTTGTCCCCAGGCGTGGGGCCTGCCCTGTGGATAACTCTGTGTGAAACGGCGGTCGGCGGACAGGACCGGTGGATACCGCAGCAGCCTCCGCGCCGGAAGGCCTGGACGGCTTCCCCAGGAGGCCCGGCCCCGTAACGGCGGCTCTGTCCGGAGCCGCGCCGGAGACCCCGCCGCCGCGTCTCCCGGCCGCCCACCGTCCCGGCGGCCCGGCGCAGGACATGGTCACGGCAACGGCATCGGCCTTCAGGCCCGGCCGTCCTGGCTGCGGGCCAGCCAGTCGGACGCCTCCGCGAAGTCCCTGTCCGACGTCCCGACCCGCAGGGCGCGTACGTCCTCGGGCGCCACCCCGGCACGGGGGTAGGACCCGAGGAAGCGCACATTGGGGCAGATCCGCTTCAGCCCCATCAGGGCCTCGCCGACCCTGCGGTCCGCGATGTGGCCTTCGGCGTCCAGGGCGAAGCAGTAGTTGCCGATTCCCTCTCCAGTGGGCCGGGACTGGATCAGCATGAGGTTGACCCCTCGTACGGCGAACTCCTGGAGCAGTTCGAGCAGAGCACCCGGGTGGTCGTCGCCGAGCCAGATGACCACGGACGTCTTGTCGGCCCCCGTAGGTGCGGACGGCCTGGCCGGACGCCCGACCAGCACGAAGCGGGTCTGCGCGTTCTCCGCGTCGTGGATCTCCGTGACCAGTGGTTCCAGCCCGTAGGTCGCGGCGGCGAACTCGCCGGCGAAGGCGGCGTCGTAGCGCCCCTCCTGCACCAGCCGGGCGCCGTCCGCGTTCGAGGCCGCCGACTCCCACAGCGCGCTGGGCAGATGGGCCGCCATCCAGTTGCGGACCTGCGGCTGTGCGGCGGGGTGGGCCGTGACGGTCTTGATGTCCGTCAGCTTCGTCCCGGGGCGCACCAGCAGCGCGAACGTGATCGAGAGCAGCACCTCGCGGTAGATCATCAGGGGAGCGCCCGTGGTCAGCTCGTCCAGCGTCGCGCTGATCCCGCCCTCGACGGAATTCTCGATGGGGACGAGTGCCGCCGCCGCCTCCCCGTTCCGCACGGCGTCCAGCGCGGCCGGAACCGAGACCATGGGGACGAGTTCGCGGGTCGCGGCTTCGGGGAGGGTGCGGAGGGCCACCTCGGTGAACGTGCCTTCGGGACCGAGGTAGGCGTAGCGCGTGGCTGACATGCGGTCAGCCTAAGGGGCGCCGGGACAGGCCTGCGCGCCTCGCGCCCCCGGCGGAAGCTCCCGCACCTCACGCCTCCAGCAGCCGCTGCCCCACGTACTCCCCGGCCGCCGCGCCGCCCGGGACGGCGAACAGCCCGCTCGCCTCGTGCCGGATGAACGGGGAGAGAGCGTCCCCACGGTCCAGTTTGCGCTGCACGGGGATGAACCCCTTGAACGGATCGGCCTGCCAGCAGATGAAGAGCAGCCCGGCGTCCGGGGTGCCGTCCTCGGAGATGCCGTCGTGGTACGAGAACGGGCGGCGCAGCATCGCGGCGCCTCCGTTCTTCTCGGGGGAGGAGATCCGGGCATGCGCGTTGGCGGCGATCAGCGGCTTCCCGTCCGGACCCCTCTTGTCCAGGTCCATCGCGGTCGTCTCCGACCCTCCGCTCAGCGGGGCGCCGTCCGCCTTGCGGCGCCCGATGATCTGTTCCTGGCGCGTGACCGTGAGCTCCTCCCAGTCGTCCAGGAGCATCCTGATCCGGCGGACCACGGCGTACGAGCCTCCCGCCATCCAGGAGCTCTCCGCCGAGCCGCCGGACGGCACGAAGATCCGCTCGTCGAAGTCGCTCTCGGTCGGCTTCGGGTTGTTGGTGCCGTCGACCTGCCCCATGAGGTTGCGCGCCGTCATCGGACGGGCCGTGGCACCCGGGGTGCGGTTGAAGCCGTTCATCTGCCACCGGACCCGGGCCGTCGATCCGGCCTCCTTCTGCAGGGCGCGGAGCGCGTGGAAGGCCACGAGCGCGTCGTCCGCACCGATCTGCACCCAGAGGTCGCCGTCGGACCGGCGGGAGTCGAGGTGGTCGGAGGAGAAGGCCGGCAGCGGGTCCAGGGCGGCCGGCCTGCGGCCGGTCAGGCCGGTACGGGCGAAGAACGTGCGCCCGAAACCGAAGGTGACGGTGAGGGAGGAGGGCCCGGCGTCCAGGGCCACCCCGGTGTCGTGCCCCCGGCCGCCTTCCGCCGGCTCACCGGCCATCAGCCGCTCGGCCGCGGCGGACCAGCGGCGCATCAGGGCGGCGGCCTCCTTGCGGCCCGCACCCGCTGCCAGGTCGAAGGCGACCAGATGGCCTCGGGCCTGAAGCGGAGTGGTGATCCCCGGTTGATGTTTCCCGTGAAACACCGCCTGGGTCGAGCCGACCGTGGTCAGAGCGGTCGCCTCGTCGTCCTGAGCGGCGGCATAACCGCCCACGCCGCCGGCCGCGCCCAGGACGAGTCCTGCCGCGCCCGCGGCTCCCACGCCGCCGATCAGCCGACGCCGCGAGACGGCGCGCCCGTCGTGACCGGAGTCGTCGAGACGGGCGGCGCCGCGTGCGGCACCGCTTCCTCCGGGGACATCCTTCTTCTTGCTCACCCTGCTCAGCCGATCTTCACGTTCTTGTCGATGGTGGTCTGGTCGATGTCCGACGTGCGGACCGTCACCGCGACCTTCCAGTCGCCCGCGATCGGGATCTGCACGTTGCTCGCCGTCCAGTGCCCCGCGGTGAGGCGGTCCGGGACGACCGGAAGAGGACCGATGTCCTTGGACTCCAGGGTGAAGGCGAGCTTCACCTCGGGTACGTCGAGCGGCTGGTTGCCGGGTCCGTCGACCCAGAGGTGCACGTTGTTCGAGCCGGTTCCGCCGGGGGAGATGTCCAGACGGACGGTCCCCTTGCCGTTCCGGCCGCCGGTGTCGAACGGAAGGCTCAGACTCGACTGGCCACCGGTCACCGGTGTGGCAGCCGCGGGGGCCGCGCCACGTGCGGCTTCCTCCTCGGTACGGCCGGGTTCGGTGGACGTCAGGATCGTCGTGACGGCGAGGAGCACCACGGCGACGGCCGTCTCCACCAGCACCGAGCGTCGCAGCCCCGCTCGTTCCGGGTCGGCGTCGCGGGCGCGCTTCTCCTTCGTCGCCGTCAGGGCGGCGCGCTGGCGGGCGAGCTGCGCCGCGCGCTCCGGGTCGACCTCCTCGCCCGGCGGCGGCTCCTCGTCGGCGGTGTCCCGGGCGGGGGACGCGGTCTGCGTGGCGGGCGCGTCCGAGGAGCCGGACGCCCCGGGACCGGCCGCGGGGAGGGACGGCTTCGCATCCGCCGAGGACACGGAGACGACCGGCTCCGCGACGGCCTCCGCGTCGGTGGGCCCGGCGTCCACGGCCCCCGCACCGGCGGGCTCGGTCAGCCGGGCCGTCCAGCGCCGGGAGATCCACGCGACCCCGACGAGCACGGCCACGAGCGCCACCTTGAGGAGCAGCAGCTGGCCGTACCGCGTGCCGGTCAGCGCGGACCACGAACCCACCTGCCGCCAGGACTGGTAGAGCCCGGTCGCGGCGAGGACGAGAACACTGCCGAACGCGAGGCGCGAGAACCGCCGTACGGCGCCGGCCGTGATGTCCGGCGTGCGGTACAGCGCGACGAGCAGCGCGGCGAGTCCGCCCAGCCAGCCGGCGACGGCGAGCAGGTGGAGCACGTCGACGGGCATGGCGATGCCCGGCTGGATGCCCGTGGAGGCGTGCTCGGCCAGGGCCCACGTACCGGCGATCCCCGTGGCAATGACCGCTCCGCCTATGGCGAGTCCGAAGGTGAGGTCCTGCTTCTCCTTCTCGTCCTCGCGCTTGGCGTACGCCCCGAAGAGGACCGCGATGAAGAGGGCGGAGGCTCCCAGGAGCAGGAGCCGGGAGACCAGCGCGGCCCCCGGCTTGGTGTCCAGCACGGCTTGCAGGCCGTCGAGGTCGAAGGCGTCCGAGAGCTTGCCGGAGCCGGTGTAAGGGCTGCGCAGGAGCAGCATGACCAGGGTGGCCGCGGTCAGCGTGATCCAGCCGCGCACGACGAGGCGCTGGAGGGGCCGCGCGCCCGCGCCGCGCTGCCAGCAGGCCAGGACGAAGGCGGATCCGCCCGCGAGCAGGACGAAGCCCGCGTACGCGGCGTAGCGCGCGATGCCGTAGAGAGCTCCCACGAGGCCGCCGCCCGCCTCGGCCGAGGGGAGCGCCACCGTGGTCTCCGAGGGAGCGCCCACGGAGAAGGTGAACGCGCCGGCGACGGGGTGACTGTCCGCGGACACGGCCTGCCAGGCCACGGTGTACGTGCCGTCGGGCAGCCCGCTGTGGAGCTGGACGCCGTACCGTACGGCGCCCCCGCCGGTCATGTCGCGGGGGGCGCCCGAATCGGCGCGCTTCCCGCTCGGGTCCAGGACCCGGATCGAGTCGTCGCCCATGGCGATCTGCTCGGAGAAGGTGAGGGTGACCTCTGCGGGGGCGGTGGCGACCACCGCCCCGTCCTGCGGGTCGCTCCCCGTGAGAGCGGCGTGCGCGGACGCGGGACTCGCGCCTGCCAGCACCAGGCCGAACAGCAGGCTGATCAGCGCGGCGAGGGGCGCGACCGCGGCGAGCGGCCGTCGTATCGGGGAGGGCCCGGAGCGCGGGGCGGTGGCCGTCATGGGTGTCAGTACCTCATCGCTTCGTCGGGTCGTAGGTGGTCTCCTTCACGGGAATGTCGACCGTGATGGGGTCGGCCTTCTCGAAGTGCAGTTCCACGGAGACCGTCTCTCCTTGCTTGGGCTGTTTCTTGAGGTCGGTGAACATGATGTGACTGCCACCGCGTTCCAGATCGAGCTCGCCCCCGGCGGGCACCTCGAAGGAGGAGACCATCCGCATCGTCCGGTTCACCGTCTCGTGGATGGAGACGTGGTCCGAGAGCGCGCTGGTCACCGAGGTGAGCCGGTCGGTGGCGCCGCCGCTGTTCTTCACGAGGAGGAAGCCGGCCGCCATGTCGCTGACGGGCTGCGGCATGAAGGCGCCCGACACCTCCAGTCGCGGTGCGCTGTCCGAGGAACACGCCGTCAGTGCCAGCCCGGTGGTGAGGGCCAGGGCACCGGCGACGGCGGTGCGGCGGTTCACGGGGTCTCCCCCTCGACGAGCTTGGGGAGGTCCTCGGTGTAGTCCTCCGCCGTGGTGTCCTCGCTGTAGAGCACGTACCCCTTGTCGGTCTTCGGGGAGAAGGCGATGACCTGGGCCCCGTGCATCGAGACGACCGTGCCGTCCTTCTCCTTCTTCGGCGGGTCGATGCCGATGCCGATCTGCCGTGCTCCCGCCTGGATGGCCGGGAAGTCTCCGGTGAGACCGGTGAAGTCGGGGTCCTGGGCCTTGAGCCAGCTGCCCAGCGACGCCGGGGTGTCCCGCTCGGGGTCCGTGGTGACGAAGACGACCTGGAGCTTGTCCTGGTCGGCCTCGGGCAGGGCCCGCTTGGCGAGCGCGATGTTGCTCATGGTCAGCGGGCACACGTCGGGGCAGTTGGTGTAGCCGAAGTAGATGAGTGTCGGCTTGCCCTTGGTCCGCTCACGCAGGTCGTACTTCTTGCCGTGGGTGTCGGTCAGCACGAGGTCGGGCTTGGTGAACGGCTGGTCGAGCACGGTCGCGGGCTTGGATCCGGTCGCGCCGGAGACCTCGGCGACGGACGTGTCCGCCGGGTCTTCGCCGCTGCCGCAGGCGGAGAGGGTCAGTGCGGCCACGGCGGCGAACGCCGCGGCCAGCACCTTCTTCTTGCTGTGCATGGAGAGCTGGTTCCTGGTCTGTGATGACGTGCGGGGCAGGGTGGGTCAGGCGGCGCGGCGACGGCCGGCGAGGACGCCGAACGCGACACCGGCGACACCGATGACGATGCCGACGACGCCGAGCACCCGGGCGGTGCTGTCGCTCGTCGAGGAGCCGGCGCCCTCCGAGGACGCCGTCGTCTCCTTCGCGTGTGCGGTCTCACCGCTCTTGTCGTCGGCCGCCGCGCCGTGGGCGTCGGCCGATCCGGCGGTCAGTGCGAGGACGGGGGCGGGGTGCTCGGGCTCCTCGCCGCCTTCGGGGGTCTCTTCGATCCAGCGGACGACCTCACCCTCGCTGTAGGTCTGGAGCGCCTTGAAGACCAGCTGGTCGGCGTCCTCGGGGAGCTGACCGACGGAGAGCGGGAACTGCTCGAAGTAGCCGGGCTCGATGCCGTCGCCGTCCGCGGTCCAGGTGACCTTGGAGACGGCTTCGGTGATCTTCTTGCCGTGGACGTCGAGCGGCTCGGCCAGCTTGCTCTTGGTGACGGCGATCTTCCAGCCGGGCACTGGCTGCGGGCTCACGGACGCCAGCGGGTGGTCCGTCGGGAAGCTGACCTCGAGCTTGACGGTGGAGGCGTCGTCACGCTCGTTGGGGACCTTGAAGTTGACGGTCGCGTAGCCGCCCTTGGCGGCCTCCCCCTGCGGCTGCACGCTGACGTGCGCGGAGGCGGGGCCGGCGAGCAGCAGGACGGTGGACGCGGCGACACCGGCGGCGACGGCGATACGGGAGATGTTCATGGCAGGGATCACTCCACAGGCACGAGGAAAAGGTGGTCCGGCGCGCGGACGCGCGACGGCATCACGACCACCTCGTCACCGGAATCCCCGGCGGAGGGGTCGCGTCAGGCTGCGCGTACGTATACGGGCGGAGGCCCGCGCCTGATCACCATGTGCAGCAGTGGGTCCCCGCAGGCGGGCGCGGAGGCGTCCACGGCGGTACGGGGACGGCGCGGCCCGGTCGTGGGCCGCCCCGGAAGTCCCGCACGCAGGGCGCGTACGAGTGCCATGGCCGCCCTGAGCGCCCGCAGCCGGGCTCCGGCGGCGAGCTGCCGGCCGCCCTGGGCGGAGAGCCTGGCGATCCGGAAGAGCGCGATCTCGCCGCGGCGCAGCAGCCAGCCCGTCGCGAGGGCGGCGAGCAGGTGCCCGAGGAACATCGGCAGGCTGGGCAGGCAGGACATCGCCGTGGCCAGCGCACCGGGGTCGGGAGCCGCGGCGGCCGATCCGGATGCCAGGTGGGTGTGGCCCTGGGCGACGGAGGCGGGGTCGATGCCCGCCGTGGCCACGATGCGGTGGGCCTCACCGGCGCTCAACTGCGCGGGCCCCGCCCCGCAGACGAGCCCGGCGGCGAACCGGATCAGCGAATCGTCCCCGGAGGCGGTGGCGGTTACCGCGTGCCGCCCCGCGCCGAAGACGGCGTGCAGGGCGATCTGCCCGGCCGCCAGAGCGGCCGTGATGGAGAGCAGCGTGCGCTCACGTCCGGCGAGCGCCGCCGCCACGGCGAAGACGCCGAGGAAACCGGCGAGCAGAGTCCGGCCGGACACACCCGCGCCACCCGCGAGGCCGTGCCCCCCAGCGGCGAGCACGACACAGACCGCGGTGAACACCGCGGTCCTCAGGAGCCGCATTCCGGCTCCGGCGCGTGCGACAGGCATAGACATGGCGGGGTCATCATCCCACTGGGTCCCCGGTTCCCGTACGGCAGGTCCGGAAGGTCGGCATCCGTCCCCATCGGGGAGTGAACGGGGTGTGTTGCGCCTGTTCGGACCGGGTCCGGCGCCTGCTGCGGGCCCGGCATACACCGGTGAACGGAATATTCGCATCCGCCGAATGAGCGCTCTCACAGCGGATTGGTGCTTACGAAGCGTCGTCCGAGGCAATACGTAACGGTATGTCGAGCCGCAGCCAGGAGGCTGGAGCATGAGCATGTGGTGGTCACTCCATTTGCGGCGCGAAGCTGCGAGCGTCCCGCTCGCCCGTCGTTTTCTGCTCGGCACCATGGAGACCGCGGGGGTGGATCCCGACATCTCCTACGACCTCTCGGTCGCGCTCAGCGAAGCCTGTGCGAACGCCGTCGAGCACGGCGGCGACCGGCAGGACGCGGGTGGTGCCGGAGGCGTCGCCCCCGGCCCCCCGGACGGCGAGCAGTCCGGACACGCCTGCGGGCAGTACCGGGTCACCGCTTATCTGGACGGCGAGAAGTGCCGCATCGAAGTCGCCGACTCGGGGCCCGGTTTCCCCCCACGTCGCACGCTTCGCACCGCCGCACAGCCGCACGCCGGGTATCCGGCGGGCGAACCCTCGCACACGCGCGCGAACCCGCACCCACCGGTGACGGCGGAGAGCGGCCGGGGGCTCTGCCTGATCGAGGAACTCGCCGATCACGTCCACTTCGGCAACGGTCCGGGGCGCGGCGCGGTGGTGAGCTTCGACAAGGTCCTGAAATGGCGGAAGGGCGCGCTGCTCATGGTGTCCTGAGCAGCACGCCCTCCGGCGCGCAGGGCCGCTGTCCGCGCCCTGTGCGTCAGCCCGTCAGCCCTTCAGTCCGGCCATCCAGGCCTCGACCTCGTCGGCGCGGCGCGGCAGCGCCGACGAGAGGTTCCGGTTGCCGTCCTCGGTGACGAGGATGTCGTCCTCGATGCGGACCCCGATGCCCCGGTACTCCTCGGGCACGGTCAGGTCGTCGGCCTGGAAGTACAGCCCGGGCTCGACGGTGAGGCAGACCCCGGGCTCCAGGATGCCGTTGACGTACGACTCGGTGCGCGCGACGGCGCAGTCGTGGACGTCCATGCCGAGCATGTGGCCGGTGCCGTGCAGCGTCCAGCGGCGCTGCAGCCCCAGTTCCAGGACCTTCTCCACGGTCAGGTCGCCCAGCAGGCCCCACTCGACGAGCTTCTCGGTGAGGACCCGCTGTGCGGCGTCGTGGAAGTCGCGGAAGGCGGCGCCGGGCTTCACCGCGGCGATACCCGCCTCCTGGGCCTCGTACACCGCGTCGTAGATCTTGCGCTGCAAAGGGCTGAACGTGCCGTTGATGGGCAGCGTCCGTGTCACGTCGGCGGTGTAGAGCTCGGTGGTCTCGACGCCGGCATCGAGCAGCAGGAGCTCGCCCGGGCGGACCGGGCCGTCGTTGCGGACCCAGTGCAGCGTCGTGGCGTGCGGGCCGGCCGCGCAGATCGAGCCGTAGCCGATGTCGTTGCCGTCGACGCGGGCGCGCAGGAAGAACGTGCCCTCGATGTAGCGCTCGCTCGTGGCCTCCGCCTTGTCGAGGACCTTCACGACGTCCTCGAAGCCGCGCGCCGTGGCGTCGCAGGCCTTCTGCAGCTCGGCGATCTCGAAGTCGTCCTTGACCAGACGGGCCTCGGAGAGGAAGACGCGCAGCTCCTCGTCGCGCTCCGCGGTGACCTTGTCGGTCAGGGCGGCCTCGATGCCCGCGTCGTGGCCCCGGACGTTGCGCACCGGGCCGGTGGCCTCCGTCAGTGCGGCGGGGAGCTCGCGGACGTCCTTCGCCGGGATGCCCAGCAGCTGCTCGGCCTCGGTGAGGGAGTGGCGGCGGCCGACCCAGAGCTCGCCCTGGCCGTCGAGCCAGAACTCGCCGTTCTCGCGGTCGGAGCGGGGCAGCAGGTAGATCGTCGCCTCGTGACCGTCGCCTGCCGGCTCCAGCACCAGGACGCCGTCCTGGGTGAGGTCGCCGGTGAGGTAGGCGTATTCGGTCGAGGCGCGGAAGGCGTACTCGGTGTCGTTGGAACGGGTCTTCAGGTTGCCCGCCGGGATGACGAGCCGCTCGCCGGGGAAGCGCGCGGAGAGCGCGGCGCGGCGGGCGGCGGTGTGCGCGGCCTGGGCGATCGGCTCCAGGCCGTGCAGCTCGGTGTCGGCCCAGCCGGACTTCATGTTCTCGGCGAGCTCATCGGAAATGCCCGGGTACAGGCCGTTCTTCCGCTGCTTGATCGGCTCTGCCTCAGCTTCTTCCGGGGTCTCCGGGATGAGCGCCTCAGACACGGTTTGTCCTCCTTGTACGACACTGGACCCCCTCCATCGTACGGGCGTGCGGAAGGGGGCCCAGGGCCGGAAGACCTCTTACAGCTCCGGAGGGGTCTTCAGTCGAAGCGGGCGGCCAGGACGACGACGTCCTCGCCGCCGTCGCCGCGGTCCGTGCCCTCGGGAAGGACGGAGTGCAGGATGTGGTCAGCGACGGCTCCGGGGTCCTGCCGTACGGCCTTCGGCACCCCGGCCGCCGCCGCGTGCAGCCGGGCGTACGCCCGGTCCATGGAGTCGCCGGTGCGGCGCAGCAGCCCGTCGGTGTAGAGCAGCACCGTTTCTCCTGCGCGGGGCGTGAACTCCACGCTGGGCGCCTCCCAGCACGACAGCATGCCCAGGGGCGCGGAGAGGCCGGTCTCCACGAACTCGGTGCGCCGGTCGCCGATCACCAGGGGCGGGGTGTGCCCGGCCCCCGCGAGCACGATCGAGCGGCGGTCCGGCTCGCAGTACGCGTAGAGGGCGGTCGCCGCGCGGGAGGGTTCGGTGAGCCGCAGCAGCAGTTCCAGGTCGGAGAGCACGGCGACAGGATCCTCGCCCTCCATCACGGCGTAGGCCCGCAGACCGGCGCGGAGCCGTCCCATGGCCGCGAGGGCCGTCGGCCCGGAGCCGCCGACCGAGCCCACGGCCAGGCCGAGCGCGTTGTCCGGGAGGGGGAGCGCGTCGTACCAGTCGCCGCCGCCTCCGGGTGCGGCACGCCGGCGGGCGGCCAGCCGCACTCCGGGGAGCCTGGGCAGCCGGTGGGGGAAGAGCTCCTCGGCGATGACGGCGGCATCCGCCCTGACGCGCTCCAGTTCGAGGAGGCGGGCCAGGTGTTCCGCCGCGTAGCGGCCGTAGACCCCGACGAGATGGCACTGACGTTCCAGAGGTCTTGCCGGTTCGTCGTACAGCCATACGGCCACACCCAGGCGCCCGGCCCCGGTGGCGAGGGGCAGGGCGTAACTGGCGGCGTGGCCGAGCCGGGCCGCGACCTCGCGGCAACGGGGGTCCAGGGCGGTGTCGCCGAGGATGTCGGGACTGGCCAGGGGGGCGTCGGCGCCCGGGTGCCCGTCGGGGAGGCGTCCGTAGGGGGCGGATCCGTGGGGGACCGTCTCGATGTGCCCGAGGTCGGCGTGGGTGAGGCCGAGCCCGATCGTGCGGCACGGCCCTCTGTCGTCGGCGGGTTCGAGGGCGAGCAGGCCCCGGCCGGCGCCGACCAGGGCCGCTCCGGCGTCCAGGATCTCGCGCAGGGCACCGTCCAGCGCGCTCGTCGCGGCCAGCCGCTCGGTGAGTTCGTGCAGGGTGGTCAGGTCGGAGACCCAGCCCGCCAGCCGGTCCTGGATGAAGGCTCCCGGTGCGGAGAGCGCACCTTCCGGAGGCGCTGCACTGTCCGTTGAAACGGGAACCATGGGATCGATTCCAGCCACTTTCGGAAGGTGGGGGGCGCTCATGGCAGTCGGCTTTCCGACCGGTGCGTTGTGTCGAATAGCATCGCAAACCCCCATGTCGTTCTGCGCCGCTATCGGTGCAACCACATGTACACGCCCCCACATGTACACGCAGAAGGAAGGTGATGTCCAGTATTGTCCTGACGATATTTATGGTGTCCGTTGGCCGGTTAACTTGGCCAAAAAATGCACCCCCGGGCGGCTATTTGCGGTCGACTGGGGGCGGCTCGACAGGGGGCGCCCTCGGGGTGAAATGCCGGAGGGAGCGTCATCCCGGGCATGCTGGGTACGTAATCGTGGATGGCCAGGGGCAGTTGCGACCGCCCAGGAACCCGACAGCGCGCCCGAACGTCCTCACCGATGACGGCCGCCCGCCCACCCCGAGTGGCGGGGTTGCACAAGGGACGGCACGCGCCGATGCGCACGCCGTCCGCGCGATGTTCTGACTGGACGACTCGGTTCGGTGCAACTCGGTTCGACTCGGCTCAGCTCCATTCTGTTCGGTTCCACTCTGCTCGGTTCGGCTCACGCTCGGCACCGGCCACTCGGCCGTACCGCAAGGCCGACGCGCAAGCACGCACAGCGAAGAGACGCACACGTGGTGTAACGAACACGTGGTGTGATGTGGACCTCGGCGTTCAACGGAAAGGAACGAGCGCTCATGCGCGAGATCCTCGGAAGGCGACGCAGGCACCGGCCCCGGCGCCAGGAAAGTTCCGCCCGGCTCGACGCGGCGCTGACCTGCGCCACCGTCTGGAAATGGCCCGTACTCCCCGGAGCGGGGCTGGCGACCGCGGGTGAACGCGGCCGTGACTGCGCCTGTCCCGACCCCGAGTGCGCCGTGCCCGGCGCACACCCCTTCGATCCCGGCCTCCTCGCGGCGACCACCGACGCGCGCATGGTGCGCTGGTGGTGGGCCAACCGGCCCGCCGCGCCCGTCGTCCTGGCCACCGGCGACCGGGCGCCCTGCGCGCTGAGCCTGCCGGCCGTGGCGGGCGCCAGGGCGCTGGCCGCGCTCGACGCGATGGGGCTGCGGCTCGGCCCCGTGGTGGCGACCCCCACGCGCTGGTCGCTCCTGGTCGCCCCGTACACCCTGGAGCGGCTCGGTGAGCTGCTGCACGCGAAGGACCGGGTGCCCAGCTCGCTGCGGTTCCACGGGGAGGGCGGCTACCTGATCCTGCCCCCTTCCGAGATCGGCACGGGCCAGGTGCGCTGGGAACGCGCACCGGAGGCCGGGACCCGCGCGCCGTGGCTGCCGGACGTGGAATCCGTCCTGGACGCACTCGTCGAGGCGAGCAACAGTGCGCCGGACGGCGGCAGCAGACTCGCCTACTGACCGGGGCGGCCGTGTACCGGCCGGGTCGTCCGCGTGCGGACCCGGTCGGCCGCGTACCGGCCGAGGCGCCCGTTCGGTGACCGAATGGGGCCCCGTGCAGACCGAATCGGATCGTGCATGCGCGAAGTCGGTCTGTCGCTGCGTGAGTCCAGTCGCGTACTGCCTGGGTGGCCCCGCGAAATACCGGTCCGGAGCCGGGCGCGGGTGGACCCCGGAACGGGCGCAATTCATTCCGAGCAAAACCCCCTGGCGGCAGGCTTTCTGACGCCCTTTTCGCCGATTGCGCAAACGGTGCGCACGGTGATGCGGGTGGGAATGTTTTCCGTGGTGCGGCCGTCGTATTCAAGGACTCGGCGTCATCGGTCTTCTGTCCGAAAGCGACCGGCTCCGGCTCCGGCGCTCCGGGGGCGCGCCCCGCTCGAAGAGGTCGGGGCGGGCGCCGGGCGCGACAGCTCGGCGAGGCGTGGACCTGTGGCGGCAGCGCGCGTGAGGGCGGGGGGCGAGGGTGGGGCCCGGCGGTCGGCGCAGGTCTGCGATCCGCCGCGTGCTCCGGCGTGCGCCCCGGCCGTCCCCGCCTGGAAACGAGGACGCCCGGCCGCTGGCGACGGGGGATGCACCAGCGACCGGGCTTCCAGAACCGTAACAAGAGATCTGCCGTTAGCAAATTCGATCTCGCCTATTCGGACAGGTATTTACCGGCGAGTACGAGGCTTTGTGACAGGAGTCACGAAGGCGGGGCGGATCTCGTCACTGTCAGCTGAGCGTCACTTGGCGGTTGGTGAGCCCGCCGCGCGCCCGGCGCTCCTCGCCCGTGAGCGGGAGGTCCGACGCCAGGGCTTCGGCGAGCCGCTCGGCGAACTGCGCCGCGGGCTTCTCGCACTCCTCGGCACCCATTCCGCTCGGCAGGTCCCAGACGGGGACCATGAGGCCGTGCGCGCGGAACGAACCCACCAGGCGGGTGCCCTCGCCGAGCGAGGAGGCTCCCGCCGCGTGCAGCCGGGCGAGGGCGTCGAGGAGCTGCTCCTCGGGGTGCGGCATGACCCAGCGCAGGTGGTTCTTCTCGGGCGTCTCGCACCAGTAGGCCGCGTCCACACCGGAGAGCCGGGTGGTGGGGATGGCCGCCGCGTTGGCGCGCTCCAGGGAGGCGGACACCTCCGGCGTGGCGTTCTCCGCGTCCGGCACCCAGAATTCGAAGCCCGCGTGCACGACCGGCTCGAAGGCCCCCTCCGGGTCGAGGAGATCCTGGAGGCGCGGGCCGTCGGCAGGCACCCGGCGGGCGGTGACGGGCGAACCCGGCTCGGCCTCCAGGGCCCGCTGCAGGGTGTCGGCCAGATCGCGGCTCAGGTCGCCGGAGGAGGTGTCGTTCTGCAGGGCCAGTAGGACGGAACCGTCGTCGCGGCGCAGCGCCGGCCATGCCATGGGGAGCACGGTCGCGAGCGCCACGGAGGGGACGCCCTCGGGACGGCCGCCCTTGAGCGTCAGCTCGACGGTGGCGGCGGGGACCAGCTCGCGCAGGGCGATCCAGTCGCACTCACCGGAGAGTCCCTCGAAAGGACGCTGGACCAGCTCGGTCACGGCCTGGGCGGCGGCACGGCCGTGACATGCCTTGTAACGACGGCCCGAACCGCACGGACAGGGCTCACGAGCCCCGACGACCGGGATCTCCCCCTCCTTGAGCTGAGGCTTTCCGGCCTTGGACTGAGGGCGCTTCTTGGCCATGGTGGGCGTTCTCCCGATTGCGACAGTGCGGTCTCGGGCGCGAGCCTAGCCGTCCCCGTCAGCGCCGGGGCCCACGTGCCGTCACGGCTCGCACCGCGCTCGCGCGGTGCGCACTTCGCTCGTGCGGACCGTGGCCCCGCTTGTGTGGACCGTGGCCCCGCTTGTGTGGACCGTGGCCCCGCTCGTGCGCACCGCGCCCCTTCAGCCTCAGCCCGCGTCGTCGAAGGCGTCGAGCGCGTCCAGGGCCTCGGCGAGGTCCAGTCCGTCCAGCGAGCCGAAACCGATCGCTCCGCCCAGCCCCTCGAGAGCGGCCCGTTCGCGGCAGGCGGCCGTCGCGCGCTCAGAGGACGCCGTGAAACCCCGGTGCCTTCGGCCCGCGGAGACCAGGGCCCAGACCGTGACCTCACCCGCGGTGTCGTCGCGGACACCCCATTCCTCGGCCAGGGCACTGATGATGTTGAGCCCTCGCCCGCCCCGCGCGGTCACCGACGGAGTGGCCGGAACCGGCCTCGTCGGTCCCCCGCCGTCCGTGACCTCGACGGTCAGGTCGCCTCGCCCGTCCACGCGCCACGCGGCGCGGACGTCACCGTCACCCATGTCCGCGTGCTGCCCCAGCGGTCTGCCGTGCCGACAGGCATTGCTGAGGAGCTCGGAAAGAATCAGTACAGCGTCGTCGACCACGGTGTCCGACACCCCGTTGCTGCGCAGCTGCTCACGCATACGGTGCCGCGCCCGCCCCACGCCCGCAGGGCCATGGGGTACGGCCATGCTCGACGACGTGGGCACTTCCTGTGCCACCACAAACGCCACCCCCGAGACCTCCTTCGCCCCACGCCAGGGATTGGATGCCCCTCTGGGCTGCGCCGGAAACCGGCCAAAGCCCTGTCAGTGATGCACTCGTAACGATCGATTGCGGAGCGAATGCGCCGGTGCACTCCTGGTAACTGATGTTAAGAACGGCCAAGTTGTGACAGCACCTGTTTGGGGCGGTTCGTGATGATCGCTTCCACGCCCAGACGCGCACAGAGTTCCACGTCCTCCGGCTCGTTCACCGTCCAGACGTGCACGCGGTGGCCCGCGCGGTGCAGGCGCTCGATGTAGGCGGGGTTGTTGCGTACGATCCGCATCCCCGGACCGGCGATGCGGGCCCCGGCGGGCAGCCGCCCGTCGCGCAGGCGCGGTGAGACGAACTGCATCAGGAAGACGGTGGGCAGGGCCGGGGCGGCCGCCCGGATGCGATAGAGGGACCGGGCGGAGAAGCTCATGACGCGCACCGGCGGCGGCTCGCCGGCCGGCGGATCGTCCAGGCCGAACCGCTTCAGCAGGTGGAGGAGCCGCTCCTCGACCTGTCCGGCCCAGCGGGTGGGGTGCTTCGTCTCGATGGCCAGCTGGAGCGGACGGCCGGTCGCCCGGACGTCGTGCGCCAGCTCGAGGAGGCGCTCCAGGGTGAGTACGGAGGTGAGCTCGCCGGGCACCGGGTCCCAGTCGGGGGACTCCTCGCGGTCCTTCCAGGAGCCGAAGTCGAGGGCGGCGAGGTCGGCCAGTTCCAGGGCGGAGACGGCGCCCCGGCCGTTCGACGTGCGGTTCACCCTGCGATCGTGCACACAGACGAGCTGCCCGTCGGCGGTGAGGCGCACGTCGCACTCCAGGGCGTCCGCCCCGTCCTCGACGGCCTTCCGGTAGGCGGCCAGGGTGTGCTCGGGGGCGTCGTCCGAGGCCCCTCGGTGCGCGACGACCTGGATGCCGGGCCGTTCGGAGGGTAGGCGTGCGTGGGTCACTGCGCCATGGTGTCACCGCGACGCGTCGGGTGCTGACAGCCTTGTTGCGTAGGACCGTTTTGCCTGATGTAAAGATTGGTGTGCGGATGCACAGGTCCTGCTTACAGTGGCCTGACGTGCTGTGGGAAAAGCTGACCGCAGACACGTGCACAGCGGATCTCTTGCCGAATGCCGAGTGGAACCGAGGAGTAAAGAGCTGTGAGCACCGAGAACGAGGGCAACGAGAACAACGCGGTTCCGTCCGTACCGTCTGTTCCGACCGCGCCTCCCGTGCCGCCCGCCGCTCCTGAGGGCCCCGCGCAGGGAAACCGGCCCGCACCCGAGGTCCCGCCCGCCGCCCCCGCGGACGCGCCCACGGCCCAGGTCCCGGCCGCGGCCCACCAGGAGGGCGACGGGTCCTTCACCCGGCACGAGCAGCCCTACGCGCCGCCCACGCCGGAGCAGCCGCCTGCCGCGTCGGCCGCCTGGCCGCCGCCCCCTCCGGCCGTCCCCTCGTACGCCGACGGCGGCGCCCCTCCGGCCTGGGGAGCCCCGGCGCACGCGGCGCACGCGGCGCCCGACTCCCCGCGCAAGCGCCGCGCGGGCGGGCTGGTCGCCGCCGTGGCGGTCGCGGCGCTGGTCGCGGGCGGTGTCGGCGGAGCCCTCGGCTACTGGGCCGCCGACAGCAACGACAGCGGCTCCTCGGGGTCCACCACGATCTCGGCCTCGGACAGCCCCAGGGAGCTGAAGCGCGAGGCGGGCACCGTCGCGGGCGTCGCGGCGAACGCCCTGCCCAGCGTGGTCACCATCGACGCCCAGTCCGGCGACGGCGAGGGCGGCACGGGCACCGGCTTCGTGTACGACAAGGAGGGCCACATCCTCACCAACAACCACGTAGTGGCCTCCGCGGCGGACAGCGGCCAGCTGACCGCGACCTTCTCCAACGGCAAGAAGTACGACGCCGAGGTGGTCGGGCGGGCCCAGGGCTACGACGTGGCCGTGCTGAAGCTGAAGAGCGCCCCCGACGGTCTGACCCCGCTGGCCCTGGGCAACTCGGACAAGGTCGCGGTGGGCGACTCCACCATCGCGATCGGCGCTCCGTTCGGCCTCTCCAACACGGTGACCACCGGCATCATCAGCGCGAAGGACCGCCCGGTGGCCTCGGGCGACGGCTCCAGCAACGCGAACTCGTACATGAGCGCACTGCAGACCGACGCCTCCATCAACCCGGGCAACTCCGGCGGTCCGCTCCTGGACGCCGGGGGCGCGGTCATCGGCATCAACTCGGCCATCCAGTCCACCAGCGGCAGCGGCACGGGCCAGTCCCAGGCCGGCTCCATCGGCCTCGGCTTTGCCATCCCGATCAACCAGGCGAAGAACGTCGCCGAACAGCTGATCAAGACGGGCCAGCCGGTATACCCGGTGATCGGCGCGACGGTCACGATGGAGGAGAAGACCGGCGGTGCCGTCATCTCGGACGAGGGCGCGGGCGGTACCCCGGCCGTCACTCCGGACGGTCCTGCCGCCCAGGCGGGCCTGAAGGCCGGCGACGTGATCACCAAGTTCAACGACACCGTCGTCGACAGCGGGCCGACCCTGATCGGCGAGATCTGGACCCACAAGCCGGGTGACAAGGTCACGCTCACCTACGAGCGGGACGGCAAGACGGCGACGGCCGAACTCACCCTGGGCGAGCGCAAGGGCGACAGCTGACCGGCTAGGCTGTTCCACGCATCGCGCCGCACCGGTCACGGACGCGGCGCCGACGCGGGGTGGGTTGCCCGAGCGGCCTAAGGGAACGGTCTTGAAAACCGTCGTGGCGCGAGTCACCGTGGGTTCAAATCCCACACCCACCGCCAGGTGAGAGGCCCCCGACCAGTACATATGGTCGGGGGCCTCTGCCATGCCCGTTCCCCGCCGGGCACCGCTGTTCCCCCTCGTTTCCCGCTCTGTCGGGCACGAAAGGGGCACGCAGGGGGCACGGCTGGGCCACGGCTTTGGAGCCGCCGGGGCAGCTCGTCAGCGGCTGATCGGGATCTCGTAGACGATCTCGCAGTGCGCTGCGGGCACCACGATGTCCGCTGTCTCCACGGGCCGGCCGTCGTCGCTGTAGTACGTCCGCCGGATGTGCGTGACGAGTGCGGCCTTCTGGACGGCCGAGTAGTGATGCCTCCTCGGCCGATGCCTGCCGTGGCTCCGGCTACTCCACGGCATGGCCCCTGAGGCATGTGAATAGCCCTGTGATGTGAACACAAGGTGGCGCCCTGGCCGGAAAGAGCGCCGAGGGCATCATTTCGTTGCTCTAGGCCTCGGCGAACCAGGAGCGGCTCTTGGCCCACTTGGTTGCCCACCCAGCGAAACCGGGCGTGCCCGGCATCAGGGAACTGTCCGGCCGGGTACCGAAAGGCACCGCGCCGTTCTCATCGACCAGCCAGACGTGACCGCGCTGCGGGCCGGTGACGATCAGGTGCCAGTACATGCCGCAGCCGTCAGTGCCCAGCAGTAGTGAGCCGTGGTCGTAAACGGAGTCGATCCGATCCTCCAACTCCTGCCTCGACACTGTCTCCTCGTCCGCCTTCGACTCCTCTTCCTCCCACAACCATGACGCGGTGAGCGGAAAAGGCTCGGCGAGCATGCGCTCCGGTCGGTCCGAGCCCCAGTCCGACGGTGTTTGTACGAGGGGCAGCAGACCGTAGTAGGGAGGTCCTGCGCGGAGCCCGTCGCAGATCTCCGCCACGAAGGTGCGGTACGGCTCGGGGAGCACGATCCCATGCTCCGCCTCGAAGGACCGCACCACCGCCCAACCGGCCGGCGGTATCGCCTCGGGACGTGATGCGAAGACATCGCGGAGGGCGGCCAACTCGGTTGGGTCGCAGATTTCCGTGTTCATGTCGATCATCATGCAAGATCTGGCGGAGGCGGTAGCAGGTCAGAGGGCGGGTCTCCTACGGAGGCCCGCCCTTCGCCTTGCTGCCGGTCGTCTCGTGCAGCGGGTTTCCCCCTCCGGCCGGGGAAGTGTGGGCCGGGGGCGGGCCGGGCACGCTGCTCCTCGTGCCACGGCGGTCCGCCGGCGGCAGAGGCGCCCGGGGCCGGTGTCCGGGGTGTCGTCCCGTACGACGCGCCGTGCTCGGACGCCGGGTGCGCGAGTCGAGGAGGAGGCGGTCCGTGGTCGGCGTGCGGCAGGTCGGGCCCTGGGGTGTGGAGGAGACCGCGCCGGAGCGGGTCTGGTACGCCGCCTACGGCTCCAACACCCATGCGGAGCGGCTGGGTTGCTGCATCAGGGGTGGCCGGTCCCCCGGTGCGGCCATGGTGTACCCGGGCTGCCGGGATCGGCGGCCACCCGTCAGATCGGTTCCCGTGGAGCTCGCGGGAGCGCTCTACTTCGCCACCGAGTCGCCGGTCTGGGGAGGTGGAAGGGCCTTCTACGATCCGCGGGCCGAGGGCCGGCTCCGGGCTCGCGCTCACCTCGTGTCCGCCTCGCAGTTCGCCGACATCGTGGCCCAGGAGATGTACAGGGCCCCGGGCGCCGATCTCGACCTGAGCGAGGTCCTCGGCTCCGGTGTCTCCAGGGTGGGGAGCGGACGCTACGAAACCCTGGTGTGCGCGGGGCAGATGGACGGACTGCCCGTGCTCACCTTCACCGCCCCCTGGAGCGTGGACGACGTGGTCCCTGTAGCGCCCTCCGGTGCCTATGTGGGCTACCTCGCGGCCGGTCTGCTGGAAACGGGTGCCTGGGACGCCGCCACGGTGGCCGCCTATGTTGCCGCCGCGCGGGGTGCCGCCGGCCGGTGGTCCCGGCGCGCCGTCCTGGAGCTGATCACGTAGGCCACCGCGAACGGCGGCCCGTGGGTGCGGCCGTGGGTGCGGACGGAGGAGAAGTGCGCGTGGCCCGAGGCCCGCTCGCTGCCGGGACACGGCAACGGGCGGGCCCGGTCACGGAGTCCGTCGCGGCGCGGTCAGGCGGGCGGCGGAGGCGATGGCGGCGCGTGCCTCCTGTTCCGTGAGACCGGTGCTGAGCGCCGCGTCGGTGAGTGCGTCCGCGAGGGCGTCGCCGAAACCGTGCTCGTACGCCCGGCAGGCGGCCCAGAACAGGCGGGTGTTGCGCTGCCCCTCGTGGGCGGCGCGCACGAACTGCACCAGGCCCTCGCCCTGCCGGCCGGGTGCGGCCCGGCTCGCGGTACGGCTGGGGCGCGGTGGCGGGGTGAGCAGGCGCAGGAGGGCGCGGGGGCAGGGGGCCGGCGCCAGGTGGGCCGTGCCGGGCGCGAGCCGGTATCTGCCGTGGGTGGTGACCGAGCCGGGGCCGACCAGATACCCGCCCGCTCCGCGGACGTCGATGCCCGGGGCGAGGCGGCTCGCCGAGTTGGACACGGAGACGCCGGACGGGCCCGTCAGCCAGAGGTGCCGGCCGCCGCTGGGGGTGAGCACGGTGACCGTGGCCGGGATGGTGAACAGGTGCTGGAGGGCCAGCTGCTGGAGCGCGGCCACGGAGTCGTTGCCGTGGGTGGTGTCGATGTCGAGGTCGATGCCGATGAGGCGGTGCGGCGGGCGTCCGCAGGCGATGCCGTATCCGGTGGCCCTGGGGGCGGCGGCGAAGAGCGCGCGGACGGCGGCGGGGTCGGTGGTGGCGTCGTGGACGCCGTGGCCGGGCAGCCCGCAGGCGCCCCGGCAGCGCACGGGCGGGTCCTCGTCGTGGTGCGGGGAGCGCAGGGCGGGGAGCTTGGTGGCGGACAGGGGGAAGACGGGGAGCCCGTGCTCGGCGGCGGAGAGCGCGTGCGCCAGGGCCAGGGTGGCGGTCTGCCGGTCGGTGGTGGCCATGCCGCCATTTTCGTACACGCGTTCGAAGAAGGGAAGGGGGCTTGTGGACGCGCCCCCGCCGGGCCCCTTCCCGGCACCGACTCCCGGTCGTCGCCGCGCCTGGTCATCCGGCATGCCCGGCCGGTACCGGGCGTCCGGGATCCACCACCTCGCTCCGGGAGGTTTGGCGGGCCTTCCTCATCCCTGCGGGGGAATCGCGGACCGCCGGTGATTCGCCCGGGAGGCGGTGGGCAGTCCTGCTTCCGCGACGTCGTGACCAGCACCGGGGCGGTCGGCCAACTGCTTCGGGACAGCCGTATCAAGCCGCGTTCTCGGTTCCTGGAGGAATTCACATGGCACGTATCCGCACCGCTCGCGTCCTCGCCGTCGTCGCCGCCCTGCCCCTCGCCGCCGCCCTGTCCGGGGGCGTCGCGGTCGCCGACAACGGAGCGTTCGCGAGCGACGGATCGAACGCGGGGGTGGCGACCATCGGATCCGGTGGCGTCGGAGGGGACAACTCCGGCAACTCCTCCACGTCGCAGCAGCAGGCCGTGGGGGACGGTGCCTCCAACCACAGCAACCTGGCCCAGGTGAGCGGCTCGTACTTCACGTGGATCGACCAGTCCACCTACATCGTCAACGTGAACTTCTCGCCGCTCTGGTGACCCGGCCGGGAAGGGCCCGTACGCCGGTGGCCACGGCTGCCGGCGTGCGGGCCCTTCCGTTGCGGCGGAGCGCCGCCCCTCGGGGTGGGGACCCTGAGGGGGGTGGAGCGCTCCTCCACCTTCAGGAGGTGGGGACCGCCCCACCCCTACAACCTGAGGCGGACGTGGCTTCGGGACCTGGGGCCGATCCCCTCGTGCGCGCCCGCTCCTAGCGTGGAGGCATGACCACGCCAGTCTGCACCGGCGCCTCCAGGGCGGCCGCTGCTTCCGCCGGACACCGCCGCTATCCGTCGTTCTCGTCGTACGTACGAGCCCGGGGGCCCGTGCTGCTGCGCACCGCCCGTTCCCTCACCGCGAACCCGAGCGACGCCGAGGATCTGCTGCAGACCGCGCTCACCAAGACCTACGTCGCCTGGGAGCGGATCGAGGACCACGGCGCGCTCGACGGCTATGTCCGCCGCGCCCTGGTGAACACGCGCACCTCGCAGTGGCGCAAGCGCAAGGTCGACGAGTTCGCCTGCGAGGAGCTGCCCGAGAAGGAGGCGGCGCCGGCCCCCGACCCCGCCGAGCAGCAGACGCTCCACGACGCGATGTGGCGGGCCGTGCTCAAGCTCCCGGACCGTCAGCGGGCCATGGTCGTCCTGAGGTACTACGAGGACCTCAGCGAGGCACAGACGGCCGAGGTGCTGGGGGTCTCGGTCGGCACGGTGAAGAGCGCCGTCTCGCGGGCGCTGGGCAAGCTCCGCGAGGACCCGGAGCTCAGCCCGGTCAGGTGAGGGGGCCCGTCGGGGTCCGCCGCAGGTCGTGCGAGGCCCGGCTTCTGACGGCCGACACCGATTCGTACTCCCGGAACTAGTGACATACCGCGTGGTATGTGAGCAGAATCAGCGCACCCTTACCGCCGCGTAGCGCCCACCGGGAGGACGCCGTGCTGAGCACCATGCAGGACGTACCGCTGACTGTGACCCGCATCCTGAACCACGGGATGACCATCCACGGGAAGTCGCAGGTGACGACCTGGACCGGTGAGCCGGAGCCGCACCGGCGCACCTTCGCCGAGATCGGCAGGCGTGCCTCGCAACTGGCGCACGCCCTGCGCGACGAGCTGGGAGTCGACGGCGACCAGCGGGTCGCCACGCTCATGTGGAACAACGCCGAGCACGTCGAGGCCTACCTCGCGATCCCGTCCATGGGCGCCGTGCTGCACACGCTGAACCTCCGGCTGCCCGCCGAGCAGCTCGTCTGGATCGTGAACCACGCCGACGACAAGGTCGTCCTGGTGAACGGTTCGCTGCTGCCCCTGCTCGCCCCGCTGCTCCCTCACCTGCCCTCCGTCGAGCACGTCGTCGTCTCGGGCCCGGGAGACCGCTCCGTGCTCGAAGGGATCACCCCCCGGGTGCACGAGTACGAGGAGCTGATCGACGGCCGCTCCACCGCCTTCGACTGGCCCGAGCTGGACGAACGCCAGGCGGCGGCCATGTGCTACACCTCCGGGACCACCGGGGACCCCAAGGGCATCGTCTACTCCCACCGCTCGATCTACCTGCACTCCATGCAGGTCAACATGGCCGAGTCGATGGGGCTGACCGACAGGGACACGACCCTGGTCGTCGTGCCCCAGTTCCACGTGAACGCCTGGGGGCTGCCGCACGCGACCTTCATGACCGGCGTCAACATGCTCATGCCCGACCGCTTCCTCCAGCCCGCACCGCTCGCCGACATGATCGAGCGCGAGCGCCCGTCGCACGCCGCCGCGGTGCCCACCATCTGGCAGGGGCTCCTGGCCGAGGTCACCGCCAAGCCGCGCGACCTCTCGTCCATGGCGAGCGTCACGATCGGCGGCGCCGCCTGTCCGCCCTCCCTGATGGAGGCGTACGACAAGCTGGGTGTCCGGCTCTGCCACGCCTGGGGCATGACGGAGACGTCGCCGCTCGGGACCATGTCCAACCCGCCCGCCGGTCTGACCGCCGAGCAGGAGTGGCCCTACCGGATCACCCAGGGCCGCTTCCCGGCCGGGGTCGAGGCCCGGCTGACCGGCCCCGGGGGCGAACACCTGCCGTGGGACGGCGAGTCCGCGGGCGAGCTGGAGGTCCGGGGCCCCTGGATCGCCGCCGCGTACTACGGCGGCGCGGACGGCGCGGAGCTGCGACCCGAGGACAAGTTCAGCGAGGACGGCTGGCTGAAGACCGGCGACGTCGGCGTGATCAGCGCCGAGGGCTACCTCACGCTGACCGACCGCGCGAAGGACGTCATCAAGTCCGGTGGCGAGTGGATCTCCAGCGTCGACCTGGAGAACGCGATCATGGCGCACCCCGACGTGGCCGAGGCCGCGGTCGTCGCCGTCCCCGACGACAAGTGGGGCGAGCGCCCCCTCGCGACCGTCGTCCTCAAGGAGGGCGCCACCGCCGATTACCGGGCGCTGCGGACCTTCCTCGCCCAGTCGGTCGCCAAGTGGCAGCTGCCCGAACGCTGGACGATCGTCCCGGCCGTGCCCAAGACCAGCGTGGGCAAGTTCGACAAGAAGGTGATCCGCAAGCAGTACGCGGACGGGGAGCTGGACGTCACGCAGCTCTGAGCGTCCGCCCCGGGCCCGCAGCCGCCGCCCGGGGCCGCCGCGAACGACGAGGGCGGTACGGGTCTTCCCGTACCGCCCTCTCCGTACGCCGTCCTGCCGGCGCGGTCACGCTCCGGCGGGACGTCAGTTCGTCCCTATCTTCGCCAGGAGATCCACGATCCTGGACTGCACCTCGTCGCTCGTCGAGCGTTCGGCGAGGAAGAGCACCGTCTCGCCCGAGGCGAGCCTGGGGAGGTCCGCCTCCTCCATACCGGCCGAGGTGTAGACGACGAGCGGTGTGTGGTTCAGCGCGCCGTTCGCGCGCAGCCAGTCGATGATCCCGGCCCGCCGCCGGCGCACCTGCATCAGGTCCATGACCACGAGGTTCGGCCGCATCCGGGTCGCGAGGTCGACGGCCTCGCTGTCGCCGGAGGCCCGCGCGACCTGCATGCCGCGGCGCTCCAGCGTCTCGGTGAGGGCCAGCGCGATCTCCTTGTGCTCCTCGATCACGAGGACCCGCGGCGGATGCTGGTCGCTGTCGCGGGGGGCGAGCGCCTTGAGGAGCACGGCCGGGTCGGCGCCGTACGCCGCCTCCCTGGTCGCCTGCCCCAGGCCGGCCGTCACGAGCACCGGGACCTCGGCCGCCACGGCCGCCTGACGGAGCGACTGGAGGGCCGTACGGGTGATCGGCCCGGTCAGCGGGTCCACGAACAGCGCGGCGGGGAACGCGGCGATCTGGGCGTCGACCTCCTCGCGGGAGTGCACGATCACCGGACGGTAGCCGCGGTCGCTGAGCGCCTGCTGGGTGGAGACGTCCGGTGCGGGCCAGACGAGCAGCCGACGCGGGTTGTCCAGCGGCTCCGGGGGCAGTTCGTCGTCCACGGGCTGCGGCTGGGGACGGTTGGCGACCTCGACGGCGCCTCCCGGGCCGTCCAGCGGCTCCGGGCCCTCCGCGCCCTCGTCGGGGGCCCCGATGGCGTACGAGCGCCCCTCGGGCGCGGGAGCGGACAGCAGCCGGCCCGATCCCGAGCCCTGCACGGTGCCTCCCTGCGCGCCCCCGGGCTGCGGGGGTACAGGTGCCGGGGCGGGCTGGGGCGGCACGGGGGCGGCCGTGGCCGGTGCCTGACGCTCGGGCTCCGGCGGGGCCGCGAGCTTGCGGCGCCGCCCGGCGCCGCCGAGCGTCTGGTTCTGCTGATGGGCGAGGTGCTGTGCGAAGGGCACACCCTGCCCCAGGGTCCGGACGCTGAACGCGCGCCCCTGCGTCGAGTCCGAGGACGCGGGCATCGGCGCCTCGGCGGGCAGCGGCTGCCGCCGGGCGTCCGGCGCGGGGGTGCTGGCGCCGGCGCCGGCCGGATGCGCCTCCGGCGCGGGCCCTGCGGGGGTGGCGGTACCCGTGGTGTGCGTGGTGCTGCCGGGGCCCGCCCAGGACTCCTCACCGGCCGGGGCCGGCTCCTCCTCGTGGACCAGCGCGGCCAGCCCCTGGCCCGAGGTGCCCCCCTGCGCCCAGTCGGGCTGCGGCGGGACGGCGGGCAGCGGCTGCCCCGGGACGGGGTGCCCCGGCCCGGGCTGCGGCTCGGCCGGTCCGGCGGGCCGTGCCCTCCGGCGGCCCGAGGGCACCGGATGCGGCTGCGGCGGTGTGTGGTCCTCGTCGGGTGCGGTGCGTACGGCGTCGTGGCGCTCGGCCGGCGGACCGTCGTCGATCACGACGGGCCGAGGGCCCGCCGGGGCGTGCCGGGGCGTCTGTGCGGCGGGCTGTCCCGGAACCTGCTGCGGGCTCGCCACCGCCGGCTGGGAGTCCGGCGCGACCTGCTGGACGGCGTCCGGGACCGGGACCTGCGGCACGACGGGGGATGCGGGCGCAGGCACGGGGGCCGGTGCCACGACAGGTGAGCCCGGAGCCGTCGGAGGGATCCGGTCCGCGGCGGCAGGCGGCAGCGCGAAGGCGGTACGGGGCCCCGTGGGTTCGGCCGCTGCGGCGCGTTCCTGTGCCGCCGCGAGGGCCCGGCGGGCGCGACGGCCCGCGGGCTGCTGCTGGCCGGGCTGCTCGTGCCGTGCCTGCTCGCCAGAGGCCTCGGGAGAGGCGAGGGCGGGCAGCGCGGGCTGGTTGCCCCCGGTCTGCCGCCCGGTCCGCCCGGCGGCGTTCTGCGGCACGCCCTGGGGCGGCACGGTGTGCCCCCGCTGCGGACGTCCGCCACCCCCCTGCGCGTTCTCCGCCGCGGTCACCACCGACCCCTCCGACGGGGCGGGCTCCTGAGGAGCGCCCGCCGCGGGGAGTGCCAGTGCCTGCCGGGGCTGCTCCGCCGTCTCCGCGGGGCTGGGCCTGCCGCGCCTGCGGCCGGAACCCTCACCGCGCTGAGGCGGGGTCAGCTCCTGCGCGTGCTGTTGTTCCTGCGGGGCTGTGGCCTCCCGGCGCGCCCGGCGGCGCCCCGTCGGCTCCGCCGCCGCGGTGTCACCGCCGGCCGCTGCCTGATCCACCGGGCTGTCCAGGAACGCGTCCGTCGACGCCCTGCGTGCCCTGCGGCGCCCACCCTGGGCGGGCTGGGGCGCGGCTTCCGGGACGGCGGCTTCCTGCACGGCCGGCACGGGCGACGGTGCGACGGTCCCGGCGCCGGTGCCGATCGGCACCTCGAGGACGTACGCGCTCCCGCTCATGCCCGGCATCTCGTGCGTCTGGAGCACGCCGCCGTGCGCCCGCACGATCCCGCGCACGATCGGCACGTGCACCGGGTCGCCACCGGCGAACGGGCCGCGCACCTCGATCCGTACGACCTCACCACGCTGGGCCGCGGCCACCACGACCGTCGAGTCGACGTAACCCCCGCCCGGGACCAGCCGGGCCTTGCCGGTCGAGTCCACGCCGGCCACATCGGCCACGAGGTGGGCGAGCGCGGTGACCAGCCGGCCCGCGTCGACCTCGGCCTCGATCTGCGGGGCGTGCACCGCGAACTGCGCCCGGCCGGGACCGATGAGTTCGACCGCGCCGTCGATACCGGCGGTCACCACGGCGTCGAGCAGGACCGGCTGCTTGACGAGCTCCTCGCTACCGCTGTCCAGGCGCTGGTAGCTCAGTACGTTGTCGACGAGCGTCGTCATGCGCGCGTAACCCGCGGCGAGGTGGTGCAGGATCTGGTTGGCCTCGGGCCACAGCTGACCGGCCGGGTCGGCGGCGAGGGCCGAGAGTTCACCGCGCAGCTCCTCCAGCGGCCCGCGCAGGGACTCGCCGAGGACCGCGGTCAGCTGGGCGTGCCGCTGGCCGAGGTCGGTGAGGCGCTCGGTCTTCTCCTCCAGCTCGGAGGCGTAGCGCTCGGTGCGGTCGGCGATCTCGGCCGCGTGCTTCTCGGTCAGCGCGGTGACTTCGGCGCGGTGGCTCGCGGTGAGCTCGGCGATCTCGGCCGCATGCCGCTCGGTGAGTCCGGAGACCTCGTCCGTGTGCTGCTGGGTCAGTTCCTCGTAGGGCCTGCGGTCGGTGAACGTCATGACCGCGCCGACCAGCTGGTCCCCGTCGCGCACCGGGGCCGTCGTCAGGTCGACCGGCACCTGGGCACCGCTCTTGGACCAGAGCACCTGCCCCCGCACCCGGTGCTTGCGGCCGGACTTCAGGGTGTCCGCGAGCGGGGACCCCTCGTACGGGAAGGGGTCACCCTCCGCGCGCGAGTGCAGGATCAGCGGGTGGAGTTCCTTGCCGCCGAGGTCGCTGGCACGGAAACCGAGGATCTGCGCGGCGGCGGGGTTGACCAGGACGACCCTGCCGTCCGTGTCCGTACCGACGACGCCCTCGGAGGCCGCCCGCAGGATCATCTCGGTCTGCCGCTGCGAACGGGCCAGCTCGGCCTCGGTGTCGACGGTGCCGGAAAGATCCCGTACGACGAGCATGAGCAGCTCGTCGCCGGTGTAGCTGGAGTGGATGTCGTTGTACCCGGCCTGACCGCTGTCCAGGGCCGCGCTGGTGACCTCGACGGGATACTCGCTCCCGTCGGTACGGCGCGCGATCATGCGCGTCGGCTTCGTCCTGCCCTGCTCGTCCGCAGCGTCCGGCCTGCGCATCGACCCCGGGATCAGCCTGGAGTCGAACTCCGGAAGCAGATCGAGCAGTCCGCGCCCCACGAGCGCGGTGCCCGGGGTCTCGAACATCTCGAGGGCGATGGTGTTGGCGTTGACGACCGTGCCGTTGCAGTTGACGAGCAGGAGCCCGTCCGGGAGGGCGTCGAGTATGGCTGCGAGGCGAGCAGCGCCTCGGGATGGCCTGCTGCTCACGAGACGCTTCCTCCCTGAATACCGCACCTTGCCGACAGCGGGCCCCATCCTGCCCCTCGGGCCTCAGGCTGTCACTGGAGGAGTCTAAAGGCAGGGAGCGCATGTCGGGCGGCGGATGAGGGGGAGCTCTCACCAAGGTTCTGTGCACACGGTGCACGCCGGTGGTCCGCCCTGTGACCCCGCGCGCCCCCTTTGACGTGCGCGGATACATACCTGTGTATGCCTGGAATCGCCCGAACTGCGCCTGGAACGAGGCCCTTGGGCAACCGGGTCGTCTCCGTACGCGCCCCCGTGCACGCCCTCCGGCCCGGCCGAAGTCCCCGGCGCACGCCCCGCCGAACCGGCTACGCGGCGGCATCGAACCGGTTCCGCAGGGGGACGGAAACGACTGCGTGAGGAAAGGGGGGCGAGGGAGAGGGGCGCGTGTGCGGCAGAAAACGGAACCTCTGCTTCGCGGGAAGGGAGCCGGGCTGTTCCGTGGGCACGGGGAGGGCCGTTGCGTGGGCACGGGGAGGGCCGTTACGTGGGAACGGGGCGGGCCGTTGCGTGGGCACAGGGCGGGCTGTTCCATGGGCGCCCGCCCCGGGCACGCTGCGACGCGGCCCGGGGTGGGTGCGTCGCAGCGGCCGGGCCGGTCACCTCGCGGAGGGGAGTACCGGCACGAGCTTGTTCCAGCGCGAGATCTCGCAGCCGTTCGCGCGGCTGAACCGTGCGTCGACGTCCTCCCCCTGCCAGGTGCCCTGGACCCGGGCGGCGGCAGGCCCGCCGGCCTGCTGGGTGCACATGGCGTTGCGGTCCGTCGCCACGAACGGGTTGTCGCCCGACTCCGCGGCCTCGTCCAGCAGGTCGCAGGCCCGCTGGGCCTCCGGGTGGCTGCCGCCCGCCGGATCGCACTCCAGCTCGAAGGTTCCGTTCGCCGCCGGGTTGCCGGACTCCGACACGGTGATGGTGAGCCGGGTCCGCTCGTCCGACTCCCCGGGCCAGTCCCCCTGGAGCAGCGGGAGCGGAGGCAGCGGCACGAGGGGGGTGACGGCCGTGGCGGCGGGGGCGGCTGCGGACAGCGCGGCGAGGGAGGCGACGGCGGTGAGGGCGAGACGGCGAAGCATGCGGGGCTCCTGTTGTTCTGGCGCGCCCAGGAGCGCGCCGGGCTGCTCCGGTGTACGCGCCGGGTCCAAGCACGCGCCCACCGGACACACGAGGTGACGGACTGAGGGCGGAGCCCTCGCCTTCTCTAACGCTCCGCACGCCCGCACGTTGCGCAACTCATGGGGGGCCGACCGGAAACGCCGGGCCGCACGCGGGACCTTTGGCCTGTGCGGGGCCCGCCGCTCGCTCGCCGGACCCGCCGGCGTTCGGGCGGCCCGCAGACGGTTCGCGTGGCCTCCGGCGTTCGCGCGCCCCGCCGCAGGGCGCTTTGCCTCGCCGCCCACCTGCCTAGTACCGTGGGCGGCGATTGGTGACAGCACGCTCGACTGTGTCATCATCTGCACGCACCACTCGCGCTCGCGCGGGGTGTGCTGGAGGCGTCGCCTAGTCCGGTCTATGGCGCCGCACTGCTAATGCGGTTTGGGTCTTAAAGCCCATCGAGGGTTCAAATCCCTCCGCCTCCGCAAGATCCCGAAGCCCCGTGCCCCTGGCACGGGGCTTCGGTCGTCCCGGGGGCGGGGAATCCAGCCCCACGGGGGCGTTTTCGCAGGTCAGGAGATGTATGGCTAATGGATTTCGCGTCACGGCGCAGGTCATGTAATGTTGTTCTCGCAACGCCGACCGGGGAGAAAAACCCGGGGGGCGGGACCGAGGCCCAGGCCGAGGAACACGCACTCGTAGCTTAACGGATAGAGCATCTGACTACGGATCAGAAGGTTGCAGGTTCGAATCCTGCCGAGTGCACAGCAGGCGAGAGGCCCTCAGGAGAAATCCTGAGGGCCTCTCGCGTTGCCCGTACAGCAGCGAAGTACAGCAACCGTGTCAGTCGGTACCGCCCATCGCGTCGGACAGCTTGCCGATCGCGTCTCGTACCTCTTCCTCGCTCGCTTCGGCGTAGACCTCCATCGTCATGGCGATCTGAGAGTGGCGAAGAATCCGCTGGGCGATCTTCGGGTGCACCTTGAGGGCGACCAGGAGCGAGCTGCACGTGTGCCGAGTGTTCCGCAGCGGGATGCCCCGGAGGCCGGCACGGCGAGCCCGAAGCGCGAACATCCGGGTGAGGTTCCCAGGCTCGATCGGAGTCCCGTACTTGGTCGTGAAGACCAGGCCGTGAACGTCCTGCCAGAGTTCGCCCGCGGCTTTCCGGTCGCCGATCTGCTGAGTCCGACGCATCCGGAGGGCCTTGAGGCAGAGGGACGGCAGCGGTAGGAAGTCGTCGGAGTCCTCGGTCTTGGTCTCGCGGTGGAGGATCTGCCGGCCAGCCCGCTGGATCTGGTGGTCCACGTACAGCTCGCCGGCGTCGAAGTCGATGGACTTCCACGTCAGCCCCAGCACCTCCCCGCGGCGCAGGCCGAGTGTCAGCACGAGAACCCAGGCTGCGAAGAGGTGGTCGTCGCGTGCGGCAGCGTCCGCGAGGAACTGGCCGGCCTCAGCGACGGACCACGGCTTGATCCGGCGGCGTCGAGGCTTGGGCACTTTCACCAGCGAGGCGACGTTCTTGCCGATCTCCTCTTCCGTGACCGCGTGGGTCAGCGCAGCCCGCAGAGCGTCCCGGGAGGCCTGGATCACCCGGCGGGACGGGTACGACTCGCAGCAGTCGCCGACCGCGCAGCACTTCCGTCGAGCAGCCGCCCTCTTCTCGTCTTTGCCCTGGGCGCAGCACTGGCAGACGGTGCCCAGCTTGGTCAGCCACTCGCGCACATCGCGGACAGTGAGCTTGTCGAGCCGCTTGGAGCCGAGGTGAGGGGCGATGTAGAGCCGGACGTACCCCTCGTACGAGACGTAGGACAGCGGGGCGAGGTTGGGCTTCACGATCGAGTCGAGCCAGTACGTCAGGAAGGCGTCGAGGGTGCGGTGCCGGGTGGCCACCGGCCCTTTCTTCGCTTCGGCGTGGAGCGTCAGCCACTTGTCGTGGACCTCTTCGCGGGTCTTGCCGTACGCGTACTTCCTAGCGCGCTTCCCGTCCGGCTTGGTCACCCAGACGTAGGCCGCGAAGCCGTTCTTGTACGGGTAGATGGAGCCCTCTCCGTTGCCGCGCTTGCCGGTCATGCCGCCCACCCTTCGGCCTCGGCGGAGACGCGCTGGATGTACTCGTCCACCCAGGCCGGGAGGATGCGGCGGTTGCGGCCGACTTTCACGGAGCGGATCTCCCCGGTGAGCACGAGCATCTTCGTCTTGGAGAGCCCGAAGCCGAGCATCTCGGCGACCTCGGTGGTGGAGTGCCACTTGCGCTCGATCACGGTGGTGGTCATACGGCTGTCCCTTTCAGAGCGTCATACCGGGCTTCGCGGGCGGTCTCGCGGTTGGTCTGGAGATCACGGGCGATGGTGGCGGCAAGGGCCCCTTCGCCGGGGGTGTGCCCGTGGCCGACGTACTGCCAATCGGTCATGACGAGGACGGTGTCCGGTTCGCGGTCGGCGAGGCCGAGGGCGGGCGCTTCCTGGGCGGCGCGGTAGTCGGCGCGTTCCTGGCGGATGGCACCGAGGGTCGTGGAGTACGTGCGCGACTTCGACGAGAAGTGGCCGCGGAAGCCGAGCATGTGCGCCCAGGCCCAGAGGCGCCGGTCCGGATAGAGGTGGTCGAGCTCTCGGCATGCGGTGATGAGCCGACGGGTGTGATCGGGGACGCGGTGGCGGTCGAGTTCGGCGAGCTCGCCGATGCGGCGGTCCAGGGTGCCGCTGTTCTCGGCGGCTTTGGTGGCGTACTTGGCCACGTAGGAGGCGACTGCCTGTTCGGTGACGTCGGAGCCGTCGCCGAAGGCTTTGACCGGGCGGACGTCGAGCTGTCGGCCCCAACGGAACGTTCGGGACGGCTGGTCACCGGCAGCCGGGACCGAGACCGACGTGTACGAGTGCGCGGCGGCGGCTCGTATCGCGTCAGTGAGGGCGTCGACCGTGGCCCAAGCGGGTGGCGGTGTGCCGGGTCCGTCCGGGCCGTCGAGGCGTACGACGGAGTGGAAGTGGAGGGCCCCACGCTTCTGGAATTCGGCGACCTTGCCGAAGGAGACGCGGAGATGATCACCCAGCTCACGGCGTGGGATGCCGGCGTGGATGGCGAGTTCGCGGCGGAGTCGGGTGGTGAAGCGCTGCCAGAGCTGACCGGCCTGGTTGTTGAAGAGCACGGCGCCCGCGTAGTCGTAGGAGTCCGGATCGAGGGCGGTGCCGAGGTCCGGGGCGTCGGTGGCGTGCGGGGTTCCGCAGCGGCAGGTGCCACGGTTGGGGCGGTTGTGGACCGGGCCGAACGATGGGGCGGTGAGGGTGGCGAAGACGCGCGGGTGGTCGCGGACGGTGGCGGGGATGTCGCGGCGGTCGTCTCCGGCGAGACCGGCGCGGATCAGGTGGTAGGTGTCGCCCGCGTAGGTCCAGGCGCAGGAGGTGCAGCGGGAGGCGCGGCGGTTGCCGCAGGCGATACGGAGGCGTCCACCCGGCTCGTACGCGGTGGAGTAGCGGTGCAGGGTCTCGCCGCTGGTCTTGTCCTTGTGGGTTACCCAGCCGCTCAGGTGGACGGGGTCGGCGCAGCCGCCGGTACGGCGGATCTGGTCTTCCCAGCGGGTGTAGTCGGAGGCTGAGGCCACCCGGAGGACGTCCCCGAGGACGGCCGGGTCGAGCGATGGGGCGGGCATGGACGGCTTCCGTGTCGAGGGTGAGGCCCGGTGGGCCATGCTGGGGGTTCCTTCCGGTTGAGAGATCGATCGGTGGGGACGGCTCCCGGGCGGCGGATGCTTGGCGGTATCGAGGCCGCCCGGGGGCCGGTCAGCGGCGTTTGGCGTCGGAGGCGATCAGGGAGCGCAAGACGACCGCGCAGACGGCGACCGAGGCACTGGTGATGGCGACCGCCAGGAGCAGCGAGACCAGGACGGTGCCGACGACCAGGACCACGGCGGTGCCGGCGCCGACGAGTGCGAGCGCGGTGCCCGGGGTGAGCTGGACGACCGGACGGGACGGCACCGGGGCGGCGGTGGGCGCCGGGGGCTGGACCGGCGTGCCCGGGGTGATGGTGGTCGGCCGGATGACGGCGTGCGGGGTGATCAGGCCGGTGGGCTGGGGCATGGTCGGGATCTTGGGCTGGAACATGGTGGGTTCTCTTCTCCCGGGTGCGGGTTACTTGACGGCGGTGTCGATTACGGAGGCGAAGAGGCTGTCGGCGAGGAGGTAGCCGCCGAGGAGGAGCACGCAGATCAGCCACAGCGGCGGGCGGAAGAGCTTGATGCCGAGGTAGCCGACGGCCAGCAGGGCGAACCAGAGGGGGACGTCCATGGACGCTGTCTCCTAACGGGCGGTGCAGCGGTGGGTGCGGGCGGCGAGTTGGGCGGCGGTCCGGCTGGAGTAGTCGGCGGACCAGCCGCAGCGGTCGGCGGTGCACACGGCGGCGTGGGCGGTGCGGCCGGTGCGGTCGCGGTGGGTGCCGATCTGCACGGGGCCGATCCGCATCACGGAGTGGAAGCTGTCGCGGGCGGGCATGCCGGTCAGCCCCTGTCGGTCGTGGGGTCGGGGTACTGGGCGCGGATGTTGCGGGCGGTGGCCGGGTCGTCGACGCGTCGTGCGGCTTCCTCGGCGAGCAGGTGGGCGAGGAAGGAGCGTCCGGCCGCGGCCATGTCACGCGCTCCGTCGAGGTAGTCGGCCATGGTCAGGTCGGCGGGATCGTTGGTCATCTCTGTTCTCCCTTGCGATCAGGTGAGGCGGGCGGCGATGGCGTCGGCGAGGTGGGGCGGGACGCCGAGGCGGGAGCGGAGGGTGTCGGTGTCGATCGGGGAGCCGGTGCGGGTTCGGTATTCGTCGGCGACCTTGCGGGCGTGGTCGACCAGTGCGGTGGGGACCTGCGGAGTCGGGGGCGAGGGCAGGGCCTGAGGCGTACCGGCTTCCTCAGCCGGGGACGGGGCCGGGACGGCATCAGGCACAGGCACCGGCCCGATGTCCTCCGCGTCCGCGACGGTGGCCGGCGGAACCGGGGCCGACTCCGCATGCCCCGACGAGTGCGCGAGGAGGGTGCCGCCGAGGAAGGCGAGCGCAGGCCAACCGGCGATGCCGAGGCGGAGCGGTGCAGGCGGGTCGGCCAGGTCGAGGAATCCGGCGGTGGCGACGTTGGCGCCGAGCGAGGCGAACAGGGCGACCAGGAACCAGCACCAGGCCAGCCGGGATGGTCCCTCACTGCGCAGCCGACGCCACGCGGCGACAAGGAGCAGGTCGACGCTGACCGGGTAGGCCCATGCCTTCCAGCCGTCCTGTCCGGCAGCGGCGGCGAGGTCGTGCAGGTGAGCGAAGGACAGGGCTCCGGCGATCACTGCCTGGATCAGCACCGCGTCGACCCGGAGGCCGTGCCGGGCGCCCATCAGGAGTCCTCACCGGGGTGGGCGGGACCGCCGTTCGGGTCGTCGTAGTCGTCCGGGAAAGTGCCCTGCGGCGGCTCCGGCAGCGACACGGCGAGCGACGAGCTGACGGCGTCCGCGAAGTCGAGGTCGGCGCCGGCCATGTCGGCGTACAGGGCGAGTTGGCCGAGCAGGAGCACGGTCCGGGCGAAGTCCTCGCAGTCCGGGCACATGGCGGTTCTCCCTTCTTTGGGCATGGAGGGGGTAGGGATCCGGCGCGAAGACTGTCGCGCCTACCGGGTGGATCGGGGAGGAATCAGGCGGTGGCCGGAGAAGCCTTCGCCGAAGGCGCGAGAGCGATGGCGGGACCGGTCACGGCAGGCCGGAAGGGGGCCAGCTCGGGCAGGTCAGGGGTGCGGTCGGCGTACCGGTTGCAGAGGTTCACGGCCTGGCGGAGCGAGGTGTGCGGAGCGCGGATGCGGTGCCACCCGCCGGACGAGTCGCCCGCGATGGCGAGGCCTCGCATGTCGGCGGGAATCTGGATGGCGGCGAGGACCGCGTCCGGGGCGATGTCGCCGAAGGCCATGTTGGCGGAGGTCTCGTCGTTGAGGCGGTGGGCGGTACGGCCGGTGAGTTGGGCGCGGAGCATGGTGATGCCCTTGCCGAGTTCGGAGCCAAAGCGCTGTCCGCAGATTTCGAGGTAGATGCCGGCCGCGCGGCCGAGCTGTGCGAGGCGGACCAGAGCGGTGATGATGCGGTCCCGCCGCCTCTCCTCCTCCTTCGTTGCGTACAGAGCGAGTTCGGCCACCTCGTCGACCAGGACGACAACCGGTGTCGGCCGGATCTCATCCGGCAGGTCCCAGATGTCGGCGGCGATCTCCGCGTCCGGCACATCGACAGTGATGCGCTGCTGGGTACGGATGAGGCGGTAGACGTCTGCCATCCGGGCCACGAGTGCGTCGAGGAGTTCGGCGGCGGTGTCCGGGCTGTCGGCCAGCGCGGAGAACCGGCGGGCCAGCGGGAAGAGTTCGACCCCCTGCTTGCAGTCGATGCCGACGAGGGCCACGTCCATGGGGGCCAGCCCGGCAACCAGGTTGCGTTGGTAGACGGACTTGCCGGACTCCGTGGCGCCGAGGGTGAGGGCGTGGGGTATCGCCCGGTAGTCGCGGTAGTGCACCGCCCCGTCCGCCCGAAGGGCGACCGGTACCCGCATCGGCCGGGGCTCGGTCTCGGCAGGCATCTGCACCCGCTTGAGCACGTCGTATCCGGTCATCCGTACCTCGACGACACCGGACCGCACCTCACGCGAGATGACGCCGAACATCGAGAACGAGTGCCGGAGCCGGTCCGAGGCCGCGGCAATGTCGAAGGCGTCCTGTCCGGGACGGAGCTTGAGCCGCAGGACCAGACCGGTGCGAGTCGGCCGCAGCTGTCGGATGCGCGGCGGGCGGGGCTCAGGTATCGGCCGGTTGGTGGCCCGAGCCAGGGCTAACCGCCACCGCGCGGGCGGAACGGTCAACCCGCACGCGTCCATGACCGAGCGGTACCGGACCAGGACCCGCAACGCGGCCAGAGTGACCCCGAAGGCCAACCAGTACCAGGCGGGGCGCCGCCACCGCAGGAGACCCGCAGCGGCGACGACCAGCACCAGAACGACCGTGAAGGCGGTCATGATCAGGCCGCCTTCGACCCTGCGGCGGCGACATCGACGAGCGAGGTGACCGCGACCGCGCGGAACGCGATGCCGTGCCGCCGCTGGCCGTTGAAGTCGTTCTCCCACGGACGGGCGACCAGGCCGGTGAGCGCGACCGGCGTACCCATGGACAGCTCACCGCTGATCCCGGGCTCTGGAACGGTGACGGACAGGATCTCCACCTCCTCGTTCGCCGCGAACATCACGTCCACCGTCATGAGCTGAGCACCGGTCTCCATGTCGGTGGCGATCTCGCCGGTACGACGGTCACGCACCTTGACCTGCGGAGTCTTGGCGACCATCACGACCGCGCTGGAGGTGTCGACGGGAATCTGACGCACAGCAGATTACTCCTCTATAGATGCCGAACTCTGTCACTCATGTATATGAGTGACGTGTACAAGAGTGCATCGCTCCTGTACATGAGTCAACCCGCCGCGAAGAAGAACTCACGACGGGCAGCGGGGAGTTGAACGGGCGTCAGTCGCCGGCAGGGATCCGGTACTCGAAAACGAACTGGTCAGCGGCCATGAGCGTGTCGCACACCTCAACCACACGGCCCGCGGTCGTACGCGCCTCCCGGATCAGGTGAACCACGGGCGCACCCGGGCTGAGCGCAAGTTCCGACGCTTCCGACTTCGAGGCCGGGCGCGCTTGCAGGTTCTCGACGAACTCCGCGAACTCATGCCCGTGGTCTTCGAGTCGGGCGTAGATGCCACCGCCCCCGGGGTTCTCGGCGAACAGCTCCGGGATCTCCTTCACCACGTCCCACGGCAGGTAGGACGAGGCGGTCTCGACCGGGGTGCCGTTACGGAAGTAGAGGCGCCGACGAGCCAGCACCTGCGTACCGGCGGGGACGCCCAGGCGCTCGGCGGCATCCTCGGGCGCGTCCATGGGGCCGATGTAGAGGACGCTGACCTTCGCGGTGGCACCGGACTGCGCGGACTCCGCGAGGTATGCGGCCTGGCCACCCTGCCGGAGCGAGCGCCGGAAGCGATCAGAGGAGCGGTGCCGCACGGGAGGCCGGTTCTTCACGATCGAGCCCTTGCCGTGCCGGGTCTCGACGAGCCCACTCGCCCGCACCTCGACCATGGCCTTACGGATCGTCCCGCCTGAGACGCCGTAGCGGTCCACCAGCTCGGATTCACTCGGCACCATGTCGCCGGCCTTGAGAACACCCGCCCGGATCTGCTGCACGAGGTCGTCAGCGATCTGCACATACCGAGGCCCGGAACCGGCCCCTCCCGCCGCAGTTCCCATAGTCCTTCCTTGCCTCCTATGCTCCTTTACATGAGTCAACCACAGGAAGCGACACCCCCTCCCCTGCACTCCGTGTCCGTAGCCGGAGTAGTGGTGCGCGAGGACGGCCGCCTCCTGGCGATCCGCCGAGCCGACAACGGAACCTGGGAACTTCCCGGCGGCATCCTCGAACTCAACGAGACACCCGAAGCCGGCGTAGCCCGCGAGGTCTGGGAAGAGACAGGCATTCGCGTCGAGGTGGACCAACTCACCGGCGTCTACAAGAACACGACCCGAGGCATCGTCGCCCTGGTCTTCCGCTGCAAGCCCTCCGGCGGCACCGAGCGCACCTCAAGCGAGTCGACAGCCGTTGCCTGGCTCACGCCCGACGAGGTCACCGAGCGCATGTCCGAGGTCTACGCGATCAGACTCCTGGACGCCCTGGACGACAAGGGCCCCCACGTGCGGAGCCACGACGGCAAGCAACTCACCACAGCGGGATAAGACTTTCTCTACTTCATCAAGGCCCGCGCACGGCGCGGGCGCGCGCCGCCTAAGCGGCGCGGCCTGCCTCCTGTCTCCGCCCCGGCTGGCCGCGCCCGGCGGCGCGCTCGGCGACTGCGGGCATGAAGTAGGAGACACCCTCTGTGGCTGGGGCGGCCGGCTCCGCGGCTTTAGCCACCTCCCCGGTTCGGGTCCCGCGTCGAGCAAGGCCAGGGGGCCACTCGTTCAAATTCCGGGCAGGATCACAGCCTGCCCGAGTTGCCGGCCAGCGTACGGCCCCCTGATCATGCTCGACCCCAAACCGGGCAGGCCACCGACCAAACCCGCTCCACCGACCTTGGGCGATCGCCCCGAACCTCGAGCTTTGGCTGCAGGCACGCCCTACGCTTACACCGATCCCAGAGTAAGTGGACCGGGGCAAGATGGAAGTGGGCAGCATGGCAGAGCGACTTGAGCGTCGGCAATCGCTACAGACTATTGCCTGGTTTAACGACCTCAATAACCGCCAACTCCTCAACCTGACCCCGCCTTATCAAAGGCGCTCGGTCTGGAACCAGCAGTACAAAGAATACTTCGTCGAGACGATTCTCCTGGGGTACCCAGCCCCTGCAATCTTTCTCCATGAAGACATTCGGGCAGATGGCACGGCACACTATCATGTCGTAGACGGAAAGCAGCGCCTCACCGCCATCTTTGAATTCATCTCAGGAGACTTCCCGATCGCGGAAGATTCCGTACTGGAGCGGTTCCAGGGAAGGTATTTCACGACACTAGATGACGAAACGAAGAAGTCATTCTGGACTTACCAGTTCCTCGTTGAGTACCTTCCGACAACAGATGAAGCGACCCTCAACAATGTGTTCGATCGCATTAACCGCAACGTGGCGAAGCTCACCAAGCAAGAACTCAGGCACGCGAAATTTGATGGGCGATTCGCTAGGGCCGCAGAGGACATGACAGAACTCGTAGAAGAATCTCTTCCAGTTAGCGTTCCCCACTTCGCCCCCGCGTCGAAACGGCAGATGAAGGACGTTGAGCTTGTCGCTCAGTTGCTTCTGCTCATTGAGAACGGCCCCCAGGCCTTCTCGCAAGAAGAGCTCGATGTGGCATACAGCAACAGAGACAGCGAGTGGGAGGCCGAAACAGCCGCTCGGGCAAAGTTCACACAGACGATTGAATACTTGAAGCAAGTATTCTCCGACTCCAACTTGGCAAACTTCCCTCCCCCTGTGCGACGAATCAAGAATCAGGCCGACTTCTATTCACTATTCGGCTCTTCAGTCGAGCTACAGGCGAGTAACTGTCTACCTTCAGCCTCGAAGGCAGCGGAGCGTCTGGCCCGATTCCTTGAGAAGGTATCGGACGAGGAAATGCGGGTCGATAACAAACGAGCACTCCTCTATTACAACGCTGCACGGTCGGCTTCGAATGACGCCAAACAAAGGAACACCCGAATCGCTATCATCTCCAAGGTCCTCACAGGAGAATCGGAGGGCTAGGGATGGCCATTCCGAGTCGCGTACTCAATGCCTATCGGCAGATTGAGCCGACGCTAGACGTTGTCGATCGGTACGTGTCCCAAACGTTGAGGGCTTGGTGCGACCAGCGTAGCTATCCATTTAAGGGTAGAAAGAAACAGCTCCCTTCCCTGTCCGAGAAATTGGAATCTGGTCGATTTGAACGCTGGTCTCAGGTCGACGACCTGTACGCCTGCACTGTCGTGGTACCGACGGCCACGCATGAGGATGCAGTACTTCGATTTCTCTCAGGGGCGTTTGACGAGGTCGAAGTACGCAGAAGAAATTCGACACAGAAGGCACCTGAAGTATTCCGATTCGACTCGACTCGCTTCGTAGGAAGGATTCGATATCTTCCAGGATTGGAGATCCCTGAAGAAGCGGCCGGAATTCAGTTCGAGGTTCAGATCCCTACCGCCTTCGAGTACGCCTGGTCCGTTGTCACCCATAACCTAGTGTACAAAACTGACGACTTCGACTGGCGCAAGCAGCGACTTGCGGCCCTCCTGAAGGCATCAGTTGAGCAGAGCGAGCTTCTCATTTCGGGATTTGAAGCCAACGTGGAGATCGTTCCAAAGTCACCTCATCCAGAGTCTGACGCAAAGCAAGAGATCGTGGAGATATTCAGGCAGCTGGTCGAGTCTGGGGCGATCTCAAGAGAACTAGAGCCAGCAAGTTGGAGTCGTTTTGCCGACAACTTCTACTCCTTGGTGAAGAGTTACGCTGGCGGCTGGTCGGCCCCCGCTAAATCACTTGTCCTGGCATCAGCCATCAAGGAGAAAGTGGAGAAGGCAGGGGATTGCGCCGGACTGATGAGCGGCTCTATCTTCCAAATTGCCCTCGGCGCTGTAGGGTCAGCAATTGTCCCCGGGGCCAACTTGTCGAAATTTGTGGTGGTTGACAGTGTCGAACTACGAGACTTCCATAATCTAGAGGCCATCCCAAAGGCATTCGACTTCGAAGGCTAGCGTGCCACCCCATAATTTCGACGCGGGTGGTACAAAGAGATACCAACAGGGCTGGCGTGTCGTCATGCCCCAGGTTGGATCGGCGAGGCAATTGAGGGCACTGCTAACCGCTGAAACAGGTGAGGAGCGCCCGTTTGCCGGAACCTTGGTTGGAGGCGCCACGACGCAGAAGGGCACCACTGGATGGAGGGCCCTCCTACGTCATCTTTTCTTTGCCGCTACCCGAAGGCCGGCTGTCGTCAGCAGCATGAACGTCGAAGAGTTCCGGTGTCACCACCCGGCGAACGCGACTTGTTGCGTCCAAGGCCAGACGCCCACTCAAGTTACTTCGGAACAAAGTAGCCCTCTGACCGTCCAAGGCCGACGGAAGTCGGCTGACAAAGCCAGAAGCCCATGGCATCTGATCTGGTCAGAGCCATGGGCTTCTCTTGCTGTGCTGGTCGGCGTGGCCGTGGATCAATAGGCGGACCCACGCGGATCGCTCGTTGGCCGGAGGTGGCCACGGCTCGTTGCGACGCGGTAGACATCCCGCAGAGCCCCGGTCAGCTCGTTGGCCAGGCACCGCATCTCGCCAGGGGACGTGCCCTGGTCGTCGAGAGTTGCTGAGGCCTCTTCCAACAGTGCGCTTGCCGTGTCGAGTTGGATCGCTTCGATGTCGTCCGCGAGGCGGGACATGTAGCCGTCCGGGTCGTCAGTGCTCAGGTAGCAGGGCTTGTCCCCCGGGCCCGACCACGGGAGGAGCCTAAGTTCGTTCGATGTCGTCATCCTTGGGTTGGCCTCTCATTGAGCACGTGGTGGGCGGTGAAAACGGCGTCGGCTCGATCTCCCGGAAAGGCCAGGAGCGCGGCTTCAACGACGCGGCCGGCCGCATCGGTGGCGATGCGGGTGATCGCGAGAACGGCCATGTTGTTTCCGATCCGGAGGGCCGACGCTTCGTGGGGGGTGGGAGAGCGGGCGCAGACCGTCTCTTGGATCGTGGCCGGCGGCGGGCCGAGGACGGCGAATCTCGTGACCGCCTCGCGGCACGCGGAGTCGTCGTCGAGGACTCCGGCCGGGGCCAGGTCGCGCGGGATGTAGATGCGGGCCAGGCCATGCGGCGACCCGTGTTCGAGGCTGAGGCAGGTGTACTCCGCGAGAGGGCGCCCCGTTGGCACCTTCAGCAGCGTCGCCAGGTGCAGCGAGGCCGGAACCGCGGTGCTGCGAACCGTGACGCGCACCGTTGGCTCAGCGGCGGTCCAGGGATCCAGCGTGCCCCATCCACCGACGTACATGATCTTGCGACGGGGGTGACGGACGAAGTTGCCTTTGCCATGGATCTTCTCGACGAGGCCTTCGCCCTGGAGCACGGCGATGGCGCGGCGCAGGGTCACTGTGCTGACCTTGTACCGGGTGGCCAGGCCGACTTCGGACGTTAGGCGCTCGCCAGGTTTGATGCTGCCCGTCGTGATCTGGTGGCGGAGATCGTCGGCGATGTCGTGGTGACGAGAGGGCACGGCGCCGGTCACCGCCTTCTCATCAGTCGTACGGCGACGAGCCGAGTACGAGCGTGTATGGCCAGCAGTTCGCCCGACTCGAAGACCAGTTGCTTGGCCCCTTGGGGGAGCTGGAAAAGGTCTCTCACCCGGCATGCCTGGCCGCCGAGTTGGATGATGTCGCCGCGCTGCACCGTGGCCGCGGTGACCTCGATGTGGGAAACCAGCGCACCGACGGGGACTTGAGGCCTCAAGGCGTCACCTCCACGGGCACGGACCGGTCGGGCGTCGCGTGGCACGGGCAGTCGCAGGCCTCATAGATCACCGGGACGTCGACTGGTGCCAAGAACGGGGAGGACTCAACGCAGGAGAAGTGTGTGCCGATCCGGCACGCGATCGAGCGGTAGGGGACGGAAGCGGTGTCCGCACCGCGTGGCTGTCGACAAGGGGGCATCAGCGAACCCCTGCCAGGGCCGACCAGGCATCGGCCGGCAGGCGAGGCGCGACAACCACCGCTCGGGCCTGTAGACGCTCTTCCCACGCCACCAGGTACGGACGGACAAGCGCGACGTCCTCACCCCTCAGCGGGCGACGGTGGACCGCGCCAGTCGAAGGCTGGCCCAGGACGACGGTCGACGCGTCAGCCGACGCAGCGGAGGTGCGAGCGGCCAGCGGCCGGGAAGGCGGTAAGGGGCGGCGGTGCCAGCCCTTGGAGATGTACCGCTCTCTGGTGAGCGAGGCGGCACGACGGATACGGTTGAGCATGCTGTTCAGCTCCTATCGCTGATAGCCCGGTCCCCCGACATCGCCCGTCGTGGGGACCGTTTTGCGTACGACCGCCCATAAGGTGCGGCCGTTCAAGCTGGTGGCCAGGAGTCCGAATCGATCGGCATCGGCCACCACGTCCAGGACCTCCCGCCATGACTCGGCGGAGAGCGTTTCCGGTACTTCTGCCTCGACCGTTGTGAACCGGTTGTGCTCCTCCACGCGCGTGGGGAGCCCGGCGGCGGACAGCCGGGCGGCGATATCCGCCGCACTCACTCCCGAAGCGGACACAGCACAGCCCCCGTCACCGGCGATCACTTTCAGTGAAGCTAGTTAACTAGATTAGAGCTAGTGGACTAGATTTTCCATATGTCTGAGCAACCGCCGTATCTCCGCATCGCCGACGAACTCCGGCAGCGCATCGTGGAGCACGTCTGGGAACCGGGGGACCGTCTCCCCTCCCGCGCGCAGATCGGCCAGGAGTGTGGCGTGGGCGAGAACGTGGTGCGCCGGGCACAGGAGTTGCTGATCTCCCAGGGTGTGTTGGAAGGCCGAGCCGGATCGGGCACGTACGTCGCCGAAGCCCGGCAACGCGTTCGAGTCGTGCGGTCGTCCGCACGCGAACAGCCAACGGGGTCCCCGTTCCGCCAGGACATGCAGGCTCTCGGCAGGCAGAGCGATTGGGAGAGTCGGACCGAGGCGAAGGTGCCGGCCCCGACCGAGATCGCCGCGCGGCTGGGGATCGCCGAGGGCGAGTTGTGCGTGCGGACGACATACGAGTTTCTGGCGGACGGCAGGCCAGTGCAGCTGTCGACGAGTTGGGAGCCCTACGACCTCACCGCCGGCACACTCGTCGTCCTCCCCGAGGGAGGGCCGCACGCCGGGGCAGGTGTCGTGAACCGCATGGCGGTGATCGGAGTGACCGTCAGCCATGCGGTGGAGCAGCCGGAGCCGCGGCAGGCGACCACCGAGGAAGCGTCGCTACTCGGCATCCAGAAGGCCGCACTCGTGACGCACATCCGGCGGACGTACTACAGCGACCAGGGCCGGCCCGTGGAGACAGCAGACATCGTGGTGCCCGCAGCGCACTGCGAGATTGTCTACGAGATCCCAATATGCCGCTGAGAGGCAGCTACAAAGCAGTACCCACCCCTCGGCACGCGGTATGGGAGCTCTTCATCTTGCGTGCTGGTGGCGGGGCTCAGACTGCCGCCGTGCACCACGGGTGACTGCGCTATGGCGGCGAGAGAGCCTTAGACAATTACGCGAAAACAGACCCTCGACGCGCTTACGGAAGACATGGCCCGCCCCATACTGTCAGCTGAACAGGGGGCTTGGACCGCTGTGGCGCTTCGCGCCAACTTTGTTCACGCCTGCAAGCGTGCCTCAGTGGGAGGTCAGCAATCCCTTGAAACGGCAGCAGTAGTACCCGTAGTGGTGGGACGATACCTCCATGTCGCGCATATACACGGATCTCTCGCCCCATGACTTCGAGATCCTCGTCAGAGATCTTCTGCAGGCAAATCTCGGAGTGAGGATGGAAACATTTCCGCAAGGGCGTGACGGGGGGGTCGATGTGCGACTCCATCGCGCTGGCAGAGAAGAACTGATCGTTCAATGCAAGCATTCACCCGGGAGAACTTACGCACAAATCAAGGGCAATCTTGAGGCCGAAGCGAGAAAAATCGGAAGCCGCTTCAAATGTAGGTACATGCTCATAACATCCGCATCTCTCACGCGTGGAAATAAGACCGAGATCGCAAAGCTTTTCTCTGGAGTGCGGCTCACTCCAGAGGATATTTACGGAGTAGACGATCTGGACAATCTGTTGCGGCTATACCCGGAGGTCGAGAAAAGAAACTTCAAACTCTGGATCACCTCAAGCGCAGTACTCGAGTTTTTGATGCACTCGGAACTCCACCGCAGAAGCGAAAGCCTAGTGGATAGAATCATCCGTGGCCGAAAACTTTACGTTCACAGCGAAGCATTTCCTGCTTCTTTGGAAATTTTGGAGAGTCATAAAGTCTGCATCATTTCCGGGCAGCCAGGCATTGGTAAAACCACCCTCGCGGAAACTCTGCTCGTGAGGTTGCTCGCCGATGAGTGGCAGGTGCATGTCGCATCCGAAGATATCTCAGATATCGAACGCATCTGGAATCCTGTGGAAAAGCAGGCATTCTTGTATGACGATTTTCTGGGGCAGACGTCCCTTCTTGACAAGCTAAACAAAAACGAAGATAGTAGAATTGCTCAGGTAATCGAAAGGGTGCGTTGCTCTCGAAATAAGCGCCTTATCATGACTACGCGTGAATACATTCTTCAACAGGCTGAGCAAATCCATGAACCTCTGCATCGGCTCTCAGCCTTGCGAGACGGAAAGCTGGTCCTAAACTTGGAGCATTACACGCGCCACCAGAAAGCTCAGATCTTTTACAATCACATGCATTTCGCGGAGCTAGGTAGCTCTGCGGTTAGTTCCGTACTGCGTGAGAAGCGCTATCGAGTCGTCGTTGACCATGCCAACTTCAATCCTCGAATCATCGAGCTAGTAACGTCCAACTTTAAGAGGTCTGGCCGAAAAAGTGCGGACTTTTACGAGTATCTTGCAAACGCCTTGCGTAACCCAAAAGATTTGTGGGAGCAGATCTTTCAGAACCAGCTGGGGGAGACCGAAAGGATTTCTCTTCTCATCCTAGCCACGGTCGGCGAGAAAATCTTTCTGGGTGACCTGCACGCCGCGTTGACGACATATGAAAGAGCAAACTATGGCTCAGCTCGCACGAGTCTGCATCACCTAAAGCTGGCTTTGAAAAAGCTGGACGGTACGTTTGTTGTACTGAACTCCAATGCGCGCCTAACTGACGCTCTAAGTGGAATCCATCCAGGCAACCCTACTACGCTGGTTGCCCTCGCTAATCCGTCGTTCATCGATTATGTGAGGGCCTATCTGGCATCAAGGCCGGAAGAGATTTCTCAAATTTCAATTGGCTGCACATTTTTTGAACAAGCACAAACGCTCGCTAACTGGGAAATTGGTTTCGACCCACTGCTGTTCGGGGCTGCTGAGGCATTTTTGGGCGCGTCCGCAACGAGCGTTAAGCGTCTGAAAAGTGCGCGCGTTCCTCAACTGGCGGCAGGGCAACAAGGCCTTGTCATGCAGGCAATGGTTCGACTGATGGATGCCAAGTCCTGCTACTGGGTGAGAGATTCGAATTCTCGTTACGGTTTCGTTCGGCAAGAGTTCACAGATGGCGAGCGTCATCTCACAATGCTTCTCCTCGACGGAAAACATGGCCAAACCCTGCTACGCGGTGAAGTTCTGCAACTTATCATGGAGGCTCTGCGTAATCGACTCGTGTGCCAAACTCCGACAGACCCTCTTACTCTTGAAATTCCGTTGCTGCGCTACCTATCCCGATACGGGGAACTCACAGCGGCTGTCATTGCTGCGAGAGATATAATCGCCAGTAAACTGGCCGAAAACCTGGAGCATCCGGATGACTTCAGAAATGTCATTTCTGTGTATGGATTGCTAGATGTTCCAGAATCGGAACAGTCTCGATTTCTGGAAGCAGACCTACGGGCTCGATTTGCCGAATTCATGCCTACTTGGATTCGCGACGAGTCGGATAGAGTTAACGATCTCACAGATTGTGAGGTGGCAATCGACGATGTGCAGCGAGCTCTTGAAGTATTCGATATGGGTGAAGTGTTTGACATTTCCCCTCTACGTGAACGTCTAGCCTTTTTGCGTGAGGAATTTGAAGGTGCGGAAAGGCGGTGGTTCGAATATGAGGAAGACGAACGCGAAGGAGGAGGCGGCGTTGTCTCAGTACCCAGGTATCCCCCGCCTGTCCTTCCCTCGACTGCCGACCCTGTAGATGATCTCTTCGACACACTGAATTACTGATCGGCGTATTGGGGTCTGGTTCTGTGTGTTGGCGATGTCAGCGCAAGACGTTTCCAGAACCTCTTGGTTGCACTGGTGCTAATGAGCCCCCGTACAGGCATGCCCGCCACGGGCGGGAGGCCATCACTAGATGGAAGTTTATATTTGCTGTTTGGCTTCTCTCCTTCCCATGGCCCAGGGATGACGAGTGGCGCGCCAACCCGCAGGGCCCGTCTGCAGTCGAGGATGGCCGTACAGCAGCGAAGTACCGCAACCACAGCAACCGCTCCGGTCCGCTACCGCCTCTCCGGCGCGTTGCAGCAGCCGGTATGACCTCCCCTGGGCGATCCGGCTAGAACTACGGATCAGAAGGTTGCAGGTTCGAATCCTGCCGAGTGCACAGCAGACCAGAGGCCCTAAGGATCACTCCTTAGGGCCTCTGGCTTTTACGTTGACGGCAGCGTTTGACGGCAACCGCCTTTGCGGACCGACCGGAATGCTGTCCAGGCTGAGGGTGGTCCGGCCTTTGCTTCTTGGCGTCCGCGCGCGAGGAGCGAGACGGGTCGGGGCTTCGAGATCAGATCAGGGCTTTGCCCACCTCGTAGATGGTCGGTCGATCCCCCGGCGCGTAGCTGAGCATCGCGTCGATCAGTTCGCCCAGCTCACCGGGCACCTTCACGGCCCGACGCCGGCCGTTGGCCACCGCCTCTCGCTGCACGGGACGTGGAGCATCGTCCGGGTACGCGACCGCCCGCCAGCCCGTGGCGGAGATGAGCAGCGACGCTGATGCACTACCGCCCCCTCATCGGGGGTACCGGGCATCGAGGTCCGGACTCACGCCACGACGCTCTACAACTCGATCTACCGGGCCGATGATCAGGCACTGGTCAGCGCCCACGTCTGGGGCGTGAACGCCTACAAGGCCCCCGTGTGGCACCTGCGCCGAAACGGGGAAGGCGGCATGTTCGACACCTACGCAGACAGCTTCGACGCGGTGTGGGCAACCGCGACACCAGCACGAGAGAAGTGATCATGGCGCGCACCGAGTACTACGACGGCCCAGACGCCCCCAAGCCGAACAGTCTGGTCGTCGCCGCGTCCGCAGTGGTCACCGACGACGAGGGACGCATCCTCCTCCAGCGCCGGCGGGACAGCGATCTCTGGGCGCTGCCCGGCGGCGGCATGGAGATGACCGACTCACTCCCAGGAACGGCTGTCCGCGAGGTGAAGGAGGAAACGGGCCTGGATGTCGAAATCACCGGGCTCGTGGGCACGTACACCGACCCACGCCACATCATCGCCTACTCGGACGGTGAGGTGCGCAGGCAGTTCAACGTCTGCTTCACCGCCCGTGTGGTCGGCGGCCAACTCGAGATCTCGGACGAGTCCACCGAGCTGCGGTTCGTGCAGCCAGCGGAAGTTGCACCACTGCCGATGCACCACACGCAGCGGCTCCGGATCCGTCACTTCCTGGAGCACCGTGAGCAGCCCTACCTCGGCTGATCGAGACCTGCGACACCCGCTTCAGAGTTCGATCCATCTGTTGTGACCTAGGCATCTCACTCCGTGCCATCGGTTGCGGTCCTCCTGAAGCGCTGCCAACCGTCCCGCTCGACCGGTGAACTGGAAGCCGGGGATGGCTAGGGTGCGTCCATGACGTCACATCAGGCGGATGCCGCGTAGGTCCCCGCGAGCGCTCACGTTCCCGCGTACGGCGGGCGGGGCGAGGGTGCGGTGGCCAGTCTGTTCATCAGCGCGTGCCCTGGGCCCCCAGTGTGTACGGCCGTGCACACATACCTCTTCGTCGACGGTCTCGACCTGGTGGCGCGCAGTGACAGCAGGATGGCGGGCCACGCCCCGGAGCGGTTGCTCCGCCCCGGTGGCCCGCTCTGCCCGGCCGACACGCTGCGCACGGCGGAGGTGGCGACCCAGGAGTGGCCCGAGCCGGGGTCGGACACGCTGACCTTCCGTGTACGTCTCCGGGGTGCGGCGGTCATCTGGTCCGGCCTGATGTATCCGGGGCCCGACGGCCGGGTCGTCGAGGAGGTGCGCTTCTGCCTGGAGCAGTATCTGGGCGAGGTCGGGCGAGCGTACGAGGCGTTGCAAGGCCGTCCTGGCCGGTGACCGGCTGCTGGGGGCCGGGAGCCGTCGTCGCCCCCCGCTGCGACGCAGGTAGCACTCCGGTGGGCGGCGGATCCGAGGCGGCGGTCCTGCGCCGGGTCCCAGCGGGGCCGGGGGTGACCGGCCGCCGCGTCCTGGCCGGGCGCGCGGCGGACGGGCACCACCCGATGCCGGCCGGCCCGGAGCGGGTGCCCGTCGGCCGCTTCTGGTCGGGGTCACCGAGGCCCCGGCCCGCCCGGAAGCCCATCTGCCGGTGGGATGGGCCGAGTTGACGGACCTCCCGGGTGGAAGCCCGCGCGGTCAGGCCGACTCGGGGACGGACGGGGTCGTCCCGGCCGGTGCCCGCAGGATGCGGCGGGGCCGGGTCGGCATGCCCAGCGTCGGGTGGGCGACGCTCCAGGCGGCGCCCTTGCAGACCACTTCCTTGTAGACGGCGGCGATCCGTCCCGTCAGGGCTGCCCGCACGGCGCGGTCGTCGGCGGTGACGTACTGGATCAGGCCCTCCTTACGGCCCAGCGAGACGCACTGGTTGAAGTAGCGCGGCTGCGTGGTCGGCAGCTTGCCGCCGGTCAGGCGTGCCGCGAGGGCGTCGGCGGCCTGCCACGCGGCGGGGGTGCCCGAGGCGCAGGACATCCGCAGGGGCTTGTCGCCGGGGCCCATGGCCAGGGCCGCGTCGCCGACGGCGTACACGTCCGGGTGCGAGACCGAGCGCATGGTCGCGTCGACCACGATCTGGCCCGTGCCGGAGACCTCCAGGGTGGTGGCCTGCGCGAGCGGGTGGACGGCGAAGCCGGTCGTCCACACGGTGACCGCGGCCGGGACGGAGATGCCGTCGGCGGTGGTGACGTGGTCGGCCTCCACACCGGTGACGGAGGCGTGCTCGTGCACCGTGATCCCGAGCGTGCGGAACACCTTCCTCAGGTGCCCGCGGCCCTTGGGCGAGAGCCAGTCGCCGAGCTCGCCGCGCACGGCGAGGGCCACGTCGAGGTCGGGGCGGGCCTCGGCGATCTCGGTCGCGGCCTCGACACCGGTCAGGCCGCCGCCCACGACGAGCACGTGCTGTCCGGCGTCCAGTCCGGCCAGGCGGTCGCGCAGGCGGAGCGCCCCGGGGCGGCCGGCGATCTGGTGGGCGTGCTCGGCGGTTCCCGGGACGCCCTGGGGGTCCCAGTCGCTGCCGAGGGCGTACACGAGGCTGTCGTAGCCCAGTTCCTCGGTGCCCTGAGCGCCCTGGACGGTGACGGTCCTGCGGTCGACGTCGAGGCCGGTGACCTTCGCGAGCTTCAGTTCGACGCCGCTGCCCGCGAACATCGCGCTGAAGGGCCGGGGGGCGAGGTCCTGGCCGGTCGCCAGCTGATGCATGCGGACGCGCTCGACGAAGTCCGGCTCGGCGTTGACGAGGGTGATGGTGACGTCGTCGCGGTGGAGCCGCTTGGCGAGGCGCCCGGCGGCGATGGCTCCCGTGTATCCGGCTCCGATGACGATGATGCGGTGCTGCATGTCCTGACTCCTGTCTCTGCGCGGGTTCGTCCCTTGAACCGGACAGCCCGCCGTTTCCTGACAGGACGCCGATGTGAAGCAGGTCACATCGGCGTCAGAAGACGTGCAGCAGGGGTTCCCCGTGGTCGGTGGCCGCCCACCGCCGGGTCGCGCGTTCGAGCTTGTCGGGGTTGATCTGGTTGCGGACCGCGGCGATGCCGTCGGCGGTGATCTCCAGGCACATGACGCCGATGACCCGGCCGTCGATGACCAGCACGAGGGCTGGGGCGTTGTTGGCGGACGAGAGATGGACCTCGGGCGAGCCGCCCGCGAGGGCGCGCTTGGCCGTGCTCGGCTTGAACAGTCCCCGCAGGAACGTGGCGACCGCGAGGGCACCCTCGAACGCCTTGGCGCGGGCAGGGACCTTGCCGCCGCCGTCGCCGATCGAGACCGCGTCCTCGGTCAGCAGCCGCACGAGCGGTTCGGTCCTGCCGCTGGTGGCGGCCGAGAGGAACTCCTCGATGATCCGGCGGGCGGCGGCGGCGTCGATCTCGGTGCGGGCCCGGCCGGCGGCGACGTGCTTCTTGGCCCGGTGGAAGATCTGCTGAGCGGCCGACTCGGTGATGTCGAGGATCTCCGCGATGTTCCGGTGCGGGTAGTCGAAGGCCTCCCGCAGCACGTACACCACCCGCTCGTTCGGGGAGAGGCGCTCCATGAGGGCGAGCACGGCGTACGAGACCGACTCGCGCTGCTCGGCGGTGTCGGCGGGGCCGAGCATCGGGTCCCCGGCGAGCAGCGGTTCGGGCAGCCACTGTCCGACGTAGGTCTCGCGCCGGGCGCGGGCGGAGGTGAGCTGGTTGAGGCAGAGGTTGGTGAGGACCTTCGTCAGCCAGGCCTCGGGGACCTCGATGCGGTCGGTGTCCGCGGCCTGCCAGCGCAGGTAGGTGTCCTGCACCGCGTCCTCGGCGTCGCTCGCGGAGCCGAGCAGGCGGTAGGCGATGGCCTCCAGGCGTGGCATGAAGGCCTCGAACCGGTCCATGTCGTTCATGGTCACTGCCATGGCCCGGATCCTAGCCCTCGCGGTGTGCGACCGGCCCCGGCCCGCCCTCCCGGGAGCGGGCCGTGGCCGGTCGCCGGGGTGGGTGACGGAGACGCGGAGGAGGCCCGCAGGAGGAGTCCTGCGGGCCTCTCGTGACGTGCCTACGGCGGAGGGGCGGGGCTGCGGGGAAAAGAGGTGTCAGCCCGTGAGGCCGATCGCGCCTCCGGGGCGTCCGCCCCGCGTCAGGGCGGCGATCACGAGGGAGACGGCGGTGGTCGTGACGAGACTTCCCACCATGATCATGCCCACGCCGATCACGAAGAGGCCGCTGGCGTCGTCGGACCAGTCGTAGGCGGAGGCGACGGTCAGCCCGGCGGTGATGCCGGCGACGGGCCCGGCGATGCTCTGCCGCGAGGCCGCCCAGTACAGCGGTATCAGCAGGGTCAGCACCAGGCCGGCCACCTGCCAGGCCGCGTAGGGCCCGGTCGTCGAGCCGTCGGGGTGCACGTCGTACTGCTGGTCCCAGCCCAGCCAGGCGGCCCAGAGGACGGGTGCCGCCAGGGCCGGTACCAGGAACGCCCACAGCGGGAGGGAGGGATCGTCGAGTCGTCGTCGCATGGCTCCAGCATCCCGGGCGCCGTCCCGGACGGCCGGAGCGCACGTACTCGTTCCTCCCTGAGTACTTCAGGCAACCGGCGTGGGCATGTCGCGCCGGAAGGCAGGAGTTCACGAGCCGGCCCGGGCCGTCAGCGTGCGTACGAGCCGAGGCCCACCAGGCAGTACACGTATGCGTTCACGGTCGCCCCGCCGATGGTGACGCGGGACGAGAAGGCGTACTGCGTACGGGGTTCGGAGGCACACCTGCTCATGTCGGAGGTCGCGGGGATCGTCTCGATCACCTGGTAGTGGGCGTCCGCCGCCGCGCAGGAGACCTCCTCCACGTCGCTGACCTCCTGCGCGGTCGTGGAGTCCGGCAGCGTGCCGTTGAGGCAGGTGCCGGACGTGTACGGGTCGGGAGTCTGGTCCCCCGCGTCGTACGGGTCCTGCGTGTACGGCTCCTCGGTGTACGGGGTTTGCGTGTACGGGGCTTGCGTGTACGGGCCCTCGGACGCCGCAGCGGAGGGGGCTTCGGTGTGCGGGTCCTGCGAGGAGAGGGCGTCCTTGGAGAGGGACGCCGGGGACCCCGACGGGGGCGGGGACGCGGTGCTGTCGCCCTCGCCGATCGAGTCGACCAGCAGTACCGCCAGGACGAACGCGGCGGCGACCGCGAGGAATCCCAGCCACCTGACGCCGTTCGACGGCCCCGGCACCGCGATGCGCAGGAGCACCTCCTGCCCGCCGACGTGGGCCCGGACGAGGTCACCGTCCTGTGCGGGCGGGATGCGTATCCGGGTGTCGCCGGTCGGCAGGGACAGCGTGACGACGGCGCCGTCGGCGGCCTGCCGCGACGTGAGCGAGAGGGGGAGCTCCGGTAAGGACACGAGGACAGTGTGGCGCGCAGCGGCGGCGAATTGGAGATGTTTTCTAGAACATAACTTTAGAAATGTCACGGTCCTAGGCTGGCCGTCACGGAGGCGTCGTCCGTACGCCGGGCCGAGCGGGGAGCGTGGGAGCGGGAATGGGTGGCTGGCGGTGCACCGGTCTGAGCTGGCCGCACGACGCGCCCGTGCTGAGGTGGGCGCGGGGCGAGGGCACGGGGCCGGGGCGGACGAGCGTGCTGGCGTACGGGAAGGAGCTCGGTCTCCGCGCCGAGGGTGAGCGGCACTGCGTGGGGGCGCGCGGCAACCTGTGTCCGCTGGGGGCCGTGGTCCCGGTGAGGAGTACGGGCGCTCGCTGCGCCGAGTGCGCGCGCCTGGACCGGGCTCATTCCGTCGCCGCCGACACGATCGCCGACGACCCGCGGACCTACCGCGTCTATCTGGCCTGGTTCGGGCCGGGCCTGGTCAAGGTCGGGATCACCGGCGAGGCGCGGGAGGCGGCGCGGCTGCGGGAGCAGGGCGCCGTGGTGTTCAGCTGGCTGGGGCGCGGGCCGCTGATGGCGGCGCGGCGCACGGAGGAGCTGTTGCGCGCGGCGCTCGGGGTGCCGGACCGGATCCCGTACGCGCGCAAGCGGGCGGTGCGGGCGGAGCTGCCGGGGTCGGCGGAGCGGGCCACCGAGGTCGAGGAGCTGTACCGCCGGGCCGCCGCGCTGGAGGGGGCCGGCTGGCCGGAGGCCCTGGAGCGGCTGCCGTTCGACCCGGTCGACCATGTCGGGGTGTTCGGGCTCGACGGCGTGAGCCCGGCGGCGCGGGTGGTGACCGGGCTGGTGGACGGCGGCGTGGTGTCCGGGCGGCTGGTGGCGGCGGCAGGGCCCGATCTCCACCTGGAGACGGTGGACGCCGGGATCGTCGTCCTGGACACGCGGCTCATCACCGGCTGGGACCTGGTGGCCTCCGGCGCACGGGAGGGGACGACCGTGCCGGTCGTGGCCGTGGGAGGCGGTGGCGTGCAGGACGGGCTGTTCTGAGATCGTCGCCGGGGAGTTCTCCCGAGCTGTACGAGGCGCGTGAGGCAGGTGGGGCGGATGAGCAGCGACGACCGTGACCGTGAGGACGTCGTACGTTTCTGGCAGCGACTCGGGCTGCCCGGGATCATCGACGTGCACACGCACTTCATGCCGGAGCGGGTGCTCCGCAAGGTGTGGGCGTACTTCGACTCGGCGGGGCCGCTGACCGGTGTGGAGTGGCCCATCACCTACCGGCAGGACGAGGACGAACGCCTCGCGGTGCTGCGCTCGTTCGGGGTGCTCCGCTTCACCTCGATGCTCTACCCGCACAAGCCAGGTATGGCGGCGTGGCTGAACGGCTGGGCCGCCGGCTTCGCGGCCCGGGTGCCCGACTGCCTGCACACCGCGACCTTCTTCCCGGAGGAGGAGGCGCCGGTGTACGTGCGCGAGGCGGTCGAGGCGGGGGCGCGCGTGTTCAAGGCCCACCTCCAGGTAGGGGCGTACAACCCGAACGATCCGCTGCTGGACCCGGTGTGGGGGCTGCTCGCGGAGGCCGGGGTCCCGGTGGTGACGCACTGCGGTTCCGGGCCGGCGCCCGGTGCGTACACCGGGCCCGGGCCGATCGGGCGGCTGCTGGCCCGGCATCCGCGGCTGCGCCTGGTGGTGGCCCACATGGGGATGCCGGAGTACGCGGAGTTCCTGGCGCTCGCGGCCGTGTACCCCGAGGTGCGGCTCGACACCACGATGGCCTTCACGGACTTCACCGAGGGCCTCACCCCGTTCCCGGCCGGGCAGCGTGGGCGGCTCGCGGATCTGGGGGACCGGATCCTGCTGGGCACGGACTTCCCGAACATCCCGTACCCGTACGTCCACCAGCTGCGCGCCCTGGAACGGCTGGGGATGGGCGACGCGTGGCTGAGGGCGGTCTGTCACGGGAACGCGAGCGAGCTGTTCGGGGTGGGGTGAGACGCCGGAGGCGGGCGTTTCTCAGGAAATTCACAGGGAGGCGAAAGGTCTCTCTCACGGCCGTCTCACAGGCTCGACCCATGACGACGACCTCGCCCCAGGGGCGCACCGAACTCCTCAGGCCGGACCGCACCCCCGTACGCGTACTGGTGGTGGACGACGAAGCCCCGCTCGCCGAGCTGCTGTCCATGGCCCTGCGGTACGAGGGGTGGGAGGTGCGCAGTGCCGGGGACGGCGCCGGCGCGCTCCGTACGGCACGGGACTTCCGCCCGGACGCCGTGGTCCTCGACGTGATGCTCCCCGACATGGACGGCCTCGCCGTGCTGGGCCGGCTGCGGCGTGAGCTGTCCGACGTGCCGGTGCTGTTCCTGACCGCGCGGGACTCGGTGGAGGACCGGATCGCCGGGCTCACGGCGGGTGGCGACGACTACGTCACCAAGCCGTTCAGCCTGGAGGAGGTCGTGGCCCGGCTGCGCGGGCTGATCCGGCGCTCGGGTACGGCCTCCGTACGCGGCGAGTCGACGCTCGCCGTGGGTGACCTGGTGCTGGACGAGGACAGCCACGAGGTGAGCCGGGGCGACGACTCGATCCACCTCACGGCGACCGAGTTCGAGCTGCTGCGCTTCCTGATGCGCAATCCGCGCCGGGTGCTGAGCAAGGCGCAGATCCTCGACCGGGTCTGGAACTACGACTTCGGGGGCCAGGCGAACGTCGTCGAGCTGTACATCTCCTACCTGCGCAAGAAGATCGACGCGGGGCGTTCCCCGATGATCCACACCCGGCGCGGGGCGGGGTATCTCATCAAGCCGGGTGAGTGAATCCGTGAGTGGGAGGACGACACGACGGCCCTGGACGCTGCGCACCCGTCTCGTCGTGTACGCGGTGACGCTCATCGCGGTGGTCGCGGCCGTGATCGGTTCGGTCACCGCGATCGCCTTCCGGAGCTACATGGCGGGGAAGCTGGACGACCAGCTGCACGAGATCGCCAGGGTGGCCCAGCAGCCCCCGCCGGGCAGCGGCACGATGGCTCCGGGCGGCGGCCCCGCGGGCGACGAGGAGCCGTTGGCCTTCATCGGCAGGGGCACGCCCGACACGTTCGGTGCCGTGGTCTCCGGCGGTTCCGTCACCTCCTCGAAGGTGATCAAGGGCCCGGACGCCCGGGAGAGCGCCGAGGAGCTGACCCAGGCGCAGCGGGCGGCCCTCGAAGCGGCCGACGTGGCCCCGGACGGCGAGGCCCATGACGTCGAGCTTCCCGGGCTGGGCGGCTACCGCGTGCAGGTCGTCCCGTCGGGCGCCGGTACCTCCGTCCTGGTCGGCATCCCCACCGCCGAGGTCGACAAGGCCGTCAGCACACTGGTCCTCGTCGAGGTCTGTGTGACGGCGGCCGGGCTCGTCGCCGCCGGGATCGCCGGTGCCGCGATGGTCGGGGTGGCTCTGCGCCCGCTGCGCAGGGTCGCGGCCACCGCGACCCGGGTCTCCGAACTGCCGCTGCACAGCGGGGAGGTGGCCCTGCTGGAACGGGTCCCCGACACCGAGGCCGATCCGCGTACCGAGGTCGGTCAGGTCGGCGCGGCGCTCAACCGCATGCTGGGCCACGTCGGTTCGGCCCTGGAGGTGCGGCAGAAGAGCGAGATGCGCGTGCGGCAGTTCGTCGCGGACGCCAGCCACGAGCTGCGTACGCCGCTCGCCTCGATCCGCGGGTACGCCGAACTGACCCGGCGGGGCAGGGAGCACACCGGACCCGACACCCGGCACGCCCTGGGGCGCATCGAGTCGGAGGCGGAACGCATGACGGGCATGGTCGAGGACCTGCTGCTCCTGGCCCGCCTCGACGCCGGACGCCCGCTCTCGTACGCGAGCACCGATCTCTCTCCGCTGGTCATCGACGCGGTGAGCGACGCACGCGTCGCGGACCGTGCGTCCGGCGGTGCCTCTGGTGCGGTCCACCACTGGCGGCTGGAGCTGCCGGACGTGCCCACGACGGTACGGGCCGACGCGACCAGGATGCAGCAGGTGCTGGTGAATCTGCTGGCCAACGCCCGTACGCACACCCCGCCCGGGACGACCGTCACGGTCCGCCTGCGCCAGGCGCGCCCGGACGTGCCGTGGGTGACCCTGGAGGTCCGGGACGACGGCCCCGGCATCCCGCCCGAGTTGCGGCCGCGTGTCTTCGAACGGTTCGCGCGCGGCGACGCCTCGCGCTCCCGTCACGCCGGATCGACCGGGCTCGGCCTCGCCATCGTGCGGGCCGTCGTGACCGCCCACGGCGGTCTGGCCGAGGTGCGTTCGGTGCCGGGGGACACGGTGTTCGCCGTCCATCTGCCGGCGGACGCGGTGTACGGGAGCGGGGGCGAGGGAGCCGCGCACGTCCCGGACGGTGGCGACGGAGCCGCGCCCGCCTCCCGCGTCACCGGAGCGGTGCCCACGCCCGGCGGCCACGACGGAGCGCACGCGTCCGGTGGCGGCGGCCACGCTCCTGCGCCTGCCGTCGGCGGTTCCGGCCACGGGGTCGCGCACGGGCCGGCGGCGGAGGCCACGGCGGGGCAAGCCGGCGGGTTGATGCCCACGGCGCCCCTGTGACCTGGAAGAACAGTCCTCCCGCCGGGTCCCTGGCGCACTCACAGGCGGACCACAGGCGCAGCACACGGACGTGACAGCGCGGGTGGCGAGTGTCGGTGTCATGCGAACCGACACTCCGTGGAGCACCCTGCCGGCCCGGGACCATCTCCTGGCCGCAGCGGTCGGCGCTCCCGTACTCGACGTGGTGGTCCCCGTTCACAACGAGGAGAAGGACCTCGAGACGTGTGTACTGCGCCTGCACGACCACCTGGCGCGCACGTTCCCCTACGGCTTCCGGATCACCGTCGCGGACAACGCGAGCACCGACCGTACGCCCCGGGTGGCGGCCCGGCTCACGGCCCTGCTCCCGGAGGTCCGGTCGTACCGGCTGGAGGAGAAGGGCCGGGGCCGGGCCCTGCGGACGGTCTGGTCCCACTCGGACTCCCCGGTCCTCGCCTACATGGACGTCGACCTCTCGACCGACCTCAACGCCCTGCTGCCGCTGGTCGCCCCGCTGATCTCGGGCCACTCCGACCTGGCCATAGGTTCGCGTCTCGCCCGTAGCTCCCGCGTCGTGCGCGGATCGAAGCGGGAGTTCATCTCGCGGGCCTACAACCTCATCCTGCGGTCCTCGCTGTCCGCGAGGTTCAGCGACGCCCAGTGCGGCTTCAAGGCCGTACGGCGCGAGGTCGCGCAGCGGCTGCTGCCGATGGTCGAGGACACCGGCTGGTTCTTCGACACCGAGATGCTGGTGCTCGCCGAGCGGGCCGGGCTGCGCATCCACGAGGTGCCGGTCGACTGGGTGGACGATCCGGACTCCACGGTGCACATCGTGCGGACCGCGGCCGAGGACCTCAAGGGGGTCTGGCGGGTAGGCCGGGCCCTGGCCACCGGAGCGCTGCCCCTCGACCGGATGGCGCGGCCCTTCGGGGACGACCCGCGTGACCGGGCCGTGCCCGGGGTGCCGCGCGGGCTCGCCCGGCAGCTGGTCGGCTTCTGCGTCGTGGGCGCGCTCTCCACCCTGGTCTACCTCGCCCTGTACTCCCTCTTCCGGCTGGGCGCCGGCGCCCAGTTCGCCAATGCCGGCGCTCTTCTGGTCTCCGCGGTCGCCAATACGGCGGTCAACCGGAGGCTCACCTTCGGTGTACGCGGCCGAGGAGGCGCGGTGCGCCACCAGGCCCAGGGGCTCGTGGTCTTCGCGATCGGACTCGCCCTCACGAGCGGATCGCTCGCCGCGCTGGGCACGGCGTCCGGGACGGCCGCGCACAGCACCGAACTCGCCGTGCTGATCGCGGCCAACCTCGCGGCGACGGTGCTGCGGTTCCTGCTCTTCCGCGCCTGGGTCTTCCCGGACCGGCGCACCGGCCACCAGGACTCCCGCAAGGGCTCCGCACACGAACTGGGGAACGTCCGATGACCGCCGCCACCCCCTCCGCCCGCGTCCAGGGCCCGTCCGGCGCCCCCGCGGCGCCCGCGCACGTCACGGGCGGGCGGGAGCCGTTGACGCGCCGTATCCGGCGGGGCAGGCCCGAGGACCCGCGGTGGGCGCGGCCCGCCTTCCTCTGCGTGCTGCTGGTCATCGCGCTCGCCTATCTGTGGAACCTGAGCGCGTCCGGTTACGCCAACTCCTTCTACTCCGCGGCCGTGCAGGCCGGCAGCCAGAGCTGGAAGGCCTTCTTCTTCGGCTCGCTGGACTCCGCGAACGCGATCACCGTCGACAAGCCCCCGGCCACGCTCTGGCCGATGGCCCTGTCCGTGCGGATCTTCGGGCTGAGCTCCTGGGCGATCCTCGCGCCCCAGGTGCTCATGGGCGTCGCCACCGCCGGTGTGCTGTACGCGGCCGTGCGGCGCCGGTTCAGCGCCGCCGCCGGGCTGATCACCATGGCCGTCTTCGCGCTGACGCCGGTCGCCGCGCTGATGTTCCGCTTCAACAACCCCGACGCGCTGCTCGCGCTGCTGATGACCGTCACCGTCTACTGCGTGCTGCGCGCGCTGGAGGGCGGCCGGACGAGGTGGCTGGTCTGGGCGGGCGTCGCGGTGGGTCTGGCGTTCCTCTCGAAGACCCTCCAGGCGTTCCTGATCCTGCCGCCGCTGGCCGTGCTGTACGCGGTGTCCGCGCCGGTCCCCGTCCGGAAGAGGTTCGTGCAGCTCGGCCTGGCCGCGCTGGCGGTGATCGTCTCCGGCGGCTGGTGGGTGGCGATCGTCGAGCTGTGGCCCGCCTCCTCCCGCCCGTACATCGGGGGCTCGCAGAACAACTCCTTCCTGGAACTCACCTTCGGCTACAACGGACTCGGCCGGATCAACGGCGAGGAGACCGGCAGCGTCGGAGGCGGCGGCCAGGGCGGCGGCTGGGGCGAGACCGGCATCGGCAGGATGTTCAACTCCGAGATCGGCGGCCAGATCTCGTGGCTGCTGCCCGCCGCGCTGATCCTGCTCGTCGCGGGCATCTGGCTGACCTGGCGGGCCGGGCGGACCGACACGGCCCGCGCGGCGTTCCTCGCCTGGGGCGGCTCGCTGCTGATGACGGCGCTCGTCTTCAGCTTCATGGCCGGCATCTTCCACCAGTACTACACGGTCGCTCTGGCGCCCTACCTCGCCGCACTGACCGGCACGGGTGCCACGGCCCTCTGGGAGCGACGCGGCACGTGGTGGGCGGGTACCACGCTCGGCGTCACTGTCGCGGTGACGGCCGTCTGGTCGTACGTCCTGCTGGGGCGCACGCCGGACCACCTCCCCTGGTTGCGCTGGGCGGTCCTGGCCTGCGGTCTCGTGGCCGCGGTGGGGCTGCTGCTCGCCTCACGGCTGGGGCGCGCGCTGGCGCTCGGCGCGGCGGCGCTGGGGCTCGCGGCGTCGCTCGCGGGGCCGGCCGCGTACACGATCAGCACGCTGAACACCGGGCACCAGGGCTCGATCGTGACGGCGGGCCCGTCGGGTTCGGGCAGGGGCGGACCCGGCGGCGGCGTACCCGGTGGCGGCGACGGCGGTGGCCCCGATGGCGGCATGCGGCCCCCCGGCCAGGGCACCCAGCAGGGCGGAGGTTTCCCCGGTGGCGGGACGCCTCCCGCGCAGGGCGGGCAGGGCCAGGGGCGGCAGGGCCAGACACCGGGTGGCATGCCCGGGGGAGGTGCGGGTGAGCACGGCGCGGGTGGCGGTGGCATGGGCGGTCTGCTCGACGGGGCCTCCGTCGGCTCCGAGGCCAGGACCCTGCTGGAGCAGAACGCCGACGCCTACACCTGGACCGCAGCGGCCATCGGTTCGCAGAACGCCGCGAGTTACCAGCTCGCCACCGGTGACCCGGTGATGGCGATCGGCGGCTTCAACGGCAGCGACCCGTCCCCGACGTTCGAGCAGTTCGAGCAGTACGTGGAGGACGGCGAGATCCACTACTTCGTCTCGGGCGGCATGGGCGGCGGGACGGGCGGCGAGGGCACCTCGTCCCGGATCGCGTCCTGGGTGGAGGAGAACTTCGAGGAGGTGACGGTGGGCAGCGCGACCTTCTACGACCTCACCCGGCCGGCCGGCGCCGAGTAGGACGCCTGCCGAGCGGGAGCGACGACAGGGCGGTGGCCCGGGGGCGGACCCGGGCCACCGCCCTGGTGCGCGCCCCGCCCTTAAGTGTTGTACGGCGTACAGGAACTGTCATACGGTGTACGGGAAACGTCCCCCGTACACCGTACAAGTGCACCGGAACCAGGAGCCCGTATGACGGCGACCGCCGCCGAGCAGAAGGACCTCGCCCCCCGGAGCGGCCATGAGCGGCGCTGGCTGATCCTCGGTGTCATCTGCCTCGCCCAGCTCACCGTGCTGCTCGACAACACCGTGCTGAACGTCGCGATCCCCTCCCTGACCACCGAACTCGACGCCTCCACCGCCGACGTGCAGTGGATGATCAACGCCTACGCGCTCGTCCAGTCAGGTCTGCTGATCACCGCGGGCAGCGCCTCGGACCGCTACGGCCGGAAGAAGCTGCTGATCGCGGGCCTGGTGGTGTTCGGGGCCGGTTCGCTGGCGGCCGGGCTCGCGCAGTCCTCCGGGCAGCTGATCGCCGCCCGTGCCGGCATGGGCGTCGGAGGCGCGCTGCTGATGACGACCACCCTCTCCGTCGTCGTCCAGATCTTCGACGACGCCGAACGCGTCAAGGCGATCGGCATCTGGTCCACCGTCAACTCCCTCGGCTTCGCGGCCGGTCCGCTGCTCGGCGGGGCGATGCTGGCCCACTTCTGGTGGGGCGCGATCTTCCTGGTCAACATCCCGGTGGCGGTCGTCGGCCTGATCGCCGTCGTGCGGCTCGTCCCGGAGTCGAAGAACCCCAGCGGCGACCGCCCCGACCTGTTCGGGGCGCTGCTCTCCACGGTCGGCATGACCGCGGTCGTGTACGCGATCATCTCCGGCCCGGAGCACGGCTGGGGCTCCGGCGCGGTCCTGCTGACCGCCTTCGCCGGGGTCGCGGTGCTCACCGGCTTCGTCCTCTGGGAGCTCCACACCCCCCGTCCCATGCTGGACATGCACTTCTTCCGCAACCAGAGGTTCACCGGGGCGGTGGCGGGAGCGATCCTCGTCGCCTTCGGGATGACCGGTTCACTCTTCCTGCTCACCCAGCATCTGCAGTTCGTCCTCGGGTACGAGCCGCTGGAGGCGGGCCTGCGCACCGCGCCGCTCGCCCTCACCGTCGTCGCGCTCAACCTCACGGGGGCCGGTGCCCGGATCGTCGTGCGCCTGGGGACCCCCGTCACCATCGCTGTGGGAATGGGCCTGCTCTCCGGAGGGCTCGGCGCGATCGCGCTGCTGGGCGGTCACGGGTACGGCGGCATGCTGCTCGGCCTGGTCGTGATGGGCGCGGGCATCTCGCTCGCCATGCCCGCCATGGCCAACGCGATCATGAGCTCCATCCCCCCGGAGAAGGCCGGCGTGGGCGCCGGGGTGAACGGGACCCTCGCCGAGTTCGGCAACGGGCTCGGGGTGGCCGTCCTCGGCGCCGTGCTCAACTCGCGCTTCTCCGCGCTGGTTCCGGGAGCCGTCGGCGCGGCCTCGCTGCCCGCCGTGCTCTCCGCGGCGGACGGGGCGGCCGAGCGGGAACGCGTCACCGACGCGTTCGCCTCGGGCCTGGAGGCCAGCCAGCTCGCCGGCGCGGTCGCGGTCCTGGCCGGAGGGCTGCTGGCCGCGGCCCTGCTGCGCAGGGCGGAGCGCGCGGACGTGGACCGGGACCCCGGGGGGCGGGCATAGCATCGGACGGGGGCGCCGGTGCACAGGAGCGCCACCGCAAGACGAGGAGCGTGTGTCATGGGGTCCGCCGCAGACCGTGTGAAGAACCCTTCGCGGGTCAGTGTGTGGCTCGACCGGCGGACCCCCTCGCGTACACGACGGGCGGACCAGCCGGCCGGCCTCGACCGGGAGCGGATCACGGCGGCGAGCGTGCGGCTGCTGGACGCCGACGGACTGGCGAAGTTCTCCATGCGCCGCCTCGCAGCCGAGCTGGACGTCACGGCGATGTCCCTCTACTGGTACGTCGACACCAAGGACGACCTGCTGGAACTCGCCCTGGACACCGTCTTCGGCGAGCTCCCCGCCACCCCGGAGGACGCCGCCTGGCGTGAGCGGCTGCGCGAACTGGCCACGAACTACCGCCGGATGCTGGTCCGTCACCCCTGGGTGTCGGCGCTCATGGGCAGCTTTCTGAACATCGGCCCGCACTCCATGCTGTTCTCGTACGCCGTCCAGGACGTCGTCCGGGCCACCGGGCTGCCCCTGGAGCGGCAGGCGGGCGCGATGGCGGCCGTCTTCCAGTTCGTCTACGGATTCGGCACGATCGAGGGCAACTTCGTGCAGCGCACCGCACGGGCGGGGCTCACCCAGGACGAGTACGTCCAGCGGGCGATGGGCACGATCCGCGCGCATCCGGAGCTCGGCGACATCCTGCGCCCTTCGGAGCCGCTGATGGAGGCACGCGGAGGGGCCACGGTGGAGGAGTCGCGCGAGCAGGAGTTCACCGTCGCACTGGACCTGCTGATCACGGGTATCGAGGCGACGTGCGCCGGGGCGGAGCGCACCGGCTGACGGCCCCCGTCAGTATCCGCGACGGGTGTCCACGGCCAGTGCCGGCGTCCGCCCGCCGGCCACGTCCGCCCAGCAGGCCGCGAAGTCGGCCACGACGTCCTCCTCGGCCGTGATGCCCGCCGAGTGCGAGGTGATCACGGTGCGCGGCAGCCGCCATACGGGGTCCCCGGGGGCGGCGGGCTCCGCCGGGAGCACGTCCAGCACGGCCCCGCGCAGCGTCCCGGCGTGGAGCGCGGCCCCCAGCGCGGTCATGTCGACGGTCGCGCCCCGGCCCACGTTGACGAAGGTCGCTCCGCGCATCGCGGTGAAGCGGCCGGCGTCGAAGAAGCCTTCCGTGGCTCCGGTCGACGGGAGGGTGGACACCACCCACCGGGCCTCGCCCAGGGCCGTGGCCTCCTCGTCCGAGCCGGCGGTGACCACCCGGTCGAAGCCGGGCACCGGCCCGCGGGCCGTGCGGCTCACGCCGACCGTGCGCAGGGCGCAGGCCCGGAGCAGACCGGCGACCGCGGAGCCGATGCGCCCGGTGCCGTGGACGACGACGGTGCGGCCTGCGGCGAGTTCGGAGGGGAGACGGCGCCACTCGCCCCGGGCGTGCTGGGCGGTGTGCTCCGGGACGGCCTGGCACTCGGCGAGCACCCAGCCCAGCACGTACTGGGCGATCCGCTCGCCCATCCGCCCCACCGTCCGCGTCAGCAGGGCCCCTTCGGGCCAGGGCCCGGCGGAGAGCAGCGCGTCCGTACCGGCGTTGACGCTGTGGAACCACAGCAGCCGGGGGGTCCGCAGCGCCTCGGGCAGCGCGTCGCCGACGTAGACGAAGGGGCCGTCGGGCACCGCCGTGTCCGCGGGCCGCCCGGCGATCCGCTCCAGCTCGCGGACCAAGGAAGGGCTCACGGACGGGGAGGTCAGCAGGCGGGCCCGCGCGAGCGGGACCGGGTGGGGCGGTCGCATGCGTACGGTCAGCCGCCGTCCGAGAGGCGGGCCGGGAAGCCACCGGTGGCCACGGGGCCCCAGCGCTCCGGGGTGATCCGGATGAGGGACTTCCCCTGCTTGATCATCGCCGCCCGGTACTCGTCCCAGTCCGGGTGCTCGCCCGAGATGGTGCGGAAGTACTCGACGAGGGGCTCGACCGACTCCGGTGAGTCGATCACCTCCGCCGACCCGTCGATCTGGACCCAGGGTCCGTTCCAGTCGTCGGACAGGACGATGACGCTCACCCGCTCGTCCCGCCTGGCGTTGCGGGTCTTGGCCCGTTCGGGGTAGGTCGAGACGACGATCCGGCCGGCGTCGTCGACGCCGCAGGTGAGCGGTGACCCCTGGGGGCGGCCGTCGGACCGGGTGGTCAGCAGGATCGCGCGGTGCCTCGGCCGCACGAAATCCAGCAGTTCGGCCAGCTCCACGGCGGTGTTGGTCGCGATGTTGGGTGCCATGCGTCCAACCCTAGGCCCTGCCCCCGCGCCTAGGCCTGGACCGCTTCGCCCTGCACGGCCTGGATGTCGAGTTCCACCCGCAGGGTGGTGCCGATCGCGGAGATCCCCGCCTGTACGACCTGGTTGTAGTTCATCGCGAAGTCGTCACGGCGCAGCTCCGCGCTCGCGTGGAAGGCCGCACGCACCCCGCCCCACGGGTCGGGGCCGGTGCCCAGGTAGCTGAGGTCCAGGTCCACGTCCCGGGCCACGCCGTGCATCGTGAGCAGGCCGTGCACCGTCCACCGGTCGGGGCCGGCGGGGGTCAGCGCCCGGGAGCGGTAGGTGATCTCCGGGAACACCTCCACGTCGAGGAAGTCCGCCGAGCGCAGGTGCTTGTCCCGCATGGCGTTGCCGGTGTCGATGCTGGTGGACGCGATGAAGGCGTCCACCCGGGAGCGCTGTACGTCCTCGGCGATCTCGATCCGGCCGCCGAACTCGGTGAACCTGCCGTGCACGCTGGAGATGCCCAGGTGCTGGGCGACCGCTGCCACCGACGAGTGCACCGGGTCCAGCGACCAGGTGCCCGGGGGCGGCAGCTCCACACCGCCCTGCCGGGCCAGCACCACGGTGCCGGCCTCGACCCGGCCGCTGGCCGTGACGAGCGCGGTGGACGCGGCGGGGGCGTAACCGACCGCCGTGACGATCACCGTGTACGCGCCGGCCCGCAGGAGATCGTCGGTGCGGACGGCCCCGTTCTCGTCGGCGGCGGCGCGGAGCACCTGGGTGCCCGTCATGTCGGTCACGGTGACGATCGCGTGCTGGACCGCCCAGCCGTCCCGCGTGCGTACCTGTGCGCGAAGTCCCATCCCGTGTTCTCTCCTTGCTCGATCACTCATGAAGCGCGACTCGATGAGTCGGGCCCCGGGCGGGGTCGGCAGGCCGTCCCCTGCCTGCCGACCCCGCCACGGGGCCCTTTTCCGCCGGCGGCCACAGCCTCTCCGCTCGAAGTGCTGTTCCGCCAGTGGTCTTTGTGGATCTCTCCTACTCGCCCGGGTGGGCGAGCTCGATGTCGTGACCGTCGACTCCGCCGCCGGTCACGCTCAGGGCCGCGGCCACCGGCGGGTAGCCGGTCGCGATCACGGAGTACTCACCGGCGTCCAGGTCGGTGAAGGCGTAGGCCCCGTCCTCCCCGGTCGTCGAGGTGGCCACCACGTTGCCGGCCGCGTCGATCAGCGTGACGCGCGCGTCGTTCAGCGGCGTCCGGCCGGAACCGGCCCGGACGACACCCCGCACCAGCGCACCGGACCGCAGGGCCACGTCGACCCGGGTGACTCCCTGGCCGCCGACCTCGACCGGCAGGGCCAGCGGGCGGAAGCCCGCGGCCGTCACGGCGACGGTCACCGAGCCGGGGACGAGCTCACCGAAGGTGAACTCACCCGCGTCGCCCGAGACACCGGTGGCCAGCACATCGCCGCGCACGTCGGTCACGACGATCATCGCGCCCTCGACCGGGCTACCGCCCTCGGCGGCCCGGACGGCCCCGGAGAGGCCGCTCGTACCGGCGAGCAGGATGTCGTAGGCCAGCGGCTCGCCGGCCACGACCACGGTCGACGCCTGCGGCTGGAAGCCGTCGGCCGACGCGATCAGGACGTAGCTGCCGGCGCCCGGCGCGTCCAGTACGTAGCCGCCGTCCGCCTGGGCGACGGAGCGCCCCAGCTGCCTGCCGCCCAGCGAGATCAGCGTGACGGCGGCCCGGGCGACGGGTGCGCCCTCGGCGCCGCGCACCACACCGCGTACGGGGGTGCCCTGGACGGTGAGCTCGCTCGTGGGAGCGGGCTCCTCCTGGGCCGCGGACACGGGGATCCCGGAGGTCGCCCCGGCGACAGGAGCCGTGCCGGTGGTGGCCTCGACGGAGTCCGTGGCCGCGGTGGCCGCGGGGGCGTCGGAGGGTTCGGTGTCGTTGCCCGCCCTGGTCTTCAGCGCGACCTCCTTGATGAAGAGGGTCAGGACGAAGGCGACCAGCGCCGCGGGCGCGGCGTACAGGAAGACGTCGGCGACTCCGTGGCCGTAGGCGACCTCCATGACCGTGCGCAGCGGGGCGGGGAGCGTGTCCAGGTCGGGGATGCCCCCGCCGCCCGTGCCGCCGTGACCCAGCGCCGCACCTTCGGGGCCGAGGTCGGCGAGGCCGTCCTTGACGTAGTGGGTGACACGGTTGCCCAGGACGGCGCCCAGCGCCGAGACGCCGATCGCACCACCGAGGGAACGGAAGAACGTCACCACGGAGCTGGCCGCGCCCAGGTCGGAGGGCGCCACCTGGTTCTGCGTGGCGAGCACCAGGTTCTGCATCATCATGCCGATGCCGAGGCCCATGACGAACATGAAGACCGCGATGTGCCAGTACTCGGTGTCGTACCGGATGGTGCCCAGCATCCCGAGGCCCGCGGTGAGCAGGAAGCCACCGGAGACGAGCCAGGCCTTCCAGCGGCCCGTCTTGGTGATGATCTGGCCCGACACGGTCGAGGACAGGAACAGTCCGGCGATCATCGGGATGGTCATGACGCCGGACATCGTCGGCGACTTGTCCCGCGCCAGCTGGAAGTACTGGCTGAAGAAGACGGTGCCCGCGAACATTCCGATGCCGACGAACAGCGAGGCCGCGGAGGCCAGCGTGATCGTGCGGTTGCGGAAGAGGCGCAGCGGGATGATCGGCTCGCTGGCCTTGGACTCGATCAGCAGGAACAGTGCGATGAGGACGACGGTGCCGCCGAGCATCGTCCAGGTCTGCCAGGAGATCCAGTCGTACTTGTCACCGGCGAAGGTCACCCAGAGCAGCAGCAGCGAGACCGCGGCGCTGATGAAGAACGCGCCGGACCAGTCGACCTTGACCTCGCGCTTGACCACGGGGAGCTTCAGGGTCTTCTGGAGCACGATCAGGGCGATCACCGCGAACGGCACACCCACGTAGAAGCACCAGCGCCAGCCCATCCAGCTGGTGTCGGTGATGACACCGCCGAGCAGCGGACCGCCGACGGTGGCCACGGCGAAGACCGCGCCGAGGTAGCCGCTGTAGCGCCCGCGCTCGCGCGGGGAGATCATCGCGGCCATCACGATCTGGGCGAGGGCGGAGAGACCGCCGACGCCGATGCCCTGGACCACCCGGCAGGTGATCAGCATGCCGCTGCTGGTCGACAGACCGGCGACTATCGAACCGCCCACGTAGATGAGCAGGGCGATCTGGACCAGCAGCTTCTTGCTGAACAGGTCCGCGAGCTTGCCCCACAGCGGGGTGGTGGCGGTCATGGCCAGCAGCGAGGCCGTCACGACCCAGGTGTAGGCGCTCTGGCCGCCGCCGAGGTCCGAGATGATCTCGGGCAGCGCGTTGGAGACGACCGTCGACGACAGAATCGCGACGAACATGCCGAGCAGCAGCCCGGTCAGCGCTTCCATGATCTGCCGGTGTGTCATCGGCGCGCCTGCGGGGGCCTCTGCGGCCCCGTGCTTGGCGTGGCCGCCCCGCACACCGGGTGGTGTGGTCGTAGCCATGAAATTCCTTGTCTTTGCTTCTGTTACACGGGTGTACGGGTGTGCGAATCGTCGGAGTGCCCCGAGCGGCAGTCGCCGCTGTGCCTTCCGGGGGTGCACCCTCCGGTGCCACGACAGGAGAAGCTGTCGCGCAGCCGGGACAACAATGTGTTGAGCTGACCGACTTCTTCGTCGGTCCAGTCGATGAGGTTGTGGGCGAACATCTCGGTCGTCCGCAGGGTCAGCTCGTCCAGCAGTTCGTCACCCGCGGGGGTCAGCCGCAGGATGCGGGACCTCTTGTCCGCCGGGTCCGGTGACCGTTCGATCCAGCCGTTCTCCACCGCGTGAGCCACATGACGGCTGGTCACCGACATGTTCACGGCCAGGAGCTCGGCGAGCCTGGTGATCCGCATCTCGCCGTACTTGGCCAGCAGCGTCAGCACGGTGGCCGAGCCACCGGGACACTCGGCGGGCAGGATGCGGGCGAGCCCCCGTTTGACGGCCCCGACGGCGCTGAGCTGCCGGGCCAGTTCTTCGTACTGGCTCCGTGCTGCCACCGGCCCTCCAGACATCGCACGAGGTCATCTTGTTGCTTAGGGCAACGATAGAAGCGGTTGGTTGCCGCAGGCAAACGAAACGGGGCTTGCAGAAGTAAAGGAACGCAAAAGCCTCCGTAGGGGCCGGGTCAAGCGTGCAGCGCACGGAGGGTGGGCGGCGCCCGATGTGTTCCTGGCCACAGCGGGCGCCGGTCCGCAGGCGCCCCGTGGAGGCGGTGCGGAGCGCTCCGGCGGACCGTGAAGGGGACGTGTGCGCGCGGGAGGGGCATCGGCCCTTGTCGGCCCGGGGGTTGGGCGGGACGCCTGGGTTCGCTAGGGTCCTGGACCATGGCACACAACCCCCACGCCCAGCAGCCGGGCCCCGAGGGCACTCACGACCCGGCGGGCAGCACGCAGATGTTCCGCGCCTTTGTCGACGAGGGCGAGCCGCAGCGCGGGCCGCAGCCCGCGGCGACCTCGTCCGGCCCGAAGACCGGGGTGATCGTGGCCGTCGTCGCGGTCATCGTCGTCCTCGGTGCGGTCGCCTGGCTCGCGCTCGGCTGACCCCCCGCCCCGACCGTCACGGCCGGCCCCGCCCCTCCCGGGGGCAAGGGGGTCCGGCGGGCGTCCGTGCAAGCGCGTGACGCCGTCCTTCGTGGACCGCTCCCGCACCGCTCCGTCGGTGCGGGAGCGCTCGCGTTCCTGCCGCGTCCTTCCCTGGTGCGCGGGGGCCGCGCGGCACGGAAAAGGCCGGGCCGCCGGGGCAGCGGTCAGGATGCCCCGGCGGCCCGGCCGCGGTGTACCGGGCCGGATCAGTCGGCGATGAGCCCTTCCCTGAGCTGAGTGAGGGTCCGGGTCAGCAGGCGCGAGACGTGCATCTGCGAGATGCCGACCTCCTCGCCGATCTGCGACTGCGTCATGTTGGCGAAGAAGCGCAGCATGATGATCTGCCGCTCGCGCGGTGCGAGCTTGGCCAGCAGCGGCTTCAGGGACTCGCGGTACTCGACGCCTTCCAGCGCCGCGTCCTCGTACCCCAGGCGGTCGGCCAGCGAGCCCTCGCCGCCGTCGTCCTCGGGGGACGGGGAGTCCAGCGAGGATGCCGTGTAGGCGTTGCCCACGGCCAGGCCGTCGACCACGTCCTCCTCGGAGACCCCGAGCGCCTTGGCCAGCTCCGGCACCGTCGGCGAACGGTCGAGCTTCTGGGCGAGCTCGTCGCTGGTCTTGGTCAGGGCGAGCCGCAGCTCCTGGAGGCGCCGCGGCACCCGCACCGACCAGGAGGTGTCGCGGAAGAAGCGCTTGATCTCGCCCACGACGGTCGGCATCGCGAACGTGGGGAACTCCACGCCCCGTTCGCAGTCGAAGCGGTCGATCGCCTTGATCAGGCCGATCGTCCCGACCTGGACGATGTCCTCCATCGGTTCGTTACGGCTCCGGAACCGTGCCGCCGCGTACCGCACGAGCGGGAGGTTGAGCTCGATGAGTGTGTCCCGCACATAGGCCCGCTCCGGGCTGTCCGTTCCGTCGGGGCCCGAGGCGGGCTCCAGCGCGGCGAGCCGCAGGAACAGGGAGCGGGACAGGGTGCGGGTGTCGATGGCTTCCGGCGAGCTGGTGAGCACGGCAGGTGCCGGCACGCTCTTCGTGAGCGTGAGCACCTTCGAGCTGCCCTGTTCTGCGGACATGCCACCCCCTTGAGGTCGCGGACGGTCGCGGTGGCCACGACCATCGGAGGAACGCAGCCTCCACCTGAATACCGGCGGTGGGGCTGCGGCAAACGCGGTTCCAGCAGAATGTCACATGTCGGCAACACGCTGTAGTGACATGTCGACAAGTAAGCGCTGAAACTGCGCAGGAAACAGGGGGTGTGCGGCATTTACGCCCCCGGAACAGGCCCATTGAGGGTCTACCCGTTCCGGTTATGCCTCGATCCTGTTTGCGGATCGCAGTCGGGCGAAACTTCTGGCCAGAAGCCTTGACACATGCATCTGCGAGACGCCCAGTTCGGCGCTGATCTGAGACTGGGTCAGGTTGTTGTAGTAGCGCAGCAGCAGGATCCGCTGCTCGCGCTCGGGCAGCTGCACGAGCAGATGCCGTACGAGATCGCGGTGTTCGACCCCGGCGAGCGCCGGGTCCTCGTAGCCGAGCCGGTCCAGCAGTCCCGGCAGCCCGTCACCCTCCTGCGCCGCCTCGAGCGACGTCGCGTGGTACGAGCGCCCCGCCTCGATGCAGGCCAGGACCTCGTCCTCGGAGATCTTGAGCCGTTCGGCGATCTCGGCGGTGGTCGGTGAACGTCCGTGGGCGGTCGTCAGGTCCTCGGTCGCCCCGGTGACCTGGACCCAGAGCTCGTGCAGCCGGCGTGGCACGTGCACGGTCCGCACGTTGTCCCGGAAGTAGCGCTTGATCTCGCCGACCACGGTGGGCATGGCGAACGTCGGGAACTGGACACCGCGTTCCGGGTCGAAGCGGTCGATGGCGTTGATCAGGCCGATGGTGCCGACCTGGACGACGTCCTCCATCGGCTCGTTGCGGCTGCGGAAGCGGGCCGCCGCGTACCGCACGAGCGGCAGGTTCGCCTCGATCAGTGCCGTGCGCACCCTGTGGTGCTCCGGCGATCCGGGTTCGAGGTCCTTGAGCCGCCCGAACAGCACCTGGGTCAGGGCCCGGGTGTCCGCACCCCTGGTCCTGGCGGGTGTGGTGGGGTCGGGTGTCTCGGTCTGGATGTCGTCCGTCTGGACGTTCTGGGGCGGGACTTGAGGCGCTGTACTGGCCGGCACGGTGTCGCCACCCCTTTGCGGTCAACTACGGTCAACTCATCCGTCAAAAGCGGTCATAGCATCACAAGACAGGTCCACTGTGTGCAAGCACCGCATAGAGTCGTGTTGGGCATGTTTTGGTTTAAACATGCCGAAAAGCCCCTCTCCTGAAAGGGAGGGGCCTGCGGGACCGGATGCCGGAAAGAAATCAGAAGGGGTAGTCGGCGATCACCCAAGTGGCGAACGCGCGCCACTGTCCGGCCGCGGCCTGGTGGTCCGGGTGCTCGACGTACCGCTTGAGCGCGTCCTCGTCGGCGACCGCGGAGTTGATGGCGAAGTCGTAGGCGATCGGCCGGTCGGTGATGTTCCAGGCGCACTCCCAGAACTCCAGCTCGGGGATCTTCCCGCCGAGTTCCGCGAACGCCCGGGCACCCGCCACGACCCGCGGGTCGTCCCGCTCGACGCCGTCGTTCAGCTTGAACAGGACCAGGTGGCGGATCATGGGCTTCTCCTACTTCACCAGCTCGGACATGAAGTCTCCGACGCCCTCGGCGGCGCTGGAAATACCTTCGAAGCCTACTTGGACGAGGTCGGCGGCCCGTTCGGGAGAGGTGATGATCGTGTACAGCACGAAGACCACAACCATGTAGAGCGCGATCTTCTTCGCTTGCGCCACAGCCCTTCTCTCCCTCTCGATCACCTGTGCAGTCGCGTGATTCTAGCCGCACGTATGGGCGTATCCGCTGGCCGTTTCCGATCACTGATGGCGCTTTTAGGGTCGAAGGACCCTTCGATTCAGGCCCTTTGCCCGGGGGTGCGGCTTACGTCGAGGAGGAGGATGGGAGACGAGCCCGCAGCACCCGCAGGTATGCGCGGGCCGAGGAACGGGACCTCCACGAGGTCCGCACCGCGTGATTCCCCCTGACCGCGGCGAGGACCTCAGGTCCCCGTTCTCACCGGGGGAAGCGGCTTGTCCCCCCGATGCCGTTTCCCCCGACCTGACGCCCGAAGGGCCCGGCGCGACGCGCCGGGCCCTTCGCCGTCGTCCTTCCGGCGCGCGGTCAGTCCTTCCGCAGTCCGACCGTGCCGGAGGCCTGGCCGGTGGGGTCGTCACCGCTGCGGGGCGCCGGCACGACGACCGCGTCGACCACGGCCGCGTCCTCGGCGGCGAGACGTTCCATGCCGCTCGTCGTCTTGAGGGGCTTCTCCTTGACGAAGAGCACCGCGATCAGGGCGAGGAAGGCGAACGGCGTGGCGATGAGGAACAGGTCACCGGTCGCGACTCCGTACGCGTGCTCGACGATCTGCTTCATCGGTTCGGGCAGCGTGGTCATGTCGGGCACGGCGCTGCCGTGACCGCCGCCGGCCACCGGGATCCCGCTCTCCGCGAGGCCCTTGGACATCTCGCTGGCCACCCGGTTGGCGAGGATCGCGCCGAGCACGCTCGTCCCGATGGTGCCGCCGAGGCTGCGGAAGAACGACAGCACGGAGGTCGCGGCGCCCAGCTCGTGCGCGGGCACGTCGTTCTGCGCGGCGAGCACGAGGTTCTGCATCAGCATGCCGACGCCGATACCCATCAAGGCCATGTAGAGGCTGAGCAGCCCGAAGTGGGTCTCGGCGTCGATGGTCGAGAGGAGACCGAGGCCCGCCGTCATGGTGACGGCACCCGCGATGAGGTAGGCCTTCCACTTGCCGGTCGCGGAGATGAGCTGCCCTGCGACCGTCGAGGAGACCAGCAGACCACCGATCATCGGAAGGCTCATGAGCCCGGCGACGGTCGGGGACTTGCCCAGCGAGATCTGGAAGTACTGGGACAGGAACACCGTCCCGGCGAACATCGCGATACCGACGAAGAAGCTCGCCAGGGTCGTGAGCGTCACCGTGCGGTTGCGGAAGATGTCCAGCGGGATGATCGGTTCCGCGGCCCTGGACTCGACGAACACGGCGGCGGTGAGCAGCACGACGCCGGTGGCGACCAGCGCCGCCGTCTGCCAGGACGCCCAGTCGAAGCTGTTGCCGGCGAGGGAGGTCCAGATCAGCAGCGCGCAGACGCCCGCCACGATCAGAAAGGCGCCCAGCCAGTCGATCCGGACCTGACGGCGCACGGTGGGCAGCTTCAGGGTGCGCTGGAGCAGCACGATGCCGGCCAGCGCGAACGGCACGCCGATGAAGAAGCACCAGCGCCATCCGAGCCAGGAGGTGTCCACCAGGACACCGCCGATCAGCGGTCCGGCGACGGTGCCGACGGCGAAGACCGCGCCGAAGATCCCCGCGTACTTGCCGAGGCGGCGCGGCGGGATGATGGCGGCCATCACGATCTGGGCCAGCGCCGTGAGGCCGCCGGCGCCGATGCCCTGGATGACCCGGCTGACGATCAGGGTGACGACGTCCTGGGAGAAGCCGGCGACCAGCGAACCGACCACGAACAGGCCGAGCGAGAGCTGGAGCAGCAGCTTCTGGTTGAACAGGTCGGCGAGCTTGCCCCAGAGCGGCACGGTGGCCGTCATGGCGAGCAGCTCGGAGGTCACGACCCAGGTGTACGAGGACTGGCTTGCACCGAGGTCGGCGATGATCCGCGGCAGGGCGTTGGCGACGACGGTACCGGCGAGGATGGCGACGAACATCCCCGCCATCAGGCCGGACATCGCCTGGAGTATCTGCCGGTTGGACATGGAGGTGGGCGCCTGTCCCGGCGCCTCGGTTGCGGTCACGGAGTCCTTCTTCGGTGCTTGAGCAGAACGGGGTCGGGGATGTGGGTCACGGTGCCGGCGGTGGGCCGGGTCACTCCGTCGGTCGCCGGAGGCCGTGTGCCAGGTGGACGAAGGCCTCCTGGAAGGCCTCCGAGAGCACGGAGGTGCCGGGGCGGTCGCAGCAGTGCTCGAAGGCGACCCGCAGGGCGGTGTGGCTGACGGCGGCCAGCAGCCGGGGGTAGATCCCGGGGTCCTGGGGCTCTTCGGAGTCAGGCCGCGTGGCGTCGAGCCACTCGGTGACGGCGAGGGCCAGGGCCCGCTCGTCCGCCACGTGGGCGTTGAGGCCGCGCTGGATGAGGTGCGGTGAGCGCTGGAACACCGTGGACTGAAGGGCCCACAGCTCCTGCCGGTCCTCGAAGCCGTCCAGTTCGGCGACGAAGGCCTCGCGCACCGCGTCGAGCGGTGCCAGGCCGACGGGGGCACGGCGCACGGATTCCCTGATCCGCACCCCCACCTCGTCGTCGATCAGGACGAACGCGTCGTCATGGGTCGGGAAGTAGTTGAAGAACGTCCTGGGCGAGACACCGGCCGCCTCGCTGATGGCCTCGACCGTCACGTTCTCCACGCCGTGCTCGGCGGCGAGCCGTACGGCCGCCTCCGCGATGGCGTTCCGGGTGGCCTGCTTCTTGCGCTCCCGGAGCCCCGGTACGGATGTCGTCGTCTTCGGCACATCGTGCATGGTAGGCAAAAATGCACATCCTGCAAAATTATTTCCCGCGACTCCCGCCCCACCTTCTGCCTCCCTCCGAACCCATCCGTTGCGCAACGGCCGTTTGTGTCTCCATATGGTGAATATGACGTGACGCAGAGTCACTCATTGTGTGTGTGTTCCGTGACGGCCGGGCGCGCTCGGTGCAACCGACGGCGCCCTCAACTACCGGGAAGGAGTGAGTGTGAGCACTCGCTTTGGCACGACGCGAGGGAAGGCGCTCGCGGTCACCGCTGCGGCAGCGATCATCGCCGCGGCGCTCTGCGGGCCGGCGACCGCCGCCGAGGACGGCGGCGGGGACCACGGGCGCGGCGCGGACCACTGGGGCGTGATCACCCGCAACACGATCGGGTCCCCCGTCGCCGACCTGAGGAACGGTCCGTTCGGCTCGTTCGGTGTGACGGGCCCCTCCGCCAGCCCGCCCTACGGCCGGGGCAGCCTCGGCATCGAGGTGGCGGACGCGTCCACCTCGCTGACCCCTCCCAGCGAGAAGGTCGACTTCGGCAACGAGGTCGACTTCTTCGGCGGCCCGGTCCAGGGTCTGCGCAGGGTCGGCTTCCACGTCTTCCAGACCGGGGAGAACGTGGCCTACGGAGGCCCCGAGAACATGCCGAACATCAGGTTCGAGATCGATCCGAACCTGACGGCGCTTCCGGCCGACAACTACTCCACGCTGGTGTGGGTGCCGGACGCCGCCCCGGTGACGAACCGCTGGAGCGGCTTCCTCGACGCCACCTCGACGGGCTACTGGTTCCTCACGGGGAACGAGGTGCCGGCCTGCAACCAGGCCGCCAGGTGCTCCCTGGAGGAGGTGCAGGACGCACTCGACGACGGTGGTGCGGGTGCGACCGTCCTCACGGCCGCGGTCGGCAAGGGCCGTGACCACATGTGGATCGGCGCCGTCGACGGCCTGCGCATCAACCAGAACGTCTACGACTTCGAGGTCGACGGCGTCAGGGTACTCCGGGCCCGGTGACGCCCTCGGGCACCCGGGACGGAACGCAGTGAAGGGACCGGCCCTGACGGGTCGGTCCCTTCATCTCGCTGCGGTAGCGGAGGGATTTGAACCCTCGGTGAGTTTCCCCACACTCGCTTTCGAGGCGAGCTCCTTCGGCCGCTCGGACACGCTACCGAGAGAGAGCTTAGACCATGCCGGGCCTGGTTCGAAATCCGATACCCGGCGCCCCGCCCGAAGCCTCCCCGGGGCGGCTCAGCGGTCCCGGAAGAACGTGGTCAGCAGGTCGGCGCAGACGTCCTCCAGGACGCCGTGGATCACCTCCGGGCGGTGGTTGAGCCGGCGGTCGCGTACGACGTCCCAGAGCGACCCCGCGGCCCCGGCCTTCTCGTCCCGCGCCCCGTAGACCACCCGGCCGATCCGGGACTGGACCAGCGCGCCTGCGCACATCGTGCAGGGCTCCAGGGTGACGACCAGCGTGCAGCCGGTCAGGCGCCAGGTGCCCAGGGACGCGGCGGCGCGGCGCAGGGCGAGCACCTCGGCGTGCGCCGTCGGATCGCCGGTCACCTCCCGCTCGTTGTGGCCGGCGGCGATCAGTGCGCCGTCCGGGCCGAGGACGACGGCGCCGACCGGCACATCGCCGGCCGACGCCGCCAGCGCCGCCTCGTGCAGGGCGCGGCGCATGGGCGTCTGCCACGGGTCCCGTACGGGATCTGGGGGAGACGGTGAGGAGGGAGTGGGTGGTGGTGCGTTCACCCGCGGACCCTAACGGACGGCCTCCATGACCTCGGCCGCTCCCAGTGCGTCCGCGATCTCCGCCAGCGCGTCGGTGCGCAGCGTCAGCAGAGCCTTCTCGGACAGCCCGAGGTCGGCCAGGATCCCGAGATCGCCGAGCGGCCCCGCCGGTACGGCGTCGGGGTCGTCGTCCAGGTCGGTATCGGTGACAGCGGCGCCGGTGCTCCCGTCGGCGCCGTCGTCCTCGTCAGGCTCGCCGTCCTCCGTACCGTCGAGGTCGACGAGCTCCTCCAGTGCGGCGATCTCGTCCTCGGCCCCCGGTTCGCGGCCGAGCAGTTCATCGGTGAGCAGGATCTCCCCGTACGAGGAGCGGGCGGCGGCGGACGCGTCCGAGATGTAGATACGGGGGTCCTCCTCACCGTCCACCCGGACGACGCCGAACCAGGCGTCCTCCTGCTCGATGTAGACGAGGACCGTGTCCTCGTCCACCGAGGCCTCGTGGGCCAGATCCGTCAGGTCGGACAGGGTTTCCACATCGTCGAGCTCTGTATCGCTCGCTTCCCACCCGTCTTCGGTGCGCGCGAGCAGTGCGGCGAAGTACACCGTGACTCTCCCACTGGTCATAGGTGAATCGGTCCGACGGGAGGGCAGACGGTCATCCGGCTGCTCTGGGCCCCGCCCAATCGGCATCGTGGCAGAAACCGGCGCGATGCGAGACCTCTTCGACCGTTGCGTCGGCCATCTGTTGTCCGGGCGTCCGCCGGTGGACGGAATCCGGCCGCGCCTCCCGAGGGCTCTCCGAAGACCCCCGGAGCGCGCCTTCACCAGCGGAACGTACGCATCCGCATCTGTTGGCGCATACGGGCCGCACGGGCCCGGCGGGGCTGGACGCGGTCGCGGAGCTGCTTCGCCTCGTGGAGCTCGCGGAGGAACTGGGCGCGGCGCCTCCGGCGTGCCGCGTCACTCTCCTGCGCGTCCGTCACGTTCTCCTGCGCGTCGGGCAGGTCGCGCGCGTCGCGTCGTGCCTGCCGCTCTCGTGGCTGCTCCGCGTCGGGCAATCGTCACACCACCCCATGCCTGGGTCATGCCTGGGTCCGTATGCCCCCACCTTCCCCCCGAACAGGTGCTTGATGCCAGTGCGCACCGGCGAGAGGCCGTCACGGGGCCCGGTTACTGTTGAAGGCATGCGGATCCACGTCGTCGACCACCCGCTGGTCGCGCACAAACTCACCACGCTGCGCGACAAGCGCACCGACTCCCCGACCTTCCGGCGGCTCGCCGACGAGCTGGTCACCCTTCTCGCCTACGAGGCCACCAGGGATGTGCGGACCGAGCAGGTCGACATCGAGACCCCGGTGACGCCCACCACCGGCGTGAAGCTGTCCCACCCACGCCCGCTGGTCGTGCCGATCCTGCGCGCGGGCCTCGGCATGCTGGACGGCATGGTGCGGCTGCTCCCGACCGCCGAGGTCGGCTTCCTGGGCATGATCCGCAACGAGGAGACGCTCCAGGCGGAGACGTACGCCACGCGGATGCCCGAGGACCTCTCCGGCCGTCAGGTCTACGTCCTGGACCCGATGCTGGCCACCGGCGGCACGCTCGTCGCGGCCATCCGGGAACTGATCAAGCGCGGTGCGGACGACGTCACCGCGGTCGTGCTGCTCGCGGCGCCCGAGGGCGTCGAGGTGATGGAGCGCGAGCTGGCCGGCACGCCGGTCACGGTGGTCACCGCCTCGGTCGACGAGCGGCTCAACGAGAACGGCTACATCGTCCCGGGTCTGGGTGACGCCGGCGACCGGATGTACGGCACCGTCGACTGATCCGGCCGGTCCGGCCGGATCACGCCCGGTGCCCGTCGGTCAGCAGGCCGACGGGGCCGGGGACGGCTTCGTGAGGGCCGTGAGCGCCGATGCCGCCGCCGCGGGGGTGCTGAACGCCTTGAACTTCGTACCGATGATCAGATCGACGTCCGCCGTGCTGCGGGTGTCGGTCTTCTGTGCGGCCCCCGGCAGTTGGGTGGAGAGCACCGGGAACGAGCCGTTCATGGCTGTCGGACCGCCGAGCAGCATGCCGGTGCCGGGCACCTTCTTGTCGTAGGCAGCCGGGGCGTTGTCCACCTTGCCGATGACGAAGCCGCGCTTCTTGAGCTCGTCGGCGGCGGCCTTGGCCAGCCCGCTGCGAGGCGTCGCGTTGTAGATGTTGACCTTGATGGCGCCCGGCTGGGGCAGCGCCTTCGCGCGGGCCGAGGCGCTCGGCGAGGGGCAGGTCTTCGGGTGGCCCGCCGCGCTCGCCGTCTCGTCGCCGCCGGTGAACACGTCGATGAGCTGGAGGGTGCCCCAACCGGCCAGCCCGAGGGCCACCACGGCGGCGGCGGCCGAGAGGACCAGCTTGCGGCGATGACGGGGGCGGCGCATGCGCGGGTACGTGTTGCCCGTGATGCGGTACTTTCCGCCCATGCCGGGAGGGGTCAGCATGCTCATGGGCGCAGCGTAGTGCGACCGGGGAGTGATGCCTACTAAACGATCAGCCCATGGCACCCATATGAGCATAAAAACACTCGAAAGGCCCGAAATGCTCCCTGGGTGGGAGTGGCGGGTTCAGCCCAGTTCGAGCACGCGTGCGTGCAGCACCTGACGCTGCTGCAGGGCGGCGCGTACGGCTCGGTGCAGCCCGTCCTCGAGGTACAGGTCGCCCTGCCACTTCACGACGTGGGCGAACAGGTCGCCGTAGAACGTCGAGTCCTCGGCGAGCAGGGTCTCGAGGTCTAGCTGGCCCTTGGTGGTCACCAGCTGGTCCAGGCGGACCGGACGCGGCGCCACATCAGCCCACTGTCGGGTGCTTTCCCGGCCGTGGTCGGGATATGGCCGCCCATTTCCGATGCGCTTGAAGATCACACGGAAAGCCTACCGGGCAAGGCCCCTCGGGCGCAGCCAGGGAACGGGACTGCCATGCGGCGCGAATCCGGAGCAAACGGAGGAAAGCGCCGGGCTCTCCGTCCCGTTCCCGGCGGGGCCGGCGCCTCCCACCGCGGGCCGTGGGCGGGGCTCGCGGCCCGCGGAGGGAGAGGCGGGGGGCTTTCCCCGCCGGATGCCCCTACCGGGTGAGTCCGTGCGCGTGGCCCTCGCGCAGGGCGCCCTCGGACCGGGGCGTCGCCGCGGCGGCCGGGACCGGACGGGTCAGGGAGCTCAGGTCGTAGGCGTAGGTGCCCACGGCGTTGGCGATCACGTCGACGTTCGTGTCGAAGTGCGCCATGTCGATGTTGCCGAGGTCGTCGCAGGCCGCGTGGTAGCAGGGGTCGTAGGCGACGCCGGCCGTACCGCCGTATGTCGCGGCCTGCTCGGCCGTCTTGATGCCCTCGGCGCCCGTGTCCGTCCCTCCGGCCGGGATGCCGGCCTCGATGAACGGTCCGTAGTCGGAGCGGCCGGTGAAGTCCGTGCCGGTGTGCGGCTTGTCCTCGCGGTCGAGGAACGCGTTGATGTCGTGTTCCAGTTGGGCGGAGCCCTCCGGCCCTGGACCTTCGCCCTCGCCGTCGGAGTCGTCGCCGTCGAAGACGAACTGCACCCCGTTCGGGGAGGCGATCATGTCGAAGTTCAGGTAGAGCGCGATGTCCGCCCGCTGCGCCTCGGAGAGCCCGGTGACGTACGCCTCCGAACCCAGCAGTCCGTTCTCCTCCGCCGACCACCAGGCGAAGCGCACCTTGTTGGCGGGAGTCCGGTGCGACGCGGCCAGTTCCAGGGCCACTTCGAGGAGGCCGGCGGATCCGGACGCGTTGTCGTTGATGCCGGGGCCGTCGGTGACCGAGTCGAGGTGCGCGCCGAGCATGACGGTCTTCGCGGCGTTCCCGCCGCGTGTCTCGGCGACGACGTTGCGGGTGGTCCGCTCCTCCTGGAACTCGCGGATCTCGAAGGAGACCTTCACCTCGCCCGCGGCCAGGTCCGCGACGAGCTTCTCCCCCTCGCCCATCGTGAGCCCGCCGGTGGGGATCTTCCCCGACTCCACGTCGCCCAGCGTGCCGGAGAGGACGCCTTCGGTGTTGTTGTAGATCACCGCCCCCACCGCGCCGGCCTCCGAGGCCGCCGCCTGCTTCTCCGCGAACGAGCAGCCGCCCCGCTTGATCAGCGCGACCTTGCCGGTGAAGCCGGAGGAGGCGTAGTCGGCCGCCTCGCAGCCCGTGGTGCCGTCGACGGGGACGGCGGCGAGGGCCGCCGTGAGACCGCCCTCCGGGGTGGACGGGGTGTACGTCATCGCCTTGATCGTGACGTCCCGGGGCGTGGGGGAGACCACGGAGAGCTTCTCCGCGAGCGTCTCGGTGTAGACGAATTCGAACGCCTGGTAGCCGACGCGGTACCCGGCCTTCTGGAGCAGCCGGTACATGTAGGCGGCGGAGGCGTCGTGCCCGAGCGAGCCGGCCGCGCGGTGGCCGTCCGCCGAGTCGGCTATGGCCTGGAACCGCTCCAGATGCCGGTACGCGTCCTGTGCGGACGAGCGCTCGACCAGCTTCCGCGCGAGCTTGGACGCGTCCTTGGCCGGGTCGTGCGGCGCGTGCCCCGCGGTCGGGGAGGCGCCGAGAAGGAGCGGTGTGGCCAGGGCGGTGGCGGCCACGACAGCCATGGCTCTGCGACGAGTTGCGTGCACAGGAGTCCTTCCGATGTGAACGGATGTGGGGGGAAAGCTAGCGAGCCGACTGCCGTCTGTGAACAGTGCGGAGCGGTTCCTGATCGCGTTCCTGGCCCGTTCTGATCAGGAAACCGGCCCCTGCCGCTGGTGGCGGCCGGTGTGCGCGCTCACCGGGACCGGGCCGCCCTGGCCGCCGCTTTCGCCTGCTGCTTGTACGCGCGTACCTCGGCCAGGGACTCGGGGCCCGTGATGTCGGCCACCGACCGGTGCGAGCCCTCCTCGCCGTACGCCCCGGCCGCCTCCCGCCAGCCCGCCGGGCGCACGTCGAACTGCTTGCCCAGCAAGGCCAGGAAGATCTGTGCCTTCTGGGTGCCGAAGCCGGGCAGCGCGTTGAGCCGTTTCACGAGCTCGGCCCCGGTCCCGGCGTCCGCCCAGACCGCCTCGGCCCGCCCGTCGTACTCGGCGACCAGGTACTGGCACAGCTGCTGCACCCGCTTGGCCATGGAGCCGGGGTAGCGGTGCAGGGCGGGTTTCGCGGTGAACAGTTCGGTGAACGCCTCGGGGTCGTACGCCGCGATCGCGCGGGCGTCCAGGTCGTCCGACCCCATGCGCTGCGCCAGCGTGTACGGGCCGCTGAACGCCCACTCCATCGGCACCTGCTGGTCCAGCAGCATGCCGACGAGGGCGGCCAGCGGGCTGCGGCCCAGGAGGGCGTCCGCGTCGGGCTGCTGGGCGATCCGCACGGTGCGGGCCTTGCCGTCGTCGCTCTTGGTCATGTCTTCGATGATCGCGAGGTGGGCGGCGATCGGCGACTCGGTGTCATGGGCCGCCGCTCCCGGCAGCAAACGCCCGGGCCGGGGACGGGTGCTGCCTCGGGCCGGGCCGGGCCGGACCGGCCCGTGCGGGGGCGGGGGACCGGCCGGGTGGCGGTGGGCCGCGCGGGGACAGGCCCAGCGTGAGGGCGGGAGAGGTCGTGGGGGAGGAGGGGGAGGGGCCGTGCGGCCCCGGCCCCCCGCCCTCCCCCGGGCGGTGGGCCGGGGGAGGGCAGCCCGGCCGTCAGGCGTCGTGCGAGGGCCCGGCTCTCACCCGGTGGCGCCGGTGAGCTCGCCACCGTCGTCCATGACCGGCCGGATCAGCACCGGATGGACGGGTGCTCCCTCGGGCTGTGGGCACTGCGCGATGCGTGCGGCGATCTCGGTGACCCTCTCCGGACTCGCGCAGTCGAGCACCCAGTACCCGGCGAGCCGCAGCTCGCCCTCCCGGTCCGGGCCGTCCGAGACCACCGGCCGACCGTCCGCGCCGGGCGGCAGCACAGACCGGGTCCTGGCGGGCTCGGCCAGGCCCTGGCCCTCGACCATCTCGCCGGACTCGACGAGTTCGGCGTTGATCCCTTCCATGAAGGCGAACATCGCCCTGACATCCTGCTCGGTCCACGCGGGACTGTCCGCCGACGCCCTGCCGGCCATGGCCTCGTAGTCGGCCTGTGTGCCCTGGACCATCACGAAGTACTTCACGGTGCCGCTCCTCGGCTTGCCGGGTCGCCGCCCCGTGCGAGCGGCTCCCCCAGGGGACGCCGGAGCCCTCGGACGGGCCCCCGCACCACGCGGGACGTCTCCCGAAATCACTCCGCCGCGCGGGGCCGGAAGCGGCCCCCGTAGAGTTCGGCTGCGTCGTCCCGCCAACCCCGAGGTACCGGTCGTGTCCCCCGCATCGCCCCCGCCCGCCGTCCCCGCTCCCGCATCCGCCGTGAGCGTCGTGGGGATCGGCGCCGACGGCTGGGCGGGTCTGCCGGCGACGGCCCGCGCCGTGCTCCTGGACGCGGAGGTCCTGATCGGCGGTGAACGTCAGTTGGGGCTGCTCCCGCCGGAGTGCGCGGGCCGGCGGGTGTCCTGGCCCTCCCCCCTGCGGCCCGCCGTCCGGGGCCTGCTCGCCGCCCACGCCGGGAGCAGGACCGCCGTGCTGGCCAGCGGCGATCCCATGTTCTACGGCATCGGCCGCGCCCTCACCGAGGAGCTGGGCGCGGGGGCGCTCCGGGTGCTGCCGCACCCGTCCTCGGTCTCGTACGCCTGTGCCAGGCTGGGGTGGCCGGTGGAGGACACCGGCACCGTCACCCTCGTCGGACGTCCCACGGCCCGGCTGGCCGCGGCGCTGCACGACGGACGCCGGCTGCTGGTCCTCTCCGCGGACGCGGCCACCCCGGCCGCCGTGGCCGCCCTGCTGCGGGACCACGGCTTCGGGACCAGCCGGGTGCGGGTCCTGGAACAGCTCGGCGGCCCGGCCGAGGACTGCCTGGACGGCACGGCGGACACCTGGGAGCACCCGCCGGGCGACCCCTTGAACGTCATCGCGGTGGAGTGCCGGAGCGATCCGGGCACCCTCCGCCTCGGGACCGTGCCGGGGCTGCCCGACGAGGCGTACGAGCACGACGGTCAGCTCACCAAGCGCCATGTGCGGGCGGCGACCCTCGCCGTGCTCGCGCCCGCCCCCGGCGAACTCCTGTGGGACGTCGGCGGCGGCTCCGGTTCGATCGCGGCGGAGTGGATGCGGGCCCATCCGTCCTGCCGTGCGGTCACCGTGGAACGCGACCCGGTACGGGCCGCGCGCATCACCCGCAACGCGGACCGGCTCGGCGTCCCCGGGTTGCGCGTGGTCACCGGCAGGGCGCCGGAGGCGCTGGCCGGGCTGCCCGTGCCCGACGCCGTGTTCATCGGCGGCGGGCTCACCGCGCCGGGACTGCTCGACGCCTGCTGGGACGCCCTGCCACCCGGGGGCCGGCTCGTCGCCAACACGGTGACGTTGGAGTCGGAAGCGCTGCTCGCCGACCGGTACCGGCGGCTCGGCGGAGAGCTGGTCCGCCTCGCCGTCGCGCAGGCGGTGCCCGTCGGCGGCTTCACGGGCTGGCGCCAGGCGATGCCCGTCACCCAGTGGTCCGTACGAAAACCCGCTCCCGAGCCCACGGACGCCGGTCCGGGGGGTTCCCCCGGCCTCTCGCCCGCCCCCGCAACCACGCACGCCCCAGGAGACGACAGATGACCGTGTACTTCATCGGTGCGGGACCCGGTGCCGCCGACCTGATCACGGTGCGCGGCGCGCGGATCCTCGGAACCAGCCCGGTCTGCCTGTACGCGGGCAGCCTCGTCCCGCGTGATCTGCTCGCCGCGTGCCCGGCGGACGCCCGGCTGGTGGACACGGCTCTGCTCGACATCGACCAGATCACCGCCGAGCTGGTGCGGGCCCACCGGGAGGGCCACGACGTCGCCCGGCTGCACTCGGGGGACCCGTCGGTCTTCAGCGCGGTGAACGAGCAGATGCGGCGGCTCGACGAGGCGGGCGTGCCCTACGAGGTCGTGCCCGGGGTGCCCGCGTTCGCCGCCGCCGCGGCGGCGCTCAAGCGTGAGCTGACGGTGCCCACGGTCGGCCAGACCGTGATCCTCACCCGCATCGCCCAGCAGGCGACCGCGATGCCCGAGGGCGAGGACCTGGCCACGCTGGGCCGCAGTGGCGCGCTCCTCGTGCTCCACCTCGCGGCGCGGTACGTGGACCGGGTGGTCGACGAACTGCTGCCGCACTACGGGGCCGACTGCCCTGCCGCCGTGGTCGCCATGGCCTCACGACCGGACGAGATCGTCCTGCGCGGAACGCTGGACGACATCGCCGAGCAGGTGAAGTCGGCCGGGGTGGTCCGCACGGCGGTGATCATGGTCGGCCGGACGCTGGGGGCGGAGCAGTTCCGCGACAGCCACCTCTACTCTCCGGCGCGTGACCGGCACACCTGCTGACGGGGCCGTGCGTGAGACCTGCTGACGAGGCCGTACGCGCCGGGCGCGGGGGCGCCCGTACCCGCGGCCGTCAGCGCACCTCGCTGCGTCCCACGACCGTCCCCGCACGGTCGACGCAGATCACGTCCACCGCCACCGGCGCCCCCCGCAGCACCGACAGCGCCTGGTCCCTGGCCGCCACCGCCACCAGGTCGCCGAGGGGCACACCGGCCGCCGTGCACAGCTGAAGCGCGGCGAGGCCTGTGTTGGCGGACTCGATCTCGGACGCCAGTGCCTCGCTCGCGCCGCCCTGCCGCGCCAGCCTCGCCAGGAACGGCTTGTCGACCTGGGAGCGGCCCGAGTGCAGATCCAGGTGACCGGCGGCCAGCTTGGACAGCTTGGCGAAGCCGCCGCAGACCGTCAGCCGCTCCACCGGATGCCTGCGGACGTACTTCAGCACCGCGCCCGCGAAGTCCCCCATGTCCAGCAGTGCGATCTCGGGCAGCCCGTACTCGGCCACCACCGTCTTCTCCGAGGTCGAGCCCGTGCACCCGGCGACGTGCCGGTGGCCGGCCGCGAGCGCCACGTCCACGCCGCGGCGGATGGAGTCGATCCAGGCCGAGCAGGAGTACGGCACGACGATGCCGGTCGTGCCCAGGATCGAGATTCCGCCCAGGATGCCCAGGCGGATGTTCCACGTGAAACGTGCGATCTCCTCGCCGTCGTCCACGGAGACCGTGATCTCGACGTCGCCGGTGCCGCCGTGCTCCGCGGCCACCCTCGCGATGTGCTCGCGCATCATCTGGCGGGGGACGGGATTGATGGCGGGCTCCCCGACCTCCAGCGGCAGTCCGGGCAGCGTCACCGTGCCCACCCCCGGACCGGCCCGGAACACCACCCCGGACCCGGCGGGGAGCAGCCGTACGGTCGACCGCACCAGCGCACCGTGGGTGACGTCCGGGTCGTCGCCCGCGTCCTTGACCACGCCGGCCGTGGCCTGCCCGGCGTCGAGCTCCTCGACGGCGAGTGCGAAGGCGGGCGTCTGGCCCCGGGGCAGGGAGATGGTGACCGGATCGGGGAACTCCCCCGTCAGCAGCGCCGTGTACGCCGCGGTGGTCGCCGCCGTCGCACAGGCACCGGTGGTCCATCCCGGCCTCAGACCGGTGTGCTTGAGTTGGGCGGTGCGCCCGCCCTGCGCCTCACTGCTCATGGATGGACCGATCGATGCCTTTGCACATACTCGTCCTCGGCGGCACGACGGAGGCCCGCCGGCTCGCGGAGAACCTGGTGGACGTGGACGGCCTCAGGGTCACGAGCTCGCTCGCCGGCCGTGTGGCGCAACCCAGGCTCCCGCCCGGGGAGGTGCGCGTCGGCGGCTTCGGCGGTGCGGAGGGCATGGCCGAGTGGCTCCGCGCACACCATGTGGATGCGGTCATCGACGCCACCCATCCCTTCGCCGGCACGATCAGTTTCCACGCGGCCTCGGCCGCCGCCGCTGTCCATGTTCCCCTGCTCGCTCTGCGCCGGCCCGGTTGGGTGCCCGTCGAGGGCGACCGGTGGCACGCCGTCGAGTCTCTCGCGGCGGCGGCCCGGCTGCTGCCCGAGCTGGGGCGGCGCGTCTTCCTGACGACCGGCCGGATGGGTCTGGCGGCCTTCGCCGGGCTGGACTCGCTCTGGTTCCTGATGCGCTCGGTGGACGCACCGGAGGCGCCGTGTCCGCCGCGCATGGAGGTCCTGCTGGAGCGGGGCCCGTTCTCCCTGGAGGGCGAGCGGGAGCTGATACGACGGCACCGCGTCGACGTCCTCGTCACGAAGGACAGCGGCGGTGACGCCACGGCTCCCAAACTCACCGCCGCACGCGAGGCGGGCATCCCGGTGGTCGTGGTGAGGCGGCCCCCGGTCCCGCCGGGCGTTCCGGTGGCGGGGACGCCGAAGGAGGCGCTGGACCTGCTGAGGGCTCTTCTCCCGTGACGGGAGGGGCGGGCCTCGGGCTCCCGGACCATCGGCGCCGGTGACTGCCGGGGGCCGTCGGCACGGCGGAGCGCCGCCCCGTCGTCGGCGCCGCACGTCGCACGTGAGGCGAGGTCAGGAGCCCCGCCGCACGTCGCGCGTGAGGCGAGGTCAGGAGCCCTCTCCCGCCGCCCCGCGCGCGGGTTCCTCCGGCTCGCCGGCCCGTCCCCACCGCTGTGGTACGAGGGGCGTGCGGTGCCGGGACCGCCCGGGTACTCCGCGGTCGGCCTGACGAGCGACGAGCACGCGCCCCGTCGCCCCGAATCTCCCCGTCGCCGGCCGCCGGCAGCCGTCCCACGGACCCGCTGTCCTGGCGCCGGAGCGTCCTGGCCTGCCGTCGCGGCGCCGTACCGCAGGGCGCCGCGACGCCAGGACAGGGTCAGTCCTCCGGGTAGCGGCGCGGCGTCCAGACGATCTGCCGGCCGTCGCCCCGTCGCACCCACCGGGTCTGCGAGGACCCCACGATGAGGATCGTCCGCATGTCGACCTCCATCGGGTCCAGATCGGCCAGCCGCACCGTGCGCACGCTCTCCGCCGGGCCTCCGACGTCGCGGCCGAGCACCACGGGCGTGTCGGGGGAGCGGTGCTCCAGCAGCAGGTCGCGGGCCTTGCCGACCTGCCAGGTCCGGCTGCGGGAGCCGGGGTTGTACAGCGCCATCACCAGGTCGGCCGTGGCTGCCGCGCGCAGCCGGGAGGCGATGACCTCCCACGGCTTCAGCCGGTCGGAGAGCGAGATGGTGGCGTAGTCGTGCCCGAGCGGCGCACCCGCCCTGGCCGCGGCGGCGTTCGCCGCGGTCACTCCGGGCAGGACCCGCACCGGGATGTCCGTGTACGCCTCCTGCGAGGCGACCTCCAGGACGGCCGTCGCCATCGCGAAGACCCCCGGGTCGCCTCCGGACACCACGGCCACGCGACGGCCGCGGCGTGCCAGGTCCAGCGCGAACTCGGCGCGCTCCGACTCGACCTTGTTGTCGGAGCCGTGACGCCCCTGCCCCGGCCGGACGGGTACCCGGTCCAGATACGTCGTGTAGCCGACCACGTCGTCGGCGGCGGCCAGTGCTCCGCGCGTCTCGGGCGTCAGCCAGAGCGGACCGGCCGGACCGGTGCCCACGACGACGACCTCGCCGCTGCCCGGGCCCGCGGCCGGCGAGGGGCGCGGTGCGTCGATCCGGCTGGGCAGGACCGCGACCGCGAAGTACGGCACGGAGTCCGCGTCGGTGTCCGCAAGGTCTCCGGTGCGCTCCCCGGCCATCGTGGCGCGCTCCACGTACCGCGCCTCGGACAGCCGCCCGGAGGCCTCGAACGCCCGGCGCACGGCGGGGAAGGTGCGGCCCAGCTTCATCACCACCGCGGAGTCGGTGGCCGCCAGACGTGCGGTCAGTTCCTCCTCCGGCAGGGTGCCGGGCAGGATCGTCAGCACCTCCTCGGCCTCGACGAGCGGGGTGCCGAGCCGGGCGGCGGCTGCGCTGACCGAGGTGACGCCCGGGATGACCTCGGCGTCGTAACGGTCCGCGAGCCGCTTGTGCATGTGCTGGTACGAGCCGTAGAAGAGCGGATCGCCCTCGGCGAGCACGGCGACGGTCCGGCCCGCGTCCAGATGCGCCGCGAGCCGGGCCGCGGCCTCGGTGTAGAACTCGTCCAGCGCGCCCCGGTAGCCGCCCGGATGGTCCGTGGTCTCCGTCGTGACGGGGTAGACCAGGGCCTCCTCGATGTGGTCGGCGCGGATGTACTGAGCCGCGATCGAGCGGGCGATGGAGCGGCCGTGCCGGGCGGAGTGGTAGGCGACGACATCGGCCTCGCCGATGACCTGCACGGCCCGCACGGTCATCAGATTCGGGTCACCCGGGCCGAGCCCGACCCCGTACAGCCGCCCGGGTCCCCGGCCCGTGCCGTCGGTCCGCTGCTGCTCGGGCACGCTCACTCCTCCTCGCTGGCGATCGCGTTGAGCGCGGCTGCGGCGATGGCGCTGCCGCCCCGCCTGCCGCGCACGACGAGGTGTTCGAGCCCGGACGGGTGCGCGGCCAGGGCCTCCTTGGACTCGGCGGCGCCGATGAAGCCGACGGGCACCCCGATGACGGCGGCGGGGCGCGGGGCGCCCTCCTCGATCATCTCCAGCAGGCGGAAGAGCGCGGTGGGGGCGTTGCCGACGGCGACGACCGCGCCTTCCATCCGGTCCCGCCACAGCTCCAGGGCGGCGGCGCTGCGGGTCGTGCCGAGTTCCGCGGCCAGGCCCGGGACGGAGGGGTCGGACAGGGTGCAGATCACCTCGTTGCCGGCGGGCAGCCGCTTGCGGGTGACCCCGCTGGCGACCATGGCCACGTCGCACAGGATGGGCGCGCCGGACCGAAGGGCCGCGCGGGCGTCGGCCACGGCGTTCGGTGAGAAGGCGAGATCGCGTACGAGGTCGACCATGCCGCAGGCGTGGATCATGCGGACGGCGACCTGGCTCACATCGGCGGGCAGCCCTGCCAGATCCGCCTCCGCGCGGATGGTGGCGAAGGACTGGCGGTAGATCGCCGGTCCGTCCTTCTCGTACTGATGCACAGTGCTGTCGCTTTCTTCATCGAACGGGGGGTCGTACCGGATGGTCAGGTGTGGGTGCCCCGGGCGGCTGCCACGGCGGCGGCGAGTGCGGCCGGGTCGTCCCGGACCGTTGCCGCCTCGGTGCTCCGGTCTCCCCGCACATGGGAGATCCGGTGCCCCGCGGGGGTGGCGACCACGTCGATCCACTCCCCGTGCGGGTGGCCGCAGCGGCGTTCGCACCCGGACCAGTACACAGGCAGCCGTCCGGCGGGTCCGACGGCGGCCCCCGCCTCCGCCCGTACGTCGGCCAGCGACTTCGCGCAGCCGGGGCTGCCGATGCAGGCCCCGACGCCGGTCCAGGGCGAGCCGGTCCCGGTGACGAAGCCCGCCGCGGAGAGCTCGGCCAGCAGGCCGTCCGCCCGCGCCGGCGGGACTCCGGTCAGGACGGCGCCGCGCCAGGGGGTGAGCCGCAGTTCGCCGGCGCCGGACAGCAGCCGCCACTGCCCGGGGCCCAGCCGTCCCAGCGGTACGCCGACGGACAGCGCGGCCTCGTGCCCGGGGCCGGTGACGCGGCCGGGGGCGGGGGTCCGGGCTTCGGGAGGGTGGGGAAGCACCTCTGTCACGCAGGTGATGCCGGCCGGGCCGAGCCGGCGGGCGACGTCGTCGGGGAGCGCGGTGACCGCCTCGGCGGGCAGGTCCTTCGTCCGCCAGGCACCGGTCTCCCGCGCCGCGTCCAGGAAGGCCTCGGCGGCGAGGAGTGCCGTGCGGGGGCCGTCGGCGGCGGGGACGCGCAGGACGGACTCGCCGTTCCCGATGCGCAGGAGGGCGTCACCGGAGGCGTGGCCGACGAGTGTGACATCGGCGCCGAGGCTGTCCACGTCGCCGCGTCCGTCGTCGAGTGCGAAGAGGAAGCGTCCGGAGAGCGCCGTGGCCCGGTCGCTTCCGCAGAGGAGGCGGTCCAGTCCGGTCAGCCATGGCCCGACGTCCACGGCGCCGACGCCGTCCAGCCCCGAGAGCGGGGAGGCGACCACGTTGCGTACGCGCTCATGGCGTTCGGAGGGCAGCAGTCCGGCGCCGCTCAGCAGCTCCGCGAGCTCGGCACCGCAGTCCTCCGCGAGGCCGCGCACCTGCACGTTCCCCCGGGACGTGAGATGCAGCTCACCGTCACCGAGACGCTCGGCGGCCTGGCCCAGCGCGATGACCTGTCGGGGTGTCAGCACCCCGCCGGGTATGCGGATCCGCGCCAGCGCACCGTCGTCCGCCCGGTGCAGACGCAGTGCGCCGGGGCACGCGTCACCGCTGCTCCGGGCGCACGCGTCGCCCGGAGGCCGGGGCGTCAGGGGGGAGGCGGACATGGCGGCGAGCATACCGACCGTGACCGTGGAGCATCCCTACGGTCACTGTGACCTACGGGACACCTCTCGGTGTGCCCTCCGGGGCGGGGGCCGTCTGGTCAGGACCCCCCACCTCCCGCCTACTATGCCTAGCGGCGGTCCGTTCGGCCCGCCATCGCCAGACGGCGACATGGGAGGAAGCCCGGTGAGATTCCGGCGCGGTCCCGCCACTGTGAGCCCGGCCACCGGCCGTGCGAGTCAGGAACTCCCGCCGTCCGACACCGCCCGGGGCGTGGACACCCCGAGGAAGGGCTGACGCCGCATGATCCTGCTCCTGTCGACGTCCGACACCGACCTGCTGAGCGCACGTGCCGCGCAGGGACCCGTCAGCTACCGCTACGCGAACCCGTCCCGGCTCTCCGTCGAGGACCTGCCGCAGCTCCTGGAGGGGACCGACCTCGTCGTCGTACGGCTCCTCGGTGGTGTCCGTGCCTGGCAGGAAGGGCTGGACCAGGTGCTGGCCACCGGCCGGCCCGTCGTCGTCCTCACCGGTGAACAGGCCCCCGACGCGCAGCTGATGGCCGCCTCCACGGTGCCCATCGGCATCGCCGCCGAGGCGCACGCCTACCTCGCGCACGGCGGCCCCGCCAACCTGGAGCAGCTGGCCCGCTTCCTCTCCGACACCGTGCTGCTCACCGGTCACGGATTCGAGCCGCCCGCCCCTGCCCCCGCGTGGGGCCCGCTGGAGCGGACCGCCCGGGACGTCACCGGCCCGACGGTCGCGGTGCTCTACTACCGCGCCCACCACATGAGCGGTAACACCGCGTTCGTCGAGGCCCTCTGCACCGCCGTGGAGGACGCGGGCGCCCGCCCCCTCCCGCTGTACGTCGCCTCGCTGCGCACCCCTGAAGCCGAGCTCATCGAGGAACTCCGGGCCGCCGACGCCGTCGTGACGACCGTCCTCGCGGCCGGAGGCACCAAGCCGGCCACCGCCTCGGCCGGCGGCGACGACGAGTCCTGGGACGCGGGCGCCCTCACCGGCCTCGACGTCCCCGTCCTCCAGGCGCTCTGCCTCACCAGCTCCCGCGCGGCCTGGGAGGAGAACGACGAGGGCGTCTCCCCGCTCGACGCGGCCACCCAGATCGCCGTGCCCGAATTCGACGGCCGTCTGATCACCGTCCCGTTCTCCTTCAAGGAGATCGACGAGGACGGCCTGCCCGCGTACGTCGCCGACCCCGAGCGCGCCGCACGGGTCGCCGGGATCGCCGTACGGCACGCGCGGCTCCGCCACATACCCGCCGCCGAGAAGCGGATCGCGCTCGTCCTCTCCGCGTACCCGACCAAGCACTCGCGCATCGGCAACGCGGTCGGCCTCGACACCCCCGCCAGTGCCGTCGCCCTGCTGCGCAGGCTGCGCGCCGAGGGGTACGACTTCGGTCCGGAGGAAGAGATTCCGGGCCTGGTCTCCGGTGACGGCGACGAGCTGATCTACGCGCTCATCGACGCCGGCGGCCATGACCAGGAGTGGCTCACCGAGGAGCAGCTGGCCCGTAACCCGGTCCGCATCCCCGCCGCCGACTACCGCCGCTGGTTCGCCACGCTCCCCGCCGAACTCCGCGAGTCCGTGGAGGAGCACTGGGGCCCGGCGCCCGGCGAGATGTTCGTCGACCGCTCCCGCAACCCCGAGGGCGACATCGTGCTCGCGGCCCTGCGCCGCGGCAATCTCCTGATCCTCATCCAGCCGCCGCGCGGCTTCGGCGAGAACCCGATCGCGATCTACCACGACCCCGATCTGCCGCCCTCGCACCACTACCTGGCCGCCTACCGCTGGATCGCCGCCTCCGCCGACGACAACGGCTTCGGCGCCGACGCGATGATCCACCTCGGCAAGCACGGCAACCTGGAGTGGCTGCCCGGCAAGAACGCCGGCCTCTCCGCCGCCTGCGGGCCCGACGCCGCGCTGGGCGATCTGCCGCTGGTCTACCCGTTCCTGGTCAACGACCCCGGTGAGGGCACCCAGGCCAAGCGGCGTGTGCACGCCACCCTCGTCGACCACCTCGTACCGCCGATGGCGCGTGCGGACAGCTACGGCGACATCGCCCGCCTCGAACAACTCCTGGACGAGCACGCGCAGATCGCCGCGATGGACCCGGCGAAGCTGCCCGCGATCCGCGCCCAGATCTGGACCCTGATCCAGGCCGCGAAGCTCGACCACGACCTGGGCCTCGAGGACAGGCCCGAGGACGAGGGCTTCGACGAGTTCATCATGCATCTCGACGGCTGGCTCTGTGAGATCAAGGACGTCCAGATCCGCGACGGTCTGCACGTCCTGGGCAATGCCCCGGCAGGCAAGGACCGCGTCAACCTGGTCCTCGCCGTCCTGCGCGCCCGACAGATCTGGGGCGGCACCTCCTCGCTGCCCGGGCTGCGTGAGGCGCTCGGCCTGGACGAGTCCGCGGCCACCCGCACCGCCGCCGACGAGACCGAGGAGCGGGCCCGCGCCCTCGTCCAGGCGATGGAGGACGCGGGCTGGGATCCGGCCGCCGTCGCCGGTGTGGCCGCGGGGCTCCCGCAGGCCGTCGCCGACATCCTCACCTTCGCCGCCACCGAGGTCGTGCCCCGTCTCGCCGCGACGACCGACGAGCTCGACCACGCGGTCCACGCGCTGAACGGCGGCTTCGTCCCCGCAGGCCCCTCCGGTTCCCCGCTGCGCGGTCTGGTCAACGTCCTGCCGACCGGCCGGAACTTCTACTCCGTCGACCCGAAGGCGGTCCCCTCCCGTCTGGCCTGGGAGACCGGCCAGGCCCTCGCCGATTCGCTGCTGGAGCGCTACCGCGCCGACAACGGCGACTGGCCCACCTCCGTCGGCCTCTCCCTGTGGGGCACCAGCGCGATGCGCACCGCGGGCGACGACATCGCCGAGGCGTTCGCCCTGCTCGGTGTCCGCCCCGTCTGGGACGACGCCTCGCGCCGGGTGACGGGCCTGGAGCCAGTGCCGTACGAGGAGCTGGGCCGTCCGCGCATCGACGTCACCCTGCGCATCTCCGGCTTCTTCCGCGACGCCTTCCCGCACACCATCGGCCTGCTCGACGACGCCGTACGCCTGGCCGCGTCCCTCGACGAGCCCGCCGAGCAGAACTTCGTGCGCGCCCACACCCAGGCCGACCTGGCCGAACACGGCGACGAACGGCGCGCCACCACCCGCATCTTCGGCTCCCGGCCGGGGACGTACGGCGCGGGGCTGCTCCAGCTCATCGACTCCCGCGACTGGCGCACGGACGCCGACCTCGCCGAGGTGTACACCGTCTGGGGCGGCTACGCCTACGGCCGTGAGCTGGACGGACGCCCGGCCCGGGACGAGATGGAGACGGCGTACAAGCGGATCGCGGTGGCGGCGAAGAACACCGACACCCGTGAGCACGACATCGCGGACTCGGACGACTACTTCCAGTACCACGGCGGGATGGTCGCGACCGTACGCGCCCTGAAGGGCACCGCCCCCGAGGCGTACATCGGCGACTCGACCCGTCCCGAGACGGTCCGCACCCGCACCCTGGTCGAGGAGACCTCACGGGTCTTCCGGGCCCGGGTGGTCAACCCGAAGTGGATCGAGGCGATGCGCCGCCACGGTTACAAGGGGGCCTTCGAGCTCGCCGCGACCGTCGACTACCTCTTCGGGTACGACGCGACGACCGGCGTGGTCGCGGACTGGATGTACGACAAGCTCACCGAGACGTACGTCCTGGACCCCGCGAACCGCGCGTTCCTTCAGGACGCGAACCCCTGGGCCCTCCACGGCATCGCCGAGCGCCTCCTGGAGGCCGAGTCCCGCGGCATGTGGGCGAAGCCCGACCCGGCCGTGCTCGAAGCCCTGCGCCAGGTGTTCCTGGAGACGGAGGGCGAGCTGGAGGGCGAGGACTGAGCGGCGAGGGGCCCGAGGCGCGCCGCGCTCTGCGTTGCCGCCGGTGCGCGCCAGGTCCACTCTGGTGGAATGGGTGAGCAGCCGAGCCCTCCGCTCCGCGCGTCCGTGCGGCGAGCCTCCCGACTGATGGAAGCCGCGGAGGCCCACACGGGCGGCGCCCCCGCCTGGCAGCTGGCGCGGGAGGCGGGCCTGGAGCAGGACGCCGCCGGCCACCTGCTGCGCGCGCTCACCGAGGACGGCTACCTGACCAGGCTGGAGGACGGCGGGTACGTCGTCGGCACCCTGCTCGACCGGCTGCGTGCCGGGAGCCCGGGCGAGGGGGTGCCCGCCGGGGTCCGGTCCTCCCTCGCCGCGCTGCGGGACGAGATGTCGGCCGCCGCGTACCTCACCTTCTACGAGGAGGGGGAGATCCGGGTCGCCGAGATCGTCGACGGGCCGAAGGCGCCCAGGGTCGACCTCTGGGTGGGGTTCGAGGAGGCCGGTCACGCCACCGCGCTCGGGAAGTGCGTCCTGCGCGAGCTCGACGACGGCGCGCGCGGCGACTACCTCTCCCGGCACCTCCTCGGCGACCTCACGCCGCGCACGATCACCCACCGTGAGGAGCTGGTCCGGCAGCTGGAAGGGCTGTCGACGCCGTCCGTCATGGACCGCGAGGAGTACGCACTCGGCACGGTCTGCATCGCGGTGCCCGTGTACAGCGGTGACACGCTCGGCTCGCTCGGCATCTCCTTCCGGTCCGACCGGATGTACCGGCCCACACAGGCCCGCGAGGCGCTGCTCTCCTCGGCCGCGCGGGTGAGCCGAGGGCTCTCGTTCACCCTCTGACCGCTCCGGCCGAACGGTCCCACCCGGCCTGGCCAGCATGAACACCTCCGCTGTCGGCCGCACCGGCACGGCACCGCCGATCCCCGACGCCGGACACTGTGGTATTCCTCACAGCGAAATCACAGGCGGCGTAGGCAACTGCACCGATTCGTCTTTTCTGTCTCTGCCGACGGTGTGGTAGCGGGCGGGACGAGTGAAGAATGCGTGAGGACCGATCGGTGTCCCGGCCATACGATCGCCTCCGAGTCGCATCTGCGTGTCCCATTCCGCTGCGGCCCCTTCTCTCATCTTTCGCACCCTGAAGGGCACTTGTGAAGATTCGCCGGATTCTCGCCACTGCGGTAGCCGCAGCGGTGACCACGCCCGTCCTCCTGCTCTCCGCCGCCCCCGCGTTCGCCGACGCCAAGCCGGCGGCGCAGACGCAGGAGAAGCCGTCCATCGCGGAGCTGGAGAAGGCCGCCGCCGCGGCGAAGGCGGCGTACGACGCCGCCGTGGCGGCCGAGACCGCCGCCGAGGCGGAGCTGGAGGCGGTCCTGTCGGACACCTCCCCCCTGGCCGTGGCCGCCCAGGCCGCGGCCTCCGTGGCCGCGGAGGCCGCCACCGCGAAGGCGACCGCCGACCAGGCCGTCGTCGACGCCGAGGCAGCGCTCGCCGCCCTGCCGGCCGATGCCACCGAGGAGCAGAGGACCGCCGCGGAGACCGAGGTCACCGAGGCGAAGGCCGCCGCCGTCGCCGCCGACGAGGCCAAGACCGCGGCCGACACCGCGCTCACGGAGGCCAACGACGCGCGCGACGACGAGCGGGTCGAGGCGGCCCGGAAGCTTGACCAGGCCCAGAAGGCCACCGAGGCCGCACTCGCCGAGAAGACCGCCGCCGACGAGGCGCTGGCCAAGGCGAAGGAGGAGGCCGAGGAGGGCGAGGGCGGCGAGGAGGGCGGCGACTGCGTCCCCGAGGCCAAGCTCACCACCGTCGTGACGGGTCTGCCGTCCGTGGTCGTCGCCGGTACGAAGGTCGACTTCAAGCTCCGGGTGACCAACGGCAGCGCCAAGACGATGGACGAGGTCTACCCGTTCGCCTACGTCCACGCGACCGACGAGAGCGGTCTCAAGGACCTCGACGACCTGGTGCGCCTGCAGTGGTCCAACGGCTCGAAGTGGAAGACCGTCGACAACGAGCACTACATGGACGCCATCAGCCCGCTGAAGGCCGGTGCCCACGCCGACGTCAAGATGCGCCTGACGATCGACGCCTCCGCCCCCGCGGGCAACGGCGTCACCTTCGTCGCCGGTGACTACTGGAACGACAACGGCACCTGCGGCGGGACCCCCGACCTCGAGGGCTACGAGTTCCTGATCGCCGCCGCCGGTACCGACCCCGGCAAGGTCGACGACGCCAAGCCCGGCAAGACCGAGCCGAACACGTCGAACCTCACCCCGCAGACCGGCACGTCCGCCGCCCCGGCGGGCAGCCTCGCCGCGACGGGCACGTCCTCCGCGACGTCGCAGATCGGCCTCGCGGCCGGTGCCGCCCTCGCGATCGGCGCGGGCGCGGTGTTCGTCGTACGCCGCCGGAAGGCCGACTCGCACGCCTGACGCCTGAGGCGGGGCACCGGCCAGGCATCCCGCCCCGCACGCTGACCGTCCGACGGGCCCGGCACCTCCAGGTGCCGGGCCCGTCGCCGTGCGTGGGACGCGGGCCGGCGGGGGTGCGGCGGCCTGGGCGGTGAGGTGCCGGGCGGGGCGGCGGGCCTGCGAGGTGCCGGGGGAGGACGGACCGGTCAGGAATCGAGAAGCGGGTCCGGGCCACCGCGCATAGCTTCGTCGTATGGCTTCCCTCGCATCCGTCACCCTCGAGGTGGACGACCCCACCGCCGCCGAACGCTTCTACTCCGCCGCCTTCGGGCTGGGCCCCGAACTGCGCGTACGGGCCTCCGAGGCGCCGACGACCGGCTTCCGCGGCTTCACGCTCTCGCTCACGGTCTCCGGGCCCGCCACGGTCGACGGCTTCATCGACGCCGCCCTCGACGCCGGGGCCTCACCGGTCAAGCCCGCCACCAAGTCCTTCTGGGGCTACGGCGGTGTCGTACGGGCCCCGGACGGCTCCCTCTGGAAGATCGCCACCTCGGCGAAGAGGGACAAGAGCCCGGCCACGCGCGAGATCGACCAGTTCGTGCTTCTGCTGGGCGTCGACGACGTGGTCGCCAGCAAGCACTTCTACGTCGAGCAGGGCCTCACCGTCGGAAAGAGCTACGGCCGCAAGTACGTCGACTTCGACACGGCGCCGAGCCCCGTGAAGCTCGGCCTCTACGGCCGTCCCGCCCTCGCCAAGGACGCCGGGGTCTCTCCCGACGGCACCGGATCGCACCGGCTCGTGATCGGCGGGGACGCCGGGCCCTTCACCGACCCGGACGGGTTCGTCTGGGAGAAGGAGTAGCCGGAACGGCTGCGTCCCCCGGCGGGCCGTGGCACGATCACGCGGGTGACGAGCAGACCCACCGGGGCCCAGCAGCTGCGCGACCTCGCCCGGCTGAGGCGCGTACGCGACCGGATCGACCGGGAGTACGCGCAGCCGCTGGACGTCGAGGCGCTGGCCCGCGGCGCGAACATGTCGGCGGGCCACCTCAGCCGTCAGTTCCGGATCGCCTACGGCGAGTCCCCGTACAGCTATCTGATGACCCGGCGCATCGAGCGGGCGATGGCGCTGCTGCGGCGGGGCGACCTCAGCGTCACCGACGTCTGCTTCGAGGTCGGCTGCTCCTCGCTGGGCACCTTCAGCACCCGTTTCACCGAACTGGTGGGCATGCCGCCCAGTGCCTACCGGCGCCAGGTGGAGAGCGGGGCGTCGGGTGTGCCGCCGTGCGTGGCCAAGCAGATGACGCGACCCGTCAGGAATCGAGAAGCCCGCGCACCCGGACCGCCGCTAGCGTGACGTACATGGACATCACCATTCACACCAGCGTCCTCCCGCACGACGACCCGGACGCCTCCGTCGCCTTCTACCGCGACACCCTCGGCTTCGAGGTCCGCAAGGACGTGGGGTCCGGCGCGATGCGCTGGATCACGGTCGGCCCCCCCGACCAGCCCGGCACGTCCATCCTGCTGGCACCGCCGGCCGTGGACCCGGGCATCACCGAAGAGGAACGCCGTACCGTCCTGGAGATGATGGCCAAGGGCACCTACGGGTGGATCCTCCTGGCCACCAAGGACCTCGACGCCACCTTCGAGCGACTCCAGGCGGGCGACGCCGAGGTCGTCCAGGAGCCGACCGAGCAGCCCTACGGCACCCGCGACTGCGCCTTCCGCGACCCGGCCGGCAACCTGATCCGCATCCAGGAACTGCGCTGAGCCCTTCGGACCCACGGGCCGCCCTGGGGCCGCCATCGAACCGCGTGCCGTGAGTCGTGAGCGGTGAGCCCGGTGGCCGGTGCCCCGTGCACCGGGTCCCTGGTGCACCGTGCTCCGGGTGAGCCGTGAACGCCGAGGTCGGGGGCGCCCGCCGTTCGTGGGGCGCCCCCGACGCGGCCCGACCGGCGCCGCCGAAGCCGTCAGCCGGCGCTGGGCGCGGTGGCGGGGGTGGCCGTGGACCGTTCGACCAGGCCGTTGACGGTCTGGTCGCCCTGGGAGTTCATGGGCGTGGAGTAGTGGCCGACCGCCCAGAAGCCGCCGGAGTCCCCGGCCGGAGCCAGGTCGTAGAAGGTGTACGAGGGCCAGCGGGTGTCACCGTCGGGCGCCGTGGCTCCGGGCTCCTCGGTCCAGGTGGTGCCGTCGTAGTGCCAGAACACCGGGCTCGCGTCGGCGGGTTCGGCCTGGTCGTTGCCGGTGACCCACAGGCCGCCGTGGCCGTCGGGCGCGATGGCGTGGACGTAGAGGGCGGAGAGCGCCCCTGTGATGTCCTCCCAGGTGGAGCCGTTCCAGTGGGCGACTCCCGGCACGGGCTCGGTGATCTCGGGGTCGGTGGCCCACCCGGCGACGTAGACGCTGTCCGTGGACGCGACCGCGATCTTGGCGGTGTCCGTACCGGGACGCACGGGAGGGGTCTCCATCAGCGTCCAGGTGGTGCCGTCCCAGTGGTACGTCACCGGGTGCCCCCCGTTCACCGGGTACTTCATGCCGGTGGCGTACGCGTCGTCCGCCGAGAGGGCGTCGATGTCCCGGATGTCGACGAGAGCGGGGAGCGCGAAGGTGTTCCAGACGCCGTCGGAGTACGTGTAGAGGGCGTCGCCCCCCTTGAAGAGCCGCCCGGGTACGGCGTCGATCGGCACCTCGGGCCAGGCCTGGTCGGCGGCGCCGGCCGCCGTGACGGTGTTCCAGCGCGTGCCGTCGTAGTGCACGAGCACCTGGTCCCTGCCCACTGTGCCGTACGCCCAGACGTCGTCGGCGGCGACGGCGCTGACCGCCGACCACTGCCAGACCTCGGGAAGCCCCGGAGCGGTGTCCTCGCCCCACTGCACCCCGTCCCAGCGCATGATGACGCCCTGTCCGCTCTTGCTGCCGACCGCCCAGGCGTGGTCGTCGTCGACCGAGGACACGGAGAGCAGGGACCCTGCGGGGCTGCTGCCGGAGAGGGATATCTCCCAGCCGGAGGCTTCCGCAGCGCCGGCTCCGCCGGCGGTGAGCAGGGTGGACGCGAGAGCCAGTGAGACGGCCGCGGTGCGCAGGAGGTGCCGTGCGAGCATCGGTGAGCGTTCCTTTGCGAGGGAGGGGATTTCTGCGGAATCCGAGACGGGCGCACGCCCTCCTCGGCCACGGGGCCAGACTCGCGGGGCGGCCCGATGGTTGTAATGGGCACGGCATGTGACGCTCGTAGGACGTGCCGGGTGCACGGCAGCCGCCCCGGAATCACGTCCCGGGCGCGGTGAGGGGGCGTCCCTGGCACGCGATGGCCGAGTTCCGGCGGGTGGCGATGGCTCTTTTGATCACAACCGAGTGACGGAATCCGCGACAAAGCCCAACTACGCACACAGAACCTTCACTTGATGTCATGCTGCTCCGTCTGAAACCAGAACCAGTAGATGGAGCAGGTCACATGGCCGAAACTCAGCCCAACACCGCGCCCGCACAGGGCGTTTCCGCCTCGGCGGGGGGTGTCGTCGCGACCGGCGAGGCCGGCGCCGTCCAGTTGTCAGGGGTGGCCATGAAGCGTCGCGGTCCCGTCGCCGTGTGGCTCGGACTGACGCTCATCACCCTCGGGATCTACCAGCTGGTCTGGTACTTCAAGATCCACAAGGAGCTGCACGAGTTCGACCGCCGCCGGCCCCTGAACCCGGGCGGCAGCATGATGGTGCTGCTCTTCCTGGGCTGGACCGTGATCGCTCCGCTGATCTCCTTCAAGAACACCGGCAAGGCCATAGCCAACGCCCAGCGCGCGGCCGGCCTGCCGGTGACGTGCAGCCCCGCCGCGAGCATGTGGCTGATGTTCGTCTTCGGTCTGAACGTCTGGTACATGCAGCGTCAGCTCAACCTGGTCGTCGAGGCCTACCCGGGCGTCGAGCCGGGCGCACAGGTCTCGCTCGCGGCCTGACATCGCCTGAGGGTCGCACCTCCGCTCCCCGGCCGGGGGCGGACGTATGGCCGAAACCGAAGGCGCCCACCGCAGGCGGTGGGCGCCTTCGGCATGTCACCCCCCGTGGGCCTCGGGCCACCCGGAGGAGCTCCGGCGCCTGGCGGGCCCGCTCCGGGAGGCCCTCGGGTGCCTCCGTTGCCGTCACGAGGCGCCGGAAGCCCACGCGATCCCCGGTGCTTGCGGACGCGCCGCTGCTGCGCGCCGTGCGTCGCCGCCGGCACCGCGACCGCTCAGGCGCCGCGTTCCCGCAGGATTCCCTCGACGCCGAGGTGGAAGGTGTCGGAGATCAGAGCCGGGTCGAAGAGGCAGCCGGCGGCCATGGCGCCGTCGCGAAGCATGACCAGGTGCCGCCCGGCCGCGTCGGCGGGCTCCTCACCGACCTCGGCGAGCAAGCTGGTGACGGTGTCCAGGAACCACTGGCGGTGGGCCAGTACGGCCTGATGGATGGGATGGGCCGGGTCAGGGTATTCGGCCACCGCGTTGAGGAAGGCGCAGCCGCGGAACCCCGGGCTCTGGATGCCGTCCGTGATGAACCGGCCCACCGCCCGCACCGTGTCGGCCGCCGGCTGTCCGCCCGCCCGGGCGGCCTCGATCCCTGCCCGGATCCCCCGGTCGGCCTGGCCGAGATAGGCGAGCACGAGGTCATCCTTGCCGGCGAAGTGCCGGTACAGCGTGGCCCGGGTGACCTGGGCCTCCGCGATGATGCGATCGATGCCGACGGAGTGGATCCCCTCCGCGTAGAAGAGCTTGGTCGCCGTGCCGAGCAACCGTGCTCGCGCCGCCGACGTGCTGCCGCTTCCCGTGCCCTCACTCATGCGGCCAGCGTACTCCACGCATGAGGGAGAACGGTCGGTCTTGACAGGGGGAGGGAATGCCCCTTTGCTAGAGGTAGACCGAACGTTCTCCCTCCTCGTTGGTGGTGCCTTCCATGGCTCTCCGTCGCCCCCTCAGCACCGCACGCGCTGCCCTCGCCACCGTCGTCGGGCCGCGCACACGGGCGGTGCCCGCGGGGCCCGGGGAGCGGGCCGCCTCCCGGGCCGCGACGACCGCCCGGCCCCGGCGCGAGGACTGCCCGCTCCGGCGCGGCGGCGCGTCAACCCGGGGCCGGGGGCCGGACCGTCCGGTGAGCAGAGCGACCGCCATCAACACACCTGCAGCGAAAGGCACTTCCGTGGACACTCTTGTCCGAACCACTCCCGCCGACGTTCCCGCGGCCCTGCGCACGCTGTACTTCCTGCGCTTCGCCTTCGCCGCCGTCTGGGCGGCCCTGCTGTTCGCGACCGCCGAGCCGCTGGGCGCACTCACCGCCGCCCTGCTGGTGATCTACCCGCTGTTCGACATGGGGTGCGCGGTGGCGGACATCAGGTCAGCCCGCAGGAACGGCGGCCCGGCGCGCGGCCTCTACGTGAACATCGCGCTCAGCGCCCTCACCGCCGTCGGCCTCGCTGTCGCGGCCACCTCCGGCATCCCGGCCGTCCTGCGGGTCTGGGGCGCCTGGGCCGTCACCGCGGGCATCGTCCAGCTCGTCGTCGGCGCCACCCGGCGCCAACTCGGCGGCCAGTGGCCGATGATCGTCAGCGGTGCCCTCTCCACGCTGGCCGGCGCCTCGTTCCTCGCCCAGGCGGACAAGGACGGCGCCTCCCTGACCAACCTGGCCGGCTACGCCTTCCTCGGCGGCGTCTTCTTCCTCGTCTCCGCACTCCGCCTGGGACGCACCCGCCCGGCATGACCTCCCCGCCCCGCCGCCCACCACGAACCCGCCCGGCATGCCGGGCTCCGAGGGTCCGTTCGCACCGAGCGATATGCCTCCAAGAGGCGTATACAGGAAGGAGGGACGCGCCTGCACGGAGCGTACGCGCTGCCGGAAGGAACCCTCCGGCGACAGAGAATCTGTACACCGAAAGCACCTGCGCGTCAGGACTGGCAGGAGGGATGCCGTCAGTCCCGAAGTCATCTGCCGGATCCCGGAGGTCCGCTGCGTGCTGGAGCCCGACGGCCGCCCGTCGGTGCCACCGCTCACCGGTCTGCGTTCGTATGTCCGTGCCGATCGGCACGACGTGTCCTTCATGTAACTCGCCCTGCCGCGGGGGAAATTATTCGGCCACGGCGACACGAGACGTCCGGGATCCCGCCCGGTGCAGCTGGTCGTGGAGGGTGTCTCGGTGGACACAGCGGAGGAGTCATGACAGACGACACGACGCTCGTCATCTACGGCATCACTCCCGAGGGCGCGCTGCAGTGGTATCGCCACAACGGGCGTTCTGACGGCACCAACCGGTGGACGGCAGGGGGAGGCGGTAACAACGTCAGTGCTGGTTGGAACATCTACAGCACTGTGTTCAGTGGCGGTAACGGCGTCATTTACGGCATCACGCCGGAAGGTGCGTTGCAGTGGTATCGCCACGAGGGATATACGGACGGCACCAACCGGTGGATCGCTGGAGGGGGCGGTAACAACGTCAGTGCTGGTTGGAACATCTACAGCACTGTGTTCAGTGGCGGTAACGGCGTCATTTACGGCATCACGCCCGAGGGTGCGTTG
>NZ_JBIBEG010000005.1:470574-517783 GCF_042902585.1 Streptomyces argenteolus
CGGCACCAACCGGTGGATCGCTGGAGGGGGCGGTAACAACGTCAGTGCTGGTTGGAACATCTACAGCACTGTGTTCAGTGGCGGTAACGGCGTCATCTACGGCATCACGCCCGAGGGTGCGTTGCAGTGGTATCGCCATGACGGATATACGGACGGCACCAACCGCTGGACGGCAGGGGGAGGCGGTAACAACGTCAGTGCCGGCTGGAACATCTACAGCACCGTGTTCAGCGATACCGCTCAATCCGCTTCCGAGCCCCCGGCCCCCCCACCCGTCGCCGCGCCCGCTCCCTCCCCACCTCATGCGGCCTCGGGCGGTCTTCTCGGGGCATTCGTCCGCAGTGGTGGTGCCAAACGGCTCGGCAAGATACGTCTGCCTGCGGCAGCGGTGCCGACCGGGGAAATCATCTACAGGCGAAGCGTCTTCGACGCGGCTGGAGTTCTGGTCGTGGAGGAGGGGAAGATCGCGGCCGGACCCGATACGCCTGTGCCGATCGGCCCCCTGCACATCCCTCGGGAGAGCTTCTCCTACAGGCACACCTTCGTCGACGAGTCCGGAGCGCTGAGAGCGCGTGCCGGAGACATAACGGTGACGGCTGACTCACGCCTGCAGATCGGCATCGTGAAACTCGAAGGCTCGGTCGACGGGGAGAACCTCACCGCGAAGGGTTACGCCGAAGTGGTCACGGTCAGGGTTGACGGATCTGCCTCGTTCGGTGCTCCAGGTGCTGGGGGGAGCGCTACCGGACATGCCGTGGGGCCCAATGCCCATATGTCCGGGGAGGCCGGCCCGGATGGAGTGGGTGGGGAGATCGGCCTGTCCGCGGGCGAGGTCGGCGGACAGCTCGGTATAACGATCGGAGGCCAGCCTTTCGGTGTCGGCGGTGAGATCGGGCTCAAAGCAGAGCTGGGTCTGCACTGGGCGGCGACAAGCACGATCAAGCTGCCTCTCATCACGATCAGTGGCCCGAATCCACTGGCTGGGGTGACATCGTTCGCTGTGGGCGCCATAAACGACCTCGCCCGAGACCCGGTAAGGACCGCGGAGCAGGCGATCAGCGACATCGCCGGTGTCGGCACGGACGCGGTCAGGGCGGTCGGCCAGGTAGTCGAAAGCATCGCCGGCATCTTCGGGGACGACGAGGACGAGGACGACAAGCACACGGTGACGCGAGACGAGTGGGGAGACCCGAAAAAGCATGCACCGCCCGGGCAGGTGCTTTTTGACAGGTGAGGCGCCAATCTCGGCTGGCCGGCTGACTGCTCTCTCCGGGCCCTGGCTCAAGCCGGGGGTCGCCGCCCGGGGGCGGTCCCGATGGTGGACGCTCGCGGAGTCCGGCCCTCATCGTCCATGTGACGTCGCGTCCGATGAGAGCGGGGGCGGCTCGGGGCGCTGCCGAGCAGATCAGGGGCGCGATCTGCAAGAGCCAGCAGTACGCGTCGGCGCCGAATCGGGCCATGGTCCTGGGACGAAGGAGGACGACAGCGCCCTGCGGCTGCCCCTGAACTCCCAGCGCCACACCGGCAACCTCTTGGACCGCGGCTCCGCCCCACGTGCGCGCACGGCTGCGGTGCCAACCCTCGAGGCCGGAGATGGGTGAGCGCCCACAGAAGGAGTGGACCCGCCGTGAACACGGGTGCACCACGTCCCGAGCCAGACGGTGCGCCATCGGGCCGGCCGACCCGCTGATCAAGATTCTCCGCCGCCGGCATCGGAAAGCCCAGGAGCGGACACGGATCGCGGCCGGTGCCGACTGGGAGGGCAAGGGGTACGTCTGCGCCTCTGCGGCCGGCGGACCGCCAACACCGACACCCACGTCGGGAAGCCGATTCTGCGGGACGTAGGCGCCCGGGTCTTCCGTCTCCCTGACGCTCGCCAGACCGCCGCGGCCGTCCTGCCGATCCTCGGCGGCCCAGACGTCGTGATCGACTCGATCATGGCTGGGGAGCCTGGCGGAGCGAGCCGTGAGCAGGCTCGGCACATACATGCGACGGGGACCATGCTCCGCGAGGTCGCCCAGCGAGTCGGCGGCGCTCTTCGGAAGCTCCGCAAACGAACTGGGACGGACAACGTCGAAGGGCCCCACCGCGAACGGTGGGGCCCTTCAACGTATTGCCCGGTGAGAGCAATGGCGGAGGATACGAGATTCGAACTCGTGAGGGGTTGCCCCCAACACGCTTTCCAAGCGTGCGCCCTAGGCCACTAGGCGAATCCTCCGCCGCAAACAATACAAGACGTTGGAGGGTGCTCGCGAACACGTTCCCCAAAGATCGTTCCGGATCGTCCTCCGGGAGGCCCGGGACCGGGAGCGGGTGGACGGCGGGGGGTTCGGATCGGTTAAGGTGGGCGTCAGCCCCTCACGTGGCGCTATCTGACTGAACTCCCCCAGGGCCGGAAGGCAGCAAGGGTAGGTTGGCTCTGGCGGGTGCGTGGGGGGCCCTTGCGTGTCCGGGGTGAGGTGTCCGCCGGATGGTGCGCCCTCGGGGGAGGCGGTTCGCGGGTGCCGCGTTCCGGGGCGGGACGGTTTGTCAGTCCGCCCCGATAACCTCGTATGTGTGTCGTCCCTTGCGCTCTACCGCCGCTATCGCCCCGAGTCCTTCGCCGAGGTCATCGGTCAGGAGCATGTCACTGACCCGCTGCAGCAGGCGTTGCGGAACAACCGGGTCAACCACGCGTACCTGTTCAGCGGGCCGCGTGGCTGTGGAAAGACGACCAGTGCGCGCATCCTCGCCCGCTGTCTGAACTGTGAGCAGGGGCCCACGCCGACCCCCTGCGGGGAGTGCCAGTCGTGCCGGGACCTGGCGCGCAACGGGCCGGGTTCGATCGACGTCATCGAGATCGACGCCGCGTCGCACGGTGGCGTCGACGATGCCCGTGACCTGCGGGAGAAGGCGTTCTTCGGGCCCGCGTCCAGCCGGTACAAGATCTACATCATCGACGAGGCGCACATGGTCACCCCGGCAGGGTTCAACGCCCTGCTGAAGGTGGTCGAGGAGCCGCCGGAGCACCTCAAGTTCATCTTCGCGACCACCGAGCCCGAGAAGGTCATCGGCACGATCAGGTCGCGTACGCACCACTACCCCTTCCGGCTGGTGCCGCCCGGGACGCTGCGTGGTTACCTCGCCGAGGTCTGCGGCAAGGAGAACAGCTTCGTCGAGGACGGCGTGCTGCCGCTCGTGGTGCGGGCCGGCGCGGGTTCCGTGCGTGACTCGATGTCCGTCATGGACCAGCTGCTCGCCGGAGCGGGCGACGACGGTGTGACATACGCCATGGCGACCTCGCTCCTCGGCTACACGGACGGGTCCCTGCTGGACTCGATCGTGGACGCCTTCGCAGCGGGCGACGGAGCCGCGGCCTTCGAGGTCGTGGACCAGGTGATCGAGGGCGGCAACGACCCGCGGCGCTTCGTCGCCGACCTGCTGGAGCGCCTGCGTGACCTGGTGATCCTGGCCGCCGTGCCGGACGCCGGGGACAAGGGGCTCATCGACGCGCCCGCCGATGTGGTGGAGCGGATGCAGGCCCAGGCGGCCGTCTTCGGCGCCGCGGAGCTCAGCCGTGCCGCCGACCTGGTCAACGAGGGACTCACCGAGATGCGCGGGGCGACCTCTCCGCGGCTCCAGGTCGAGCTGATCTGCGCCCGGGTGCTGCTGCCCGCCGCGTTCGACGACGAGCGGTCGCTCCAGGCCCGGCTCGACCGGCTCGAGCGCGGCGCCTCCTTCGCCACGGCCGGCCCGGCCCCCGCCCTGGGGTACGTACCCGGGCCGGAGGCCCAGGCTCACGCGGCCGGTGCGGGCCTGCCCGCCGGAGGTCCGGCCGCCGCCCGTGCCGCGGCCCGGGGGGACGCGCCCCCGCCCCCGGCTCCCGCCGAGGTCCCTCCGGCGGCGCCTGTGGCCGCCGAGGCGTTCGCGCCACCCGCCGCGCCTCAGGAAGCGCCCCCGGCCGCCCAGCAGGCCGCACCGGCCGGTCAGCGCCCCGGGGCGTGGCCGACGGCGGCCGGAGCGGGCAGTGGCGCCGAGCCCGCGCGGCGTCCCGGTGGCTGGCCCACCGCTTCCGCGCCCGGCAGCGCACCGCAGGTCCAGGCGCCCACCTCCGCTCCCGTGCAGGCCGCCGCCCAGGCCCCTGCCCCGCAGGCTCCCGCGCCCGGCGGGCAGAACATGGCCCAGGGCGCGGCCCAGGTGCGGAACATGTGGCCCGACATCCTGGAGGCCGTGAAGAACCGTCGCCGCTTCACCTGGATCCTCCTCAGCCAGAACGCCCAGGTCACCGGCTTCGACGGCAGCACCCTGCAGCTCGGCTTCCTCAATGCCGGGGCCCGGGACACCTTCGCGAGCAGCGGCAGCGAAGAGGTGCTGAAGCAGGCCCTCGCCGAGCAGTTCAACGCCAGCTGGCGGGTGGACGCGGTGGTCGACCCCTCGGGCGGTGGCGGACAGCCGGCGCAGACGGGTGGCGGCGGCGGTGGCAGGCCGCCGGCCGCCCCGTACCAGCCCGCCCCGGCCCCGCAGGCTCCGTCGTACGACTCCCGGCCCGCGCAGGCCCAGCCCGCTCCGCCGCCCGCGCAGCAGAGCGCGCCGCAGCAGCCCGCCCGGCCCGAGCAGTCCTCGTACGACCGAGCCGCGCCGGAGCCGCCGCGAGCGGTCGCTCCCGAGGACGACACCGCGGAGGCGGACGACCCCGATCTGGTCGACTCCGCGCTGTCCGGTCACGAGCTGATCGTCCGCGAGCTGGGCGCCACGGTCGTCGAGGAGTTCACCAACGAGTAAGGGTTGGCCGCCCCGCCGCCCCGCCGCCCCGGTCTGTCCTCCCGACGGCCCCCGAGCCGTCCGTGCCCACCCCTGACCTCGTGCCTCGCGCGGTGTCCGCAGACTCCGTTCACCCCCGAGCCGCTGGCCGCCTCCCGCCGCGCCCTTCCTGCGGCTCGCGCGTCCGCCCCCTGGCCCTCCCTCCCGCAGCCCTGAGCTGTCCACGGACCGGCGCCCGTCGAGGCTCCCGGTCCCCGGCGGCTAGGCTGCACCCCGTGAAGGTCCTCGTCATCGGCGGCGGCGCCCGCGAACACGCCCTGTGCCGCTCTCTCTCCCTCGACCCCGATGTCACCTCTCTGTACTGCGCCCCCGGCAACGCCGGAATCGCAGAGGTGGCCGAACTGCACCCGGTCGACGCGCTCGACGGTGACGCCGTCGCGCGCCTCGCCACCGAACTGGGCGCCGAGCTGGTGGTCGTCGGCCCGGAGGCACCGCTCGTCGCCGGCGTCGCCGACGCCGTGCGCGCGGCCGGCATCCCCTGCTTCGGCCCCTCGCGTGAGGCCGCCCAGCTCGAGGGCTCCAAGGCGTTCGCCAAGGACGTCATGGCCGGTGCGAACGTCCCCACGGCCCGCAGCTACGTCTGCACGACGCCCGCCGAGATCGACGAGGCACTCGACGCCTTCGGCGCTCCGTACGTCGTCAAGGACGACGGTCTCGCGGCCGGAAAGGGCGTCGTCGTCACGGACGACCTCGAAGCCGCCCGCGCCCACGCCCTGGCCTGTGACCGTGTGGTCATCGAGGAGTTCCTCGACGGCCCCGAGGTGAGCCTCTTCGCGATCACCGACGGCACCACGGTGCTCCCCCTCCAGCCTGCGCAGGACTTCAAGCGCGCCCTGGACGGCGACGAGGGGCCCAACACCGGCGGCATGGGGGCGTACTCCCCACTGCCGTGGGCCGACCCGAAGCTGGTCGAGGAGGTCATGCAGACCGTCCTGCAGCCGACCGTCGACGAGCTCCGGCGCCGGGGCACCCCGTTCTCCGGGCTGCTGTACGCGGGCCTCGCCATCACCTCGCGCGGTGTGCGGGTGATCGAGTTCAACGCCCGCTTCGGGGACCCCGAGACGCAGGTGGTCCTGGCCCGCCTGAGGACTCCGCTGGCCGGGGTCCTGCTCGGCGCCGCCAACGGCACCCTGGACGTCGTACCCACGCTGAGCTGGCGCGACGACGCGGCCGTCACCGTCGTCATCGCCTCGCACAACTACCCGGGGACGCCTCGCACGGGGGACCCGATCGAGGGCCTGGCCGACGTGGCGGCGAAGGATGGACCCCATGCGTTCGTCCTGCACGCCGGCACCCGGCAGGACGGCGACGCCGTCGTCAGCGCCGGAGGGCGCGTGCTCTCGGTCACCGCGACCGGCAAGGACCTCACCGAGGCCAGGGACCGTGCCTACACCGCGGTCGGCCGCATCCGGCTCGACGGCTCCCAGCACCGTACGGACATCGCCCGCAAGGCGGCCGAGGAGGCCTGAGGCCTCCGACCGTTCCGCGCCGTGCCCGGCCCTCCCCCGGAGGTGCCGGGCACCGGCATGTCCGGGGGAGGGCCGGTGCCGCCGGGCTCCAGAAGCGTCGGCGTATCACCGAACCCCTGTGCACCGGCGCGTCAGCAGCTTTACCCAAAGCCATTCCATCGGGTGACGACTCGGCCATCCGGATGACGCCCGCCGAGGCCCCAACTAGGGTGCGGCGCAGGCATTCCGGCACTTGGCCCACCGGCATTGCGATGTCGGTGACGGGTGCCACAGTGGGGGAGTGACCAACACCGTCGCGGGGGCAGAGGGGGTGACGTCCAGCCGTGTCCGGTTCCGGTTCGGTTGAGGAGTTGGGTGCGCACGCGGCGCGGGCCAGAGCCATGGCACTGCTGCGCATCCGCGGCAGAGCGACTGCCCTGGCGATCCTGCCGGCGGGCGCGGCCGTCGTGCTGCTCGTCGCGGGCGCCCAGGGGCGCATCGAGGGTGACGTGTGGGCGACGGTGAGCTGGACCGTGACGGGCTGCGCCGTCGCGGTGCTGCTGATCGCCGCCGCGGTCGCCCTCGCCGTGGCGCGGGCGAGGCCCGCCGTCAGCCCGACCGTGCCCCTCACGGAGGCGGCGGCCCCCGATCTCTACCGGCTGGTCCGTGACCTGGCCGACCGTCTCGACGTCCCGGCCCCGTCCGCCATAGCGCTGACGCCGGACTGCGACAGCTGGCTGGAGGACCGTACGCATCCCGCGGCCCAGCCGCACGCGAAGGGCCTCGCCAAAGGGCTGACGGGTGCCCGGCGCGGCCGTCGCGTCCCGGCCGCTCCCGTGCTCGTCATCGGGTCCCCCTTCCTGTGGTGGATGCGGGTCGCCGAGCTGCGCGCGGTCCTCGCCCCCGTCGTCGCGGGCACGGGGCCGTCCGCGCACCCCGACATAGCCGCCGCCCGCCGTTTCGTCCGTGGGCTGGACGCCGCGGTGGCCGACGCCGCACAGCCGGGCGGGGGATGGGTGCGCAGGAGGTGCACGGTCTTCGTGGGATGGATCGCCAGGCTGATGCTGCGCGGCTGCCGCAACCATGCGGCCGAGATGGAGCGGTGCGTCGCCGCCGCCGCGTCGGGGCGCGCCCAGGGCGTGGACTACGGCCTGCGGATCGTCGCCCAGGAGCAGGTCGGCCTGGCCTACGCGGGCTGGGACCGGCTGCTGACCCGGGTCGCCCTGCCCGCCTGGCGCATGGGCCGCTGGCCTTCGCAGCTCGACGCCGGAGTCGTCTCCGCGCTCACGGAACTCTCCCGGCGCGACCGGCTGGCCGAGGGCTTCGCGTCGCGGCTGGGGGAGCGCCCCGCCTGCGATCTGATCGAGGAGCCCGGCGTGGCCGACGAGGCGGCATCGCTGCTGGCCGCGCGGCTCTTCCACGGCGGCCCGGCGGAAGCCGGTCCCGACTGGTCCCCGGTCGACTGGCAGCAGTATCCGGAGGAGGTCGTGGACCGGAAGTGGCGTGCCGAGGCCGCCCGCCTGCACCGGGTGCTCGACGCCCTGGGCGTGGCCACGAGCGTCTCCGTGGGAGGGCCCGGCGCGCGCGGTGCCGACGGCGCGGCCGTGCCCACACTGGCGCGCGTCATCGACCACCTCGCGACCCCCGGCGCCGACAGCGAGGCACTGGCGGCCGGGATCGGTGCCGCCGTCGCCCGTGACGAGGCGGCGGGGACCGCGCGGCCCGGAGCCGGCCCCGGTGCTCCGGAGGCCGCAGCGCTCGCCGCGACGGACCAGGCCCCCCTCGACCTCTGGGGCCCCTTCCCCCTCCCGCTCTTCCCCCTCCAGCCGCCGCGTACGGGCACCGAGCTGCTCGCCGACCACGTCGTGGCCATGGTCTGCTGTGCCGCCGTGGACACGGCGGGTGCGGCCCCCGGACTCGACTGGCTGGACGGTCCCGCGCTGCTGGTCGACGGTGGCCGCCGATCCGACCTGGGCGCCCCCGTGCTCAGCCTCGTCGAGGACGGGGACGCGGAGCCGCTGCGCACGTGGCTCACGACGGTGGGCGTACGGACCGACAAACCGGTGCGCCTGGGCTGAGTCCCGCACCGCGTCCGCGCGTGGCCCAGGGCGCGCGATCCGCGCGCGGGGCCCAGGGCACGCCCGTGCCACGACGTCCCGCCCACGGCCCGTGACGGGCGCGCCCGGATCCCTCACGCCACACCGTCGCGCTCCCGTCCCCTCCCGACGCCCGGGCGCGCTCCCGCCCTTCCCGTCGTACACCCGCGTCGCACAGGCGCGCTCCCGTCCCGTTTCCTCCCCGGGGCACCTCCGTGGGGCACCTCCGTGAAGCACCTCCGCGAGATCACCCCCGCGTTCCGTCCCGGGAAGGCCCGTCGCACGACCGTGCGTCCACACAGGCGCCTAAATGTCCTGAATGCGCGTCCCATACCCGGAAGTTTGCGCTCCGCTCACGTCAATTCGCGACGAACGGTGACGGAGTGCGTGCGTTATGTGATGTGCTGTGAACGGCGTCGGCGTCCGGCGCCCCACAGCTTTCGGGGGACGAGGGAGGGGTGCGGGATGGGGGCGGAGCAGATCCGGCGATGGGAATCGGGTGCCCTCGCGCATGCCGTGAGCGACCCTTTCGGCCAGGGCCCGCTGCCCTGGCTCCGTGGCAGTGAGAACTACTACGACGACACGGGTCAGGTCGTCCCCTGGTACGCCGCCCCGGACCTCGGCCGCAGCGGAACCGGGGGTGGTACGCGTACCGCCGACGACGTGCACCGGCAGATCAAGGGGTTCGCGTCGCCCGGGGCAGCGGCCCCCGGCGAGGCGATCGACTTCCACATCACGGTGGACCCGCCCCAGCAGTTCTCCGTCGACGTCTACCGCATCGGGCACTACGGGGGTGACGGCGCCGCCAAGATCACCACGAGCCCGCGGCTCTCGGGCATCGTCCAGCCGCCGCCGCTGACCGCCGAGCGCACGGTGTCCTGCCACCACTGGTGGCTCTCCTGGCGGCTGCAGATCCCCAGCTACTGGTCGGTCGGCGCGTATGTGGCCGTCCTCACCACCGCGGACGGGTACCGCTCGCACGTCCCCTTCACGGTCCGCGACGACCACCCGGCCGATCTCCTGCTCCTGCTCCCGGACATCACCTGGCAGGCGTACAACCTGTACCCGGAGGACGGCCGTACGGGCGCGAGCCTGTACCACGCCTGGGACGAGCAGGGCCGGCTGCTGGGGGAGGAGGACGCCGCCGTCACCATCTCCTTCGACCGCCCCTACGCGGGCGCCGGTCTGCCGCTGCACGTCGGCCACGCCTACGACTTCATCCGCTGGGCCGAGCGCTACGGCTACGACCTGGCGTACGCCGACGCACGCGACCTGCACGCCGGCCGCGTGGACCCCAGCCGGTACCGCGGCCTGGTCTTCCCCGGCCATGACGAGTACTGGTCCGTGCCCATGCGCCGTACGGCCGAGCTCGCCCGGGACACCGGTACGTCACTGGTCTTCCTCTCGGCCAACACCATGTACTGGCAGGTCGGCCTCGGCCCCTCCGCCTCCGGAGTCCCCGACCGCCTGCTCACCTGCCGCAAGCGCCGCGGCCCCGGCAAGCCCGCTCTGTGGCGCGAGGTCGACCGGGCCGAACAGCAGTTGCTGGGCATCCAGTACGCGGGCCGGGTCCCCGAACCCCACCCCCTGGTCGTGCGGAACGCGGGGCACTGGCTCTGGGAGGCCACCGGGGCGCACGAGGGCGACGAGATCGACGGTCTGGTCGCCGGTGAGGCCGACCGCTACTTCCCGCGTACGTCGCTGCCGGAGCACGAGAACCGCATGCTGCTCGCGCACTCCCCGTACAGCGACAGCGAGGGGGCCACCCGGCACCAGGAGACCTCGCTCTACCGCGCGCCCTCGGGAGCGCTCGTCTTCGCCTCGGGCACCTTCGCCTGGTCCCCCGCCCTGGACCGGCCCGGCCATGTCGACGCCAGGGTCCAGCGGGCCACGGCCAATCTGCTCGACAGGATCTGCAAGCGAGACTGAGGCGCACGGCCGGAACCCGGGACACGGGCCGGTGCACGGGTGGCGACACGGCCCAGGGCCGGGAAGCGGAACGAGCCCGCGCCCGAGGGTCGGTCCATGGCGTCCGCGCGCTCACCCGCTTGGGCGCCGCCCTACAGCAGCTCCGGCCCGGTCCACCTGGCGACCCCTGTCGGCGCGCTCGCCCCGCATGCGGGACAATCGGAACGACTCCTGGATCAACCTACGCGGAGGCAGCGTGTCCGGTTTCGTAGAAAAGCCCGAGCCTGTGCAGGTGCCGGGGCTCACCCATCTGCACACCGGCAAGGTGCGCGACCTGTACAGGAACGAGGCGGGCGACCTGGTCATGGTCGCCAGCGACCGTATCTCCGCGTACGACTGGGTCCTGCCCACCGAGATCCCGGACAAGGGCCGCGTGCTCACCCAGCTGTCGCTGTGGTGGTTCGACCAGCTCGCCGAGCTCGTCCCCAACCACGTGCTGTCGACGGAGCTCCCCGCCGGGGCGCCCGCCGACTGGGCGGGCCGCACCCTGGTCTGCCGCTCGCTGCGGATGGTCCAGGTCGAGTGCGTGGCGCGCGGCTATCTCACGGGTTCCGGCCTGACCGAGTACGAGGCGACCCGTACGGTCTGCGGTCTCGGCCTTCCCGAGGGCCTCGTCGACGGCTCCGAGCTCCCCGGGCCGATCTTCACCCCGGCCACCAAGGCGGCGGTGGGCGACCACGACGAGAACGTGTCGTACGAGGAGGTCGCCCGCGAGGTCGGCGCCGAGACGGCGGCCCTGCTGCGCAGGACGACGCTCGACGTCTACGGCCGGGCCAGGGACATCGCCCGTGAGCGCGGGATCATCCTCGCCGACACGAAGTTCGAGTTCGGCTTCGCGCCGACCGCGGACGGCGGCGAGGAGCTGATCCTCGCGGACGAGGTGCTGACCCCGGACTCCTCGCGCTTCTGGCCGGCCGAGAGCTGGGAGCCGGGCAAGGCACAGCCTTCGTACGACAAGCAGTTCGTGCGGGACTGGCTGACCTCCCCGGCCTCCGGCTGGGACCGCCACGGCGAGCAGCCGCCCCCGGCGCTGCCGCAGGAGATCGTCGACGCGACCCGGGCCAAGTACCTTGAGGCGTACGAGCTTCTGACGGGTCTGAGCTGGCCGGCCCAGGGGATGTGACGGAAGAAGGCCCCGGTCCTGAGGACCGGGGCCTTCTGTGTGGAGCGAACGACGAGGTTCGAACTCGCGACCTCAACCTTGGCAAGGTTGCGCTCTACCAGCTGAGCTACGTTCGCATGCGCCGCAGCGCGCTGCCTACTATACCCAACCTCTCTCCCGTGCGAGACGCACCGCCGCATGACGGTTCTCGGCACCGAGCTTGGAGACCGCCGCCGACAGGTAGTTGCGCACCGTGCCCTGCGACAGCGATGCCCGCTCGGCGATCTCGGCCACCGGGGCCCCGTCGGCTGCCAGCTCCAGCACCTCGGCCTCCCGCGCCGTCAGGGGGGAGTCCCCGGCGGAGATCGCGTCGGCCGCCAACTCCGGATCCACATAACGGTTTCCCGCGTGCACGGTACGGATGATCTCCGCCAGCCGGCGGGCGCTGACCGTCTTCGGCACGAAGGCCCGGACGCCCGCCGCGAGCGCGCGCTTGAGATGGCCGGGCCTGCCGTGGCTCGTCACGATCATGGTCCGGCAGCCGGGCAGCCCGGTCCTCAGGGATGTGGCGACCTTCACACCGTCCGCGCCGGGCATCTCCAGGTCGAGGACCGCCACGTCCGGCCGGTGCGCCAGGGCCATGGCGAGGGCCTCCGGCCCGGTGGCCGCCTCGGCGACCAGCACGATGTCGTCCTCCAGGGCGAGCAGCGCGGCGAGCGCGCCCCGGATCAGGTGCTCGTCGTCGGCGAGGAGGACCCGCACGGGTTCCTGTCCTGCGCTCATGCGGCCGTCTCCTCTTCGTCGGCGGGGCGGCCGGAGGCGCGATCCTGGCCCGGCAGCGGGAGCCGCGCCGTCAGCCGGAAGCAGCCCTCGGAGGGGTCCTGGCCCGCTTCGAGGGTGCCGCCGTGCGCGGCCAGCCGCTCCCGCAGCCCGGCCAGACCGGTTCCCGGTGGGGAGTGCGAGCCGCCCCTCCGGTCCGGAGCCCCGCCCGCCGGTTCGGGCACGCCGTCGTTCTGCACCATGAGGACCACCTCTTCCTGCCGCGCGTCCCCGCGCTTCGCCACCCCGGCGGACCGGCCGGCCGTCGAGACTCGGATGACACAGCTGCGGGGATCGCCGTGCCGCAGGACGTTCGTCGTCGCCTCCCGCACCACCCACGCCAGCGCCGACTGGAGCTCGGCGGGCAGTGCCGGGGCGCCGTCGTCGAGGCCGTGGACCGCACAGTCGATCCCGGCGGCCTTCAGGACGCTCAGCGCGCCCTCCAGTTCGGTGCGCAGGCTCGCCTCCCGGTATCCGCGGACGATGTCGCGGATCTCGCGCTGCGACTCCTGCGCGATCCGCTGCACCTCGGCCATCTGCGACACGGCCTCCGGCCGTCCCCGCTCGGCGAGTTGGACGGCGAGCTCGCTCTTCAGGGCCATCACCGCGAGGTTGCGCCCCATCACGTCGTGCATGTCACGCCCGAACCGCAACCGCTCCTCCGCCACCGCGACCCTGGTCTCGAGTTCGCGGGCGGCGTCCAGTTGCCGCACGACGCCGGCCAGCCAGGCGGAGAAGACGTACGTGACGACGAACAGCCCGCCCGAGCAGGCGACGCCGGCGAAGTCGAGCCAGGTCTGATGCCACCCCAGGCCCAGGGCCGCCGTCGCCAGGGCGGTGGCCGCCGCCGTGCCGATCACCAGCCACACCCGCTCGCGGGTGGCGCGCAGACCGAGGGAGAGCGATCCCAGTCCGAACGCGGACACGCCCATCAGCAGCAGACCGAAGTCGTCCTCCTCGGAGACGGCCCCGGTGTCGAGGAGCAGGACGAGCGCCAGGAGGAAGACGCCTGTCAGCGCGGCGGACGCCACCGTCAGCCGGACCGGGCGTTCCCGGTGCCCGAGCCGCCAGTCGAGGGCCCTGGAGGACAGCACGGCGCTCATGACGGAGTGGATGAGGAAGAGCAGGCACAGCCAGGCGCCCCAGGGCTGCCGGCCGTGCAGGAGCGGCGGCACGGCGAGGCCACCGAATTCGAGGCCCGCCATCGCCTGGAAGCTGGCGCGCGTGTACAGCTCGACCTTCGCGGTGTCGCTCCTGGCGGGCCGCGTCCCCCGAAGGCTCTCCGGCCGCAGCCACCGGGGCGCCTTCCGCGGGCCGTCCGTCCTCGCCTCCGTCACGGCGTCCCCCGTCTTCCCTCGGTCCGATGTCCTGGTCCTGTTCCGGCTGCCTCCGGCGGTCCGGTGCCCCGCCGGGGAGTCCGCCCTCAGCGTCGGGGATCCCACCGGAACCACCGCTGGACAGCAAACACCGCGAGCACCGTCCAGGCCAGCGCCGTCAGGGCGGCCCCCAGGACGTCGTCACCGGCTCCGGGGCCGAGCCAGCCGGCCCGTACGAGCGTCATCACGCCGGTCAGCGGCAGCAGTTCGCACAGCGACGCGGCCAGGTCGGGGAAGATCTCCAGGGGCAGGAAGAGCCCGGAACCCAGCAGCGAGACCATGAACAGCGGCAGCGTGGTGAGCTGGGCGGTCTGCACCGAGCGGGTCAGCGCGGACGTGGCCGCCGCGAGCGCCGACATCAGTACGGCCCCGAGCACCAGTCCCCCCAGGAGCAGTTCGGGCCGCTCGGGCGCCCCCAGGTCGAAGGCGAGTCCGCCGACGGCGACCATCAGCGCGCACTGGGCGAACGCCAGCAGCACGGAGGGGAGAGCGGTCCCGGTGAGGATCTCGCGGTCGGAGACCTCTCCCGTGCGGAGCCGCTTGAGTACGAGTTCCTCGCGGCGCGCCACGTATGAGGCCACCAGGTTCATGTAGACGACCTGGAGGAGCACGATGCCGAGGCCTCCCGTCAGGGCGAGACCGCCGACGGAGAGCCCTGTACCGCCGAGGTCGACCTGTTCGAGGGAGGACTTCATCGCGACGATCATCAACAGAGGCATCAGCAGGGCGACGAACACCGCTGTCCTGTTGCGTACGAGGAGGGTCAACTCAGCCCGTCCGAGGGCCGTCAGCCTGCCCGTGGCCGTGGTGCCCGTCATGCCGTCCCCGCCCTTCCCGCCGGTGGTCGCAGCCGCGGTGTCCGTCATGCCGTCGCCCCCTTCGGCTCCGTGGCCCGGTTCTGTGCGATGTCGAGGAACGCCTCTTCCAGCGAGGCGGAGCGGGCATCGAGCTTGTGCAGGTCCACCTGTGACTCCTTCGCCCAGCAGAGCAGTTCGTGGAGGGATTCCTGGAGCCGGTGGGTGCGGATGTCGATCCGCCGGCCGTCGGCCGCCGCCTTCAGGGACAGGGGGAGCCGGGCCGGCGGCACCCCGTCGGGCAGGTCGAAGCGGATGCGGGCGGGCCGCGCCGCGGTGACGTCGGCGATGGTGCCCGAGGTGACGATGCGGCCCTGGTGCATGATCGCCAGCCGGTCGGCGAGCGCCTCCGCCTCCTCCAGGTAGTGCGTCGTCAGCAGGACGGTGGTGCCGCTCTCCCGCAGCTCCCGCACCAGCCGCCAGGTGTCGCGCCTTCCCTCGGCGTCGAGCCCCGTCGTGGGCTCGTCCAGGAAGAGGACCTCGGGACGGCCGAGCAGGGCCAGTGCCAGGTCGAGGCGGCGGCGCTCACCTCCGGAGAGCTGCTTGACCCGGACCCGCGCCCTCGGTGTGAGCCCGACCAGGTCGAGGGCCTCGCCGGGCGGCCTCGCCCCGCTCGTGCACCCCGCCCACATCCGCAGGGTCTCGGTGACCGTCAGGTCGGACGGGAAGCCGCCCTCCTGGAGCATCACCCCGGTCCTGGGACGGACGGCCGCCCGCTCGCGGTACGGATCGTGGCCGAGGACGCGCACCGTACCGCCGTCCGGACGTGCCAGTCCCTCCAGGAGTTCCACGGTGGATGTCTTCCCGGCGCCGTTCGTGCCGAGCAGGGCGAAGAGCTCACCACGCGCCACCGAGAACGAGATCCCTCTCACCGCCTCGAAGCCGCCCGTGTATCGCCGACGGACGGATGCGGCCTCGACGGCGGCGTCGGGGTCGGCGGTGCTCGCGGTCGGAATGTCGTCGCTGGTCATGTCCCCAGACTTCCGCCGGAGCGTGGCCGGGGGCAGTGCTCCCTGTCATCACCGCGCATGACAAACGTCATGGACCGGCGGAGAAACGCCAAAGGCCCCGATCGATATCGACCGGGGCCTTTGAATCAAGAGCGGACGACCAGGTTCGAACTGGCGACCTCAACCTTGGCAAGGTTGCGCTCTACCAACTGAGCTACGTCCGCATTGCTGCCACTCGGCTTTCACCGGTGGAGCGCTCACCACTCTACCTGATCCACTGAGTGGATCGGTAAGGCGGTGCAGAGCGGGTGACAGGAATTGCACACTGCGCCTTCCCCCTGGAAGGGGGATGTTCTACTACTGAACTACACCCGCACGCTGCGTCGGACCCGGCTTTTCGGCCTTGCCCTTCGGCGTGCTCCAGACTCTAGCCGACCTGCAGGGGTGTTGTGCAAGTCGGCTCCCCGGGGCGTCCCCCGAGGGGTCGTGCGGAGGGGTAACCGGAAGGGTGCATTCCGGGCGTTGCCCTCAACTCGCGGCCTGGAACGCCTCGTAGACCTTCTTGGGGATGCGGCCGCGGGCGGGCACGTCCATCCGGTGCGAGCGGGCCCAGGCGCGCACGGCGGCGGGGTCCGGTGCGACCGAGGTGTGGTGGTACGAGACGGGGGCCCTGCCGCGCTTGCCGGCATTTGTCTGCTTTCGGCCGGCGGCCACGTACGGGGCCAGCGTCTTGCGCAGTTTCTTTGCGTTGGCGGGATTGAGGTCGATCTCGTACGACTTCCCGTCCAGGGCGAAGGTGACCGTTTCCGCCGCTTCTCCCCCGTCGATGTCGTCGGAGAGCGTGACCACTACGCGCTGAGCCACGGATATCGGTCCTTTCCTGCGGCACCGTCGCGTCTGACATGCGCTGATGCCGGCCTTCCGGCGGCTGGGCGGATACGGATCGACTGGCGTCGACTGTTCCGGGGCAATCGTGCTTTCCCCGGTATTCATTTGTACAGCGGCAGGAGCCGCATTGTGAAGCCCGGTCAATTACGTCAGCGTGTTGCCTCCGCGTGCCCGAGCGCAATACGGCCGAAGATTCTTTCCCTGAACTTTCCCTGCGCGTAGTCCGGCTCCGTTATCACGGCGTGATCAGGTCCATCCTATATCTACCCGCGTAGAATTTCTGGCCAGGTACGCTGATAGGACCCGCGGGGATCTGGGGAACCCCTCGGAGACACAGCCGCACCACACCACCGGGAGTGCCAGTGGCACGCGTCGTAGTCGACGTCATGCTCAAGCCGGAGATCCTCGACCCGCAGGGACAGGCTGTGCAGCGCGCACTGCCTCGTCTCGGCTTCGACGGAATCGCGGACGTTCGTCAGGGAAAGCGTTTCGAGCTCGAGGTCGAGGGGCCGGTCGACGATGCCGCCCTCGCCCGTATTAACGAGTTGGCCGAGACCTTCCTCGCCAACACCGTCATCGAGGACTTCACCGTCACGGTGGAGGAGGAGAAGTGACCACCCGTATCGGCGTCGTCACTTTTCCCGGCACGCTCGACGACCAGGACAGCCTGAGGGCCGTACGGATCGCGGGCGCCGAACCCGTATCGCTCTGGCACCGTGACAAGGACCTCCACCAGGTCGACGCGGTGATCCTGGCGGGCGGATTCAGTTACGGCGACTATCTGCGCGCCGGCGCCATCTCGCGTTTCTCGCCCGTGATGGAGACCGTCATCGAGCAGGCGAAGGCCGGCATGCCGGTCCTCGGCATCTGCAACGGATTCCAGATCCTGACCGAGGCGCACCTGCTGCCCGGCGCCATGCTGCGCAACAACCACCTCCACTTCATCTGCCGCGACCAGAAGCTGCGGGTGGAGAACGCGGGGACCGCCTGGACCTCCGACTACACGGCGGGCCAGGAGATCTCCGTACCGCTGAAGAACGTGGACGGCCGGTACACCGCCGACGAGCGCACGCTCGACGAGCTGGAGGCCGAGGGCCGCGTCGCCTTCCGTTACGCCGACGTCAACCCGAACGGCTCGCTGCGCGACATCGCCGGCATCACCAACGCCGCGGGCAACATCGTCGGTCTGATGCCGCACCCGGAGCACGCCGTCGAGCCGCTGATCGGCACCGGTCGCACCGACGGCCTGGGTTTCTTCACCTCGATCATCAAGAAGCTGGTCAACGCATGAGCCTGGACACGGTCAAGCACGCGGCCGAAACCCCGGACGCCGGACAGCCCTGGAAGGAACTCGGCCTCAAGGAGGACGAGTACGCCCGGATCCGCGAGATCCTGGGCCGCCGTCCCACCGGCGCCGAGCTCGCCATGTACTCCGTGATGTGGTCCGAGCACTGCTCCTACAAGAGCAGCAAGGTCCACCTCAAGCAGTTCGGCGAGAAGGTCCCCGCCAACGACGCGATGCTCGTCGGCATCGGCGAGAACGCCGGTGTGGTCGACGTCGGCCAGGGTTACGCGGTCACCTTCAAGGTCGAGTCGCACAACCACCCCTCGTACATCGAGCCCTACCAGGGCGCGGCCACCGGAGTCGGCGGCATCGTCCGCGACATCCTGGCCATGGGTGCCCGTCCGATCGCGGTCGTCGACCCGCTGCGCTTCGGTGCGGCCGACCACCCCGACACCCGCCGGGTCCTGCCCGGCATCGTCGCGGGCATCGGCGGCTACGGGAACTGCCTCGGCCTGCCGAACATCGGCGGCGAGGTCGTCTTCGACGCCTGCTACCAGGGCAACCCGCTCGTCAACGCCGGCTGCATCGGCGTGATGAAGCACGAGGACATCCACCTCGCCCAGGCGTCCGGCCCCGGCAACAAGGTGATCCTCTACGGCGCCCGCACCGGCGGCGACGGCATCGGCGGCGTCTCCGTGCTGGCCTCGGAGACCTTCGACGACACCAAGCCCACCAAGCGCCCCGCCGTCCAGGTCGGCGACCCGTTCCAGGAGAAGCTCCTCATCGAGTGCACCCTGGAGATCTTCAAGGAGAAGCTCGTCGCGGGCATCCAGGACCTCGGCGGCGCGGGGCTCTCCTGCGCCACGAGCGAGCTGGCCTCCGCGGGCTCCGGCGGTATGCGCGTCGAGCTGGACACCGTGCCGCTGCGTGACTCCTCCCTCTCGCCCGAGGAAATCCTCATGAGCGAGTCGCAGGAGCGCATGTGCGCGATCGTCGAGCCGCAGCACGTGGACCGCTTCATGGAGATCTGCGAGAAGTGGGACGTCATCGCCACCGTCATCGGTGAGGTGACCGAGGGCTCGCAGCTGGAGATCTTCTGGCACGGCGAGCAGATCGTGGACGTACCGCCGCGGTCCGTCGCCCACGAGGGCCCGACCTACCACCGCCCGTTCGCCCGGCCGTCCTGGCAGGACGCCCTCCAGGCCGACGACGCCGGCAGGCTGGCCCGCCCGGCGAACGGCGCGGAGCTGCGCGAGCAGGTCCTCAAGCTGGTCGGCTCGCCGAACCAGGCCTCCAAGTCCTGGATCACCGACCAGTACGACCGCTTCGTGCAGGGCAACACCGTGCTCGCGATGCCCGAGGACGCCGGCATGGTCCGGATCGACGAGGAGTCGAACCTGGGCGTGGCGATGGCGACCGACGGCAACGGCCGCTACGCCAAGCTCGACCCGTACACCGGCGCGCAGCTCGCGCTGGCGGAGTCGTACCGCAACGTCGCCGCCTCCGGGGCCAAGCCGCTCGCGATCTCGGACTGCCTGAACTTCGGTTCGCCCGAGGACCCCGACGTCATGTGGCAGTTCGCCGAGGCCACGCGTGGTCTGGCGGACGGCTGCCTGGAGCTGGGCACCCCGGTCACCGGCGGCAACGTGTCGCTGTACAACCAGACCGGTGAGACGGCGATCCACCCGACGCCGGTCGTGGCCGTGCTCGGAGTGATCGACGACGTCACCCGGCGCACGCCGGTCGCGTTCGCGGAGGAGGGCCAGCTGCTCTACCTCCTGGGCGACACCCACGAGGAGTTCGGCGGTTCGGCCTGGTCCGAGGTCGTCCACCAGCACCTGGGCGGCATGCCGCCCAAGGTCGACCTGGGCCGCGAGAAGCTGCTCGGCGAGATCCTGATCTCGGCCTCCCGCGACGGCATGATCGACGCGGCGCACGACCTCTCCGACGGCGGTCTGATCCAGGCGGTCACCGAGTCCTGCCTTCGGGGCGGCAAGGGTGCCCGGCTGGTCGTCCCGGACGGTCTGGACGCGTTCACCTTCCTCTTCTCGGAGTCGGCCGGCCGTGCGGTCGTCTCGATTCCGCGCAGCGAGGAGCTCCGCTTCAACGACATGTGCGGCGCACGGGGTCTGCCCGTCGCCCGGATCGGTGTCGTGGACGGCGAGGAGATCGAGATCCAGGGCGAGTTCAGCATCCCGCTGAGCGAGCTGCGCGAGGCGCACGAGGGGACCCTGGAGGGTCTGTTCGCCTGATTTCCGCCTGTTCCGAAGCCCCCGTCCGGGTCGACCGGGCGGGGGCTTCGGCGTTCTCACCGGAAACTGTTGATGCATGTTACGTAATTACGTAAGGTTGTGTTCTGTGGAACTCGAGGAACGTGTCGCAGAGCTGGAACGCCGGCTGGCGGTGCTGGAGCGGGCGTCGGACGGTCGGCCGCCGAGCCTGGGCGACGGGGACTTCTGGGCCCTGGACGGGCTGAAGGACCAGCTCGGACAGGTCGGGGAGGCCGCTGCCGACGGCGGAGTGCTGTTCACGGGCGCGGTGCGGCTGCCGGCAGGCGAGCGGTACGAATGGCAGTACGGCGCGCTGACCGCCGGGCTCCTCGGCCAGGACGGGGAGCGGCCCGACTGGGCGGAGGCCGCCGAGCCACTCGCCGCGCTCGGGCATTCGGTCCGGCTGCGGCTGCTCCGCGAGATCCTCGTTGGCCGCCGCACGGCGGCCGAGCTGGCCGAGCTGGACGAGACGGGCACGACCGGCCAGATCTACCACCATCTGCGCCTGCTGACCGGCGCGGGCTGGCTGCACACGACCGGGCGCGGGCGCTACGAGGTGCCCGGCACCCGGGTGGTGCCCCTGCTGGTGGTCCTCACGGCCGCCCGGCCCTGAGAACCACGACGGACACGGAAGAGGGGGACGTCATGTCCGCACGCAAAGTCGCGATGGTCCTGTACCGCTGCTGCTGGATCGTCTTCGTGGCGCTGGTGGTCGTGACGTCCTTCACGGGGCCGCTGGACCCCTTCGGCCTGGTCTTCCTGCCGGCGGGGGCGGCGCTCGTCATCGGTTTCGTGGCGAGCCGTTCCGCCGGTGCGGCCGGGGCACGTCCCAGGCCCGCCGTGGAGGTGGGACCGCCGGTGGCGGGCCGCTGGACCGCGCTGAACAGCCCCGCCGACAAGGTGCCCAGCCATGGCACGCACGCCTACGGGCAGTCCTACGCGATCGACGTCGTCGCCGAACCGGAGGGGGAGAGCCGTCCGCCCTTCCGGTCGCTGTGGCCCGTCGTCCGCCCCAACCGCGACTTCCCGGCCTTCGGCGCCCCGCTCCTCGCGGTGGCGGACGCCACCGTCGTCCACGCGAGCGACGGCCGGCGCGACCACCTCAGCCGGAACTCGGGCCCCGCGCTCGCCTATCTCATGCTGATCGAGGCGGCCGTCCGCGAGCTGGCCGGGGCGGGCACGATCTTCGGCAACCGGATCGTGCTCGACCTGGGCGACGGGACGTACGCCGCGTACGCCCACGTCCGGCGCGGCTCCCTCCTGGTGCGGGCGGGAGATTCCGTCCGGGCGGGCCAGCAGATCGCCCGGTGCGGGAACTCGGGCAACTCCACCGAACCGCACGTGCACTTCCAGCTGATGGACCACCCGGACCTCGACACCGCCCGGGGAATCCCCTTCACCTGGCGGGGCATCGGCGTGCCCGCCGGAGGCGAGACGTTCACCGCCGGGGAGGCTGTCGGTACCGGCTGTTAGCTTGGGACCGTTGCGTGCGGTGTGTACGGGGGGACGACGATGGACGATCTGCGCGAGGCGCAACCGGACCGGGCACCAGGCCTGTTGCCGGAGCGAGGGCGACGGCGCGACGCGGTGAACAAGCTGCTGTGCGTGCTCGCCGTGGCCGGCATCGGCCTGAGTCTGTGGGCCTTCGTGCAGGAGGTCGTCGATCTCCGCGCCCGGTCCGAGAGCCGTGAGCGCATCACCGAGGCGTGCGGTGGTCTCGTCGATCCCGACCCGGTCCTCGGGCTGAACGGCGGCGGGATCGACCGGGTCAAGCTCTCCGACGAGCACGAGACCGACCTCGGTGAGCGCTCCAGCGGCTGCCTCGTCTACCGGGTCGGTGACCCGGGGACGACGTACGGGCACTTCTCCCTGGCCGTACTCCGGCGTTCGGCCGAGCCGGACGCGGAGGAGACCGCCGAGGACGAGACCACGATCGACGAGGACAGCGACGAGCCCTTCCGCCGTCCGTACGGCGACGAGAAGAGCTCGCCCGGTCCCGTGGTGCGCCATGCCCTCCCGCACCCGCTCGGCGACGGCGCGCTGGGCGAGTACGACGAGTACAAGGTGACGGCGCGGGCGGTCTGCGCGAAGGGCGGCAAGGTCTCCTCCATAGAGGTCTCGGCCGTCGCCCAGTACGACGAGCCGGTCACGGCCGAGGACCGGCGCACGCTGGCCGGTCTGGCCCGCCAGGGGGCGGACCGTGCCGCGGACCGCACGGGCTGCCTGGCGGACCTCCCCGAGCTCCCGGCCACGCTCGCCGAGCCGGGGACGGAGTTCGGTTCCGCGGCGCGCACCGGGGGCACCTGCGACTGGTACCGGCGCTTCCTGACCACGGAGGAGCGTGGCAGCCTTCCGGACCGGGCCCTGGGCGCTCCGGCGGGAAGGGCGAGTGCCCATGACGCGTGTGTGCTGGCGGTCGGGGAGAAGGAGACCCGCAGGATCTACCCGGGCTTCGTGAAGACCTCGGACTACCCGCAGACACTGGACGACGTCCTGAAGTACCTCCCCTGGTGGGTGAAGACCGAGACGTACGTCGGCGATGGGACGCGAGGGCTGCGGGCCGAGGACTTCGAGCAGAAGACCGAGCTCACCCCGGGCACGGCGGGCACGGACTCCGACCGGACCTGGTGGGCGTCCTCCGTCTGCGACGGCCGGCCGGCCGTGCACGTGCTGTGGGTGGCCTATCCGTACGACCGCATAGCCGCCGACCGGCTGGAACCGCTGTTCCGGGCGTACGTCGACGACGTGACCGAGCGCCGGGGCTGCACCGATGTCGTCCTTCCCGGCGCGAAGGACTTCGCCAGGAGCTGAGCGCCGGTGCGGGACGGCGGCGGGCTCCCGCCCGGGCCGGCCTGAGGTGCGGTCCGGGCGGCCGGAGGTGCGGCCGGGCTGTCGGAGGTACCGGTTAGTCTCGCCACCATGCCACCGGCCAAGAAGCGCTCCCGTGCCTACGACCTCGCCAGAACCCGGACCGCCGTCCTGGCCCAGTTCGCCCATGTGCGGGACGCCGTCCGCGCCCTGACGCCCGAACAGCTCGCGCTGCCGGGACTGGGGGAGTGGACCGTGCGGGAGCTCGCGGCACACCTGACCATGGCCCTGGAGCGGGTCAGCCGGTCCATGGAACTCCCGGCCCCGCGTGGCCCCAAGCCGGAGATCGCCCTGCTCGCCTGGCCGTTCTCCACCGCGGGGAACGCCGCGGGCATCTCCGACTTCACCAGGACGCTCGCCGCGGACCGGCCCGATCTCGACGCCCTGTACGAGGAGACCGCGGCCCGGTTCGCGGAGCTGGTGCCCGTCGACGGCCCCGACCGGCTGGTGACGACCCGGGCGGGGACGATGCGGCTGGGTGACTTCCTGGTGACCCGCACCGTCGAGCTCGTCGTCCACACCGACGACCTCCACCGGGCGACCGGCCTCGACATCCCGTACGACCGTCAGGCGCTCGCGGCCTGCACCCGGCTCCTCGCCGACGCGCTCGCGGACAAGGCGCCCGGCGGCTCGGTCGAGGTGCGCGTCCCGCCTTTCGCCGTGGTCCAGTGCATCGGCGGCCCCAAGCACACCCGGGGCACGCCGCCCAACGTGGTGGAGACGGATCCGCTCACCTGGATCCGGCTCGCCACCGGGCGTACGGGGTGGACGCAGGCGCTCGAAGCCGCGCAGGTCAGGGCGAGCGGTGAGCGGGCGGAACTGGCCCATCTGCTCCCGCTGATGGGCTGAGGGGAACCGGATCGGCCGCTCGCTCCGTCCCATGGCCATGCGCGAACAACGTATGGCTGTCAGTGTCCTGGCCCTCCTCACCCTTGCCGCCTGCGGTACGGATCCGGGCTCCGGAGCGGGCTCCGGGGACGGCAGCGGCGCCGTGCGGGACGAGGTGCCCGTGACCGGTGTCCACTGGAACGTCTCCTCCCTGACCGTCGGCGGGAGGACGACCGAGGCCCCCTCCGCGGCGCACGTCGCGATCGACTCCACGGGGAAGGCCACCGGAAACCTGGGCTGCAACCGTTTCACCGCAGACGTGGAGGTCGACGGCGACACGGTCACCGTAGGACCGGGTACGACCACGGAGATGGGGTGCGAGAAGGATGTCCAGCAGTTCGAGAAGGCGCTCGGGAGCGCCTTCAGCGGGAAGCTCGAGGCAGCCGTGGCGGGCAGCGGTGACGCGAGGACGCTGACGCTGACCACGGCGCGGGGCGACTCCATCGCGCTCACCTCCGAGCCCCCGGCCCCCCTCACCGGCACGGCCTGGAAGGTCACCGGCCTGGCCTCGGACGGCGTCGCCACGTCTCTGCCCGCCGGCACGGAGGACACGGCGCATCTCACCTTCGGCGAGGACGGCACGGTCGAGGGCAGTCTCGGCTGCAACTCGTTCCACGGAAAGGCGGAGGCCGCCGGTTCCACCCTCACCTTCGGACCGCTCTCCTCCACCCGGAAGATGTGCCCGGGCCCGCGGATGAAGCTGGAACGCGCGCTGCTCGGCGTACTGGAGGGCAGCACCACGTACACGATCGGCCACCGCTCCCTCTCGCTCACCGCGAAGAGCGGGGCGGGGCTTCACGCGTCGGCCCCGGCGGCCAGGAACTGACCGCCGGGACGTGAGCGCGTGAGCGCGGGGCCCCGGGGGCCGGGGCTCAGGAACCCGTCGGATACCGGAGCAGGCCGGCGTCGGTCTTCTCCCAGGCGGCCTTCAGCTCGGCGAGCAGTTCCGGTTCGGCGGAGGCCCGGTCGGCCTGCTCGCGCTGGTCCTCGGACAGCTGGAAGAGCTGGTCGGTCCCGCTCCTCCCCCTGTAGTACTTCCAGTCACCGCGCCGCAGCGCGCGCTCGCCGCGGACGCGCCAGAACAGGTCGCGCTCCTTCGGCTCCTCGTCCCGCAGGAGGTATCCGGCGAGGCTGACGCCGTCCAGGGGATAGGCAGGGTCCGGGCGCGCGCCGCCCAGTTCCAGCAGGGTCGCCGTCCAGTCGGGCGAGAACACGGGGAGGTCGCTGACCTGGTGGCCGTCGATACGGGCGGGCCAGCGCAGCACCGACGGGACCCGGATGCCGCCCTCCTGGAGCGAGCTCTTGTTGCCGGACAGGGGCCAGTTGTAGGAGAAGCGCTCACCGCCGTTGTCGCTGGCGAAGAAGACGAGGGTGTCCTCCTCCTGGCCCGACCGCTTCAGCGCCTTGAGCACCTGCCCGATCGAGCGGTCCAGGTCCTCGACCATCTCCGTGTACTTCTCGACCGAGCCGCCGTCGGCGTTCCGGAGCGCGGAGCGGTCGCCGGCCTTGATGCGGCGAACGATCTCGGCCGAGGCCTCCGTGTCCCCGTCGGCGATCCAGGGCCAGTGCGGGGTGGTGAAGTTCAGATTGAGCAGCCAGGGCTTCTCGTGGTCGCGCTGGACGTACTCGCTCGCCCGTTCCGTCAGGACCCGGGTGTAGTAGCGGAGGTCCTTGTATGCGGCATCGCCCTCGTACAGGTCGTACTCGCCGTTGAGACCGAGCTTCGAGTAGTACTCCAGGGCCCCGCCGAAGTTCCCGAAGAACTCGTCCCAGCCCGACTTGGTGGGGCTGTAGTCCGGCAGGTAACCGCAGTGCCACTTGCCGATCAGGGCGGTCGAGTAGCCGGCGCCGCGCAGCAGGGAGGCCAGCGTGGGGTGGGTCGGTTCGAGTCCCACCGACCTGTCGGCGATGGGCTCGGCGAGGCCGCCCTTCGTGCGCCCCGGGAAGCGCCCGGTGTAGAGGCTGAAGCGGGTGGGGGAGCAGGTCGCGGACCCCGAGTAGGCGTCCGTGAAGCGGACCCCCTGGCGCGCGAGGGCGTCCAGGTGCGGGGTGCGGATGTGCGGGGCCCCGTACGAGGAGAGATCCGCCCAGCCCAGGTCGTCGCCGAGGATGAACAGGATGTTGGGCCGCCGCGCGTGCTTGCCGCGTGCGGCGCGGAACGGCCGCTCCCGTGGCACGTCCTCGGACACCGCCGCGACAGCCGGGGCGGCGGCCTGTATGCCTACGGCCGCACCGGCGGCGGTCGCACCGACGGCGGTGGTGAAGGCGCGGCGGCTCAGAGCGGCGCCGGAGGGTTCATTCGCACTGGTGCTCGAATTGCTGGGCATGAGGTCTCCTGGGCAGGACTCGGACGCCGCTCGGGACGGCGTACGAGAAAAGGCGTACGAGAAGAGGGGAACGAGACGGAACCGCAGGGCACGGTCACGCGCGAAGGCGCGCCCGGACACAGGGGTGGCGAGCGGGAGGGGTGGAGCGGAGTCCCTGGACCGGAAGGCGGAGGCTCACGGGAGACAGAGGCGCGGGTGGGTGGCACGCCACGGGGATCCGGCAGAGGCTCCGGGCACGTCCTGCGGAAACTCTGTGGGACGGACCCTCGACCGGAGGCCTACGAAACGGACCGAGGCTCCAGGGGTGCGGCAGGCTCAGGCGTGGCGACAGATGGCGCTCGCGACACGTCCCAGATCGACGTGGCGGCGCTCCACGAGCGTGACCGAATGATCACCGAGGGGCTGCATGAGGGAGGAGCTTGCCAACAGGCCCTGGGCCTGTCAACGCCGGTCTCGCACTGCGGACAGAGAGCGCCCGGCGCTTGGCGGCCCGCCCGTCCCTGCACGGCCGGACCCTCGGCGTCACGGGCCTCCGGTCACGGGTGCTCCGGCCACGGGCCCTCGGCACTCCGCTGCTCCGGGCCCTCCGGCGCCACGCGTCCGGCTCCCTGGCACCGGCGTTCCAGCGCGTCGGCACCTGCTCGCCGCTGTCCGGAACCGGGGCGCCGGGGCGCCGACCGTTTCCCGGAGGACGGTCGTACGCGGCCGTACGGCTGCCCGGCGTTGCTGCGGGTGGGGTCAGGAACACGTGCACGGCCCGTCGGCATCGGGTCGCGGACCGCGCGGCACCGGAGCTTCTGCCCACCGGAGTTCGGCCGTCGCGCGGCACCGGCTGCGCCGCTGTCCGCACCCGGTCGTCCCGCACCGCTGAACGGCCGCCCGGCAGCTACCGCGAACGGCCGTCCCCCCGGGACCTCCCGCACCGGTCGCGCGGCCGTCGGGCGCCCGCCCCCGACCCGCACCGGTCGCCCGACCGTCCCGCACCCGCCCCGCCGTGGTCCGGCACCGGCTTCCGGAGGCCCGAGAGGGCCCGCGGAGCCCTCGCTCACGGCCCTCCCGGTGTGAGGCTCGCCACGAAACGAGCGTTCGGCCAGCATCCGTGACGTCTCCCGCTCCGGCTCACCGAGTGCCACGAGAGGACCCCGCGGGGGGCCGATCCCGCCGATGGCCCGGACCGGCCGGTAACCGCCCCGCATCCCGGCATCGAACGCCTTGTGAGGGGTCCGGGGCCGTGGAGGGGAATCAGCCATGATCACGCGCAGTGATGGCGCGACGCCACCCCGGGCGCCCGCGAGAGGCGCCTCACAGGCCGGGTCGCACCGGTCCCCCCACCCCCGCGAGGCGGTCACCCAATTCGGACCGGTGGTCGATCTCGCCTACACTCGGTGCCGTGCCTCGTGGTGATGGACGACTCAACCACGACCTGCTCCCCGGAGAGAAGGGCCCCCAGGACGCTTGCGGCGTCTACGGTGTCTGGGCTCCGGGCGAAGAGGTCGCCAAGCTCACCTATTTCGGACTGTATGCCCTGCAGCACCGTGGACAGGAGTCCGCGGGCATCGCAGTGAGCAACGGGTCCCAGATCCTGGTCTTCAAGGACATGGGACTGGTCTCGCAGGTCTTCGACGAAACGTCTCTGGGATCGCTCCAGGGCCATATCGCGGTCGGTCATGCCCGCTACTCCACCACCGGTGCCTCGGTGTGGGAGAACGCGCAGCCGACGTTCCGTGCCACCGCGCACGGCTCGATCGCCCTCGGTCACAACGGCAACCTGGTCAACACGGCCCAGCTCGCGGAGATGGTCGCCGACCTTCCGCGCAAGGACGGCCGCGCCACCCAGGTCGCGGCGACCAACGACACCGACCTGGTGACCGCGCTGCTCGCCGGCCAGCGGGACGAGAACGACAAGCCGCTCACCATCGAGGAGGCCGCCGCAAAGGTGCTCCCCGAGGTCAAGGGCGCCTTCTCGCTCGTCTTCATGGACGAGCACACCCTCTACGCCGCCCGTGACCCGCAGGGCATCCGCCCGCTGGTCCTCGGCCGGCTGGAGCGCGGCTGGGTGGTGGCGTCGGAGTCCGCCGCCCTCGACATCTGCGGTGCCAGTTACGTCCGGGAGATCGAGCCCGGCGAGCTCGTCGCCATCGACGAGAACGGCCTCCGCACCTCTCGCTTCGCAGAAGCGAAGCCCAAGGGCTGTGTCTTCGAGTACGTCTACCTGGCCCGCCCCGACACCGACATCGCCGGGCGCAACGTCTACCTCTCCCGGGTCGAGATGGGCCGGAAGCTGGCGGCCGAGGCTCCCGTCGAGGCCGATCTGGTCATAGCGACGCCGGAATCGGGAACCCCCGCGGCCATCGGTTACGCCGAGGCGAGCGGAATTCCGTTCGGGGCCGGACTGGTCAAGAACGCCTACGTCGGCCGGACCTTCATCCAGCCTTCACAGACCATCCGTCAGCTGGGCATCCGCCTCAAGCTGAATCCGCTCAAGGAAGTCATCAAGGGCAAGCGCCTGGTCGTGGTGGACGACTCGATCGTCCGCGGCAACACCCAGCGCGCCCTGGTCCGGATGCTCCGCGAGGCGGGCGCTGCCGAGATCCACATCCGGATCTCCTCCCCGCCGGTGAAGTGGCCCTGCTTCTTCGGGATCGACTTCGCGACCCGTGCCGAGCTGATCGCCAACGGCATGTCCGTCGACGAGATCGCCACGTCCATGGGTGCCGACTCGCTCGCGTACATCTCGCTCGACGCGATGGTCGAGGCGACGACGATCGCCAAGCCGAACCTGTGCCGTGCCTGCTTCGACGGTGAATACCCGATGGAGCTGCCGGACCCGGAGCTGCTCGGCAAGCAGCTGCTGGAGACCGAGCTGGCGGCCGGCCCCGCCGCCACCGCGGCGGCCGACGCGCTGCGTCGTCCGTGATCCGGACCGGCCGGATTCCCCACCAGCCCCGTATTCCCACACGAAAGATCCCGGGCCATGTCTGAGACAACAGGTGCTTCCTACGCTGCGGCGGGCGTCGACATCGAAGCCGGTGACCGCGCCGTCGAGCTGATGAAGGAGTGGGTGAAGAAGACGCAGCGCCCCGAGGTCGCGGGCCTCGGCGGCCTCGGCGGATTCGCCGGCCTCTTCGACGCCTCGGCGCTCAAGCGTTACGAGCGTCCGCTGCTCGCCTCCGCCACCGACGGCGTCGGCACCAAGGTCGACCTGGCCCGGCAGATGGGCGTGTACGACACCATCGGGCACGACCTGGTCGGCATGGTCGTGGACGACCTGGTCGTCTGCGGCGCGGAGCCGCTCTTCATGACCGACTACATCTGCGTCGGCAAGGTGCATCCCGAGCGTGTCGCGGCCATCGTGAAGGGCATCGCCGAGGGCTGTGTCCTGGCAGGCTGCGCCCTGGTCGGCGGCGAGACGGCCGAACACCCGGGCCTGCTGGGTCCGGACGACTTCGACGTCGCGGGCGCCGGTACCGGTGTGGTCGAGGCCGACCGCCTCCTGGGCCCGGACCGTATCCGTAAGGGTGACGCCGTGATCGCGATGGCGTCGTCGGGTCTTCACTCCAACGGGTACTCGCTCGTCCGCCACGTGGTCTTCGACCGCGCCGGATGGACCCTGGACCGCCAGGTCGAGGAGTTCGGCAGGACGCTCGGCGAGGAGCTCCTGGAGCCCACCAGGATCTACTCCCTGGACTGCCTCGCGCTCACCCGTACCACCGAGGTCCACGGCTTCAGCCACGTCACCGGCGGCGGTCTGGCCAACAACCTGGCCCGGGTGATCCCGGACGGGCTGCACGCCACCGTCGACCGTGCCACCTGGACGCCCGGCGCGGTCTTCGACCTCGTCGGCACGGCAGGTCAGGTCGAGCAGCTGGAGCTCGAGAAGACGCTCAACATGGGCGTCGGCATGATCGCGATCGTCCCGGCCGACTCGGTGGACGTGGCGCTGACCACGCTGGCCGACCGGGGTGTCGACTCCTGGGTCGCCGGCGAGATCACGGACCGCGGCGACCACGCTACGGGCGCCGCGCTGACCGGCAGCTACGCACGGTAGGACCCCGTCACGCCGGGCCCGGTCGCACCACCGGTCCCGGCGGCGGCCGGACGCCCGCAGGAGCCTTGAGGCGGATGCGATCCCCCCGCTCCTGACGGGCACAGCCTTGAGGCGGATGCGAACCCCCGCTCCTGACGGGCACAGCACCGCTCCGGACCGGGACAGCACAGAACCCGGTCCGGGCAGGCCCGGACCGGGTTGATGTGTCAGCGCGAGGTCAAGCGCCGCGGCGCTGTGACGACGGACCGGACTGGTCGTCCTCGTCCGCGTCCTCGTCGTCGTTGTACAGATCCGCGTACTGTGCGTACGGGTCATCTTCCTCGTCGTCGTCCTCGAACGGCTCGGCGTTCGGTGGTTGACTCGAAGGCGATGCGCCCAGCTCATTGGCCAGACGCGACAGGTCAGTCCCGCCGCTGCTGTACTTCAGCTGGCGGGCGACCTTTGTCTGCTTGGCCTTTGCCCGGCCGCGCCCCATGGCTCGACCCCCTCGGTGACGGGGCTCGACGGCCCCAGAGTCTTGACACGCGTTCATGTTTCAGGACGGACTCTCGGCTGAGAGACCGCGCCCGTGGCTTTAACGGTACCTGCTTCCTCGGCCATACGGTACGCCGCCCGCATCACGTGCCTCCGTGCAGGACCGCAGAGGAGCCCGTCCTCGCTGGTCAAGCCCGATTTTAACCTCTTGTGGACGGCCGACCCGCCGACCGGAGTGAGTCTTGTCTCCCCGGGTCGGCGCGTCGGCCCCGCAGGCCCGCCGGACCGGCCGTCACCGGGCCGGTCCCACGGTCCGATGACGGGCGTCCGACGCTGCGGTCACGCGTCAGTGACGACGCGCTTCCGCCATCCGCTGTTCGGCCAGCCGGTCGGCCGCCGCGGCCGGCGGAATTCCGTCAGCCTTCGCACGTGCGAATATGGCCAGCGTGGTGTCGAAGATCTTCGCGGCCTTCGCCTTGCACCGGTCGAAATCGAAACCGACGAGCTCGTCGGCGACCTGGATCACGCCACCGGCGTTCACCACGTAGTCGGGCGCGTACAGGACCGAGCGGTCGGCAAGGTCCTTCTCCACACCCGGGTGCGCGAGCTGGTTGTTGGCCGCTCCGCACACCACCTTCGCCGTGAGCACGGGGACACTCTCGTCGTTCAGGGCGCCGCCGAGTGCGCACGGGGCGTAGATGTCCAGGCCCTCCGTGCGGATCAGCGCGTCCGTGTCGGCGGCGACCATGACCTCGGGGTGCAGGTCGGTGATACGGCGGACGGACTCCTCGCGCACGTCGGTCACGACGACCTCCGCGCCGTCGCTCAGGAGGTGCTCGACCAGGTGGCGGCCCACCTTGCCGACGCCCGCGACGCCGACCTTGCGCCCGCGCAGTGTGGGGTCGCCCCAGAGGTGCTGGGCGGAGGCCCGCATGCCCTGGAAGACGCCGAACGCGGTGAGCACGGAGGAGTCGCCGGCGCCACCGTTCTCGGGGGAGCGGCCGGTGGTCCACCGGCACTCCCTGGCGACGATGTCCATGTCGGCGACGTACGTGCCGACGTCACAGGCGGTCACGTAGCGCCCGCCGAGCGATGCGACGAACCGGCCGTAGGCGAGGAGCAGTTCCTCGGACTTGATCCGCTCGGGGTCGCCGATGATGACGGCCTTGCCCCCGCCGTGGTCGAGGCCGGCCATGGCGTTCTTGTACGACATTCCGCGCGACAGGTTCAGCGCGTCCGCGACGGCCTCCTCCTCGGAGGCGTACGGGTAGAAGCGGGTGCCGCCGAGGGCCGGGCCCAGGGCGGTGGAGTGGATGGCGATGACGGCCTTGAGACCGCTGGCGCGGTCCTGGCAGATCACGACCTGCTCGTGGCCGCCCTGATCCGAGTGGAACAAGGTGCGCAGGACGTCGACGGGGGCTGGCACGCCGGTCACATCGGTCACTGTGGTGACTCCCAAGTACGAAGCGGCGGAACGGCCCTCCTGAAGGTGGGGAGGGCCAGGACCGACCGGTTCCGGCCGGTCCGACTGGGCAAGAGCGTAAGTCCTCGGGACACGTGGATCCGTTCACTGCCGTGGATCACCTCCCTGTGGCGTACCGGCGTGACACGATTTACCGCATGTCGGTGGTGTCTTCGGTGCTCGTTCCCTACACGTCCTACCTGCGGGTGTACGAGCCGCTGGCCGCTTTCGGAGAGCCGGAGCGGAGTCACTGGACGCGCTACGCGCAGCGGGCGGAGCTGCCCACGGCGCAGGACGAGCTGCGGCGCTCACTGGCCGACCTCGTTCCCACGCCGCCGGTGCCCGTACCGGTTCACGAGAGCGACGACGCCTTCGTCGCCGTGCTCGACGGGGTGCTATGCGTCTGTCCGTGGCGGACCCGGATGCGGAGCTGGCTGGCCCTGGGTGAACTGGGGGGTCTGTTTCCGGCCACGGTGCTGGACGCCGTGCTGCCTCCGGTGGTGCGGGGCCAGGCGGCCGCCGACCACGAGCGCTGGGCCGAGAGGAACCCGGACGCCCGTCCCTGGATCAGGACCACGGTGTGGCACGTGCCGGTGCGCTGGTTCGTCCTCTTCGACGACGAGGAGCGGGAGTACGTGGCCGGTGAGGCCGGGGGCGGCAGACCGCTCCTGCGCTACCGGACCCCGATGGTCCAGGCCCGGCGCCGGCTGGCCAGGGCGCTGCGGACCCTGCGGGAGACCGTCGACGAAGGGCCGCTCACCGAGGGGCTCGTGGAGGTGGGGCGCTGGCTGGAGGAGTTCCATCCGCGCGCCTTGGTCGAGCTGGACTACGGCGGTCTGGTGCACGCGCTCAGCGGTGACCACCTCGCGGCGGACCGGTCGGCCGCCGATGTGGCCGAGGGCATCGCGGCGTTGCGCGACGGGGACAGCGACGCGGCGGGCGCGGCGTACGGACGCCTGGCCGACCGCTGGCGGGCCGTACGCGACCTGCAGTCCTCCAACTAGGCTGAAGACGTGCGAATTGGCCGCAACTCCGCATAGAGGTGCTTTCGCCAGGGAAGGGACACCGTGTGAGGTGTCCGACATCTGCGGGCACCGAGGGAGTGCGGCGGAGGTGAGCGGAGATGTCCTGAGGAGATCTGACGGGCCGTGAACCAGCGCCGGATGTGACGCGTGCGACAGGTGAGGCGTGAAGTGGCTCACGAGGCACGGGACCTACGTCCTGAACCGGGCCTTTGCCTCAAGGGTGACGGATAGCACTAACGGGGCCCTTGCGCCCTTCCCTACTCCTCATGCCAAAATAGGACAAGGAGTCCAGGGAGGACTCTGTCCGTCCAACTATGGGCGGAATGCTCAGCATTGCACGCTATGGGGGGTCTGACGACTTCTGGTGACTCCTGGTTGTCCTGTGACTGATCGTTACTAGGGCGTGACTGTCCGCTATGGCATGGTCCATCGGCTTCCGTCGCTGATGAACACCTGGGAGGGCAATTCCATCGGTTTGGCCGACGTGGCTGGACGGATGGTGTAGTTGTAGTGCCGAGGACAAGCCGTTCGTCCTATAACCGACTCGGCCCGCGTCCGCCATTTCGGGCAACGCGGGTCAAGGTGCAGAATTTAGAGGAAAGAACCGAGAAGGTTCGGTTCTCCCGAGGAGGCCGCTCATGACCGCTCGCACCCCTGATGCCGAGCCGCTGCTGACCCCGGCTGAGGTCGCCACGATGTTCCGCGTGGACCCGAAGACGGTCACCCGTTGGGCGAAGGCTGGCAAGCTCACGTCCATCCGCACGCTCGGCGGACATCGCCGGTACCGCGAGGCAGAGGTCCGCGCACTGCTTGCGGGTATTCCGCAGCAGCGCAGCGAGGCCTGACACACCCCTGTCGCCGCAGCCACAACAGGGCGCTGAAGGGTCCCCCAACCCCCCGGTGTTCCTGCTCATAGCTCCATACGACGGGCGCCCGCCCCAACGGGCGCCGTACCTGTGACATGCGGGCACGTCGTCGATCGCGCTGGACTCCGCCGGGTCCAGCGCGATTTTTTTGTGCCCTGCGGGGAGGCTGTGCGGATGCCCTGGGGTGTGCGGCGCGCAGTGGCCGGCCTGGGCCATGAGGGCTCCGGCCGGAGGGTGCGGCGTCGGGGGCCGTGCGCGGTGAGCGCGCCCGAACAGCGCCCGAACGGCCCGGGGGGCGCCCGAACCTGCCGACGGGTCGGTTTGCGGGTGACTTCGCGTGCGACCGTGGGTGAGCGTGTTCGGCCCTGTTCGCCCGGGTCCCTGGCGTCGTGGGCAGCTCGGGCGGAACGGTCCGGGATGTGTACCGGCGAGAGTGCAATTGCACATATTAAATTGGCTACTTGTAGGAAGTGCGTAAAGTACGCACTGCCCAAAACTGTTTCGGTGACTCCCGTCACACCGGCGTGCCCTTGCCAAGTACGAGCCTGCCACTGTGCGACCCCTGCCGGCTGCGGCAGTTGGTCACGCGGCGGGAGGTCTTTCGTCCCTCGCGAAGTCCTCGGCAAGGCCCTCCGGGTGCTCCCTCGGGCGGCCTTCGGGTGACCCTTCGGGCCCTGCCGGGGAGAGGAGCGGGCCGTGTGCAGCCTCGGCGTCCTCTGCGGGGGCCTCGGCGGCCGTCTCCGGGGCCGGCGGCGGGCCGTCCGCCGGGCGGGGCTCCCGTGCCGGGTACGGCGGCTGTGGGGCCGTCAGGGGCTCCATGGCGAGCCGCAGCAGGCGATGGCAGATCGGGCAGTGCCGGGTGAGATGGCCGTAGCTGGAGGCCGCTGCCAGATGGGCGCGCAGGAGCGCGCGGGTCTCGTGCCTTTCCGTGGACGCAGACATGCGCGCGGCCTCCCGGTGGACCCGGCCGCCCCGCGTCGGGAGAACAAGGGCGGACTCCGTCCTACGGAGTTACCCGCGGCGGGCTCCGGCGTCAAGACGCACGAAAGCCCGGATCCAGGGGATCCGGGCTTTCGTCACTGCGGTCCTGACGGGATTTGAACCCGCGGCCTCCACCTTGACAGGGTGGCGAGCACTCCAAACTGCTCCACAGGACCTTGCTTTCGCTGCCTGCCTTGCGGCCTGCTGCGAAGCAAGACTGTACAGGAGGTCCGGCGGCCAGGTCGAACTCACTCTGCGTGCGGATCCCGTCACGGCTCCGCGGGGGTCCGGCTCAGGGAGCCGCCGCGTCGATCGCCTTCACGATCCGCTTGTCCGAGACGGGTTGCGCGGTGCCCAGCGCGTGCGCGAAGTAGCTCACGCGGAGCTCCTCGATCATCCAGCGGATGTCCAGGACCTCCTGCGGGACGGGCCGCCCGTTCGGCAGCTGTTCGAGCAGCCAGGCGTACTCGTCCTGCATCTCGTGGACCTTCTCCATGCGCGTGGTGTCGCGCTGGACGTTGGTCGGCATCTGCTGCAGCCTGCGATCCTCGGCGACCAGGTAGCGCATCAGGTCGGGCAGCCTGCGCAGCCCGGTCGAGGTGACGAAGCCGGGCGGCACGAGCCGGGCCAGGTGATCCCGTACGTCCGTGACGTTGTTGATCAGGACCAGGCTGTTCGTGGCCTTCAGCCGGCGCTCGCAGGCCTGCCAGGCGGCCAGGATCTGCTGCACCTGGCCGATCGTGCGGACGGTGAGGTCCACGAGGTCGGCGCGCACCTTGTCGTACAGCTTCCGGAACGACGCCTCGTCCCAGGCCGGGCCGCCGTGTGCGGCGATCAGCCGGTCGGCCGCAGCCGTCGCGCAGTCGTCGAACAGCGCCTGGACCGAGCCGTGCGGATTGCGGGAGAGGGCCAGCTTCTGCTGGTTGGAGAGCTTGTCCGACGCGAACTTCGCCGGGTTCACCGGGATGTTCAGCAGGATCAGCTTCCGGGTGCCCCGCCACATCGCCTGCTGCTGCTCGGCCTCGGTGTCGAAGAGCCGTACGGCCACGCTCTCGCCCTGGTCGACGAGGGCGGGATAGGCCTTCACGGGCTGGCCGGCCCGCCGGGTCTCGAAGACGCGGTCGAGGGTGCCGATCGTCCAGTCGGTGAGGCCCGAGCGCTCGACGGACTCGCCCGAGGGTCCCGCCGTGGCCGCGGCGGCCTGGGAGAGGGCCTGACGGGCCTTGGGCCGCAGCTGGATCTTCAGGGCGTCGAGGTCCTTGTCCTCGGCGACCTTGCGGCGGCGTTCGTCGGTGATCCGGAAGGTGATCTTCAGATGGTCCGGGATCCGTGTCAGGTCGAAGTCGTCGGCCGTGACCGGTACGCCGACCATCCGCTGGAGCTCACGCGCCAGCGTCTGCGGCAGCGGTTCCTGGAGCGGGACCGCCCGGTCGAGGAACTTGTCCGCGTAGTTCGGCGCGGGGACGTAGTGCCGGCGGATGGGCTTGGGCAGCGAGCGGATCAGCTCGGTGACCACCTCTTCGCGCAGGCCCGGGATCTGCCAGTCGAAGCCCTCGGAGGTGACCTGGTTGAGGACCTGGAGCGGGATGTGGACGGTCACACCGTCGGCGTCCGCGCCCGGTTCGAACTGGTAGGTCACCCGGAACTTGAGCCTGCCCTGACGCCAGGAGTCCGGGTAGTCGTCCTTGCTGACCGCGCCGGCCTTCTCGTTGATGAGCATCGAGCGCTCGAAGTCGAGCGCGTCGGGCTCGTCGCGGCGCTTGTGCTTCCACCAGGAGTCGAAGTGCGCGCCCGAGACGATGTGCTCGGGAATCCGCCGGTCGTAGAAGTCGAAGAGCGTCTCGTCGTCCACGAGGATGTCGCGGCGCCGGGCGCGGTGCTCCAACTCCTCGACCTCGCCCAGCAGTTTGCGATTGTCATGGAAGAACTGGTGGTGGGTGCGCCAGTCCCCCTCGACCAGGGCGTTGCGGATGAACAGATCGCGGGACGCCTCCTGGTCGATACGGCCGAAATTGACCTTGCGCTGGGCGATGATGGGCACTCCGTAGAGCGTGACCCGCTCGTACGCCATCACCGCCGCCTGGTCCTTCTCCCAGTGCGGCTCGCTGTAGGTGCGCTTCAGCAGGTGCTGGGCGAGGGGCTCGATCCACTCCGGCTCGACCTTCGCGTTCACCCGCGCCCAGAGCCGGGACGTCTCGACCAGCTCGGCCGACATGACGAAGCGGGGCTGCTTCTTGAACAGCGCGGAGCCCGGGAAGATCGCGAACTTGGCGCTGCGTGCGCCCAGGTACTCGTTCTTCTCGGTGTCCTTCAGCCCGATGTGCGAGAGGAGGCCCGCCAGCAGTGAGGTGTGCACCGCCTGTTCCGGGATGCCCTCGTCGCCCTTGGGCTCCTCGACGGTGATGCCCATCTGCTTGGCGACCGTGCGCAGCTGCGCGTAGATGTCCTGCCACTCGCGGATGCGCAGGAAGTTCAGGTACTCCTGCTTGCACATCCGGCGGAAGCTGGAGGAGCCGCGTTCCTTCTGCTGCTCCCGGACGTAGCTCCAGAGGTTCAGGAACGCCAGGAAGTCCGACGTCTCGTCCTTGAAGCGGGCGTGGTTCTGGTCGGCCTGGGTCTGCTTGTCCGCAGGGCGCTCGCGCGGGTCCTGGATGGAGAGCGCGGCTGCGATGACCATGACCTCGCGGGCACAGCCGTTCTTGTCGGCCTCGATGACCATCCGGGCCAGGCGCGGGTCCACGGGCAGCTGCGAGAGCTTGCGGCCCAGCGGCGTCAGCCTCTTCTTCGGGTCCTTCTCCGCCGGGTCGAGCGCGCCGAGCTCCTGGAGCAGCTGGACGCCGTCGCGGATGTTGCGGTGGTCCGGCGGGTCGATGAAGGGGAACTTCTCGATGTCGCCGAGTCCGGCCGCGGTCATCTGGAGGATGACGGAGGCGAGGTTGGTGCGCAGGATCTCGGGGTCGGTGAACTCCGGACGGGTCAGGAAGTCGTCCTCGGAGTACAGCCGGATGCAGATACCGTCCGACGTACGGCCGCAGCGGCCCTTGCGCTGGTTGGCGCTGGCCTGGGAGATCCGCTCGATCGGCAGCCGCTGGACCTTGGTGCGGTGGCTGTAGCGGGAGATGCGGGCGTTGCCCGGGTCGATCACGTACTTGATGCCGGGGACGGTCAGCGAGGTCTCCGCGACGTTCGTCGCCAGCACGATCCGGCGACCGGTGTGGCGCTGGAACACACGGTGCTGCTCGGCGTGCGAAAGGCGTGCGTAGAGGGGGAGCACCTCGGTGTGCCGGAGGTTGCGCTTGCTCAGGGCGTCCGCCGTGTCGCGGATCTCCCGCTCCCCGGACAGGAAGACCAGGACGTCGCCGGGGGCCTCGCCCGACAGCTCGTCCACCGCGTCGCAGATCGCGGTGATCTGGTCCCGGTCGGAGTCCTCCGAATCCTCCTCCAGGAGGGGGCGGTAGCGGACCTCGACCGGATAGGTCCTGCCGCTGACCTCGACGATCGGCGCCTCGCCGAAGTGTCTGGCGAAGCGCTCCGGGTCGATGGTCGCGGAGGTGATCACGACCTTCAGGTCAGGGCGCTTGGGCAGCAGCCGGGCCAGATAGCCCAGCAGGAAGTCGATGTTCAGCGACCGTTCGTGCGCCTCGTCGATGATGATCGTGTCGTACGCGAGGAGCTCGCGGTCCGTCTGGATCTCGGCCAGCAGGATGCCGTCCGTCATCAGCTTCACGAAGGTCGCGTCCGGGTTCACCTGGTCGGTGAAGCGCACCTTCCAGCCGACCGCCTCGCCCAGCGGGGTCTTCAGCTCGTCCGCGACGCGCTCGGCGACCGTCCGCGCGGCGATCCTCCGGGGCTGGGTGTGCCCGATCATGCCCCGGACCCCGCGTCCGAGCTCCATGCAGATCTTCGGGATCTGCGTGGTCTTGCCGGAGCCGGTCTCGCCCGCGACGATCACGACCTGGTGGTCGCGTATCGCCTCCAGGATCTCGTCCTTCTTCTGGCTGACCGGAAGCTGCTCCGGGTACGAGAGTGCGGGCATCCGCGCTGCGCGGCCGGCGAGCCGCTCGGATGCCTTTCCGGCCTCGGCGGAGATCTCGTCCAGCACGGACTGGCGGGCCTCGGGCTTGCGGATGCGGCGGGCACCCTCGAGTCGGCGGCCGAGCCGGTGCGCGTCGCGGAGCGAGAGCTGCCCGAGCTGGGACTGGAGATCGGCGAAGGAAGTAGACATACGGACCCCAGGATCTCACCCGGGCGTGAGGAGTGGCGAACGCATTTCACCCGGCCCTGCCACTTCCGCGGACGGCCCGCCAGGCCCGGTCACGGAGCGGGCAGGCGACGTCACAGCACGTACTATTCCGGGCAGCCGATCACTCGTTTCCCACGCAAGGCGGTCCCATGCACCGGGGCATACCCGACGCCGCCGAGCTCTCCGTGCCGAGGGCGCAGGCGGACCTCACGCCTCTCCCCGCCCGTCCCCCGCATTCGCACGGAGCGCCGCATGCCCACGCCCACCCGTTCCTCGTCCTCCGCGACGAAGCCCGTCCTCCTCGGCCTGGCGGTCGTGATCGCCGCCGGGCTCCTCGGCTTCGTCTCCTACCGGGCGACCGCACCCGACAGCCCGGCCTCCGGCACCCCCGTCACCGCCACGACCGGCGGCCCGGACGCGGACCTGTACCGGGAACTGGCGGCACTCGCCCGGCGTGACGCGGACGACAAACTCGCCCAGGGCCGCACCGACGCCCCCGTCGTCCTCATCGAGTACGCCGACTTCCAGTGCGGCTACTGCGGGAAGTTCGCCAGGGACACCGAACCCGAACTGATCAAGAGGTACGTGGAGGACGGCACCCTGCGCATCGAATGGCGCAACTTCCCGATCTTCGGCGAGGCGTCCGAAGCGGCCGCACGAGCCTCCTGGGCGGCCGGGCAGCAGGACCGCTTCTGGGCCTTCCACCGGGCCGCCTACGCCGAGGGCGCCAAGGAGAAGGGCTTCGGCAAGGCCCGGCTGAGGGCGCTCGCCCGGCAGGCGGGCGTGAAGGACCTCGACCGCTTCGCCCGGGACACCGAAAGCACCCGGGCGGCGGAGGCGGTCGGCGCGGACCGCGAGCAGGCCTACGGCATCGGCGCCAGCTCCACGCCGTCCTTCCTGGTCAACGGCCGTCCCCTCGCCGGCGCCCAGCCGACGGCCGTCTTCGTCCAGGCCATCGAATCGGCGGCGGCGGAGGCCGCGAACGTCGGCAGTGCCGGGGAGCCCGCGAAGTGACCCCGGGCATCGGCTACTTCGCCGCCCTGCTCGGCGGTCTGCTCGCCCTGGTCAGTCCGTGCAGCGCCCTGCTGCTCCCCGCCTTCTTCGCGTACTCGGTCGACTCCGCCGCACGGCTGCTGGCCCGTACGGGCATCTTCTACGCCGGTCTCGCCACCACCCTCGTCCCGCTCGGCGCCGCGGGCTCCTACGCGGGGCGGCTCCTGCTCGGCCACCGGGACGCGGTCGTGCTCGGTGCGGGCTGGCTGATCGTCGCGCTCGGCCTCGCGCAGATCCTCGGCCTCGGTTTCGCCTCCCGCCGGATCGCCGCCGCCGGCGGCCGGATCCGCCCCACGACCGCGTTCTCCGTCTACGCCCTGGGAGCCGTCTACGGGCTGGCCGGCTTCTGCGCGGGTCCGATTCTCGGCAGCGTCCTCACCGTGGCGGCCGTCAGCGGCAGCCCCGTCTACGGAGGGCTGCTGCTGGCCGCCTACGCCCTGGGCATGGCCGTTCCGCTGTTCGTGCTCGCCCTGCTCTGGGAACGCTTCGACCTCGGGCGCCGGGCCTGGCTGCGCGGGCGGCCCTTGCGCCTGGGCCCGTTCCGGCTGCACAGCACCTCGCTGCTGTCGGGCTTCTTCTTCATCGGTCTCGGCACGGTCTTCCTCGTGTACGACGGGACGACCGCGCTGCCCGGACTGCTGGACACGGACGACTCGTTCGCCGTCGAGCGGTGGGCCCAGGGGCTGGGGGAGCGGGTGCCGGACGCGGTGCTGCTGGGTTCCCTGGTGCTCGTGTCCCTGTCCGCCCTGGGGCTGCGGGCCCGGCGGCGTCGCGCGGCGGCCGAGGAGGGCGAAGGGGCGTGACACGGCGAAGGCCCCGTCCGGTGGACGGGGCCTTCGGGTGGTGGCTGGGGCCGGGATCGAACCGGCGACCTATCGCTTTTCAGGCGATCGCTCGTACCAACTGAGCTACCCAGCCACGCAGCTCACAAGGGCTGCAGCGGTCCTGACGGGATTTGAACCCGCGGCCTCCACCTTGACAGGGTGGCGAGCACTCCAAACTGCTCCACAGGACCTAGCTAATGTGCGAGACAAGTCTCGCACACGGTAAAGCGTGCCCCCAACGGGATTCGAACCCGTGCTACCGCCTTGAAAGGGCGGCGTCCTGGGCCACTAGACGATGAGGGCTAAGGGCCCACCTGCGCGCTTTCCAGCGCGTCGGGGACGTGAGAAGCATATGGGATGCGGGGAGGTATCGCCAAAACGGTTTACGGGGAGGGCGTCGGGACGCTCGGCGAGGGTGACGGGGTCTTCAGGTTCTCCTCCGGCAGATGGCGGCTGACCTCGGCCGTCGTCAGGCCGAGACCGCCGAGGGTGATCTCGTCCCAGGCCTGAAGATGCCGGGTGGTGCGGTCCAGGTAGAGCACCGAGGCGCGCACCTTCTCGGGCTTGTCGTTCTGCACCGCGCGCAGGCCGCCGCCGCCGGTGGAGCCCTCGACCTTCAACCGCGTGCCCAGGGGCATCAGCTCGTTGACCCGGTGGTGCACATGGCCCGCCAGGACCAGGGGAACCGTTCCGTCGGTCTCCCGTGCCGCGTTCGGGTCGTGCGCCACCGCGATGTCCACGGGGGTACCGGCCCTCTTCTGGTCGCGCAGCGCCGAGGCCAGACGCATGCCCGCGAACTGCTCGGACGCCTTGCCGCCCGTGGGCCGTGAGCGGTCGGGCGTGAACTGCGGGTCCCCCGTACCCGCGATCCGCAGCCCGGCCACGTCCACCGCACCGCCCTCGTCCAGGACGTGCGCGTTCCTGGTCTTCTTCAGATAGGCCTGGGTCTCCTTGGAGTCGTGGTTGCCCCTCACCCACACATAGGGCGCTCCCAGATCGCTCACGGGGTCCAGGAACCCGTTCTCCGCCGCCGTGCCGTGGTCCATGGTGTCGCCGGAGTCGATGATCACGTCGATCTCGTACTGCTCGACGAGCGAGCCGATGATGTGCCAGGCGGCCGGGTTGAGATGGATGTCGGAGACGTGCAGGACCCGGATGGTCGCCGGGTCCGGCTGGTAGACGGGGAGCGTGGAGGTGGCGTCGTACAGCTTGGTGACGTTGGTGACGAGCCGGGCCAGCTCCTGCTGGTAGACGTCGAACTCCGTCACGATCGAGCGGGCGTCGCCGACGACCGAGGGAGCGCTGGAGAGCAGGCCGGAGAATTTGGGTTCGAGCACGGACTTCGGGTTCCAGGTGGCGTAGGCGCTGAGCCCCGAGGCCGCCAGCAGTGCCAGCGCGAGCCCGCCGGCGGCCAGGGCGCGACGCGGCCTGCGGTAGACCACCAGGCCGAGGGCCGTGGCGCCCGAGACCACGGCCACGCAGGAGCGCACGGCCAGCTCGCGGGTGCCGGAGGCGACGTCACCGGTCACCTCGTCCTGAAGCCCGGAGAGGCGTTCGGGGTGTTTGACCAGGGCCTGCGAGCGCTCCGGGTCCAGCTGGTCGACGTCCACGTCGAGACGGACGGGGGCGTGGTGGGAGTCCAGCTCCAGGGCGCCGAGGGGCGACACGTTGATCTTGGTCCCGCCGCTCAGCGAGGGCCGCAGGGTCATGGTGGTGTCCATGGGGCCCACGGGCGTACGGACGCTGCCGACGACCAGCAGCCCCAGCCAGGCACCCAGGACGACCACGGCCAGCAGGCCGAACGCGCGCTTCCAGGGGTGCGGGGCGGGGACGAGCCCGCCGGCCGGTGCGGCGGAGCGGGAGCGGGGACGGCGGAGACGGCGGAGTCGGACGGCTGCGGCGTGGAACGGGCGTGCCATTGGGCGCGTATGCCCCGTTCGGGCGGCAGACATGCGGGTGGGTCGGCGGAGGTGGGCCGGGCGAGTGGGCGCGGGGACCGGCGGGGCCCGCCCGTCGGAGGCGTGCGTACGTGACAATGGCGGAGTGCTGGAGATGACGCGCGAGGAGTTCGAAGAGCTGGTGAGCCTGGCTCTTGACCGTGTCCCGCCTGAGCTGATGCGGCTGATGGACAACGTCGCGGTGTTCGTGGAGGAGGAGCCGGAGGACCCGGAGGACAGGGAACTGCTCGGGCTCTACGAGGGCACTCCGCTCACCGAGCGCGGTGAGTGGTACGCGGGGGTGCTGCCGGACCGGATCACCATCTACCGGGGGCCGACGCTGCGGATGTGCGAGACCCGGGAGGACGTGGTCGCCGAGACGGAGATCACCGTGGTCCACGAGATCGCCCACCACTTCGGCATCGACGACGAACGGCTGCACGAGCTGGGGTACGGGTGAGCCGCCCCGCGCAGGAGCCCGACCCGTCCGTGCCCGTACCGCACGCCCGCACGCGGACGGTCCTGGCGGTGATCGCCGCGGGCGGCGCGCTGGGTGCGACGGCGCGGTACGCGGCCACCCTCGCCTGGCCCGCGGCCGAGGGGGGTTTCCCCTGGACGGTGTTCGTCGTCAACGTGGTCGGCTGTGCGCTCATCGGCGTGCTGATGGTGCTGACCGTGGAGCGCGGGGTCGTCACCCGTCCGCTGGTGCGGCCCTTCCTCGGGGTCGGGGTGCTCGGTGGGTTCACCACCTTCTCGACGTACGCCGCCGACGCCTCGCACCTGCTGGTGCGTCAGGAGGTGGGGACCGCCGTGGCCTACATGGCGGGGACGGCGGTGGCGGCGCTCGGCGCCGTCTGGGTGGCGACCGTGCTGACGCGGGCGCTGGTGGACCGGCCGGGGAGGGCGGCGTGAACCGGATGCCGGCGCGCCGGCCCGTGAGGGCGGTCCGAGGGAAGGCTCCCGGCCGGTCCGTGGGGGCGGCCGGCCCGGTGCCGTCCGATCGTCGCGCGAGGGCGGCCGGCCCGGTGCCCTCGGATCGCCGGCGGAGGTCAGGGTGAACTGGCTGCTGATCGTTCTCGGGGGTGCGGTCGGCGCCCCGCTGCGCTATCTGACCGACCGTGCCGTCCAGGCGCGGCACGGGGCGGGACTGCCGTACGTCTTCCCCTGGGGGACCTTCACCGTGAACGCGGCGGGCAGTCTGCTGCTCGGGCTGCTGAGCGGGGCGGCGGTGTCCACACCTGTGTACGCCCTGCTGGGAACGGGCCTCTGCGGGGCCCTGACGACGTACTCGACGTTCTCGTACGAGACGCTCCGGCTGGCCGAGGCGGGCCGGGGCTTCCTCGCGGGCGCCAATGTGCTGGCCTCGCTGCTGGTGGGGCTCGGGGCGGTGTTCCTGGGGGCCGAACTCGTGGGCGGTTTCGGGGCCTTTGCGGGGTGAGGCGGCGGAGCCCACGGGTGTGCGGGTGTTGTGTCAGGGCGTGTCCCCGGCGGGTGCAGGGGAGTTGAACACATCGCTCCCCCTCCCGCCGTCCCTCTCCGTCCCGGAGGTGCACCCCGTGCGCCAGATGTCCGTCCGCGTCCGCTGGGCAGCCGTCACCGCCCTGACGATCGCCGCGTCCACAGGCTGTATGAGCGTCGGCGGCGACGCCGGGGAGCCGGCTCCCTCCCGCCCCGCGGGCGAGAAGGGGGTCTCCGCCGAGCGGCCCGGAGGCGAGACCGTGTCCGGCACCGGCCGATCCGGCGGCTCCGGAGGGCGGGGCGCCGGGGCGCAGTCCGACCGGGGTGCCCCCCGTGGGCCGGGCTCCAGGGCCTCGGGCGCCGCGCCCTCGGCCGGCCCCGGCAAGGCCCTGCCCGAGCCCGTCGGCCCGGGCACCCAGGAGCCGACGCCGGGCGGCCACCTCCCCCTCCCGGAACCCAGCGCGCCGGGCCCCGGTGAGCCTCCGCCCCCGCAGGCCACCCCGGAGCCGCCGCCGCCCTCACCCGAGCCGGAGCCCTCGCCCCCGCCGGAGCAGCCCTCTGCCTCGCCGGCCGCGCAGTTCCGTACCGACGCCATGGGTGCGCCGGGGCGGGTGGAGGTGTGGCCCACCCCGCGGGCGTCGCCGCAGGTCGCGCCGGTGTGAGAGGGGCCTCGGACCAGCCGGTTTGCGCGAAGCGGGGGAGGGTGCGTATGGTTATAGATCGTTTGATCCCATTGCCCGGCGCCGACACAGAAGAGCGCCGTGTGGCGCGTACTCTCCCTTGCCGTGGCTGGACCGCATTGAGGCGGTCGAAATTGCGAATCACGGAGTTACGGGCGCGTGCCGAGACTCCGGAAGGTTTCGCATTTCGCATGTCAATTTCCAGTTCTGACCGCACCCTCATGCCCGAGAACGTCGAGAACGACGTCGAGAACAACGAGGCGGTCGTGGCCGCCGAGGCCGTGGTCGCGCAGGCTCCTGCCGCCGAGGCCGCCGTCACCGTCGCCGACGTGATCGAGGACGCCGCCGAGGACGCGGTCTCCGAGGACGCGGTCGCCGAGGACGTCCCGGACGCCGAGCCGGGCATCACCTTCGCCGAGCTCGGCCTGCCCGAGGGCATCGTCCGCAAGCTCGCGCAGAACGGTGTCACCTCCCCCTTCCCGATCCAGGCCGCGACCATCCCGGACGCCCTGGCCGGCAAGGACATCCTGGGCCGTGGCCGCACCGGCTCCGGCAAGACCCTCTCCTTCGGTCTGCCCACCCTGGCCTCCCTGGCCGGTGGCCACACCGAGAAGAAGAAGCCCCGCGCGATCATCCTCACGCCGACCCGTGAGCTCGCGATGCAGGTCGCGGACGCGCTTCAGCCCTACGGCGACGTGCTCGGCCTGAAGATGAAGGTCGTCTGCGGCGGTACGTCCATGGGCAACCAGATCTACGCGCTGGAGCGCGGTGTCGACGTCCTCGTCGCCACCCCGGGCCGCCTGCGCGACATCATCAACCGTGGCGCCTGCTCCCTGGAGAACGTCCAGGTCGCGGTCCTCGACGAGGCCGACCAGATGTCGGACCTGGGCTTCCTGCCCGAGGTCACCGAGCTGCTCGACCAGATCCCCGGCGGCGGCCAGCGCATGCTCTTCTCCGCCACGATGGAGAACGAGATCGGCACGCTCGTCAAGCGCTACCTGAGCAACCCGGTCACCCACGAGGTCGACAGTGCCCAGGGCAACGTCTCGACCATGTCGCACCACGTCCTCGTCGTGAAGCCGAAGGACAAGGCGCCCGTCACGGCCGCGATCGCCGCCCGCAAGGGCCGCACGATCATCTTCGTCCGTACCCAGCTGGGTGCCGACCGCATCGCCGAGCAGCTCATCGAGTCCGGTGTGAAGGCCGACGCGCTGCACGGCGGTATGACGCAGGGCGCCCGTACCCGCGTGCTCGAGGACTTCAAGAAGGGCTACGTCAACGCCCTGGTCGCCACCGACGTCGCCGCCCGCGGCATCCACGTCGACGGCATCGACCTCGTGCTGAACGTGGACCCGGCCGGTGACCACAAGGACTACCTGCACCGTTCGGGCCGTACCGCCCGCGCCGGCAAGTCCGGTGTGGTCGTCTCGCTGGCGCTCCCGCACCAGCGCCGTCAGATCTTCCGCCTCATGGAGGACGCGGGCGTCGACGCCTCGCGTCACATCGTGCAGGGTGCGGGCGTCTTCGAGCCCGAGGTCGCCGAGATCACCGGTGCCCGGTCGCTGACCGAGGTCCAGGCCGACTCCGCGAACAACGCGGCCAAGCAGGCCGAGCGCGAGGCCGCAGACCTCACCAAGCAGCTGGAGCGCGTGCAGCGCCGTGCCGTCGAGCTGCGCGAGGAGGCCGACCGCCTGGTCGCCCGTGCCGCCCGCGAGCGGGGCGACGACCCGGAGGCGGCGGTGGCCGAGGTCGCCGCCGAGGCCGAGGCGGCGCTCGTCGCCGCCGCGTCCGTCCCCGAGCAGCCGGCCGCGCGCGACGACCGTCGTGACGACCGGGGCAACTTCGGCCGTCGTGACGACCGTGGCGACCGCCGTGACGACCGTGGTGGCTACCGCGGCGGCAACGACCGCGTCGGCGAGCGCAGTGGCCGTCCCTCGGGTGGCTCCGGCTACCGGGGCAGCAACGACCGGCCGTCCTTCCGCGGCAGCAACGACCGTCCCTCCGGTGGCTTCCGCTCCGGTGGCGGCGACCGTCGGGACGACCGCGGTGGCCGTTCCTTCGAGCGTCGTGACAACGACCGCCCGGCGTTCAACCGTGACCGTCGTGACGAGCGCCCCTCGGGCGGCTTCCGCTCCGGTGGCGGCGACCGTCGGGACGACCGCGGTGGCCGTTCCTTCGAGCGTCGTGACAACGACCGCCCGGCGTTCAACCGTGACCGT
>NZ_JBIBEG010000005.1:517881-553215 GCF_042902585.1 Streptomyces argenteolus
GTCGTGACGAGCGCCCCTCGGGCGGCTTCCGCGCCGGTGGCAGCGACCGTCCGTTCAACCGTGACCGTCGTGACGACCGTCCCTCCGGTGGCTTCCGCTCCGGTGGCGGCGACCGCCCGCACGGCCACCGCGGTGGCACCGGCACGGGTACCGGCACCGGCACCTTCGGCCGCCGTGACGACAAGCCGCGCTGGAAGCGCAACGGCTGACCGTCGCTGACCGACTGACGCGGGGCCCGTACAGCACTCAGGTGCTGTACGGGCCCCGCTGCGTTGTGCGGAGCCACCGTGTCGCCCGGCCCTCGCCCGAGGGCCGGGCGGGGTCTTCGGTCAGGACCCTCGCGGAGCCCGCCCTGGAGGGCCTCACGGGGCCTGTGGCGGGGTGTCCGGCGGGGCCTTCCGTGGCGCAACGAGTGGAGTACGGGGTGCATGTCATGCCCCCGGCGAGGGCATCGCTGGGGGCATGACAAACGACGAAGCCGCAGTGGCGGTGCCCCCACCCGACGCTCCCGTGGGGGCACCCGCTCCCCCTTCGGACGAGGAACGGCTGGCCGAACTCGGTTACACCCAGGTGCTCGCGCGCCGGATGTCCGCCTTCTCCAACTACGCCGTCTCGTTCACGATCATCTCGGTGCTCTCCGGCTGCCTGACCCTCTATCTGTTCGGGATGAACACCGGCGGGCCCGCCGTCATCACCTGGGGCTGGGTCGGCGTCGGGCTGATGACGCTGTTCGTCGGCCTGGCCATGGCCGAGATCTGTTCGGCCTACCCCACGTCCGCCGGTCTGTACTTCTGGGCGCACCGCCTGGCCCCGCCCCGCTCGGCCGCCGCATGGGCCTGGTTCGCCGGCTGGTTCAACGTGCTCGGCCAGGTCGCCGTCACCGCGGGCATCGACTTCGGGGCGGCCTCCTTCCTCGGGGCCTATCTGAACCTCCAGTTCGGCTTCGAGGTCACCCCCGGCCGCACGATCCTGCTCTTCGCGGCGATCCTGGTCCTGCACGGCCTGCTGAACACCTTCGGCGTCGGCATCGTCGCCTTCCTGAACAACGTCAGCGTGTGGTGGCACGTGGGCGGGGTGGCGGTCATCGTCGGTGCCCTCACCTTCGTACCGGACTCGCACCGGTCGGCGTCGTACGTCTTCACCGAGTTCGTCAACAACACCGGCTGGGGGAGCGGTTTCTACGTCGTCATGCTCGGCCTGCTGATGGCGCAGTACACCTTCACCGGTTACGACGCCTCGGCCCACATGACCGAGGAGACCCATGACGCCGCCGTCGCGGGCCCGCGCGGCATCGTGCGGTCCATCTGGACGTCCTGGATCGCCGGCTTCGTGCTCCTGCTGGGCTTCACGTTCGCCATCCAGTCCTACGACGGCGCCCTGAACTCCCCGACCGGCGCACCGCCCGCGCAGATCCTCCTGGACGCGCTGGGCGCCACGACGGGCAAGCTCCTGCTGCTGGTCGTGATCGGGGCGCAGCTCTTCTGCGGCATGGCGTCCGTGACCGCCAACAGCCGCATGATCTACGCCTTCTCGCGTGACGGGGCCCTGCCCTTCTCCCGGGTCTGGCACACGGTCAGCCCGCGCACCCGCACCCCCGTCGCGGCGGTCTGGCTGGCCGCGCTCGGTGCTCTGGCCCTCGGCCTCCCGTACCTGATCAACGTCACCGCGTACGCGGCCGTGACCTCCATCGCGGTCATCGGCCTCTACATCGCCTACGTCATCCCCACCCTGCTCCGGCTCCTGCGGGGTGACGACTTCGTCCGGGGGCCCTGGCACCTGGGCCGCTGGTCCCGGCCGATCGGCATCGTCGCGGTGAGCTGGGTCGCGGTGATCACGGTGCTCTTCATGCTGCCCCAGGTGTCCCCGGTCACCTGGGAGAGCTTCAACTACGCCCCCTTGGCGGTCCTGGTGGTCCTCGGCTTCGCCGCCGTGTGGTGGACGGTGTCGGCCCGCCACTGGTTCCTGAAACCGGCCGTCCCGGATCACAAGCGCACGAGCGGGGGCGAATCCACGGACTGACCCGGCCCGCCCCGGTACGACAGGGCCCGGCACCCGATACCCGATCGGCTGCCGGGCCCGGGGAAGCTATGCTCGGGGGGTGATCCATCACGGGCCGTTAGCTCAATTGGTCAGAGCAGCGGACTTTTAATCCGTTGGTTGTGGGTTCGAGTCCCACACGGCCTACCACTGGACCCCAGCTCAGAGCACATGTGAGCTGGGGTCCGCCCGTTTTTGGGGGTTGACCGGAACTCCGTGAGCGGGCCGGGCGGTCCGGCTACCCTCGCCCGGGTGAGCTTCAACCACCTCGCCCGGCAGGTCCGTGACCCGGCTCTCCCGCACGGCCACCGCGTGGCGCGGCTCCGGTCCTGCGTGCAGTTGTACCGGCCGATCGGCTTCCGCGCGACGCTGAGTCTTCTCGGGGCGAAGGCGGGGCCGTACGCCACGGACGAGCGCGCCCTGCTGCGCGCGCTGGCCGTGCTGGAGGGGAGCAGGGAGGCGTGGCACGGGGAACTCCGGGCGTTCGACAGGACGCGACGGCTCGCCAAGGCGCGGGGGGCACGGCAGCCGCGTCGGGCCGAGCGGAATCCGTACCGGGACAGGTGGTGGTCGGGGGCGCCGCGGGAGGGGGCTCTGCACGCGCTGGCGTTCCTGCGTGAGCGAGGGGGCGTCCCGGCGGCCGGCGACGACCCGGTCGCAGCGGACCTGCTGCGTTGTGTCAGCGCCTGCCTGGCGTCCGGCGGGGCTCTGGCCCCGGAGGAACGGCTGTTGCTGGCGGACTGCGTCGGCTCGCTCGTGGAGCGACGGAACTCCGGCCGGGAGGACGACTGGACGGCCCGGCTCCGCACCCTCGATCTGCTCAGGGCCGCTCGCCATGTGGAGGTCGCGGCGGCGCACGCGTGAGCGGGACGGCCGGGCGGGGCGCCCGGTGGCAGGGAGCGCCCCGCGTGGGGGAGGACTGGCTCAGGGGCGGGGCCAGGGCCTGCCGCCGATGCGTTCGAGATCGGTGTTGAAGCGGCGCAGATAGCCGGCGAAGGCGGAGATGTCCTCGTCGTCCCACTCGGCCATGACCCGTTGCAGCGAGCTGACCATGCCCTCGCGTTCCGCGTCGAGGGTGCGGATGCCCTCCTCGGTGATGCGGAACTTGCGGGCCATGCCTCCCTCGGGGTCGGGGATGCGCTCGACGAAGCCCGCGCGCAGGACCGCGGCCGTCTGGCGGTTGAGGGTGGAGACGTCGAGGTCGAAGGCGTCGCTCAGCTCGCCGACCGACATCGGGCCCTGGACGCGGATGCGGCTGAGCAGGACGTACGCGCTGCGCTCCAGGAGGCCGTCCTTGCGGCGGCCCTTCCTGTGGTTCAGCAGCCCGTGGCGGCTGAGCAGCATCTGCTCGTACTCGACCTCTTGCGTGGCCCTGTTCATGCGTGGGCGCCTCCTGCTTCCTGCCGGGCGAGGCCGGTGTGTCGTGGTGCGGCTTACTTCATCGTATGTTTACGAGGAAGTGCATAGACCACACGGTGTGCATGATGCAATAGGCGTGTACGATGCCAAGTCTTCCACCGACAGATAGCCGAGGACACGACCTATGGACGCCCCCCAGCCCACGACCCGCGCAGGCGGTGTGATCACGACGCTGGCGCTCGCCGGTACCGTCGCCGCCGTCATGCAGACACTGGTGACCCCGCTCATCGCCGAGCTGCCGCGGATCCTGGACACCTCCTCCGCGAACGCGGCCTGGGTGGTCACCGTCACCCTCCTGGTCGCCGGTGTGTGCGTACCGGTCACCGGCCGTCTCGGTGACCTTCTCGGCAAGCGGCGGATGCTGCTGGCCTGTGCCGTTCCGCTGGTGGCCGGTTCGGTGGTGTGTGCGCTGGCTTCGTCGGTGGTGCCGATGATCATCGGGCGTGGCCTCCAGGGCATGGGGATGGGCATGGTGCCGCTCGGCATCGCCCTGCTGCGTGACGTGGTGCCCGCGGAGAAGCTCAGCGGCTCGATCGCCCTCGTCAGCGCCTCCATGGGCATCGGCGGCGCCCTCGGTCTGCCGATCTCCGCCGCCGTCGCCGAATACACCAGCTGGCGCGTGCTGTTCTGGGGATCCGCGGTGCTCGCGCTGATGATCGCCGTACTCATCTTCACCTTCGTCCCCGACGTCCCGGCCGGTGCCAAGGGCCAGCGATTCGACGCTCCCGGAGCGATCGGTCTCGCGATCGGCCTCGTCTCGCTCCTGCTGGCCATCTCCAAGGGTGCCGACTGGGGCTGGGGTTCGGGCACCACGCTCGGCCTCTTCGCCGTCGCGGTGGTCTCCCTCGGCGTCTGGGGCCTCTACGAGCTGCGCACCCGCGACCCACTGGTCGATCTGCGCACCACCGCCCGGCCGCGCGTGCTGCTGACCAACGTGTCGTCGATCCTCGTCGGCGTCGGCATGTACTCCTTCATGCTGATCGCCCCGCAGCTCCTGCAGTTCCCCGAGGCCACGGGATACGGCCTCGGTCAGTCGATGCTGGCCGCGGGGCTCTGGATGGCCCCCGGCGGCGTGATGATGATGATCGTCTCCCCGCTCGGCGGAAAGCTGATCAACGCGCGGGGGCCGAAGAGCGCCCTGGTCCTCGGCGCCCTGGTGATCTCCCTGGGCTACGGACTGTCGCTGTTCCTGATGGGTTCCGCCTGGGGCCTGATGCTCGTCGGAATCGTCATCAACAGCGGCGTCGGCCTCGCCTACGGCGCGATGCCCGCGCTGATCATGAGCTCGGTCCCGCTCTCCGAGACGGCGGCGGCCAACGGCTTCAACACGCTGATGCGTTCGCTGGGCACCACCATCGGCTCGGCCGTCATCGGTGTGGTGCTGGCTCAGATGACCATCGACCTCGGCGGCTTCTCGCTCGCCTCCGAGGACGGCTTCCGCGTCGGCCTGATGATCGGCTGCGGGGTGGCCCTCGTCGCCGCCGCGGTCGCCTCGCTCATCCCGGGGCTCGTGCGCCCCGCCGATGACGCCGACAGGACGGGTCCGGCCACGGCCGGCAAGGTCTCCGTCGAAGCCTGACCGGCGAGCCCGGCGGCACCCGCGGTACCAGCAGCGCCCCGACCGGTCCGCCGGTCGGGGCGCTGTCGTTGTCCCCGGGCGCCGGAATTTTCTCGTGCACGGGCATTGACCGTGGGTGTGGGCCGCCTTACGTTCATCGCGTTGTCCTTCGTATGTCATATATGAGACGCGATATGAGAGCCGAGAGCCGTATGCAGTCAGCCCCGCGCCCTCTCCCCTGTCGTCCCCGGCGCCGCGGGAGACGCTGAGGAGCGCCTGCCGCGTCCCGCCCGCGGGGAAGGGGCCGCCGGACTTCCACCCGGACCGCAGGACCACCCGTCCCGGACCGCCGGACTCCGCGCCCTTTCCGCGCCCCGAGGAACACACACCCGTACGGCCTCATCCCGCGGCGCAGCCGTCCCGCGCCCGCCGGTGAGCATCCAGAGAGAGAGCCGCCCATGAACAAGCCACGCCGCAGCCGCCTCGCCGCCGCCATGTCCCTGGTCTCCGCCCTCGCCCTCACCGCGACCGCCTGCGGTGACGACGGCAGCGGCATGGCAGGCGCCAAGGGCGCCGAGGGCCCGGGCACCGGGAAGATCGTCTTCTGGGACGAGAACGGCGGTGTCCGCACGGCGATCTGGAAGGAGATCATCGCCGACTTCGAGAAGGCCAACCCGGACATCGACGTGCAGTACGTGGGCATCGCCTCCACCGAGGCGCAGTCCAAGTACGACACCGCCATCCAGGGCGGCGGACTGCCTGACGTCGGCGGGGTGGGCGCCGCCATGGTCGCCGGGATCACCGCGCAGGACGCGCTGGAGCCGCTGGACGACCGGATCGAGGGGAGCTCGCTGAAGGGCAAGCTCAACGACGCGATGATGGAGAACGTCCGGAGCGCGGCCGGCCGGGACGAGGTGTACACGGTGCCGATCTCCGCCACCAACGGCGTCCTGTACTACCGCACCGACCTGTTCGAGAAGGCGGGGCTCGGCGAGCCGAACACCTGGGACGAGTTCTACGCGGCTGCCTCGAAGCTGACGGACAGGAAGAAGAACCAGTTCGGCTACACCATCCGGGGCGGCCCGGGCTCCATCGCCCAGGCGCTCGACGCGATGTACGGGCAGTCCGGCATCGACTCGTTCTGGGACGCGTCCGGGACGAGGACCACGGTGAACGACCCGAAGAACGTCGCGGCCCTGGAGAAGTACGTCGGCCTGTACAAGAAGGTCACCCCGGAGGCCGACCTCAACAACGACTTCACCAAGATGGTCGCCCAGTTCGACTCCGGCAGCATCGCCATGCTCAACCACAACCTGGGCTCGTACCAGGACCATGTGAGCTCGCTGGGTGTGAGCAAGTTCCGTGGCATACCTCAGCCGGAACTCGCCGACGGCACCCGGGTGATGGTCTCGAACCCGGTCTCCGGCCTCGGCCTGCTCAAGTCGTCCGAGAACAAGGCGGCGGCCTGGAAGTTCATCGAGTTCGCTGCGTCGCACGCCTCGAACTCCAAGTTCAGCGAGTCCGCGGGCCTGATCCCCGCCAACAAGGAGGCCGCGCAGGACCCGTGGCTCGACAAGGCCGAGACCACCAAGCTCGGCGCCGAGGCGCTGTTCTCCGGCGACACCAAGATCGTCCAGCTCCCGTACTACCTGCCCGACTGGAACACCCTGTCCAAGGCCGACAGCGAATCGGGCTTCCAGAAGGTGCTGCTCGGCAAGACGAGCGCCGAGGACTTCCTGGACGCCTTCGCCGAGGACCTCGACGCGGCCCAGGCGGAGTGGAAGGAACAGCAGGGCTGAGCGGACTCCCGGCTCGGGGCGCGGCGGGCCGCCGGGCGGGCCGGGACGGATTCCGGTCTGCCGTACACGGTGCTGCGGGCCGCGCGGTTCCACGCTGAGGCCGACCGTCGTACGGAAGCTCGGGGCGCTGCCCGTGGTCCCCGAGCCCGGCAAGCGGCTCCAGCCGGTCGGCCCGCACGAGAACCTGCCCCTGGACGGGGCGGGCCCGGGCAGCCGGACCAGGGAGGACCACACCTGAACACGGCCGGGCCCTCAGTCCAGGCCCTCCTCCCGCAGGTCGTACATCAGGAGGAACGTCCGGTAGGTCTCCGCCGACACGTCGAGGCAGACGTCCGGCCGGTTGGTCCACGTCGACGTGTTGTCGAGGGCCCGCCGGCAGGCCGCCTCGGTCTCCGCCCGGGTCGGGATGTTCGAGAGGAACGCGGCGATCAGCAGGACCACTGCGAGGACCAGCACGCCGATACGGATGCGCATGGTCTCCCAACGACGGTACGGCCGGGCCGGTCACTGGACCGGGCGCGGCCGACCTGTCATTCCGCTTCGTCGCTGACCGGCGGCAGGTCGGGCTCGATGAACAGCCCCGCGTACTGCGGCGAGGGCAGCGGCGCCGACGCGCCCGCCTCGGCCGTGGCGGTCGCGCCGTCGGAGTGCCGCTGGGTCGTGCGGGAGGGCATGTCGGTCATCTCGGTGTCCTGTACGTAGGTGTGTGGTGAGAGCCCCGTGACCGTGCCGCTGCGAGAAAAACCGGACTGGTCCCGACCGGTACGGCGACGAGGTGCCGCTACCGGTGCCGCGCCGCTCCGGGGGCGTCCGGATCATGCGGTGCATGCAGACTGTAACCCTCCCGGCACGGCTTTCCCCCGGAATTGCGAGCCCGGCGTCGGGGTCAGTGTGGCGGTGCGGGCTCGATGTTCTGGTTTGCGTGGAAGAGGTTGTGCGGATCGTAGACCCGCTTGACCTCCGAGAGGCGGTCGTAGTGGCCGCGGTAGGTGGCCTTGACCCGGTCCTGGGACTCGCCCGCGCCGATGAAGTTCACGTAGGCGCCGCCCATGGAGTGCGGGTGCAGTGCCTCCCAGTAGCCGACGGCCCACTCCCGCAGCGCCTCGGCGTTGGCCGGGTCGGGGTCGATGCCCGCGATGACGCCGGACCAGCGCGCGTCGCGGTAGGACCAGGCGGTGTCGTCGGGAGGGACGCGGCCCGCCGCGCCGTCGACCGGGTACAGGTGCATGGTCGACAGGCCGGTGGGGAGGTTCTCCGCGAAGGCGGCGTGCACGTCGACCGCCTCGTCGGTGATCTCGTCGAAGAAGTCTCCGCGCCAGTACCACTGGAGTCCGGTCGGCAGCAGTTCGTCGAACATGCTCTGCAGGGCCGGATAGGGCATGGGTGAGGTGAAGTGGAAGGCCGGCGCCCCCGGTTCGGCCACCGCGGCGAGGGTGTCCTCCAGCGCGGCCGGGTCGGCGGTCGAGGACCAGACGACGCCGCACATCTTCTGCCCGTGGATCTCCTCGGGGAAGGGCGGAGCGGGCGGGACGGTCAGCGAGGCGAAGAAGCCGTACAGATCGTCCGGTGCCTGCGGCAGGAACTCGCGGTACCAGCGCATCACGTCGTGGAAGCGCTCCAGCGGCCAGACGGTGATCCCCGCGCCGACCGTGTCCACGGGGTGCAGCTCGAAGTCGAACGACGTGACGATGCCGAAGTTGCCGCCACCGCCGCGCAGCGCCCAGAACAGGTCCGCGTGCTCGCTGGCGTTCGCCGGGACGAAGGTGCCGTCGGCCAGGACCACGTCGGCCGAGACCAGGTTGTCCGCCGTGAGTCCGTACTTGCGGGTGAGGTAGCCGTGACCGCCGCCCAGGGTGAGCCCGCCGACACCGGTCGTGGACATGATCCCCGCCGGGGTGGCGAGGCCGAACGCGTGGGAGGCGTGGTCGAGATCCCCGAGCTGGGCGCCGCCGTCGGCCTGGGCGGTCTGGGTCGCCGGATCGACGCGGACGCCGCGCATGGGCGAGAGGTCGAGCGTGACGGCGTCGTCGGCGAGGCAGAGACCCGGGCCGCTGTGCCCACCGCCGCGCACGGCGACGGTCAGGCCGTTCTCGCGGACGAAGTCCACGGCCGCCATGACGTCCGCCGTGTCGTGGCACGTGACCACCGCGCCGGGCTTCTTGTCGATCATGGCGTTGTAGACCGTGCGGGCCTGGTCGTATCCCTGGTCCTCCGGGCCGATGACGGGGCCGCGCAACCGGCTTCTCATCGTCTCGAGTGTGGTGCCGTCCATGGTCGTCTCCTAGCGCGCGTGCGCCCGGCCTCCCCTGGGCTTCCCGCATCGGGGTGAGGCTGCTGCGACGCCGGCACCTCAGGATGCCGCGCAGACGGGACCGAACACCGAAGGGCTGGTCCTTCCAGCGTCCCGCCGCTGCGTGGGGCTCGCAATCGCGGGGTACCGTGCCCCGGCGCGGGGCCGGGGCACGGCCCGCGGTCATGCCTGCGGCGGGGCGGTCGCGCTCTCCCCCGGCACCGCCGACGACGCCTCCGGCGCCCCCCTGTCCTTGCGCAGGTGCACCATGAGCCCGATGAATCCCGCCGCGAATCCGCTGAGCAGGCCCGATATCCCGTGGTTGAGCGCGTTGACCGACGCGCTCCCGGGCACACCGACGACGAGGTAGTTCACGGCGGCGCTGATCACCGCGCCGAAGGCGGCGCCGATCAGCCCGTTGACGAGGGAGGCGCGTACGGGTGACGGGGCGGATCCGGGGACGCGGGCAGGTCTGTGCGGTGTGGACATGGCAGGAGGCCCTCCAGACGGGCGGCAAGCGGGATCGGCGGGTGTGACGACACCCTTGGGCACGGCACTATGCCTGCCAACTGCGCGGAACGCACCCTGTGTTGGCGCGATGCGCCGGTGACGAGGCCCTCCGGGGCGGGGGCGGGTGAGCGCCCCGGCGGGCGGGGGTGGTCACGACCTCGTCCCGGATGGCGTAGAGTTACGTTCACAACGACGCGGGGTGGAGCAGCTCGGTAGCTCGCTGGGCTCATAACCCAGAGGTCGCAGGTTCAAATCCTGTCCCCGCTACTGAAGACAGAGGCCCGGATCCTTCCAAGGATCCGGGCCTCTGTCGTGTGCGTCCCGCGCCGCACGCTTGACCTTGACGTTACGTAAAGATCTACCGTTTCCGGCATGGAGTGGTCCATCCAGGAAATCGCCCGTCAGGCCGGCACCACGAGCCGCACGCTCCGGCACTACGGAGACCTCGGTCTCCTGGCGCCGAGCCGCACGGGGGCCAACGGCTACCGCTATTACGACCAGGAGGCCCTGGTCAGGCTCCAGCGCGTCCTGCTGCTGCGGGAGCTGGGACTCTCGCTGCCCGCGATCAAGGACGTGCTGGAGGGGCAGCGGGACACCTCGGCGGCCCTGCGGGCCCATCTGCGCCTGCTGGAGCAGGAGCGGGAGCGCATCGGGCGGCAGATCGCCTCGGTGCGGACCACTCTCCACAGGACCGAGGAGGGAGAAGGGCTGATGGCCGAGGAAGTGTTCGACGGCTTCGATCACACGGTGTACGAACAGGAGGTCACCGAGCGCTGGGGCCGCGAGGCGTACGAGCGCGGCGGCCGGTGGTGGAAGGAGCTGGGCCCGGCCGGGCGCGCCCGGTTCCAGGAGGAGCACGAGGAGATCGCCCGGGACTACGGGCAGGCCGTGGCGGCGGGTCTCGACCCGGGCTCCGACGAGGTGCAGGACATCGCGCGCCGGCACTGCGAGTGGCTCGCGGTGACCATGGAACCCACCCGTTCGTATGTAACCGGCCTCGGCGAGATGTACGTCGCCGATCCCCGCTTCGCGAGGAACTACGATCGGTACGGGGACGGAACAGCCGTCTTCGTACGGGATGCACTGACGATCTACGCGCGGCACCGGCTCTCCGGCTGACCTCCGGGGGTGGGCGTCCGGGCGCGCTCCTCCCTTCGGCCGATGAGGAGTCGCCGCTCGGCGCGGCTCCGGCGAGCCTGGGTAGGGCGCGGTACCGTCCGCAGCCGTGGACGGACGGGGCAGGAGTAATCAGGTGGGGAAGCGGGACGGACGGCCGGCGAATCCTGCCGGGAGTGCCCGGGCCCGGCGTTTCGTGCGTGCGTTGCCCACCCTGATGATCTGTGTCGGCGTGGTCTTCGACCTTGTGACGCCGACCGCGGTGTCCGCCGTGCCGCTGTTCGCCGCGGCCCCGCTGATCGCCGCCCCGTTCTTCTCGCTGGCCTCCACGGTCCGCACCGCGGTGGCCGCGATCCTCGTCGTCCTCGTCATCCGGATCTCGGACGGCGTCCTCTACAAGGTCGTGCCGCTCACCGACCTGCTCACCCTGCTGACGGTGTCCGTGCTCGCCCTCGTCATCAACGGCGTCGTGCGGCGCGGGAACGAGCAACTGGCCTCGGCCCGGGTCATCGCGGAGACCGCGATGCGCGCGGTGCTCCCCACGCCCGAGTCCCGGATCGGCGGGCTGCAGGTCGCGGCGCGCTACGAGCCCGCCCAGGCGGACGAGTTCGTCGGCGGTGACCTGTTCGCCGTGGCGGACACCCCGTACGGGGTGCGGCTGGTGCTCGGGGACGTACGGGGCAAGGGGCTGGACGCCGTGGCGGCGGTCGCCGTCGTGATCGGGGCGTTCCGGGAGGCCGCCGAGCAGGAGCGGTCGCTCGAGGGGGTGGTGCAGCGGCTGGAGCGCGCGCTGGCCAGGGAGGGCTCCCGCCGTGGTGGCTTCGACTCCGTGGAGGGGTTCGTCACCGCCGTGCTCGCCGAGATCCCCGCGGGCTCGGAGACCTTGCGGGTCGTCAACCGCGGGCACCCCGAACCGCTCATCCTTCACCCGGACGGGGCACTCGACGTGCTGGCGCCGGCCGTCCCTGCCCTGCCCCTGGGCATGGGACTGGGCGCGTGGCCGGACCGGGCGGACGAGTGGCCGCTGCCCGCCGGTGCCACGTTCCTGGCGTTCACCGACGGCCTGTCGGAGGCGAGGGACGCGCACGGCGTGTTCTACGACCCGGCGGCCCGGCTGCGTGGCCGGCTCTTCCCGGGGCCGGAGGAACTGCTGTCCGCGCTCACCGACGACGTGCGTCTGCATACGGGTGGCCGGTCGACGGACGACCTGGCGCTGCTCGCGGTCGGGAGGCCTTCCCGGGGCCAGCCGGAGCGGCGGAGGACCGTGAAGATCGTGGGGCGGGACAGTGAATGACGACGGCGACCCTCCGTAGTCGTGGGACACCTCTCCGCATAACATTTGACATACCGTCAGAAACTGATGGTGCGTCGCGAGTCCCTCAACTCGCCCGTTTGAGCCCGTTTGACCCCTGAAAGTCCAGGCCAGGGCCGTGAACGATCTATCGGAACAGCTTGGAATCGGACCCGGGTGTCTATTAACGTTCGATAACGCAGCGCGGTTGTACCTGTCGTCGCAAGAGGCGGCACCGTGCGCGGCGCCGAATTCCGCAAGGGAACCGGGGAACCACCTACATGGGGTGAATCGGGCATCTGTGTCTCGTGAGAGACGAAGGGACCCGTAGGAGACCTTCCTGCTCCGAACCCGTCAGCTAACCCGGTAGGCGAGAAGGAAGGAAAGGAGTGCGCCCACGTGGCGTCGAACCAGCCTGCCCCCGAGGTCCCGTCACCCTTGAGGACCGACAGCCTCGGTACCGAGGACAGGACGTGGGAGGAATGGAACCCCACCGAGGAGTCCATCCGTCCCGTGCGCGGCCGTCACCGCGTCGCCAAGCAGCGCGGACTCGCCCGTAGCTCCACCGTCCTCGGCGTCGGCGTCATCGCGGCCGTCGGAGCGGGTGGCATGGCCACCGCGCAGAGCAAGCCGCCGGTCTCCATCTCTCTTCCCGATTCCATCGCGGACAACCTCCCCGACGCCAAGTCCCTTCCCGGCGTGAGCGCGTTCATGTCCACGGACTCCGACGCCGACCACGCGACGGTCGCCTCCTCCCCCCTCACCACCGCGGGCATCACGGCCGCCGAGGCCGAGCAGGGCGCCACCGACGCGGGCGAGGCGCTGCGTGCCCGCATCCTCCAGCAGGCCGAGCAGCAGCAGGCCGGAGCCGAGGCCGAGGCCAAGGCGGCGCAGGAGAAGGCCGCCGCCGAGGCAGCCGCGGCCCAGGCTGCGAAGCAGCAGACCGAGGCCGAGGCCGAGGCCGCCGCGAAGAAGAAGGCGGCGGAAGAGGCGGCGGAGAAGAAGGCCGAGGCCGAGCGCCTCGCCAAGCTGGCCGCCAGCTACGCCGTCCCGACCTCGTCGTACTACATCAGCTCGTCCTTCGGTCAGGCCGGTTCGATGTGGTCCTCCGGCTACCACACCGGGCTGGACTTCGCGGCCCCGACCGGTACGCCGGTCAAGGCGGTGCACAGCGGCACGGTGAAGTCGGCCGGCTACTCCGGTTCGTACGGCTACCGCACGGTCCTGGAGCTCGAGGACGGCACCGAGGTCTGGTACTGCCACCAGTCCTCGATGGATGTGACCGCGGGTCAGAAGGTCACCACCGGCCAGACCATCGGCCGGGTCGGCGCCACGGGCAACGTGACGGGCGCGCACCTGCACCTGGAGGTCCACACCCCCGACGGCACGGGCATCGACCCGATGGCCTGGCTGCGCGGCAAGGGCCTCACGATCTGACCCCGCGCGCCGGCACCCGGCGCACCGGTACCCCGGCGGCCCTGACGCACACCCCCCGACGTCAGGGCCGCCGGTCCGTGCCGGGGGCCACGGCGAGCGCGGGCTCGCCGGCCTGACGCCTCTACGACGGGGGCGCCGCGCGGTGGCCGGCCCCGTCCTCCAGGTAGGGGTTGTAGCCGCCGTAGTGGCGGTGCGGCGGCTGCGGCTGGTGCACCGTGACGTTCCCGTAGGGGAACTGACGGGGGAACGGGGGCGGAGCGGGCGGCCGGGCCCGGCCCGTCGCGTGGGCGGCGTACGTCAGGGCGGGGGCCGCCACCGCCCGGCGCTGCCACAGGTGGTGCAGCAACTCCTGCTCGCGGAGAGCGAACTCCGGTCCCGCACCGTCGTGGCGGGCCCGTCTGCGGAGCATGGCCAGGGACGTCGCGAACGACTCGTACTCGGCGACGGCGCGGGCCGCAGCCTTCCCCCGGTCGCGGCCGGCACCGCCGTGCCAGTGCCTGGCCATGTCGCGGGCCATGCCCCGCGCCCGCATCGACGCGAGCGCCGGCGGCTCGGCGGGGGTCAGCCAGCCGGCCGCCGCGTACACCGGCAGCTCGGTGGAGAGCGTGCGCAGCTCCCGCTGGCGCGACCAGATCGCCAGCCAGGTCACCAGGGCGAAGCACGGGACCATGACCGCGCCGTACACCGCGTAGAAACCGTAGGGGCCCAAGGCCGACGAGCCGTTCCACAGGGCGTGCATGCCCATGGCGAGGGCGAGTCCCAGCAGCGGCAGCAGGATCCGGCGTACCGGGTGCCGGGCGCCGCCGAGTGCCGCGATGCCGAGACCTATGCCGGAGAGCACCGTGAACAAGGGGTGCGCGAACGGCGACATCACCACGCGCACGAAGAACGTCCCCGCCGTGACGGAGGCGAGGCCCGTCGTCCCCAGCTGCTGATCCTCACCGAAGGCGTTGCCGAGATAGAGGATGTTCTCGGTGAAGGCGAAGCCGGTCGCGGTGAAGCCGGCGACCACGATGCCGTCGACGACCCCGCCGAACTCCCGTCTGCGGAACAGGAAGATCAGCAGGACGGCGGCGGCCTTCGCGCTCTCCTCGACGACCGGGGCGATGACCGTGGCGCCGAGGGTGTCGGCGCTCGCGGGGTCGGCGGTGGCCGTCGCTATCCAGCGCGTCGCGAACGAGTTGGCGATGATCGCCACCAGGGCCGCGGCGCACGCGCCCCAGAAGAACGCGAACAGGAGGTTGCGCCAGGGACCCGGCTCGACGCGGTCGAGCCACCTGAAGGCCGACATCAGCAGGGGGACGGGCAGGACGGCCAGTCCCAGCCCCACCAGGAAGCCCTCGGTACCGGTCTGTTCACGCACCAGGGCCAGGATGACGAGGCCGCAGAGCGCGAGGACGGTGATCACCGCGCCGGCGCGGAAGGCCTTGCTGCGCCAGACCATGCCGACGCGGCGCGGCCGGTAACGCCACTGGCCACGCTCCGGGACGGCGCCCAGGAACTCGTCGAGCCGCTGCTCCTCGAGAACCGGGACGGCCGGCTGCTGATGCTGCACGGACCCCTCGGACACCTGTCGACCCTAACGAGAGGGACTGACACCTGGCCACGGCGCGGTGACCAAGGCGCCGCCCCGTGGCCGATCAGCGACGGGTGAACAGCACGTCGTGCACGACGTGTCCCTTGTCCAGGCCCTGGCCCTCGAAGCGGGTCAGCGGCCGGAACGCCGGACGCGGCGCGTAGCCGCCGTCCGCCTGGGTGTTCTCGAACAGCGGGTGCGCCGTCAGCACGTCGAGCATCTGCTCGGCGTACGGCTCCCAGTCGGTCGCGCAGTGCAGGAGCGCGCCCTGCTTCATGCGCCCGGCGACCAGATCGAGGAACTCCGGCTGGATCAGCCGCCGCTTGTGGTGCCGCTTCTTCGGCCACGGGTCCGGGAAGTACACCCGGAGGCCGTCCAGCGCCGCGGGCGCGAGCATCTCGCGGAGGAGGATGATCGCGTCACCGTTGGCGACCCGGACGTTGGTCAGTCCCGCCCGGTCGGCGAGTCCGAGCAGATTGCCCTGGCCCGGGGTGTGCACGTCGACGGCGAGGATGCCGGTGGCCGGGTCGTCCGCCGCCATCTGCGCCGTGGCCTCGCCCATGCCGAAGCCGATCTCCAGGACCACCGGGAGGCCGTCGAAGAGCGCGGGCAGATCGATGACGCCACGGCCGTCGATGTCCAGTCCCCAGGTGGGCCACAGGCGCTGGAGGGCGTCCTCCTGGCCGGCGGTCACCCGGCTGCGGCGCGGCTGGAAGCTGCGGATACGGCGCTCGTGGTGGGAGCCCGCCGGGTCGGCGGCGGGACCGCCGGGGAAGCGGGGCTCCTGGCGCAGCCTGCGCTGGCGCTCGAAGGAGGCGGCACGGCGCGCCGCCGCGTCGGCATCGGCGTCGCCGGGCGTCTCCGCCTCGGTGCGCGGCTCCGGGCCCGCCTCGGTGTGCGACTGGGTGCCGCGTGCGGCGTGCGGCTCCGCGCTCGTCCCGGCGGGCTTCTCCGCGTCCGTCTCGGGGGCGGGGCCGGGCGTCTCTGGGGTGGGGTTCACAGGCTCAGACACAATGACCCGATTCTACGGCGGGAGGAGTCCATCCCGTCGCGCGAGCCCTCAGCAGGGCCCGCCGCGCCACCTCCCTCCCGATGGGCAGCGACGCGGTCGCCGCGGGGGAGGGGGCGTTCAGCACATGCACGGTGTGGGGAGCGTCCCGGATCAGGAAGTCGTCGACCAGGGTGCCGTCACGCAGGACCGCCTGGGCTCTCACCCCGGGCGGTGACGGGCGCAGATCGTCCTCCGTCACCTCGGGGAGCATGCGGCGGACGGCCCTGGTGAACGCGCTCTTCGACAGGGACCGGTGGAGCTCGCCCGCCCCGTACCGCCAGTGCCGCCGGGCGATCCGCCAGGAGCCGGGCCAGGCCAGGGTGCCCGCCAGCTCGCCGGGGCGCACGACCGTCCGGCCGTACCCCTCGCGCGCCAGCGCCGGCACCGCGTTCGGCCCGATGTGGACCGTCCCGTCGACACCCCGCGTCAGATGCACCCCCAGGAAGGGGAAGGCCGGATCGGGCACCGGGTAGACGAGACCGCGCACCAGCTCCGGCCTGGCCAGCTCGTAGTACTCGCCGCGGAACGGCACGATCCGGGCCCCGGGCTCGTCGCCCGCGAGCAGCGCCACCCGGTCGCTGTGCAGTCCCGCGCAGTTGACCAGCACCCGCGCCCTGACCACCCGGCCGTCGGCCGTGCGCACCGCGACACCCCAGGGGCGCCGGTCGACGGCGACGACCTCCGCGCCGTATCGGACCTCTCCGCCCGCCGCGCTCACCTCAGCGGCGAAGCGGACGGCGACCGCCGTGAAGTCGCACACCCCGGTCGTGCCGACCCGGATCGCGGCGAGGGCGCGCACCCGCGGCTCGTACTCCGCGATCTGGGCGGGGCCGAGCTCCCGCACCGGCAGTCCGTGCGCCCGCCCGCGCTGCACCAGGGCGTGCAGGCGTGGCAGCTCGGCGCTGTCCGTCGCCACGATCAGCTTGCCGGTCACCGCGTGGTCGATGCCGTGCTGCCGGCAGAAGTCGACCAGCTCGGTGGCGCCCCGCACCGCGTAGCGCGCCTTGAGCGAGCCCGGGGCGTAGTAGATCCCGCTGTGGATCACGCCGCTGTTGCGGCCGGTCTGGTGCCGTGCCGGGCCCCGTTCCTTCTCCAGCACCGTGACCCTGGTGCCGGGTGCGGTGCGCGTGAGCGCGTACGCGGTCGACAGACCGACGATTCCGCCACCGATCACCAGCACATCGCAGTCGTACGCCGCGTGCGTCATCATCACGCCACCTCCCACCCCGATAGTGCACTGACCCACTGACAACGGCCTCAAACCAGGCAGTGCGCCGGGCGTGGCGCGCGGCGTGTCCCATGACGGCCCATACCGGGGCGTTACGGCGCCGCCGGGACGCGGCTGTCCCGTCCGGCCGTGCGGGCGGGGCGCACGGACAGGGGGTGCGGCCTCCGGGGCCGTGAAGCGGGGATCACGCCGGGGCGACGAGCAGCGGCCGGGCACGTTCCCGGAGCTCGGCCACGCGCGGCTCGTCTCCGTACGGCTCCAGGCGGTGCAGCAGGTCGCGCACGTACTCGGTGGTGCGCGCCGAGGAGATGCGGCCCGCCACCTCCACCGCGCGCGTCCCCGCCGCGCAGGCCGCGTCGAGGTTGCCCGACTCCAGCTCGGCGACCGCGGACACGACGAGCCGCAGTCCGTGCGAGCGGACGAACTCGTCCGTGGGCTTCGACAGGGCCTGCTCGGTGAAGCGGCGCACCTGGCGGGGAGCCTTGAGGTCGCGGTAGCACTCGGCGGCGTCGGCGGCGAAGCGGTCGTAGGAGTAGAAGCCGAGCCAGGCCGGGTCCGAGTCGCCGGTCCGGGAGCGCTCCAGCCAGCCCTCCGCGGCCCTGAGCGCGGCCCCCGCGGCCGGTGCGTCACCGGCCTTGGCGTGGGCGCGGGCCTCCACCAGCCGGAAGAAGCTCATGGTCCGGGCGGTCGCGAGCCCCCGGTTGCGTTCGACCGCGGCCTGGGCGAGGTCCACCCCCTCGTCGGCGAAGCCCCGGTAGGTCGCCTGGAGCGACATCGATGCCAGGACGTAGCCGCCGAGGGGTACGTCGGCGGCGGCGCGGGCCAGACGGAGTGCCTGGATGTAGTAGCGCTGGGCCGCTTCCTGCTGGCCGGTGTCGAAGGCCATCCAGCCGGCGAGCCTGGTCAGCTCGGCCGAGGCGCCGAAGAGGGCCCGGCCCACCTCGTCGCTGTACGAGCCGAGCAGCAGAGGGGCGGCGTCGACGCGTAAGCACTCCGGGACCATGGAGGAACGCCAGTCGCCGCCGCCGTACTTGGAGTCCCAGCGGCGCGCGTCCTGGGCGGCCTCGCGGAGTTTGGTGACGTCGCTGTGCCCCACACGCAGGAGCGAGGTGTCGGCGGCGGTGTCCGGACCCGGCTGGACGGGTACGCCGGCGGGGGAGCCGTCCGGGCCGAGGGCCGGGGCCCGGGTGGCCGAAGGCCCCCGGGCGACCGAGGGGTCGGCGGGGGTTATGAGCCAGCGCGACGCGGGGGTCGCGTAGGCGCTCACCGCGAAGGAGCCGGCCAGTGACTGCCAGATCCCGCCGCCTCCCCTGCGGCCCGCGAGATCCAGTCGGTACAGATCGGTCGCCGAACGCACGGCCTCGCCCACGTCCCGGGGGAAGGCGAGCCCGACCTCGGGGGCCGGATCCGCGTCGGCGAGTCCGATCTCGTGCAGCGGCACGGGACGGCCGAGTTTGGCCCCTATCGCCGCCGCGATGAGATGGGGCGCGGCGCCCTGCGGCACCATCCCCTTGGCGACCCACCGGGCCACCGAGGTCTTGTCGTAACGAAGTGTCAGACCGCGCTGCGCTCCGAGGTCGTTGACCCGCCGGGCGAGCCCGGCGTTGCTGATTCCCGCGAGGGCGAGAACCGTGCCGAGCTTCTCGTTCGGCCCGCGTTGCTCCCTGGACATGCGCCACCCCTCGACACACAGACGGCCGCCGCGTCACCGTCGGGCGCGCGGCATTCGTACCGTGTCCTCCCCAGATACGGTCCCGGGCACTCCGGCCGCACACGCATTTGGCCGAGCCCCGTGGAATATGCCGCTCTGCCGAGAACATCGGTACACCCAGCGTAGTTCGCCGCATCCCCACCGTTAAGGGGCAGACCTCCGTATGGCGGGAATGTTGTCCGTGTGCCCCGGGGCCGCGGGCGCCGTGCTCCTGGTGTGTGGCCGTGCGCCCGGCCGTGCGCTCTGGTCCGGCCCGTGCGCAAGCGCTTCGATGGGTCCTGCGTGGGTCGGCCCGCTGAACTGGACTCTGCGGGCTGGGGGAGACCGCCGCCCCAATCCCCGCGGGCGGCGAACCGGTCCGGGAGGTGACGAACACCTCCCGGACTGTGCGCCGTACGGGCAGTGCCAGGGGGAGCGGACGTGCGGTCCGGCGCACCGGGGGGATGCGCCGGGCCGTACGTCACCTTTGCGGGCCGAGCCGGTGCGCCGGTGCCGCGGAGGCCCGGGCGGAGGCTGTTCCCGTGGGGCGCCCGCGGCCGGGCGAGACCCCGCCGAAGGGCTCGCGCCGGCGAAACGCGCGGTTCCTCAGCGGCCGGAGAATGGCCGAATAGTGCCGGTCGGGCCGGGCGCCGGGAAGTGGTCCGACTATGGCCGGATTGCGTCTGTTGCACGAACCCGCCGAGGCGGACCACGCTTTCGCGTCCTCTTTGGGCAACTCTCGGAAGCCCCGCCTCCGTTGTCGGGGCGGCCCGGCGGCGTGACGCGGCCTTTGCCAGGGGCGCATGCGCATCCCGCGTGCGCCGTCCGTACCCCCTCCGGGCCGCCGTTGTCGTGGCAGCATGTCCCGCAGCGGCGTTCCCGTGTCCTGGTGCGCCGGTTCGTCCACAGCCTGTGGAGGCGGCGGTGCGTTGGTTGGTGGGGTGGAGCAGTATCGCCGCGAGCTTCGGCACGGTGGGCGCGGTCGGCCACGCGGGGGAGGGGCGCACCGTCCATCCCGTGGGCTCGCAGCTCCTGTGGGGTGACCCCGATCCGCTCTGGGCCGTGGGCGACTGGCGGCCGGACGAGATCCGCGTCGTCACCGTCGCCACCCCCGAGGGCGCGCCGACGACGCGCCTGGCCGTCCTCGGCTGCTGCGGTGCGACCGACGAGCAGCTCAGGGTCGGGCTGCTCGCCGCCCGGGGCGGGGCGCTGCGTCATCTCACCGCCTGGCCGGGCAGTTACACGGCCGTCGTGCAGATCGGCCGCCGCATCACCGTCGCCGGAGACCTCGCCGGGGCCCGCCCCGTCTTCCACACCCCCTGGGCCAACGGCACCGCCTACGCCACCGCGGCCCTCCCGCTCGCCGACCTCATCGAGGCACAGCTCGACATCGGGCACCTGGCCGCGCTGCTGGCCTGCCCGGAGACCCCGGAGGCGCTGGGCGACGGCACACCGTACGCCGGGGTGAAGCGGATCCCGCCGGGCCACGCCCTCATCCTCCGGGAGGGCTCGCGCGAGATCACGGGGTACGAGGCGGTGGCCTCGCTCGCCGTTGCGGCCCCGCAGGCCGACCCCGTGAGCGCCGTCGAAGGGGTGCGGGACGCGCTGGTCGAGGCCGTACGCGCACGGCTCACGGCCCCCAGACACGCCCCGGAGACCATGCCGCCGGATCCGGGACCGGTCCCGGGGATGGGCCCGGCCGAGCGCCGCGCGGCCCGTGGGGCGCCCGTCCCCGGCATCGGCGCGGACCTCTCGGGCGGCAGCGCCTCCGCGACCCTCGCCCTGCTCGCGGCGGGGCTCCCCGGACTGCCGGGCACGGTGCTGGGCCACGGCACGGGCGCGGGTGAGCGGCTCCTCGCCGTCACCTTCAACGACCTCTCCACCCAGGGCCGTGAGGACGAGCTGGAGCGCGCCCGGGTCATCGCGGCCAACCCCCGGCTGCACCACGTGGTCGTCGCGGCGGGCGAGGAGGCCCTGCCGTACGCGTCGCTGGCGAACGGCCCGCTCACCGACGAGCCCGCTCCCTCCCTCGTCGTCGCCGAACGCCACCGCCGCCGGCTGGCCGCGGGCAGTGCGGACCACTTCGTCGGCCACGGCGCACGTCAGGTCCTGGACGCCCACCCCGCGCGACTGGCCGACCTCCTCATGGACCGGCGCAGACGCCACCTCCTGCGCCCCGTCGCGGCGCTCGCCAGGGCGGAAGGGCCCTCGACACACTCCCTCCTCGTCCCGCTGGCCGTCTACCGCGCGGCCCGGAGACTGGCCCGCACGTCGTACCGCACCGGCCTGGAGACGGCGGCGTCCCTGCTGCCCGACGCCAACCGCGACGCCCCCGACCTCGACACCCCGGCGGACGCCTCGCTCGCCTCCCTCGCCTGGTCCCGGCCCGGTCCGGCCGCGCGCTGGCTCACCGGGGAGGCCCTCGCGGAAGTATCGGTTCGCCTCCAGGAGGCGGCGATCCGGCCCGCCTCGGTCCAGCGCCCCGGAGACGCCCGCGCCCGCGCGGCGCTGGCCCGGCACGCCGCCGACCAGCGGATCCTGGAACAGGCCGCCGAGATCCGCAGCCAGCGACTGCACGCCCCCTTCCTGGACAACCAGGTCGTACGAGCCGCCCGCGCCCTCCCGGAATCGCTCCGGGTCCAGCCCGGGGCCCGGGCCGCGATCCTGCGCCGGGTGCTCGCGGGCGCCGGCATCCACGACCTCCCGCCCGGCTGGGGCGCCCCCTCGCAGGCCACCGCGAACGCGGCGGGCCGCATCGGGCTGCGTGCCGCGCTCCCCGAACTGATCGCGCTCTTCGACGCGCCTCTGCTCGCCGACGCCGGGCTCATCGAGGCCCGCGTCGTGCGCAAAGCCCTGCGCGCCGCGTCCGAGGGTGAACCCCTGCCCCTGGACGGCCTGGCCGAGCTGGCGTCCACGGAACTCTGGCTCCGCAGGCTGGTCACCCGCCGGGGCACCTGCTGGACGGGCACGGCGGCACCGCGCCAGCGGGCGGTGGCGGGCGGTGTGGCCCCGGCCCGCCGCACGCTCCAGCCGTGAAGGGCTGACCCGGCCGCCCCGGGCTCCCGCGCTCCCCTCGGTGCGCCCCCGTCGTGCGCTCCGGCCGCCGGCACCGTCCCCCGCGCCGGCCGGGAAGGGCGCGCGCGCTCCGGCAGGCAGTGTCCCGCCGCGCTCTTAGGGGGCCGCCCGCCGCGACACAATGGCCCGGTGCGGTATCTGATCCTGGGCGTCACCGAGGCGCGAGACGAGCACGGCGGTGCGCTGCCCGTCGGCGGTACGCGACTGCGCACCCTGCTCGCGGCACTCGCCCTGCGTGCGGGCCGTCCCGCGCCCGTGTCCGAACTCATCGACGACGTCTGGGCCGAGGACCCCCCGCAGGACGCCCCCGCCGCGCTGCAGGCACTCGTCGGCCGGCTGCGCCGGGCCCTCGGGAAGGAGGCGGTCACCGCAACCCCCGGCGGCTACCGGCTCGCGGCCGGGCCCGAGGACATCGACCTGTACGTCTTCGAGGCGCTCGCCCGCCGAGGCGCCGCCGAGCTCGACGCAGGGCAGCCCGAGCGGGCCGCGCGCACGCTGCGCGAGGCGCTCGCCCTGTGGCGCGGGCCCGCACTCACCGACCTTCCGGGGCACGCGCACGGATTCCAGGCCGAGGACGGACGGCTCACCGCGCTCCAGCAGCGCATCGAGGCAGACCTACGGCGCGGGGCCCTGGCGGGACTCGTCCCGGAACTCGGTGAACTCACCGCGGCCCATCCGTACCACGAGCCCCTGCACGCCCAGCTGATCCGCGGTCTGCGGGCCGAGGGCCGGCAGGCGGACGCACTCGTCGCGTACGAGAAGGCCCGCCGGGCACTGGCGGACGGTCTGGGCACCGACCCCGGACCGGAGCTCACCGCGCTCCACAGGGAGCTCCTCACCGCCGGGGAGCCCCGCACACCGCCCCCTGGAGACCCGTTGCCCGCCGAGGGCAACATCCGCCCCAGACTGACCTCCTTCGTCGGACGCGAATCCGAGATCCGTCTCATCCGCTCCGACCTGTCCCGGGCCCGCCTGGTCACCCTCACCGGGCCCGGAGGCTCAGGGAAGACCCGGCTGGCCGAGGAAGCGGCGGCGGGCCAGGGCGCCTGGATCGCCGAACTCGCCCCGGTCGACGATCCCTCGGCCGTTCCGGGAGCCGTACTCTCCGCCCTCGGCCTGCGGGCGACGGCTCTCCTGCAGGGCGGGTCGCGCGAGGCGCACACCGTCCCCGCGGACCCCACGGCACAACTCGTCGACCACCTCTCCCACCGGTCGCGGCACAGCCCGTTCCTCCTGGTGCTCGACAACTGCGAGCACGTCATCGCCGCGGCGGCGACCCTCGCCGAGACCCTCCTGACGCACTGCCCGCGGCTGCGCGTCCTCGCCACCAGCCGTGAACCCCTCGGCGTGCCGGGCGAAGCCGTCCGCCCCGTCCACCCCCTGCCGGCGGACCCGGCCCACCGCCTGTTCGCCGAGCGCGCCCACGCCGTACGGCCGGACTTCGACCCGGACGCCGTGGCGGCCGACCACGCGGAGGCCGTCGCGGAGATCTGCCGCCGGCTCGACGGGCTCCCGCTCGCCATCGAACTGGCCGCCGCCCGCCTCCGGCTGCTCACCCCACGTCAGATCGCGGACCGCCTCGACGACCGCTTCCGGCTGCTCAGCAGCGGCAGCCGCACCGTGCTGCCCCGCCAGCAGACCCTGCGGGCGGTCGTGGACTGGTCCTGGGACCTGCTGGACGAGGAGGAGCGGACCTTCCTGCGGCAGGTCTCCGTCTTCGCGGGCGGCTGGGACCTGGCCTCCGCCGAGGCGATGGCCGGCCCGGACGCCTCCGTGCTGCTCGGCGCGCTCGTCGACAAGTCACTCGTGGTCGCGACCCCCAGCGACGGGGCGGAGATGCGCTACCGCCTCCTGGAGACCATCCACGAGTACGCCATCGAGCGAGCCGCCGAGACCCCCGGCCTCCTGGCGGAGGCCGTCGCCGCCCACCTCGCCCACTTCACGGCGCTGGCCGAGGAGGCGGACCCGGAACTGCGCTCGGGGGACCAGCTCGTCTGGATCCGCCGCCTGGAGAGGGACCTCGACAACATCCGCGCCGCCCTGCACCACGCGGTGGACGTCCGGCCCTCCGAGCCGGACGCGCTGCGTCTGGTGCTGGCCATGGGGTGGTTCTGGTGGCTGCGCAACTTCCGTGACGAGGGCCTGAGCTGGGCGGACCGCGCCGTCGCGCTGGGCGAGGACCCCGAGGACCCGGGCGACCCCCGCTACTGGCCCCGCATGCACGCGCACATGCTGCGGTTCTTCCTCGCCGTCGAGAGCCGTCCGGTGGAGCACATCCACGAGGACCAGGCGTTCCAGGACCTGGTCAGCCAGGTGACCGAGGCCTTCAGCTCGGGCGGCCCGGAGTCCGTCCGTTTCCCCGGACTGCTCTGGCCGATGACCTCGTACATGCGCCGTGAGTACACCCCCGACGCGCACGCCACCTTCGACGCGGCCATCGCGCACACCCGCGAGTACGGCGGCGACTGGGAGTACGGCGTCATGCTGATGGCCCGTACGCACATGCTGGTGGACACCCCGCGGGGGATGGCCGGCATCGACGAGGACATCGCCGAACTGCGCGCCCTCAGCCGCCGGGTCGGTGACCGCTACCTGCGCGCCCAGGTGGCCTCCGCCGCGGCGGAGGCCGGGATGACGCGCGGGAGGTTCGACGAGTCGAGGGTGGCCTACCAGGAAGCGCTGGACCTCGCCCGTGAGGTCGGAGCGCACGCCGAGACGCCCTTCCTGCTGGGCCGCCTCGCCGAACTCTCCTACCGGAGCGGGGACCTGGACGCCGCCCGCAAGGGCCTCGACGAGGCGGAGGCGGAGGCGGAGCGCCGGCAGGTGCGGGACGCCCGCGCCTACGTGGACTACCTGCGGGCGGCGATCGCGCTGACGGCGGGCGAGATCCCCGTGGCGCGCCGGTACGCCGATGCGGCGCTCGGGGGCCAGGCGTACGGAAGCAGACCGCCGCAGTTCACGGCCGCACTCCAGGGGATCTCGGCGCGCATCAGCGTGTTCGAGGCGTCGGGCGGGCCGGCCGAAGGACTGCGCGAGGTGACCGGGGCGCTGACCCTGGCCGTGGCGGCCGGCTGCGCGGAGGTCTTCACCGCCCACCTGGCGGAGGCGGCCGGGATCATGCTGGTGCGTCTGGACCGGTTCGCCCAGGCGGCCCGGGTCCTCGCCGCGACCGAGGTGTGGCGCGTGAACGGCCCCCGCTCACCGGTCGAACAGACCGAGGTGACCGAGGCGACGGAACAGCTGCGCGACGCACTGGACCCCCGGCGGTACGAGGAGGAGTGCGCCGCGGGCGGCGAGCTGACGGCGGAGGACGTGGTCGTCCTGCTGACCCGCGTCACGGAGGAGCTCAGCGGCAGCTGATCCGGGAATCCGCCCAGTCGGCCAGCGCCACTGCGCCGAGCGAGCCCGCGGGTTCCACCACGAGCCGGATCGTTGCCTGTCCCTCGATGCCGACGCTCAGGGGTACGGCCGGCGCCCCGCCCCGCATCACGGGGGACTGCCACAGCTGTGCTCCGCCGCCGTCGTACACCGAGAAGCGCACGGCGCCGAGCCCCAGGGTCATGTCGTCGACGCCCACCATCGCCTCGTAGCGGGTGCACGGCCGGTTCAGCTGGACGGTGACCGACGAGCGGGAGTGCGCCGTCACCCCGTGGGCGTACGTCGTCGAGGCGATCGACAGCCCGCTGCGCTGCCAGAACAGCCCGCTGCTCCGCCCCAGCAGGATCTCCGGCCCCGTGTGGTCGCCCAGGACGGAGTACGCGAGCTCGTTCACCCGGTAGACCTCCGGCGCGGGTGCCGGGGTGGGCGTGGGCTCGGGCGGCTCCGGCGTCGGTGCGGGTTCCGGCGTGGCGGGCTCGGGTGAGGGCTCGGGGGCGGGGGGCGTCGGCGTCGGTGGGGGCGTCGGCGTGGGCGTGGGCGTCGGTTCGGGGGCGGGCGGGGCTGCGGGCGCGGGTGTGGCGGGCGGTTCCGGCGCCGGCTCCGGGGGAGCCGGCGGCGAAGGGGTGACCGGGGCGGCCACCGGGGGCTTGGCCAGCGGCGGGGGCTCCGGCGCGGGCCGGTCGTCACCGGCCATGGCCCACACCAGACCGGCTGCCGCGGCCATGGCCAGCGCTGCGGCGATGCCGGCCTTCACCGGGGCGCCGAGCCCTTCCGACGCGGCGGCGCCGCCCGCCGCCGCACCGCCGGAGGACGTGCTGCCCGTGGCCGCGGCAGCGGCACCCGCGGCGGCTCCCGCACCGGCCACGCCGGCCGCGCCGCCCGCCACGAGGCCGGCCGCCTTGACCGTGTAACCGGCGGCGAACCAGCCGATGACGGCGACCGGGAGCAGCGCCGGGATGCCGGCGTTCACGCGGTCCAGTTCACCTGCGGCGACCCGGCACTTCGCGCACTCGTCCAGGTGCTTGCGCAGGCCGCGTTCGGCCCGGGTGCGCAGGCCGCCGCGGGCGTGGGCGCCGAGCCGGTCGGCGTAGCGCGCGCAGTCGCCGCCCGCCGTCAGCGACTGGCTGACGTGAGCCTGCAGATAGGCCTGCTTGAGCCCTTCACGGGCCCGGACGGCCAGGACCGCCGTGGCATTGGCCGTGAGGCCGAACAGCGGAGCCACCTCGCTGGGCGACTCCTCCTCCACGGTGGTGTGCCACAGCACGGCCTGCCAGCGCTCCGGCAGACTGCGGAAGGCCTGCATGGCCATCGACCTGTCCGCCTCGTGCATGGCCAGCACGTCGGCGCCGAGTTCGAGGGTGTCGGCATCGGACAGTTCGGAGGAGCGCGTGGCCTGCGCGGCGAACACCGCGAAGTCGTCGACCAGATGCTCGCGCTTCGAGCTCTTCGTCCAGGCGGCGGCGACATGCCGTACGGCCGTCATGAGGTAGGCCCGGACGGCTTCCTGCGGTCCCTTGCCGCCGCGCACCGCCTGGAGGGTCCGAGCGAAGACCTCGGCCGTCAGGTCCTCGGCCGTGTCCGCGTCCCGGCAGCAGGTGCGGGCATAGCGGCGAACCGCGGCCGAGTGGCGCCGGAACAGCACCTCGTACGCCTGGTCGTCGCCCGCGCGCATGCCCTCGATCAGCTGTGCGTCGGACGGTTCGAGGTCGGCGGATCCCGCGCGTCCCTCACGCTGCAACGGGACGACGTACGCGGCGTCGTTGCCGTGCTCGCCCTCGTCGACGGCCGTCGGCCAGGGCCCGGGCAGCACGGTGCCGCCTTCGGGGGTGTCCTCGGCGCGTTCCGCGACGGAGCTGCCGTGCCGCGTTCCCGGCTCGGCAGCCGGGCCCGGACCTCGAGCGGCTTCGGGGCGTCCGGCCTCCGCGCTCCTGCCGCCTCCACCCGCGGTCGCGATGCTGTCTTCCGGTTCCTCCTGCTGCGCGTCACCGCTCATCGCGGAAGCCCCCGTCATGCGTCCTCGGACCCGTAATACCGGGGCCAGAGTGCCACAGAGCCTTGCCGCGGCGAACCCTGGGCAGAGGGGCAACCACTCGTCCGGGGTGTCTTCCCGGGCCCGGAGGTGCGACATCACTCCTGGGGGGCAGGAGCAACGGCCCACATTCGCACCGGTGTCCGGCCACGTGGGGCGTCATCGCCTGCCGACGGCGTGCCGCTCCAGGACCCGGTATGCCTGCCGCACTGACGGGCACGCGGGCGGAGCCGGCCGTGTCCCGAGAGGGCTACCTGGCGGGGCGGGCCCGCGCGGTGTCCTCCGGGCGGGTCGGTCCACCGAGCCGGCCGGACCCGGGCGTTCGCCAAGTGGGCTGGTCTGCCGGGCTGGTCGGCCTCGCGGCGGCCCTCTGGTGGCCCCCGCCCACCGGGGTGGGGAGTCGGGCGACCTCGAACGGGCCTCCGGCCCGAGCATCCCCGCACGAGCCGACCTGTCGAGCCGGCCGGACCCGCTCGGCGCTTCCCAGCCCACGCGGCCCACCCACGCGGACTGAGTCAGCCGTCTCCCGAAGGGCCCCCACCCCGAGCGGGCCCCCCACCCCGAGCGGGTTCGGGTGTACCGGCGTCAGGCCCGGCGCACCCGGTCCGACGTACGCGAAACCGTCCTGGGACCGCGCACGCCCCAGCGGGACTTCCGTGGCCCCAGCGGGAACGCTCGCGTCCGAGCGGGGCTGCCGCGCGGGTCGGATCTCCTCCCGTGCGGGCGGGACGCATACGCCGGAACGCGGCTCCCAGCCGGAGGCCACCCCCGGCCGGGACACAAACTCCGCGCCGCAAGGCCGGGCTTCCCGCCGGACGCACCCTCACCACAAACGCGCCCTACGCGGGCCGCGAGCGGAGGCCCTCCAGCAGGATGTCCAGCAGCCGGGAGGAAGCGGCGGCCTGATGAGCGGGGTCCGGCAGCGCGGGCGCAGCCGTGGCGATGACCAGCAGCACGTCGCCCACCGTCACATCACCCCGCAGCTCGCCCGACTCCCGAGCCCGGTCGACCAGTCGGCCCACGACCTCGAGCAACTCGGTCGCTCCAGGGTCGTCGTGGAGGCCCTCCTCGGCCTCGGAACGCTGACCGGCCACCCGGAGCCCGGGCAGCCCCACACCCTGCCGCTGATGCGGCACGCGGCTCTCACCCTCGGGCGCGCCCGCGCCCGATATCGCGTCCTGCTCCTCCGGGGCGGCCTCCACCCGCAGCACCTGCGGCGGCAGCAGCCGTCCCGCTCCCGACGCGACCGAGGTCCGCAGGAACCGGGAGAGCGCCGACCACGGCTCGTCCTCCTGTCCGAGGGCCGAGCGCGCCTGGTCGGTGAGCCGGGAGGTCTCCTCCTCGGCGATGCGGCGCACCAGCACGTCCTTGCTGGGGAAGCGCCGGTAGACCGTGCCGACACCCACCCGGGCGCGGCGTGCCACGTCCTCCATGGGCGCCCCGTAGCCCAACTCCCCGAACACCTCGCGCGCGGCGCGCAGGACGTGTTCGAGGTTGCGCTGCGCGTCCACGCGGAGCGGGACGGAACGACTCGTGTCGCCCGAAGCCGCTGCTGACGCGACCGTGCCCAGAGCCCCCAGCCGTGCGTGCCCCTCGGTGGACGAGGTGACAGCGCTCGGCCCATGCAAATCCTGAATGTGCATAACTTCCCCCGGTTATGACGTCTCCCCCCGGAGACTTCCCCGCCTGTCGGCCGGCGTGTGGACCTTCGTACGAATCCGACACCCCGACGAGACACGAACATAGTTGAGCCCGGCTCAATTCAGAAGGGGGTAGCTCCGCACGGAGCGCCCCCCGATCGGAGCAAGGACCTGCCGGGCCTCGATTCGGCCCCCGCAGGACCACCCTTCCGGCCTATCTGACCTGCGCAGCTCCGGAATCGCGCGAGCGCCGCCGCACGCCCGGTGACCGGAGAGCTCCGGTCACACAATTTGCCAGGCCTGTGGACAAACACAGGAGTCCGTTGCGTCATGGGATGGTGATGGCACCAGATTCCCGGGGGACGTCCCCCGGCACCCGGCCAAGTGTGCGCATTCTCGTCGTCGGCGGCGGCTACGTGGGGATGTACACCGCGCTGCGTCTCCAGCGGAAGCTGCGGGAGAGACTGAAAAGCGGCGAGGCCGAGATCGTGGTGGTCACGCCCGAGCCCTACATGACGTACCAGCCGTTCCTGCCGGAGGCCGCAGCGGGCTCCATCTCGCCGCGCCATGTCGTCGTACCCCTGCGCAGGGTCCTCAAGAACTGCACCATCGTCATCGGCGAGGCGGAACGCATCGACCACGCCAAGCGCACCGCGACGGTCACGACGCTCGCCACCGGTGAGGACGGCACAGGCGCTCTGGAGATCCCGTACGACGAGTTGGTCCTCGCGCCGGGATCGGTCTCGCGCACCCTGCCCGTCCCCGGTCTCGCCGACTTCGGCATCGGCTTCAAGACGGTCGAGGAGGCCATCGGCCTGCGCAACCACGTCATCGAACAGATGGACATCGCCTCGGCCACCCGGGATCCCGCCATCCGCGACGCCGCCCTCACCTTCGTCTTCGTCGGCGGCGGGTACGCGGGCGTCGAGGCGCTCGCCGAGCTGGAGGACATGGCGCGCTACACCTCGCGGTACTACCACAACATCAAGCCTGCGGACCTGCGGTGGATCCTGGTCGAGGCGACCGGACGCATCCTCCCCGAGGTCGGCGAGGCGATGGGCAAGTACGCGGTCAGGGAGTTGCGGGGCCGCAACATCGACGTACGGCTGGACACCCGTCTCGACAGCTGCGAGGGGCGGGTCGCCGTGCTCAGCGACGGTTCGAGCTTCCCCACCCGGACCCTGGTCTGGACGGCGGGTGTGAAGCCCGCTCCCATCCTCGCCGCCACCGACCTCCCGCTCACCGGGCGCGGCCGGATCCGCTGCACCGCCGCGCTGCGCGTGGAGGGCGTCGAGCACGCCTGGGCGGCCGGTGACGCGGCGGCCGTACCCGACCTCACGTCCTCCGAACCGGGGACGGAGACCGCGCCGAACGCCCAGCACGCGGTGCGCCAGGCCAAGGTCCTCGCGGACAACGTGGCCGCCGCACTCGCCGGCCGGCCCCTCGAGGACTACCGGCACGCGTACGCCGGGTCCGTCGCCTCGCTCGGCCTGCACAAGGGCGTCGCCCATGTGTACGGCCGCAAGATCAAGGGGTACCCGGCCTGGCTGATGCACCGGGTCTACCACCTCAGCCGCGTACCGACGTTCAACCGGAAGGCGCGGGTCCTTGCTGAGTGGACGCTGGCGGGACTGTTCAAACGGGAGATCGTCTCCCTCGGCTCGCTCGAACACCCGCGCGCCGAGTTCGCCCTCGCCGCCGGTGGACACGTGCACCCGAACCTTCCGGCCGACCGCCGGACGAGGGACGAGCGCCGCACGGAGGACGAGCGCCGCACGGAGGAGGGCGGCCCGCCGGGAACCTCGGGCTGACACCGCGCCAGGCGCAGAGTTTCCCGGCGGAACGGCTGTGATTCAGCGATCCGACCCGCAGCCGTGGGGCAACTGTCAGTACGGTCGGTCACACTGGACGTGTGACCATAGGTGGGCCCACACCTGCGCAGAGTGACCCGGTGGGCAGTCACCTACAGTGACCGCCAGCGAGATCAACCGCAATGAAGAGGCCCGGCTGCGCATTCCCGGGAGCCCGTCCCCGCTGCCCCGACCAGGCAGAAGCACCCGCGGGGCCCGGCACAGGACCAGCAGACGAAGCAGCTCGCCCGAGCGGACCAGACCGACACACGAGGCCAGAAAATCCGTGAACTTCACGCGCTGGAGTGCCCGCCTTCCCGGAACGCAGCGTCGAGCCGCCGCGCGGGACGAGCACAGTTCCGTGCCCGCCGCCCGGGCCGAGGTCTCGTCCGTGGCCACACCCCCGGACGAGACCCCGGCCCGGGCCGAGGTCTCGTCCGTGGCCACACCCCCGGACGAGACCCCGGAACCCTCCGTTCCCGTGTCCGGCCCCTCCCTGGAGGGCCTGCCCGCCCGTGAGCTCCTCGGCCGGCTCCCCGCCCCCGTGGCGCTGCTGCACGGCCCCGAGCACCGCGTCACCTATGTCAACGCCGCCTACACCTCGGCCTTCGGCCCCCGCGTGTGCGGCGCACCCGCGGCCGAGGCGATGCCCGAGCTCACCGAGCTCAGCCTCCTGCCCCTCATGGACCAGGTCCTGCGCAGCGGGACCCCGCGCACGGTCAAGTCCCGCAAGGTCCGCGCCGGCAACTCCTACACGGTGACGTGCACCCCCGTGACGGCCGGTGACCCGGGCGGTGAAGCGGGCGTCCTCGTGTACGCCACGGACGTCACCGACCACGCCGAGGCGGCGGAGCGGCTCCGCGCCAGCGAACGCCGTCACCGCGAGACGGCCGTGACCCTCCAGCGCTCCCTGCTCCCCCAGGACCTCGAACAGCCGGACGACCTGCGCATCGCCGCCACCTACCAGCCGGGCGGCACCGACGCGGCGGTGGGCGGCGACTGGTACGACGTCATCACCCTGGGCGCCGGGCGGACCGCGCTCGTCATCGGCGACGTGATGGGGCGCGGTGTGCGGGCCGCCGCCGTCATGGGCCAGCTGCGCACCGCGGTCCGCGCGTACGCCCGTCTGGACCTCCCGCCCCACGAGGTGCTCCAGCTCCTCGACGTCCTGGCGGCCGAGATCGACGCCAGCCAGATCGCCACCTGCGTCTACGCGGTGCACGACCCCAATGAGGGCCACCTCGTCTACGCCTCCGCCGGCCACCTCCCGATCCTCGTGTGCGACGAGGACGGTACGGTCCACCGCGCGGAGGACCCGACAGGACCGCCCCTCGGCACCGGCGGCTGGCTCCACACCTCCGGGTCGATCGCTCTGCCGCCCGGCTCCACCGCCGTCCTCTACACGGACGGACTGGTGGAGCGGCGCAGCGAGGACATCGACGAGGGCGTCGCCTCCCTGGAGCGGGCCCTGTCCGGTGCCAAGGGCTCACCCCAGGTGGTATGCGACCGGCTCATCCGCTCCCTGGGGGTGACCGCGGAGCACGACGACGACGTGGCGGTGCTCGTCGTCCAGCATCCCGCCCGCACGGGCGCGAGCGCGGAGCTGTTCCACAACGCCTCGCTCGAACTGCTCGGCGGGATCGAGGCGGCGCCCCGGGCCCGCGCCTTCGCCACGGGTGTGCTGGCGTCCTGGCGCTTCCCCGTGGAGCTCTGCGATCTGGGAGTCCTCGCCGCGAGCGAACTCGTGGCGAACTCCCTCCAGCACGGCACACCCCCCATGCGGCTCGGACTGCGCCGCACGGACCGCCGGCTGATCATCGAGGTGACGGACGGGGACGACCATCTGCCCCGCAGACGCCGCGCCGAACCCGCGGACGAGGCGGGACGCGGCATCTCCATCATTGCCAGCATCGCCTCGTCCTGGGGCAGCCGCCGCACCCCCGGAGGGGGCAAGGCGGTCTGGTGCGAATTCTCGCTGCCGGACTGAGACCCGTCAGCGAACGCCGGCGGAAGCGGCGGCCGGCTCGGTCCCCGGAAGCGACACGGCGACCACCCGGGACGGCACCGTCGCGAGCGGCGCGTCCTGCGCGGGGGTGAGCTGCCGGCCCAGCTTCAGCGCCAGCACGGTGATGCCCAGGGAGAAGAGCACGAAGGTCACGATGTACGGCCCGTGCAGCGTCGCTCCCATGGGCCCGCCCACAGCGGGTCCGACGGCCAGCGCCAACTGCTTCACCAGGGCGAACGCCGAGTTGTACTGGCCGACCATGGCCTCCGGCGCCAGATCGGCGACCAGCGGGGCGACCGTCGGCGACAGCATCGACTCACCGAGGCCGAACAGGGCGTACGTCGAGATCATCGCCGCGGTCGCCATGGTCTGGCTGCCGTGACCGAGTCCCGCGTATCCCGCCACGATCCAGGCGAACGCCCAGATCAGGCCGACCCAGGCGATGACCCGGCTCCGGCGCCTGCGCTCAACCAGACGGAGCACGACGAACTGCGCGACGACGATGACCGCCGTGTTGGCCGCCAGCGCGACACCCAGCGTGGACGGAGCGATTCCGGCAGCCTCGGTGCCGTAGGCGGCGAGGCCTGACTCGAACTGTCCGTAGCAGGCGAAGAAGATGACGAAGCCCAGTACACAGAGCTGCACCATCGCCCTGTGGGAGAGCAGCACCCGAAGGCCGCCCTTGGGGGCGGCGCCCTCGACGGAGGCGGTGTCGCGGACGGAGGGGGCCCGGGGCATGCGGACCGTCGCCGCGACGACGCCGAGCACCAGGAACATCGCCGCCTCGATCAGGAACAGCATGGTGAAGCTCGACGGACGGCTGACGTCCACCAGCTGGCCGCCGACCAGGCCACCGATGCCGAGACCGAGGTTCTGCAGGAAGAACTGTGTGGCGAACGCGCGCGTCCGTGTCCCGGCGGTGGAGCACCACACCAGCATGGTCGCCAGCGCCGGCTGCATGACGGCGGTACCCGCACCGAGGACCGCGGCGGACAGCACCGCCGCCGTCACGCTGTCCGAGACCCCCAGGGCGCAGGCGCCCACGGCGGCGGCCCCGGCGGCGACGATCACCACGGGCAAGGGGCCGCGCCGGTCGATGGCCCGTCCCGTGAACGGCAGCACGGCCAGCGCGGCCATGGCGAAGACAGCCAGCACGACGCCCGCCGTACCGGCACCGAGATCCCGCACCTGCGCCACGTAGACGTACAGATACGGGACGGTGAACCCGAGGCCGAACGCGCTCAGCGCGCTGCCCAGCTGGATCCGCCGCAGCGCTGCACCCATCTCCCTGGTCACACTCACCTACCTCAAACATGAACTGTGAAGAACACGAACCCATAGACTTTAACACTAAATTTCGATGCTGAAGTCTTCAGCTCGAAGGACTTCGATGGCGAGGAAGAGCGTGCGATACTCCCGCCATGTCTGACACCACCGAGCAGCCCGAGCTCCAGGAGCCGGGCCTCGACGAGCAGATCGCGGCCTACCAGCGCGAGTTCCGGGACCTCGACCCGCAGGTCGAGCAGATCGTCTCCGCGCTGGGCCGGCTGAACCGGCGGATGAACGTCGCGTACGGCAGACAGGTCGCGACCCTGGGGATCAGCAATGCGGAGTGGGAAGTCCTCAAGACCCTCGTCGTGGCGGGCGCCCCCTACCGACTGGGCCCTGGGGAGCTCGCGAAGCGCCTCGGCCTGACCCCGGCCGCGATGACCCATCGCATCGACCGCATGGCGGGCGACGGTCTGGTGACCCGGGACCGGGACGAGAACAACCGGGTGCGTGTCATCGTGGAACTGACCGACGAGGGCCGCGCGAAGTGGCTCGAGGCGATGCGGATGGCCAGCACCTTCGAGGAGGACCTGCTCCAGGACCTCTCGGGCGACGAGCGCGGAGCACTCGGGGAGATACTGATCCGCCTTCTGCGCCGCGTGGAGCACGAGCAGCCGGACGCAGGTGGCAGGCTTCTCGACCTGGACTGACGGGCCGGCGGGAGGGGTTGACACGGCCCTCCTCCATCCGTAAGGTTCTTCGAGTTGTCACGGAGCCGGTACGGTCCGGCGGCAGCCGATCCGCCGCGAATGCGGCAACCAAACTCAGCACGATCTCCCACCGGGGAGAATTTCGGCATGCCCGGAATTTAATTCGAAGGCTCGATTATGAGCTGCCGGGAGAATCCGCTAGAGTTTGAGCGTCGGAACGGCCCAACGGCCGGGATGGCAAAGCCCGCTGACTGGGAATCAGGCCCGAAAGGATCTGATAGAGTCGGACTCGCCGGAAAGGGAAACGCGAAAGCGAAGAACTGGAAAGCGAAACAAGCAGTAACCCGCTTCGACCGGGAATCGGACACGAAAGAGT
>NZ_JBIBEG010000006.1:0-527140 GCF_042902585.1 Streptomyces argenteolus
CGTGGCCCCCGTCGTGATGACGACCGTCCCGGTGGCTTCCGCCGTGACGACAGCCGTGGCAGCAGCGGTGGCGGCGGCTTCCGCCGCGACGACCGCAGCCGTGACCGGGACCGTGGGCCGCGTCGTGACGACCACCGGGGCGGCGAGCGCGGTGGCTACCGTGGGCGCGACGACCGTGGCGGTTACCAGGGACGCGACGACCGCGACCGCGAGCCCGTCAAGCGGCTTCCGATCCCCGAGGACGTCACCGGCGACGAGATCGACAAGGACGTACGCCAGGAGCTGTTGAGCCTGCCGAAGACCCTGGCCGAGGATGTCGCCCGGAACCTCGTCATGGTCGCCCGCCTGATCGACGAGGACCCCGAGCAGGCCTACGCGTACTCGCGGATCGCCCTGCGTCTGGCATCCAGGGTCGCTGCGGTGCGTGAGGCCGCCGGCTTCGCCGCGTACGCCACGCAGAAGTACGGAGAGGCACTGGCGGAGTTCCGCGCTTCGCGCCGGATGACCGGTTCCGTGGAGCTGTGGCCCGTTATGGCCGACTGCGAGCGTGGGCTGGGCCGTCCCGAGCGCGCCATGGCGATGGCCGGTGAGCCCGAGGTGCAGAAGCTGGACAAGGCCGGCCAGGTCGAGATGCGTCTGGTCGCCGCCGGTGCACGCCGGGACATGGGGCAGATCGACGCCGCCATCGTCACGCTCCAGAGCCCCGAGCTCGCCTCCAGCGCCGTGCACTCGTGGACGCCGCGTCTGCGGTACGCCTACGCGGACGCGCTTCTCGAGGCCGGCCGCGAGGACGAGGCACGTGAGTGGTTCGGGAAGGCCCTGGAGGCGGACAAGGACGGCGCGACCGATGCGTCCGACCGCCTCGCCGCACTGGACGGCGTCGAGTTCGTCGACGCGCTCGGCGACGACGAGGAGCCGGCCGACGAGCACATCGCCGTACCGGCCGACGAGCACGACGACGAGCGGACGGACGAGCACGACGACGCACCGGCCGACGAGCCGACGGACGAGCACGACGACGCTCCGTCAGACGAGCAGGCCGACGCCGACGCCGACGACGAGCAGGACGACGCGGACGGCCCCGCCAAGGCCTGAGCGCTGATGTGACGGAACACGGCAGAGGGCGGCACCCACCACGGGTGCCGCCCTCTGCCGTTCCGGACCGGACGCCGGACTCCCGCGCCGGCCGCGACGGTTGCGCGTCCGCCGGGGCCCCGTCGGGCGCGCCGTCACCTCACCACCCCCACGGGCCGGGGAAAGCCCTCAGCCGATGTCGAGGCTGCGCAGCACCAGGCCCGTCGCCGGCTTCGGGCCGAACGAGGTCGACTTGCGGGGCATCGTGACGCCCTGCCGGGCCAGGTCCCGGACGACGTCCTCGCGTACCGGGTGCATCAGCACCGCCGTGGCGCCGTGCCGTTCCGCCTGCTCGACCGCCGCGGACGCGTCGTGGATGTAGGCGATGTGCTCCGGTGCGTCGGGGATCTCCCAGACGTCGTCGAGCAGGGTGGAGTGCAGGACGGTCGCGTCGAGCCCGCGCCACGCCGCCGGCCGGTCGGACCGGATCGTGCGTGCCAGCAGTTCCTCGTCCGGCCGGTCGATCAGATGGAAAGAGCCGTCACCGGCGAGCAGGAAGGCGTTGCCCTCAGCGGAGGCCTCCGCGAGTACGCCGAGGGCCGTGGCCACAGGCCCCTCGACGGTCCGGACGCGGAAGCGGCCGTCGAGGGCGCTCAGCGCCCGGCTCACCGGCAGCCGGTGCAGCAGACGGTGGATGGCGCGTACCTGGAGCGGATGGCGGACGGTGTCGACGAGCAGGACGAGGCCGAAGTCCCAGGGGCCCGGGCCCGACCGTTCCCCCTGGAGCCGGAGATAGGTGGCCCAGCGGTGGTGGCCGTCCGCGATCAGCGCCTGCCGGCCGGAGAGGTCCGACTGGATCTCCGCGTGCTCGGCGGGGTCGGTGACCGCCCAGAGGCGATGGCCCACGCCGTCCTCGGTGGTCGTGGTGAGCAGCGGGATGCGTTCCACCACCCGGTCGATCACGGCTGTCGCGCCGCTGCGTCCACCGTCTCCCGCGTAGCTCAGGAGCAGCGGTTCGAGGTGGGCGCCCGCGGCGCGCATGAGATCGGCGCGGTCCGCCACGACGTCCGCCATGACGTCCTCGTGCGGCAGGACGACGCCCTCCGAAGCGGGGGAGAGGGCCAGGGCGCCGATCACCCCGCGCTGGAGGGTGTCGGCGGTCCGCTGCTCGTAGACGTAGAGCGCCGGCACCGGGTCCGGGGCGAGGACGCCCTCCGCGAGCCAGCGCTTCAGGGTGTCGGCGGCCTGCCGGTTGCGTGCGCCGGGGGTGCCCGCCTGCGGGAGGATCAGCCGCACGATGTTGTGCGGGTCCGAGGACTCGAGGTGGTGCAGCCCGTCGGGCCGCACGACCACGTCGTACGGAGGCGAGGTCACCGCCGCCAGGCTGCCGACCCGCTCGGGGACGTACCGCAGTCCGCGGAAGGGGATCAGCCGCAGTCCCCGGCCGACGGCGTGCCCGGTTGTGTTCATCAGGGCATCGTATGTGCGCTTCCGCGATGCGCGATGATCGGGGGAGAGGCTTGGAAAGAGGAGCGCACGCATATGAGTCAGCAGTACAGGTCCCGGCCGCTCGGCAGCGCCGCGGCGCTGAGCGAGGCCTACGACACGGCCCTGCTCGATCTCGACGGGGTGGTGTACGCGGGCGGGCATGCGATCGTCCACGCCGTCGACTCGCTGGTCGCCGCGCGGGAGGGCGGCATGCACCTGGCCTACGTGACGAACAACGCCCTGCGGACCCCGGACGCGGTGGCCGAACACCTGACGGAGCTGGGGGTGCCGGCCGAGCCGTCCGACGTGATCACGTCCGCGCAGGCGGTGGCCCGGCTGATGTCCGATCAGCTGCCGGCCGGGGCCAAGGTGCTCGTGGTGGGCGGGGAGGGCCTGCGGGTCGCCCTGCGCGAGCGTGGTCTGGTTCCGGTGGAGTCGGCCGACGACGAGCCCGTCGCGGTGGCCCAGGGGTACGGGGGGCCCGACCTCCCCTGGGGCCGCTTCGCCGAGGCCGCGTACGCCATCGCGCGCGGCGCCGTGTGGTTCGCGTCGAACACGGACCTGACGATTCCGGGAGCACGGGGCATCGCGCCGGGCAACGGCGCGGCGGTGGAGGTCGTACGGATCGCGACCGGTGCCGAACCCCAGGTCGCGGGCAAGCCGTTGCCGCCGATGCACCGTGAGACGGTCATCCGGACCGGGGCCGAGAGGCCGCTGGTCGTGGGGGACCGGCTGGACACCGACATCGAGGGTGCCTTCAACGGGGGCGTGGACTCGCTGCTCGTGCTCACCGGGGTGACCGATGCCGCGCAGCTGCTCGCGGCCGAGCCCAAGTACCGCCCCACCTTCGTCGACCGGGATCTGCGGGGCCTGCTCACCGGCCAGCCCGAGGTCACGGCGGAGGGCGGTGCCTTCCGCTGCGGTGGCTGGAGCGCCGAGGTGCGCGAGGACGCTCTCGTCGTCGAAGGGGAGGGGGACGCGATCGACGGGCTGCGCGCCCTGTGCGGGGCGGCGTGGACACACGCCGGGGAAGGTTCGTCCGGCCTGGACTCGGGGAAGGCGGTCGCCAGGCTGGGGCTGTAGGCCCCGGCAACCGAGGAGCCGACGGGTGGGGCCAAGCGGAGGATAGGCTAGCCTAACCTGGTGTTGACCGAGAGTCCCCCCGAATCGAGTTCCGGCCCCGTGGCCAGGCCCGGCGAGCCCGCGCGCGCCAGGCGTCACGCGATGCGCGCCGCGGGCCTGCTGGTCGCCGTCGGCCTGCTGGTGCTGGTGTGTCTGGCGAGCATCGCGGTCGGCGCCAAGGCCCTTCCGCTCTCCGAGGTCTGGCACGGCCTGTTCCACCCCTCGGGGACCAACGGTGACGTCCTCGTCCGCGATGTGCGCATACCGCGCACCGTGCTCGGCCTGATCGTGGGAGCCGCGCTGGGTCTCGCGGGCGCGGTGATGCAGGCACTGACCCGCAATCCGCTCGCCGAGCCCGGACTGCTGGGCGTCAACGCCGGGGCGTCCGCGGCCGTCGTGTCGGCCATCAGCTTCTTCGGCGTCACCTCGCTCACGGGATACGTCTGGTTCGCGTTCGCGGGGGCCGCGATCGTGTCCGTGGCGGTGTACCTGCTCGGCGGCAGCCGGTCCGCGAATCCGGTGCGGCTCGCGCTCGCCGGCACGGCGGTCACCGCCGCGCTGTACGGCTACGTCAACGCCGTACAACTGCTGGACGCCGCCGCGCTCGACCGGCTGCGCTTCTGGACCGTCGGCTCGCTGGCGTCCGCGAACCCGGAGACCGTCGGCAAGGTGTGGCCGTTCATCGCGCTCGGGGTGGTGCTGTCGCTCCTCATCGCCCGTCCGCTCAACGCGCTGGAGATGGGCGACGACACGGCCAGGGCGCTCGGCGCCCGGCTGACCCGCACCCGGGTCCTCGCGATGGTGGCCGTCACCCTGCTCTGCGGGGCCGCGACCGCCGCCTGCGGGCCGATCGTCTTCATCGGGCTGATGATCCCGCACCTGGTCCGCACCATCACCGGGCCCGACATGCGGTGGATCATGCCGTACGCCGCCGTGCTCGCACCCGTGCTGCTCCTCGGGGCGGACGTGGTGGGCAGGGTCGCCGCCCGCCCCTCCGAGCTCCAGGTCGGCATCGTCACCGCGCTGCTGGGCGGACCCGTCTTCATCCATCTCGTACGACGCAAGAGGATGGCCCAGCTGTGAAGGCCACGCAGGACACCACCAGGACGGTCCGTGCCGTGCGGACGGCCGGGGGGCTCTCCTTCCGCGTCGAGGCCCGTGCGCTCGTCGTGATCGTTCTGCTCCTCGCGGCGGCGGCCTTCGCGGCCGTGGTGCTCATCGGCAGCGGCGACTTCGCGATGTCCCCCGGCCAGGTCGTCACCACCCTGACCGGCAACGGCACCTTCCAGCAGGAGTTCATCGTCACCGAGCTGCGGCTGCCCCGCGTCCTGGTCGGGCTCCTCGTCGGCGCGGCCCTCGGCATCGGCGGCGCCGTCTTCCAGAGCGTCTCCCGCAACCCGCTCGGCAGTCCCGACGTGCTCGGTTTCGGCCAGGGTTCAGCGGTCGGCGCCCTGATCGTGATCGTCCTGTTCCACGGCGACCCCACCACGGTCGCCGCGGGCGCCGTCGGGGGAGGCCTGCTGACCGGTGCGGCCGTCTACCTGCTCGCCTGGAAGCGCGGGGTGCACGGCTACCGGCTCGTCCTCGTCGGCATTGGCGCGGCGGCGATGCTCACCGCCGCGACCCACTACCTGATCACCAAGGCCAACCTCGTCGACGCCACCCGGGCCGTCGTCTGGATGACCGGCTCCCTGGACGGCAGGGACTGGGCGCAGGTCTGGCCCCTGCTGGCTGTCTGCTGCGTCCTGATCCCCCTGGTCCTGGCGTACGGGCGACCGCTGCGCATGATCGAGATGGGTGACGACGCGGCCCACGCCCTGGGCGTACGCGTGGAACGCACCCGGCTCGTCCTGCTGAGCTGCGCCGTGCTCCTCGTGGCCGTCGCGACCGCCGCCGCCGGCCCCATCGTCTTCGTCTCCCTCAGCGCCCCGCAGGTCGCCCGCAGGCTCACCCGCGCACCCGGCCCCAACCTGGCCGCCGCGGCGGGCACCGGCGCGGCGCTGCTGCTCGTCGCCGACTGGACCGCGATGAACGCCTTCGGCGACCGCCAGCTCCCCGTCGGCGTGGTCACCGGGGTGCTCGGTGGCTGCTACCTGCTCTGGCTGCTGGTGACCGAGCGCAGGGCGGGACGCATATGAGACCGGGTACGCCCCACACCCCGCCGACCCACCCCCTCGAATCCGGGAGTACGACCATGCAGCGCCTCACCGCGGAATCGGTGACCCTCGGCTACGACCAGCGGACCATCGCCGAGAACCTGTCGGTCGCGATACCCGACCACTCCTTCACGGTCATCGTCGGGCCCAACGCCTGCGGCAAGTCCACCCTGCTGCGCGCCCTCTCCCGGATGCTGCGGCCGAGCCGCGGCGACGTGCTGCTGGACGGGCAGTCCATCCACCGGATGCCCGCGAAGAAGGTCGCCAGGACCCTGGGCCTGCTGCCCCAGTCCTCCATCGCCCCCGACGGCATCACCGTCGCCGACCTGGTGGCGCGAGGCCGCTACCCCCACCAGGGTTTGCTGCGCCAGTGGTCGCCCGAGGACGAGCGGATCGTGAAGGAGTCCATGGAGTCGACCGGCGTCGGCGAGCTCGCCGACCGCTACGTCGACGAACTCTCCGGCGGCCAGCGCCAGCGCGTCTGGATCGCCATGGCACTCGCCCAGCAGACCCCGCTGCTGCTGCTCGACGAGCCGACGACGTATCTGGACATCCAGCACCAGATCGACGTCCTCGACCTCTGCGCCGACCTGCACGAGAGCCAGGGGCGCACCCTCGTGGCCGTGCTGCACGACCTCAACCACGCCGCGCGGTACGCCACGCACCTCGTCGCCATGCGCGAGGGCACGATCGTCGCCGAGGGCGCCCCCGGTGACGTCGTCACCGCGGAACTCGTGGAGGAGGTGTTCGGGATGCGGTGCCAGATCATCGAGGACCCCGAGACGGGAACGCCGCTGGTGATCCCGGCCGCCCGCAGGAAGCGCGCCGAGGTCTCCGCCTGAGCGCCCACGGGCCCGGGAAGCCGCGTCACGCCGAGGGAGAGCGCACCCGGAGCCGGGCCCGGCGGCCTACAGCAGCGACTTGAGTTTGAGCAGGTCGCGAAAGCCGGCCTCCAGCCGGACCCGCCCGGACCCCCAGGCCTTCGCGAAGTTCAGCTCGCCGCCGACCAGGGCCACCAGGTCGTCACCCGTCATCGCGAGCCGGATCTCGGCCTTCTCGCGGGGCGGGCCCTCCAGCGTGTCCAGCACCGTGATCCTGCCGTCCGACAGCCGCCCCGTGAACGTGACGTCCAGATCCTTGATGTGGCAGCTCAACGAGCGGTCGAGGGCGGCGGCGCCGCGAACGTCGCCGTCCGCGCCCGCCAGATTGTCGGAAAGTGTGTCGAGTGCGCTGCGGCACTCCGCCATGGTCGCCATCGTCACCGACGGTACACCGGCCCTTCGGGGTAGCGTTCCCGCATGAGCGACTGGATGCCGGGGCCGGACACGGGGCAGCAGGGTGAGGCGGCCGAAGCCGCCGCGGCACCGCCCGCCGCGCCACCCGCGCCCTCCTTCGACCCCGCGCCGCCCGCACCTCTCGGCGTCGCGCGCACCCCCACCGGACACGCCGGTGTCGACGCCCGGCTGGAGCGGCTGGCCGATGCGGACCACCTCGCGGCGGACGGCCACCACGCGGTGTACGAGGATGTACACCGTGGGCTGCGCGACGAGCTGACCGCGCTGGACGCCCGGCCCGCACCCGCACCGACGCCCGCGCACGACAACAGGAGCTGAACCGAACGTGGCAGGAGTGGCACGTCGCCGCCTCGACGCCGAGCTGGTACGCCGCAAGCTCGCCCGCTCGCGCGAACACGCGAGCCAGCTGATCGCAGCGGGGCGGGTGACCGTCGGCGGCAACACCGCGACCAAACCCGCCACCCAGGTCGAGACGAGCGCCGCCGTCGTCGTCGTCAAGGACGACAGCGACCCGGAGTACGTCTCGCGCGGCGGGCACAAACTCGCCGGTGCCCTCGCCGCGTTCGTCCCCCTCGGGCTGAGGGTGGAGGGGCGGCGGGCGCTGGACGCCGGGGCCTCCACGGGCGGCTTCACCGATGTGCTGCTGCGGGCCGGAGCCGGCCATGTCGTGGCCGTGGACGTCGGCTACGGCCAGCTCGCCTGGTCCTTGCAGTCGGATGAACGCGTCACCGTCAAGGACCGTACCAACGTACGGGAGCTGACGCTGGAGCAGATCGACGGGAAGGCGGTGGACCTGGTGGTCGGAGACCTGTCCTTCATCCCGCTCGGTCTGGTGCTGCCCGCCCTCGCGCGCTGCGCGGCGCCCGACGCCGACCTGGTGCTCATGGTCAAGCCGCAGTTCGAGGTGGGCAAGGAGCGCCTCGGCAGCGGCGGTGTGGTCCGCAGTCCCGAACTGCGGGCGGAAGCGGTACGGGAAGTGGCGCGCCGGGCCGGTCTGCTGGGCCTCGGCGTCCAGGGAGTGACGGCGAGCCCGCTGCCCGGGCCGTCGGGAAACGTCGAGTACTTTCTGTGGCTGCGGGCCGGAGCACCTGAACTGGATCCCGCGGATGTCGACCGTGCAGTGGCGGAGGGGCCCCGTTGACGACGCATGCGGCACAACCAGGAAACGCGGAACGCACCGTCTTCCTGCTCGCGCACACCGGCCGCCCGGCCGCGATCCGCAGTGCCGAGCTCGTCGTGCAGGGGCTGCTGCGCAACGGCCTCGGCGTCCGGGTGCTGGCCGCGGAGGCGCAGGACCTGCCGCTGCCGCCCTCCGTGGAGACGGTCACGGACGCGACCCCCGCCGCCGTGGACGGCTGCGAGCTGCTGATCGTGCTCGGCGGGGACGGGACGCTGCTGCGCGGTGCCGAGATCTCGCGCGCTTCAGGGGTGCCGATGCTCGGCGTCAACCTCGGACGGGTGGGATTCCTCGCGGAGGCCGAGCGTGACGACCTGGACCAGGTCGTCGAGCGGGTCGTGACCCGGGCGTACCAGGTCGAGGAGCGGATGACCCTCGACGTCGTCGTGCGCAGCAACGGCGACGTCGTGCACACCGACTGGGCGCTCAACGAGGCCGCCGTGCAGAAGGTCTCGCCCGAGCGGATGCTGGAGGTCGTCCTGGAGATCGACGGACGTCCGGTGACCGGCTTCGGCTGTGACGGGATCGTCTGCGCCACGCCGACCGGCTCCACCGCCTACGCCTTCTCCGCCGGCGGCCCCGTCGTGTGGCCCGAGGTCGAGGCCCTGCTGATGGTGCCGATCAGCGCCCACGCGCTCTTCGCCAAGCCGCTCGTGACCTCGCCCACCTCGGTCCTGGCCGTGGAGGTCCAGCCGCACACCCCGCACGGGGTGCTGTGGTGCGACGGGCGCCGGACCGTGGAGCTGCCCGCCGGGGGGAGGGTCGAGGTGCGGCGCGGCGCCGTGCCCGTACGCCTCGCGCGGCTGCACCGTGCCTCGTTCACCGACCGTCTCGTGGCCAAGTTCGCCCTGCCCGTGCAGGGCTGGCGGGGCGCTCCGCACTGACGCGCGGGGCGGGCGTCCGGGGCCGTGTCCACACCCGCGGGAGTGAATCGGTCACCGGGGTCCGTCGCACACCGGCCGCCGGACCTCGTAAGGTCATGTCCGTGTTGGAGGAGATGCGGATACGGTCGCTCGGAGTCATCGACGACGCGGTGGTGGAGCTGTCACCCGGTTTCACCGCCGTGACGGGTGAGACCGGCGCGGGCAAGACCATGGTCGTCACCAGCCTCGGGCTGCTGCTCGGCGGGCGCGCCGATCCCGCCCTGGTGCGGATCGGTGCCAAGGCCGCGGTCGTCGAGGGGCGTATCACGGTGTCCCCGGGCGACGCGGCCTCGCTGCGCGCCGAGGAGGCCGGGGGCGAGATCGAGGACGGTGCGCTGCTCGTCAGCCGTACGGTCTCGGCGGAAGGGCGTTCGCGTGCCCACCTCGGGGGCAGATCCGTGCCCGTGGGTGTGCTGGCCGAGCTCGCCGACGAGCTCGTCGCCGTGCACGGCCAGACCGATCAGCAGGGACTGCTCAAGCCCGCGAGGCAGCGGCAGGCCCTGGACCGCTACGCCGGTGCGGCTGTCGACGTACCCCACACCAAGTACGCCGCCGCCTACCGCCGGCTGCGTGCGGTCGTCACCGAACTCGACGAACTGACCACCCGGGCCAGGGAGCGGGCCCAGGAAGCGGACCTGCTGCGGTTCGGCCTCGACGAGGTCGCCGCCGTGGAGCCGCTCCCGGGGGAGGACGCCGAGCTCGCGGCCGAGGCCGAGCGGCTCGGCCACGCGGAGGCGCTCGCCTCCGCCGCCGCCCTCGCGCACACGGCCCTGGCGGGCGATCCGGAGGACCAGGAGGGCGTGGACGCCACCACCGTGGTGGCCGCCGCCGGACGGTCCCTGGACGCCGTACGGGCGCACGACCCCGCGCTGGCGGCCCTCGCGGACCGGATCGGCGAGATCTCGATCCTGCTCGGGGACGTGGCCGGGGAACTCGCCGGTTACGCCGACCAGCTGGACGCCGACCCGCTGCGCCTGGCCGCGGTGGAGGAACGCCGCGCCGCGCTCACCGCCCTCACCCGCAAGTACGGCGAGGACATCACGGCCGTGCTCGCGTGGGCCGAGGAGGGGGCCGCCCGGCTCACCGAGCTGGAGGGCGACGACGACCGGATCGGTGAGCTCACCGCGGAGCGCGACGCGCTGCGCGCGGAACTCTCCGCACTCGGGCAGGACCTGACCGACGCCCGGACCGAGGCGGCGGCGCGCTTCGCGACGGCCGTCACGGAGGAGCTGGCCTCACTCGCCATGCCCCACGCCCGGGTCTCCTTCGCCATCGGCCAGACGGAAGCCCCCGACGAGGCCTCCGGCATCGACATCGGCGGCCGGAGCGTCCTCTACGGGCCCTCCGGCGCGGACGAGGTCGAGCTCCTGCTGGCGCCGCACCCCGGCGCCCAGCCCCGGCCTATCGCCAAGGGCGCCTCCGGCGGTGAACTGTCCCGGGTGATGCTCGCCGTCGAGGTGGTCTTCGCGGGCTCCGATCCCGTGCCGACGTATCTCTTCGACGAGGTCGACGCGGGGGTCGGCGGCAAGGCGGCCGTCGAGGTCGGCCGGCGGCTCGCCAAGCTCGCCAGGTCCGCGCAGGTGGTCGTGGTCACCCACCTCCCGCAGGTGGCGGCCTTCGCCGACCGGCAGTTGCTGGTCGAGAAGACGGTGGACGGCTCGGTCACCAGGAGCGGTGTCACGGTCCTGGAGGGCGAGGACCGGGTGCGCGAGCTCTCCCGGATGCTGGCCGGCCAGGAGGACTCCGAGACCGCCCGGGCACACGCCGAGGAACTGCTGGAGACCGCACGGGCCGACGGATAGTTCGCACCGGGCGTCAATTCTGCGCCGCGCCGATCACTCGTACGAGTGGGGTGGCTCCTCCCGCTGTCGCCTGACGGCCGGAAGAACGTTTCGTCGGTGCCGGAACGTGCGTACGGACTGGCATCCTTGGCGCTGTACACAAGCCTTCAGGGAGCCGATCAACGTGCCACAGCTGCGTACGGTCCAAGTACTGGGCGGCGGTGCCGGAAGCAGCGCTCACGTCAGTTCGCTCGCGGCGGGACTCATCGCCAGGGGGGTGCAGGTCACCGTCTGCGCCCCGGCCGGGACGGGCCGCGCCCACGGCCTGCCCGCGACCGGGGCCCGCTTCGTCGCGGTGCCCCACCGCAGTGACCCCGCGGCCGTCGCCGCGCTGCGTACGGCGTGCACCGGCGCGGACGTCGTCCACGCCCACGGGCTGCACGCGGCTCTGCGCGCCGGTCTCGCGCTCAGCGGCCGGGCCACCCCGCTCGTCGTCACCTGGCACACCCGCACCCACGTCGAGGGCGCCCGGGCCAGGCTCCAGCGGCTGCTGGAGCGCAGGGCCGCCCGCGCCGCGGCCGTCGTGCTCGGCACCTCGTGGGACATGGTCGACCGGGCCCGCCGCCGGGGAGCCCGGGATGCCAGGCTCGCCCCGGCGGCGGTCCCGGCCGGCCGCTTCCCCGGCACCGTGGACGACGGCAAACTGCGTGCCGAACTGGGAGCGGTGGGGCGGCCGTTGCTGGTGACGGCGACTCAGCGGGGCCACGACACGCTGCTGGACGCCGCACGCGTGTGGCGCGCGCTGGACCCGGCGCCCCTGCTGGTCGTCGTGGGGGAGGGGCCCGGGACCACGGCCCTGTGGAGCCGCGTCGCCGAGGAAGAGCTGCCCGTCGTCCTCGCCGAGGGCCAGGACGGCTTCGCCGAACTCCTCTCCACCGCCGACCTCGCCGTCGTGGCCGGCCGGGGCGAAGGAGGGCCCGCGCTCGCCCAGGAGGCGCTGCGGCTGGGTGTCCCCCTGGTCGCGGCCCGGTCCGACGGCCTGCCGGAGCTCGTGGGTGACGCCGCGGACACCGTGCCCCACGGCGACGCCACGGCCCTGGCCGACGCCGTCACCCGGCTCCTCGCCGACCCCGTGCGGCGGACGCGGCTCGCCGACGCGGGCCGCGCCCAGGCCGCCGGCTGGCCCACCGAGGAGGACACGATCGCCCATGTGCTCTCCGTCTACGACGAGCTGGCGCAGCCCCTCACGAGCGCCCGCGCCTGAGCCGGGTCCGCAAGGCCCGCCCGGCACCCAGGTCGGGGACCCGAGCGGCCGGAGTCACACGCCGCAGCGCTTTGGCCCGAACGCTCCGTCGTAGCCGTCGTCCTCACCGGGAGGCCGTGCCCGGGAGCGGCGTCGGCGGCCGTGCCTGCGCGCTGTCGCCGCGCCAGGTCGGACATCGCGTGACGATCGCCGTGACGGAGAGCTTCGCCACCACCGGCAGATGGGCGACGTGTGCACCGGCGCAAGGGAAGGGCCGGTGGAGAGTCAGAGCGGCACCGTCCGTTCCTCCCTCGGGGCGGTGCCATCCGGCGGTTTCCGAGGAGCACCGGTGCTTCGCCCCGGCCGAGGAGGGAGACGAGAGCTTGTCCCGGGCCGGGTGGCGAGTGGGGCACGGCGCTCGGCAGCGCCCAAGAAGCGGCACTCCACGGCACTCCAGCTTCTGGTCACGGCTGCCGTTCCCGGGCACGAGCAGCATCCTCAGCCGTCCGCTCACGCGGGCCGGGTCAGGGCCGGGCCCTGGAACGTGCGGGCGGGTCAGGGCCGGACGTGCCGCGTCGGGCCCGCGTGGGCCGGTCCGAGGCGGGGCCTGGGCCCGCGGGGATGCCCGTCCGGGACCGGGCCCTCAGACCGTGTGGCGGCGGGCCCGCAGGGCCAGGCTGAGCGCGAGCACCGACTGCGGGTCGTCCAGATCGGTGCCGAGCAGCTCCCCGATCCGGGCCAGCCTGTTGTAGAGCGTCTGCCGGTTCAGATGCAGATCACGCGCGGCCTCCGCCTTGCGGCCCGCATGGGCGAGATACGACTCCAGCGTCGGCAGCAGTTCGGGACGCGAGGTCCTGTCGTGCTCACGCAGCGGTCCGATCGCGCGGTCCACGAACGACGCCAGGTCCGGGTGGTCCCGCAGCCGCCACAGCAACAGGTCGATGTCCAGACTCCGCGCGTCGTACCACGGGCGCTCGCCGAGCCCCTGCGCCGCCGTCGCCGCCTCCGCCGCGTGCCGAAGGCCCGCTCCCGCGGCTGCCCATCCACCCGGCGCCCCGACCACCACCACGACCGGCGTCCGGCTGCCGGCACCCTCCAGCCCCGCCCGGTGCGCACCGGCCCGCAGCGCCGCGGCCACCCGGTCCGCGACCGCCGGCCGCGCGGTCCCGGGGCGCAGTGCGAGCAGCAGCGGGACCCTGCCCTCCACCGGCCTGACCCCCACCAGCACCGGCACGCCCACCGCCGCGAGCTCCTCCGTCACGGCCCGGGCCAGCAGCGCCCAGCTGCCCGAGGGCGCCGAATCGGGGGAGAGCCGCATCACCACCGGCAGCAGCGGATCCGCGCCCGGCCTGAAGCCCAGCACTCCCGCCTGCGCGGGCGCGTCACCAGGGGCGACCCGTCCCTCGGCGAGATCGGTGAGGAAGTCCCCGCGCCCCCGTGCCGCCACCTCTTCCTCCTGGCGGGCCTGCATCAGCACGACGGCGATGATGCCCGCCGCCCGTTCCGCGGCCATCCGGTGCACCGCGTCCAGCGATCCCGACACCGGGAGCAGCACGAGCCGGGCCCGTACGGCGCCCGGCCCGCCTCCCGGCACCTCCACCAGGACCGCACCGGCCGGAGGCGTCTCGCGGGCCTCGCGCGCCCCGCGCAGCCCCTCCCAGACCTGGAGCGGATCGGCGCCCACCGGCCCGGTCCCGGTGCCCGCCGCGAACAGCAGCCTGCCGTCCGGGGTCTCCAGGAAGACCGGGTTGGCGGCGAAGTCCGCCAGGATCCCCAGTACCTGCGGCACCCCCCCGCCGCCCAGCACCGCCTGTGTGCACCTGCGGTGGACCTCCTCGGCCCGCTGGAGCAACGCGTAGTGGCCGTTGACGATCTCGGTGTGGATGGCCTCGGTCACCGCCACGAACGGCACCTCACGGTGCAGCTGCACGAGCGGCAGTCCCGCCGTCCGCGCCGCGTCCACGATCGCCGCGGGGAGCCGGCTGAAGCGCGGGCCGAGCTCCACCACCAGGGCCGCGATGCCGCTGTCGGCCAGCCTGCGGACGAACGCCCGCTGCTCGGCGGGCCTGGACCCGATCCCGAGCCCGGTCGTGAGCAGCAGCTCCCCGCCCTTGAGCAGGGCGGGGAGATTGGGAGCCTCACCGGCGTGCACCCAGCGCACCGCGCGGTCCAGGCGGTTCTCGCAGGTCAGTACCTCCGGGAGGCCGGCGCGCAGTCCCGGCAGGTCGAGTGCCCGCCGTACGGTGATTCCGCCCTCTGTGCCCACTGATCCGGCCTCGTGTTCCCGCTCGCCCGTGACGGGGCGAACGCCCCGGTCAGGAAGCTACCGGGCCCGGCGCGGCACGTCACACCAGGGCGACGGCGGGCTTCACGTTGTGGTTCAGGTGGAACACGTTGCCGGGGTCGTAGCGGGCCTTGACGCGCGAGAGCCTCTCGTAGGCCTGCTCGCCGTAGCCGGCGACGACGCGCTCCTGGCCTTCGCGCCCGATGAAGTTGAGGTACACGTCCCCGCTCGCCCACGGCATGACCGCGGCCCGCACCTCGCGCACCCACCGCATGGCCCGCTCGTCGTCGGCCGCGCTCTCCCACACACCGAACGGATGGACGGCCCACGGCGAGGAGCGCCAGGGCAGCGGATGGTCCGCGGGTCCCCGGGCCACCGCGCCGCCCATCGGGAACAGCACGTGCTGCGTGCCGGTGGGGACGGGCATGGTCTCGGCGCCGGCGCAGAAGGCAGATGCAGCCTCGTCGGGCAGGCCGCGCAGATACTCGGCCGACCAATAGTTCCGCATCCCGGGCGGGTCGTCGAGCATGCACTGAAGGTCCGCGTACGCGACCGCGTCGATCACCTGGGCGTCGGGCCCCAGCGCGAGCAGGGGCGCCGCCACGTCGCGCGCCTCCGCCTCCGGGCCCGCGTAGGTGAGCAGCACCGCGCACGCGAGACGGCCCACCAGGGCCTCCGGAACCCATTCCTCCGGGGGCCCGGTGAGATAGATGCAGCCGCCGCCGGCCGCGTCCGGGGCGGACTCCATCACGTCGCGGTAGGTCCGGACCACCTCGGGCCCCTTCTCCGGGCGGAAGAGGAGCAGCGCCATCGTCAGCGCGGGCAGGTCGTGCAGCCGCAGCGTCAGCGAGGTGACCACACCGAAGTTGCCGCCCCCGCCGTGCAGGGCCCAGAACAGCTCCGGATTCTCCTCGGCGCTCGCGCGTACGGTGGCGCCGTCCGCCGTCACGACCTCGGCGGCCAGCAGATTGTCGCTGGCCAGGCCCCACGCGCGCTCCATCCAGCCGGAGCCGCCGCCCAGGGTGAAGCCGCCGACCCCGGTGGTCGACACCCGCCCCCCGGTGGTCGCCAGGGCGAAGGGCTGGGTGGCACGGTCCAGGTCGCTCATGACGGCGCCGCCACCGACGCGGGCGGACATGGCGTCCCGGTCCACGGCGACCCCGTGCATCCGGCGCAGATCGATCACCAGGCCGCCCTCGCTCAGGGCCATGCCGGCCACGCTGTGGCCGCCGCCGCGCACGGCGACCTCCAGCTCGTGGTCGCGCGCGAAGCGCAGTGCCCGCGCGACATCCGGCTCGTCCGCGCATCCGGCGACCACCGCGGGTCTGCGGTCGATCATGCTGTTGAAGACGGTGCGCGCCTCGTCGTACCCCGGATCGCCGGGCACGTGGACCTCACCGGTGAATCCGGAACGCAGGCCGGTCAGGGCGGCGTCCGTCACAGGGGCGGGGGGTGTCATGTGGTGCCCCCTTCACAGGGCCTGAACAGGACCTTCCCATCGTAGGCCCGGCCGCGGACATCGGCCGTTCCACAGGGTCGGTCCTGTCACACCCTCCGGGGTCAGCCGGCGTACGCCCCGCTCGCCGTGAGCCGCAGCGCCGTGTCGATCAGCGGCACGTGGCTGAACGCCTGCGGGAAGTTCCCCACCTGGCGCTGGAGCCGCGAGTCCCACTCCTCGGCCAGCAGGCCGAGGTCGTTGCGGAGGGACAGCAGCTTCTCGAAGAGCCGGCGGGCCTCGTCGACCCGGCCGATCATCGCCAGGTCGTCCGCGAGCCAGAACGAGCAGGCCAGGAAGGCACCCTCGTCGCCCTCCAGACCGTCCACGCCCGCGTCCTCACCCTCGGTCGGGTAACGCAGGACGAAGCCGTCCTCCGTGGACAGCTCGCGCTGGATCGCCTCGATCGTGCCGATGACCCGCTTGTCGTCCGGAGGCAGGAAGCCCATCTGCGGGATCAGCAGCAGCGAGGCGTCCAGCTCCTTGGAGCCGTAGGACTGCGTGAAGGTGTTGCGCTCCGGGTCGTAGCCCCGCTCGCAGACATCGCGGTGGATGTCGTCACGCAGCTGGTACCACCGCTCCAGCGGGCCGTCCGTGTCCCCGGACTCGATCAGCTTGATCGTCCGGTCCACCGCGACCCAGGCCATGACCTTGGAGTGCACGAAATGCCGGCGCGGGCCGCGCACCTCCCAGATGCCCTCGTCGGGCTCGTCCCAGTGCTTCTCCAGGTAGCTGATCAGCTTGAGCTGGAGGCCCATGGCGTAGTCGTTGCGGGTCAGACCCGTCATGTGCGCCAGGTGCAGGGCCTCGGTGACCTCGCCGTACACGTCGAGCTGGAGCTGGTTCGCCGCGCCGTTCCCGACCCTGACCGGGCCGGAGTTCTCGTAACCGGGCAGCCAGTCCAGCTCCGCCTCGCCGAGCTCCCGCTCGCCCGCGATGCCGTACATGATCTGGAGGTTCTCCGGGTCGCCTGCGACGGCCCGCAGCAGCCACTCGCGCCAGGCACGGGCCTCCTCGCGGTAGCCCGTGCGCAGCAGGGACGAGAGGGTGATCGCCGCGTCGCGCAGCCAGGTGTAGCGGTAGTCCCAGTTGCGCGAGCCGCCGATGTCCTCGGGGAGCGAGGTGGTCGGGGCGGCCACGATGCCGCCGGTCGGGGCGTAGGTGAGGGCCTTCAGGGTGATCAGCGAGCGGACGACCGCCTCGCGGTAGGGCCCGTGGTACGTGCAGTGCTCGACCCACTCGCGCCAGAAGTTCTCGGTCGCCTCCAGGGAGCTCTCCGGCTCCGGCATGGCGGGCGGCTCGTGGTGCGAGGGCTGCCAGCTGATCGTGAAGGCGATCCGGTCGCCCGGCGACACGGCGAAGTCGGAGTAGGTGGTCAGATTCTGGCCGTACGTCTCCACGTCGGTGTCCAGCCACACCGAGTCGGGGCCCGCGACGGCCACCGTGCGGCCGTCGACCTTGTGGACCCACGGCGTGACGCGCCCGTAGCTGAAGCGCATCCGGAGCTCGGAGCGCATCGGAACCCGGCCGCTCACACCCTCCACGATGCGGATGAGCTGCGGCGCGCCGTCACGCGGCGGCATGAAATCGGTCACGCGGACCGTGCCCCGGTCGGTGTCCCACTCCGATTCCAGGACGAGCGAATCCCCGCGATAGCGGCGGCGATCCGCCGGCAAGGGCTGCGCCCCCTCGGGTCGGGCGGGCCCGATCCGCCAGAAACCGTTCTCCTCGGTACCGAGAAGTCCGGCGAAAATTGCATGGGAATCGAAGCGGGGGAGACACAGCCAGTCCGCTGTGCCGTCCCGGCAGACCAGGGCAGCGGTCTGCATGTCTCCGATGAGTGCGTAATCCTCGATGCGCCCGGCCACGTGCGTCTCCAGTCGAACGGCCATGTCGCCCCGCAGGGCGCTTACTGCTGGTCAAGGGGTCGTTGTAATAGAACCGACGAGCTCTTGCACGGGTGAGCGGGCTGGGGTGGAGCCGCTGGGCCGGCCAACTCGGCAGCGAGTGTCCGAGCAGGATACGACGCACCTGGAAGATCCGCGCGACTGTCTGCAGGTTGTCCGCTCCCTGTCACCTGGAATGGGTGGGAGATGCGAGGAGTGTGGTGATCTTGTGCCGGGGTGGGTGGGGCATGGCCGGAAGCAGCCTCCCTTCGTCGCTGTTACCCTGGTAGCCCGTGGACCGGTGGTCGTCCCGACAGTGGACGAGGCCCCCGAACCGCAGCGACGGCGCCTCCGGAACCCTCCGGACGGCACGCCGGCACGCACCTCACGATCGCGACCACGGGAGCCCCCTTTGGCTATGCAGCCCACATCCACGACGACCAAGCACATCTTCGTCACCGGGGGTGTCGCCTCCTCCCTCGGCAAGGGTCTGACTGCCTCCAGCCTGGGTGCCCTGCTCAAGGCGCGTGGCCTGCGGGTCACCATGCAGAAGCTCGACCCCTACCTCAACGTCGACCCCGGCACGATGAACCCCTTCCAGCACGGTGAGGTGTTCGTCACCAACGACGGCGCGGAGACCGACCTGGACATCGGCCACTACGAGCGCTTCCTCGACGTCGACCTCGACGGCTCGGCCAACGTCACCACCGGCCAGGTCTACTCCCAGGTCATCGCCAAGGAGCGGCGCGGCGAGTACCTCGGCGACACCGTCCAGGTCATCCCCCACATCACCAACGAGATCAAGCACCGCATCCGCCGCATGGCGACCGACGACGTCGACGTCGTCATCACCGAGGTCGGCGGCACGGTGGGCGACATCGAGTCGCTGCCCTTCCTGGAGACGGTCCGCCAGGTCCGCCACGAGGTCGGCCGGGACAACGTCTTCGTGGTGCACATCTCGCTGCTGCCCTACATCGGCCCGTCCGGCGAGCTGAAGACCAAGCCCACCCAGCACTCCGTCGCCGCCCTGCGCAACATCGGCATCCAGCCGGACGCCATCGTGCTCCGCGCCGACCGTGACGTCCCGACCGCCATCAAGCGCAAGATCTCGCTGATGTGCGACGTCGACGAGGCCGCGGTGGTGGCCTGTGTGGACGCCAAGTCGATCTACGACATCCCCAAGGTGCTGCACACCGAGGGCCTGGACGCCTACGTCGTGCGCAAGCTCGACCTGCCGTTCCGCGATGTCGACTGGACCACCTGGGACGACCTGCTGGACCGCGTCCACAACCCCGACCACGAGGTCACCGTCGCCCTGGTCGGCAAGTACATCGACCTGCCCGACGCCTACCTCTCGGTCACCGAGGCCATCCGGGCCGGCGGCTTCGCCAACAAGGCCCGCGTCAAGGTCAAGTGGGTCGCCTCCGACGACTGCAAGACCCCGGCGGGCGCCGCGAAGCAGCTGGGTGACGTCGACGCCGTCTGCATCCCGGGCGGCTTCGGCGAGCGCGGCGTGGTCGGCAAGGTCGGCGCGATCCAGTACGCCCGCGAGAACAAGGTGCCGCTGCTCGGCCTCTGCCTCGGCCTCCAGTGCATCGTGATCGAGGCTGCCCGGAACCTCGCGGGCATCCCCGACGCCAACTCCACCGAGTTCGACGCCGCCACGGGCCACCCCGTCATCTCGACGATGGAGGAGCAGCTCGCCTACGTCGAGGGCGCCGGCGACCTGGGCGGCACCATGCGGCTCGGCCTCTACCCGGCCAAGCTCGCCGAGGGCTCCCTGGTCCGTGAGGCCTACGCGGGTGAGCCGTACGTCGAGGAGCGCCACCGCCACCGTTACGAGGTCAACAACGGCTACCGCGCGGAGCTGGAGAAGAAGGCCGGACTGGTCTTCTCCGGCACCTCCCCGGACAACAAGCTCGTCGAGTACGTCGAGTACCCGCGCGAGGCGCACCCCTACCTGGTCGCCACCCAGGCGCACCCGGAGCTGCGCTCCCGCCCGACGCGCCCCCACCCGCTCTTCGCCGGTCTGGTGAAGGCCGCCGTGGAGCGCAAGGTCGCGGCGCAGGGGACGGGCACCGACGCGTAAGGCGTTACGGTTGACCGGGGTACGGATCCTTCACGGGATGCGTGCCCCGGTTTCTGTTTGTTCGTGGGAGGACGTAGATGGGTTTCCAGGACACGCCCGAGGAGTGGCAGGTCACCGAGACGGTGACGCCGTTCACCGGTAACAAGACCAGCGTCCGCACCGACCACGTCGTGATGCCCGACGGCAGCGTCCACAGCCGCGACTACCAGGTCCACCCCGGCTCCGTCGCCGTCCTCGCGCTCGACGAGGACGGCCGCGTCCTCGTCCTGCGGCAGTACCGCCACCCGGTGCGCCACAAGCTCTGGGAGATCCCGGCCGGGCTGCTGGACGTCCCCGGCGAGAACCCGCTGCACGCCGCACAGCGCGAGCTGTACGAGGAGGCCCACGTCAAGGCCGAGGACTGGCGGGTGCTGACCGACGTCTACACCACGCCGGGCGGCTGCGACGAGGCCGTGCGCATCTTCCTGGCCCGGAACCTCTCCGAGGCCGAGGGCGATCGCTTCGCGGTCGCCGAGGAGGAGGCCGACATGGAGCAGGCCAGGGTGCCCCTGGAGGAGCTCGTCCGGGGGGTCATCGCCGGAGACCTGCACAACAACTGCCTGGTCGTGGGCGTCCTCTCGCTCACGGCGGTGCTCGCGGGCGACGGGCTGGACTCGCTGCGTCCGGCCGATGCGCCGTGGCCGGCGCGGCCGTTCGAGGCCTGAAGGGCCGCTCCGCCCCGCCGGAGCCTGCCCTCCTCCGGGCAGGCCGGCGCGGGGCCGATCGGGGGCCGTACGTCGCAGGATCGTACGAAATGCTGATCCGATCGGGGGACGTACCCGCCGTGCTCGGCCGTGATCGTCCGCACCACTGAACTACGCTCGAAAGGCCCCGTCCGGAGTTCCGGCGGGCAACCGCGTGCAGCGAAGTGGAGCGTGGCCCGTGACCGATCAGGCGGTGGACACCAGCGGCCCGGCCGGAGCGGCGGGGACAGCGGGAGCCAAGGAACCGCCCGACCTGACCTCCTCTCAGTTCTTCGGACGCGAACGCGAGTTGAAGGCGCTTCAGGAGGACATCGAGCGCGCGGGCCTGGACACCCTGGCCGGCCGGAAGGCGGCACGCGCCAGGGTCCTGCTGATCGCCGGCCGGGCCGGATCCGGACGCACCGCCCTCGCCGCCGAGCTCACCCGGCGGCTCGCCGAGCCAGGTGACCAGCCCGACGGAGTCTTCCGGGTCTCGCTCACGGAGCCGGGAGGCGAGCGCGTCCCCGCCGAACGCACCGCACGCGAACTGCTCGACCTGCTCGACGTCGCCGCCCCGCCCGGCGCCGACGAGGACGAACTCTCCGAGATGGTCCGTGAGGCGTTCGCCGTACGCCGCGCCCTGATCCTGCTCGACGACGCGGTGGACGCCGAACAGGTCGATCCGCTGCTGCCGGACAATCCGGACTGCCTGGTCGTCGCCACCTCCACCGGCCCGCTCACCGGCATCCCCGGGGTCCGCCCGTGCACCCTCGGCGGGCTGGACGCGGGCTCCGCGGTGCAGATGCTCGCCCGCAGCATCGGCCAGGTCCGCGTCACCGTCGACCCCCGCGCCGCCGAGACGCTCGCGGAGGAGTGCGGGGGGCTGCCCGCGGCGCTGACCCTGGTCGCCGGCTGGCTCGCCGCCCGTCCCGGCGCCTCGGTCGCGGACGTCACCAAGCAGCTGCGCGAGCAGCAGGAGGATCTCGACCAGCCGACCGGGGCGCGGCCGTTGGCCCGCGCGTTCCGGCTGGTCCACGAGTCGCTGCCCCCCACCGCCGCCCGGATACTGCGACTGCTCGCGCTGGCGCCCGCCGGGCTGGCCGACGCCCACACCGCCTCCGCCCTCGCCGGCTGCTCCGTGTCGGCCGCCCAGACGACCCTGGACGACTTCGTCCGCCTCGGGCTGCTGCGGACGAACGGCGCGCAGCAGCCGCAGTACGAGGTGCCCGGGTGCCTGGCCCCGCTGGTCCGCGCCGCGCTGGAGGAGCGGGAGAGGCCCGCCGAGATCCAGCTCGCGCGCGCCAGGATGCTGGAGCGGACCGTGCGCAGGCTCCAGGCGTGCCGTGCGGTCACCGACCCCGAGGACTCCCCGGCCCGCCGCCGGCTCGCCGGGCTGCCGCGCTCGCTGCGCTTCCCCGATCCGGGGTCCGCCGCCGAGTGGCTGCGGATCCGGGAGCCCGCCCTGCTGGCCTCCGCCCGGCTCGCGGTGCGGGACGGCGAGCTGGACACCCTCGCCCGCCGGCTGGTGGCGGCGCTCGTCCGTGCCCTCGCCGTGCACCGGGGCACCGAGGACGCCGCTCCCGTGCTGTACGGGCTGCACGGGCTGGTCCTGGATGTGGCCGAGCGCCGCGACCTGCCCCGGGAGAAGGCCGCGGCGCTGCTCAACCTCGCCGACCTGGACGCCAGGACCGGCCGTACGCGGGAGGCGCTGGACCGCTACCGGGCCGCGCTCGACGCCGGACGCGCGGCGAACGACCTCTACGCGACCGGCCGGGCGATGGAATCCGCAGGCGGGGCCTACGCGGAGCTGGGCGACTTCAACCGGGCCTCGGACTGGTACGGCCGGGCCCTCGCGCAGCGGCTGACCCAGGGCGAGGCGGCCGACGCGGCACGGCTGTACGGGCGTCTCGGGGCCGTCCACACGTACACCGGCCGGTACGGCGAGGCGCTGCGCAACTGGCGGGCCGCGGCGGCGGGCCACCGCAGGCTCGGCGACCTGCCCGCCCAGGCGCGGGCGCTCAGCGAGGCCGCCCGGGTCCAGGAGTACGCGGGCCGTCCCCAGGAGTGCCTGCACACCTGCCGCGAGGCCGTCGACCTGGCGCGCAGGGCGGGTGACGTACGTCTCCAGGCCGCGCTGGAGCTCAGACTGGCCGACACCCTGGACCGGCTGGGAGACCCGGCGGCGGCCAGGCTGCACCGCTCGACGGCCGACAGATTGCTGGGTGATGAGGCCCCGGCCTACGAAATCCGTAGTGGTTCGATCAAAAGTTAATGCTTTGTAAGGCTGGACAGTGGGAAGTCCTTCATTAATGATGGCTCTGCCGCAGATCTCTGCGGTCTCTCCCTTTATGCTTGGTTCATACGGGTATGACCCGCTATGCACCGGCCAGCCTCCGAGTCAAGGACCGTGATCGACGTGAAGGTCGGCATCCCCCGCGAAGTCAAGAACAACGAGTTCCGGGTGGCGATCACCCCTGCCGGAGTGCATGAGCTCGTACGCCACGGACACCAGGTCGTCGTCGAGCAGCACGCGGGCGAGGGGTCCTCCATCCCCGACGCGGAGTACGTCGCCGCGGGCGCGCGGATCCTGCCCACCGCCGACGAGGTCTGGGCGGAGGCCGATCTGCTGCTCAAGGTGAAGGAGCCGGTCGCCGAGGAGTACCACCGCCTCCGCAAGGGCCAGACGCTCTTCACCTACCTCCACCTCGCCGCCTCCCGCGAGTGCACGGACGCCCTGCTCGCGTCGGGCACGACCGCGATCGCTTACGAGACCGTCGAGACCGCCAACCGCGCGCTGCCGCTGCTCGCCCCGATGTCCGAGGTCGCCGGCCGCCTCGCCCCGCAGGTCGGCGCGTACCACCTGATGCGCTCGGTCGGCGGTCGCGGTGTGCTCCCCGGCGGCGTTCCCGGTACGGGCTCGGCCCGGGCCGTCGTCATCGGCGGCGGGGTCTCCGGCTGGAACGCCACGCAGATCGCCGTCGGGCTCGGCTTCCACGTCACGCTGCTCGACAAGGACATCAACAAGCTCCGCGAGGCCGACAAGATCTTCGGCACCAAGGTGCGGACGGTGGTCTCCAACGCGCTGGAGCTCGAGAAGGCCGTCGTCGAGGCCGACCTCGTCGTGGGTGCCGTGCTGATCCCCGGCGCCAAGGCGCCGAAGCTGGTCACCAACGAGCTGGTCGCCAAGATGAAGCCCGGAAGTGTTCTTGTCGACATCGCGATCGACCAGGGAGGCTGCTTCGAGGACTCGCATCCCACGACGCACGCCGAGCCGACCTTCACCGTCCACAACTCGGTCTTCTACTGTGTCGCGAACATGCCGGGTGCGGTGCCGAACACCTCCACCTACGCGCTGACGAACGCCACGCTGCCGTACATCCTGGAGCTCGCGAACCGTGGCTGGGCCGACGCCCTGCGCCGTGACGCCGCACTGGCCAAGGGTCTCAACACCCATGACGGCCAGGTGGTTTACCGCGAGGTGGCCGAGGCGCACGGGCTCGACCACGTGGAACTGAGCACGCTCGTCGGCTGAGCGGTCAACCCTCTCCGTCAACCTCATGCGTCCGGCCGGACCTTGCCCAGCAAGGTCCGGCCGGACGCATGAGGGGCCCCGGCTCAACTCGCCGGAGACGTAACCCTCTACCCTTTTTGCACCCTGGCGAAAGGTGCGCCCCGGGTGCTCCACACCCTTGACAGCGGGGTGTTCGATTGCCGACACATCGGGCCGGGTCCGGCGGATTGTGTTGCTGCGAACCGGTGACACGCCATAGAGTCGCCAATCGTCGGCATGGTGCCACGCTGACCTATCGATAAGTTTCCTGGTCACATCCAAGGAGGTAAGACGACTTGTGAATGAGTCGACAATTACTCCCGGGGGTGGTCAACCAGGGATGCCTGCACGGGGTCTGAGCCCGATCGGGCTCGAAGCTGTCGGCTCCGTCGCTGTCCGCACCTTCGCCACCCACCAGCACATGACGACAGCCCCCCAGATGATGGACGGCCTACACGTGAACGCCATGGCCGGCAACGAGAGTGGCCGAGAGACCGCCCACTTCGCCGACTTCGCCGAGGTGCCCGAGGGGCACTTCTACGACCCCGATGCCGAATACGAGCCCGATCCGGAGTACGCGGCCACCCTCGCGCCCGACGCCGCTCGCCAGCGCCGCGAGCGGATCGGCCCCACGGGCCGGCCGCTGCCGTACTTCCCGATTCCCGGGCCGCTGACCGATCACGGCCCCGCGAAGATCATCGCGATGTGCAACCAGAAGGGCGGCGTGGGCAAGACCACGTCGACCATCAACCTGGGTGCCGCGCTCGCCGAGTACGGCCGCCGCGTCCTGCTCGTCGACTTCGACCCGCAGGGAGCCCTGTCGGTCGGCCTCGGGGTCAACCCGATGGAGCTCGACCTCACCGTCTACAACCTGCTCATGGAGCGGGGCATGGCCGCGGACGAGGTCCTGCTCAAGACCGCCGTGCCCAACATGGACCTGCTCCCCAGCAACATCGACCTCTCGGCCGCCGAGGTGCAGCTGGTGAGCGAGGTGGCCCGGGAGTCGACGCTCCAGCGTGCCCTCAAGCCGCTGATGGCCGACTACGACTACATCGTGATCGACTGTCAGCCCTCGCTCGGTCTGCTCACCGTGAACGCCCTGACGGCGGCTCACAAGGTGATAGTCCCGCTCGAGTGCGAGTTCTTCGCGCTGCGCGGTGTGGCACTGCTCACCGAGACCATCGAGAAGGTCCAGGAGCGGCTCAACCCCGAGCTGGAGCTGGACGGCATCCTCGCCACCATGTACGACTCCCGCACGGTCCACAGCCGTGAGGTGCTCGCGCGCGTCGTCGAGGCCTTCGACGACCACGTCTACCACACGGTCATCGGACGTACGGTGCGCTTCCCGGAGACCACGGTCGCCGGAGAGCCCATTACCACGTACGCGTCCAACTCGGTCGGTGCCGCGGCCTATCGTCAGCTCGCCAGGGAGGTGCTCGCCCGGTGTCACGCCGAGTGAGTCTGCCGGGGGCCGACGAGTTGTTCCGTACCACCGGGGGCATGGGCCTTCAGGCCTCGTCCCCCGCCGAGAGGCGGCGCAAGGCGAACGGCGAGCCGCGGGTGCCCGCGCCGGCCGGGGCGAACGGTCCGGCGGAGCAGGGCGGTGCGGCCGGGGGTGGCGGTGAGGCGCCCGCCGGGGCGTCCCGGGAGGAGCACTCCGCGGCGGACGCCGACGGCGGCGGCTCACGCAGCCGCGCCGAGGGGGAGGAGCGCGGTGCGCCCGCCCCGCCCCGCACGGCACCGCCCCAGGAGGCGGCAGCCCCCACCGTCCAGCCGCAGCGGTCACGCGGGCAGGGCCGGGGAGCCAACCGGCGGCCCAGCGGCCGGGAGCGGCACGACGAGAAGATCACCGTCTACGTCTCGGCCGAGGAACTGATGGACCTCGAACACGCGCGGCTCGTGCTGCGCGGTGAGCACGGCCTGGCGGTCGACAGGGGGCGCATCGTCCGCGAGGCGGTCGCCGTGGTCCTCGCCGACCTGGAGTCGAGGGGCGACGCGAGCATCCTCGTACGGCGGCTGCGGGGCCGCTGACCGGCGCAGCGCCGGTAGCCTGCCGGGGGAGGGGCGCCGCCGCAGAGGCGGCCCCGCCCCAGGGCCACCGCCCGACCCCCCGCCGGACATCTGGACCCCCGCACATGCCGACAGCCGACGACCCGCCCCGCCCGACCCGCCGTGTTCTCGGCCGCGGGCCGGGGATACGGCCTGCGACGGCCCCCGCGGACCCCGCGGACTCTCCCCGCGGCCCGGCACCGGCGGCCGGTGCGGTTCCTGCGGCGCCCGGGGTTTCCGCAGCGCCTGTGGTCGAGGCGGAGCCCGCAGCCGCCTCGGCGCCCCCTGAGGCGCCTGGAGCCCCGTACGGGCCGTCGGCGGCGGAGGAGCCCCCGCAAGTCCTCCAGGGCCCGCTGGAGCCCGCCGAGAGCCCTCCCGGAGCGGACGGGGGCACGCTCGCGGCCGTAAGGGGGCCAGCCTCCGCAGAGACGGCCCGCACAGAGACCGGCACCGCCGGGACGGCCTCCGCAGAGACGGGCCCCGCCGAAACCGGCGACGACCGCAGGTTCACCGTGCGTCTGGTCAACTTCGAGGGTCCCTTCGACCTGCTCCTCCAGCTGATCTCCAAGCACAAGCTCGACGTGACCGAGGTGGCACTGTCGAAGGTCACCGACGAGTTCATGGCGCACATCCGCGCCATGGGCCCGGACTGGGATCTCGACCAGACCACCGAGTTCCTCGTCGTCGCCGCGACCCTCCTCGACCTGAAGGCCGCCCGGCTGCTCCCCACCGCCGAGGTGGAGGACGAGGCCGACCTCGCCCTCCTGGAGGCGCGGGACCTGCTCTTCGCGCGGCTGCTCCAGTACCGCGCGTACAAGCGGATCGCGGAGATCTTCAGCGACCGCCTGGAGTCCGAGTCCCGCCGCTACCCCCGCACCGTGGGGCTGGAACCCCAGCACGCCGAGCTGCTGCCCGAGGTCGTGATCAGCATCGGCCCCGAGGGGTTCGCCCGGCTCGCGGTGAAGGCGATGCAGCCCAGGCCGAAGCCGCAGGTGTACGTCGACCACATCCACGCCCCGCTGGTCAGCGTGCGCGAACAGGCCGAGATCGTCGTGGCCCGGCTGCGCGCGGAGGGGGAGGTCAGCTTCCAGGACCTCACCGTGGACGCGGCGGACACCCTCACGGTCGTGGCCCGGTTCCTGGCGCTTCTGGAGCTCTACCGGGAGAAGGCGGTCGCCCTCGACCAGGAGGAGGCGCTCGGCGACCTCATGGTCCGCTGGGCCGGGGGAGAGGGAGCCGAGCCCGTGGTCACGGACGAGTTCGACCAAGAGGTGCCCGAGCCGCAGGAGGACGTACAGGCATGAGAACGGACGACGACGGGCACGACGGCACGGTTGCCGGGCTCGACCTCAAGCCCGCACTGGAGGCGGTCCTCATGGTCGTCGACGAGCCCGCCACCGAGGAGCACCTCGCCAAGGTCCTCCAGCGGCCCCGCAGAGCCGTGGCGGACGCCCTGCGCGCCCTGGCCGACGAGTACACGGTCCAGCGCCGCGGATTCGACCTGAGGCTCGTCGCCGGGGGCTGGCGCTTCTACACCCGGCCGGAGTACGCGCCGGCCGTCGAGGGCTTCGTCCTGGACGGCCAGCACGCCCGCCTCACCCAGGCGGCGCTGGAGACCCTCGCGGTGGTCGCGTACCGCCAGCCGGTGAGCCGGTCGAGGGTCTCGGCGGTACGCGGAGTGAACTGCGACGGCGTCATGCGGACCCTGCTCCAGAGGGGTCTGGTCGAGGAGGCGGGCGCGGAACCCGAAACAGGTGCGATCCTGTACAGGACGACGAACTACTTTCTGGAGCGCATGGGCCTGCGAGGCCTGGACGAGCTCCCGGAGCTCGCGCCCTTCCTCCCGGAGGCGGACGCGATCGAGGCTGAGACGCTAGAGGGTGTGCCGTCGTTCGATCCGGACGCACCGGACACCCCGGAAACTCACGCAGACGACAAGACGGATTTTTGATGCGAAGCAGTGGCAGGAACAGCGGAAGCGGCAGCGGCGGCAGCGGCGGTGGCGGCCGGAGCGGCGGTGGCGGCCGGAGCAGCAGTGGCGGCCGGAGCAGCAGGAACAACACCGGCACCGGCAGGAACAGCAACCCGAACCCCCGGGTCTCCGGCTCCGCGCGTGACGACGGTCAGGAGCAGCGCCCCCGCCGTCCCCGTCCCGAGGAGCGCCGCTACGACGTGGGCTCCGACAAGCCGGGCGGCGACGGCGGCCCCCGCAAGGGCCGCGGCGCTGCGGCCCGCGGTGGCGCGAAGGGCGGCCCGAAGCCCGCACAGAACGTGAGCAAGGGCGGACGCCGCCAGGGCGCCCCCTCCCGCCCCCGGGAGCTCGACGCCAAGATCGAGCAGCGCAACCGCGACCGGTACGCCGAGAAGCCCGACATCAAGCTGCCCAAGACCCACCCGGGAGCCGAGCAGGAGGGCGAGCGCCTGCAGAAGATCCTCGCCCGGGCCGGCATGGGCTCGCGCCGCGCGTGCGAGGAGCTGATCGAGCAGGCCAGGGTCGAGGTCAACGGCGAGATCGTCCTCGAACAGGGCATGCGCGTGGACCCGCAGAAGGACGAGATCAAGGTCGACGGCCTGACGGTCGCGACCCAGTCGTACCTCTTCTTCGCGCTGAACAAGCCCGCCGGTGTCGTCTCCACCATGGGGGACCCGGACGGCCGCCAGAACCTCGGGGACTACGTCACCAACCGCGAGACGCGGCTGTTCCACGTCGGGCGGCTCGACACCGAGACCGAGGGCATCATCCTGCTCACCAACCACGGCGAGCTGGCCCACCGGCTGACCCACCCCAAGTACGGCGTGAAGAAGACCTACCTGGCCGCCATCCAGGGCCCTCTGCCGCGTGACCTCGGCAAGCGCCTCAAGGACGGCATCCAGCTGGAGGACGGCTACGCCCGCGCCGACCACTTCCGGGTCGTCGAGAACACCGGCAAGAACTACCTCGTCGAGGTGACCCTCCACGAGGGCCGCAAGCACATCGTCCGCCGGATGCTGGCCGAGGCGGGCTTCCCGGTCGAGCGTCTCGTGCGCACCTCCTTCGGGCCCATCCCGCTGGGTGACCAGAAGTCCGGCTGGCTGCGCCGGCTGACCAACACCGAGGTGGGCATGCTGATGCGCGAGGTCGGCCTGTAGCCCTCGCCCCCTCCGAAAGGCCCGCGGCCGGTTCCTCGTTCAGTTTTTCGAACAGGAACCGGCCGCGGGCCTTTTGCCGTCGCCTTTTCTTCTTTATAGTCAGAGTGACCATTAAGAAGGAGGCGAGGCGCCGTGACGCTCGCGGACATACTCGATCCCCTGCAACAGCCCCTGGTGACCGTCCTCGACACCCCGGTCAGCTGGACCGAGGTGCTCGGGTTCGGCAGCGGTGCGCTGTGCGTCTGGCTCGTGGCCCGCCAGCACCTCGCCAACTGGCCCATCGGTATCGCGAACAACCTGTTCTTCATCCTGTTGTTCGCCCAGTCCGGTCTGTACGCCGACGCCGGCCTGCAGATCGTCTTCATCGCCCTCGCCGCGTACGGCTGGTGGACCTGGACCCACGGGGGTGGACCTGGTACATCCGTCCTGCCGGTGCGCAGCACCACCCGCACCGAATGGGCCTGGCTGCTCGCGGCGGGGGCGGTGGGGACACTCGGGCTCACGCTCCTGCTGTCCCGGGCCACGGACTCGACCGTGCCGTTCTGGGACGCCCTGACCACCTCGCTGTCGCTCATGGCGACGTACGGGCAGTGCCGCAAGCGGGTCGAGTCCTGGTGGCTGTGGATCGCCGCCGACGTGGTCTACATCCCGCTGTACGCCTACAAGGAGCTCTACCTCACCTCCCTGCTGTACGTCGGCTTCCTCACGCTCTGCCTCATCGGGCTGCGCAACTGGAGCGGGGACCTCGACCGGGCCCGCCGGGCCGCAGCGGGGGTGGCGGCGTGAAGCGTCACGGACACGGCCTGGTCCTCGGCAAGTTCTATCCGCCGCACGCCGGCCACCACCATCTCGTCCGCACCGCCCGGGACCGCTGCGAGCGGCTCACCGTGCTGGTCTGTGCCGCGTCCGTCGAATCCGTCCCGCTCGCCGACCGGGTCGCCTGGATGCGGGAAGTCCACCCGGACGTAAGGGTGGTGGGCACGGTCGACGACATACCGATGGACCTCACCGACCCCGCCGTCTGGGACGCGCACATGGCCGTCTTCACCGGAGCCGTGCCCGAACGCGTCGACGCCGTGTTCAGCTCGGAGGAGTACGGCGACGAACTGGCCCGGCGCTTCGGGGCCGAATCCGTCCTCGTCGATCCCGGCCGCACCGTCTTCCCCGTCTCCGGCACGGCGGTCCGCGCCGACCCGGCCGGCTGCTGGGACTTCCTCGAACCGCCGGTCCGGGCGGCCCTCACCCGCCGGGTCGTCGTCCTCGGCGCAGAGTCCACCGGCACCACGACCCTGGCCCGGGCGCTGACCGACCACTACCGCGCGCGCGGTGGGGTGTGGGCGCGGACGCGGTACGTCGCCGAATACGGCCGGGAGTTCAGCGAGGAGAAGCTCGCCTCGCTGCGGGCGCGGTGGCCCGGTGCCCAGTGGGAGGACGTCACCTTCACCACCGACGACTTCCCGCTCATCGCCGAGACCCAGAACGCCAGGGAGGACGCCGCCGCACGGCTCGGCTCCCCGGTGCTCTTCTGCGACACCGACTCCTTCGCCACCACGGTCTGGCACGAACGCTACGTCGGCGGACGCAACCCGCTCGTCGAGAAGACCGCCGACCGCACCGCCCATCACCTGTGGCTGCTCACCGACCACGAGGGCGTCGCCTTCGAGGACGACGGCCTGCGTGACGGTGAGGAGCTCCGGCCCTGGATGACGGACCGCTTCCGCGCCGAACTCTCGCGCACGGGGCGGGAGTTCATCGAGGTCACCGGCGACCGGCAGGAGCGGCTCGCCACCGCGGTCGCCGCCGTGGACACCCTCCTGGCCGCGGGCCCGCACTTCACCGCACCCCTTCCGGAGCGCCGATGAGCACCGTCCCCGACGGCTACGACCCGTACGCCTTCACCCCCTTCGCCGTCACCGTGGACCTGGCCGTGTTCACCGTCCGCGAGGGCCGGCTCCACGTCCTGCTCGTGACGCGCGGCGAAGACCCGTACAAGGGCCGCTGGGCGCTGCCCGGCGGGTTCGTCCTGCCCCGCGAGTCCGCGGAGGAGGCCGCGCGCCGCGAGCTCGCCGAGGAGACCGGCCTGGCCCAGGACACCGTGTGCGGCTTCCACCTGGAGCAGCTGCGCACCTACAGCGATCCGGACCGCGACCCCAGGATGCGGGTCGTCTCCGTCGCCTACGCCGCACTCGTCCCCGACCTGCCGGAACCGCGGGGCGGCGGGGACGCGGCGCACGCCCAGTGGTGGGAGGCGGGCGCCACGGAGCCGCTCGCCTTCGACCATGACCGCATCCTCGCCGACGCGCACGACCGGATCGGGGCCAGGCTGGAGTACTCCTGCCTGGCCACCGCGTTCTGCCCCGCCGAGTTCACCCTCGGCGAGCTCCAGCAGGTCTACGAGACCGTCTGGGGCGTCGAGCTCGACCGGCCCAACTTCAGGCGCAAGGTCCTCACCACGCCCGGCTTCGTCCAGGCCGTGGAAGGGCCGCCGCGCCGCACCGGCGGACGGGGGAAACCGGCCGCCCTCTACCGGGCGGGTGCCGCCAACGCCTTGCACCCACCCCTGCTGCGCCCGGAAGGACGCCCGGAAGGACGGACATCATGATCCCCACGAGGATTCTCACCAAACAGGCGGCCACGGGCGCGCTGACCGGGCTGGCGCTCGGCGACGCGCTGGGCTTCCCCACGGAGTTCAACAACGTCCCCGCGATCCTCGCCACATGCGGACCGTGGCGGCAGATGCGGCTGCCCGAGCCCGCCTTCGTCACCGACGACACCCAGATGACGCTCGCGCTGGGACGCGGCATACGCACCGCGATGGACCGGGGGCTGCTCACCCCCTCGCGGCTGCTGCGCCCGCTGCGGGAGGAGTTCGTCGACTGGTACCACTCCCCGGACAACAACCGTGCCCCCGGCCGCACCTGTATGACCGCCTGCCGGCTGCTCGACAGCGAACGCCCCTGGCAGGAGGCCAGCCAGACCGGGTCGAAGGGCTGCGGCGCCAACATGCGGGTCGCGCCTGTCGGCCTCGTACCCGGCCTCAGCGAGGAACAGCGCGCGGGGGCGGCCCAGCTCCAGGCCGCCCTCACCCACGGCCACCCCACCGCACTGGCCGCGTCCGACCTGATGGCCCGCGCCGTCCTCCTGCTCGCCCAGGGAGCGGAACCGATGGGACTGGTCGGCCAGTTGCGCAGCTACGCGTACGAGAACGGCAGCCGCTACCACGAACGCTGGCTCGGAGACCTGTGGCGCTACGCGGGCGCCTCCTCGCCCGAGGCGTACATCCGGCACGGCTGGGACGAGTGCCTCACCGCCCTTGCCCGGGTCCAGGACGCCCTGCGCGCCCCGTCCCCGGAGACCGACCCATGCGAGGTCACCGGGGACGGGTGGATCGCGGAGGAGGCCCTCGCCACGGCCCTGCACTGCTTCCTGCTCTTCCCGGAGGAACCGGTCACCGCCCTGCGCCGCGCCGCCTGCACCCAAGGCGACTCCGACTCGCTGGGCTGCCTGACGGGCGCGCTGGCGGGGGCCCATCTCGGAGCGGGGGCCTGGCCCAAGGAGTGGTCGGAGCGCATCGAGTACCGCAGCGACCTGCTGTCGCTGGCCGCGCTCTGGGACGCCTGACCCGGGCACACCGACACGGCGCTCCTCGCGCGGTCCGGGCCGCCGGTCGCCGACCCGGCCATCCGCTCTCCCGGCTCGCGGCGCACACCACCGCCCTGCACGCGGAACTCGCGGCGCCGGCAGCGGTGGTGGTGACCCGCAACCGCGAAGAGGGAGGCCGAGCCCGGTGCTGCGCACCGGGTCGCCGGCCTGTCGGCCGCGCGTGAGGTCACATCGCTCCACGGCGTGCCCGACGAGGCGCGGGGCCGCCCCACGGCCCGCGGACGGACCCGCCGGGTACGGCGCCCCGCACGACCTCGTCGCCCGGGGGAGCGCGTCACGTCCTGACGGCCCCGGAACCGCCCTCCTACTCGTTGTCGCGCAGGTGGGAGCGGCGGCCCTCGCGGTCGAAGATGCCGAGGACCTCGGCCGGTCCGCCGACCGCGCCCAGGGCGTGCGGGAGCATCGTGGTGAACTCCGCCGCCTGGCCCTCTTCCACCCGCAGCCGCCGGTCACCCAGCAGCAGCACGACCGTGCCCGACAGCACCGTGAACCACTCCCGGCCGGGGTGCGCCTTCAGCGCCGAAGGACCCTCCGGCGGTGGTTCGGTCAGCCGCATCCGGGCCACGGTGACCCCGGGTTCGCCGCGCATCGCCCATTGGGTCAGACCGCGGGCCGGGATGAGGGTGGGGTTCGTCACCACGTCGTCGGGCGCCGACTCCACGAGCTGGTCCAGCGAGGTGCCGAGGGCCCGGGCGATCGCGGTGAGCTGGTCCAGCGCGATCCTGCGGTGGCCGGTCTCGATCCGGCTCAGTGTGGAAGGGCTGAGGTGGCAGCGGGCTGCGAGGTCGTCGAGCGACCAGCCGTGCGCGGTCCGCAGGGCGCGTACCCGTTTGCGTACGAGGCTGTCGAGATCACTGCCGTCTTGCGTCATGGGCAAGACAGTATGCGCTGCGAGCAATGGTTCGTAAGCTCGGTCCCATGACTCCCACCCCTTCCCACCCCCACGCCCCGGGACCGCACGGCGCCGCCCCGCACGCCCACGGCGCACAGCACGGCCACGACGAGCACGACGGTCACGGCCACGCCCACCCCCATGACCACGGGACCGCCGCCGCGCAGGACGCCCTCGCCACGGTGCTCGACCTCGACGCGGAGCTGTTCGCCGGGTACCTCACCTCGGTGACGGCCCGGGTCGCCGGTGCGGCGGGGGACGGGATCACCCACGTCGTGGACCTCGGCGCGGGCACCGGCACCGGCACCTTCGCCCTGCTGGAGCGGTTTCCCGGCGCCCGGGTGACCGCCGTCGACAACTCCCCGGAGATGCTCGCCCTGATCGCGGAGAGCGCCCGCGCCAAGGGCCTGGACGACCGGGTGAGCACCCTGGAGACGGACGCGGGCGCCGGGCTCGGCGGCATCGAGGGCGCCGACCTCGTCTGGGCCTCGGCCTCCCTGCACCACGTGGACGACCCGGCCGCCGCACTCGCCGGGATCCGTGCCGCGCTGCGCCCCGGCGGCCTGCTGGCCGTCGCGGAGATGGACGGGATGCCGCACTTCCTGCCCGAGGACGCCGCGCCCGGCCGCCCGGGACTGGAGGAGCGCTGCCGTGAGGCGCTGGACGGGCTGCACGCGCGGCAGGTGCCGCACCTGGGCGCCGACTGGGCTGCCCTGCTGGCCGGCGCGGGCCTGACCGTCGAGCAGGAGCACGTGGAGCCGCTGGAGGTGCGCGCCCCGCTCCCGCCCTCCGCGGGCCGGTACGCCTACGTCGTGCTCGACCGCATCCGGGGGGCCCTGGACGGCGTGGCCGACCCCGCTGACCTCGCCGCGCTCGGCGTCCTCCTCGACGGCGGCCCGCACGACGTGCGCCACCGCGACGACCTCGTCGTCCGCTCCACGCGCCGGCTCTGGGTGGCCCGCCGCCCGGCGGACGAGGGCTGAGCTACCCCGCCGACGCCCTCCGGGCCCGGACCAGGAAGGCCTCCACGCGCTCCCGGTCCGGCTCCGGGGGCAGCGGGGAGCGGGTGGCCGCCCGGTCGCTCTCCTCGGCGAGCCGCGCCATCGTGCGCTCCACCTCGTCCCACGGGACCTCGCCCCGCCTGACCGCCAGCAGCCCCTCCCGCCGGTCGCCCACGGCGATCACCAGCTCGCCCGTACGCAGCAGGTTCCGGCAGCTCTCCAGCAGCCGCAGCAGGTGCATCGCGTGTTTCCAGCGCGGGGCGCCGTGCAGCCGGACGTCCGCCTCCAGCTTCCGCCGCTGGCCCCGCGCGTAGCGCACGAAGGTGCTGTGGGCCTGACGGGACAGGAAGGCCTCGCGCAGGGAGACGAGCTCGCGGCCCGTGGCGTCGGCGTGCTCCACCAGTGGCGAGTGCAGGCACTCCAGCACGTTGGGATTCGCCCGCAACGCGAGCTCGCAGAAGCGCTCCAGCTCCCAGGAGAACTGCTCGTCCCCCGGCCCCTCGACATGGGTCGGCGGTTTCGTGAAGCCCCAGAAGAGCGGCGTGGGCGCGAGGAAGACCCCGCGCCGGTCCGTGTCGCTGTCCTCGGTCGCCAGCCCGAAGGCACGGGAGCCCGTCACGCACGAGTAGACGGTGTGATCCCGCACGAGCTGTGTGCCGTCAGGAGTGATCATCCCGGGAGCGTACGCGCGCGCGGCGCGTGCGGGGAAAGGATTTCAGGCCTGACGGATGCTGTCCCCCTCGACCGTGATCCGCTCGGCGGGCAGCGGGCGCGTGGCCGGGCCCGCCTCCACCGCCCCGTCCTCGATGCTGAACCTGCTGCCGTGGCACGCGCAGTTGATGGTGCCGTCGCCGACCGTGGCGACGATGCAGCCCGCATGGGTGCACACCGCGGAGAAGGCCTTGAACTCGCCCTCGGACGGCTGGGTCACCACGATCTTCCGGTCCTCGAAGATCGTGCCGCCGCCGGCCGGCACCTCGGAGGTCCTGGTCAGCTCCCCGCCGGAGGCCGGCGCGGAACTCTCCTCGCTCCCGCCCCCGTCGCCCTCCGACGAGCCGCAGGCGGTCGCCAGCGCCGCGGCTCCCGCCGCCCCCGCGGTCAGGACCGTCCTTCGTCGTGCGTCCATGGCTCTCCTCGCGTGGTCGTCGCTCAGAGGCATCGTGGCGCCGCCGGCCGTCCCGGCGAAGCAACCGCGCCCAAGCCACAAGGACAGCGCCCGCAGGGACGCCCCGCGTGGCCGATGGGCGGCTCTCCGGCACCGGGCCCGACGCCGGCGCGGACCCCGGTGTCTCACGGACAGAGCAGCGGTCACCACCGGCCCCGGCGCCCCTCTAGGCTGAGAAGGCACGCAGCACGAGGCGACGAGAGGTACGACGTGGCGGTACGAGCGGTCCGTGGAGCCGTCCAGCTGGAGCGGGACGAGGCCGGGCACATGGACGAGCGGGTGAGCGAACTGCTCACCGCCGTCCTGGAGCGCAATCAGCTCGTCGCCGACGACCTGATCAGCGTCTGGTTCACCGCCACCCCCGACCTGCACAGCGACTTCCCCGCAGCCGCCGCCCGCGGCCTCGGCATCGTCGACGTACCGCTGATCTGCGCCCAGGAACTCGACATCACCGGGGCCATGCCCCGCGTCGTCCGCGTCCTGGCCCACGTGGAGACGTATCTCTCCAAGTCCGAGATCAGTCACGTCTACCTCGGCGCCACCGGTGCCCTCCGCAAGGACATCGCCCAGTGAGAACAGCCCTCGTCATCGGAACCGGCCTGGTCGGGACCTCCGCGGCCCTCGCCCTGGCCGGGCGCGGCATCCAGGTGCACCTCGCCGACCGCGACCCCTCGTCGGCGCACACCGCCGCCGCGCTCGGCGCCGGCACCGCCGAGGCGCCGGAAGGCCCCGTCGACCTGGCGATCGTCGCCGTGCCGCCCGCCCACACCGCGTCCGTGCTGGCCACGGCCCTGCGGGACGGTGTCGCCCGCGCCTGTCTCGACGTCGCCAGCGTCAAGGGCGGCCCGCGCCGCGAGCTGGAGGCGCTCGGCGTGGACCTCGCGCCGTACATCGGCACGCACCCCATGGCCGGGAAGGAGCGCTCCGGCCCCCTCGCCGCCACCGCCGACCTCTTCGAGGGACGGCCCTGGGTCCTCACCCCCACCCGGGAGACCGACACCGAGGTGCTCAACCTGGCGCTGGAGCTCGTCGCGCTCTGCCGGGCCGTCCCCGTGGTCATGGACGCCGACGCCCACGACCGCGCCGTCGCCCTGGTCTCCCACACCCCGCAGCTGATCTCCTCCATGGTCGCGGCCCGGCTGGAGGAGGCCGACGAGACCGCCGTACGCCTGTGCGGACAGGGGATCAGGGACGTCACCCGCATCGCGGCGTCCGACCCCCGGATGTGGGTGGAGATCCTGTCCGCCAACCCGGGCCCCGTCGCCGACGTGCTGGCGGGCGTCGCCGCCGACCTGGACGAGACGGTACGGGCGCTGCGCGGCCTGGAGTCCGCGGACGAGGACAAGCGCCGGACGGGCACCGAAGGCATCGAGGACGTCCTGCGCCGCGGCAACGCGGGCCGCGTCCGGGTGCCCGGCAAGCACGGGGCGGCCCCGGCGGCGTACGAGGTCGTGGCGGTGCTCATCAGCGACCGGCCGGGCGAGCTGGCCGCGATCTTCGCCGACGCCGGGCGGGCCGGGGTCAACATCGAGGACGTCCGCATCGAGCACGCCACCGGCCAGCAGGCCGGACTCGTCCAGCTGATGGTCGAGCCGAGCGCCGCACCCGCGCTGGGCGCGTCCCTCAAGGAGCGCGGCTGGTCGATCCGCCCGTAACGGCGGCCGGGGTGGCGTGGGGGCGGCCGGGACAGGGGTACAAAGGCGCTTCGCGCACTCGGTAACCTTGGGGGAGGCCGTTCCCTGGCCCCGCTCCGCCCGCCCCCGTGTACCAGGAAGGTGTCCACCACCGTGGAAACCGTAAGCGCCGCCGCCCGGACCGCTCCGGCCGCAGTGATCGTCGCCATCGACGGCCCCTCCGGCACGGGCAAGTCGAGCACCTCCAAGGCCGTCGCCGCCCAGCTCGGCCTCAGCTACCTGGACACCGGCGCCCAGTACCGCGCGATCACCTGGTGGATGCTGAACAACGGCATCGACGTGCAGAACCCGGCGGAGATCGCGACCGCCGCGGGCAAGCCGGTCATCGTCTCGGGCACGGACCCGTCGGCCCCGACCATCACCGTCGACGGCGAGGACGCCTCCGGACCGATCCGCACCCAGGAGGTCACCTCCAAGGTCAGCGCCGTGAGCGCGGTGCCCGAGGTGCGCGCCCTGATCACCGAGCTGCAGCGTTCGATCGCCAAGGAGGCCGAGCGGGGCATCGTCGTCGAGGGCCGGGACATCGGCACGACCGTGCTGCCGGACGCCGACATCAAGATCTTCCTGACCGCCTCCCCGGAGGCGCGTGCCGCCCGGCGCAGCGGTGAGGTCAAGGGCTCCGATCTCGCCGCCACCAAGGAGGCGCTGATCAAGCGGGACGCCGCCGACTCCGGCCGCAAGACCTCCCCCCTGGCCAAGGCCGGCGACGCCGTCGAGGTGGACACCACCGAGCTGACCCTCGCGCAGGTCATCGAGTGCGTGGTGACCCTCGTCGGGGAGAAGCAGGCCGCGAAGTGACCCGAGCCACCGCCGCGCCCACGCTGCGCGGAGCGGCCGTCGGGCGCGGCATCGGCATCGGGCTCATGTACGGGCTCTTCAGGCCCCGTGTGCTCGGCGCGTGGCGGGTCCCCGCCTCGGGACCCGTCATACTCGCGGTGAACCACGCGCACAACATCGACGGGCCGATGCTGATGGGCACCGCGCCCCGGCCCGTCCACTTCCTGATCAAGAAGGAGGCGTTCGTCGGACCTCTCGACCCGTTCCTGCGCGGAATCGGGCAATTGAAGGTGGACCGTACGACCGTCGACCGCACCGCCATCACGCAGGCACTCGGCGTGCTGGAGAACGGCGGGGCCCTCGGGATCTTCCCCGAGGGAACCAGGGGCGAGGGAGACTTCGCCTCGTTGCGCGCGGGGCTCGCGTACTTCGCCGTGCGCGGCGGGGCGCCGATCGTCCCCGTCGCGGTCCTGGGAAGCACCGAGCGGCGCGGACGGTTGATATCAGCACTGCCTCCGCTGCGCAGCCGGGTGGACGTCGTCTTCGGCGAGGCCTTCCAGGCCGGTGACGGCAGCGGCCGGCGGACCAGGAAGGCGCTGGACGAGGCGACACTGCTGATCCAGGGCAGGCTGACCGCGCACCTGGAAGACGCCAGGCGCCTCACCGGGCGCCCGGTCAAGACCTGAGTAGTGGGCCGCGCGATCGTGGCCCATCGATGATGATGCAAAGAGGAACGGACTTCATGAACGACCAGATTCACTCCGACGGCTCGGACCACGAGCACGGAGCACTTGGCGACGCCGAGTACGCGGAGTTCATGGAGCTCGCCGCGCAGGAAGGCTTCGACCCCGAGGACGTCGAGGGCGCGATCGGTGAGGCCGGTCACGGACCGCTTCCCGTGCTCGCCGTCGTCGGCCGCCCGAATGTCGGCAAGTCGACGCTGGTGAACCGGATCATCGGCCGTCGCGAGGCCGTCGTCCAGGACAAGCCCGGCGTCACCCGTGACCGCGTCAGCTACGAGGCCGAGTGGGCCGGGCGCCGCTTCAAGGTCGTCGACACCGGCGGCTGGGAGCAGGACGTACTGGGCCTCGACGCCTCCGTCGCCGCCCAGGCCGAGTACGCCATCGAGACGGCCGACGCGGTCGTCTTCGTCGTCGACGCCACCGTCGGCGCCACCGACACCGACGAGGCCGTCGTCAAGCTGCTGCGCCGGGCCGGCAAGCCCGTCGTCCTGTGCGCCAACAAGGTCGACGGGCAGAGCGGCGAGGCCGATGCCACCGCGCTCTGGTCGCTGGGCCTCGGTGAGCCCTACCCGGTCTCCTCCCTGCACGGCCGTGGCACCGGTGACATGCTCGACGCCGTGCTGGAGGCGCTGCCCGAGGCCCCCGCGCAGACCTTCGGCACCGCGCTCGGCGGCCCGCGCCGCATCGCGCTCATCGGCCGCCCCAACGTCGGCAAGTCCTCCCTGCTGAACAAGGTCGCCGGGGAGGACCGCGTCGTCGTCAACGCCCTCGCGGGCACCACGCGCGACCCGGTCGACGAGCTGATCCAGCTCGGCGGCACCACCTGGAAGTTCATCGATACGGCGGGTATCCGCCGCAAGGTCCACCTCCAGGAGGGCGCGGACTACTACGCCTCGCTGCGTACCGCCGCCGCCGTCGAGAAGGCGGAGGTCGCCGTCATCCTGATCGACGCGAGTGAGTCGATCAGCGTGCAGGACCAGCGCATCGTCACCATGGCGGTCGAGGCCGGCCGCGCCGTCGTCGTCGCCTTCAACAAGTGGGACACCCTCGACGAGGAGCGCCGCTACTACCTCGAGCGTGAGATCGAGACGGAGCTCGCCCAGATCGCCTGGGCCCCGCGCGTCAACGTCTCCGCGGTCACCGGCCGGCACATGGAGAAGCTCGTCCCGGCGATCGAGACCGCCATCGAGGGCTGGGAGACCCGCGTCCCCACCGGCAGGCTCAACGCCTTCCTCGGTGAGATCGTCGCGTCCCACCCCCACCCCGTGCGCGGCGGCAAGCAGCCCCGCATCCTCTTCGGCACACAGGCGGGCATCAAGCCCCCGCGGTTCGTGCTCTTCGCCTCCGGCTTCCTGGAGCACGGATACCGGCGCTTCGTCGAGCGCCGCCTGCGCGAGGAGTTCGGCTTCGAGGGCACACCGCTGCACATCTCGGTCCGGGTGCGCGAGAAGCGCGGCCGCAAGAAGTGACCTGAGGGCATACGGCGAAGCCCCGGACCACCCGCACCGAGCGGGGGGTCCGGGGCTTCGCCGTATGCCCTCAGGCGTCCGTCGATCCGGGCGGCAGCGCCGCCGGCCTGGCACGTCCCGCATGCCGGCCGACCCGCTGCCAGGAACCGGGGTTGCTGCCGCCCGAGGCGCTGTTGCTGCCCTGGGCGTTCGCCGCCGCACGGCCGCTCAGAGGTGCACGGCTGCCGAACATCCCGATGCCGAACGTTCTGAAGCCGAGATTCTCCTCGCCGGTTCGGTCGCCCGGAAGCGCCCGGAACGATCGGCGGTACTCGGCGTACAGCGCGTCGTAGATCGGGGTGGCGGACCTGCCGCCCGACGGGTCCCGCGACGGGCGCATGGCCGGGATCGGGGTCTGCTGCTGGCGGGAAGGGTCGTATGAGTGCACGTAGGTGCCAACGACCTCGCCGCCCGTCGGATGCGGGCCGGACGGAGAAAACGATGTCCGGGGGGCGGGGGAGGGCCTGGCCGGCACGGTCAGGTCCCGGCCAGCGGCATCGTCGCGGCGACCAGCAGACCGTTGACCGCGGCCTTGTCTAGCGCGTCACGGAGCAGGTCCTCCCGCGGCTGCTGGCCGATGGAGCCCGCGGGCGCCGCGAAGACGAGTACGCTCTGTGACTTGTTCGCCGCCGTACGCCAGCCGTCGGTGACCTGGAGCGGCTGATGGGCCTGCCACCAGGCGACCGGGCTGCCGCCGCCCGCACCGGGCTGCAGCACCGCGTGCAGCTGTCCCATGGCGAGGAGGACGGACCAGCCGGGAAGCACACCGGGCAGCCGGTTCAGGTGCGGGGTGGGCTGGAAACCCTGCTCCAGCAGCAGCTGGAGGAACTGGTCCCCGCCGCTGCCGTCCGTGCCGGGCCGCGCGATCGGCCCGGTCGGTTCGACGACCAGGGCCGGGCGCAGGTCGTCCTCGATCAGGACGAGACCGCTGGTGATGCCGAGGACAGCCTGTTCGGGCATGAGGCCTTCCGGATTCTCCGGCTCGCTGCCGGTGATGGACCGCACGGCGCCCTGGAGCTGGTCCTCCGCGACCTGGACGACCTGCGAGGGGATGCAGGTCGCGTGGGCGAAGGCGAGCACGGCGGTCTCCTCGCCCACGAACAGCACCGTGCTGGTGCGTTCCTGGTCGGAGTCGCCGGGCGTGCGGCAGGAGGTGCAGTCGTAACTGCCTGGGGCACTGTCGCCGACGAGCAGCCGGTCGGCTTCGGCATCGCCGATCTCGGCGCGTACGTCCTCGCTGACGTCGAGCATGCGCGGCACGGGTGGCTCCTCGAACTCGGTGCGTGGGCCGGGCGGTTCCCGGCTCATGCAGAGACAACGGGCGACCCGGGGCCGGGGTCACGCGTGAATCGGGAGATTGCGCGGGGAAGTCGGCGATGCGAACGTGCCGTCCGATCGGCGGAGAAATACGGAGCAATGCATTCCGTCTCCAGGGCTCCTCCGCGTGTGCGCCAGTTCGAATTGTCACGACTCTGTGCGACTCCTGCGGGATACCGGTGGCCCCATCTGACGCCGCGTAGGGTCCGTTGCGGACCAGTCGAACAGGGGAAACGACTACGTAATGCACATTTCATTTCTGCTCCACAACGCGTACGGCATCGGGGGAACGATCCGTACCACCTTCACGCTCGCGAGCACCCTGGCGGAACAGCACGACGTGGAGATCGTCTCCGTCTTCCGGCACCGCGAGACCCCGGCACTCGGCGCGCCCGCCGGTGTGAGGATGAGTCACCTCGTGGACCTGCGCAGGTCCACCCCGGGATTCGAGGGGGACGAGGCGGCGCACGCGAGGCCCGCTTCGGTGTTCCCGCGCGGCGACACCAGGTACCGGCAGTACAGCAGGCTCACCGACAGCCGCCTCGCGGCCCATCTGGGAGCCCTGGAGGCCGATGTCGTCGTCGGTACGCGCCCGGGCCTCAACGTCCACATCAGCAGGCAGGCCCGCCGCGGACCGGTGCGCGTGGGCCAGGAGCACCTCACCCTGGAGAGCCACAGCTACCGTCTCCGCCGGGAGATGGGCCACCGGTACGCGCTGCTCGACGCCGTCACGACGGTCACCGAGGCCGACGCCCGGGACTACCGGAGCGGTATGCGGCTGCCCGGGGTACGCGTCGAGGCCATCCCGAACAGCGTGCCCGAGCCGAGCGGACCACCGGCCGACTGCGACGCCCGGTGGATCGTGGCGGCGGGCCGGCTGCACCGGGTCAAGCGGTACGACGTACTGATCCGGGCCTTCGCCGAGATCGCGGCGGCGCGCCCGGAATGGCGGCTCAGGATCTACGGCGCGGGCGACGCGTCCGGCAACGAGCAGCGACCGCTGCGCGCCCTGGTCGAGGAGCTCGGGCTCCGGGAACGGGTGCGGCTCATGGGGTCCGCCGATCCGATGGAGAAGGAGTGGCCCAAGGGCTCCATCGCCGCCGTGACGTCCGAGCGGGAGGCGTTCGGCATGACCATCGTGGAGGCCATGCGCTGCGGAGTGCCGGTGGTGGCCACCGACTGCCCGCACGGGCCCGCGGAGATCATCCGTGACGGGGAGGACGGCCGGCTGGTGCCGCTCGGGGACACGGGGGCGTTCGCCAAGGCCCTGCTCGGCCTGATCGACGACGACGGCCTGCGGCACAGGATGGGCCACGCGGCACGGGTCTCCGCGGCGCGGTTCGATCCGGCGCCGATCGCGGAGCAGCACGAGAGGCTCTTCCGGGAGCTGCTCGCGCGGGGCTCCGGGGGCCGGTCGCAGAGCGCGCTGCGCAACGCCGTGCACCGGTCCCGGGGCGGAGTGCTGGACGGGGTGTACGCGCTGCGTCACATGGCGTCGTCGGCGGTCCGGCGGGGACGGGGCTGAGCGCCGGCGCCCGGACGGCCCGTCCGGGCGCCGCCGCACCTTGCCCGGTGGCATCGGGCCGCCGTATCCCGGACCGTTCCATTCCGGATGGCGGGCCGGTGCGGACGCCCGGCGACCTGGACGCGGCGGGGGCCCGCGACGGGAAAGTAAGGCTGCCGTAAGGGGGAGTGAATTCCAGGTGGCGTGGTCGCGTATTCCTTATTCCGCAGCGGTGGGAAACGCTGGACGCGGGCGGTCTGTGCATTTCCTCCTGAACGCTGATCCGGAGGCTATTCCGTGCGTGCGTGAAATGCAGGTGACGCCGTCCGACTGCGTGTTCGGGCGGCGGGGGGCCAGGTAAACGGGCGTGGGGATCCTGTGACACAAGCGTGACCGCCGGGGTACATACGGTTGCTCCCGGCCACTCCCGCACCACGGCTTCCGCCCCGCCGCGTGACGGCCTACGGTGAGAGGTATGGCACCTGTACCGACCCCTCCCGCTCAGCCGGACGACGCTCCCGACGCGTACGTCGGCCTCGACGCCGAGTCCGCCGAACGCCGGGCCAGAGCGCGCGGCTGGAGCACGGTCCGGGCTCTCCCGCCGGGCACCGTCATCACCATGGAGTTCCGCGGCGGGCGCATCAACTTCGAGGTGGACGCCGCGAAGGTGACCCGCTGCTGGGTCGGCTGAGGCCGGGCCCGGCATGACGAAGGCCCCGACGTCCGTCGGGGCCTTCGTCATGCGCGCAGGCGGGGGAGTGCGCTGTCCCACCGCAGGTCAGGGTGCTACCGAGCCGCCCGTCACCGGACGGACGGGAGACCCGTTGCTCCGCGGGGCGCGGTCCGCGTGCGGCGGGCGGCGTGAGCCCGCCGGGGTGACGGGTGTCCGCTCCGACCGGACGGGGTGCGCCGGGTGGGCGCGGGCGCGCGTGGACGCCCCCGGATGGCCCGCCGCTGCCGGGGAGTCGGGCACCGGCACCATGCCCGCAGCTTCCTGGGCGCCCTCGGCGCCCGACCCGCCGCCCAGCGACTGCGGCAGCAGCACGGGCTCCGGCGCCGTGGGGGCGGCCGGGGCCGAGGCACGCTGCCTCCGGCGGGCCCGCCACTGCTCCCGCACCGAGAGGATCAGGACCTCGGCGCGGGTGATGAGCGGTTCGAACCACGGCAGGGCCAGCAGGATCAGCAGACCGGCCGCCCAGCCCAGCAGGACGTCGCTGAGCCAGTGGGTGCCGATGTAGACGGTGGTGAGCCCCACGCCGAGCGAGACGAACGCCGACAGGGCCGACAGATAGCGCCGCGCGCGGGGGGTGGTGGCCAGGTAGGCGAGGATTCCCCAGGTCACCACGGCGTTGGCGGTGTGCCCGGAGGGAAATATATCGCCGCCGGCGAAGAGCTCGGCCGAGCCGATCTGGGTGGCGTAGTGCGGGCCCAGCCGCCCGAGGCCGAGCTTGACGGCGCCCACCGACACGTTGAGCAGCAGCAGCGAGGTGCCCAGCGTGAGGAGAGGCCGCAGCGTGTGCTGGCGCCAGGAGCGCCAGCCGAGCCAGGAGGCGACCATTACGGCCGTGGGGCCACGCTGGCCGAGCACGACGTAGTAGTCGAGGAAGGCGTGGAGTCCGGGCCACTGCTGATAGGGCCGGAACAGCATGACCTTCCAGTCGAGAGCCACCAGCCAGGACGAGACGAGCACGGCAACGACGATGGCGACATAGAACGCCAAAGTCCCGCCGAAGAGAGCGATGCGGTGACGGCTCATCCGCGGGGTCTCTATCTTCGGCGGTTCCGGCTCCCGGTCCAGACGGGCAAAGATGTCGGTACGCACGCAATGGACGTTACAGCGAGTGAGTGTGCGATCCGGCCGATCCCGCGTCTTTGTGATGACGATGTGATGTGGACTTTGTCTCAGACAGGTATCCATTCCCGGTGCGCCGATGAATGGGTCCGGGCTCCCCGGCTATTCGGTCCCGGCGTTATTCGCAGAAATGTTTGACCGCCGAAAAAAGTGATGCGGCGTGACCGTGGCGCGTATGCGCGGGGCCATTCGGGGCAGTCGCGGCCCGGGGCCGGTGCGGGCGGCCGGGTGCTCCGGCGCGGCGGCGGAGCCGTGCCCCCCCTGCGGCGGGTGAAGTGGTGTACGCCACACTCGGTGGCCGCTGAACGTATGAGCTGCACCACGCGTGACCACCTGGAACTCGCGTACGCTGACGGCTCACTCGCCCGTCGATGCCGGGCCCGGGGGATGCCGAAGCCGGATCCCCAGCAGGTCTGCCGAGCGCGAGGGACTCATTGTGGGAGGTACGTACATGACTGGGACGTCCACGGCCGTGAGCAGGCTGCGCGCGGCAGCCGACGGTGCCAACCGCTGGGTCGTCCTGGTCGTCCTCTGCCTCAGTCTTCTGCTGGTCGCGCTCGACGCGACCGTGCTCCACGTCGCCGTTCCCGCCGTCACCGAGGATCTGCGGCCCAGCGCCGTCGGCCTCCTGTGGATCGTGGACGCCTACCCGCTGGTCTGCGCCTCCCTCCTGATCCTCTTCGGCACGCTCGGTGACCGGATCGGCAGACGGCGGGTCCTCCTCCTCGGGTACGCGCTCTTCGGGATCGCCTCGGCGCTCGCCGCGGCGGCCGACAGCCCGGGCATGCTGATCGCGGCGCGCGCGCTGCTCGGCGTGGGCGGCGCGATGATCATGCCGGCCACGCTGTCGATACTCCGGCAGGTCTTCCCCGACCGGCGCGAGCGGGCCCTGGCCATCGGGGTCTGGACCGCGGTGGCCGCGGTGGGCGCCGCCACCGGCCCGGTCATCGGCGGCTTCCTCGTCGAGCACTACTGGTGGGGATCGGTCTTCCTGATCAACATCCCGCTCATGGCCGTGATCCTCCCGGTCGCGCGCTGGCTGCTGCCCGAGTCGCGCGGCGAGGCCGACGGCCCCTGGGACGTGCTCGGCGCGCTGACGGCGGCGGCCGGTGTGCTCGGACTCGTCCTCGGCGTCAAGCGGATCGGCGGCGACGGGGGAGTGCTGACCCTCGCCACCCTGGGGCCGCTCCTCGCCGGGGTCCTCCTGCTCGTCCTCTTCGTACGCAGACAGCGGCGGCGCGCGCATCCGCTGATCGACATCGCGATGTTCTCCCGGCCCGCCTTCACCACGGCCGTCGGCTGCATCGTGCTGGCCATGCTCGCCCTGGTCGGCCTGGAGCTGATCGCCGTCCAGTACCTCCAGCTGGTCCTGGGCCTGAGTCCGCTGGAGACCGGTCTGCGACTGCTGCCGCTCACCTTCGCGGCGATGGCGGCCGGCGCCACGGGCTCGTACACCCTCAGCCGGACGGGGCCCCGCCGGATGGTCGGCTGGGGCTTCGTGCTCACGGCGGCCTCCGTGCTCCTGCTGACCCTCATGGGCCAGCACGACCGGCCGGTCCTGCTCACCGTCGGCTTCGTGCTGCTGGGCTTCGGGCTCCAGTCCACGCTGTTCGGGGCCTACGAGTCGATGCTGAGCGAGGTTCCCGCCGAGCGTGCCGGTGGCGCCGCGGCGATCGGCGAGACCTCCTACCAGCTGGGCGCGGGCCTGGGGATCGCGCTGCTGGGCAGCGTCATGAACGCGGCCTACGCCCCCGGGCTCTCCCGGCTGCACGAGGAGGGGGTGCCCGCCGCCGCCGGTTCGGCCGCCGCGCACTCCCTGGGCGAGGCCTACCAGGTCGCGGGCAGGCTCGGCGGCCCCATGGGGGATCTGCTGCGCGACACGGCGCGTCACGCCTTCGTCGACGGCCTCCACATCACGCTGCTGGTCAGCGCGGGGCTGCTGCTGCTCGGTGCGCTGGCGGCGCTGCGCCTGCCACGGGTCATGGACTGCCCGCCGGCCGCGAAGGGCTGCCGCGAGCCGGCCGTCGAGCTGCCGGAGCAGGCGAGCGGGCCGGGCTCCCCCGCCGTGCCCGCGACCCGTGCCGGGTCCCGTCCGCCGGGCGTCCCCGAGGCCCGGGGCAGGCGGCTGCCGCGCCCGGCCCGGCGCGAACCCGCCGAGGCAACCGGCTCTGGACGGGCCGCACGCTGAGCCGTAACGTCGGCGGGGCGCCATAACTATCACTGCTAGTTTTAGTACGGAGGCGCGTTTCCGTACCGTGCGAGCCGCCGGAGGCACCCATGTCCACCACCGAGTCCGCGACGCCCTCGAAGCTCCCGCCCTTCGATCCGCGCGACCCCCTCGGCATCGACGATCTCCTCGGCCCGGAGGACCTCGCGATCCGCGACACCGTGCGCTCCTGGGCCACCGACCGCGTACTCCCGTACATCGCCGGGTGGTACGAGAAGGGCGAACTTCCCGGCATCCGCGAGCTTGCCCGCGAACTGGGATCGCTCGGGGCGCTGGGCATGTCCCTGAAGGGTTACGGCTGCGCGGGAGCGAGCGCCGTGCAGTACGGCCTGGCCTGTCTGGAGCTGGAGGCCGCCGACTCCGGAATCCGCTCCCTCGTCTCGGTCCAGGGCTCCCTCGCGATGTACGCCATCCACCGCTTCGGCTCCGAGGAGCAGAAGCAGCGGTGGCTGCCCGGCATGGCGGCGGGCGAGACCATCGGCTGCTTCGGCCTCACCGAGCCCGACCACGGCTCGGACCCCGCCGGGATGCGGACGTACGCCGAGCGGGACGGCGACGACTGGATCCTCACCGGCCGCAAGATGTGGATCACCAACGGCTCGGTCGCCGGGGTCGCCGTCGTCTGGGCGCAGACCGGCGAGGCGGGCGACGGCTCAGGCATCCGCGGCTTCGTCGTGCCGACGGACAGCCCCGGATTCTCCGCGCCGGAGATCAGGCACAAGTGGTCGCTGCGCGCCTCGGTCACCAGCGAGCTGGTCATGGACGGCGTGCGGCTGCCCGCCGACGCCGTCCTGCCCGGGGGCACCGGGCTGCGCGGCCCGCTCAGCTGCCTGAACCACGCCCGTTACGGCATCGTCTGGGGAGCCATGGGCGCCGCCCGCTCCAGCTTCGAGGCGGCGCTCGACTACGCGCGGTCCCGGGAGCAGTTCGGCAGGCCGATCGGGGGGTTCCAGCTCACCCAGGCCAAGCTCGCCGACATGGCCCTGGAGCTCCACAAGGGCGTCCTGCTCGCCCATCACCTGGGCCGGCGGCTGGACGCGGGGAGGCTCCGGCCGGAACAGGTCAGTTTCGGCAAGCTCAACAACGTGCGTGAGGCGATCGAGATCTGCCGCACCTCGCGGACGATCCTCGGTGCCAACGGGATCTCGCTGGAGTACCCGGTGATGCGGCACGCGACGAATCTGGAGTCGGTGCTCACCTACGAGGGAACCGTGGAGATGCACCAGCTGGTGCTGGGCAAGGCGCTCACCGGCCTGGACGCTTTCCGGTAGGACTCCGCGGCGAGCGCCCTGCTCAGCTCTGGTTGAAGAAGCCGTCGGCGGGCCGGCCGGCGGCTTCGCCGTTCACCACCTGCGTGTGGGCGGGGGTCAGCAGGAAGACTCTGGTCGCCACGCGCTCGATGGAGCCGCGCAGGCCGAAGGTCAGTCCCGCGGCGAAGTCCACGACGCGCTTCGCGTCGGAGGGATCCATCGCCGTGAGGTTGACGATCACCGGAACACCGTCCCGGAAGAGCTCGCCGATCCCCCGCGCGTCCCGGAAGCTGTCCGGGGTGACGGTGGCGATCCTGCGTCCCGTGTCCTCGGCCTTCTCGGAGGCCACCTGCACGCGGGGGTCGGTCACCCAGGGCTGGCCAGTGCCGGTCTCCGCATCCTCGGAGTACTCGTCGTCGTAGTACCGCTCGTCGCTGTCGTTGTCCTCCACGAGGCCCAGCCAGGCACTTGCCTTGCGCACCGATCCCATGGACGCCTCCTCTCACCGCGGTTCGTTGGTGTTCCGCATCTCTTTCCTATCCCTATGGTCGTCCATGATGCGGATACAGCGCCAAGGGGATAGTCGGCGCGCAGGCGATTCGTGACGCTACTGGTGCAGAGCATGTGGCGATTCGTCAGGGTTCCTCCCGTATAAGGGGGGTTGCAAAAGGAAAATATGATGCTCCGGCCGTCCGGGTGACATGGCGTGCGTACGGGTGAACGGGACGCTCGGTACGATGCACGCCGCGCGGGCGCACGAGTGCGGCGCATCAGGTGAACGACTCCCGGGGGATCGTCGTGTTCGGAATCGTCAGGCCCTGTACCCATCGGCTGTCCGAGGGTCTCAAGGCCGAGTGGATGGCCCACCTCTGCGGGCTCTGTCTCGCGCTGCGCGCGGACCACGGGCAGTTCGCCCGGGTCGTGACGAACTACGACGGCCTGATCGTCTCCGTCCTGACGGAGGCTCAGTCCGAGCGCACCGACGCCGCGCGCCGCACCGCCGGCCCCTGCCCGCTCCGCTCGATGCGGACGGCTCCGGTCGCCCGCGGCGAGGGCGCCAGGCTGGCAGCCGCCGTGTCGCTCGTCCTGGCCTCCGCGAAGGTCCGCGACCATGTGGCGGACCGGGACGGCCTGTTGAAGCGGCGCCCGGTCGCCGCAGCGGCACGCAGGGTCGCGGCCGGCTGGGACAGGGCCGGGGCGCGCACCGGGGCCGAGCTCGGCTTCGACACGGCGGTCCTGGTCGACGCCGTCGACCGGCAGACCGGGATCGAGTCCCTCGCCGGGCCCGGCACCCCGCTGCTGACGGTCACCGAGCCCACCGAGACCGCCACGGCCGCTGCCTTCGCCCACACCGCCGTCCTCGCGGGCAAGCCGCAGAACGCCGAGGCGCTCGCCGAGGCGGGACGGCTCTTCGGCAGGCTCGCCCACCTCCTGGACGCCGTCGAGGACAGGGAGGCTGACGCCGCGTCGGGTGCCTGGAACCCCCTCACCGCCACCGGTACGCCCCTCGCCGAGGCCCGCCGGCTCTGCGACGACGCGCTGCACGGCGTGCGCCTCGCGCTGCGGGACGCGGAATTCACCGACGGCACGCTGGCGCACGTGCTCCTCGTGCACGAGCTGCGGCGGTCCGTGGACCGGGCCTTCGGCTCCTCGTCCTGCTCGCACCAGCAGGACGGGCAGCCCTCGGGGGCCTTCGGCCCGCCGCCCGGCAACCCCTACGCCCCGGGCGGTCCCTCCTTCCCGCCGGGGCCGCCCCTGCCGCCCGAGCCGCCCCGCAACCGGCGCGGCCTCCTCGCCGGCTGCCTGGTCTGGGCCGGACTCGCCTGCACCTGCCAGATGTGCTGTGCCAGCAACTTCAACGACCCCTGGAGCGGTCAGGAGCGCGAAGGGCTCTGCCACAAGTGTGACTGCGGTGACTGCTGCGAAGGCTGCGACTGCTGCAGCAACTGCTGCGGCGGTGACGACGGCGGCTGCTGCGACTGCGACTGCGGGTGCGACTGCTGAGAGGGCGGTGCGCTGTGCGGCGCGCAGGGGTGCGGCGGCGCACCCCTGCGCTCCGCACCGGCCTCACCTGATCTCGGGCGGGGAGATCCGCGAGGCCGCGATCGCCGACTTGGTGGTGCCCCACTTCCTCAGGATCCGGTCGTAGGTCCCGTCCGCGACGAGACCGTTGACCGCGGCCTGGAAGGCCGGCGCCAGCGGGGTGCCCTTCTTGAAGGCGAAACCGACGTCGAGCCGCTTGTACTCGTTGAGGAAGCGCAGTCCGTCCAGCTGGGTGACGGCGTAGCGCAGGCCGTTGATGGTGGACATCAGGACATCGCTGCGCCCCTGCTGGAGGGAGCTCCAGACCGCGGCCTGATCGGCGTACGTCCTGATCTCGTACGGCTTCTCGCCGGCGTCGCCGCACCGATGCCTGTTCTCCTCCAGGGTCGCCTCGAACGTGGTCCCGGCGGCGGTGCCGACGGTCAGGCCGCAGAGCTGCGTGAGGTCGGTGACCTTCTTCAGGTCGCTGTCGTCGCGGACCGCGAAGCCCTGCCCGTCGTTGATGTACGTCACGAAGTCGATCGTCCTGCGGCGCTCGTCGGTCACGCCGAAATTGCCGGTGCCCACGTCGTACTTCCCGCTGCCGAGCGCGGGCAGGATCGCCTCGAAGGAGGCGACCTCCCGCTTCAGCCTCAGCCCGAGCGCCCTGGCCACCGCGTCGGCGAAGTCGATGTCCGCGCCCGCCAGTGTCTTTCCGTCCTCCTCGTAGAACGCCCCGGGAGGCGCGCCCACGCTGGAGGCGAGGGTGAGTGTCCCGGAGGTGCGGACCGCCGCGGGCAGCAGCTTCGCCGCGGCCTCGTTCTTCTTCACCGAGGAGACCACGTCGGTCTTCGGCGTCTTCCCCCTGACGGCGGAACCGGCCCCGGCCGGGGCGGTGGCGGGATCACCCGACCCGCAGGCGGTCAGCGTGAGCGCGGCGACGGTGATCAGTGCGAAGGCAGCGGTGTGCCGGGTTCGGGGCATGACGGAATTTCTCCGGATTCGTCGACCGCGCTCGCGTGCCGGGGCGGCACGGAGCGGCGGGGCGGGAGATCAGCGGTGCGAGGGGAGGGCCGAGCGGTGTCGTGTACGCGAAGGAACGCTGAGGAAGGTGCTCGAGCGCCGGAAGGGACGCGAGCGGGTGGAGAGAGAACGCAGGGGGGTCAGCTCAACAGGAAGAGGACCACACACGACCGAAGTCGATGTGGGAGCGGGTGACCAGCCACTGCTGCGCATGCATGGCCCAAGTGGAACAGGCATCCGGTGGTACGTCAACCGACGTGAGACGTACGGCTCACACTGTGGACAGGCTTGACAACCCTGCCCAGTTGGGGCTTTTCTCAGGACCGGACCGGCGCTGAGGGGCCCGGTCCACGTCGTGTTCCGCGTCGAAGGCACGCCCCGTGTTCGATCTCTGCATCCACGGAGCCTTCGCATGTCCGCGCAGACAGACAGCCCTTCACCCATCCTCCTCACACCACCCCGCAAGGACGCCGGCGACCCGGTTCCACGCATCGTTCCCGTACGCCGCACCGGCCGGTGGGCTGCGGCCCTCGCCGTCCTGCTGCTCCTGGCGGGGGCGCTCGTGTCCGTCGTACGCAACGACGCCTTCCAGTGGGACGTCGTGGGCGCCTACCTCACGACCGGCTCCGTGCTGCGGGGGCTCGGCCTGACGCTGTGGCTCACCGGCCTCGTCATGGTGCTCGGGTTCGCCCTCGGTACCCTCCTCGCCGTCTTCAGGCTCTCGGGCAACCCCGTGCTCCAGGCGGTCGGCTGGGGATACATCTGGCTGTTCAGGTCCACGCCGATCCTGGTCCAGCTGCTCTTCTGGTTCAACATCGGCGCCCTCTACCCCCAGATCCTCGGCGTCCGGACGGTCGACCTCCTCAGCCCCGTCGCCGTCGCCGTCATCGGGCTGACGCTCCACGAGGCCGCGTACGCCGCCGAGGTGGTCCGCGGCGGAATCCTCTCCGTCGAACGCGGACAGCTGGAGGCGGCCCAGTCCCTGGGCCTCGGGCCCTGGCGGCGGCTGCGCAGGATCGTGCTGCCGCAGGCCATGCGCTCCATCGTCCCGCCGGCCGGGAACATGCTGATCGGGACGCTGAAGGGCACCTCGATCGTCAGCATCATCGCCGTGCAGGACCTCCTGTACTCGGTGCAGCTCGTCTACCACCGCACCTACGAGGTCATCCCGCTCCTGCTGGTCGCCACGCTCTGGTACGTGGGCGTCACCTCGCTCCTGTCCATCGGCCAGCACTACGTCGAGCGCCACTACGCGCGCGGCACGGCGGACACCCGATGAGCCTCACGCCGGCACTCGTCGTCATAGGCGCCGGACCGCGCGGCACCGGCGTCCTCGAACGCATCGCCGCCAACGCCGCCGAGCTGTACGAAGGCCTGCCCCTGGACATCCACCTCGTCGACCCCTACCCGCCGGGCGGCGGCCGGATCTGGCGGCAGGACCAGTCCCCGCTGCTCTGGATGAACTCCATGGCGGAGGACGTCACCATGTTCACCGACGAGACGGTCCTGATGGACGGGCCCGTCCGCCCCGGGCCCGCGCTGCACACCTGGGCCGCGGACGTCCGCCAGGGGCGCGTCCGTGTCCTCGGTGACCCGGCGGTCCTGGAGGAGATCCACGCCCTGGGAGACCAGGACTTCCCCAGCCGGCGGCTGCAGAGCGCCTATCTGCGCTGGGTGTACGAGCGGACGCTCGCGGCGCTCCCGCCCGGCATCACCGTCCACGAGCACACCGGCCACGCCCTGCGGGTCTCCGGGCCCCGCGACGGCCGCCAGCGTGTCCGGATCGAGGGCCGTGCCGATCCGCTCGTCGCCGACCTCGTCGTCCTCACCGTCGGCCACCTCGACGCCGAACCGGACGCCGAGCAGGAGGAACTCACCGCCTTCGCCGCACGTCACGGACTGGTCCACCTCCCGCCCGACTTCACCGCGGACACCGACCTGTCCGCGCTCCCGGCCGGCGAACCCGTCCTCGTCCGCGGCTTCGGGCTGGCCTTCATCGACCTGATGGTGCTGCTCACCGAGGGGCGGGGCGGTCGCCACGAGGACGGGGTCTACATCCCCTCCGGCAGGGAGCCGGTCCTGCACGTGGGCTCGCGGCGCGGCGTCCCGTACCACTCGAAGATCGGCTACACCTGGCAGGGCGAACGCCCCCCGCTGCCACGCCACTTCGGCGCGGCGCAGGCCGAGGAGATCCTGGAGCGCCCCGGCCCCGTGGACTTCCGGCGCGATCTGTGGCCGCTGGTCGCCGAGGAGCTGGGCCACGCCCACTACCACCGGCTCTTCACCGCCCATCCGGAACGCACCGCCGTCGGGTGGGGTGACTTCGAGGAGAAGTACGCCGTCGCCGAGTACGGCAGCCCGGAGCTCGCGGCCCTCGTCGCCTCGGCCGTCCCCGACCCGGCTGACCGGCTGGACCTCGACGCCCTGGACCGGCCGCTCGACGGGGTGCGCCACGCCTCGTACGACGCGCTGCAGGACGGGCTGCGCGCCTATATCTCCGCCGACCTCGAACGACGGCACGACCCCCGTCACAGCCCTGACCTGGCCGTGTTCCTCGGACTGCTCTCCGTGTACGGGCAGTTGACCCGCTTCGGTGACATCGGGGAGCAGTGGCACGGCTTCTTCAGCCATCTCGCCTCCGGCCCGCCCGGCCCCCGGCTGCGCCAGCTGCTCGCCCTCTCGCGCGCCGGGATCGTCCGCTTCGCCGGAGCCGGCATGACCGTGGAGACCGACGAGGCCGAGGGCGTCTTCAGGGCCCGCAGTGTCACCGTGCCGGGCGCGTCCACCGAAGCCCGCGCGCTGGTCGAGGCCCGGCTGCCGGATCCCTCGCTGCGCAGGACGCGGAGCGCGCTGCTGACCGCACTGCACGAGGACGGCGCGGCCGGCACCGGGACCGGGCTGCTCTCCGTCGACCCCGCCGACGGCCGGGTCCTGTACCGCGACGGCAGCCCCCACCCGCGCCGCTTCGCGCTCGGCCCCTACACCACCGCGCGTTCCAGCGGTGCGTTCACCCGGCCCCGCACCGGCGGTCCCGCCTTCCGCCAGAACGACGCCACCGCGCGCACGGCACTCGCGTTCCTGCGCGACCTCTCCTGTCGGGACCGCGTCACCGCCTGAGCACGGCACCCCGTTCCGCACCCCGTCGCAGAAGGAACCCCCTCATGTCGCTGACCAGCGATCCACCCCTCAGTCCACCGGCCGGAGCCGGCCCCCGCCAGGTGACGGCCGACGAGTACGCGGCCCTCACCGTCGTCCCCGTACGCCACCCGTGGCGCTGGGTGGCCGTCGCCGCCACCGCGGTCCTGCTCGCCCAGTTCCTGAACGGCCTGATCACCAACCCGGGCTGGGAATGGGACGTCTTCGCCCGGTTCGTCACCACCGAGACCGTCCTGCACGCCGTCTGGGTCACCCTCCAGCTGACCTTCTACGGCACGGTCCTCGGCTTCGCCCTCGGTATCGTCCTGGCCTTCATGCGGCTGTCCGCCAGCCCGTTCCTCCGGGCCGTCTCGTACGCCTACATCTGGGCGTTCCGCTCGATCCCGCTCATCGTGCAACTGCTGTTCTGGTTCAACCTGGCCTACCTCTACAAGGAGGTGGAGTTCGGCATCCCCTTCGGGCCCGGCTTCGTCTCCTTCGACACGATGAACCTCGTCGGCGCGATGAGCGCCGCCGTCCTCGGCCTCGCCCTGCACCAGGCGGCCTACGCGGCGGAGATCGTGCGTGGCGGCGTACTGGCCGTGGACGGCGGGCAGGTGGAGGCCGCGGCGGCCCTCGGCATCCCCCGGCTGCGGCAACTGCGCCGCATCGTGCTGCCGCAGGCCATGCGCTCCATCCTGCCGAACGCCGCCAACGAGATCATCTCCCTCTTCAAGGGCACCTCGATCGTCTCGGTGATGGCGATCGGCGAACTCTTCTACCAGGTGCAGGTCGTCTACGGACGCAACGGCCGGGTCGTGCCCCTGCTGATGGTCGCCACGGTCTGGTACATCCTCCTGACCACCGCGCTCTCCGTCCTCCAGCACTACGTCGAACGTCACTACGCCAAGGGAGCGGTGCGATGAGCGCAGCCACGGAAGAAGCCACCGGGACCGACGCCATGGTCGAGATCCGGGCCGTGCACAAAAGCTTCGGTCCACTGGAGGTACTGCGCGGGATCGACCTGTCCGTACGCCCCGGAGAGGTGACCGTGATCATCGGCCCCTCCGGGTCGGGGAAGTCCACCCTGCTGCGCACCATCAACCACCTGGAGAAGGTCGACCGGGGCTGGATCAGCGTCGACGGCACCCTGGTCGGCTACCGCAGGTCCGGGAACAAGCTGTACGAGCTGCGCGAACGCGAGGTCCTGCGCCAGCGCACCCGGATCGGCTTCGTCTTCCAGAACTTCAACCTCTTCCCGCACCTCACCGTGCTCGACAACATCGTCGAAGCCCCCGTCGCCGCCCTCGGCCGCCCCCGCAAGGACGCCGTCGCCGCCGCCGGGAAGCTCCTCGCCCGTGTCGGTCTCGCGGACAAGGCAGGGGCCTACCCCAGGCAGCTGTCCGGCGGCCAGCAGCAGCGCGTCGCGATCGCCCGCGCCCTCGCCCTGGAGCCGAAACTGCTGCTCTTCGATGAGCCGACCTCGGCCCTCGACCCCGAACTCGTCGGGGAGGTCCTCGACGTCGTCAAGGACCTGGCGCAGGGCGGCACCACGATGATCGTCGTCACGCATGAGATCGGCTTCGCCCGGGAGGTCGCCGACACCGTCGTCTTCATGGACGAGGGACGGATCGTCGAGCAGGGGCCGCCCGCCGACGTACTCGACCACCCGGTCCAGGAGCGCACCCGCGCCTTTCTCTCCAAGGTCCTCTGACATGTCCCCGCGCTCAAGGAGCAGTCACGTGCCCGTACGCCGCACCCTCACCACCGCCCTCGCCGCCCTCACCACCGCAGGGCTGCTCGCCGCCTGCGGCACCAGCGACGCCACCGAGGACGTGATCCGTCCCGAGGGCCGGAAGGACACCGGCATCAACATCGGCCCCGACCAGAACCGGATCAGAGGCGAGAAGGTGGAGGAGATCGCCGCGGAGGTGCCGGCCGCGGTCCGCGAGCGCGGCACCCTCCGGTTCGGCGCGAGCGCCGACGCCTCACCACCGCTCGGGTTCTACGCGACCGACGACAGGACCCGGATCGGCAGCGAGATCGACATCGCCACCCTCATCGCGGACACCCTCGGCCTGAAGCCCGAGTTCGAGGAGGTCTCCTGGGAGAACCTCTTCGTCGGCCTGGACAGCTCGAAGTTCGACGGGGTCCTGTCCAACGTCACGGTGACCGAGGAGCGCAAGGAGAAGTACGACTTCGCCACCTACCGGCTCGACAACATCGCCTTCGAGGCGAAGAAGGGCTCCGGCTGGAAGGTGAAGGGCCCGGCGGACGTCGCGGGGAAGACCGTGTCCGTCGCCTCCGGCACCAACCAGGAGAAGATCCTCGTCGACTGGAGCGAGGAGAACGTCAAGGCCGGGCGGAAGCCGGTGGACATCACGTACTTCCAGAAGGACACCGACTACTACCTGGCCCTCCAGTCGGGCCGCATCGACGCCTACCTGGGCCCGAGCCCCTCGGCCAACTACCACGTCGCGTCGGCCGGCCAGTCCGAGATCATCGGCACGCTCTCGGGCGGCGGCGACGGCGTCCAGGGCAAGATCGCCGCCACCACCAGGAAGGGCAGCGGCCTGGTCGAGGCGTACGGCGCCGCGATCGACCACATCATCCAGGACGGTTCGTACGCCGAGGTGCTCGAGCGCTGGGGGCTGTCCAGCGAGGCCGTCGAGAAGTCCGAGATCAACCCGCCCGGCCTCCCCAAGACCGAGAACTGACCCGAGAGGTCCGCATGTCCCCCACCAGGCCACTCCACCTCGCCGCCGAGATCGGCGGCCCGCCGCGCTACGACGCCGCGTCCCACGTCACGCTGGCCCGCCTCGCCGAAGGAGGGGCGCTCGACTACGTCACCCTGCACGACTCCTTCGCGCGCCCCGGTCCCGACGCGCTCGCCGTCCTGGCCCGGGTCGCCCCGGCCACCACCCGCATCGGCCTCGTGCCGACCGTCACCACTACCCACACCGAGCCCTTCCACGTCTCCTCCGCCGTCGCCACCCTCGACTGGGTCAGCAAGGGCCGGGCCGGCTGGCAGGCCGACGTGTCGAGCACCGAGGCCGAGGCCCGGCTGTTCGGCCGGCGCCCTGCCGCGCCCGCCACCGCGTTGTGGCGGGAAGCCGGAGAGGCCGCCGACGCGGGGGCGCGGCTGTGGGACAGCTGGGAGGACGACGCGGAGATCAGGGACGCCGCCACCGGCCGTTTCATCGACCGCGACAAGCTGCACCACATCGACTTCGAGGGCAGCACCTTCTCCGTCCGCGGCCCGGCCATCGTGCCCCGGCCCCCGCAAGGCAGGCCCGTCACGGTCGTCGACGGCACGAGCGGCCCGGCCCGTGAGCCCGCCGCCCGGCACGCCGACGTCGTCCACATACGGGCCACTTCCCCCGAACAGGCGGCCTCGCTCGCCGGTGACCTGCGCCGCCGCGCCACCGCCCACGGCCGGGACCCCGAGAGCCTGCGGATCCTGGTCGCCCTCACCGTCGACCTGGGGGACGCCGAGACGGCCCCCGAACCCGGGCTGGAGAGCGGCCCGCAGCTCGCCGGGCGGGGGACCTACTTCCGGGGCGGTCCGGTGGACCTCGCCGAACTCGTCATCCAGTGGCACCGGGGCGGGGCCGTCGACGGCTTCCACCTCACCCCCATCGCCCCGGAGCGCGACCTCGAACGGATCGTCAACGGCACCGTGGCCCTGCTCCAGCACCGCAGCCTGTTCCGGACCTTCTACCCGGGCGGCACCCTGCGCGAGCACCTGGGCCTCGGTCGGCCGGCCAACCGCTACGCGCTCGCAGACACCTCAGGGGCCCAGTCATGAGACAGATGCACCTCGCCGCCCACTTCCCCGGCGTCAACAGCACCACCGTGTGGACCGACCCCCGGTCCGGCAGCCAGATCGACTTCACCTCCTTCGAGCACCTGGCCAGGACGGCCGAGCGGGGGAAGTTCGACTTCTTCTTCCTCGCGGAAGGGCTGCGGCTGCGCGAGCACAACGGCCGCATCCACGACCTGGACGTGGTGGGCCGCCCCGAGTCCCTCACCGTGCTGAACGCCCTGGCCGCCGTCACCGACCGCCTCGGACTCGCCGCCACGGTCAACGCCACCTTCAACGAGCCCTACGAACTCGCCCGCCGTCTCGCCACGCTCGACCACCTCAGCGCGGGCCGGGCCGCATGGAACGTGGTCACCTCCTCGGACGCCTTCACCGGTGAGAACTTCCGCCGCGGCGGCTACCTCGACAGGGCCGACCGCTACACCCGGGCCGCGGAATTCGTCGCCACGGCCCGTGAGCTCTGGGACTCCTGGACACCGGACGGTGAAGCGCGGCCCTTCGCGCACTCCGGCCGGCACTTCGAGATCTCGGGAGAGTTCACCGTCCCCCGCTCGCCCCAGGGGCACCCGGTGGTCATCCAGGCCGGCGACTCCGACGAGGGCCGGGAGTTCGCGGCGTCCGCCGCCGACGTCATCTTCACCCGGCACGGCACCCTGGAGGCGGGCCGTACCTTCTACGCCGACGTGAAGGCGCGCCTGGAGAAGTACGGCAGACAGCCCGGGGACCTGAAGATCATGCCCGGTGTCACGGTCGTCGTCGGCGACACGGACGCGGAGGCACAGGAGTACGCCGCCGAGATCCGCCGGCAGCAGGTCTCCCCGCAGAACGCCATCCTCGCCCTCGAACAGGTCTGGGGCCGCGACCTCTCCTCGTACGACCCCGACGGGCCGCTGCCCGACATCGACCCGGACCCCGGATCGGACCTGGTCCAGGGGCGCGTGCGGGTCGCGGACCCGCTCGCCGTCGCCGCGCAGTGGCGGGCCGTCTCCGAGGCCAAGGGGCTGTCCATCCGCCAGACCGTCATCGAGTCCACGGCCCGCCAGTCCTTCATCGGCTCCCCGGCGACGGTGGCGGCGCAACTGGAGACGTTCGTCGAGGAGGACGCCGCCGACGGTTTCATCCTCGTACCGCACCTCACCCCCGGCGGCCTGGACGACTTCGTGGACCGGGTCGTCCCGCTGCTCCAGGAGCACGGAGCCTTCCGCTCCGAATACGCCGGTCCGACGCTGAGGTCGCACCTCGGCCTGGCCGAGCCGGTATGGAAAGGTTGACCGCATGAGCACGGACGCACAGCAGGACAGCGAGGAGTTCCACGCCTGGCAGCGCTGGCACGAGGGACGCATCGTCGCCGTGGCCGCGCCGCACGGTCCCCTCTCCCTCACCGGCACCCACTGGCTCGCCGATCATCCCGAGGGTCGAATTCCGGCCGTACCGGGGCTGTGGCGCGAGGAGGACGGGGAGGTGGTGCTCGTCGCCGGCCTCGAGGACGGGCTGACGGTCGACGGGAAACCGCTGGCCGGCGAGGTCCGTCTGGGCGCCGACCGGGGCCCCGTCGACACCTCCCGGGTGGCGCGGGGAGAGCGCCGGCTGGTCGTGCTGAGCCGTGAAGGCCTGTGGGCGGTACGGGACTTCGACCCGCAGTCCCCGGCCCGGCACGCCTTCAGGACCATCGACGCCACCCCGTACGACCCGCGCTGGGCGCTGGAAGGCACCTTCCGGCCGTACGGGAGCGACCGCACCATCCGTGTCGCGAACGCGGACGGCCGCGAACGCGGTCTGGGACTCTCCGGCGAGCTCGCCTTCACCGTGGACGGAGCGGAGCACACGCTCCAGGCGGCCGTCGAGCCGGACGGTTCCCTCTGGGCCGTCTTCGCCGACGCCACCAGCGGGAACAGCAGTTACCGCTTCCGCTTCCTGCGGCCCGGGGCGCCCGACGCCGAGGGCAGGGTCCGGGTCGACTTCAACCGCGCGCTGCTGCCCCCCTGCGCCTTCGCCGATCACTTCATCTGCCCCTTCCCGCCGCCCGGGAACACCCTCACGGTGGCCGTCCCGGCGGGGGAGCGGAACCGGATCGACGGCTGACCCGTCCCACCGCCGGACGCCCGCCCCTCCTGGACGCCCGCGCCACCCCGGGGGCCGGGTCCACCGGGGAGCAGGACCGCCACACCGTTTCCGGCAGCCCCACCAGCACCAGGGCTGCCGGGAGCGGTGCCGCCGCTGTGCCCACGCGGCCGAAAGGCGCCCTTGTGCGGCCGGTTGACGGCCCGAATACTCCCGAGCAGCGCCCGTCAGGACCACGACGCATCCGGAATTCGAACACCTTTCGGTACGCGGCGTGCCCCCGACCGCGCCTCACGGGTCCGGCCACCCCACAGGCGGGCCCCCGATTCCCCTCGGGAGGAACGAAAAGTGAGGATCAAGCGCACCAACCCCCGCACCGGTGGCACGGCGAGACGTAGCCGTGTCACAGCCGTCACCGCGGGCCTCGTCGCCGTCGCGGCCCTCGCGGTCCCCGCGGCCAGCGCCGATCAGGCCGCGACCTTCAGCACGGACCAGCTCAGCGCGGCGGGAGAGGCCGTGCTCGAGGCCGATGTCGCCGGCACCGCCTGGAACGTCGATCCGTCGACCGGGCGGCTCCTGGTCACGGTGGACAGCACCGTCTCCCAGGCCGAGATCAAGGAGATCAAGGAGTCCGCGGGAGCCAACGCGGGCGCCCTGCGCATCGAACGCACCCCCGGAAAGTTCAGCAAACTGATCTCCGGCGGAGACGCGATCTACGCCGACAGCTGGCGCTGTTCCCTCGGCTTCAACGTCCGCAGCGGCAGCACCTACTACTTCCTGACCGCCGGTCACTGCACCGACGGAGCCGGTACCTGGTGGTCCAACTCGGGCCGCACCACGGTCCTCGGCACCACCACGGGCTCCAGCTTCCCGACCAACGACTACGGCATCGTCCGCTACACCAACACCTCCGTCACCAAGTCCGGCACGGTCGGCAGCCAGGACATCACCAGCGCGGCCAACGCCACCGTCGGCATGTCCGTCACCCGCAGGGGCTCCACCACGGGCACCCACAGCGGCTCCGTCACCGGCCTCAACGCCACGGTCAACTACGGCGGCGGGGACATCGTGTACGGCATGATCCGCACCAACGTGTGCGCCGAGCCCGGCGACTCCGGCGGCCCGCTCTACTCCGGCACCCGGGCGATCGGTCTCACCTCGGGCGGCAGCGGCAACTGCAGCACCGGAGGGACGACCTTCTTCCAGCCGGTCACCGAAGCACTGAGCGCGTACGGGGTCAGCGTGTTCTGACCCGACCGGGTACCGCCGCACTCCCGTGAGCCCCCGCCGATCCCCGGCGGGGGCTCCCTTCGGACCACGGCTCTTGAGAGAATGCCAGGACGGTCGGTCGCAGAGGCATCACGGGGGCGGACGCTGCGCCGGTCCGGAGGGACGCCCTCCGGAGCCCCCGTCGACACCAGGGGGTTCCAGGTCCGTGAAACGCATCGGAGTGACCGGTCACCGTTCCATCCCCCAGGAAGCCCAGGCCCACGTACGGGAAGGGCTGAGGGCCGCCCTGTGCGGCCACGAAGGCTCCCTGGAGGCACTCTCCAGCCTCGCGGTCGGCGCCGACCAGCTCTTCGCCGACCTCGCGCTCGCCCACGGCGCCGAGCTGACCGTGGTCATTCCCAGCGGTGACTACGAGGCGGGCTTCGACGAGACGGAGCTCGTCCACTACCGGAAGCTCAAGGCCCGGGCCGCCCGTGAGGTCCAGCTGAACTTCCCGTACTCCACCGACGAGGCGTACTACGCGGCGGGCACCTACATCGCCGACCACTGCGACCGGCTGCTCGCGGTGTGGGACGGCCGGCCGGCGCGGGGCCTCGGCGGCACGGGCGACATCGTGACGTACGCCCGCGGCCTCGGACGGCCCGTCACCGTCATCTGGCTCGACGGCGTGGAGCGTGACTGAACCCGCGGGCGCTTCCCTCACATCCGGTGCCTGACCAGCCAGTCCGTGTGCTCCGGCGACACGATCCGCTCGGTCTCGAACACGGCGGCGGCCCACTGACGCTCGGTCAGCGTGGTCTCCATCGCGGCCTGCATGTTCTCCAGGTCGTCCTCCACCAGGGAGTGGGCGGTCACCAGGGGGTGATGACGGCGCATCTCGTTCCAGGCGAGGCAGGCTGCCGCCGCGGCGGAGAGCGTGCCCGTCAGCCCGAACGATCCGGCGCTGCCGAAGGTCTGCAACACGGCGAGGACGAGTGCGGGCAGCGTCAGCGCGGCGATCGTGCTCGACCACACGAGCGCCCCTCGGCGTGACACCAGCCTGCGCCTGCGGTACCACCGCCGCTGCTCGATCAGCCGGTCCCGGATGTAGGTCTCCTTGCGTACGGTGAAGGCCTTGTCCCGTAACTCCCGCATGGACGCGGTGATGAGGCCTCCGCCCGAGTCCGCCATGCCCTCCCGGGGGTCGTCCCACCCCACCTTCCGTAACTCCTGGAGCCCTTCCTCCAGCCGGCTGGCGAACACCGCCTCCGGATGCTGCGTGCCGGTGTCGAAGGGGGAGCCGTGGACGGCGTAGCGCCAGCAGTTGGACTTGATGAACTCCGCTGCGGAGCGGTTGAGTTGCCAATGCGACTTTGCTTTGCGCCGGGAGGCCAGGTAGGTCGTGATCAGGACACCCAGGTAGGCCAACACCGCGATGAGGTCCAGGAGTTGGACCCCCGCGCCGACCGTGACATGCCACGGCAGGGCGGCGGGCACGGTGCCCAGGACGAGCAGGGCCAGCTGGCCGCGGGTGGTGTTCACCGCCTCCCGCTGACGCGCGACGGCGACGGCGTCCGTGTGGTGGAAGAGTGCGGGCAGATCAGCGCTCCTGAAGACCATGCTCTGCAGAGGTCCTGGAATCGCCGTCATTTTTCTCCCCCGTCTGCAGTTGTGGTCGTCGCCGGTCCGGCCCTCGGCGCGGTGGTCCTCGGGTGCGCCGCCCGGGCGCAGGAGTGCGCGTGGGGGGCCTGCCGGGGCCACGAGAGTAGGTCGCGCCCTCGTGTACGGCAATGGTGCCTCCCGGGCGCCGCTGCACTTCCTGCCCGAAAAGCACCCTCGTGCGACCGGGGGCGCCGTGGAAGGATCGTCCACAACATCGTTGTGCCGCACGGAAGTTGATACTTCCCGGACAGCGCACCCTGTGGGGGAGGGGGAACCACATGGCCGACGCGGGTCCTGGAAGCGGCGCTCCGTTCCCTCGGGCCCAGCGCAGGATCCGCCGGAGTCCGTTGCTGTTCACGGCGCCCCTGGTGATGCTGGGGCTGCTGATGCTTGTCCTCGTGTGGGAGTCGATCCGCGGAAACCTCACACCCGAGGCGCGCGAGCACTGGCCCTGGCGCCTGCAACTGCTCGACATGGAGGCGCTCGGCAGCCTGCTGGCCGTAGCGGTCGGTGCCGTCCTCGCGCGGGCCCAGTACGCCCGTACCGTCCGGCCCTACCTGGGGTGGCGGGGCTCGTGGGCCAGAGGCCATCTGCGCGGGGACACACAGGCCTGGGCCGTGGGCATCCTGAACGGCGGTCAGCACATCGCGACCGTCGAGTCCTACGACTGCCAGGTCGTCCTGGCGGGCCGGGAGCGCCGCGCCGGCACCCGATGGACCGACATCACGGTGGCGGTGGAGGAACTGACGGGGGCGGGGCTGGTGGTCGCGGAGGACTTCCAGCTCGCCGAGCTCGGGCCCGGCTTCCCCCTCGTGGGGACCGGCAGCTACGAAACGGTGCTGGTCGGGGCCTTTTCCAAGGAGTTCGTCGACCGTGTCGAAGCGCTCCATGTGCGCATCCGGGTCACCGATCTCGTGGGCGACAGTCATGAGCGCATCGGTGACTGCATGAGGGGTGCGAGGGCGAACACGTTTGCTCCGCCGGACTGATGCGGTCGTCTGCGCGGGGCGGGCCGGCCGCCCGTGAGGATCCCGGCCGGCGCCGAACGGGTGAAAACCGCGCGCGGGAGGGCTCCACGGCCTCCCGTCGAGGCGGGTGGACACCGGCTTCCGGCCCGGTGGTCCACGAGCGCCGGGACCCCGGAGGGTGTACACGGGCGGGCCATCCCGTTCACGACCAGAATCGTGGCCGGATGTGACGGGCCCGGTGAGCAGGGCGCTCCCGGGCTTCCGGACCTCCTGATCCCCCGTCACCCGAGCGGCTCAAAGGGCGCGGTGATTTCCATCTCCACAATTCGGCGTAAACACAGGATTTCCTCTCACGTCGCGTTTGCGAGGGGCCGACGGCAGAGTAAAGTCATGCCGCCGGACACTGTGAATATGCAGATGCCGGCTGTGATCCAGTGTCCGGAAACAATCTCCCAAGGACGGCCGTGAAGACCTACGAAACCTCCCCCTCCTTCGCTATCGCGAAGAAGAGCCGTGTGCCGCTCGCCAAGATCGACGCCCGTGGCGCCGACGCCTCCAGGAAGATCGGGCGGGTATTCGGTACCTCCACGGGTCGTTCCCTGCAGACCTCGACCTTCAGTTCGGCACTCTGAGTTGAGTGCCGAGGTGGCTAGACTGGGGGGATGACAGGACCCCTGGTCCCCTTTCGTGAAGTTGTGCTCAAGGTGCACAGCAGATGCGATCTTGCCTGCGACCATTGCTATATCTATGAACACGCAGATCAGAGCTGGCGCACCCGCCCTAAGTCCATCTCTGACGAGGCCATTTCATGGACTGCTCGACGATTGGCCGAGCATGCCTCGGAGCATGCACTCGATTCGATGTCAGTGATCCTGCATGGAGGCGAGCCGCTCCTGGCCGGTCCGGCGCGACTGCGCCGTGTCTGCGAGGAGCTGACTTCGGCGTTGGACGGTATCGCTGAGCTGGACCTCAGGATCCATACGAACGGCGTCCAGCTCAGCCCCCGCTACCTCGACCTCTTCGCGGAGTTCGACGTCAAGGTCGGAATCTCGCTCGACGGCGACCGCGCGGCGAACGACCGGCACCGCCTCTTCGCCAACGGCCGGTCCAGTCACCCCCTGGTCCTCAGGGCCGTGCAACTGCTGCGTGAGGACCGCTACCGGCACCTCGACCTCGGGCTGCTGTGCACCATCGACATCAGGAACGATCCGGTCGCGGTCTTCGACGCCCTCGCCGAGCTCGATCCACCGCAGGTGGACTTCCTCCTTCCGCACGCCACGTGGGACGACCCTCCGGCGCGGCCCGACGGATCCCCCACCGCCTACGCCGACTGGCTCCTCGCGGTCTTCGACCGCTGGACGGAGCAGGGGCGGACGCTGCCCGTGCGCCTCTTCTCCTCGGTCCTGTCCACCTTGAGCGGCGGTCCGAGCCTCACCGAATCCCTCGGACTCGCCCCCACGGACCTGGTCGTCATCGAGACGGACGGGCAGCTGGAACAGGTCGACTCCCTCAAGAGCGCGTACGAGGGGGCCGCGGCCACCGGGTTCGACGTCTTCTCGCACAGCTTCGACGACGTCGCCGCCCACCCCGGCGTCCGGGCGCGGCAACTGGGCCTGGCCGGTGTCAGCGAGACGTGCCGGACGTGCCCCGTCGTACGCTCGTGCGGAGGAGGCCTCTACACGCATCGCTACCGCTCGTCCAACGGGTTCGACAACCCTTCGGTGTACTGCTCGGACCTCGTGACGCTGGTGCGCGCCGTCGAGGAGCGCGCCGCCGCCTCCCTCGGCTCTCCCGTCGTGAACGAACCCGCCGAACTCGTCAGGGCCGGGCAGGATCTGAACCGCACCCTCCTCGCCGCACTGCACGCAGGAGCCGGCGCACGCGAGCGTGCCCCCTGGGACGAGGCTTGGGAACTGGCTGTCGGCATCGAAGAGAGCGAGCGGGGTGCCGGCGCTCTGGACGAGGTGCTGGGTCATCCGTACACCCGCACCTGGCTGCTCGACGCGCAGGACCGGGTGGACGACAGGGCCGCCGGCCGGCTGGCCGCATCCGTCGCTGCGGCGGCCGTCCGCGCACGCCTCGAGCTGACGGTGCCCGTGCCGTACGACGACGGCAGGCTCTTCCTTCCGACGCTGGGTGAAGTGCGCGTCGGCGAACCCGGAGAGCGGGGGCGGGCCCTGGTACGAGCTGCCGGGGAAGGGTTCCAGGTCCGCTGGGACGGTCCGGGCGGAGCGGTCGACATCGCCGACACCACCGTGGAGGCCGGGGGCTGGAGTCCGTTGCGTCGGGTCGGTGGTGACGGCGGGCCCCGATTCACCCTCGACGATCTGGACCCGTACCGCGCCTGCTTCGACGCCCCGGTGGCCCCGCGGCTCACCCCGCGGGAGGCGCGGGTGTGGGGTACGCGCCTGGACGCGGCGTGGGAGTCGCTGCGGCGGAAGGTGCCTGTACAGGCGGCCGAGGCGGCGGAGGTGCTGGTGGCCCTGACCCCTCTTGCGGCAGGGGCGACCCATGCCGGAACGCACGGGTACGGTGCGCTGGGTCTCGGTGCCGACGGTACGGACGAGGAGCTCGCCCTCGCACTGCTGCGCGGATTCAGACGGACGAAGTTCCGGGCACTCGTGGGTGTCACGGATCTCTACGCGGCAGACGGCGAATGGGAGCACAAAGCTCCGTGGAGTCAGGAAACCGTGCCGTTTTCGAAGCTGCTCTCGGAGACTTTCGAACGGGTGGGAGCGGGGCTGTTCGAACCCCGGATTCTGGACGGTGTCCGGCACGCACTCGACATGATCGAAATGGCTCCTGAACTGACCGTCGACGGAGCCAGGGTCGTGGCCGGACTCCGAAAAGAGCTCGCCGGAAGCACACATGGAACATCTGGGGAAGAAAAGGCGCAAGAGCGTTCCTGATCATGAGCGGGGGTGGTCCGACGTGTGAGTGGATGACCGAAAAGAAGCGGTGAATGACCGAACCTCAGGGGGGTGGAGTTCGGTCCGTTCCGTAATGATGAATTCGCTCGCATCCTTCTTTCCACTCTCTCGATGCGAGTGCCACACAGGACGGGGGTCGTGTGCACGCATCGACGCAGCAGCGAGCGGCGGACCATCGGCCGTACTTCTTTCTCAGCTACGCGCACACACCGGGGTACGGCGGTGGATCGGACCCAGACATGTGGGTCGAACGGCTTTTCCAAGATCTCTGCGGTCATGTGATGGCCATGACCAATCTCCCCGCAGGAGCGCCGGCCGGCTTCATGGACCGCGAGATACGCTCCGGTGAGGGCTGGTCGGAGCGGCTGGGCAGCGTGCTCGCCAACTGCCGGGTCTTCGTCCCGCTGTTCTCGCCCCGCTATTTCGCGAGCGAGATGTGCGGCAAGGAGTGGTATGCCTTCGAACAGCGCGCCATCCATCACCGAGCCCGGTCGAACCAGCCCGCCGAGGCGATCGTGCCCGCGCTCTGGGTTCCGGTACCACCGAGCCAACTGCCAGGGCCCGCCGAGCGGTTACAGTTCAATCACCGTGACTTCGGCGACCGTTACGTCAGTGACGGGCTCTACGGACTGATCAAACTCACGCTGTTCGCCCAGGACTACGAACAAGCCGTCTATCACCTGGCCAAACGCATCGTCCACGTGGCTGACACCGTACGGATCAGCTCGGGCAGACCACTCGACTTCCGCCTCGTTCCCAGTGCTTTCGGAGCGCCGGGCAGCGGAGCGGGTGCCCCGAGGCCCATGCGGATCACCATTGCCGCGCCGACGCGTCACGACCTGCCGGAGGGCAGGAACCCCGAGTACTACGGCGACAATCCGCAGGAATGGAACCCTTACCACCCGGCCTCCGCCAGACCGCTCGCCTATGTGGCGGAAGAGCTGGTCCGCTCGCTCAACTACCAGGCTCACATCACGTCGTTCGACGAGGAGCCCGGACAGCGTGAGGGAAAACAGCCGCCCACCACCCCCGAGATCCTCCTCGTCGACCGCTGGGCCCTGCGGGACGAGGACCTCAGGCGCAGGCTCGCCGCGTTCGACGCGGAGAACCGGCCCTGGGTGACCATGGTCGTGCCGTGGTGCAGGGACGACCACCAGAGCAGGGCGGCCGAAGCCGAACTGACCGAGAAGCTCGAGCAGACGATGCCGGTCAAGATGCGACAGGGGCGGGCCTTCTGCCGCGTCGCGGCCAAGGGGGTACCCAGTATGGAGGCGTTCGGTCAGGTGCTGCCCCAGGTGGTCGAGGTGGCGGCCCAGCAGTATCTGAGGCATGCCACGGTCTATCCACCGGCTGGTGGACGGCAGAGTGAACGGACGCGGCTGATGGGGCCCATGGGCAACACGCAGTTCATACCCGACATGCACGACCCTGCGACGGATGCGGAGGACGTATGACAGCCGGTCGTGACGGGCGCATCGTCACCTTCTACTCGTACAAGGGCGGGACGGGGCGCACCATGGCCCTGGCCAACACCGCCTGGATCCTGGCAGCCAACGGCAAGAGGGTGCTGGCCGTCGACTGGGACCTCGAAGCGCCCGGGCTCCACCGGTTCTTCCACCCGTTCCTCGACCCCTCGACGCTCGGGGCCACCACCGGCGTGATCGACCTGATCACCGAATTCGCCTGGGCCGCCACCAACCCCGCCCAGCGGGCCGACGACTGGCACCGGGACTACGCCCGCATCCAGCCGCACGCGGTCTCGCTCACCCCGGAAGCACTGGGCTGGGAGTTCCCGCGGGGCGGCACCCTCGACTTCGTCTCGGCGGGGCGTCAGAACCGGGAGTACTCCGCCACCGTCTCCACCTTCGACTGGGACAACTTCTACGACCGTCTCGGCGGCGGGCACTTCTTCGACGCCCTGCGGGACGACATGAAGGCCAACTACGACTACGTCCTCATCGACAGCCGTACGGGCCTCAGCGACATCGCCGACATCTGCACCGTCCACCTCCCGGACGTGCTCGTCGACTGCTTCACCCTCAGCGACCAGTCCATCGACGGCGCGGCCTCCGTCGCCCGGCAGATCGCCGAGCGCTACACCGGCCGGCCCATCTCGATCTTCCCCGTGCCGATGCGCATAGACGAAGGGGAGAAGGAGAAGGCGGACGCCGGACGCGCGCTGGCCCGGCTCAAGTTCGACCGGCTGCCGCGGGACCTCTCCGGGGACGAACTCACCGCCTACTGGGGTGCGGTGGAGATCCCCTACCGTCCCTACTACGCCTACGAGGAGACCCTCGCCACCTTCGGCGACGAGGCGGGACTCAGCAATTCGCTCCTGTCGGCCTTCGAACGTCTCACCGCGGTGATCACCCAGCAGGAGGTCACCGCGATGCCTCCCGTGGGGGAGGAGGCGCGGCTGCGCATCCGCGACGCGTTCACCCGGCGCAGGCCCGCGCTCCCCGCCGATCTCTTCCTCAGCTATGTGGCGGAGAACCGCATGTGGGCCGACTGGATCGAGTCGGTACTCACGCGCGCGGGGTTCCGGGTGGTCCCCCGCGACGTCTCCGCCGACCCGGACGCCGCGCACGCTCCGGCCGAGACGGCGGCCCGCACCGTCGTGCTCCTCTCCAGCGCCTACCTCAAGTCCCAGCGGGCCGTCGATCTCTGGGAGCGAGCGGTCTCCGAGGACCCCGGTGGCGGGCGACGGCAACTGCTGCCGCTCAGGATCAGTGACGTCCGGCTCTCCGCGCCGTACATCGACCGCAACCCGGTCGACCTGTTCCGGCTGGACGAGGTGCATGCCACGACCGCCCTCATGCGGGCCCTGGACCGGCCGGTCCAGCTCGGCGACGGGGTGTCACCAGGTCCCCGCTTCCCCGGTACCGTGCCCCGGATCTGGAACGCACCGCCACGCAACCCCGGCTTCACCGGCCGCTCCCTGGTGCTGGAGCGGATGCGTGACCAGCTCGGCGGTGGCATGGCCGTCGTACTGCCGCAGCCCCAGACGCTGTACGGCCTCGGCGGGGTCGGCAAGACCCAGGTGGCCCTGGAGTACGTCCACCGTTTCATGGCCGACTACGACCTGGTGTGGTGGATATCGTCCGAGCAGACCGACGACGTGATCGCGGGTCTCGCGGAGCTGGCCGTCCGGCTCGGCGCTCAGGGGGGCGACGACATGGCCGCGGCCTCGCAGGAGGCTGTCGATCTGCTGCGGCGTGGGGTGCCGTCGGACCGCTGGCTCCTCGTGTTCGACAACGCCGACGACCCGGAACGACTGCGGCGCTACTTCCCCCAGGGCGGTTCCGGCCACATCCTCGTCACCTCACGGAACCAGGCGTGGTCCCAGCACGGTGACGCGCTGCCGGTCGACGTCTTCCTGCGGGAGGAGTCGATCGAACACCTGCAGCGTCGGGCTCCCGGACTCAGCGCGGAGGACGCGGCCCAGGTGGCGACCGCCGTCGGTGACCTCCCGCTCGCCGTCGAGCAGGCGGCAGCCTGGATCGCGGAGACGGCCACGCCCATCGACACCTATCTGGAGCAGCTGGCCCAGCAGGCCCCGGAGGTGCTGGCCCTGAACCAGCCCGCCGGATATCCGAGGCCGGTCGCCGCCACGTGGAACATCTCGATCGAGCGCCTCAAGGAGCGCTCGCCGGCCGCGGTGCGGCTGCTGCAGCTCTGTGCCTTCTTCGCACCTGAGCCGATCTCCGCGAACCTCCTCTACAGCAAGGAAATGATCGAGGCCCTGAAGCCGTACGACTCCTCGTTGCAGGAGAAGCTGGTTCTGGGCCGTGTCATCCGGGAGATCGGCCGGTTCGCCCTGGCCAAGGTCGACCAGGTGTCGAACTCGATCCAGGTGCACCGCCTGGTCCAGGCGGTCATCAGGGCGCAGCTCAGCGAAGAGGAGCAGGCCGAGGCCAGGCACGTCGTCCACCGCATCCTGGCGGGGGCCCGGCCCGACGACACCGAGCCGATCGACAACCCGGAGACCTGGCCGCGCTTCGCCGCGATATGGCCGCACCTCGGCCCGTCCGACGCCCGTAACTGCAGGGACCACGAGACCCGCAGGTTACTGATCGACCGCGTGCGCTATCTCTGGAAGCGCGGCGACGTCAGGACGGCGGCCACCCTGGGGGAGGAGCTGCGTGAGGTCTGGCTCGGCATGCTCGGAGAACGGGACATCCAGTACCTGTACCTCTGCTTCCACCTCTCCAACATCCTGCGCACCCGGGGCCGTTACGTGGAGGCCAAGGAGCTCGACGAGTTCACCCTGCGGCTGCAGCGCGAGGTGCTCGGGCCGGAGCACCCGCACACGTACATGACCACCAGCAGCCTGGCCATCGACCTGGGTCTGCTCGGCGACTACGGGCGGGCGATCGAGCTGGCGACCGAGGCCCATGACGGCTTCAACCAGATCTTCCACGAAAGGCACGCCCGCACGCTCGCCGCGGCCAACAACCTCGCGCTGAACCTGCGCAGCATCGGGCAGTACGCCAGGGCTCGGGAGATCGACCAGGACTGCTACGACCTGCGGTCGGAGGTGCTGGGCCAGGAACACCCGCACAGCCTGTCCTCCGCACTCAACCTGGCCCGTGACCTGCGCGAGGTAGGGCGGTACGAGGACTCCGTCGGGCTGCTCAGCCGCACGTACGACAGTCTGAAGGCCACCCTGGGCCGGACCTACCCGACCACGCTCAGCGCCGCCAAGAGCCTGGCGGTCTCGCTGCGCAGGGCGGGGCAGCTGGAGGACGCGCGGAGGCTGACGGTCGCCACCCGGGCCAGGTACCGGGCCAAGTACACCTCGGCCAACCCGGAATCGCTCGCCTGCGACCTCAACATGGCGGCCGACCTGTTCGCGGCGGGGGAGGCCACCGAGGCCAGGGACACCGCGCAAGAGGTGGTGGACCAGTACATGAAGGTGCCGGGGGAGCAGCATCCGTACACCCTGGCCGCGCAGAACAATCTCGGTGTCTACCTCGCGGGGGCCGGGGCCGCCATGGAGGCGGAGAAGCTCCTGACCCGGGTGGTCGCCTCGATGCGCGACGTGTTCGGGCGCGAGCACCCGAACACGCTGTTCTGCGTCATGAACCTGGCGAACGCGACGGCTGAGCGCGGTGATCTGGAACTCGTCCTGGAGACGGAGCGGCGCGTCGCCGGCCAGCTCAGGGAGGTTCTGGGGGCGCATCACCCGGAGACCCTGGCCATGACGTCCAACCTCGCGGTCACGCTCGACGCGATGGGGCGCAAGGACGAGGTGTTGCGGCTGAGGTCGGAGACGGGTGACGAACTCGCCAGGCAGCTCGGCGACGAGCACCCGCTGACCCGGATAGCGCGCGACGAGCGGAGGTTCTGGAGGGAGCTGGAGCCGATGTCCGTGTGAGGCGACGGGCTCCGGGCTCACCGAGCCCGGGGCCCCGGCCTCAGCAGACCGCCGCCTCCCGCTCGTCGAGCAGCCAGTTGAGCACGCCGGGAAGCACCGACAGCGCGGCGAAGTGCGCCGCCGCCGGTTCCAGCACGGCGGTGGCGCCCGGGATCTGCCCGGCCAGCCAGCGGGAGTGCCCGACGGGGGAGAACACGTCCTGCACGCCGTGCCACAGCATCACCGGACAGGTGATGCCGGCGGGGTCGAACCCCCACGGATTCGAGAAGGCGATCGCGTCGTCGATCCAGCCGTACGCCGACGTGCGCAGCCCCTCGCGGAAGTTGTCGAGGAGCATGGTGCGGATCCCGGCGTCGTTGACCACGGTCCGGTCGGAGTCGGTCAGTTCCCGGCGCAGATCGTCCAGGAGCTGGACCGGGTTCTGCCGGATCGCCGCCGAGCGGCTGATGAAGGACTCCGCCAGCCCGTCCGGGTCCGCGGCGGCCCTGGAGTAGGCGAGCACGTTCGACGCGGCCATCCCCTCGAACCAGTCCAGCCCCTCGGCGTCCCGGGGAGCCAGACTCACCAGGGCGGCGGCACGGGTCACCCGTTCGGGCATCAGCGCCGCGCAGGCCAGGGCGTGCGGGGCGCCGCCGGAGCGTCCGACCACGGCGAAGCGCTCCAGCCCGAGCGAGTCCGCGATGGTCCGTACGTCTTCGGCGACGTCCATCACCCGGCGCCCCGGCAGCCGGTCCGAGCCACCGTACCCGGGCCGGTCGTAGGAGATCAGCTGCATGTTGCGCTGGTAGAGGACCATTCCGCGGGGAGCGGGGCCCAGTCGGCTGCCCGGCATCCCATGGAGGAGGAACACCGGTCTGCCTCGTGGGTCCCCCTGACGTACGACTGTCAGATGCCGTCCGTCCGCCACGCGAACCCGATTCGGCACGCCGCCCCCTCCGCTCGGTCACCAAGTGCCCGGACCGGGCCTCACGTGCCCGGTGATTCCTGCCTGTTCGATGATGGCCTATCGCACGCGATACCGGCACTCCCTGTCGCGACCGGCCGGTGGTGCCGGGGACGTTCGGTGACGTTCGGGGGGCGCTCGCCGGGTGTTCGACTTCAGGGGCGCCCCGCACAGCATGCGGACCGGAAGAGCGATTACCGGACAGGGCCCGTCCTCACCCGCGGGCAGCACCCCGTCGCGCACGGTGTTCGCGAACGGGACCGACGTGGTCCGACACGCTGCTTGTGAACGCGTCGCGGGCGAACGGTCGCCGTCGTGTGCGCGTCCTGAACTCGACCTTGTGTGCTACGGATCGCGTCGGAATAGTGGGCGCCCCATCCTCCGTGCACCAGGCACCCCACATGCCCGGTGCGCGGCCCCACAGGAGGTCGAAGTTGAAGCACCGACGCATGTCCAGGAAGCGCGTGGCGATGGCCGGATCGGCCGTCCTCGCCCTGGTCGCAGCAGGCGTGACGTTCCAGACTGCGAACGCCAGTGAAGACGTACCCCGGTTCACCGCACGGACCCTCGACACCCACTCGGCCGGAAGTCTCGCAGCCACCCTGGACAAGGCACTGGGTGACGACACGACCGGCGCGTACTACGACGCAGGGTCAAGGAACCTCGTCGTCAACGTCGTCGACGAGGCGGCGGCCGAACAGGTCCGCCAGGCCGGCGGCAAGGCCAGACTCGTGGAGCACACGCTCGCCCAGCTGACGGACGCCCGGCAGACCCTCGCCGGGAAGGCGGCCGTCCCCGGCACCTCCTGGGCCGTCGATCCGGTCAGCAACAAGGTGGTCGTCACGGCCGACCGCACGGTCGACGGCGCGGACTGGGACAAGCTGAGCAAGGTGGTCGAAGGGCTCGGCTCCACGGCGGAACTCAAGAAGACCGCAGGGGAGTTCAAGCCTCTGATAGCCGGGGGCGACGCGATCTGGGGTGGCGGAGGACGCTGCTCGCTCGGCTTCAACGTCGTCAAGGGCGGCGAGCCGTACTTCCTGACCGCCGGCCACTGCACCGAGTCGATCACCAGCTGGTCCGACTCGCAGGGCGGCTCGGAGATCGGGGCCAACGAGGGCTCCAGCTTCCCCGACAACGACTATGGCCTGGTCAAGTACACCTCCGACGTGGCGCACCCCAGCGAGGTGGACCTCTACGACGGCTCCACCCAGGCGATCACCCGGGCGGGCGAGGCCACGGTCGGGATGTCGGTGACCCGCAGCGGCTCGACCACCCAGGTCCACGACGGGGAGGTCACCGCCCTGGACGCCACGGTCAACTACGGCAACGGCGACATCGTCAACGGCCTCATCCAGACCACGGTCTGCGCCGAGCCGGGGGACAGCGGCGGCTCGCTCTTCTCGGGCGACACCGCGATCGGTCTCACCTCGGGCGGCAGCGGCGACTGCTCCTCGGGCGGCGAGACGTTCTTCCAGCCGGTGCCCGAGGCGCTGGCGGCGTTCGGCGCCGAGATCGGCTGACGCCGGCCCGCTCCCACGAGTGAGGTGCGCGAGGGCCCGCCCGCCCCTGGAAACGGGGTGGGCGGGCCCTTTGCTGTCAGGGCGTCCGGGATGTACGTCGCGTACGGCCGCGCCGCGCGACCCGAAAGACCGAAGCGGGACGAGCGGGGTGCGCGGCAGCCGGTGGCGTCCTCACGGGAGCAGGGGGCGGGGCCCGGCGGGGGATGACTGTGTGTCAGACCTGTCAGACCCGGTTGGTGTGCTCGTCGAGGAGGGCCCGCAGCCGGTCCAGGTCCCCGGCGTCGTGGGCGCCCCGCTTGGGAAGGACGTCGAGGCACATGATGTTGGGGTCCCGGCTGAGCAGGACGAAGTGGCCGGCCGTCTCCCGGTAGCCCTGGAAGAAGACCCACTGCTGGAACAGGGTGCTGTGGTCGTTGGCGCAGGTGATCCCGGCCGGGGAGACGGAGACCCGGTACTCGCCCTGCCAGCCGACGAGCCGCTGTACGTGAGCGGCCTGGATCCGCGGGTATCCCCACAGCACCAGGACGACGAACACGAACAGGACGGTCGACACCACGTCGGCGGCACCGTGGCGCACGGTGCTGAACAGCCAGTGTCCCACCCACAGAGTGAGGAACACCCAGCGCAGCACCAGCCCTGTCCGTTTGATCCGCTCGCGGACCCGCAGGCCGGCCAGCGTGTCCGCCGGCTCGGGCCGGTATGTCAGCCGGACTTCGGTGTGCTCCTGGCCCGCGGTGCCGTCGATGTCTCTGGTGCTGCGGCCTTCGCCCATGATCTCTCCCCGTCTCCGAAAATCCCGCGGAGCCTATCGAACGTCAGTGCCGGGGCGGACGGCCGCCGTGCTGGGGGAGGCGGCGGCCGAGTATGCCGCGCAGCCGGTCGGTGGTGTCCCGGCCCAGGGCGCGCTTCGGCAGGTAGTGCACGACGAGGAGGTGCGGCGCGGGTGACAGCAGGACGAATCCGGCGACGGTCTCCACGTATCCGCCGAGGCTCCGCCAGCCCCTGCGGGTCTCCATGTCCGTGCACCCGAACCGCACGCCGTCGCCGGAGTCGGCGACGGTCACGTTCCAGGGCCCCAGGGGGGCACCCGTCTTCGTGAGCCGGTGGGCGAGGACGACCGCCCTGAGGACGAGCCCCGACGCGCAGCCGAGGAGGGCGAATCCCGCCAGGAGCGCGTTGCCGGACAGGAGCCACACCGCGCCCACCAGGAGCACCGGCGAGGCCAGTCCTCGCAGCCGGCCCTTGATCCCACGTGCCCGCCCACGGGCGCGGAGCGCGTCGGACCAGTCCGGCCGGCCCAGCTCGTACCGCAACTCGACGACGGTGTCCTCCGTGGCGCTGCTCAGCCCCTCCGTCACGGCCCTGCCCCTCCCTGAACTGCCCTGTGGTAGGCCGTGATCGTAACGGGAGGGGCCCAGGGCCCGTCTGTCCGGTCGGGACATCCGGCCGGGCGCCGGTCCACGGAAGGGCCGTCGGCGCCCGGGCCGGTCGTGCGGGCGGGGTCAGGCAGCTCGGGACAGATCGGCAGGGGTGCCCTGGGCCGGCGCGACGCCGAAGATGTCCACGGCGTGGTAGTAGGTCCAGGCCGTGCTGTTGCAGGCGGTCAGCTGGGCGCCGGTGTAGGCGGCGCAGACGCGTTTCAGGTCCGCGTAGAACGCGGAGTCGATGCGGGACTTGTTCGCCGGGAACGTCCCTGCCGCCTTGTAGTTGCGGTAGCCGAAGTCGTGGCGGGCGCAGGCCTTCTGGAAAGGGAAGCCGAACGGGTTGTCGGGCGAGGTGCTGCAGTAGTCCGTCGTCCAGTCGAAGCCGTACGCGGACCAGGCCCCCTGGTTGTTGCGGGCCGTGTTCCACGCGCTGTAGCTGGACGCGCTCGTCTGGGTCCAGGAGCTCAGGACCTGCGGCTTGTCCGACGGGACGGCCGAAGCGGACGCGGCGGGAATCAGGGCGAGCGGGAGCGACAGGGTGACTGCGGCGAGCGGGACGGTGAAGCGGCGACGCATGAGCAACCTCCGGGGGATGTGAGGGGGTTGTGCCGGCCGTGCTCCTCGCCGGTCTCGCGAGGCCGCTCCAGAATGACGCCATGTACCTGCCATGCACAGGCCTTCGGCAGGTAGCTGCCAACGGGCCGGGAGTGCGCCGCGCGTACCTGGGGCCCGGACGGCCCTTAGGCGGCCTCGGACTCCAGGTGATACGTGGTGTCGACCCAGAAGCCGTTGGTGGCCCTGGCCTTGATCTCCAGTACGTACTGGCCGGGTATCAACGGCGCCACGCCGCCCCAGATCCCCCATGCGTAGCGCTGCGTCAGCCCCGTCCTGAACGGCGCGGTGAACTCCTGCAACGGCAACGAGATGCCGTTGAGCGATGCGGTGGCCTCCGCCACCGGCATGGACCGGGGCACCCTCGAATACGAGCGGGTGTGCTGCATGTTGAGCACCGGGAAGAAGACCGGCCGGTCCGAGGGGAGCGAACAGCGCCGTACGACACGGCCACCGTAGGTGCCGGCCAGGAACCAGAGGTCGTCCGGCTGGTTCCAGGCGGCGTGCTCACCCGTCGTGTCCTCCACCGGGCTGCGGCCCTCCGGTGCGGACAAGGCCCACTGCCACCACCGGCCCGCGAGCCTCCCGCCCTCCTCACCGCTCAGCTTCCACCCGCTGTCGACCGACCCCGTACCGCTCATGACGCCCCTCCCGCGCGAGGCCCCTGACGTGGGGCCCGTTTCGAACGAGCAGACATTACCCGGGGGAACGCCCGGATGCCCGCCGGTTTTGCCGGCCGGGACAGCCCTTAGGCGGCGGGCGTGGGCGACGCCTTGACCACGGGGTCCTTGGTGAGGGGGGTGTTCTCGCAGCCGAGTGCCTCGGTGGCGCGGCGGGTCATGAGGTAGAGGAAGGTGATCTGCTGGTCGATCGTCTTCTGCTGGACCTCGGTCCCCATGAGCAGGGTGTTGGAGGCTTCGCCCTGGAGGAGGACCTGCTGCGACGCCTTTTCGAGGTCGCCGGGCATTCGGCACGACACGGTGAGTTTCGAAACGATGTCGGTGGCCTGCACGGTCGCGTCGTTCACGGTGTAGTGACGGACCGTTCCGGGGAGCGATGCGGTCTTGCTTCCGACTTCACCGCGAGGCAACCAGCCGAACTCGATGCTCAGCATCCGCGCTCCGGCTGTGGTCCCCGGACGGTAGGAGCACATGCGTAGGGGAAGTGCCGACTTCTCCGGCCCGCCCGGCTTCAGCCAAGCACGCATACCTTCGGTGAGATCAGTGGCATCGTTGGAGACATCCGTCTCCACGTCGCCCTGCCCCCACAGCTGCCGCAGCGTCCCGCTCTCGCCGGAATCCGGAGCGAGCCGACACAACTCGTCCTTGGCCTGGGGCTCGGCGGAGTCGTCGGACGTGCACCCTGATGCCGCGATCGCCAGCGCTACGGCCACACATGCAACAGCCGGACGGCGGCGTCCCCTAGCCAAGGTGAGCTTCAGCGGCTCCGCGCCCGCTGGAGTATGCATCGTTCGCCTCGTCCTTGGCCGTCTTGTGAGCCCCGGTGCCGGAGACCCCATTCTGTTCTCCCCATTTGTCCATGAGTTCGTTGGTTCCGTTCTTGCCCTTGGAGTAGTTCTCGCTGGAGTCCTGCTTGCCCTGCTCCTCGGCCGCGTCGGTCACGTCCTTCGTCCAGTCGTATTTGAGGGAGTCGATCAGCGCTCCGCCCGCGGTGCCCACGACGGGAATCTCACCTATGAGCCCGTTGGCGCCGATGGACGAATACTCGGCCATGTCCTCGGCCCACTCGACCTTGTCCTCCTCCTTGTCCTTGCACACGTCGGCGCCGATGCCGTTCATCGCCCCCATCGCCGATCCGACCTCGTGTCCGCGATGGTTCCAGTCCGCACTCATCCCATGGTCGGGATTGCCGTCGTACTTGGGTGCCTCGGCAAGAACGTCGGCCGAGTAGGCCCGCTCCGCCTCGTACAGCAGCGCGTAGGACGGTGCGTCGTCGGAGATGCCTCGCATCACCCGGATGAGGCTTCCCTGACCGACAGCGATATGAGACTTGTCGCCCGACCCGTAGATGGAGGTCTGGCCGTCCGAGCCCCCGTAATCCGACTCCTGGCCGCCGAGGATGATGTGCGTGTCGGCCACGTAGTCCGCCATCGCCTTGGCCATCGGCCGGCGCAGGTTCTCCAGGTCCTCGGGGAACTCGTCGCCGCCCATCTCGTCGTCCAGGTAACGGATGGCGTGGTGCATGACGCGTGCCTGGCCCTCGGTGTGCGGGCCCGCCTCGCCCAGCTTCTCGCCCGGCTCGTGCCCGGTGGCGGCGGCCTGGATGGCCGCGCCCAGCCCCGTGGCCTTTCCCTGGTCCTCGATGTCCATGACCGCGCCGGGGCCCGAGAAGTACTCGTCGGGCCATTCCTTGCGGTCCGTCAGCAGGTACTTCAGGTGGTCGTTCTTGTTTCCCTCGGCCTCGGGGTCGAGGAAGTACGTCGCCGCTTCCGGGTCCTTGCTCATGATGCCCAGGAGCCCGTCCAGCGGGTCGTTCTCCAGGGTGGGGCGGCTGGAGTCGACGTGGTGCAGCCAGACGTTCGGGTTGGCCTTCTCGGCGGCGATGACGTCGTTCGCGACGTCGTTGAGGAACTGCTTCCCGTAACCGTTGCCGTGCTGCATGAGGGTGACCGCGGTCTGGTAGCCGTTCACCGGCCGCAGGTTGTCGCCCATGTTGTCCGTGCCGATGTCCTTGAGCCCCTCGACGAAGGGCTTGTAGGCGTAACCCGACGGATCCTTCGTGCCCGAGGCGACGGTGTTCGCCAGGCTTGTGCTGATCGAGTCGTAGAGCTTCTGGTCCGCCTTCGAAGCGCCCCGTTCGTTGGCCGCGAGCTCCATCCTGTCGGCCAGCTCCAAGGTGCCTTTCGCGCCGAGGCCGTGGATGTAAGCCTCGCCGAAGTGCTTGTCCTCGGAGTTCTCGTTCATGATGTCCCGGTACTGCTTGAGCTCCTTCTCGGAAGCGTCGCCGGAACGCACCTTCTCCGTGAGGTTGAGTGCCTCGACGGCTTCGACGTCGTCGACCGGCTTCGCGTTGAAACCGAAGGGTCCCGGCTTGTCGGCCCCCGACGCCTGGAGCAGAGCCACCTTGATGTCGTGGTCGTACTCCGTCACGGCCTGCACGGCGTCGGCGATCTTCTGCGTGTAGGAGCGCTCCACGTCCGGGAGATCCGGGTCGTGCTGGATGCTGTACTTCGTCTTCGCGTCGACCTTGCTGAAGTCGTAGCTCGCGACGCCCTGACCCGAGACCTTCATCCCGGCCTTCTCGGCCTCGGCCACGGCGGAGGTGACCCGGCCGATCAGCTCGGTGAGCTGGCCATGGGCGTCGCGCAGGAGCGACTCCATGGCTTTGGCCTCCTTCTGCGCGGCGTCGTACTCGTTGCGCGTCACCGAGAAGTTCGTCGAGGAGATGGAGGCGCTCTCGCCCGTCCAGAGCTGACCCTTGGAGATGCTCTGTACGTCGTCCTCGTACAGGTCTTCCAGCGTCTTGAACTTGCCCGCCATCGTCTTCCAGCCGTCCGCGGCCGTGGTGAGCGTGGACAGTTTGATCTGCGTGATCTCTTCGTACGTCGGCATCGGTTCCCCCTAGATACCCGACACCCTGGACGACTTCACCGGCGCGAAGCCGGCTTCGGTCTCCAAGTCGTTGTTGCTGAAAAGGACGGCGGTGTTGCGGAGCGCCGACTTCTCCTGGCTCAGGCGCCCCATCAGCCGCTTGACCTGCTCGTCCCACTGCTCGTGGGCTTTCTTGAGCCCCGTGGCGGTCTCCCAGCCCTTGAACTCGGCGATGGCGCCGCGGACCGACTCGTCGGCGGCGTCGGCGGCGGTCCTGGTCGCCGGCTCGATGGTGTTCTCGATGCTGTTCGCCGCCTTCTTCTTCTTGGCGGGCGTGGTGGCCAGGTCCGGGGAGCTGCTGCCCAGCAAGGGCGGCTGTGTGGTTCCTCGGTCGGCGGGGAGCTGGTTCAACCGCATATGCGACGAGTGGCGCTCGGCCACCTCGCCCTTCTGCTGAGCCCACTCTTCCTCGAACGACACGGGTCCCCCTTGCTGATGCCACTCACCGCCGGACTGTTCAGGCGTGATCACTCTAGCGAGTGACCTGAGCCCTCGGCCCACGTGGCATTGCACATGTAACCGACCCCACTCGCGTTGTATCAGCCGGTCGCCGCCGTGAGGGACTCCCTGGGGTGCGGTCGTCTTCCGTGCCGCGAATTCGCAGAAGCGTCACGGGGTGGGGGATTCGTGAAGAGGGCCGGCGGCCGAGGAGGGGCCGCCGGCGGCCGGGGCGCGGTGGCGCATCGAGAGGAGCAGGGTCAGGGCCGTGCCGACGACCGCCCAGGCGGAGAGCACCAGCAGGGGCCCGGTGACCGCGTTGCCGTGGAAGTACGCGATCGAACGCGCCACCCAGGTTCCCGCGCCCGGCGGCAGGGCGGGCCCGATCGCCCGCCAGAAGTCCGGCAGCATCGGCAGCGGGAAGGCGCCGCCCGCGCTCGGGTTGCCCGCGATCACGATGAGCAGGACGGCCAGGCCGATGCCGACGATGCCGGTCAGTGCCTCCAGGGCGAGCGTGATCATGCCGACGGCGAAGACGACCAGGGCTCCCAGCCCGGCGAGGGCCCAGACGCTGCCCGGCAGCGCGCCGAGGATCGGCCCGATGATGACCGCCCCGCCGATCCCGCCCGCGATCGAGTACAGCGCCATGACCGCGGTGCGGATCAGCGCGCGCTGCCGGTTCGCGGGCTTGGTGCCCGCGCTGATCGCCAGGATCGAGGCGCAGAGGTAACCGCCGACGCACCAGCCCACCACCAGGTAGAACGAGGAGAGCCCGTCGAAGTCGTCGGGGGACGCGGGTGCCACGTCCACGGTGCGTACCGTGCGCTTCCGGGGCCCCTCCGCCTGTTCGATGATCTTGGTCAGTGACGTGGCCAGCACGGTGCCGCCGCCGGAGGCCACGAGCACCGTGTCGGTCGACCCGGTGGGGCTGACGATCAGGGCGCCGTCGATCTCCCGGTTCTGGATCTGTCGGCGGGCCTCGGCCTCGCCGGACACCGCGCGTGGATCGAGAGGGCCGCCCGGCAGTCCGTCCAGCTGGGTGACGAGCTGCCCGGACACCTGCTGCGGGGCGACCACGCCGAAGGGGACGTCCGTCGGGTCCGGCCGGTGCAGCGCGCCGACGTAGGAGGCGATGAACAGCAGCTGTAGTCCCAGCACGCCGATGACCAGCAGTGCGGCCCGTGTGGTGACGGCGTTCTTCACCTCGTCAGCGAAAGTCATGTCCCCCACGGTCCGGGGAGGGCGCTGTGCGCGCAGTCGGGGGCGGGCCGAATGGCTGAGGGGTGGCTGCCCGTCCGGTTATCGTACGAACGTTCGAAACTTGGTCTATGGTGGAGAGCGAGGGGTGGTGAGTACGGATCGGTCCAGGAGGTGCGGATGCCCGGGTTCACGCATCTGCGTACCGTTTCGGGGTTCTCCCTGCGCTACGGGGCGTCTCACCCGGAACGGCTGGTCGAGCGTGCTGTCGAGCGGGGGATGGGCGCCCTCGCGCTGACCGACCGCGACAGCCTCGCGGGCACGGTCCGCTTCGCGCGGGCCTGTGAGAAGGCCGGGATCCGGCCGCTCTTCGGGGCGGAGCTCGCGGTGGCCCGGCAGACGGGCGGCGAGGGGCGTGCGAGCCGGTCGCGCACACCGGCCCGCGGAGGTGTCTTTGTCGATGAATCCGCACCCCGGGTCACCTTTCTCGCCCGGGACGGAGCGGACGGCTGGGCCGAGCTGTGCCGGCTGGTCACCGCCGCCCACGCGGCGGGCCCCGGAGGCGCGGCCGGCGGACAGCCGCTGGTCGGCCGGGCGGCCCTGCCCGCCGAAGGGCTCACCGTGCTGCTCGGCCCCGCGTCCGAGGTGGGCGCGGCGCTGGCCGCCGGCCGGCCCGACCGCGCGGCTGCCCTGCTCGCGCCCTGGCGGGAGATCTACGGCGACGCCCTGCGTCTCGAAGCCGTCCACCACGGCCGTGAGGGCACCGGCCCCGGATCGCTGCGGCTCGCCGCCCGTACGGTCGGCTTCGCCGCCGAGCAGGGGGTGCGGGCCGTGCTGACCAATGCCGTCCGGTACGCCGACCCCGGGCAGGGCCCGGTCGCCGACGTACTCGACTCGGCCCGCAGGCTCGTCCCCGTGGACCCGCGGCGTTCCCCCCTCGACAGCGGGGAGCGCTGGCTCAAGGACGCCCGCGCGATGCGGGAGGCCGCCGGGCGCATCACCTCCGCCGCGGGGCTCGGTCAGGGGGCCGGGGAGCGGCTGCTCGCGGAGACCCGGGCCACCGCCGAAGCCTGCCGGGTCGATCCCCGGGGTGACCTGGGTCTGGGCGGGATCCACTTCCCCGAGCCGCGCCTGGTCGGGGCCGGCCGGCGTACCGCCCAGCGGGTGCTGGCCTCCCGCGCAGCCGCGGGCATGGTGCGGCACGGCTACGAGCGCAGGCGTGACTACTGGGAGCGGATGCACCACGAGCTGGACATCATCGCCCACCACGGCTTCGCCACGTACTTCCTCACGGTCTCGCAGGTCGTCGACGACGTGAAGGAGATGGGCGTACGGGTCGCGGCGCGCGGCTCCGGAGCCGGTTCCCTGGTCAACCACCTGCTCGGGATCGCCCACGCCGACCCCGTCGAGCACGGGCTGCTCATGGAGCGCTTCCTGTCCAAGCGGCGCTTCGTGCTGCCCGACATCGACATCGACGTCGAGTCGGCTCGCCGCCTGGACGTCTACCGCGCGATCATCGGCCGCTTCGGTGCCGAGCGGGTCGCGACCGTCTCCATGCCCGAGACCTACCGGGTGCGCCACGCCATCCGCGACGTCGGCGCCGCGCTCTCCATGGACCCGGCCGAGACCGACCGGCTCGCCAAGGCCTTCCCGCACATCCGGGCCAGGGACGCCCGCGCCGCGATGGAGGAACTGCCCGAACTGCGCGCCGTGGCCGGGCGCAAGGAGAGGTACGGGCGGCTCTGGGACCTGGTGGAGTCGCTGGACGCCCTGCCGCGCGGTATCGCCATGCACCCGTGCGGGGTGCTCCTCTCGGACGACTCGCTGCTGCGGCGCACGCCGGTCATGCCCACCAGCGGTGAGGGCTTCCCGATGGCGCAGTTCGACAAGGACGACGTGGAGCACCTCGGGCTGCTCAAGCTCGACGTGCTCGGCGTGCGGATGCAGTCGGCGATGGCGCACGCGGTGACCGAGGTGAAGCGGGCCTCCGGTGAGGACGTCGACCTGGACGCCGTGCCGCCGGGCGATCCGGAGACGTACCGGCTGATCAGGAGTGCCGAGACGCTGGGCTGCTTCCAGATCGAGTCCCCGGGGCAGCGCGACCTGGTCGGCCGGCTCCAGCCCTCCACCTTCCACGACCTGGTGGTCGACATCTCGCTGTTCCGGCCGGGGCCGGTCGCCGCCGACATGGTGCGGCCGTTCATCGAGGCCCGCCACGGCCGCGCGCCCGTGCGCTACCCGCATCCCGACCTGGAGGGGGCGCTGCGCGACACCTACGGGGTGGTCGTCTTCCACGAGCAGATCATCGAGATGGTGAACATCATGACCGGCTGCGGACGCGGCGAGGCCGACCGGGTCCGGCGCGGGCTCTCCGACCCCGAGTCGCAGGCCCGGATCAGGATCTGGTTCGCGCAGCGGGCGGCGGAACGGAAGTACGCCGCCGAGGTGATCGCCCGTGCCTGGGAGATCATCGAGGCGTTCGGGAGCTACGGCTTCTGCAAGGCGCACGCCGTCGCCTTCGCCGTGCCGACGTACCAGTCGGCCTGGCTCAAGGCGCACCACCCGGCGGCCTTCTACGCGGGGCTGCTCACGCACGACCCCGGGATGTACCCGAAGCGGCTGCTGCTCGCGGACGCGCGACGGCGCGGGGTGCCGGTGCTGCCGCTGGACGTGAACCGGTCGGCGGCCGTCCATCGAATCGAACTGGTGTCTGGCGAAAACGGTGACACATGGGGATTGCGTCTGGCGCTCTCGGACGTCCACGGCATCAGTGAGGCCGAGGTCGCCCGGATCGAGGCCGGGCAGCCCTATGCCTCGCTGCTGGACTTCTGGCAGCGGGCCAGGCCGGGGAAGCCGGCCGCCGAACGGCTGGCCCAGGTCGGCGCGCTGGACGCCTTCGGCGCCAACCGCCGGGACCTGCTGCTGCACCTGTCCGAACTCCACCGTGCCCAGCGCGGCTCCGGCTCCGGGGCGGCGGGCGCCCAGCTCCCGCTCGGCGGCGGGCACCGCACCGGCAGCGTCGGGCTGCCCGACCTCAACGACGCCGAACGCCTCAGCGCCGAGCTCGGCGTCCTCAGCATGGACGTGTCGCGCCACCTGATGGGCGATCACCACGCCTTCCTGGAGGAGCTGGGCGCGGTCTCCGCCAAGCGGCTGCGGGAGGCCAGGCACGGGGAGACCGTGCTGGTAGCGGGCGCCAAGGCGGCCACCCAGACGCCACCGATACGCTCCGGGCGCCGGGTCATCTTCACCACCCTGGACGACGGGACGGGCCTGGTGGACCTGGCGTTCTTCGACGACAGCCACGCCGCCTGCGCGCACACCGTCTTCCACTCCTGGCTGCTGCTGGTGCGCGGGGTGGTCCAGCGGCGCGGCCCGCGCAGCATGAGCGTGGTGGGGTCGGCGGCCTGGAACCTGGCGGAGCTGGCCGAACTGCGGCGTACCGGCGGGCTCGACGCCGTCGCGGCACGGCTCGCGGAGGCGCCCGTCCCCGAGGAGGGGAAGACCCCGGAAGCGGGGGAGACCTCCGGCGGCGGACGCCGCATCCACCTGCCCACCGGCTACGAGATGAACCCCTGGTCCGATCTCCAGCCCGCCGGCGAAGGGGCGCCCACCGGAAGGAAGCTGTGGCACCAGAGCCCGGGGAGTGCGGGATGAACGACCAGCCGGCCGTCCTGTGCCTGCGGTTCCGCCGGATCGGCGGCGGACTGCCGGACAGTGCGGAGTACGAGGGACTGCTCGCCCTGCTCGGGGCGTTCACCCCGGTCGTCGAGGCGGCCCCGCCCGGCGCCGCGCTCGCCGACGTCGGGGGCGCGCTGCGCTACTTCGGGCAGGACGCGGCGGGTCTCGCTTCCGTGATCCGGGTGCGCGCACTCGCCCTGCACGGCGTGGACTGCGCGATCGGGGCGGCCTCCAACCCCATGCTGGCCAGGATGGCCGCGCGGCAGGCGGCGACCGGAACCACCTTCGTGGTGCCCCCCGGTGAGCACGCCGGCTTCCTCGCGTCCAAGCCCGCCGCCGCACTGGACGGCGTCGGGGCGGCGACCGCGCGCACCCTGTGCGGATACGGACTCGACTCCATCGGCCGGATCGCCGCCGCCCCGCTCGCCACCCTGCAGCGGATCACCGGGGTGCGGACCGGGCGCGAACTGTGGGAGCGGGCCAACGGCATCGACCGCGCGCGGGTCGTGCCGAACGCCGCCGCCCGGTCGATCGCCGCGGAGCGGTCCTTCCCCCGGGACGAGCTGGACCCGGAGCAGCACCGCCGGGCGCTCCTCTCGCTCACCGAGGAACTGGGCACCAGGCTGCGCGCCGACGGGCAGGTGTGCCGCTCGCTCGCGGTCTCCGTGCGCTACGCCGACCGGACCGGTTACGCGACACTGACCCGTAGCCGTACGCTCCCGGAGCCCACCGCGCACTCGGCGGCGCTCACCTCGCTCGCGTACCGGATCCAGGACTCGTTCGCCCTCCAGCGGGCGCGGGTGCGGGGGATCGGGCTGCGCGCGGAAGGGCTGCACGACGCGGAACGGGCCGCGCACCAGCTCACCTTCGACCCCGTGGACGAGCGGGCGCGGCGGATCGAGGCGGTCTCCGACAAGCTGCGGGCCAGGTTCGGCCCTCAGGCGGTGAAGCCGGGACGGCTCGCGGCCTGACCCCGCGCCCGAGGGCGGCGACGACGCGAGGGACGGCCGGTGGATTTCTTTACCGACGCGTAACTTCCCCTGGTGACCTTACCCGTGCGTAACTTGGCATGGACACGTTAGGCGTACGTGTACGCCGAGGTCATCCGCTGTGGTCCGGGCCGCAGGGCGCACCGCCATCGCAACTCCCTTGAGCCGCAAGGAGAACACCCGATGCTGCCCTGGACCCGCCCCCCACGCGCACGCCGCACCCTCGCCGCGCTCCTCCTCACCGTCGCCGCGCTCCTCGCCGCCCCCACGGCGACCGCGACCGCGGCGGAAACCGCCGCCCCGTCCCGTGGCTGGAACGACTACTCCTGCAAGCCCTCCGCAGCCCACCCCCGCCCCGTCGTCCTCGTCCACGGCACCTTCGGGAACTCCGTCGACAACTGGCTGGTCCTCGCGCCCTACCTCGTGAACCGGGGGTACTGCGTCTTCTCGCTCGACTACGGACAGCTCCCGGGAGTGCCGTTCTTCCACGGCCTGGGCCCGATCGACAAGTCGGCGGGACAGCTCGCCGTCTTCGTCGACGAGGTGCTCGGCGCGACCGGCGCCCGCGAGGCCGACCTCGTCGGCCACTCCCAGGGCGGCATGATGCCGAACCACTACCTGAAGTTCCTCGGCGGGGCCGACAAGGTGAACGCCCTCATTGGGATCGCCCCCGACAACCACGGCACCACGCTCCTCGGTCTCACCGCGCTGCTCCCGTACTTCCCCGGAGCCGAGGACCTGCTCACGGCCAACACCCCGGGCCTCGCCGACCAGATCGCCGGCTCGGCCTTCCTCACGAAGCTCAACGCGGGCGGGGACACCGTGCCGGGCGTCCGCTACACCGTCATCGCGACCCGGTACGACGAGGTCGTCACCCCGTACCGCACGCAGTACCTGGACGGGCCGAACGTACGCAACGTCCTGCTCCAGGACCTGTGCCCGGTCGACCTGTCCGAGCACGTCGCCATCGGGACCGTCGACAGGATCGCCTTCCACGAGGTGGCGAACGCCCTCGACCCGGCGCGCGCCACCCCCACCAACTGCGCATCGGCCGTCGGCTGAGGAAACCCGACTGGCCCCCGGGAGCTCCCGGGGGCCAGTCGGACCCGGGATCAGGCGCGGTGCGCACCACCCGAGGCCCGGCGCCGGACCGAGACGAACAGGGCACTCGCGCCGAGGGCCAGCGCGGCGGCTCCGCCCATCGCGAGGTACGAGGTGCTGCTGCTGCCACCCGTCTCGGCGAGCACGTCACCGGCGGGGGCCCCGGACGCGGGGGACGCGGCGGCGTTGTTCGGCTCGGGGGCGTTCGCGTCGGTCTCCCCGGTCTCCCCGGCCGGGGCCGCCGCCTCGGTGACTTCCGCGTTGGTCGAGGCGTCGTCGTCGCCGTGGCCGTTGTGCTCGACGGACGACTTGTCGGCGCCCTCGTCGATCTCCTCGTCGGACGGGGCCGAGGCGACCGGCGCCGGAGCCTCCTCGGTGCCGCCCCCGGCGCTCCCACCGCCGAAGACCACGTCGGAGCAGGCGTAGAAGGCCTCGGGGGAGTCCGACCGCTGCCAGACCGTGTAGATCAACTGCCGCCCCGAGGCCTGTGGCACGGTGCCGTCGAAGACGTACGACCCGTTCTCCAGTGTCGGGTCGGTGGCCGTGGCGAACGGCTTCTCCTCCAGGTCCGACCACTTCAGGGGCTGCGTGGGGTCGTAGCCCGCCTTGGTCAGGTACAGCTCGAACGAGCCCTTGTGCGGCGCGGTGGCCCGGAACCGGAAGGTGTGGCCGCCCGCTTCCATGGGCGTGGACGGCCAGTCGGCACGCGGCAGGTCGAGCCCCTTGAACTTGTCGTTGCCGGCGCTGCACAGCTTGCCGTCCGGGATCAGCGAGCGGTGGTTGCCCGCCGCATTGGCGATGTTCACCCCGTTCCAGTCGTACAGCGCCTGGGTCCCGCCCGCCGCCACCGCCGCCTTGCACGCCGCCGACCGCGGGTTCTCCGGGCCCTCCGCGAAACAGGCCGAGACCCGGCTGACCGGATCGCTCAGCGAACCGTGGGCGGCGGCCGGGGCGGCGGAGAGCCCGGTCAGCGCGAGCGGCGCGACGCCGAGGGCCACGATGCTTCCGGCGAGCCTGCGGCGAGCGGTGGTGATGACGGCCATGGTGGTGGTTCTCCTTCGGCGGACACGTCTGGGTGATCAGCAAACTAGCCGCCGCCGAGAGGGGATTCGGGCGTGAAAAGGCGCAGGTGGGGATCGTTATGGTGGGCTTAAGGGACGGTTAGGGGAGGGCTCAGGAAGGACGGTTTCCCGGGCCGGCCGGGCCTCGATCCGCACGGTGCCTGGCGCAGCCGCGGGCCGCAGCGAGGGCCCGCGGATCGTGATCCGTCCCGGCACGAGCGGGCCGGTCCCCGCGCACGCACGGGTCCGACAGCGAGGGGGCCCGCCGGGCGGCCCGGAGGCCCGGACGCCCGGCGGCGCCGGGTCAGACCTGGACGCCCGGCGTGCCGTCCTCCACGACCACACTCGCGCGGGTGCTGATCGGCGCGTCCGGCTTCGTCACGAACGGCAGGACGCGGAAGTCACTCGTCCACCGCTCGCGGTCCACCGTGACGCGCACGTAGCCGCGCTGGCTGTTGAAGAACTTCATGTGCGGGTTCGCCGCGAGGAACGTCTGTCCCTGGGCCGTCATGTCGGCCCCGTCGCCCCCGCTCGTGATCGAGGTGCCCACGAACTCGGAACCCACGGTGGCCGATCCGGGGTCGGCGTAGTCGCGCTTGAGGTCCCACGCGTAGTTCTGGTGACGGTCGCCCGTGATGACGACCAGGTTGCGCACCCCGCGGGTGTCCGCCTCGGCCAGCAGCCGGTTGCGCTCGGCGACGTAACCGTCCCAGGGGTCCATCCAGACCGTCGTGCCGGGACCCGGGTCGTGGTCGGTCTGGCCCATCGGGGCCTGGTTGCCGAGGATCTGCCAGCGCGCCTGCGAGCGGCTGAAGCCCTTGAGCACCCAGTCGCGCTGCCGGGCCCCCAGCAGGGTCCGGTCCGTGTCGAAGCGGTCCGCGCAGTCGGCCGACACCCCGTCGCCGCAGGGCTGGTCGTCGCGGTACTGGCGGGTGTCGAGCATGGTGAAGTCGGCGAGCCGCCCGTAGGAGAGCCTGCGGTACATCTGTACGTCGGGGCCGTCCGGCAGCTGGGTGCGGCGCAGCGGCGCGTGCTCGTACAGCGCCTGGAAGGCGGCGGCGCGGCGCAGCAGGAAGGTCTCCGGGGCCTCGTTGTTCTCGGACGTCTCGTCCGCCCAGTTGTTCTCCACCTCGTGGTCGTCGAACGTCATGATCCACGGGAAGTTCGCGTGCGCCTCGCGCAGCGGTGCCTCGGACTTGTAGAGGCCGTACTGGAGGCGGTAGCGGGCCAGGTCGAGGGTCTCCGTGTGGAACTTCGGGTCGGTGCTCACGCCGCGCTTGTTCGTCTTGACGCCCGACTCGTAGAGGTAGTCACCGAGGTGCACCACCAGGTCCAGGTCCTCCTGCGCCATGTGGTGGTACGCCGTGAAGTAGCCGTCCTGCCAGGCCTGGCAGGAGGCGAAGGCGAACTTCAGCTCGCGGGGGGAGTCCGAGGGGGCCGGGGTGGTGCGGGTGCGCCCCACGGGGGAGATCGCCGAGCCGGCCCTGAAGCGGAACCAGTACGTGCGGTCGGGGGCGAGCCCGTGCACCTCGGGGTGGACGGAGTGCGCCAGTTCGGGAGTCGCCACGACACTGCCGCGGCGCACGACGCGGCGGAACCGCTCGTCGAGCGCCACCTCGTACTGCACGCGGACGGGCGTGGCGGGCATTCCGCCGAGGCCGTCCTGCGCGAAGGGCTCGGGGGCCAGCCGGGTCCACAGCACGACACCGTCCGGCTTCGGGTCGCCCGACGCGACGCCCAGGGTGAAGGGATCTCCCTTCAGGGCGGGCGCGGCGTACGCGGACCGGGTGTCCCACGCCCCCGTCCCGAGCATCAGCGCGACGGCTGCCGCACCGCCGAATCCGAACATCTGCCTGCGGGACACGGAATTCGCGATCACGGGTCCTCCTCGGTCGATCTGCGTCAACCTCGGACACGCTGCCGGGCATTGATGTCATGCTCACGCTCGGCGCATGGCCGGTGGCCGAGCGATACGTGAACAGCACAGCTGGAGCGGTGGGCCGCTCAGGACACCGCCCGGTAGCGGCGCTCGGGCCGGCCCGTGCCGCCGTAGCGCAGCGACACCTCGGCCCGCCCCGTCTCCGCGAAGTACTCGAGATAGCGGCGCGCGCTCACCCGGGACAGGGCGCCCGCCTCGGCGCACTCGGAGGCGGACAGACCCGTGGGGTGCTGACGAAGGATCCGCTCGACCAGGTCCGCGGTGTGGGCGGCCAGCCCTTTGGGGAGCTCGCGGGAGCCAGGGGGCCGGGTGCCGAAGATGCGGTCCACGTCCTCCTGACGGGCTTCCCGGTGCTCCTCGTCCAGCGCGTCCAGACGGTTGCGCAACGAGGCCACGTGCTGCACCTGCTCCTGGAGGGCCGCGCGGTGGAACGGCTTGATCAGGTAGTGCAGGGCCCCGGCCCGCAGGGCCGCCCGCACCACCCCGGCCTCACGGGCCGCCGTGATGAAGAGCGCGTCGGCGCTGTGCGTGCTCCCCTCCCGCTCCTCGGTCGCGCGCAGTTCCCGCAGGACCTGGATGCCGTCCATGTCGGGGAGGTAGATGTCGAGCAGGACCAGGTCGGGACGGAGCAGGTGGGCCGCGCGCAGGGCCTCGGCACCCGTGTGGGCCACACCGACAACCGTAAAACCGTCCATTGCGGACACATAGCGGCTGTGCAGTTTCGCGACCATGAAGTCGTCGTCCACCACCAGCACTTTCGTCACCCCGACACGCTAGGGCGCGACCACAAGGACCACAACGTCCATTGATTGCGGAACGGCGACAGCTCACCGACGCGCAGGCAACATGTGGGCCACCTCACACGCACACACGGCTCGAAAGGCGGCATCCGGTGCGACTGCGCACTCCACTCGCCCTGTTCGGGGCAGCGCTGCTGGTGGTCGTCGGCCCGCCCCTGCTCTCCACCGGCAGCGGCTCCGGCACCGGCACGCAGATCCCCGGACTGCGCTTCATGGTTCCCAACACACCCGGCGGCGGTTACGACATCACCGCGCGCACTGCGGCCAAGAACGCCGAGGACGCCGGACTCACCCACGGCATCGAGGTGTTCAACCTGCCCGGTGCGGGCGGCACCGTCGGCGTCACCCGGCTGGCGGCCGAGCACGGCAACGGCAAGCTCGCCATGTCCATGGGCCTCGGCGTCGTCGGCGCCGTCCACACCAACAACTCGCCCACGACCCTGGCCGACACCACCCCGATCGCCCGGCTCACCGAGGAGCAGGACATCGTCGTCGTCGCCAAGGACTCCCCGTACGAGACGATCGGCCAGCTGCTCACCGCCTGGAAGAAGGACCCGGGCAAGATCCCGGTCGGCGGAGGTTCCTCCCCCGGAGGGCCCGACCACCTGGCGCCGATGCTGATGGCGAAGGCCGCGGGGATCGCCCCCCAGCGGGTCAACTACGTCCCCTTCGACGGCGGCGGCGAACTGCTCGCCTCGATCCTCGGCAACAAGGTCGGCTTCGGTGTCTCGGGTGTCGGCGAGTACCTCGACCAGATCGAGGCCGGTGAGCTGCGCCTGCTCGCCGTCACCGGGCCGAAGCGGGTCCCCGGCCTCGACGCGCCCACCCTCCGCGAGGCGGGCCTCGACACCGACTTCACGAACTGGCGCGGCATCGTCGCGCCGCCCGGACTCTCCGGCGCCGAACGCGACAAGCTCATCGGCCTGGTGAGTGAGCTGCACGACTCCCCGCAGTGGCGGGACTCCATGAAGAAGAACGGCTGGGACGACGCCTTCCTCACCGGCGACGACTTCGGCGACTTCCTGGACGCCCAGGACCGCCGCGTCGCCACCGTCCTGAAGGAGCTGGGACTGTGACCGACGAGACCGGGCCCCGGCCCGCCCCGCGCGCCTGGCTGCGCGAGCACTCCGAACTCGGCGTGTGCGTCATCCTGCTCGCCCTGGGCGTCCTCGTCCTGACTGACGCCCTCACGATGGACGTGGACCTCACCCAGCGCGGGCCCGTGGGTCCCCGGACCGTCCCGGTCGCCGTCGGCATCGGGCTGCTGGCCGTCGCCGTCCTGCTGGCCGTGGACGTCCTGCGCGGCGGGCGCGGCGAGGCGGAGGCCGGCGAGGACGTCGACCTGGCCGAGCCCGCCGACCGGCGTACGGTCGCCCTGCTCACCGGCGTCTTCCTCGCCTTCGCCGCCCTCATAGGCCCGCTCGGCTTCCCGATCTCCGGCGCGCTGCTCTTCTGGGGCTCCGCGTACGCGCTGGGCAGCCGCCACATCGACCGCGATCCGCTCATCGCCGCCGGGCTCTCCCTGGTGACCTACTTCGTCTTCGACAACCTGCTCGGGGTGCCCCTCCCGGGCGGCCCGCTGATGGGGGTGCTCTGACCCGTGGATTCCCTCAACTCCCTCATGGACGGCTTCGGCACGGCGCTCACGCCGGTCAACCTGCTCTGGGCGGCGCTCGGTGTGCTGCTCGGCACGGCGATCGGCGTGCTCCCCGGCATCGGCCCCGCCATGGCCGTGGCCCTGCTCCTGCCGGTGACGTACGGACTCGAACCGACCGGCGCCTTCATCATGTTCGCCGGGATCTACTACGGCGCGATGTTCGGCGGATCCACCACCTCGATCCTCCTCAACACCCCCGGGGAGAGCGCGGCCGTGGTCGCCGCGATCGAGGGCAACCCGATGGCGAAGGCGGGCCGCGGCGCCCAGGCGCTGGCAGCCGCCGCCATCGGTCACTTCGCCGGCGGCATGATCGGCACGATCCTGCTCGTCGTCCTCGCCCCGACCGTCGCGTCGCTCGCCGTCGACATCGGCGCACCCGACTACTTCGCCATCATGGTGCTGGCCTTCATCGCCGTCACCTCGGTCCTCGGCTCCTCACGGATCCGCGGCCTCGCCTCCCTCCTCATCGGCCTCACCATCGGCCTGGTGGGCCTGGACCAGATGACGGGCCAGCAGCGCCTGACCTTCGGCTCGCTCCAGCTCGCCGACGGCATCGACGTGGTGATCGTCGCGGTCGGGCTCTTCGCCATCGGGGAGGCCCTCTGGGTCGCCGCGCACCTGCGCCGCTCCAGCGGGAAGCCGATCCCCGTCGGCCGTCCCTGGCTCGGGCGGTCCGACGTCCGGCGCACCTGGAAGTCCTGGCTGCGCGGGCCCTTCATCGGCTTCCCCTTCGGCGCGATCCCGGCCGGCGGCGCGGAGATCCCCACCTTCCTGTCGTACGTCACCGAGAAGCGGCTGTCCAAGCACCGCGACGAGTTCGGCAAGGGCGCCATCGAGGGCGTCGCGGGACCGGAGGCGGCGGCCTCCGCCTCCGCCGCCGGGACCCTGGTCTCCATGCTCACCCTCGGCCTGCCCACCACGGCGGTCGCCGCCGTGATGCTGGCCGCGTTCCAGCAGTACGGCATCCAGCCAGGACCGCTCCTGTTCGAGCGCGAGCCCGAGCTCGTCTGGGGTCTCATCGCCTCGCTCTTCGTCGGCATGGTGCTGCTGCTCGCGCTGAACCTGCCACTGGCGCCGCTGTGGGCGAAGCTGCTGCGGATTCCCCGCCCCTACCTCTACGCGGGCATCCTGTTCTTCGCCGCCGTCGGCGCCTACGCGGTCGGCGGTGAGGCGGCCGACCTCGTGATCCTGGTGGTGATCGGGCTGATCGGCTTCGGGATGCGGCGGTACGGCCTGCCGGTGCTCCCCGCGATCATCGCCGTCATCCTCGGCCCCTCCGCCGAACAGCAGCTGCGGCGCGCCCTCCAGATCAGCGACGGCAGCGTGACCGGTCTGGTCGACACCCCCTTCTCCGTGACCGTCTACGCCATCGTGGCCGTCATCCTGCTGTGGCCGCTGGTGAGCAAGGTGAGGGGCCGGAACAGGACATGACGGGCTGTCGGTGGCGGCTGCGACAATCGGAGGCATGACCACGACCGACTGGGACGCCGCCGCCGAATCGTTCGACGACGAGCCCGACCACGGACTCCTGGACCCGGTGGTCCGCAGCGCCTGGGCGCGGCGGATGGAGACCTGGCTGCCCCCCACCCGCTCCCAGGTGCTCGACCTCGGATGCGGCACGGGCAGCCTGTCCCTGCTCGTCACCGGTCAGGGGCACCGGGTCACCGCGGTCGACCGGTCACCGCGCATGGCCGAGCGGGCGCGGGACAAGCTGGCCGGCACCGGCGCCGAGGTCCTCGTCGGTGACGCGGGACGGCCGCCGGTCGGCAGGCAGCGGTTCGACGTGATCCTCGCCCGTCACGTGGTCTGGCTGCTGCCCGACCCCGCCGCCGCCCTGCGGCACTGGTTCTCGCTGCTGCGGCCGGGCGGCCGGCTGGTCCTCGTCGAAGGGGTGTGGGGCGGGACGGGCCTCTCGGCGGCCCGTCTCACCGCCCTCCTGAGCGAGCACACCGAGCGCGTCCACCACGAGCCGCTCTCCGGCGACGCCCTGCTCTGGGGCAAGGAGGTCGACGACGAGCGCTACGCCCTGGTGGCCCGAGCCGAACCCCCGCGCAGGCACTCCGAGGTCGTCGACGTCCATCTGATCCTGCGCAGGGGCCCCGATGTGCTGCTCGCCAGGCGTGCGGGCACGGGATACGCCGACGGACTGCTCCACGCCCCCTCCGGCCACGCCGAGGACGGCGAGGACGTCCGGGAGGCGATGGTCCGGGAGACGGCCGAGGAGACCGGGATCCTCCTCGATCCGGACGAGCTACGGGTCGCCCTGGTCATGCAGCACAGGGGGCCGGGCGGAAACCCCCGGATGGGCTGGTTCTTCGAGGCGCACCTCGACCCCGCGCGCCCGCCCCGCAACGCGGAGCCGGACAAGTGCTCCGAGCTCGCCTGGTACCCCCTCGACGCGCTGCCGGACGACATGGTGGCGTACTGCCGGGCCGGACTCGACGGATACCGCGCCGGGGAGCGCTTCCTGATCCACTGGCACGAGGACGGCGACACCGTCGGGTACGCCCCGCAGGGTCCGCGGCGCGCCGTCCCGCTGCCGGTGGCGACGGCCCGCACCGGACGGGTGCACCACATCGAGCTCCGGGTCCCCGACCTGGCGGAGGCCGAGGCGGAGTGGGGCTGGCTCCTCGGCGAGCTCGGCCATCTCCCGTACCAGAAATGGGCGCACGGCCGTAGCTGGCGGCGGGGAGACACCTATGTGGTGGCCGAGCACTCACCCGACCTGGCCGGCGCCGCGCACGACCGGCTGCGCCCGGGCCTCAACCACCTGGCGTTCCACGTCCAGGACCGGGCCACCCTGGACGCCCTGGCGGCCCGCGCTCCCGGACACGGCTGGCGCCCGCTCACGCCCGGCGGGCCCCCGGGCGGGGACAGCGGGCACTACGCGGCGTACCTCGTGAACACTGCGGGGTTCGAGGTGGAGCTGGTCGCCCCCTGAGCGGGTGCGCGCCGGATGCCCCGGCGCGCCCCTGCCCCGGCGGGCCGTCCCCGTGCGGGGCGCCTCAGCCCACCAGCGCGGTCAGCCCCTCGGTGCGGGCCAGGTGCTCCAGCTCGTCCAGCGCGCGCACGGCCTCCTCCGCCGCCGCGGGGTCGTGGCCGGCGAGCCCGCTCGCCTCGAACTCGTCCTCGTCCAGGCGTAGTACGGACGACCCGTCGGCCGACACCCACAGATCGAGATCCAGGTCCTCGACCAGGAGCTCGGCGCCCCTGAGCAGGGCGGGCCGGGTGATGTCGCAGTACCAGCCCTTCAGCTCGCCGTCGCCGGTGCGGACCTCCTTCACCGCGAACCACCGGTCACGCCAGTAGTGCTCGGTGAACACGTCGCCCGGCTCGAACCGGACGAAGCCGAAGTCCCGCACCCCGGGAGCCGCCCAGGGCGCCCGCACGGTGATCCGGGTCCCGTCGTCGCTCACCGTCTCGGCCGGGTAGCTGATCTTGGTGCGGCCGGCCTTGACCAGGACGACCGTCACCGTGGCCGGGTCAGGCGAGCTCGCGGACATGGCGCACCTCCGTGGCACAGATCTCGTAGCCGAACCACCGGTTGATGGCGAGCATCGGACGGTTGCCGGCGTCGTTGCCGGTGTAGGCGTCCGTGTATCCGGCGGCGCGCGACCGGCGCAGCGAGTCGCTCTTGGCGAGCTTGGCCAGACCCCGTCCGCGGAACGCGCGCAGGGTGCCGGTCATGCCCGACCAGTACCGGGTCAGGCCGTCGGTCTGCGCCACGCTGAAGGCCGCGACCTTCCCGTCCACCACGACGACCGTGGTGAGCGCGTGGTCGAAGCCGGGTTGCCGCCAGGTCGTGGCCAGCCAGTTCTCGTAGTCGGAGAACTCCACGGGGGTGTCGCTCGGCTCGTCCGCGGTCGTCTCCGCGTCCGCCTCGAAGAGCGGGCGAGGGTCGTCCTCGTAGTCGGCGGCGGTGCGCAGCTCCACCCCGGCAGGGAGCTCCGGGAGCGGGGGCAGGCTGCCGCCCGCCAGGTCCAGGTGCAGGAAGTGCGCCGGCCTGCGCGGCGCGTACCCGCGCTTCGTGGCGAACGCGCGGTTGGCCGGCTCGTCGAGCACCCAGGTGTACACGGCGCTCGCACCGACTCCCGCCAGATGCTCCTCACCGGTACGCGCCAGCAGGGACCCCGCGCCCCGCCCCGTCCTGTCCGGGCGTACGTACGGGTTGCAGAACCCCTGGCCGGGCTTCGCGCTCTCGTGGGAGATGCCGACCTGCGCGGTGCCGATCACCTCGCCGTCCTCCTCGGCGACCAGCAGCTTGTAGTGCCGGTCGGGGTGGGCGCCGGCCAGATCGCTGAGGACCTGCTCCGGAGTCGTGACCATGTACGGAAGCGCGGCGCGCCTCACCCGCACCCAGGCTTCGGCGTCGGAGGGCAGGAAGTCGCGCACGAGTACCGTCATGGGCGGCACGCTAACGCGGGGCGCGGCCCGCACGCGCGCGAATTTTCCGGGGGTGACCCGCGGTGCCGGGACGCCCGGTACGAGAGGATCGGCACGTGACCCTGAAGATCGCCGTTGACCCGGACTCCGCCACCGCCCCGTACGAACAGCTGCGCGCCCAGCTGTCGGAACAAGCCCGCTCCGGCGCGCTGCCCGTCGGCTTCCGGCTGCCGACCGTACGCGGCCTCGCCGGTGAACTGGGCCTCGCCGCCAACACCGTGGCCAAGGCCTACCGCGCACTGGAGGGCGACGGTGTGATCGAGACGCGGGGCCGCAACGGCACGTTCATCGCCGCGGCGGGCGATGCGGCGGCCCGTCACGCCGCGTCGGCGGCGCAGGAGTACGCCGAACAGGCGCGCCGGCTGGGCCTGTCACAGGCCGACGCCCTCGCGCGGGTCGAGGACGCGGTCCGGGCGGCCTACGCGAGGTGACCCCCGGCCCGGCGCGGGCGGCCCCACTCAGGTGACGTGGGCCGCGTACGCCGCTCCTCCCACGGGGAAGCCGCCCGTCCCACGCGCATCCTCTCCCGTGGGGCCGCCGGCCGGGGCGGGCCTCCCGTCGGGGTGCGCCGCTTGCCGCGCCGTGGGTTCCGCGCCCGCTGCGTCTCCCGTGCGCGCTCCGCCTCCTGCCGGGCCGCGCGTCGCGTGCGCGTCGCCGTGCCATGCGCGCCGCGCGTCCCGCCGGCTCAGAGGTACAGGCCCGCGTCGGCCCCGGCGTCCTGCTTCGGCACGGATGCCGGGCCGTTGCCGCGCCGCAGGGCGTAGAGCTCCGCCAGCGTGGCGCCCTCCCGGCCGAGACCCTCCTCCGTGCCGAGCCAGGAGACCGACTCCGCGCGGGTCAGCGCCCCCACCTCGATGCGCGCCAGGCAGCGTCCCGGCCTGACGACCGCGGGATGCAGCCGCTCCAGATCCTCGTTGGTCGTCACCCCCACCAGCACGTTGCGGCCCTGGCCCAGCAGGCCGTCCGTCAGGTTCAGCAGCCGGGAGAGTGCTTGCCCTGCCGTGTGCTTGGCCTCGCCGCGGATGAGTTCGTCGCAGTCCTCCAGGAGCAGCAGCCGCCACCGGCCCTTCGCCGAACCGTCGTCCTCACCGATGGCGATGTCCATCAGATAGCCGACGTCGTTGAAGAGCCGCTCCGGGTCCAGCACACAGTCGACCTGGCACCAGTCGCGCCAGGAACGGGCGAGGGTGCGCAGCGCGGAGGTCTTGCCGGTGCCCGGTGGGCCGTGCAGCAGGAGCAGCCGCCCCGCGATGTCGTCGGGCGTCACCTTCATCAGCCGGTCCATCGCATCGGCCACGGGAGCCGTGTAGTTGGGCCGGACCTCGTCCCAGGTCCCGGCGGCGATCTGCCGGGTGGTGCGGTGCGGACCGCGGCGCGGGGAGACGTACCAGAACCCCATGGTGACGTTCTCCGGCTGCGGTTCCGGCTCGTCCTGGGCGCCCTCGGTGGCCTCGGAGAGGACCCTCTGCGCCAGTTCGGGGCTGGTCGCCGTCACCGTGACGTCGGCTCCGCGGCTCCAGCGCGAGATCAGCAGCGTCCAGCCGTCCCCCTCGGCGAGCGTCGCACTGCGGTCGTCGTCACGTGCCGCCCTCAGCACCTTGGCCGCAGCGGGCAGCAGGGTCGCCCCCGACTTCACCCGGTCGAGGGAGGAGCTGTGCGAATAGGGCTGCTCGCCCGTCGCGAAGCGGCCCAGGAACAGCGCGTCCACGACGTCCGACGGCGAGTCGCTGTCGTCGACGTTGAGCCGGATCGGCAGGGCGGACTCGGGGTTGGCAGACATGGCGCCCATGATCCGGCACGGCGGCACACCGTGCACCCGGGTTTCGCGAGCTGCCCGTGGTGGGGGTGGCCGCCGTGGCTCCCGCCCCGGACCGGGCCGCCCGGCCCGTGGCCGGCCGCCTCCGGCTCACGCGGCGTGCGCCTGCTCTCTCCGAGCGCGGGTGCGGCCGGCGGGTGACCGCGCCCTGAAGCCCGTTGATCCGCAGGGGCGGCTCCGCCCACCGGTGCGCCGGATGCCGGGCGGTGACGTGACGTACCGCCAGAGGGCTTTCGGCAAGGCCCGATCGAAGCATCTTGGCATGAACACTTCCGAAGACCCGGTCGGTACTGCTACCACGGAGCAGGCAGAGATCCTGCCCAAGGAGGTCTCATGAAAATGTCCAGACTCGTGGCGTTCTCGTCCTCTCTCCTGCTCGGCACCGTTCTCGCTCTGACCGGTGCGGGTGTCGCCCAGGCCCAGGAATCCGTACAGGCCGTCGACTACGTCGCCCTCGGGGACTCGTACTCCTCGGGGGTCGGCGCCGGGAGCTACGACAGCGCGAGCGGCAGCTGCAAGCGCAGCACCCGCGCCTACCCCGCCCTGTGGGCCGCCGCCAACAGCCCGGCCTCGTTCGCCTTCAAGGCCTGCTCGGGCGCCACGACCGGCGATGTGACGGCCGGCCAGCTCTCCTCCCTCACCGCCTCCACCGACCTCGTCTCGATCTCCGTCGGCGGCAACGACGCGGGCTTCGCCGACGTCATGACCACCTGCGTGCTCCAGTCCGAGTCGACCTGCCTGAGCCGGATCGCCACCGCCCGCGCCTACGTCGACTCGACGCTCCCCGGAAAGCTGGACTCCGTGTACGCGGGAATCAGCGCCAAATCGCCCGCCGCCCGCGTGGTCGTGCTCGGCTACCCCCGCTTCTACAAGCTTGCCGGAAGCTGCATCACCGGTCTGAGCGAGAACGAACGTGCCGCCATCAACAGCGCCGCCGACTACCTGAACGCCGCCACCGCCAAGCGTGCCGCCGACCACGGCTTCACCTTCGGAGACGTCACCTCGACCTTCACCGGGCACGAGATCTGCTCGGGCAGCGCCTGGCTGCACAGCGTGAACTGGCTCAACATCGGTGAGTCCTACCACCCCACCGCCGCCGGTCAGTCCGGTGGCTATCTGCCGGTCCTCAGCTCGAAGGCCTGACCGCGCGGGGGTACGTCGCGCCCGGCCCTCCGCCGCCTCGCCCCCGCCGCTCCGGCCGTACGCCCGGAGGAGGCCCCGCGCTGCCGGGGTCTCCTCGCCGTACGTCCGGGCCGCGTGGGACCGGCGGCGCACGGAAGCACTTCGGATCGGCACGGTCCGGGCTCGGGCCCCGGCGTGCGCCCCGGCGCAACCGTCGCGCCGCCCCTGGCGGCAGTGGCCGGTCCGCCGGATCCCCGCCGAGTTGACCATCCCCGTACGGAACCGGCAAGGTGCTGCGACGGGCCGTCAACCCCCGTACGCGCGTGTGCAATCCTGCGGCCGGGATACACGAGTGTCGTCGCGGGACGATAGGGTTAACCTGCCCGGGCCGGGTGCCCTCGTACGGGTGGGGAGTGACATGGAACAGATAACGGTGCGCAGCAGGCCGCGTGTGCCTGCCATCACGTGTGGGAGCGGTGCGACCAGTTCGCGCCTCGACCGCCATCTCGCAGTGCTGGGCGGCCCCGTCGTCCCGCAGCGTGAGTCGGCGGAGGCGACGCTGCTGATGCTCGAACTCACATCGCGCGACGCCGCGCACAGCCGCCGGAGCAGGAGCGCGCGTGTCTCGCTCTTCGCCCCGCTGCGGCGACTGCGGCGCTCGCTCTTCGGCAGCCGCCACTGACCGACGGCTGTCACGACCGGCCCGGCCCTCCGTTCCGGGCCGCGTCCACGATCACTCCGTCCCGGCGCAGTGCTGCTGTCTGCCCGTCCGTCATCCCCAGGGCGCGCAGCGTTGCGTCGGTGTGTTCCCCCAGCGCCGGTACGGCACCCATCGGCGTCGGCGCCCCGCCCGGCAGCGTGATCGGGGGCAGCAGCGTCCGCAGCGCGCCGGCCGGCGTGCTCACCTCCCGCCATCGGTCCCGCGCGGCCAGTTGCGGGTGTGCGGCCACATCCGCGACCGTGTTCAGCCGGGCGCAGGCGATGCCCGCCGCCTCCAGCCGGGCCAGTGCCTCTTCGCCGCTGAGTGCCGCGAGCGCGCCGGCCACGACCGCGTCGGTCCGCCCCCGGTGGGCCGTCCGCGCGGTGTTCGTGGAGAAGTCGGGGTCCACGGCCAGTTCGGGCCGCTCCAGCACCTGCTCCGCGAGCCGCCGCCACTCCCGGTCGTTCTGGACGGACAGCAGCACCCGCTCCCCGTCCGCGGTGGCGTACGCGTCGTAGGGGGCGATGACCGCGTGCGCGAGCCCCGTGCGAACCGGGGGCTCGCCTCCGTGCATGCCGTGGTGCAGAGGGTGGCCCATCCACTCGGCCAGCGAGTCCAGCATCGAGATCTCGACCGGCCCCCCGCGGCCCGTGGTGGCGCGCCTCAGCAGGGCCGCCAGCACGCCGGAGAAGGCGTACATCCCCGCGGCGATGTCGGCGGCCGGAATCCCTGCCTTCACCGGCTGCTCCGGGGTACCGGTCACGGACACCAGACCCGCCTCGCACTGGACGAGCATGTCGTAGGCGCGGCGGTGGGCGTACGGACCCTCCGCCCCGTAGCCGGAGATGTCCACGGCCACCAGCCGGGGATGCGCTGCGCAGAGGGTGGCGGCGTCGAGGCCGAGCCGCCCGGCGGCCCCCTGCGCCAGGTTCTGCACGAACACGTCGGCGCCGGCCACGAGACGCCGCACCACGTCCAGGCCCCTGGGGTCCTTGAGGTCGACCGCTACCGACTCCTTGCCCCGGTTGCACCAGACGAAGTGGGAGGCGAGTCCCCGTGCCGCGGTGTCGTACCCCCGCGCGAAGTCACCTCCGTCGGGACGCTCGATCTTGACGACCCGTGCGCCGAGATCGGCCAGCTGCCGGGTCGCGAAGGGGGCGGCGACGGCCTGTTCGACGGCCACCACGGTGACGCCCTCCAGCGGGAGAGGCTGTGTGCTGCTCATGACCAGCGTGCTTACCGTCTGCGCGGCCGTCTGTCACCCCGGGGGCCGGGCGCGTGGCGTTCACAGGAGGGCGAACTGCCCCTCCGGGCCCTCCTCCTGGTGGTCCAGAACGGACGCGGGGCGCCGGGCCGGGCCGGGCACGGGCAGCACCCCGGCGGCGTACAGCCCGCTCCGGGTCAGGGTGTCCGCACCCTCCAGGGCGGCCCGCAGGGCCTCCTGCCGGGGGCCGAGCCCGTCGAGCAGGGCGAGCACGGTGATCAGTTCGAGCAGCTCCGAGGTCCGTTCGCGCGGCCAGCCGCGCGGCCCCACGGCGGCGAGGCCCTCGCCAGGAGCCGTGCGCCGCCCGAACCAGAGCTCCAGCATCCGCACCCCGCAGACCCGGAAGTCCCACGCCCCCACGGGCACGGGAGAGATGCGCCCCTCACCGATGACCAGCGCCTCGTCACCGGCGTCGTAGCTCAGCGCGTCGGGGCGGGGCGGGATCGCGGCCCGCACGTACGGACGACGGCCGCCCGGCAGCCGTGGCCGTTCCCCGCCCCGCGCCCCGCGCAGCTGGACCCGCAGCAGTTCCTCGCCCAGTGCGACGCCTTCCGCCCAGAGCGCCCCGTCCGCGGGCAGCGGCACGAGCGGCCCGGCGGGGGAGGGCCGGGCGGTGGCCAGGGACCAGGCGAGCACGGATTCGGCGGTGACCGGCTGTCCGTAGCGGGCGGCCAGCAGACCGGACAGGCCCGGGGCGAGATTGGGCTCCAGGCCGCCGGGCCGCCGGTAGAGCGGCCGTACGCGCCCGGGCCGCCCGGCGGGGGAGTGCCCGTCGGGCAGCAGGGCGGACACGGAGAGGGCGGGCCCGGCGTCCCGCGGCACGTACCCGTGCTCGACGGCGAAGAGCTGATGGCCGTCGGCGACCCGCCACAGCTCGGGGCGGGCGGCGTCCAGCAGCCGTTGGTCGGGGATCAGCCACTGTTCGTCGAAGGGGCCGTGCAGGATGCGTACGGGGTCGGGATACGGACCCGGGTCCCTGGCGAACGCGCTCGTCCCGGTGGCCCGGCCCGGCAGGGCGGCGGCCGGGGCCAGCGGCGTACGGGAGCGGCTCGGCGCGAACAGCCGCTCCTGCTCCGCCCCTTCGGCCCCGGCCAGCAGGTCCCACCGGGCCCGGAGCGAGGAGGCGTCCGGCGCGGTCACCCAGGCGCGTCCCGTCCTCAGGGGCCGGACCGACCAGGGCATGAGGTCGTCCAGCAGCGGGGGCGCTTCGTCCCCGCCGGATCCGGCCGCCACCCGTGCTGCCACCGTGTCGTCCTCCCCGTCGCCACGTCCGCCGCCTCCGGCATCGTAACGACCCCGCCCTCGCGGGCCCGCCGTCAGTGCGCCTCGACGGTCACCGAGAAGGAGAAGCGGTCGCCGCGGTAGCGGATGCGCGCCACGTCGACGACCGCGCCCTCCTCGTCGTACGTCACGCCGGTGTAGTGCAGGATCGGGCTGAGCAGAGGCACCTGGAGCAGCTCGGCCGTCACGGGGTCGGCGAGGCGGGCCTCGACGGTGTCCGTGATCCGTGAGATCCGTACGCCGACGGCGTCACGCAGCACCTTGGTCATCGGCCACCGCTCCAGGTCGGCCACGTCGATCCGGGCCGCGAGTTCCGGGCGCACGGCGTTCTCCGCCCAGTTGGTGGGCTCGTCCGTCCCCTCGTCGCAGCGCAGCCGGCGGTAGCTCATCACCTCGGGACAGCCGGGGAAGAACTCGGCCAGGTCCCCGGGGACGGGCGTGCGGCCGTGGCCGAGCACGGTCGTGCGCTCGCCCGACTGCTGCGCGACGATGGCGTCGATCGAACCGAGCAGCCGCACCGGGGAGACCCGGCGGGCGCGCGGCTCGATGAACGTCCCGCGCCTGCGGTGCCTGCTGATCAGCCCTTCGCTCTCCAGCTCCTTGAGGGCCTGGCGCATGGTGAGGACGCTGACGCCGTAGTGGACGGCGAGCTGCTCCTCGGTCGGCAGCCGCGTCGAGGCGTCCTGGGGACGGCCCAGTATGGAGGCGCGCAGCGACTGCGAGACCTGGTACCAGAGCGGCAGCTTCCGGTTCAGCACGAGGGAGTCGGGGGCGAAGCCAGGCGTCCGGCCCGCCTCGTCGACCTGGTTCATCCCGTCCACCTGACCTCCCTGGGCCGCGGCCGGCCGCGCGGTGTCACGGCCGGAAGTTGCGGCTCAGACCCTGCCACACGTCGTCGTACCCGCGCTGGAGATGGTCCGCGCCCGCGGCCTGCGCGGTCGCCGTGACCGGCCACCGCGTCTCGAACATGAACGCCAGGCCGTCGTCGATCCGCTGCGGCACCAGCTCCGCGGCGCTCGCCCGGTCGAAGGTCTCACGGTCGGGTCCGTGCGCCGACATCATGTTGTGCAGGGAACCGCCGCCCGGCACGAACCCGCCCGCCTTGGCGTCGTACGCCCCTTCGATGAGGCCCATGTACTCACTCATCACGTTGCGGTGGAAGTACGGCGGGCGGAAGGTGTCCTCGCCGACCAGCCAGCGCGGGGCGAAGACGACGAAGTCGACGCCGGCCAGCCCGGGGGTGTCGGACGGCGAGGTCAGCACCGTGAAGATCGAGGGGTCCGGGTGGTCGTAGCTGATGGTGCCGATGACGTTGAAGCGGCGCAGGTCGTAGACGTACGGCGTGTGGTTGCCGTGCCAGGCGACCACGTCGAGCGGCGAGTGGCCGTACGTCGCCGACCAGAGGTTCCCGCAGAACTTGTTGACCACCTCGACCGGGCCCTCGCGGTCCTCGTACGCGGCGACGGGCGCGAGGAAGTCGCGCGCGTTCGCCAGGCCGTTGGCGCCGATCGGGCCGAGATCGGGCAGCACGAACGGATGGCCGTAGTTCTCGCAGACGTAGCCGCGGGCCGTGGCGTCCAGCAGCTCCACGCGGAAGCGGATGCCGCGGGGGATCAGCGCGACCTGACCGGGGCCGGCCGCCAGCAGGCCCAGTTCGGTACGGAGCAGCAGGCCGCCGCTCTCCGGGACGATCAGGAGCTCGCCGTCGGAGTCGCTGAACACGCGGTCGGTCATGGAGGAGTTCGCGCTGTAGAGGTGCACGGCCATGCCGGTCCGCTGCGTGGCGTCGCCGTTGCCGCCCAGCGTCCACAGGCCGGTCAGGAAGTCGGTGCCCGGAGCGGGGTCGGGGAGCGGGTCCCAGCGCAGCCGGTTGGGGTCGGGCACCGTCTCCGTGAACGGGGCGCTGCGCAGGGTGCCGTTGTCGATGCGGACGAAGGCGGGGTGGGCCGCCGACGGCCGGATCCGGTACAGCCAGGACCGGCGGTTACGGGCGCGGGGCTCGGTGAAGGCCGAGCCGCTGAGCTGCTCCGCGTACAGCCCGAGAGGGGCGCGCTGGGGGGAGTTGCGGCCGTGCGGCAAGGCGCCTGCGACGGCCTCCGAACTGTGCTCGTTGCCGAAGCCCGAGCTGTGGGCGAGGTTCCGCGCCGTCTTCCTCGCCTGCTCGATGCCACTCATCATGCGCTCCCGGTGGACGATGCATCCCGTGGATCCCCTGACGAAGAATCCTATGCATCACCGTAGGAATCGAAACGTGGCCCGTCAACGGCATACATGCATCATGGAGCCCGTGTCCCACGCTCATACGAACCTCCGACGCGTCCCCGTGCAGCAGCGCAGCGCCGACCGGCTCGCCCGGATCCTCGACGCCGGCGCCGTCCTGCTCGACGAGACCGGCTACGAGTTGCTCTCCACCCGTGCGGTCGCCGACCGTGCCGGGGTCCCGATCGGCTCCGTCTACCGCTTCTTCCCCAACAAGAGAGCGCTGGTCGACGCCTTGGCCGAGCGCAATCTGGAGGTCTACGCGGGGCGGGTCGTCGTCCGGCTGGAGGCGATCCCCGAGCAGGAGTGGCGTGCGGCCATCGACGCCGTGCTCGACGAGTACCTCGCGATGAAGCGCTCCGTGCCGGGCTTCGCCCTCGTCGACTTCGGCCCGCCCGCTCCCGTCGACGGACCACTCGACGAGGTGAACCGGCGGGTGGCCGGGCGCCTGGCCGATCTGCTCTCGCGGCACCTGGCCCGGGGGAGGGAGGGAACGGTCTCCGACGCGGCTCTCCTGCGCACGGTCCTCGTCTGCGTGCAGGCCGCCGACGCCCTGCTCCAACTCGCCTTCCGCTCCGACCCGGACGGCGACCCGGACCTGATCGGCGAGACCCGGATCCTGCTCCAGGCCTACCTGGCGCGCGTCCTGGAATGACCTGAGCGGGGGCGGCGCGCTCCTCCGGCGAGGGCAGCCGGGGCCGCCCGGGCGCGCGCCCGCCACGGGTCCTCGGGCAGCTGAGGCCGGGCTCACACCTCCGCCTCGACCCGGCCGGGGCAGGCGGCGCGCACAACGGTCGCTCCGGCATCTCGCCAGCATCCGTACCGGTCGGTATGCTCGATCCGGCCGCAGCCCGCGCCTGCCGTACGGGGGCGGGTGGCCCGATCACGCCCGCGCGCCACCGCTGCCGCCGCCCCGGGGAGGGCCCATGTCCCACGATTCCCGCACCGCCCTGCGTGTCTGCCCGCTCTGTGAAGCCACCTGCGGACTCACCCTCACCATCGAGGGGACCACCGTGACCGGGGCCCGCGGTGACCGCGACGACGTCTTCAGCCAGGGTTTCATCTGCCCCAAGGGCGCCTCCTTCGGCGGGCTCGACGCCGACCCCGACCGGCTGCGCGCCCCGCTGGTCCGCAGGGACGGCGTCCTGCGCGAGGCGACCTGGGAGGAGGCCTTCGACGTGATCGCCGAGAAGATCCCCGCCCTGATCGCCGAACACGGCAAGCAGGCCGTAGGAGTCTTCCTCGGCAACCCCAACGTGCACACGATGGCCGGAGCGCTCCACCCGCCGCTGCTGCTGTCCACGCTCGGCACGCGCAACGTCTTCACCGCCAGCACGCTGGACCAGATGCCCAAGCACGTCTCCAGCGGGCTGCTCTTCGGCGACGCCCACGCCATCCCCGTACCCGACCTCGACCGCACCGCCCACCTGCTGCTGATCGGTGCCAACCCGCTGGAGTCCAACGGCAGTCTCTGCACCGCCCCCGACTTCCCCGGCAAGCTCAAGGCGCTGCGCCGGCGGGGCGGCACCCTCACGGTCGTCGACCCGCGCCGCACCCGCACCGCCCGCCTCGCCGACCGGCACGCCGCGATCCGGCCCGGTACCGACGCCCTCCTGCTCGCCTCGCTCACCCAGGTCCTCCTGGAGGAGAAGCTCGCCGACCCCGGAGCCCTCTCCGGCCACCTCGACGGCCTGGACGAACTGGCCGAGGCCGTCGCGGACTTCACCCCCGAGGCGGTGTCCTCCGCCTGCGACCTGGACCCGGACCTCATCCGGGAGATCGCCCGCGAACTCGCCGCCGCCCCCGCCGCCGCCGTCTACGGGCGCATCGGCAGCTGCACCGTCGAGCACGGCACCCTGGCCAGCTGGCTCGTCGACGTACTGAACATCCTCACCGGCAACCTCGACCGCCCCGGCGGCGCGCTCTTCCCGCTCTCCGCCACCGCCCGGGCGCCCCGGCCCGCCGGCCCCGGCAAGGGCTTCGCCCTCGGGCGCTGGAGGAGCAGGGTCTCCGGCCACCCCGAGGCCAAGGGGGAACTGCCCGCCGCCGCACTGGCCGAGGAGATCGAGACTCCGGGCGAGGGCCGGATCCGCGCCCTGATCGTGATCGCCGGCAACCCGGTGCTCTCCGCGCCCGACGGCGACCGCCTGGACCGGGCGCTCGCCGAGGGCCTGGACTTCATGGTCAGCGTGGACCCCTATCTCAACGAGACCGCGCGCCACGCCGACGTCGTGCTGCCCCCGCCGCCGCCCTCGCAGAGCGCCCACTTCGACTTCGCGTTCAACTCCTTCGCCGTCCGCAACCAGGTCCGCTACAGCAGGCCCGCCGTGCCGCTGGAGGAGGACAGGATGGACGAGAGCGAGATCCTCGCCCGGCTCGTCCTCGCCGTCGGCGGCAACCACGGGGCGCCGCCCGAGGCCGTCGACGACCTGGTCATCACCTCGACGCTCACCAGGGCGGGGGCGCCCGAGACGCTCGCCGCCGAACTGACCGGCCGCACCGGCGCCGAACGCCGCCTCGACCTGATGCTCCGTCTCGGACCGTACGGCCTGACCCTGGAAGAGCTCCTCGCGCACCCGCACGGCATCGACCTCGGCCCGCTGGAGCCGCGTGTCCCGCAGGTCCTCAAGACCCGATCCGGCCGCATCGAGCTCTTCCCCGAGCCGATCGCCGCCGATCTGCCCCGGCTGCGCGCCGCGCTGGACGCGCGCCCCGCCGGTCTCGTCCTGGTCGGCCGCCGCCATCTGCGGTCCAACAACAGCTGGATGCACAACGTGGCGTCGCTCCGCGGCGGCTCGAACGTCTGCACCCTGCAGATCCACCCCGAGGACGCGGCCCGCATCGGCCTGGCCGACGGGGACACGGCCCGGATCACCGCGGCGGGCGGGCAGGTCGAGGCGCCCACCGAGATCACCGACGCGGTACGGACCGGAGTCGTGAGCCTCCCGCACGGCTGGGGACACAACCGCCCGGGCACCCGGACGGCGGTCGCGGGAGCGGAGCCGGGCGTCAACGTGAACCAGCTCCTCGACGGCAGCCTCCTGGACCCGCTCTCCGGGACCTCGGTGCTCAACGCCGTGCCCGTGTCCGTGACGCCAATTCGCTGACCTGGGGTTTTGCTCGTATTGCTCACACGTCAACATCTTGTTAACGCCACTTCGGGACACCTAACGTCATCCGGACCGCGACTCCGGTCAGAGTTCAAAGGTGAACGTTAGGTATCCCATATGTTGACAATCCTCGGCTTTGCCATGATCGCGACCTTTCTGGTCCTGATCATGACGAAGAAGATGTCCCCGATCGCGGCGCTGGTCCTGATCCCCGCCCTGTTCTGCGTGGCCGTCGGGCAGGGCGCGAAGCTCGGTGACTACGTCATCGAAGGGGTCGGCAACCTGGCGCCGACCGCCGCGATGCTCATGTTCGCCATCGTCTACTTCGGCGTGATGATCGACGTCGGTCTCTTCGACCCGATCGTCCGGGGCATCCTGCGCTTCTGCAAGGCCGACCCGATGCGCATCGTCATCGGTACGGCGCTGCTCGCGGCGATCGTTTCGCTGGACGGTGACGGTTCCACCACGTTCATGATCACCGTCTCGGCCATGTATCCGCTCTACAAGCGGCTGAAGATGAGCCTGGTGGTGATGACCGGTGTCGCCGCCACCGCGAACGGGGTGATGAACACGCTGCCCTGGGGTGGGCCCACGGCCCGTGCGGCCACCGCCCTCAAGGTCGACGCGGCCGACATCTTCGTCCCGATGATCCCGGCCCTCGCCGTCGGTCTGCTCGCCGTCATCCTGCTGGCCTGGGTCCTGGGTCGCCGTGAGCGCAGGCGCCTGGGCACCCTCACGCTCGACGAGGTGCTCGTCACCGAGCCGGAGACCGTCCTCGTCGGTGCGGGCGGCGGTCCCGACCGCCTCACGAAGGCCCCGAGGGCGACCGGCGCGGGAGGCGCGGAGGCCGCTGGCGGTGCCGGCGGTGCGGAGGGCGCGGGCGGCCCCGAGGGCGGCGCGGCGGACGAGGAGTTCAAGGGGCTCGACCCCGACCGGCACACCCTTCGCCCGAAGCTCTACTGGTTCAACGCCGGGCTGACCGTCGCCCTGCTGGCAGCGATGATCCTCGAACTGATGCCGATCCCGGTGCTGTTCCTGATCGGCGCGGCCCTCGCCCTCACCGTCAACTTCCCCCACATGCCCGACCAGCGGGCCAGGATCGCGGCCCACGCCGACAACGTGCTCAACGTCTCCGGCATGGTCTTCGCCGCCGCCGTCTTCACCGGCGTGCTCACCGGCACCGGTATGGTCGAACACATGGCGGACTGGCTCGTCGGGGCCATCCCCGACGGCATGGGCCCGCACATGGCCCTCGTCACCGGTCTGCTGAGCCTCCCGCTGACCTACTTCATGTCCAACGACGGCTTCTACTTCGGAGTCCTGCCCGTGCTTGCCGAGGCCGGCGCCGCCCACGGCGTCTCCCCCCTGGAGATCGCCCGCGCCTCCATCGCGGGACAGCCGCTGCACATGTCGTCCCCGCTCGTGCCCGCCGTCTACGTCCTGGTCGGCATGGCCAAGGTCGAGTTCGGCGACCACACCCGCTTCACCGTCAAGTGGGCTGTGCTCACCTCGCTGGTGGTGCTGGCCGCGGGCATCCTGTTCGGAATCATCTGATGCCTCCGGAACCCCGGCCCGGCAGGGGCTGGCTGCTGCGCCTCGTCATCGCCTTCGCCTTCGCGCAGGGGGCGGTGTCGATGGCGCGGCCGGCCGTCTCCTACCGGGCCCTCTCGCTGGGCGCCGACGAGCGGGCGATCGGCGTCATCGCGGGTGTCTACGCGCTGCTCCCGCTCTTCGCCGCCGTACCGCTGGGCCGGCGCACGGACCACGGCCGCTGCGCGCCCCTGCTGCCCGTCGGGGTGGTCCTGATCGGCGGCGGCTGTGCGCTCAGCGGCACCTCGGACTCCCTGGCCGCGCTCGCCGCGTGGAGCGGGGTGATGGGCCTCGGCCACCTCTGCTTCGTGATCGGCGCCCAGTCGCTCGTCGCCCGGCAGTCGGCCCCCGCCGACCAGGACCGCAATTTCGGCCACTTCACCATCGGGGCCTCCCTCGGCCAGCTCGTCGGGCCGATCGCCGCGGGCTTCGTCATCTCCGAGCAGGACGGTGCGATGGCGCGCACGAGCGCCCTGGCCCTGCTCGTCTCGGCGGTCGTCGCCGCCGTCTCCTTCACCTCGCTCTGGCGCATCGAGCACCGGCGCACCGCCGTGACCACGCGCAAGGAGGCGCAGAAGGTGCCGGTGGGCGCCATCCTGCGGACCCGTGGTGTTCCGGCCGGGATCTTCATCAGCCTCGCCGTGCTCAGCGCCACCGACATCCTCACCGCCTACCTGCCGGTCGTCGGCGAGCACCGCGGCATCGCCCCCGCCACCGTCGGGCTGCTGCTCAGCCTGCGGGCCGCCGCGACCATCGCCTGCCGCCTGGTCATGACGCCGATGCTGCGCAGGGTGGGCAGGACGGCCCTGCTGTCCACGACCTGCCTGCTCGGCGGCCTCCTCTGCGCGGCGATCGCCCTGCCCGTCCCCGTGTGGGGGCTCGCCGTGATGCTGGCCGTGCTGGGCTTCTGCCTGGGGGTCGGCCAGCCGCTCTCGATGACCACCGTCGTCCAGGCCGCACCCGCGGCGGCCCGCTCCACGGCACTGGCGCTCAGGCTCACCGGCAACCGGCTCGGCCAGGTCGCCGCGCCCGCATCGGCCGGCCTGATCGCCGGAGTCGCGGGCACCGCCGCCCCGTTCGTGATGCTGGGCGTGCTGCTCCTCGGAGCGGCGGGACTCGGCCTCCGGGGCGGCGGGCGGACGGCGGTACCGGCGCCGACGGAACCGGATCCCCCGGTACCGGCACCCCGCAGGGGCGCGGCTCGCGCCGAGCGGGACGCCTCCTGACCGCTGGCTCCCGAAATCCCGCCGCGCCGCGCACCCGGACACACACCCGCCCCGCGTGGGACGGTTGCCGTGGTCCGTGCGTGACCTGTGTCTCCGGCCGTTCCCTGGCGCCCAAAAACTAACAGCGCTAGTTTGGGCCGGGGACGGCATCCGTCCGTACGCACGGCTTCGGCGGCAGGCACAGCGAGCCCGGGAGGAACAGCAATGAAGGCGCATGACGGGATGTACATCGGCGGGGAGTGGCGGCCCGCCTCCGGCCAGGACACGATCGCGGTCGTGAACCCGGCGGACGAGCAGGTCGTCGGGCACGTCCCCGCCGGCACCGCCGAGGACGTCGACGCCGCGGTACGCGCCGCGCGCGCCGCTTTCCCCGGCTGGGCGGCCACCCCGCCCGCCGAACGCGCCGCAAGGCTCGGAGCCCTGCGGGACGTGCTGGCCGCCCGTAAGGACGAGATCGCCGAGACGGTCACCGCCGAACTCGGCTCGCCGCTCCCGCTGTCCCAGATGGTGCACGCGGGCGTACCGGTGCTGGTCGCCGGTTCGTACGCCGAACTGGCCGCCTCGTACTCCTTCGAGGAGAAGCTGGGCAACTCCACCGTCCTGCTGGAGCCCGTCGGAGTCGTCGGCGCGATCACGCCCTGGAACTACCCGCTCCACCAGATCGTCGCCAAGGTGGCCCCCGCGCTCGCGGCCGGCTGCACCGTCGTCCTGAAGCCCGCCGAGGACACCCCGCTCACCGCGCAGCTCTTCGCCGAGGCGATCCAGGAGGCGGGTCTGCCCGCGGGCGTCTTCAACCTGGTCACCGGGATCGGCGCGGTCGCCGGACAGGCGCTCGCCGAGCACGAGGACGTCGACCTGGTCTCCTTCACCGGCTCCACGGCCGTCGGCAAGCAGATCGGCGCCACGGCGGGGGCGGCCGTCAAGCGCGTCGCGCTGGAGCTCGGCGGCAAGTCCGCCAACGTGATCCTCCCCGGCGCGGACCTCGCCAGGGCCGTCAACGTCGGTGTGGCCAACGTGATGTCCAACTCCGGCCAGACGTGCAGCGCCTGGACCCGGATGCTGGTCGACGCCGAGCGGTACGAGGAGGCCGTGAGCCTCGCCGCCACCGCCGTCGCCAAGTACGTGCCCGGCGAGCGGGTCGGCCCCCTCGTCAACGCCAAGCAGCAGGCCCGGGTGCGGGGTTACATCGAGAAGGGCATCGAGGAGGGCGCCCGCCTCGTCGCGGGAGGCCCCGAGGCGCCGAAGGACCAGGGCTACTACGTCAGCCCCACCGTCTTCGCCGACGTGACCCCGGACATGACCATCGCGCAGGAGGAGATCTTCGGCCCGGTGCTCTCGATCCTCCGGTACGAGGACACGGACGACGCGCTGCGGATCGCCAACGGCACCGTCTACGGACTCGCCGGGGCCGTCTGGGGAGCGGACGACGAGGAGGCCGTGGCCTTCGCCCGCCGCATGGACACCGGCCAGGTGGACATCAACGGCGGGCGCTTCAACCCGCTGGCCCCCTTCGGCGGCTACAAGCAGTCCGGCGTGGGGCGCGAGCTCGGCCCGCACGGTCTCTCCGAGTACCTCCAGACCAAGTCCCTCCAGTTCTGATCCCCGCCGATCCCACCGATCCACCGAGGAGTCTGTTCGTGGTCCGCGCCGCCGTACTGCCCGCCGTCGGAGCTCCCCTGGAGATCACCGACATCGAACTCCCGGAGCCCGGCCCCGGCCAGGTGAGCATCAGCCTCGCCGCCGCCGGTGTCTGTCACTCCGACCTGTCCCTGTCCAACGGCACGATGCGCCTGCCGGTGCCCGCGGTCCTCGGCCACGAGGGCGCGGGCACCGTGCTGGCCGTCGGCGAGGGCGTCACCCACGTCGCCGCCGGCGACCCCGTCGTCCTCAACTGGGCGCCGTCCTGCGGGGCGTGCTTCCACTGCGGGATCGGCGAGGTCTGGCTCTGCGCCGACGCGCTGAAGGGCGCGGCGAACATCCACGCCCGTACGGCCGACGGCACCGAGCTCCACCCGGGCCTGAACGTCGCCGCGTTCGCCCAGGAGACCGTCGTCGCCGCCAACTGCGTGCTGCCCGCCCCGGCCGGCATCCCGCTCGACGACGCGGCCCTGCTCGGCTGCGCGGTTCTGACCGGCTACGGCGCCGTCCATCACTCCGCCCAGGTGCGCGAGGGCGAGAGCGTCGTCGTCTTCGGGATCGGCGGCGTCGGCCTCGCGGTCCTCCAGGCCGCCCGTATCGCCGGAGCGTCGAAGATCATCGCCGTGGACGTGTCCCCGGAGAAGGAGGAGCTCGCCCGCAAGGCCGGCGCCACCGACTACGTCGTGGCCTCCGACACCACTCCGCGCGCCGTCCGCAAGCTCACCGGGGGCCAGGGCGCGGACGTCGCCGTGGAGTGCGTCGGCCGCCCCGCCACGATCCGTGGCGCCTGGGAGTCCACCCGCCGGGGCGGCCGTACGACGGTCGTCGGCATCGGCGGCAAGGACCAGCAGGTGACCTTCAACGCCCTGGAGATCTTCCACTGGGGCCGCTCCCTCACCGGTTGCGTCTACGGCAACAGCGACCCGGCCCGCGACCTGCCTGTGCTCGCCGAGCACATCCGCGCCGGACGGTTCGACCTCTCGATGATGGTCACGGAGCGGATCTCGCTGGACGGCATCCCCGCGGCCTTCGACAACATGATCGCGGGCAAGGGGGGACGCGCGCTGGTCGTGTTCTAGCGGGCTCCGCCGCCTCGGTGCCGGTCGCGGGTACGGCGGGGCTTCGCTGTCCGCGTGGGCGGGTGTGCCCCCAGGGGCCACCCGCCCGGGTCGTGCTCCGTGCGCAGGAGCACCCCGGCCGCCCGGTGGTCACACCCAGCCCCGCTCCCGCGCCTTCACCCCGGCCTGGAACCGCGTGTCCGCGTTGAGCCTCTTCAGCAACGCCGCCACGCGACGTGTGGCCGTACGCACGCTCACCCCCAACTGACGCGCTATCGCCTGGTCCTTGTATCCGGCGTGCAGCAGCCGGACGAGGACCAGCTCCTCCTCGCTGGGCCCCTCCACCGCACCGAGCCCGTCGGAGAACATGGGCTCGGCCCGTTCCCAGTACGCCTCGAACAACTCCATCAGCCCGTCCAGCAGACCTGACGGATGCACCAGCATGATGGAGTCCTGTATCCCCCCTGCCAGCGGCACCACCGCGATGCGCCGGTCCACGATCCGCGCCTTGAACGGAAGGTGCGGCAACAACCGCGACTGCTCCCCGAGCGCTGCCAGATTCAGGATCGTCTCCAGCCGCCCGGGCGGCTCGATCGACTCCAGGCAGTAGACGCCGCGGATGTCCACGCCGCGCTCCAGCCACTCCCGTGTCGTCGCCGTCTCCATCTCGCCGTGGTGAGGCTCTCCCACCGCCTCCAGATAGGGCGGCTTGTCCAGCGTCCACAGATGCGTGGTGACGGAGCGGCTCAGCTCATCGACCCTGCGCATCGTCTCCTCACGGCCCGTCAGCACCTCCACCAGGGCGCCGGGATCCGACCGCAGCTGCCCGGCCCGGTGCAGACGATGCAGATGGGCGAACTCCGTCTCCAGCCTCGCGAATGCCGTCTCCGTCTCCGACCGGCGTCGGTGCACCAGCGCCGAGAGGGCCGACTGCGGACTCACCGCCTCCCACAGGCTCCGCTCCACCCGCCGTACCAGCCCCAGAGCGGTGAGACGCTTCAGCGCCTGCCGGGTACGGGCCGCCCCGGCCCCCGCGCTCTCCGCGAGATCACGCACCGCACTCCGAGGTTCCGTCAGAACCGCTCGGTAGACCTCTTCGTCGAAACGGCTCACGCCTACTGCTTCCAGCACAACCGGCCTTCCCTGCCACACGCGTCGGGGTGCCCCGGACAGGTACGGGCGGGCAGGTGACCGGCCGAGGTCCCCTCGCAGGTGGCGCGTTTGGTCACGCGCCAAAGACGCCATCAGATTATCTGGACATCAAGTGATCGCAAAGCGTTCACTTCTGTTGAGCCGTCCGTCAATCACCCCATGTGAGAGGCGGTTCACTCACCCCGGCCCCCGGGCCCGCGCCGCAGGCGAGCACCCCCGCTCGCCTATCCGGCATGCCCGTACACCCGTGAGGAAACCCGTGACAATCCAGCCACGAAGAGCACTCCGAAACCGGCGCGGCGCCATCAGCGCCCTACTCGCCACGACCCTCGCCGTCGTCAGCCTGCCCCTCGCCACCCCCGCCGTCGCGACCGGGTCCACCACTCCCCTTGCCGCGGGCACCTACCTGATCACGCTCGCCGACCAGCCCCTCGTCACCTACGACGGCAGCGTCGACGACCTCCCCGCCACCCGGCCCGCCAAGGGCAAGAGGCTCGACGTCACCGCCCCCGGCGCCAAGCGCTACCGCACCCACCTGACCGACAAGCAGAGCCAGGTCGCCAAGAAGGTCGGCGCCACCGTCCGCCAGCACTACGCCGTCACCACCAACACCTTCAGCGCCAAGCTCAGCGCGGCCCAACTCGTCCAGCTGGCCCGCACCAAGGGCGTCACCAACATCGCCCCCGACCGGTTCCACCACGTCACCGACGACAAGACCTCCACCGACTTCCTCGGCCTCTCCGGCCGCAAGGGTCTGTGGGCCGCGCTCGGCGGCACGGCCGAGGCCGGCAAAGGCATCGTCATCGGCGACATCGACACCGGCATCTGGCCCGAGAGCGCCTCCTTCGGGGCCCCCGCGCTGACGGCCGGGAAGCCCACCGGCCCACGCGGCGGGAAACCCACCCGGGACGACCCCTACCGGCCCTACCTCGACGGCACCACCACCGTGATGCACAAGGCCGACGGCACCACGTTCACCGGCACCTGCCAGACCGGCGAGAGTTTCACCGCGACCGACTGCAACCAGAAGATCATCAGCGCCCGGTACTTCGCTGAGGGCTGGTTGCAGAACGTCCCCGCGTCCAACCGCGCCGGCTACATCTCCCCCCGCGACAGCCAGGGCCACGGCACCCACACCGCATCGACCGCGGCCGGCAACGCCGGTGTGCGCGCCACCGCCGACGGCCGCGACCTCGGCACCATCTCGGGTGTCGCGCCCGCCGCAACCATCGCCGTCTACAAGGCTCTCTGGCAGAGCAAGGACGGCAAGAAGGACGGCGGTCTGACCAGCGACCTAGTCGCCGCCATCGACCAGGCCGTCGCCGACGGCGTGGACGTCATCAACTACTCCCTCGGCAGCACGTTCGAAAGCACCTACGACGACCCGGCCCAGACCGCGCTCCGCAACGCCGCCGCCGCAGGCGTCTTCGTGGCGACCGCCGGAGGCAACGCGGGCCCGGAGGCCTCCAGCCTCGACAACACGGCGCCCTGGACCACCACCGTCGCCGCCGGAACCATCGCCCCGCACACCGGCACCGTCACCCTCGGCAACGGGAAGAGCTACACCGGTATCAGCACCAGCGTGCAGGACACCGTCGGCTCCGCACCCCTCGTCCTCGCCGACGCCGTCAGGACCGCGGGGGCCGCCGACGCCGACTACTGCGCGGCGGGCACCCTCGACGCCGCACGTACCGCCGGGAAGGTGGTCGTCTGCACCCGCGGCGTCACCGCCCGTACCGACAAGTCCGCCGAGGTCAAGAGGGCCGGTGGCGTGGGCATGGTCCTCGTCAACAACGGCAAGGAAAGCACCGACGGCGACCTGCACTCCGTGCCGACCGTCCACCTCGGCGGTCCCGCCGCAACCGCTGTACGCGACTACGCGGCAGCGGGCGACGCCACCGTGACCCTCAGCAGGGGCGGCGCGGGTGAAACGTACCCGCAGGTCGCCGGCTTCTCCTCGCGCGGTCCCTCCCTCGTGGGCAACGGCGACCTCCTCAAGCCGGACATCACCGCACCCGGGTCCACCATTCTGGCTGCCGTGGCCCCGCCCGGTAACCACGGCCATGACTTCGACTACTACTCCGGCACCTCGATGGCGACCCCGCACATCGCCGGCCTCGCAGCCCTCTACCTCTCCGAGCACCCCACCTGGTCCCCGATGAGCGTCAAGTCGGCCATGATGACCACCGCCACCCCCACCAGGACCGCCGACGGCAAGGACAGCACCGACGTCTTCGCCCAGGGCGCCGGTGAGGTCGAGGCCGAAGCGATGCTCAGTCCCGGACTCGTCTACGACTCCGGTGATCAGGACTGGCTCGGATACCTCGAAGGGGTCGGCATCGACACCCGGTCCGGTGTCGATGCCGTCGATCCGAGTGATCTCAACTACCCCTCCATAGCCATCGGTGAGCTCTTCGGCTCCCAGACCGTCACCCGTACCGTCACCGCCACCTCCGCCGGCACCTACCGGGCCAAGGTCGACCTGCCGGGCGTGAAGGCCACCGTCTCCCCGTCCGTTCTCCACTTCAGCCACCCCGGGCAGAAGCGCACCTTCACGGTCAGGTTCGACGTGACCACCGCACCGTCGGGCGTCCTCGACACCGGTTCTCTCACCTGGACCTCCGGTCGCACCACCGTCCGCAGCCCGATCGCCGTCACCCCGCAGAGCGTCCACGCGCCCGCCGAGATCAAAGGCACCGGCACCAGCGGCGAGACCACCTACTCCGTCACTCCTGCGACCAGCACCCTCACGGCCACCGCCCGTGGCCCGGTCTCCGCGCCCCCCGTCAAGGGCACACTGACCGGAACCGCCGAGACCTACTACGAGGCGGCCATCCCGGCCGGTACCAAGGCCTCCCAGATCTCCGTCCACTTCGACGTGGCCGAAGGCAATCTCGCGGGCGTCGTCTGGGGGCCGATGATCGACGGGGTCCTGCAGAGCGCCGCGTTCGCCGACCCTGACAGCAACGGCGTCTTCACCGTCAACGTGTCGCGCACGAACGCCGATGCGATCTTCGTGGCCGTGGTCGCTGTCGACTACTCCGACGGCGGCGACAGCGTCACCCCGTACACCTACCAGGTGAACCGCGTCAGCGAGGACAGCCCGGTCACCGGCAAGGCCACCGTCACACCCGGCACCTCCCGTGTCACCCCTGGCACCCCGACCGACCTGACCGCCGCCTGGTCCGGCGTTCCGGCGGGAGCCCGGTCAACCGTCTGGATCGAATACCCCAACGGCGCGGGCACCTTCCTGACGCTCAACTGACACCGGCACCGCCTGCTCCGTACGACGTAGCACAGCCTCCGTACGCGCGAAGCCCTGCCTGTCCACGGGGGACGGCAGGGCTTTCGCGTCCCCGGTACGGGAAAGGGGCCGGGCCGCGCGGAGGGGCTCAGCCCTCGGGAGAGGCGGCAGGGACAGGCGTCCGTGCCGCCCGCGCGCGGGTCCGGGAGACCGCGACCCCGGCCAGGCAGAGCAGCCCGCCCGCGACCGTGAGCAGGGCCGGGACCTCGTCGAGCAGTAGCCATGACATCAGCACCACCAGGGCGGGCACCGCGTACGTCGTCGCGCCCATCCGGCCCGCCGTGGTCCTGGCCAGGGCGTACGCCCAGGTGGTGAAGGCCAGCGCGGTCGGGAACACCCCGAGATAGACCATGTTCAGCGTGGCGGACAGCGGGGCGTCCGCCGCCTCGGAGACCAGCACACCGCTGAAGGGCAGGCAGGCGACCATACCGATCAGGCAGCCGAACGTGGTGATCTGGAGGGCCGATCCGTGCCGGAGCGCGGGCTTCTGGCTGACCACGCCGCCGGCGTACGTCACCGCGGCCACCAGGCACAGCACGACGCCCAGGACCGACGAACTCCCGTGTCCCGACATGGAGAGCCCGACCACCACCGCGCCCGCGAACGAGACGGCCATGCCGACGAGCAGCCTTCTGGGCAGCCCTTCTCCGAGGAGACCGGCGCCGAGGAGGGCGATCAGGATCGGGCCGATGTTCACCAGCATCGCGGCGGTGCCCGCGTCGACCAGCTGTTCACCCCAGTTGAGCACCACCATGTAGAGCCCGAACCAGAGCAGCCCCGAGCCGATGATGCCCGGCCACGCCGCCCGGGACGGCAGCCCCTCGCGGCGTACGAGCAGGATCGCGCCGAGCGTCAGGGTGCCGGCGAGCAGCCGGCCCAGCGCCAGCGCCCCCGGTGAGTACGCCTCGCCGGCGCTGCGGATGGAGACGAATGCGGAGGCCCAGAGGACGACGGTGGTGCATGCGGCGGCAGGGGCCCGCCAGTCGCGTCCCGCGGTGTCCGGCGCGGCGGGGCGCGCTGTAGACGTTGTCATGGCTCGACGGTAGGGCGGGAACCGTTCGGCGCCCACCGAATTGACGGCTCACGTCAAGTGTCCGGGGTCGATGTCCAGGTGCCGCGAGAGCGCCCGCAGCCCGTCAGGGGTGGCGCGCACCGCCCTCCCCGTGCCGACCCGCTCGCACCAGCCCGCGTCCAGCACGTGCCGGCACAGGGCGGCCCCGGAGACGCCCGCCAGATGGGGGCGCCGCTCGGTCCAGTCCAGGCAGCCGCGTGCCAGCGGCCTGCGTGACGCCGTGTCGAGGCGCACACCGAGGCCGCCGAACCATCCCAGGCCCTCGTCGGTCAGGGCGAAGCCGGTGTCCTGCCGCAGCAGTCCGCGTTCGGTCATCGCGTCGGTGATCCGGATGCCGAGCCGCCCGGCGAGGTGGTCGTAGCAGGTCCGGCCCCGGGCCAGCGCGTGCTGGAGGCTCGCCTCGCGCAGGGTGCGCGGGGGTTTCTCCGCGCCCGGGGCGGCGTGGGCGGCCAGCTCCTCGATCAGCTGGGCGGTCCGTCCGTCGGCCAGCCGTACGTAGCGGTGGCGGCCCTGGCGTTCCTCGGTGAGCAGGCCGCCCCCGATCAGCTTGCCCAGATGCTCACTCGCCGTGGAGGGGGCCACCCCCGCGCTCCGGGCCAGCTCACCCGCCGTCCAGGCCCGCCCGTCGAGCAGGGCGAGGCAGAAGGAGGCGCGGGTCTCGTCGGCCAGCAGGGCGGCCAGCGCCGCGAGCCGGGGCGCGGCAGGATCGTTCGGTCTCGTACGGGCCATGGGTCCAGGATGCGTCAGGCACCATGCGGCGCGGGCCGAACCGTGCGGGTGGCGACCGTTTCCTCGTACTGGAGCGCGAGGCCGTCGAGCAGGGCCCGCAGGCCCGTCTCGAAGGCTCCCTCGTCGACCTGCTGGCGCCGGTCGGCCAGCAGGTGGGCCTGGCCGAGGTGCGGATAGTCGGCGGGGTCGTACGCCGTCTCGTCGTCGACGAAGCCCCGGGCGAAGGAGCCGAGCGCGGAGCCGGTGATGAAGTAGCGCATCAGGGCGCCGATGTACGTCGCCTGCGCGGGCGGCCACCCCGCCTCGACCATCGCGCCGAAGACCGCGTCGGCGACCCGCAGACCGGCGGGGCGGCGGCCCGGGCCCTGGGCGAGCACCGGGACGATGTGCGGGTGCTCGGCCAGCGCGGCACGGTAGGAGACGGCCCAGTCGTGCAGGGCTGCGGGCCAGTCCCTGGGGTCGGACCCCTCGAACATCGACAGGTCGACCTGGGCGGACACGGCGTCGGCGACCGCGTCGAGGATCTCGTCCTTGTTCCGGAAGTGGTTGTAGAGCGAGGGCCCGCTGACGCCCAGCTCGGCGGCCAGGCGGCGGGTCGACACCGCGTCCAGTCCCTCGGCGTCCACGAGCGCGCTCGCCGCCTCGACGATGCGGTCTCTGCTGAGGAGGGGCTTGCGCGGTCGGGCCATGCGGCACATAGTAGGGCCTGCACACGAAAAACTAGCAGTGCTAATTAAAAGTGGGGTGTCGCAGGATGAACCTGGAGCTGAGCGAGGAGCAGGATGCCGTCCGGCAGCTCGCCGAGGACTTCGTCGCGCGGGAGATCACCCCGCATGTCGTCGAGTGGGACCGGGCCGAGAGTGTCGACAAGTCGATCGTGAAGAAGCTGGGCGCCCTCGGCTTCCTGGGGCTGACCATCCCCGAGGAGTACGGCGGCTCCGGCGGTGACCACCTCTCCTACTGCCTGGTGACGGAGGAGCTCGGCCGGGGCGACTCCTCGGTGCGCGGCATCGTGTCCGTCTCCCTCGGCCTGGTGGCCAAGACGATCGCTTCCTGGGGCGACGAGGAGCAGAAGCGGCAGTGGCTGCCGCGGCTCACCGCCGGTGAGGCCGTCGGCTGCTTCGGTCTCACCGAGCCCGGCACCGGCTCCGACGCCGGCAACCTCAGCACCAGGGCCGTGCGTGACGGCGACGACTACGTCATCAACGGCTCCAAGATGTTCATCACCAACGGGACCTGGGCGGATGTCGTCCTGCTGTTCGCCCGCACCAACGACACCCCGGGGCACCGGGGCGTCTCCGCCTTCCTGGTGCCCGCCGACGCCCCCGGGCTGACCCGGCGCACGGTCCACGGGAAGCTCGGGCTGCGCGGCCAGGCCACCGCCGAACTGGTGCTGGAGGACGTCCGGGTCCCCGCCTCCACCCTTCTGGGCCCCGAGGGCAAGGGGTTCTCCATCGCCATGTCCGCCCTGGCCAAGGGGCGGATGTCGGTCGCGGCGGGCTGCGTCGGCATCGCCCAGGCCGCCCTGGACGCCGCCGTGCGCTACGCGGGCGAGCGCGAGCAGTTCGGGAAGCCCATCGCGAGCTACCAGCTCGTCCAGGAGCTCATCAGCGACATCTCCGTGGACGTCGACGCCGCCCGGATGCTCACCTGGCGCGTCGCCGACCTGATCGACCGGGGCCAGGACTTCGCCACCGCCGCCTCGACGGCGAAGCTGTTCGCCTCCGAGGCCGCGGTCCGGGCCGCGAACAACGCCCTCCAGGTGTTCGGCGGCTACGGCTACATCGACGAGTACCCCGTCGGCAAGCTGGTCAGGGACGCGCGGGTGATGACCCTGTACGAGGGCACCAGCCAGATCCAGAAGCTGATCATCGGCCGGGCGCTCACGGGGGTCTCCGCCTTCTGAGCCCTGCGGGCGCCCGACTGAGTACCGGGTGAGTACGCCGGCGGATACCGGCGTGCGCCACCGCGCCGGATGCTGTGCGGCATGAGTGATTCCACATCGGTCAAGCAGCAGAGCACCGCGGCCTTCTACGGACAGGCCGTCCTCTCCTTCGGAGTGGCCATGGGCGCGGTGGCCCTCGGTATCTTCTTCCTCGACGCCGACGCCTGGGTGCGGGCCTTCCTGGCCATCGGCGTCCTCTACCTGGTCACCTCGTGCTTCACCCTCGCCAAGGTCATCCGGGACCGCCAGGAGGCGGGCCAGATCATCAGCCGGGTCGACCAGGCCAGGCTGGAGAAGATCCTCGCCGAGCACGACCCCTTCCAGAAGCTCTGACGATCTCACCCCGGTACGCTCTAAGCGCTTGCTCAGGTTCGCGGTATGGTGTTCGTCCTGCCAGCGGAAAGGGGCGCGTCGCGATGAGCACGGCGGAGGAGACCGACGGCGACAACACGCCGTGGAGCGAGGTCACACCCGAGGCGGCGAGGCGGCTGCTCGTCGCGGCCGTCGAGGCATTCGCCGAGCGCGGCTACCACGCGACCACCACCCGGGACATCGCCGGCCGCGCCGGGATGAGCCCGGCGGCGCTCTACATCCACTACAAGACCAAGGAAGAGCTGCTCCACCGGATCAGCAGGATCGGCCACGACCGGGCCCTGCTCCTGCTGGAGACGGCGGCCGACAGGGACGGCACGGCGGCCGAGCGGCTCGCCGACGCGGTCCGGGCCTTCGTCCGCTGGCACGCGGAACGGCACACCACGGCCCGGGTGGTGCAGTACGAGCTGGAGGCCCTCGGCGATGAGCACCGCGCCGAGATCGTGGCCCTGCGCAGGCGGAGCGACGCCGTCGTGCGCCGGATCATCGGCGAGGGTGTCCGGGCCGGCGAGTTCGACGTACCCGACGTGCCGGGCACCACTCTCGCCGTGCTGTCCCTCTGCATCGACGTTGCCCGCTGGTTCAGCGCGCAGGGCAGCCGGACGCCCGAGGAGGTCGGCACCCTCTACGCCGACCTCGTCCTGCGCATGGTGGGCGCCCAGAAGTGACCCAGGGCGCCCCCGGGGCGGCGGCCGGCGCTCAGAAGTAGTAGCGCGACACCGACTCCGCGACACAGGCGGGCTTGTCGCCGCCCTCGCGCTCGACGGTGACGAGGGCGGTCACCTGCACTCCGCCGCCCGCCTCCTCGACGTCCTTCAGAACGGCCGTGGCGCGCAGCCGCGAGCCCACCGGGACCGTCGAGGGGAAGCGGACCTTGTTGGTCCCGTAGTTGATGCCCATCTTCGCGCCCTCGACCCGCAGGATTTGCGGGACGAGCACCGGCAGCAGTGACAGCGTCAGATATCCGTGCGCGATCGTCGTGCCGAACGGGCCGGCGGCGGCGCGCTCCGGGTCCACGTGGATCCACTGGTGGTCGCCCGTGGCCTCGGCGAACTGGTCGATCCTCTTCTGCTCGATCTCCAGCCAGTCGCTGTGACCGAGCTCCTCGCCCACTGCGTCCCGCAGCTCCTGCGCGGACGTGAAGATCTTCGGCTCTGCCATGGTTCTGGTCCCTGCCTTCCGGCTGTCGTCCGCCCTTCCCGGGCGATGTCTAAGCGCTTGCTCAGCATGGTTGGGTCGCGCGTCCCTGTCAACGACGGACCGGCCGGGTTTTCCGGGAGGGCGGCGGGGGCCGAGGTGCGGCCACTAGGGTGGGATGAGTGCCACAGATTCCGCAGTCATACCAAGAACTCACCGTCGGTCAGCTGTCCGCCCGTAGTGGCGCCGCGGTGTCGGCGCTGCACTTCTACGAGTCCAAGGGCCTGATCAGCAGCACCCGCACGAGCGGCAACCAGCGCCGCTACACCAGGGACGCGCTGCGCCGGGTGGCCTTCGTGAGGGCCGCGCAGCGGGTGGGCATCCCGCTCGCCACGATCAGGAAGGCGCTGGCCGAGCTGCCGGAGGAGCGCACCCCGAACCACGACGACTGGGCGCGGCTCTCGCGGGCCTGGCGCTCGGAGCTGGACGAGCGCATCACGCAGCTGGGACGCCTGCGGGACCACCTCAGCGACTGCATCGGCTGCGGGTGCCTCTCGCTGGAGACCTGTGTGCTGTCCAACCCCGACGACGTGTTCGGTGACCGGCTGACCGGCTCGCGTCTGATGCCCGAGCGGGACGTGGCGGACGGCGGCTGAACGGCCGCCCCCCGCGCTCCGGCGGCCTCCCCGGCTGCCGGACGCCCAGCTCCCGCGACCGGCCGCCCGGCCTCCCCGGCTGCCGACCGGCCACCTCGTACCGCCTGAGCGCTCCGGGCGGCCGGCGCCCCCGCGCCGCCCGCGGCGGCCGGCGCCCCACTCCGCGTGGCGCGTGGGTGTTCAGGCGGCCGATGCCAGGTCCCTCGTCCGCGCTCGCCTCGCCTCGGCCAGCGCTCCCGCCGTCAGGACCGGGCGGGGGACCACGATGCCGCACCCCGTGCACACCGGGCCCGACCAGGGTTCGCGGTCCAGGTCCTGGCGCCAGACGATCCCGGCTTCCGTGCAGACCGGGCAGACGGCCCCGGGCTCGGCCCCCAGGGCCGCGATCAGCCGTCCCAGGACCTCGGCCAGCGGGGCGCTCGGGTGGACGTCCGGATCGTCGCAGTGCGCGATACCGTTGCCGCCCCAGGTGCGCCGGTGCCAGTCGTCGAAGGAGCCGGGCCGGCGCAGCCCGTCGTGCTTCTCGCGGCGCCGCCGCTCGGCGAAGCCCGACTCGTAGGCGAGCCAGACGGCCCGTGCCGCCTCCAGCTCCTCCAGCGCGCGGACCAGGCGCGCCGGATCGGGGGCCCGGTCCTCGGGTTCCAGGCCGTGCCGGGCGCACAGATGGTCCCAGGTCGCCCGGTGCCCGTACGGGGCGAATCTCTCCAGGCACTTGCGCAGCGAATACCGCCGCAAGGCAAGGTCGCCCCGCGGATCGCGGACCTGTCTCGCAAGACTCCGGAATCCGGCCATGGCACTGCCACCTCCGTCGCTCGTACTTCGGCGTCAAGGGATGGACGTACGCCTGCCCGATTCGGCTCCATCGAAAGGTGAAACGCGTCCACGGACTGAGATAGACCCTGTGAGGCCCTGCGTGAGACCGTGTATCGGCGTGTGATGATTCTGAAAAAGTGACTGATGTTCATCTTACCGGCGGGTCCTACCGCCAGTAACCTCCGGCGCATCGGCCACCCGGAGGAGCACGCATGCCCCCACGCACCCGCACGCTCAGAACCGCCGCAGCCGCGGCGGTTCTCGCTCTCGGTACGTCCCTTCTCGCCACGGTTCCCAGTGCCGGAGCCGCGGAGCCGGAACCTCTCGCCGTCACCGATCACTGCCAAGGCCGGTGCGCGGACATCCTGCCGCCCGGCGAGAACGGCAACGCCACCCTCGTCGAGATCCTCGGCAACAAGGCGTTCGGCACCCACCCCGCGCACAGCGACGACCAACTCGACCGCTACAACGGCCTGGTCGCGGGCCACACCGGCCTCACCGACCAGAAGCTGACCGACTTCTTCAACGACGCCTCCTTCGGAGTCGCCGCGGACCAGATCGAGTCCGTGACCCGACCGCGCGAGGACGTCACGATCACCCGGGACAAGAAGAGCGGCGTCCCGCACATCAAGGGCACCACGCGCTACGGCACCGAGTTCGGCGCCGGGTTCGCGGCCGGGCAGGACCGCCTGTGGCTGATGGACCTCTTCCGGCACATCGGGCGCGGCGAGCTGACGTCGTTCGCCGGGGGAGCACTGGCCAACCAGGGCCTGGAGCAGCAGTTCTGGCCGCAGGCCCCGTACACCGAGGCGGACCTCGAGGCCCAGGTCGAATGGATCAGGACCACGGAGGGCGCGCGGGGCGAGCAGGCGATGGCCGACGCACAGGCCTACGTCGACGGGATCAACGCCTACCGGGTGAAGTCGAAGGACGGCCGCTACTTCCCGGGTGAGTACGTCCTCACCGGGAAGATCGACTCGATCACGAACGTGGGCGAGATCCAGCCGTTCAAGCTCACCGACCTGATCTCGATCGCCTCGGTCGTCGGCGGCCAGTTCGGCGGGGGAGGAGGCGGCGAGGTCCAGGCCGCGCTCTCGCTGCTCGCCGCCCAGCAGAAGTACGGCGTCCAGGAGGGCACTCGCGTCTGGGAGTCCTTCCGTCAGCGCAACGACCCGGAGGCCGTCCTCACCGTCCACGACGGCACCTCCTTCCCGTATGCCGGCAAGCCCGACACCGCCCGGGGCACCGCCCTCCCCGACCCGGGCTCGGTCACCCCGGAACCCCTGATATACGACCGCACCGGCTCGGCCGGCACCGGCGTCAAGGCCCCCGTGAAGGCGCCGGCCGCCCTCGCTCCGCTCCAGGGCATGTACGACGACGGTGTGATCCCCGAGGGCTCGCTGCCCGGATCGGGTGACGGCGCCCAGAGGCGCGGCATGTCCAACGCCCTCCTGGTGTCCGGCAAGCACACCGCGAGCGGCAACCCGATCGCCGTCATGGGCCCCCAGACCGGCTACTTCGCCCCGCAGCTGATGATGCTCCAGGAGCTCCAGGGGCCCGGCATCAGCGCCCGGGGGGTCTCGTTCGCGGGTGTCGGCATGTACATCCAGATGGGCCGAGGCCAGGACTACGCCTGGAGCGCGACCTCCGCGGCCCAGGACATCACCGACACCTACGCGGTCGAGCTGTGCGAACCCGACGGTTCCGCGCCCACCAAGAACTCCACGCACTACCGGAACGACGGCGCCTGCACGGCCATGGAGAAGCTGGAGCGCAGCAACTCCTGGAAGCCCACCGTCGCCGACTCCACAGCCAAGGGCTCCTACCGCATGCAGGTGTGGCGCACCGACTACGGCATCGTCAGCCACCGCGCCACGGTGGGCGGCAAGCCGGTCGCGTACACCTCGCTGCGCACCACCTACCGGCACGAGGCCGACTCGATCATCGGCTTCCAGATGCTCAACGACCCCGCGGTCGTCACCGACGCGGCCACCTTCCAGCAGGCGGCGAGCAACATCGACTACGCCTTCAACTGGTTCTACGCCGACTCGCGCACCACGGCCTTCTACAACAGCGGGATGAACCCGGTGCGCGCGGAAGGGGTCGACGCCGCGCTGCCGGTCAAGGCCGAGAAGGCGTACGAGTGGAAGGGGTACGACCCGGCGGCGAACACCACCGACTACACCCCCTTCGCCGCGCACCCGCACTCCAGTGGTCAGGACTACTACATCTCCTGGAACAACCGGCAGGCCAAGGACTACTCCACCGCGGCCTTCGGCTTCGGAGCGGTGCACCGGGGCGACCTGCTCGACGACCGGGTCTCCGCACTCGTGGCGGCCGGCGGCGTCACCCGCGCGTCCCTCACCCGCGCCATGGCCGAGGCGGCGGTCACCGACCTGCGCGGCGAGCAGTTGCTGCCCGAACTCCTCAAGGTGCTGCGCTCCCAGCCGGTCACCGATCCCGAAGTGGACGCGGTGATCCAGAAGCTCGACTCCTGGCGGGCCGCCGGCGCCCAGCGCAAGGAGACGGCACCGGGGTCGCACACCTACACCCACGCGGAGGCGGTACGCATCATGGACGCGTGGTGGCCGAAACTGATCGAGGCGGAGTTCCGGCCCGGCCTCGGTGACGGTCTCTACTCGGCGCTGACCGCGAACCTGGCCACGGACGAGTCCCCGGCCGCCAGCCACGGGCCGAGCGGGGCGCACAGCGGATCAGCCTTCCAGTACGGCTGGTGGGGTTTCGCCGACAAGGATCTGCGCCAGGTGCTCGGACAGACCGTCAAGGGACCGCTGGCGAAGACGTACTGCGGCAACGGCGACCTCGCCGCCTGCCGTTCCGCGCTGCTGAGCACCCTGAAGGCGGCGGCGGCCGTCCCCGCGGCCACGGTCTACCCGGGCGACGACACGTGCGGCGCGGGAGACCAGTGGTGCACCGACTCCATCGTGCACCGGCCGCTGGGCGGGATCTCGCAGAAGTCGATCCACTGGCAGAACCGGCCGACGTACCAGCAGGTCGTGGAGTTCCCCTCGCACCGCTGAGGCCGGAGGCCGCGACGGTCGCGACCGCCGGGCCGGGCCCCGTGGCGGCCCGGCCCGGCGGGGCCCGTCCGGTACCGAGGCGTCATCGGCCTCGGTACCGGACGGGTGCTCACCGGTCGAGGGGGACTCCTCTACCGGCGGGTGCTCACCGGTAGAGGAGGTACTCCTTGCGCGTCGCGCGGAAGGCGGCCAGATCCTCCGACCACGCCCCCACCACCTCGTCCGTGTCCGCACCCGCGTCGATCATCGTGCGGACGCGCGTGTTGCCCGTGAGCTTGTCGATCCAGTTGTCCGCACGCCACGCGAACCCGCTCCACGACCGCTTCGCGGTCACCAGCAGCGCGATGCCGGTGCGGACCGGGTCGAAGACCTCGCGGTCCTGGACGTGCACCTGCACCCCGCCGACCGTCCTGCCCTGGAACTTGGAGAACGTCGGCGCGAAGTACGCCTCGCGGAAGGCGACCCCGGGCAGCTCCAGCGCGTTCGCCGCCGCCGCCCACCGGTGGTCGACGCCCTCCGCGCCCAGCAGCTCGAACGGCCGCGTCGTCCCGCGCCCCTCCGAGAGGTTGGTGCCCTCGAAGAGGCAGGTGCCCGGGTAGACCAGCGCGGTCTCGGGCGTCGGCATGTTCGGGCTCGGCGGCACCCACGGCAGGCCCGTCTCGTCGAAGAAGTCGGACCGCCGCCAGCCGGACATCCTCACCACGTCCAGCTCCAGCGGCCGGGCCGTCAGGAACTCCCCGTCGAAGAGCAGGGCCAGCTCCGCCACCGTCATGCCGTGCGCCTGGGAGATCTCCCGGCGCCCCACGAACGTGCCGAAGGCCGGATCGAGCACGGGCCCCAGCGCCGCCCGCCCGGTCACCGGGTTGGGCCGGTCCAGGACGACGAACCGCTTGCCCGCGAGCGCCGCCGCCTCCATGCAGTCGTACAGCGTCCAGATGTACGTGTAGAAGCGGGCGCCCGCGTCCTGGATGTCGAAGACCACGGTGTCCACACCCGAAGCGGTGAAGACGTCGGCGAGCGGCTGACCGCTCTTCAGATACGTGTCGTAGACCGGCAGCCCCGTCGCCGGGTCGTCGTAGCGCCCCTCCGAACCGCCCGCCTGCGCCGTGCCGCGGAAGCCGTGCTCCGGGCCGAAGACGGCGGTCAGGTCCACCCGGTCGTCGGGGTGCATCACATCGACGATGTGGCGGACGTCCGAGGTGATCCCGGTGGGGTTGGTGACGATGCCGACCTTCTGCCCGGCGAGCAGCCCGTAACCGTCGGCGGCCAGCCGGTCGAAGCCGGTGCGGACCCGGGTACGCGCGGAACCGGAAGCCCGGCCCGCGGCCGATGCGGTTCCGGCTCCGGCGGTCGCGGCCAGGGCCCCCATCGCACCGCCGACGGCCAGCACACCACGTCTGGACAGGGTCATTCCGCTACCTCCATGATCGCGCCGACTGTCATGGTCACGCACGCTAGCGCGGGTGCGGGCCGCGCGGAACGGCCACGACTGGGCAGATTCCCAGTCCTGCCCCGAACCCCTTCCCGGATCACATACCGACTGGTTAGTCTGCCGGGGAAGACGGCTGAGAGAGGCGGGACCGATGAGCACGGTGCAGGGCGCTGGCGTAGTGGTGACGGGAGCCGGAGGGGGCATCGGCGCCGCGCTGGCCCGGAAGTTCGCCGCGGAGGGCGCACGGGTCGTCGTCAACGACCTCGACGCCGACCGGATCACGTCCCTTGCCGAGGAGATCGGCGGCACCGTCGTGGCGGGCGACGCCTCGACGATCGTGGAGGCCGCGCGGGAGGCGCTCGGCGGCAGGATCGACGTCTACTGTGCCAACGCCGGTCTCGCCTCGGGCGGCGACGCGTTCGCCGAGGAGGACGTCTGGGCCCGGGCCTGGGACGTCAACGTGATGGCGCACGTCCGCGCGGCCAGAGCCCTGCTGCCCGAGTGGCTGGAGCGCGGCAGCGGCCGTTTCGTCTCCACGGCCTCGGCGGCCGGGCTGCTGACGATGATCGGGGCGGCCCCGTACAGCGTCACCAAGCACGGCGCCGTCGCCTTCGCCGAGTGGCTCTCGCTGACCTACCGGCACCGGGGCGTCAAGGTCCACACGATCTGCCCCCAGGGCGTGCGTACGGACATGCTCACGGCGGCGGGTTCCGCGGGGGACCTCGTCCTCGCACCCACCGCCATCGAGCCGGAGGCCGTCGCCGACGCCCTGTTCGACGCCATGGAGCAGGACCGCTTCCTGGTCCTGCCGCACCCCGAGGTGGCGGGTTACTACCGCGCCCGCGCCAAGGATCCCGACCAGTGGCTCGGCAACATGAACCACCTCCAGCAGAAGTGGGAGGGGGCCGGCGCATGAGCGACTCGATCTACGCGGCCAAGCCCTGGACGGGCCTGCTCACCGAGGCCCAGCTCGCCCCCGTCCACCCGGCCGAGACCATGGTGCACGCCTTCCGCGACGCCGTCGGCCGGGCTCCCGAGCACACCTTCCTCGCCTACTTCGACGGCCGGCTCAGCTACCGCGAGACCGACGAGCTGTCCGATTCCGTGGCCGGCCACCTCGCCGCCGCGGGACTGCGGCGCGGCGACCGGGTCGCCATCATGCTGCAGAACACCCCGCACTTCGTGCTCGCCCTGCTCGGCGCCTGGAAGGCGGGTGCCACCGTTGTCCCGCTCAACCCGATGTACAAGTCCGGCGAGGTCGGGCACGTACTGAAGGACGCCGGGGTGACCGCGCTGATCTGTTCGGACCGGGCCTGGGAGGCCTATCTGCGGGTCACCGCCGAGGCCGCCCCTGGCGTGACGATCGTCCTCACCGCCTGCGAGCTCGACCTCCAGTCGGCCGACGACCCGCGCGTGCTCGGCTTCGAGCGGCTGCCCGCGCCCGGGCCCGACGACCGGGCCTGCGATCTGGTGACCGTCGCCCGCCTCGGTCTCGCGGCGCCCGGGGGCCGGGAGCTCGCCGCGTCGGACACCGCCCTGATCAGCTACACCTCGGGGACGAGCGGTACCCCCAAGGGCGCCATGAACTCCCAGGGCAACATCATGGTCAACGCCGAGCGCCAGCGCGCCGGCCACCCCATCGAGGAGGGCTCGGCTTACTTCGCCCTCGCCCCGCTGTTCCACATCACCGGCATGGTGTGCCAGCTCGCGGCCTGCGTCGCCAACGCGGGCACCCTGGTCCTCGCCTACCGCTTCGAGGCGAGCGTCGTCCTGGAGGCCTTCGCCGAGCACCGCCCGGCCTACACCGTGGGGCCCTCGACCGCCTTCATGGCGCTCGCCGCGCACCCGGCCGCCACCCGTGAGCACTTCGCCTCCTTCCAGGTGATCTCCTCCGGGGGCGCCCCGCTGCCGCCCGCGCTGGTCGAGAAGTTCCGCGAGGGCTTCGGTCCGTACATCCGCAACGGCTACGGACTGACCGAGTGCACCGCGCCCTGCGCCTCCGTACCGCCGGAGCGCGAAGCACCCGTCGACCCGGTCTCGGGGACCCTCTCCGTCGGTGTCCCCGGTCCCGACACGCTGGTCCGGATCATCGACGAGAAGGGTGACGACGTCCCCTTCGGCGAGCAGGGCGAGATCGCCGTACGCGGGCCCCAGGTCGTCTCCGGCTACTGGAACCTCCCCGAGGCGACCGAGGCCGCCTTCCCGGACGGGGAGCTGCGCACGGGTGACATCGGCTTCATGGACACGGCGGGCTGGCTCTACGTCGTGGACCGCAAGAAGGACATGATCAACGCCTCCGGGTTCAAGGTGTGGCCCCGGGAGGTCGAGGACATCCTCTACACCCACCCGGCGGTCAGGGAAGCCGCCGTCGTCGGCGTCCCGGACGCCTACCGCGGCGAGACCGTCCGGGCCTACGTCAGCCTCCGCCCGGGCGCCGACGTGGACCCCCGCGAACTCGGCGCCTACTGCAAGGAGCGGCTGGCCGCCTACAAGTACCCGCGCGAGGTGGAGATCCTGGCCGAGCTCCCCAAGACGGCGAGTGGGAAGATCCTCAGGCGGGAACTGCGTTCCCCCCGTTAGAACAGTTCACGCGGTACGAGAGGGCAGGTGGCGGCAATGGCCAAGGCGACGGACGGGGACGGTACCCCCGTCCCCCAGAGGCTGCTGGCCGCCGCCACCCGGCTGTTCGCCGAGCGCGGCTACGACCGCACGTCGGTCCAGGAGATCGTCGAGGCGGCGGGTGTCACCAAGGGGGCGCTCTACCACTACTTCGGCTCCAAGGAGGATCTCCTCCAGGAGGTCTACGCCCGGGTGCTGCGGCTCCAGCAGGAGCGCCTCGACGCCTTCGCGGACGCCGAGGCGCCGGTCGAGCAGCGGCTGCGCGACGCGGCGGCGGACGTGGTCGTCACGACGATCGAGAACCTCGACGACGCCTCGATCTTCTTCCGCTCCATGCACCACCTGAGCCCGGAGAAGAACAAGCAGGTGCGGATCGAGCGCCGCCGCTACCACGAGCGCTTCCGCGCCCTGATCGAGGAGGGCCAGCGCCTCGGCGTCTTCTCCTCCGCGACCCCGGCGGACCTGGTCGTCGACTACCACTTCGGCTCGGTCCACCACCTGTCCACCTGGTACAGCCCGGAGGGCCCGCTCAGCCAGCAGGAGGTCGCCGACCACCTGGCGGACCTGCTGCTGCGGGCGCTGCGCCCCTGACGGCCGCCCCGGCCCCCGGGCGGCTCAGGAGGCCGGCGGGCACAGGACCAGCAGGCAGCCGCGGACCTTCACGTCGTCGACGACCGGACCGCCGGGGCCGGGACTGGTGCTCGTGAACGTCAGGGTGACGGAGCTCTTCAGCAGGTTGGTGAAGACCGCGGTCTGCCGGGTCCAGCCCATGTCGCGGAAATGACGGCCGGTGACGTCGAAGCCGAAGGTCTTCACGAGTGCCCCGTCGACCCTGAGTTCACCCGTCTTCAGGGCCGGGGCCCATGCCGGGTTGCCGGCCAGCTCGAAGCTGACGACGTACGAGGTCAGCGGGAGCGTCGGTATCACCTGCGAGACGCTGCCGGACGTACTGCCGTTGAGGTCCAGCGACTGACTGCCCTCGGCGGCGTCCCAGAGCCGGTCGGAGGTCACGTCCACGCTGTCACCGCCCACCGCCCAGGCGCCCACGGCCTGTCCGCCGAGGACGTCGGTGAACGGGGCCGGGGCGGGGACGACCGGCACCTCGAAGCCTCCGTCGGCGACGTCCGCCGGGACGGTCCGCGCGTGGGCCGAGGCGGTGGTGGTGGAGGCGGCGGTCAGCAGGAGGGCCGCGGCGAACAGGGCGGCGGAGAGCTGGAGCGGGCGCATGGAGGGCCTTTCGGTTCACGCGACGCCAGGGGCGGGGCTTCCGGCCGGGAGCCCTATCGGAGTGTGCGGCCCCCGGCCTGCCCCGCCCAAGAGGCCGGGCAGCGGCGCGTGAGGCGTGCTGAGCAGGCAGAACACCGCGAAAGCGCGCCCCCGGCGTGTGGCCCCTCACCGCGTGCTCCGGCATGCGCGGGGGTGGACCGCGTGGAGCCGGCCTGCCCGTGCGCGGGGCGAGGAGGACGGCCGGCACTCCCTGACTCCCGGACAGACCCCGTGTCCGTCCGGTGAGCGAACACGCCTGTCCGGATTCCACCTTGACGGTACTCGGTCACCTGCCCGAGCATCGGGGGCGCACGTCCAGCCCCACCGCTCCAGGCCCAGGGCCGTGCACGGCCCTGTGACCCCCCGCACGTTCCGTCAGTCCCCGAACGGAATCCGGAGCCTTCCATGAACCGTGTCCGACTCAGATCCCTTCCCGTGGCCGCGCTCGCCCTGGCGGCCCTGATGGCGACCGCGGCCCCTGCCGCACAGGCCGCTCCCGAGGCCGTCGCCGCGGCCCCCGACATCCCGCTCGCCAACGTCAAGGCGCACCTCACCCAGTTCCAGTCGATCGCCACCGCCAACGGCGGCAACCGTGCCCACGGCCGGACCGGTTACAAGGCCTCCGTCGACTACGTGAAGGCCAAGCTGGACGCCGCCGGATACACCACGGCCCTCCAGCAGTTCACCTCCGGCGGTGCCACCGGGTACAACCTGATCGCCGACTGGCCGGGCGGCGACCCGAACCAGGTCCTCATGGCCGGTTCCCACCTCGACTCGGTGACCTCCGGCGCCGGCATCAACGACAACGGCTCCGGATCGGCGGCCGTGCTGGAGACGGCCCTCGCCGTCTCACGGGCCCAGCTCACACCGGACAAGCACCTGCGCTTCGCCTGGTGGGGAGCCGAGGAGCTCGGGCTCGTCGGCTCGAAGTACTACGTCAACAACCTGGCCACCACCGAGCGCTCCAAGCTCGCCGGCTACCTCAACTTCGACATGATCGGTTCGCCCAACCCCGGCTACTTCGTCTACGACGACGACCCGGTCATCGAGCAGACCTTCAAGGACTACTACGCCGGTCTGTCGATACCCACCGAGATCGAGACCGAGGGCGACGGCCGTTCCGACCACGCCCCGTTCAAGAACGTGGGCGTGCCGGTGGGCGGACTGTTCTCCGGCGCGGACTACACGAAGACCAGTGCCCAGGCCCAGAAGTGGGGCGGAACCGCAGGCCAGGCCTTCGACCGCTGCTACCACTCGTCGTGCGACACGACGGCGAACATCAACGACACGGCCCTGGACCGCAACAGCGACGCGGTGGCCCACGCGATCTGGACCCTGTCCGCCGGCACGGTCACCCCGCCCACCGGCACCGTCTTCAGCAACGCCACCGACGTCTCCGTGCCCGACAACGGCGCCGCGGTGACCTCGTCGGTCGCCGTCACCGGCCGCACGGGCAACGCCCCGACCGCGCTCAAGGTGGGGGTCGACATCAAGCACACCTACCGCGGTGACCTCGTCGTCGACCTGCTCGCACCCGACGGGACCGCCTACCGGCTGAAGAACTCCAGCAGCAGCGACTCGGCCGACAACGTGATCGCGACGTACACCGTCAACGCGTCCGGCGAGATCGCCAACGGGACCTGGAAGCTCCAGGTCAGGGACGTCGCCGCACAGGACACCGGCTACATCGACAGCTGGCAGCTCACCTTCTGAACCGCCGGGGAGGCGCCGGAGGGGCGCCTCCCCGTACGGGTGTCAGAGGTACTTCTTGATCTCACGCCGTGCCAGCGACCTCTGGTGCACCTCGTCCGGACCGTCCGCCAGCCGGAGCGTCCGTGCGGAGGCCCAGAGTTCGGCCAGCGGGAAGTCCTGGCTGACACCCCCGGCGCCGTACAGCTGCACCGCCTGGTCGAGGATGTCCACCACCGCGCGCGGGGTGGCGATCTTGATCGACTGGATCTCGGTGTGCGCGCCCCGGTTGCCGACGGTGTCCATCAGCCAGGCCGTCTTCAGCACCAGCAGCCGCAGCTGCTCCACCGTCACCCTGGCGTCCGCGATCCAGTTCTGCACCACGCCCTGCTGGGCCAGCGGCTTGCCGAACGCCGTACGGGCCACGGCACGCCTGCACATCAGCTCGATCGCCCGCTCGGCCATGCCGATCAGGCGCATGCAGTGGTGGATCCGGCCCGGGCCCAGCCGCGCCTGGGCGATGGCGAAGCCGCCGCCCTCCTCGCCGATCAGATGCGAGGCCGGCACGCGTACGTCGGTGAAGACGACCTCGGCGTGACCGCCGTGGGAGTGGTCCTCGTAGCCGTACACCTGCATCGCCCGGCGCACCTCCAGACCGGGGGTGTCGCGCGGGACGAGGATCATGGACTGCTGACGGCGGATGTCGTCGTTGTCCGGGTCGGTCTTGCCCATCACGATGAAGACGGCACAGTCCGGGTTCATCGCCCCGGAGATGTACCACTTGCGCCCGTTGATGACGTAGTCGTCGCCGTCCCGCCTGATCCGGGTCTCGATGTTCGTCGCGTCCGACGAGGCCACCTCCGGCTCCGTCATCGCGAACGCCGAACGGATCTCACCGGCGAGCAGGGGCTCCAGCCACTGCTTCTTCTGCTCCTCGGAACCGAACTGGAAGAGCACCTCCATGTTCCCGGTGTCCGGGGCCGCGCAGTTCAGCGCCGTCGGCGCCAGATGCGGGCTGCGGCCGGTGATCTCGGCCAGGGGGGCGTACTGGAGGTTCGTCAGGCCGGCGCCGTACTCCGCGTCGGGGAGGAAGACGTTCCACAGCCCCTGCCTGCGGGCCTCGGCCTTGAGGTCCTCCACGATCTGCGGGGTGTCCCACGGCGACGCCAGCGCCGCGCGCTGCTCCTCCGCCACCTCCTCGGCCGGGTACACGTGCTCGTCCATGAAGGTGAGCAATCTCGTGCGCAGCTCTTCGGTCCGGGCGTCGAATGCGAAGTCCATAGGGGTGTTCAGCCTTCCTGGAGGGTGGTGAGGCCGTGCGCGATGAAGACCGGGACCAGGTCGCCGATGCGGTCGAAGCCGGCACCGACGGTCTGGCCCAGGGTGTAGCGGTAGTGGATGCCCTCGAGGATCACGGCGAGCTTGAACCAGGCGAAGGCGGTGTACCAGGAGATGGCGGAGGTGTCGCGGCCGGAGCGGGCGGCGTAGCGCGCGATCAGCTCGGCGGGGTCCGGGTGGCCCGGGGCGCCGCTCGTGGTCGACACGGGGGACGCGGGAAGGCCGAGGTCCGAGCTGTACATCACCAGCAGGCCCAGGTCGGTGAGCGGGTCGCCGAGGGTGGACATCTCCCAGTCCAGGACCGCCTTGATCCGGTCGTCCTGCCCGACCAGCACGTTGTCCAGGCGGTAGTCGCCGTGGACGACGGTGGGGGCGGGGGAGTCGGGCAGCTCCCTGCCGAGCGCCGCGTGCAGTTCGTCGATCCCGGCGAGCTCGCGGTTGCGTGAGGCGTCGAGCTGCTTGCCCCAGCGCCGGAGCTGCCGGTCGAGGAAGCCCTCCGGACGCCCGAAGTCGCCGAGCCCGACCGAAGCCGGATCGACCGCGTGCAGGTCCACGAGGGTGTCGACGAGTCCCAGGACGACGCCCCGGGTGCGCTCGGCGCCGAGCGGCGCGAGCTGCTCGGCGGTGCGGTACGGGGTGCCCTCGACGTACTCCATGACGTAGAAGGGCGAGCCGATGACCGAGTCGTCCTCGCAGAGCAGCAGGGTCTCCGGTACCGGGACCGCCGTCGGGTGCAGCGCGCTGATCACCCTGTGCTCGCGCTTCATGTCGTGCGCGGTGGCCAGCACGTGCCCCAGCGGGGGCCTGCGCACGACCCACCGGCCCGAACCGTCGGTGACGACATAGGTGAGGTTCGACCGTCCGCCCTCGATCACCCGAGCGTCCAGCGGTCCGTTCACCAGACCCGGCCGCTCGCGGTCGAGATGGCCGCGCAGCAGGTCGAGATCGAGACCTGGCGGATGGACTGGGCTCATGGTGGGCACCTCCGGGGCGGTGGGACGTCGGGACCATGATGCCGACCAGTCGGTATGTCGTCCAGTGCCCTTCCGGAATCCGGGAAGTGATCTCCGGCTCCCCGCCTCGGCCGTGCGTCAGTCGTCCCAGCCCTGCGCGGCCACGAACGCCTCCCCGTGCGCGGCCGACCAGCGGCCCAGCGCCTCGATCGGCTCCAGCAGCGTCCGGCCGAGCGGGGTGAGGGCGTACTCCACGCGCGGCGGTGCCTCCGCGAAGGCCCGGCGTTCCACCAGCCGCAGGCCCTCCAGCCTGCGCAGTGTCTCGGTGAGCACCTTCGCGCTGATGCCGCCGATCTCCGTCCGCAGGTCGCCCGGCCTGCGGGGCCCGGCGCCGAGCGCGTACAGCACGACGGGATTCCAGGTGTTGCCCAGCAGGTCGAAGCCGAGTCGCGCCCCGCAGTCCGCGAGCAGCCGGTCCATGAGATCCCCCTTCTCCCGTCCGTCAGGCACCGAACGGTGCGTAACGGATCCCCTAACGTCCCTCGGGCACGACGCTACGGGACGGCACTCAGGGGAGAGAGACATGCGCATCGGCATCATCGGGACCGGCAACATGGCGGAAGCACTGGGCGGACGCTGGGCGGCGGCCGGCCATCACGTGCTGTTCGGCGGGCGGTCGGCGGAACGGGCCAGGGCGCTCGCCGACCGCACCGGCCGGCGCGCCGGCACCATTCGTGAGGCGGCGGCCTACGGCGACGCCACCCTGCTCGCCCTGCCCTACGACGCCGTGGCGGGGGTGCTCACGGCACTCGGCGCGGCGGACGGGGCGCTGCGTGGCCGGCTGCTCGTCGACTGCACCAACGCCGTCGGGCCCGGCTTCCGGCTCACCACCGGCGCGGGACCGGGGGCCGCCCGTACGATCGCGGACCTCACCGGAGCACGGGTCGTCAAGGCCTTCAACCACCTGCCCGACTCCGTCTGGCGTCTCGACCCGCCCGCCTTCGCCGACGGCCCGGTCGCCGTCCCGCTGTGCGGGGACGACGCCGGAGCCCTGGAGACGGTCGGGACCCTCGTCCGGGACCTCGGCTGCGTCCCCCTGCCCGTCGGCGGGCTCGACCGGGCCGCCTACCTGGAGGCGACCACGGCGTTCCTCATCGGGCTCTGGCACACCGGCCACGACCCCCGCACCCTGCTGCCGCCCTTCGAAGCCGTCACGGCCTGAGTTGCGGGGACCCCGGCCCGCGCCGATCGTCGGAGGATGAAGGCGATCAGCTACAGCAGGTACGGCACGGCCGACGTCCTGGAGTACGGCGAGCGGCCCGACCCGAAGGTCGGCCCCGACACGGTCCTGGTGAAGGTGCGGGCCGCGGCCGTGAACCCCGTCGACTGGAAGGCGCGCGAGGGCTACCTCCAGGCCGGGCTGGAGGCCGTCTTCCCCGTGATCCCGGGCTGGGACGTCGCCGGGGTCGTCGTCCAGCCGGGCGCCGCCGTCGACGAGTTCGAGGTGGGGGACGAGGTCATCGGCTACGTCCGTGAGGACTTCCTCTCGCGCGGCACCTTCGCCGAGTACGTCGCCGCCCCCGTGCGCACCCTCGCCCGCAAGCCGCTGAGCCTGAGCTTCGAGGAAGCGGCCGGCCTGCCGCTGTGCGGACTCACCGCGCACCAGGTGCTGCACCGCACCCTGAAGATCCAGGAGGGCGAGACGGTCCTGGTCCACGCGGCGGCCGGCGGGGTCGGCTCGCTCGCCGTCCAGCTCGCCCGGCACGCGGGCTGCCGGGTCGTCGGCACCGCCGGGCCCCACAACCACGACTACGTGCGCGAGCTGGGCGGGGAGCCGGTGGAGTACGGCGACGGGCTCGCCGCCCGGCTGCGGGCCCTGGTTCCGGATGGTTTCGACGCGGCGTTCGACACGGTCGGCGGGGAAGCCCTCCGGGTCTCCGCGCAGACCCTGGCCCCCGGCGGCCGGCTCGCGTCCATCGCGGACGCCGAGGTCTTCTCCTACGGCGGGCGGTACGCGTTCGTACGGCCCGACGCCGCCGACCTCACCCATCTCGCGGAGCTGGCCGAGCAGGGGGTCGTCTCCGTCCACGTCGACCGGGTCTTCCCCCTGGAACAGGCCGGGGAGGCCTACCGGCTCAACGAGCAGGGACGGACCAGGGGCAAGATCGTCGTCACCGTGGACTGGGACGGCTGAGGGGGACGCACGGCGCCGGACGCCCGCTCCGGCCGAGCCGCCGCGGCGAGGTCAGAACAGCGTCGCCGCGGCGAACGCCGCGAGTGCGACCGTGCAGCCCGCCGCCGTGACCGCGAGGCGGGGCGACAGCGTGGCGGGCTCGGAGGGCCCGATCGCGGACACCCGTCGGTGCGCCACCGAGAGGAACCCCAGCCACGCGAGCAGGCTCAGGGCGACCGCCAGCACCCCGGCCGCGGTGGCCCCGTCGTGCAGCGCCTGCCGGATCGCGAGCAGGCCCACCACCGTGCACGCCAGGGTCGTGCGCCGCCACGCCAGCCGCGTCCGCTCGGGTTGCAGCCCCGGGTCGCGCACCGGGCCCGTCACCGGCCCTCCCAGCCGAACAGCACGACCACCACCATCACGACGGCCACCACGGCGACCACGAGGCCGATCAGCGCGGGGAAGCGCGAGACGGGCAGATCCTCGCCGCGCCGCATCGCCCGCTCGCACCGCACCCAGTGGTTGACGGCCCGCAGCGCGCAGAGCACCCCGGCGGCCAGCAGCCCGAGGGCCAGCCCCGCCCGGATGCCCCAGGCCAGGTCCGGCAGGAACTGGTCGACGGCGAAACCACCGCCGATGAGGGCCAGAGCCGTCCGGATCCAGGCGAGGAAGGTGCGCTCGTTGGCGAGGGAGAAGCGGTAGTCCGGGGTGTCGCCCTCCTCCCGTATCCGCCCGGGTGCGAACCACAGACGCAGCCCTCGCACGAAGTCGCCGCTCATGCGGTGGCCCCCGCCCCGCCGCCGGCCCGGAACTCCCGCAGCCGGTGGTACGCGGCCAGCCCGTCCGGCACCCACGCCCACGTACCGAGGCGCTCCTGGAGCTCCGCGTCGGTCAGGAAGGTGTGCCAGGCGACCTCCTCCGGCTGCGGGGCCACGGGCAGTTCGCAGCGCACCTCGTAGACGTACGACCACCAGCTGTGCCCCGGATCCTCGTAGAGGAACTTGAAGAGCGGCACCGGCCGGGGGAGGCCCAAGACCCCCAGCTCCTCCTCGGCCTCCCGCAGCGCCGCCTCGTCGTACGACTCGCCCGCGCCCACGACCCCGCCGACGAACATGTCGTAGTGGGAAGGGAAGACCAGCTTCGACGCCGTCCTGCGGTGGACGAAGAGCCGGCCCGCGGCGTCCCGCGCCTCGATGAAGACGCAGCGGTGTCGTAGGCCGCGCTCGGTCGCCTCGCCGCGGGGCACCTGCCCCACGACCTCGTCGTTCTCGTCGACCATGTCCAGGATCTCGTCAGCCGGAGTCATGGGGCCCATCCAACATCAACCGGTCGGCGGCCGTTGATCCGTGCCGGTCCCTCCCCTCCGGCATCGCGGGATGCAGCCCCAGCAGGACGATCCCGGCGACGACCGCCGCGAGCCCCACGGCCTGCCAGGCCAGGGCCGCGGGGTCGGTGCGCACCTGGTCCCCGAGGAAGCCGATCCCGCAGAGGATGCCCGACAGCGGCTGCGCGGCGGTGAGGGCGGGCAGGGACTCCCGCAGCGGACCCGCCTCGAAGGCGCTCTGGACCAGGAGCAGCCCCGTCAGCCCCATGACGAGGACGGCGTAGGGCTGCCAGCTCGTCATCAGCGCCACCCAGCCGTCCTCGGTCAGCCGCTCCCCGCTGACCCTGGTCAGGGCGTCCTGCAAGCCGTACAGCAGCCCGGCCGCCAGGCCGAGCATGACCGGGGTCCCACGGGTCCGGGGATGTCTGGCGGACGCGGTCAGGATCAGTGCGAGCCCCGCCACCACCCCGATCACCAGCCAGTGCCGCAGCGGCGAGGTCACCGCGTCCCCGCCACGCGGCTGACCCGCCAGCAGGAACGCGGCGACGCCACCCGCGAGGAGGCAGAGGCCGCCCCAGCCCTGACGGCCGAGGGACTGGCCGGTGCGGTGGCGCGACAGGGCCATCGCGAAGAGGAGGTTGGTGGCCAGGAGCGGTTCCACGACGGAGACCTCGCCCTGACCGAGCGCCAGGGCGCCGAGCACCATCCCGCAGACCATCAGGCCGATCCCGACGAGCCAGCTCGGTACCCGCATCAGGTCGAGCAGCAGCCGGGGGGAGAGGAAATCGCGCAGCGGCGCACGCCGGGCGGCGTCCTGCTGGAGGACGAAGCCGAAGCCCAGACAGCAGGCGGCACCCACCGAGAGCACGATCACCAGCACCGACACGGTCCGACGATAGCCCCGCGGCCCTCCGGGATCGGTGAGGGCGCCACCGGGCGGACGGTTGACGTGGGCGCGGCGCGTACCGAAGATCTGACCCACAAGTAACGTGCCGCCGCCGCGCGCAACCGCCCCGAAGGATGGAACCCATGGCGTACGACGCCGACGTGATCGTGATCGGGGCAGGACTCGCGGGGCTCGTGGCCACCGCCGAGCTCGTCGACGCCGGGCGCACGGTCATCCTGCTGGACCAGGAACCCGAGCAGTCCATCGGCGGCCAGGCGCACTGGTCCTTCGGCGGGCTCTTCCTGGTCGACTCGCCCGAGCAGCGCCGCATGCGGATCAAGGACAGTCACGCACTCGCCCTCCAGGACTGGTACGGCACGGCGGGCTTCGACCGCGAGGAGGACCACTGGCCACGGCAGTGGGCCGAGGCGTACGTCGACTTCGCGGCCGGGGAGAAGCGGTCCTGGCTGCACGCGCAGGGCGTGCGGTTCTTCCCCGTCGTCGGCTGGGCCGAACGCGGCGGCTACGACGCGAACGGCCACGGCAACTCCGTCCCCCGCTTCCACATCACCTGGGGCACCGGCCCCGGCGTCGTCGCGCCCTTCGAACGCCGGGTCCGCGAGGGGGTGGCGAAGGGCCTCGTCCAGCTGCGTTTCCGCCACCGGGTCACCGGCCTCGGCCGGTCGGCCGGAGCGGTGGACACGGTCACCGGCGAGATCCTGGAGGAGAGCGGTGCCGAGCGGGGCACCGCGAGCAGCCGCGAGGTCACGGGTGCCTTCGAGCTCAGGGCCCAGGCCGTGATCGTCACCTCGGGCGGCATCGGCGGCAACCACGACCTCGTCCGGGCCCAGTGGCCCGAGCGGCTCGGCACCCCGCCCGAGAAGATGCTCTCCGGCGTCCCCGCCCACGTGGACGGGCTGATGCTCGGCATCGCCGAGAAGGCGGGCGGCCACCACATCAACCGCGACCGGATGTGGCACTACACCGAGGGCATCGAGAACTGGAACCCGATCTGGGACAAGCACGGCATCCGGATCCTGCCCGGCCCCTCCTCGCTCTGGCTGGACGCCCGTGGCAAGCGGCTGCCCGTCCCGCTGTTCCCCGGGTTCGACACGCTCGGCACGCTCGACCACATCATGAAGTCCGGCTACGGCTACACCTGGTTCGTCCTCGACCAGAAGATCATCGGCAAGGAGTTCGCGCTCTCCGGTTCCGAGCAGAACCCGGACCTGACCGGGAAGTCCGTGCGCGACGTGATCGGCAGGGCGCGCGCCGAGGTCCCGGGCCCGGTGAAGGCGTTCATGGACAAGGGCGTGGACTTCGTCGTCGAGAAGGACCTCGGCGCGCTCGTGCGGGGCATGAACGCCCTCACCGGTGAAGCACTGATCGACGAGGACGCCCTGCGCCGCGAGATCACCGCCCGCGACCGGGAGATCGCCAACCCCTTCACCAAGGACCTCCAGGTCACGGCGATCAACGGGGCCCGTGCCTACCTCGGCGACAAGCTGATCCGGACGGCGAAGCCGCACCGCATCCTCGACCCGGCGGCCGGCCCTCTGATCGCCGTACGGCTGAACATCCTGACCCGGAAGTCCCTCGGGGGCCTGGAGACGGACCTGTCCTCCCGCGTCCTGGCCGGGGACGGCACCCCGCTGCCCGGGATGTACGCGGCGGGAGAGGCGGCCGGCTTCGGCGGCGGCGGCGTCCACGGCTACCGCTCGCTGGAGGGCACGTTCCTCGGCGGCTGCATCTTCTCGGGCCGGACCGCGGGCCGGGCTGCCGCGAAGGCGGTCGGCTGAGGCACCTCGGCCCGGCCCGTGAGGGCTGCCGGCGTCCTGTCAGGAGGACCGGCCCGTCGCCGTCCCGGGCACGACCCAGGGACGGCGGCGGCGGGCCGGGGGGCGGGGACCCGGGCGAGGCCGGTGATGACGACGCGCGCCGTGCTGCCGTCCTGTGCCACCGGACACCCGGACGCCTGGGCGCCCGGACGCCCGGACGACCTGTGCGGCGAGGGGCGGCTCCTCGTCGTCCGCCGGGGGCGGCAGGTCGGGCTTCCTGAAGCGCTGCCACGAGTCGCGGGCGCGTCCGGCCGAGTCGATCACGTCCGGGATCCGGTCGAGCAGTCCCCTGAGCGCGAAGAGCAGCACAGAGACAGGCTGAGACAGGTGCAACTGAGGTTGAGCCGCGCCGTGTTCAGCGCGATTCGGTCAGGTCCTGAGCGAGGCCGCCCGGGGTCGTGGCCCGTCGTCCCGGAACGCGAGCCGCGCCCGGTTCCGGCGCTTCGGCTCACGGAACCCGGCCTCGCGTTCGACGACCTCCAGCAACGCGTCGGCAGCGACGTCCGACTCCGCGATCCGGCGCTCAACAGGGCGTCAGAGGAGCCGCTCCGCCACCCGGAAGCGCTCCGCCACCACCATCGTCCCGTCGTCCACGGTGAACTCGGGGTCGCCCAGAGCCTCCCGCATCTCCTCGCTGTGCCAGAACGCCTCGTGGCCCGCCCGCCACTCGGCGACGGAGGCGTAACCCTCGCCCTCGTCGAGGGCGTGTTGCAGGCCCACCGACCCCAGGGGCATCACCCGTACCTCCGTCAGCTCCAGCACGGCGACCTCCCGTCCGTCGGAGTCGATGAGCGCCGACCGCTCGCCCACCGGCGGGAGTTCCTCGCGCTCGACCTCGTACTCCACGAGCAGCCCGGTCGTGGAGACCTTCTCGCCCGAGAGCACGGCCGCCACCAGCCGGTCGCGCAGCGGCCCGGGGAAGGCGAGGAGACAGGGCTTCAGCGGTTCACGGTTCTCCATGGCGGCAGTGTGGCACGCGTCGCGGGCCCGCCCTCCGTGGTGGACGCCGCGACGGACGACCGGCGGCTCTGGTGCAGGACGGCCGCGGGTGTTCGAATGAGCGCGTGAACAGTCGTCCCCCTTCCCCCGCGTCCGAGCCCGGACCCGGCCCCGCCGGGTCCGGGACCGCCCCACCCGAGCCCGGTGCTCCGGTGGGCCGTCGTCTCGTCCTGGCCATGCTCGGTCTCGGGGCCGTGGGCGTCGCCGCCGCTCCCGTTCTCCAGAAAGGCCTGGAGAACGGCCTGGGCGCGGTGGCCGACAAGGACCCGACCGGCCTGACCGGACTCCTGCCCAACGGCGGCGGCTTCCGCTACTACTCGGTCGTCTCCTCGGTCGCGAGGAAGAGCCCCGCCGACTACGGCCTGAAAGTGGACGGCCTGGTGGAGCGCCCGGCGACGTACACCCTGGACGCGCTGAAGGCGCTCCCGCAGACCCGCATCGTGCGGGACGTCCAGTGCGTGACGGGCTGGCGGGTGCCCGAGACGCCGTTCGAGGGGGTCCGGCTCTCCGCCCTGCTCGACGCGGCGGGAGTGAGCCCGGGGGCGAAGGCGGTCCGCTTCACCTGCTTCGACGGCGCCTACAGCGAGAGCCTCACCCTCGAACAGGCCCGCCGCGACGACGTCCTGGTCGCCCTGCGCATGCGGGACGAGCCGCTGGCGCACGCCCACGGGGGCCCGGTACGCCTGTACGTCGCCCCCATGTACTTCTACAAGTCGGCGAAATGGCTCTCCGGGATCACCGTCACCGACTCCGTGCGCCCCGGATACTGGGAGGAGCTGGGTTATGACGTCGACGCCTGGGTGGGCCGTTCCAACGGACGGGACGACGCCCCTACTGTCTGAACACGGGCCGAAGCTGCGACGCTTCAGCACCGCCGAGCGCTGGGTGCACCGCACCACCGCCTGGCTGACCCTGCTCTGCGTGGCCACGGCCGCCTGCCTCTACGTCCCCCAGCTCGCCGAACTGGTCGGGCGCCGCCGCCTCGTGGTGACCGTCCACGAATGGTCCGGGCTGCTGATCCCCGTACCGCTGCTGGCGGGGCTGCTCTCCAGGGCGCTGCGCGCGGACCTCTCCCGCCTCAACCGCTTCGGGCCGCACGACCGGCGGTGGCTGCGGGCCGCCCTGCGCCGCGACCGCACGCCGGGATCGCGGCCGGCCGGGAAGTTCAACGCGGGGCAGAAGCTGTACGCGGCGTGGATCGCGGGAGGGCTGCTCGTCATGCTCGGTACCGGCCTGTTGATGTGGTTCACCGGGCTCACCCCGCTGGTGTGGCGCACGGGGGCGACCTTCGTCCACGACTGGCTGGCACTCGCGATCGGCATCGTGCTCGCCGGGCACATGGCGAAGGCGCTCGCCGACCCGGAGGCACGCCGTGGCATGCGCACCGGGTCGGTCGAGCGCCTCTGGGCGCGTTCCGAGCACCCGCTGTGGCGGGAGCCGGAGGAGTAGCGCCGTTACAGGACCAGCGACAGCAGCAGGATGAAGATCAGCGCGAAGACGGAGATGATCGTCTCCATCACCGACCAGGTCTTGATCGTCTGCGGCACGTCCATGCCGAAGTACTCCTTCACCAGCCAGAAACCCGCGTCGTTGACGTGGCTGAAGAAGAGCGAGCCCGCGCCGACCGCGAGGACGAGCAGCGCGGCGTGCGACGTCGACATGTCGGCGGCCAGCGGGGCGACCAGGCCGGCCGCCGAGATGGTGGCCACCGTCGCCGAGCCGGTCGCCAGGCGTATCGCCACGGCGATCAGCCAGCCGAGCAGCAGGGCGGGGATCGACCAGTTCTCGGAGAAGTCCAGGATCATCTGGCCGACACCGGCGTCGATGAGGGTCTGCTTGAAGCCGCCACCCGCACCCACGATCAGCAGGATGCCCGCGATCGGGGCGAGCGACTTCTCGACGGTGCTGGAGAGACGGCCCTTGGAGAATCCGGCCGCCCGGCCCAGGGTGAACATGCCCACGATCACGGCGGCGAGCAGCGCGATCAGCGGCGAGCCGACGACGTCGGTGACGCGCTGGACCTGGTTCTCCGGGTCGTCCACCACGATGTCGACGAGCGCCTTGACCAGCATCAGCACGACGGGCAGCAGGATCGTCGCCAGGGTCGCGCCGAAGTTCGGACGGCGGTCCAGCTCCTCCGACGGGCGCTGCGGAATCATCTTCTCCGGCGCCTCGATGTCCACCCAGCGGGCGGCGTAGCGGGAGAAGACGGGGCCCGCGATGATCACCGTGGGGATGGCGACCAGGACGCCGAGGGCCAGCGTGACACCGAGGTTGGCGTCGAGGGCGTCGATCGCCACCAGCGGGCCGGGGTGCGGCGGGATCAGCCCGTGCATCACGGAGAGGCCGGCGAGCGCGGGGATGCCGATACGCATCAGCGAGTAGTTGCCCCGCTTGGCGACGAGCAGCACGACCGGAATCATCAGGACGATTCCGACCTCGAAGAACAGCGGAAGCCCGATGATCGAGGCGATGAGGACCATCGCCCACGGCATCGCCCGCCCACTCGCCTTCGCGAGGATGGTGTCGACGATCTGGTCCGCGCCGCCGGAGTCGGCGAGCAGCTTGCCCAGGATCGCGCCGAGGGCGATGAGGACACCGACACTCGCGACGGTCGAACCGAGACCCGTGGTGAAGCTGGTGATGGTCTTCGCCGGGTTGGCGCCGGCGAACGAGCCGAGGGCGAGCGAGCCGATGGTCAACGCGAGGAACGCGTGCATCTTGAACTTGGTGATGAGCAGGACGATGAGGGCGATGCCCGCCAGGACGGCGATGCCCAGCTGCGCGTTGCCGGCCGAAGTGATGGGTTCGACGGCGTCCGCTGCCAGCATCTCGACGCTGAGACTGGTCACGGTGGTGATCCTTAGGTCGCGAGCCGGCGCAGCGCGGCGACGGCCCGTTCGGTGATTTCCTCAGGGGTGCCGGACACGTCGACGGCGATGCCCGCCTCGTCCTCCTGCAAGGGCTGCAGGGTGGCGAACTGGGAGTCGAGCAGCGCGGTCGGCATGAAGTGGCCCTTGCGGTCCGCCATGCGGCGTTCGATGAGGGACCGGTCGCCGGTCAGATGCAGGAAGACGGCACCAGGGGCCTCGGCGCGCAGCCGGTCGCGGTAGGCGCGCTTGAGCGCGGAGCTGCTGACGACGCCGCCGAGCCCCTTCCGGCCGTGTGCCCACTGCCCGATCGCCTCCAGCCACGGCCAGCGGTCGTCGTCGTCCAGCGGAGTGCCGGCGGACATCTTGGCGATGTTGGCCGGCGGGTGGAAGTCGTCGCCCTCGGCGTAGGGGACGCCCAGGGCGTCGGCGAGCAGGGGGCCGATCGTGGTCTTGCCGGTCCCTGCTACGCCCATCACCACGACGACGTGGGGGGTGCTCATTGCTGCCTCGCTGTCTTCATCGACATCGGTCCGCGACATCGGTCCGTCGCGCTACTGAAACCCATTACATACGACTTATTCAAGAGGCTGTGACATAAACGTCGTACTTTTTGCTGCCGTGGCCCTGCCCGTAGGCTTGTGGCCATGACCACACCTGCCCAGGGGCTCCATACGCATGTGCTGGACGCCCTGGGTCTGGAGATCGCCGCGGGGGACTGTCCGCCCGGCCGGGTCCTGCGCACCGACGAGCTCGCGCAGCGCTTCGACGTGTCGCGCACCGTCGTACGTGAGGTCATCCGCGTCCTGGAGTCCATGCACCTGGTCGAGTCCCGCCGGCGGGTCGGGGTGACCGTGCGGCCCACCGAGGAGTGGAACGTCTACGACCCCCAGGTCATCCGCTGGCGCCTCGCCGGAGCCGACCGGCCACGGCAGCTGCGCTCGCTCACGGTGCTGCGGTCGGCGGTGGAGCCCGTCGCCGCGGGTCTCGCCGCCCGCAACGCCACCGCCGAGCAGTGCGCCGCCCTCACGGAATGCGCGCTGGGCATGGTCGCCACCTCGCGCGGCCAGCAGCTGGAGGGCTACCTCCGGCACGACATCGCCTTCCACCGCATCGTGCTCAACGCCTCGGGCAACGAGATGTTCGCGCGCCTCGGCGACGTGGTCGCCGAGGTCCTCGCCGGGCGTACGCACCACCAGGTGATGTTCGAGGATCCCGACCCCGCCGCCGTCACCCTCCACGTCCGGCTCGCCGAGGCGGTGCGGGAGGGGGATGCCGAGGGGGCGGAGCGGCTGACCAAGGAGATCGCCGTCGGCGCGCTGCACGAACTGGACGTACTGGCCCCGTGAGCGCGGGCCCGCCCGGGTACGGTGGGCGGGTTCGATCTTTGGCACGACGGGGCAGTCGGAATGGGAGACCACGGCATGGCGCAGCAGGTACAAGGGGTCATCGCACCGGGGAAGAACGAGCCGGTCCGCGTGGAGACGATCCTCGTGCCCGACCCCGGCCCCGGTGAGGCCGTGGTCAAGATCCAGGCATGCGGTGTGTGCCACACCGATCTGCACTACAAGCAGGGCGGCATCAACGACGAGTTCCCGTTCCTGCTCGGCCACGAGGCCGCGGGGGTCGTGGAGTCCGTCGGCGAGGGCGTCACCGACGTCGCGCCGGGTGACTTCGTGGTCCTCAACTGGCGTGCGGTGTGCGGTCAGTGCCGCGCCTGTCTGCGGGGCCGCCCCTGGTACTGCTTCGACACCCACAACGCCAAGCAGAAGATGACCCTGCTCGACGGCACGGAGCTCTCCCCGGCGCTCGGCATCGGCGCGTTCGCCGAGAAGACCCTGGTGGCCGCCGGCCAGTGCACCAAGGTCGACCCCGATGTCTCCCCGGCCGTCGCCGGACTGCTCGGCTGCGGCGTCATGGCGGGCATCGGCGCCGCGATCAACACCGGCCAGGTCGGCCGCGGCGACTCCGTCGCCGTGATCGGCTGCGGCGGTGTCGGCGACGCGGCGATCGCCGGAGCACGGCTCGCGGGAGCGGCGAAGATCATCGCGGTCGACATCGACGACCGCAAGCTGGAGACGGCGAAGAAGATGGGCGCCACCCACACCGTCAACTCGCGCTCCGGCGACCCCGTCGAGGCCATCCGCGCCCTCACCGACGGCAACGGCGCCGACGTCGTCATCGAGGCGGTCGGCCGCCCCGAGACGTACAAGCAGGCCTTCTACGCCCGCGACCTCGCCGGCACCGTCGTCCTCGTCGGGGTGCCCACCCCCGAGATGCAGCTCGAACTCCCGCTGCTCGACGTGTTCGGCCGCGGCGGCTCGCTCAAGTCCTCCTGGTACGGCGACTGCCTGCCCTCGCGCGACTTCCCGATGCTGATCGACCTGCACCAGCAGGGCCGCCTGGACCTCGGTGCCTTCGTCACGGAGACCATCCAGCTCGGTGAGATCGAGCAGGCGTTCGCCCGGATGCACGACGGTGACGTCCTTCGCTCGGTGGTGGTCCTCTGATGGGCGCGCGCATCGAGCATCTGGTCACCTCCGGCACCTTCGCCCTCGACGGCGGCGAGTGGGACGTCGACAACAACGTCTGGATCGTCGGCGACGACACCGAGGCCGTCGTCATCGACGCCGCACACGACGCCGCCGCGATCGAGGCCGCACTCGGCGGGCGCACGCTGCGTGCCGTCATCTGCACCCACGCGCACAACGACCACATCGACGCGGCGCCCGCCCTCGCGGACGCGGCGAACGCGCCGATCCTGCTGCACCCCGACGACCTGCCGCTCTGGGAGCAGACCCATCCGCACCGGGCCCCCGACGCCGAACTGGCCGACGGGCAGGAGCTGGAGGTCGCCGGCGTCAGGCTGACCGTGCTGCACACCCCTGGGCACGCGCCCGGCGCCGTGTGCCTGTACGCGCCCGAGCTGGGCACCGTCTTCACCGGGGACACCCTGTTCCAGGGCGGGCCGGGCGCCACCGGACGGTCCTTCTCCCACTTCCCGACGATCATCGACTCGATCAGGGACCGGCTGCTCACCCTCCCGCCGGAGACCACGGTCGCCACCGGGCACGGGGACTCCACGACGATCGGCGCCGAGGCCCCGCAGCTGGACGACTGGATCGCCAGGGGCCACTGAGGTCCGGCCCCGCCCCGCCGCCCGAGGGCCCGGGCCCCGTACCACCCTGCGGGGGACGGGCCCGGGCCGGCGGGGGTCTCAGGCCTCGCCCGGCCACGCGGCGAGCCGCAGCGCGCTCTCGAAGCGCCGCGGCCCGCCCGTGAACGGGTCGGTGAACTCCAGCACCCGGGCCAGCAGTTGCAGCGGACGTCCGTAGTCCTCGTGCTCCGGATCGGGCTCCACCACCGGATAGACCGGATCGCCGGCCAGCGGCAGCCCCAGCGCGTTCATGTGCACCCGCAGCTGATGGGTGCGGCCGGTCGCGGGCAGCAGCCGGTAGCGGCCCAGCCCGCCCCGGTGCTCCAGCAGTTCGATCCGGCTCTCGGCGTTCACCGCCCCCGGCTCCTCCCGCGCGGCGATCACCCCGCGCTCCTTCACGATCCGGCTGCGCACGGTGCGGGGGAACGCGAGCCCGGGATCGTACGGCGCCACCGCCTCGTACTCCTTGCGCACCAGCCGGTCCCGGAACAGCGTCTGGTACGCGCCGCGGTCCTCGGCCCGTACGACGCAGAGCACCAGGCCCGCCGTCAGCCGGTCCAGCCGGTGCGCGGGCTGGAGCTCCGGCAGATCCAGACGGTCCCTGAGCCGGGCCACGAGCGTCTCGGTGATGTGACGCCCGCGGGGCGTGGTGGCGAGGAAGTGCGGCTTGTCCGCGACGACCAGGCGTTCGTCGCGATGCACGACCCCCACGGGGAAGGGGACCGGATCCTCGGCGGCGAAGTCCCGGTGGAAGAAGAGGTGACGCCCGGCCGTGTACCCCTCCTCCGCCCTCACCGAGGCGCCGTCGGCGCCGACGAATCTGCCCTCCGCGAGCATGGCGTCCACCCGCTCGGCGCCGATCGCGCCGGCGAACCGGGCCAGCAGATGATCGCGGACCGTGGGCCACGTGGCCGCCGGGTCCGCCGGGAGCCGCACCCGCACCGGGTCGACGCCCGCGCGCTGGGGAAGCGGGGCGGCCGGGGGCTTCGCCCGTCCTCGCATGGCCATCGGTCCTTGTCGCAGCAGGAGCCCGGCACGGAAGGGGCCGGGGGCGCCCGGTCGGGCCGGGGCCGGCCGGTGCGGGCACCGGCCCTCCATCATCCCACCGGCGCGTACGCCGCCAGCAGCCGCTCGTACTCCTGCCGCGTGACCGGCAGTACCGTGCCGTGCCGGGCGCCGGGCGGGAGCGTGTGGCCGGTGCACACGGTCCACCGCCCCGAATCGAGATCGGTGCTCTCGAAGGGGACGTACCCCCGGCCGCCGAACTCGTCGATGAACAGGTACCACTTCCGCGTGGTGCCGGACGCGAAGACCGCGGGACCCTCCCCACGCGCGATCACACCCCTTCCGATGCCGTCGGCGAGGAAGGTGTACGGCGCCGAGATCAGCTCGGGTGACGTCTCGGCGGTGATGAACTTCGAGCCGGGGGTGTCGGACGAGGGGCTGCGCTCGTCCTTGGTGAAGCGGTAGAACCGGCCGTCGTGGCGGATCACCGTCGAGTCGATCACCGAATAGCCCGGATCGTGCCACACGGCGGGCTCACCGAAGGTCCGGAAGTCACGGGTGGTCGCGTACAGCATCCTGTTGTGGGTGCTGCCGGTGTGCTCCGGGTCCTCCTCCGGATAGATCTTCGAGGCCCAGAAGACCACGTACGCGCCGAGCGCCTCGTCGTGACACGCCTCGGGAGCCCAGGCGTTGCCCGCGCCCAGGGGCGCCACCTCGACCATGCGCTGCTCGCCCCAGTGCACCAGGTCGTGCGAATCCCACACCATCACCGACCTGCTGCCGGTGCGCTGGGCCTCGTCCCAGCAGCCCTCGCGCCCGTGCATCCGCAGGTCGGTGGCGATCAGGTGGAAGGTGTCACCCTCGGGGGAGCGGACGAGGAACGGATCGCGGAGCCCTCCGGTGCCGAGCCGGGAGGTGAGCACCGGGCGGCCCCCGTTGAGCTCCTGCCAGTGCAGCGGGTCGTCCCCCCGGCTGAGCGCCATCCGGATCTGCTCGCCGTCCGCCGTGTTCTCTCCGGTGAAGTAGGCCATGAGGTACGCGGCGTACGGCTGCCTCTCCGGCAGCTCGCGCACCGAGGCGGTGAAGACACGGGTCGCGGTCGCACCGCCCCGGGTCACGGTCGCGGTGAGCCGGACACGCGCGGAGCCCTCCCCGCGCGCGGGGCGGTGCACGGTTCCGGCCGGATCGACGACGCCGGGACCGGAGGACGCCCAGGTGACGGTGGTGCCGTGGGCTCCGGTGCCGGGCAGCGTCAGATCTCCGCGTACGTCGTCGAGCCCGTGCAGGGTGAGCTCGGCCGCGGCCCGGGCCGTGGCCCGGACGTCACCGGCGGGATGTGGAGGCATGGCTCTCCCGGCAGAACGGTGTTCGGTATATCGGGCGGCGTCCGTGAAATCGGACTGACGCTAAGGGGCCGGACCGAGGGCGTCAAGGGGTCCGGACGAACTCGTCCGTACCGTAGAAAGCGCTTGCGGGGACCGCTAGGGTTCCGCTGCGTTGAATCCATTCAACGTCCACGTCGCCGTGCCGTTCTTCAGAGGAGCCCGACATGCGCCGAGCCGGTCCCGCACTGCTGGTCACCTGTGCCGCCGTTGCCGCCGTTACCGCCCTGTCCACCCTCGCCGCCCCGCCCGCCCGGGCGCAGGGCGGTGTCCCCGGCGGGGAGGACGGCCTCGGTCACTGCACCGGCACCGCGCCCGTCGTCTGCCACTTCGACGTCACCCCCGGCACCTACCGGGTCCGGGTCCTGCTGGGCGGCGGGGCCGTCGCGGGCTCCACCTCCGTCACCGCGGAGACCCGCCGTGCCATGCTCGCCGAGACACCCAACGCCCCGGGGGAGACCGTCCGGCGCAGCTTCACCGTGGACGTCCGCGACCCGGAGGGCGAGCCCACCGGGGCCATCGGCACCCCCGGTCTCGACCTCACCTTCGGCGGCGCCGCCCCTCAGCTCGCCTCGGTGCGCGTCGAACGCGTCCGCATGCCCCAGATCCTGCTGGCGGGCGACTCCACCGTCTGCGACCAGGCGGCCGAACCGTACACGGGTTGGGGCCAGCGGCTCCCGCAGTACCTCACCGACCGGGTCTCGGTCGCCAACTACGCCGACGCCGGCGAGGGTTCGCAGTCCTTCCGGGACAACCCCGCGCTCTTCCCCGCGCTGCGCTCCCGCATCCACCACGGAGATCTCGTCCTCGTCCAGCTCGCCCACAACGACAAGCAGACCGACCGCGAGACCTACCGGGCCAACCTCACCGCGATGATCGAGGAGGTGCGTGCCGAAGGAGGCAGGCCCGTGCTCGTCACCCCGATCGTCCGCCGCTGGTTCAACGCCGACGGCACGCTCGACAACGGCACCGCCCTGCTGGTCAACGGACTGGGCGTGGACCTGCCGGCCGAGATGCGCACCCTCGCCGCCGAGCACAACACCCCCCTCGTCGACCTCACGGCCCTGACCAGGGCCCGGGTCGAGGAGCTCGGCCCCGAGGGTTCCAAGGCCCTGTACCTCTACGACGAGAAGCGCGACAACACCCACACCTCCGTGCGGGGCGCCACGGAGTACGCGGGCCTCGTCCTGGCCGAACTCCGCACCCTCGGCCTGCTGGCGCCCCGGGCGGTCCGGTGAGCCCGCTGTCCGCGCCGCCGCCCTTCCGCAATCCGCTGGCCGAACAGCGCGCCGATCCGCACATCACCCGCCACGCGGACGGCCGTTACCACTTCACGGCGAGTGTCCCCTCCTACGACCGGATCGTCCTGCGCTCCTCCCGCACCCTGGCCGGACTGGCCTCGGCGGAGGAGTCGGTCGTCTGGACCCGGCACGCCTCGGGCGACATGGGGGCGCACATCTGGGCGCCGGAGCTCCACCGCGCCGACGGCGCCTGGTACATCCACTTCGCCGCGGCACCCGCCGACGACGTGTGGAGGATACGGATGTGGGTGCTGGAGAGCACCCACCCCGACCCCCACCGGGGTGCCTGGATCGAGAAGGGCCGGATCGTCACGGCCTGGGACACCTTCTCGCTCGACGCGCACACCTTCACCCACCGGGGGGACCGCTACCTCGCCTGGGCCCAGCACGAGCCCGGCACGGACTCCGGCACCGCGATCTTCCTCTCGCGGATGGCCGACCCCTGGACCCTGACCGGTCCTCAGGTCCGCCTCAGCGCACCCGAGTACGCCTGGGAACGGGTCGGCTTCGCGGTCAACGAGGGACCCGCCGTCCTCCGGCGCAACGGCCGCGTCTTCATGACGTACTCCGCGAGCGCCACCGACGCGAACTACTGCATGGGCCTGCTTACCGCCGACGACACGAGCGATCTGATGGACCCCGCGTCCTGGGTCAAGTCTCCGGAACCCGTCTTCGCCGGCTGCGCGGAGGCCGGTCAGTACGGCCCGGGCCACAACTCCTTCACCGTCGCCGAGGACGGCCGCACCGACGTGCTGGTCTACCACGCGCGGCCGTACGAAAGGATCGAAGGCGACCCGCTGCGCGACCCCAACCGTCACACCCGTGTGCAGCCGTTCGGCTGGCGCGCGGACGGCACTCCGGACTTCGGGACCCCCGTGCGCACCTGAGGGGGCTTTCCGGCCGGTACCGGCGACGGCGTTGACGCCTGACGCGACCCTGCCTATCTTGCGTTCGAAGTTCTGGGCAACGTCCGATATCTCGAACAATGATCCCTGGAGCGTTCATGCCGCACCCGCACCTGTGGCCGAGACTCACGGTCCCGGTCGTCGCCCTCCTGCTCGGGGCGCTGGTCGCAGCGCCCACCCGCGCCGACGCCGGCGCGCCGGAGGCGGAGCCGACCGACTACACCCTCACCGTCCACCCGGACCGCACGGGCCCCGCCATCAGCGACTCGATGTACGGCGTCTTCTACGAGGACATCAACCACGCGGCCGACGGCGGCCTCTACGCCGAACTCGTCCAGAACCGGTCCTTCGAGTACGACCGCGCCGACAACCCCGCGTACTCACCCATGACCGCCTGGACCGAGACCGCGGTGGCCGGCGGCACGGGACGCGCCGAGACCGTCGACGACGGCGGGCGCCTCGGCGAACGCAACCGGCGCTACCTGCGGCTCTCCCTCGACGGGGCGGGGGAGGGTGGAGCCGGCTTCGGAGTCACCAACTCGGGCTACAACCAGGGCCTGACCCTGCGCAAGGGCGCACGCTACGACTTCTCCGTCTGGGCCCGCACCGACCGGGACACCGGCACGGCCCTGACCGTCGGAGCCACCACGGCGGACGGCACCTCGCTCGCCACACCCCTGCGGATCACCGCCCGCGGCGACCGCTGGAAGAAGTACACCGGGACGCTCACCGCCCGCGCCTCGGCGGCGGACGGCCGCCTGACCGTCACCGCGGGCGGCAGCGGCACCGTACGGCTCGACATGGTGTCGCTCTTCCCCCGCGACACCTACAAGGGCCGGGCCAACGGACTGCGCAAGGACCTCGCGGAGAAGACTGCCGCCCTGCGACCGGGCTTCCTGCGCTTCCCCGGCGGCTGCCTGGTCAACACCGGCAGCCACCAGGCGTACGAGGCACCCGGCTGGGAACGGAAGCGCTCGTACCAGTGGAAGGAGACCATCGGCCCGGTCGAACAGCGTCCGGTCAACGCCAACTTCTGGGGCTACAACCAGACGTACGGCCTCGGCTACTACGAGTACTTCCAGTTCGCCGAGGACATCGGGGCGATGGCCCTGCCGGTGGTCCCCGCCCTCGTCACCGGCTGCGGCCAGAACAAGGCGACCGACGACCCGGCCCTGCTGCGCCGGCACATCCAGGACACCCTCGACCTGATCGAGTTCGCCAACGGGCCGGTGGACTCCACCTGGGGCGCGAAGCGCGCCGCCATGGGCCACCCCGCGCCCTTCGGCCTCACCCACCTGGAGGTCGGCAACGAGGAGAACCTGCCCGACGAGTTCTTCGCCCGCTTCACCGAGTTCCGCGAGGCCGTCGAGGCCGAACACCCCGGCATCACCCTCATCAGCAACTCGGGCCCCGACGACAGCGGCGCCACCTTCGACCGCGCCTGGCAGCTCAACCGCGAAGCGGGCGTCGCCATGGTCGACGAGCACTACTACAACAGCCCGCAGTGGTTCCTGGAGAACAACGGGCGGTACGACGCCTACGACCGCCAGGGCCCGAAGGTGTTCCTGGGCGAATACGCCTCCCTCGACAACCGTTTCTCCAACGCCCTGGCCGAAGCGGCGTACATGACGGGGCTGGAACGCAACGCCGACATCGTGCGGCTCGCCTCGTACGCCCCGCTCCTCGCCGACACGAACGACGCGCAGTGGCGGCCGGACATGATCTGGTTCGACAACGAGACGTCGTGGGGGTCGGCGAACTACGAGGTGCAGAAGCTCTTCATGAACAACGTCGGGGACCGTGTCGTCCCGAGCACCGCCTCGACCACACCCGCCACCACCGCCCCGATCACCGGCGCCGTCGGGCTCTCGACCTGGGCGACCGGCGCGGCGTACGACGACGTCGAGGTCACCGCGGCGGACGGCACGGCGCTGTTCCGCGACGACTTCTCCGGCGGTGACACCCGCTGGACGAAGGCCGCGGGCCGTGGCACCTGGGCCGTCGAGGACGGGGCGTACGTCCAGTCCGACGAGAACGCCGAGAACACCCTGGTCACGGCGGGGGACACCGGCTGGCAGAACTACGACCTGCGGGTCAGGGCGACCAAGACGTCAGGCAAGGAGGGCTTCCTCGTCGCCTTCGGCGTCAAGGACACCGGGAACACCTACTGGTGGAACCTCGGGGGCTGGGCCAACACCCGCTCCGCCGTGGAGAAGACGGTGGACGGGGCCAAGCAGACGATGATCGAGGACACCACCACGATCGAGACCGGACGTGCCTACGACGTCCACGTACAGGTGCGGGGACGGCAGGTCACCCTGTTCCTCGACGGGAAGCGGTGGGGCGGCTTCAGCGACGACAAGCCGGCCGAACCCTTCCGGCAGGTCGTCACCCGGGACGACGCCACGGGCGACCTCGTCGTCAAGGTCGTGAACGCCCAGGCGGCGGACGCCAGGACCCGGATCGATCTCGGTGTGCGGCCCGGCTCGCGGACCGCCCGGCTGACCACGCTCCAGGCGGCCCCGGACGCCGCGAACACCGCCGACGACCGGGCGGTGGCCCCGAGGAGATCCACCCTCCGCGTCGACGGGCCCGTGTTCACCCACACGTTCCCGGCGCACTCCGTGACCTTCCTGCGCGTCAAGGGCTGAGTGCGTCAGGGAGTCCCCCGGGGGCCCGGGGACTCCCTGACGGGATCCCGCGCTGTCCGGAGTCTCCGCGAAGGGGCCGGCCGCCCGGCCGTGCGCGGGGGCACGCGTACGGCTGCGGCCGACGGCCGGGGAAAACAGAAAAACCCCAGATGAACTGGGGTTTTCGCTGGTGTCCGAGGGGGGACTTGAACCCCCACGCCCGATAAAGGGCACTAGCACCTCAAGCTAGCGCGTCTGCCATTCCGCCACCCGGACCGGGTGTGTCTTCCGGGGCCTTGCCCGTTCCGACGTGGAAAACCATAGCAAACATTCGGGGGTGCTCGATCACGCGCCCGGCCATGTGAAAGGCGCATGACGAGGGCCGGGCGGCCTTGGGCGCGCGGGGCGGGCGCGGGAGGATGAGGGGGAGTACGACCGCGACAGTGGAAGGAAGCAGCGTGAGCGAGACCAACCCGGCCCCGGCCGGCATCGGCACCACCGCCGAGAACGAGGTCGTGGACCTCTGTCGTGACCTCATCCGTATCGACACGAGCAACTACGGCGACCACTCGGGGCCGGGCGAGCGGGCCGCCGCCGAGTACATCGCGGAGAAGCTCGCCGAGGTCGGACTGGAGCCCCAGATCATCGAGTCCCACAAGGGGCGGGCCTCCACCGTGGCCCGGATCGAGGGCGAGGACCCCTCCAAGCCCGCGCTGCTCATCCACGGGCACACCGACGTCGTCCCCGCCAACGCGGCGGACTGGACGCACGACCCCTTCTCCGGCGAGATCGCGGACGGCTGTGTGTGGGGCCGGGGAGCGGTCGACATGAAGGACATGGACGCCATGACCCTCGCGGTCGTACGCGACCGCATGCGTTCCGGCCGCAAGCCCCCGCGCGACATCGTGCTGGCCTTCCTCGCCGACGAGGAGGCGGGCGGCACGTACGGGGCGCGCCATCTCGTGGACAACCACCGGCACCTCTTCGACGGCGTCACCGAGGCGATCGGCGAGGTCGGCGGCTTCTCCTTCACCGTGAACGAGAACCTCCGCCTCTACCTCGTGGAGACCGCGGAGAAGGGCATGCACTGGATGCGGCTCACCGTGGACGGCACCGCCGGCCACGGGTCGATGACCAACACCGACAACGCGATCACCGAGCTGTGCGAGGCCGTCGGCCGCCTCGGCCGCCACGAGTGGCCGGTCAGGGTGACCAAGACCGTGCGGTCCTTCCTCGACGAGCTGTCCGACGCGCTCGGCACCCCGCTGGACCCGGAGGACATGGAGGCGACACTCGCCAAGCTCGGCGGGATCGCCAAGATGATCGGCGCGACCCTGCGCAACTCGGCGGCGCCCACCATGCTCGGCGCCGGGTACAAGGTCAACGTCATCCCGGGGCAGGCCACGGCGCACGTCGACGGCCGCTTCCTGCCGGGCTTCGAGGACGAGTTCCTGGCGGACCTCGACCGGATCCTCGGCCCGAAGGTGCGGCGCGAGGACGTGCACGGCGACAAGGCCCTGGAGACCAGCTTCGACGGTTCCCTCGTCGATGCGATGCAGCTCGCCCTCAAGGCCGAGGACCCGATCGCCCGCGCGGTGCCCTACATGCTCTCCGGCGGCACCGACGCGAAGTCCTTCGACGACCTCGGCATCCGCTGCTTCGGCTTCGCCCCGCTGAAGCTGCCGCCCGAGCTCGACTTCGCGGGCATGTTCCACGGGGTGGACGAGCGGGTTCCGGTGGACGGGCTGAAGTTCGGCGCCCGGGTGCTCGACCGGTTCATCGACCACTCCTGACCCGGCCCGGGGGTGATCGCATTCGCCCGCTTGTGCGTGCCTCACCGGAAAGGGTGAAAGGGGTCGCCCGCTCGTAGCCCCCTCACCCCCTCCTCGTTACACGTGATGCGGTCCGCGGCTGGGACCGCACTTGTCAATCAGGAGGAATAATGATCAAGAAGGTCGTCGCAATCGCGGCTGCTACCGGTGGTCTCGTGCTCGCGGGTGCGGGTATGGCTTCCGCCGACGCCGGTGCCCAGGGTGCCGCCATCGGCAGCCCCGGCGTGCTCTCGGGCAACGTCGTCCAGGTGCCGGTCCACGTTCCGGTGAACGTGTGCGGTAACACCATCTCCGTGATCGGGCTGCTGAACCCCGCCTTCGGCAACACCTGCGTCAACGCGTGACGATGCGCGTCAACCCGTGAGGGTTTGAGTCCGGTCGGCCTCGGAGTGCGCGCCATGCACTCCGGGGCCGCTGGGCATTCGGCCCCCCGCACGGATGTGCCGGGGGCACTTCGGTAGGCAGAAGGCAGGAAAGCAACCTATGCGACAGGTCACACGCAAAGGCCTGATCACCATGGCAGCCGCGGGCGGCGTGCTCGCGCTCGGTGGCGGCTACGCGCACGCCGACGCGGGAGCGTCCGGCGGTGCGTCGAATTCACCGGGAGTGCTCTCGGGGAACTCGATCCAGGTCCCGGTCGACGTCCCCGTCAACGTGTGCGGAAACTCCGCGGACGTCGGCGGTCTGCTCAATCCCACGAGCGGAAACGAGTGCGGAAACGGGTCCTCGGAGCCCGCTCACGCGGCCGCCCCTGACGGCGGCTCCGGATCCGGTCACGGTTCCGGCAGCCACGCGTCCGGGCACCAGGACGCCCGCGAGGGCGGCGAGGGGACCGGCAGGCACCGGGCCTCCAGCACCTCCGCACAGGCGGAGACGACCGGTTCGCCCGGCATCCTCTCCGGCAACCAGGTGCAGGCGCCGGTGGAGATCCCCGTGAACCTCTGCGGCAACAGCATCACCGTCGGCGGACTGCTCAACCCGGTCTTCGGCAACGACTGCGAGAACGGCACGGAGACGGCCCCGCCCCCGGTCGTACCGCAGACTCCGCACACCCCGCGGACGCCGGTCACTCCGGGCACCCCCCACGCTCCCGAGACCCAGCTCGTGGCCGGGCCGCAGCTCGCGCACACCGGTGCGGGCGGGCTCGACCTGCTGATCCCGGCGAGCGCGGGCATGCTGCTCGCCGGTGCGGGCGCGGTCCTCTACCGGCGGTCGCGCAGCGCCGCGTAACGGCAGCGCGACCCCGGGTGACGGAGCGGGTTCCGCGCACGCGGAACCCGCTCCGTGCTACCAGGTGGCCCGGAGCTGACGGATGATCCGGCGGCGCAGCCGCACCCGGCGGCTGCCGTCGAGGCGCAGCGTCAGCCGGTCCAACTCCCAGTGCCCGTACTCGGCATGGTCGGTCAGCAGTCGGGCCGCCTCCTGGCGGGACACCCCGCGCGGCACGTACACGTCGATGAATTCGTATTCCGGCATCGCATCTATTGTGCGGGCAGACCCCCGGTACGGATAGCGTCTGTCCCATGTCTGATGCTGCGCAGCCCACCGCTGCCGAGGTACGCGCCGCCGCCGATGCGGTGAAAGCCGCCCTCGACCGCCACCTCGAGGCCGTCGAGCGCCGCACCGGGGACGACGACCCCGCCGTCTACGACGCGTTCAACGCCCTGGCCGCCGCGGCCGAGGTGTACGACGAACTGCTCTACGACCGCTACGACGAGGTCACCCCCTTCGAGATCCCGGGGGCCGAGGACTCCCTGCCGCCGTACGCGGGCCCGGAGGAGCCGCACGCCCTCAGCGTGCTGATCAGGCGCGACTACGCGGTGGCGGAGCCCGCCCGGCTGATCGCCCAGGCCCAGAGGCTCGCCGACCTCGACCCCGACGCCCACGACAGCGCCTCGGTGGCTGTCGCCGGAGCCGGGGTGCATGCCGCCCTGGGGGTGCTGTTCGGCGAGTACGAGGCGGACGAGATCGCCTCCCGGCACAAGGAGTTCGGCCTGGAGGAAGGGGACTCCACCCTGTGGGTCTCCGCCGCGGACGAGCTCCCCGAGCCGGGGGAGTGGCTGGGCGCGCCCTTCGACGACGCCGACCCCGCGCTGGTGGTCTGCCGCTTCGACGTCAGCGCGGTCTTCGACGAGGAGGACGAGCACGACGAGGAGGACACGGACGGGCGCGGGAGCGTCGCGCACCGGTCCTGACGGCCCCGGGGCATCTCGCAGCGCTGCGAGGTGCCCTGACGGGCCCCGGGGCGCTCCGCGGCGCTGCGAGGTGCCCCCGGCGGCCCAGCGTGGCTGCGGGCGGTCCCCACGGTCTCCGGGGCCTACGGGCGGTTCCCGGCACCGCGAGGTCGTCTGACGGCCTCAGGCGGCCTCTGCGGGGTCCCCCGGCGGCGTGGCCGGCGGAATCCCGGCCACGCCGCCGGGGCCCCGAGGGCTACGAGGCGTCCGGCGTCGGCAGTGCCTCCAGCAGAGGGCGCAACCGGGTCGTACGCTCCTGGGCGGGGATCTCGGTCACCGCCCGGGGCAGGGCCTGGTCGACCCCGTGCACCACGGACAGATGACGCTCCCCGCGGCTGAACGCGGTGTACACCCAGGGCCTGCTGAGCCCCTGCGCGGCGTCGCCCGGCAGGACGACGACGGCGGCCGGCCACCGCATCCCGGCCGCCTGGTGCGCACTGAGCGCCCAGCTGTGGCGCACGGAGCTCTCCACCCGGTCCGCCGGCACGACCACGGGGGTGCCCTCGCAGTCCAGGTGCAGGCCCTCCGCGTCGGCCGAGACCACCGAGCCGGGCACCGCCCTGCCGGGAGCGGGGACGTGCACCACGCGGTCGCCCGGATCGAAGCCGCCGAACCTCCCCGGCCCCGGATTGAGCCGCTGCTTCAGCGCCGTGTTCAGCGCCCTGGTGCCCGCGGAACCCCCGTGCCCGACGGTGATGACCTGGGTGTCGGCGGAGGGCACCCCGATGGCGCGCGGCACGGAGTCCGCGACCAGCTGCACGGTGCGGTGCACGGCCTCGCCCGCGTCACGGACGGGCACGATCACCACCTCCTTGCCCGGCGCCTCGACCTGCGCCAGCTCGCCGATGCCGATGCCGGAGACCAGCTCGCCGATCGGTCCGGGATCGGGCGTACGCGAGAGAACCTGAGGGCAGGCGCGCGCGGCGATCACGTCCGCGAACACCCGGCCCGCACCGGCGGACCCCAGGACCCCCGGATCACCGCTCAGCACCAGCCGCGTCCCGTCGGCGAGGGACTCCACCAGCATCGCGGCCGTCTCCACGTCGAGCTGGGGGGCGTCCAGCACGACCAGCAGATCGAGGGCGAAGGCGCCGTCCGCGTCCCGGCCGGGGCCGTCCTCCCCGGAGAGCAGGGCGGACAGGGTGACCGCGCAGCGCGGGTCACCGACGGCGGCGGCCAGCCGGCGCCGCCCGTCGACACTGTGCGTGGTGCCGAGAGCCCGCAGACCGAGAGCCCGCGCGGCGGCGATCAGCGCGGCGGGTTCGGCGCGGGCGCTCTCGCCACCGCTGTGCACGACGAGGCCCGCCGTGGCGGCCGTCCGGATCAGCTCACCCGCCGAGGCGGAGGGGGCCGAGGCCGCCGCCTCGGTCCAGTCGGCGCCCTTCTCGCAGGAGTTGACCAGCCGGCCCAGGCCGTCGGCGAGGCTCTCCTCGGCCAGCGCGTAGCGGTCGAGGCCGAGCAGGACCCGCACCGGCGCCTGCTCGCTCTCCGCCCTGCCCTCGGCGCCCTCGTGGGGCTCCTCCGTCCCGTCCGGCTCCTGCGCACCGGTGGCGTCCACGCCGTCCTGGAAGACCAGCACGACCCCCTCGGCGACGGCGTTCTCCACCGCCGCCTCCGGGTCGGCCACCGCGAACTCGGTCAGCCCCGCGCGGACCTCGTCCGCGTCGAGCGCGGTGTGCCCGCGCAGTGCGGCCCGCTCCAGCAGCCAGGCCACGAGCGCCGACGTACGTCTGCCGTCGCCGGGGCCGCACTCCGGGCCGAGCAGCGCGCGTGCGAAGCCGTCCGCCTGCTCCGGCCACACGCCGGGCACGGACAGCAGCTGCCAGGGGTCCTGGCGGAGGATGTCCGCCGCCTGCTCGCCCAGCGTCACGGCAGCCGGGGCCGCCAGGGTCTCCGGCGCCCCGCCCTCTTTGAGCACCGCCGCGACGGAGGCCGCGGCCTCGGGGGACGCCGCGCGTGCGGCGCCCGGGCGAGGTGCGGGAGAGGGCCGGTGAGGCGTGGGCGCGGCCTCGGGTGCCCGGCGGGGAGCGGGGGAGGGGGAGTCGAAGAAGGCCGTGCCCGGCTTCTCGCCGCTCTCCACGGCCCGCACGGCCGCGAGCAGATCGGCCGCCGGACCGCTCAGCTTGGCCCCCGCCTCGATGGGCCCTTCCTTCTCGGCCTTGCGCTGCTCGATCCGCCGACGCAGCTCCCGCTGCGCGGCCAGCTCCGCCTCGGCCTCCGAGAGCCCGGCCGCGGCGGACGCCTCCGTCGCCTCCTGGGCGCCGTCGGTCTCCGTGACCGTTTCCCGCGTGCCGTCCGTGTCCTGGGTGTCGTCCGCGCCGGTCTCCGCCGCGCTCAGGCCGGTCTCGTCCGTGTCCTGCGCGGTGCCGGCGTCGTCCTCCCCGGCGGGCTCGGGCGCCGCGCCGGGCGTCCGGGCGGCCGGGGCGCCGGTCTCCTCGCGGTCCTCGTCGTTCTCGGCCGCGGGGTCCGGGGCCTCTCCCCGGGGATGCGCAGTCACAGCGTGCTCCAGTCCTGGTCGGGATAGCGGTGCACGGGCGCCGACACGTCGTCGAGCGCCTGGCAGATCTCGTCAGGAAGACTAAGCGCCTCCACTGACAACGCCTCGGTCAGCTGCTGCGCGTTGCGCGCGCCGACCACCGGAGCCACCACGCCCGGCCGGTCCCGCACCCAGGCGAGGGCCACCTGGAGGGGTGTCGTGGCGAGGCCGTCGGCAGCCGTGGCCACGGCGTCCACGATGCTCCTCGCCTGTTCGTCGAGATACGGCTCGACGAACGGAGCCAGGTGTTCCGAGGCGCCGCGCGAGCCCGACGGGGTGCCCGTGCGGTACTTCCCGGTCAGCACTCCCCGGCCGAGCGGCGACGACGGCAGCAGCCCCACCCCGAGGTCCAGCGCCGCCGGGAGCACCTCCCGCTCGACGCCCCGCTGGAGCAGCGAGTACTCCATCTGGGTGCACGCGAGCCGGGTGCGCTGCCCGGGCGCGGCGAGCTGCCAGGTGGCCGCCTTGGCCAGCTGCCAGCCACTGAACTGGGAGACCCCGCCGTAGCGGACGCGTCCCGACGAGACCGCCAGGTCCAGCGCGTGCAGGGTCTCCTCCAGCGGTGTCACGGGATCGAACGCGTGGATCTGCCACAGATCCACGTGATCCGTGCCGAGCCGCCGGAGGGAGGCGTCGAGCGCGGCGAGCAGGTGCCCGCGCGATCCGTCGAAGCGGCGGTAGGGGTCGGGCACGCTGCCCGCCTTGGTCGCGATGACGAGGTCCTGCCGCGGCACCAGGGTGTCCAGAAGCCGCCCCAGCAGGCGCTCGGCCTCACCGCCGCCGTACACGTCCGCGGTGTCGACGAGAGTGCCGCCGGCGTCCCAGAAGGCCTTGAGCTGGTCGGCGGCGTCGTGTTCGTCGGTGTCCCGGCCCCACGTGAGAGTGCCCAGCCCGATCCGGGACACACGAAGACCGGTACGGCCGAGATGCCTCTGCTCCATGGGCGCTGAGATTACTGGCCAAGGCCCCACCGGGTGGAAGCCTGTGGACAACGGCCCGCCCCCGGGCGAGCCTGCCGGATTCCGGCACCCCGCGCTAGAGTCCGGGACACAGGTACGTTACTGATCAGTAGAGGGAGCGTGGGTATGCGGCTCGGCATCAATCTCGGTTACTGGGGTGCGGGCATGGACGGCGACAACCTCGCCGTCGCCCAGGAGGCCGACCGGCTCGGCTACGACGTCTGCTGGGCGGCCGAGGCCTACGGCTCCGACGTACCGACGGTGCTGGCCTGGGTCGCGGCACAGACCGAGTCCATCGACGTCGGCTCCGCCATCATGCAGATCCCGGCGCGTCAGCCCGCGATGACGGCCATGACCGCTGCCACCCTCGACTCGCTGTCCGGAGGCCGGTTCCGCCTCGGCCTCGGCGTCTCGGGACCGCAGGTCTCGGAGGGCTGGTACGGCGTCACGTTCGACAAGCCGCTGGCCCGCACCCGTGAGTACGTCGAGATCGTGCGCAAGGCGATGTCCCGCGAGCGGCTCACCTACGAGGGCGAGCACTGGACCCTGCCGCTGCCCGACGGTCCCGGCAAGCCCATCAAGCTGACCGTCCACCCGCAGCGCGAGCACATCCCGCTCTACATCGCGGCCATCGGCCCGAAGAACCTCGAGCAGACCGGCGAGATCGCCGACGGCGCCCTGCTGATCTTCCCGTCGGCGGAGCACATCGAGGAGACCGCGGTGAAGCACCTGCGGGCCGGGCGCGAGAAGGCGGGGAAGACCATGGAGGGCTTCGACGTCTGCCCCACCCTCCCGCTGGCCGTCGGCGACGACGTCAACGGGCTCGCCGACATGTTCCGCCCGTACACCGCCCTCTACGTCGGCGGCATGGGCAGCCGCAAGCAGAACTTCTACAACCAGCTCGCCCAGCGCATGGGATACGAGAAGGAAGCCGCCGAGATCCAGGACGCGTACCTCTCCGGGGACAAGGCCGGCGCCGCGGCGGCCGTGCCGCACGAGCTCATCGACCGGACCACGCTGCTCGGCCCGGTCGAGCGCATCGCCGACCGGATGCAGGCCTACGCCGCCGCGGGCGTCACGACCCTCACCCTCGCCCCGGCCGGCTTCACGCTCGACGAGCGGATCGCGGCCCTGCGCGCCGGCACCGACGCCCTGGAGCGCTCCGGCCTCGCCGCCTGACCCCGGCAGCACTACGGCCGTGGTGGGGGCTCGGGGGTCCTCCCCGCCACGGCCGTCGTACGGAACAACGCGCCGCGCCGCTCCCGGTTACGCCCCGTCCCCCTCCCGGGCAGCCCGGGGCAGGTCCGGGCGTCACGAGGCGCCCGTTCGGACCTGCCCGGTCCCGCTCGTGTTGCCTACCCACGCGTACGGATTTTGACTGTTCCTCTGCGGACACCGGCGCGAAAGGCGGCAGTGATGCTCTCGGCAAAAAGCCTGTTCCAGGAGATCCTCGACGACGACGCGTCGTTCCGGCTGTTCTGCTCGATCGCCGCCGGCGGGGAGTCGCAGGGCGGCTGGGAGAACGGGCGCATCTCCGCTCTCGTCCCCGCGGGCCTGCGCGAACTGGCCCCCAAGGTCGCCCGGCACGGTGCCGACGAGGACAAGCACGGCCGGATCTTCAACGCCCTGCTGAAGCAGCGCGGACTGGAACCCGTCGCGGTGCCGTACGAGACCGACTACACCCTCCTGCTGGAGCGCCAGGGCATCGGCCTCGCGCACGACCGGCTCAGCCGCGAGGAGCCGCTCACCGAGCGGGACATCATCGTCTACCTCGCCCACAGCCGGGTCACCGAACAGCGGGCGTCCGAGCAGATGCGGCTCCTGCTCAGGCACTTCGCCGACCACCCCACCCTCGGCCGCGCCGTGCGGATGATCTCGCGGGACGAGGACAACCACCTCGCCTACTGCCACGAGGAGCTCCTGCGCTTCGCCCGCGCCGGGCACGGCAGGACGATCCAGGCCGTGCTGCGCGAGTGCGCCCACGCCGAGATCCGGGTCTACAGGGACGTGAGCCTCGCCGTGATGAGCCACATGGGCCGCCTGCTGCGCTGGCCCCGCGCCAAGGCGGCCGTCCTCGCGGCGGGTATCCACGCCATGTACGCCTACGAGCGGCTCGTGGGCTGGCGGCGCATGGTGAGCCTCGAACAGCCCGTGCTCCGCGACGCGCTCGGCGGCCCGGCCGTCCCCGAGACCGAGTACGCCTGAGACAGGGGCGGGCGGTCCGGGAGCACCGCACCCGGACCCGGAGCACCCGGGCCCGGTCCTACAGCCAGCCGCGCCGCTTGAACAGGCGGTGCAGGCCGAATACCGCGACGGCCATCAGGGCTATCACCGCGGGGTACGTCCACACGTAGTCGAGCTCCGGCATGTGGCGGAAGTTCATGCCGTAGATCCCGGCCACCATCGTCGGCACGGCGGCCATGGCGGCCCACGCCGAGATCTTCCGCATGTCGTCGTTCTGCCGCACGCCGACCTGTGCCAGATGCGCCGACAGAATGTCCGAGAGCAGCCGGTCGAGCCCTTCCGCATGCTCGACGGCGCGGGTCAGATGGTCGTTCACGTCCCGGAAGAAGGGCTGTGAGTCCGAGTCGACGAAGGGCACGCCCGCGCTTGCCAGCCTGGCCATGGGGGCGTTCAGCGGGTTGGTCGCCCGGCGGAATTCGAGCACCTGCCGCTTGAAGGTGTAGATGGCCGCCGCGGTGTTGGAGGAGTCCGCCGAGCCGGTCGGGGCGAAGACCTGGGCCTCCAGCTCCTCCAGGTCGATCTGGAGCTCCGCGGCCACCTCGATGTAGTGGTCCACCACCGCGTCGCTGACCGCGTAGAGCACCGACGTGGGCCCGTGCCTGAGGACCTCGGGCTCGGCCTCGAGCCGCCGGCGCACCGCCGCGAGGGGCGCGCCCTCGCCGTGGCGCACCGTCACCACGAACGAGTCACCGATGAACAGCATCAGCTCACCGGCACTGACCGTGTCGTTCTCCGGCTCGTAGACCACCGGCTTGATGACCACGAACAGCGAGTCGTCGTAGATCTCCAGCTTGGGGCGCTGGTGGGCGCGCAGAGCGTCCTCCACCGCCAGCGGGTGCAGGGAGAACTCACTGGTGACGAGGTCGAACTCCTTCTCGGTCGGTTCGTGCAGCCCGATCCAGAGGAACGCGTCCCCGCTCGCGCGTGCCTCGTCGAGGGCATCGGAGAAGTCGGCGGGACCCTCGGTCCTGCGCCCGTCCCGGTAAATTCCGCAGTCGACGATCACCCAGCGCATTCTTCCCTGCCGCGCGCCGTTCACGCACCTCTACGCTGGCAGGTATGCCCACGCTCATCCTCGTACGCCACGGACGCTCGACCGCCAACACCTCCGGAGTGCTCGCCGGGCGGACCCCCGGCGTCTCCCTCGACGAACGCGGCGCCGGCCAGGCCGCCGCGCTGCCCGCGCGGCTGGCCGCCCTGGACCTCGTCGCGGCCGTCAGCAGCCCGCTGCAGCGCTGCCGCGAGACCCTCCAGCCCCTGCTCGACTCCCGCCCGGCCCTCCCCCTGCACATCGAGGAGGGGATCAGCGAGTGCGACTACGGTGACTGGTCGGGCCGCAAACTCGCCGAACTCTCCGACGAGCCGCTGATGAGCGTCGTGCAGCAGCACCCCTCCGCCGCGGAGTTCCCAGGCGGGGAGTCCATGCGGGCCATGCAGGCACGGGCCGTCGGGGCCGTCCGGGAGTGGAACGCCCGCATCGGCGCCGAGCACGGCGAGGACGCCACCTATGTGATGTGTTCGCACGGCGACATCATCAAGGCGCTCGTCGCCGACGCGCTCGGCATGCATCTCGACCTCTTCCAGCGGGTCCACGTGGACCCGTGCTCCGTCACCGCGATCCGCTACACCCGGCTTCGCCCCTTCCTCCTGCGGCTGGGCGACACCGGTGACTTCGCCTCCCTGGCACCCGGCGAACGGTCCATCGGGGCCGACGCCGACGGGGACACGGCAACCGATGCGGCCGTCGGGGGCGGCGCTGGGGCACCGTGATCTCTCCGCGCAGTAGGGTGGACGCGCCGTAGGGGCCTCGTGGGGCATCCCGTGTGGCCGCTCATCCGCCATCAGATTCGCAAGGGAGACAGGACGTGTCCCGTCAGGTGTTCCTCTACGACCCGCCGGACCGCTTCGTGGCCGGTACGGTCGGGCTGCCTGGCCGCCGTACGTTTTTCCTGCAGGCATCCTCGAGGGGACGGGTCACCAGCGTGGCCCTGGAGAAGACCCAGGTCGCCGCGCTGGCGGAACGGATCGACGAGCTCCTCGACGAGGTCGTCCGGCGTACCGGCGGCAATTCACCGGTGCCCGCCGTGGCCCCGATGGACGTCACCGACACCGCTCCGCTCGACGCCCCCGTCGAGGAGGAGTTCCGGGTCGGCACGATGGCACTCGCCTGGGACGGCGAGGAGCAGCGCATGATCGTCGAGGCGCAGGCGCTCGTCGAGCTGGACGCCGACTCCGAGGATGACCTCGCGGAGGCCGAGGAAAGGCTTCTGCAGGACGAGGAGAACGGCCCGCCGATGCTGCGTGTCCGGCTCAGCGGCGCCCAGGCGCGGGCGTTCGCCAAACGCGCCCTGGACGTCGTGAACGCCGGCCGGCCGCCCTGCCCGCTGTGCAGCCTGCCCCTGGACCCGGAAGGACACGTATGCCCGCGCCAGAACGGATACCGTCGCGGGGCCTGACGGAGGCCGGGCTGCTCACCCTGCTGGCCGAGGGCGAGCTCACGGTCCTCGGGCAGGTCAGAGGCGCGTCGAACGCCGTGCTGTACTGCACGGTCGCCCACGACGGCGAGGAGCGCACCTGCGTCTACAAGCCGGTCGCCGGCGAGCAGCCGCTCTGGGACTTCCCCGACGGCACGCTCGCCCAGCGCGAGGTCGCGGCGTACGAGATCTCCGAGGCCACCGGATGGGGCCTCGTCCCGCCGACCGTCCTGCGCGAGGGCCCCTACGGCCTGGGCATGTGCCAGCTGTGGATCGAGGCGGAGGAGAGCGCGGGCGCCCCGGAGACCGAGGGGACGCACGGGCTGCCGCCGCTCCTCGCGCTCGTCGAGGGCGAGGAGCCCGCAGACGGCTGGAAGGCGGTGGGCTTCGCCGAGGTGGGCGAGGGGAGAACCGCCCTGCTGGTGCACGCCGACGACCCTCGGCTGCGCCGTCTCGCGGTCCTGGACGCGGTGATCAACAACGGTGACCGCAAGGGCGGCCACCTGCTGCCCGCGCCCGGCGGCCGGCTGTACGGCATCGACCACGGGGTCACCTTCAACGCGGACGACAAGCTGCGCACCCTGCTGTGGGGCTGGGCGGGCGAGCCGCTTACCCCGGAGGCCGTGGCGGTGCTCGACCGGCTGGCGGCCGACCTGGAGCCAGGATCGGCGCTCGCCACCCGGTTGGGGGAACTGATCACGGCGGCGGAGCTCGACGCCCTGCGGGCCCGCGTGGCGGATCTGCGGGCCTCCGGCCGGCACCCGCAGCCGAGCGGGGAGTGGCCGGCGATCCCGTGGCCGCCGGTCTGACCCTGCCCGCCGGACGGAGGCGCACGGCAGGCCCCGGGGCAGGGATCGCCGGCGCGCAAGACCGCCTCTTCAGCCACGATCTGCCATCCGGTTCGTATCCGGAAGCATCATCCGGTTACGCTCATGACATGCATGCCTGGCCCGCTTCTGAGGTCCCCGCCCTGCCTGGCAAGGGCCGCGACCTTCGGATCCACGACACCGCGACCGGCGGACGGATCACCCTTGACCCCGGTCCCGTCGCCCGCATCTACGTCTGCGGCATCACGCCGTACGACGCGACCCACATGGGTCATGCGGCGACCTACAACGCGTTCGACCTCGTTCAGCGCGTGTGGCTCGACACCAAGCGGCAGGTCCACTACGTCCAGAACGTGACCGACGTGGACGATCCGCTGCTGGAGCGGGCCGTGCGCGACGGCGAGGACTGGACCGAGCTCGCGGAGCGCGAGACGGCTCTCTTCCGGGAGGACATGACCGCTCTGCGCATGCTCCCCCCGAAGCACTACATCGGTGCGGTGGAGGCGATACCGGGCATCGTCCCGCTCGTCGAACGCCTCCGCGACGCGGGCGCCGCCTACGAACTCGAAGGCGACGTGTACTTCTCCGTCGAGTGCGACCCGCACTTCGGCGAGGTCTCCGGCCTCGACGCCGACGCGATGCGTCTGCTCTCCGCCGAGCGCGGCGGTGACCCGGAACGCCCCGGCAAGAAGAACCCGCTCGACCCGATGCTCTGGATGGCGGCCCGTGAGGGTGAGCCGAGCTGGGACGGCGGCAGCCTGGGACGGGGCAGGCCCGGCTGGCACATCGAGTGTGTCGCCATCGCGCTGGACCACCTCGGCGTGAGTTTCGACGTGCAGGGCGGGGGCTCCGACCTCGCCTTCCCGCACCACGAGATGGGCGCCTCGCACGCTCAGGCGCTCACCGGCGAGTACCCGTTCGCCCGTGCCTACGTGCACGCGGGCATGGTCGCCCTCGACGGCGAGAAGATGTCCAAGTCCAAGGGCAACCTCGTCTTCGTGTCCGCGCTCCGCAGGGCCGACGTGGACCCCGCCGCGATCAGGCTGGCCCTGCTCGCGCACCACTACCGGGCCGACTGGGAGTGGACCGACCAGGTGCTCGCCGACGCCGTCGAGCGTCTCGCGCGGTGGCGCGCCGCTGTCTCCCGGCCCGACGGAGTGTCCGCGGACGCCCTGGTCGAAGAGGTGCGGGAGGCACTGGCGGACGACCTGGACGCCCCGGCCGCCCTGGCCGCGGTGGACCGCTGGGCCGCACGGCAGAGCGCAGCCGGCGGGACGGACGAAGGCGCGCCCGGTCTCGTCTCGCGCACGGTCGACGCCCTGCTGGGTGTCGCCCTGTAAACCCGCGTCCACGCACGGAACGGCCCCGGACCTCGCGAGCGATCGCAGGGAAGTCCGGGGCCGTCGTCCGCTCGGGGTCTCCCGGGCCGCGGGGGCTCGGGCCCTCCGGCGCGGTGGCCGGCCGCAGGTGCTGTCGTCCGCCCGTACGGAGCGGACACGGACGCCGGTGACGGGTCAGCCGTCCGAGGAGTCCTCGTCCGGCCCGGCGGCCGGCGGATCGTCCGCTGCGCCGTCGTCGTCCTTCGGCCGTCCCTTGTCGGGGCGCTGCGGCTTGGGCGGTCTGTGACGGCCGCCTGAGGTGTCCCGGAGATAGGGCACGTCCCCGCTCTCCGTGGCGTGACCGCCGGCCTGGCCGGGACCTCCGTCCCTGCGCCGCAGATACCGCTCGAACTCACGGGCGATGGCCTCGCCGGACGCCTCGGGGAGCTCGGCGGTGTCCCGCGCCTCCTCCAGCGTCTGCACGTACTCCGCGACCTCGCTGTCCTCGGCGGCCAGCTGGTCCACCCCGAGCTGCCAGGCGCGGGCGTCCTCGGGCAGCTCGCCCAGCGGGATCCGCAGACCGAGGAGGTCCTCCAGGCGGTTGAGGAGCGCCAGCGTCGCCTTCGGGTTCGGGGGCTGCGACACGTAGTGGGGCACGGCAGCCCACAGGCTCACCGCCGGCACCCCCGCATGCGTACAGGCCTCCTGGAGGATGCCGACGATGCCGGTCGGGCCCTCGTATCTCGTCTCCTCCAGGTCCATGGTCCTGGCCAGGTCGGGGTCGGATGTGACCCCGCTGACGGGCACCGGCCTGGTGTGCGGGGTGTCGCCGAGCAGCGCCCCCAGGATGACGACCATCTCGACGCCCAGCTCGTGGGCGAACCCCAGGATCTCGTTGCAGAACGAACGCCAGCGCATGGAGGGTTCGATGCCCCGGATCAGGACCAGGTCACGGGGTTTGTCGCCGCCGACCCGGACCACGGACAGCCGTGTGGTGGGCCAGGTGATCTTGCGCGTCCCGCCGTCCATCCACACCGTGGGCCGGTTGACCTGGAAGTCGTAGTAGTCCTCGGCGTCGAGCGCCGCGAAGACCTCGCCCTTCCATTCCCGGTCCAGATGCCCGACCGCTGTGGAGGCGGCGTCACCGGCGTCGTTCCAGCCTTCGAACGCGGCCACCATGACCGGGTCGATCAGCTCGGGTACCCCCTCGAGCTCGATCACCCAGGCCTCCTTCCGAAGTTCCCTTGTGTACGGACCAACCTTACGGCTTCCGCCCTGGTGTGCCGCAGCCCGTTTGCCCCGAGAGCTGAACCGTGCCATCTCTGGATTCATCCGAGCTGTATCGACCCGAAGTGATCAAATTTCGCCTGGACCCTGGACTCCAGCCCGTGAACCGGGCTATACATCGGATGACCATGCAGAGATCCGATGTTAATACTTTGGGGGCATCCACATGAGTCCGACCGTCACGGACTTCGAGGTCGACGACATCCGGTTTCCCACCTCGGAACAGCTGGACGGCTCGGACGCGATGAACCCCGACCCCGACTACTCCGCCGCCTACGTGGTGCTGCGTACGGACGGCACAGGCGAGGAGGGGCACGGTTTCTGCTTCACCATCGGCCGTGGCAACGATGTCATGGCCGCCGCCGTAGAGACGCTCCGGTCCTATGTCGTGGGGCGGCCCGCGCCGCGTACCGCCGCCGATCTCGCGGCGCTCTACCGCGCGCTCACACACGACTCCCAGCTGCGCTGGCTCGGCCCCGAGAAGGGCGTGATGCACATGGCGGCCGGAGCGGTCGTCAACGCGGCCTGGGACCTCGCCGCGAAGCTCGCGGGCAAGCCCGTGTGGCAGTTCCTCGCCGGCATGACGCCCGAGGAACTCGTCTCCCTCGTCGACTTCCGCTACCTCACGGACGCGCTCACCCCGCAGGAGGCGCTCGCCCTCCTGCGCGCGGCCGAGCCGGGCCGGGCCGAGCGCGCCGAGCGGCTGCTGGCCGAGGGCTACCCCGCGTACACGACCTCGCCCGGCTGGCTAGGGTACGACGACGACAAGCTCGTACGCCTCGCCAAGGAGGCCGTCGCCGACGGCTTCACCCAGATCAAGCTGAAGGTCGGCGCCGATCGCGGCGACGACGTCCGCCGGCTCGCGCTCGCCCGGCAGGCCGTCGGCCCCGGCATCCGGATCGCCGTCGACGCCAACCAGCGCTGGGACGTGGCGGAGGCGGTGTCCTGGATGACGGCGCTCGCCCCCTACGACCCGTACTGGATCGAGGAGCCGACGAGCCCCGACGACGTCCTCGGCCACGCCGCCGTGCGCGCGGGGCAGCCGGTCAAGGTCGCCACCGGTGAACACGTCGCCAACCGCGTCGTGTTCAAGCAGCTGCTCCAGGCCCGCGCGGTCGACTTCGTCCAGATCGACGCCGCCCGGGTGGCGGGGGTCAACGAGAACCTCGCCGTCCTGCTGCTCGCCGCCAAGTTCGGGGTCCCGGTCTGCCCGCACGCGGGAGGCGTCGGGCTGTGCGAACTGGTGCAGCACCTCTCGATGTTCGACTACGTCGCCGTGTCCGGCACCCGGGAGGACCGGGTCATCGAGTACGTCGACCACCTCCACGAACACTTCGCCGACCCGGTCGTCATCGAGGACGGCCGCTACGTCACCCCGCGCGCACCGGGCTTCTCCGCGCGGATGCTTCCCCAGTCGATCGCCGCGCACCGCTACCCGCAGGGCCCCGTCTGGCAGGCCCGGCGTACCCACGAGGAGACGGACCGATGACCCCTGCACGTGATTTCGACGGACTGTCCGCCCTGGTGACGGGAGGAGCGTCCGGTATCGGAGCCGCCGTGGCGGCCCTGCTGCTCGCCCGCGGAGCGCGCGTGGCCGTGCTCGACCGCGATCCTGAGGGCGCGCCCGGGGGAACGCTCGCCCTGGAGGCGGACGTGACGGACGACACGGCCGTACGCGAGGCGGTCGACCGGGCCGCCGCGGAACTCGGCGGGCTGCACACCCTGGTCTCCAACGCGGGGATCGGCTCGATCGGCACCGTGGAGGACAACGCCGACGACGAGTGGACCCGCGTCCTGGACGTCAACGTCCTCGGCATGGTGCGCACCGCCCGTCACGCCCTGCCCCATCTGCGCCGGGCGGCCACCGGCCGGCCCGGAGCCGTGTCGATCACCCAGACCTGCTCGATCGCCGCCACCGCCGGTCTGCCCCAGCGCGCGCTGTACAGCGCGAGCAAGGGGGCCGTGCTCTCCCTGACCCTCGCCATGGCCGCCGACCACGTGCGCGAGGGGATCAGGGTCAACTGCGTGAACCCCGGCACCGCTGACACCCCCTGGATCGGCCGGCTGCTCGGGCAGGCGGAGGACCCCGTCGCCGAGCGTGCCGCCCTCGACGCCCGTCAGCCCCTGGGACGTCTCGTGTCCGCCGAGGAGGTGGCCGCCGCCGTCGTCTACCTGGCGAGCCCGTCGGCGGCGTCCGTCACCGGGACCGCGCTGGCCGTGGACGGGGGGATGCAGGGGCTGCGTCTGCGTCCCCCCGCGCCGTCACAGGGTTGAGCGGAGCCACTGCTCCACGCTGGCCACGTGCACCGTCGCCCAGGACCGGGCCGCCTCGGCGTCACGGTCCCGCAGCGCGGCGACGATCGCCCGGTGTTCGTGCAGGGTCCGGCTGACGGCGTCCTCCTGGGTGAGCCCCCGCCACACCCTGGCCCGGGTGGTCGGCCCCGACAGGCCGTCCAGCAGGGAGCACAGCACCGAGTTGCCGGACGACTGGACGATGCCGCGGTGGAACTCCAGGTCGCAGGCGACCAGCTCCTCCACCGAGGGGGCGTCGCCCAGGGCGTCCAGCTGGGCGCTCAGCGCGTCCAGCCGGCTCTCCTCGATGCGCAGCGCCGCCATCGCCGTCGCCGCGGGTTCCAGGATGCGGCGGACCGCGAGGAACTCCAGCACGGTGTCGTCGCGGTGGAAGTCCACCACGAAACTGAGCGCCTCCAGGAGGAGTTGGGGGTCGAGGCTGGTGACGTACGTGCCGTCGCCCTGGCGGACGTCCAGGATGCGGATCAGCGACAGGGCGCGCACCGCCTCGCGCAGCGAGTTCCGGGACAGGCCCAGCTCGGCCGCGAGCTCGCTCTCCTTGGGAAGCCGGTCCCCGGGGCCCAGAGCGCCCGAGACGATCATTCCCTTGATCTTCTCGATCGCTTCGTCGGTGACGGCCATGGAGGGCCTCCTCGTACACAAGACATCCGATGTATCTGCCTCATTATGCGGCCCCTGACCGGTGGTGCGCCCCACCCCGTCCGCTTCCGGGCTCCGGGGACGCCCACGCACCGCGGACGCCGGAGCGTGGGCCGGCCCGCCCCTCGCGGCGGCACACTCGACTGCCGGTACGGGAGATGGCTAGTCTGAGCGGCATGAACGACGGACGGAATCTCACGCAGCGGCGTCATGTCGACCTCGCACGTGTGGCCAGCGCGTTCTGTTGTCGCGAAGTCTGAGGGGTTCCTCCTTCGCGCACCGCTCCGTGCCGTCGTGACCAGGGCGGGCTCTCCCACACCGGGGACCATTCCCCACGGGTGAGCGCGTCCGCGTCCGGGTGAACTGGTGCTTCAGCGCCGGGTGATCCGGCGACCTGTGCCCCTGCGCCCGGTGGCCCCCACCGGGCATGGCGCGCCCCCCCTGCGGTCGCCGGTCTGCGCCGCCGTGCGGCTCCGCCTCCCTCCGCCTCTGCTCGGCCCGTCCCGTACCCCGGCGCGCCGCCCGGCGTACGCAACAGGCCCGGCGTTCCGCTCACCCCGCACGCCTTCCCTCCGCGACTCCCCCTCCGCCCCGCCCCTGCCCGCAGTGCCACCCGAGATCGGAGACCACCGGTGACTCTCACCTTCCACTGGTTCCTGCCCACCAACGGCGACAGCCGCCACGTCGTCGGAGGCGGCCACGGTGCCCCCGTCACCGCCACCGGCGGCGACCGTCCGCCGTCCGTCCGCTACCTCGCCCAGATCGCCCGCGCCGCCGAGGACCTCGGCTTCGAAGGAGTCCTGACCCCCACCGGAGCCTGGTGCGAGGACGCCTGGCTGACCACGGCCATGGTCAGCCAGCACACCGAACGGCTGAAGTTCCTGGTCGCCTTCAGGCCCGGCTTCGTCTCGCCCACGCTCGCCGCGCAGATGGCCTCCACCTTCCAGCGCCAGTCCGGCGGACGGCTGCTGCTCAACGTGGTGACGGGCGGGGAGAGCCACGAGCAGCGGGCCTACGGGGACTTCCTCGACAAGGACGCGCGCTACGCCCGTACCGGCGAGTTCCTGGAGATCGTCCGTGACCTGTGGGACGGCAGGACGGTGGACCTGAAGGGCGAACACCTCACCGTCGAGGACGCCCGGCTCACCCGGCTCCCCGACCCGGTGCCCCAGGTGTACTTCGGCGGGTCCTCACCCGCCGCGGGGGTGGTCGCCGCGCGGCACGCGGACGTCTACCTCACCTGGGGCGAACCACCGGCCCAGGTCGCCGGGAAGATCGCCTGGATCCGCGGGCTCGCCGAGCGGGAGGGGCGCACCCCGCGCTTCGGCATCCGGCTCCACGTCATCGCCCGCGACACCTCCGAGCAGGCGTGGGCCGAGGCCGACCGCCTCCTGGCGGGCTTCGACCCGGCCACGGTGCGCGCCGTCCAGGAAGGCCTGGCCCGCAGCGAGTCCGACGGGCAGAAGCGGATGCTCGCCCTGCACGGCGGCGGCCGTGACGGGCTGGAGATCCATCCCAACCTGTGGGCGGGCATCGGGCTCGTCCGTGGCGGCGCGGGCACCGCGCTGGTCGGCAGTCACGACGAGGTCGCCGAACGCGTCGAGGAGTACCACCGCCTGGGGATCGACGAGTTCGTCCTGTCCGGCTACCCGCACCTGGAGGAGGCGTACTGGTTCGGCGAAGGCGTGCTGCCCCGCCTCGCGGCGTGCGGGCTCTGGGCACACCCGGACGCCCCGGCCGGCTCCGGCCCCGTGGAGGCCGCCTCGGCGAAAGCTCCCTGACGCCCGGTTCCGGTCCGCGCGGGGCCCGGCACCGGCTCCGCGCGGACCTGTGTCACTCCCACAGCGGCGAGGGCACCTCGCGCCGCAGGACCGGCGCGATCTCCTCGGCGAACCGCTGGAGGGTCTCCAGCTGTTCGCCGAGCGGCAGCCCGAAACCGTCCACGGTGATCGACTGCAGATCGTGCCGGTACACCGCGTGGAAGCCGAGGATCTTGTCGATGATCTGCTGAGGTGAGCCGATCAGCTGGGGCCCGTCGGCGATCGCCTCCTCGATCGTGCGGAAGGGCGTGTTGTAGCCCGCCTTCCCTTCCAGCCGCGGCCGGAAGGACTGGGCGACCTTGGCCTCGTACAGCTCCTTGTATCGCGTGACGGCCTGGCGCGGGGTGTCCGCGATCAGCAGTCCGCCGGATCCCGCCGCCACCCTCGCCCCGGCCGGATCGTGTCCGTACGCCTCGAACCGTTCCCGGTAGTACGCGATCAGCCGGGCGTAGGCGGCACGGGGCTGGATCGCGTTCGCGGTGAAGAGCGGATCGCCGTGCTTCGCCGCCAGCTCCGGGGAGTTGAGGCTGGTCGCCGAGCCGTGCCAGACGCGCGGCGCACCCGCGTACGGTCGCGGCAGGGTCGTCACGTCCTTCAGCGCCGGACGGAACTCACCCTCCCAGTCCACCCCCTCCTCGCTCCAGAGCCGCCGCAGCAGTTCGTACTTCTCCTTCTGCAGATCCCACTGCCGCTCCTCGTCCAGCCCGAACAGGTCGAAGTGGCCCGCCTCGGCGCCCTTGCCCACGACCAGCTCGATCCGGCCCCGGGAGATCTGGTCGAGGGTCGCGAAGTCCTCCGCCACCCGCACCGGATCGAGGATCGCGACGACGGTGACGCCGGTCAGCAGCCTGATCCTGGAGGTCCGCGCCGCCAGCGCGCCGAGGACCACGCCGGGACTCGACGACAGGAACGGCCCGGCGTGCCGCTCACCGACGGCGTACGCGTCGAAGCCGAGGCGCTCCGCCTCCACGCCGGTCCCGATCACCTCGTCGAACCGCTGCGCGGCCGAGGGGAGTTCGCCCGTGAGCGGATGCGGGGAGTGCCCGAGGAGGGAGAGCACGGAGAACTTCAAGGGGGGTTCCTTCCGTCGTGGCGAGCGCAGGTGGGCGGCGGCGTCAGACAGCGGCGAGGCCGAGGTGGCCGCGCAGGGTCCGGGCGGTGTAGCCGGTGCGGAAGAGCCCGCGCCGCTGCAGGACGGGCACCAGCCCGGTGACGATCACGTCCAGGTCGTCGGGGAGCACCGCGGGCCGCAGCCGGAAGCCGTCGGCGCCCCCTTCGCGGAACCACTCCTCGAGAAGGTCCGCCAGATCCTCGGGGGCGCCGGTGAACACGGTCGCGTCCGAGGTGAAGGGGGCGCCGGCGGCCTCGTCCAGCGCGGCCAGGCGTGCCTCGGCCGCCTTCGCGCTCCCGGCCAGTACGACGGCGACATCGGCGAACACCCGCAGGGCCCCGTCCGGCCGCCCCGCCTCCCGGCGCAGCGCCTCCACCTCCTCACGTACGGAGATCAGATGGGCGGTGTCCGCCGGAGTCACGAAGACGACGTCGCCGTGCGTGGCCGCCAGACGGTAGGGGACGGTGGCGTGCGCGAGCAGGGCCATCGGCGGCCTGCCCTGAGCGGTGGGCACGTCCTTCTCCCAGGCGGCCGTGGCCTCCGTGAGGAACTCCGACGCCCGTGCGAACAGTTCGGCCACCCGCGCGTCCCCCTCGGGGGTCCCCAGCAGCGCCGACAGCCGGGCGTGGTCCGGTCCGCTCGTCGTCGCCCTCGGCCGCACCCCCGCCCGCCCCCCGCTCAGGTGGTCGAGTGTCGCGACCCGCGTCGCCCAGGCGGTGGGGTCACCCGTGGTCGGCCCCAGCGGGACGAGGCCGATCCGTTCGGTGACCTGCGCGGCCAGGGCGAGCAGCAGGCCGGAGTCCAGGCGGCCGGGGCCGTCCTCCACCGTGATGAAGTCGAGCAGACCGGCCTCGGCCGTGCGCACCAGTGACGCGTACTCACCGGGCGTGAACGGCCGTGCGGAGGCCGCGGGATGGGACCCGGCACCGTTGAGCGCCGCCGACAGATGACATTCCTCTTGTACGGTCATCACTCCACTGTCCCCGCGCCGTATTGCACCGGTGTGGCGGCGGTGTGGCACGGCTCCGGAGCACGACGGAGGGGCGGCTCCTGTCAGGAGCCGCCCCTCACCTCCTTCGGGCGGTCAGCGCCTGTCGGCCAGCATGGCCTCGACGTCCGCGCGGATCTCGTCCGTCGCCAGCCCGCGGATCGTCAGCGTCGTCCGGCGGCGCAGCACGTCGTCAGCGGTCTCGGCCCACTCGCGGTCGCGGGCGTACGCCACCTGCGCCCAGATCTCAGGGGCGTCGGGGTGGACGCGCTCGGCCAGCGCCGGGTTCTCCTCCGCCATCCGCGCGATGTCGAAGGAGAGCGAACCGTAGTGCGTGGCGAGGTGCCGGGCCGTGTCGGCGGCCATCCGCGGCCCGGGAGTTCCGCCGCCGGCCAGCAGCCGGTGCGCGACCGCGTTCGGGCTGGCGATGCCCGGCAGCGGCATCTTCCTCGGCAGCCGGGCCATCGGCTCCATGTCCTCGGCGAGGGGGTGCCCGGGCAGCTCGGCCAGCTTGTTCATCACCGTGCGCCCGATGTGGCGGAACGTCGTCCACTTGCCGCCCGCGACCGACAGCATCCCGCCCCGGCCCTCGGTCACGACGGTCTCCCGCTTGGCCTTGGACGTGTCACCCGGACCGCCCGGCAGGACGCGCAGCCCCGCGAAGGAGTACGTGATCAGATCGCGGGACAGCTGCTGGTCGCGCACCGAGAAGGCGGCCTCGTCCAGGATCTGCGCCGTGTCCTTCTCGGTGACCGCCACGTCGGCCGGATCGCCCTCGTACTCCTCGTCGGTCGTACCGAGCAGCAGCATGTCCTCCCACGGCAGGGCGAACGTGATCCGGTACTTGTCGATCGGCGTCGCCAGCGCGGCCCGCCACGGGCGGGTGCGCTTGAGGACGAGGTGGGCGCCCTTGGACAGACGTATGGAGGGCGCCGCGTTCGGGTCCTCCAGCTTGCGCAGGTGATCGACCCACGGACCGGTGGCGTTCAGCACGAGCCGGGCGTCGACGCCGAACTCCGTGCCGTCCTGGCGGTCCTCCAGCTCGGCCCCGGTGACCCGGCCCCTGGTGAACCGCAGTCCGGTGACCGCGGCGTGGTTGAGCACGACGGCGCCCGCGTCCACGGCCGCCCGGACCGTCATCAGCGCCATCCGGGCGTCGTTCATCTGGTCGTCGCCGTAGACCGCGACGGCCTTCAGGTTGTCCGTACGCAGTTCCGGCACGTCGCGCCGCGCCCGGGCAGGGCTGATCACGTGGCCGACACCGTCACCGAACGCGGACAGGGCGGAGTAGGCGAAGACGCCCGCGCCGAGTTTGGCGGCGCCGTGCGGCCCGCCCTTGTAGACGGGCAGGTAGAAGGTGAGCGGATTGGCCAGGTGCGGGGCGACCTGGCGGGAGACCGCGCGCCGCTCGAAGTGGTTCTCCGCGACCAGCTTCACCGCGCCGGTCTGGAGGTAGCGCAGACCGCCGTGGAGCAGCTTGGAGGAGGCGGAGGAGGTGGCGCCGGCGAAGTCGCCGGCGTCCACCAGGGCCACCCGCAGCCCGGACTGCGCCGCATGCCAGGCGGTGGAGATGCCCAGGATGCCGCCGCCGATCACCAGGAGGTCGTACGTTGCCTCGGAAAGCCGCTCCCGGGTCTCGGCGCGGCTCGGGAGGGAGCCGGAGGCCGGATGCGTCCCGAGGGCGGGGACGCTCTGCAGGGTGGTCATGTCGATTGCTCCTCAGCTCTCTTCGTCCTCGATCCAGCCCATGGTCCGTTCGACGGCCTTGAGCCAGCTCTTGTACTCGCGGTCACGCGTGGCCGCGTCCATGCGGGGGGTCCACTCGGCGGCCCGGCGCCAGTTGGCGCGCAGCGCGTCGGTGTCCGGCCAGAAGCCGACGGCGAGACCGGCGGCGTAGGCGGCGCCGAGGCAGGTGGTCTCGGCGACCATGGGGCGCACCACGGGCGCGTCCAGGAAGTCGGAGAGGGTCTGCATCAGCAGGTTGTTGGAGGTCATGCCGCCGTCGACCTTGAGCGCGGTCAGCTCGACGCCGGAGTCCTTGGTCATGGCGTCGCTGATCTCGCGCGTCTGCCAGGCGGTCGCCTCCAGCACGGCACGGGCGATGTGCGCCTTGGTGACGTAGCGGGTGAGCCCGGCGATCACACCGCGGGCGTCGGGACGCCAGTACGGGGCGAACAGGCCGGAGAACGCGGGCACGAAGTACGCGCCGCCGTTGTCCTCGACGGAGGAGGCGAGTGTCTCGATCTCGGCCGCGGACTTGATCAGGCCCATCTGGTCGCGCATCCACTGGACCAGCGAACCGGTGACGGCGATGGACCCCTCCAGGGCGTACACCGCCTTCTGGTCGCCGATCCGGTAACCGACGGTCGTCAGCAGCCCGTTGTACGAGTTCACGGGGGTGTGGCCGGTGTTGATCAGCATGAACGTGCCGGTGCCGTACGTGGACTTGGCCTCGCCCTGGGCGAAACACGTCTGGCCGAACAGTGCGGCCTGCTGGTCACCGAGGGCGGAGGCGACCGGGACACCGTCCAGTACCCCGCCCTTGGCGGCGCCGTAGACCTCGGCGGAGGACCGGATCTCCGGCAGCACGGCGGACGGGATGCCGATGGAGTGGAGGATCTTCTCGTCCCACTGCATCGTGTGCAGGTTCATCAGCAGGGTGCGCGAGGCGTTGGTGACGTCGGTGACGTGCACGCCCCCCTCGGTGCCTCCGGTCAGATTCCAGATGACCCAGGAGTCCATGGTGCCGAAGAGGATCTCGCCCCGCTCGGCCCTCTCGCGCAGCCCCTCGACGTTGTCGAGCAGCCAGCGGACCTTGGGCCCCGCGAAGTACGACGCCAGCGGCAGCCCGGTCTCACGGCGGAAGCGGTCCTGGCCGACGTTGCGGCCGAGCTCCTTGCAGAGCGCGTCGGTGCGGGTGTCCTGCCAGACGAGCGCGTTGTGCACGGGCTCACCGGTGTTCTTGTCCCAGAGCAGGGTGGTCTCACGCTGGTTGGTGATCCCGATCGCCTTGACGTCTGCGGCGGTGATGCCCGCCTTGACGATCGCCCCGGCGACGACCTCCTGGACGTTCTCCCAGATCTCCTTGGCGTCGTGCTCGACCCATCCGGGCTTGGGGAAGATCTGCTCGTGCTCCTTCTGGTCGACCGAGACGATCCGGCCGTCCTTGTCGAAGACGATGCAGCGGCTGGACGTGGTGCCCTGGTCGATGGCCGCGATGAACGGGCCGGTGGTGTGTGCGTCGGTCACGGTGTGCTCCCGGTAAGTCTGTGTGGTGTGCGGGCTGTGGCTCAGGCGAAGGCGAGGTTGTAGAGACCGCCCGCGAGTGCGGCCCCGATGAGCGGTCCTACCACCGGTACCCAGGCGTAGCCCCAGTCCGAACCGCCCTTGTTCGGAAGCGGCAGCAACGCGTGCACGATCCGCGGACCCAGGTCGCGCACCGGGTTGATGGCGTAACCGGTCGGGCCGCCGAGCGACAGGCCGATGCCGACGACCACCAGCGAGGTGATCAGCGCACCGAGAGTGCCGAGGCCGTTGCCCTCGTTGTTGAGGCCCTGCGTGAGGATCGCCAGGATCAGCACGGCGGTGGCGATGATCTCCGTGACCATGTTCTGCACGGCGTTGCGGATCTCCGGGCCCGTGCTGAAGATGCCGAGCACGGGGCCGGCCTTCGGAGCCGCGGTCTGGTCGACCATGCCTTCCTCGCCCGGCTGGTTCCGCACGATCTCCGGATCGGTGAGGTGCGCGTGGAACTGCCCGTAGTACACGGCCCAGACCAGTACGGCGCCGATCATCGCGCCGAGCAGCTGGGAGGCGAGGTACAGGGGTACGTCGCTCCACGGCGTGCCCCCCTGGATCGCCAGGCCGAGCGTGACCGCCGGGTTGAGGTGGGCGCCGGACACTCCGGAGGCGATGTAGGCGCCGGTCAGCACGGCGAATCCCCACCCGAAGGTGATGGCCAGCCAGCCGGCGTTCTGCGCCTTGGAGCGCTTGAGCGTGACGGCGGCACAGACACCGCCGCCGAGCAGGATGAGTATGGCGGTACCGATGGTCTCGCCGATGAAGATGTCGGAGCTGGACACCCGCGACTCCTTTGTCCTTCGTCCAGGGGAAGGCGAAACACCGGGTCCCTCCGGTGGATCGCGGCCCGAGGTGGGTACCCCTCAGCAGAGGGGGACACCGCCCGTAGGGCTTGACCGGCCCTCGGCACTGTCACACCTTAACGCGTATTGCCGTTAGGTGTTCGGCAATGCCGACCGGTGAGCGGCAATGTTTCTCCCCGAGGGAGGGTGCGTCAAGAGGTGTGTGACGTGCGACTCGATCGTTACCGGCGCCGGGGGCGTCCATGGGAGCCGTCCGGCGGTACGCCGCGGCGCGGCTGTGCCCCCCGGCCGGGCGTGTCGCGACGCGGGGCAGAGGCGTCCGGTACGGCGTCGCGAAGGCGTGCGGCACCTGGTGCGGCGGGGCGTGAGGTGCCGGGGGATGCGGCACCTGGTGCGGCGGGGCGTGAGGTGCCGGGGACGCGGTACCCGGCGCGGTCAGACGTGAGGTGCCGCGGGTGCCGGCGTCGTGGCGCCGGTCAGAAGCGTCCGGCGCCCAGGTCCCGCGAGACGGCCCGCGCGCAGTCCCGCACCGCCGCGATCAGCTCGGGGCGCAGCTCGCCCCCCGTGCAGACCCGTTCCACCGCGCCCGTCACCGCCACGGCGCCGACGGGCATCCTGCGCCGGTCGTGGACGGGGGCGGCCACCGCCGCGACGCCCTCCCAGGTCTCCTCGATGTCGGCCGCCCAGCCCCGTGCCCTGATCAGGTCGAGGAGTGACTCGAACTCCGTCTCGTCCGTGACGGTGCGCGGGGTGAAGGACCGCCGTTCCACCTCGGTGACCTCGCTGTGCGCGACCGGATCGTAGGCGGACAGGACCTTGCCCAGAGCGGTGGAGTGCAGCGGCTGCATGGCCCCGACCTCCAGCACCTGGCGGCTGTCGTCCGGCCGGAAGACGTGGTGGACGATCAGGACGCCGTGCTGGTGCAGCACCCCCAGGTGCACGCTCTCGCCGCTGGAGCGGGCCAGGTCGTCGGTCCACACCAGCGCCCGTGCGCGCAGCTCGTGCACGTCCAGGTAGCTGTTGCCCAGCCGCAGCAGCTCGGCGCCCAGCTGATACCGGCCCGACGCCGTGTCCTGCTCCACGAAGCCCTCGTGCTGGAGCGTGCGCAGGATGCCGTGCGCGGTGCCTTTGGCCAGGCCGAGCGAGGACGCGATGTCGGAGAGGCCGAGCCGGCGCTCGCCGCCTGCCAGCAGACGCAGCATCGCGGCTGCCCGCTCGAGCGACTGGATGTTCTTCGCCATCGCGCCGTACTCCTCCACCTCGGTTCGACAATGCTGAACACTATCGGTCGATGCCGACTGCTGTCCGGTGGCGCGAAGATTATGCGTCACAGCCGTGAGTGGGCCCGTTCCCCGCACAGCATGCAGTCCGCCCCGTGGGACACGACGACCGCCCCGGTCTCCTCCCGGCTACGCTGGCCGCGTGCCCCCTCTGCAGAAGGGCGCAAAGCCGACAGCCGTCGCATCCCAGGGAGAACATCCATGGCCTCGTCGCCGACCCCCACAGCCGACAGCCGGAACCGAGCCGCAGCGCTCCGTGAGGCGCTCGCCACCCGGGTGGTGGTGGCCGACGGCGCCATGGGCACCATGCTCCAGGCGCAGGACCCCACCCTCGAGGACTTCCAGAACCTCGAAGGGTGCAACGAGGTCCTGAACGTCACGCGGCCCGACATCGTCCGCTCGGTGCACGAGGAGTACTTCGCGGTCGGCGTGGACTGCGTCGAGACCAACACGTTCGGAGCAAACGCCTCCGCCCTGGGGGAGTACGACATCCCCGGCCGGATCCACGAGCTCTCCGAGGCCGGCGCGCGCATCGCCCGCGAGGTCGCCGACCGGTTCACCGCGGAGACCGGGCAGCAGCGCTGGGTGCTCGGCTCCATCGGGCCCGGCACCAAGCTGCCGACGCTGGGACACGCCCCGTACACCGTCCTGCGCGACGGCTTCCAGCAGAACGCCGAGGGCCTGATCGCGGGCGGCGCGGACGCCCTCATCATCGAGACCACCCAGGACCTCCTGCAGACCAAGGCCGCCGTGCTGGGTGCGCGTCGTGCCCTGGAGGCGATGGGCAGCGACCTCCTGGTGCTGTGCTCCCTCGCCTTCGAGACGACCGGCACCATGCTGCTCGGCTCCGAGATCGGCGCCGCGCTGACCGCGCTCGAACCGCTCGGTGTCGACATGATCGGCCTGAACTGCTCAACCGGCCCCGCCGAGATGAGCGAGCACCTCCGCTACCTCACGCGCCACTCCCGTATCCCGCTGCTCTGCATGCCGAACGCAGGGCTGCCGGTGCTCACCAAGGACGGCGCGCACTTCCCCCTCGACGCGCAGGGCCTGGCCGACGCCCAGGAGACCTTCGTCCAGGAGTACGGCCTCTCCCTCGTCGGTGGCTGCTGCGGCACGACGCCGGAACACCTGCGACAGCTCGTCGAGCGGGTCCGGGGTTCCGAGCTCACCCCCCGCGACCCCCGCCCCGAGCCGGGTGCCGCCTCGCTCTACCAGAGCGTGCCGTTCCGGCAGGACACCTCGTACCTCGCGATCGGGGAGCGTACGAACGCCAACGGGTCCAAGAAGTTCCGCGATGCCATGCTCGAAGCGCGCTGGGACGACTGCGTGGAGATGGCCCGCGACCAGATCCGCGAGGGCGCGCACATGCTCGACCTCTGTGTCGACTACGTGGGCCGCGACGGCGTCGCCGACATGGAGGAACTGGCCGGCCGCTTCGCCACCGCCTCCACCCTGCCGATCGTGCTGGACTCCACCGAGGTGCCCGTCCTGCGCGCCGGTCTGGAGAAGCTGGGCGGCCGGGCCGTCCTGAACTCCGTCAACTACGAGGACGGCGACGGCCCCGAGTCCCGCTTCGCGAAGGTGGCCGGACTGGCCGCCGAGCACGGCGCCGCGCTGATCGCGCTGACCATCGACGAGGAGGGCCAGGCACGGACCGTCGAGCACAAGGTCGCCATCGCCGAACGTCTCATCGAGGACCTCACGACCAACTGGGGCATCCACGAGACGGACATCCTCATCGACTGCCTGACCTTCACGATCTGTACCGGTCAGGAGGAGTCCCGCAAGGACGGGATCGCCACGATCGGTGCCATCCGCGAGCTGAAGCGCCGCCACCCCGACGTGCAGACCACCCTCGGCCTGTCCAACATCTCCTTCGGCCTGAACCCGGCCGCCCGCGTCGTCCTGAACTCCGTGTTCCTGGACGAGTGCGTGAAGGCGGGTCTGGACTCCGCGATCGTGCACGCCTCCAAGATCCTGCCGATCGCCCGGCTGGAGGAGGAGCAGGTCAAGGTCGCCCTCGACCTGATCCACGACCGCCGGGAGGAGGGCTACGACCCCCTCCAGCGGCTCATGGAGCTCTTCGAGGGCGTCAACATGAAGTCGATGAAGGCGGGCAAGGCCGAGGAACTCCAGGCCCTGCCGCTGGAGGAGCGGCTCCAGCGCCGCATCATCGACGGCGAGAAGAACGGCCTGGAGGCCGACCTCGACGAGGCGCTGAGCACCACGCCCGCCCTCGACATCGTGAACAACACCCTCCTGGAGGGCATGAAGGTCGTCGGCGAGCTCTTCGGCTCCGGACAGATGCAGCTGCCCTTCGTGCTGCAGTCGGCCGAGGTCATGAAGAGCGCGGTGGCCTACCTCGAGCCGCACATGGAGAAGACGGACGCCGAGGGCAAGGGCACCATCGTGCTCGCCACCGTCCGGGGCGACGTCCACGACATCGGCAAGAACCTCGTCGACATCATCCTGTCCAACAACGGCTTCAACGTGGTCAACCTGGGCATCAAGCAGCCCGTCTCCGCCATCCTGGAGGCGGCCGAGGAGCACCGCGCCGACGTGATCGGGATGTCGGGCCTCCTGGTGAAGTCCACCGTGATCATGAAGGAGAACCTGGAGGAGCTGAACCAGCGCAAGCTGGCGGCCGACTACCCGGTGATCCTCGGCGGCGCCGCCCTCACCCGGGCCTACGTCGAGCAGGACCTGCACGAGATCTACGAGGGCGAGGTCCGCTACGCCCGCGACGCCTTCGAGGGCCTGCGCCTGATGGACGCCCTCGTCGCCGTCAAGCGGGGCGTGCCGGGCGCCAGTCTCCCCGAGCTGAAGCAGCGCCGCGTCCCCAAGCGGGACACCGCGCAGATCGAGGTCGTGGAGCCGGAGGAGGGGGTGCGCTCCGACGTCTCGGTCACCAATCCCGTCCCCGAACCGCCGTTCTGGGGCACCCGGGTCGTCAAGGGCATCCAGCTCAAGGAGTACGCCTCCTGGCTGGACGAGGGCGCCCTCTTCAAGGGCCAGTGGGGTCTCAAGCAGGCCCGCGCCGGCGACGGCCCCACGTACGAGGAGCTCGTGGAGCGGGAGGGCCGTCCGCACCTGCGCGGCTGGCTCGACAAGCTCCACACCGAGAACCTGCTGGAAGCCGCCGTCGTCTACGGCTACTTCCCCTGCGTCTCCAAGGGCGACGACCTGATCCTGCTGCACGAGGACGGCTCGGAGCGGACCCGCTTCACCTTCCCGCGCCAGCGCAGGGGCCGGCGCCTGTGCCTCGCGGACTTCTTCCGCCCCGAGGAGTCGGGGGAGACGGACGTGATCGGTCTCCAGGTCGTCACGGTCGGGTCGAGGATCGGCGGGGCGACGGCCGAGCTCTTCGAGTCGAACTCCTACCGCGACTACCTGGAGCTGCACGGGCTGTCCGTACAGCTGGCCGAGGCCCTGGCCGAGTACTGGCACGCGCGGGTCCGCAGCGAGCTCGGCTTCGCGGGGGAGGACCCCGCCGACGTCGAGGACATGTTCGCGCTGAAGTACCGGGGGGCGCGCTTCTCCCTCGGCTACGGGGCCTGCCCCGACCTGGAGGACCGGGCGAAGATCGCCACGCTCCTGGAGCCCGAGCGGATCGGCGTGCACCTGTCCGAGGAGTTCCAGCTGCACCCGGAGCAGTCCACGGACGCCATCGTCATCCACCACCCCGAGGCGAAGTACTTCAACGCACGGTAGGACTCCGTTCGACGCGCGGTGAGCACCGCTCCGCGCGCTGTTCGCGGACGCGTCGTAGAATGGTCGGTCCAGTGCAGGCCGGTCGCCGTTCCCACCGGGAAGGCGGCCGGCCTTCTCGTCCCTCATGGAGGTGTGCCGGATGACCAGTACGGTCCCCGCGTCCCTGACCCGTACCGCCGAAGGGTCGGCGCTGCAAGCGGTCCTTCTCGACATGGACGGCACCCTGGTCGACACCGAAGGATTCTGGTGGGACGTGGAGGTCGAGGTCTTCGCCGACCTCGGGCACCGGCTGGACGAGGCCTGGCGGGACGTGGTCGTCGGCGGGCCGATGACGCGCAGCGCCGGATACCTCATCGAGGTCACCGGCGCCTCCGTCACGCTCGAGAAGCTCACGGTGCTGCTGAACGACCGCTTCGAGGAGCGCATCGGGCACGGCGTGCCGCTCATGCCCGGCGCGGCCCGGCTGCTCGCCGAGCTCGCGGCGCACGAGGTGCCCACCGCGCTCGTCTCCGCCTCGCACCGGCGCATCATCGACCGGGTCCTGGACTCGATCGGCCGCCACCACTTCGCCCTCACGGTCGCGGGCGACGAGGTCACTCGCACCAAACCGCACCCCGACCCCTATCTCGCGGCGGCGGCGGGCTTCGGGGCGGACCCCTGGCGCTGCGCCGTCGTCGAGGACACGGCGACGGGTGTCGCCGCCGCGGAGGCGGCGGGCTGCCGCGTCGTCGCCGTGCCGTCCGTGGCGCCGATCGCCCCGGCGCCGGGAAGAGCCGTCGTGCCCTCCCTGGAGCAGGTGGACCTCGCCTTCCTGCGGGGCCTGATCACCTCCGGCTGAGAGAGCGGTTTCCTCGCGAGGGGAAGGGGGCGCGGGGCTGCCGGCCCCTGTACCACCCCGGCGCACAAAGCAGGTCCATGTCAATGAGTGCGCCGACGCGTCGGCGTGATGTTCGTCACTCCACGTGACGTCGCACGCTCCTCAAGATCGACCCGCCTGCCCGTTTTGGGCGTCCATACGTCCGGGTTGGTGGAGTCGTGCACGAAACATTCCCGGACGCGACATGGACAACCCGTGAGCGGTGATCACCGAGTGGATACGCCGGTGACGGGCACCGGTCAAGCCCCCCTGCGGCGCCTACTAATCTCAGTTTTCTCACATGCCGGAATGAGGGAGAACGTCCAGATGAACCGCAAGACGCTGGTGTTGCCGGCCGTAGTCGGCCTGCTCGCGCCTGTGCTCGCCGCCTGTGGTGGGTCGGACGACGGGGGCGATGCCATCGTGGTCGGGACGACGGACCAGTTCATCGCCTCGGCGGACAACCCCGCCCCGCTCGACCCGGCGATCGGCTACGAGGCGGGTGTCTGGAACGTGCTGCGCCAGACGGTGCAGACCCTGACCCACATACCGCGGGGCGGCGGGGAGCCGGTCCCCGAGGCGGCCGAGAGCTGCGCCTTCACGGACACGGAGAACGAGAGCTACCGCTGCACGCTGCGCGACGGCCTCACGTTCGCGGACGGCACCCCCGTCACGCCGGAGGACGTGAAGTACTCCATCCAGCGCGTCATCGACATCAAGGACGAGAGTGGCCCGGTCGGTCTGCTCGCCAACATCGACACGATCGAGACCAAGGGTGAGAACCAGGTGGTCTTCCACCTGAGCACCCCCGACGCGACCTTCCCGTACAAGCTCGCCACGCCGCCCGCCGGCATCGTCCAGAAGGACAAGTACCCGGCGAAGTCGGCCCGTGAGGGCTTCCAGGTCGACGGTTCCGGCCCTTACACGATGAAGCCCGAGGTCGAGGGCGACCAGGTCGTCAAGGTGGTCTTCACCCGGAACCCCAAGTACAAGGGCGACCTCAAGGTCAGCAACGAGAAGGTCGAGCTGGACCTCTTCCCCGACGCCGCGGCGATGGGCAAGGCGCTCGACGAGAAGAAGATCGACATGATGACACGCACCATGTCGCCCGAGCAGGCCCAGCAGATGCTGGTGAAGCCGAAGGAGGGCCAGAAGCTCACCGAGATGCCCGGCCTCGCCATCAGCTACCTCGCGTTCAACACCGAGGACCCGGCGGTGAAGGACAAGGCCGTACGCCAGGCCATGGCCCAGGTCATCGACCGCGGATCCATCGCGAGCAAGGTCTACGGCAGCACCGCCGAACCGCTGTACTCGCTCATTCCGTCCGGCATCACGAGCCACACCAACTCGTTCTACAACAAGTACGGCGAGCCCAGCGTGGAGACGGCCGCCGGGATCCTGGACAAGGCCGGCATCAGCACCCCGGTGAAGTTCACCCTGCACTACACGACGGACCACTACGGCCCCGCCACCAAGACCGAGTTCGAGGCGCTGGCCAAGCAGCTCAACGCCACGGAGCTCTTCGAGGTCGACGTCGAGGGCACCCCGTGGGCCAAGTACCGTCCCGCCCAGAAGAAGGGCGAGTACGCGGTCTACGGCATGGGCTGGTTCCCCGACTTCCCCGACGCGGACAACTACACCGCGCCCTTCCTCGACGAGAACAACTTCCTCAACTCGCCGTACAAGTCGGCCACCGCCCAGGACACGCTGATCCCGCAGTCCCGCCGCGAGGCCGACCGCAGCGCCGCGACCCCGGCCTTCGAGAAGCTTCAGGACATCGTTGCCAACGACGTTCCGATCCTCCCGGTCTGGCAGGGCAAGCAGTACGTCGCCTCGCTCGACGGGCTGACCGGTGTCGAATGGGCCGTCAACTCCTCGGCGGACCTCCAGCTCTGGGAGCTGGGCCGCGGCGAGTCCTGACGCGGACGCCCCACGAGACCGGCGCGGGGCGGGGGGGGGGGCCCGCCCCCCCCCCCCCCCGGGGGGGGGGGGGGGCGGCCCCCCGCCCCCGCCCCGCGCCGGTTCGTCGTCAGGGAGCCGTCTCACTGGGCTCCGGGGCGCACCAGGCCGCTCTCGTAGGCGTACACGGCGGCCTGCACGCGGTCGCGCAGGCTCAGCTTCGTCAGCACATGGCCCACGTGCGTCTTGACCGTCGTCTCGCTCACGAACAGATCAGCCGCGATCTCCGCGTTGGACAGGCCGCGCGCCACCAGCTTCAGCACCTCCACCTCGCGCTCGGTGAGCGTCTGCAGAGCGTCCGGGACGGGCTCCTCGCCCGAGGGCAGATGGTCGGCGTACTTGTCGAGGAGCCGGCGCGTGATGCTCGGCGCCAGCATCGCCTCTCCGGCGGCCACCACCCGGATGGCCTGCACCAGCTCGTTGGCGGGTGCGTCCTTCAGCAGGAAGCCGCTGGCTCCGGCGCGCAGCGCCTCGACCACGTACTCGTCGAGGTCGAACGTCGTCAGCACCAGGACCTTCGCCGGGCCGTCACGGCCGGGACCGGTGATCTGGCGCGTCGCCTCGACCCCGTCCATCCGCGGCATCCGGATGTCCATGAGCACGACATCGGGCTGCAGCGCCCGTACCTGGTCGATGGCCTGCAGGCCGTCACCGGCCTCGCCGACCACCGCGAGGTCCCCCTCCGCCTCCAGAATCATCCGGAAGCCCGTGCGCAGCAGCGGCTGGTCATCCACCAGCAGGACGCGGATAGCCACGTGATCTCCTTAAGGGCCTTCGAGGGCCGCCGGTCGGCCGGCCTCGGACGGCACCGGCTCCATTCTGCCCTGCACACCCTCCACCGATTCGGCAGGGCGGACCGACAGGGGATAGACCGGGGGAGTCCCACCGAACTCGGGGCAGACCGCCTGGTGATCGCACCAGCCGCACAGCTTCGTCGGCCTGGGGCGCCACTCGCCCGTCTCGGTCGCCTGGCGGATCGCGTCCCACAGCGCCAGCAGCTTGCGCTCGACCCGTTCGAGGTCGGCGGGCACGGGGTCGTACGTCAGGACGTCGCCGCTGCCGAGATAGACCAGCTGGAGCCGGCGCGGCACCACGTTCTTCAGGCGCCAGATCACCAGTGCGTAGAACTTCATCTGGAACAGTGCGCCCTCGGCGTACTCCGGCCGCGGGGCCTTGCCCGTCTTGTAGTCCACGATGCGGACCTCACCCGTGGGGGCGACGTCGATCCGGTCGATCACCCCGCGCAGCCGCAGCCCGGAATCGAGCTCCGTCTCGACGAACAGCTCCCGCTCCGCCGGCTCCAGGCGGGTCGGGTCCTCCAGCGAGAACCACCGCTCCACGAGCCGCTCCGCCTCGCCCAGCCACCCCGCGAGCCGCTCGCCCTCCGGGTCCCCCGCGAACAGCTCCGTGAGCTCGGGCTTCGACTCCAGCAGCCGGTTCCACTGCCCGGGGATGAGGGCCTTGGCCTTCGGCGCCGTACGGTCCACCGCCGGGGCGTCGAAGAGCCGCTCGAGCACCGCATGCACGAGCGTGCCCCGGGTAGCAGCCTCACTGGGCTTCTCGGGCAGTTTGTCGATGACCCGGAAGCGGTAGAGCAGAGGGCACTGCATGAAATCGCTCGCGCGCGACGGCGACAGGGACGAGGGTGGCTGAGGCGGGCGCGGTACGGACGTCATGTCGCAGACCCTACGGCCCGCCACCGACATCCAGCGGCATACCATCGACCACAGAGCTTGCGCACAGCCTGATCGTGGCACAGGCCACCGACCGAAGGGACCCCGTGGACGAGAGCGGCGACAGCGGGCGCCCGCAGCCCGGCGCAGGGGGAACGGACCCCGGCACCGGACCGGACAAGGGCAGACCGCGACGCCCGGAAGATCCCGGCGGCGGCCTCCTCATGGGCCGCCCCTTCGGCGTGCCCGTCTACGTGGCGCCCAGCTGGTTCGTCGTCGCGGCCCTGATCACCTGGGTCTTCGGAGGCCAGCTCGACCGGGTCCTGCCCGAGCTCGGCGGGGCACGCTATCTGGTGGCGCTCTTCTTCGCGATCGCGTTCTACGCCTCCGTCCTGGTCCACGAGCTCGCCCACACCGTGGCCGCGCTGCGCTACAAGCTCCCCGTGCGCCGCATCCAGCTCCAGTTCTTCGGCGGTGTCTCGGAGATCGAGAAGGAGTCCGAGACCCCGGGCCGTGAGTTCGTCCTGGCCTTCGTCGGCCCCCTGCTCTCGCTGGTCCTCGGCGGGGTCTTCTACATCCCGCTCCAGTTCGTCGAGGCGGGGACCGTGCCCGGTGTGCTCCTCGCCGGCCTGATGATCTCCAACCTCATCGTCGCCGCGTTCAACCTGCTGCCCGGTCTGCCCCTGGACGGCGGCCGGATGCTCCGCGCCGTCGTCTGGAAGATCACGGGCAAGCCGATGAGCGGCACCGTCGCCGCCGCCTGGGTCGGCAGGGGCCTGGCCGTCACGGTGCTCATCGGCCTGCCCCTCCTCACGCACACCGGCGCCCTCGGCAACGCCGCCGGCGAGGTCAGCGGCGTGGAGACCGTCACCGACGCCCTGCTCGCCGCGATCCTCGCCGGAATCATCTGGACCGGAGCCGGCAACAGCCTCCGCATGGCACGGCTGCGTGAGCACCTCCCCGACCTGCGGGCCCGCACGCTCACCCGGCGCGCCGTGCCCGTCGAGTCCGCCACCCCGCTCTCCGAGGCCCTGCGCCGCGCCAACGAGGCGGGGGCCCGCGCCCTGGTCGTCGTGGACGGACAGGGCAGCCCCAAGGGTGTCGTCCGGGAGGCGGCCATCGCCGGTGTCCCCGAACACCGCAGGCCCTGGGTGGCCGTCAGCGGCCTCGCCCAGGACCTCACCGAGGGCATGAAGGTCCCCGCCGAGCTCGCGGGCGAAGCCCTCCTGGACCGGCTGAAGGCCACCCCGGCCACCGAGTACCTGGTCGTCGAGGACACCGGTGAGATCTACGGAGTCCTGTCCACGGCCGATGTCGAGCACGCGTTCGTCAAGGCCATGGCCCGTCCCTCGGCCTGACACCCCGGGAACCGGCCCCCGAATTACCGGTAGGCTGGTCACATGTCCGAACCGACCGGTGCCGCCCGCCGTCGCGGCCCATTCAAAGTCGGGGACCAGGTCCAGCTCACCGACCCCAAGGGACGCCACTACACCTTCACGCTCGAGGCCGGAAAGAACTTCCACACCCACAAGGGTTCTTTCCCGCACGACGAGCTGATCGGTGCTCCCGAGGGCAGTGTTGTCCGTACCACGGGAAACGTCGCCTACCTCGCGCTGCGCCCCCTGCTCCCCGACTACGTCCTGTCCATGCCCCGCGGTGCCGCCGTGGTCTACCCCAAGGACGCGGGGCAGATCCTGGCCTTCGCCGACATCTTCCCCGGCGCACGCGTCGTGGAGGCGGGCGTCGGCTCCGGAGCGCTCAGCACCTTCCTGCTGCGCGCCATCGGTGAGCAGGGAATGCTGCACTCCTACGAGCGCCGCGAGGACTTCGCCGAGATCGCCCAGCAGAACGTCGAGCGCTACTTCGGCTCGCCGCACCCCGCCTGGGAGCTGACCGTCGGCGACCTCCAGGACAACCTCTCGGACACCGACGTCGACCGCGTCGTCCTGGACATGCTCGCCCCCTGGGAGTGCCTGGAGGCCGTCTCCAAGGCCCTGGTGCCCGGCGGCATCCTCTGCGCCTACGTCGCGACCACGACCCAGCTCTCACGGACCGTCGAGTCCATCCGCGAGATCGGCTGCTTCGCGGAACCGCAGCCCTGGGAGTCGATGATCCGTAACTGGCACGTCGAGGGACTGGCCGTGCGGCCCGACCACCGGATGATCGGCCACACCGGCTTCCTCGTCACCGCCCGACGTCTCGCGGACGGCGTCGAGCCGCCGCTGCGCCGCCGCCGCCCCTCCAAGGGCGCCTACGGCGAGGACTACGACGGTCCCGGCAGCCGCAGCGGATCAGCCGCCCGCGACTGACCGCACAACGCGCAGGCGCCGCCGCCGAGTTCCCCGGACCGACCCGGGGGCCCGCCGGCGGCGCCTTTTCCGTGGCATCCGGGCGGCCCCGCCGTTCCCCTCGGGTGTGAGGTGTGGCACGATGCTGGCCACCCCCCGCCCGCCGGACCCGTCCGGCATCGCCTGTCCAGGCCCTCCAGGAACCACAGGAGACATACCGCGTGCAGACCTCCGCGCTCCCGGACCTCGCGCACACGGACGCCAAGCCCGTGCACTGGCTCGCCACGGCCACCGCGATGGCCGCCGTCGTCGCCCTCGCGGGAATGCTCCAGCCGGACGCGGCCACCGCGACGGCCTCGGCGTCCGAGCACCGCGTCACCACGCAGCAGGGCGGCGCCCCGCCCGCGAAGGCACCCGACCCGGCCGACGCCGCCTTCCCGCTCGACTGCGGCGCCTCCGGGCGGACCGTGGCCGACAGCGTCCCCGGAGACCTGGACGGCGACGGCGGGCCCGAGACCGTCGCGGTCGTCCACTGCTCCGCCGGGTCCGGCACCCCGCCCCAGGGCGTCTACGTCCTGACACAGCCGAGCGGGGCCGCACCCCGGGTCGTGGCGACCCTGGTGGACCCCGCTCAGAAGCTGACGGTGACCGATCTCACCGTCCACGACGGCCTGGTCTCGGCGACCCTGCTCGGTTACTCCTCGACCGACGTGCCCCGCTGCTGCCCCGACGAGCGCGAGAGCGCGACCTGGCAGTGGAAGGGCAACGCCTTCATCAGGTCCGCCGGGAGCGCCGCGCGGGCCGCCTGAGCGCTCACTCCGCGTCCGGCCCGAAGACCTCCACGCTGTCCGCGACGCGGCGCACGTGGATGCAGTCGCCCGGGCACTCCTTGGCCGAGTCGACCACGTCCTGGAGCAGCGGCAACGGCACGGGTGTGGTGGCGCCCTTGTCCTGGAGCAGCTCGTCGTCCGCGCTCTTCACGTACGCCAGGCCGTCGATGTCCAGCTCGAACACCTCGGGCGCGTACTGCACGCAGATGCCGTCGCCCGTACAGAGGTCCTGGTCGATCCAGACCTCCAGATCCTGGGTGTCGCTGTCGCCCGGAGCGTCCTGCTGCACGGTCATGTGTCCTGCCGTTCCCTGCGTGTCTGCACCAATTGAAGCCAGCCCTGACGGGTGTTGAACGCTTCGACGATACAACCGGCGGCTTTCCGGTGCCCAAGGGTGGGTATTCCCTTGGCGTGAGGGAGGGCGCAAGGGTGAAGATCGGACAGACTCCCGGGTCTTTGTGATCTAGGGGTTTCAATCATCACCCACCCAGGTAGGGTCAGGAAGCGTCCAGCTCCCCTTGGAGGAGGTGAGGACCGTGGCAGCCCACGACGACGACATCAACCGCGGCATCCGGCCCGGGCGGGGGTCAGAAGACCCAGCCGGCCAGGTTGCCTTTCTCGAGCAGGAAATCGCCGTCCTGCGACGTAAGCTCGCCGACTCTCCGCGTCATACGAGGATTCTCGAAGAGCGGATCGTCGAGTTGCAGACCAACCTGGCAGGCGTGTCCGCACAGAACGAGCGGCTCGCCAACACACTCCGGGAGGCCCGCGACCAGATCGTGGCCCTCAAGGAGGAGGTCGACCGGCTCGCACAGCCACCGGCCGGCTTCGGTGTCTTCCTGCAGGCGAACGAGGACGACACCTGCGACATCTTCACCGGGGGCCGCAAGCTCCGGGTGAACGTCAGCCCCAGCGTCGAGCTGGAAGGCCTCCGGCGAGGCCAGGAAGTCATGCTCAACGAAGCGCTCAACGTGGTCGAGGCCATGGAATTCGAGCGGGCCGGGGACATCGTCACCCTCAAGGAGATCCTCGAGGACGGCGAGCGCGCCCTGGTCATCGGGCACACCGACGAGGAACGGGTGGTGCGGCTCGCCGAGCCCTTGCTGGACATCACCATCCGTCCCGGCGACGCCCTCCTGCTCGAACCCAGGTCCGGCTACGTCTACGAAGTGGTCCCCAAGAGCGAGGTCGAGGAGCTCGTCCTCGAAGAGGTCCCGGACATCGACTACGACAAGATCGGCGGTCTGGGCGACCAGATCGAGCTGATCCGCGACGCGGTCGAGCTCCCGTACCTCCACCCGGACCTCTTCAAGGAGCACGAACTGCGCCCGCCCAAGGGCATCCTGCTCTACGGTCCTCCGGGCTGCGGCAAGACGCTCATCGCCAAGGCGGTCGCCAACTCGCTGGCCAAGAAGGTCGCCGAGGTCACGGGGCAGCCGGCGGGGAAGAGCTACTTCCTCAACATCAAGGGGCCCGAGCTCCTCAACAAGTACGTCGGTGAGACCGAGCGGCACATCCGCCTCGTCTTCCAGCGTGCCCGGGAGAAGGCGAGCGAGGGCACCCCCGTCATCGTCTTCTTCGACGAGATGGAATCCCTCTTCCGCACCCGTGGTTCCGGTGTCAGCTCGGACGTGGAGAACACCATCGTCCCCCAGCTGCTCGCCGAGATCGACGGTGTGGAGGGCCTGGAGAACGTCATCGTCATCGGCGCCTCCAACCGTGAGGACATGATCGACCCCGCGATCCTGCGGCCCGGCCGTCTCGACGTGAAGATCAAGATCGAGCGTCCGGACGCGGAGGCGGCGAAGGACATCTTCGCGAAGTACCTCACGCCCTCGCTGCCGCTGCACGCGGACGACCTGGCCGAGCACACCGGCTCGAAGGAGGCGGCCGCCCACGCGATGATCCAGTCCGTCGTGGAGCGGATGTACACGGAATCCGAGGAGAACCGCTTCCTCGAGGTCACCTACGCGAACGGCGACAAGGAAGTCCTGTACTTCAAGGACTTCAACTCCGGAGCGATGATTCAGAACATCGTCGACCGGGCGAAGAAAATGGCCATCAAGGCATTCCTCGAGCAGGGCCAGAAGGGCCTGCGCGTCTCCCACCTCCTCCAGGCCTGCGTGGACGAGTTCAAGGAGAACGAGGACCTGCCCAACACCACGAACCCGGACGACTGGGCCAGGATTTCCGGAAAGAAGGGCGAGCGGATCGTGTTCATCCGTACGCTCGTCACCGGAAAGCAGGGCGCGGACACCGGTCGCTCCATCGACACGGTGGCAAACACCGGACAGTACCTGTAAAACGCAGACCGGCTGCGGATTCCCGGAAGGGCATCCGCAGCCGGCCGTTTTCCCGGAAGTCGGGCCACACCCGAACAATGACGTAATTGATCTCCCCACCGGCGCAGAGGCGCTCTAGGCTCTGCGGTACCGCCGAGTCGCGCAGCGCGGGTACGGACACCGCACGCGTACCGGACCAGCAGCGGTACGTGAGCGCCGCTCCCGGACGGGAGCGACGCCGGGCAAGGAGGGCCGCATGACCGTACGGCGAGTAATGGGCATCGAGACGGAGTACGGGATCTCCGTCCCCGGTCAACCCAACGCCAATGCCATGCTCACCTCGTCCCAGATCGTCAACGCCTACGCGGCGGCGATGCACCGGGCGCGCCGCGCCCGCTGGGACTTCGAGGAGGAGAATCCGCTGCGCGACGCGCGAGGCTTCGACCTCGCCCGCGAGACCGCGGACTCCAGCCAGCTCACCGACGAGGACATCGGCCTGGCCAATGTCATCCTCACCAACGGTGCGCGGCTGTACGTCGACCACGCGCACCCCGAGTACAGCTCACCCGAGATCACCAACCCGCTGGACGCCGTGCTCTGGGACAAGGCCGGCGAACGGGTGATGGCCGAGGCCGCCGAGCGGGCGGCCGCCATCCCCGGTGCCCAGCCGATCCACCTCTACAAGAACAACACCGACAACAAGGGCGCCTCCTACGGCACGCACGAGAACTACCTGATGAAGCGGGAGACCCCCTTCTCGGACATCGTGCGCCACCTGACCCCGTTCTTCGTCTCCCGCCAGGTCGTCACCGGCGCGGGCCGGGTCGGCATCGGCCAGGACGGCCACGAGCACGGCTTCCAGATCAGCCAGCGGGCCGACTACTTCGAGGTCGAGGTCGGTCTGGAGACCACGCTCAAGCGCCCCATCATCAACACGCGCGACGAACCCCACTCCGACGCGGAGAAGTACCGCAGGCTGCACGTCATCATCGGTGACGCGAACCTCTCCGAGATCTCGACCTATCTGAAGCTCGGCACCACCTCGCTGGTCCTGGCCATGATCGAGGACGGCTTCATCAAGGTCGACCTGGCGGTCGACCAGCCGGTGCGCACCCTGCACCAGGTCTCGCACGACCCGACCCTGAAGCAGCTGGTCACGCTCCGCAGCGGCCGGACACTGACCGCGGTGCAGTTGCAGATGGAGTACTTCGAGCTCGGCCGCAAGTACGTCGAGGAGCGGTACGGGGCCGACGCCGACGAACAGACCAAGGACGTCCTGGCCCGCTGGGAGGACACCCTGAACCGTCTGGAGAACGACCCGATGAGCCTGTCGGGCGAGCTGGACTGGATCGCCAAGCGGGAGGTCATGGAGGGCTACCGGCGCCGTGACGGCCTGGACTGGGACGCCCCCCGCCTGCACCTCGTGGACCTCCAGTACGCCGACGTACGGGCCGAGAAGGGCCTGTACAACCGTCTGGCGGCCCGCGGGAAGATCAAGCGCCTGCTGGACGAGGCCGACGTCGAGCGGGCCCGCACGAAGCCGCCGGAGGACACCAGGGCCTATTTCCGGGGCCGCTGCCTCGAGCAGTACGCGGACGACGTCGCCGCGGCCTCCTGGGACTCGGTGATCTTCGATCTGCCCGACCGTGACTCACTCCAGAGGGTGCCCACGATGGAACCGTTGCGGGGTACACGTAGTCACGTCAAGGACCTCCTGGACCGCTGCCGCACGGCGGAGGAGCTGGTCCGCACGCTCACGGGGGGCTGAAAGGCGCTCCGGCTGGGAATCAATGAGATGACCTCCGGACGTTGAGGAAAGTACCGGGCCAATGTCGGACCCCGTAGGTAGGGTCTGATCAAGTGCTTCGAACCGAGCGGGGTGAGCTACATGGCGACCAAGGACACCGGCGGCGGACAGCAGAAGGCCACACGTTCCACCGAGGAGACCGAGGAGCAGGCGCAGGAAGCGCAGGCGTCCGAGGACCTCGCGGAACGACAGGAGAAGCTCAGCGAGGACGTGGACGACGTCCTGGACGAGATCGACGACGTACTCGAGTCCAATGCCGAGGATTTCGTACGCTCGTTCGTCCAAAAGGGTGGCGAGTAGCAGTCGGCGATCTGACCGCCGGCCGACGGCCCGTCGCCGTCGGCCGGCGCACCCCGCCGGACGCCCTCGTCCGTACGCGGGCATCCCGCGGAGCGCGCTTCCGCACCCCGGATCATGTTGATCACCGTCACGGTGCGGGTAGGGTCCGTGGCGTAGTGCTTCAACTGCAATCCGGCCATCGGCAAGTTGGGGATGATCCTGACTCCTTGCGCAGGGCCATCGCATACCTGGAGGGAAACGCGTGGAAGCCAACACTCGTAGCACCGGGCGTCTACCAGCTGCCTTCCTGACGCCGGGTTCGTCCTCGTTCATGGACTTCCTGTCCGCCCACTCACCCGAGATCCTCCCCGGCAACCGCAGCCTTCCGCCGCTGCAGGGCGCGATCGAGGCGCCGCACGGCACCACCATCGTGGCCGCCTCGTTCCCCGGCGGAGTGGTGCTGGCCGGTGACCGGCGGGCCACCATGGGCAACATGATCGCGCAGCGGGACATCGAGAAGGTGTTCCCGGCCGACGAGTACTCGGCGGTGGGCATCGCCGGCACGGCGGGCCTGGCCGTGGAGATGGTCAAGCTGTTCCAGCTGGAGCTGGAGCACTTCGAGAAGGTCGAGGGCGCCACGCTCTCCCTGGAGGGCAAGGCCAACCGGCTCTCCACGATGATTCGCAGCAATCTGGCGATGGCCATGCAGGGCCTGGCGGTCGTCCCGCTGTTCGCGGGGTACGACCTGGACCGCGAGAAGGGCCGCATCTTCTCGTACGACGTCACGGGCGGGCGCTCCGAGGAGCACGGCTACGCGGCCACCGGTTCCGGCTCGGTGTTCGCCCGTGGATCGATGAAGAAGCTGTACCGCGACGACCTGACGGAGGAGCAGACGCTCACCCTGGTCGTGCAGGCGCTGTACGACGCGGCAGACGACGACTCGGCGACCGGCGGCCCGGACGTGGCCCGCAGGATCTACCCGATCGTCACCGTCATCACCGACGAGGGCTTCCGCAAGCTGAACGACACGGAATCCTCGGAGATCGCGCGCGCGATCCTGGAGCGCCGGCTGGAGCAGCCCGACGGCCCCCGCGCCGCGCTGCTCTGACCGGTCCGATGCTTCTCCGACGCACTCGTCACTGACAGAAAGGGACGGATAGCCGGTGTCGACGCCGTTCTATGTCTCACCCCAGCAGGCGATGGCCGACCGGGCGGAATACGCCCGCAAGGGCATCGCCCGTGGTCGCAGCCTGGTTGTGCTGCAGTACGCCGACGGCATTGTGTTCGTCGGCGAGAACCCGTCCCGCGCGCTGCACAAGTTCAGCGAGATCTACGACCGGATCGGCTTCGCCGCCGCCGGCAAGTACAACGAGTACGAGAACCTCCGGATCGGGGGTGTGCGCTATGCGGATCTGCGTGGCTACACCTACGACCGGGACGACGTGACGGCGCGTGGGCTGGCCAACGTCTACGCCCAGACGCTCGGCACCATCTTCTCCAGCGCGGCCGAGAAGCCGTACGAGGTGGAGCTGGTGGTCGCGGAGGTCGGCGCCGGCCCCGAGGGCGACCAGATCTACCGGCTGCCGCACGACGGCTCGATCGTGGATGAGCACGGCTCGGTCGCGGTCGGCGGTAACGCCGAGCAGATCAGCAGCTTCCTGGACCAGCGCCACCGTGACGGGATGTCGCTCGCCGAGGCGCTGAAGCTTGCGGTGCAGGCGCTGTCCCGCGAGGCCAACGGCAACGAGCGGGAGATTCCCGCCGAGCGGCTGGAGGTCGCGGTCCTGGACCGCACGAGGCCCCAGCAGCGCAAGTTCAAGCGGATCGTCGGACGGCAGCTGACCCGCCTCCTGGAGGCGGACGGTGCGGGAGCCACCCCGACGGACGCTCCGTCCGACACGGAGGAGCCGGAAGGCACCGCGACGCCGGAGACCGGGAGCGGCACCCCGGCGAAGGGCCCCGAGAGCCCCTCCGGGGACGCCGACGGGTCCGCCAAGGAGTAGCAGCCGACCCTCATGGCGGGTGCCCCCGGACGCGCGCCGCGTCTCCGGGGGCACCCGTCATGCGGTCGGCGGGGGCGCGGTCGAGTCGCGTACCACCAGGCGCACAGGCAGGTCGGGATGCTCCGCGGGCCGCCCCTCCAGCACGTCCAGCAGGGCCGTCATGCCCCGTTCGCCGACCTGTTCGGCCGGGAGGCGCACCGTGGTGAGCTCCGGCTCTACCGCCGTGGCGAGCGCCAGGTCGTCGAAACCGGTCACCGAGATGTCGCCGGGGACCCGCAGGCCCCGTCGGCGGACGGCCTTGCACGCGCCGGCGGCCAGGATGTCGTCGTCGCACACGATCGCCGTGGGCGGCGGGCCGGGGGCGGACAGGACGGCCTCCACCGCCTCGCGCCCTGCCCCGACGTCCAGCCGGGCCGTGACCGTGCGAAGGGTGGCGCCCGGCACGTCCCGGACGGCCTCGCGCAGCGCCCGGGCGCGCACCGCGAAGGTCCAGGTCTCCACCGCCGAGGCGAGATGGACGATCCGGCGGTGCCCGAGGCCCAGCAGATGACCGGCCACCTGGTGCATGCCGTGGGCGATGTCGAGATTCACCCGTGCGGCGGCTTCGCCGTCCTCGGGGTCGCTGTCCAGCATCACCAGCGGCAGCCCCGCGCCCCGCAGCGCCCCGAGCGCGCCGGTGGCCATCGACGAGGCGATCACCCCGTCCAGCGCGGCCCGTGCCGAGGCGAACGGGTCCCTGGCGGGGCCCGTGCCGTCGGGGGAGGGGTAGAGGACCACCCCGAAGTCGTGCTCGGCCGCCACGGCGGCGGCGCCGGTGTACACCCGGGCGAAGAACTCGTTGGTCAGCGCGGGGACGACGAGCAGAGCCGTACGGGTGCGGCCCATCCGGAGGCTTCGGGCGGCGAGGTTCGGCCGGTAGCCGAGCTCCCTCGCACTGTCGCGGACCCGGTCGGCGGTCGACGACGACACGCGGCCCCGCCACTTGTCGCCGAGCACCAGCGAGACCGTCGCTTGGGAGACGCCCGCGGCCCGTGCCACGTCACGGCTGGTGGGCCGGGGTGGGGCGGGCTGCTGCGCGCTGCTCACTCGTGCCTCCGTGCGGGCCGGTCGGTTGCGGTGGGATGGACTCGCGGACTGCCCACATGGTACGTATGAACGCTGACGTTATACGTAAAACCCCGAGGTGGTGACGCCGCGGGGGAGAGGGGCGGACATGGCCGCGGGATATCTGGACATCCTCCGGGCGCGGCACGCCGCCCGGCTGCTCGCGGGGACCCTGGTGGGGCGGCTGCCCAACGGCACCGCGCACATCGCCATCGTCCTGTTCACCCGGGCGGAGGGCGGCAGCTACACCCTGGCCGGCGTCCTCGCCGCGGCGTACGGCCTCGCCACCGCCGTGGGCCAGCCCCTGCTGGGCCGGGCCGTGGACCTGTACGGCCAGCCGCGCGTGCAGCTGCCCGCGGCCGTGGTGTCCGCGCTCGGCATGGCCGTGCTCGCCCTGGCCGGACTCGGCTCGCTCCCGGTCGCGTACACCGCGGTCGTCGTGGCCGGCCTGTTCACACCCCCGCTGGAGGGCGGTCTTCGCGCGCTGTGGCCCACGGTCCTCGGCCGTGAGGACCGGGTGCACCGCGCGTACGCCATGGACGCGGTCGCGCAGGAGATCATGTTCACCGTCGGCCCGCTGCTCGTGACCGTCCTGGTGTCGCTCCGATCCCCGGCCGCCGCTCTCCTCGTCATCAACGCCCTCGGGGTGCTGGGTGCCCTGTCCGTCGTCCTGTCCGAGCCCTCCAGGGCCTGGCGCTCCGAGCCCCGTGAGGCGCACTGGCTGGGCGCGCTGCGCTCGCCCGGACTGCTCGCCCTGCTGGGTGCCTTCTTCTTCGTGGGGCTCGCCCTCGGCTCGATCACGGTGGCGGGGGTCGCCTACGCCGACGACCGGGGCCAGGAGTCCGTGTACGGCTGGCTGATGGCCGCACTGGGCTTCGGCGCCCTGATCGGCGGGGTGGTCTACGGGGCGCGCCAGTGGGCCGGGCCTCCCGAGCGCAGGCTCCGGGGCATCGTCGCGCTGCTGGCCCTGGGCTACCTGCCGTTGACGCTGACGCCCGGCGTGCCGGCCATGACCGCGCTCGCGGCAGTGGCCGGTGTCTTCCTCGCCCCCGCCATCGCCTGTTCCTTCATCGTCGTGGACAGGCACGCGCCGCGCGGCACGGTGACCGAGGCGTTCTCCTGGCTCGTGACCACCTTCGGGGTGGGCGCCGCGGCCGGAACGGCGGTGGCCGGACCCGCCGTCGAGCTCGGCGGGACGTCGTGGAGTTTCGCCGTCGCGGGGGCCGGTGGAGTGGCGGCTCTGCTGGTTCTGCTGACCACCGGAAGGGTCCTCGCAGCTCCCGGGCATACGCCCGCGGTCGTGGCCGGTTCGGAAAATGATCGAAACGGTGCTGCCGAACCCGGTTTCAGCTCAGGCCATAAGGCGTAATGTTCAGTCATGGACCGCCGCATTTTCGGGCTGGAGAACGAGTACGGCGTCACGTGCACGTTCAGGGGACAGCGCCGACTGTCACCTGACGAAGTGGCGCGCTACCTCTTCCGCCGTGTTGTGTCATGGGGCCGCAGCAGCAATGTCTTCCTGCGGAACGGCGCCCGCCTGTACCTCGACGTGGGATCGCATCCGGAATACGCAACCCCCGAATGCGACAACGTGACCGAACTGGTCACGCACGACAAGGCAGGCGAGCGCATTCTCGAGGGCCTGCTCGTCGACGCCGAACGCCGCCTGCACGAGGAGGGAATCGCGGGCGACGTCTATCTCTTCAAGAACAACACCGACTCGGCAGGAAACTCCTACGGATGCCACGAGAACTACCTTGTGGCCCGGCACGGGGAATTCTCCCGGCTCGCGGACATCCTCATTCCGTTCCTCGTCACCCGTCAGCTGATCTGTGGCGCGGGCAAGGTGCTCCAGACGCCACGCGGCGCGGTCTACTGCGTCAGTCAGCGGGCCGAGCACATCTGGGAGGGCGTCAGCTCCGCGACGACGCGCTCCCGGCCGATCATCAACACCAGGGACGAACCGCACGCCGACGCGGAGCGCTACCGCCGTCTGCACGTCATCGTCGGTGACTCCAACATGTCCGAGACGACCATGCTCCTGAAGGTCGGCGCCACCGACCTCGTGCTGCGCATGATCGAAGCGGGCACCGTGATGCGTGACCTGACCCTGGAGAACCCGATCCGGGCCATCCGCGAGGTCAGCCACGACATCACCGGACAGCGCAAGGTGCGCCTCGCCAGCGGCCGGGAGGCCTCGGCCATCGAGGTCCAGCGCGAGTACTACGAGAAGGCCGTCGACTTCGTCGAGCGCCGGGGCATCCGGACCGGCACGGTCGACCAGGTCCTCGAGCTGTGGGGCCGCACCCTGGACGCCATCGAGGCGGAGGACCTCGACCGGATCGGCACCGAGATCGACTGGGTCATGAAGTACAAGCTCATCGAGCGGTACCGGGCGAAGCACAACATGACCATGTCGAACCCGAGGGTCGCTCAGATAGACCTCGCCTACCACGACATCCACCGGCGGCGCGGGCTCTACTACCTGCTGGAGCGCAAGGGCCAGGCCGCCCGCATCTGCAACGACCTGAAGATCTTCGAGGGCAAGTCGGTGCCCCCGCAGACGACCAGGGCGCGGCTGCGCGGCGACTTCATCCGCCGGGCCCAGGAGCAGCGACGGGACTTCACCGTCGACTGGGTCCACCTCAAGCTCAACGACCAGGCGCAGCGCACCGTCCTGTGCAAGGACCCCTTCCGTTCCGTCGACGACCGGGTGGAGAAGCTGATCGCGGGCATGTGATCCGGGACGTGCGCGTCCCGCCCCTCGCGCGACCGGGCCCCGTACGTTCCTCGTACGGGGCCCTTCGCTCGGCCTAGAGTGTCGGGGACCATTCACGTGTCGTCTGAGATCTGAGGAACCAGTGCGCCGACTTGCCGGCCTTCTCGTTGTCCCCCTTCTGCTGCTGTCCGCAGTGGCATGCGGCGACGACAAGGCCTCCGACTCCGCCTCGTCCATGAACGGCGTTCCCGCGATCACCGCGGGAGCCGAGTTCGGCGAGAAGCCCACTCTGGCGAAGGGCGAAGGTGATCCCCCCAAGGAACTGAAGACCGAGGTCATCAGTGAGGGTGACGGCGCGAAGCTCAAGAACGGCGACGCGATCCAGGTGAACTACCTCGGGCAGGCGTGGGACTCCACCAAGCCGTTCGACAACAGCTTCGACCGCAAGCAGCCCTTCGACCTGACGCTGGGCGCGGGCATGGTCATCCAGGGCTGGGACAAGGGCCTCGTGGGCCAGAAGGTCGGCAGCCGCGTCCAGCTGGTCATCCCGCCGGACCTCGGTTACGGCGAGCAGGGCCAGGGCGACATCAAGCCCAACGCCACCCTGGTCTTCGTCGTCGACATCGTGAAGGCCACGCAGATCCCCGCTTCCGCCAAGGGCACGGTGGTCGCCCAGGACAACATCGACCTGCCGAAGGTCGGGACGAACACGGACGGCAAGGCACCGACGGTCACGATCCCCAAGACCGACCCGCCGAAGAAGCTGGTCTCCACCTACGTCCTCGAGTCCAAGGGTGAGGTCATCAAGGAGACCGACAGCGTCGTCGTGAACTACGTGGGGCTGCTCTGGAAGGGCAGCAAGGCCTTCGACAGCACCTACCAGGCGGGCAAGACCCAGACCTTCCCGCTGGCCCAGGTGACCCTGAAGGGCCTGAAGAACGGCCTGGTCGGCAAGAAGGTCGGCAGCCGTGTGCTGCTCGTCATCCCGCCGGACCAGGGCTTCGGCTCCGAGGCGCAGCAGACCGTCCCCGCCAACTCCACGCTCGTCTTCGCCGTGGACCTCCTGGCAAAGATGTAAGACTGTCCCGGTTGCACAGTTCATCGTAGGAGGAGCAGTTCAGTGAGCATCGAGAAGCCCGAGATCGACTTCCCGGGTGGCGAGCCGCCGGCCGACCTGGAGATCAAGGACATCTGGGAAGGTGACGGCCCGGTGGCCCAGGCGGGCCAGACCGTCTCCGTCCACTACGTGGGCGTGGCGTTCTCCACCGGCGAGGAATTCGACGCCTCGTGGAACCGCGGCACCCCGCTGCAGTTCCAGCTCGGTGCCGGTCAGGTCATCGCGGGCTGGGACCAGGGCGTCCAGGGTATGAAGGTCGGGGGCCGTCGTCAGCTGACCATCCCCGCGCGCCTCGCCTACGGCGACCGCGGCGCGGGCGGCGGCGCCATCGCCCCGGGCGAGACGCTGATCTTCGTCTGCGACCTCGTCGGCGTCTGATCCGTCCGTCTACCGCAGTCAGGGCCCGTGCCGCAAGGCGCGGGCCCTCGCTTTGGCCCGGACACCCCGGGGCGGTACGGTCGACGGTCAAGGAGCACGTCGAGAAAGGGCGTCGATGGCGATTGCCAAGGCCGAACGGCTGATGAACCTGGCACTGTGTCTGCTGGGTACCCGGCGCCCGCTCAGCAAGCGTGAACTCCGTGGGTCGATCGAGGCCTACCTGGAGGCGGGCTCCGACGAATCCTTCAACCGGATGTTCGAGCGCGACAAGGACGATCTGCGCGAACTCGGCCTGGTCATCGAGACCGTGGAGAACCTGGACGGCGACACCGGCTACCTCGCGCGCCGCGACAGCAACCGGCTGCCCCCCATCACGCTCGACGCCGAGGAGGCCGCGGCCCTCGGGCTGGCCGCCAAGGTCTGGCAGCAGGCCCGGCTCGCCGGGGCCGCCAGCGGTGCCCTGCAGAAGCTGCGGGCCGCGGGCATGCCGGAGGCCGAGGACGCCTACGAGGTCCACAGTGCCCTCGAACCCCGGATCCCGGTCCACGAGGCCGCGTTCGAGCCGCTGATGCTCGCCTGCCGGGACCGCCGCCCGGTCACCTTCGACTACCGCAAGGGCAACGCCGCGCGGCCCGAACAGCGCCAGGTCGAACCCTGGACGCTCGAGTGCTGGCGCGGCCACTGGTACCTGGCCGGCTGGGACCGGGAGCGCGGGGCCGAGCGGGTCTTCAGGCTGTCCCGGATCTCGGGGAAGGTCCGCTCCCGCGCGGGCGCCTTCACGGCGCGGGTCCCCGACGTCGTGACCGTACGGGAGACCGTCGAGAGCTGGGCGGGAGAGACCGCCACCAGGACCGCCCGCATCAGGCTGCGCACCGGCGCCGGCTACCCCCTGCGTTCCCGCGCGATATCGGTACGGGAACTCGGTGACGGCTGGGACGAGCTGGAGATTCCGTACGGACACGGACTGGACGCCTGGCTCGTGGAGTTCGGCGCGGACGTGATCGTGAGCGAGCCCGCGGACCTGCGGGCCGATGTGATGGACCGGCTGCGCGCCGTGGCCAAGGACTGAGGGGGAGACGTACTCGTGGCCACGAACGCGATCGACCAGACCCGGCGGATGCTCTCCCTGGTGACGTATCTGCGCGAGCGCCCCGGCGCACATGTGCAGGACGTGGCCCGGGCCTTCGGTATCACCGAGGACGAGCTGATCTCCGACCTCGACGTCCTGCCCATGTGCGGCACCAGCTTCCGCGGCGGTGACCTGCTGGACATCGACACCGACGGGGACCGGATCTGGTGGCACAACCCGGACGACGTCGCCGAGCCGCTGCGGCTCGCCGCCGACGAGGCGACCGCCCTGCTCGTCGCCGCCCGGGCCGTCGCCACGCTCCCCGGCCTGCGCGAGAGCGACCGGCAGGCACTCGTGCGCGCGACCGCGAAGCTGGAGACGGCGGCGGGGGAGGTCGGGGCCGCCAGTTCGAGGCTCTCGGTCACCTTCGAGTCCGAGGGCGGCGTCTTCGCCGAGGTGGACCGGGCGATCTCCGAGCGGCGCCGGCTCTGGCTGCGCTACTACTCGCCCGCACGCGACGAGCTCACCGAGCGGGAGGTGGACCCGATCCGGCTCTTCGCCGTCGGACACACCTACATGGAGGGCTGGTGCCGGCTCACCGAGGCCCGGCGCACCTTCCGGCTCGACCGGGTGGCCGAGATCAGACTGCTGGACGCCCCCTCCGCCCCGCCCGAGCTGGAGCTGCGTGACCTGTCCGAAGGGCTGGTGCAGCCCGCCGCCGAGGACCCGGAAGTCGTGGTCGAGGTCGGCCCCGGTGGCCGGTGGGTGGCCGAGTACTACCCCCACGACAGCGCGGAGGAACTGCCCGACGGCGGCCTGCGCATCACGCTGCGCACGCCCGACCCCGCCTCCCTGCGCAGGCTCGCCCTGCGGCTGGGCGGCGAAGGACGCATCACCGCCCCCGAGGAGCTGGCCGAGAGCGCCCGGCTGGCGGCGCGTGAGGCACTGGCCGCCTACGACGGCGCGCTCTGAAGGGCGGCTGTCGGTGCACCGAGGAGACAGAGGTCACATGAGTGCGATATCGAGCACCACGACCGGGCCGGCCACGGCCCCGGTGCCCGCCGCCGTACGCTTCCGGGCCGCGTGCCCGGACTGCCGTGAACGGTTCGAGCTCCCGTCGGCCGCACTGCGCCTCGCCATAGGAGCCAGCCGGCGTACGACCTTCTACTCCTTCACCTGCCCCGTGTGCGGGTCCGCGGTCCGCAAGCCGGCCGGGGAACGCATCATCGAGCTCCTGAGCGGCGGCGGAGTGCGCACCCTGCGCCTGCACACCGCTCTGGGGTGACGAGACGACATCGAGGATCCGTCCATGTTCTGGCCCATGCTCGCCATCGCCCTGGGTTTCGCCGGCCTGGCCGTGCTCGGCGTACTGGCCGTCAAGGTCTTCGTCGAGGCACAACGGCTCGCAGGTCAGGTCGCCGAGACCACCCGCCGGATCAACCGGGCGGCCGAGGATCTCGAACGAGCGGCGACGACGCTCGCCGACACCGGTGAGGCCCTGAGATAGCGGGGCGCGCCCTCCAGATTCACTGGTTCGGGGGGTACGCTGCTGGAGCGGCCCAGGCAGGGAGGTGCGGGCCGCAAGCGGGAGTACGCACGGGCATTGCCTCGTGTTCACCCCTGCGGGTTACGATCGCTGCCAGCGCGAAGGTCGGACACGTGTCCGGTCACACGGGTAGCGAGCCCACCCTCCAGACGCCTCAGTGAGAAGGAAGTCGCACATGATCGGCAATCTGAAGCCCCTCGAGATCGTTCTGATCATCGCTGTCATCCTGCTGCTCTTCGGTGCCAAGAAGCTTCCCGACATGGCGCGTTCGCTCGGCAAGTCGGCTCGCATCCTCAAGAGCGAGGCCAAGGCCATGAAGAAGGACGACGCGGAGTCCGCGGCGCCCACCACGGAGACCGTCGCGGACCCGACCCCGCCCGCGGCCACCGCCCGCACGATCCAGGCCGCCCCGGGAGACGTCACCAGCGCCCGCCCGGTCAGCGACGCCAAGCCCACCACCCAGAGCTGACAGCCGACCCGTACCACCGGAAGCTGCCGCACGAGACGAGGGAAGTGGGTTGCTCAAGTCTGCCCGCAAGCAGGAGAAGGACGACGAGGGGCGGATGCCCCTCCTCGATCACCTGCGTGAGCTGCGCAACCGGCTGCTGAAGTCGGTCCTGGCGATCGTCGTCGCCGTGATCGTGGCAGCGTTCTTCCAGAAGGAAATCTTCGAGTTCCTGATGAAGCCGATCCTTGACTCGGTCGGCTGCAAGAACGGCGCCCTGACCATGGTCAACGGCCGGCCGTGTGCGGAGATGACCACCAACGGTCTGCTCTCGCCGTTCACCATCGCGCTGAAGGTGTCCCTGATGGCGGGCGTGCTGGTGGCCACCCCCGTGTGGCTCTACCAGCTGTGGGCGTTCGTCGCCCCCGGCCTGCACAAGCAGGAGAAGCGCTACTCGATGGCCTTCGTCGCGGCGGGGGTCCCCCTCTTCGTCGGCGGCGCCTACCTCGCCTACGCGATCCTGCCGCAGACCGCCGAGATCATGCTCGGCTTCACGCCCGACAACGTGAAGAACCTGCTGCCGCTCGACGACTTCCTGGACCTGATCACCCGCATGGTGATCGTCTTCGGGCTGGCCTTCGAACTGCCGCTGCTGCTCATCCTGCTCAACATGACCGGTGTCCTGACCGGTGCCCGCATGCTGCGCTGGTGGCGCGGGATGCTTGTCGGTCTCACCGCCTTCGCGGCCATCGCGACGCCCGGCGGCGAGCCCATCTCGATGCTGCTGCTCGCCGGTCCGCTGGCGGTCCTCTACTTCATCGCGGTCGGTATCTCCCTCCTCAACGACAAGCGCAGGCAGCGGGCGAACCCCGACGCCGAGCTCGACGACGACGAGGCCTCGCGGCTGGACCTGACTCCCGAGGCCGTCGGCGCGGTCGAGCCGGTGTCCTCCCGGCCCGCCCTGCCCGAGCAGTCCGACGGTGGCCGTTCCCACCGGCTCAACGGTTACGACGACATCACCTGAGCTTGTAGGGTCCGGCGGGTGACCAGCGAGATCACCCTCTTCGTCAATCCCACCGCGGGAAGCGGCCGGGGCGCGCGTGCCGCGCAGCCGGCCGCTTCCGCGTTGCGGGACGCCGGCTTCTCCGTACGGACGGTCCTCGGTGAGGACGCCGACGACGCCCTGAGGCGGGCGCGGGAAGCCGTGGCCGGCGGGACCGGAGCCCTCATAGCCGTGGGCGGGGACGGCATGATGTCCCTCGCCCTGCAGGCCGTGGCGGGGACGTCGACGCCGCTCGGCGCCGTGGCCGTGGGCACCGGGAACGACTTCGCCCGAGCCCTGGGCCTGCCGGTCAGGGACCCGTCGGCCGCCGGGCGGCTGGCCGCAGAGGCGCTCAAGGCCGGGGCGCTGCGCCCGATCGACCTGGGCCGGGCCGGGGAGCGCTGGTTCGGCTCCGTCCTGGCATCGGGCTTCGACTCCCGGGTCAACGACCGGGGCAACCGGATGCGCTGGATCGGCGGGCGCTTCAAGTACGACCTGGCGATCCTCGCCGAACTGGCCGCCTTCCGCCCGATCCCTTACCGCGTACGGCTGGACGGCGGCCCGGTGCGCGAGATCGAGGCGGCACTGATCGCGGTGGGCAACGGCACCACCTACGGCGGCGGCATGCGGATCTGTGCGGACGCGGTCATGGACGACGGGCTCTTCGACGTGACCGTGGTCGGGGACTGCAGCCGGACCACGCTGCTCAAGGTGTTCCCGAAGGTCTACCGGGGCACCCACCTCGCCCACCCCGCGGTGACCGTGCACCGCGTCTCCTCGATCGAACTGGCAGCCGCCGGGATCACGGCCTACGCGGACGGCGAACCGCTGGGCGCGCTGCCGCTCACCGCCACCTGCGTACCCGGTGCCGTCAGGGTCCTCGCGCCCTGAGGGGACGGGGCCCATGCACCGTGAAACAAAGATCGGGCTGACTGTCATACGAGGCGGGTAGGCTCGTATCAAGATGACAGAGGACCTCTCACCAGCTGAGCGATACCAGGCGTCCCGGGTCCGTGCGGCCGAGCAGGCCACAGCACTCGGGCCCTTCCGCGAGATGTACGAATTCGGGCTGGACCCGTTCCAGACCGAGGCCTGCCAGGCCCTGGAGGCGGGCAAGGGGGTGCTGGTCGCCGCTCCCACCGGGTCGGGCAAGACGATCGTCGGTGAGTTCGCCGTGCACCTGGCCCTGTTGCAGGGGCGCAAGTGCTTCTACACCACGCCGATCAAGGCCCTGTCCAACCAGAAGTTCACCGATCTCGTGCGGCGCTACGGCGCGGACAAGGTCGGTCTGCTGACCGGTGACAACAGCGTCAACGCGGACGCCCCGGTGGTCGTCATGACCACCGAGGTCCTGCGCAACATGCTGTACGCGGGCTCCCAGGCGCTCACCGGCCTCGGCTACGTGGTGATGGACGAGGTGCACTACCTCTCCGACCGCTTCAGGGGCGCGGTGTGGGAGGAAGTGATCATCCACCTGCCGGAGTCGGTGACCCTGGTGTCCCTGTCGGCGACGGTGTCGAACGCCGAGGAGTTCGGCGACTGGCTGGACACCGTCCGCGGAGACACCCAGGTGATCGTCTCCGAGCACCGGCCCGTGCCGCTGTGGCAGCACGTCATGGCCGGGCGGCGGATGTACGACCTCTTCGAGGAGGAGACCGACCACGGCGGCCGGGGTACAGGCCGCCGTGAGGTCAGCCCCGACCTCGTCCGCCTCGCCCGGATGGAGAACCAGCGCGGGTACAACCCGCGTGACCGCCGGCGCGGGAAGATGGTCCGCGAGGCGGACCGTGAGCGCGAGCGCCGCCAGCGCAGCCGCATCTGGACCCCCTCCCGGCCGGAGGTCATCGACCGCCTCGACGCCGAGGGGCTGCTGCCGGCCATCACGTTCATCTTCAGCCGGGCCGCGTGCGAAGCCGCCGTGCAGCAGTGCCTCCAGGCCGGGCTCCGGCTGAACGACGAGGACAAGCGCCGGCTGGTGCGGGAGATCGTCGAGGAGCGGACCGCGTCGATTCCGCCCGAGGACCTCCACGTCCTCGGCTACTACGAGTGGCTCGAAGGCCTGGAGCGGGGCATCGCCGCGCACCACGCCGGAATGCTGCCGACCTTCAAGGAGGTCGTGGAGGAGCTGTTCGTCCGGGGCCTGGTCAAGGCGGTCTTCGCGACCGAGACGCTGGCGCTCGGCATCAACATGCCGGCCCGTTCCGTGGTGCTGGAGAAGCTCGTCAAGTGGAACGGCGAGCAGCACGCCGACATCACCCCGGGCGAGTACACCCAGCTGACCGGCCGGGCGGGCCGCCGGGGCATCGACGTGGAGGGACACGCGGTCGTCCTGTGGCAGCGGGGCATGGACCCCGGCGCGCTCGCCGGGCTCGCGGGCACCCGTACGTATCCACTGCGTTCCAGCTTCCGGCCGTCGTACAACATGGCCGTGAATCTGGTGCAGCAGTTCGGGCGGCACCGTTCGCGTGAGCTGCTCGAGACCTCGTTCGCGCAGTTCCAGGCGGACCGCTCCGTCGTGGGGATCTCCCGGCAGGTGCAGCGCAACGAGGAGGGCCTCGCGGGCTACAAGGAGGGCATGACCTGCCACCTCGGGGACTTCGAGGAGTACGCCCGCCTGCGCCGCGACCTCAAGGACCGCGAGACCGAGCTGGCGAAGCAGGGCGCGGCCCAGCGCAGGGCGGCGGCGGCGTCCTCCCTGGAGAAGCTGAAGCCCGGTGACGTCATCCACGTCCCCACCGGCAAGTTCGCGGGACTCGCGCTGGTCCTCGACCCGGGGCTGCCCGCCGGGCGGACCAACGGCCATCGCGGCCTGGAGTACCACGACGGGCCGAGGCCCCTGGTGCTCACCGCCGAGCGGCAGGTCAAGCGGCTGGCCCAGATCGACTTCCCGGTGCCGGTCGAGGCGCTGGAGAGGATGCGGGTGCCCAAGTCCTTCAACCCGCGCTCGCCGCAGTCCCGCCGGGACCTGGCCTCGGCGCTGCGCAGCAAGGCCGGCCACATCGACCCGGGCCGCCACCGCAAGCAGCGGGCCGCGGCGGCGGACGACCGGGAGATCGCCCGGCTGCGCACGGAGCTGCGGGCCCACCCCTGCCACGGCTGCGACGAGCGTGAGGACCACGCCCGCTGGGCGGAGCGCTACCACCGGCTGCAGCGTGACACCCGGCAGCTGGAGCACCGCATCGAGGGGCGGACGAACACCATCGCCCGGACCTTCGACCGCATCGTCGCGCTCCTGACCGAGCTGGACTACCTGCGCGGCAACGAGGTCACCGACAACGGCCGGCGGCTGGCACGGCTCTACGGAGAGCTCGACCTGCTGGCCAGCGAGTGCCTGCGCGAACGCGTCTGGGAAGGGCTCAACCCGGCCGAGCTCGCGGCGTGCGTCTCGGCGCTGGTCTACGAGGCCCGCCAGGCGGACGACGCGGTGGCGCCCAAACTGCCCTCCGGCCCGGCGAAGGCGGCGATGGGCGAGATGGTCCGTATCTGGGGCCGGCTCGACGCCGTCGAGGAGGACTTCAAGATCAGCCAGACGGAAGGGGTCGGCCAGCGGGAACCCGACCTCGGCTTCGCCTGGGCGGTCTACATGTGGGCCTCCGGCCGGACACTGGACGAGGTGCTCCGCGAGGCGGAGATGCCCGCGGGTGACTTCGTGCGGTGGTGCAAGCAGGTCATCGACGTGCTCGGCCAGATCGCCGCAGCCGCGCCCCGGGAGGGGAGTTCGGTCGCGAAGAACGCCCACAAGGCCGTCGACGCGGTCCTGCGGGGCGTGGTGGCGTACAGCTCCGTGGGCTGAGGTCCGAGCGGTGAGGTGAGCGCGCCCCGGGGGAGCGGGACGCCATCGGCGGACGAGTGGCCACAGGCAGAACATGGACGCCTGTGGCCACTTCCGTGCGCCCTCCCGTCAGGTCTTCCTGCTGTTCTTCATCGAGAGTCCCGCACAGGCGGCCCCCAGCACGATCGCCAGACCACCGACGATGACGTTGTTGAGGATGACGCCCGTGTCAGGGCTCTGGCCCACGACCCATGTCGACACGATGAGCCACGCCCCCAGGGCGACGATGGCCATGCTCATGCCGGTCATCCGCTCCGGCATGGCGGTGAAGCAGAGGGCCAGCACGGCGATGGCGATCCCGATGACGAGGTTGTGCGTCACCAGGGAAGGCTGGCTCGCGGTGAAGTGCAGCACCCACGGCGAGACGGCGCAGTACAGGCCGAGCAGGAACACCGGTGCGTCCGCCATGGCAGTGGTCCGGCCACCGCTCATCACACGGTCGTGGCGTGCCCGCATTTCTTCGGCATCAGGATGGCCGGAGATGTCCCTTCCGGTGTGCGAGATGTTACTCATGAGGATGGTCTCCTTCGCACTTGCTGGAGCGACCGCGCTGAGGATCACGGTCATCAGCTCTCCTGACCAGTGTGCTCTTATATGTCCCTTATGTGTAGTTTTCCGGGTGGTCGGATTCTGCGGATCCCTCCAGCCGGAGAGCCAGCGTCACCAGGTCGTCCGCCCGCAGGACTCGGTCCCCGTATCCCGGCAGCGGTACGTGCAGAGGGCGCGTCCAGCGCTCCGGGACCGCGTCGATCCCGTACACCGCTCCGGCCAGTCCGCCCGTGACCGCCGCCACCGTGTCGGTGTCCCCGCCCACGTCGACCGCGGCGGCCAGGGCGGACTCGAAACCGGTGGTGGTGCGCAGCGCCCAGACCGCGGTGCCCAGACACGGCCAGACCGCCCCGTTGAACTCCGTGGCGTCGTCCGGATGCCAGTCCGGCACGAGGACGGCCGACCAGCGGGCCCGGTGGTCCTCGTGGACGGAGGCCAGCGCCTCGCCCACGGCGGCGAGCGGATCGCCGCCCTCCAGCGCCACGCGCACCAGTTCGTGGAAGAGCGCGGTGCCTTCCCAGGCCGCCCGGTCCCCGTGCGTCAGGGCCGCGATCCGGCGCGCAGCGTCCATCGTCGCCGCCCGTCCCGCGCGGGCGAAGTACACCGCCGACGTGGTGGCACGCATCAGTGAACCGTTCCCGGCGGCACGCGTGTTGACCTGGAAGTGCAGCGCTGCCGCGAGGTCCCAGGGATCGCCGCCGGTGAGGACGTCCTCGGTCTGCAGGCCGATGTCCTTCGGCTCGGAGGCCGCCCACCGCCTGAACCGGCCGAAGATGTCCGGGAGGTCCAGTCCGCCGTTCTCCAGCAGCGACTCCCCGACCAGGACGGCCATCTGCGTGTCGTCCGTCGCCTCGCCCGGGTCCCAGCCGCCGCCTCCGCACATCGCCCCCGCCCCGTCCGGGAACCGGGCGCCGTACGCACCGGGGGCGCCGAACTCGAAGGGCGCGCCGAGCGCGTCGCCCACCGCGGAGCCGACCACCGCACCCACGGCACGAGCCCCGCGGTCCGGCCCGCTCCGGTCGGGGCGGAGGGCGCGGTCCTCGGGGCTCGTCGGTGTCATTCCGTCAGCTTAGTGACGGCACGACGGGTCAGGCGGCCGGCATCAGGACGGTGTCGACGATGTAGACCGTGGCGTTGGAGGTCGGGACGTTGCCGCAGACGACCTTGGAGGAGTCGTTCACGGTGTACTGCTCGCCCGAACCCGCCGTCGTCAGCTCGGTCTTGGCCAGGGTGTCGAACGAGCCCTTCTCCAGCTGCGCCGGCGTCAGCCGCTCGCCGACCACGTGCGCGGTGAGCACCTTGGTGAGCTCGGCCTTGTTCGCGAGCAGCTTGTCCAGGTCGGCCTTCGGGATCTTGGCGAAGGCGTCGTTGGTGGGGGCGAACACGGTGATGTTCTCGGCGCTGTTCAGGGTGTCGACGAGGCCGGCCTGCTTGACGGCCGTCACCAGCGTGGACAGCGCCGGGTTGTTCGACGCGGCCGTGGCGACCGGGTCCTGCGCCATGCCCTCGAACGAGCCGGCGCCCTCCTTCGGGACCGAGGCACAGCCGGGGCCGAAGGGCTTGCTCATGGCAGCGGCGCTTTCGGGCGCCTCGGCAGGCGCGCTCGACGCGGCCTTGTCCGCACCGGCGCCGGACGAGGAGGTGCCGGAGTCGTCGGAGCAGGCGGTCAGCGCGAAGGGCAGCAGGGCCGCGGCGGAGACGGTGACGGCGACGCGACGAAGGTGACGGGTGTTCATGAGGTGCTCCTGAATTGATCGTTGTCGAGAGAGAGAAGGAAAGGAGAGGTCCGGTGGAGGCCGCGGTGGTCAGGTCACGTCGACCACCACCGAGTGCCATCCGGTCGCACCGTCGGGGACGGTGCCGACCCGCTCGTCGGTCTGTGTCGCGCCGGTGCGGTCCGTCGCGCGGACCTCGAGGGTGTGGTGGCCGGTCGTGGCGGGCCACTCCCACACCCACTGGCGCCAGGTGTCACGTCCGGTCTCCGCCGCCAGCCGCGCGGTGTGCCACGCGCCGCCGTCGACCCGGACCTCCACCCGGGCGATGCCCCGGTGCTGGGCCCAGGCGACACCGGCGACCGGGACGGTCCCCGCTCGCGGTGCGGCGAAGGGGCGGGGCGTGTCGATGCGTGACTGCGTCTTGATCGGTGCCTCGCGGGACCAGTCGCGCTCGACCCAGTAGGCGTCGTACGCGTCGAACGTCGTGAGCTCGATGTCCTCGATCCACTTGCACGCCGAGACGTAGCCGTACAGGCCGGGGACGACCATCCGGACGGGGAAGCCGTGGTCGAACGGCAGGGGTTCGCCGTTCATGCCGACCGCGAGCAGGGCGTCCCGGCCGTCCATGACGTCCTCGACCGGGGTGCCGATCGTCATCCCGTCCACGGAGCGCGACACGATCTGGTCGGCCGGTCCCCCCTTCGACGGGGGCTTCACCCCGGCCTCGCGCAGCAGATCGGCCAGACGCACGCCGATCCACCGCGCGGTGCCGACGTACGGACCGCCCACCTGGTTGGACACGCAGGTCAGCGTGATGTCGCGCTCGACGAGCTCGCGCCCCAGGAGGTCCTGGAAGGTGAGGGTGACGGGTCGCGCCACCCCCTTCCCGTGGATCCGCAGCCGCCATCTGGCGGCGTCGACGCGCGGGACCACCAGAGCGGTGTCCACCCGGTAGAAGTCCTTGTTCGGTGTGGTGAACGAGCTCAGGCCACGGATCTCCAGATCGGCCCCGCCCGGTGTCGCCGGGGCGGGTGAGGCAGGCGCGGGGAGCACGAGGTCACCCCGCGAGGCGGAGACCCCGGCCAGCCGGGACTCCTGGAGCCGTCGCCCCAGGAGCCCCGCCCCGGCCGAGGCCGCCGCCGCCGCGGTCGCCGCGAGGACGAATCCGCGGCGGTCGAAGGCGCCCTGGTCCCCGTCGCCGCCCGTCTCCCCAGCCGCGGGAGGCGGGACGGTGACGGGCGCCAGCCGTCCGGCCAGGAGATACAGCACCCCTGCGGCCGCCAGCGCGCCCACGACCGAAGGCAGTACGTCGGCCGGGCGGCCCTCGGGCCGCCCGGCCGCGGACACTGCCCCGACCACACCGAAGACCAGGACGGCTGCAGCGCCTGCCCACCGGTGCCGCAGCGCGAGGATCCCCACCGCCATGGCGAAGACCGCCAGGAGGACGAGGATCCCGAGCTGCAGGACCAGCTTGTCGGCGGTGCCGAAATTCCGTACTGCGAAGTCCTTCACGGCCGGGGGAGTGCGGTCGATGACCGCCCCGCCCACGGCCGTGACCGGACCCGCCTCGGGACGCACGGCAGCCGCGACCAGTTCGGCGACGCACAGGGCGGTGAACCCGGAGATCAGACCGCTGAGCGCGGCGCACGAGGCGCGCGCCCAGCGGGATCGCCGGGAACGGACGGCCCCTTGCTTCTGCGCAACGTCGTGGTCTGTGGTCACGTCGGGGATTCGGCGCGGATCGCCCGGCGGATTGGTCGTTCACTCGATCGAAGGAAGTCTGATCATCGGCCAATCCGCGAGGCCTGCTGCCTCGAATGACCTCTGAGGGGCACTGGAGAACGGCCCCGGCCAGTCAGGCGAGACCGGAGGGAACCCGAATGGCAGGGGAGCGGCGGCGAACAGCCGTAGTGGGCAGCGGGGTGGCGGGACTCACCGCCGCGCACGTCCTGGGGAAGGCGCACGACGTGACGCTCTTCGAGGCGGACGGGCGCCCCGGCGGACACGCCCACACCCACGACCTGACCTCCTCGGACGGCCGGACACACCGCGTCGACTCGGGGTTCATCGTGCACAACCGGCGGACCTATCCGCACCTGCTCCGGCTCTTCGGCGAACTGGGCGTGGCCACGCAGGAGTCGGAGATGAGCATGTCCGTGCGCTGCGAGGGGTGCGGACTCGAATACGCGGGCGCCAAGGGCGCCGCCGGCCTGTTCGCCCGGCCCGGCTCCGTGGTGCGCGGCCCGTACCTGCGGATGCTGACCGAGGTGCCGCGTTTCCACCGGGCGGCCAGGGCGCTGCTCGCCCTGCCGGAGGGGACAGCGGGCGTGACCCTCGGAGAGTTCGCCGTGCGGGGCCGCTTCACCCCCTACTTCCGCGCGCACTTCCTCACCCCCATGGTCTCCGCCGTCTGGTCCTGCGACCCCGTGACCGCGTTGCGCTACCCCGCCCGCTACCTGTTCCGGTTCCTGGAGCACCACGGGATGCTCTCGATCGGGGACTCGCCGGTCTGGCGGACCGTCACCGGCGGCTCGCGCGAGTACGTCGACCGCGTCGTCAAGCAGGTGCACTCCGTACGGACCTCCACCCCGGTCAGGGCCGTGCGCAGACACAGCGACGGCGTGGAGATCGTCACGGAGGACGGCGCCACCGAGGAGTACGACGCGGTCGTCCTCGCCACCCATCCCGGCCAGGCGCTCCGGCTGCTCGCCGACCCGGCCGAGGAGGAGCGGCGGACACTCGGGGCGTTCCGCTACTCCCGCAACCCGACGCTGCTGCACACCGACACCACACTGCTGCCGCACAGCCGGGGGGCCGCCGCCTCGTGGAACTACCTGATGCCCTCCTGCGCCGCCGACGCCGACCGGGTCACCGTCAGCTACGACATGAACCGCCTTCAGCGGCTGGACGCCCCCGAGCGGTTCGTCGTCACGCTGAACGGCGCCGACCGGGTCGACCCGGACCTCGTACGCGCCCGGACGGTGTACGAACACCCCGTCTTCACCCCGGAGTCGGTCGCCGCCCAGGCCCGGCTGCCCGCGCTCTCGGGACCGGTCACCGCCTACGCGGGGGCCTACCACGGGTGGGGGTTCCACGAGGACGGCTGCCGCTCGGGTGCCGAGGCCGCCGCGGCGCTCGGGGTCGCCTGGTGAGCAGCGCCCTCTACCCGTGCACCATCACCCATGTGCGGACCGCGCCCCGCAGATACGCCCTGCGGCACCGCACCTATATGTGGCTCATCGACCCGGACCGCCCGCCACGGCTGCCGGCACCGCTGCGCCCGCTGGCCGGGTTCGACGCCCGTGACCACTTCGGCGGCACGGCGCCCACCGTACGGGCCGGGCTCGAACGGTTCCTGCGCACCCGGGGCGTCGACCTCGGCGACGGCAGCGTCACCATGCTCACCCAGGCCCGGGTCCTCGGCCACGTCTTCAATCCGCTGACCGTCTACTGGTGCCACCGCCCCGACGGCAGCCCGCTCTGCGTGGTCGCCGAGGTGCACAACACCTACGGCGGGCGCCACTGCTACCTGCTCCGCCCCGACGCCGCGGACCGGGCGCAGACCCGGAAGGACTTCTACGTCTCGCCGTTCTTCCCGGTGGACGGGGAGTACCGCATGCGGCTGCCCGTGCCGGACCGCCGCCTGAGCCTGACGGTCCACCTGGAGCGCGAGGGGGCCCGCCCGTTCACGGCGACCGTGCGCGGGACCCGGCGCCCCGGTACCCCCGGTCAGCTGCTGCGGCTCTTCCTCCGGCACCCCTTCTCGACCGCGGTCGTCTCCGCCGCCATCCGGCTGCACGGCATCCGGCTGTTCCTGCGCCGGCTCCCCGTCCAGCCCCGTCCCGCTCACCACACCCAGGAAGGCATGCAGTGAAGGTGCCCACCTCTTCCACCCCTCCCTCCTCGCCCGCCCGCAGCCGCACGATTCCGGCGCAGGCACGGGGCGCGACGGCCCCCCTCACCGCCGTGGACGCGGCCCGGTGGCCCGATGTCGCCGCCCAGCCCCGCGCCGGGGAGATCAGGACCGCCGTGGCCGAACGCCTCGTACGGCACGCGCTGTCCCGACTGCCCCTGCGCGTCCGGCTCGTGGGCCGGGACAGCATCGGGCTCGGCGGACCGCTCATGGAGATCCGCCGGCCCGACGCGTTCTTCCGGCGCATCGGCGCGGGCGGGCTCGTCGGCTTCGGCGAGTCGTACATGGCGGGGGAGTGGGACTCTCCCGACCTCGTCGGGGTACTGAGCGTCCTGGCGGGGAACGCGGCGGACCTCGTCCCCGCACCGCTGCAGAAGCTGCGCGGACTGTGGGCCCTGCGGCAGCCCGCCTCGCAGGCCAACACCCCCGAGGGGTCACGCGACAACATCAGCCACCACTACGACCTGTCGAACGACCTCTTCGCCCTCTTCCTCGACGAGACGCTGACCTACTCCTCCGCGGTCTTCCGCGGTTTCCCGGCCCAGTACGACCTGCTGCCCGCCGCCCAGCACCGCAAGATCGACCTGCTGCTGGACCTGGCCCATGTGGGCCCCGGCACCGAGCTGCTGGAGATCGGCACCGGCTGGGGCGAACTCGCCCTCCGCGCCGCCGCGCGGGGCGCCCGCGTCACCACCCTCACGCTCTCCAGGGAGCAGCAGGAGCTGGCCAGGGGCAGGATCCGGGAGGCCGGTTACGAGGACCGTGTCGACGTGCGGCTCTGCGACTACCGGGACGTCACCGGGGAGTACGACGCGATCGTCAGCGTCGAGATGATCGAGGCCGTCGGCGAGGAGTTCTGGCCGGTGTACTTCCGGACGCTGGAGCGCTGCCTCGCCCCCGGTGGCCGTGTCGCGCTCCAGGCCATCACCATGCCCGACGACCGGATGCTCGCCAGCCGCCGCACCTACACCTGGATCCAGAAGTACATCTTCCCCGGCGGACTGCTCCCCTCCACCGAGGCCGTCGAACGCGTCACCACCGCCCACACCGCACTGCGGACGCGGCAGCGCAGCACCTTCGGCATGCACTACGCCGAGACGCTGAGGCTGTGGCGGGAACGCTTCGAGGAGCGGGCCCCCCAGGTCGGCGCACTCGGCTTCGACGCGACCTTCCGCCGCATGTGGACCTTCTACCTCGCCTACTCCGAGGCCGGATTCCGGTCCGGTTACCTCGATGTGCAGCAGCTTCTCCTGACCCGTGAGGACACCGCGTGAACACCTTGACCGACACCCTGGGAACCGGAGCGGCGCAGCGGATCGCGCCCGTCGTCGAGCAGTTCCTCGGCGGCCCGCCGCCGGTCAGGATCAGGATGTGGGACGGCAGCGAGACCGGCCCCGAGGACGCCCCCACGGTCCACGTGCGCTCCCGCAGGGCGCTGCGCCGGCTGCTGTGGCAGCCGGGCGAACTCGGCCTCGCCGAGGCCTACATCACCGGTGACATCGACATCGCCGACGACCTCGCCGAGGGGCTGCGCGCGATGCGCCGCGCCTCCCGGGAGCAAGGGCTGGACCTGCCCCGTCCCGGCGTCGCCGACCGCCTCCGGGCGGCCGGGACCGCGTTGCGCCTCGGTGCGGTCGGCCCCCGCCCGCCGGTTCCCGCCGCCCGGGCCGGGCTCAGCGGCGCCCTGCACAGCAAGGCACGCGACCGGGCGGCCGTCAGCCACCACTACGACTTGTCGAACGCCTTCTACTCCCTGCTGCTCGACGAGACGATGGCGTACTCCTGCGGCTACTGGACCGGCACCGGCCCGGACTACGGGCCGGCCGACGCCCAGCGCGACAAGCTGGAGCTGATCTGCCGCAAGCTGGGACTGACCCCGGGCGCCCGCCTCCTCGACATCGGCTGCGGCTGGGGATCCCTGACGCTCCACGCGGCGGCCCGGCACGGGGTCCGTGTCACGGCGGTCACCCTGGCCAGGGAGCAGGCGGCGTACGTACGCGGACAGGTGGCGGAGCGCGGGCTGGAGAACCTCGTCGAGGTGCACTGCTGCGACTACCGCGACGTCACCGGCCTGGCGGACTTCCGCGGCGGCTACGACGCGGTGTCCACCGTCGAGATGGGGGAGCACGTCGGGGACGCCGAGTACCCCGCCTTCACCGCGCTCCTGCACTCCGTGCTCCGGCCCCGGGGCCGCGCCCTGGTCCAGCAGATGTCCCGGGGCTCCACCGCTCCCGGCGGCGGAGCGTTCATCGAGTCGTACATCGCCCCGGACATGCACATGCGCCCGCTCGGTGAGACGGTCGGCCTCCTCGAAGGGGCGGGACTGGAGGTCCGCGACGTGGAGTCGTTGCGTGAGCACTACGTGCTGACCGTGGAGGCCTGGCACCGGACCCTGGAGGAGCGCTGGCCCGAGTTCGTGGCCCTGGTCGGCGAGGAGACGGCCCGGGTGTGGCGCCTGTACCTGGTGGGCGGAGCCCTCGCCTTCGAGGAGCGGCGCATGGGGGTGGACCAGATCCTGTCGGTCCGGCCCGACGCGCAGGGGTCCGTCGGCATGCCCCTCACCCGTCACGACTGGTACGAGGGCCTCGGGGTGACGGCCGGACAGGAAAGCCGGTCCCCGGCCGGACCGGTCGTCGCGGGGGCGCGCACGGGGGCGGGCCGATGAACGGCTTCGCCTGGGCGGCGTTCGCCACGAACCTGGCGGCAGCCGCGGGCGCCGCCCTCGCCGTCATGCTCGTGACGTTCCTGATCGCCCTGCGCAAGCGCGTGCACCGGATCGTGGACGTCGCGTGGGGCCTCGGCTTCGCGGCCGTCGCCCTGGTCTCGTACGCCGTGTCGGCGGGCGAGGGGGACCCTGGGCAGCGGCTCCTGGTGACCGCGCTGACCGTGGTCTGGGGTGTGCGGCTGGCCGTGCACATCGGCCGGCGGGGCAGGGGTCACGGCGAGGACCCGCGCTACGAGGCCATGCTGGCCAAGGCGCCGGGCAACCCTGACCTGTACGCCCTGCGCAAGGTGTACCTGCTCCAGGGCGCGCTGGTCTGGCTCATCTCCCTGCCGGTACAGGCCGGGTACTACCTGCCGGGGCCGCCGGGCGCCTGGGCCTGGGCAGGCGTGGTGCTGTGGGCGGTGGGGCTCGCCTTCGAAGCGGTGGGGGACGCACAGCTCGCCCGGTTCAAGCGCGATCCGGCGAACAAGGGCCGGATCATGGACCGGGGGCTGTGGTCCTGGACCCGGCACCCGAACTACTTCGGCGACTTCTGCGTCTGGTGGGGTCTCTTCCTCGTCGTCTGCGCGGAGCCCGCGGTGGCGGCGGCCACGCTCGTCTCGCCGGTGGTGATGAGCCTCCTGCTGACCAAGGGCAGTGGCAAGGCACTGCTGGAGCGGCACATGGAGGGACGGCCGGGATACGCCGAGTACACCGCCCGCACCAGCGGCTTCTTCCCCCTGCCTCCGGGCTCGCGGCGCCGGGGCTGAACCACGGCACGAAGGGCGTGCCCCCGGGGTGGGGGCACGCCCTTCGTGCCGTGGTTCAGCCCTGACGGTTTCGAACGTGCTCGGCGGGACCGGCTCAGGCCGCCTCGAACGTGCTCGCCGGGACCGCTCAGGCCGTCTCGAACTCCATCAGCGCCACCGGCGCCGAGGTCGGCCGGTCCGATCCCCCGGCCGGCTCGACGGTGATGCCCATGCCGGACGCGCGGTCCAACGGCCCGTCCATCAGCACCGCGTCGTCCGTCGCGGCCGGGTTCATCAGCCCGGCCGACCGCATCGTGCCGCCTTCGTCGAACCAGAGCTGGTAGACCTTGCCGTCCGGTGGATGCGCCATGTCCGAGGCGAGGAACACCGCCTTGTTCACGCTCCGCGAGACGACCACGGTGCCCCGGGCGCCGTCCCCGAGATCCGCGGCGGTGGTCCTCGCGTCCGGTGCGGTGAGCACCCGGGCCACCTGCTCGTTGTGCCGCTGGGCCCGGTCGGTCTCCTGCCGGGCGTCCTGAGCGACCTGGTTCTGCCACACCGCGACCCCGCCGAACGCGGCAGCGGCGGCGACACAGGCGGCGAGCGCGTACGTCGACCAGCGGCCCGCCCGCCGGGCCGATGACGTGGGCCGGGCACCGCGGCCGTGGGGAGGCGGCTCCTGGCGTACGGTCGTGATCTTCCGCAGCACCCGCTCCCGGAGAGCGGGCGGCGGGGTGGCGGACACCGCGAGCCCCAGCCGGGCGGCGGTGGCGGACAGTTCCCGCACCTCCTGGGCGCACGCCTCGCAGGCGCCCAGATGCCGTTCGAACGCGACGCGTTCGTCCTCCGGCAGTGCGTGCAGGGCGTAGGCCCCGGTCAGTGTGTGCAGCTCGGCCGTGCTCATGCGCTCACCCCCAGGCAGTCACGCAGGCGGATGAGCCCGTCGCGCAGCCGTGTCTTGATCGTCCCGAGCGGTACCGACAGCAACTCGCCGACCTCGCGGTAGGTCAGACCGCGGTAGTAAGCCAGCGTCACCGACTCCCGCTGGAGCTCGGAGAGGGTCCGCAGACAACGCCGGACCTGCTCCCGCTCCAGCCGGCTCTCGACCTGTTCGGACACCTCGTCGAAGTCCGGGGTGCGGTCGAGCAGCGCCGCCTTGTGCTCCCGCGCCGCCGTCGCCTCGGCCGACCGGACCCGGTCGACCGCACGGTGGTGGGCCAGTGTCAGCACCCAGTTCATGGCACTGCCGCGCGAGGGCTGGAAGCGGGGGGCGGTGCGCCACACCTCGACCAGAACCTCTTGGGCCACCTCCTCGGACTGGGCCGGGTCCCGGAGCACGCTCCGCACCAGGCCGAGCACGGGCCCGCTGACCTGGTCGTACACCTGGGTGAAGGCGTCCTGGTCGCCACGGGCGACCTGCACGAGCAACTCCTGCAGGCCAGGTCCCGGCGCGGGGACCCCACTGATGTGTACGGCTTCTTTCACGCGGACGATCCTCCAGGAGCACGCATCGGTTTCCTCGGTGATTCGGAGCCGGTGCCCCTCCGGATTGGTCGAACAGGCTACGGATTCGCCGACCGGACCGTACCTTCGTGCGAGGACGGTGCCGGACCCGGCCCGCGCAGCCCCGGGAAGATGAGCAGACCGGTCGCGCAGGCGATGATCCGCGCCCGGACCGCGACCGGGACCCCGGACCACGTTCCTGGTCAGGCCCCGCCGCGCTCCCCGGTGCGGAGGTCGGGCCTCCCCGGCTCCCGGGTGCGGAGGTCAGGGCCTGCCGCACCCAGGGAGGTGCCGGAGCTCCGGGGCGGAGCCGGAACGCGCGGACCCCGGTCACCGCTCGGGGCGGTGACCGGGGTCCGGGGCGGGGACGTCAGGCCGTGCTCTCCTGCTCGCGCTCCACCTGCTCGTTCCACTCGCGCTTGACCGCGCGCCAGGCGTCGTCGTTCTGGCCGAGACGCCAGTAGCCGGAGATCGACAGCTGCTGGAGCGGGATCCCGCGCTCCAGGCGCAGGTGGCGCCGGATCTCCTTCACGAAGCCCGCCTCCCCGTGAACGAAGGCCTGAACCGCCCCTTCGGGGAAGTCCAGCCCGCTCACCGCCGCGACCAGTGCCTCGCCCACCGGGCGGTCGCCGCGGTGCAGCCAGGTCACCGAGACGCCGTCCGGAGCCACGAGCTTCTGCTCCTCGGAGGCGTCGGACACCTCCACGAAAGTGTGCACCAGGGCGCCCTGCGGCATCCGCTCCAGCGACGCGGCGATCGCCGGCAGGGCGCTCTCGTCGCCCACCAGCAGGTGCCAGTCCGCCGACGCGTCGGGGGCGTACCCACCGCCGGGGCCCAGGAACGTCACCTGGTCGCCGGGCTGCGCCCGTGCCGCCCAGGGGCCCGCAAGGCCCTCGTCGCCGTGGACCACGAAGTCGATGGCGAGCTCCCCGGTGCCGGCGTCCCAGGAGCGCACGGTGTAGGTGCGGGTGGTCGGCCACAGCTCGCGCGGGTACTCCTCGCGGATCCGGGCCATGTCGAAGGGGTGGGAGTAGTCCGCGCCCTCCGGGGCGAAGCACAGCTTGACGTAGTGGTCGGTGTAGCCCTCGAGGGTGAAACCGGCCAGGCCGTCGCCACCGAGGATCACGCGCACCATGTGCGGGGTGATCTGCTCGGTGCGCAGGACCTGCGCCCCTTGCGCCTTCGGTGCCCGGCGTTGCGGCCGCTCTGCCACGACGTTCTCCCTGCTCGACATGTGTGAAGCTCTGCATACTTAGGCTTACCTAAGCTAGCACCTTCACGCCTGGAGCGTCAGGAGCAGGCGCTGCAGCGCACCGCCCAGCCCCCAGCGCGTCGCGAGCTCCTCCAGTGCGGCGGGGTCGCGCGGTTCGCGGGGGAGGGCGGCGTCGAACGCGGGCAGGGGCACGTCGTCGGCGACGCGGACCACCTTGGGGGCGACGGCCACGTAGTCGCGGGCCTCGTCCAGCCGCTTGCGCTGGGACGGGGTGAGCCGGGCGGACGGATCGTCCACCGCCGCCATGATCCCGGCCAGGTCGCCGAAGGCGTCCAGCAGCTTCGCCGCGGTCTTCTCGCCGATCCCGGGCACCCCCGGCAGGCCGTCGCTCGGGTCGCCGCGCAGCAGCGCCAGATCGACGTATCCCGCGCCGTCGACGCCGTACTTCTCACGCAGCCAGGCCTCGTCCGTCAGCTGGAGCGAGCCCACCCCCTTCAGCGGGTAGAGGACCCGCACCCCGCGGGCGTCGTCGACCAGCTGGTAGAGGTCGCGGTCCCCGGTCACGATGTCCACCGGTCCGGCGGCCCGCCGGGCCAGTGTGCCGATCACGTCGTCCGCCTCGTAGGGGGCGACGCCCACCCGGGCGATGCCCAGGGCGTCCAGCACCGCCTCGATGACGGGGACCTGGGGGGAGAGCGTGTCCGGGGTCTCCTCCACGTCGGGCACGCCGTCGGGGGTCTCGGCCGCCACCCGGTGCGCCTTGTACGTGGGGATCAGGTCCACCCGCCACTGCGGGCGCCAGTCGGCGTCCATGCAGGCCACCAGATCGTCGGGACGGTGGTCCTGCACGAGCCGGGCGATGAAGTCCAGCAGCCCGCGCACGGCGTTGACCGGGGTGCCGTCCGGTGCGCGCACCGAGTCCGGGACGCCGAAGTAGGCGCGGAAGTAGAGGGAGGCGGTGTCGAGGAGCATCAGGCGTCGCGTCACACCCCGATGATGCCGTACCCCTCCGACAGCGAGTGCGGGAGAAGCGCACGGTTCCCGCCTCGGGGCGTTCGTACGAGTGAACTGGATCACACACGTGTTTGCCTTGTGTAAGTGAGGGCAGGCGCGCCACCGGAGCGGACCACGTCCATTTTTCGACTGATGCGCGTGCCCTGCGGGCCGAATCCGCACCGCTCCACGGTCTGCCGCGGGGGTGGCAGACCGTTTCGGTTCAACGCGTGAGGTGTATGTGTCAAGGCTGCAAGCGGAACACCTGTACAAGGTGTTCGGCAGACGACCCGATCAAGCCGTGCGGAAGCTCGAGGGCGGTACCCACCGCGACGAGCTGCGCGCCGACGGAACGACCGCAGCGGTGATCGACGCCTCGTTCACCGTGGAACCGGGCCAGATCTTCGTCGTCATGGGGCTCTCCGGATCCGGTAAGTCCACCCTGCTCCGGATGCTCAACGGCCTGCTGGAGCCCACTGCCGGACGGGTGCTCTTCGACGGTCAGGACCTGACCGCCCTGAGCCCCCGTGAGCTGCGCAGCGTCCGCTCCACCAAGATCAGCATGGTCTTCCAGCACTTCGCGCTCTTCCCCCACAGGAGCGTCCTGGAGAACGCCGCCTACGGGCTGGAGGTCCAGGGCGTCCCACGCGCCGAGCGTGAGGAGCGCGCCGCCCAGGCGCTGGAGCTGACCGGTCTCGCCGGCTGGGAGAAGTCCTGGCCCGACGAGCTGTCCGGCGGTATGCAGCAGCGTGTGGGCCTGGCCCGTGCGCTCGCCACCGACGCCGACCTGCTCCTGATGGACGAGTCCTTCAGCGCCCTCGACCCGCTGATCCGCCGTGACATGCAGGACCAGCTCCTGGAACTGCAGAAGCGGCTGAAGAAGACGATCGTCTTCATCACCCACGACCTCAACGAGGCCATGCGCCTCGGCGACCGTATCGCCGTGATGCGTGACGGCGAGATCGTCCAGCAGGGCACCGCCGAGGACATCCTCGTCCGGCCGTCCAACGACTACGTCGCGTCCTTCATCCAGGACGTCGACCGGTCCCGGGTGCTCACGGCGGGTTCGATCATGGAAGCCCCCCAGGCCGGCCGCTCCGACGCCGACCTGATGGCCGAGGCCCCCGCGACGGTGACCTCCGAGACCCCGATAGCCGAGCTCTTCACCCCCTGTTCCACCAGCGGGGTGGCCGTCGCCGTCACCGGTGAGGGCGGCGGAGTCGTCGGTGTCGTGCCGCGCGACCGGCTGCTCGCCGCGCTCGGCGAGGAACCGCAGGTGGAGACCCCTGTGCCGGCCCAGCGTGAGAAGAAGGTGATCGCCGGTGCCTAGGCTCTCCTTCGGCAGCTGGGTGGAGGACGCGGTCGACTGGCTCCAGTCGAACCTCACCTTCATCTTCGACTTCATCAAGACCGTCCTCGGCGGCATGTACGACGGCGTCAACGCCGTCCTCGGGGGCGGCGAGCCGCTGCTGATGGCCGGCATCTTCGCCGTCATCGCCTTCTGGCTGCGCGGGGTGATCCCCGCCGTCCTCACCTTCGCGGGCTTCGCGCTCATCGACTCCCTCGCCTTGTGGGGCGAGGCGATGGCCACGCTCTCGCTGGTCGTCGTGGCCGCCGTCATCACCATCGTGATCGCCGTCCCCACGGGTATCTGGGCGGCCCGCAACAACCGGGTCGGCGCCGCGCTGCGGCCGGTGCTCGACGTCATGCAGACGATGCCCGCCTTCGTCTACCTGATCCCCGGCGTCATGTTCTTCGGTGTCGGCGTCACCCCCGGTGTCATCGCCACCATCGTCTTCGCGATGCCGCCCGGCGTCCGTATGACCGAGCTGGGCATCCGCCAGGTCGACAGCGAGCTGGTGGAGGCCGCCGAGGCCTTCGGCACGACGCCCGGGCACACCCTCACCCGGGTGCAGCTGCCGCTCGCGCTGCCGACGATCATGGCCGGGATCAACCAGGTCATCATGCTGGCCCTGTCGATGGTCGTCATCGGCGGCATGGCGGGCGCCGGCGGTCTGGGCGAGAAGGTCTACGCCGCGATCACCCAGCTCCAGGTCGGCCTCGCCGCCGAGAGCGGGATCGCCGTCGTCATCCTCGCCATGTACCTGGACCGGATGACCGGCGCGCTCAACGAGCGGGTCTCCCCGCTCGGCCGCCGCGCCGCCGCCAAGGCCGCTGCGGGGGCGCGCCGGCTGAAGTTCGCGCACTACAAGCCGGGGACCGCCGTCGCGATGACCGGCGTCATCGTCCTCGCGCTCGTCGCGGGAGGCCTCAACATCGCGGGTTCCGCCGACTCGAAGGCCACCGCGTCCGACAGCACCGACGTCGGCAAGGGCCAGAAGATCAACATGGGGTACATCCCGTGGGACGAGGGCATCGCCTCCACGTACCTGTGGAAGGAGATCCTGGAGCAGCGCGGTTACGAGACCGGGATCACCCAGCTCGACGCCGGCCCGCTCTACTCCGGTGTCGCCCGTGGTGACATCGACTTCCAGACCGATTCCTGGCTGCCGACCACGCACAAGGACTACTGGGACAAGTACAGCGACCAGCTGGACGACATGGGCGCCTGGTACGGCCCGACGTCCCTGGAGCTGACGGTTCCGTCCTACGTCAAGGGCATCGACTCGCTCGAGGACCTCAAGGGCCAGGGCAAGAAGTTCGACGGCAAGATCATCGGTATCGAGTCGAGCGCCGGGATGATGGGCACCCTGAACAAGAAGGTGCTCAAGGAGTACGGCCTCGACGGTGAGTACAAGGTCGTGTCCTCCAGCACCTCCTCGATGCTCGCCGAGCTGAACGCCTCCATCAAGAAGAAGGAGCCGGTCGTGGTGACCCTGTGGTCGCCGCACTGGGCCTACGGCAAGCACGACCTGAAGAAGCTCAAGGACCCGAAGGGTGCCTGGGGCAAGGGTGAAGAGGTCCACACCGTCGCGCACAAGGGCTTCGCGAAGAAGGCGCCCGCCGTCGCCGCGTGGCTCAAGGACTTCAAGCTCACCGAGAAGCAGCTCACGAGTCTCGAGAACGAGATCCAGAACGCCGGCCAGGGCAAGGAGCAGGACGGCGTCCGCGCCTGGCTGAAGAAGAACCCCGGCCTGGTCGACAAGCTCGCGCCGGTGCCGGGCGGAGGCTCGAAGCAGGGCAAGGACGCCGGCAAGACCGTCAACCTGGGGTACTTCCCGTGGGACGAGGCCATCGCCTCCACCTACCTGTGGCAGAACATGCTGGAGGACCGGGGGTACAGCACGACGGTCAAGCAGCTCGACCCGGGCCCGCTGTACACGGGCCTCGCGCAGGGGCAGCTGGACGTCCAGTTCGACTCCTGGCTGCCGACGACGCACAAGGACTACTGGGACCGGTACAAGGACAACCTGTCGGACCTCGGTTCCTGGTACGGCCCGACATCGCTGGAGCTGTCCGTTCCCTCGTACGTCAAGGGCATCGACTCGCTCGAGGACCTCAAGGGCCAGGGCAAGAAGTTCGACGGCAAGATCATCGGCATCGAGTCGAGCGCCGGGATGATGGGCACCCTGAACAAGAAGGTGCTCAAGGAGTACGGCCTCGAAGGTGAGTACAAGGTCGTGTCCTCCAGCACGTCCTCGATGCTCGCCGAGCTGAACCGGTCGATCAAGAAGAAGGAGCCGGTCGTGGTGACCCTGTGGTCGCCGCACTGGGCCTACGGCAAGCACGACCTCAAGAAGCTCGAGGACCCGAAGGGTGCCTGGGGCGAGGGCGAGCAGATCCACACGGTCGCCAAGAAGGACTTCGCGAAGGACTTCCCGGAGCTGACCGGCTGGCTGAAGGACTTCGAGCTCAGCGAGGCGCAGCTGGCCTCGCTCGAGGTGGAGATCCAGAAGGGCGGCGCCGGCAAGGAGAAGGAGTCCGCGCGCCGCTGGATGGACGCCAATCCGGACGTGGTCGAGAAGCTGACACCCGTCACCGGCTGATCCACCCGCCCGTCACGGCGACGTGACCGGCTGATCCACCCGCCCGTCACGACGAAGGGGACGGCCCCGGTAGCGAACCGGGGCCGTCCCCTTCAGGCTGGTCGGAGGGAGTCCCCGAAGGTTTCTCCGTCCGTCCCCGTCCGCCCGCTTCCCCTCCATCGCGCGAAGGACATGCGTAGGGTGCTGGCAACCGGGAGGATGGCGATCCGGGGAGGGAGCCGGACATGGACGACAAGGAAGCCCTTCGAGTGGGTGCCGCGGTCCGTCGACGCCGCAGGACGCTCGGACTCACCCTGGCCGCGGTGGCCGGGCGCAGCGGCCTGTCCGTACCGTTCCTCAGCCAGATCGAGAACGAACGGGCCAGACCGAGCCCCCGGTCCCTGGACCGGGTGGCGGAGGCGCTGGAGACCACGACCGAACGGCTGCGGGCCGCGGCGGACTCGGCGCGTGCCGTGGAGGTCGTGCGGGCGGACGACGAGGACGGTGTGCACCGGCTGGTGCGCGGACGGCACCAGATCAGCGCCCTGGAGTTCGTCGGTGAGCACGATCTCGGGCGCGAGTTCCAGCACCGCAACGACGAGGTGATGTACGTCGTGGAGGGCGCGGTCGAGGTGGAGGCCGAAGGCCGGGCCCACCGGCTCGGCCGGGGCGACACCCTCTTCCTCTCCGGCGGGGTCCGGCACCGCTGGCGGGCCACCGTGCCGAACACCCGTCTGCTGGTCGTCTCGGTCGCCGAGCACATCGACGCGACGTACGACTCGCGCCGCTGACGGGGGAGTGCCCGTGCGTGTCGTCTCCCTGGTCCCCTCGCTCACCGAGGCCGTCGCCGTCACCGCCCCCGGTCTGCTCGTCGGTGTCACCGACTGGTGCACCCGCCCCGGAGGGCTGGGCGCGGCGCGGATCGGCGGCACGAAGAACCCCGACACCGCGGCCGTCGCCGCCCTGCAGCCCGATCTGGTCCTCGCCAACGAGGAGGAGAACCGGGAGGCGGACCTGGAGGCCCTGCGCGCGGCCGGCCTGGACGTCCTGGTCACCGAGATCCGCACCCTCGACCAGGCCTTCGCCGAGCTGGAACGGGTCCTCGGCGCCTGCGGCCTGCCCGGACCGGGCTGGCTGGAGGAGTCCCGCGCGGCCTGGTCGGCGCTGCCGCCTGCGCCCGCCCCGCGCGCCGCGATCGTGCCGGTCTGGCGCAGACCCTGGATGGTCCTGGGCCGGGACACCTTCGCCGGAGACCTGCTGAGCCGTCTCGGGGTGCGGAACGTGTACGCGGACCACCCGGAGCGCTATCCCCGCGTACCGGTGGCCGAGCTGAACGCTTCCGGCGCCGAGCTGGTCGTGTTGCCCGACGAGCCGTACCGCTTCACCCCGGCCGACGGGCCCGAGGCCTTTCCCGGGCTGCCCGCAGTACTCGTCGACGGGCGTCACCTCACGTGGTACGGGCCGTCGCTGGCCGAAGCTGCCCCGGCCCTGCGAGCAGCGCTCCGCTGACCAGTCCGCCCAGCGTCCGCAGACCGGCGAACGCCCAGGCGGCCACGAGCAGTGCGTACAGCGCCGCCGCGAGCCAGGTGAACGCGTGGAGCCCGGTGTGCCGGGCCAGCCCGGCCGCGCCGGTGACGCACGTGCCGACCGGGAAGGTGAACCCCCACCACGTCATCGTGAACCGCATGCCGCGCCGCACCGCGCGCACCACCATCGCGGCGGACAGCGCGAGCCACAGCAGGGCGAACCCCATGACCGGGACGCCGTAGAGCACGGCGAACGCGCCGAGGGCGGAGGCGTACGGCGCCGCGATCGCCCCGGGGGCCACATCGGCGAGCTGGTTGACGGCGGTCGTCGACTGGCCCAGCGGACCGAGCACGAGGAAGAGTGCGGGCGTCAGCGCGAGGGGCAGCGGGCCCTCGTGGACCAGCCGGGCGAAGACCAGCGGGAGGACCACCAGGGTCGCCAGCAGGGACAGTCCGAACATCGCGTAACAGGCCAGCAGAAGCGCCTCGCGCCCCTGGCCGGGCGACAGCTCCGGGATCAGCAGCGGGCCGACCGCGGCCGAGACCATCGGGGCCACCAGCGGAAGCAGCCAGACCGGCGAAGCGGTGCCGCGCGCAGGCCGGTGGCGCACGACCATGAGGTACGGGATCACCACGGCGGTGGCGAGCCCGGCCAGCGTGCCCGCCGAGAACAGCACCGCGTCCACGGCGACGGCCGCCGGACGCCCGAGGACGTCCCGGCCGACCACCAGGGTGCCCGCGCCGACGGCGAGCAGGGCCATGGACAGGCAGCCGTGGAACGGGGCCACGGCGGGATCCAGCAGATGGGCGCGCGCCTGGTCCGGGTGGAGGATCCAGTGGCCGGCGCGGGCCGCGAGCACCAGGACGAGCAGCACCGCGGACAGGGCCCAGACCGCGAGGCAGGCGGTGCGCAGGCCCGGCACCTCCAGTGGCAGCGCGGCGCCGGCCGTGGCCACGATGGCGGTGCCCATCACCGTGGCGTACCAGTTCGGGCCCAGGTGCCGCAGGGCGGGGAGTCGGACGGCTGCGGGCCGGAGGGCGGGTGCCCCGGTCCTGGTCTGCGGGAAGATGGCCATGCCACGATTCTCCGGGGGCGAGGCCCGGCCCACCAGGGAGCACGCGGCTATGAGGCCATAGGCTGCGCTTATGACCAGCCCGGTACCCTCGTCCTCCTCCCTGCCGCACCGCGTTCCCGACCTGGGAGCGATGGTGCTGCTGCTCGCCGTCGCGCGGCACGGGAGCCTGGGTCGGGCCGCGCGGGAGGTCGGCATCAGCCAGCCCGCCGCCTCCGGCCGCATCCGGTCCATGGAGCGGCAGCTCGGGGTCGCGCTGCTGGACCGTTCGCCGAGCGGCTCCCGGCTGACCGACGCGGGAGCCCTGGTCACCGACTGGGCGCGCCGGGTCGTGGAGGCGGCCGAAGCCTTCGACGCGGGCGCCCAGGCACTCCGCGACCGGCGGGACTCCCGGCTCCGGGTGGCGGCCAGCATGACCATCGCGGAGTACCTGATGCCCGGCTGGCTGATCGCCCTGCGCGCCGGCCGCCCGGACACGGCCGTGTCCCTGCTCGCGGGGAACTCGGCCGTCGTCGCCGAGCGGCTGCTCTCCGGCGAGGCGGACCTCGGATTCGTGGAAGGCCTCTCCGTGCCGGAAGGACTCGACGGCACCGTCGTCGCGCACGACCGGCTCGTCGTCGTGGTCGCCCCGTCCCACCCGTGGGCCCGCCGGCGTACGCACCTCACGCCCGGCGAGCTCGCGGCGACCCCCCTGATCCTGCGCGAACGCGGCTCGGGCACGCGGCAGGTCCTGGACGCCGCCCTCGCCGTGCACGGCGGACTGGCGACCCCGCTGCTCGAACTCTCCTCCACCACCGCGGTGAAGGGCGCCGCGGAGAGCGGGGCGGGGCCCTGCGTGCTGAGCGAACTGGCGCTCGACGAGGAGCTCTCGGCCAGACGCCTCGTCGAGATCCCGGTCGCGGGCATCCGGCTGCGACGGCAGTTGCGCGCCGTCTGGCCCGCCGGTCACCGCCCGTCCGGCCCGGCCCGCGACCTGCTGTCCCTGACGGCTCACCCCTCGGGCCCGGCGCGCGGCTGAGAGGTGGGTGGTCGCGCCGCCGGGGCGGTTCATGTGCCGGACACCTCTGCTTGACCTCATGTCCGGGCGGTCGTCCCCAGCCGGATTCCCATGAGACGAAGGTCACTTTCGCTTTTGGGTCCGGCGTGTAGGTGTTGGGTGAATGTACCCATCTGCGCAGGTGGACGCGTTCATCCGCTGTCCCTACGGTCACTTGGCAGTCACAACATGTGATCTTTTTCTGTGGGCTCTGGGGAGGGCTGGGGGATGTTTCGTCGTGCCCGCGCACGCGGGGGAGCGGGGAGACCGGCGGCGTGGGCGCTCGCCGTCGCACTGGTGGGCGGTACGGCTTCGGTGGCGGGCGTCGCACCCGCCCGGGCGGAGGTGCCGTTCGCGGCGCCCCGCTCCGCTGCGGCCGCCGAGGGGGCGCCGGCGTCCGAGGACGAGGCGCTGGCCGAGGCCCTGCGCACCGGCAAGAAGGTGGAGGTCACCACGGCGCGCGGCGAGAGCCGCGACGTGTTCGCCACGCCCGAGGGACGTTTCGAGGCGCGCGAGTACATGCGCCCGGTCCGTACGCGTGTCGGCGGCGCCTGGGTGGCCATCGACACCACCCTCGCCGTGACCGGAGACGGGGCGGTCGAACCGAAGGCCGCATCCGCGGGCCTCACCTTCTCCGGGGGCGGGGACGGGCCACTGGTGCGCCTGGAACGTGCCGGCCGCACGCTGGAGTTCACCTGGCCCGCGGACGTGCCGAAGCCGACGCTGGAGGGCGACACCGCGACGTACACCGACATCCTGCCGGATGTGGACCTGCGGCTCGGGGCCCAGGAGGACGGCTTCACGCAGCTGCTCGTCGTCAGGACCGCCGAGGCTGCCGGGAGCCCTGAGCTCGCCGAGCTGCGGATGGGCCTGGCCGCCGACGGCATGACGGTGCGGGAGACGGTGGACGGCGGGCTGGCCGCCGTCGACGACGGAGCGGGCACACCCGTCTTCGAGGCCGCCGAGCCGATGATGTGGGACTCCAGCCCGGGCGCCACGCCGGCGGCCGGCCTCGCGCGGTCCGCCGCCGAGGAGCCCGCCGCCGCGACGGGGGAGGAGCCTGGGGCCGGGGAGTCGGGTCAGCTGGCCGCCGTGGGCGTCGAGGTGGCGGCCGGCGGAGAGGAACTGATCCTCACCCCGGACCGGGAGGTCCTGGCGGGTGAGGACACGGTCTACCCGGTGTTCATCGACCCGCAGTGGTACTCACCGAAGACGACGGCGTGGACGATGGCCTCCAAGTACTGGGCCGGTTCGCCCCAGTGGAAGTTCAACGGCGACCCGGACGCGGGCCTCGGGTACTGCGGCTGGGCCTACTGCAAGCCGTACGACACCAAGCGGCTCTTCTACCAGATCCCCACCTCGCAGTTCGCGGGCAAGTCGATCCTGTCGGCGGAGTTCGTGGTGCGCGAGACGCACGCGGCCTCCTGCGACAAGCGCGAGGTCCAGCTGTGGCGCACCAAGGGGATCAGCTCCTCCACCACCTGGAACTCGCAGAACGCGTCCGGCTTCTGGGTGGACCACATCCAGACCCGCAGCTTCGCCTACGGCTACGACGGCTGCTCGGCCGCCGACGCGGAGTTCGACGTCAAGGCAGTGGTGGCGCAGGCCGCGGCCGGGAAGTGGCCGACCCTCACCTTCGGGATGCGTGCCTCTAATGAGTCCGACATCTACACCTGGAAGCGGTTCTCCGACGACGCCTTCCTCCGGGTGAACTACAACCGTCCTCCGGCGCAGATCAAAACCTCCCAGCTTACGCAGGACCCGGGCGGCGCGTGCGGCAAGCCCGGCGCGCCCAAGCGCGTACGGACGCTGCCGACGATGCGGGCGAACGACGTGACCGACCCGGACAAGGACCGGGTCCGCGTGCAGTTCGAGGCGTCCTGGGACAGCGGGGACGGCAAGGGCTTCACCACCCGGTGGACCTCGGCCGCCTCCACCTACAAGGCGTCGGGCTCCGACTTCTCCCTGTCGCTGCCCAGTACGCTTCCGAAGAACAGGACCATCGGCTGGGCCGCCCGTTCGAACGACAGCGCCCAGTGGTCGCCCTGGTCGTGGGTCGGATCCGCGACTGCGTGCAACACCGTCTACGACACCTCCGTACCTGCCGGACCGTCCATCACGTCGGCCCAGTACCCCGCCTCCGACCCGGAGGACCCGCAGGACCCCTGGCTGGACGGTGTGGGGCGCTACGGCACGTTCACCGTCGACTCCACCTCCACGGACGTCTCGAAGTACTGGTTCGGCATCAACGGCGACCCGAGCAGCGCACACACGCTGACCACGTCCGGCGGGGGCGCCAAGGCCCTGAAGTTCATGCCGACCAGACCCGGCGTCAACTTCATCACCGCGCAGGCCTTCGACACCGCGGGCAACGGCAGTGAGATCCGCACCTACCAGTTCCGCGTCCGGGCCGGCCAGCCGGACCGGCTGACCTGGGACCTCGACGAGCCCGCGGGAGCCACCGGTGTCGCGGGCGAGGGCGGTGCCTGGCCGGCGGACCTGGCGGGCGGCGCGCAGCCGGGCGTCGAAGGCGTCACCGGCAAGGGCCTTCGTCTCGACGGGGTGGACGACGTCGGGGCGACCGTGTCCCCCGTGCTGAACACCGGCAAGAGCTTTTCCGTGTCCCTCTGGGCCAAGCTGCCCACGGACAAGCCGGACGCTGCCACCGTCGCCGTGTCCCAGGCGGGGCACAACACGAGCGGGTTCGAGATCTACCACTCCAGTGCGATGGGTGGCTGGGTCTTCCTGCGCCACTCCGTCGACTCCGCCGGTGCCACGTCGGTGCGCGCGGCCCAGCCCGCCTGCCCGGCCGGTGACACCGCGTGCGTGAGCGGGCGGCTCGGCGTCTGGACCCATCTCGTCGGGGTGTTCGACAACCCCGCTCAGCAGCTGAGACTGTACGTCGACGGAAAGCAGGTCGGCACGGCCTCCTTCACGTCCCCGTGGGACGCGCGCGGCCGCACCCTCCTGGGAGCGGCCAGGCATTACGGCACCATGAGCAACTTCTTCCAGGGCGACCTGGACGAGGTACAGCTCTTCGACTACCAGCTCTCACCGGACCAGGTGTCCGGCTTGCACTCCAAGCAGCCGGTGAGCACCAACCGCCCCGCCAAGCTGGCCTGGCCCCTGGACGAGGACGCCACCGCCACGGCGGTGACCGGCCGCGCTCAGCTGGTGGTCGCCACGCTCAAGGGCGGAGCCACGAGCGGCGCGACGGGCGTGGACGGCAAGGGCCTGCAACTCGACGGAGTCGACGACCACGCCACCAGCGGCCGTCCCCTCCTGGACACCTACCAGAGCTTCGCGCTGTCCGCCTGGGCCCGGCTCCCGAAGGACAAACCCAACAAGGCCATGGTGGTGGCCCATCAGAGCGGGGACGTCAACCGGGGCTTCGAGCTCTACCACACAGGCACCGGCTGGGTCTTCCAGCGGGCCACCGCCGACACCGGCGACGCCAGCCTGGTCCGGGCGCTGGAGAACGCCACCAGCGACCCGAAGTGTCCGATCGCCCCCCTGGGCGAGTGGGCCCACGTGGTCGGCGTGTACGACATGGACGCCCAGCAGATCCGCCTCTACGTCAACGGGTGCCTGAAGGCCACCCAGCCCTTCACCACCCCCTGGCTCGCCTCCGGTTCGCTCACTCTGGGCGCCTCCGGATACCCGAGCGGCGTCGCCAACTTCTTCCAGGGGAACCTGGACGACGTCCGCCTCTATGACCGCACCGTCACAGACGACGAGGTACGTCAGCTCTTCAAGCAACGCCCCCTGATCAAGTCCCGCTGGCTCCTCGACTCCGCCACCGGCACTCCCGCCGTCTCACCGAACGCGCTCGGTGGGGCTCCCGCCCTGACCCTGGGTGGTCAGGCGGCCGTGGGGCCGGGCTGGGTGGACGACGCGGCACTGTTCCTCGACGGCGTCGACGACTACGCGTCCACCACGGGCGTCCCGGTGGACACCGGAGCCAGCTACACCGTCACCGCCTGGGCGCAGGCCGCGGCGGCACCCGGCCGACCGGCCACCGTGATCAGCGCCGAGGGTGCCACGAGGAGCGCGTTCGCGGTCCGCTACGCGCCGGCGGCCGACGCCGAGGCGGGCACGGGAAGCTGGCAGATCCAGCTACCGGGCGCCGACTCAGCGACGGCGACCACGGTGACCGTGGAGAACCACCAGTTCTACGACCCCACCGAGTGGAACCATCTGGCCCTGGTGTACGACGGTTTCGCCGACCAGGTACTGCTCTACGTCAACGGGCAGCTCGAACAGGTCGCCTGCGCCGACGACGACGCGGACGGCAGCCAGGACGACGCCGCGTGCAGCGAACAGGTGTCCTGGGCGTCCAACACGCCCGCGTTCACCGCGACCAAGTCCCTGCAGTTCGGCCGCAACAAGGCCGGCTCCACCGTGGGCGACCACTGGTCGGGCGGGATCGACGACGTGTGGGCGTTCCAAGGGGCCCTGAGCGAGGCGCAGATCGCCCATCTGTCACTGGGCATGCCGGGTGTCGCCACCGAGGTGCCCGGCACCGACTGACCGGAAACGGTGCCGGACCGTCGCCCAGGGGCACGGTCCGGCACCGCGTCGCGGCTGCCGCCGCACCGAACCCATGCACCAGGCCAACCGCCCAGAGCCGACGGGTCCTGTCCCGCGCGGCCGGGCGCGATCGGATCCGAGGGAATCAATGAGGCATTCGTCATCAAAGGGATGGGCGGTGCGGTGGAGACACCGGGCCGCGCTGGCCTCCGCCGTCGTCATGACCGCCACGCTGCTCCAGGGCGTCGTCGCCCCCGACGGTTCGGGAGCGGTCGCCGACGACGGGCGCGGACGGCCGGCGCTTCCGAAGACGGAGCGGCCCGTGGCCGGTTCCGCCGCCCCGAAGGCGAAGGCGCGCACCGTGCAGCGTGGGCCGCGCACCCCCCGGACCGCGCCCCGCGACGCGTGGCCGGCGGCGGGCTCCGCCGAAGTGACACTCCGCCGGGCCTCGGTGGGCGCGAAGGCGGTGGCACCTGAACAGGCCGGTGGCCTGCCCGTTTACGTCGGCCGGAGCAAGGCATCATCCGCGCACGCGGCGAAGACGGACCGGAGGGCCGTGGCCGCCGAGCCCGCCTCCGGCCGGGTCCGGGTCCGGATGGCCGGCCACGAGCAGGCCCGGCGTGCCCAGGTCGACGGCCTGGTCCTCGCGCTCACCCCGAACCGGGAGGAGTTCACCGACGGTGCCGCCCTCGTCCGGGTCGACTACCGCCGCATCGCCCAGGCGTACGGCGGCGGCTACGGCGCGAGGCTGACGCTTGTCGAGCTCCCCGCCTGCGCACTGACCACGCCCGAGGCGGCCCGGTGCCGCACTCGCACGCCGGTCGAGACGGTGAACGACACGGAGAGCGGCACACTCACCGCCCCGGCCGTCCGCGTCGCCGCCTCGGGAGCCACCGTGCTGGCCGCGGTGGCCGACGACACGGCCGCCACCGGCGACTACAGGGCCACCCCGCTCTCCCCGTCCGCCACCTGGCAGACCCACCTCAACACGGGCGATTTCGCCTGGTCCTACGAGATGACCGTCCCCGACGTACCGGGCGGGCTGAAGCCGAGCATCGGTCTCGGCTACTCCTCCGGGTCCGTCGACGGCCGGACGGGGGAGACCAACAACCAGTCCTCCTGGATCGGCAGCGGCTTCGACCTGTGGCCGGGCTACATCGAGCGCCGGTACAAGCCGTGCGCGGACGACGGGGTCGAGAACAGCGACGGCATGAAGCCCGGGGACCTCTGCTGGGGCTACGACAACGCCGTCATCAGCTTCAACGGCAAGGGCGGCGAGCTGGTCCCCCTCGGCTCCGACCAGTTCAGGCTTCGCCAGGACGACGGAACCCGGATCGCGCGGCTCACCTCCACGGACCGGGGCAACGGTGACGACAGCGGCGAGTACTGGCGGCTGACCGACCCCGAAGGTGTGCAGTACTACTTCGGATACAACCGGCTGCCCGGCTGGACCGACGGGAAGAAGACCACGGAATCCACGTGGACCGCCCCCGTCTTCGGTGACGACCCGGGAGAGCCCTGCCATGCGGCGGCGTTCGCGGACTCGTGGTGCCAGCAGGCTTGGCGCTGGAACCTCGACTACGTGGTCGACCCTCGGGCCAACGCCATCTCATACACCTACGTCCAGGAGAAGAACTCCTACGGCCGCAACCTCAAGGCCGCCGACGACACGCGCTACACCCGCGGCGGTTACCTCGACGAGATCCAGTACGGCCTGAAGTCCTCTTCGATGTACACCACCCCCGCCCTCGCCAAAGTGGTCTTCGCCAACGCCGAGCGCTGCCTGCCGGACGCCCTCACCACCTGCTCGTCCATCGGCACCGACTCCGCGTACTGGTACGACACGCCCTACGACCTCAACTGCGAGCAGGGCAAGGACTGCGACCAGGGCCGTCTCTCGCCCTCGTTCTGGACGCGCAAGCGCCTCGCGGAGGTGACCACCCAGGTCCGCGACGCCTCCGGCGCCTACCAGAAGACCGACTCCTGGAAACTGGCCCACCGCTGGGGAACGGCGGACATCGACTACCAGCTGCTGCTCGACTCGATCCAGCACACCGGCCACACCACGACCCCCGCGATCACCCTGCCGAAGACCACGTTCGCCTACACACAGCTGGCGAACCGGCTGGACCGGACCGGTGACGGCTACGCGCCGTTCATCAAGGACCGGCTGTCCACGATCGCGGACGAGTACGGCGGCCAGACCGATGTCGACTACTCCGCCGCCACCTGCGACTGGTCCGCACTGCCCACCCCGCAGAGCAACTCCACGCGCTGCTTCCCGCAGTACATCGGCGGCAGCTCCACCGTCGACCCCGAGATCCACTGGTTCAACAAGTACGTCGTCACCTCCGTCACGGCGACCGACCGCACGGGCGGCTCGCCCGACCAGGTCACGGCCTACACGTACATGGGCCCGGCCGCCTGGCACTACGACGACGACGACGGCCTGACCAAGGAGAAGTCCAAGACGTGGTCCCAGTGGCGGGGCTACGGGCAGGTTCGCGTCAAGACAGGCGGCCAGGGCGGCGACGCTGCCATGAAGTCGCAGACCGACTCCTTCTTCTTGCGCGGGATGGACGGTGACCGGGAGACCCCGTCCGGGGGCACCAAGAACGTCGCTGTGACCCTCGGCGACGACGAGGGCGACCCGATCACCGACCACGAGGCCTTCGCCGGCTTCGCGTACAGGACCGTCAGTTACTCCGGCAGCGGCGGCAAGGTCCTCACCAAGACCGTCAACCGTCCCTGGCGCCACGAGACGGGCAAGAGGACCCGGGACTGGGGCACCATCACCTCCAACTTCACCGGAACCGGACGCACCACCACGTGGACGTCCCTGGACGACGGGGCGGGAGCGTCCTGGCGGACCACGTCCAGCTCCTCCACCTACGACACCGTGGCCGGGCGGGTCACCCAGACCGACGACCGCGGTGACGAGTCCACCGCGACGGACAACCGCTGCACCCGCACCAGCTACGCCACCAACGACAGCGCCAACATCCTCACGCTGCCCGCCCGGGTCGAGACCGTGTCGAAGGCGTGCGCCGACACCGTCGACCGGGCGAAGGACGTCATCGCCGACGTCCGCTCGGCGTACGACGGCGGAGCCTACGGAGCGGCTCCCACCAAGGGGGACGCCACCGCCACGGCCCTGCTGAAGAAGCACGACGGCACCACGGCCACCTACTTGGAGTCCGGTGCGACCTTCGACTCCTACGGCCGGGTCCTGACCAGCACCGACCTGACCGCGAACGTCACGGTCACGGGCACGGCAGCGCCGGTGCGCACCGCGCGCACCGACGGGCGGACGACGACCACGGTCCGCACCCCGGCCACGGGGTTCGTCACGAAGACGGCGACGACCACGCCCCCGGCCAAGGTCGGTGACGCGACCACGGCCCTGACCAGCTCGGCCACCCACGATCCACTGCGCGGGCTGCCGCTGACCCAGACCGACGCCAACGGGAAGGTCACGACCTTCACCTACGACGCGCTGGGCCGCTCCTCCAAGGTCTGGCTCGCCGACCGGCAGACCACGCTGTCGCCGAGCTACGAGTTCGGCTACCTGATCACCGAGGGGCAGCCGGTCGCGGTCGTCACGAAGGCTCTCGGCACCAACGGGAGCCAGGTCGCGGCGTACAGCCTGTACGACGGGTTCCTGCGGCAGCGGCAGACGCAGAAGCCGGGACCCGACGGAGGGCGGCTGCTCTCCGACGTGTTCTACGACGAACGCGGCCTCCAGGCGAAGACCTTCGACACCTACTACGCCACGGGCGCGCCTTCACCGGCCCTGTTCAAGCCCGCCGACGCACTCGCGGTCGAGACCCAGACCCGCACCTCGTTCGACGGCACGGGCCGCCCGACGGTCACCGAGCGGATCGCGGGCAACGGTGACGGCGGCGCGGTGCTCGCCACCACCCGCACGCTCTACGGCGGCGACCGCTTCACCGTCATCCCGCCGGAGGGCGGCACAGCGACCACCACGGTGACCGACGCCCGTGGGCAGACCACTGAACTGCGTCAGCACCTCACCCGTTCGGCGGACGCCGCCTACGACACCACCCGCTACACCTATACCCCGCGCGGTGAACTGGCGAAGCTCACCGACCCGGCCGGCAACGACTGGACGTACACCTACGACCTGCTCGGCCGCCTCACCGCGACGACCGACCCCGACAAGGGCGCGGGCTCCACGGCGTACGACGACCGTGGCCAGGCCGTCTCCGTGGCGGACGACCGGGACACCGACCTGTACTACGCCTACGACGGACTGGGGCGCCAGACGGAACTGCGCGAGAACAGCCCCACCGGTCCGCTCCGGGCCCGGTGGACCTACGACACGGTCAGCGGTGCCAAGGGACACCTCACGGAATCGACACGCTTCGCGGACGGCCACGAGTACACCAGCAAGGTCGTGGCGTACGACCGGTTGTACCGCGTGCTGCGCTCGACCGTGACGGTCCCCGAATCCGAGGGCGCGCTGGCAGGCACCTATCTGTCGGCCTCGGCCTACAACGTCGACGGCTCCGTGCGCACCACGGGATCCCCGGCGGCGGGCTCCCTGCCCGCCACCACGGTGGCGTTCACCTACGAGGAGCAGACCCAGCGGCTCGTCGCACTCAGCGGCAGCCAGGGGATCGACGCGACCACCCGCTACAGCCTCACCGGCAGCCCGCTCCAGCACGAACTCTCCGACGACGGGGGCAAGAAGGTCTGGGCGACCAGCACCTACGAGTGGGGCAGCAGGCGCCTGTCCACCGCCCGGGTCGACCGCGAGGACGTGCCCGGTGTCGACCGGATGAACACCTACCGCTACGACCAGGCGGGTAACGTCCTGTCGGTCTCGGACGTCTCCCGCTCGGGCACCGACACCCAGTGCTTCGGGTACGACCACCTGCGCAGGATGACGTCGGCCTGGACCCAGGGCACCACCACCTGTGCCGGTGCACCGGCCGGGGGGCAGGCCGGCGGCCCCGCGCCGTACTGGCACTCATACACCTACGACAAGGTGGGCAACCGGAAGACCGAGACGCTCCACGACGTCACCGGTGACGCCACGAAGAACACCGTGCGCGACTACGCCTACCCCGCACCTGGGGCACCGCGACCCCACGGCGTCACCTCCGTGACACAGAGCGGACCGGGCGGCACCGCCCGGGACTCCTACGGCTACGACGCGGTCGGCAACACCGACACGCGCACCCTGGCCGGCACGACCCAGAAGCTCGACTGGGACGCCGAAGGCCGTCTGGCCAAGGTGACCGAACCGGTGGAGGGCGGGGCGGACGAGGTCACCTCGTACGTCTACGACGCCGACGGCAACCGGCTCATCGCCCGTACGGCGAAGGAGACCACGCTCTACCTCGGTGCCACCCGCGTCACGCTGGCCAAGGGCAGCACCGCTCCCGAGGCCACACGCACCGTCGATCTCGGGGGCGGCAACCAGGCGGTGATCGAGGACGACGGTTCGGTCTCCTTCACGATCGCCGACCACCAGGGCTCAGGACAGCTGGCCGTCGACGCGGCCGGCCAGCAGCTGACCCAGCGCCGCACGCTCCCGTTCGGCGGCATCCGGGGCACCCGCCCGAGTGCCTGGCCGGGTGTCCAGGGATTCGTCGGCGGGGTCGACGACTCCGAGTCCACCGGGCTCACGCACCTGAGCGCCCGTGAGTACGACCCGGCGACCGGCCGGTTCATCTCGGTCGACCCCCTGCTGACGCCGGACGACCCGCAGGCCCTCAACGGCTACGCCTACAGCAACAACAGCCCGGTCACCTTCAGCGACCCCGACGGGCTGGGCTGCATCCACGGCGCACCCGGCGGCGGGGCCGACGGCATCTGCGCGGGTGTCGACGGTGACACCGACGGGGTCATCGGCCCCGATTCCAACAACTGCCAGCGCACCGCCGCCTGCTACGACACCGCCGTACAGATGTCCAAGAAGGCGAGGAAGAACGGCACGTACGGCAAGAAGCCGATCATCATTCAGCCCAAGGGTGACTCGATCACCATCCAGGGTGTCTACGTCCCGACCCAAGCAGAACTGGCCGAGTACTTCCCCTACTACCACGAGCGACTGGACTACCAGCACAACGTGCAGAACTGGGCACGCGCCCGCTGCTCCAATCTGGAGGCCTCCGGCTCGGAGTTCTGCAACGCCGTGGGCAAGCTCGGCTGGTTCGGTGACCAGAACGGTCCCGGCATCCTGGAGGTCCTGGGTATCGACGACTACGTCGGCTGCGTCCAGGGTTCCGGCAGCGCCTGCAAGGCGGCAGCGGTCGACGCGGCCGTCTCGGCGGGCACCGGTCTGCTCGGCAAGGGCGCCAAGGTGGTCTTCAAGGGCTTCAAGGCAGCCCTGAAGAAGGCCGACTCCGTACCTGTCCAGTGCCTCGTCGGAGGCGGTCGGCACAGTTTCACGCCCGGCACGCACGTCCTGATGGCCGACGGTTCCACCCGGCCGATCGAGGACGTCAGGATCGGCGACGAGATCGTGGTGACCGACCCGGAGAGCGGGCTCACCACGACCCGCACGGTGGTCGCCACCATCGTCACCGAGGACGACAAGGACTTCGTCGACCTCACTGTCTCCCGCGCCGGAGCCCGCAGCCCGCAGGCGCTGACCTCCACGGCCACGCACCCGTTCTGGTCCCCGTCCGAGGGCGCCTGGGTGGACGCCGGGCACCTCGATCCCGGCATGACGCTGCGCACCGTGGACGGCGGTACCGCGGCGGTCGAGAAGACCGAGGAGTTCCGTGAGCGGCAGCGCACGTACGACCTCACCATCGACGACATCCACACCTACTACGTGGTCGCCGGCACGACTCCGCTCCTCGTCCACAACGACGACGGCGGATTCGACTGGGAGAAGGGTCTGGAGGACCTCAGGAACGACTGGGACACGGGCGATCTGGATGACGACGGCTACCACGCGCCGCGCGGCAACCAGGCGGAGAACAGGGAGTTCAAGGACGCGCTGAAGGAGATCGAGCGCGGTCTCGGACGCGACGTCACCCCCGCCGAGCGTCGGATGCTGCACGACCGGATCACCGGTCAGGGCTACGGTTACCACCGCATCATCGAGGAAGGCAGGGGGTTGTTCGGTGGCTGCTGAGACACCGGCCGGTGCGATCACCGCGCTCCTGGAGGGCGCTGTGGTCCGGTCCGTCGGCAGGGCCGCGGACATGGGCGTGATCGAGTTCGCCGGCTCGGCGGGCGAGAAGGTCATGGTCCATGTGCAGTGCCCCTTCAGGATCACGCACGAGGGAAAGGCCCTTCTCGGGTCCGCCGACATGAGATACGCGCAGAAGGGAGCGGGGGCCACCGCCTTCGACGACTTCCGCACGGTGTACGACGCCCGCGCGGCCACGCTCGACGGGGTACTCGGACGACTGTGCCCCACCGTCGACGCCGTGACCGTCGGCGAGGCCGGGGAGTTCACCGTGACCTGGGCGCCCGCCTTCCGGCTCACGGTGTTCCCCGACTGCTCGGGCGCGATGGAGGCCTGGCGGGTGCTCGTACCGGGCGGCGCACACCACGGTTTCCCGCCGGACGCGGTCTGACGCGAACTGGCCCCCTGTTCCGCCACGCGCGCGGAACAGGGGGCCAGGTCGTGCGTGCGAGACGCGTGAAGCCGGAGGGCCGGGCCACCCGTGCGTGACGCGCGGAGGTCCCCTCAGCCCCGGTCCGCGACCGACCGGGACGCCCCCGCACGGGTGCGGGCCGCGTCCACCAGGGCCCGCATGAGCCGTGGGTCGTCGCCCATCTCGGGATGCCACTGCACCCCGAGCACCCACTGGGCGCCCGGCAGTTCGACCGCCTCCACCGTGCCGTCCGCGGCGTAGGCGGACGCCACCAGCCCCGGTGCGAGCCGGTCCACGGCCTGGTGGTGGTAGGTCGGGACGGACGCCTCGTCGGGCACGAGCGAGGCGTACAGCGTGCCCGGGACCGGCGTCACCGTGTGCTCGCCCAGGACCCCCGCCTTGCCGAAGGGCCCGGCGTGGCCGTCCAGATGCTGGGTCAAAGTCCCGCCCAGCGCGACGTTGAGCAGCTGCATCCCCCGGCAGATCCCGAGCACCGGGGTGCCCGCCTCGCGCGCCGCGCGCAGCAGGGCCACCTCCCAGGTGTCGCGCTCGTGTGCCGGCGGGCCTGTCCTGAAGTCGCGCTCCGCGCCGTACAGTCCGGGATCGACGTCCGCGCCGCCCGCGATCACGAGGCCGTCCAGCCGTGCCACCACCTGACCGGCCCGGGCGGGAGCGTCCGGAGGGAGCAGCGCGGCCAGGCCGCCGGACCGCTGGACCAGGCGTGGATACGCGGAGGGGAGCACCGCCGCGGGGAGTTCCCAGACGCCCCAGCGAGCCACCGGCTCCAGATAGGTCGTGACGCCGATGAGCGGTTCGTGCATGGTGCGGTCCCTCCGGCGGCCGGTCTGCGGACCGGCCCGGTGCAATGGTGTCGCGTCATACCTTTGTTCGTGGGACGCCACGGCGCAAGAGCGGGGATCCGGAAAGGCAAGATCAAGCCAGAAAGCCCCGGAGCAGCGCCGCGGTCCCCGCGCAGTGTTCACGGACCACCGCTCGCGCCGCCTCCTCGTCGCCGCCGAGCACCGCCTCCACCAGGGCCGTGTGCTGTTGCTGCGAATGCTCCAGATTGCGGACCAGCAGGGGTATGCAGTCCAGCAGGTCGTTGACCGTCGCCCGTACGGTCGCGTAACGGGCGGTGAGGGAGGGCGACCCGGACAACTCCGCGACCGTCAGGTGGAAGAGGGTGTCGAGCCTGCGGTAGTCGGGCAGAGGTGCCTCGTGTGTCGCCGCCAGAGCCGTCCGGAGCCGGTCCGCCCCCTCGTCGTCGAGGCCGCGCGACGCGCACAGTCCCGCCGCTCCCGTCTCCAGCACCTCACGGAACAGCAGGACGTCCTCGATGTCGACGCCCGCCACCCGGCGGCGCAGTTCGTCGCCGTCGGCCGGTCCGGTGCGGGGCAGCACGAACGTGCCGCCGTACCGGCCGCGCCGCGCCTCCACCAGCCCCTGGTCCTGAAGCACCCTCAGCACGTCGCGCAGGGTGACGCGGCTGATCCCGAGGAGGGCGGCGAGATCCCGCTCGGCCGGCAGCCGGCCGCCCGCGGGCACGAGACCGAGCCGGACCACCTGGAGGATCTGCTCCAGTGCCTCCTCGAAGCCGTTGCCCACGCGGACCGGCCGCAGCGCGGGCAGCAGCGGGCCGGAGGGCCCTGGTTCCCCGGTCTCCTCCGCCACGTCCCGATTCCCTTCCCCCCAATGGTTTTCTCCCATACCTTAAGCCTTCCGGCTGACCGAACGAGGAGTATCCCGTGGCAGACCGAACACCCCCGCTCCAGGTCGAGGAGCTCCGCGTGCTCGTGGAGAGCGGTGAGATCGACACCGTCGTCCTCGCCTTCCCCGACATGCAGGGCCGGCTGCAGGGCAAGCGCTTCGCCGCGCCGTTCTTCCTGGACGAGGTGCTCGAACACGGCACGGAGGGCTGCAACTACCTGCTCGCCGTCGACACGGACATGAACACCGTCGACGGATTCGCCATGTCGTCCTGGTCCAACGGCTACGGCGACTTTGCGATGCACCCCGACCTCAGCACCCTGCGCCGCATCCCCTGGCACGAGGGAACGGCCCTGGTCATGGCCGATCTCGCCTGGGAGGACGGCTCGCCGGTCGTCGCCGCGCCCCGCCAGATCCTCCGGCGGCAGCTGGAGCGGCTCGCCGCGCACGGACTGACCGCCCATGTCGGCACCGAGCTCGAATTCATCGTCTTCAAGGACACCTACGAGCAGGCGTGGGACCGCCACTACCGCGACCTCACCCCGGCCAACCAGTACAACATCGACTACTCCGTGCTCGGCACCGGCCGCGTCGAGCCGCTGCTGCGCCGCATCCGCAACGAGATGGCGGCGGCGGGCCTCACCGTCGAGTCGGCGAAGGGCGAGTGCAATCCGGGCCAGCACGAGATCGTCTTCCGCTACGACGAGGCCCTCGTCACCTGCGACCAGCACGCGGTCTACAAGACCGGTTCCAAGGAGATCGCCGCCCAGGAAGGCGTCGCCCTCACTTTCATGGCCAAGTACAACGAGCGCGAGGGCAACTCCTGCCACATCCACCTCTCGCTCCGGGACGCCGGCGGACGCAGCGTCATGGCGGGCGAGGACGGGGCCATGTCACCCGTGATGCGGCGTTTCCTCGCCGGACAGCTCGCGGCCCTGCGCGACTTCTCCCTGCTCTACGCGCCGAACGTCAACTCCTACAAGCGCTTCCAGCCCGGCTCCTTCGCCCCGACCGCCGTCGCCTGGGGACACGACAACCGCACCTGCGCCCTGCGCGTGGTCGGACACGGCCGCTCGATGCGCTTCGAGAACCGGCTGCCCGGCGGCGACGTCAATCCCTACCTCGCCGTCGCCGGACTCGTCGCCGCCGGACTGCACGGCATCGAGAACGAGCTGGAACTCCCCGAGGCCTGCGAGGGCAACGCCTACACCGCCGGATACGAACAGGTGCCCACCACCCTCCGCGAAGCCGCCGACCTCTGGGAGCACAGTGCGACGGCCCGTGCCGCCTTCGGCGACGAGATCGTGGCGCACTACCGCAACACGGCGCGCGTCGAACTGGAGGCCTTCGACGCCGCGGTGACCGACTGGGAACTCCGCCGCTCCTTCGAACGCCTGTGAGGCACCCCGTGATCCACGAACACCGCGTCCTGAATCCGGCGACCGAGCAACTCGTCGCCACCGTCCCCGCCACGAGCGCGGCCGAGGTCTCCGCCGCCGTCACCCGCGCCGCCGCGGCCCAGCGCACCTGGGCCGCGCTGGCACCGGCCGACCGCGCCCGGCTGCTGCGCCGGTTCGCCGTGCTCGTCGACGAGCAGGCCGAGCGACTCGCCCTGCTGGAGGTCACGGAGGCGGGCCACACCCTCGGCAACGCCCGCTGGGAGGCGGCCAACGTCCGGGACCTGCTGGACTACGCCGCCGGGGGAGTGGAACGCCTGACCGGGCGCCAGATCCCCGTGCCGGGCGGCATCGATCTCACCCTTCTGGAACCGCTCGGTGTCGTCGGGGTGATCGCCCCGTGGAACTTCCCCATGCCGATCGCCGCCTGGGCCACCGCCCCCGCCCTCGCCGCCGGGAACGCGGTCATCCTGAAGCCGGCCGAGACCACCCCCCTCACCGCTCTCCAGCTGGCCCGTATCGCGCTCGACGCCGGGCTGCCCGACCACCTCTTCCAGGTGCTGCCCGGCGCGGGGGACGTGACCGGCAGCGCCCTGGTCGACCACCCCGGCGTGGCCAAGATCGTCTTCACCGGGTCGACCCGCGTGGGCCGGCAGATCATGGCCAGGTGCGCGGACCGGGTGAAGCGGCTGACCCTCGAACTCGGCGGCAAGAGTCCCAACATCGTCTTCGCCGACGCCGACGTCGAGGCCGCCGCGGCCTCCGCGCCCATGTCCTTCCTCGACAACGCCGGTCAGGACTGCTGCGCCCGCACCCGCATCCTGGTCCAGCGGTCCGTGTACGAGCGCTTCCTCGAACTCCTCGTCCCGGCGGTCGCCTCCGTCGTCGTCGGAGACCCCTCCGACGAGAAGACGCAGATGGGCCCGCTGATCTCCCGGGTCCAGCGGGAGCGCGTCCGCGCCCTCGTCCCCGAGGACGCCGACGGCATCCGGGGCAGCGCGCCCTCGGGGCCCGGCTTCTGGTTCCCGCCCACCGTCCTCACCGGTGTCGCTCCGGACGCCCCCGTCGCCACCGAGGAGGTCTTCGGCCCGGTCGCCGTCGTCCTGCCCTTCGAGGACGAGGAGGACGCCGTACGCCTGGCCAACGCCACCGACTACGGCCTGGCGGGCTCGATCTGGACCCGCGACCTGGGCCGCGCCCTCCGGGTGTCGCAGGCGGTCCGGGCCGGGAACCTGTCCGTCAACTCGCACTCGGCAGTCCGCTACTGGACCCCCTTCGGCGGGTACGGGCAGTCCGGACTCGGCCGTGAACTGGGGCCCGACTCCCTCGCGGCCTTCACCGAGACCAAGAACGTCTTCATCGGCACGGAGGCCTGACCACACATGAGCACCGACACCGGAAACATCTGCCGCCGTCTCACCGGCCGCACCGCCGTCATCACCGGAGCCGGCAGCGGCATCGGCCTCGCCACCGCACGCCGGCTGGCGTCGGAGGGGGCGCACGTCGTCTGCGGTGACATCGACGAGACCGCGGGCCTGGCCGCCGCGACGGAGGTGGGAGGCACCTTCGTACGCGTCGACGTCACCGACCCCGGCCAGGTCGACGCGCTCTTCGCGGCGGCGGACGACACCTACGGCTCCGTCGACATCGCCTTCAACAACGCGGGCATCTCGCCGCCCGACGACGACTCCATCCTCACCACCGGGCTGGAGGCGTGGAAGCGTGTCCAGGACGTCAACCTCACCTCCGTCTACCTCTGCTGCAAGGCCGCCCTGCCCTACATGCGGCGCCAGGGGCGCGGCTCGATCATCAACACCGCCTCGTTCGTGGCCAGGATGGGCGCGGCCACCTCACAGATCTCCTACACCGCGTCCAAGGGCGGCGTGCTCGCCCTGTCCCGGGAACTCGGGGTGCAGTTCGCCCGCGAGGGCATCAGGGTCAACGCCCTGTGCCCGGGGCCGGTCAACACCCCCTTGCTCCAGGAGCTGTTCGCCAAGGACCCGGAACGCGCCGCCCGCAGGCTCGTGCACATCCCTCTCGGCCGGTTCGCCGAGGCGACGGAGATCGCGGCCGCCGTCGCCTTCCTGGCCAGCGACGACTCCTCCTTCGTCAACGCCACCGACTTCCTGGTCGACGGCGGGATCTCGGGGGCGTACGTGACCCCGCTCTAGGCCCCGGGCCGCCCGATCCGTGACCGCGGCCCCGGCCGCCCTCCCTACAGTGGTGGGATGAGCCATACGACCCCGCCCGGCTGGTACCCGGACGCGAACGTGCCGGGCACCGAGCGCTGGTGGGACGGCACGGCCTGGACGGCGCACACCCGCGCGGCCCCGGCGCCGCTGTCCGTCCCCCACCCGCCCGCCGGCCCCGCGCCCGCCGGTGCCCGCCGCACCACCAGGGCCGTCGTCCTCGCGACGGCCGGTCTGGCGGTCCTGGCGTCGGCCGTCGCGGGCTTCCTGGTGCTGGGCGACGACGGCGGCCGGGGCCCCGGCCCCGGATCGGGCGCGGGCGCGCCCTCGCCCACCGCCACGGCCGGGGCGAGCACGGCCGCCCCGTCACCCGCCGGCGGCCCGGACGAGAACCCCTCGGTGCTGGTCGACCAGCTCAACGGCGTCACCCTGGACGTTCCCGAGGGCTGGGAGAAGCCGGAGCACACCCTCGACGACACCTCCACGATGCGTACGGTCGGCTCCTACACCTGCCCCGGCGACTCGGGGAACTTCTGCTACCACGGCACCGTCACGGTCCGGACGGCCGGCGGCACCGATCTCACGGACATGAAGGAGCTGGCCGAGCAGGACATCGGGACGGCCGCGGACCACGCCTACGGCGAGGACTTCGCCGGCGGCCTTCCCCACGGAGGCATCAGGTCCCACGAGCAACTGGCGTCCAGGTCCGTGACCGTGGCCGGACGCACCGGCCACCTCGTGCGCTGGAAGGTCACCACGGGCAAGGGACCGGGCGGGTACGTGCAGTCGCTCGTCTTCCCCTCCGCGGTGGGCAGCGAGACCCCGGTCGTCGTGCGCTTCGCGTTCGACGCGGGCCAGGAGGATCTGCCGCTCTCCCTCATGGACACCGTCACCGAGGGCATCCAGCCGATCGGTGACGCGACGAACGGCGGTGTGGGCAGCACCGTGGCGCCCTGACCCCCGCGACGCTCACCCGGGATCGGGCCTCTAGAGGAAAGTGCGTCCCTCCCCGCGGTACGTCGGCACCGTGGCCGTGATCCGATCGCCCTCGATCAGCCGCAACTCGTCGAACCGCTCGCACAGTTCACCGGCCTTGGCGTGCCGGAACCACACCTTGTCGCCGATCAGCAGATCGTCCGCGGGGGAGCCGAGCAGGGGCGTCTGCACCTCTCCGGGGCCCTCCTGCGGGTCGAAGCGCAGGCCCTCCGGGAGGTAGGGCACCGGCAGCCGGTCCGGGCCCGCCGCCCCCGACGCCGGATAACCGCCGCCGAGCACCGTCACCACGCCCACGCCGGGACGGCGCACCACCGGCTGGGCGAACAGCGCCGCCGGACGGCCCGTGAACGACGTGTAGTTGTCGAACAGCCTCGGGACGTACAGCCCGGACCCCGCGGCGATCTCGGTCACCGCGGCCTCGGCGGCCGTGTGCTGCACACTGCCGGTACCGCCGCCGTTCACGAACTCCAGGCCGGGCGCCACCGCCCGCACCGCCCGCACGACCTCCGCCCGCCGGGCCGCCAGCTCCCTGCGCGCCGCAGCCTGCATCAGCCGCACCGCGCGCGACCGCAGCGGCCGGCCCGCCACCGAGTCGCCGACCCCGGCGACATGGCCCTCGTACGCCATCAGTCCCACCAGCCGGAATCCCGGCCTGCGCTCCACCGAGCGGGCCAGCTCCGCCAGTTGGCCGGGGGAGCGGAGCGGGGAGCGCAGCGCGCCGACCCTGACCCGGCCGCCCAGCAGCCGCAGCGACGTGTCCAGCTCCAGGCAGACCCGGATCTCCTCGGTGCCACCGGACCGCGCCGCGTCGATCAGCTCCAGCTGCGCCGGATCGTCCACCATCACGGTCACGGCCGCCGCGAGTTTGGGGTCACCCGCCAGTTCGGCGTACGCGGCGCGGTCGGCCGACGGATAGGCCAGCAGCACGTCGTCGAAGCCCGACCGGGCCAGCCACAGCGACTCCGCGAGGGTGAACGACATGATCCCGGCGAATCCGGGCCGCGCGAGCACCCGCTCCAGCAGGGCACGGCAGCGCACCGACTTGCTCGCCACCCGGATGGGCTTGCCTCCCGCCCGGCGCACCAGATCGTCGGCGTTGGAGTCGAACGCCTCCAGATCGACGACGGCCACCGGGGCGTCGAGATGGGCGGTGGCCCGGTCGTAACGGGTCCGGTCAGCGGCGCGGGCAGTCATGGCCGCAGCTTGCCAGACGGCCGTACCACTGGGTAGGGGACGTTCGGTGCAGATCGTCCCGCACCCTCCGTCCCCGTCCCACGGGGCGCCCTCCACCCCGTAGAGTGAACGCCACGCGAGCGAACGACGGGCCCGTGCGAAAGCGCCGGTCCGCGGGCGGTACGGGGACGTGGACCAGGGGGACGGATGAGTACCGAAGCGCAGCGCGCTCCAGTGCCGCCCCGCCCGGGTGTCCCGCCCGTCCCGCCGCCCCTCCCCGGACACCCCCCGGCACCACCTCTCCCGCGGACGGAACCCACGCCTCCCGCACCGCGGACGGAACCCACGCCTCCCGCACCGCGGGCGGAACCCACGCCGGCGGAGACGACCACCCGGCTGCGCGCCGTCCCGCCCGCGCCCCCCGCCGCGTCGCCACCCCCGCCTCCCGGCCACCCCGGGCCGCCCGCCGTCACCCGGCGCAGGCCGGTCGGTGCCGTGGACCTCACCCCCCGCCCCGGTGCCACTCCCGCCCCGCCCGGCGCCTACCACGCCTACGCGGAGACCCCCGCCGAGACCACCACCCGGCTCCGCCCCGTCCCGGCCGGGCGGCCGTTCAGGACCGCGGCGGCGGCGGTCTGCGCCGTGCTCGGCCTCGGGCTCATCGGCGGCGCCGTCACCGGCAGCTGGCTCACCGGCGACTCCGCCGCCGAGCCCGGCCAGGACAGCGCGTACACGGTCAGCCGCTCCGTCTGGCACAGCGTGCCCGTCGGCACCCTGTTCCCGCGCACGCTCAAGGGCGAGGGCGCGGGGCCGGGCGCCACCGACCGGATGTGGACCCGGGTCGCCGTGGCGGGCGACAGCGACTGCGCGGCCGGTCTCGACCCGCTGCTCCTGAAGGCGCTCCGCCCGGTCGGCTGCGAACGCCTGCTCCGCGCCACCTACACCGATGCCACCCGCAGCAGCGTCACCACCGTGGGGATGGTCTTCACGGAGGCGAACGCCGAGGGGATGGACGCGCTGAGCGGCCGGTTCACCGCGCAGAAGCTCGCCGTGCGCTCCGACCTGATGCCCCGTGCCTATCCGGCCCGCGACACCGTGGCGGCCCACTTCACGGACGCCACGCGCGCGAGCTGGACCGTCCACGTGCTGACCGAGGTGCCCGTCGTCGTGTTCGCCGTCTCCGGCTTCGCCGACGGCCGTGCGGTCGCCGAACCGCAGCCCGCCGCCGAGGCCATGGCCGCCGGCGCCACCACCGCCGTCGCCCAGGCGGGACTCGGCCACGAGGCGAAGGGCGTCGCCGACCGCGTGGAGCGCGCGTTGCGCAGGACCGTCACCGACCTCACGGAGAAGCCGGAGTGAGCGCAGCAGCCCGCCCGCGCCGGTCCCGCCCGCTCCGGACGCTCGCCGCAGTGACCACGGCCGCCGCCTTCGCGCTGATCCCCGCCGTCCCCGCCCGTGCGGACGCCATCCGCGACCAGCAGTGGGGCCTGGAGGCCCTGCACACCGAGCAGGCCTGGCGGACGACGAAGGGTGAGGGCGTCACCGTCGCCGTCCTGGACACCGGGGTGGACGACCAGCACCCGGACCTCGCGGGCCAGGTGCTCCCCGGCAAGGACCTCATCGGCTTCGGCGCGGGGCGCGGCGACAGCTCGTGGGCCCTGCACGGCACCGCCATGGCCGGCATCATCGCGGGCCGTGGCAACGGACCCGGGCGGGCCGACGGGGTGCTCGGCGTGGCCCCGGAGGCCAAGATCCTGCCCGTCCGGGTCATCCTGGAGTCCAACGACCCCTCCCGCGGCAAGGCCCGTGAGTCACGCGGCACCGCGCTCGCGGACGGCATCCGCTGGGCGACCGACCAGGGCGCCGACGTCATCAACCTCTCCCTGGGCGACGACAGCAAGTCCGCCCACCCGGAGCCCGGTGAGGACTCCGCCATCCAGTACGCCCTCGGCAAGGGAGTCGCCGTCGTCGCGTCGGCGGGCAACAGCGGCGACAAGGGCGACCGCGTCTCCTACCCGGCCGCCTACCCCGGTGTGATCGCCGTCGCCGCCGTCGACAGGTACGGCACGCACGCCTCGTTCTCCACCCGTCGCTGGTACGCGACCGTCAGCGCCCCCGGCGTCGACATCGTCGTCGCCAACCCGGACCAGCACTACTACATCGAGTGGGGCACCTCCGCCGCCTCGGCGTTCGTCTCCGGAGCCGTCGCCCTCGTGCGCGCCGCCCACCCGGGGCTCTCTCCCGCCCAGCTCAAGACCCTGCTCGCCGACACGGCCCGCAACGCCCCCGAGGGCGGGCGTGACGACGCCCGTGGCTACGGCCTGGTCGACCCCGCCGCCGCGATCGAGGCCGGGGCGAAGCTGTGCCCCGAGGGTGCCGAGGCCCGGTCCGCCGTGGCCGGCTACCGCAAGCAGTACTTCGGGGCGGGCCCCGAACCCGAGCGGGAGGACGAGGACCCGGCCGGCTGGCTGGCCCCGGCAGCGGGCGGCCTCGGAGCCGTACTCCTCGCCCTGGCGGTGGTGCTGTGGCGCGGCGGCAACTCCGTCAGCCGGGCCCGCTGACCGCACCCGTCACGCCGGCCGCGGTCTTCGCGACGGACTCCACCAATGCGATGCCCGCCTCCTTCGTCGTGTGCCCCCGCGAGAGCACGGCGACCAGCAGGGTGTGCCCGCCGCTCTCCACCCGCCCGATGCTGTTGACGTCCCACAGCCCGGTCGTGGTCCGGGGCATCCAGCCGTTCTTCAGCACCGCGCCGGTCCCCGCCGCGGACACCCCCCACCGCTGGCCCGCCTCGACGTCGCCCATCAACTCCGTCACATAGGCGCGGGAAGCCTCCGTCAGCACCGGCCCCGCACCGCACACCGCCTCCAGCAGCCGCACCTGGTCGGCGGCCGTGGTCTGGGTCAGCCCCCACGCGTGCACGGCCCCGGTCTCGGTCAGGCCCAGGCGCTCGTTGGCCGCGTCCAGTCCTTCGGCGCCGCCGATCACCCTGAGCAGCTGGGTCGCCGAGGTGTTGTCGCTGCGGCGGATCATGGCCTCGGCGTACGCGTGCTCCGTGCCGCTCAGCTCACGGCCCTCGTCCTGCGCGAGCAGCAGCAGCGCCGCCAGGATGTCGACCTTGACGATGCTGGCGGTGTCGTACGTCCCGTCGCCGTACGTCGCCCGCGCTCCCGTCTCCGTGTCCAGCACCGACACCGAGACGTCGGCACCGTCCGCCGGGACCGCCAGTGCCTCGGCCAGTTCCGCGTCGAGATCCACCTCGGGCTCCTCGCTCACGCCCGTCGTGGCCGGCGGGCTCGACGCGGAGGATACGGCGGCCACGGCGGCCGGAGCGTCATCCGCGGAACGACCCACCAGATACGCGCCACCCACGGCGGAACAGGCCAGGAGCAGGCCGGCGGTCACCGAGGCGGACAGCGTGGACCTGCGGGTTCTGTGACGGGGCACGGCCCGGACGCCAGGCAGCGCACCTGGCAGCAGCCTGTGCCCGACCTGTCGCCCAGGTGGGAGACGCCAACGACTACGCTCGTCGTGTGGAGCTCAAGAACATCCCGGACCCAGGTTTCTCAGACGACGACGGCACCGCCGCCCCCGAGCTGACGGCCGCCCTCGCGGCGTGGGCCGGGGACCGCACGGCTGTCGGCCCGGTCCTGACGGCGCTCCGCGACGCCCGGCTGCTCGTCCCGGTCGTCGCCGTCCTCGGCGAGGTCGAGGAGGACGAGAACGGCCTGCGCCGGGAGAAGACCAGCGACATGGCCGTGCCGACGCTTCAGGCCGGTGACCGGCGCGCGCTGCCCGCCTTCACCTCCACCGCCTCCCTGGCCCGCTGGGACCCGCAGGCGCGCCCCGTGGCCGTGCCCCTGCACCAGGCGCTACAGGCCGCCGCGCACGAGAAGGCGGACACCGTGGTGCTCGACCTCGCGGGGCCCGTCGCGTTCGAGCTGACCGGGGCCGCGCTGCGGGCCCTGGCCGAGAACCGCGTGAGCGCCGACCCGCTCGACGACCCCGCCGTCGTCACCGCTGTCCGGGACGTGGTCGCGGCCGAACCCGCCGTGCTCCGCGCCCACCTCGGCCCCGGCTCGGCCGACGGCACCCTGGCGCTGGTCCTGTCCGAGGGAGCCGTGGTCGCCGAGGCCGCCCGCCGGGTCGCCGAAGCGCTGTCGGCCAGTGAGGTGCTGCGGGCCCGGTTGGTGCGCGGCATCGATCTCGCGCTGCTGCCCGCCGGGGCCGAGGCGCCGGGCGAGCCGCTGTTCAGCCGCTGACGCGGACGAGCCCGCCGCCTGGTCGCAGGCGGCGGGCTCGGGTGCGTCAGCCGTGGACTCCGGGGTGCGCGACCCCGGCACGATCCTGACGGGGACCTAGCCGTAGACGGGGCCCGTGTACTTCTCGCCGGGACCCTTGCCGGGCTCGTCCGGGACGAGCGAGGCCTCACGGAAAGCGAGCTGGAGCGACTTCAGGCCGTCGCGCAGCGGGGAGGCGTGGAAGGTGCTGATCTCCGTGGCGCTCGCGTCGAGCAGCCCGGCGAGGGCCTGGACCAGCTTGCGGGCCTCGTCGAGGTCCTTGTGCTCCTCGCCCTCCTCGGTCAGGCCGAGCTTCACGGCCGCCGCGCTCATCAGGTTGACGGCGACGGTCACGATCACCTCGACCGCGGGAACCTCCGCGATGTCGCGGGCCATGTCGTCGAAGCCGGGGTTCTCGGTGCTGGGGGTGGTCGCGTCGCTCATGCCCCACACGATAAGGCCAGGCGGCACCCGTCCTTCCCGCGGGAGCACCCTGGACCCGCCAGGCCCCGGCGGACGGGCCGGGAGCCACGGCGAGGAGGTCGCGGGACGCAGCGGGAGCACCCCGGGACACGGGATTAGCGCCCGCGTCGGCGGGCTGCTAACCTTGTGTAACGACCGGCCGGACACCTATGTGCTCGGCCCACAAGTGGAGGCTCCGATCTCCCACCTGACCGTCCTCCGGGACGGCGGGTCACCGGTCAGGTGGCAGCCATCGTTCCGTACGGACGATGGGGCCGCCCGATGCGCCCCGCGTGACACGCGGCCGTGTTCCGGTAGTTCCTGGAGCCCCGCCTGTGTCCCGTCCGGGGCATTTTTGCTTTCCCGGCTCGGTTGGTCTTACGAAAAGACGTTACGTGGCTGTCCGCCAGGCGGTCACGTGGTGCTACCGAGGAGGATCCATCAGCGCCGAGCCCCGCATCAACGACCGGATTCGCGTTCCCGAGGTGCGACTTGTCGGTCCCAGCGGCGAGCAGGTCGGGATTGTTCCGCTTGCCAAGGCCCTGGAGCTCGCACAGGAGTACGACCTCGACCTGGTCGAGGTGGCGGCGACAGCCCGTCCCCCCGTGTGCAAGCTCATGGACTACGGGAAGTTCAAGTACGAGTCGGCCATGAAGGCCCGTGAGGCGCGCAAGAACCAGGCGCACACGGTCATCAAGGAAATGAAGCTCCGGCCGAAGATCGACCCGCACGACTACGACACCAAGAAGGGTCACGTCGTCCGGTTCCTCAAGCAGGGGGACAAGGTCAAGATCACGATCATGTTCCGCGGTCGTGAGCAGTCCCGCCCCGAGCTGGGCTTCCGGCTGCTCCAGCGTCTCGCTTCGGATGTCGAGGACCTCGGCTTCATCGAGTCCAACCCGAAGCAGGACGGCCGGAACATGATCATGGTTCTGGGCCCGCACAAGAAGAAGACCGAAGCCATGGCCGAGGCCCGCGAGGCCCAGGCCGCCCGCAAGGCGGAGCGTCAGGGACCGACCCCCGACGCCGAGTCCGCGGGTGAGACCGCTGAGGCCCCGGCCGCAGCGGACGAGGCTCCGGCCGACACACCTTCCGAGGCGTGACCTCCGGGGGCAGCCATCCAGGCGCCCCCGGGTCCCTCGGAACCACCCAAAGATCTGACGCCCCTGCAGTCCGGTGCCCGCACCGTGAGGGGCGCCACTGACGAGGAGATAACGGCGCGATGCCGAAGAACAAGACGCACAGCGGTGCCAGCAAGCGCTTCAAGATCACCGGCTCCGGCAAGGTGCTGCGCGAGAAGGCCGGCAAGCGCCACCTGCTCGAGCACAAGTCGTCCAAGAAGACCCGCTCGCTGACCGGCACGGTCGTCGTGGCTCCGGCCGACGCCAAGAAGATCAAGAAGCTTCTCGGCAAGTGAGGCGCTGCCTCCGGTGACCCCGGAGGCGCCCTCGATCCGACCGGGACCTATTCGTTTCCGGGTCAGGTGAGTCTGACTTCCGACCACCCGGCCCCGCTGCAAGGAGTTTAAAAGTGGCACGCGTCAAGCGGGCGGTAAACGCCCACAAGAAGCGCCGGGCGATCCTCGAGGCCGCCAGCGGTTACCGCGGTCAGCGTTCGCGCCTGTACCGCAAGGCCAAGGAGCAGGTCACCCACTCCCTGGTCTACAACTACAACGACCGCAAGAAGCGCAAGGGCGACTTCCGTCAGCTCTGGATCCAGCGCATCAACGCGGCCGCTCGCCAGAACGGCATGACGTACAACCGCCTCATCCAGGGTCTGAAGGCCGCCAACATCGAGGTGGACCGCAAGATCCTGGCCGAGCTCGCGGTCAACGACGCCAACGCGTTCGCCGCCCTGGTGGAGGTCGCTCAGAAGGCCCTCCCGAGCGACGTCAACGCCCCGAAGGCCGCCTGACCCAGGCAGTACTTCTGGCATCGCGTTCCGAGCCGGACCCGCAGGCGTGCGCCGTCTGCGGGTCCGGTGCGTTGCACCACGTGCCGCGTACGTAGTCAGCCGTACGCAGGCCAACGTACGCAGAGAAGCTGACTTACGCAGAGAGGCTCGCCGCCGACCATGGGCACCCCCGAACTGATCTCCGCGCGATCGCCGCGAGTCGCCGCCGCACGCCGGCTGGCCAGACGCAATTTCCGCGGCAAGGAGCGCAGGTTCATCGCCGAGGGGCCGCAGGCCGTGCGGGAGGCCGCCGCGCACCGGGGCCGCGACGGCGAGCCCACCCTGACCGAGCTCTTCGCCACGGTCGAGGCCGCCGAGCGCTACACCGGCATCATCGACGCCGCACGGGCCGCCGGAGCCCGCGTGCACCTCGCGGACGGCGACGTGCTGGCCGACGTCTCGCAGACCGTCACCCCTCAGGGGCTCATCGGGGTCTGCCGCTTCCTGGACTCCCCCTTCACGGACATCCTCGCCGCGAAGCCCACCCTGGTCGCCGTCCTCGCCCACGTACGCGACCCCGGGAACGCGGGCACCGTGCTGCGCTGCGCGGACGCGGCCGGCGCGGACGCGGTGGTGCTCACCGACGCCTCGGTGGACCTCTACAACCCAAAGTCCGTCCGGGCGTCCGTCGGCTCGCTCTTCCACCTGCCGGTGGCCGTCGGCGTACCCGTCGAGCAGGCCGTGCAAGGGCTGCGTGACGCCGGGGTGCGCATCCTGGCGGCCGACGGCGCGGGCGAGGACGACCTCGACGACGAACTCGACGCGGGCACCATGGGCGGGCCCACCGCCTGGGTCTTCGGCAACGAGGCGTGGGGCCTGCCCGAGGAGACCCGCGCCCTGGCCGACGCCGTGGTCCGGGTCCCGATCCACGGCAAGGCCGAGAGCCTCAACCTCGCGACCGCCGCCGCCGTCTGCCTCTACGCCTCCGCGCGGGCGCAGCGCCCCCGCCGCACCGGCTGACCCCCCGGGTGCCCCGCCGGTCGATACGGGCCACACCCCGCCGGAGGCCGCCCACAGGGTGTCGCCCGGCCGCCGGCGCCTAGTAGGGTGACGAACTCGGGGGCCCACTGCACCGGTTCGAGAGGTGGGGTACGGGAAGATGGCTGTCGGCACGAGCAGGCCGCGAGCGGCACACACGGCCGCCACGCGCGCCCTCTCCGACGAGGCCGGCACGAGCCCGGCCGCCGGTGACCTCGGCACGGGCATCGACCCCGACGACCTGCCCGACGGTCTCGTCGTCGCCGACGAGAACGGCAAGGTCGTCTGCTTCAACCGGGCCGCCGCCCGGATCACCGCCACCCCCCGCGCCGCCGCGCTCGGCAGCTCCCTGGAGCAGGCCCTGCCGCTGGAGGACCTCAAGGGGCGGCGCTGGTGGGAGCTGACCGACCCGTACGGCGGGCTCGCCACCCGGGTCGGCCAGCCGGAGCGGAATCTGCTGCTGCCCGGCGGCCGTGAGGTCCTCGTCTCCGCCCGGTACGTGAGGCAGACCCCGACCGGCCCCGTCCGCCGGCTCGTCGTCTCGCTGCGGGGGACCGAAGCCCGGCGCCGCACCGAGCTCAGTCACGCCGAGCTGATCGCGACCGTCGCCCACGAGCTGCGTTCCCCGCTCACCTCGGTCAAGGGGTTCACCGCGACGCTGCTGGCCAAGTGGGAACGGTTCACCGACGACCAGAAGCGGCTCATGCTGGAGACCGTCGACGCCGACGCCAACCGGGTCACCCGGCTCATCGCCGAGCTGCTCGACATCTCCCGTATCGACTCCGGCAGGCTGGAGCTGCGCCGCCAGCCCGTGGACGTCTCCGCCGCCGTCGAGCGCCACATCCAGGCCCTCATGGCCACCGGCCTGCCCCCGGACCGCTTCCTCGTGCACACCCGCCAGCCGCTGCCCGCGCTCTGGGCGGATCCGGACAAGGTCGACCAGGTCCTCGGGAACCTCCTGGAAAACGCGGTGCGCCACGGCGAGGGAACCGTCACCATCGAGGTCGCCCCTGCACCCGCACCGGGCAAGAGCGACGAGAGCGGAACGGCGGTCACCGTGAGCGACGAAGGCCCCGGCATCCCCGAGGAGTCGATGGCCCGCGTCTTCACCCGCTTCTGGCGGGGGAGCAAGCGCGGCGGGACCGGCCTGGGCCTCTACATCGTCAAGGGCATCGTCGAGGCCCACGGCGGCACCATCACCGTCGCCCGCGCCCCCGGCGGGGGCGCCGAGTTCCGATTTATCCTGCCCGTGAGCGCGCCGGCCTACCTGACATGAGGAGTGACGGGAGGGCCTGAGCAGCCCACGGGCTCCTTCGCCCCCCGGCGGCCCGTAGACTCGACTTTTGGCACCTTTGCGTCCTCAGTCGTCGAACCAGGTCGCCACCAGCCAATCGGAAGCACGGGAAGAGATGTCGGCACCGAACAAGTCGTACGACCCAGTCGAGGTCGAGGCACTGAAACCGGAAGAGATCGAGCGCATGCGGGACGAGGCGTTCGCCGCCTTCGCCGCCGCGGGCGACCTCGACGCGCTCGCCCAGGCGAAGACCGCGCACACCGGTGGAACCTCGCCCCTGTCGCTCGCCAACCGGGAGATCGGCGCCCTGCCGCCGCAGGCCAAGGCCGAGGCGGGCAAGCGCGTGGGCCAGGCCCGCGGCGCCGTCTCCAAGGCGCTGGCCGCCCGCCAGAGCGAACTGGAGGCCGAGCGTGACGCCCGGGTGCTGGTCGAGGAGGCGGTGGACGTCACGCTGCCCTACGACCGCACCCCGGCCGGTGCGCGCCACCCGCTGACGACCATCATGGAGCGCGTCGCCGACGTCTTCGTGGCCATGGGCTACGAGATCGCCGAGGGCCCCGAGGTCGAGGCGGAGTGGTTCAACTTCGACGCCCTGAACTTCGTGCCCGACCACCCGGCGCGGCAGATGCAGGACACCTTCTTCGTCCAGGGCGCCGACGGCGCCAGGAACGACGAGTCCGGTGTCGTGCTGCGCACGCACACCTCGCCGGTCCAGGCCCGCTCGCTCCTCAGCCGCAAGCCCCCCGTCTACGTGGTCTGCCCCGGCCGGGTCTACCGCACCGACGAGCTCGACGCCACGCACACCCCGGTCTTCCACCAGATCGAGCTGCTCGCCGTCGACGAGGGCCTCACCATGGCCGACCTCAAGGGCACCCTCGACCACATGGTCCAGGCGCTCTTCGGCCCGGACATGAAGACCCGGCTGCGGCCGAACTTCTTCCCGTTCACCGAGCCGTCCGCCGAGATGGACATGGTCTGCTACGTCTGCCGCGGCGAGTCCGTCGGCAACCCGGACCGCCCCTGCCGCACCTGTGGCAGCGAGGGCTGGATCGAGCTCGGCGGCTGCGGCATGGTCAACCCCAAGGTGCTCGTCGCCTGCGGTGTGGACCCCGAGAAGTACAGCGGATTCGCCTTCGGGTTCGGCATCGAGCGGATGCTGATGTTCCGCCACAACGTAGAGGACATGCGAGACATGGTCGAGGGTGACGTCCGGTTCACCCGGCCGTTCGGGATGGAGATCTGATGCGCGTCCCGCTTTCCTGGCTGCGGGAGTACGTCGACCTGCCGGTGACGGAGTCCGGCCGTGACGTACAGGCCAAGCTCGTGTCCGTGGGCCTCGAGGTCGAGACCGTCGAGCGGACCGGCGCCGGCCTCAAGGGCCCGCTGGTCGTCGGACAGGTCCTGACCATCGAGGAGCTGGAGGGCTTCAAGAAGCCCATCCGCTTCTGCACCGTCGACGTCGGCACCGCCAACGGCACCGGCGAGCCGCAGGAGATCGTCTGCGGCGCCCGCAACTTCTCCGTCGGCGACAAGGTCGTCGTGGTCCTGCCGGGCGCCGTCCTGCCCGGGGACTTCGCCATCGCCGCGCGCAAGACGTACGGCAAGACCTCCCACGGCATGATCTGCTCCACCGACGAGCTCGGCATGGGCGACGACGGCACGCACGGCATCATCGTGCTGCCGCCGGAGTACGAGCCCGGCACCGACGCGATCGAGCTCCTGGAGCTCGTCGACGAGGTCCTCGACATCGCCGTCACGCCGGACCGGGGCTACTGCCTCTCGATGCGCGGGGTCGCCCGCGAGACCGCCATCGCGTACGGGCTGCCGCTGCGCGACCCGGCGCTGCTGGACGTGCCCGCCCCCAACGCGTACGGCTACCCGGTGAAGGTGTCCGACCCGATCGGGTGCGGCACGTTCACCGCGCGTACGGTCACGGGCCTTCAGCCCGAGGCGCGCTCCCCGATCTGGATGCAGCGCAGGCTGCAGAAGGCCGGGATGCGCCCCGTCTCGCTCGCCGTCGACGTCACCAACTACGTGATGCTGGAGCTCGGCCAGCCGCTGCACGCCTACGACCGCTCCCGCGTGCAGGGCCCCATCGGGGTGCGCCGCGCGGAGCAGGGCGAGAAGCTCACCACGCTCGACGGCGTGAAGCGCGTCCTGGACGCCCAGGACCTGGTCATCACCGACGACCGCGGGCCGATCGGCCTCGCGGGCGTCATGGGCGGCGCCGACACCGAGATCGCCGACCACGCCGAGGAGGCCGGGACCACCGAGGTCGTCATCGAGGCCGCGCACTTCGACGCGATCGCCATCGCCCGGACCGCACGCCGCCACAAGCTGAGCTCGGAGGCGTCCAAGCGCTTCGAGCGCGGCGTCGACCCGCAGGCCGCGTCCGCTGCCGCGCAGCGCACCGTCGACCTGCTGGTCCTGCTCGCCGGCGGCACCGCCGAGGCCGGGGTCACGGAGATCACCGCTCCCTCCGCCCCCCACACCATCGCGATGCCGGCGGACCACCCGGACCGGGTGGCCGGTGTCGCGTACGGACGCGAGACCGTCGTCCGCCGCCTCCAGCAGGTCGGCTGCGACGTCTACGGGCAGGACGAGCTGATCGTCACCGTGCCGTCCTGGCGTCCCGACCTCGCCGAGCCGAACGACCTGGCCGAGGAGGTCATCCGGCTGGAGGGGTACGAGAACCTCCCCTCCACGCTGCCGACCCCGCCGTCCGGGCGCGGGCTCACCGACCGCCAGCGGCTGCACCGCCGCGTCGGCCGGGCGCTCGCGGGCGCCGGTTACGTCGAGGCCCTCAGCTACCCGTTCATCGGCGACGCCGTGCTCGACCAGCTCGGCCTGGAGAAGGACGACGCCCGCCGGCGTACGGTCACGCTCGTCAACCCGCTCTCCGACGAGGAGCCCGCGCTGCGCACCACGCTGCTCCCGGGCCTGCTCGGCGCGCTGCGGCGCAACGACGGCCGGGGCAGCCACGACCTGGCGCTCTTCGAGACCGGCCTGGTCTTCAGGCCGACCGGCGAGGAGACCAAGGCCGTACGGCTGCCCGTCGACCGCCGTCCCACCGACGAGGAGATCGCCGGGCTGGACGCGGCACTCCCGCGTCAGCCGCGCCGTGCCGCGGTCGTCCTCGCGGGCGCCCGGGAGCAGGCCGGCTGGTGGGGCAAGGGCCGCCCCGCGACCTGGGCGGACTCCGTCGAGGCGGCGCGGACCATCGTCCGCGAGGCGGGCGTCGAGCTGACGGTCCGTGCCGACCGGCACGCGCCGTGGCACCCCGGCCGCTGCGCCGCGCTGTACGTCACGGTCGACGGCGAGGAGACCCTGTTCGGGCACGCGGGCGAACTGCACCCGCGCGTCGTCAAGGAGCTCCACCTGCCCGAGCGGACCTGCGCCATGGAGGTCGAGCTCGACGTCCTGGAGCGGGCCGTGGACGGCGCGCTCCAGGCGCCCCGGATCTCCACCTTCCCGGTGGCGACCCAGGACGTCGCGCTCGTCGTCGACGCGGGCGTGCCCGCCGACGCGGTGGAGAAGGCCCTGCGCGAGGGCGCCGGCGACCTCCTCGAATCGCTGCGGCTGTTCGACGTCTTCACCGGCGAGCAGATCGGTGAGGGCAAGAAGTCCCTGGCGTACGCGCTGCGGTTCCGTGCCGCGGACCGCACGCTGACCGTCGACGAGGCCTCCGCGGCCCGCGACAGCGCGGTCGCCCTGGCCGCCGGGCGCACCGGCGCGGTGCTGCGCGGCGCGTAGCCTGCGAGAACGGTGAGAAGGGGCGTATCCGGCCACCGGATACGCCCCTTCTGTTCTCGCCGGACGGCCTGGGGACCGCACACGGCCCCTCTGTCATCGGGGCAGTGGGCCGCGCGATCCGGCGCCGCCCGCCCTGCCACGGAGTGTCGGGCAGGCCGGCAGGACGAACGGCGCGGGTGCGGGTCGCCGAGCTGTTACGAGGGGGAGCCGGCGACCCGGCCGCCTCTTGCGAGGCACTTATTCAACCGAGCGGGATCCCGGCCCGGCAGAGCGCACAGCAGGATGGTTCGGGCATTACGTTCACACCCCGTGTGAATCGTGCTCCACTAGGCTCATCGCGACACGCACATGGGGGGGCAATGGAGCCCAACATCCTGCTCGAATCCCTGATCGACGAGGCGGGGGTGTCCCGGGCGGGGCTCGCCGGACACGTCAACCAGGCCGGCCGGGTCCGCGGGCTGTGCCTGCGGTACGAACACACGGCGGTCTCCCGCTGGCTCAAGGGGCAGCGCCCGCGAGGTCAGGTGCCCGACCTGATCTGCGAGGTCCTCGGTGCACGGCTGCGCCGGCCCGTCACGCTCGACGACATCGGCATGGGGATCGCCGGTTCCCACCCCGCTCCGGGCGGCGCCGGTCTCTCCGGCTTCGTCGAGCACGCCACCGCCCTGTGGCGCTCCGACGACCAGCAGCGCCTGCACCTCGCCTCCGCGCCCGCGGTCACGGGCACCGGTGCGGTGGTGCCGGTCTGGGAGTGGGAGAACCCACCCGAGGACACCGATGTCTCCCGCCCCGGGCCGGCCCGCGTGAGCATGGCGGACATAGCGATGCTCCGGGCGGCCCGCGCCCACTACGAGCAGATGTACCGGAAGACGGGCGGCATCGCGACCAGGGCACGCGTCGTCGGCTTCCTCAACGCCGAGACCGCACCGCTGCTGCGCGGCGGATACAGCGACGCCACGGGCCGCCGTCTCCATCGCGCGATCGCCGGTCTGGTCGCCGTCGCGGGCATCTGCGCGTACGACTCCGACGCCCACGGCCTCGCCCAGCGCTACTTCCACCAGGCCCTTCGCCTGGCCAAGGCCAGCGGGGACCGCGGCCTCGGCGGATACGTGATCGCCCTGCTGGTGAACCAGTCGCTCCACCTGGCCGAATTCCGCAGGTCCGTCGCCTTCGCCGAGGCGGCGCTGCGGGCCGCGGGCCCGCACATCACCCCGGCGCTGGCCACGGACCTTCACGCGATGCAGGCCAAGGCCTACGCCGAACTCGGCGACCCGCGCAGCGCCCTGGAGTGCATCCGCCGCGCCGAGAGCGAGGCCGACCGCATCCACGCGCTCCGCGAGCCGGACGAGACCGGGTACGTGCAGCCGGGCCTCGTCAACGTCCAGGTGGCGGAGGCGCTGCTGAGCCTCGGCGATCTCGCCGGGGCGCGGGAGCACGCCACGGCGGCCGTACGCACCCCGGCGCACGACCGGGGGCAGGTGCACCGGCTCGGGCTGCTCACCCGTCTGCAGTTGCTCCAGGGAGAGGCGGACAAGGCGGCCCGCACCGCCTCGGAGATGGCGGAACGCGCTCGGGGCATGGAGTCCCGGCGGTTGCGTGACCGGCTGCGCTCCGTACGGGAGCCCCTGGCCGCCAGCGGCTGCGCGGACGCACGCGAGGCGGCCGGACTCATCGACGGGGCGCTGCGCGTGCCCCTGTGAGCTTCCGCCCAGGAGGTTTGCCGCGTTCCGCTTCGCGGCTGTCCCTGCTCCGATGTTGCCATCAACCAGTCGGAAGGTGGCATCACCGTGCAGTGGACGAACTTAAACGAACAGACTGTGTATGAGAACCGCTGGTTCCGCGTCAACCTGGCGGACGTCGTTCTCCCCGACGGACGGCATCTGGACCACTTCCTCATCCGGCTCCGCGCCGTGGCCGCGGCGACGGTGGTCAACGAGGCCGACGAGGTGCTGCTCCTGTGGCGGCACCGGTTCATCACCGACAGCTGGGGCTGGGAGCTCGCCGCGGGGGTGGTCGAGGACGGTGAGGACGTCGCCGTGGCCGCGGCGCGGGAGATGGAGGAGGAGACGGGCTGGCGCCCCGGCGAACTGAGCCCCCTGATGACCGTCGAGCCCGCGAACGGGCTGATCGACGCCCGGCACCACTTCTTCTGGTCCCGCGAGGCGGCGTACATGGGACATCCGGCCGACGACTTCGAGTCCTCGCGACGGGAGTGGGTCCCGCTCAAGCTCGTGCCGGACATGGTCGCGCGCGGTGAGATCCCGGCGGCCAACATGGCCGCCGCGCTGCTGATGCTCCATCACATGCGCCTGGGCTGACCGGTCACGGGTCCGGCCGGGCCTGCCGGCCGGACCCGTGACGGCACCCGGCCCGATGCCCCCGTCGGCCGGACTCGGGCAGCGGCGGACCAGGCATAGAATCGTTCGATAGTTGCAGGTCGGAGACGGTGTGGCGACATTCACCCGGCCTGACGGACAGTCGTGCGCGACAGGTGTGAGGGGGAGGGCTCCGTGGGGATCCACAGACGCCGGGCAGGGGAGTACGTCAGGCCCGCGGGCCGCGTGCTGCTGGACGACTACTGCCGGCCCGAGGGGGAGTACTACGCCTCCGGGGCGTACTACCTCCAGGATTCGCTGAGCAGGTTCGAGGCCGGACAGAAGGTCGAGGCCGAGCTCGTGCCCGAGCCGTGCAACCCCTGGGACGCGCGGGCGGTGGCCTACGACGTGGAGGGGCAGAGGGCCGCCTACCTCCCCGCGACCGCCGCCAAGATGTGGCACGACGTGGTGCGGGGGTGGAACGCCGCCGGCTTCGCGGTGTACGTGGCGGCGGAGGTGAACCGCTGGGAGACCGACGGGGAGGTCCGGTTCGGCCTCACCGTACCCAAGTGGGACTGGCAGACCCTTCTGGCGATGGCGGAGACGGTCGGCCTGAAGGAGGCCTCACGCGCCGCGCTGGAGGAGCTGACGGAGGAGCAACGGCTCCTCATGCGGGAGGACGGCGGTTACACCCCGCACGAGACCGCCCTCGAGGCGCTGTGGAGAAAGCGCGGGCAGCACCCCGCCTGCGCGTGGGGCGGGAAGCGCGACGGGGGCCTGAGCGAGCGGATGCCGTTCTGGTACGGGTACGTCGTGCGTGAGCGGATGCGCGAGGAGGAGGAGCGGCTCCGCTTCGCCAGGTCCGTGAAGTCGGCCCTGACCCGTGGGTTCAAGGACGAGATCCGCAGGCGGAAGGAGCGGGAGAGCGAGCGGGAGCGCCTGCTGCGCAGGGAGCAGGTGGAGTACGCGCTCCGGCTGCACGGCGAGGGCCGGCGCCACCAGGAGATCGCCGCCGAGCTGGACCTGACGCCCAAGCAGGTCGAGGGTCTCCTGCACCGTGCCCGCAAGGCGGCGGGAATCACGCTCCAGCGCAACGAGGACCTGCGCAAGGAGCGGTACGGCGCGGCGGCGGAGGCCCTCCGTCACAAGAGATCCGGCATGGCGCGGGCTCAGATAGCGCGGGCGATGGGCCGATCGGTCGAATCGGTGAAGGAACTGCTGCAGGACGCGGTCTTCTACGAAGCCCCCGACGCTCATCCGGAGCGACTGGAACTGGCACGGCACTGCGCCGAACTCCGGGGCGCGGGTCTGGTGAAGGACCAGGTCCTGGAGAAGCTGGGCGTCACCCGGGTGAAGGGGCTCCGGGCCTTCCGGGACGCGTCGTTCCTCGAAACCCTTGGCGCGGCACAGGGCGAGGCGGCCCCGTCAGGTCTCTGAGCGCCGGCTCCGAGCCCCCCGGCACGGCCGGGCGGAGCAAGCCGTCCGCCCACCCGCGTCAGCCTTCCGGACGCTACGTCGTGCCATCCAGCGGTGCGTCGTCCATGGACGCGATTTTGCGGAGGATGTCCGTGGCCAGAGCCCGTTCGCTCTCCGACAGGGACTCCAGGAGCTGTTCGTTGATGCGTTTCGCCGGAGGGATGAGGGTGTCGAGGAGCTCGGCGCCTCCGTCGGTGAGGCTGACCAGCGTGCGTCTGCGGTCTTCCTCGTCCCGCACCTGGTCCAGATAGCCCTGGTCCGTCAGACGCCGGACCATCTGGTTGACGGTGGACCGGTCCAGGGAGGTGCGGTGACCGAGGGTGCGCTGGTCGATGCCGGGTTCCTGGCGCAGCGCGTTGAGGACGGCGAACTGCTGCGAGGTGATCTCGCGGGACACGTGCCGGAACCACAGAGCGGTGTGCACCTGTTCAGCGCGCCGGAGCAGATGTCCTACGTAGGTGTGCAGCTCCAGCGCGCGCGCCACGGTGCTCCGTTCGTCGAGCCGGTCAGGTGGTGCCGGTGAGGAGGCCGGCCGGTCCCCGGCAGTCTACGAGCGCCCGGCACCACCTCGCGTCCCGCGCAGCCGTCAGCGGACCCTGCTCCCGGGGCGATGCGCGTAGGGGAGGGCGCGGGAGCCGTCGACGCCCACCTCCAGGCGGCCGACCTGCTCGATGTCCAGGACGATCCTGTCACCGTGGCTGAGCGGCCCCACACCGGCAGGTGTGCCCGTCGCGATCACGTCGCCGGGGTGGAGGGTCATGACGGAGGACGTGTAGGCGATCAGTTCGCGGACCCCGAAGATCAGGTCCGCGGTGGTGGTCCGCTGCCGGGTCTCACCGCCGACGTCGCACCGCAGACCGAGGGTGTCCGGGTCGGCGATGTCGTCCGCGGTGACGACCCACGGGCCGAGGGGGGTGAAGGTGTCGAACGACTTGCGGGTGGAGCGGTCCTCGCCGGAGCGGACGGTGATGTCCAGCACACAGGTGTAGCCGAAGACGTGGTCCAGGGCCTTGTCGGCGCTGACATGGCGGGCGGTGCGTCCGATGACGACGCCCAGTTCGCCCTCCTGGTCGGTGCGCTTGTCGGTGTAGGGAAGGAGGACGTCCTGGCCCGGCCCGATGACGGACGAGTTGGCCTTGAGGAAGACGCCGAGGTCGGCGATGGAGGTGGTGTACTCCATCTCGGCCTTGTGGTCGAGGTAGTTGACCGGTGCCCCGATGATCTTGCCGGGGCGCGGCAGCGGGGCTTCCAGGTCCACTTCGGTGAGGGGGACTCGCGGGAGACCGGTGAGGTCGAGGGCGACGGCCCCGTCCCGCACCGTGGTCTCGATGTAGTGGTGCAGCGCTCCGGCAGGGCCGGGCGTCCCGCGGTCGGCGAGCCGCTCGGTCACGTCCACGAGGTCGTCACCGTCGACGACTCCGAGCCGCCCTTTGTCGAACAGGGCCAGACGCATCAGGGCCTCCTTGTGAGATGTCGGATGGGGGGCGGATCAGGCGCCGGGGTCGGCGTCCTCCGTGCGGTACAGGCCGAGGGACCGCATGACGGGCTCGTCGCTGTAGGAGAAGAGGACGGCGTCGTCGGAAGCCGAGGTGTTGAGGTGCCGGTAGGAGGCCCAGCCGGGCACGGCGAAGGTGTCCTTCTCCGACCATTCGAGCCGTTTGCCGTCCACGATCGTGGCGCCTTCGCCGCGGACCACGCTGAAGACCGTGGAGGCGGTGTGCCGACGGCCGGCCCCCTGGAAGCCTGGGCGAAGCCGCTGGACACGGCAGCCGATGGTGGGCATGACCGGGCCGCCCGTCCACGGGTTGGTGTACTCCAGGACGACGCCGTCCACGTCACTGCCGTCGGCGGTGTCCGCGATGCCGTCCAGGGCGCGCTGTGTCTCCTCCCAGGTGTACCGGGTCACCGGCGAGTGGGGGCCGTCCTGGGTGAGCCAGACCGGGGTGAGCCGGCCGTGCAGGAACTGCCTGCTGCCCGCGTCGTCCGGGCGGGTCACGGGCTGGAGGCGCCGCGGGTACTTCTCGTAGAACCCTGCCTCCAGCGCGTTGACGAGAGGGTAGTCCAGCGCGTCGAGCCAGATCATCGGCGCGTCACCCTCATGGGTGTGGTCGTGCCAGTGCCAGCCGGGTGTCAGCAGCAGGTCGCCCGGCGTCATGAAGACCCGCTCTCCGTCCACCGTAGTCCAGGCGCCGCTGCCCTCCAGAACGAAGCGGAAGGCGTTGGACGTGTGCCGGTGCGCCTGGGCGGTCTCGCCGGGCAGGATGATCTGCAGGCCCGCATAGAGGGTGTTGACCGTGGCGGGGGGATCGGTCAGGCCGGGGTTGACCAGCATGAGCACCCTGCGTTCGGCCTCGTCCAGCGACAGGGTCCCGGAGAAGTGCAGGAGGTGCGGGCGCAGTTCCTGCCAGCTCCAGCGGCAGGGCACGGCCCGGCTCTTCGGCTGAGCGGGGAACAGGTTGCCGTAGAACCGCCACAGCGGCGCCGCGCCCGCCTCTTCCAGGGCCGTGTAGACCACATCGTCGGTCGTCATGATGTCCTCCTTCGGTGCCGGGTTCACCGGGCGGGGACGAAGGCGGCGGCCGGCGTCCACACCCATGACATGTCGTCGAATTCGTCGGACCCGCGAGATCTGAGGTGGAGGTTGCGGAAGGTGGCACCCATGCCCTCCAGATGGCAGATCTCGCCGAAGCGACGTGCCTGGGTCTGGATGTCCGCCGCCCGCTGCGTGCGCTGCGCGGCGTAGGCGGCGAAGGCCTCGCCCGGGTCGCCGTACCGGCCGAGAGCCTGCCCCAGGGCCACGGCGTCCTCCAGCGCCTGGCACGCCCCCTGCGCCAGGTACTGCAGCATCGGGTGGGCCGCATCGCCGAGGAGGACGATCCGGCCGTGCACCCAGGTGTCGACGGGCAGCCGGTCGTAGAGCGGCCAGCGGCGGTCGCGCGAGACGAGGGGGAGGGCGTCCCGTACGGTCCGGCAGGCGCCGGCGAAGCGTTCCTCGAGTTCTGCTTCGGTGCCCCAGTCGTCGGAGTCCGGCGTGTAGTGGTCGCTCTCGAAGACGGCGACCTGGTTGTACAGCTCGCCGCGGCGCACGGGGTACTGCACCAGGTGCATACGGGGCCCGGCCCAGACCATCACCGCCTCCGAGGCGGCGTGCTGTGACATGCGGCCGGTCATCCTCCGCGTCGGCAGCGCTCCGCGGAAGGCCACGTAGCGGGAGCAGACCGGGTCCCCGTCGCCCACCAGGGCCTGGCGCAGGCGGGAGCGGAGGCCGTCGGCGGCCACGACCGCGTCCGCTGCCAGGACCGCGGGAGACTCGGCGAAGTGCAGCCGGGCCCCTGACTCGTCCTGGTCGACGTGGGTGACGGTGTGCCCGGTGCGCAGGGTGACCGAGGGGTGCTCCTGGCACGCGGTCAGCAGTGCGGCGTGCAGATCCGTGCGGTGGGTGACGAGGTAGGGGTGGGCGAAGCGCTCGGTGTAGGCCGCACTGCGCAGGTCCAGCGAGGTGACCTCGTCGCCGGTCAGGGCGTCCATCATGACGAGTCGGGGCGGGGCGACCGCTGTGCGCCGAACGGCAGGGAGGACGCCGAGTTGCTCCAGGGCGAGGGAGGCGTTCGGCGCGAGCTGCAGGCCCGCTCCGATCTCGCCGAACCGCGAGGCGCGCTCGACAAGGGTGACGTGGTGCCCGGAGCGGGCCACGGCCAACGCCGCGGCCAGTCCACCTATGCCTCCGCCGACCACGGCGACGCGGAGAGGATCTGGGGTGACGGACATACGGCCTCCCGGCCTGTAAGGAGTGGAGGGCAGTGAAAAAGGAGACCAGCGAGGGCAAATGATCAGTAGGCCAATCATTGGTCTACTGATTATATTGGGACCGTTGTCTCCCCGATGTCAATGAGGCGGCGGGGGCGGGCTCTTCGCGTGCCGGGCACCGCCCGGTCAGCAGGCGGCGGCGACGCTGTCCAGGCGTAGGGGAGCGCTCGTCCGTGCGGTGATGTCCTCGACGGTCACTCCCGGGGCGGTCTCGACGAGAGCGAGGCCGTCGTCGGTGACGTCGAGGACGCCGAGGTCGGTGATGACCCGGTGGACGCATCGCCGGCCGGTCAGCGGCAGCGTGCACTCCTGGACGAGCTTCGGCGTGCCGTCCTTGGCGGTGTGCTCCATGAGGACGATGACCCGGCGGGCGCCGTGGACGAGGTCCATGGCGCCGCCCATGCCTTTCACCATCTTCCCGGGGACCATCCAGTTGGCGAGGTCCCCCTGGGCCGACACCTGCATGGCGCCGAGGACCGCGGTGTCGATGTGACCCCCACGAATCATCCCGAAGGAGAGCGCGGAGTCGAAGAAGCTCGCTCCGGGCAGGACGGTGACCGTCTCCTTGCCGGCGTTGATCAGGTCCGGGTCGACCTCACTCTCCGTCGGACAGGGGCCGGTGCCCAAAATGCCGTTCTCGGAGTGCAGCACGACGTCCACGCCCGGTGGGAGGTGACCGGGGATCAGGGTGGGCAGACCGATGCCCAGATTGACGTAGGAGCCGTCGGTGAGTTCGGCGGCTGCGCGGGCGGCCATCTGGTCGCGGTTCCAGCCCAGGGTGCTCATATGCGTACGGTCCTCTTCTCGATCTGCTTGCCGGCCGCCTCGGCCGGGGTCAGCTCCACCATTCGCTGCACGTAGATGCCCGGCAGGTGCACCTCGTCGGGCTGCAACTCGCCAGGTTCGACGAGGTGTTCCACCTCAGCGACCGTGATGCGGCCGGCCATCGCCGCCAGCGGGTTGAAGTTGGCGGCGGCGCGGCGAAACACGAGATTGCCGTGCCGGTCGCCGCGCACGGCCCGTACGAAGGCGAAGTCGGTGGTTATACCGTGCTCCAGCACGTACGAGCGGCCGTGGAACTCCCGGGTCTCCTTGGGCGGGGAGGCGATGGCCACTGCCCTTCCCCCGGACTCCGGCCGGGAGGCACCCCCAGGGGCGTAGCGCCAGGGCAGGCCGCCGTCGGCCACCTGGGTGCCCACGCCGGCCGGGGTGTAGAAGGCGGGGATGCCCGCGCCCCCCGCGCGCAGGCGCTCGGCGAGCGTGCCTTGGGGGGTGAGCTCGACCTCCAGTTCGCCGGCCAGGTACTGACGGGCGAACTCCTTGTTCTCCCCGACGTAGGAGCCGGTGACGCGGGTGATGCGGCCGGCGGCCAGCAGCACGCCGAGGCCGCGGTCGTCCACACCGCAGTTGTTGGAGACGACCCGCAGAGCGGCCGTGCCCTGCGCGAGCAGGGCGTCGATGAGTACGGCGGGGACCCCGGAGAGGCCGAAGCCTCCGACGGCGAGCGAGGCGCCGTCCGGTATGTCGGCGACCGCCTCGGCGGCGCTGCCGTAGACCTTGTTCACAGCACGTTCCCTTCAGGTGGAGGAGCCGCCGGGCAGGACCGTTGACCAGCCCCCGTCGAGGACCATCGGCGCCGGTGAGGTGGGCGGACTGGGTGGAGCCGGGAAAGACGGCGGTGTCACCGGGGGCGGCCCGGGGCCGGAGCCGTTCTGCCTTCGGGCCGCTTCAGGAGCCGCTGTCCGGCCGCAGTGCGTCGGAGACGGATTTCACGCCGCCGTGCGCCGTCATACCGCCGTCCACCGGGATCTCGGCGCCGCTGATGAACGACGACTCGTCCGACAGCAGGAAGACGACCAGCGGGGCGACGTCGTCGACGCCGCCGGTGCGGCCGAGGGGAGTCTCGCGGAGGTTGGCCTCCCGGAAGGCGGGTGCGGCCGATGCGGTCATCTCGGTCTCGATATAGCCCGGGTGGATGGTGTTGACGCGGATGCCACGGGGGCCGAGCTCCAGTGCCGCCGTCTTCGACAGGCCCCGCAGCGCCCATTTGCTGGTCGTGTAGGCGACCGGGTAGTGGGCGGTGAGAGCGGCCGAGGAGCCGACGTTCACGACGGAGGAGCCGACGGGCATGAGCGGCGCGAGGTGCTGCATACCGAGCAGCGGTCCGGTGACGTTGACCGCGTGGACGCGTGCCATGTCCTCGGGCCGTACGTCCCCGATCCTGGCCCGCCAGGTGATGCCCGCGTTGTTCACCAGGCCGTGCACCTCGCCGTACGTCTCGCGCAGTTCGGCGGCCAGGCCGGCCCAGTCCTCCTCGCTGCTGACGTCGAGACGGCGGCACCCGTCAGCGGATTCGACGTCGGTGGCGATGACGCGGGCGCCCTCACGGGTGAGTGCCGCGGCCTCGGCTGCTCCCTGGCCGCGTGCTGCGCCCGTGACGACGACGACCTTGCCCAGGAGCTTCCTGCCGGCCCCTTCGTTCACGGCCGCTCCCGGTCGCGGCGGCGGCCGGCGGGCAGCGGCAGCGGCTCCACACCGGGGACGACCGTGCTGGTCAGGGTGCCGATGCCCTCGACGGTGAGGCTCACTGTGTCGCCCGGCCCGAGCGGCGGCGGGGTCTTCTCGCCGCGCCGGCCCCAGAGTTCGGCGAGGCAGCCACCGTTGCCGCAGGTACCGGAGCCCAGGACGTCACCCGGCACGATCCGGGTGCCGCGTGAGGCGTAGGCGGCCATCTCCTCGAAGGTCCAGCTCATGTTGGAGAGGAGGTCCTTGCCGATCACCTCACCGTTCACCTCGGCGGTCAGCGCGAGGCGCAGCAGTCCCTCGGCGTCCCGGTACGGCTCCAGTTCGTCGGCGGTGACGAGGTAGGGGCCGAGGGTGGTGGCGGTGTCCTTGCCCTTGCAGGGGCCGAGGCCGACCTTCATCTCCGCGGACTGGAGGTCGCGGGCGGACCAGTCGTTGAAGACGGTGTAACCCACGATGTGGTCGCGGGCCCGGCCGGGGGTGAGGTCGCGTCCCTCGCGGCCGACGACCGCGCCGACCTCCAGTTCGAAGTCGAGCACCGACGAGCCGGGGGGCATCGGGACCGTGTCGTGCGGGCCGTACACGGCGTGCGGGTTGGTGAAGTAGAAGGTCGGCGCCGCGTACCACTGCTCGGGGACGCCGGCGACGCCGTCGACGGCGCGGCGAACGCCCTCCACGTGCTCCTCGAAGGTCACGAAGTCCCTTATGGACGAGGGGTGCAGGGGAGGGAGCAGCCGTACCTGCGAGACGTGCGGGCCGGGCGGTACGTCGAGGGCCGCCGCACCGGCGGCGAGCAGCCCCGGCAGCCCGTCGGTCTCCTCCAGGAGAGTGGTGAGAGAGGTGACACCGGGGAGGGGATACAGGGTGCCGTCCTCTTCCACGACGGCGACGCGGGGGCGGTGCTGATGCTCGTAGCTGGCGAAACGCATGTGCGGCTCCTGAGAGTGGGGAGGATCGGTCGAGGCGGATGCGCATCAGGTGGTGGCCCACGGTGATGCGGCAACGGCGAGTCGCCGAGCGGACGGAGGCGCGGGCGGCCGTGGCCCCCTGGTGGCCCGGGAGCTGGGGGAGGGATCGGTGGGGCCGGCGGACCGACCACGTGGCTGGTCGTGCGGCGGCGGCCTCACCGCTCCCGGTGACGCCGGTCGTGTACCCGGCGCATGTGCTCGACGACCGAAGGGGGCATGCCCTGCTCCTCGCACCACGTCGTGCCGACGACCTCAGGGAAGAGGAGAGGGCGGTCCCGGGCCGGACGACCCCGATTGTGGCCGTCGAGCCGGTCCTTCGACCGTCCTCGGCCCGGGAGTCGTGTGGGGTCCTGCGGGAGAGAGCCGGGGACGCGGCCGAGTGAGCCAGGGCATGGACACCGGCCGCGCCCCCGGGGACGAGTGCCCTTCCGGCTAGACGGGCGGGGCGATGAACACGCCGCGGTCGGGGTCGTTGAAGGACTCCTTGGCGACGATCTCGCTCATCGGGTTGGCCGTTCCCCACTGGTCGGTGACCTCAGGCTCGGAGAAGTCGTAGACATGCGGGTGCCAGGTGTCCTCGTCGAGGTTCTCCAGCTCCGTCGTGTACTCGACGGTGTTGCCGTGCGGGTCGAGGAAGTAGGTGAAGGTGTTGTCGCCCGCCATGTGCCGCCCGGGGCCCCAGATCTTGCGGAAGCCCGCCCGCATGACGCGGCCGGAGCCGCGCATGTACTCGTCGATCCCGCGCATCTCGAAGGAGACGTGGTGCAGGGCGGTGTGCGGTCCTTGCGCGATGGCCATGGAGTGGTGCTGGTTGCTGATCCGCATGAAGTGCATGACCTCGCCCATGTGCGGTGAGGACAGGGTGTCGGAGAGGGCGAAGCCGAGGTGGCGCTCGTACCACTCGCGGGTGCGGTTGAGATCGGGGGAGTTGAGCACGACGTGGGAGAGCTTGACCGGGATGGCTTCCTTCTCCTCGATCTTGCGGTGCTGCCGGACCTGGACGTCGGCGGAGACCTCGATGGTGCGGCCGTCGACGTCGAAGAAGCGGAAGCCGTACCCGCCTCCGGGGGTGTCCACGGCACCGGGGCGCGAGATCAGCTGAACGCCGCCGGCGAGGAGCCGCTCGGCCAGGGTGTCGACGTCGGCGGCGTTCGCGGCCCCGTAGGAGACGAGGTCGAGACGCTTCTCCTCGGCCTTGCGCAGCCGTACGACGTACTGTTCGGGGGAGCCCTCGGCGGCCAGGAAGGAGATCCCGGAGTCCTCGGAGACCTTGGTGAGGCCCCAGACGCCGGCGTAGAAGTCGAGCTGCTTGTCGTAGTCCGGCACCGCCAGGTCGACGTGGCGCAGATGGGTGAGCAGGCGTGCGCTCATGGTGGGTTCCTCCTCGTTGAGGTCAGGCGAGTCGCAGCAGGGGGGCGGCGTTACCGCCGCGTACGGCGTCGAAGTCGGCCACGGACAGCCGCGCGGCGCGCAGGGCACCGACCGGGTCATCGACGCCCATGTCGAAGGGGAAGTCGGAACCGAGCAGGACCCGGTCCGCTCCCGCGGCCTCGATCAGCGAGCCCAGCACCCGCGGGTCGTGGACGAGCGAGTCGAAGTAGATCCGCCTGAGATAGCTGCTGGGCAGGTGGGCGCATCCGGCACCGGCGTCGGTGCGCGCCGACCAGGCGTGGTCGGAGCGGCCGATGTGGGTGGGGAGGTAGCCACCGCCGTGGGCGGCGATCAGCTTCAGTCCGGGATGCCTGTCCAGGACGCCGGAGAAGATGAGGTGGGAGAGGGCGACGGCGTTCTCGGTGGGCTGGCCGACCGTGTTGGACAAGTACCACCGGTCCAGGCGCTCGTCGAGGGTGCACCCGAAGGGGTGCAGGAAGATGAGGGCGCCCGCTTCCTCGGCCTGCGACCAGAACGGCTCGTACGCGGGGTCGGACAGTTCCCTCCCCGGGGCGTGGCTGGAGATCTCCACACCGGCCAGCCCCTGGTCGAGGGCGTGGCCGAGGGCGCGCACGAGGAGAACGGGGTGCTGGAGGGGTACGAGTCCCAGCCCGCGCAGCCGCTCCGGCGCCCGGGCGCAGTGCGCGGCCGTCGCCTCGTTGGCGAGCCGGTACACCTTCTCCGCCGTGTTCTCGTCCGCCCAGTAGTGGTAGTGCGAGGGGGAGGGGCTGACCAGCTGGACATCCACGCCCTGGGCGTCCATCGCCGCGAGCCGTACGGCCACGTCCGTCATCCGCGGGATGCGCTCGCGGACCATGGGACCGCTGACGGCCAGGGCGTCGGGGCCGTTGCGCCGGGCGTCCAGTTCCCTGGCCGCGGCGAGCCCCGGGAGGCCGGATACGAGCGCCTCGATCTCGGGGAGCAGGACGTGCGCGTGCACGTCCACGGTAGGGATGGTCACGGCAGCTCCCTGAGCATCGTCATGGTGCGGCCCATCAGGCCCGGCACATCGGCGTCGCGTACCCCGTCGAGCTGCCACTGCCCGATCTGCACGGAGGCATCGACGACCGGGCGGACGCGAGCGATGCGGCGCTCGTAGTACGCCTGGAGCAGCGCGTCGTCCCAGGTGTCGGAGGCGCTCAGCATCCGCGCGAGGACCCAGGCGTCCTCCAGGGACAGGGCGGCGCCCTGGGCGAGGGTGGGCGGGCAGCAGTGGGCGGCGTCGCCGATGAGGACGACCCGGCCGCGGTGCCAGGAGTCCTCGACCAGCATGCGGTCGAACCAGGTGTAGTTGACCTGTGCCGGGTCGGTGATGTGCTCCGTGATCTCCGGCCAGTTGCCGCCGTAGGCCGAGACCAGGCGGCGCATCTCGTCGGCGTACGACGTGGGCGGGATGGAGGCGCGGTCGCGGTTCGCCTCCACCACGTAGGCGTAGAGGGTGGTCTCGCTGGTGGGGCAGTAGCCGGCGATGAAGGCCGGGCCCCCGTAGGCGAGGTCGGTGCGCTCCACGGCGGCCGGGCGGGGCGCGGCGATGCGCCAGATGGCCATGCCCGTCGGCTCGGGCTTCGCGGTGATGCCGATGGCGGCGCGGGTGGTGGAGCCCAGGCCGTCGGCGGCGATCACCAGGTCGTAGCGGCCTTCCGTGCCGTCGGTGAAGCGGGCGCTGACGCCGTCGCCGTCCTGGTCCAGAGCGGTGACCCTGACGCCCAGGCGGACCTGGGCTCCGCTCGCGCGGACCGCGTCGATGAGGATCCGCTGGAGCTGGGGCCGCTGCATGCCGACGGTGGCGGGGAGGTCGTCGCCTCCGCTGCGGATGTCGTCCTGGACGTGCAGCACGGTGCCGTCGGGGGCGGTGATGCCGACGGATCCGAAGCCGTAGCCGGACGTCTCCACCTGCTCCCACACCCCCAGTTCGCGAAGTACGCGCAGGGCGTTGCCCTGGAGGGTGATGCCGGAACCCGCGGTGGCGTTCCAGTCGTCCTTGGCCTCGATCAGGTCGACGCCGAGGCCGGCCCGGCGCAGCAGGACGGTGACGGCGTTGCCGGCCGCGCCGCCGCCGATCACCAGGACGGTACGGGCATTACTCATGGGAACTCCCTTGTTCCGTGTGCTACTTGACGGCGATCGGGTTGACCGGGCTGCCGACCGCACCGGTGATGGGAAGGGGAGCGGCGGTGAGGGAGAACTCGTACACCCCGTCCGTCGCACAGTCCTCGGCGAGTGCGTCGAGGTCCCACATCTCGCCGATCAGCAGGCCCATGTTGGGGATGGCGACCTGGTGCAGCGGCTGGAAGGCGTGATCGAACTCGTTGGGCCGCACCTCGAAGCCCCAGGTGTCCGTCGCGATCGCGGCGATCTCCGTGCGGTGCAGCCAGCCCGCCGCGGTGAAGGACAGCCCGGGGGCCGGTCCGCCGGCGTACTCGCCCCAGCCGTCACGGCGGGCCCGGGCGAGCTGCCCGGTACGCACCAGGACGATGTCCCCGCGTCCCACAGCCACGCCCTGGGTCTGCGCCGTCGCCGTCAGGTGCTCCCCGGTGATCGCGAACCCGTCGGGCAGCTCTCCCTCGTCGCCGATGACCCGGCCGACGTCCAGGAGCACGCCGCGGCCCGCGACGTGCGGCGCCATGTGCTCGATACCGGTGACCAGGTCGCCCTCCGAGGTGACGACCTTCTCCGCCGGGCGCCCGTTCCACGCCTTGCCGTGGTCGAAGATGTGCCCGAGCCCGTCCCACTGGGTGGAGCACTGCAACGGCATCGCGATGACGTCGTCGGCGCCGCCGAGTCCGTGCGGGAAGCCCTGTCCGGTGACGACGGCGTCCGTGCCGGTGTCGAGCATGGTGTGCACCGGATTGGTGCGCCGGCGCCAGCCCTTCTGCGGGCCGTCCATGTCGAAGCTCTGGGAGAGCGAGAAGCTGACACCCCGGCGGACGAGCGCCGCGGCCTCGCGGCGCTTGGCCGCGTCGAGGAAGTTGAGCGTGCCGAGCACGTCGTCCTCGCCCCAGCGGCCCCAGTTGGAGTACGCCCGTGCGGCCTCGGCGATCGAGCCCTCGGGGTCCGTGCGGTCCAGGGTCATGAGGTCTCCGCGACACAGCGGGTGCGCTGGACGCCGAGGCCGGTGACCGACCCCTCCATGACGTCCCCGTCGCGCAGCAGCCGGCCCCAGTGCATGCCGTTGCCGGCCGGACTGCCCGTCAGCACGAGGTCACCCGGGAGCAGACGCGCGGACTGCGACGCGTAGGAGACCATGCGCGCCACGTCGAAGATCATGTCCTTGGTGGACTCGTCCTGCATGGTCTCGCCGTTGAGCTTCAGCGTGAGCCGCAGGTCGCCGGTCTCCGGGAGCGACTCCGCCGGCACGATCCAGGGGCCGAGGGGGGTGAAGCCGGGGGCGTTCTTGCTGCGCAGCCAGTCGGTGCCGATCTGCGGCATGTCCCGCCGGAAGACGGTGGCGCGGTCGGTGAGGTCGTTGGCGATCGTGTATCCGGCTACGTGGTCGAGCGCCTGCGCCACCGGGACCTGGTGGGCGGGACGGCCGATGACGACGGCCAACTCCAGCTCCCAGTCGGGCTTCTCCGCCCAGGCGGGCAGGACCACGTCGTCGTAGGGTCCGGTGATCGCGCTCGGCAGCCCGATGAACACGTACGGCAGGTCCTCCGCGGCCCGCCGGTCCATGATCCCCGCCGCCTCCGCCCTCCGCTCCTCCTCGGGGCGGTCGTCGCCCGGGGCGCGGTGCGCGACATGCAGGTCGATCACGTGCTGCCGGTAGTTCGCCCCGGACTGGAACACCTGCCGCGGTTCGACGGGCGCGTGCACCCGGAAGCCGGCCAGCGGCCTCGTGGAGCCGGCGTCCTCGGCGAGCGCCCGCAGCCGGGGGAGCGCGGTCTCCCAGCCCTCCAGGAGATCCCGGACGGTCAGCCGATCGTCCTCGAAAGCGGCTCGCAGGTCGGCCACCTGGGCGTCGGGGGTGACGAGAGCGGGGAACGCGGGCCCGTCCGGAGCCGACAGCGTGGCGAGGGCGAACGGTCCGGCGAAGAGCGCGGACGCGGCGGATGCAGGTTTCACGAACATGTCCTCCTGATTGCGATGTGACTAATCTGGACCTGCCACCTGAGATCATGGAAATAGATTGTGTGGATGCACGCCATCCATGGTGTTTATTTCTCCTGGTCGGCGCCGCATCGCAAGGGGGAAGCCCGTGAATCTGTCCCGTCTGGACCTCAATCTCGTCGTGGCGCTGCGTGCCCTGCTGGAGGAGCGCAACGTGACGCGCGCCGGACAGCGCGTCGGGCTCAGCCAGCCCGCCATGAGCGCCGCGCTGGCCCGGCTGCGTCGCCACTTCGACGACGACCTCCTCGCCCGGGTCGGCGGCCACTACGAACTCACCGCCCTCGGCCAGGTGCTGCTCGACCGGACCTCCACCGCCTACGACGTACTGGAGCGCCTGTTCGCCAGCCAGGCCGACTTCGACCCGATGGGGGAGAGCCGGGAGTTCAAGCTCATCGCGTCCGACTACGCCGTCGCCGTGTTCGGCACCGAGCTCGCCCGGGTCATGCACGAGGAGGCTCCCGGCATCCGCCTGCGTTTCACCCAGCCCCCGACCACCGTGGTCGACGACACCGCCACGCTGCTCAGTACCACCGACGGCCTGCTCATGCCGCACGGAGTGGTCAGCGACTTCCCCGCCACCGACCTCTACCAGGACAGCTGGGTCTTCCTCGTCGCGGACGACCACCCCAGTGTGGAGGACCGGCTCACCCGCCAGGACCTGGCCCGGCTGCCATGGGTCACCTACCAGCGCACCTACGACGCCCCGGCGGTGCGCCAGCTCGGCATGCTCGGCGTCGAACCACGGGTGGAGGTCTCCGTCGACAGCTTCCAGGTGCTGCCGCTGCTGGTGGCCGGCACCCGGCGCATCGCTCTGGTCCAGGCCCGCCTCGCCCGTCTGCTGACGCCGCTCGCCGCCGTACGGGTACTGGAGCCTCCCTACGAAGCGGTGCCGTTGCAGGAAGCGATGTGGTGGCACCCGGTGCACACGCACGATGCCGCCCACATCTGGTTGCGGGAAACGGCTGCCCGGGTCGGCAGGCGCATGGCCGAGGCGAAGGAGGAGCCGGGGACCTCCTGAGGGCACTGGGGTGGCGAGCGGACCCGGATCCATCCACGGGATGGATCCGAGGCATCCGAAAATCGGATCGCAGCGGGACTGGGCAGGTCATCGAGGGGACCGCATAGTCGTGTCACATCACCGTGCCCGCGCACCGGCGTCCTGACCGAAGGACCGGGCGCCCCGCACCCCTTCACGTCTCGCGCTCCGGAGTGCCGCCATGCCTGTTCCCGCCGCCCCGCTTTCCCCTGACTGCGACTCCCCGGACGTTCAGGGCAGGCTGCCGGCCGCTCTGCTCATGGCCGGCAGCTGCCTGCCCGTCCTCGGCGCCGTCCTGCTCGCACCGGTTCTGCCCCGCATGCAGGAACACTTCGAGGGCGTCGCCGGGAGCGCGGCACTGGTCCCTCTCGTGCTGACCGTTCCCGCGCTGTCGTTGGCCCTGCTGGCTCCCTTCGCGGGCGTCATCGTCGACCGTCTCGGCCGCAAGCGCCTCCTGGTCGTGGCGACGGTCCTGTACACCCTGTTCGGTACGGTTCCGCTGTACGTGGACTCGTTGCACGGCATCCTCGTCAGCCGCGTGCTGGTCGGTGTGGCCGAAGCGGCGATCATGACGGCGTGCACGACGCTGATCGGCGACTACTACACCGGGCGCGTCCGCGACCGCTACCTCGCCCTGCAGACCATGTGCGCGTCGGCGTCCGCCACCGTCTTCTTCGTACTCGGCGGCGCTCTCGGAGGTGCGGGCTGGCAGGCACCGTTCTGGCTCTACGGAATCGGGCTCGTGCTCGCCCCCGCCATGGCCCGCATACTGCCGACGCCGCGGACCCCGGCCGCGACCCCGAGCGGACCGACGGCCTCCACGGCGGAACGGCGCCCCTTTCCGGTACGCCGCATGGCCGGGATCTGCCTGCTGACGGCGTTCGGCGCTGTCGTCTTCTACACGGTGCCCGTGGAGATGTCGTACCTCCTCGACGACCTGGACGTCGACTCCACCGGTGGAATCGGCGCCGTCACCGCCGTCGCGAGCCTGGCCACCGTCCTCGGATCCGTGCTCTTCACCCGGCTCACGGGCCGGCCACAACGCCGTCTGCCCGTCGTCCTCCTGCTGTGCGCGGCCGGATTCCTCGTCATGGGGGTGAGCGACAGCCTGCCCCTGCTGATCCTCGGCGCCGTGCTGAACTGCGTAGGCACCGGTCTGCTGCTTCCCTCCCTGCTGACCCTGGCCATGTCCCGCCTCGCATTCGCCGACCGGGGTCGCGGCACCGGCCTGTGGACCTCGGCGTTCTTCCTGGGCGAGTTCGCCTGCCCGCTGATCCTCCTGGGAGGCGAGCAGGCCCTCGGTGACCTCGGCACGGCCGTCGGAGCGCTCGGCCTGGTCACCCTGCTCGTCGCGGGTGTGCCGTTCCTCCTCGGGCGCGCGACGCCGGCTCCACTTCCGCACCGTGTTCCCGAGCAGCCCTGACCCCCGCCCGCGAGGTCACCGCGGCGGACGAGGGCAGGGTGGACCGCCGTACGGTCAGTTCCGGCCGAAGGACGACGCGGGCATGGCTCGTGACCGGCGTCCGGCGCCGTGTCCGCGATGAGGAGGCGGGCGGCTTGTCGTTCCAAGGCGACAGCCGGCCGCCACCGGACATCCGCACGGCACCGTCAGCCCGGATTCCGGTGCCCGGACCGCGTGGGACGTGGCTGCGGGCGCCTGCCGGGCCGTGCTTCAACGGCTCCCCGGGGCTGCGGTGCTGCCGCGTTGTACGAGGCGGGGGGTCATCGTCGTCCGCATCGCCCGGTCCCTCCTGCCTTCCACTCGCTCGATGAGCATGCGGGCGGCGGTGGAGCCCATGGTGTGTCCGGCCTGGTCGACGCTGCTGAGCTGCACAGGGGCCAAGGCGGCGAGGGCGGTGTTGTTGTAGCCCACCAGCGAGAGGTCCTCGGGGATGCGCAGGCCGAGTTCGTGGGCCGCGCGGTAGATGCCCAGCGCCGCGACGTCGGCGCCGGTCATGACGGCGGAGGGCCGATGGTCCCCGGTCAGCAGGGTCATTCCCGCGGTGAAACCGCCTTCGTCGGAGTACGCGGCGTGCAGCACCTGGGCGTGCGCGGACAGCCCGTGCCGTTCCATGGCCTCGAGATAGCCGGCGGTCAGGACGATCTCGGGGGTGCGCCTCCAGCGGTTGGCCTTGGTGCCCGGGGCCGAGACCAGCGCGATGTCGCGGTGGCCGAGCGAGACCAGGCGGTCCACGACCAGGCCGGCCCCGACGTCGTCGGCGTCGACCACCGAGTCGTGTGTGTCGGAGCCGTCGTGATGTCCGAGCACCACGGTCGGCGTCACCGCGGCCGTGGCGAGGACCTCGTCGCGGGAGGTACCGGGGGCGATGAGGATCAGGCCGTCCATCTGACGGTCGACCATGGAGCGGATGGTCTTGGCCTGCTCCTCCGCCGAGAATCCTGCTGCGCCGATCAGCACGGTGTACTCGCTGTCGCGGAGTTCGTCCTGGATGCCGTCGAGAATGTCGGCGAAGAAGGCGTTGCGTACGTTGTCCAGCAGCACGCCGATCGTGTAGGTCCTGCCGCGCATGCCGCGGGCCGCCGCGTGCGGCCGGTAGCCGAGATCCGCGATCGACGCCTTGACCTTCTCCTGCATGCCAGGGCTCACGCCGTAGGCGTTGCGCATCACCTTGGAGACCGCGGCGGTGGACACGCCGGCATGCCGAGCGACGTCGGTGATGGTCACACGTCTGTTCTGCCTGGGTGTCGAAGCCGGGTCCATCGTCAGTGCTCCGGATCTGTAGTCGTGAGTGTAACGGTCTACACCGAACACCCTGGGCGTCGTCAAGTGTTACGCCGGGGTGCAGCAGCGTTACGTCTCTGTGTCTTGACGGGGTGGTGGGGGAGGTGCAGGGTGTTGCCCAATCTTAGTGGAGAACGTTTTACACGCTCTCCTCGCGGCAGGGCCCGCCCGCTGCCTTTCGTGCCGCTCCATGCCCTCGCCTTCTCTCCATCCTTCTTGGGAGTCTTCCGTGTCCCCTCGTATGTCCCGTGCCCACCGCGCACGTCTGAGCCTGTTCACCGCCGGGACCGCCTCCCTGGCGCTCCTGGCCACTGCCTGCGGCGGCAGCGGCTCCGGTTCCTCCTCCGCTCCGAAGGACTTCAGCTACCTCAGCGTCACGGAGAACACCGCCGTCAAGACGGCGCTGACCACCCTGTCCAAGGGTGCGTGCACGAAGGAGAACAAGGCGCTGCCGCTGAAGACCGAGACGGTCCCTCAGGCGAGTCTCGACCAGAAGCTCCAGCTCCTGGCCGGACAGGACGCCCTGCCGGTGCAGTTCGCCGCCGGCAACGCCCCCGCCCTCACCAACCAGCTCGAAGGATCCGGGAAGATCGCCGACCTGGAGAAGGAGCTGAAGGAACTCGGCGTCCTGGACCAGATCGAACCCGCCGCCGTCTCGACGGTCAAGGCGCTGTACGACGGCAAGCTGGCGGTACTCCCGTACGAGTACAACATCGAGGGCATCTTCTACAACAAGAAGCTGTTCAGCGACAACGGCCTCTCCGAGCCCGCCACCTGGGACGCCCTGGTCGACGCCTCGGCGAAGCTGGAGAGCAAGGGCGTGCAGCCGTTCTCCGCGTCCGGGCAGCAGGGCTGGCCCCTCACTCGCCTCATCAGCGGGTACCTCTACCGCAGCCTCGGTCCCGACGCGCTCCAGAAGGTCGCTGACGGCAAGGCCGCGCTGACCGACCCCGAGTACGTCAAGGCCGCCGAGGAAGTCGCCGATCTCGGCAAGAAGGGCTACTTCGGCAAGGGCCTCGGCTCCATCGACTACGACACGGCGATGAACCAGTTCCTCAACGGCAAGGCCGCCATGTTCTACATGGGCAGCTGGGCGCTGACCAACATCTCCGACGCCGGGCAGAACAAGATCGGCGTCGAGAACGTCGGGTTCATGCCCTTCCCGGCGGTGACAGGAGGCAAGGGCGCGATCGACCAGTACCCCTCCAACGTCGGCCTGGGCATCACCCTCGCGAGGAAGTCCTTCGACGACAGGACGGCTGACTGGACCGCCTGCATCGCGAAGAACTACGGCGCGACCGTGCTGAAGGACCAGGGTGCCATCTCCGGATTCAAGGTGAACGCCGACGTCAAGGACGCCAACGCGGTCACCACGCAGGTCAGGGACACCATCGGCGCGTCCGGGCAGAACGTGCTGTGGTTCGAAGCGCTCTTCAGCACCAAGGCCACCACGATCAGCCAGACCAACGCCGCGTCCCTGGTCAGCGGCAGCATGGCCCCGCAGAAGTTCATGCAGACCGTGCAGGACGCCCTGACCGCCCGGTGACCGGTGGGGGCGGCTCACCTGGCCTCCTCGCGCACCCCGCACCCCGGGTGTGCCGCCCCGGTCCCGTACGGCAGGTCTCTTCAACGGAAACGAAGTGGACACCACTCATGCACCGCGTCCTCGGTGACCGCAGGGCCATCCTGATCCTGCTCGGTCCCGCTCTCCTCGTGTACTCCCTGATCATGCTCGTCCCGATGGTGTGGTCGCTGGGCTACTCCTTCACCAAGGGCAACACCATCGACGGCTTCACGGGCAACGGCCTGGACAACTTCCAGCGTCTGTTCTCCGACGGAGCCGCACGGGACGCTCTCTGGTTCACCCTCAAGTACGGCGCTGTCGTGACGGTGGGACAGGTCCTCGCCGGCTATCTGCTGGCCCTGCTGTACGTGTTCTTCCTGAAGAGGTCCTCGGCGCTCATCCGCACCCTGGTCTTCTTCCCCGTCGTGCTGCCCACGGTCGCCGTGGGCCTGCTGTTCCAGAAGTTCTTCCAGGTCGCCCCGCAGACCGGCCCGGTCAACTCGCTGCTCAACGCGGTCGGTATCGACTCGGTCGACTTCTTCGGAAGCGCGGGGAGCGCCTTCTGGGTGCTGATCGTCATGGACATCTGGCGTTCCATGGGCTTCTACGCCGTCCTGCTCTTCGCCGGCCTGGTCGACATCCCCGACGAGGTCCTGGAATCGGCCCGTCTGGACGGGGCCTCGGGGGTCCGGCTGATCCGCCACATCGTGCTGCCGCTCTCCCTGCCGGTGCTGATGTCGTCCCTCATCTTCAGCATCAACGGCACCCTGAAGGTCTTCGACTCGGTCGTCGCCCTCACCAACGGCGGTCCCGGCAGCGGCACCACGCCCCTGACCCTGTACATGTTCCAGACGTCGTTCACCTACAGCGACTACGGCTACGGCAGCACCATCGCCCTGCTGCTGACCGTGGTCTGCCTGCTGGTGAGCCTGGTCGTCTACCGCGTCTCGCAGCGCGACCTCACGGAGGGCTGAGCGCCATGGCCATCGACACACCTGTGAAGACCTCCGCGGGCCACCGGCGCCGGGGACCCTCGGCAGCCGCCGGCCCGGCCCGCAGGGCCCGGGCACCGCGCCGGCTGTGGGTGAAGACCGTCGTCGCCCTGCTGCTGGTCGTCGAGATCTACCCGCTGATCTGGATGTTCCTGACGTCGCTGAAATCCAACGACGACTACCTGAACAACTCCACCTGGAGCCTGCCGACGACGTGGGAGTGGGGCAACTACTCCGAGGCGTGGACCACCGGTCACCTGGGCCTCTACGTCCAGAACAGCCTGCTCGCGGTCCTGCCCGCCCTGGCGCTCATGCTGCTCCTGGGAACGGCCGCCGGATTCGCCCTCCAGATCATGGTGTGGAAGGGCCGCAGCCTCACCCTTCTCGTCTTCCTCGCGGGCATGATGGTGCCCCCGCAGATGATCCTCCTGCCGTTGTTCACCGTGTACTTCCAGACAGGCATGTCCGGCACGCTGTGGCCGCTGGTCCTCACCTACACCGGCACCGGCCTGCCGCTGACCGTCTTCATGATGGCCACGTACTACCGCACCGTGCCCCGCGAACTCTTCGAGGCCGCCACCATCGACGGCGCCGGCATCCTCCGCGCCTTCTGGACCATCAGCGTGCCCCTGGTCCGCAACGCCCTGCTGACCGTCGGTCTGGTCCAGTTCTTCTTCATCTGGAACGACCTGCTCATCGCGCTCACCTTCACCAACAACCAGGACCTGCGCACCATCCAGGTCGGCCTGCTCAACTTCACCGGTGACTTCGGCGCCACCCAGTACGGGCCGCTCTTCGCCGCCATCTGCATCAACGTGTTCGGCACCCTCCTGATCTACCTCTTCCTCAACCAGAAGGTCATGAAGGGCCTCACCTCGGGAGCGGTCAAGGGCTGACCCCCACCCCTCACCGCGCTCACTCCCGTACGTGCAAGAAAGGTCCCCTGTGCTCCCCCCTCAGCCCTCCCCGGTATCCGTCGAGCACCTTCCGGACGGTCTCGGCGTCGGAGTCGCCAGACCCCGCCTCACCTGGACACTCCCACCGGGCGCCGGTCGGCAGCGGGCCTACGAACTGGAAGTGGACCGCTCGGGCACGGTCCGCCGGACAGGACGGGTGGACGACGAAGGCCAGGTGCTGGTGCCCTGGCCCGGCGAGCCCCTCGCCTCCCGGGAAAGAGCGGCCGTCCGGGTCCGCGTCTGGACCACGGGCGCCGATGACCCGTCCGCGTGGAGCGAACCCCGGGCCGTCGAAGCCGGCCTCCTGGACCCCGCCGACTGGCAGGCGGTCCCCGTGGGCGCCGGATGGGGCGAGGACCCGGAGGCCGAACGCCGCCCGGCACGCGTCCTCAAGGACTTCCAGCTCGACCGCCCTCTCGCCCACGCCCGCCTGTACGTCTCCGCGCACGGCCTGTACGAGGTGGAGATCAACGGCCGCCGGGTCGGAGACGAGACGCTGGCCCCGGGCTGGACGGTCTACCCGCACCGGCTGCGCTACCGCACCCACGACGTCACCGGCCGGCTCACCGAGGGCGCCAACACCATCGGCGCCTGGCTCGGTGACGGGTGGTACCGCGGCAAGTACGGCTTCGACGGCGGGACCCGCAACATCTACGGCACCGACCAGGCCCTCGTCGCGCAACTGGAGGTGACGTACCGCGACGGCACCACCCACGTCGTCGCCACGGACGGCACCTGGAGCGCGGCCCCGGGACCGATCCTGACCAGCGGCCTCTACGAAGGTGAGACGTTCGACGCCCGGCTGCACGACCCGGACTGGTGCACGCCGTCGCGTACCGCGTCCGACGACTGGACCCCGGTGCGAACCGGCCGCCGCGACCCCGGAACCCTCGTCGCACCGACGGGACCACCGGTGCGCTGCACGGAGGAGATCGCACCGGTCTCCGTCACCCGCGCCGAGGACGGCCGGTATCTCCTCGACTTCGGGCAGAACCTCGTCGGCCGCCTCCGTGTGACGGCCGACGGCCTGGCAGGAACCACCATCACCCTGCGTCATGCCGAGGTGCTTCAGGACGGTGAACTCGCCACCCGCCCCCTGCGCGAGGCGTACGCCACCGACACCCTGGTCCTCTCCGGGCGTGGCCCGATCACCTGGGAACCCCGCTTCACGCTTCACGGCTTCCGCTACGCAGAAGTCACGGGCTGGTCCGGCGAACTGACCCCGGACAAGGTCACCGCGCGCGTCCACCACACGGACATGCGTCGCACCGGGTGGTTCGAATGCAGCGACGAACTCGTCAGCCGTCTGCACGAGAACGTCGTCTGGAGCATGCGCGGCAACTTCGTCGACATACCCACCGACTGTCCCCAGCGCGACGAACGCCTCGGCTGGACAGGCGACATCCAGGTCTTCGCCCCCACCGCCAGCTACCTCTACGACTGCGCGGGCATGCTCGACTCCTGGCTCACCGACGTCGGCCTCGAACAGCTTCCCGACGGCACCGTCCCCTGGTACGTACCAGTCATACCGGGCAAGCCGATGTGGACGCCCATCCAGCCCGGTGCGGCGTGGGGAGACGTTGCCACGCTCACTCCGTGGACCCTGTACCAGCGCTTCGGCGACGTCGACCTCCTCCGCCGCCACCACCCCATGGCCAAGAAGTGGGTCGACCTCGTGGAACGCCTCGCCGGACCGAGCCGCGTGTGGGACACCGGCTTCCAGCTGGGTGACTGGCTCGACCCCGCCGCTCCGCCCGAGGACCCGGCGGCCGGCCGCACCGACCGGTATCTCGTCGCCACCGCGTACTTCGCCCACTCCGCTCGCCACCTCGCGCTCTCCGCCGCCGAGTTGGGAGACGAGGCCGAGGCCGCACGGTACTTCGCCCTGGCCGATGAAGTGGGTGAAGCCTTCCGCCGCCGGTACGTCCTGCCGTCCGGCCGCATGACCAGCGACAGCCCCACCGCCCATGCCCTGGGCATCACCTTCGGCCTGCTCACCCCCGAGCAGAAGCGCGGCGCGGGAAACCGGCTCGCCGAGCTCGTCCGCGCGGACGCGGCCCGGATCGCCACCGGTTTCGTGGGGACTCCTCTGATCTGCGACGCACTCACCGACACCGGACACCTGGACGTCGCCTACCGGTTGCTCCTGCAGACCGAGTGCCCCTCATGGCTCTACACCGTGACCCAGGGCGCCACCACCGTCTGGGAGCGCTGGGACAGCCTGCGGCCCGACGGCAGCCTCAACCCCGGCGGGATGACGTCCTTCAACCACTACGCCCTCGGGGCCGTCGCCGACTGGCTGCACCGCGTCGTCGGCGGCATCACCGCCTCTGCCCCCGGCTACCGGGAGATCACCTTCCGCCCACGGCCCGGGGGCGGCATCACCTGGGCCCGCACGCGCCACGAAACCCCTTACGGGAGCGCCTCCTTGTTCTGGGAATTGACCGGCACCGGTATGACGGCCCGCTGCACGGTTCCCGAAGGGTGCCTGGCGATTGCCGAGCTGCCTGGTTGTGAGCCGATCACCCTGTATCCGGGTGAACACGTCATCGGCACCGAAAAGATTGCCGAAGCCGCTGTCTGACCATTCATCTCGTTCATCCCGGACGGCCGGGCGCAGAGATTTCCTGCGCCCGGCCGTCCGGGTTTTCGGACCATTTCTTGGGCGCTTTGTATTCCTCTCGTGGATGCGTGGCATCCAGCAGAACGATGAGAAAGAAATCTCCCTCGGTGTTCCATTGGAAATTTCGCGTCCCATTCGGCGGAGGCCGGTTGTTTCCGCTGTTCAGTGGCTTATTTGAAGAGTTGGTGCCCGAGGGTTGACCTCCGCATGGGCAGGCAATAGCTTTCCGGATGTTGGGGCGACGATTCGCGTGCCGGCGTCTGTGTGAGCCAGGGATCGCTGTCGTGGGACGCGGCAGATTTATTTCGATCCGCTGAATAATGCCACTTCGCATGTTCAGTACCCGCGCATACATGTCTCCCAGCAGCCGGGGCCGGTCAGGAACCTGACCTCCTGTCCGGCCCCCATTCCCCCTACGGCGGCGCGTCGGACAGCCGCCACTACGTATCCGGAGAGCCGCTGTGAACAGACGAAAATTTCTCTCTGCCGCCACGTCCACCGCTCTGGCCGTGAGCATGGCTCCCGTCATGCGCGCTCAGGCGGTGGCCGCGTCCGGAGCCGCTCCGCAGGACCGGGCCTCCGCCCTGCTGGCCAGGATGTCGGCGGCGGAGAAGGAAGCCCTGGTGCGCTGCGACTTCGCGGCCGTGGCCCACCTGGGTGTCCCCGCCCTGACCATGGTCGACGCGTCCGCCGGCCTCCGGGGTGAGAAGGGAGTGACGGCCTTCCCCGTGCCCGTGGCCCAGGCGGCGACCTTCGACGAGGACCTGGCACGCCGCATCGGCCGGGCCATCGGCGCGGAGGGCCGGGGCAAGGGATACAACAACATGCTCGGCCCCACCGTCGACCTGACCCGGACCTGGCACTTCGGGCGGCAGTCCGAAGGCATGGGAGAAGACCCGTTGCTCGCCGGGTACCTGGGGGCAGCCGTCACGGTGGGTATGCAGAGCCAGAAGGTGGCCGCCACCGTCAAGCACTTCGCCGCGTACACCCAGGAGACCAACCGCTTCTTCACCGACACCGAGGTCTCCGACCGAGCCCTGCACGAGATCTACGAGGCTCCATTCCGCCGTGTGGTCCTCGCCGCGCCGACCACGTCGGTGATGATGGCCTACCCGAAGATCAACGGCACCTTCGCGACCCAGGACCCCGCCCTGTTCGACGACCTGAAGAAGGGCCTCGGACTCCAGGGCTACACCGTGCCGGACTTCTGGGCCGGCGACGACCAGGTCGCAGCGGCCCGGGCAGGCATGGACCTTGCCGGACTCGGCCCCGGTGCGGTGAGGATCCCCGCGGGCGGCCTCACGGGTGGCGCGATCTCGGGCGCCCGGCTCGACGATGCCGCGCGGCGCGTCCTCGTCACGATGTTCGCCAACGGCCTTTTCGACAGCCCCGTCCCCGCTCCCGCCGACAACGTCAGCACGCAGGAACACAGGGACCTCGCCCACGAGGCCGCTGTCGCCTCCACGGTCCTGCTCGCCAACCGCTCCTCGGCCCTGCCGCTGCCTGCCTCGGTGAAGTCACTGGCTGTCATCGGCCCGGCCGGCGCGGACGTCTTCACCGGTGTCGCCGGATCGAGCTACGTCGACCCCGGCACCTGGACCACCCCCCTGGACGCCATCCGCAACCGAGCCGGAAGCTCCGCTGCGGTCACCCACTCACAGGGCACCAAGGGCGACCTGCCCCTGCCCGTGGTTCCCTGCGGAGTGCTGCGCGACAGCACGGGCGGGTCCGGCCTGAGCGCCGCCTACTTCGCGGGCGCCGATGCCACCGGGACTCCGGTCGTGACCAGGACCGATGCCACCGTGGACTTCACCACCGCGCCCGCGGCGGATCTGCCCGCGGTGTGGTCGGCGGAGTGGACCGGCACGCTCGTCCCGACCGCCACCGGGCTGCACCGCTTCTCCCTGCTGCCCGCGGGCACGGCCACACTGAAGATCAACGGTGTCACGGTCGTCTCCGGCACCCGTCAGATGCGCCGCTTCTTCCTCGGACCGTTCGACTACCCGCTCCAGGGCACGGCCCAGTTGACCGCCGGCCGCGCGGTCACCGTCGAACTGACCTACACCAACGCCACCGCCGAGACCGGCACCTGCGGCCTCACCCTGGGATGGCAGCCGGAGTCCCTCATCCCCGCCGCCGTCGCGGCGGCGGGGGCGGCCGACGCAGCCATCGTCTTCGTCAACAGGGTCGCCGGCGAGGCCATGGATCACGAGCGACTCGACCTGCCCGGCGACCAGGATCAGCTCATCACCGCCGTGGCCGCCGCGAACCCACGCACGATCGTCGTCCTCAACACCGACGGTCCCGTCGCCACTCCATGGCTCAACGACGTGGAAGCCGTGATCCAGGCATGGTATGGAGGCCGGGGAACGGGCACCGCACTCGCGGCCGTCCTCTTCGGCGACAGCGACCCCTCCGGCCGCCTCCCCGTCACCTTCCCCGCCGACGCCGGCCAGGGACCGGGCACCACCCCCGCGACCTACCCCGGGACGAACGGCGCCGTCTCCTACGAGGAGGGCATCGCCGTCGGCTACCGCTACTACGACGCCACGGGGCAACAGCCCCGCTTCCCCTTCGGACACGGCCTGTCCTACACGTCCTTCGCCCACGGCTCCCTCGAAGCGGCCTACGACCCGGCGACCAGGAACGTCACCCTCTCCGTCGGCGTCACCAACACGGGCCGACGCAAGGGCACCGAAGTGCTGCAGATCTACGTCACTCCGCCCGGCGCGGCAGCAGCGGAGCCACGGCGCCTCGTCGCCTTCCGGAAGGTCACACTCGAGGCCGCGAGCTCACAACGGCTGACCTTCACGGTGCCGGCACAGGACCTGACGGTGTGGAAGTCGGGTGCCTGGGCTCTCGTGCCCGGCTCCTACACCTTCGCCACCGCACGGTCCTCCCGGGACCTGACGGCCCAGCGCGTCCTCACCATCCGCTGACCGAGGCCGACGGCCCGGGTGCGGTCGCTCCGTGCCGAGCCGGGGAGGGAGCGACCGCCTCGACACGGGTGTGCTGCCGGCCACCGAGGCAGTCGGCCACCCCCCGGCCGCATCGCCCCTCCACCGACGTCGGCGGACGGCCGCCGGCCACCGGACGCACGAGGGCCCGGCGGCGTGCGCCGCCGGCCCTCGGACGGACGAGTCAGTCGTACGGGTAGAACCCCGACCCCGTCTTGCGGCCGAGCCGGCCCGCGTCCACCATCCGCTGGAGCAGCGGGGGAGCGGCGTACAGGGGCTCCTTGTACTCCGCGTACATCGAGTCGGCGACCGAGGCCACGGTGTCCAGGCCGATCAGGTCGGCGAGCTTGAGCGGGCCCATCGGGTGGGCGCAGCCCATCTCCATGCCGTTGTCGATGTCCTCACGGCTGGCGATGCCCGACTCGAACATCCGGATCGCCGAGAGCAGGTACGGGATGAGCAGGGCGTTCACGACGAAGCCCGACCGGTCCTGGGCGCGGATGGCGTGCTTGTCCAGCACGTCGTGCACGACGGCTTCGGCGCGCTTTATCGTCTCGTCGGACGTCGTCAGCGCGGGAATCAGTTCGACGAGCCGCTGCACCGGGGCCGGGTTGAAGAAGTGGATGCCGATGACCTGGTCGGGGCGGGAGGTCGCGACGGCCAGCTTCACCAGCGGGATGGACGAGGTGTTCGAGGCGAGGATCGCGTCCGGCCGGGTCACCACCTGATCGAGTACCTGGAAGATCTCGGTCTTGACCTGCTCGTTCTCCACGACGGCCTCGATCACCAGATCGCGGTCGGCGAACTCGCCGAGGTCGGTGGTGAAGCTGAGGCGGGCGAGCGTCTCGTCGCGCTCCTCCGCGGTGATCTTGCCGCGTTCGGCGGCCTTCGAAAGGGAGTTGTGCAGGCGGGTACGCCCTATCTCCAAGGCCTCGCCGGTGGTCTCGGCCACCTTGACCTCGAGGCCGCTGCGGGCGCAGACCTCCGCGATACCTGCGCCCATCTGGCCACAGCCGACCACTCCGACGCGTGCAATGTCGGCCATAGAGTCCGTCACCTCGTGCCTTTCGCTGATCTTCGTGCGGCGTTCCCGTTTGATTCCGGTGCCCGCCTCGACCCCACGACGTTACTCCGCGATCCGGCTCCGGTGAGCTGCGGGTCGTGCGGCGTGGGGGTGGGCATGATCTGCGTCACGCACTGCCGGCGTGGCTCACGGGAAGAGCGGAACGAAAGGTATGCACATGCGTGGTTTGGGCCGGAGATCTTTTGTGGTGGGCGCGGCGGGGACGGTCGCCGCGATGATGACCGCGGGTGACGCCGTCGCGGCGCGGCGGCCGGGCGGCCCGCCCCGGCGGCGCGGGGCCGGACAGGGAGAGCTGCGCGGCATGTGGGTCGCCACCGTCGCCAACCTCGACTGGCCCTCGGCGACCGGCCTGAGCGCCGCCGCCCAGGAGGCCGAGCTGATCGCCCATCTGGACCGTGCCGTGGAACTGCGGCTGAACGCCGTCGTCCTCCAGGTCCGGCCGACCGCCGACGCCCTGTGGCCCTCGTCGTACGAGCCCTGGGCCCAGTGCCTGACCGGCGTGCAGGGCAAGGACCCGGGCTGGGACCCGCTGGGGACGGCGGTGCGCGAGGCGCACGCGCGCGGGCTGGAGCTGCACGCGTGGTTCAACCCGTACCGGGTCGCCAACCACACGGACCCCTCCCGGCTCGTCGCCTCGCACCCCGCCCGGCTGCACCCCGACTGGGTCCTGCCGTACGGCGGGAAGCTCTACTACAACCCGGGACTGCCGGAGGTCAGGACCTTCGTCCAGGACGCCATGCTCGACGCGGTGAGCCGCTATGCCGTCGACGCGGTGCACTGGGACGACTACTTCTACCCCTATCCGGTGGCCGGCCAGGTCTTCGGCGACGACGAGACCTACGAGCGGTACGGCGGGGCCTTCGCGAACAAGGCGGCCTGGCGCCGGGACAACATCGACCGGCTGGTGCGTGAGACGGGCGAACGGATCAAGGAGGTCAGGAGCGGCGTCCGCTTCGGCATCAGTCCCTTCGCGGTCTGGCGCAACGCCGCGACCGACCCGCTGGGCTCCGCCACCTCGGCCGGCGTGCAGACGTACGACGATCTGTACGCCGACACCCGTAAGTGGGTGAAGGAGGGCTGGATCGACTACATCTGCCCGCAGATCTACTGGAACATCGGCTTCCCCGCCGCGGACTACGCGAAGCTGCTCCCGTGGTGGGCCGAGACCGTGCGGGGCACCGGCGTCGGGCTCTACGTGGGGGAGGCGCTCCACAAGGCCGGCGACCCGGCGCAGCCCGCCGCCTGGCAGGACCCGGCCGAACTCTCCCGGCACCTCGATCTCGCCGCGGACCATCCGGAGGTGGGCGGCCACGTCTACTTCTCCGCGCGGCACGTGAAGGCCGACCCCATCGGGGCCATGGCCCGGGTGGTGGCCGACCACTACCAGCTGCGGGCCCGCGTCCCCCGCTGAGCCGGACCGCCGCGCCCGGACGGCCGGAGCGCGTGCGCCGGGAACCACTCGTGCCCCCGGCGCACGCGCGCTCTACCGGTCCTGGTCCTCGGGGACGGTGTGCTGGACGACGCTGTCGGGGCCGGGGGACCTGATCGACTCGTGGCCGTCCGCGAAGCGCAGGCGGTACGGGGGGCCGCCCCGGTCGCCGAGCACTTCGATGATCTCTGCGACCCTGTCGTGCTGCCCCACGGTCCTGCCGTGCGTCAGCAGCCGGTCGCCCGCGTGTGCCTCCATCGGGAGTGACCTCCTCACGGGTGGCGGTCCATGTCGACAAGTCTATGACCGGATGCCGTCGCCGTCCTTCGTGCGGCCACTCCCGGCGCGCTGGGTGACGGCGATGCACACCAGCACCGCCACCGCCGCCGCCGGCGCGGCGGCGGAGATCTCCTCGCCGAGGGCCAGGAACGACCAGACCAGGGTGAGCAGCGGCTGCGCCAGCTGGAGCTGGCTCGCCCGGGGCACCCCGATCTCCGCCATGCCCCGGTACCAGACGTACAGCCCCAGGAAGGTCGACCCGGCGGCCACCCAGACCAGCCCGATCGCCCCGTGCGCCGTGAGACGGACGGGCTCGAAGGACAGCGCCACGGCCGCCCCCGCCACGGCGAGCGGCAGGCAGAGCACGAGGGCCCAGCCGATGACCTGCCAGCCGGGCATCACCCCGGCCAGTCTGCCGCCCTCGGTGTAGCCCGCAGCGCAGACCAGCAGCGCCCCGAAGAGGTACAGATCACCGGAGGAGAGCACCCCGCCGCTCTGCTGGACGGTGAAGGCGATCACCACGGCCGCCCCGGCGAGGGCGGCGATCCAGAAGGCGCGGGGCGGACGCGAGCCGGTGCGCATCGCGGAGAAGAGCGCGGTCGTCAGCGGGAGCAGGCCCACCACCACCGCCGCGTGCGAGCTGGTGGAGGTCTGGAGCGCCAGCGAGGTCAGCAGGGGGAATCCCACGACCACACCGCCCGCGACGACCGCGAGACCGGCCCAGTGGCGGCGCGCGGGCAGCGGTACCCGGCCCGCGAGCAGGGCGCACCCGGCGATCAGTGCCGCGAGCACGCTGCGCAGTGCCACCAGGGACCAGGGGCCGAAGCTCTCCAGCCCCCACACCGTGGAGGGGAAGGTCAGTGAGAAGGCGAGGACGCCGAGTCCGGCGAGGAGGACGCCGCTTCCGGGGCCGCGGCGCGCCACGGGCGGGGCCGCCGGGACCGCTATCGTGGTTCGTCCGATAGCGCTATTGTGTGCTCTCATGCATGAGCGTAGCAGTGTGGCGGAACTGGCCAAATCCCTGCGAGGAGAGCTCGACCGCTACTCCCCAGGTGGAAAGCTGCCGTCAAGCCGCACCCTCGTCGAGCGCTTCCGGGTCAGCCCGGTCACGGTCTCCCGGGCCATCGCGCAGCTCGCCGCCGAAGGTCTGGTGGTCACCCGCCCCGGCGCCGGGGCCTTCCGGGCCGAGGCCCGCACCCCGCTCCCCGACCCCGGTGACACCTCCTGGCAGGAGGTGACGCTGAGCAGCGACAGCGGGCCCGAGGCCGTGCCGCGCACCGTCGACGCCTCGGGAGTCCTCGTCACGCTCTCCGCGCCCCCGCCGGGCGTCATCGAGTTCAACGGCGGTTATCTCCACCCCAGCCTCCAGCCCGAGAGGGCCATGGCCGCCGCCCTGGCCCGGGCGGGGCGCCGGCCGGGCGCGTGGGACCGGCCGCCGACCTGCGGCCTCGCCGAGCTCCGCGCCTGGTTCGCCCGGGAGATCGGCGGGACCCTCACCGGACCCGACGTCCTGGTCACGGCGGGCGGGCAGAGCGCCCTGGCCACCGCGCTGCGCGCGCTCGCCCCGCCCGGCGCCCCCGTGCTCGTCGAGTCGCCCACCTATCCGGGCATGCTGGCCGTCGCCCGCGCCACCGGCCTGCGGCCCGTACCCGTGCCCATGGACGCGGACGGGGTGCGGCCCGACCTGCTGGAAGCCGCCTTCCGCGCCACCGGGGCCAAGGTCTTCGTATGCCAGCCACTCTTCCAGAACCCGACCGGCGTCGTCCTCGCCCCCGAGCGGCGCGAACGCGTCGTGCGGGCCGCCCGGAAGGCCGGGGCGTTCGTCGTCGAGGACGACTTCGCCCGCCATCTCGTCCACCACGACGCCGGGCCGCTGCCCGAGCCGCTGGCCGCCCACGACCCGGACGGCGTCGTGATCCACGTGCGCTCCCTCACCAAGGCCACCTCGCCCAGCCTCCGCGTCGGGGCGCTCGCCGCCCGGGGGCCCGTCAGGGAACGACTGCGGGCCATCCAGGTCGTCGACAGCTTCTTCGTACCGAGACCGCTCCAGGAGGCAGCGCTGGAACTCGTGGGCGCCCCGTCCTGGGACCGGCATCTGCGAGCCGTCTCCGCGGAGTTGGGCAGTCGCCGCACCGCCGTGACGGCGGCGGTGCGCACCCGGCTGCCCGAACTCACCCTGACGCACGTGCCGTCGGGGGGCGGCAGCGTCTGGCTGCGGCTCCCCGGCCCGGCGGCCGACGAACCCGCCCTGGTCTCCGCCGCCCTGCGGGCCGGCGTCGCCGTCGCCCCCGGCAGCCCCTACCACTGCGCCGAGCCCCCGGCCGGCCACATCAGGCTGAGCTACGCGGCCCTCTCCGGGCCCGCCGAGATCGCCGAAGGGGTACGCAGGCTGCGCGCCGCCTGGGACGAACTGCCACCGTCCGGGCGGTAGTCCCCGCTCGCCGCAGCCTCCTGCGGATCGCCGTGGGCCGGGCGATAGCCTCCGCCCATGACTGACACCGACACTCCCGGCCGGGGGTACGAGATCTCGCGCGACCCGGCCCGCCTGGACGCCGCCCGTATCCACCACTGGCTCTCCACGGACGCCTACTGGGCGCTCGGCCGCACCCGCGAGTACCAGGACCGTGCGATCGCGGGCTCGCTCAACTTCGGTGCGTACGACGTCGCGTCGGGCGAACAGGTGGCCTACGCCCGGGTGGTGACCGACCACGCCTCCTTCGCGTGGCTCTGCGACGTGTACGTCGACCGCGACGCCCGCGGCCACGGCCTCGGGACCCGCATCGTCACCACCGCCCGAGACCACCTGGCCTCCCTCGGCGTGCGCAGGCTCCTGCTGGCGACCGAGGACGCCCACGGCGTCTACGCGAAGATCGGGTTCGCCCCGCTCGCCGATCCCGGCATGTGGATGGCTCTCCAGCTGAACTGAGCCGAGTACACGTCGCCCCGGTCGCCCTCTTGACCGGCGCCGCGTTCGGCTCCACGATCGCGCCCATGAGTGTTCGCGTCTCACTGGTCGCCGCAGCACGCAGCTCAGCCCTGCTCGCCGAGCGATTCGACGACGACCGGCCGCTCGACGACACGGGCTGGCACGAGGTGAGGCTCGCCGCGCACTCCCTGATCCCGCTGGCCGCTGCCGAACTGCGCTACTGCTCGCCCACCCCGCGCAGCCGCGCCACCGGCGCCGCCCTCGGCTTCGCGCCGCTGGTCCAGCCCGCGCTGCGCGACTGCGACATGGGCCGGTGGCGCGGGCTGACGCTGGCCGACGTGGCCGCCCGCGAACCGGCGGGGGTGGACGCCTGGCTCGCCGATCCGCGCTCCGCCCCGCACGGCGGCGAGTCGCTGCTCGGCTTCATATCCCGCATAGGCGGCTGGCTGGACACCCGGCCGGTGCGGGAGGGCTGGATCGTCGCCGTCGCCGAACCCGCCGTCGTCCGCGCCGCCCTCGTGTACGCGCTCAACGCCCCGCCGCCGACGTACTGGAACGTCGACGTGCGCCCGCTCTCCACCGTGACGCTCATCGGGCTGCCCGGCCGCTGGAGCCTCAGCCTCGGTGTCTTCCCGGGCTGAGGCTCCGCCCTCGTACGGCCCGGTGTCTTCCCGCCAGTCCGACCAGTCGGTATGGTGCGTGCCACCGAGACGAGGAGAGACCCGTGCCGCAGATCCATGGCCACTGTGACGACCGGTTCGCGGCGGTGCGCGACGCGTTCGCGGCGAACTTCGCCGAGCGCGGCGAACTGGGCGCCGCGGTCACCGTCCTGCTCGACGGGGCCCCGGTGGTGGACCTCTGGGGCGGCTGGGCCGACGGGGACCGGACCCGCCCGTGGGAGCGCGACACCGTGGTCAACGTCTGGTCCACGACCAAGGGCCCGACCGCACTCTGCGCCCATGTCCTCGTCGACCGGGGACTCCTGGACCTGGACGCCCCGGTGTCCGCCTACTGGCCCGAATTCGCCGCCGCGGGCAAGGAGTCCGTCCGCGTGCGCCACCTCCTCTCGCACCGCTCGGGCGTCGCCGGGCTGCGCGACCCGCACACCCTGGCCGAGCTCTACGACTGGGAGCTGACCACCGCCCGGCTCGCGGCGACCGAACCCTGGTGGGAGCCCGGCACCCGCTCCGGCTACCACGCCATTTCGTACGGCTTCCTCGTCGGCGAGGTCGTCCGCAGGGTCACCGGCCTGCTGCCCGGAGAGTTCCTGCGGCAGGAGATCACCGGCCCGCTCGGCATCGACTTCACCGTCGGACTGCCCGAGAAGGACGCGGGCAGGGTGGCCGAGCTCGTCCAGCCGAAGGCCGTCTTCCGCGAACAGGCCGCTCTGTTCGCGCAGATGGAGCCGCTGGCCATCGCCTCGCTGCTCAACCCCGGCACCGGCACCGCCGCCGCCAACACCCCCGAGTGGAGGGCCGCCGAGATCCCCGCCGCCAACGGCCACGGCACCGCCCGCGCGGTCGCCGCCCTCTACGGCATCGTCGCCGGGCGGGGCAGCCTCGACGGCCGCCGCATCCTGTCCGAGGAGGCGGCCGAGCGGATCCGGGAGGGCCAGGGCAGCTGCCGGGACCTGGTGCTGGGAGCGGGCTTCGCCCACGAGACGGAGCTCGGCCTCGGTCTCTGGCTGAGCGGCCCGAACTCCTCGTACGGTCCCAACCCGCGTGCCGTAGGCCACGACGGGGCGGGCGGCTCCTGCGGTCTCGCCGACCCGGAGGCGGGGGTCGCGCTCGGTTACGTCATGAACCGCATGGGTCCCCACATCGCCGACGACCCGCGCAAGATGGCGCTGATCGACGCGGTGTACGGCGCCCTCCCGGCAGCCCGGTAACCGGCCGGCTCACCAGCCCCGCCCGTACGCGTCCTCCGCGGCTCGGGTGCGGCGCGTGGGCCCAGCTTCACACGGATCCGGCTCGCACGGATGGGTGCCGGAGGCACCCGGGCGCAGCGGGCCGGTGCCGGAACACGGCGGCGTGCTGGACGACGGCGAAAGGCCACAGCGGGTGCAGCCGGGCCGCCAGCGGGTCACCGCGGTCAGTGCCGCGAACACCGGCAGGAACCAGAAGTCCGGGAGCGGTCCGTGGGGGCCGGCGTCCCGCCGGGGAGCACACCTGGCGCGTCGCTCCGGAGCCGCACGGGTGGGGGAGCGGTCACAGGGGTGCGGGAGCACCTTCCCGCCGGGGGCTCTGCCGCCGCGGGCTTCCGTGGTGCGGCGTCCCGCTGCGCGGGCCCCCGGCGTGCGGGCCGTGCGTCACGGCCGGCGGCGGGGCTTTCCGCGCTTGGCCGCCGCCCTGGGGTTCTTCGCGCCTCCCTTGGCGCTCTTCGCCCCGCCCGCGGCCGGTTTGCGCGGGGTGCCGCTCTTCTTCGCAGCACCGCGACCTGCCTTGGGCTGCGGCGGTGTCGGGGGTCGGCCACGGGTGCTGTTCACCGTGCGCCCGCGGACGATCCCGATGAACTCCTCCACCAGGTCGGTCGTCTTCTCCTCCGGCCACGACAGCGCGATCCGCGACTCGGGAACCCCCGTCAGCGGGCGGTAGGTGAGGTCCTTGCGGTGGTGCAGACGGGCCAGCGACTGCGGTACGACGAGGAGCCCGACCCCCGCCGCCACCAGTTCGATCGCGTCCGCCGTCGTGGCGGGCCGCTCGAACGCGGGCCGGCCCGGCGGACGCTCCCAGTCGAGGACGTCGTCCAGGGGATGCAGCACGATCTCCTCGGCGAGATCCTCGGCCGTCATCTCCTCGACGGCCGTCGCGGCGTGATCCTTGGGGATCACGACCACGGTCGTCTCGGTGTAGAGCGGGATCGCGCTCAGGTCCGTACGGTCCACGGGCAGCCGCACGAAACCGGCGTCGGCACCGCTGTCACGCAGCAGACCGGCCGCCTCGGCGGCGGGCACGCCGACCAGGGTCAGGGGGGTGTCGGGCAGCCGCTCGTTCCAGATCCGCACCCACTTGGTCGGGGTCACGCCGGGAACGTAGGCGAGCCGGAACGCAGGGGGTGCTTCGGAGCCTGTCACCCCGCCAGGTTACCGGCCGTGGTCGGAGGGGGCGCACATGCTCGATACCCTGGACACCATGACGTCGCACCAGACCACCCAGACGATGAAGCCCGCCACCGCGGCGAAGAAGCTGGGTGTGTACCTCGAAGCCACCCCCGCCGAGTTCCAGGAGGGCGTCGTCTCGCGCGCCGAGCTGAACGCGCTGCAGTCGGACCCGCCCCAGTGGCTGCAGGAGCTGCGCCGCAACGGACCCCACCCCCGGCCCGTGGTCGCCTCGAAGCTGGGCATCTCCATCGCCGGCCTCGCGCGCGGCGGTGTCACGGAGCCGCTCACGACCGAGCAGATCGACGCGCTGAAGCAGGAGAGCCCGGAGTGGCTCCAGAAGGAGCGCGCCACCCAGGCCGAGGTCCGCAAGGAAGCCGTCCGTATCAAGGAGCGCAACGCCGCTCGCGCCGAGCAGGCCGACCGCGACTGACGTTCCCGCCGGGCACCCCCACGTCCGTGCCGCCGTCCCCGCGCGGGACGCCGGGGCGGTGGCGGTGGTCCTTGCCGCAAGCGCCGATCCGGACACCTCGGGGAGGACGGCCCGCCGGCCCTGAAGCGGTGGGCCTCTCCCTCCTCACACACCGGTCCCGGACGTGCGTGGCATGGTGCCCTCCACGCTGCCGTCGGCGGAGAGGCTGCCCACGACGCCCGAGGCGCTGGGGCCGAGTACCCGGGGGACACAGACGCGTGGCGGCGGCTGCGGCTGACTCCCGCAGGGCTCATCGGCGGCGGCTCCGGGGCGGCACGGGCTCGTCAGGGGCCCTGAGTGCCCCCGCTCGCACGGACGGGCGACGGACGGCCTGGGGCGGCGGTCTATTCCCCCGTGTAGAACGCGATCGTCGCCACCGTCGTGGCGGTCACGAGCTCCGGATCCGCGCCGGAGGCGGCGAAGGCGCGTCCCCACTCCTCGCCCGAGCGGGCCACGAAGGCCTTCGCCTCGGGTGAGTTCTGCCATTCGGCGGCGTCCTCCGGGTCGAGCCCGCCGCCCGTCAGGTGCCAGCCGAGCCCCAGGAGGGCCAGGTCCCAGCCGATCCCGACGGCGCCCGGCCCGTACTGACTCCGGAACTCCTCCGGGACCACGGACGCGTGCTCCAGCTCGAACAGCGTGCCACCGCCGCTCTCCGGTGTCAGGCGCACCTCGACCTCGCTGAAGCCGGGATCCGGCCCGAACTGCCAGGACACCCGGAGCCGCTCCGGGGGCACGCACTCCAGGATCTCGCCGCCCGCGTTGCCCTCCAGCTGGTAGCGTCCGCCCACCCGGAACTCCCCGGTCACCGGGAGGAACCACCGGGGGATGCGGTCCGGCGAGGTCAGCGCGTCCCAGACGTCGGGGGGCGCCACGTCGAACGTGCGCCGCAACAGGACCGTCCCGGCCTCGTCCGACCCCACCCGGCGCGTGCCGACCTTCCGGTGCACGCGCTCGATCTCCTCGAAAATCTCGCTCACGGCCGCTCCCTTCCTCCGCCTGCCGGTCCGCTCCGTGGTGCCGGGCACCGGAGCCCATGTAACCGAAGTTCGGCCGGTACCGCCTCAGCGGGCGCAGGCGCCCGCCTCGGCCCAGCGGCTGAGCGTCCCGGTCGTGTCGTCGTAGGTCAGCCAGGTGCCGTCACCCAGCGGGCGCACGTAGCTGTCGACGGCGCCCCCGGGGTACTCGACCTCTCCGCGCACCTCCAGGGTGCGGGCGTCGAGCAGCCGGTGGCGGGCATGCTCCGGACCGCCGGAGCCGGTCACGGAGGAGATGAGGGTGTGGGCGTCGACGAAGCCGCCGTCGTACTCCCAGCGGGGCGGGTCGTCCTCCTCGTCGTCGTCAGGATCGAGGCACGCCTCGGCGATCGGCGTGCCGTCAAGGGCGTGCAGCTCCAGGTCCGTCCCGTAGTGCTCGACCGTGAGGAAGCCCGGGTGCGCCGGGTGCGCGTCCAGCAGGATGCGGTCCGTGCGCCGGCCCAGGTCCCAGCCGGTCAGCTGTTCACCGTCCCAGCGCGCCCAGTGCAGCAGGACGCCGTCCTGGCCCATGCCGATGCACAGCCCCATGTGGACGCCGTCCGGGTGGGGCAGATGGCGAGAGCCCGAGGCGGCGCTGTCGAGCGGGATCCGGCCGAGCTCCCGGCCGTCCCCGGCGTCCAGGAGAACCCAGCGCTCCTGCCAGTTCCCCACCTCCGGCTCCACCACCACATGGGCCCAGACGAACCGGCCGTCCGCGGAGACCTGACAGGATCCGTGTTCGAGGCCGCGGCACACCTCCTGCTCGTCCCCGGTGTGCGGGTGGCCGATCTCGGGTCCCCAGCAGGCGTGCCGGTATTCCCACAGGAGCTCCCCCCTCCGGCCGACGGCGCGGACCGCGCGCTGACCCGAGAAGACCGCGAACGTGGCGTCGGGGCTGACCGAGTGAACACCCCTGTCCCACCCCGGCCACGGCAGGGGGAAGACGGCGGCAGGGGCCCGTTCGCCGGCGAACACCTCGTGGAGGTCGTGGACCTCCAGCTCGTGCCCGTGCCGCAGGAGCGCGCGGGGCAGGCGCTCCCCGTCGACCTCGAAGGCGTAGCCGTTGACCAGTGCGCCGCCCCCCGGCAGCGTCACCGAGTCGCGCAGTTGTGCGGTGATCGACATGGCGGCAAGGTAGCGGACCCCACTGACACCTCCCGCCCCCGCACCGGCGCCCGTGCCTCCGGCGGTCCGCGCCGTCACGCGGTGGCGGCGCCGAACCACCTGGTCAGGGGGCCGGCCAGGTCCTGCTGGTCCTCACCCACCCACGCCACATGGCCGTCCGGCCGCAGCAGCACGGCGGGCACGTCCAGTTCCTTGCTGCTGTCGACGACATGATCGACCCGGTCCGCCCAGCCCGCCACGGAGAGCTGTCCCGCCGGGTCGAGCAGCAGCCCACGTCCGCCGTGCATCAGCCCGTAGAGGCGGCCCCGCTCCAGTTCGACGTCCCGGAGCCGCCGGCCCAGCAGCTCGTGGCCCTCGCCGAAGTCGTAGCGGATGCCGATACCGATGATCTTCGAGATCACGTGCCGGTTCACGTCCTCGATCTCCATCAGCTCCGCCATCAGCCGGCGTACCGCCCGGGGGCCCGGTGCGTCGGCCATCAGCTCCATCTGCGCCCGGGTGTTGTCCAGGACGGCGGCGGCCACCGGGTGCCGTTCGGTGTGGTAGCTGTCCAGGAGCCCTTCGGGGGCCCAGCCGTTCACCTCGGCGGCCAGCTTCCAGCCCAGGTTGAACGCGTCCTGGACCCCCAGGTTGAGACCCTGGCCGCCGGTCGGCGGGTGGATGTGCGCCGCGTCGCCTGCCAGCAGCACCCGGCCGGCCCGGTAGCGCTCGGCGAGCCGGGTGGCGTCGCCGAAGCGGGAGATCCAGCGCGGGGAGTGCACACCGAAGTCGGTGCCCGCGAACGCCCTCAGCTGCACCTTGAGTTCGTCGAGCGTCGGCGGGGCCGTACGGTCCTCGGCCACGCCTTCGGCAGGCACGACCACCCGGTACACCCCGTCCTTCAGGGGCGCGAAACCGAACCGTTTCTGGGTCTTGCGGACCTCGGCCGTCGCGGCGGCCAGCGCCTCGGGTGAGGCGTCCGTCTCCACCTCGCCGAGCAGCGTCTCGACCCGGGAGGGCTCCCCGGGAAACCCGATACCGAGCAGCTTGCGCACCGTGCTGCGCCCGCCGTCGCAGCCGACAAGGTGACGGGAGCGCAGGTGTGTGCCGTCGGCCAGCTCCACGCTCACCCCCTCGTCGTCCTGGCTCAGCCCGGTCAGTTCCTGGCCCCGCCTGATTTCCACGCCCAGTTCGGCGGCGCGCTCCGCCAGCAGCCGCTCGGTGACCTGCTGCGGGATGGCGAGGACGTAGGAATGTGCCGTGTCCAGCCCGTCGGGCCACGCGTCGCTGAGCCCCGCGAAGAAGCCACCGACCTCGAACTTCCTGCCGAGGGCGAGGAACCGCTCCAGCAGGCCGCGCTGGTCCATCACCTCCACGCTGCGCGCGTGCAGGCCCTGGGCCCGCGACTGCACGGTCGGCTCGGTCTCCTTCTCCAGCACGAGCACGTGCACGCCGTGCAGCCGCAGTTCGCAGGCCAGCATCAGGCCGGTCGGTCCGCCGCCTGCAACGATCACGTCGATCATGAAAACCCGCCCCATTCATCGCACTTGCTCTTCGGCCGGCCGCTCCACGCGGTCCGCGGGCACGCATCCCCGCCGTTTTCCGCCGGTGGTTCGCCACCGCACGGAACCGGTACGCCGACAAAACGCGCGTACGGAGCGAACCCCGGATTTCCCCAGGTTCCGGCTTCGAGCGGATATTCTGCGGCACCACCCGGGCCTTGCCGCAAGGCCCCCCATGCGCTATATGTTGAGAGTGGCGAGGAGAGGGTGAGCTCCTTGCCTTTCTCTTTTTCGCGCCCTCCCCGTCACTGCTCGGCAGGGCCCCTGCTCCTGGCTGCTTCTCCTCGGCGTGACCCGGCGCCTCTCGCGTGGCCCTCGGCGGCGCAGTCCCGGACGCTCCGTCCCCGCCCGACCGCTGGTGCCCGGCCTCGCGCCGCGACGCTCGCACCGTTGCTGCGCCCGGCGGGCTCCCTCTCGCGCCGCCCAGCCCTCTCAGGGCCGTACGAGCATGCCCGAAAGTCTTTGCATAAAACTGCATAGGTGCGTATAGTCATGCCATCGACGAGGAGGATTTCCGATGGTGGTACGTGCGGCAGTGGCAGGAGCGAGCGGATACGCCGGCGGGGAACTGCTCCGCCTGCTCCTCACCCACCCCCAGGTCGAGATCGGCGCCCTCACCGCCCACTCCAACGCCGGAGAGCGGCTCGGTGCCCTGCAGCCCCATCTGAGGCCGCTCGCCGACCGTGTCCTGCAGCCGACGACGGCCGAGGTGCTCGACGGGCACGACGTCGTCTTCCTGGCGCTCCCGCACGGCCAGTCCGCGGCCGTCGCCGAGCAGCTCGGTGACGAGGTGCTGGTCGTCGACATGGGCGCGGACTTCCGGCTGAAGGACGCCGCCGACTGGGAGGCGTTCTACGGCTCCCCGCACGCGGGCACCTGGCCCTACGGACTGCCCGAGCTCCCCGGGGCCCGCGCGGCGCTCGAGGGATCCAAGCGCATCGCGGTGCCCGGCTGCTATCCGACCGCCGTCTCCCTCGCCCTCTTCCCGGCGTACGCCGCGGGGCTCGCCGAGCCCGAGGCCGTCGTCGTCGCCGCGTCCGGCACCTCAGGCGCGGGCAAGGCCCTCAAGCCGCACCTGCTCGGCTCCGAGGTCATGGGGAACATGACTCCCTACGGCGTCGGAGGGGGGCACCGGCACACACCCGAGATGATGCAGAACCTCGGGGCCGCCGCCGGCGAGCCCGTCACCGTGTCCTTCACCCCGACCCTGGCGCCCATGCCCCGCGGCATCCTCGCGACGTGCAGCGCCAAGGCGAAGCCCGGCGTGAGCGCCGAGTCGCTGCGGGCGGTGTACGAGAAGGCCTTCGCCGAGGAGCCGTTCGTCGACCTGCTGCCCGAGGGCCTGTGGCCGTCCACCGCGGCGGTGTACGGATCGAACGCCGTGCAGATCCAGGTGGCCCACGACGGGGCGGCCGGGCGGATCATCGTGATCAGCGCCATCGACAACCTCGCGAAGGGCACCGCGGGCGGCGCCCTTCAGAGCATGAACATCGCCCTCGGGCTCCCCGAGGACACGGGTCTTTCCACGATCGGGGTCGCGCCTTGAGTGCCCCGCACGCAGCCGCCGTGCTGCGGCAGACGACGAAGACCGCACCGCCGCGCCGCGCGGCCGGAGAAGCGAACGAGGAGATGCAGTGAGCGTCACGGCAGCCAAGGGATTCACGGCGGCGGGGATCGCCGCCGGGATCAAGGAGAGCGGCAACCCGGATCTGGCCCTCGTGGTCAACAACGGCCCCCGCCGCGCCGCCGCGGGCGTCTTCACCTCCAACCGGGTCAAGGCCGCGCCCGTCCTCTGGTCGGAGCAGGTGCTCAAGGGAGGCGAGGTGACCGCCGTCGTCCTCAACTCCGGGGGCGCCAACGCCTGTACGGGCCCCCAGGGCTTCCAGGACACCCACGCCACCGCCGAGAAGGCCGCCGAGGTCCTCGGTGGCCACAGCGCGGGCGAGATCGCGGTCGCCTCCACCGGGCTGATCGGGGTGCTCCTGCCCATGGACAAGCTCCTGCCCGGCATCGAGAAGGCGGCGCAGGCCCTCAGCGAGTACGGCGGCGAGAAGGCCGCCATCGCGATCAAGACCACGGACACGGTGCACAAGACCGCCGTCGCGGGCGGCGAGGGCTGGACCGTCGGCGGCATGGCGAAGGGCGCGGGCATGCTCGCCCCCGGTCTCGCCACCATGCTGGTCGTCCTCACCACCGACGCCGACGTCGAGGCACCCGCTCTGGACGCCGCGCTGCGTGCCGCCACCCGCACCACCTTCGACCGGGTCGACTCCGACGGCTGCATGTCGACCAACGACACCGTGCTGCTGCTCGCCTCGGGTGCGAGCGGAACCACCCCCGGCCGGGCCGAGTTCGAGCAGGCCGTGCAGCACGTCTGCGCCGATCTCGCGCGCCAGCTGATCGGCGACGCCGAGGGCGCCTCGAAGGACATCCGGATCGAGGTGATCAACGCGGCGACCGAGGACGACGCCGTCGAGGTCGGCCGGAGCATCGCCCGTAACAACCTCCTGAAGTGCGCCATCCACGGCGAGGACCCCAACTGGGGCCGGGTCCTGTCCGCGATCGGCACGACGCGGGCCGCCTTCGAGCCCGACCGGCTGAACGTCGCCATCAACGACGTCTGGGTGTGCAAGAACGGCGGCGTCGGCGAGGACCGCGAGCTGGTCGACATGCGCTACCGGGAGGTCCGGATCACCGCGGACCTCGCCGCCGGCGACGAGTCGGCCGTGATCTGGGCGAACGACCTCACCGCCGAGTACGTCCACGAGAACAGCGCGTACAGCTCATGAGCGCCGCGAGGAAGCACACCGCGCTGCCCAAGGCACAGATCCTCATCGAGGCGCTGCCCTGGCTCACCCGGCACAACGGCAAGAACGTCGTCATCAAGTTCGGCGGCAACGCCATGATCGACGACGAACTGAAGGCCGCCTTCGCCCAGGACGTCGTCTTCCTGCGGCACGCCGGCCTCAAGCCCGTCGTCGTGCACGGCGGCGGCCCGCAGATCAGCGCCCAGCTCGACAAGCAGGGCCTGGTCAGCGAGTTCAAGGCCGGGCTGCGGGTGACCACGCCCGAGGCCATGGACGTCGTACGGATGGTGCTCGCCGGACAGGTCCAGCGTGAGCTCGTCGGGCTGCTGAACCAGCACGGCCCGCTCGCCGTCGGCATGACCGGCGAGGACGCGCACACGATCACCGCCACCCAGCACCGCCCGGTGATCGACGGCGAGGCCGTGGACATCGGCAGGGTGGGTGAGATCACCGCCATCGACACCGGAGCGATCCAGGCGCTGCTGGACGACGGCCGCATCCCGGTCATCTCCTCCATCGCCCGCTCCGCCGAGGACAACCACGTCTACAACGTCAACGCCGACACTGCCGCCGCCGCGCTCGCCGCGGCGCTGGGCGCCGAGACGCTGATGGTCCTCACCGACGTCGAGGGCCTCTACGAGGACTGGCCGAACAGCGACGACGTCATCAGCAGGCTCACCGCCACCGAGCTGGAGAAGCTGCTGCCCGACCTCTCCAGCGGCATGGTGCCCAAGATGCAGGGCTGCCTCCACGCCGTACGCAACGGCGTCGAGACCGCCCGTGTCATCGACGGCCGGGTCCAGCACTCGATCCTGCTGGAGATCTTCACCGACGAGGGAATCGGCACGATGGTCGTGCCCGACGCGACACCCGCCGCACAGACCGGCGACGAGGGGGAGTCATGAGCAACGAGGAGATCACACAGCGCTGGCAGGACGCGCTGATGGACAACTACGGCACGCCGCAGCTCCCCCTGGTGCGCGGCGAGGGCGCCCGGGTGTGGGACGCGGACGGCACCGCCTATCTCGACTTCGTCGGCGGCATCGCGGTCAACGCGCTCGGCCACGCCCACCCCGCTGTGGTCGACGCCGTCTCCACGCAGATCGCCCGCCTCGGCCACGTCTCCAACCTCTTCACCGCCGAGCCGCCGATCGAGCTCGCCGAACGGCTCCTCCAGCTCTTCGGCCGCAAGGGCAGGGTCTACTTCTGCAACTCCGGCGCCGAGGCCAACGAGGCGGCCTTCAAGATCGGCCGGTTGACCGGGCGCACACACATGGTCGCCACTGACGGCGGCTTCCACGGCCGGACGATGGGCAGCCTCGCCCTGACCGGCCAGCCCGCCAAGCGCACCCCCTTCCTGCCGCTGCCCGGCGACGTCACCCACGTGCCGTACGGCGACATCGAGGCGCTCCGGGCCGCCGTGACGACCGACACCGCGCTGCTGATCATCGAGCCGGTGCAGGGCGAGATCGGCGTCGCCGTACCGCCTGCGGGCTACCTGGAGGCGGCCAGGGAGATCACCCGGGCCACCGGGACCCTGCTCGTGCTGGACGAGGTGCAGACCGGGATCGGACGCTGCGGCCACTGGTTCGAGCACCAGGCCCACCAGGGGGTCGAGCCCGACGTGGTCACGCTCGCCAAGGGGCTCGGCGGCGGGCTGCCGATCGGTGCCACCGTCGCGTTCGGCCCCGCCGCCGACCTGCTGAAGCCCGGTCAGCACGGCACGACGTTCGGCGGCAACCCCGTCGCCTGCGCCGCCGGCCTGGCCGTCCTGGACACGCTCGCCGCCGACGGCACCCTGGACGACGTGAAGCGCCTCGGCGAGCGGATCAGGGAGGGCGTCGAGGGCCTGGGGCACCCGTTGGTCTCCCACGTCCGCGGCTCCGGACTGCTGCTGGGTATCGTGCTCACCGGGCCCCACGCCGCGAAGGTGCAGCAGGCGGCTCAGGGAGCCGGACTCCTGGTGAACGCGCCCGCCCCCGACGTCGTACGGCTCATGCCGCCGCTGATCATCGGTGACGCCGAGGTGGACGAGTTCCTGCGGATTCTGCCGGGAGCTCTCGACGCGGCTTACGGGGAAGGACGATCCGGGGAGTGACGATCCGGAGAATGAGGCGACGACGATGACCGAGGCGCAGGACACCGATCACGGCGGGCCGTCGGTGCCGCAGACCCGCACCGCACGTCACCGCAGGATCGTGGACATCCTGAACCGGCAGCCGGTGCGCTCGCAGAGCCAGCTGGCCAGGCTCCTGTCCGACGACGGGCTGAGCGTCACCCAGGCGACGCTCTCGCGCGACCTGGACGAGCTCGGCGCGGTGAAGATCCGCAACACCGGCGGCGAGCTGATCTACGCGGTGCCGAGCGAGGGCGGCTTCCGCACCCCGCAGGCGCCGCTCGGCGGGTCGGCGAAGGAGGAGCGGATGCGCAGGCTCTCCGCGGAGCTGCTCATCTCCGCCGAGGCCTCCGCCAACCTCGTGGTGCTGCGCACGCCTCCGGGCGCCGCCCAGTTCCTCGCCTCGGCCATCGACCAGGCCGAGCTCCAGGCGATCCTCGGCACCATCGCGGGTGACGACACGCTGATGCTGATCAGCCGTGACCCGAACGGTGGCCAGGCGCTGGCCGACCATCTGCTGCGCCTGGCGCAGAACGACCGCTGACCGGTCCTCAGTAGAGGGTGATCGCGGTCGGTCCGGACGCCGTGCCGACCGCGATGTGCGGCCGGCGTGCCGGATCGGCCCAGGCCAGGATGCGTTCCATGGCGACCGCCGGCACGGACACACAGCCGGCGGTCGCGCCCTTCCCGTCGACGTGGAGAAAGATCCCGGCGCCCCTGCCCCGCTCCGGCCGGTGGTAGTTGAAGCCGATGACGAGCGCACGGGCGTACTGCGTCCGGTAGGTGATCAGGTGCTCGGCCTCGCCGGCCCGGCAGTCGGCGGGGCGCGGCTCCACCCAGCGGTTGTACGCGGCCGAGGCGTTGTCCTGGCACCACCAGGAGGCGTCGGTGACCCGGCGGTACGGGTACCGGGTTCCGGGCGCCGCCGCCTCGATCCCGAAGGCGTACGGCAGGTCGTAGAGCCCGGTGGGCGTCGTGTTCGTACCCTGCGTGCGGGTCCTGCCCTCGGTCAGGCCGGCGGCCCCGAAGCGCCCCGGCGCCGAACCCGCGGCCACCCATCCGCCCGGGCGCAGGTCCCACCAGGTGACGGTGCCCGTGGTGGAGCCCGGGCCGGGGGCCTCGGCGGTGACGAGCTGGGTGCCGCCGCCCGTGTCGGCCAGCCGCTCCGGCAGCGGCGGCGGCGCGGCGGGCCGCGCCGCGAGCGAACCGGCCAGGGCCAGCAGGACCGACGCGGTCACCAGGAATCTGCGCATGCTCGGGACCGTACGGGGTGCGGCGCCTGGCCCCCACCGCGCCTGCTCCGTACGGCCCAGCGCCTCACTCCGGCGACGGCGCGGGCAGGGCGGGGAGAGGGAGGGGGAGCCCCGGCAGGCCGTCGATGCTGGTGCCGATGTCGGGCTTCTTCTCGAAGTACTCGCTCAGGCTCTCGTCGTCCTCGCGCGCGAAGCGGTCCGCGTGGAGCGAGCGGTCCTCGTCGTAGGACATGAACGGCACCGCGAAGCCGCAGGTGTCGCGGATGAGTTCCGCGGTCACCACGATGATCGCGCGCAGCCCGTGCGGGGAGGGATCGACGCCGGTGAAGCGCCCCAGCAGGCCGGGGAACCTCGGGTCGTCGCGGAAGACCGGCTCGCCGCGGCCGTGCACCCGGACGATGTTCGGCGGGCCCTGGAAGGCACACCACATCAGCGTGATGCGGCCGTTCTCGCGGAGATGGGCGACGGTCTCGGCATTGCTGCCGGCGAAGTCGAGGTAGGCCACGGTCCGTTCGTCGAGCACGGCGAACGAGCCGCTGACCCCCTTGGGGGAGAGGTTGACCGTGCCTTCGGCGTCCAGAGGCGCGGTCGCGGTGAAGAACAGAGGCTGCTCCTCGATGAAGGTCCTGAGCCGGCCGTCGATGCGGTCGTGTGTCTTTCCCATGGCGGCATTGTCGTGCGAACAGCTGTACGCGACCGGGTGTTTCACCATCCGGGCAGGCCCCGCGCGCCGGCGAGGTCCTGCTGGGCCAGAAGCCGCCGCGCCGCTGCCCGTGTGGCCCGGAGCCGGTCCGGAGCGAGCCGTGCGCGCAGCCGGTCCCGGTCGAGCCCGGCGGCGTGCGGGCGCAGCGCGTGGGCCGCGGCGCGGACCACGGCGGGCGCCGGGTCGTCGAGCAGCGGCTCCACCCGGTCGGAACGTACGGCGTCGAGCGCGCGCAGTCCCGACACCGCCTGGGCACGCACGGCCGCCAGGGGGTGGCCTGTCAGGGCCCAGAGGATCCCCGCGTCCGCACGGGTGCCGCACTCGCCGAGTCCGGCCGCCGCGGCGGGGTGCTTCGCCGGTGCGGTGCACAGCGACCGGTACAGCGGGAGCGGATCGGTGCCGGCCTGGCGCACGACGTACCGGGCGCAGGCCCGGACGAGCGCCGACCGGTCGCAGAGGAACGGCACGGCTTCGCCGTGCCGTCCGGTCCGCCGCAGCCCCGTCACGCCGACCGACCGGACCTGGGGTGACCGGGCGGCCAGGAGATGTGCCAGGACGTCCTCCTCGCGCAGGCGGCACTCGCCCGACCGGGCGAGCACCGCCTCCGCGAGGAGGACCTGGAGGCGCACGTCGTCCGTGGCGTTCGCCGCGGTGCGGGCGAGCTCCACCGGGGTCAGCAGGTGCCGGTCGACCGCCACGCGGTACGCGAACCGGCGCACCGCCCGGTCCCGGCTGGTCAGCAGGGCCACGACATCCGCGGGCGGGCCTTCGCGCAGGACGCGCTCCAGCACGTCCCTGGCGAAGCCGCCGCGCTCGCGCCGGGCCAGGAGCAGGACGAGCCCTGCCAGCGGGGCCAGCCGCGATCCGCCGGCGTCCGCGAGGACTTCCCTGGCCCTCTCGCGCACCGGGCCGACCCAGTCGGAGCAGCGGATCACGAGCAGCGGCCACAGCGCCGGGGCGCCTGCCGCCGGGGCCAGGGCCGCCTGGCGCACCCGGCCGTCCGGGTGGCACAGGGCCAGGGCGATCATTGATTCGTCCGAGACGGAGAGCGGACCGTCCGCAACGTCTCCGATCCGGCGGCGGGCCGGCACCGGGCTCGCGCTCCGGAAGGCGAGCCGCCGCACCTCCGTGTCCAGCGCGAGCCAGGCCGCGGGGTCGGTGGTGTCCAGCGCCTCGCGCAGCGGGAGCCCCCGGGCCAGACGCCCGGCCGGACCGTCCTCGTCGTCCATCCGTCCCCCCGTGTGCCGCTTGCGCCGAGGGCCGATCGTAGAGGCGCACGGGGCTCCCAGCCCACCGGTTTCCGCTGCGCCGACCGGCAGCTTTGACAAACCATGCAGACCCTTGCATAGTTATGCCACTACGGATCGCGCGCCGTGAGGCGGACGCACACCCCTTGCACTCCCGAGGAGCACGCAGTGAGCAACGGCACCGGAAACAGCGACGTACGCCTCTGGGGCGGGCGTTTCGCCGACGGTCCGGCCGAGGCGCTGGCCAAGCTGTCCGCGTCCGTCCACTTCGACTGGCGGCTCGCGCCCTACGACATCGCCGGATCCCGCGCCCACGCGCGCGTGCTCAACAAGGCGGGGCTGCTCACCGACGACGAGCTCGCCCGCATGATCGAAGGACTGGACTCGCTGGAGGCCGCCGTCGCCGACGGCTCGTTCACCGGCACCATCGCCGACGAGGACGTCCACACCGCGCTGGAACGCGGCCTCCTGGAGCGCCTCGGCCCCGACCTCGGCGGGAAGCTGCGGGCAGGCCGGTCCCGGAACGACCAGGTCGCCACGCTCTTCCGGATGTACCTGCGCGACCACGCCCGGATCATCGGCGGACTGATCGCCGAGCTCCAGGACGCGCTGGTGGGGCTCGCCGAGGCGCACCCCGACGTGGCCATGCCCGGCCGCACCCACCTCCAGCACGCCCAGCCCGTGCTCTTCGCCCACCACATGCTGGCGCATGTACAGCCCCTCTCCCGGGACGCCGAGCGGCTGCGCCAGTGGGACGAGCGGACCGCCGTGTCCCCGTACGGCTCCGGAGCCCTGGCCGGGTCCTCCCTCGGGCTGGACCCGGAGGCGGTCGCCGCCGACCTCGGCTTCGAACGGGGCTCCGTGGGCAACTCGATCGACGGCACCGCCTCCCGTGACTTCGTCGCCGAGTTCGCCTTCATCACCGCGATGATCGGGGTCAACCTCTCCCGGATCGCCGAGGAGATCATCATCTGGAACACGAAGGAGTTCTCCTTCGTCACCCTGCACGACGCGTTCTCCACGGGCTCCTCGATCATGCCGCAGAAGAAGAACCCGGACATCGCCGAGCTCGCGCGCGGCAAGTCCGGCCGGCTCGTGGGCAACCTGACCGGTCTGATGGCGACCCTGAAGGCCCTCCCGCTCGCGTACAACCGCGACCTCCAGGAGGACAAGGAGCCCGTCTTCGACTCCTGCGACCAGCTGGAGGTCCTCCTCCCGGCCTTCACCGGGATGATGGCCACGCTCACCGTCAACCGGGAGCGCATGGAGGAGCTGGCCCCGGCGGGCTTCTCGCTCGCCACGGACATCGCCGAGTGGCTGGTCAAGCAGGGTGTGCCGTTCCGCGTGGCCCACGAGGTCGCGGGGGAGTGCGTGAAGGTCTGCGAACAGCAGGGCATCGAGCTCGAGGAGCTGACGGACGAGCAGTTCGCGAAGATCTCCGAGCACCTCACCCCGGAGGTGCGCACCGTGCTGAACGTGCCCGGCGCGCTGGCCTCCCGCAACGGGCGCGGAGGGACGGCCCCCTCTGCCGTCGCCGTCCAGCTGGCCGAGGTGAAGGCCGACCTGGTGACGCAGCACGCCTGGGCGAGCGCGCGCGGCTGATTCGCGGGCATCGCGGGCTACGTTGACGGGAAGGCGTTCGGAACCGACCCAGAGGAGCCCGCGATGCCCTTCGCCCGCCTGAACCGAGCGACCACCCCGACCTCCCACATCGGGCTCGGCCTGGCCGCCGTCGGCAGGCCCGGCTACATCACCCCGCACCGTGACCGGGATCTGCCCGGGGACCGCAGTGCCGACGCCCTGCGGGCGCACACCCACGAACTCCTGGACGCCGCCTACGCGCAGGGAGTCCGTTACGTCGACGCGGCCCGCTCCTACGGCCGCGCCGAGGAGTTCCTCGCGTCCTGGCTCACTGCCCGCCCCGACGTGACGGACGTGGTCGTCGGCAGCAAGTGGGGCTACACCTACACCGCCGACTGGCGCAGCGACGCCGAGACGCACGAGGTCAAGGACCACAGCCTCGCCGCCTTCGAGCGCCAGCACGCCGAGACGGCCGGCCTGCTCGGGGACCGGCTCGACCTGTACCAGATCCACTCCGTGACGGCCGACAGCCCCGTGCTGAGCGACAAGGACCTGCACGCCCGGCTCGCCGAACTCGCCGCGAAGGGCACCACCGTCGGCTTCTCGGTGAGCGGGCCCCGGCAGGCGGACGCCATCCGCTCCGCGCTGGCCGTGACCGTGGACGGTGAACCCCTCTTCCGGACGGTCCAGGCGACCTACAACGCCCTGGAGACCTCCGCCGGGCCCGCACTCGCGGAGGCCCACGACGCGGGCCTCACGGTGATCGTCAAGGAAGCCATGGCCAACGGCCGGCTCGCGGGGACCGAGGCCCCCGCCGTCGTCCGGGAGATCGGCGCCGAGGCGGGACTCGACGCGGACGCCGTCGCCCTGGCCCTGGTGCTGCACCAGCCGTGGGCCGGAGTCGTCCTGTCCGGCGCGGCGACGGTCACCCAGCTGGCCGCCAACCTCCACGCGCCGCTCCTGGACCTGGACGCCGACCGGCTGGACCGGCTGGCCGCACTGGTGGAGGAGCCGGAGGCGTACTGGCGTCACCGGGCCTCGCTGCCCTGGAGCTGAGCCCGGGTCGCAGGCGGCGGGCGGGACCCCTGTCGGCCCGGGCCCCGCCACGCCCCCGCGCCGCGGGTCCGGTTCACGCCCACTTCGCGAGTGCGTCGAAGTCCTCCCGCGTCAGCCCCACCCAGGGGTCGATCCGCCGCAGCAGGGCCCGCCCCGGATGGTGCGCCGCCACCCAGTCGGTGTCGGGCGCGGCGATCTCGTCGTCGACCCAGGCGAAGGGCCTGCCGTCCGCGTAGTCGACGACGTACCGCGTCTTCCAGTACGTCCCGTCCGCCGTCTGCGCGTGCATCGCGGGCCAGTCGATGTACGGCAGGGGCGGCAGCCCGAGACGCGGGCCGACCCACTCGTTCGCCTCGTCCTTCCAGGTGGTCGCCCAGACGAGCTCGTAGCGGCCGGCGAGCGCCAGCAGCTCCTGGCCGTGCTCGGGACTGAGCAGGACGGGCAGGGGCGCTCCCACCGTCCACCCCGTCGGCCGCATCCGGTGGAGGTGGTAGCCCGCCGGAGGTGCGGGGCGGGCCAGCGCCGCGTACGGGTTGAGCGGACCGTCGATGTCGAGCAGCAGCAGCGGCTTCATCCCGTCATGGTGCCCCCGATCCGCCGCGCGCCCGGGCATAGGGCAGCGGCCTGTCAAATGGGACGTGTGCGTCTCATTTGAGTTAGTGTCGTCTCATGACTCTTGATCGTGAGCAGGTGCTGCGGAGCGCCGCCGCACTGCTGTCCCGCAAGTCCACGGCGACCATGGACGAGGTGGCCCGGTCCGCGGGTATCGGCCGCGCGACCCTGCACCGGCACTTCGCCGGCCGGGACGCCCTCGTGGGAGCGCTGGAGGATCTCGGGATCCGGGAGTTCGAAGCCGCCCTGGATTCCGCCGGGCTCGACGAGGGCAGCGCCGAGGACGGCCTGCGACGGCTGATCGCGGCCGTCGAGCCCAGCGCGGGACTGCTGGCCTTCCTCGTCACGGAGAACCAGCTCTTCGAGGGGGACGACGTCAACGAGGGCTGGAACCGGCTCGACGCCCGCGTCTCCGCCCACTTCCGGCGCGGACAGGAGCGCGGCGAGTTCCGGATCGACCTCACCCCGGCCTGGCTGACCGAGGCACTGTACGGGCTGATCGGCAGCTGCGCGTGGTCCGTGCAGACGGGGCGAGTCGCCGCCCAGGACTTCCCCTACATGGTCGTCGAGTTGCTGCTCGGCGGAGCACGCCGGAGCGTGGAGAAATGAGCAGCACCTCTCAGCACGCGGGCGTCACGGGCGATCCCCACCATCCGGGCCGGTGGATCGCCCTCACCGTGCTCGTCCTGGCCGTGCTGCTCGTCGCCGTCGACGCCACGGTCCTCGGGCTCGCGACACCGTTCCTCAGCGAGGACCTCGAACCGACCGGAACCCAGTTGCTCTGGATCGGTGACGTCTACTCCTTCGTCATCGCCGGGCTCCTGGTCTCCATGGGCAGCCTCGGCGACCGCATCGGCCGTAAGAAGCTGCTGCTGACCGGTGCCACGGCCTTCGGGGCGGTCTCCGTGCTCAACGCCTACGCGACGAGCCCCGAGATGATGATCGTGGCCAGGGCGCTGCTCGGTGTCGCGGGTGCCACGCTCATGCCGTCCACGCTCGCCCTGATCCGCAACCTCTTCCACGACCCGCGCGAGCGCAGCCTCGCCGTCGGCATCTGGGGTGCGATGGCCTCCGCGGGCGCTGCCGTCGGCCCCGTCGTGGGCGGCCTCCTGCTGGAGCACTTCTGGTGGGGATCGGTCTTCCTGATCAACCTGCCCGTGATGGCGGTCCTCGTCGCCGTCGGCATCAAGATGATCCCCGAGTCGAAGAACCCCGCGCCGGGCCCCTGGGACCTGCCCAGTGTGGGGCTCTCCCTGGTCGGCATGATCGGTGTCGTGTACGCCATCAAGGAGGCCGCCGCCCACGGGGTGAGCGGGGTGACCGGGGTGGCGGCCCTCGGCGGTGCGGGAGCGCTGACCTGGTTCGTGCGCCGCCAGCTGAAGCTCCCCGCCCCGCTGCTGGACATGCGGCTCTTCCACCACCGGGGGTTCTCGGGCGCGGTCCTCGCCGACCTCCTGACCATCCTCGGCCTGTCCGGGATCGTCTTCTTCCTCTCCCAGTTCCTGCAACTCGTCCAGGGCCGCGGGCCTCTCGAAGCGGGGCTCGCCGAACTCCCCGCGGCCGTCGGCGCGGTGACCGCCGGGTTGCTGGCCGGGAGGGTCGCACGCCACTACTCCGTGCGCTCCGTGGTCGCCGTAGGGCTGGCGGCCATCGGCCTGTCGCTCGCGGTGGTCACGCTGATCCACAAGGAGACCGGCTATCCCCTGATCGGGGTCCTGCTCCTGGTGGTGGGCGTCGGCGCCGGATTCGCGTTCACCGTCACCTCCGACGTCATCCTCTCCAGCGTCCCGAAGGAACAGGCGGGCTCGGCGTCAGCGGTGTCCGAGACGGCGTACGAACTCGGAGCCGCCCTCGGTATCGCGCTGCTCGGATCCATCGTCACGGGCGTCTACCGGGGGTTCGGCACCCCCGAGGGCGTGCCTGCCGCCGCCGAGGCGGCGGCCCACGAGTCGCTGGGCGGTGCCGTGGAGACGGCGGAACACCTTCCGGCCCAGCAGGGGAGCGAACTCGTCGTCGCGGCCCAGGAGGCCTTCGTCAACGGCTTGCGGGTGTCGGCGGCGGTCGGGGCCGTCGTGCTGCTCGCGACGGCGGTGGCCGCGTGGTTCATGCTGCGCGGCCAGAAGCTGGAGGACGGCATCATCCCCGACGAGTGAGCCGCCCCGGAACAGGCGTGAGGGTGCCGCGCCGAGGGCCGGAGGGACCGGGGGTGCGCTGCCCACCGGGGCGCGACAGGCCCTGGGGGCCGGGCCCCCGGCCCCCAGGCACACGGCGCGGCCCGGCGCGCCCGGCCCTCGGAGGCCCGAGCGGCCAGGGGTCCGGTGCCCCGGTAGCGCTCAAGCCCATGGTTCCGGCGCCCCGGCCCGGATGCGCGAGCGGCCCGGGACCCTCGGACCCCACGCGCGAGCGGCCCAGGAGTGCCGGGCCCGGGCACACGAGTGGCCCGGCGCGAGCGCGCCGGGCCACTCGAAGAACACCCGTACGGCTCAGGCGGCCTTGGCCTTCGTGGCGTAGACGTCCACGTACTCCTGGCCGGAGAGCCGCATGACCTCGGCCATCACCGAGTCCGTCACCGCCCGCAGCACATAGCGGTCGCGGTCCATGCCCTCGTAGCGCGAGAACTCCATCGGCTCACCGAAACGGACCGTCACCTTGCCCGGGCGGGGCAGGCCGGCGCCGCCCGGCTGCAGCTTGTCCGTGCCGATCATCGCGAACGGCACCACCGGCGCGCCCGTCATCAGGGTCAGCCGGGCGATACCCGTACGGCCCCGGTAGAGACGGCCGTCGGGGGAGCGGGTGCCCTCCGGGTAGATCGCGAACGCCTTGCCCTCCTCCAGCACCCGGCGGCCCGTCATCAGGGCCGCGACGCCGCCGCGTCCGCCGTCCCGGTCCACGGGGATCATCCCGCAGCCCGTGAAGAACCAGGCCATCAGCCGGCCCTTGAGACCCTTGCCGGTCACGTACTCGTCCTTGCCGATGTAGAACACCGGCCGGTCGCAGCAGATCGGCATGATCATCGAGTCGATGAAGGTCAGGTGATTGCCGGCGAGGATGACCGCGCCCGTCCCCGGGATGTTCTCCGCGCCCTCCACGCGGGGCCGGAAGAGCAGCCGCAGGATCGGTCCGAGCACTGCCTTGATGACCGTGAGTCGGGACAACGCGTCCTCCGGTGTCGTGGCCGGGCGGCCGGGGCGGGAATTCGTGAGGGTCTGTGCAGGTGAGGACGATACTCGCGGGTACCGCCCTCGCGCACATCGGGTTCATCGAGCCGATACGCAGTGTTGACGTGTGTTTCCGCCATGTTCGTCCACAGGCCGCCCCACCGATGGCGTAGCTGCCTACGATCAAGCCTCCCCCGAAGGTGCCGGACATCACACGCGAGGAGCATTCATGACAGAGCGCGCGCAGACTGCACCCGGACGGCGGACACTTCTGGGGGCCGCGGTCCTCGGGACGGCCGCCCTCGGACTGTCGGGCACCGCGAACGCCGCCGGGCCCGGCGGCCGGAGCGGCAGGCACGGCTCCTACCGGGACCTGCCCGTGCCCACCGTGATCGGCCACCGCGGCGCCAGCGGCTACCGGCCGGAGCACACCCTCGGCTCCTACCAGCTGGCCCTGGACATGGGTGCGCACATCGTCGAGCAGGACCTCGTGCCGACCAAGGACGGCCACCTCGTCTGCCGCCACGAGAACGACATCACCGGCACCACGGACGTCGCCGACCACCCCGAGTTCGCGAGCCGCAGGACGACCAAGCAGGTCGACGGCGTCTCGCTCACCGGCTGGTTCACCGAGGACTTCACCCTCGCCGAGCTGAAGACCCTCCGGGCGAAGGAGCGCATCCCGGGCACCCGCCAGGAGAACACGCTGTACGACGGCCGCTGGCAGATCCCCACCTTTGAGGAGGTCCTGCGGTGGGCCGACGAGCAGGGCCGTGAGCGGGGCGAGCCCGTCTGGCTCTACGTCGAGACCAAGCACCCCTCGTACTTCCGGGGCCTCGGGCTCGGCCTGGAGGAACCGCTCGCCCGGCTGCTGCGCCGCCACGGCCGTCACCGCGCGGACTCCCCGCTGATCCTGCAGTCCTTCGAGCCGAGCTCCGTGCAGCGGCTGGCGAAGCTCGTGTCCACCCCTCGTGTCGTCCTGCTGTCCGGGCCGAAGGAGCGGCCCTGGGACTTCGTGGAGGCCGGTGACCCGCGTACGGTCGCGGACCTGGTGAAGCCCGCCGGGCTGACGTGGATCGCGTCCTTCGCCCAGGGCATCGGGCCGACGCTGGACCTGGTCGTACCCAAGGACGCGGCGGGACGGCTGACCACGCCCACCGCCCTGGTCGCGGACGCGCACGCGCGAGGCCTGGTCCTGCACCCCTACACACTGCGCAACGAGAACTCCTTCCTGCCGGCGGACTTCCGGCGCGGAACCGACCCGAACGCCTACGGCGACGCGTTCGGCGCGCTGCGGACCTACTTCGAGGCGGGCATCGACGGGATCTTCTCCGACAACCCGGACACCGCCCTGCTCGCGGCGGCCGACTTCGCCCAGGACTGAGACGGGGGTCCCCTGACGCCGCCGGCCCGGGCGGCTCGGTCCTGGGCCGGCCCCGGCGTCAGCCGCCCGGCCGCGATGCCCCGGTCGGGTGGAGCTGCTCGTGCGCGGCAACCGGGCGCGCACGGCGGCCGTTGACGGGGCATGACTCTTCTTGATCATGTTTTGCGGGTCCCCGCCGACGGGCCGGAGGACGGCGGGCGGGCCGTCGTCGACGCCCTGCACGCACTCGTGCGCGCCGAGGCCGGAGCCGAGGCGCAGGCCGCGGGTGTCGAAGCCGCGGACCTGGAACAGGCGGTGTGGCTGCGGCTGCTGGAGCGCCGGACGGGCTCGGACGGGCCCGCGGACCCGGCCCGCTGGGTGCGCTCCGCGGTGCGGGCCGAGGTCCGCGCCGCCCGCCGCAGGGCCCGGCGTGAACGCTCCTACACGGGCGGCGAGTCGCCGGGGGACTGGGCCGGCTGCCCGGAACGCCTCATCCTCGGGGCGGCCGAACGCCGGGCGCTGCGCACCGCGGTGGGCCGGCTGCCCGGGAGGTGCCCGCGCTTACTGGAGGCGATGCTGGCGCCCCACGATCCCACCTACCGGGAAATCGCAGGGGAGTTGGGTATGTCACAGGGCAGTTTGGGTCCTATGCGTTCCCGATGCCTTGGATGTCTGCGCAGAATGCTCGCGGCGGAGGTTGTAGCTCCTGAACTGCGGGGAAAGGAGCGGTAGACAACCGGCGGACCAGGTGAGCGGGAGGCATGCACACATGGGCATGAGCGTGACCATCTCGGCGGCGACAGCACAGGACGTCGAGCAGATCTTCAGACTCCAGTACCTCTGCTTCCAGAGCGAGGCGGAGCTCTACGGCAACTACCGGATCGACCCACTCGTCCAGACCCTCGACTCGGTCCGGGACGAAGTCGCCACGGACCTGGTGTTCGTGGCGCGGCTCGGCGACGAGGTCGTCGGCTCGGTGCGCGGCTTCACCGACGAGGACGGTGCGGGCCGGATCGGCAAGCTCTGCGTCCACCCGAGGCTCCGTAACCACGGGCTCGGCGGCCGGCTCCTGCGCGCCGCCGAATCGGGCCTGGCGGACGGGCGTTCGGCCACCCGCTTCCGGCTGCACACCGGCGAGCGCAGCGAGGGCAATCTGCGGCTGTACCGCAAGGCCGGCTACGCGCGGGTGGGCAACGCCACCGGAGGGGACGGGGTCAGGCTGGTCCTGCTGGAGAAGGACGCGACGGCGCCGGCCTATGTGACCAGTGCCTGAACGGTCCCTGTGAGGCCCCGCGTCACGCGGTACGCGCGCGGCGCAGCCAGATCATCCCGGTGACCGGAAGGATCACCGGGATGAGCAGGTACCCCAGGCCGAACCCGGACCACACCGTGCTGTCCGGGAAGGCGGAAGGCTCCACGAGCGTCCAGGTGCCGACGATCAGTACGCCCGCGAGCTCGGCGGCGCAGCACATCAGCGCCGCCCTGCGCGCCTTCTCCCCGCCACGCACCAGCGAGTAGGTGATGAAGCCGTACACGACGGCGGCGAGCGCCGAGAGCACGTACGCCAGGGGTGCCTTCTCGAAGTCCAGGATCATCTCGACGATCGACCGGGACGCGGCGGCCACCGTGAACACGCCGTAGAACCAGACCAGTACCCGCCCCGGCCCGCTGCCGAGCTCGAACTGCTGCTTCTGCCCCGAGGACGAGGGGCCGGCCGGTGTCCGGGTGCGTTCGGTGTCGCTCATGGTCAGTTTCCCCAGATGTCGTAGAGCCGCACTTCGAGGACGGCGAGCACGACCGCCCCGGCCGACACCGTCACCGAACCCCAGCGGGTCCGTTCCGACAGCGACAGGAAGGCCGCCGCCGGCACGGCGGCGAAGGCACCGACCAGATAGGCGATGAAGATCGTCATGCCCTGGTCCGGCCGCTCGCCCCGCGCGAGCTGCACGATTCCCACGAGCAGCTGGGCCAGTGCGAGGACGGAGACGATCGCCATCCCGATGAAGTGCCAGTCCTTCGTGGGCTGGTCCCGGTAGGCGGCGAGTCCGCACCAGGCGGCGAGGGCGAGCGCGGTCACGGCGACCGCGACCGTCAGGGCGTCGAGCATGCAGTGAGGGTATTACGGCCGGCGGGGGCACCCGCGTGCGGGCCCGGCCCCCGGTGCGAGGACCCGGGGGCCGGGGGAGGGGTGCCGGGCCGGGGGCGGAGGGAGCGAGCCGGGCCGGGGGAGCGTGGGCGAGCCGGTTCCGGGAATCGTGGCCTTTGCCACAGCATGCCCCCGGTGTGATCGTCCCGAGCCCGGTGGACACCCGGGAGTGTGCCCACGTTTCCGCAGGTCAAGGCGGCGATCGCAGGCAGTCCGGCAGGCGGTGCACACGCCCTGCGCTGTCCGCTATCCGGACAGTCCGGCTCGGCGGAACGTTACGTCTGTTTTACTTGGGCCATGACCACGACGAGCTACCGCAGCCCTGCGACCGAGGCGATCCCGACGCCCGGTGCTCGTTGTATGTGTCGAATGCGCGCCTTCTGAGGGCCCCTGCCTGAGCCTCGCGCCCCGAAGCGAGACCGAGCCCGTGCCGTCCGTGTCCAGCGGATCGAGCCTGCCCTGGCCTGTGCCACCCCCGGCCTCCGCCGGTCCGCTCACACGCCGAGACTCCCACCGGTCGACCACTGAGAACAGTCTCATCAGATGAATGCCCCGTGCCCGGCGGACACCGCGCCGTGCACTCGACAGTGACGGAAACCCCTGTGATCACCACTTCGGGCCTCACGAAGGTCTACCAGTCACGCGGCCGTGAGGTCACCGCCCTGGACGGCGTGGACCTGCACGTCCGCGAAGGCGAGGTCTACGGCGTCATCGGACAGAGCGGCGCCGGCAAGTCCTCCCTCATCCGCTGCGTCAACCTCCTCGAACGTCCCACCTCGGGCACCGTGACGGTCGCCGGTCAGGACCTCACCGCCCTCGCCGGCCGCGGCCGGCGCGCGGGCAAGGAGCTGCGCCAGGCGCGCAGCCGCATCGGCATGGTCTTCCAGCACTTCAACCTGCTGGACTCGCGCACGGTCCGGGACAACGTCGAGCTGCCCCTCGAGATCCTCGGCATCTCGGGCCAGGCCCGCACCCGCAAGGCCCTGGAGCTCCTCGACCTCGTCGGCCTCGCCGACAAGGCGAAGGCCTACCCCGGGCAGCTCTCCGGAGGCCAGAAGCAGCGCGTCGGCATCGCCCGCGCCCTGGCGGGCGACCCGAAGGTGCTGCTCTCGGACGAAGCGACCTCGGCGCTCGACCCCGAGACGACCCGTTCCATCCTCCAGCTGCTGCGCGACCTCAACCAGGAGCTCGGCCTCACCGTCCTGCTCATCACGCACGAGATGGACGTCGTCAAAACGGTCTGCGACTCCGCCGCCCTGATGCGGAAGGGCCGCATCGTCGAGGCGGGCACGGTCGGCGAGCTGCTCGCCACCCCCGGTTCCGAGCTGGCCCACACGCTGTTCCCCGTCGGCGGCTCCCCCTCCGCCCCCGACCGCACCGTCGTCGACGTCACCTTCCACGGTGAGGCCGCCGCGCGCCCGGTGATCTCGCAGCTCTCCCGTACGTACAACATCGACATCTCGATCCTCGGCGCCGCGATGGACACCGTCGGCGGGAAGCAGATCGGCCGCATGCGCATCGAGCTGCCCGGCGGCTTCGAGGAGAACGTCGTACCCATCGGCTTCCTGCGCGAGCAGGGCCTCCAGGCCGAGGTGGTCGACGGCGGCCCCGCCGACGCCACGGACATCCCCGCCCAGACCCCCGCACCGCTCACCGAGGAGGTGGCGAAGTGACCTGGTCCGAAATGCAGCCACTGCTGACCCAGGGAACCATCGACACCCTCTACATGGTGCTCTGGTCCACGCTCGTCACGGTCGTCGGCGGACTTCCGCTCGGCATCCTGCTCGTCCTCACCGACAAGGGCGGACTGCTGCAGAACACCGTGGTGAACAAGGTCATCGGCGTGATCGTGAACATCGGCCGCTCGCTGCCCTTCATCATCCTGCTGATCGCCCTGATCCCCTTCACCACCTGGGTCGTCGGCACCTTCATCGGTCCCTCCGCGATGATCGTGCCGCTCGCCGTCGGCGCCATCCCCTTCTTCGCGCGACTCGTCGAGACGGCGGTGCGCGAGGTCGACCACGGGCTCGTCGAGGCCGTCCAGTCGATGGGCGGGTCCATCCCGACGATCGTCCGCAAGGTGCTGCTTCCCCAGGCCCTCCCCTCGCTGGTCTCCGGCGTCACGACCACCGTGATCGTGCTCATCGGCTACTCCGCGATGGCCGGTGCGGTCGGCGGCGAAGGACTCGGGTCCAAGGCCATCACCTACGGATTCCAGCGCTTCGACGACCAGTTCATGCTCATCACCGTCGTGCTGCTCATCGTCATCGTGACCGTGGTCCAGCTCATCGGCGACGGCGCCGTACGGCTGCTGGCCCGCCGGGGCCGCACCGCCTCCTGAACCTCATCTCCCCCCGAGCCCGAACTCCTTGTCCGGGCGCACCACCATCACCACCGGAAAGAGGCACTCTTCGTGCGTAAGAACATCAAGATCACCGCTGCCGCAGCCGCCACCGCCGCCCTCGCCTTCGGGCTCAGCGCCTGCGGAACGGACTCCGACCCGGCCGCCAAGGGCGGGTCCGGTGCGAGTGCGGACACCTCCAAGGCACTCGTCGTCGCGGCGTCCCCGACGCCGCACGCCGACATCCTGAACTTCGTCAAGGACAACCTGGCGGACAAGGCCGGCCTGAAGCTGGAGGTCAAGGAGTTCACGGACTACGTCCTGCCCAACACCGCCACCGAGAGCGGCCAGGTCGACGCCAACTTCTTCCAGCACCGGCCCTACCTGACGGACTTCAACGAGAAGAACGACACCCACGTCGTCCCGGTCGTCGACGTCCACCTCGAGCCCCTCGGTCTCTTCTCCAAGAAGATCAAGGACGTCAAGGACATCAAGGCCGGCCAGACCGTCGCCGTCCCGAACGACACCACCAACGAGGGCCGCGCGCTCCAGCTGCTCGCCGAGAACGGCCTGATCACCGTCAAGGACGGCGTCGGCACCAACGCCAAGCTCAGCGACATCACGGACAAGAAGGGCCTGGAGTTCAAGGAGGTCGAGGCCGCGACCGTGCCCCGTGCCCTGGACGACGTCGACGCCGCCGTCATCAACGGCAACTACGCGATCGAGGCCGGGCTCCAGCCGGGCAAGGACTCCCTGGTGCTCGAGAAGGCCGAGGGCAACCCGTACGCCAACATCCTCGCCGTCAAGGAAGGCAACGAGAAGGACCCCCGGGTCCAGAAGCTCGCGAAGCTCCTGAACTCCGACGAGGTCAAGAAGTTCATCGAGGACACCTACAAGGGCTCGATCGTCCCCGCCTTCGGCGAGGACGCCAAGTCCTGACGTCCGGGCGCCACTTGCCCCAGGAGCCCCGCACACCCCCACCGGGTGTGCGGGGCTCCGCCGTGCGGCGACCCGGCCATGCACATCATCGGCCCGATGCTGCATGCTGTGTCTTTACACGGTCTTCGGCATGGAGCTGCGCATGACTTCCACCTTCCCGTCCATCTCCATCAGCACGGACAGGTTGGTGCTGCGCCCCTTCGACATGGCCGACGTCCCCGCGTACATCGAGATGATGAACGACGAGCTGGTCACCGCCTGGACCGACGCCCCGTACCCCTACACCCAGGTCGACGCGGAACGGTGGGTCCGCAGGATCGCCCCCGCCGAGCGCACCCAGGGCAACGGCATCGTCTTCGCCGTCACCGAGTTCCTCACCCAGCGGCTCGTCGGATCCGTCCGCCTCCTCAACACCGACCGGCGCACCCTGGCCACCGAGGTCCGCTACATCACCGCCCCCTGGGCGCGCGGTGAGGGATACGCGACCGAATCCGTGCTGGCCCTCGCCGAATGGCTCTTCCGCGACCAGGGCTTCGAGCGCATCGAGCTGCGCACCCCCGCGGGCAACACCGCCTCCCAGCAGGTCGCCCAGAAACTCGGCTGCATCAGCGAGGGGGTCCTGCGCAACGCCCGCATAGCGCGGACCCGCACGGAGAACGGCACGGACGGCGGCTGGACCGACATCAGGACCGATCTCATCGTGTGGGGACTGCTCCCCGAGGACCTGGAGGGCGTCGCCGAACAGCTGGCCGACGCGGGCGGCTACGGCACGTACAACGACTGGGACTGACCTCCCCGCCCCGTCCTGGGGAGCCCCCGGCAGGGCGTTGGTACGGACCGGATACGCTCACCCTTGCTCCGCCCCCCAGGAGCGCCCCGCCTGCTACACCCCCAGGAGACTGACGACGATGGCCGACCGGGTCACGGTGATCGGCTGGGACGGCTCGCCGCTGACCAGAGCGGCCACGGCCGCGCTCTCGGCCGCCACCCTTGTCGCCGGCGCCGCCCACCACCTCGAACTCCCCGAGGTGCCCGAGCGTGCGGAACGCATCCGCCTCGGCAGCGTCGACCTGGCCGCCCGCAGGATCGCCGGTCACCGCGGCAGCGCCGTGGTCCTCGCCGACGGGGACCCCGGCTTCTTCGGCGTCGTACGCACCCTGCGCGCCCGCGAGCACGGCCTCGAGGTCGAGGTCGTCCCCGCGGTCTCCTCGGTCGCCACGGCGTTCGCCCGGGCGGGCATGCCCTGGGACGACGCGCAGATCGTGGTCGCCCACCCCCGCACCCTGCGCCGCGCGGTCAACGTCATCCGCGCCCATCACAAGGTCGCCGTCCTCACCTCTCCGGGAGCCGGTCCCGCCGAACTCGCCCTGCTGCTCGAAGGCGTCCACCGCACCTTCGTGATCTGCGAGGAACTCGGCACCGCACGTGAACGGGTCACCGTCCTCACCTCCGACAAGACCGCCGACCACACCTGGCGCGACCCCAACGTCGTCATCGCCGTCGGGGGCGGCCCCGAGACCACCGCCAACGGCGCCTGGTTCGCGGGCCGTCGCCCCGCCCAGCCGGAGGGTGTCCGGGGGTGGGCGCTGCCCGCCTCGGCCTACGGCGCGGCCCCGGACGGCGCGGGGGAGTGCGGCGAGGGCGAGTCGCCCGGGCTGCGGGCCGCCCAACTGGCCCGGCTCGGACCGCGTACGGGGGACCTGGTCTGGGACATCGGCTGCGGCGGCGGAGCCCTCGCCGTGGAGGCGGCCCGGTTCGGGGCGGCCGTGCTGGCCGTGGACAGCGACCCCGGTGCCTGCGAGCGTACGGCGGCGGCCGCCCGTGACTTCCAGGTAGGCGTCCAGGTCGTCAGGGGCACGGCGCCGCACGTGCTGGAGCGCCTGCCGGAACCCGATGTCGTGCGGATCGGGGGCGGCGGTGTCAGGGTCGCGGTCGCGGTCGCCGACCGGCGGCCGGAACGTATCGTCACCCATGCCTCGAACCGTGACGAGGCGGAAGCCCTGGGCGCGGCCCTCACGGAGAACGGCTACACGGTCGAGTGCGCGCTGCTCCAGTCCGTCGAACTGGACACCTCGGACTGGGCGGAGCGCGAGCGCTCCGTCGTCTTCCTGCTCTCCGCCGTACGTTCCGACCTCGCCCCCTGAGCTGCCCGCACGCAGGCGCGAGGTAGGCTGACCGATTGTTGTACCGCAGCCGGGCGTTCGATCTTTCGTTCGTCAATGTCCGGAAAAGTGGACCGTTTTGGTCCGCGATGTGGTACAGCGCAACCGGGGGACGCGCAACGTGGCGCAGTCCACAGCGAGCCGTGGCGGAACTGTCTTTCGCGGTGGCGAACGACCGCGAGAATGTATACCTCCGCGCGCGTTTCGTGCCGCGCGGCGAGCCCGCTCGTTCTTGTTGACGAGCACCGGCGTGCCGTGGTTCGGGCATCCCGGGCGAAGGGCGAAGGAGCACTGACGATGGGCGAGGGGTACGCATGACTGACACCGGCCAGATCCCGGGCGAGGGACTGCCGGAGAACGCAGGCATGGTGGAGCAGCCGGGCATCCCCGCCCAGGACGCGTACACCTACCTCGAGCCCTCCGAGCACCCCGCCACCGAGGACGACGACCTCCTCCTGATGCCCGCGGCCCAGGGTGCGTGGAGTGACGCACCCGCCGCACCCGCGGGCCAGCCCGAGTCGCACGCGGCGCAGGTCCCGGCTGCCGCCGCTCCGGCACGCCGCCCGCTGCACCGCGGCCCCTCGGCCACGGAGGCCCCCACCTACGGTGGTTCGGCCACCGGGGGAGTGGTCCGCTCGCTCGCGGACCGAGGGCCGGCCGGTACGCCGCAGACCCCGATGCCCGTCCGGCACGCCGGACCGCCCACGACGGGTCCCGAGTACTTCGACCTCCCGGCGGACGACGCGGCCCGGCTGCCCGGGCCGCAGCTGGGCGAGATCCCGCCGCAGAGCGCACCCGCGTGGGGTGCACCGGAGCCCGCGCCCGAAGCGGTGGTCGCGCCCGAGCCGGTCGCCGTACCCGAAGCGGTGGCCGCTCCGGAGCCGCAGGCCGTCCCGGAGCCGGTCGCTGTCGAGCCCGTGGTGCCCGCCGAGGCTGCCGTGCCCGTCGAGCCCGTGGTGCCCGCCGAGGCTGCCGTGCCCGTCGAGGCCGTTGCGCCGGTCGAGGCCGCCCCTCACGTCGTACCCGTCGAGGCCGTTGCGCCGGTCGAGGCCGCCCCTCACGTCGTACCCGTCGAGGCCGTTGCGCCGGTCGAGGCCGCCGCTGAGGCCGCGCCCGTCGAGACCCTCGCGCCGGAGACCGGCCCCGCGCCCGCAGAAACGGTCGCCCTGGACGCCGCGCCTGTCGAGACCGTCGTGGAGACGGCCGAGGAACACGTCCAGGAGCCTCCGGTCCGGCTTCCGGCGCAGGGACAGGTCGCCGTACCCACCGAGGCTCCTGCCGAGGCCCCCTTCGAGCCGGGTGCGGAGACCGCCGTCGCCCCGGCCCCGCAGACAGAGCAGTTCGTGCCGGTGGAGGGCTCCGTACCGGCCCCTTCCCCCCTCGCGCCCACCCCGGCCGCGGGCACGCCGGTCGCTGAGGCGGCCGTCAGCCCGGTGGCAGCGCCCGAGCCCGATCAGCCGGTGGCCCCCACGGCGGAGCCGGTCGCAGACGTCGCGGGCGAGCCCGCGCCTGCGGAATCCGTACCCTCCGAGCCCGAGATCCTCCAGGCTCCGGAGCCGGTGGCCGCCCAGCAGCCCGCGGGTGCGCCCGAGCCGGCCGTGGAGACCGTCGCCGTCGCGGAGACCGCCCCGGCGGCCGAGCCCGCCCCTGCCGAGGAGCTGGAGCAGGCCACCGGGCCCGAGATCATCGAGACCCCGGAAGCGGAGACCCCTGAAGCAGGGATCCCGGAAGCGGAGATCCCGGCGGCGGAGTTCCAGGAGGCCCCGCAGACAGCGGCGCCCCAGGCGCAGGATCCGGAGGTCCCGCGGGCCGAGGTGCCCGCCGTGGCCGAGGAGACCCCGCTCGCCGAAGCCGAGGCGCCCGAAGCAGCCGAGGCCCCCGAGGCGGTGCCCGTCTCCCCGCCCGCGCCCGGTTACGACGACGCCGAGCGCGAAGCCGTGCTGCGCGTCATGCGTGAGCGCCGCGACATCCGTAACGGCTTCCGCAGCGACCCCATCCCGCACGAGGTCCTCCTCCGTGTCCTCGAAGCCGCACACACCGCGCCCAGCGTCGGCCACTCGCAGCCCTGGGACTTCGTCGTCATCCGTTCCGCGGAGACGCGCCGCTCCATGCACGAACTGGCACAGCGTCAGCGCGAGGCGTACGCCAAGTCGCTTCCCAAGGCGCGCGCCAAGCAGTTCAAGGAACTGAAGATCGAGGCCATCCTCGACACCCCGGTGAACATCGTCGTCACCGCCGACCCGACCCGGGGCGGCCGGCACACCCTCGGCCGGCACACCCAGCCGCAGATGGCCCCGTACTCCTCGGCCCTCGCCGTGGAGAACCTCTGGCTCGCCGCCCGCGCCGAGGGCCTCGGGGTGGGCTGGGTCAGCTTCTTCGACGAGCGTGAGATGGTCCGCGCGCTCGGCCTGCCCGAGCACCTCGAAGTCGTCGCCTACCTCTGCGTCGGTTACGTCGACGAGTTCCCGGAGGAGCCCGAACTGATGCAGGCGGGCTGGTCCAAGCGCCGCCCCCTGTCCTGGGTGGTCCACGAGGAGACGTACGGCCGCCGTGCCCTGCCCGGCGAGGAGCCGCACAACCTGCTCCAGGAGACCATCGCCACCATCCGGCCCCTGGACGCCAAGGCACTCGGCGAGGCTTGGGAACGCCAGAAGCGGATGACGAAGCCCGCCGGTGCGCTCGGCATGCTGGAGATCATCTCCGCCCAGCTGTCCGGGCTCTCGCGGCTCTGCCCGCCACCGATCCCGGAGCCCGCCGCTGTCGCGATCTTCGCCGGGGACCACGGGGTGCACGCCCAGGGCGTCACCGCCTGGCCGCAGGAGGTGACCGGCCAGATGGTCGCCAACTTCCTCGGGGGCGGCGCGGTCTGCAACGCCTTCGCCGCCCAGGTCGGCGCCGAGGTCTGCGTCGTGGACGTGGGCGTCGCCACGGAGCTCCCCGCCACCCCCGGCCTGCTGCCGAGGAAGGTCCGTCCCGGTACGGCCGACTTCACCACGGGCCCCGCCCTCACCCGCGAAGAGGTGCTCGCGGCGATCGAGGTCGGCATCGAGACCGCCCGCGACCTGGTGGCGGCGGGCAACAAGGGCCTGCTCACCGGTGAGATGGGCATCGCCAACACCACCGCGTCGGCCGCACTGATCTGCGTGTACACCGGCATGGACCCGGCGGAGGTGACCGGTCGCGGCACCGGCATCAACGACGAGATGCACGCCCGCAAGGTCGATGTGGTCCGCCGGGCCCTGGATCTGCACCAGCCCGACCCCACCGACCCGATCGGGGTGCTCGCCGCGGTCGGCGGCCTGGAGCACGCCGCCATGGCGGGCTTCCTCCTCGGCGGAGCGTCCCTCCGTACGCCGGTGATCCTCGACGGCGTGAGCGCCGGAGCCGCCGCCCTGGTCGCCCGGGCGATCGCCCCCGAGGCGCTCGCCGCGTGCATCGCGGGCCACCGCAGCGCGGAGCCCGGCCACGTCGCCGCCCTGAACAAGCTCGGACTGCGCCCGCTGGTCGATCTGGACCTCAGGCTCGGCGAGGGCACCGGCGCACTGCTCGCGCTCCCCATCGTGCAGAGCGCGGCCCGCGCGATGCACGAGGTGGCGACCTTCGACTCCGCGGGCGTCACGGAGAAGTAGCCGGCCCCCGTGCCCGGACGTGCCCACCGGCCGTCCCGGGCACGGCCCCGCGCGGGGCGGCGGACCCCGCCCCGCGCGCGTGGAACGGTTCCCGCCCCGGAGGACCTTCGGCCGTCGGGCGTACGAGAACCAGGAACCAGGGCGCGCCCCGGCCCGCCCGGTCCGCGGCGAACGCACCGCGGAACCCCCCGGCAGGGGCACCCCGTATCGTGGTCCCACGCCCCACCGCTCCACCTCACGTCACAGCCGCTCCACCGCCGCAGCGGCCCGCAGCACACCGCACCCTGCACGAGGAGCCCGCCCGACCATGGCCGAGCATGACGATCACCCTGCCTACCCCGTCGGACTGCGCCTGAACGGGCGCCGCGTCGTCGTCGTCGGCGGCGGCCAGGTCGCACAGCGCCGGCTGCCCGCCCTCATCGCGGCCGGAGCCGACATCACCCTGGTCTCCCCGTCCGCGACGCCGTCGGTCGAGGCGATGGCCGACGCGGGCGAGATCCGCTGGGAGCGCCGCAGGTACCAGGACGGGGACCTGGCCGACACGTGGTACGCCCTGGTCGCCTCGTCCGACGCCGCCGCCAACGACGCGGCGTCCGCGGAGGCCGAGCGCACCCGCACCTGGTGCGTCCGCAGTGACGACGCGGAGGCGGCCACCGCCTGGACCCCCGCGACCGGCCGCAGCGAGGGCATCACCGTCGCGGTGCTCACCACCACCTCGCAGGGCCGTGACCCCCGGCACTCCGCCGCGGTCCGCGACGCGATCGTGGAGGGCCTGCGCGACGGTACGCTCGCCGCCCCGCACCACCGCACCCGGGCCCCCGGCGTGGCCCTGGTCGGCGGCGGCCCCGGCGACCCCGACCTGATCACGGTCCGTGGCCGCCGTCTCCTCGCCGAGGCAGACGTCGTCATCGCCGACCGGCTCGGCCCGCGCGACCTGCTCGACGAGCTGCCCCCGCACGTCGAGGTCATAGACGCCGCGAAGATCCCGTACGGCCGCTACATGGCTCAGGAGGCGATCAACCAGGCGCTCATCGACCACGCCAAGGCCGGCAAGTCCGTGGTCCGCCTCAAGGGCGGTGACCCCTTCGTCTTCGGCCGGGGCATGGAGGAGGCCCAGGCGCTCGCCGCCGAGGGCATCGCCTGCACCGTCGTCCCCGGCATCTCCAGCTCCATCTCCGTGCCGGGCGCCGCCGGGATCCCCGTCACCCACCGCGGGGTCGCCCACGAGTTCACGGTGGTCAGCGGTCATGTGGCGCCCGACGACCCGCGCTCCCTGGTCGACTGGCAGGCCCTCGCGCAGCTGCGCGGAACCCTCGTCCTCCTGATGGCCGTCGACAAGATCGGCGCCATCGCGCAGGCGCTCATCAGCAACGGAAAGTCCCCGGACACGCCCGTGGCCCTGGTCCAGGAGGGCACCACCGCCGCCCAGCGCAGGGTCGACGCGACCCTCGCGACCGTCGGTGAGCGGGTCGTCTCGGAAGAGGTCCGGCCCCCGGCCGTCATCGTCATCGGCGACGTCGTCGCCGTCGGCGTGGACATACCCGCACCGCTCGAAGACTGAGCGGCGGGCCTCCGCCGCACCCCACCACCCGACAAGGCAGCAGCAGACCCGTGGCTGAACTCATCACCGTCGACGACCCGGACGACCCCCGGCTGGCCGACTACACCGGCCTGACCGACGTCGCACTCAGGCGCAGGCGGGAACCCGCAGAAGGCCTCTTCATCGCCGAGGGCGAGAAGGTGATCCGGCGCGCCGGGAACGCCGGGTACGCGATGCGGTCCATGCTGCTCTCCGCCAAGTGGATCGACGTCATGCGTGATGTGATCGACGAGGCCACCGCTCCGGTGTACGCGGTGACACCGGAGCTTGCCGAGCGCGTCACCGGCTACCACGTGCACCGGGGCGCCCTCGCCTCCATGGAGCGCAGACCGCTGCCCGACGCCCGGGTCCTGCTGGCCCCGGAGCGGGGGAGCGTGCGGCGGGTCGCCGTGTTCGAGGACATCGTCGACCACGCCAACCTGGGCGCCGCATTCCGCAACGCCGCCGCGCTCGGTGTCGACGCCGTCCTGCTCACCCCGCGCTGCGCGGACCCGCTCTACCGCAGGGCGGTGAAGGTCTCGATGGGCTCGGTCTTCCACGTCCCCTGGACCCGCCTGACCTCATGGCCCGAGGACGCCGGCCTGCTGCGCGAGGCCGGATTCACCACGGCCGCGCTCTGCCTCAGCGACCGGTCGATCACCTTGGACGAACTGGTCGCACGGCGGCACGAGAAGCTGGCGCTCGTCTTCGGCACGGAGGGCGACGGCCTCACGCCCGCGGCGCTGGCCGCCGCCGACGCCCACGTACGGATCCCGATGGACGCCGGGGTCGACTCGCTCAACGTCGCGGCGGCATCCGCCGTCGTCTTCTACGCGACCCGGCCCGACCCCTCCTGACGGGAGGGCAGCCCTCAGGACCCGTCCGCGCGCACGGACTGCGCGGCAGCGCCGTCGTACGTCCGTGCCGGTGAGTCGTCCAGTCCGCGGGCCGGCCCCTGGCATCCCTGGGCCGCCGCGATGCCCAGGGCCACCAGCAGCGTCACCACGACGAAGACGACGAGCCGCTGCCGCAGCAGCCGCGGATTGGCGGGCCGCCGCTTGCCGCCGTTGCCCGCCGAGGTCGTGCGGACACCCGGCCGGGAGGCGGGCCTGCCGTTCGTCCCGTTCGTGCCCTTCGGCGCGTGCGGCTGCTGACCCGGCCGTGTGCCGCTACGGGACCCCCGGGGCTGTGATCCGCCGGTACGGGGAGGGGCCGGACGCGAGGACGCCGGGCGCCGCCCCGGCGCGCGCGAGGGCTGAGCGGAGCCTCCGGCCGTACGCCGGGTGGACTGCTCGGTGTACGGACCCTCCAGCCGGCCGGTCGGCCGGTCCAGCTCCTGCTCGCCGCGCTGCGCGGGCGGGCGGCGCTCCTGCAGTCCTTGGGCCTCACGGGCCGCGATCTCCTTGAGCCGCATGGACAGCTGCAGCGTGCTCGGCCGCTCCTCGGGGTCCTTCGCCAGACAGGCCCGTACGAGCGGGGCGAGCGCGTCGTGCACGTCGAACAGGTGCGGTTCCTCGTGGACCACGCGGTAGAGCATCACCTCGGAACTGCCGTGCCCGAAGGGCGAGTCCGCCATGGCCGCGTAGGCCAGGGTGGCGCCCAGCGAGAACACGTCGGTCGCGGGGGTCACGGCGGCGCCGCGCACCTGCTCGGGCGCCAGGAAGCCGGGGGAGCCGACCGCCGTCCCGACATGGGTGAGCGTGCTGGCGCCGGTCGCCCAGGCGATGCCGAAGTCGATGATCCGGGGGCCCTTGGGGGATAGGAGGATGTTCGACGGCTTCAGGTCCCGGTGGACGACCCCGGCCTCGTGCACCGCCACCAGACCCTCGGACAGCGCCGCCCCGATCGAGGCGACCTCGGCGGCCGTCAGAGGGCCCTCCTCCACGACCTTGTCGTGGAGGGACGGTCCGGGTACGTACTGGGTGGCGAACCACGGGCGGTCCGCCTCCAGGTCGGCGGCCACCAGGCGCGCCGTACAGCCGCCGCGGATCCTCCGTGCGGCGGACACCTCGCGCGCGAAGCGCGAGCGGAACTCCTGATCCTCCGCCAGGTCCGGCCTGATCACCTTGAGGGCGACCCGCTGGCCCCGCCGGTCGGAACCGAGATAGACGACGCCCATGCCGCCCGCGCCGAGCCGCCGGTGCAGCCTGAACGAGCCGACGACACGCGGGTCCTCGCGCCGGAGCCGCATCATCGCCATCGTCTGCCCATCCCCGCTGCCGGTCCGCCTGACGAGGCACAGCTTACGTACCCGTGGCGCGGCGCGCTCAGAGGCCGCGCCCTCGCCGCCCCATCGATTGTCAGTCCCCGGTGGGAGAATTGAGGAGTGGTCAAGGAGCCGGAGATCCAGACTCCATGACCGGTGCGAGATCTCAAAGGTCCGTCGCTGAAGGGGGAGTTGGATCAATGAAGGGCGATCGTGTGGAAATAGTCGTGGACGCGGGTGACACGACGAGGACGTACGAAGTGGTGGCCTCCAGGGCAGGCCGCCGGGTGGAGACAGCGGTCCGCCGGGGTGTGGTGGAAGTGAGTGAAGTCACCCGAAGTGGATCAGTTGTCCGTACCGCCCGCTTCATGGCGACCAGGGTGCTCGCCCTGGTCGAACAGCCGGTCCCCAGGGAGGACGCCTCCGAGGGCCCGCCCGCAGGAGGCCCCGACCCCCGGTAGTGCCGCGTCAGGTTCTGGCCCGGGGCGGTCCCGGCCGTGAACCTCCGCGCATCGGCCCCGGCGCCGGCGACCCCACAGGGTGGCCGGCGCCGCGCCGGACAGGAATACCTCCGCGGTGCGCCTTCGGGGTGCGCCTCCGGCGTGCGGTGAGCTCGGACGCCTTCACCACACCGCGGAGGCCTGCACACGCGGCGGCCTGGGCAAGACGGCCCGCGCGCCATCCTGGGGCCAAGGGCTCCGGGCGGGCGTGCTGCCCGTCGCGCCGGGGGGACGCTCTGCGCCGACGCCGGGCCCATCTCCGGCGCCCTGTGAGCGCCCGCCCGCGCTCCGGGCCCGGGCCCGGCTGGGCTCCGATCCGCGATGCCTACCGCGACGATCTGTGCCCTCCGGGCCGCCCGTCGCGGGCCGCCTGTGCCCTCCGCCATGCCCGCGTTCTGCGCTTCCCGGACCCCGAGTTCCGCGCCCACCCCACCTGCCCCCGGACCACGGGCCGGGGTGCCGCGTCCCGCGCCCGCGTCGCCCATAGCGACCCCGACGCCCTGACGCCCGAACGCCTGCACGCCCAGGCCCTGCCTTTTCGGGCCTCGCGCGCCACCCCGCGTCGGCCCCCGAGCCGCCTGCCCAGGCCGCGCCGCCCGGGCCCCGCGCGCCACCCCGTCCCCTGCCCCGAGCCGCCTGCCCGGACCCGCGCACGGACGCCCACACCCCTGGGCGCCTCCCGCCGCGGCGCCCCGCACCCTGCGTGCCATCCGCCGCCCCGCGCCCGCCGTGATGCCCGCGCGGGCCGCCGCGCCCCGCGCCCACCGTGTTGCGCGCGTCCCGGCCCTCCGCTCCGCCTTCCGCCTCGCCCCGGGACGGAGCCGCTGGTCAGCCGTGGGGCGCGTACCCCGGAGGGCGGGGTCCGTGCAGTCGCCACGAATCTGCGGAACACCCTTGACACCCGCGCGGTGCAGCAGCATCCTTTCGCCAGAAAACGCAACGGCGTTGCGATTTCCGCACCGAACGGCTCTCCGGACACGCACCGGGGGCCCCCGGAAACCTCCCCAGGACACCGGTCGGCGCTCACGAACCACCCGCACGCGAGAAGGAGGCCGGCCCATGGCGGACCACGGCACCGACACCACCCCTGTCGCAGCCGCTTCCCAGGCACCCGGCGTCCTGCAGACCGTGGACCGGGCCCTCGTGGTCCTGCTCACCTTCACCGAGCAGCGCCCCGAGTGGGGCGTCAGCGAGCTCGCGCGCCATCACGGCTGGGACAAGGCGGTCGTCCAGCGCCTGCTCACCACCCTGACCGCCCGCTCCTTCCTGATGTGCGACGACGTCAGCCGCCGCTACCGGCCCGGCCCCGCACTCTCCCGGCTCGCCCGGGTCGGCGAACACAGCGGCGTGCTGCCGTCCCTCGCCCGCCCGATACTCGCCCGGCTGCTGCGCGAGACGGGCGAGAGCATCGTGCTGAACGTCCCGCACGGCTCCGGTTACCGCTGCGCCGCCGCCGTGGACGGCACCGGGCCCGTCCGCTACACCGCCATCATCGGAGCGGTCATGCCCGGCCACGCCGGAGCCTCCGGGCACACCATCTTCGCGTACCACCCCGAACGCGAGATCCGGCAGATGTTCGGTCCCACCGGTCTCGCCCGGTTCAACGATCGCACCATCACCGACCTGGACGCCCTGCTCACCTGCTACGCCCAGGTCCGTACCGACGGGCACTGCGTCAGCTACGGCGAGTACGACGAGGCCGTCACCGCCGTCTCCGCCCCCGTCCTCCAAGGCGGCGCCGTCGCCGCCTCCCTCACCGTGATCGGCCCCTCCCACCGTGTGGACCGGGCCGTCGACACCCTCGTACCGCTGGTGCGCGCCGGAGCCGCGGAGATCACCGCGGCACTGGGCGGCTGAACCGGCCCCGACCGCACACCGCTCGATCCCGCGGCGCTCCGCGCCGCCGGTGCGCTCCGCCCTGCCCGCGCACCGATGAGGAACGGCGTCTTCCCAGTCCTGCTCACCGAAGGGGGTGCCCCATGGCGCACCAAGCCTCCGCCCCGCACCGCGTTCCGCCGCCGTCCGGACCCCGGTCGGACGACACCGGGTCCCACCCCCGGGTCTTCGAACCCGTGCTGCTGGTCATCCTGGTCCTGCTCGCCGCCGTCGGCGCGGTGATCGGCATCGACCTCGTGTCCAAGCTGGGCATCTCCGCCAACACCTCGGTCGTCGGCGCCCTCGTCGCCATGCTGATCGGCCGCATCCCGCTGGGCTTCCTGCGCCGGATGCGGTCCGTGCACCGGCAGAACCTCGCCCAGAGCGCCATCTCCGCGGCGACCTTCGCCTCGGCCAACGCGCTGCTGACGTCCGTGGCCATCCCGTACGTCTTCGGACGGCAGGACCTGGTCTGGCCCATGCTCGCCGGATCGTTCATCGGTCTGCTCGTGGACGCCTGGGTGCTCTACCGGGCCTTCGGCTCCCGGCTGCTGCCCGCCGACGCCGCGTGGCCGCCCGGAACCGCCGCCGCCGAGACCATCAAGGCCGGCGACCGGGGAGGCCGCCGGGCGCTGATCCTGGCCGGCGGCACCGCGATCGGGCTGGCCGGGACGCTTCTCAGCCTGCCGCTGTCCGCCGCGGGCGTGGCCTTCCTGGGCAACGTCTGGGCGCTGATGATGTTCGGTGTCGGCCTGATGCTGCGCCAGTACAGTCCTGACCTCTTCGACACCGACCTCGGGGCCGGCTTCATCCCGCACGGCGTCATGGTCGGCGCGGGCGTCGTCGCCCTGGGGCAGGCGGTCCACATGCTGGTGGGCCGGCGTGCCCGCAAGAAGCAGAAGGCGGACCGGGAGCCGGCGAGCACCCGCGTGGTGACCGACCCGACCGTCGAACACACCGTCGACGAGAGGGGCCTGCGGCTCGCCCTGATCCGCGGCTACGCGCTCTTCACCGCGGGCGCCGTCGTCCTGGCCGTACTCGGAGGGCTGATCGGCGACATGAGCCCGCTGGGCATCGTCGGCTGGGTCCTGTTCGCCGCCTTCGCCGCGCTCGTCCACGAACTGATCGTCGGCCTCGCCGCCATGCAGTCCGGCTGGTTCCCGTCCTTCGCCGTCACCCTGATTTTCCTGGTCCTCGGGCTCGCGATGGGCATTCCCTCCGTACCGCTGGCCCTCCTGATCGGTTACGTCTCCGCCACCGGCCCCGCCTTCGCCGACATGGGCTACGACCTCAAGGCGGGCTGGCTGCTGCGCCGCGACCACCGCCCCTGGGACCCGTACGAGCGTGAGGGGCGCCGCCAGCAGTTCCTGGCCGCCCTGATCGGCTTCGGTGTCGCGCTGCTCGTCGTCGCCGTCGCCTGGCGCTCGTACTTCGGGCAGGGGCTCATCCCGCCCGTCGCCAAGGTGTACGCCGACACGATCAAGACCGGCCTCAGTGACCCCGACGCGGTGCGCACCATGCTCCTGTGGGCCATCCCCGGCGCGGTCATCCAGCTGATCGGCGGCACCCGCCGGCAGATGGGCGTCATGCTCGCCACCGGCCTCCTCATCCTCACCCCGCAGGCCTGCTGGCTGGTCCTCGGCGCACTGGCGGTACGCGTCGTCTACCGCAAGCTGCGCGGCCCCGCCGCGGACGAGGAACTCAACCTGGTCGGCGCCGGTGTGATCGCGGGCAGTTCGCTCGGCGACTCCGCCCAGATCCTCAAGACCTGAGCCCGCCGGCCCCCTCAAGCCACCACCCGTACCACCCCGCACCACACTGCAAGGCAAGGAGAACCCCCACCGTGGACATGTACAGCAGGCTCGAACCGCGTCCCGAGTACCTCAGCTTCGAACTGGCCCTGGCCGCACGGAAGCTCGTCGAGGAGGTCATGCTCGTCAAGCGGGGCGAGCACGTCGTCCTCACCGGTGACACGAGCAGCGACCGCCGGGTCGTCGAGGCCACCGCCCAGGCCGTCGCCGCCGCCGGCGCCCACCCCGTCATCGTCTGGTACGAGACGATGCCCGGCGCCTCGATGGAGCCGCCCCGCCCCGTGGCCGGTGCGATAGCCGACGCGGACGTGTGGATCGAGTTCGCGGTCTCCTACGTCATGCACTCCGACGCCTTCCGCGCCGCCATGGCGAACGGCTGCCGCTACACCAATCTCACCGCCATGGACGTCCAGATGCTGGTCGCCACCGTCGGGCGCCCCGACTTCCAGGGCGTCATCCGCCTGGGCAAGGCTCTCGTCGCCCTCCTGGAGGCCGCCGACGAGGTCCGTATCACCTCCGCCAACGGCACCGACCTCGTGGGGCGCAACGGCGACCGCCCGATCAACCTGCGCGGCAAGCCCGCCGAGAAGCCCGGTGAAACGGTCATGCTGTCGGGCCAGATCTCCTGGAACCCGCTGGAGGAGACCCAGGACGGCATCCTGGTGTTCGACGGCGCCCTGTGGCCGCCGGACGAGATCGGCCTGCTGCGCTCCCCGGTCCGCTGCACCGTCGAGAAGGGTGTCGTCACGAAGATCGAGGGCGGTGCCGACGCCGACACCTTCCGCCGCTGGATGGAGTCCTTCGACGACCCGAACATGTTCCGCGTCGCCCACTGGTCCCTCGGCTTCAACCCGGGCGTCCTCGCCCCGACGGGCCGCATCGTGGAGGACGAGCGGGTCTTCGGGTGCGTCGAGCTCGGCATCGGCACGAAGGGCGCCTGGATCGGCGGCGAACCGTGGGTCGCCGCCGCGCACACCGACGGCAGTGTGCTCGGGCCGTCCATCTACCTGGACGGTGTGGCGATCGAGGAGAACGGGCGCTACGTGCACCCCGAACTCGTGGAGATCTGCCGCGAACTCGGCGTCGCCGGTTACTGACCCGAGCAGCCGCGGGCCGGGCACCCACCGTCCGCCCGGCCCGCGTCCCCCGCAGGGTGCGCCCTGTTCACCCCGGCCCCCGGAGCACACGTGCCCGGCGGGCCCTACGCCCGTGCGTCGGATCCGTCCGGCCCGTGCCCCACGTCCCGCCACCCCGCCCGTGCGGCCCGTCCGTCCCGCGCACCCCGCCCGGCCCCATGCCCGTGCGACCGTCCGCAGCCCCGCGCCCCTCTCGCGCAGGCCGCCGGAACCGCCTCGCACCGGTGGCACCCGACGCCGGCCCCGTCCCCTGCCCCCTCCCCGCGACAAGGAGCGCCCATGTCCTCGCCCGTACCCGTCTCCTACCGCCACGGCGGTCTGGTCTGCACCGACCACACCATCGACGTACCGCTGGACCACGGTGATCCCGGCGGTCCGTCCCTCAGCCTGTTCGCCCGCGAAGTGGTGGCCGAAGGCCGGGAGCACGAGAAGCTGCCCCGGCTGCTCTGGCTCCAGGGCGGCCCGGGCGGCCGGGCGGAACGGCCGAACGCCGCGGGTGCCTGGCTCCGGCGTGCCCTCGCCGGTCACCGCGTCGTCCTGATGGACCAGCGCGGGACCGGGCGCTCCACCCCCGCCGACCGGCTCACCCTCGCCCGGTTCGGCACGGACCACCATGCCGCCGCCGGGTTCCTCGGCCACTTCCGCGCGGACTCGATCGTCCGGGACGCCGAACAGCTGCGCCGCCACTTCCAGGGCGAACAGCCGTGGAGCGTCCTGGGACAGAGCTTCGGTGGCTTCGCGACCCTCACCTACCTCAGCCTCGCGCCCGAGGGACTGAGCCAGGCCTACATCACCGGGGGCCTGCCCACGCTGACCGGCCACGCCGACGACGTGTACCGGGCGGCCTACGCTCGCACCCTCACCCACAACGAGCGCTATTTCGCGCGCTATCCGGACGACCAGCGCCTCGCCGACGCCGTCGCCGCGCACCTGGAGACGCACGACGTACGCATGCCGACCGGCGAACGCCTCACCGTGCGCCGCTTCCAGACGCTGGGCATCACCTTCGGCACCTCTGCGAAGTTCGACTCGCTCCACTACCTCCTGGAGACCGCCTTCACCGACGGCGTCCGCGGCCCCGAGCTCACCGACACCTTCCTGCGGGGCGTCGACGCCGCGGTGTCCTTCGCCGAGCGCCCCCTCTACGCGGCGCTCCACGAGCCGATATACGCCCAAGGAACGCGCCCCACCGCCTGGTCCGCGCACCGGGTCCGCCAGGAGTTCCCCGCGTTCGACGCCGAACAGGGCGGCCCGGTCCGCTTCACCGGGGAGATGGTCTACCCCTGGCAGTTCGAGGAGGACCCGGCCCTCGTCCCGCTGAAGGGCGCGGCGGAAGCCCTCGCCGCGCGCACCGACTGGCCCGCGCTCTACGACCTCGACAGGCTTGCGGCCAACAAGGTCCCCGTGGTGGCCGCCGTCTACCACGACGACATGTACGTGGACCGCGAGCACGCGCTCGCCACCGCCGGAGCCGTGCGCGGGCTGCGCACCTGGGTCAGCCACGACCACGCCCACGACGGTGTCCGGGCCGACCCGGCCGTCCTCGACCGGCTGCTCGCGATGGCGGACGGCCGGGACTGACGAGGCACGGAGAGGACCGCCCCTGCCCGACGACCACCGTCCCCGCCCCGGCCGTCGTCCCCACTCCCGTTCCGCGTCCGGACGGGGAGTCCACGCCGGACCCCTAGGTGCCCGGTACCGCAACCAGCCCCGTTTCTCCACCCAGGGGAGTACACGGGAGGACACCGGCTCATCCTCCGGGAGGCCCGGTATTCGGTACGCGGGCATGACGCCGCGTGGCTCCCGCCTGCCTAATGTTGCAGTCATGCGGCGGGCGAGGAACTCGTCCCCCGAGGCCACACGCCCGCCGCTCCGGAACAGGTCAGGAGAGGAACCATGGCGGACGCCGCCACGCGGACGATGATCCGCACGCAGGGACGCAAGGCCTACGCCGCGTTCGGCGCACGCCCGTCCGGCCGTCGTCACCCGCTGGTGGCGACGGCGATGGTTCTTCCTCTGGCGGCCCTGCTCGTGGTCGTCTTCGGCGGCTGGGACGCGGTGGTCACACAGGCGTCGTCCGTGGGCGTGATGCTGGGGCGCTGAGCGGCGCCCCGGGTCCGGAAGAGCGGTCCGGGCCGGGGCATCCGGCCAACAGCCCCGTGGGGACGGGGGTGCGGCGGGCGGCAGCGTTTGTCCGGCCAGCTGGGGAGCTGGCCGGGCATCGCGCTGTCCGGGGCCTTTCCACCGGCTCCCGCCGGCCCGCGTACGATCGCCGGGGCCGGCCGCGCGGCCGGCGGATCACCGTCGGGGGAGCCGAGCAGATGACCACCACCCCTGTCGTACGCGTGCTGGGCGGCCTCGCGCACGACGCCGCCCACCCCCTCACCACCGCGTGCGTCTGCGCTCCGCCCGAGGTACTCGCGGACCGGCCGGACGGCACGGTGGTCCGCAGCGGCTCCGTCGTCGCGAAGGCCCACGCCCCCGGAACCGAGGTCCCGGCCCTGGCCGAGCGCCTCTCCCTGGCCGCGGCTCCCCGGCTCGCGGGCATCCTGCTCCCGCCGCTCCCCGGCCCGGACGCGCCACCCCGCGGTGCGGCAGACCGGGTGGTGAGCCTGTGGCCGTACGGCGAGCCCGTCGACCCCTCCGACCCGGACGCGGCCCCCTGGGAAGACGCGGCCGTCCTGCTGGCCCGGCTGCACAGCACCCCGCCTCCCCTTCCGCTCCCCGCGATGCGCGGACCCGCCAAGGCCGCCCGGGCCGTCGCGCGGATGCGCGCGGCCCTCCCCGGGGCCCCGGCCACCGCGCCGGTGCTCGCGGCGTGGCACGGGCTTCCCCGCTGGGCCCGCGCCGAGGACCGAACGCCCGAGGACAGGGCCGGCTTCCTCTGCCACGGGGACCTCCATCTCGGCCAGCTCGTCCGTCATCCCGCGCCGCACGGCCCCTGGCTGCTCATCGACGTCGACGACAGCGGTCTCGGCGACCCCGCGTGGGACCTCGCGCGCCCCGCCGCCTGGTACGCGGCCGGGCTGCTGCCCTCCGAGGTCTGGACGCGATTCCTGGACGCCTATCGCGCAGCGGGCGGTCCCGCCGTGCGTGCCGAAGGGGACCCCTGGCCCGACCTCGACGTGCCGGCCCGTGCGCTCACAGTGCAGACCGCCGCCCTCGCCCTCGCCAAGTCCGCGGCGGAGCAACGCAGTCCGGATGAGGTGGAACAGTTGATGATCGACGCATGTGTCCGTATTGCCTCCCTCCCGCCCGAGTTGGTGTCCGAACCCTCGTCGTAGGGTGAAGCGATCGCCGCCGGGCATGCATCCGGCGACGTCTCTCGACTGAGGAGCCGATTCGATGATCCAGTGCCCCAAGTGTCACGCCCAGATGCACACCTACAACCGCAACGGTGTCCAGATCGAGCAGTGCAGCGGCTGCCGGGGGATATTCCTGGACTACGGCGAGCTGGAGTCCCTGACCCGCCTGGAGTCCCAGTGGGCCCAGCAGGCGCCGCCCGCCCCGCCCGCCCCGCAGGCCTACCCGTCCGCCCCCGCGCCCGCCTGGGGGGCGCCGCACCAGGGCGGCCACTACGGCGGCCACCACCGGCAGAAGAGCTTCGGCCGGATGCTGTTCTCCTCCTGACCGGTCTGCCGCGCGGCCGACGCCGCCGGACGGGTCCGGGCCCCGCGCCCGGACCCGCATTGCATACGGTCGACGGACTTCCGCCGGTGATCTAGTCATGACCATGACTGATGCCTAGAGTGCGGGATCATGAACTTCCTCGACAGGTCCCGGACTGTCGCGCCCCCGGGGTGGAGCCGCTGGCTCGTACCACCCGCCGCGCTCGCCGTACATCTCTCCATCGGACAGGCCTACGCCTGGAGCGTGTTCAAGCCGCCGCTCGAATCCGCGCTCGGCCTCTCGGGCACCGCGAGCGCCCTGCCGTTCCAGCTGGGCATCGTCATGCTCGGGCTCTCCGCGGCGTTCGGCGGGACGCTCGTCGAACGCAACGGTCCCCGCTGGGCGATGTTCGTCTCGCTCGTCTGCTTCTCCTCCGGCTTCCTCGTCGCCTCGCTCGGCGCCGCGACCGGCCACTACTGGCTGGTCGTCCTCGGATACGGCTTCATCGGCGGAATCGGGCTCGGCATCGGCTACATCTCCCCGGTCTCCACCCTCATCAAGTGGTTCCCCGACCGCCCGGGCATGGCCACCGGCATCGCCATCATGGGATTCGGCGGCGGAGCCCTCATCGCGTCGCCCTGGTCCACCGGGATGCTGGAGAGCTTCGGTACGGACCGCTCCGGCATCGCCACCGCCTTCCTCGTCCACGGGGTCGTCTACGCCGCCTTCATGGCGCTCGGCGTACTCCTCGTGCGGGTGCCGCCGGAGGGCTGGCTCCCCGACGGCTGGGAGCCCAGGCAGGAGACGCGCCGGCTCGTCACCAACGCCCAGGTGTCCGCGCGCAACGCCCTGCGCACACCGCAGTTCTGGTGCCTGTGGGTGGTCCTGTGCATGAACGTCACCGCGGGCATCGGCATCCTGGAGAAGGCCGTGCCCATGATCCAGGACTTCTTCGCCGGCACCTCCGCCCCGGTCTCGGTCCCCGCCGCGGCGGGCTTCGTCGCCCTGCTCTCGCTGGCCAACATGGGCGGCAGGCTCCTGTGGTCCTCCACGTCGGACCTGATCGGCCGCAAGAACATGTACCGCGTATACCTCGGCGTCGGCGCGCTCATGTACGTCGTCATCGCGCAGCTCGGCAACGACTCCAAGCCGCTCTTCATCTGCTGCGCGCTGGTGATCCTCTCCTTCTACGGAGGGGGCTTCGCGACCGCGCCCGCCTATCTGCGGGACCTCTTCGGCACGTACCAGGTCGGGGCCATCCACGGCCGTCTGCTGACCGCCTGGTCCACCGCCGGCGTGCTCGGCCCGCTGATCGTCAACCGCGTCGCCGACGCGGGGGAGAAGGCCGGTCACAGCGGCCCCAGCCTCTACACGACCTCGCTGACCATCATGATCGGCCTGCTGGTCGTCGGCTTCGTCGCCAACGAGTGCATCCGCCCCGTCCACGCACGCTTCCACGAGGCACCGGAAGGGAGCCCCCGTGTCCACCAGCAGTCGTAAGCCGCTCATGGTGTTCGTCTGGCTCTGGGTCGCCGTGCCGTTCGCCTACGGGCTGTACGAGCTCGCCCGCAAGGCCACCCAGCTCTTCACCGGCTGACCCGCCCCCACCCACGACGAAACCCCCGGTCGTCGAGACGACCGGGGGTTTCGGCTGGTGCGCGATACTGGGATTGAACCAGTGACCTCTTCCGTGTCAGGGAAGCGCTCTCCCGCTGAGCTAATCGCGCAGGGTGACCCTGCGTGTACTGCGTGCGCGATACTGGGATTGAACCAGTGACCTCTTCCGTGTCAGGGAAGCGCTCTCCCGCTGAGCTAATCGCGCGGGGATCCTTGCGGATCGGTGGACGATACTGGGATTGAACCAGTGACCCCTTCCGTGTCAGGGAAGTGCTCTCCCGCTGAGCTAATCGTCCTTGGAGGTGGAGACGGGATTTGAACCCGTGTAGACGGCTTTGCAGGCCGTTGCCTCGCCTCTCGGCCACTCCACCAGGGGTGGGGGTTCGGGAAGATCCCCCACCTTCTGCGAGCGGACGACCAGGTTCGAACTGGCGACCTCAACCTTGGCAAGGTTGCGCTCTACCAACTGAGCTACGTCCGCTTGTCTTTCCCGGTCCGCTTGCGCGTCCCGGCGACGTGTTGAACTCTAGCGGATTCCCGGGCCAGCACAAAAACGCGTTTGCGCAGCGTGCTGCGCCGCCGTCGCGCCACCACGGGCCGACGCCCGCCGTCCTAGACTCGACGGCGTGCACGACCTCACCCCCCTCGCCCGCTTCAGCGGCCTCGTCGCCACCGGTCTGCAGGACGTGACCAGCGATCCGGCCGCTCTCGGATCGTCCGGTTTCTGGGCCGTGTCCGCCGACTTCGAAGGCCGTCTCGTCTGCGCGCGCTTCGCCACCGTACGGTCCGAGCCGGTCCCCCTCCCCGTGCCCGGAGCCTGGCGCGGCCCCGCCCCCGACGACTGGACGACATCACTCGACGAGGACGCCTACACGGCGGGCGTGCGGCGGATCCGTGAACACATCGCGGCAGGTGAGGTCTACCAGGCCAACCTCTGCCGGGTCCTCTCCGCCCCGCTGCCCGACCCGGGCGCCGACGTGGACGCCCTCACCGCGCTGCTCGCACGGGGCAACCCGGCACCGTACGCGGGGACGGTCCGGCTGCCCGCGCACGGCGTGGAGATCGCCACCGCGTCCCCCGAACTCTTCCTCGCCCTCGACGGCCGGACCGTCGAGTCCGGTCCGATCAAGGGGACGGGACGCACCGAGGACGACCTGCTGGAGAAGGACCACGCGGAGAACGTCATGATCGTGGACCTGGTCCGCAACGATCTCGGCCGCGTCTGCGCGACCGGCAGCGTGAGCGTCCCCGACCTCTGCGTGGTCGAGAAGCACCCCGGGCTCGTCCACCTCGTCTCCACCGTGCGCGGGCGGCTCGCCGACGACGCCGGCTGGCCCGACCTGCTCTCCGCCGCGTTCCCGCCCGGTTCCGTCACCGGTGCGCCCAAGTCCAGCGCGCTGCGGATCATCGACGCCCTGGAGACCGCGCCCCGCGGCCCCTACTGCGGAGCGGTCGGCTGGGTGAACGCCGACCGCGGCGCCGCCGAACTGGCCGTCGGCATAAGGACCTTCTGGATCGACCGCACCGGGCCCGAGCCGCTCCTGCGCTTCGGTACGGGCGCCGGCATCACCTGGGGTTCCGACCCCGCCCGGGAATGGGCGGAGACCGAGCTCAAGGCCTCCCGGCTGCTCGCTGTAGCGTCAGGCGCCTACGAGTAGACAGGAAGGACCGCGTCATGAGGATCTGGGTCAACGGCGGGCTGCGCGATGCCGATGACGCACGGCTGTCCGTGCTCGATCACGGGCTGACCGTCGGGGACGGCGTCTTCGAGACCGTCAGGGTGGCGCAGGGCCGCCCCTTCGCCCTCACCCGGCACCTCGACCGGCTGACCCGCTCCGCCACGGGCCTGGGCCTGGCCGAGCCCGACCAGGACGAGGTCCGCCGTGCGGTGGCGGCCGTCGTCGAGGCCAACCCCATGGAGCTCGGCCGGCTGCGCATCACCTACACGGGCGGTCTCTCCCCGCTCGGCTCCGACCGGGGTGACGCGGGCCCCAGCCTGATCGTGGCCCAGAGCGAGGTGGCCCGCCGCCCCGACAGCACGGCCGTGGTCACCGTCCCCTGGACGCGCAACGAACGCGGCGCGGTGACGGGTCTCAAGACCACCTCGTACGCCGAGAACGTCATCGCCCTCGCGCGCGCCCACGAGCAGGGCGCGTCGGAGGCGCTCTTCGCCAACACCGTCGGCCGGCTCTGCGAGGGCACCGGTTCCAACGTCTTCGTCGTCCTGGACGGCCGCGTCCACACGCCCCCCGTCACCTCCGGATGCCTGGCCGGAATCACCCGCGCCCTGGCCGTCGAGTGGACGGGCGCCCAGGAGACCGACCTCCCCCTGGACGTGCTGGAGCGGGCCGACGAGATCTTCCTGACCTCGACACTGCGCGACATCCAGGCCGTCCACCGCGTCGACGGCCGGCAGCTCCCCGGCGCCCCCGGGCCGGTGACGGCGAAGGCCATGCGGATCTTCGACGAGCGCGCCGCCGACGACCTCGATCCGTGACCCGGCCGGCGGCCCGGCTTCCGTAATCGGGGTGACGGGCCGCCCTCCAGCGGATAGAACACCCTGATGACCACCACGCTCCGGCCGGCCGGGCCGATCCAGCAAGGCGCCGACGGCGCGCGGGCACGTACGTACGACGTCTGTGACAACGGACGCCCCGTGGGGAGCGTCGCCATCTCCACCGACCCCGCGTTCGGGCCGACGGCGGGGATACTCCACTCGCTCACCGTCGAGGAGCCGGACCGCAGGCGCGGCCGGGGCACGATCGCCGCGCTGGCGGCGGAGGAGGCGCTGCGGAGCTGGGGCTGCACCCAGGTCCGTACGGTCGCCCCCGCCGGCAACGAGGCCGCCCGGGCGCTGGCGTCCGTGCTCGGCTACACCGAGCGCAGCCGGAACATGCTGAAGACGCTCCGGCGGACGGCCCCCGCGCTCCCGGCCGACGTCACCAGCCGTCCCATGACCGAGGGGGAGTACGGCGAGTGGGCGGCCCACGGCGTCGAGGCGTACGCGCGGAACTGGGTGGAACGCGGGGTCCCCGAGGAGCAGGCCAGGCTCAAGTCCGAGGCCGACCACGCGACGAACCTGCCGGACGGGCAGCACACCCCGGGCATGTACTTCCACGTCCTCGTCCACGAGGGAGACGTCGTCGGCCACGTCTGGGTCGCGCGGCGCGAGACCCCCGACGCGGAGGACCTCGGCTACGTGTTCGACGTGGAGGTGCGCGAGGGGCACAGGGGCCGCGGGTACGGCCGGGCACTGATGCACCTGGCGGAGGACATCACGCTCGACGCGGGCCTCGGGCTGCTGGGCCTGCACGTCTTCGCCTCCAACACGCCGGCCCTGCGGCTGTACGAGTCGCTCGGCTACGAGGTCACCCAGTACAACCTGGCCAAGGCGCTGTAGGGAACACGGCGACCCGGCCGGCGCGCGACGGACACACGCCGGGCGGCCACGGCCGGGAGGCCGCGCGCGGCCCGGCGGACGGGGAGGGCCCTGGCCGGCAAGGGCTCACAAACCCTGCCCGGCTCGCGGCCGGGACGGCCCGCCGCCCACCGGCCGGCGGGCGGCTCAGCCCTCGGCGGCGAGCAGCCGGTCGGCGATCTCCTCGATCCGCGCGCGCAGGCCTTCCTGGCTCTTCCCGCCGTCCAGCCGCTCGTCGCCGATCACGTACGTCGGTGTCCCGGTGACCCCGATCGCCTTGCCCTCGGCCTGGTCCGCGTCCACGATCAGCAGGTGCCGGCCGTCGATCAGTGCCGTGTCGAACTCCTCGGCGTCCAGCCCCAGTTCGCGGGCCACCTCCAGCAGCACGGGCTCCCCGCCGCGCGCGAGGTCGGCGGTGCGGGCCAGGACGGCCTCGATGTACGGCCACCCCTTGCCCTGGACGACGGCCTCCTCGGCCGCCTGGGCCGCCGCGTACGCGTGCTTGTGCTTCTCCAGCGGGAAGTGGCGCAGCCGGATCTCCAGCCGGTCGCCGTAGCGGGCGCGCAGGGCGTGGACGTCGGAGAGAGCCTGGTGGCAGTCGGGGCACTCGAGCTCGCACCAGAGGTCGAGGACGACGGGCGCTGCGGAGGGGGAATCGCTCATGGAATCAGTCTTCCAGGCCGGGCCCACGCGTCCCAATCGGGACCTGGGGAGGAGCGCGGCCCTGAAATGTCCCTGATGTGGTCCTGAACCGTGGCCCCGTGGACGGCGACCGGTGCAGGATGGAAGAACAGATTTCCGATCGCTGGAGGCCCCGATGCTTGCCGAGACCATCTGTTCCGCGGTGTCGGCGGCCGGCCTGGGCATCGCCGCGATCACCGCGTACCGCAAGCGCTTCCTCACGGCGACCAGGATCGCCGCCTATGCGCTGGTGCCCGTCGGCCTGGTCATGACCGGCGTCGTCGAGTGGCTGTCCGGCATCGTCTTCAAGCCGAGCGTCTGGATCGGCTTCGGTCTCCTGGGTGTGGCCTGGCTGCTCTTCATGACCACGCGTGCCGTGGAGCGCCGCGCCGGATCGACGCGCAAGGAGCGCAAGGCCGCGAGGAACGCGGAGAGGGGCGCCGCCGTCGCCCCGGCGGCCTCGTCGTCCGCGCTGACCTCCGGAACCGGTGCGACGGCCCCGCAGGGGCGGCCCGAACCGGGCGGCAAGCGGCGGGAGACCGCGCCGGGCGACGACTTCAGCGACATCGAGGCCATCCTGAAGAAGCACGGCATCTGAGAGCCGTCTCTGGCGTCCACGGGATATGAATCGATTCACCCCGGAGCGAGACGCTGCGAGAGCCGCGTAAGCGCCGCACGTCGGTATATTTGGGAGAGGCCGTCGGGATCTTGACGGTGTCCCGGGGATATGGTTACCGTCCCGAGCGGATTGAAACAATTCAAACGGCGGGTGCGGCAGGGTGACGGTGCGACGGATCGGGCCGGAGGCCCGCCCGCGGCCCAGGAGACCCGGCGCCGACCCGCGGCGGCCGAACGCATCAGTGGGGCAGGACAAGTGGGGCGTGTGGCAGGCATCAAGGACGTGGCCCGGCAGGCCGGAGTCTCGGTGGGCACGGTCTCCAACGTGATCAACCGTCCCGAGGCGGTGCTCCCCGACACCCGTGCCCGGGTGCTGGCGGCGATCGAGGAGCTCGGCTACGTACGCAGCGAGTCGGCCAGGCAGCTCAGGGCCGGCCGGAGCCGCATCATGGCTCTGCTCGTGCTGGACATGGGCAACCCCTTCTTCGTGGACATCGCTCGTGGTGCCGAGCGCGCGGCCCGGGAGGCCGGTCTCGGCGTGATGGTCTGCAACAGTGGCCAGAGCCAGGAGGAGGAGGCCGAATACCTCGGGCTCTTCGCCGAGCAGCGGGTCTGCGGCGTGCTCGTCACGCCGGCCGACGCCACCGGTGGCAACCTCGAGGCCTTCGCCCGCCACCGCATCCCCCATGTGCTGGTCGACCGGGTCGCGTCGTCCACCGACGTCTGCGCCGTCTCGGTGGACGACGTGCGCGGAGGCATGCTCGCGGTCGGGCACCTCGTGTCGGCGGGTCACCGCTCCGTCGCCTACGTCAGCGGGCCGGGAGATCTCCACCAGATCCGGGACCGCCGTCAGGGAGCCCTCACCGCGCTCACCGAGGCCGGGCTGGGCCCCGAGGCCCTGGTCGAGATTCCCTCCGAACGCCTGGACGTGGCGGCGGGCCGCGACGCGGGAGCCCGGCTGCTCGGCCTCGTACCCCGGCCCACGGCCGTCTTCTGTGCCAACGACCTGCTGGCGCTCGGTGTCCTGCAGTCGCTGTACGCCGCCGGTGTGCGGGTCCCGCAGGACGTCGCCATCGTCGGCTACGACGACATCGAGTTCGCGGCGGCGGCCGCGGTGCCGCTCACCTCGGTCAGGCAGCCCGCCGTGGTCATGGGCCGTATGGCGGCGGAGCTGCTCCTGGAGGAGGCGGACGACGAGGACCGCAGCCACCGGCACCGCTCCGTGGTCCTCCAGCCGGAACTGGTGGTGCGCGCGTCCAGCGCGGCCCCGCGCTGAGCTGCGGGGGCGGGGGCGCGGATCCGCGAGGCGCCGGTGGTGCGAACACCTGGGTGGCGTTCGCGCGCGGGAGCGATTTCACGGGTCCTGGAGAGGGTGAACCAGCCCTGGAAAAGGGTCTGTTGATCGCCAACGGGGTCCGCTCTGCGTCATGATCACTGCGAGATGGTGGACACATCCCGGGGCGAGGCCCCCGCACCCCCTGCCGAAGAGCCGCGTGGCTGCCTCTTCGCGCTTTCCCAGCCGCCCCTGATGATCTTCCTGACGGTGGTCGGCGGCCTGCTGCTGATGGCCGCCCTGCACGATCTCTTCCTGCTGTGAGGCCGGGTGATCAGCCGGCGGCCTCACGGCGCCGCGCGCGGTACGCGGCGACATGGAGCCGGTTACCGCAGGTGCGGCTGGAGCAGTAGCGGCGCGAGCGGTTGCGCGACAGGTCGACGAAGGCGTCCAGGCAGTCCGGCGCCTCGCAGCGACGCAGCCGCTCCTGCTCGCCCGCCACCACGATGAAGGCCAGAGCCATGCCGCAGTCGGCCGCTAGGTGGTCCGCGACGGAGGCGTCCGGTGCGAAGTAGTGGACGTGCCAGTCGTAGCCGTCGTGGTTCGTGAGCTGCGGAGTGGTGCCGGCGGCGGCGACCAGGCCGTTGACGAGGTCCGCTGCCGTACGGGCGTCGGGCGCCGCGAATATCTCGGCGAAGCGGCTCCGCACGTCCTGCACGGCGCGCAGGTCCTTCTCGCCGAGGGTGCCGACGCCGCTGATGTGGTGGCGCTCCGCGAAGTCGTAGAGCGCCGCGAGGTCGGCGAGCCCTTCGCCCGTGCCGCTCTCCGGTGAGGTGTTCACCAGATCGACCACCGTGTCGAGGGCGATCCGGGTGTCGTGGGGGATCAGCACGCTTCGCTCCCTGGCCTCCGGCGGGCGGGCGCCCGCCGATGCGGGCTGACTCTACTGGCTCGGCGGAGGCGCTCAGGGTCCGGTGTGGCTTACGGGCGCCCGGGAGGCCGTTCGATGGCCGTGGAGCGGCTCTCGGAGGCCCTGGGGCGCCCTGAGGCCCTCCGGGTAGCCCGGAGGGCCGTCGTGGGGCGTGTGGGGCGCGTGGTGCGGAGGGTGCCCGCGCGACCCGCGCGACGGGAGTGCCGTGACCGGCCGCCGGCCGGGGCGGGTCCGGCGGCCCGGCCCCCAGCCGCCGAAAGGCCGCCTGGCGGCTTCCCGACCGCCCGGCGGGCGCCCCCGCCCCACGACGCGCGCCGCTCGAAGGCCGCCCGACGCCGTCCTGGCAGCCCGCGGGGCGTCGGGCCGCCGACGCTGCCCGGCCGTCAGGGCGCGGTCCGATCCGGGCGCATGGCCGTACCGCCACGCTCCTCCCCGGGGCAGCCCCGGGGAGGGGGCTACGCCCCGCCGCGCGCGCCGGCGCCGCCGCCGCGGTGGGTTCCGCGGCGACGGCGCCGGTGTCCGCCCTATGAGGTTGTCCGCGCGACGCCGTCTCCCCGAGTCGGACGGCGTCCCGCAGCTCTCGACCTGGCTCAGCTCTCGGCCAGGATGTGTGAGAGCTCCGTATCGAGGTCGAAGTGACGATGCTCGGTGCCCGGCGGGACCGCGGCGTCGGTCCTTTTCAGGAACGACTCCAGGGCCCGTGCCGGGGCTTCCAGCAGGGCTTCGCCCTCCGGGGAGCTCAGCGCGATGCAGACGACGCCTTGGCCGTGACTACGAGATGGCCAGACGCGGACGTCTCCGGTGCCGGTGGGCCGGTGCAGCCCCTCGGCGAGGAGGTCACGGGCGAAAACCCACTCGACCGTCTCCTCCGCTCCGGTGTGAAAGGTGGCGTGCACGGCATAGGGATCGGCCGTGTCATACCGCAGGCCCGCGGGTACAGGCAGTGAGGACTCGCTCGACACAACGAGGCGCAGGTGCAGCTCGCAGCTGACCGTGGTGTTCATAAGCGCCAGGGCCTTTCGCTCAGTGTGCGCTCGGGGATTCGCACGTCGGCGAAATCGACATGCCACCTACGGTGGCGTTGTAAACCCCTCTGACCTATTTGTGATGCTTCGGGTCCCTCGTGCGGCGGTGTGTAACTTTGGGTCATGCGTCCATTCCGGTGACGATCGCCGTTCGGGTAAGTTGGCTCCATGAACGCGGAGAGTGACGAGCGGAAAGTGGTCGCCGCGACGTCGGCGTCCGACTCCGCCACGGGGGACGAGCAGGCGTCGGAGCGGGAGCTGGGGTCCCGGGCACCTCGGTACATCCAGGCGTCGCGGGTGCTTCACCTGAGCTGGCAGGTCGGGATCTTCGTCGTCGGTCTGGCCGTGGTCGGGGCGGGCATCGTGATGCTGCCGTTGCCGGGCCCCGGCTGGCTGGTGATCTTCGGTGGCATGGCGATCTGGGCGACCGAGTTCGTCTGGGCGCAGCTCGTCCTGCGCTGGACCCGCCGCAAGGTCACGGAGGCCGCCCAGCGTGCCCTCGACCCCAAGGTCCGGCGGCGCAACGTCATCCTCACCACGCTGGGCCTGCTGATCGTCGCGGTGCTGGTCGGGATCTACGTCTGGAAGTTCGGCATCGTGATGCCGTGGAAGATCGACCAGTGATCCCGTGGTGGTCTCAGGGCGCCGCTGACATGGGGTAATGTATGCCGTGCGCCGGGGCGATTAGCTCAGTGGGAGAGCGCTTCGTTCACACCGAAGAGGTCACTGGTTCGAACCCAGTATCGCCCACCCCGGATCGATGGCCCGGAAGCTTCCGAGAAGCTTCCGGGCCATCGGCGTTTCCAGGGGCGCCCGTCGCGGCGCCCGGCCCCGGGGCTGTTCGGCCCGCCGACAGCCGACCGAATTTTCGTCCGAACCGTTGACGTGCTGGGTGCGGCTCCTTACTTTGACCCAGCAAGCGCTTTCTAAAACGATTCAATGCGAATGGATGGGGGCGAGCCATGTCTCGGAACAGCGGCATCGACCGTCGGCAGATGCTGAAGCTGGCCGGCTTCTCGGCGGCCGGTCTCGGATTGACAGCGGCCGGTTGCGGCTCGGGCGGAGGCAGCGGCTCCGGAGGTCCGGTCACCATCCGGCACTCGTGGTGGGGCGCCGACGACCGGGCCAAGAAGGTCCAGCAGTGCGTCACCCTCTTCGAGAAGAAGCACCCGAAGATCAAGGTGAAGACCGACTTCCAGCAGTACCCGGACTTCTGGAAGAAGTTCAACACCCAGGCGGCAGGCGGCAACCCGCCCGACGTCATCCAGAACGCCGTGACCTTCCTGCGCAAGTACGAGGCGAAGAACGTCCTCCTCGACCTCAACCCCCAGGCGAAGGCAGGCAACCTCGACCTCACCGGCTTCCGCTCCGGGCTCGAGAAGTTCGCCGAGATCGACGGCAAACTGCTCGGGGTGCCGGTCGGCAGCAACTCGATGGCCCTGGTCATCGACGAGAAGGTCTACGAGAAGGCCGGCATCGTCCCCGAGATCGGCTGGACCTGGGACGACTGGTACGCCGGTCTCCAGAAGATCAAGAACGGCCAGAAGATCGCCGGCGACGCCGGGCCGCACGGGGTCATGTACCTCTACGACCTGATACTCCGCCAGAACGGCAAGGCCTTCTTCACCGAGGACGGCATGGGCTTCGGCGAGGCCGAACTGCTGCCGTACTGGACCGAGGCGCTGGAGCGGGTCAAGGCGGGCATCTACGCCGACCCGAAGAAGGTCGAGCAGCTCAAGCCGGCCTCCGCGACGGCCAAGGGCCTGTCCGCCGGTGAGTTCACCTGGGACAACTTCTCGGTGCGCTACAGCGCGGAGGGCAAGAGCAGCTACGGCCTCGCGCCCATCCCCAGCACCGACGGCAAGAAGACCGGCCAGTACCTCGGCTCGCTGATGCTGAGCGGTACCGCCCGCACCAAGCACCCCGCCGAGGTGGCGACCTTCATCAGCTTCATGACGCACGACCCCGAGGTCGCCCGGATCATGGGATACGACCGGGGAGTGCCCGCGACCACCGCGCAGTTCGAGGCATACGAGCCCACCGACGCCCCCAGCAAGGCCATCGGCGCGTACGAGACCGCGATCGCCGAGGCGGGCGTGCTGGAGCCCATCACCCCGCACCCGGCCGGCGCGGACGTCGTCGAGGCGGCCTTCCTGCGCATCGGTGCCGACCTGGCCCTGGGCAAGACCTCGCCGAAGGACTCCGTGCAGCAGTTCTTCTCCGAGGCGAAGACCGCCCTCGCCTCGAACTGAGAGGACCGTGGTGACTCACATCCACATCTCCCCGGGCGTCGTCGCCCCCGGGGACGACCGTCCCGTCACCGAGCGGGCCGGTCCCGGAGGAAGCGCGCCGCCCGCCGCCCCCGTGCGGCGGGACCGCGGGGAGAACCTGGCCGGCTATCTGCTCATGTCGCCCTGGATCGCGGGCTTCCTGTTCCTGATCGCCGGGCCCATGGTCTTCTCGCTGTACCTCTCGTTCACCGAGTACAACCTGTTCGAAGCGCCGCGCTGGATCGGTCTGCAGAACTTCACCGACATGTTCGCCGACCCGCGCTGGCGCCAGTCGGTCAAGGTGACCTCCTGGTACGTGCTGATCGGCACCCCGATCAAGCTGGCCGCCGCACTCGCCGTGGCCATGCTGCTCGCGCAGAAGCGGTGGGGCCAGTCCTTCTACCGGGCCGCCTTCTACGCGCCCTCGCTGATCGGGGCGAGCGTCTCGGCGGCCATCGTCTGGCGTGCGCTCTTCTCGGACGACGCGATCGTCGACCGTACGCAGAAGGCGTTCGGGGTCGAGACCGGCGGCTGGATCGGTGACCCGTCGATGATCATCTACGCGCTGATCGCCCTCACCGTCTGGCAGTTCGGCGCGCCGATGGTCATCTTCCTGGCCGGCCTCAAGCAGGTCCCGCAGGAGCTGTACGAGGCGGCCGACATGGACGGAGCGGGCCGCTGGCGGAAGTTCTTCAACATCACCCTGCCGATGATCTCGCCGGTGCTGTTCTTCAACGTGCTGCTGGAGACCATCCACTCGTTCCAGATCTTCGGGTCGGCCTACATCGTCAGCAACGGAAGCTGCGGCCCGGCCGACGCGACGCTCGTCTACACCTGTTACCTGTACGAACAAGGCTTCGTGAACAGCCGCATGGGCTTCGCCTCCGCCATGGGGTGGCTGCTGCTCGTCGCGGTCGGCCTGGTCACCGCCGTGCTGTTCTGGTCCCAGAGGCGCTGGGTGCACTACGAGGAGGGCGGCCGATGAGTCTCCTGACAGCTGCGGTACGCCGCAGGGGTCCCGGTGCGCTCGCCTGGCACCTCGGCGCGCTCGTCATCCTCGCCGTGGTCCTGTACCCCGTGGTGTGGACCATCGGCGCCTCGTTCAAGCCGAGCGCCGAGATCATCGGCGCCCTGGACCTGCTTCCGGCCGACCCCATCGGTGACAACTACACCCGGCTCACCGAGGGCATCGCCGACATCCCGATCTCGACCTTCTTCCTGAACTCGGCGTACATCGCCGTCGGTTCCGTGATCGGTGTCGTGCTGTCCTGCTCGCTGACCGCCTACGCCTTCGCCAAGGTGCGGTTCGCGGGGCGCAACGCGATGTTCGCCATCATGATCGGCACGCTGCTGCTGCCGTACCACGTGCTGATCATCCCGCAGTACGTGATGTTCCAGAAGCTGGAGCTGATCAACACCTTCACCCCGCTGCTGATCGGCAAGTACCTGGCCACCGACGCCTTCTTCGTCTTCCTGATGGTGCAGTTCATGCGCGGGCTGCCCAAGGAGCTCGACGAGGCGGCACGGCTGGACGGCTGCGGGCACCTGCGGATCTACTGGTCGATCGTCATGCCGCTGTGCCGGCCCGCGCTCGTCACCAGTGCGATCTTCACCTTCATCAACGCCTGGAACGACTTCATGGGCCCGCTGCTCTACCTCAACGAGCCGGACAAGTACACCGTCTCCATGGGCCTGAAGATGTTCATCGACCAGGACGCGGTGGCGGACTACGGCGGCATGATCGCCATGTCCCTGGTGGCCCTGCTGCCGGTACTGGCCTTCTTCGTGGCCTTCCAGCGCTATCTCATCGACGGCATGGCCACCTCGGGCCTGAAGGGCTGACGGCATGGCGACGAAGGCCCGCACCCAGGCACGGCGCACGCGCGCCATGGACCGCTTCGCCCTGTTCTCCGAATGTCTGCTCGTCGGTGTGTGGATCGCCGTCGCCGCCCTGCCGCTGTTCACCTTCCCCGCGGCGTTCGCCGCGGGGACCCGGCACCTGCGCCGCCATCTCGACGGCGAACAGGGCGGCCTGCGCGCATTCGCCGCCGATGCCCTGTCCGCCGCCCGCGGCGGGTGGCTCGTCGGCGCGGCCGTGTGGGCCGCCGGAGCCCTGCTCTGGCTCGACCTCGCCGCCGTGCGCGCCGGGCTGCCCGGCGGTCCCCTCGTGGGCGCCGTCGGCATCCTCGCCCTGATCGGCTTCCTGGTGGACGTGCTCCGCGCCGCCACCTGCTGGCAGCCCGGCGCCCTCTGGCGCACCCTCCTGGCCGAAGCCGGCCGCGAGACGGTCCGCGACCCGGCGGGTTCCCTCCTGCTGGTCTGCGGGATGGCCGTCGTCGCGCTGTCCGGCGCCATGATCCTGCCGCTGGCCGTCCCCGTCGTCGGGGCCGTCGCCGCAGCGGCCACCGCGGTGCACGCGCGCCGACTCTCGCGCTGACCCGCACCCACACCCGTACGTCTCCTGTCCCGATCCCCGCACGGAGAGAGGCACCACCACCATGTCCAGGATGCCCCGCAGAACGCTCCTGAAGGCCGCAGCGGCGGCCGGCGCGGCCGCACAGCTCAGCTGGTCCCTCGGCACCACTTCCGCATCCGCCGCTCAGAGCGCGGATCAGGCCGCCGCACCGGTGGACCTGACCTGGCTGGAGTCCGGCGGCCTCGGAGCCGCCCCCGGTTCCACGCTCGGCGTGCCCTGGCCCAAGGGGCAGTACGCCAAGGACCAGACCTTCGCGCTGACCACCGAGGACGGCAAGGACGTCCCCGTCCAGACCTGGCCGATCGGCTACTGGCCGGACGGCTCGCTCAAGTGGACCGCGCACGCCGTCGGCCCCGAGGTCACCGCCAAGAAGTACTCCCTCACCGCCGGCGCCCCCGCGGCCCCGTCCAAGAAGGTCACCGCCGTGCGCAGCGGCGGCACCATCACGGTCTCCACCGGGGTGATCACGGCCCGGCTCGGCACCAACGGCTCCGCCCTCGTCAAGAGCGTCACCCGGGGCTCCACCGAGATCGCGCGGAACGGCCGCCTCGTCCTCGTACGCCAGGGAGAGATCGAGGACGGCGACCAGGGCAGCGAGAAGTTCGAGCGCTTCGAGAGCGTCGTCGAGGAGGCCGTGGTCGAACAGGACGGTCCCGTACGGGCCGTCGTGCGCATCGACGGCAAGCACCGCAAGGGCTCGCGCTCCTGGATGCCCTTCTCCGTGCGCTTCTACTTCTACGCCGGCGCCGAATCCTTCCGGATGGTGCACACCATCACCTACGACGGCACCGTGGAGCCCGGCAAGGCCTCGGGCGACTTCGTCCGGGGCCTCGGGGTCCGCTTCGGCGTGCCGATGCGCGACGCCGCCTACGACCGTCACATCCGCATCGGCGGCGAGGGGACCGGGCTCCTGCGCGAGGCCGTACAGGGCATCACCGGACTGCGCCGCGACCCGGGGGCGGCCGTACGCGAGGCGCAGTTCGCCGGCCGGAAGCTCCCCGACCCCGCCACCTGGGACCAGCGGGTCACCAGTCGGCTCCAGTACATCCCCGAATGGGGCGACTACACCCTCTCCCAGCTCTCCGCCGACGGCTTCGGCCTGCGCAAGCGCACCAAGAAGGGGCACGGCTGGATCGGGGCGGGCGGCGGCAGGAGGGCCTCCGGATTCGGCTACGTCGGCGGCCCCAGCGGGGGATTCTCCTTCGGCCTGCGGGACTTCTGGGAGAAGCACCCCGCCCAGCTCGACATCCGTGACGCGCACACCGACGAGGCCGAGGTCACCCTCTGGCTCTGGTCGCCCGAGGCCCAGCCCATGGACCTGCGCTTCTACCACGACGGCATGGGACAGGACACCTACCCCGAGCAGGTCGAAGGCCTCAACATCACCTACGAGGACTACGAACCCGGTTTCGGCACCCCGTACGGCATCGCCAGGACCAGCGAACTCCTCTTCTGGGCCAACGAATCCACCCCGGCCCCCGAGAAGCTCGCCCAGCAGGTCGACGCCGTACGCACACCGCCCCAGCTCGCCGCCCCGCCCAAGCAGCTCGTCGAGGCGAAGGTCTTCGGCGGTCTCTTCGCCGAACCCGACCGCTCCACCGCCGCCAAGTCGAAGATCGAGGACCACCTGGACTTCCTCTTCACGTACTACAAGGACCAGGTGGAGATGCGCCGTTGGTACGGCTTCTGGGACTACGGCGACATCATGCACACCTACGACCCCACCCGCCACCAGTGGTGCTACGACGTCGGCGGCTACGCCTGGGACAACTCCGAGCTCTCGCCCGACCTCTGGCTCTGGTACGCCTACATGCGCTCCGGCCGGGCGGACATCTACCGCTTCGCCGAGGCCATGACCCGGCACACCGGCGAGGTGGACGTCTACCACCTCGGCAAATGGGCCGGCCTGGGCACCCGTCACGGCGTCCAGCACTACGCCGACAGCGCCAAGCAGCAGCGCATCGCCAACACCACCTACCGCCGCATGTTCTACTTCCTCACCGCGGACGAGCGGGTCGGCGACCTCATGCACGCCAACGTCGACTCCGACGAGACCTTCCTGGCCCTCGACCCCATCCGCAAGATCCGCACCGAGCCGTACACCCCGGACCGCCACGCCCTGTCCATCGGCTTCGGCACCGACTGGAGCGGGCTCGTCTCCGCCTGGCTCACCGAGTGGGAGCGGCGCGGGCCCAAGTGGGAGAAGGCAAGGGACCGCGTCCTGTCCACCATGGAGACCATCGCCGCCCAGCCCAACGGCTTCGTCCAGGGCACCGGCCTCTACGACCTCGACACCGGGAAGTTCGCGATAGCCGAGAAGCCCGCGGTCGGCGTCTCGCACCTGTCGGCCATGTTCGGACTGGTCGAACTCAACGCCGAACTCATCGACATGATCGACATGCCGGCGTTCGAGGCCGCCTGGATCGACTACTGCCGCTACTTCAACGCCACCAAGGCCGAACAGACCGCCCGCTACGGCAGCAACTTCGGCACCCTCCTGCTGTTCCAGGGCCACTCACGGCAGGACGCCTACGCCGCTGTACGGACCGGCGACGTCACCCTGGCGACCCGGGCGTGGAAGCAGTTCTACAGCAGCGCCGACGCCTGGGACTACAAGGAGAGCACCGACTGGAGCACCAAGAAGGTCGAGGGCCCGACCGGTCCGGTCCCGGGGAGTGAGGCGTCCTGGGTCAGCACCAACACGACGGCCCTGTACGGCCTGGCGGCCATCCAGAACCTCGCGCTGGTCGGCGACAAGATGCCCTAACGCATCCGGCCGAAGCTCTCCCGCACCCGGCGCGCGTCGCGCAGCCGCTGTTCGTACGTCGCACCGACGGCGAGCAGCAGCAGCCCGGCGAGCGCCGGGGGAGCCCAGCGCGGGAGCGCGTCGAAGACCTGGACCACATGCGGTGCCAGCTCGTGCAGCCCGTCCAGCGCGAGGACCGCACCACCGATCACCAGGGGCGCCCGCAGCCGCAGGCGGGCGCCCGCCAGGGTGACGGCCAGCGCCGCGATCCCCAGCAGCAGAGGCCGCAGCCAGTGCGGATCGCCCCAGGCCACGAGAAGGCTCGGCACCATCGTCATGGACAGGGCCGGACCGTAGGCCACCCACGAGGAGGCGGACGGATCCCTGCGCAGACGCAGATGTCCCACCACGAACGCGGCCACCGAGACCGGCAGCGTGTAGGCCTCAGGATCCGTCACCCCCGAGGCCGCGAGCCGCACCCAGGCCGCCGCCAGGAACAGCGCCGCCGCCGGGTATCCCGCCGCCCGGCGGCGCTCCGGCCGCAGCGCCGAAGCGGCGGCCAGCACTCCGCACAGGGCCAGGACCAGGGAGAGGAACGGCGCGTCGGCCACCGCGAGCAGCACGGCCACCAGAGCGGCGAACGCCCCCGTGAGCTCCACCGCGACCGCCACGGCGGGCACCCGCGACCGCGCCCCCAGCAGCACCGTCGCCGCGGTCACCACCAGCACCAGCGGGGCCGTGTGCGGGGCGCTCCAGCCCAGCGAGGCCCCGGCGGCCACGGCGATCACCGTGGCGCACAGGACCGAGCCGCAGACGAGCAGCGACCGTACCGTGGTCACCCCCGACCGGGCGGCGGCACCGCCGGACAGCACCGCCAGGGTCCCGAAGACCGCGTACGTCGCGGGCTCGGCGGCCAGGCCGAGCACCCCCACGCTCGCCGCCCCGGCGAGCGCGCAGACCAGCCCGGTCACCGCGAGAGCGTCGCCGCCCCGCCGTACGGAGGCCGCCAGCAGCGCCGCCACCAGCAGCAGTTCGGCACCCACCGCCACCGCGTACGGCGCGTCGGTCACCGCGAGCAGGGCGGGTACCGCGCCCCAGCCCAGGACCGTGGCCACGGACCCCGCCACCGCACGTCCGCTCCCCTCCGCGAGGGTGCGCGGCCATCTGACGTACACCACGGCGGTCAGGCCGGCCGCCACCGCCAGCACGACGGGCTCGGAGGCCGAGGCCGACCAGGGCAGCGCGATCCCCAGGGCCTCGCGCAGAGCCTCCGGAGCGCCTGACCACACGCCCGCCGACAGGGAGACCGGGCCCAGCAGCGCCGCCGCCGCCACCGGCGCCGCCCACAGCACCGCGGCCCCCACCACGGCGGCCGAGGCCGCCAGTAGGCCCCGGCTCACCGGCCGGGGGACCCGGAGCCGCAGCACGGCCGACAGCCCCGCACCGCAGAGCAGATACACGACGACCGCCCAGCTCCACGGCAGGGCCGCCGCCGGCACACCGCCCACCGAGGCCACCGCCGCCAGACCCGCCACCACGCCCCCGAACACAGCAGCTTCCGTGCGTGCCCGCCACGCCCCGGCCAGCGCCAGCGCCCCGCCGGCCAGCAGCAGGGCCCCGGGGCCCACGGCCCCGAGCGCGTCACGCGCCGACACGGACAGCCCGAGCCCGAGACCCAGGGCGGTCAGTCCCGTCAGCACCGCCCCGGCGCACGCGGTGACCCGCACCGCGAGCCCCCGGCCCCACAGCGCCACCGCCACATCCGCCGCCGCCGTCACCAGGAGCGCCCAGCCGAAGCCCGCCACCGGCGCCTCGACGGCCCACGCCGCGAACACCAGCGGGAACTGCCCCGCCACCACGGCCGAGGGCAGCGGGACCCGCAGCCGGCCCAGCGAGAGGCCGTACGCGGTCCAGATCACCACCAGCACCGCGGCGGCCACCGCCGAGAACGCGAAGCCGTCCGTGCCGGGCGCCGCCACCGCGTGCAGGGCGACCGCGTCCAGCACCGTCAGCACCAGGGCGAGCGCGGCCACCGCCTCCGCAGTCGAGGGAAGCCGGCGGCCGAGGAGCGGAGCGGGCACCACCAGAGCGCCGGCCGTCACCACAGCGAGCACAGCCGAACGGCCCGCGATGCCCATCTCGCCCCAGCTGAACAGGGTGAACGCGATCGCCGCCACCGTGAGCAGCAGCCCGCCGAGGACCAGCAGCACGTTCTGCGTGCCGTGCGCCGGTGCCGCCGGCGCGAACGGCCGGGTGGAGGGCGCCGGGGCGAACGGCCGGGCGGGCGGCGGAGGAGGCGGCACGACCGGCGTACGCAGCACGCCGAGCAGCCAGGCGCGGCGGTCGAGCAGCTGGACGCGGCGCGCGTCGAGCCAGGCCAGTTCACGGTCGAGGAGGGCCAATTCCTCTGCGGGCGGCGGCACATGTTCCATGAACGGGAGTGTGGCGGGGACCACACCGGCGTACATGCGTTCTCCTACTCAGTTCCGTGTCTGAGTAGCGATCCGGTGTCGCGGACGCTCGAAGCGGAGACGAGCGGTGACCTCGACGGCTGGGCGCGCTGGACCGTCGTCCCCCACCGGGGCGGCAGCCGGGTGGTCCAGGAGCAGGAGGCCGTCGTACGCAAGGCGCTGCTGCGCAGGCTCGCCGTGCCCGGGCGGCTCGTCTTCCGGGCCGACCACGCGCTGATGATGCGGGCCGGACGCCGCGGACCGAGGGCGTGGCTCGAAGCGGTTTGAACGCAGACCGCCGAGCCCTGTATGGTTCAACCCGTTCCCGGGCGATTAGCTCAGTGGGAGAGCGCTTCGTTCACACCGAAGAGGTCACTGGTTCGAAACCAGTATCGCCCACCCGGGGAGAGCCGGTCCGTCAGCATCACCGACGGACCGGCTCTCGCGTACCCGGACCGGATCAGGCCGCCGCGGGAAGCTCCGGGCGCAGCGGCCAGGCCGGGTCGACCACCTCCGGCGTGCCGCTCTTCTCGAACCACGCCTGCAGCCCACGCGCCTGCGCCGCGTGCCACACCGCCTGGAGCGAGTGCACCTCGGCCGGCGACAGCCGCTCCAGCCGGGCGGAGAACCGCCGCCCCACCGCGCGCACCAGCTCCAGGGACGCCGCCGCGTCCGCCGCCGCGTCGTGCGCGCCGTCCAGCGTCACCCCGTACAGCTCGCACAGGTCCGTCAGCGTGCGGCGGCCCTTGCGATAGCGGTCCAGGTGCTTGTCCAGGACTCGCGGGTCCAGCACGCACAGCGGTTTGTTCCGCAGATACCCCGCCAGCGACGACGCCCGGTGCCGCCTCAGCTCCCGGTCCAGCAGCGTCAGATCGAACGGAGCGTTCATCACGACCAGCGGCCGTCCGGTCGCGCACTGCTCCGCCAGCGCCCGGGCTATCTCCTCGACCACGGGAGCGGGCCAGCGGCCGTTGCGCTGCAGATGGTCGTCGGTCAGACCGTGGATCTCGGTGGCGCCCGGCGGCACCGGAATCCCCGGATTGACCAGCCAGCGGGTGACGCGGAGCCGCCCGCCCGCCGCGTCCTGGAGGACGAGAGCGGCCGAAACGATCCGGTCCTCCTCGACGTCCACGCCTGTCGTCTCGGTGTCAAAAGCCGCCAGCGGCCCCTCGAACCAATGCATCATCCCCGAACTCCTCGCGCCTGCACGGCAGATGACGGGATTCCTCTGCCCGGTTCGGTGATACCCGCACCCTATGCCTGATACGCCGTTTACGGGCCCTCTCCTGCGGTGACAACACAAGGGACGGGCACGGAAGTTGACCAGCCCGGCAGCGGAGACCGGGCAACCGGTCGGCACAGCCCGGAAGGCACGGAGCCATGGCGCTCGCGCAGCCGAACCCAGGGAGTCCCGCCCGCACCGAGGACCACGGGGGAAAGCCGCCGTCGCAGCGGAACGCACCACCGCTGCGCGGCACTCTCGCCACCACCGCCTGCATGGAGACCCTCCAGGTGGGCTACCTCCACGCCGTGGCAGCGGCGGCGGGTTGCTCGCTCTCGCAGCCCTTTCCCGACAACGGCATCGACTGGCACGTCAGCCACGGCGCCCCCGACCACACCGTCGACGACGAAGTGACCATCAAGGTGCAGCTCAAGTGCACCTACCAGATCCCCGCGCACCCGCCCGGCTCCGCGTTCTCCTTCACCCTCGACAACGCCCATCTGGTGAAGCTGGCCCGGACCCCGGTCTCGGTGCACAAGATCCTGGTCGTGATGCTCGTGCCCCGCAGCCAGGACGACTGGCTGCGGGCCGGACACGACCGGCTCGACCTGCGGCACTGCTGTTACTGGACGAACCTGGCCGGCCACCCGGTGACGGGCCGGTACCGGACCACCGTGCGGATCCCGACCTCGCGGATCTTCGACGACCGCGCGCTCTGCGACATCATGGCCCGGGTCGGGGCGGGAGGGAGACCCTGATGCACCGCTCGACCGAGGAGCCCACCGGAGCAACGGTCCCGGCGGGACCACGCGCCCATCCGTACGCCGGGGAACCCGGACCCGGCCAGGTCCCGGACCCCGCACGCGTCGATCCCGCCGTCCTCGCCGCACTGCTGCGCAGGCACGGCTGGCACCGGCGCGGAGGCGCCCCGGGGAGGTACAGCCGCTGGGTCCCGCCCGGCCCCGCCGCCACCGGCACCAGCCTGCTCGTGCCGGACACCACCGCCTTCCCCGACAGCGAGGACCTGCTCGCCGAGGCCCTCACCGCCCTCGCCCGCAGCGCGGCTCCCTCCGCCCGCGACATCCTCGTCGCGCTCACCGTGCCGAGCGACGAGATCCGTTGGTGGCGCCACCTTCCCGAGGAGACCGCCGGCGCGGCCGACTGGACCGGCACGGACCAGCTGCGCACCGCGGCCCGGCAGATCCTCCTGGCCGGGGCCCTCGCCGTCCGGGGCCGGGCGGGCTACCACGGCGCCCGGCACAGCAGGAAGGCCCGTGCGGCGCTCGACGGGACACTCGTCGGGCCGGTGTCCTCGGGCCGCGGCCTCACCGCGTTCGTCCCCGTCGCCGAGGGACGGCCCGTCGCCGTACAGCTCTACGCGGCGCTCAACGCCACCCGCGAGGCGGTCGACTACCAGCGTGCCACCGGCGGCACGGAGGCCTTCGACGCCGCCGTGGCCGCAGGAGTCAGCAGAGAGCTCACCGAGGCGGTCGTCGCCCTGGTCCGGGGCTCCGAGGGCGCCAGGATCACCCTGGCCTGGGCCCCCGCCGCGGGCACCCCCGAAGGCTGTCCCGCGCGCCCCGAGCCCGTGGAGTTCTCACCGGGAGACCTGCCCGCCCTGCGTCTCGCCGGGGTGCGCTACCTCCAGGACGAGCCGGCCGTGCCGGTACGGATCACCGGGGCCGTCGTCCGGCTGCGCCGTTCCGCGCCACGCGGCCCCGGCGTCGTACGGCTGCGGGTGCTGGCGGGGGCGGAGGTCGCGCACGTACGGATCGAGCTCGACGAGGAGGCCTACCGGATAGCGGGCCACGCCCACCTGGTCGGGCTGCCGCTGCGGGTGGAGGGGAGACTGGAGAACCGCGGCGGCTTCCGGCGGCTCACCGGCGCCTCCCAGGTCGCCCCCGTCCAGGTGGACGAGGCGGAGCGTGACCGGCTGATGAAGTCGCTCCAGGAGAACGTCGACTTCTTCGAGGAGGCGTGCACGGGGGACGAGGAGTAGGCGGCCCGGTATCCCTTTCGCGTCGAGGCCCCCCGGCTCGGTACGATTCCTCTTGCGCGCGCAGGAGGAAAGCGCCGCACCCCCTCAGTCAGGAGAGACCGGTGTCAGACGTCCGTGTGATCATCCAACGCGATTCCGAGCGGGAAGAGCACGTGGTGACGACGGGCACGACGGCCGCCGAGCTCTTCCCCGGGCAGCGCACCGTCGTCGCCGCGCGGGTGGAGGGTGAGCTGCGGGACCTCGCGTACGAGCTCAGGGACGGCGAGGTCGTCGAGCCCGTCGAGATCTCCTCCGAGGACGGCCTCAACATCCTGCGCCACTCCACCGCGCACGTCATGGCGCAGGCGGTGCAGGAGCTCTTCCCCGAGGCCAAGCTGGGCATCGGCCCGCCGGTCAAGGACGGCTTCTACTACGACTTCGACGTCGAGAAGCCGTTCACGCCCGAGGATCTCAAGGCCATCGAGAAGAAGATGCAGGAGATCCAGAAGCGGGGCCAGAAGTTCTCCCGCCGCGTCGTCACCGACGAGGCCGCCCGCGAGGAGCTCGCCGACGAGCCGTACAAGCTGGAGCTCATCGGCATCAAGGGCTCCGCGTCCACGGACGACGGCGCGGACGTCGAGGTGGGCGGCGGCGAGCTGACCATCTACGACAACCTCGACGCCAAGACCGGCGACCTGTGCTGGAAGGACCTCTGCCGGGGTCCGCACCTGCCCACCACCCGCTTCATCCCGGCGTTCAAGCTGATGCGGAACGCCGCGGCGTACTGGCGGGGCAGCGAGAAGAACCCGATGCTCCAGCGCATCTACGGCACCGCGTGGCCCACCAAGGACGAGCTCAAGGCGCACCTGGAGTTCCTGGAGGAGGCCGCCAAGCGCGACCACCGCCGCCTGGGCAACGAGCTGGACCTCTTCTCCTTCCCCGACGAGATCGGCCCCGGTCTCGCCGTCTTCCACCCCAAGGGCGGCATCATCCGCCGGGCCATGGAGGACTACTCGCGGCGCCGCCACGAGGAGGAGGGCTACGAGTTCGTCTACAGCCCGCACGCCACCAAGGGCAAGCTCTTCGAGAAGTCCGGCCACCTGGACTGGTACGCCGACGGCATGTACCCGCCCATGCAGCTCGACGACGGGGTGGACTACTACCTCAAGCCGATGAACTGCCCGATGCACAACCTGATCTTCGACGCGCGCGGCCGGTCCTACCGCGAACTGCCGCTGCGCCTGTTCGAGTTCGGCACGGTGTACCGGTACGAGAAGTCGGGTGTGGTCCACGGGCTGACCCGCTCGCGCGGCTTCACCCAGGACGACGCGCACATCTACTGCACCAAGGAGCAGATGGCGGAGGAGCTCGACCGGACGCTCACCTTCGTCCTGAACCTGCTCCGTGACTACGGCCTGACCGACTTCTACCTGGAGCTCTCCACCAAGGACCCGGAGAAGTTCGTCGGCTCGGACGAGGTCTGGGAGGAGGCCACCGAGACGCTGCGTCAGGTCGCGGAGAAGCAGGGCCTCCCGCTCGTCCCGGACCCGGGCGGCGCCGCCTTCTACGGGCCGAAGATCTCGGTCCAGTGCAAGGACGCCATCGGCCGGACCTGGCAGATGTCGACCGTGCAGCTCGACTTCAACCTGCCGGAGCGCTTCGACCTGGAGTACACCGGCCCGGACGGTTCCAAGCAGCGCCCGGTCATGATCCACCGCGCCCTGTTCGGTTCCATCGAGCGCTTCTTCGCGGTGCTTCTGGAGCACTACGCGGGCGCCTTCCCGGTCTGGCTGGCCCCGGTCCAGGCGGTCGGCATCCCGATCGGCGACACGCACATCCCGTACCTCCAGGAGTTCGCCGCCGAGGCGCGCAAGAAGGGGCTGCGGGTCGAGGTGGACGCCTCCTCCGACCGGATGCAGAAGAAGATCAGGAACCACCAGAAGGCCAAGGTGCCGTTCATGGTCATCGTCGGCGACGACGACATGAACGCCGGCACGGTGTCCTTCCGCCACCGCGACGGCTCGCAGGAGAACGGCATCCCGCGCGACGAGGCGATCGCCAAGCTCCTCGACGTGGTGGAGCGCCGCGTACAGGTCTGACCCACGGCCGAGGAGAGGCCCCCGGAGAGCTACGCGCTCCCCGGGGGCCTCTTCTTCTCGTCCTCCCGCTTGAACACCTCCACGAGCCACGAGGAGAACGACCCCGTCACGGCCCCCAGCAGCGCCAGACCGCAGGCCATCAGGAACGCCGCGATCACCCGGCCCGTCACCGTCACCGGCACGGCGTCGCCGTATCCCACCGTCGTGAGCGTCGCGCACGCCCACCACACCGAGTCGCCGAACGTACGGATCGAGGCGCCCGGGGCCCCCCTCTCCTGGTAGTACACCGCGAGCGCCGCGGAGAAGCCCAGCAGCGTCGCGGTCAGGCCCGCGTAGGTCATCACCCGTGCGTAGAGGCTCAGCCTCGGCCGGTCGGTGCGCTTCTGGACCGCTGTGTAGACCTTGACCATGCGCAGTGGGCGCAGCAGCGGCAGGAGCAGGACCACGGTGTCCAGCCAGTGGACATGGACGAAGCGCCTGCCGAGGCCGCTGAGCCGGAGCCGCACGACGTAGTCCACCGCGAAGAGCAGCCAGGTCGCGGCGACCAGGGCGAGGGCGATGTCGCGCCAGGGCTGGGCGCCGACGGGGGCGAGGACGCGGACCGCGTAACCGGCGAGGAAGACCAGTGCCGCGACGAAGAGCGGCACTTCGGTTCGCTGCTCCCATTCCTTGAGCCGGTCGGGTACGGGGGCCGGGGTGCGGTCGCTCATGGCGTCAGCATCGCGGTGCGTTGAAGGGGACCGCCCCGGCGACACGCGCCGCGGGAGTGACGCAATATGCTGGCCGGCATGACGAGTGAGCCGGAGCAGCAGTTCGGAGTGGGGACGCCCGACGCGTTCCAGCGCCTGTGGACGCCCCACCGGATGGCCTACATCCAGGGGGAGAGCAAGCCGAGCGGCCCGGGAGCCGGGGACGGCTGTCCGTTCTGCGAGATTCCGTCGAAGTCGGACGAGGACGGGCTGATCATCGCGCGCGGTGAGAAGGTCTACGCGGTGCTGAACCTGTACCCGTACAACGGCGGGCACCTGATGGTGGTGCCCTACCGCCACGTGGCCGACTACACGCAGCTGGACGGCGCCGAGACGGCCGAGCTGGCCGACTTCACCAAGCGGGCCATGGTCGCGCTGCGGGCCGCCTCGGGGGCACACGGCTTCAACATCGGGATGAACCAGGGTGCCGAGGCGGGTGCCGGCATCGCCGCCCACCTCCACCAGCACGTGGTGCCCCGCTGGGGCGGGGACACCAACTTCATGCCGGTCGTCGGTCACACCAAGGTGCTCCCGCAGCTGCTGGGCGACACCCGGACGATGCTGGCCGGTGTCTGGCCGGCCGGGCTGCCGTCCGTCTGACCGGCCGGCAGCTGCCCCCGGCGGCGATCACGCGTCGTAGACGTCGGCCTTGCGCGGTGCGGGGTCCTGGACCAGGCCGCTGAGGATCATGGAGCGGTTGTCGAAGCGCTCGGTGTCGACTCCGTGCTCCTTGAGGACCCGCATCGTCGCCGCGTGGACGACACGCAGGACCGGGGTGGCCGTCCTCATGGCGTCGTCGGCCATGAAGCGGTGACCCCACGGCTTGGCCGCCCAGGCGTGACGCAGCCCGAACGGCTCGGGCAGCACGATCTTGCCGCCCAGGTAGTCGAGCAGCGGCGGGTACCAGGTGAAGGGGGCGCGCAGCGCGAGCCTGACGACCTCGCCGGCCGTGACGAGGGGCAGGGAGATCTTGCGGGTCTCCCAGAACCTGACCGCCTTCTTGACCGTCTTGGTCGGTGCCTCGGGCTTGGTGAGGAACAGACCGTGGACGGGGCCCAGCGCGTGCCCGGTGACCTCGATCCGCAGGGTCTCGTGGAGCACGGTGACGCTGATCAGCATCGTGATCACCAGCTGGCCCTCCCAGAGGGTGAACTGGACACCTAGGTAGTGCCGGTCGCCGCTGCCGAACTGCTGGTGGTTGCAGATGCGCTGTATCTCGTGCGGCTTCACCTGGAAGGTGGCGACGTCCTCGCCCTGGGGCCGCGAGACCGAGTCCGCGTTCTCACCGACGGGGGAAACGATCCAGTGCTTGACCGACGGTGTGGGGAACCCGCCGGTGTTCAGAGGGCCGCGCTCCAGCAGCTTCAGCTGGTCGTGGACCGCGCGCACGACGTCCCAGCTGCGGAACTGGTGGATCTCCCTGGTGGGGTCCTCCGGGGTGAGCTCCTCGGCGAGCTGCCAGCTGCCCCAGCGGGTGCCCATGCCGAGGATGCCCTTGGGGCCCGCGTAGAAGACGGAGTTGGACTGCTGCTCGGCCGAGAGCTTCTCCAGGCCCTGGCGCAGCGCCTCACGTGCGGTCTCGTTGGGATTCTTCGGCACGGCCTCGGGGATCTTCGCGCTGACCCCGGCGCCGGTCAGGAGCCCTTCCCAGCGGGCCCGCAGGTCTCTGGTCGAGGTCTCGGCGATCCGTTTGGCGAGCAGCCAGCCGATCAGCGGCGCGACGGCGGCGGCCCGCAGGTAGAGAGCCAGGAAGCCGGTGAGCGGCATGGTGATCAGGAAGAACGCGGCGGCTCCGCCGAGCACCACGAGCAGTACACCGCCCAGAGCCTGGAAGAACTTGTCCTTGGACTTGGCGAGGAAGTCCCGCAGCCGGAAGGCGAGGACCCACATGACCAGGCCGGGCAGGAACAGGAAGCCGCAGACGGCGGTGATCAGGGTCAGCTTGGTGTCGCGTGCCTTGCGCAGCCGGGAGGCGGACAGGCAGTGCTCGACGACCGTCTGGGGGTCGGTGCCGAAGGACTGGATGAGCGCGGCGCGGTCGCCGCCGAGCATCCGCTCCTGGACGGCCCGGGAGAAGGCCTCGCCCAGATTCGGCTTGAAGTAGTCGGACTTGAACAGCGTGGACGAGCCCGGTTTCACCTCGGACTTGTGCCACTCGCTGTTGGCCTTGAGGATCTCCGTCACGTCGCTGTCGCGGTATGCCGCGGAGGCGAGGGCGTTGGTCGCCACCGCCTGTCCGCCCGCACCCTGGAGCGGGATCTGCGCTCCGGGAGAGAAATCGAATCCGTCGTTGGCCACTGTCGCCCCCACTCGCCCGCACGGCCTGCTCCTGCGGCTTTTCCCAACTACCGTACGTCGCACACCTTCTGAGCTGGGACCACAGCGTATCGTCCGGGCCCGCCGCCCGTCCTCACGACGCGGCCGGGGGTGGGCGGGAGGCGCCATATCCGGTCAGCTAGCCGGCATTTGCGGTGGTTTCCTGTGTTTCGCGGATGCGGTCGGCCAGATGCGGCGGCATGGGTTCGTGCCGGGCGTACGCCCGGTCGAACCGGCCCGTGCCGTGCGTCAGGGAGCGGAGGTCCACGGTGTACCTGCCGATCTCGATCTCCGGGACCTCGGCGCGGACGAGTGTGCGTTCCCCGGTCGCCTGTTCCGTGCCGGCGAGCCGGCCGCGCCGGCCCGCGAGATCGCTCATGACGGCTCCCACGTAGTCGTCGGGAACCAGGACGGACACCTCGGCGACGGGTTCGAGGAGCTGGACACGGGTGCCCGCCGCGGCCTCGCGCAGCGCCAGCGCGCCCGCCGTCTGGAAGGCGGCGTCGGAGGAGTCCACCGAGTGCGACTTCCCGTCGAGCAGGGTCACGCGTACGTCGACGAGCGGGTGCCCGGCCGCGAGCCCGCGGGCCGCCTGGGCGCGTACGCCCTTCTCCACCGAGGCGATGAACTGGCGCGGTACGGAGCCGCCGACCACCTTGTCGACGAACTCGATGCCGGCCCCGGGCGGCAGCGGCTCCACCTCGATCTCGCAGACGGCGTACTGACCGTGGCCCCCGGACTGCTTGACGTGCCGGCCGCGCCCCACGGTCCGCGAGGCGAGGGTCTCGCGCAGCGGGACACGATGGGGCTCGGCGTCGACCTGGACGCCGTACCTGGTGCGCAGCCGTTCGAGCGCGACCTCCGTGTGGGCCTCGCCCATGCACCACAGGACGACCTGGTGGGTGTCCGGGTTCTGTTCGAGGCGCATGGTGGGGTCCTCGGCGACCAGGCGTGCCAGGCCCTGGGACAGCTTGTCCTCGTCGGCCTTGCTGTGGGCGCGCACCGCCTGCGGCAGTAGCGGGTCGGGCATGCTCCAGGGCTCGATCAGCAGGGGTTCCCCCGCGCCCGTGAGGGTGTCTCCGGTCTCCGCCACGCCCAGCTTGGAGACACAGGCCAGGTCTCCGGCGATGCAGCTGTCCAGGGGCCGCTGCTGTGCGCCGAAGGGCGCCGAGAGGGCCCCGACGCGTACGTCGGCCTCGTGGCTCGGGCCCGTCCCGCCCCCGGGTTCGGTGAGGCCGTGGCCGCACACGTGCACGGTCTCGTCCGGGCGCAGCGTCCCCGAGAAGACGCGTACCAGGGAGACTCTGCCCACATAGGGGTCGGAGGACGTCTTCACGACCTCGGCGACCAGCGGCCCCCCGGGATCACAGGCCGGGGCCGGCCGTGGCGCGCCGTCGGGGGCCGTGAGGGCGGGGAGGGTCCGCTCCAGGGGGGAGGGGAACCCGGCGCTGATCAGGTCCAGGAGCTCCACGGTGCCGACGCCCTGGCCCGCCCCGTCGGCCGCCGGGGCCGCGGTGAGCACGGGGTGGAAGGAACCGCGCGCCACCGCGCGTTCGAGGTCACCCATGAGGGCCGGCACGTCGAGCTCCTCGCCGGCGAGGTAGCGGTCCATCAGCGTCTCGTCCTCACTCTCGGCGATGATCCCCTCGATGAGCCGGTCGCGGGCCTCCTGGAGCGGCCCCTCCTGGTCGCCCGAGGGCGGCAGCCGGTGCCGTTCCCCCGAGGAGTAGTCGAAGATCTCCCGGGTGAGGAGCCCGGTCAGCCCGGTGAGCCGGGCGTGTCCGTCAGGGCCCTCGGGGCCCTGTACCGGCAGGTGCAGGGGCAGCACGGCGTCCGGGTCGTCGTGCCCGAAGATCCGGCCGCAGACCCGGGTCATCTCCTCGAAGGACGTCCGCGCGGTGTCGAGGTGCGTGACGACGATCGCCCGCGGCATCCCGACCGCAGCGCACTCCTCCCAGACCGCACGGGTGGTCCCGGCCACGGCATCGGCCTCCTGAGCGGCCGACACGACGAAGAGGGCCGCGTCCGCCGCGCGCAGACCGGCCCTGAGCTCCCCGACGAAGTCCGCGTAGCCGGGGGTGTCCAGAAGGTTGATCTTGTGACCGTCCCATGCGACGGGGACCAGCGAGAGCTGTACGGAGCGCCGGCGGCGCTGTTCGATCTCGTCGTGGTCCGAGACGGTCGCGCCGTCCTCGACCCGTCCGGCCCGGTTGAGCGCCCCGGCCGTCAGGGCGAGTGCCTCGACCAGGGTGGTCTTGCCCGAGCCGCTGTGGCCGACCAGCACCACGTTCCGTACGGAAGCGGGCCCGTCGGCCGTCGTCGCCCTGCCGGCGGCCCCGGTGTGTGTATGAGTCCTGTCGCCCATGATGCGTGCCTCCCGATCGGTGGCAGTGCCGCGAGAACTGGGGAGTGGATGCACGGGCGGAGACGAGCCGTGGCGGCGGCTCTGCGACGCCCGCGGTCTTCCGAGCTTTTCACCCGTGCCCGGACCCGTCCATACGTCGCACCCGCCGGCGCGTGACTTCCGGGACATCCGGCGGGACGGGGTGCCCGGCCGCTGCGCGGCACGGCTCGTGACTACGATGGGCCAGCCGGTGGCCGAAGGGGCCGCGCGGCGCCCACCGAACCTCGGGAAGGCCATGCTGAACAAGTACGCGCGTGCATTTTTTACGCGTGTCCTCACACCGTTCGCCGCTCTGCTGCTCCGTCTCGGGGTCAGCCCCGACGCGGTCACTCTCGTCGGCACGGCCGGAGTGATGGCAGGTGCGCTGGTCTTCTTCCCGATGGGGGAGTTCTTCTGGGGCACGATCGTGATCACGGTCTTCGTCTTCTCGGACCTCGTCGACGGCAACATGGCCCGTCAGGCGGGCATCTCCAGCCGGTGGGGCGCGTTCCTGGACTCGACGCTCGACCGGGTGGCGGACGGGGCGATCTTCGCCGGGTTCGCGCTCTGGTACGCCGGCAGCGGTGACGACAACGTGCTGTGCGCGGTCGCGATCTTCTGCCTGGCCAGCGGTCAGGTCGTCTCGTACACCAAGGCGCGGGGCGAGTCGATCGGTCTGCCCGTCGCGGTGAACGGCCTGGTGGAGCGCGCCGAGCGGCTGGTGATCTCACTGGTCGCCGCCGGTCTCGCGGGTCTGCACGGCTTCGGCGTACCCGGCATCCAGGTCCTGCTGCCCATCGCGCTGTGGATCGTCGCCGCGGGCAGCCTGGTGACGCTGATCCAGCGGGTGGTGACCGTGCGGCGGGAGTCGGCCGAGGCCGACGCCGCCGCGGCTCTCGCCCCGGGCGGGAGCGAGTCCGCACAGTGAGCGGCACCCGGACGGACCTGAAGGAACGCCTCACCGACGGGCTCTACGGCCTCGGCTGGGGCGCCGTCAAGAAGCTCCCCGAGCCTGCGGCGGCAGCGCTCTTCCGTACCCTCGCCGACCAGGTGTGGAAGCGGCGCGGCAGGTCCGTGCTGCGCCTGGAGTCGAACCTCGCCCGGGTGGTGCCCGACGCGGACGCCGCCCGGCTCGCCGAGCTCTCGAAGGCCGGTATGCGCTCGTACATGCGCTACTGGATGGAGTCCTTCCGGCTGCCCACCTGGAGCCCGGAGCGGATCAAGGCGTCCATCGACGTACGCGACGTCCACCGGCTCACGGAGGGCCTGGACGCCGGTCAGGGGGTCGTCCTCGCGCTGCCGCACCTCGGGAACTGGGACCTGGCGGGCGCGTGGGTCACCACGGACCTCAAGGTGCCGTTCACGACGGTCGCCGAGCGGCTGAAGCCGGAGACCCTCTACGACCGCTTCGTGGCCTACCGCCAGGGCCTCGGCATGGAGGTCCTGCCGCACAGCGGCGGGGCCGCGTTCGGGACCCTGGCGCGACGGCTGCGCGCGGGCGGGCTGGTCTGCCTCGTCGCCGACCGCGACCTGTCGGCCTCCGGCGTCGAGGTGGACTTCTTCGGCGACACCGCGCGGATGCCCGCAGGCCCGGCGCTGCTGGCCCAGCAGACCGGCGCCCTGCTGCTGCCCGTCACCCTCTGGTACGACGGCACCCCCGTCATGGGGGCGCGGGTCCATCCGCCGGTCCCCGTACCCGAGACAGGTACGCGCGCCGAGAAGACGTCCTCCATGACACAGGCGCTGGCCGACGCCTTCGCCACCGGGATCGCCGAGCATCCGGAGGACTGGCACATGCTTCAGCGGCTCTGGCTCGCCGATCTGGACCCCCGGGGGGAAACCCCGTGAAGATCGGCATCGTCTGCCCGTACTCCTGGGACGTGCCGGGCGGCGTCCAGTTCCACATCCGCGACCTCGCCGAGCACCTCATCCGCCTCGGCCACGACGTCTCGGTGCTCGCGCCCGCCGACGACGAGACGCCCCTGCCGCCGTACGTCGTGTCCGCGGGCCGGGCCGTGCCCGTGCCCTACAACGGCTCGGTCGCCCGCCTGAACTTCGGTTTCCTCTCCGCCGCGCGCGTCCGCCGCTGGCTGAACGACGGCACCTTCGACGTCATCCACATCCACGAGCCCACCTCGCCCTCGCTGGGTCTGCTCGCCTGCTGGGCCGCTCAGGGGCCGATCGTCGCCACGTTCCACACGTCCAATCCGCGCTCCCGGGCCATGATCGCGGCGTATCCGATCCTCCAGCCCGCGCTGGAGAAGATCAGCGCGCGCATCGCGGTCAGCGAGTACGCGCGGCGGACCCTGGTCGAACACCTGGGCGGGGACGCCGTCGTCATCCCCAACGGCGTCGACGTGGACTTCTTCGCCCGTGCGGAGCCGAAGGCCGAATGGCAGGGCGGCACGCTCGGTTTCATAGGGCGCATCGACGAACCGCGCAAGGGGCTGCCCGTCCTGATGAGGGCGCTCCCCGCGATCCTCGCCGCCCGCCCGGAGACCCGGCTGCTCGTCGCGGGGCGCGGCGACGAGGAGGAGGCCGTCGCCTCGCTGCCCCGGGAGATGCGTGCGCGCGTCGAGTTCCTCGGCATGGTGAGCGACGAGGACAAGGCACGGCTGCTGCGCAGCGTCGACGTGTACGTCGCGCCGAACACCGGCGGCGAGAGCTTCGGCATCATCCTGGTCGAGGCGCTCTCGGCGAGCGCGGCGGTGCTCGCCAGCGACCTGGACGCGTTCGCGCAGGTGCTCGACCAGGGTTCCGCCGGCGACCTGTTCGCCAACGAGGACGCGGACGCGCTGGCGAAGGCAGCGATCCGGCTGCTCGGCGACGCGGACCGGCGCGCCGGGCTGCGGGAGCGGGGCAGCGCGCACGTGCGCCGTTTCGACTGGACGACGGTCGGCGCCGACATCCTGGCGGTGTACGAGACGGTGACGGACGGGGCGGCAGCCGTGGACACCGACGAACGGACCGGACTGCGCGCCCGCTTCGGCCTCGCCAGGGACTGAACCGGCCAGGGCGCCGCCTCCGCGCCCTCCCGGCGGACCCGGCCGGGTGGCACCGACGGTAGCCTGTGCGCCCGTGATCGAAATCCTCATCTGGACCGTCGTCGCGCTCGTCGCGATCGGCCTGTACCTCAGCTGGACCGCCGGGCGGCTCGACCGGCTCCACGCCCGCATCGACGCGGCCAGAGCGGCGCTGGACGCCCAGCTGCTGCGCCGCGCCTCGGTCACCCAGGAACTGGCCACGTCCGGTGTCCTGGACCCCGCTGCCTCCATCGTGCTGTACGAGGCGGCGCACGCGGCGCGGCAGGCCGAGGAGGAGCAGCGCGAGGTCGCCGAGAGCGAGCTGAGTGCCGCCCTGCGCGCGGTCTTCGGCGAGACCGCGCAGGTCGACGCGGTGAAGGAGGTCCCGGGCGGCGAGGACGCGACGAGGGAGCTGGGCGCCGCCGTGCGTCGCGTGCCGATGGCGCGCCGCTTCCACAACGACGCGGTGCGCGCCGCCCGCGCGCTGCGCAGGCACCGGACGGTGCGGCTGTTCCGGCTGGCGGGGCACGCCCCGTTCCCCCTCGCGTTCGAGATGGACGACGCGCCGCCCGTCGCCCTGGCCGACCGCCCCGGCAGCTGAGGGTCCCAGGGAGAGGGCGTCCGCAGCGGGGCGCCGGGCCCCGACGGCGCGCGAAACGATCCACAGGGTCCCCATTGGCCCTTGCTGTGGACTGCTTCCGGAGCGTTTGCTCAGGGCTGCAGTAGTCAGTTCTTCCACCCCAGTGAGGTCGATCCGTGTCCACGCTTCCCAGCACCCCGCAGTCCACCGACTCCCCGGCCACCGGCACCGCCCGCGTCAAGCGCGGCATGGCCGAGCAGCTCAAGGGCGGCGTGATCATGGACGTCGTCAACGCCGAGCAGGCGAAGATCGCCGAGGACGCGGGCGCCGTGGCGGTCATGGCCCTGGAGCGGGTCCCGGCCGACATCCGCAAGGACGGCGGCGTGGCCCGGATGTCCGACCCCAACATGATCGAAGAGATCATCGAGGCCGTCTCCATCCCCGTGATGGCCAAGTCCCGCATCGGCCACTTCGTCGAGGCCCAGGTGCTCCAGTCCCTCGGCGTCGACTACATCGACGAGTCCGAGGTGCTCACCCCGGCCGACGAGGTCAACCACAGCGACAAGTTCGCCTTCACCACGCCGTTCGTGTGTGGCGCCACCAACCTGGGCGAGGCCCTGCGCCGTATCGCCGAGGGCGCGGCGATGATCCGCTCGAAGGGCGAGGCGGGCACGGGCAACGTCGTCGAGGCCGTCCGTCACCTGCGCCAGATCAAGAACGAGATCGCCCGGCTGCGCGGCTACGACAACAACGAGCTGTACGCCGCCGCCAAGGAGCTCCGTGCCCCGTACGAGCTGGTCAAGGAGGTCTCCGAGCTCGGCCGGCTCCCCGTCGTGCTGTTCTCGGCCGGTGGTGTGGCCACCCCCGCCGACGCCGCGCTGATGCGCCAGCTCGGCGCCGAGGGCGTCTTCGTGGGCTCCGGCATCTTCAAGTCCGGCGACCCGGCCAAGCGCGCCGCCGCCATCGTGAAGGCCACGACCTTCTACGACGACCCGAAGATCATCGCGGACGCCTCCCGCAACCTCGGCGAGGCCATGGTCGGCATCAACTGCGACACGCTCCCCGAGGGCGAGCGCTACGCCAACCGCGGCTGGTAAGCACCGATGACCGACACCCCTGTCATCGGAGTCCTGGCTCTCCAGGGCGACGTACGGGAACATCTGATCGCCCTGGCCACGGCGGACGCCGTGGCCAGGCCGGTCCGGCGGCCCGAGGAGCTCGCCGAGGTCGACGGCCTCGTCATCCCCGGCGGCGAGTCCACCACGATGTCCAAGCTGGCCGTCCTCTTCGGCATGCTGGAACCCCTGCGCGAGCGGATCGCGGCCGGGATGCCGGTCTACGGCACCTGCGCCGGAATGATCATGCTCGCCGACAAGATCCTCGATCCGCGCTCCGGCCAGGAGACCCTCGGCGGCATCGACATGATCGTGCGCCGTAACGCTTTCGGGCGGCAGAACGAGTCGTTCGAGGCGGCCGTCGAGGTCGAGGGCGTACCCGGCGGGCCCGTCGACGGGGTCTTCATCCGGGCCCCCTGGGTGGAGTCGGTCGGCGCCGCCGCGGAGGTCGTCGCGGTGCACGGCGGGCACATCGTGGCCGTACGCCAGGGAAACGCCTTGGCGACGTCGTTCCACCCGGAGCTGACGGGCGACCACCGGGTGCACGCGCTCTTCACCGACATGGTGCGCGCCGTGGGCTGATCCGATCCCGGTAGGATCTCTCGGGTTCGGATCGATTTTGGTGACGCGAAGGAGAAGGCAGATGTCCGGCCACTCTAAATGGGCTACGACGAAGCACAAGAAGGCCGTGATCGACGCCAAGCGCGGCAAGCTCTTCGCGAAGATGATCAAGAACATCGAGGTCGCGGCCCGCACGGGTGGCGCCGACGTGTCCGGTAACCCGACCCTCTTCGACGCCATCCAGAAGGCCAAGAAGAGCTCGGTCCCGAACAAGAACATCGACTCCGCGGTCAAGCGCGGCGCCGGCCTCGAGGCCGGTGGCGCCGACTACGAGACGATCATGTACGAGGGCTACGGCCCGAACGGCGTCGCGGTGCTCATCGAGTGCCTCACCGACAACCGCAACCGTGCCGCGTCCGACGTGCGTGTCGCCATGACGCGCAACGGCGGCTCGATGGCCGACCCGGGCTCGGTCTCGTACCTGTTCAACCGCAAGGGCGTCGTGATCGTGCCCAAGGGCGAGCTGTCCGAGGACGACGTGCTCGGAGCGGTGCTCGACGCGGGTGCCGAAGAGGTCAACGACCTCGGCGACACCTTCGAGGTGCTCAGCGAGGCCACCGACATGGTCGCGGTCCGCACCGCGCTGCAGGACGCCGGCATCGACTACGACTCGGCCGAGGCCAACTTCGTCCCGACCATGCAGGTCGAGCTCGACGAAGAGGGCGCCCGCAAGATCTTCAAGCTCATCGACGCGCTGGAGGACAGCGACGACGTGCAGAACGTCTTCGCCAACTTCGACGTCTCCGACGAGGTCATGGAGAAGGTCGACGCCTGAGACGGTGGCGCGGTACGCCGACGGGCCGACGGGACACACCCCGTCGGCCCGTCGCATTGTCAGCGGGAGCCGATAGCCTGCGGGAACAGATGACCGAGCGGCGGCGGAGGGGGCCCTTTCATGCGGGTGCTGGGCGTGGACCCGGGGCTGACCCGGTGCGGTGTCGGAGTCGTCGAGGGCGTCGCCGGACGGCCGCTCACGATGGTCGGCGTCGGCGTGGTCCGGACCCCCGCCGACGCGGAGCTCGGCCACCGGCTCGTCGCCATCGAGCAGGGCATCGAAGCGTGGCTGGACGAGCACCGGCCCGAGTTCGTCGCCGTCGAGCGGGTGTTCAGCCAGCACAACGTGCGTACGGTGATGGGCACCGCCCAGGCCAGCGCGGTCGCCATGCTCTGCGCCTCCCGGCGCGGCATCCCGGTGGCCCTGCACACCCCCAGTGAGGTCAAGGCCGCCGTCACCGGTTCGGGCCGCGCCGACAAGGCCCAGGTCGGAGCCATGGTGACCCGCCTCCTGCGGCTCGACGCGCCCCCGAAGCCCGCCGACGCGGCCGACGCCCTCGCCCTCGCCATCTGCCACATCTGGCGCGCGCCCGCGCAGAACCGACTGCAGCAGGCCGTCGCCGCCCACCGCACGCTGAAAGGCCGTACCGCATGATCGCCTTCGTCTCCGGCCCGGTGGCCGCCCTCGCCCCATCCACGGCCGTGATCGAGGTCGGCGGCATCGGCATGGCAGTCCAGTGCACACCCGGCACCCTCGCCGGCCTGCGGATCGGGGAGGAGGCCCGGCTGGCCACATCCCTGGTCGTCCGGGAGGACTCGCTCACCCTCTACGGCTTCGCCGACGACGACGAGCGCCAGGTCTTCGAGCTGCTCCAGACCGCCAGCGGTGTGGGTCCCCGGCTCGCCCAGGCCATGCTGGCCACCCACAGCCCCGACGCCCTGCGCATCGCCGTCGCCACCGGCGACGAGAAGGCCCTCACCGCCGTGTCCGGCATCGGCAAGAAGGGCGCGCAGAAGCTTCTCCTGGAGCTCAAGGACCGGCTCGGCGAGCCGGCCGGGGCGCACATCGGGCAGCAGGGTGCCGGTGCCGCCGTCAGCTCCTCCTGGCGCGACCAGCTGGGCGCCGCCCTGATCGGCCTCGGCTACGCGACCCGGGAGGCCGACGAGGCGGTGAGCGCCGTCGCGCCGCAGGCGGAGGCCGCGATCGCGGACGGCGGCCAGGCCCCCGTGCCGCAGCTGCTGCGTGCGGCCCTGCAGACACTCAACCGCGCACGCTGAACCCCAGGGGCCCACACGCCCCGTACGCCCGCCGGAACACCGCACGGACCGGCACCGAAACACCCGAGGCGGGACTGACGAGATGAACTGGGACGAGACCGGGCCCGACACCGGCGAACTGACCGACGAGCGGCTCGACGACCGCCTCGTCGACGCCGGGGCGGACGGCGAGGACACCGCCGTCGAGGCCGCCCTGCGCCCGAAGGACCTCCATGAGTTCGTCGGCCAGGAGAAGGTGCGCGAACAGCTCGACCTGGTCCTCAAGGCGGCCCGCGCCCGGGGCGCCACCGCCGATCACGTCCTGCTCTCCGGCGCTCCCGGCCTCGGCAAGACGACTCTCTCCATGATCATCGCGGCGGAGATGGGCGCCCCCATCCGCATCACCTCCGGCCCCGCGATCCAGCACGCCGGAGACCTCGCGGCGATCCTCTCCTCGCTCCAGGAGGGCGAGGTCCTCTTCCTGGACGAGATCCACCGCATGTCGCGGCCCGCCGAGGAGATGCTCTACATGGCGATGGAGGACTTCCGTGTCGACGTCATCGTCGGCAAGGGCCCCGGTGCCACGGCCATCCCCCTGGAACTGCCCCCGTTCACCCTCGTCGGCGCCACCACGCGGGCCGGACTGCTGCCGCCCCCGCTGCGCGACCGCTTCGGCTTCACCGGCCACATGGAGTTCTACGCCCCCACCGAGCTGGAGCGGGTCATCCACCGCTCCGCGGGCCTGCTCGACGTCGCCATAGACCCGGCGGGCGCCGCCGAGATCGCCGGCCGCTCCCGGGGGACCCCCCGCATCGCCAACCGGCTGCTGCGCCGGGTCCGGGACTACGCCCAGGTCAAGGCCGAAGGCCGGATCGACCGGGACATCGCGGCGGCGGCCCTGCGGGTCTACGAGGTCGACGACAAGGGCCTGGACCGGCTCGACCGCGCGGTGCTGGGCGCCCTGCTGAAGCTCTTCGGCGGCGGCCCCGTGGGGCTCTCCACCCTCGCGGTCGCGGTGGGGGAGGAGCGCGAGACGGTCGAGGAGGTCGCCGAGCCCTTCCTCGTACGGGAGGGACTGCTCGCCAGGACCCCGCGCGGCCGGGTCGCGACCCCCGCGGCATGGGCCCACCTCGGGCTCGTCCCCCCTCAGCACGGCGTAAAGGGACAACAGGGCCTGTTCGGGGCGTGAGACAGGACAGGTTGGCCAGCAGGGGAACCAGGGTGCGATGCTGGACGTTGTTCCAATGATGCGGACTCGCTTAGACTCCGCCGATGCCGCCCGTACAGGTCGGTGTACCCACCCCCGTAGACCAGGCCGCGTGAGTTCAGCGTGGTCGTGCGAAGGAAGTTCCGTCCCGTGAGTCTCGTGACCCTCCTCCCCTTCATCGTGCTCATCGGGGCCATGTTCCTGATGACCCGCTCCGCCAAGAAGAAGCAGCAGGCGGCTGCGCAGATGCGCGACGACATGCAGCCCGGCACGGGCGTCCGGACGATCGGGGGCATGTACGCCACCGTCAAGGAGATCCAGGACGACACGGTGATCCTCGAGGTCGCCCCCGGCGTCCACGCCGTCTACGCCAAGAACGCCATCGGTGCCGTCCTGGACGACGCGGAGTACAACCGCATCGTCCACGGCGACGACGAGCTGGAGACCGAGGGCACCCTCGTGCCCGACGACGCCTCCTCCCTCACCGCTGGTGAGCACGCGGACGCGGACGACGACGTCGCGAAGATCGACCTGGGCAAGAAGCCCGAGGACGACACCGCCGCGAAGGACGCCGAGGTCAAGGACGCCAAGGCCGACGGCGAGGGCGACGCGAAGTAGTTCCACGACCCGAGACGCCGGACACCCACGGGTGTCCGGCGTCTCACGGGCCGTGCGGTCTTCTGCGGGGGCGGGTCCCCACAACACTTCGTGGCCGCTCGGGCGCGTACCCGGCGCGGGGCGGTTGGACAGGGAGAAACGAAAAGGTGGCAGCACCGAAGAAAGGCCGGGGCTCAACCGGTGGACAGGGCAGGCCGGGCCGTGCCCTGGCTCTGATCCTCATCGCCATGGTCGCCCTGACCGGTGGGATGTTCCTGTCCGGGCACACCACGCCCCGGCTCGGGATCGACCTGGCCGGCGGCACGTCGATCACACTCAAGGCGAAGAGCCAGCCCGGCAAGCCTGAGGCGATCAACGAGACCAACATGAACACCGCGGTCAGCATCATCGAACGCCGTGTCAATGGTCTGGGTGTCTCCGAGGCAGAGGTTCAGACCCAGGGCGCATCGAACATCATCGTCAACATCCCCAAGGGCACGAACTCGAAGCAGGCCCGGGAGCAGGTCGGCACGACCGCCCAGCTCTACTTCCGGCCCGTGCTCACCGTCACCGGCGGGGGACCGACGCCCGAGGGCTCCGCGAGCCCGTCCGCGAGCGGCTCCGGATCGGCGAGCGCCACGCCCAGCGCGAAGGCGACCGACCCGGAAACGGCCTCGGACTCGAAGAAGACGCCCTCCGCGAGCGCGACCACCCAGGGCCGTGCGGTCACCGACGCCCTGAAGAAGGACGCGACGCCGACCCCCTCCGCCAGCACCTCCGGCAAGGCGGACGCGTCGAAGACCCCCGCGGCGACCGACGCCCCCGACGCCGCCACCGCGGCGCTGGAGAAGAAGTTCACCGCGCTCGACTGCACCGACGAAGCGGCCCGCGCCAAGGCCGGCGACGGCGTCAAGCCCGAGGACTCCACCGTCGCGTGCAGCTCCGAGGGCGACGCCAAGTACCTCCTCGGCCCGGCCGAGGTCTCCGGCACGGACGTCGACGACGCCAAGGCCCAGTTCGACCAGCAGCGTGGCATCTGGCTCGTCTCCATGGAGTTCACCGACAAGGGCTCCAAGAAGTTCCAGACGATCACCAAGAAGCTGTCGACGCAGACGTCGCCGATGAACCAGTTCGCGATCTCGCTCGACGGTGAGGTCGTCTCCGCGCCCCAGGTGAACGAGACGCTCAGCGGCAGCGCCGAGATCTCCGGCAGCTTCACCCAGCAGTCCGCCGAGGACCTGGCCAACGTCCTGTCCTACGGCGCGCTCCCGCTGTCCTTCAGCGAGGACACGGTCACCACGGTCACCGCCGCGCTCGGTGGCGAGCAGCTGGAAGCCGGTCTCATCGCCGGTGCCATCGGCCTTGCCCTGGTCGTGATCTACCTCGTGGCCTACTACCGAGGCCTGGCCCTCATCGCGCTGCTCAGCCTGCTGGCCTCCGGCATCCTGACCTACACGATCATGGCGCTGCTCGGCCCGGCCATCGGCTTCGCGCTGAACCTCCCGGCCGTCTGCGGTGCCATCGTGGCGATCGGTATCACGGCGGACTCGTTCATCGTGTACTTCGAACGCATCCGTGACGAGATCCGGGAAGGCCGCACCCTGCGGCCCGCCGTCGAGCGTGCCTGGCCCCGGGCCCGGCGCACCATCCTCGTCTCCGACTTCGTGTCGTTCCTCGCCGCGGCCGTGCTCTTCCTCGTCACCGTCGGCAAGGTCCAGGGCTTCGCGTTCACGCTCGGCCTCACGACCCTGCTCGACGTCGTCGTGGTGTTCCTCTTCACCAAGCCGGTCATGACGCTGATGGCCCGCACGAAGTTCTTCGGCGGCGGTCACCCGTGGTCCGGCCTGGACCCGAAGCGGCTCGGCGCCAAGCCCCCGCTGCGCCGCTCGCGCCGCGTCAACGTCCGTACCGACCACCCGAAGGAGGCGTGAGATGTCGCGACTCGGCAATCTCGGCGCCCGGCTCTACCGTGGCGAGGTCGGTTACGACTTCATCGGCAAGCGCAAGATCTGGTACGGCGTCTCGATCCTGATCACCATCACGGCCATCCTCGGCCTGGCGGTCAGCGGCCTGAACATGGGCATCGAGTTCAAGGGCGGGGCGGTCTTCACGACCGACACCCAGGCCAAGGTGTCCGTCACCCAGGCCCACGAGGACGCGGTCGCGGCCTCCGGCCACGAGGCGATCGTCCAGGAACTCGGCAACGGCGGCCTCCGCATCCAGATCACCGAGGTCGACACCGACAAGGCCGACCAGATCAAGGCCCAGCTCTCCGAGGACCTCGGCATCCCCGAGGCGAAGATCAACGCCGACCTCGTCGGTCCCAGCTGGGGCGAGCAGATCGCCAACAAGGCGTGGACCGGCCTCGGCATCTTCATGGTCCTGGTCGTGGTCTATCTGGCCATCGCCTTCGAGTGGCGGATGGCCATCGCCGCCCTCATCGCGCTGATCCACGACATCACCATCACGGTCGGCGTCTACGCCCTCGTCGGCTTCGAGGTCACGCCGGGCACCGTGATCGGTCTGCTCACCATCCTCGGTTACTCCCTCTACGACACGGTCGTCGTCTTCGACAGCCTCAAGGAGGGCACGAAGGGGATCACCAAGCAGACCCGCTGGACCTACAGCGAGATCGCGAACCGCTCCATCAACGGCACCCTGGTGCGTTCCATCAACACCACGGTCGTGGCGCTGCTGCCGGTCGCCGGTCTGCTCTTCATCGGCGGCGGTGTGCTCGGCGCCGGCATGCTGAACGACATCTCGCTGTCGCTCTTCGTCGGCCTCGCGGCCGGTGCGTACTCCTCGATCTTCATCGCCACCCCGCTGGTCGCCGACCTCAAGGAACGCGAGCCGCAGATGAAGGCGCTCAAGAAGCGGATCCTCGCCAAGCGCGCCGCCGCGGCGGCCAAGGGCGAGTCCCTGGAGGACGAGCGCGACGACCGGGCGCAGGACCTCGACGAGGACTCCGAGCCCGCCGGTGCGGTGATCGGCCAGCGCCGCCAGCCCGGAGGGCACGGCCGGAGCCCGAGGAACCGCCGATGAGCGCCACGAGCGTCGACGAGGCGACCAGGGAGCTCCTGCTCAGCCGGATCCGTGACGTCCCGGACTACCCGAAGCAGGGCGTGGTGTTCAAGGACATCACCCCGCTGCTCGCGGACCCGGTGGCCTTCACCGCACTCACGGACTACTTCGCGGAGCTGTGCGTCCGGCACGGAGCCACCAAGATCGTCGGACTGGAGGCGCGCGGGTTCATCCTCGCCGCCCCGGTCTCGGTGAAGGCGGGCCTGGGCTTCGTACCCGTGCGCAAGGCCGGGAAGCTGCCCGGTGCCACGCTGGGCCAGGCGTACGAGCTGGAGTACGGCACGGCCGAGATCGAGATCCACGCCGAGGACCTGTGCGCCGACGACCGGATCATGGTCATCGACGACGTCCTGGCCACCGGCGGCACCGCCGAGGCATCGCTGGAGCTGATCCGGCGGGCCGGTGCGCAGGTCGCCGGGGTCGCGGTCCTCATGGAACTCGGCTTCCTGGCCGGCCGCGCCCGGCTGGAGGCAGGGCTGCGGGACGCTCCGCTGGAGGCTCTGATCACCCTCTGACCCGCGCCGCGACACCCCAGGGCGTGTAAGGACGGACAGGACGGGCACCCGGGAACACCGGGTGCCCGTCCTGCGTTGTGAGGGGTTCCACAGTCCCCGGGCGAGGTCCGGCCCAGGGGTCGATACCATGGGCTTTCCGGTAGCCCGGATCCGCACGAGGAGCGCTCTTGCCAGACGAGGCCCAGCCAGTCGCCGCCCCGCAGCCCGACAAGCCTGCGGCGGACTCCGCCACGCCCGGGAAGGCGCAGCCCGGCGCGGCGGCGGCCGAGACCGGGTCCTCCGGCGAGCACACGCAGGGCCCCGCCCAGCCTCCGGCCCCCGGGTCCTCCGCCGGTCCGGCCAAGCCGGCCCCGCCTCCGGGGACGAAGGCCGCGCCCGTCGCCGGGGCCAAGCCGCCGCCCCCTCCCGAGGCGAAGCAGCCGCCCCCTCCCGTGACGCAGCCGGCGCAGCCCGCCTCCGGGGCGGCGGTCCCCGCCGCTAAGCCCCCGGCCAAGCCCTCCGCGACGCCCCCGGCTCCGCCCGCCCGCTCCGGCGGGTCCTCCAACCGGGTCCGCGCGCGCCTCGCACGCCTGGGCGTACAGCGCTCCAGCCCGTACAACCCCGTCCTCGAACCCCTCCTGCGCACGGTCCGCGGCAACGATCCCAAGATCGAGTCCGCCACCCTGCGTCAGATCGAGAAGGCCTACCAGGTCGCCGAGCGCTGGCACCGGGGCCAGAAGCGCAAGAGCGGCGACCCGTACATCACCCATCCCCTCGCCGTCACCACGATCCTGGCCGAGCTGGGCATGGACCCGGCGACGCTGATGGCCGGGCTGCTGCACGACACGGTCGAGGACACCGAGTACGGCCTGGACACCCTGCGCAAGGACTTCGGCGACCAGGTCGCGCTGCTCGTCGACGGCGTCACCAAGCTGGACAAGGTCAAGTTCGGCGAGGCCGCCCAGGCCGAGACCGTGCGCAAGATGGTCGTCGCCATGGCCAAGGACCCCCGGGTCCTGGTCATCAAGCTCGCCGACCGGCTGCACAACATGCGCACCATGCGCTACCTCAAGCGGGAGAAGCAGGAGAAGAAGGCCCGCGAGACGCTCGAGATCTACGCGCCCCTGGCTCACCGCCTGGGCATGAACACCATCAAGTGGGAGCTGGAGGACCTCGCCTTCGCGATCCTCTACCCCAAGATGTACGACGAGATCGTCCGCCTCGTCGCCGAGCGCGCGCCCAAGCGGGACGAGTATCTCGCCATAGTGACCGACGAGGTCCAGGCCGACCTGCGCGCCGCCCGGATCAAGGCCACCGTCACCGGCCGGCCGAAGCACTACTACAGCGTCTACCAGAAGATGATCGTGCGAGGCCGCGACTTCGCGGAGATCTACGACCTGGTGGGCATCAGGGTCCTCGTCGACACGGTCCGCGACTGCTACGCGGCGCTCGGCACCGTCCACGCCCGGTGGAATCCGGTGCCCGGGCGGTTCAAGGACTACATCGCGATGCCCAAGTTCAACATGTACCAGTCGCTGCACACCACGGTGATCGGCCCCAGCGGCAAGCCCGTCGAGCTCCAGATCCGCACGTTCGACATGCACCGCCGCGCCGAGTACGGCATCGCGGCGCACTGGAAGTACAAGCAGGAGGCCGTCGCCGGCGCCTCCAAGGTCCGCACGGACGTCCCCAAGAACACGGGCGGCGGCCGGGGCCAGGACACGGTCAACGACATGGCCTGGCTGCGGCAGCTCCTGGACTGGCAGAAGGAGACCGAGGACCCCGGCGAGTTCCTGGAATCGCTGCGCTTCGACCTCTCGCGCAACGAGGTCTTCGTCTTCACGCCCAAGGGCGACGTCATAGCGCTGCCCGCCGGTGCCACGCCGGTCGACTTCGCGTACGCCGTCCACACGGAGGTCGGCCACCGGACCATAGGGGCACGGGTCAACGGCCGGCTCGTACCGCTGGAGTCCACGCTCGACAACGGTGATCTCGTGGAGGTCTTCACCTCCAAGGCGGCAGGCGCCGGGCCCTCCCGGGACTGGCTCCAGTTCGTCAAGTCGCCCCGGGCACGCAACAAGATCCGCGCCTGGTTCTCCAAGGAGCGCCGGGACGAGGCGATCGAGCAGGGCAAGGACTCCATCGCGCGGGCCATGCGCAAGCAGAATTTGCCGATCCAGCGCATCCTCACGGGGGACTCCCTCGTCACGCTCGCCCACGAGATGCGCTACCCCGACATCTCCTCGCTGTACGCGGCGATCGGTGAGGGCCATGTCGCCGCGGCCGGCGTCGTCCAGAAGCTCGTCCAGGCACTCGGCGGCGAGGACGCGGCCAACGAGGACCTGGCGGAGAGCTCGCCGCCCTCGCACGGCCGCAACAAGCGCCGGGCCAAGGCGGATCCCGGCGTGGTCGTCAAGGGTGTCGAGGACGTGTGGGTCAAGCTGGCCCGCTGCTGCACGCCCGTCCCCGGCGATCCGATCATCGGATTCGTCACCCGGGGCAGCGGGGTCTCCGTCCACCGCGCGGACTGCGTCAACGTCGACTCGCTCTCCCAGCAGCCGGAGCGCATCCTCGACGTCGAGTGGGCGCCGACCCAGTCGTCGGTCTTCCTCGTCGCCATCCAGGTCGAGGCGCTGGACCGGTCGCGGCTGCTCTCCGACGTCACGCGCGTCCTGTCCGACCAGCACGTCAACATCCTGTCGGCGGCCGTGCAGACCTCGCGCGACCGGGTGGCCACCTCGCGGTTCACCTTCGAGATGGGCGACCCGAAGCACCTGGGACACGTCCTGAAGGCCGTACGGGGCGTGGAGGGCGTCTACGACGTCTACCGCGTCACCTCGGCGCGCCGGCCGTGAACGGTGCCGTCCTGGGCGGGTCCGGCCGGACCGCCCAGGACGGCACCGGGGCCGTGCGGGTGTCAGCCGTCGATCTCGTACTGCCCGTACTCCAGGAAGTGACGCATCTCCTCCGGTGTGCCCTCGATCGCCTCGGTCACGGCCGCGCGGAGCGCGTCGCTGATGCCCGGGCGGGCCAGGATCCGGAAGAGGGCGACGCGGTCGTCCTCGGCCTGGGCGAGCCGGTAGCCGGTCTCCAGCCACTGGCGGATCTCCTGCGGGGTGCCGCTGTCGAGCAGCGCGTTGATCTCGTTCGTGACGCGCCGGCCCGAGTCGGGGTCGGCGAGGATGCGGAAGGGGGCGACCTGGTCGTCCTCGGCCTGGGCGAGGGGATAGCCGGTCTCCAGGAAGGACCGCATGGCTTCCGTGGTGCCGTTGTCGAGTGCCTCGTTCGCCTCCCGGATCACCCTCCTGCCGCTGTCCTCGTCGGCCAGGATGCGCAGGATCGCGACGCGGAGATCGTCGTCGGACATGTCGCCCACGGAGGAGGCGGGGACAGCGGGCACACCCGCAGGCGCGACGGCCGGTGACGGGGACGCCGGGCCCGCCGCGACGGCCGGTCCGGCGAGGAGAAGGGCCGGGAGCAGGGCGGTGGCCGCGACGGTCAGAACGGTACGGGTCGGTCTCATGGTGAAGCCTGCCTCGAAGTCGTGGTGATTCCGGCGGATCCGGCAGACGCACGCCCTCTGCCGTGTGCCGATCCTCGCTCCCCGCGGGCGCGGATTCACTGCGGTGTTCCGGCAGTCACGACGCCCGTTCGCTGCCGTCCACGCACCGGACGGCCCGACGCTCCGCCTGCCTCCTCCGCACGAGAGGAGCCGAGCCCTGGGCCCCACGGGCCGGCCCCCCGCACGGAGAGGACCCCCGCACGCAGCGCGTACGGGGGCCCTCGCCTCGTTCCGGCGTGACCGTCGTCAGCCGCCGAACTCCTCCAGGCCCTTCAGCGCCTGGTCCAGCAGTGCCTGACGGCCCTCCAGTTCACGGGAGAGCTTGTCGGCCCTGGCGTTGTTGCCCGAGGCGCGCGCCGTGTCGATCTGCGTACGCAGCTTGTCCACGGCGGCCTGGAGCTGACCGGTCAGACCCTCGGCGCGTGCCCGCGCCTCCGGGTTTGTCCTGCGCCACTCGGCCTCCTCGGCCTCCTGGAGCGCACGCTCCACCGCGTGCAGCCGGCCCTCGACCTTCGGGCGGGCGTCCCTCGGAACGTGACCGATGGCCTCCCAGCGCTCGTTGACCGAACGGAACGCGGCCCTGGCCGCCTTCAGATCCGTCACCGGGACCAGCTTCTCGGCCTCGGTGGCGAGCTCCTCCTTGAGCTTGAGGTTCTCGCCCTGCTCCGCGTCCCGCTCGGCGAAGACACCGCTGCGGGCCGCGAAGAAGACGTCCTGGGCACCGCGGAAGCGGTTCCACAGCTCGTCCTCGGCCTCGCGCTGCGCGCGTCCCGCCGCCTTCCACTCGGTCATCAGGTCGCGGTAGCGGGCGGCCGTCGCGCCCCAGTCGGTCGAGCCGGAGAGCGATTCGGCCTCGGCGACCAGCTTCTCCTTGGCCTTACGGGCCTCCTCGCGCTGGGCGTCCAGCGCGGCGAAGTGCGCCTTGCGGCGCTTGGAGAAGGCGGACCGGGCGTGCGAGAAGCGGTGCCACAGCTCGTCGTCGGACTTGCGGTCCAGACGAGGCAGCCCCTTCCAGGTGTCCACGAGCGCCCTCAGGCGCTCACCCGCCGACCGCCACTGCTCGCTCTGCGCCAGCTCCTCCGCCTCGACGACGAGAGCCTCCTTGGCCTGCCGCGCCTCGTCGGTCTGCTTCGCCTTCTGGACCTTGCGCTCCTCACGGCGTGAGTCGACGGTCGCGACGAGGGTGTCCAGCCGCTTGCCGAGCGCGGCCAGGTCGCCGACGGCGTGGTGCTCGTCGACCTGCTGACGCAGATGGTCGATCGCCGCCGTGGCGTCCTTCGCCGAGAGGTCGGTGGTCTTCACCCGCCGCTCGAGGAGGCCGATCTCGACCACCAAGCCCTCGTACTTGCGCTCGAAATAGGCCAGAGCCTCCTCGGGGGAACCGGCCTGCCACGATCCGACGACCTGCTCGCCCTCGGCTGTACGCACGTACACGGTGCCCGTCTCGTCGACACGGCCCCACGGGTCGCTGCTCACAGCGCCTCCTCCACCTGATGCATCGAGGGGGTTCGCCCCCCGTGCATCGTCCACAGTTTCCTGGGGCGGGCAGCGCCCGCCCTGCACAACGCCAATCTAGGCGACCGGCCGCCCGGCTGTCCGCACTCAGCGCGGCTGAAATTCTCCGGTCCGCCCCGGGGGGCGGCCACCGGGCGGCCACCGGACGGTCAGGCCTTGTCGACGGTCACCTTCTCCACCGTGACGGTCTTCTTGGGAGCGCCGTCACCCGCGCCGTCGGCGACTCCCGCCTCCGCGACCTTCTGGACGGCCTTCAGACCAGCCTCGTCCATGGTGCCGAACGGCGTGTAGCTGGGCGGCAGTTTGGTGTCCTTGTAGACCAGGAAGAACTGGCTGCCGCCGGTGCCCGGCTGGCCGGTGTTCGCCATCGCGACGGTGCCCGCCGCGTACGTCACCGCGCCGTCGTCGCCCGCCTTGCCCAGCGAGGTCAGGTTCTCGTCGGGGATCGTGTACCCCGGACCGCCCGTGCCGTCGCCCTTCGGGTCACCGCACTGCAGGACGAAGATGCCCTCCGTGGTCAGCCGGTGACACTTCGTCCCGTCGAAGTACTTCTTGTCCGCGAGGGCCTTGAAGGAGTTCGTGGTGTGCGGGGTCTTCGCCGCCTCCATCTCGATCGCGATGTCGCCCTGGCTCGTGTCGAGCGCCATCGTGTAACGGGCCTTCTTGTCGATCGCCATCTTCGGCTCGGGCGCGCTGCTCTCGCTCGCCGAGGGGGATGCCGAGGGGCTGGCGCTCGCGGCCGCGTCCGCGGAGCCCTTCGAGCCGTCGTCGTCGAGGAAGACGTACGAGCCCACTCCGATGACCGCCACCACGGCCACCGCCGAGGCGATGATCGCCGTGAGGCGCCTGGTCCTGCGGCGTGCCTCCTCCCGGCGCTGCTGCTGCCGCTCGAACTTCTCCCGGGCGAGCTGCCGCCGCCGCTGATCGCTGCTGACCACCGGATGGTCTCCTTGTACGTCGTGTGATCGGGCCTGGATTGCCCCGTACGGTATATGGGTTAGCTGTGGAATGAGGAGCGCCGGTAGGCTCTGATCTGCCGCCTTCCTCTCCGCGGCCCTTCCCGTCGGACGAACACTAAGGACGATCGTGCTCATTGCCGGGTTCCCCGCCGGGGCCTGGGGGACCAATTGCTACCTGGTCGCCCCCGCCGCAGGCGAGGAGTGCGTGATCATCGACCCGGGTCACCAGGCCACCCAGGGCGTCGAGGAAGCGCTGAAGAAGCATCGGCTCAAGCCCGTCGCCGTCGTGCTCACCCACGGCCACATCGACCACGTCGCCTCGGTCGTCCCCGTCTGCGGCGCCCACGACGTCCCCGCCTGGATCCACCCCGAGGACCGCTACATGATGAGCGATCCTGAGAAGGCCCTCGGCCGCTCCATCGGGATGCCGCTCATGGGAGAGCTCACCGTGGGCGAGCCCGCCGACGTGGAGGAGCTGACCGACGGCGCCCTGCTGAAGCTGGCGGGTCTGGAGTTCGGCGTCGCGCACGCGCCCGGCCATACGAAGGGGTCGGTGACGTTCAGGATGCCCGAGGCCGCGGACGTGCCGCAGGTCCTCTTCTCGGGCGACCTGCTCTTCGCCGGCTCCGTCGGACGCACCGACCTGCCCGGCGGCGACCACGCCGAGCTGCTCGAGTCGCTGGCCCGTGTGTGCCTGCCCCTCGACGACTCGACCGTGGTGCTGTCCGGCCACGGCCCCCAGACGACCATCGGCCGCGAGCGCGCCTCCAATCCGTATCTGCACGGCCTGGACGCGCCCCGCCGAGGAATGTGACGAGAGAAAAACACCGTGAGTACCTTCCAGGCCCCCAAGGGCACGTACGACCTGATCCCGCCGCGCTCCGCGAAGTTCCTCGCGGTGCGCGAGGCGATCTCCGCACCTCTGAAGAACTCCGGCTACGGCTACATCGAGACGCCCGGATTCGAGGACGTCGCCCTGTTCTCCCGCGGTGTCGGTGAGTCCACCGACATCGTGTCCAAGGAGATGTACGCCTTCGAGACCAAGGGCGGGGACCAGCTCGCCCTGCGCCCCGAAGGCACCGCTTCCGTGCTGCGCGCGGCGCTGGAGGCCAACCTCCACAAGGCGGGCAACCTCCCCGTCAAGCTCTGGTACTCCGGCTCGTACTACCGCTACGAGAAGCCGCAGGCCGGCCGCTACCGCCACTTCTCGCAGGTGGGCGCCGAGGCCATCGGCACCGAGGACCCCGCGCTGGACGCCGAGCTGATCATCCTCGCCGACCAGGCGTACCGCTCGCTCGGCCTCAGCCGGTTCCGCATCCTGCTGAACTCGCTGGGCGACAAGGAGTGCAGGCCGGTCTACCGGGAGGCGCTCCAGACCTTCCTGCGTGACCTCGACCTGGACGAGGAGACCCGGCGCCGCATCGAGATCAACCCGCTGCGCGTGCTCGACGACAAGCGGGCCGAGGTCCAGAAGCAGCTGACCGGCGCCCCGATGCTGCGCGACTTCCTCTGCGACGCCTGCAAGGCGTACCACGAGGAGGTCCGTGAGCTGCTGACGGCGGCCGGCGTGGTCTACGAGGACGACGAGAAGCTGGTCCGGGGGCTCGACTACTACACCCGCACCACCTTCGAGTTCGTCCACGACGGCCTGGGGTCCCAGTCGGCGGTGGGCGGCGGCGGCCGGTACGACGGCCTGTCCGAGATGATCGGCGGCCCGTCCCTGCCGTCCGTCGGCTGGGCCCTCGGCGTGGACCGCACGGTCCTCGCCCTGGAGGCCGAGGGCGTCGAGCTCGGTATCCCCGCCACCACCAGCGTGTACGCGGTGCCGCTGGGCGACGAGGCCCGGCGGGTGCTCTTCGGCCTGGTGACCGAGCTGCGCAAGGCGGGCGTCCCCACGGACTTCGCCTTCGGCGGACGTGGTCTGAAGGGCGCGATGAAGAACGCCAACCGCTCCGGCGCCCGCTACGCGATCGTGGCCGGCGAACGCGATCTCGCCGAGGGCGCGGTCCAGCTCAAGGACATGGAGTCGGGCGACCAGGAGGCCGTGGCGCTCGACGCGCTCGTGGCCACCGTACGGGCCAGGCTGGCCTGAGCGCCGTCCCGTTCCACTCCCTGTGCCCGCCCGGTCCGCCGGGCGGGCACAGGCGTGCCGGGGGAGCGGGTCACACCCCGCCGTCAACGTGGCCGCAGCGAACTAATCCCGCCAGGTGATGCGGATCTTGGGGCGCCACGAAGGGCGGGCGACGCCCGGGTGCGCGCCGGGCGCCCGCGCCGGGCGGCCGTCCCCGCTGCGTACGCCCACCTCGGGCTCCTTCGTCGCGGCGGGCGTCCCGCGGTGCCGCAGATTCGGGACGGGCCGCACGGACACCTTTACGCCGATCGAACAGCTGGCCGCGACGGCTGTGCGGCACAATGACCGTGCCCGGCTGGCTACTCAGTGATGGAACGGCGATATGACGATGGCAGCGGTAGATCATCCCTCCTCCCGGCAGGACGAGGACAGCGGAGCCAGGACCTTCGGCGGCAGTCGCGCGCTCGCGCTGCTGCTGGTGATCACGGGCGCCGCCGGACTGCTCGCCGCCTGGGTGATCACGATCGACAAGTTCAAGCTGCTCGAGGACCCGAGCTTCACGCCGGGCTGCAGCCTGAACCCCGTGGTCGCGTGCGGCAACATCATGAAGAGCGAGCAGGCCTCCGCCTTCGGCTTCCCCAACCCCATGCTCGGCATCGCCACCTACTCGGTGGTCATCGGCATCGGGATGGCGCTCCTCGCCGGTGCCCGCTTCCGTGCCTGGTACTGGCTGGGTCTCAACGCGGGCACGCTGTTCGGGGTCGGCTTCTGCACCTGGCTCCAGTACCAGTCGCTCTACAACATCAACTCGCTGTGCCTGTGGTGCTGCCTGGCCTGGGTCGCCACGATCTTCATGTTCTGCTACGTCACCACGCACAACATCAAGCACGGCATCCTGCCCGCGCCCGCGTGGCTGCGGAACACCCTCACCGAGTTCCACTGGGTGCCGCCGGTGCTGTGGATCGGGATCATCGGCATGCTGATCCTGACCCGCTGGTGGGACTTCTGGACCAGCTGAGGGCCAGGCGGTCCTGTCGGTGGGGTGACATAGGCTTCATGACGTGGAGCCCGACCTCTTTACCGCAGCCGCCGAAGACCGCCAGGAGAAGGACCCGTCCAGCAGCCCCCTCGCTGTCCGGATGCGTCCTCGTACGCTGGACGAGGTCGTGGGCCAGCAGCATCTGCTCAAGCCGGGCTCCCCTCTGCGGCGCCTGGTCGGGGAAGGCAGCGGAGGCCCCGCCGGCCCTTCGTCGGTGATTCTCTGGGGCCCGCCCGGCACGGGGAAGACGACCCTGGCGTACGTGGTCAGCAAGGCCACCAACAAGCGTTTCGTCGAACTCTCGGCGATCACCGCGGGGGTCAAGGAGGTCCGGGCCGTCATCGAGGGCGCACGACGCGCCACCGGCGGCTTCGGGAAGGAGACCGTCCTCTTCCTCGACGAGATCCACCGCTTCTCCAAGGCCCAGCAGGACTCGCTGCTCCCCGCCGTGGAGAACCGCTGGGTCACGCTGATCGCGGCCACCACGGAGAATCCCTACTTCTCGATCATCTCCCCGCTGCTGTCGCGCTCCCTGCTCCTCACCCTGGAGCCGCTCACCGACGAGGATCTGCGCGCGCTGCTGCGCAGGGCGCTGACGGACGAGCGCGGACTGGGCGGTGCCGTCACGCTGCCCGAGGACGCCGAGGCGCATCTGCTCCGGATCGCCGGCGGTGACGCCCGGCGCGCACTGACCGCACTGGAGGCGGCCGCCGGAGCAGCCCTCGCGACGCACGAGCGGGAGATCACGCTCACGACGCTCGAGGAGACCGTCGACCGGGCCGCCGTGAAGTACGACCGTGACGGCGACCAGCACTACGACGTGGCGAGTGCCCTGATCAAGTCGATCCGCGGCTCCGACGTGGACGCCGCACTGCACTACCTGGCCCGGATGATCGAGGCGGGGGAGGACCCGCGCTTCATCGCGCGACGGCTGATGATCTCCGCCAGCGAGGACATCGGGCTCGCCGACCCGACGGCCCTGCCCCTCGCCGTGGCGGCGGCCCAGGCCGTGGCCATGATCGGTTTCCCGGAAGCGGCGCTCACCCTCAGCCACGCCACGATCGCGCTCGCCCTCGCCCCCAAGTCCAACGCGGCGACCCTGGCGATCTCGGCGGCGCAGGACGACGTGCGCCGGGGCCTCGCGGGCCCCGTCCCGCCCCATCTGCGCGACGGCCATTACAAGGGCGCCGCGAAACTGGGCCACGCCCAGGGCTACGTCTACCCGCACGACGTGCCCGGCGGGATCGCCGCCCAGGAGTACGCCCCGGACGCCGTCCGGGGCCGCCGCTACTACGAACCCACGCGCTACGGCGCGGAGGCGCGCTACGCCGACGTGGCGGACCGGGTCCGCGAGCGTCTCGGCCGCGGGGAGCAGGGTGGTGCGGCGCCTTCGTGACCGGCGGGGCTCAGCAGGCCGCGGCCTCGAAGAGCGTGTGCATCGCGCGGCGGAGCCCGGCGATGTCGCGGACGGGCTCGGGGAACTCGAAGCGGGCGTCGAAGCAGGCCCCGCCGCCCTCGACGAACCGCACCCGCAGGCCGAAGCGGTCGAGCGCGAGCGGCACCGCGCCGGTCCCGCCCCCGGCGCAGCCGCAGTCGCCCCGCTCACCGAGCAGCGCCCGGAGCGTCGCCATCCGATCGCCGTGTGCGGCGTGCAGATGCTGGAGCAGCTCGGCCTCGTGGGTCACCAGCGGGTCGGCCACCGCGTCCCGGAAGTCCTCGTGCTCGACCTCCTCGTACCCCCACAGGTCGTCCACCGACGCCTCGCCGAACTCCAGCCGGAGCGTCATCCGGCCAGGCTGTGCCGGCCCGGGCACCGCGGTGAGCCACCCGGCGACGCGGGCACGGCCGCGGACGCGGTGCGGGACGGAGACCGGTGCCACGTCGGTGATCTCCAGCACGGCGGTCAGTTCGTCGCCCTGGGCACGCGTCGCGGCCCGTACGACCGGCGAATCCGCGGGGAAACCGAGGAACACGTCCCCCTCGGGGCCGACGCTCCTGGACTCGGGCATGAGCTGGCCGGGGTGGGCCACCGACAGCCCCGGTACGAGCAGCACCGCGGAGCAGGTACTCTGTACGAGAGTTCGTGTGCGCTCGGCTGCTGACGGCATCCGAGTGTTATCAAGCCCGCTGGGACGCGGCTGACCACGATCAGATCGGCCTTCCGTCGTAGCAGCACTTTTCTGTGTGCTGCCGCTGTCTGTGCTGTCCGTGACGTGTGTGGTGTTCCCAGGGCGAGACATGCGATCTCCTTGAGTAAGGTAAGCCTAACCTAACCTACAACGGAGGTCTGGAGAACGTGCCTAACCAGTCGCGTCCCAAGGTCAAGAAGTCGCGTGCCCTCGGCATCGCCCTGACGCCCAAGGCTGTCAAGTACTTCGAAGCCCGCCCCTACCCGCCGGGCGAGCACGGCCGTGGCCGCAAGCAGAACTCGGACTACAAGGTCCGTCTGCTCGAGAAGCAGCGTCTGCGTGCGCAGTACGACATCAGCGAGCGCCAGATGGCGCGTGCCTACGACCGCGCCCGTAAGGCCGAGGGCAAGACGGGCGAGGCGCTGGTCGTCGAGCTCGAGCGCCGCCTCGACGCCCTGGTTCTGCGTTCGGGCATCGCCCGCACCATCTACCAGGCCCGTCAGATGGTCGTCCACGGCCACATCGAGGTCAACGGTGGCAAGGTCGACAAGCCGTCCTTCCGCGTGCGCCCCGACGACGTCGTGCAGGTCCGCGAGCGCAGCCGCTCCAAGGTCCCCTTCCAGGTGGCCCGCGAGGGTGGTTACGACACCGACGGCGAGACCCCGCGCTACCTCCAGGTGAACCTGAAGGCCCTGGCCTTCCGCCTGGACCGGGACCCGAACCGCAAGGAAATCCCGGTCATCTGCGACGAGCAGCTCGTCGTCGAGTACTACGCCCGCTGATCCGGACGTAGCTCTCAACCGAGCTCGGGCCCGCCCCTCCCTGTCGTACGGGAGGCGGCGGGCCTTCGCTTTTCTCCCGCACGACCGCCGCCGGGCGCGGCCTCCGGGGCCGCTCCGGCGTCCACGGCCGAGCCGAGTGCCCGCGCCACCGCGGCCTGGGTGCCCAGCAGACGGCCCGCCCCGCGAGCGGCGTCGTACCGCGCGTCACCCAGCGCCGTCCTGGCCCGCTCCTCGCACTGGAGCCGGGGCCGTCCGTAGTGGGCGGAGCCGAACAGCGGCAGGCCGACCGAGGGCCAGATGCGGTCCGCCGCGCCCTGCAGCACCGCCGCCTCCGTCGCGTCGCCCTCGACCACCGTGATGAGGGCGAGCAGCTCCAGGCAGAGGGCCGTGCCGAGCAGGTCGTCGAAGGTGTGCCCGATGGCCAGGGCCTCCTCGAGCATCCGGCGCGCCCGTCCGCTCAGTCCGCCCTGGAGTGCCACGAAGCCGAGGACGTACAGCGCGTAGGCCATGGCCCACCGCTCGCCGTGGTCCTCGCAGATCTCACGGACCTCGTCACAGATCGCCTCGGCGCCGTCCAGGTCGCCGAGGAAGGCCACGGCCATGCCCAGTTCCACCTGGGCCATCAGCACGTTGCTGTTCAGCTCGCCGATCTCCCGGTAGCGCGTGAGCGCCTCGCGCAGCAGTTCCTCGGCGCGAGCCGCGTCGTCCGTGACGAGCGAGAGGCAGCCCGTGCGGTGCACCGCGTAGGCGACGGCGCTCGCGTCCTGCGAGCGCTCGCCCTCCTCGCGGCACTCCTGCAGCGCCGAGACCGCGCCCACCGGGTCGCCCTGGAGCACCGCGACGTACCCGAGGACCCACAGGGCCTTCAGACGCGCGTGGTCGTGGGGGGACTCCTCGGCGAGGACGTGGTCCAGCCAGTGCCGGCCTTCGGAGAGATGTCCGCAACCGGTCCAGTAGAACCAGAGCGTGCCCGCCAGGTACTGCGCGAGATGGATCTCGTCGGGACTCTCCAGCGAGCACTCCATCGCCTGGCGGAGATTGGGCAGCTCGCTGTCGATCCTGGCCGCGGCGTCGGCCTGTCGCGGGCTGAACCAGTCGAGCTCGCACCAGGTGGCGAGGCCCAGGTACCAGTCCCGGTGTCTGCGGCGCAGCCGCTCGGCGTCCCCGGTGGCCCGCAGCCACTCGGCGCCGTACTCCCGCACGGTGTCCAGCAGCCGGTACCGGCCGCCCAGGGCGGAGTCCTCGCGCAGCACGACGGACTGCGCCAGGAGTTCGTCGAGGACGTCGAGCACCGAGTCGGCGGGCAGCCCGCCGCCGCTGCAGATGTACTCGACGGCCTCCAGGTCGAACTGCCCGGCGAACACCGAGAGCCGTGCCCACAGCAACCGCTGCTCCGGAGCGCACAGCTCGTGGCTCCAGCCGATCGCCGTACGGAGCGTCTGGTGGCGGGGCAGCGCGTTGGGGCTGCCTCCCGTCAGCAGCCGGAACCGGTCGTCGAGACGGTGGAGCACCTGCTCCATCGTGAGGGCGCGCAGCCGTCCCGCCGCGAGCTCAAGGGCGAGCGGGATGCAGTCGAGGCGGCGGCAGAGCTCCCGGGCGGTCTCCCGGTCGGCGTCCGTCAGCCTGAACCCCTGCCGCACCGCGGCGGCGCGCCGGGTGAAGAGTTCCAGGGCGTCGTCGTCCGCCATCGGCGCCAGGGGAAAGGTGAGTTCGCCGTCCACCCGCAGGGGGCACCGGCCGGCGGCGAGCACCCGCAGGCGAGGAGCCCGGCGCAGCAACTCCCGTACGAGCTCGGCGCACACGTCGCGCAGGTGCTCGAAACCGTCGAGGACGAGCAGGAGGCTGCGGTCGGCGCAGTGCTCGACGAGAACGGTGCGTGGAGGCCGGTGGGTGTGGTCGGTCAGCCCCAGTGCGGCGACCAGGGCGTGTTCGAGCAGCTCGGGGTCACGCACGGCCGACAGCTCGGCGATCCACACGCCATCGCAGTACCGTTTCTCCATGAGTGCCGCCGCCCGGGAGGCGAAGCGGGTCTTGCCCACCCCCGCCACTCCGGCGACCGTGACCAGCCTGGACTCCCGCAGAAGTGCGTCGAGTTCGGCCAGCTCGTCGTCGCGGCCGACGAAGGTGTCCAGCTCGGCCGGGAGATTCCCGCGTACAGGGACGGGCTCCGCGTCGTCGGGGGTGGGGGAGGGGCGCTGAGGGCGTCGCATGAAACACGCAGAGTACTGGGACATAAGCTCTCCGTACAATCTCCCCGCTTCCGGCGCCCGCCTCACCACCCGCCCCGCCACCCGCACCACCCGCCCCGCCACCCGCACCACCCGCCCGTAATGCGGTACGGCGCGTGACGCCCGGCGCGATAGGCTCGGGGGACGACGATCGGCAGTGGTGGCGGTAGGCGCCGGCCGAGCAGAGACAGGCAGAACGCCGGCCGGGAGATGCCCCGGCCGATGCGGGCGACGAACAGAGAGCGGTGCACTGTGTCCGGTGGAGAGGTGGCCGGCATCCTGGTGGCTGTCTTCTGGGCGATCCTGGTGTCCTTCCTCGCCGTGGTACTGGTGAGGCTGGCCCAGACGCTCAAGGCGACCACGGCGCTGGTGGCGGACGTGACGGAGCAGGCGGTTCCCCTGCTCGCCGACGCCTCCGCCACGCTGCGCTCCGCGCAGACCCAGCTCGACAAGGTCGACGCGATCGCGAGCGACGTGCAGGAGGTCACCTCCAACGCCTCCGCGCTCTCCACCACGGTGGCCTCGACGTTCGGCGGTCCGCTCGTGAAGGTCGCGGCCTTCGGCTACGGAGTGCGGCAGGCGATCGGCCGCCGTACCGCCGGAGAGCCGGAGCCCGCGCGCAAGGCCGCCCGCCGCACCGTGATTGTCGGCCGTACCGTGCCGTCCGCCCGTGACAGGAAGCGGACCGGCCGAAGCTCCCGCGGACAGAAGGACTGACGCAGCGATGTTCCGCCGTACGTTCTGGTTCACCGCCGGCGCAGCCGCCGGTGTCTGGGCCACCACCAAGGTCAACCGCAAGATCCGCAGCCTGACCCCCGAGAGCCTCGCGGCGCAGGCCGCCGACAAGGCGATCGAGGCCGGTCACAAGCTGAAGGACTTCGCCCTCGACGTCCGTGAGGGCATGGTCAGGCGAGAGGCGGAACTGGGCGGGGCCCTCGGTCTCGAGGCACCGGCCGACCCCGAACTCGTCGTCCACCGCGCACTTCCCCACCACCCGAACAACCGGAATGAGGACTACTGATGGAGTCGGCTGAAATTCGCCGCCGCTGGCTGAGCTTCTTCGAGGAGCGCGGTCACACCGTCGTGCCTTCGGCGTCGCTCATCGCGGACGACCCGACTCTGCTGCTGGTCCCCGCGGGCATGGTCCCCTTCAAGCCCTACTTCCTCGGCGAGGTCAAGCCGCCCGCCCCGCGCGTCACCAGCGTGCAGAAGTGCGTGCGTACGCCGGACATCGAAGAGGTCGGCAAGACCACCCGGCACGGCACGTTCTTCCAGATGTGCGGCAACTTCTCGTTCGGCGACTACTTCAAGGAAGGCGCCATCGAGTTCGCCTGGGCCGCTCTCACGAGCTCCGTGGCGGACGGCGGCTTCGGCCTCGACCCCGAGCGGCTGTGGATCACGGTCTACCTCGACGACGACGAGGCCGAGGCCATCTGGCGCGACAAGATCGGCGTCCCGGCCGAGCGCATCCAGCGCCTGGGCAAGAAGGACAACTTCTGGTCCATGGGCGTGCCCGGCCCCTGCGGCCCGTGCTCGGAGATCAACTACGACCGCGGCCCCGAGTTCGGCGTCGAGGGCGGCCCCGCCGTCAACGACGAGCGCTACGTGGAGATCTGGAACCTCGTCTTCATGCAGTACGAGCGGGGTGCCGGGGACGGCAAGGAGGACTTCCCGATCCTCGGTGACCTGCCGTCGAAGAACATCGACACGGGACTCGGTCTCGAACGCCTCGCCATGATCCTGCAGGGCGTGCAGAACATGTACGAGACCGACACCCTGCGCGTCGTGATGGACAAGGCCACCGAGCTCACCGGCGTGCGGTACGGCGCCGAGCAGGGCTCCGACGTCTCCCTCCGGGTCGTCGCCGACCACATCCGCACGTCCGTCATGCTCATCGGCGACGGTGTCACCCCCGGCAACGAGGGCCGCGGCTACGTCCTGCGCCGCATCATGCGCCGGGCCATCCGCAACATGCGCCTCATGGGTGCCACCGGTCCCGTCGTGCGTGAGCTCGTCGACGTGGTCGTCGACACCATGGGGCAGCAGTACCCGGAGCTGATCACCGACCGCAAGCGCATCGAGACCGTCGCCCTCGCCGAGGAGGCCGCCTTCCTCAAGGCCCTCAAGGGCGGCACGAACATCCTCGACACCGCCGTCAGCGAGACCAAGGCCGCCGGCGGCAAGGTCCTGGCCGGCGACAAGGCCTTCCTGCTCCACGACACCTGGGGCTTCCCGATCGACCTCACGCTGGAGATGGCCGCGGAACAGGGCCTCTCGGTGGACGAGGACGGCTTCCGCCGCCTGATGAAGGAGCAGCGGGAGCGCGCCAAGGCCGACGCCAAGGCCAAGAAGACCGGGCACGCCGACCTGTCTGCCTACCGTGAGGTGGCCGACAACTCCGGCGTCACCGAGTTCACCGGCTACACCAGCACCGAGGGTGAGTCGAAGATCGTCGGCCTCCTCGTCGACGGCGTGCCCTCGCCCGCCGCCTCCGAGGGCGACGAGGTCGAGGTCGTCCTCGACCGCACCCCCTTCTACGCCGAGGGCGGTGGCCAGCTCGCCGACCAGGGCCGGATCAGGCTCGACAGCGGCGCCGTCATCCAGGTCCGGGACGTGCAGCAGCCGGTCCCGGGCGTCTCCGTCCACAAGGGCTCGGTCCAGGTCGGAGAGGTGACGGTCGGCGCCTCCGCCTACGCCGCCATCGACAACACCCGCCGCCGTGCCATCGCCCGCGCCCACAGCGCCACGCACCTCACGCACCAGGCGCTGCGGGACGCCCTGGGCCCGACGGCCGCCCAGGCCGGTTCGGAGAACTCGCCCGGCCGCTTCCGCTTCGACTTCGGCTCGCCCGCCGCCGTACCCGGCACGGTCCTCACCGACGTCGAGCAGAAGATCAACGAGGTCCTCGCCCGGGAACTCGACGTCCAGGCCGAGGTCATGTCCATCGACGACGCCAAGAAGCAGGGCGCCATCGCGGAGTTCGGCGAGAAGTACGGCGAGCGGGTCCGCGTCGTCACCATCGGCGACTTCTCCAAGGAGCTGTGCGGCGGCACGCACGTCGGCAACACCGCCCAGCTGGGTCTGGTGAAGCTGCTCGGCGAGTCCTCCATCGGGTCCGGCGTGCGCCGTATCGAGGCCCTCGTCGGCGTCGACGCGTACAACTTCCTCGCCAAGGAGCACACGGTCGTCGCCCAGCTCCAGGAGCTGCTCAAGGGCCGCCCCGAGGAGCTCCCCGAGAAGATCTCCGGCATGCTCGGCAAGCTGAAGGACGCCGAGAAGGAGATCGAGAAGTTCCGCGCGGAGAAGGTGCTCGCCGCCGCCGCCGGGCTCGTGGAGTCGGCCAAGGACGTACGCGGCGTCGCCCTGGTCACCGGGCAGGTGCCGGACGGCACCACGGCCGACGACCTGCGCAAGCTGGTCCTCGACGTGCGCGGGCGCATCCAGGGCGGCCGGCCGGCCGTCGTGGCCCTGTTCACCACGGCCAACGGCCGCCCGCTGACGGTCATCGCCACCAACGAGGCCGCCCGCGAGCGTGGGCTCAAGGCCGGTGACCTGGTGCGCACCGCCGCCAAGACCCTCGGTGGCGGAGGCGGCGGAAAGCCGGACGTCGCCCAGGGCGGCGGCCAGAACCCGGACGCCATCGGTGACGCCGTCGCCGCTGTCGAACGCCTCGTCACCGAGACGGCGTGACGCCGGAGATGTCGCAGATGCGCAGAGGGCGCCGACTCGCGATCGATGTCGGTGATGCCCGGATCGGGGTCGCCTCGTGCGACCCCGACGGGATCCTCGCCACGCCGGTGGAGACCGTGCCGGGACGTGACGTCCCGGCCGCCCACCGGCGGCTCGGCCAGATCGTCGAGGAGTACGAGCCGATCGAGGTCGTCGTCGGGCTGCCCCGCTCCCTCGGGGGCGGGGAGGGCCCGGCCGCCGCGAAGGTCCGTGCGTTCGCCCAGGTGTTCGCCCGTGCGATCGCACCGATTCCTGTACGTCTCCTGGACGAGAGGATGACCACAGTGACGGCCACTCAAGGGCTGCGCGCTTCGGGCGTGAAGTCCAAGAAGGGCCGGTCTGTCATCGACCAGGCTGCCGCTGTGGTGATCCTTCAGAACGCTCTGGAGTCCGAACGGGCGTCAGGCACCGCTCCGGGCGAGGGCGTCGAAGTGGTTGTCTGATCGCGATACGGTAACGTTCCGCGCGATGCGGCGGTGTTCGAACAGACACCGCACAGCAAAGCGAAGAGACGGAGCGTCGTCTCGCGGCTCAAGGGGATCGATGACTGAGTATGGCCGGGGCCCCGGCTCCGAACCGTGGCATCCCGAGGACCCCTTGTACGGGGACCAGGGATGGGGAGGCCCCCAGGCCGCCCACGGCCAGGGCCCGTACGAAGGCCAGCAGCAGCCCTACGCACAGGACCCGTACGCCCAGCAGGGCTACCAGCAGGACCCTTACGCGCAGCAGCAGCAGCATCAGCAGGACCCCTACGCCCAGCAGGACCAGCAGCACCAGCAGGACCCGTACGGCCAGCACCAGCAGCAGCAGGACCCGTACGCCCAGCAGCACCAGCAGGACCCGTACGGCCGGCAGCACCCGCAGCAACCGTACGGCGGCGGGCAGGACCCGTACGGGCAGCAGCCTCCCCAGCAGCCCGCCTACGACGGTGGCTGGGACACCGGCCAGCAGCCGGCGATGCCGTACGGGGTCCAGCCCCCGTACGGCAGCGCCCCCGGTGGCTACGGCGAGCAGGCCGACCACTACGGCACCCCCGAGGCCTACCCTCCGCCGCAGCCTCCGGGGCGACGGGAGCAGCAGGCCCAGCAGCAGGGCCAGGACTGGGACCCCGAGGTGCCGCAGGAGGAGACGCATCCTTTCTTCACGGGTGCCGACGAGCCGCAGGCGGACCGTGCTTCCAGGGACGCCGGGCAGGACGAGCGCCCCGACGACGAGTACGACGACGACCCGCGCGAGGGCAGGCGGGGCGGTGGTGACCGCCGGGGCAAGAACAAGAAGAAGAACCGCAGCGGCTGCGCGTGCCTGGTCGTGTCCGTGGTCCTCGTCGGTGGTCTCGGGGGAGTGGGCTATCTCGGCTACTCCTACTACCAGTCCCAGTTCGGCGAGGCACCCGACTACTCGGGCAGCGGCAGCGGTTCGGTCGAGGTGGAGGTTCCCGAGGGTGCTCTCGGGAACGAGATCGCGAGCATTCTGAAGAAGGCGGGCGTCGTGAAATCCGCCGACGCCTTCATCTCGGCGCAGAGCGGAAATCCCAAGGGCAAATCGATCCAGGCCGGTGTCTATCTTCTGAAGAAGGAGATGTCGGCGGACAGCGCTCTCGACATGATGCTGGACCCCGCCAGCCAGAACGCGATGATCATTCCCGAGGGAACGAGCACCCTCGACGTCTACAAGGCGATCGACAAGAAGCTGAAACTCAAGTCGGGCACCACGGCCGGTATCGCGAAGACGAAGGCGGAGAGCCTCGGACTGCCCGAATGGGCGGACGACGACCCGGGGATCAAGGACCCGCTGGAAGGATTCCTCTTCCCGGCGGCGTACGCGGTCTCCGAGGGGTCGAAGCCCGAGGACGTGCTGAAGAAAATGGTCACGCGGGCCAACAAGGAATACGCGAAGCTGGACCTCGAGGAGAACGCGGAGAAGCTGAATCTGGATTCTCCGCTCGACGTCGTCACCGTGGCGAGCCTCGTCCAGAAAGAGGGCAAGTACAAGCACGACTTCGACAAGGTCGCGAGGGTCGTGTACAACCGGCTCAAGCCGGACAATCTCGAAACGGTCGGCAGGCTCGAATTCGACTCGACCATCAACTACATCCGGGCGGAGAGCACCCTGGACGTGGGCGCCGTCGACGATCTGCGGAAGATCGACGACCCGTACAACACGTACAGCATCAAGGGGCTGCCGCTCGGCCCGATCTCCAATCCGGGTGCGGACGCCCTGCAGTCGGCCATCAGCCCCGCGTCCGGTCCCTGGTACTACTTCGTCTCCGTCACCGAGGACAAGACGCTGTTCGCCGTGACGAACGAGGAGCACGAGCGCAACCGCAGGCAGTACGAAGAGAACAAGGCAGACCAGTGAGCACGCCCCGCCGCGCCGCCGTCCTCGGCTCGCCCATCGCCCATTCGCTCTCCCCCGACCTGCACCGGGCCGCCTACGCGGAGCTCGGGCTCGGGAACTGGTCGTACGACCGCTTCGACGTCGACGAGGCGGGGCTCCCCGGCTTCGTCGAGGGGCTGGACCCCTCGTGGGCGGGTCTCTCCCTGACCATGCCGCTCAAGCGGGCGATCATCCCGCTGCTGGACGGGATCAGCGACACGGCGGCGGCGATCGAGACCGTCAACACGGTCGTCCTCACCGAGGACGGCCGGCGCCACGGTGACAACACGGACATCCCCGGCATGGTCGCCGCGCTGCGTGAACGCGGCGTCGAGAAGGCGGAGTCGGCCTCGGTCCTGGGCGCCGGAGCCACGGCGTCCTCGGCGCTGGCCGCCCTCGCCGAGATCTGCACCGGGCCCGTCACGGCCTATGTGCGCAGCGCCGCGCGGGGCGACGAGATGCGTGGCTGGGGCGAGCGCCTCGGCGTCGACGTCAGGATCGCGGACTGGGACCGCGCCGGCGAGGCCCTGCGCGCCCCCCTGGTCATCGCCACCACTCCGGCCGGTACCACGGACGCCCTGGCGGACGCCGTCCCCGAGGCACCCGGAACCCTGTTCGACGTGCTGTACGAGCCCTGGCCGACGGCGCTGGCCTCACGCTGGGAGGCGGCCGGAGCCGCGGTGGTGGGTGGCCTGGACCTCCTGGTGCACCAGGCCGTCCTCCAGGTGGAACAGATGACCGGACGCGACGCTCCGCTCGCCGTGATGCGGGCCGCCGGCGAGGCGGCCCTCGCGGCCCGCGGCCGTCAGGCATAAGGACCCGCGGGGCGGCGGCGCGTCCCCGGCCGGACCACCGCACGACGCCGGTTGTCCACCGCTTCCACGCGGCCCGGCGGCGCCCGCGCACGCCCTCGGCGGCCCGTCCCGCACCGCAACCCGTGTGACCTGCGGCTGACCGCCCGCCGCACGCTCCGGCCCACTCCCTTCACTCCCACGAGACACGGCCGAAACGTCCGTCTGCTGGACCGGCGGCAGGTCAGGCCCTTCGGTCGTGGGAGGATCGGAGACGGCGGGCCAGGGCCGCGCACCCGGTCGCGCCGTCGCAGTTACAGGCGCGAGCATGAGGAGCACCGTTGAGCAGGTTGCGCTGGCTGACCGCCGGAGAGTCGCACGGCCCCGCACTGGTGGCGACGCTGGAGGGTCTTCCCGCCGGTATCCCCGTCACCACGGAGATGGTGGCGGACGCGCTCGCCCGTCGACGGCTCGGTTACGGGCGCGGCGCCCGCATGAAGTTCGAGAGGGACGAGGTCACCTTCCTCGGCGGCGTCCGGCACGGCCTGACCATGGGCTCGCCCGTCGCCGTCATGGTGGGCAACACCGAGTGGCCCAAGTGGGAGCAGGTCATGTCGGCCGACCCGGTCGACCCCGAGGTGCTGGCCGCGCAGGCCCGTAACGCCCCGCTGACCCGCCCGCGGCCCGGCCACGCCGACCTCGCCGGTATGCAGAAGTACGGTTTCGACGAGGCCCGGCCCGTCCTGGAGCGCGCGAGCGCCCGCGAGACCGCCGCCCGCGTGGCCCTCGGCGCCGTGGCCCGCTCCTACCTCAAGGAGACCGCGGGCATCGAGATCGTCTCCCACGTCGTCGAACTGGCCGCGGCCAAGGCGCCTTACGGCGTCCACCCCAAGCCCTCCGACGTCGAACGGCTCGACGCCGACCCGGTGCGCTGCCTGGACGCGGACGCGTCCAAGGCGATGGTCGCGGAGATCGACCAGGCCCACAAGGACGGCGACACCCTCGGTGGGGTCGTTGAGGTGCTCGCGTACGGCGTCCCTGTCGGCCTCGGCTCGCACGTCCACTGGGACCGCAGGCTCGACGCCCGCCTCGCCGCCGCGCTGATGGGCATCCAGGCCATCAAGGGCGTCGAGGTCGGGGACGGCTTCGACCTCGCCCGGGTGCCCGGCTCCCAGGCGCACGACGAGATCGTGGCCACCGAGGACGGCATCAGGCGCACCTCCGGCCGCTCCGGGGGCACCGAGGGCGGACTGACCACCGGCGAGCTGCTGCGGGTCCGTGCCGCGATGAAGCCCATCGCGACCGTGCCCCGCGCGCTCGCCACGGTCGACGTCGTCACCGGTGAGGCAGCCAAGGCGCACCACCAGCGCTCCGACGTCTGCGCGGTCCCCGCCGCCGGGATCGTCGCCGAGGCGATGGTCGCCCTGGTCCTGGCCGACGCGGTCGCGGAGAAGTTCGGCGGCGACAGCGTCGCCGAGACCCACCGCAACGTGCAGTCCTACCTCTCCCACCTCCAGATCCGGTGAGCGGCCCGCTGATCGTCCTGGTCGGCCCGATGGGCGTCGGCAAGTCGACGGTGGGCGAGCTGCTCGCCGGGCGGCTCGGCACCACCTACCGCGACACCGACGCGGACATCGTGGCCACGGTCGGCAAGTCGATCCCGGAGATCTTCTTCGACGAGGGCGAGGAGCACTTCCGCGCCCTGGAGCGCCAGGCCGTGCAGGACGCGCTCGCCCACCACACCGGCGTCCTCGCCCTCGGCGGCGGCGCGATCCTCGACGGGTCCACCCGTGCGCTGCTGGCGGACCACCGGGTCGTCTACCTCTCCATGGGCGTGGACGAGGCGGTCAAGCGGGTCGGGCTGAACACCGCACGCCCCCTGCTCGCCATCAACCCGCGACGGCAGTGGCGCGAACTCATGGAGGCCAGGAGCCTGCTGTACGAGGAGGTCGCCGGTGCGACCGTCGCGACCGACGAACGTACCCCCGAAGAGGTCGCCCAGGCGATCCTCGACACCACGGATCTGCCGGAGCGCACGGGCCAGGCCGTGCCGCCCGGCCAGGAGAACACACGCATGAGCGAGCAGGGCACCACGCGCATCCAGATCGCCGGCACGGCAGGCACCGACCCGTACGAGGTGCTCGTGGGCCGTCAGCTCCTCGGTGAGCTGCCCGGCCTCATCGGTGACCGCGCCAAGCGGGTCGCCGTCCTGCACCCCGAAGCGCTCGCCGAGACCGGTGAGGCGGTCCGTGAGGACCTCGCCTCCCAGGGGTACGAGGCCATCGCGATCCAGCTGCCGAACGCCGAGGAGGCCAAGACCGTCGAGGTCGCCGCCTACTGCTGGAAGGCCCTCGGCCAGACGGGCTTCACCCGCACCGACGTCATCGTCGGGGTCGGCGGCGGCGCCACCACCGACGTGGCCGGCTTCGTCGCCGCCTCCTGGCTGCGGGGGGTGCGCTGGATCGCCGTGCCGACGACCGTGCTCGCCATGGTCGACGCGGCGGTCGGCGGCAAGACCGGCATCAACACCGCCGAGGGCAAGAACCTCGTCGGCGCCTTCCACCCGCCGGCCGGAGTGCTCTGCGACCTCGCCGCCCTGGACTCGCTGCCGGTCAACGACTACGTCTCCGGCATGGCCGAGATCATCAAGGCCGGCTTCATCGCCGACCCGGTCATCCTCGACCTCGTCGAGGCGGACCCCCAGGGCGCCCGCACGCCCGCCGGGCCGCACACCGCTGAGCTGATCGAACGCTCCATCCGGGTCAAGGCCGAGGTCGTCTCCAGCGACCTCAAGGAGTCCGGCCTGAGGGAGATCCTCAACTACGGCCACACCCTCGCCCACGCCATCGAGAAGAACGAGCGCTACAAGTGGCGCCACGGCGCGGCCGTCTCCGTCGGCATGGTCTTCGCCGCCGAGCTGGGCCGTCTCGCCGGACGCCTGGACGACGCCACCGCCGACCGGCACCGGGCCGTCCTGGAGTCCGTCGGGCTGCCGCTCACCTACCGCGGCGACCAGTGGCCCAAGCTCCTGGAGAACATGAAGGTCGACAAGAAGTCCCGCGGCGACCTGCTGCGCTTCATCGTCCTCGACGGCATCGGCAAGCCCACGGTCCTGGAGGGCCCCGACCCGGCGGTCCTGCTCGCCGCCTACGGGGAGGTCTCCGCGTGACCGCCCGCAGGGTCCTCGTCCTCAACGGGCCGAACCTCGGACGTCTCGGCTCCCGTGAGCCCGATGTCTACGGGGCGACCTCCTACGCCGGTCTCGTCGACACCTGCCAGGCCCTCGGCGAGGAACTCGGCTTCGAGGTCGACGTCCGCGAGACCAACGACGAGGGCGAGCTGATCCGCTGGCTGCACGAGGCGGCGGACGGATCGATTCCGGTCGTTCTCAACCCGGGTGCGTTCACGCACTACTCGTACGGCATGCGGGACGCGGCAGCCCAGCGCACCGCCCCGCTGATCGAGGTGCACATCTCGAATCCGTACGCACGGGAGGAATTCCGCCACACCTCGGTGGTCGCCCCCGTGGCCACCGGCACCGTGGCAGGGTTCGGCATCGGCTCCTACCGGCTCGCCCTGCGCGCCCTGGCCGACGAACTGACGGGCTGACACCGGGCACTTCGTGCCTTCCCCGCCCGTTCACAGCCTGGCGGCCGGGGAAGGTACGGTTGCCGACGACCAGCGCCAGTTGCCTGCACGAGACGGAGTGGCACCGGATGCAGCACGCAGTGGGGGCCCCGCTGCCGCCGCCCCAGGGTCCCGGGAACGGGCCGTGGACGCACCAGGCCCAGCACGCAGACCGCCCCGGCCCACAGGGGCCGCCCCTTCCTCCCATGGCGCCCCAGGTGCCGATGCCCCAGGCACCGATGCCTCAGGCACCGGCCCCGCAGCACACCCTGGTGCCGCCGCCGTCCCCGGAGACCACCGGGCACGTCCAGCTGCCGCCGGGCGGCCCCGTACCGCTGCCCGCGCAGCCCGCCGAGCCGGGCACGGGAGCCGCGACCCTGGCCGTCCTCCTGATCGGCCCCGCAGGAGCGGGCAAGACCACGGTCGCCAAGCTCTGGGCCGGACGTCGCCGGGTCCCGACCGCGCACGTCTCCCTGGACGACGTCCGCGAGTGGGTCTGTTCGGGTTTCGCCGACCCGCAGGCAGGGTGGAACGACCACTCGGAGGCGCAGTACCGGCTGGCCCGCCGCACCTGCGGCTTCGCCGCCCGTAACTTCCTGGCCAACGGCATCTCCTGCATCCTCGACGACGCCGTCTTCCCCGACCGGCCCGTCGTCGGCCTCGGAGGCTGGAAGCGGCACGTCGGGCCCGGGCTGCTGCCCGTCGTCCTCCTGCCCGGCCTGGAGGTCGTCCTGGAGCGCAACGCGGCCCGCAGCGGGAACCGCAGGCTCTCCGACGAGGAAGTGGCCCGCATCCACGGCCGGATGGCCGGCTGGTACGGCTCGGGACTGCCGATCATCGACAACTCCACCTACGACGTCGAGACCACCGCACGCGTCCTGGACGACGTCCTGGCCCGCTCCATAGCCAGCCCTCCGGCCTGGTAGCACCGCTTCCGTTCCCGGTCGGGTGCGCTGGCCGGGCGGGCGGGCGCCGGCGCTCGTAGGCTCGAAAACATGTCAGAGGTGTACGCCGTCCGACGCGGGCTGCTGCGCGACCGGTACGCCGCCGCCGGATCCGCGGCAGCCCTGGTCTCCCGCCCCGCGAACGTCCGTTACCTGGCGGGCGCGGCCCCGCCGGGGGCCGTGCTGCTGCTCGGAGCGGGCGAGGACGTCCTGCTCTGTCCGCACGCACCCACCGGCGACCCCTCCCACGGGCGCCCCGACGAACAGCTGCGGGTGGACGTGCTGCCCGAGGCCGCCGGGGACCCCGTCGTCGCCGCGGCGGGACTCGCCCTCTCGGCCGACGCCGTGTCGCTCGCCGTCGAGGAGCACGACCTCACCGTCGCCCGGCACCGCGCCATGCTCTCCGTCGCCCCGCACCTGCGGCTGGCCGACCTGGGGCACACCGTGGAGCAGCTGCGGATCGTCAAGGACGAGGAGGAGATCGCCTGCCTCCGGATCGCCGCCGAGATCACCGACCAGGCGCTCGGAGAGCTCCTGGAGTCGATCCTGGTGGGCCGCACGGAGCGCCACCTCGCCCTGGAGCTGGAGCGGCGCCTCGTGGACCACGGTGCGGACGGTCCCGCGTTCCCCACCTCCGTGGGGACCGGGCCCCACTCGGGCCGGGGGCGCCACCGGCCTTCGGACCGGAGGGTCGAGGAGGGGGATTTCCTCTCCGTGTGCCTCGGGGCGAACTACCGCGGATACCGGTGCGAGATCGGCCGGACGTTCGTCATCGGGACCAGCCCCGCGGACTGGCAGATCGAGCTCTACGATCTCGTTTTCGCCGCTCAGAGGGGTGCCAGGGAGGCTCTGGTGCCCGGAGCCGCCTACCGTGACGTCGACCGTGCAGCCCGCCATCTCCTGGACTCGGCGGGTCACTCGGACGGCCTTCCGCCGAGCACCGGGCACGGGGTCGGGCTCGAAATCGACGAGGACCCGCAGTTGGCACCGAGAGCCATGGGTAAACTGGACGCTTGTGTGCCGGTCACCGTCGAACCGGGGGTCCACCTCCCGGGCCGGGGCGGTGTCCGGATCGATGACACGCTCGTCGTGCGCCCAGAGGCGGACGGCGGACCCGAGCTACTCACCATTACGACCAAGGAGCTGCTCGCGCTCTAGCGCGCGTTCGTTGGTTGTCCACCAGCTTTCAGTCCAGGAGATTCCGCAACCGTGGCTTCCACGAACGACCTCAAGAACGGCCTGGTGCTCAAGCTCGACGGAGGCCAGCTCTGGTCCGTCGTCGAGTTCCAGCACGTCAAGCCCGGCAAGGGCCCCGCCTTCGTGCGCACCAAGCTCAAGAACGTGCTCTCCGGCAAGGTCGTCGACAAGACGTTCAACGCCGGTGTGAAGGTCGAAACGGCCACCATCGACCGCCGGGACATGCAGTTCTCGTACATGGACGGCGAGTACTTCGTCTTCATGGACATGGACACGTACGACCAGCTCATGGTCGACCGCAAGGCCGTCGGCAACGCCGCCAACTTCCTGATCGAGGGCTTCACCGCCTCTGTCGCGCAGCACGAGGGCGAGGTGCTGTACGTCGAGCTGCCCGCCGCGGTCGAGCTCACCATCCAGCACACCGACCCGGGCGTCCAGGGTGACCGCTCCACGGGTGGCACCAAGCCCGCCACCCTGGAGACCGGCTACGAGATCGGTGTCCCGCTCTTCATCACCACCGGCGAGAAGATCAAGGTCGACACCCGCTCGGGCGACTACCTCGGCCGGGTGAACAGCTAACCGTGGCTGCCCGGAACAAGGCCCGCAAGCGCGCCTTCCAGATCCTTTTCGAGGCCGACCAGCGCGGTGAGTCCGTGCAGACGGTCCTCGCGGACTGGGTACGGCTCTCGCGGACCGACGACCGTCAGCCGCCGGTGGGTGAATTCACGATGGAGCTGGTCGAGGGGTACGCGCAGTACGCGGACCGCATCGACGACCTCATCGTCACCTACGCCGTCGACTGGGAGATCGACCGCATGCCGGTCGTCGACCGGAGCATCCTGCGGCTCGGCGCGTACGAGCTGATCTGGATGGACTCCACCCCGGACGCCGTGGTGATCGACGAGGCGGTCCAGCTCGCCAAGGAGTTCTCCACGGACGACTCCCCGGCCTTCGTGAACGGCCTGCTGGCCCGGTTCAAGGACCTCAAGCCGAATCTCCGCCGGGAGCAGTGACCCCGGCGGCGTCGAGCCGGACGAAGGGCCCACGGTCGACGACCGTGGGCCCTTCGGCGTTCCCGCGAGCGGCTGACGCATGCGGCCACGCGGGCATGAGAACGCCGGCCCGGCGGAGCCCTTGTTCAGGGACCCGCCGGGCCGGCGGCAGGCTTCTCGCGAGAACCGGCGGCTCTCCCGGCGTCAGCCCTCTTCGTGGGCGACGGCGCGGCGCGCGTCCGCGTCCAGGACGCCCCAGCTGATCAGCTGCTCCGTGAGCACGGAGGGCGACTGGTCGTAGATCACGGCCAGGGTGCGCAGGTCGTCCTGGCGGATCGAGAGCACCTTGCCGTTGTAGTCGCCGCGCTGGCTCTGGATCGTCGCGGCGTAACGCTGCAGCGGTCCGGCCTTCTCCGGCGGAACGTGGGCGAGGCGCTCCAGGTCGAGGACCAGCTTCGGCGGCGGCTCGGCGGCGCCGCCGGGGGTCGTGCCGGGCAGGAGCTCCTGCACCGGGACGCCGTAGAAGTCGGCCAGCTCGGCAAGGCGCTGCACGGTCACGGCACGGTCGCCGCGCTCGTAGGAACCGACCACGACGGCCTTCCAGCGGCCCTGCGACTTCTCCTCCACGCCGTGGAGGGAGAGGCCCTGCTGGGTGCGGATGGCGCGGAGCTTGGCCCCGAGCTGCTTTGCGTATTCGCTGGACATAAGGCTCCCCGGACGCTGGAACATTCTGCGGCTGGGCCGCGTGGCTGGTAACTCACTGTGAGGTTACGCAGCGTTACTTGGCTGCGTCAAGCCGAAAGGTCCGGACTTCCACCTCCTGGGGGCGGGGCCTGGGCCTCACACAAGCCCTGGTAACGTGGATGACGCAATTTCGACGTCCTTTAACGTCCGTCCAGTGAGGCGGAGAAGGAGGTCCGTTTCTTATGGACGCACAGCATGACCACACCGGCAATGCGGCACGCCCTGTTCTCGAGGCTCCCGACATCGCCCGGGTTCTGACCCGCATCGCCCACGAGATCGTCGAACGCGCCAAGGGCGCCGACGACGTGGTGCTGCTCGGCATCCCGACCCGCGGGGTCTTCCTCGCCCGCCGGCTCGCCGGGAAGCTCGAAGAAATCACCGGCCGAAAGACGCCGGTCGGGTCGCTCGACATCACGATGTACCGCGACGACCTGCGCATGCGCCCCGCGCGCGCCCTGGGACGCACCGAGATCCCCGGCGAGGGCATCGAGGACCGGCTGGTCGTCCTGGTCGACGACGTGCTCTTCTCCGGCCGCACGATCCGCGCCGCGCTCGACGCGCTCGGCGACATCGGCCGGCCCCGTGCCGTACAGCTCGCGGTCCTCGTCGACCGCGGCCACCGCGAACTCCCGATCCGTGCCGACTACGTCGGCAAGAACCTCCCCACGTCGCTGCGGGAGACGGTCAGGGTCCAGCTCGCCGAGGAGGACGGCCGCGACGCCGTGCTGCTCGGCGTCAAGCAGACCGTCCCGGCGGGCGAGCAGTAGCCGCCTCCCTTCCCGTGCGCCCCCAAGGCCGCACGGCTGCTTCGGCACGCCCGCCTGCCTGATCCCTCCACCTTTCACGGAGACCCCAGATGCTGCGCCCTCCCGGGGGAAGCCCCCGGACCCCCCGTCACCTCATCTCCGCCGCAGACCTCACCCGCGACGACGCCGTCCTGATCCTCGACACCGCCGAGGAGATGGCCCGGGTCGCGGACCGGCCGATCAAGAAGCTCCCCACCCTGCGTGGACGCACGGTCGTCAACCTGTTCTTCGAGGACTCGACGCGGACCCGCATCTCGTTCGAGGCCGCCGCCAAGCGCCTCTCCGCCGACGTCATCAACTTCTCGGCGAAGGGCTCGTCCGTCTCCAAGGGCGAGTCGCTCAAGGACACCGCCCTGACCCTGGAGGCCATGGGCGCCGACGCCGTCGTCATCCGGCACGGTGCCTCCGGCGCCCCGTACCGCCTCGCGACCTCCGGCTGGATCGACAGCGCGGTCGTCAACGCGGGTGACGGCACCCACGAGCACCCCACCCAGGCCCTGCTGGACGCCTTCACGATGCGCCGCAGGCTGGTCGGGCGCGACGCCGGGATCGGCCGGGACCTCGAAGGCCGCCGGATCACGATCGTCGGTGACGTCCTGCACAGCCGGGTGGCCCGCTCCAACGTCCACCTGCTGCACACGCTCGGCGCCCACGTCACCCTCGTGGCCCCGCCCACCCTCGTGCCGGTCGGTGTCGAGCAGTGGCCCTGCGACGTCAGCTACCGCCTCGACGACGTGCTGCCGAAGTCGGACGCGGTCATGATGCTGCGTGTGCAGCGGGAGCGGATGAACGCCGCCTACTTCCCGACCGAGCGGGAGTACTCGCGCCGCTACGGCCTGGACGGCGAGCGCATGGCGCGGATGCCCGAGCACGCCATCGTGATGCACCCCGGCCCCATGGTCCGCGGCATGGAGATCACGGCCGAGGTCGCGGACTCCGACCGCTGCACCGCCGTCGAGCAGGTCGCCAACGGCGTCTCCACCCGCATGGCCGTCCTGTACCTGCTCCTGGGCGGCTCCGAGACCGCTCTGCCCTCCGCCTCCGCCCGTACCGAGGAGAACAAGTAATCATGAGCAAGATCCTGATCCGCGGTGCGAAGGTCCTCGGCGGCGAGCCGCAGGACGTCCTCATCGACGGCGAGACGATCGCCGAGACCGGCACCGGCATCGAGGCCGCAGACGCCACCGTCGTCGAGGCGGCCGGCCAGATCCTGCTGCCCGGCCTCGTCGACCTGCACACGCATCTGCGTGAGCCCGGCCGTGAGGACAGCGAGACCGTCCTCACCGGCACCAAGGCGGCGGCGGCAGGCGGCTTCACGGCCGTCCACGCCATGGCCAACACCTTCCCCGTCGCCGACACCGCCGGCGTCGTCGAGCAGGTCTGGCGGCTGGGCAAGGAATCCGGCTACTGCGACGTGCAGCCCGTCGGCGCCGTCACCGTCGGCCTGGAGGGCAAGCAGCTCGCCGAGCTCGGCGCCATGCACGACTCCGCCGCAGGAGTGAAGGTCTTCTCCGACGACGGCAAGTGCGTCGACGACGCCGTGATCATGCGCCGCGCCCTGGAGTACGTGAAGGCCTTCGACGGGGTCGTCGCCCAGCACGCCCAGGAGCCCCGCCTCACCGAGGGCGCCCAGATGAACGAGGGCGTCGTCTCGGCCGAGCTCGGTCTCGGCGGCTGGCCCGCCGTCGCCGAGGAGTCGATCATCGCCCGGGACGTGCTGCTCGCCGCCCACGTCGGCTCCCGCGTGCACATCTGCCACCTCTCGACCGCCGGGTCCGTGGAGATCGTCCGCTGGGCCAAGTCCAAGGGCTGGGACGTCACCGCCGAGGTCACCCCGCACCACCTGCTGCTCACCGACGAGCTCGTGCGCTCCTACAACCCCGTCTACAAGGTGAACCCGCCGCTGCGCACCGAGGCCGACGTCATGGCCCTGCGCGAGGCGCTCGCCGACGGCACCATCGACTGCGTGGCCACCGACCACGCCCCCCACCCGCACGAGGACAAGGACTGCGAGTGGGCCGCCGCGGCCATGGGCATGGTGGGCCTGGAGACCGCCCTCTCGGTGGTCCAGCAGACGATGGTGGACACAGGCCTCCTCGACTGGGCGGGCGTCGCCGACCGCATGTCGTTCCGCCCCGCGGCCATCGGCAGGCTCGAAGGACACGGCCGGCCCGTCTCGGCGGGTGAGCCCGCCAACCTCACGCTGGTCGATCCGGCATACCGTGGAGCTGTGGACCCCGCGGGCTTCGCCTCCCGCAGCCGCAACACTCCGTACGAGGGTCGCGAGCTGCCCGGCCGAGTGACCCACACCTTCCTGCGGGGCCGTGCCACGGTCGTCGACGGGAAGCTCGCGTGACAACACTTCACCCCCCTTACCAGCTGTACCGACTGGCAGCCGAGCAGAAGTCGGCCGAGGTGACGGACTGGTCCGCCCGCATCAGCTGGGTCGTCGGACTGGTCGTCTTCGTCGCCTTCGTCTACTGGCTGATGCGCCAGGGATGGAAGTGGCGAGGACGCCTCCAGTCCGGCCTGCCCGAGCTCGCCACCACCCCCGAAGGGTTCCCGGGCGGGGAGAGCCTGCTCACACTGTCCGGGCGCTACCACGCCTCGACGACCGCGGGGCAGTGGCTGGACCGCATCGTCGCCCACGGCCTCGGGACCCGCAGCAGGGTCGAGCTGACCCTCACGCAGCAGGGCCTCGACGTCGTACGCCCCGGTGCCGCCGACTTCTTCGTCCCGGCCGGCGCGCTGCGCGAGGCCAGGCTCGACAAGGCGCTCGCCGGCAAGGTGCTGCCCGAGGGCGGCCTGCTGGTCATCACCTGGGCGCACGGCGACCAGCTGATCGACTCGGGCTTCCGCTCCGACCACGCGGCCGAACACCAGGCCTGGGTCGACGCCGTCAACCGGCTCGCCGGCACCACTGACAACAACCTCACCAGCACGACGGAAGGCACCGCACGATGACCATCTCCACCCGGGGAGCCGGAAAGGCTCCCGCCGTACTCGTGCTGGAGGACGGCCGCTCCTTCCGCGGCCGCGCCTACGGGGCCGTGGGGGAGACCTTCGGCGAGGCGGTGTTCTCCACCGGCATGACCGGCTACCAGGAAACGCTGACGGACCCCTCGTACCACCGCCAGGTCGTCGTCATGACGGCCCCGCACGTCGGCAACACCGGAGTGAACGACGAGGACCCCGAGTCCGCGCGGATCTGGGTCTCCGGCTACGTCGTGCGCGACCCCGCACGGGTGCCCTCCAACTGGCGCTCCCGCCGCACGCTCGACCAGGAACTCGCGCAACAGGGCGTCGTCGGCATCAGCGGCATCGACACCCGCGCGCTCACCCGCCACCTGCGCGAGCGCGGCGCGATGCGCGTCGGCATCTTCTCCGGCAACGCCGTCCAGGACGAGGGCGTGCTGCTCGCCAAGGTGCGCCAGGCCCCCGAGATGAGCGGCGCCGACCTCGCCGCCGAGGTCGCCACCGAGGAGGCGTACGTCGTCCCCGCGGTCGGCACCAAGAAGTTCACCGTCGCGGCGATCGACCTCGGCATCAAGGGCATGACCCCGCACCGCATGGCGGAGCGCGGCATCGAGGTGCACGTCCTGCCCGCCACCGCCACCCTGGAGGACGTGTACGCGGTCGAGCCCGACGGCGTGTTCTTCTCCAACGGCCCCGGCGACCCTTCCACCGCCGACCACCCGGTCTCCGTCATGCGCGGAGTCCTGGAGCGGAAGACCCCGCTCTTCGGCATCTGCTTCGGCAACCAGATCCTGGGCCGTTCGCTCGGCTTCGGCACCTACAAGCTGAAGTACGGCCACCGCGGCATCAACCAGCCCGTGCAGGACCGCACGACCGGCAAGGTCGAGGTCACCGCGCACAACCACGGGTTCGCCGTCGACGCGCCGCTCGACAAGGTGTCCGACACCGAGTTCGGCCGCGCCGAGGTCTCCCACGTATGCCTGAACGACCAGGTGGTCGAAGGACTCCAGCTGCTCGACCAGCCGGCCTTCAGTGTCCAGTACCACCCCGAGGCAGCCGCGGGCCCGCACGACGCCGCGTACCTCTTCGACCGTTTCGTCACCCTGATGGAGGGCCAGCGTGCCTAAGCGCTCCGATATCCAGTCCGTCCTGGTCATCGGCTCCGGTCCGATCGTCATCGGGCAGGCAGCCGAGTTCGACTACTCCGGCACCCAGGCCTGCCGCGTGCTCAAGGCCGAGGGCCTGCGCGTCATCCTGGTGAACTCCAACCCGGCGACGATCATGACCGACCCGGAGATCGCCGACGCCACCTACGTCGAGCCGATCACCCCCGAGTTCGTCGAGAAGATCATCGCCAAGGAGCGCCCGGACGCGCTGCTCCCGACCCTCGGCGGGCAGACCGCGCTCAACACCGCGATCTCCATGCACGACAACGGTGTGCTGGAGAAGTACGGCGTCGAGCTCATCGGCGCCAACGTCGAGGCCATCAACAAGGGCGAGGACCGCGACCTCTTCAAGGGTGTCGTCGAGGCCGTCAAGGCCAAGATCGGCTACGGCGAGTCCGCCCGCTCCGTCATCTGCCACACCATGGACGACGTCATCGCCGGCGTGGACACGCTCGGTGGCTACCCCGTCGTCGTCCGCCCCTCCTTCACCATGGGCGGCGCCGGCTCCGGCTTCGCCCACGACGAGGAGGAGCTGCGCCGCATCGCCGGACAGGGCCTCACGCTCTCGCCGACCACCGAGGTGCTCCTGGAGGAGTCCATCCTCGGCTGGAAGGAGTACGAGCTGGAGCTGATGCGCGACAAGAACGACAACGTCGTGGTCGTCTGCTCCATCGAGAACTTCGACCCGATGGGCGTCCACACCGGCGACTCGATCACGGTCGCCCCCGCGATGACGCTCACCGACCGTGAGTACCAGCGGCTGCGCGACATCGGCATCGCGATCATCCGCGAGGTCGGCGTCGACACCGGCGGCTGCAACATCCAGTTCGCGATCGACCCGGCCGACGGCCGGATCATCGTGATCGAGATGAACCCGCGCGTCTCCCGCTCCTCGGCGCTCGCGTCGAAGGCCACCGGCTTCCCGATCGCCAAGATCGCCGCCAAGCTGGCCGTCGGCTACACGCTCGACGAGATCCCCAACGACATCACCGAGAAGACGCCGGCCTCCTTCGAGCCGACGCTCGACTACGTCGTGGTGAAGGCCCCGCGCTTCGCCTTCGAGAAGTTCCCGTCCGCCGACTCCACCCTCACCACCACCATGAAGTCGGTGGGCGAGGCCATGGCGATCGGCCGCAACTTCACCGAGGCGCTCCAGAAGGCCCTGCGCTCCCTGGAGAAGAAGGGCTCCCAGTTCGCCTTCACCGGCGAGCCCGGCGACAAGGCCGAACTGCTCGCGGAGGCGGTCCGTCCCACCGACGGCCGCATCAACACCGTGATGCAGGCGATCCGTGCCGGCGCCACCCAGGAAGAGGTCTTCGACGCCACGAAGATCGACCCCTGGTTCGTCGACCAGCTCTTCCTGATCAAGGAGATCGCCGACGAGCTGGCCGCCGCCGAGCGCCTCGACCCCGAGCTGCTCGCCGAGGCCAAGCGGCACGGCTTCTCCGACGCCCAGATCGGCGAGATCCGCGCGCTGCGCGAGGACGTCGTCCGCGAGGTCCGGCACGCGCTCGGCATCCGCCCGGTCTACAAGACGGTCGACACCTGCGCCGCCGAGTTCGCCGCGAAGACGCCGTACTTCTACTCCTCCTACGACGAGGAGAGCGAGGTCGCGCCGCGCACCAAGCCCGCCGTGATCATCCTCGGCTCCGGCCCGAACCGCATCGGCCAGGGCATCGAGTTCGACTACTCCTGCGTCCACGCCTCCTTCGCCCTGAGCGACGCGGGCTACGAGACCGTGATGGTCAACTGCAACCCGGAGACCGTCTCCACCGACTACGACACCTCCGACCGGCTCTACTTCGAGCCGCTCACGCTGGAGGACGTCCTGGAGATCGTGCACGCCGAGTCGCTCGCGGGCCCGATCGCCGGTGTCGTGGTCCAGCTCGGCGGACAGACGCCCCTCGGCCTCGCGCAGGCGCTCAAGGACAACGGCGTGCCGGTCGTGGGGACCCCGCCCGAGGCCATCCACGCCGCGGAGGACCGCGGCGCGTTCGGCCGGGTGCTCGCCGAGGCCGGACTGCCGGCCCCGAAGCACGGCACCGCCACCACCTTCGCCGAGGCCAAGGCCATCGCCGACGAGATCGGCTACCCCGTCCTCGTCCGCCCGTCGTACGTGCTCGGCGGCCGTGGCATGGAGATCGTCTACGACGAGGCCCGCCTCTCCTCGTACATCGAGGAGTCCACCGAGATCAGCCCCACCCGGCCGGTCCTGGTCGACCGCTTCCTCGACGACGCGATCGAGATCGACGTCGACGCGCTCTACGACGGCACCGAGCTCTACCTCGGCGGCGTCATGGAGCACATCGAGGAGGCCGGCATCCACTCCGGCGACTCGGCGTGCGCGCTGCCCCCGATCACCCTCGGCGGCTACGACATCAAGCGGCTGCGCGCCTCCACCGAGGGCATCGCCAAGGGCGTCGGCGTACGCGGGCTGATCAATATCCAGTTCGCGCTCTCCGGCGACATCCTCTACGTCCTGGAGGCCAACCCGCGCGCCTCCCGGACCGTCCCCTTCACCTCGAAGGCGACCGCCGTCCCGCTCGCGAAGGCCGCCGCCCGCATCTCGCTCGGCGCCACCATCGCCGAGCTGCGCGAGGAGGGCCTGCTGCCGCGGACCGGCGACGGCGGCACCCTGCCGCTGGACGCGCCGATCTCCGTCAAGGAAGCCGTCATGCCGTGGTCGCGCTTCCGCGACATCCAGGGCCGCGGCGTCGACACGGTCCTCGGCCCGGAGATGCGCTCCACCGGTGAGGTCATGGGCATCGACTCCGTCTTCGGCACGGCGTACGCCAAGTCGCAGGCCGGCGCCTACGGTCCGCTGCCCACCAAGGGGCGTGCCTTCATCTCGGTCGCCAACCGGGACAAGCGCACGATGATCTTCCCGGCCCGCGAGCTGGTCGCCCACGGCTTCGAGCTGATGGCCACCTCCGGCACCGCCGAGGTACTCAAGCGCAACGGCCTCAACGCCACGGTCGTGCGCAAGCTCTCCGAGGGCGAGGGCCCCAACGGCGAGAAGACCATCGTCCAGCTGATCCACGACGGCGAGGTCGACCTCATCGTCAACACCCCGTACGGGACGGGCGGCCGGCTCGACGGCTACGAGATCCGCACCGCGGCCGTCGCCCGGTCCGTGCCGTGCCTCACCACGGTCCAGGCGCTGGCCGCCGCGGTCCAGGGCATCGACGCGCTCAACCACGGCGGCGTCGGCGTGCGTTCCCTCCAGGAACACGCGGAACATCTCACCGCGGCCCGCGACTAGGAAGCCCACAGGGGGACACCGGAAACGGTGTCCCCCTCTTCATGAGGACACCCGTGATCTACACACTCTTCTTCCGCCTCGTCTTCAAGCGGATGGACCCGGAGCAGGCCCACCACCTGGCCTTCCGCTGGATCCGCCTCGCCGCGCGCATCCCCGTGCTGCGCACCTTCACCGCTGCCGTGTTCGCCCCCCGCTACGAGGAGCTGCGCACCGAGGCCCTCGGCCTGCGGATGCACGGACCCTTCGGGCTCGCCGCCGGATTCGACAAGAACGCCGTCGCGATCGACGGCATGTCGATGCTCGGCTTCGACCACGTCGAGATCGGCACGGTCACCGGCGAGCCGCAGCCCGGCAACCCGAAGAAGCGCCTGTTCCGCCTGGTCGCCGACCGGGCCCTGATCAACCGCATGGGCTTCAACAACGAGGGCTCCGCGGCCGTGGCGGAGCGCCTCGCCGCCCGCACCCCGGTCTTCCGCACGACCGTCGGCGTCAACATCGGCAAGACCAAGGTGGTCCCCGAGGACGAGGCCGTGGGCGACTACGTGAAGTCCACCGAGCGGCTCGCCGCCCACGCCGACTACCTCGTCGTGAACGTCTCCTCGCCGAACACCCCCGGCCTGCGCAACCTCCAGGCCACCGAGGCGCTCCGCCCCCTGCTCACCGCCGTGCGCGAGGCAGCTGACCGCACCGTCACCGACCGCCGGGTGCCGCTGCTCGTCAAGATCGCTCCGGACCTCGCGGACGAGGACGTCGACGCGGTCGCGGACCTCGCCGTCGAACTCGGCCTGGACGGCATCATCGCCACCAACACGACCATCGCCCGGGACGGTCTCGGCCTGGCCTCCCCGGCCTCCCTGGTGGGGGAGACCGGCGGGCTCTCCGGCGCACCCCTCAAGGTGCGCTCCCTGGAGGTCCTGAGCCGCCTGTACGCCCGCGTGGGGACCCGGCTCACCCTCGTGGGCGTCGGGGGCATCGAGAACGCCGAGGACGCCTGGCAGCGCATCCTCGCCGGCGCCACGCTCGTCCAGGGCTACAGCGCCTTCATCTACGAGGGCCCGTTCTACGCCCGGGCGATCCACAAGGGCCTGGCCGCCCGGCTGGCCGCATCCCCGTACGCCACCCTCGCCGAGGCCGTCGGCGCCGAGACACGGAAGGCCGTGCAGTGACCCCTGAACCCTTCGGCGCGCGTCTGCGCCACGCCATGGACACCCGCGGGCCGCTCTGCGTCGGCATCGACCCGCACGCCTCGCTGCTCGCCTCCTGGGGCCTGAACGACGACATCGCGGGCCTGGAGCGCTTCACACGTACGGTCGTCGAGGCCCTGGCCGACCGGGTCGCCGTGCTGAAGCCGCAGTCGGCCTTCTTCGAGCGCTTCGGCTCGCGCGGCATCGCCGTCCTGGAGAAGGCCGTCGAGGAGGCCCGCGCGGCCGGGGCCCTGGTGCTCATGGACGCCAAGCGCGGGGACATCGGCTCCACGATGGGCGCCTACGCGGCCACCTACCTCGACAAGGACTCGCCGCTCTTCTCCGACGCGGTCACCGTCTCGCCCTACCTCGGCTTCGGTTCGCTGCGCCCGGCGCTCGACGCCGCGGCGGTCTCCGGCGCGGGTGTCTTCGTGCTCGCCCTCACCTCCAACCCGGAGGGCGCCGAGGTCCAGCGGGCCACCGCGGCGGACGGGCGCTCGCTCGCGCAGCTGATGCTCGACCACATGGCGGCCGAGAACGCGGGCGCGACGCCGCTCGGGTCCGTCGGCGCGGTCGTCGGCGCCACCCTCGGGGACGCGGGCGCGGATCTGTCGATCAACGGTCCGCTGCTGGCTCCCGGCATCGGCGCCCAGGGAGCGACCCCCGCGGATCTTCCCCGCGTCTTCGGCGCCGCCGTGGGCAATGTGGTGCCGAGCGTGAGCCGGGGCGTGCTGCGCCACGGACCGGACGCGTCAGGGCTGCGCGAAGCCGCCGGACGGTTCGCGGACGAGGTCCGTGCGGCCGTCTCGGAGGACTGACGATGCCACGTAACTGGCTGTTGACGGAATCCTGACCAAAATTCCGGGTTGTTATGGCCGAAATGTCCCGGTCGGCCAAGGCTGACCAGGACTTTTCGTCTGTTCTCGCTGACTCAGGCGGCCATGGCCGCTAGTCTCCGTCGAGAGCCAACGAGTACGTGTTGTTCGTTGCTCACCAGGTGGGGGGCTACAGGGTTCCTCACCGGTCCGTATCCGACAGATCGACATCCGAGGTGACGTAGGCGTGGCTCTTCCGCCCCTTACCCCTGAACAGCGCGCAGCCGCGCTCGAAAAGGCCGCCGCGGCTCGCCGGGAGCGGGCCGAGGTCAAGAATCGACTCAAGCACTCCGGCGCCTCCCTCCACGAGGTCATCAAGCAGGGCCAGGAGAACGACGTCATCGGCAAGATGAAGGTCTCCGCCCTCCTGGAGTCCCTGCCGGGCGTGGGCAAGGTCCGCGCCAAGCAGATCATGGAGCGGCTCGGCATCTCCGAGAGCCGCCGGGTCCGGGGTCTTGGCTCCAACCAGATCGCATCCCTGGAGCGTGAGTTCGGCGGCAGCGCCGCCTGACGTTCTCAGGCACTCCTGAGAACGGGGATAATCGCCCCATGGCTGCAACATCCCGGGGGACGTCCCCCGTACCCCCGGACGCACGTCCGCGGCTGACCGTGCTCTCCGGCCCCTCCGGGGTCGGTAAGAGCACGGTCGTCGCTCATATGCGCAAGGTTCACCCCGAGGTCTGGCTCTCGGTGTCCGCCACGACCCGTAAGCCCCGCCCCGGCGAGCGCAACGGCGTCCACTACTTCTTCGTGGACGACGAGGAGTTCGACAAACTGGTCGCCAACGGCGAGCTGCTCGAGTGGGCGGAGTTCGCGGGAAACCGGTACGGCACCCCCCGCCGGGCCGTGCTCGACCGCCTGGAGGCGGGCGAGCCGGTGCTGCTGGAGATCGACCTGCAGGGCGCCCGGCTGGTCCGCCAGTCGATGCCCGACGCGCGGCTCGTCTTCCTCGCGCCGCCGAGCTGGGAGGAGCTGGTGCGCCGGCTCACCGGCCGGGGGACCGAGGCGCCCGACGTGATCGAGCGCCGGCTCGCCGCGGCGAAGGTCGAGCTGGCCGCCGAGGCCGAGTTCGACACCACGCTCGTCAACACCTCCGTCGAGGACGTCGCACGCGAGCTGCTAACGTTGATGCTGCAGGCTTCCGGCCTCCGTGGTACCGACGGCTGACCTCACCGGTCCGCACCGGGCCACGGGCGCAGAGCATCACCACTGCGGAACCCAGCATGATCAAAGATCTCTTTGATCTCTATCCCCTTCGGAAGGCAGAGAGTGTCCTCTTCCATCACCACGCCCGAGGGCATCATCAACCCGCCGATTGATGAGCTCCTCGAGGCCACCGACTCGAAGTACAGCCTGGTCATCTACGCCGCCAAGCGCGCGCGTCAGATCAACGCGTACTACTCGCAGCTCGGTGAAGGCCTCCTCGAGTACGTCGGTCCGCTCGTCGACACCCACGTGCACGAGAAGCCGCTCTCGATCGCGCTCCGCGAGATCAACGCGGGCCTGCTGACCTCCGAGGCCATCGAGGGCCCCGCGCAGTAGTCAGGCGGTATGCGGTAGACGCACCTTCACCCCAGGCCCGGCGGCCCGTCCGCCGGGCCTGGGGTGTGTCCGGGGCCCGGCGCGGCGCCCGCGGCGCCGTGAGGCAGCATGGAGTACGTACGTCACGAGGCCGCACGCGAGTGCGCGGAGACACGAGTGCGGGGAGACGCAGTGGAGAAGCCGAAGGTCGTCCTGGGTGTCAGCGGGGGCATCGCCGCGTACAAGGCGTGCGAGCTGCTGCGCAGGCTGACCGAGTCCGGCCACGACGTACGGGTCGTCCCGACCGCCGCGTCGCTGAACTTCGTCGGAGAGGCCACCTGGTCCGCCCTTTCCGGGAACCCGGTGTCGACCGAGGTCTGGGACGGCGTGCACGAGGTGCCGCACGTCAGGATCGGCCAGGCGGCCGATCTCGTGGTGGTCGCCCCCGCGACCGCGGACATGCTCGCCAAGGCCGCTCACGGCCTCGCCGACGACCTCCTCACCAACACCCTGCTCACCGCGCGCTGTCCGGTGGTCTTCGCGCCCGCGATGCACACAGAGATGTGGGAGCACCCCGCCACCCAGGAGAACGTCGCCACCCTCCGCCGCCGGGGCGCCGTCGTCGTCGAGCCCGCCGTGGGCCGGCTCACCGGGGTGGACACGGGCAAGGGCAGGCTGCCCGACCCCGGGGAGATCTTCGAGGTCTGCCGGGGTGTCCTGGCCCGTGGCGCCGTGGCCCCCGACCTCGCCGGCCGGCACGTGGTGATCAGCGCCGGCGGGACGCGTGAGCCGCTCGACCCGGTCCGTTACCTGGGCAACCGCTCTTCCGGCAAGCAGGGCTACGCCCTCGCCCGCACAGCGGTGGCCCGTGGTGCCCGGGTGACCCTGGTCGAGGCGAACACCGGGCTCCCCGATCCCGCGGGAGCCGACGTCCTGCACGCCGGGACCGCCCTCCAGCTGCGCGAGGCCGTCCTGAAGGCCGCGGCCGACGCCGACGTGGTGGTGATGGCGGCGGCGGTCGCCGACTTCCGGCCCGCCGCCTACGCCTCCGGCAAGATCAAGAAGAAGGACGGCCAGGAGCCGGCGCCCGTCGCCCTCGTCCGCAACCCCGACATCCTCGCCGAGGTCGCCGGGGAGCGCGCCCGGCCGGGGCAGATCGTCGTGGGCTTCGCGGCGGAGACCGACGACGTCCTCGCCAACGGCCGCGAGAAGCTCCGCCGCAAGGGCTGCGACCTCCTCGTCGTCAACGAGGTGGGGGAGCGCAAGACCTTCGGCTCCGAGGAGAACGAGGCGGTCGTGCTCGCGGCCGACGGAGCGGAGACCGCCGTTCCGTACGGCCCCAAGGAGGCCCTCGCCGACACGGTGTGGGACCTGGTCGCGGCCCGTTTCGGCCAGATCGCCTAGCAGAGACCGACTGGGAGGAATCTCACGATAATCAGCCATATTGTGCCCCCGAAAAGACGGATTTTCGTACCGCCGTCAACGGTGCCGCAGGTCACAGACCCTCCAAGGGGCGAGACGTGTCGCCCATTCACCGGGAGCGACCGATAAACTGGTCGACGGAATGTGCCGGGCGCAGCTCCCGGCGGTCCACCAATGATCAGCCAGCAGCCGCTGCAACCCCAGGGAGCGATGTGTCCCGCCGTCTCTTCACCTCGGAGTCTGTCACCGAGGGCCACCCCGACAAGATCGCTGACCAGATCAGCGACACGATTCTGGACGCGCTCCTGCGCGAGGACCCTTCCTCGCGCGTCGCCGTCGAGACCCTGATCACCACTGGTCTGGTGCATGTCGCGGGTGAGGTCACGACCAAGGCCTACGCCGACATCCCCAACCTTGTGCGCAACAAGGTCCTGGAGATCGGCTACGACTCCTCCAAGAAGGGATTCGACGGAGCCTCCTGCGGCGTCTCCGTGTCCATCGGGGCACAGTCGCCGGACATCGCTCAGGGCGTCGACACCGCGTACGAGAAGCGGGTCGAGGGTGCTTCCCGGAGCGAGGAGGACGAGCTCGACAAGCAGGGTGCCGGCGACCAGGGGCTGATGTTCGGCTACGCCTGCGACGAGACGCCCGAGCTGATGCCGCTCCCGATCTACCTGGCGCACCGCCTCTCGCGCCGGCTGTCCGAGGTCCGCAAGAACGGGACCATCCCGTACCTGCGCCCCGACGGCAAGACCCAGGTCACCATCGAGTACGACGACGACAAGGCCGTCCGCCTCGACACCGTCGTCGTCTCCTCGCAGCACGCCTCCGACATCGACCTCGACTCGCTGCTCGCGCCCGACATCCGCGAGTTCGTCGTGGAGCACGTCCTGGCGCAGCTCATCGAGGACGGCATCAAGCTCGACACCGAGGGGTACCGCCTCCTGGTGAACCCGACCGGCCGCTTCGAGATCGGCGGCCCGATGGGCGACGCCGGCCTGACCGGCCGAAAGATCATCATCGACACCTACGGCGGCATGGCCCGTCACGGTGGCGGCGCCTTCTCCGGCAAGGACCCGTCCAAGGTCGACCGCTCGGCCGCCTACGCCATGCGCTGGGTCGCCAAGAACGTCGTCGCGGCCGGCCTCGCCACCCGGTGCGAGGTCCAGGTCGCCTACGCGATCGGCAAGGCCGAGCCGGTGGGCCTGTTCGTCGAGACCTTCGGCACCGCCGCGGTCGACACGGAGAAGATCGAGCACGCCATCGGCGCGGTCTTCGACCTCCGCCCGGCCGCGATCATCCGTGACCTCGACCTGCTGCGCCCGATCTACGCCCAGACGGCGGCGTACGGGCACTTCGGCCGTGAGCTCCCCGACTTCACCTGGGAGCGCACCGACCGCGTGGACGCGCTGCGTCAGGCGGCGGGGCTCTGAGCCGAGCCCCTCGTTCCTCCCCCGGGGCGCGGGCCCCCCCCCCCCCCGGGGGGGGGCCCCCCGGGGGGGGGGGGGCGGCCCCCCCCCCGGGGGCCCCCCCCGGGGGCCCCCCCCCCCGGGGGGGGGGCCCCGGGCCCCGGGGTGTGTGCGCCGGACGGCCCGGAAAACGACGTGCGGGGCGCGGGCCCGGTGCCCCGTCATGGCTCCGGCCCCCGGTGCGCAGGCCGCGGATACTTCTGGAGCGGGGCGGTGTCCCCGCGGTGAGAGATTCCCGCCGCGGCCGGATCCTGATCTCGGGGGCCGTTTCGCCGTCCGGCGCCGCTGTCGGTGGCGTCTGGTAGGAATTTGGCTGTGAGCAGCGACGACGAGCGGCCCGACGAGCCCGGCGCGGGAACCCCGGAGCAGCTTGCGCTCATCCGGGAGACGGTGCGCCAGGCCAAGGTGCCGCGTGCCAAACCCCGGACCTGGCGAGGAGCCGCGCTCGCCGCGGAGCTGCCCGTCGCCCGCGTCCTGGTGAACAAGGGCGCGCTCCACCTCGACCAGTACTTCGACTACGCCGTCCCCGAGGAACTCGACGCCGAGGCCCAGCCCGGTGTCCGCGTCCGGGTGCGGTTCGGCGCCGGGGGGCGGCAGGTCCGCGGCGGGCGGCGTGAGGGCGGCGGCCTCATCGACGGCTTCCTGATCGAGCGGCGCGCCTCCTCGGACTACCAGGGCGCACTCGCCGCCCTGGCCTACGTCGTCTCGCCCGAGCCGGTGCTCGGGCCCGAACTGCTGGAGCTCTCGCGGGCCGTCGCCGACCGCTATGCCGGCAGCCTCGCCGATGTGCTGCAGCTCGCCGTGCCGCCCAGGAACGGCCGGGCGGAGTCCAAGCCGTCGCCCGCACCCCTTCCGCCCCCGCCCGCTCCGGACCCAGGGACCTGGGAGCGCTATGCCCAGGGGCCCGGTTTCCTGCGGGCGCTGGCGGAGGGCGGGGCGCCGCGTGCCGTGTGGACCGCGCTGCCGGGACCGCACTGGCCCGAGGAGATCGCCCGTGCCGTGGCGGCCACCCTGGCGTCCGGGCGCGGTGCTCTCGTCGTCGTACCGGACGGGCGCAGCGCGGGGCGGGTCGACGCCGCTCTGACCGGTGTGCTGGGGGAGGGGCGGCACGCGGTGCTCACCGCCGACTCGGGCCCCGAGAAGCGCTATCGGCAGTGGCTCGCCGTCCGGCGCGGATCGGTGCGGGCGGTGGTCGGCACGAGGGCCGCGATGTTCGCTCCCGTCGCCGATCTCGGCTTGGTGGCCGTCTGGGACGACGGGGACTCCAGCCACAGCGACGACAACGCCCCCTTCCCGCACGTCCGGGAGGTTCTGGAGCTGCGGGCCGCCCACGGCCGCTGCGCGTTCCTGCTGGGCGGGACGAGCTGCACGGTCGAGGCCGCGCAGCTGGTGGAGAGCGGCTGGGCCCTCCCCTTGCGCGCGGACCGGGACCAGCTGCGGATCGCCGCCCCCCTGGTGCGTACGGTCGGCGACGGAGAGCTCGCGCGGGACGGCGCGGCCCGCTCGGCGCGGCTGCCCAGCCTGGCCTGGCAGACCGTGCGGGACGGACTGCGCAGCGGCCCGGTGCTCGTCCAGGTCCCGCGCCGGGGGTACGCGCCCCGGCTGGCCTGCGAGCGCTGCCGTGAACCCGCCCGGTGCCGGCACTGCGCGGGCCCTCTGGAGGCACCGGACCAGCGGCAGCTCGACTGCGCCTGGTGCGGGCGCGCCGAGACGGCCTGGAGCTGTGCCGCCTGCGGTGGGGTGCGGCTGCGGGCGCAGATCGTCGGGGCCCGCAGGACCGCCGAGGAACTGGGGCGGGCGTTTCCGGCAGTCCCCGTGCGGACCTCGGGCCGCGACCACGTACTGGACTCCGTGCCCGGTCAGCCCGCCCTGGTCGTGAGCACCCCCGGGGCTGAGCCGGTGGCCGAGGGCGGGTACGCGGCGGCCCTGTTGCTGGACGGCTGGGCCATGGTCGGCCGTCCCGATCTGCGGGCGGGTGAGGAGGCCCTGCGGCGCTGGACGGCGGCTGCCGCCCTGGTGCGGGGCCAGCCGGAGGGCGGCACGGTGGTGATCGTGGCCGAACCGACCTTGCGGCCGGTCCAGGCGCTGGTCCGCTGGGACCCTGTCGGGCACGCCCGCCGTGAGCTCGCGGAACGGGCCGAGCTCGGCTTTCCGCCGGTGTCCCGGATGGCTTCGGTGACGGGCCCCGCGGAGGCGGTCGCCGCCTTCCTCGCGGGCGCCGAGCTGCCACCGGAGGCGCAGGTACTCGGCCCGGTGCAGGTGCCGGTCGCGACCCCCGGCAGGCCCCGCAGACAGGGTGACGCCCCGACCGGCGACCTCTGGGAGCGGGCGCTGATCAGGGTCCCGACGGGGCGGGGCGCCGCCCTGGCGACCGCACTGAAGACGGCGCAGGCGGCCCGGACGGCCCGGGGCACCGGAGATCCGGTACGGATCAGGATCGACCCTCCGGACATCGGCTGACGACGCCCGGCCCGGGTTGCGCGACAGGGGGCCGCGGCTCCGGGCCTCGTCGCGGAGCCCTCGCGCGGGCCTCGGCCGACGCCGTGCGCGGGGTGCGGGCCGCAGCCGTCGCACGCCCGGTCCATGCCGGTGAGGCGGGGCCGCATACGCCGGCCGGCGGCGCGGTGTGCCGAGCGCGGGCCTCGGCCGGTGCCCGCGCCGCCCGCCTCGGCGCGTCAGAGGGCGCCTCAGCCGTCGGTCCTCCGTGTGAGCCGTCCCGCGTCCAGGACCCGGCTCACCTCAGCCGTTGCGCGGACCTGGGAACGCGCCCGGGCGCTCCGAGGGCTGCGGGGGCATGGAGCGGGCCGCGGGCACGGAGGGCAGGGCGGGCGGGGTGCCCTGCGCGGCGGGCAACGGGCGGTTCACGGCCTCGGGAGCCGTCTCCCCGGACCCTTGCTGGGGGGCGTTGCGGCGTGCGCCGTAACGGCGGTGCACGGCCTGCTTGGTGACCCCGAGGGCGGAACCCACCGCGTCCCACGAGAAACCCAGCGAACGGTCGAAGTCCACCGCCGCCGTCACCAGCGTCTCGACGCTGTCCCGCAGTTCCTGGGCCAGCCGCACCGTCGGGGCCGGCGCCCTCCCGTACACGACGAAGCCCGCGGACGGGCCGGAGCGGCGCGGACGGTAGACGTTGCCCAACTGCGCAGTGAGGGTGCGCAGGGCGTCCACCTGCCGCCGGACCCGCTCGATGTCCCGCACCAACAGGTGCAGGCTGGCACGCGCTTGGGCGTCGTGGGTTGCGTGGTCGGCCATGAAGAAGCCTCTCGAACCGGCGTTGAAAGGGATCGGACCGCGCGAGGGCGGTCCACTTCGGTCAATCTCACTTGACCAACGCGTCACCCGGCCTTGTGGTCACGCAACAGGGGCGTATGTGCATGCGCGCGGGGCGCGCGCGGCCCGCGTACGCTCCCCGTGGCCGCTTTCACGCGAGGGCCTAGACTGGTGTGCTGCTCGCCACGTACGTTCCGGCCCGAGAGGCAGTCCGCCACCCATGAAGCTCGTCTTCGCAGGCACCCCCGAGGTCGCCGTTCCCGCCCTGGACGCCCTGATCGCCTCCGGCCGCCACGAGGTGGCCGCCGTGGTGACCCGCCCCGACGCCCCCGCCGGGCGAGGGCGCCGGCTCGTCGCCAGCCCCGTCGCGGAACGTGCCGAGGAGGCGGGCATCGAGGTGCTCAAGCCGGTCCGGCCGCGCGACGAGGACTTCCTGGCACGCCTGCGGGAGATCGCACCCGACTGCTGCCCCGTCGTGGCGTACGGCGCCCTGCTCCCCAAGACCGCGCTGGACGTGCCGGCCAGGGGCTGGGTGAACCTGCACTTCTCCCTGCTGCCCGCCTGGCGCGGGGCCGCGCCCGTGCAGCACGCGGTGATGGCGGGCGACGAGGTCACCGGCGCCTCGACCTTCCTGATCGAGGAGGGGCTGGACTCGGGACCGGTCTACGGCGTCCTGACCGAGGAGGTCCGGCCCACCGACACCAGCGGGGATCTGCTCACCCGGCTCGCGTTCGCCGGCGCCGGGCTGCTCGCGGCGACCATGGACGGCATCGAGGACGGCACCCTGCACGCCGTTCCGCAGCCCGCCGAGGGCGTCACTCTCGCCCCCAAGATCACCGTCGAGGACGCCCAGGTGCAGTGGTCCGCGCCCGCCCTGCGCGTCGATCGCGTCGTGCGCGGCTGCACCCCGGCCCCGGGCGCGTGGACCCTGTTCCGGGGGGAGCGCCTGAAGCTGGTGCAGGTCGTGCCCGTCCTCGACCGCACCGACCTGGCCCCGGGCGAGCTGTCGGTGGGCAAGAACAACGTGTACGTGGGCACCGGCTCGCACGCCGTGGAGCTCCTGTGGGTCCAGCCGCAGGGCAAGAAGCCGATGCGCGCCGCCGACTGGGCCCGCGGCGTGCGCATCGCCCACGGGGAGCTGCTGGGCCTCTGAGCCCGCACCGGCGCCCGGGCCTCAGGACCGGCTGGGCGCCCAAGCCCCGTACCGGCGCCCGGGGCCTCGGGACCGGCGCGCGGGGCACGGCGACGTACGCTGGACGGGATCGCCCTCTCACCATCAGCGGAGCACCTTTCACGTGAACGACCAGCAGCCTCGCCGTCCTGCCAAGCCCCACCGCCGCCCCAAGAAGGACCCCGTCCGCTTCCTCGCCTTCGAGGTGCTCCGGGCCGTCGACGAGCGTGACGCCTACGCCAACCTCGTCCTGCCGCCGCTGCTGAAGAAGGCACGCGCCAAGGGCGACTTCGACGGCAGGGACGCCGCACTGGCGACCGAGCTGGTCTACGGCACGCTGCGCCGCCAGGGCACCTACGACGCGATCGTCGCCGCCTGCATCGACCGCCCGCTGCGCGAGGTCGACCCTCCGGTGCTCGACGTGCTCAACATGGGGGTGCACCAGCTGCTCGGCACCCGCATCCCGACCCACGCGGCCGTCTCGGCCAGCGTCGAGCTGGCGAGGGTGGTGCTGGGCGAGGGGCGCGCCAAGTTCGTCAACGCCGTACTGCGCAAGGTCAGCGCGCACGACCTCGACGGCTGGGTGGAGCGTGTGGCCCCTTCGTACGAGGAGGACGCCGAGGAGCACCTCTCCGTCGTCCACTCGCACCCCCGCTGGGTCGTCTCCGCGCTCTGGGACGCCCTCGGCGGAGGCCGCGCGGGGATCGAGGACCTGCTGGAGGCGGACAACGAGCGGCCCGAGGTCACGCTGGTGGCCCGCCCCGGCCGCTCCACCACCGGCGAACTGCTGGACGCCCTCGGCGAGGAGAGCGGCCTGCCCGGCCGCTGGTCGCCGTACGCCGTGCGGATGGCCGAGGGCGGCGAGCCGGGGGCGCTGGCCGCCGTGCGCGACGGCAGCGCCGGTGTGCAGGACGAGGGCAGTCAGCTCGTCGCCGCCGCCCTGGCCGCCGCGCCCGTCGAGGGCGAGGACAGCCGGTGGCTCGACGGCTGCGCCGGGCCGGGAGGCAAGGCCGCGCTGCTGGCCGCGCTGGCCGCGGGGCGCGGCGCGACCCTGCTCGCCGCGGAGAAGCAGCCGCACCGGGCCCGGCTCGTCGAGCGCGCGCTCGCCGGCAACCCCGGGCCGTACCAGGTGATCACCGCGGACGGCACCCGGCCGCCGTGGAGGTCCGGCTCCTTCGACCGGGTCCTGATGGACGTCCCGTGCTCCGGCCTCGGCGCGCTGCGCCGGCGCCCCGAATCCCGCTGGCGGCGCCGCCCCGAGGACCTGGAGAGCTTCGCACCCCTGCAGCGTGGTCTGCTGCGCGAGGCGCTGAAGGCCGTTCGGATCGGCGGGGTCGTCGGCTACGCGACCTGCTCGCCGCATCTCGCGGAGACGCGCGTCGTGGTCGAGGACGTGCTCAAGGGGCGGGGCGGCGCCGCCGTCGAGGCCGAGTGGATCGACGCCCGTCCGCTGCTGCCCGGAGTGCCCGCGCTGGGCGAGGGGCCCGACGTCCAGCTCTGGCCGCACCTGCACGGCACGGACGCGATGTACCTCGCCCTGCTGCGCCGCACGGGCTGACGAGGTACGGGGGCGACCGGCGCCACACGGATGAACCGGGCCGGCGCCGCACGGGCACGGCCCCGCACGGGCCGACGCCGCACGGGTCCGCACCGCGAGGATGGACCGGGACGGTTCCGTACGGGCCGGGTTAGGGCCTCACCCCGCCGCCCGCCCGTGGTCAGTGCGGGCGGTCACCGGCGACGGCGACCCGCTCGGCCACCCTGCGGTGCGGGGCGTAGTCGTTCACCGCGTAGTGCTGCGTCGCCCGGTTGTCCCAGAACGCGACGTCGCCGGCGCGCCAGGTGAAGCGCACCTGGTACTCGGGCACGTGCGCCTGCTGGAAGAGAAGGCGCAGCATCCGGTCGCTGTCCTCCTGGTCCCAGCCCACGATCCGGGTGGTGAACGAGGTGTTGACGAAGAGCGTCCGGCGCCCGGTCACGGGATGGGTCCTGACCACCGGGTGCTCGACCGGCGGGAAGCGGTCCTGGAAGGGGACCAGCCGCTCCGCGGGGGTGAACCGTGCGAACCCCGGCACGAAGTCGTGCACCGCAAGAGCCCCCTCCAGGCGCGCCCTCACCTGCCGGGGAAGGTTGTCGTACGCGGCGGCCATGTCCGCCCACATCGTGTCCCCGCCGTGCGGAGGCACCTCGCGCAGGTGGAGGACGGCGCCCAGCGCGGGCCGTTCGCGGAAGGTCACGTCGGTGTGCCAGACGTTCTCGAAGCCCGGCGTGGACGAGCGGTCGAAGCGCGCCACCTCGGGATCGTCCCCTGCTGCCAGCAGGGGATTGGTCTCCAGCTCGCCCCAGTTGCGGGCGAAGGCGCGCTGCTCGGCCGAACTCGGGTGGCAGCCCCGGAAGAAGAGCACCTTCCACTCCAGCAGCGCCCGGTCGAGCTCCGCGTGCACCGCCGGGGTGAGCGGACGGGTCAGGTCGACACCGCCGATCTCGGCACCGATGACCGGGCCGAGCGGAACGAGATCGAACAGCGTGTAGGGACGGTCGGGCTGTCCCGGCGCCAGCCTGCGCAGCTCGCGGGGGCCCTCGTACAGCCCGTCCGGAGGCAGGTGACAGGTGCGCAGCGCGGGGCCGGAACCGAGGGGCGTGGTGAGGGACATGGGAACTCCTGTCTGCGTCGGGATGTGCGGGGCCGCCCGCCGGGGACGGGCGGCCCCGGGGTCAGCGGGCCGCGTCCCGCACCGCCGCGCCGATCTCGGCGCGCAGCGCGGCGTACTCCGGCAGTCCGCGCAGCCCGTCCGGGTCGTCGTCGACGGCACGCGGCAGGGGAATCGGGACGTCCAGGGCGACGGTCCCCGGGCCGGCGCTCAGGACGACCGCGCGGGTACCGAGGAACACGGCCTCGTCCACGCTGTGCGTGACGAAGACCGAGGTGATCCCCGTCCGCGCGCTCACCGTCCGCAGGTCCTCCTGGAGCCGCTCACGGGTCAGCGCGTCCAGGGCGGCGAACGGCTCGTCCAGCAGCAGCAGGTCCTTGCCGCCGGCCAGGGCGCGGGCGATGGCCACCCGCTGCTGCTGGCCCCCGGAGATCTGCCACGTCCGGCGACGGGCGGTGCCGGCCAGCCCGACCCGCTCCAGCAACTCCTCGACGCGTGCGGGGCGTTCGGTCCGGGGGACACCTGCGTAACGCAGGGCCAGGGAGATGTTCTCCCCGACCGTGCGCCAGGGGAACAGCCGTGGCTGCTGGAAGACGACACCCGCCTGGCGCCCCGGCTCGGGTGTCCCGCCGTGCACGGAGACGGCACCGGAGGAGGGTTGTTCGAAGCCCGCGATCAGCCGCAGCAGCGTGCTCTTGCCGCTCCCGGACGGTCCCACGAGCACGAGGAACTCTCCGGCCGGGACGTCGAGCGACAGTGGGCCGAGGGCGATGACGGCATCCGCGCCCCGACCGTAGCGATGGATCACCTCGTGTACTGACACGGCGGGCGTGACGGTCGCGGGCCTGGCCGTGCGCGCCCCGTCGAGGGGGTCCTCCCGGCGGTCATCCGGAGACGGCATCGCTGAGTCCTTCCACGTAGAGGGCCTTCTCCAGCTCCGCGAGCTCCGGCGCGGCCGGAATCTGCTTCTGGCCGACCAGGAACTCCGCCGCGCTGTGCAGGTTCTCCGCCAGAGCGCCGACCTTTCCGGGGCGGCCCAGCCACGTGTCGTCCGCCTGCTCGGCCGGCTTCAGGAAGATGCCCTTCTCCAGCTGGGCGGCGGCCTCCGCGGGGGCGATCCCGAGCTGCTTGCCGACGGCCTTCGCGGCAGCCTCCGGATCCTCGTGGATGACGTCCAGTGCCTGGGCCTGGGCCGTGCGCCAGGCGGCGATCACCTCGGGCTGCTTCTCGATGAAGGCGGTGGATGCGACCCCCAGGTCGAGCGTGGGCTTCCCGGAGGCGGCCAGCTCGCGGCTGGAGAGCAGCGTCTCGCCGGTCCTGCCGAGTTCGTCGAGCGTCGGCAGCCAGACGTAGGCCGCGTCGATGTCCCCGCGCGACCAGGCCGCGACGATGTCCTGCGGTTCGAGATCGAGCAGTTCGACCTTCGACGCGTCCACGCCCGCCCTGTCGAGCGCGGCGAGCAGACTGTAGTGCGAGGTGGAGCTGAAGGGGGTGGCGACCTTGTGGCCCACCAGGTCCTCGACGTCCTTGATGCCGGAGCCGTCACGGGCCACCAGCGCCTCGTTGTCACCGGCGACGTCCAGCACCCAGGTGACCTGGTACGGGATGTTCAGCGGCTCGGACAGGCCGCGTGCGACCGGGCTGGAGCCGATCGCGGCCAGATCGATCGAGCCCGCGACGAACGCGGTGTTGATGCTCGCCCCGGAGTCGAACTTGATCCACTTGACGGTGCGGTCCGGGAGGGCCTTCTCCAGCAGACCCTTCTCCTTCACGATCAGGTCACCGCTGGGGAAGGCCTGGTAGCCGATCCGGATCGTGGCGCCGCCCCCCTGGTCGTCACCGCCTCCGCCACCGCCGGTACCGCAGGCCGTGGTGACGACGAGTGCCCCCAGAGCGGCGACGAGCAGGGAGGTGCGCAGCGGACCGTGTGTGCGGGGCATGGCGTAGTCCTTCGTTCGTCGGTCGAGGTGGGATCGGTACGGGGGAGAGCGGAGGAGGCGAGGCGCGGGAAGGGTCACGAGAGCCTGCGCCAGGGCGCGAACCGGGTCTCGGCGCCTCGCAGCAGGGCGTCGATCAGCAGGCCGGAGACACCGATGGCGAGGAGCCCGAGGATGACCACGTCGGACTGGTTGTAGCGCTGGGCGTCGCGGATCATGCCGCCGATGCCGGGCAGTCCGTTGACGGTTTCGGCGGCGACCACCGAGGAGTACGCGATGCCGAACGCCAGCCGTACGCCCACCAGGATCTCCGGCAACGCCGACGGCAGGACGACGGCGGTCACGACCTGGGAGCCACGTGCCCCGACGGCCCGGGCCGCCTCCACCAGGGAGGCGGGTGCGGAGGCGACGGCGGACGCGGTGGCCACGGCCACGGGAGGCATGGCGGCGATCGCCAGCAGCCAGAGCTTGGGCGCCTCGTCGATGCCGAACCAGATGATCAGCAGGCTGAAGTAGGCGAGCGGCGGAAGCGTGCGGAGGAAGGCGACCGCCGGTTCGAACACCACCCGCACCCACGGCAGCGTGCCCATCAGCACCCCGGCCACGAGCCCGGCAAGGACACCGGCGCCCGCACCGATCGCGATCCGCCGCAGGCTGATGCCCAGATGCTCGATCAGGGTGTGGCCCTGGTAGCCCCGTACCCCGTCATGGGTGCCGGACGTCGTGACGAACGCGTCCCAGACGGCCGACGGCGGCGGTACGAGCAGCGGCGGCCACACACGCAGGGCGGTGACGAGCTGCCAGAGAGCGAGCAGCACGAGCAGCGCGAGGAGCCGCAGCCCCACGCGCCGCAGGCGTGCGTTCCTCCCGGGAGAGGTGCGGCGGGGCGCGGGTGCGGGGGAGGGGTCAGCGGAGTGCGCAGGGCCGGGCGGCCGTTTCTCCGTGGTGGGTGCGGTCATGGCGGGCTCCGTCGAGAGGTGCCCGGCGCGCCCGGCCGCCAGGGAGGGCGGACAGGGGCGGGCAGGCGGATGCGGGGCGCGGACAAGGGTGGCCGCGGAAAGGGGGAAGGGGTCTCTCAGAACGTGGGTACGCCGGTGCGCCGTACACGGACGGGAGCAGTCCGGTCCGGTTCGCGGACAGAGTTCTGGAGGGGCCGCCGGCTCACCCGAGGGGCGGCGGGACGGCGGGCGGACGACGCCGCAGGGTTCTGGAAGCGCTCAGCGCTGCCGGTCCAGGCTCAACAGGAGGAGCTGGTCACGCGGCAGAGATCGATGCTGAGACGCTGCTGCCTCAGGAACTGGTCGCTGATCACGCAGCGTTTCTAACACAGCCTCAAGGCGGGCACCAGAGGCTGTCCGCGCCCTGGTACGGCCGGGAGCCGGCCCGCCCGGTTCCGTGCGGCGCCCGTCGGTACCGCGCGCCGCGCGGGGCCGGGGAGCCGAAGCGTTCGGGCCGCACGCGCCGGAGCCGGCGGGCGGCCCGGGCCCGGGAGGCGGATGCGAGGGGCGAAAAGACCGGGATCGCGAGAACCGTAATGATCCCGTGAGGCTTTGGGGCGCACCGAGGCGGGGAAGTGGCGCCGGGCATGGCAGGCTTGGGTGCATGGCCCAGATCAACCCCAGCATCCTGTCCGCCGACTTCGCCCGCCTCGCCGAGGAGGCGAAGGCCGTCGAAGGCGCCGACTGGCTCCATGTCGATGTCATGGACAACCACTTCGTGCCCAACCTGACGCTCGGCGTGCCCATCGTGGAGGCCCTGAGCAAGGCGACGGACACGCCGCTGGACTGCCATCTGATGATCGAGGACGCGGACCGCTGGGCGCCGCAGTACGTCGAGGCCGGCGCGGGGTCGGTGACCTTCCACGTGGAGGCCGCCGCCGCACCCGTGCGCCTCGCGCGGGAGATCAGGGCGAAGGGGGCCCGCGCCTCCATGGCGCTGAAGCCCGCCACGCCCATCGAGCCCTACGAGGACCTGCTCCCCGAGCTCGACATGCTGCTGATCATGACCGTGGAGCCGGGCTTCGGCGGCCAGGCGTTCCTGGACATCATGCTGCCGAAGATCCGCCGCACCCGGGAGCTGATCTCCAAGCACGGCCTCGAACTGTGGCTCCAGGTCGACGGCGGCGTCTCCGCCACCACGATCGAGCGGTGCGCCGAGGCGGGTGCGGACGTTTTCGTCGCCGGCTCGGCGGTGTACGGGGCCGAGGACCCGGCCCAGGCGGTGCGGGCGCTGCGCGTGCAGGCGGACACGGCCACGGCCGCGGCCGCCTGGGCGTGCGGCCACTGAGACAAGAGCAGATGAACGCGGCCCGACGGGCCGGATCAAGGATCGCCGGATCTGACAGGATGAGCGGCGTATCGGGCGTGTGAACAGCAGTGAGGAGATCGCGGTGTCTGGCATCTCGGCGGGTCGGTCAGCCATGCGGATGGGACCCGCGGAGCTGGTGCAGGCGGCGGCCATGGCCCGCCGGTTCTACCTCGAGGGAAAGTCGAAGATCCAGATCGCCGAGGAGTTCGGCGTGAGCCGCTTCAAGGTGGCCCGGGTTCTGGAGACGGCCCTCGAGCGTGATCTCGTACGGATCGAGATCCGGGTACCGGCGGAGCTGGACGCGGAGCGCTCCGACGCGCTCCGGGCGCGCTACGGCCTGCGGCACGCTGTCGTGGTCGAGTCCCCGGCGGAGGAGCAGGACGACGCCGCCGATCCGGAGAACCTCGGTGAGGTGGCGGCCGAGCTGCTCGGCGAGCTGGTGAACGAGGGGGACGTGCTGGGGCTGGCCTGGGGCCGCTCCACCATCCACATGGCGGCGGCGCTCGACCGGCTGCCGCCGTGCACGGTCGTGCAGCTGACCGGCGTCTACGACGCGGGGACGGCGGAGCGCGGGTCCGTGGAGGCGGTCCGCCGCGCCGCGCAGGTGTCCGGCGGCGAGGCACATCCCATCTACGCCCCGATGCTGCTGCCCGACCCGGCCACGGCCGCGGCGCTGCGCCACCAGACGGGGATCGCCCGCGCCTTCGAGTACTTCGACAAGGTGACGGTCGCGGCGGTCTCGATCGGTTCATGGGAACCGGGCATCTCCACCGTCCACGACATGCTCTCCGACGAGGAGCGGGGCCACTACGCCTCGCTCGGTGTCGCCGCGGAGATGTCGGCGCACCTCTTCGACGCGCAGGGCCGCAGGGTCGGCCGGGACCTGGGCGAGCGGTGCATCACGGTGGAGGCCGACCGGCTGCGCCGGATCCCGGAGGTGGTGGCGATCGCGGGGGGCCAGCGCAAGGCGGCGGCGATCGGCGCGGTGCTGCGCTCGGGCCTGGTCACCAGCCTCGTCACGGACACGGCCGCTGCCGACTACCTCCTGACGGAGTCCGCCGCGGGCCAGCGCCCGGCGCTGGAGCGGGCCGACCCCGACGACTGAGACGGGACCCACGCCCGCTGAGGGCGGGCAGCACGGAGGCCGGGCACCGATGAGGGCGCCCGGCCTCCGTGCTGCCCGCCCTCAGCGGCTCTCGCCCGCCGTCTGCCGCGCGTGTTCCGCGCGTACGCCCAGCACGGCCTCCTCCAGATAGGCCGCCGGTTCCTCGTACTGGCTGACGGCATCGGGGTTGTAGCGCGGGGTCTGCCGCGACCAGTCGAGATTCCCCCGCATCCAGCTCCGCATGCCGTCGAGGTAGGGGACGAGCACCCCCGCGAGCTGCGGATACAGTTCGAGCAGCTCCTCCTCGGCCGTGAGGAACCGTTCCGTCTCGGTGGCTATCTCCGCGCACACGTGCTCGAGCGCCTGCTGCTTGCCGTAGCCGCGGTGGTGCCGGACCAGGTGGACGAGATTGTGGATCTCTCCGAGCACCTGCTCCTTCTCGTAGGAATAGACGTCGTTCGCCCAGCACACCACGTTGCAGGAGGCTTCCAACGCCGTGATGAACCGGGGCTCGTTGTGGACCCACTCGGGCGCGCCGATGCCGGCCACGATCTCGATCAGGTCCATGCAGACGTGGATGGCCCCCGTGTGCCGGCGCCGGGTGATGTAGGTGGCCTCGGACGGCACCACGTTGCCGGCGCGGTTGCCCGCCTCCCAGGTGGTGGCGGTCGTCAGATAGGCCATGAGATGCCACGAGAACCGGCTGCGCCAGTGCGGGGCGGCCTTGGGAACCGTACGATCCCACAAGTCGATCAGCGCGACGACGGCGGCGGGGGCCTCCTCGCCCGGCAGGAGGCCGGGAGCCGTGCCCTCGACGACGGCGCGCATGCGTTCCACCACATGGCGTACCCGCTCGGGGTCGCGTCCGAGGTGGCCGTCGTCCAGCTGGTCGTCGACGAGGAAGAGCCAGACGAACCAGTCGGCGACCAGATCGAGGTGCTCGGCGTTCGCCGTCGGGTAGACCATGCCGACGAAGGCGCCGAAGTCGGCCTGCTCGAACCGCTCCCTGGCGGACTCCCGATGGACCAGGCCGGTGGCGCGCGTCCAGGTGTCGAGGTGTGCGCGGGTGTGTTCCACGTGCGGATTGCTCCGCTGGGGGAACGGGCAGTAGATGTCCGGAAGTTCGCTCTCCACAGGCAGACCCCACATTCTCTCCGGTCGAGCGTGTGGCAGGTGTTCCGGTGGGTGGGCGGCGTTGCCTTTACCCCAGAGACCTGCGGATTTGAAGCTACCTGACCCTTCGTCACCTGGTCCAGGGATAATGATCGGGAGTGCGCGAATCCTGTTCGGGTAAGGTCCCTGGGTAAGGCAGGGTTCCACTTGCCCGGTCCCCGACGCTGCTCCTTGGAGGAACCGACGAACGCGGGGACGCATTGCTGTGTCTTCGTGGAAGCGACCTGCACCGATTCGTATGAAAAAATGGGTGTTATGCGTTTTCTTGAACCCGGCACCGGTCGTTACACGGCCTCTCCCTCGGTCCCCTACGACCTGACCTACGACGATGTCTTCATGGTTCCCGGCCGTTCCGCGGTCGGTTCCCGGCAGGCCGTCGACCTCTCCTCGCCCGACGGCAGCGGCACCACCATCCCCCTCGTCGTCGCGAACATGACCGCCATCGCGGGCCGCCGGATGGCCGAGACGATCGCCCGGCGCGGAGGCCTGGTCGTCATCCCCCAGGACATCCCGATCGAGGTCGTCACCGAGGTCGTCAGCTGGGTCAAGAAGCGCCACCTCGTGCTCGACACGCCGATCGTGCTGGCCCCCGGCCAGACCGTCGCCGACGCGCTCTCCCTCCTCCACAAGCGGGCCCACGGCGCGGGTGTCGTCGTCGACGCCGAGCACCGGCCGGTCGGCGTCGTCACCGACCACGACCTGAGCGGCGTCGACCGCTTCACCCAGCTGTCCGAGGTCATGTCCAAGGACCTGGTCGTGCTCGACGCGGAGATCGACCCGCGCGAGGCCTTCAACAGGCTGGACGGAGCCAACCGCAAGCTCGCTCCCGCGGTCGACGCGGACGGACGGCTCGTCGGGATCCTCACCCGCAAGGCCGCGCTGCGCGCGACGCTCTACACCCCTGCGACCGACGCGAACGGCAGACTACGCATCGCGGCGGCCGTCGGCATCAACGGCGACGTCGCCGGCAAGGCCAAGCAGCTCCTCGACGCCGGCGTGGACACCCTGGTGGTGGACACCGCGCACGGCCACCAGGAATCCATGATCAGTGCGGTCGCCGCCGTGCGGGCGCTCGACCCGCAGGTCCCGATCGTCGCGGGCAACGTCGTGGCGGCGGAAGGGGTGCGGGACCTGATCGAGGCCGGCGCCGACATCATCAAGGTCGGTGTGGGCCCCGGCGCGATGTGCACCACCCGGATGATGACCGGTGTCGGCAGGCCGCAGTTCTCCGCCGTGCTGGAGTGCGCCGCCGAGGCGAGGAAGCACGGCAAGCACGTCTGGGCCGACGGTGGCGTCAGGCACCCGCGCGATGTGGCGATGGCCCTCGCCGCCGGTGCGTCCAACGTGATGATCGGATCGTGGTTCGCGGGCACGTACGAGTCGCCCGGCGACCTCCAGCAGTCCGCCGACGGGCGGTACTACAAGGAGTCGTTCGGCATGGCCTCGGCACGTGCGGTCAAGAACCGCACCTCGGAGGAGTCCGCCTACGACCGCGCCCGCAAGGGGCTGTTCGAGGAGGGCATCTCCACCTCGCGGATGTTCCTCGACCCCACCCGCCCGGGTGTGGAGGACCTGATCGACTCGATCATCGCCGGTGTCCGTTCCTCCTGCACCTACGCCGGTGCCGCCTCGCTGGAGGAGTTCGCCGAGAAGGCGATCGTCGGTGTGCAGAGCGCCGCCGGTTACGCGGAGGGCAAGCCGCTGCACGCCAGCTGGACCTGACGGCGCGGCGGCTGCCGGCCGTCCCTGTCCCGCAGGCGCCCCTCCCTGGAGTTCGCTCCCGGGAGGGGCGCCTGTTCTTGTGCGGGTCGGCGACTGCCGGTTCCCGTACGCCGGGGACCGCCGCTCGGGCGTTCGTCGTCACGCAGGAGCGAGCGGGGCTTCCCTCAACTGGGTTGAAGGGTAAGTAATATGAGCGCCAATCAACCGCCCCCTCGTCTCTGCGGTAAGGGATCTCATGACCTCCTTCTTCACCGAACTGGCCCAGCAGTACATCGACGGCGAGTGGAGGCCGGGGAAGGGGTCCTGGGACATCATCGACTTCAACCCGTACAGCGGGGAGAAGCTCGCCTCGATCACCGTCGCCACGGCGGGCGAGGTCGACCAGGCGTACCGGGCCGCCGAGCGCGCCCAGGAGCAGTGGGCCGACACCAACCCGTACGCCCGGCGGGCTGTGCTGGAGAAGGCGCTCCGCGTCGTCGAGGAGCGCGAGGCCGAGATAGCCGACGCCATCGTCGCGGAGCTCGGTGGCACCCTGCTGAAGGCCGGCTTCGAGCTGCACCTGGCCAAGGAGTTCCTCCGCGAGGCCGCCCAGCTCACCCTGCGGTCCACGGGCCAGATACTCGCCTCGCCGACCGACGGCAAGGAGAACCGTGTCTACCGGCTGCCCGTCGGCGTGGTGGGCGTCATCAGCCCCTTCAACTTCCCCTTCCTGCTGTCCCTGAAGTCCGTCGCGCCCGCCCTCGCCCTCGGCAACGCCGTGGTGCTCAAGCCGCACCAGAACACCCCGGTCTGCGGCGGCACGCTCATAGCCAAGGTGTTCGAGGAGGCGGGGCTCCCCGCCGGCCTGCTGAACGTCGTGGTCACGGACATCGCCGAGATCGGGGACAGCCTGCTGGAGCACCCCGTCCCGCAGGTGATCTCCTTCACCGGCTCCGACAAGGTCGGCCGGCACGTCGCGACGGTCTGCGCGGCCAACCTCAAGCGCGCAGTGCTCGAACTGGGCGGCAACAGCGCCCTGATCGTCCTGGACGACGCCGATGTCGACTACGCCGTCGACGCGGCCGTCTTCAGCCGCTACATCCATCAGGGCCAGGTCTGCATGGCGGCCAACCGCATCCTGGTGGACCGCGCGGTGGAGCGGGAGTTCACCGAGAAGTTCGTGGCCAAGGTCGCCTCCCTGCGCGTCGGCGACCCCGCCGACCCCGCGACCCACATCGGCCCGCTGATCAACTCCTCGCAGGCCGACGCGGTGTCCAGGCTCGTCGACGAGACCGTGGAGGCCGGAGCCACGGCGCTGCTGCACGGCCGTGCCGACGGCAACGTGGTGAGCCCGTCCGTTCTCACCGGCCTCGCCGCCGACTCCCCGGTGCTCCAGCAGGAGATCTTCGGCCCCGTGGCCCTCCTCGTCCCCTTCGACGGCGAGGACGAGGCCGTACGGATCGCCAACGACACCCCGTACGGACTGAGCGGAGCCGTCCACACCGCGAACGTCGAGCGTGGCGTGCGCGTCGGGCAGCGGATCCGCACCGGCATGGTCCACATCAACGACGGCACGGTGCACGACGAGCCCATCGTCCCCTTCGGCGGCGAGAAGAACTCGGGTCTCGGACGGCTGAACGGCGATTCGATGCTGGAGGCCTTCACCACGCAGAAGTGGATCTCGGTCCAGCACGGGCGTTCGCAGTTCCCCATCTGACCCACCTCCCTGCGGCGGGCGCGCCCCGCGCGGCGGACCCGTGGTCTACTTCGGGGGCGGCCCTCGCCGCCCCCGAACCGTCCTCCGTCGCAGAGAAGTGACCCAACCGAAGTGCGCCTGAACGACCTCGACGAACGCATCGTCCACGCCCTCGCCGAAGACGCCCGACGGTCCTACGCGGACATCGGCGCGCTCATCGGCCTCTCCGCCCCCGCGGTGAAACGCCGGGTGGACCGGCTGCGCGCGGAAGGCGCCATCACGGGCTTCACCGTGCGGGTCGACCCGGCGGCGCTCGGCTGGGAGACCGAGGGCTTCATCGAGATCTACTGCAGCCGCAACACCGCCCCCGAAGCGATCAAGCGCGGGCTGTCCGCCTACCCGGAGGTCGCGTCCGCCTCCACCGTGACCGGCGAGGCCGATGCGATCGTGCAGGTCTTCGCCGCCGACATGCGCCACTTCGAGCAGGTGCTGGAGCGGATCGCGGGCGAGCCGTACATCGAGCGGACCAAGTCCGTGCTCGTACTCTCACCGCTCCTGCGGCGCTACACCTCAGGCCCGCCCGCCTGAGGCCGCCACCCCTCGGCGGACCTAGGGACGGACGGGGCGCGCCGAGACCGAAATCACTCGCCTGACCTGCGGCGACGTCGCACGCAACGAATCTTCGCGCAGCGGCCCCGGCACGCAACGGATCGACGGTACACGCGCAACAAACGCGTCTTGTCGGCCGTGCGGCCCGCGCCGTACCTTCGATACGTCTCCCACCCCGCCCGCCCCGCCCGAGGTCAGCCATGCCGCCGTTGCGTACCGCCCTGCTCCAGAGCTCCGGACGTCCCGGCTCGGTGGCCGGCAACCTCGCGGCACTCGACGAGGCCGCCGGACGGGCCGCCGCCGCCGGCGCCCGGCTGCTGGTCTGCCCGGAGCTGTTCCTCACCGGGTACGCCGTCGGTGACGCGCTCCCCGACCTCGCCGAACCCGCCGACGGCCCCGGCGCGAAGGCCGTCGCGGACATCTGCGTACGCCACGGCCTCGCCGTCCACTACGGCTACCCGGAGCGGGCGGGCGCGGCGCTCTTCAACGCGGCCCAGCTGATCGGTCCCGACGGCGAGGTGCTCGCCGCCTACCGCAAGACCCACCTCTTCGGCGCGTTCGAGCAGAAGTGGTTCACCCCGGGCGAGCTTCCCGTGGTGCAGGCCGAGCTGGACGGTGTCCGGATCGGGCTGCTGATCTGCTACGACGTCGAGTTTCCGGAGAACGTCCGCGCGCACGCCCTGGCCGGGACCGAGCTGCTGCTCGTGCCGACCGCGCTGATGCACCCGTACCCGTTCGTCGCCGAGTCCGTTGTGCCGGTCCGCGCGTTCGAGAGCCAGATGTACATCGCCTACGTCAACAGGACCGGCGCCGAAGGCGAGTTCGAGTTCACCGGGCTGAGCTGCCTCGCCGCCCCCGACGGCGCCGTCCGCACGCGCGCCGGCCGGGGCGAGGAACTCCTGATCGGCGAGGTGGCCCCCGCTCTGCTCTCCGCGTCCCGCACCGCGAACCCGTATCTGCGGGACCGTCTGCCCGGTCTGTACGGCTCCCTCGTCTGAGCCCCGCCCCGCCGTCCCACGCTTCCCCGCTAGGAGTCCGTACCCCATGACGTCCACGGTGCCCACCGCCGTCCAGCACACCGACGCGCAGCCGCCGATCACCATGTTCGGGCCGGACTTCCCGTACGCCTACGACGACTTCCTGGCCCATCCGGCGGGCATCGGGCAGATACCGGCGACCGAGCACGGCACCGAGGTCGCCGTCATCGGCGGGGGACTCTCCGGCATCATCGCCGCGTACGAGCTCATGAAGATGGGCCTCAAGCCGGTCGTCTACGAGGCGGACCGGATCGGCGGCAGGCTCCGGACCGTCGGCTTCGAGGGCTGCGACCCCTCGCTGACCGCCGAGATGGGCGCCATGCGCTTCCCGCCCTCGTCCACCGCGCTCCAGCACTACATCGACCTGGTGGGGCTGGAGACCACGCCGTTCCCCAACCCCCTCTCCCCGGCCACCCCGTCGACCGTCGTCGACCTCAAGGGCGAGTCCCACTACGCGCGCACCATCGACGACCTGCCCCCGGTCTACCGCGAGGTGATGGACGCCTGGAACTCCTGCCTGGAGGAGGGCGCCGACTTCTCCGACATGAACCGCGCCATGCGCGAGCGCGACGTCCCGCGCATCAGGGAGATCTGGGCGAAGCTCGTCGAGAAGCTCGACGACCAGACCTTCTACGGTTTCCTCTGCGGCTCGACCGCCTTCACGTCGTTCCGGCACCGCGAGATCTTCGGCCAGGTCGGCTTCGGCACCGGCGGCTGGGACACCGACTTCCCCAACTCCATCCTGGAGATTCTGCGGGTCGTCTACACCGAGGCCGACGACCACCACCGGGGGATCGTCGGCGGCAGCCAGCAGCTGCCGCTGCGCCTCTGGGACCGTGAGCCGCAGAAGATCACGCACTGGCCGCTCGGCACCTCGCTGTCCTCCCTGCACGGCGGTCAGCCGCGCACCGCCGTGACCCGGCTCGACCGCACCGCGGGCAACCGGATCACCGTCACCGACGCCACCGGCGACATCCGCACCTACCGGGCCGCCGTCTTCACCGGGCAGTCCTGGCTGCTGCTCTCCAAGATCGCCTGCGACGACGCGCTCTTCCCGATCGACCACTGGACGGCGATGGAGCGCACCCACTACATGGAGTCCTCCAAGCTGTTCGTCCCCGTCGACCGGCCGTTCTGGCTCGACAAGGACGAGCGGACCGGCAGGGACACCATGTCGATGACGCTCACCGACCGGATGACCCGCGGCACCTACCTCCTCGACGACGGGCCCGACCGGCCGGCCGTCATCTGCCTCTCGTACACCTGGTGCGACGACAGCCTGAAGTGGCTGCCGCTCTCGCCGAACGAGCGGATGGAGGTCATGCTGAAGTCGCTCGGCGAGATCTATCCGGGCGTCGACATCAGGAAGCACATCATCGGCAACCCGGTGACGGTCTCCTGGGAGAACGAGCCCTGGTTCATGGGTGCGTTCAAGGCCAACCTGCCGGGTCACTACCGCTACCAGCGGCGGCTGTTCACCCACTTCATGCAGGACCGGCTGCCCGCCGACAGGCGCGGACTCTTCCTCGCGGGCGACGACATCTCCTGGACGGCCGGATGGGCCGAGGGCGCCGTGCAGACCGCGCTCAATGCCGTATGGGGAGTGATGCACCACTTCGGCGGTGCCACGGACGCGACGAACCCCGGCCCCGGTGACGTCTTCGACGACATCGCCCCGGTCGAGCTCCCGGAGGACTGAGCGGCCTCCACGCCGGCCGGGGCCGGGATCTCGACCTCCGTCACCTCGTCCGGCCGCAGATACGGGAAGCGTCAGGAGAGCGCCACGCCCTGCGGCGTAGCGGTGTTGACGGCGTCGCCCGGCTCCCGCACCGGACACTGCGACAGCCGGCGGCGCTCCCCCTCCTGCTCGTGGACCCCACGGCCGTCGGGACGCGGACGGGAACGGTCGCCCGCTGCCGGCCGGAGTGCCGGCGCGGTCGGGACACGGTCACGGCTCCCGGCGCGCTCCACCGGTCCGGCGCGACAGCTTGAGGGGCCCGGACGGTGTGCCGCACCGCAGGGGCGGACACGAGGGGCGTGACGTCAGGCGCAGGGTGTCAGCAGACAGCGTCCGACCAGACCGACCGCCCCGTCCGTCCGCTGCCTGAACTCCTCGGCCAGCAGCGGGAACGCGCGCAGCCGCCACAGCACCTTCGCCGCCGACCAGGCGCCCTCGCGGGCCCGTTCCAGGCTCCACGCCCCCGCCAGATGGGTCAGTGGATCGGCGACCTCCAGCAGATCGGGACCGGGCATCAGATCGTCGCGGATCCGCTCCTCCAGCAGGACGAGGAGATCGCCCACCCGGTCGAACTCCTCCTCCAGGTCCGCCGGAGCGCAGCCGAGCGTACGGCAGGTGTCCACGACGGCCAGCGCGAGATCGTGACCGATGTGCGCGTTGACACCGGCCAGCGCGAACTGCAGCGGGCGTACGCCGGGATGGCGGCGGTACTGGAAGAGGGGGCGCCAGCACGCGGGCGGGCTGCCGCCGGAGGCGGCCGTGTCGACCGCCGTCAGATAGCGCTCGGCGAACCGCACGTCCAGCGCGGACACGGCCTCCCGGTCCGTGAACGCGCCGTCTGCGATGTGCCGGCCGAGGGCCTCCGTGACCGTCAGGTACACCTGGTTGAAGACCGCCACCCCGTCCCCGGGCGGCCAGCCGGAGCGGAACGCGCGCATCCGCTCGATCACCGTGCCGACATCGGTCACGGTGCCGGCCGCGTCGGCCGGAAGTGCGAACTGCTCGATCCGGTCCATGCGGGCAGCGTCCCAGCCATAGGCTCGCCACTGCGCCGACCGGCCGGAGACTTCATCGGAACGGGCGAACACCGGGCGCCGGAGGAGGGGACGAGGGGTGTCGGGCGTACGGGAACACGGCAGGACCGAGGTGGGGCGGCGCAGGCGCGCCGCAGGGCGCCACACGATGGCCGCGCCGGCATCGGCCGTCGTGGTGGCCGGCGCGGCGACCGGGGTGATGACAGCGGAGGACGGCGAGCGTACGACCGCCCGCCCCGGCCCGACGGCGTCCCCGGTCCTGGAAGCGCTGCCCGCCGTGCCCACCCCGTCGGAGTCCGCCCCGGCGTCCGCGCCGCCCTCGGCCCCGGCTTCGGCGAGCCCGCGCCCGGCCAGGACGGGACCGGCGAGCGGCGCCCCGGCCCCGTCGGCGAAGCCCGCGCGGCGTGCCGGGGGGATCACCGCACTGCACCGCCATCCGCAGTCCCAGGTCCTGGACTGGGTCGCCGCCCACCGGAGCGATCCGCGCCGCCCGCTGATCGAGTCGAGGATCGCGTCGCAGCCCGCGGCGGTCTGGTTCCCCGCCTACAACCCGGGCGCCGTCACAGGCCAGGTCCGCGGTGTGACGGCCGCAGCCGCCGCGGCGGGACGTACGCCCGTGCTCGTGCCGTACGCCATCCCCGACCGGGACTGCGGCGGGGCCTCCGGGGGAGGGGCGCCCGGCCTGGACGCCTACGACGCGTGGATGGAGGACTTCGCCGCGGGCCTCGGCAGCGGTCCGGTCATCGTGATCCTGGAACCGGACGCGATAGCCCTGTCGGACTGCCTGCCGGCCGGACAGCGGGCCGACCGCTTCGCCTCGCTGGCCCGCGCGGGCCGCACGCTGCACGCGGCCGACCCACGGGCCAGGGTCTATTTCGACGGCGGGCACTCCGGCTGGCACAGCGCGGCGCGACAGGCCGCGGCGCTCCGCGAGGCGGGAGCCGCGACCAGCGGCGACGGCATCTTCACCAACGTGTCCAACTTCCACAGCACGGCCGACGAGACGGCGTACGCCCGACGGGTGCTGGCCGCGCTCGACGGCCCTCCCGGCCTGGGCGCCGTCATCGACACCAGCCGCAACGGCAACGGGGCACCGAAGGCCGGTGAGTGGTGCGACCCGGACGGACGGGCCCTCGGCAGGACCCCCACCACGGACACCGGTGCGGCCGGGATCGACGCCTACCTCTGGGTGAAGCTGCCGGGGGAGTCCGACGGCTGCAAGGGCTCGGCCGGGTCCTTCACCCCCGGCTACGCCTACGAGCTGGCCACCGGCTGAGCGGCCCTGGCCCTGCTCAGGCCTTGTCGGCCGGCGGCTTCTCGTCGTACTGGGACGTGCCGGAGTCCAGCAGGGGCTCCTGCGTCTTGAGGTGCGCGGGGGCGAACGCGCGCAGTGCGTGGTAACCGGTGATCACGACGAGCGTGCCGAGCGCGATCCCGCTCAGCTCGAAGTTGTCGGTGATCTTCAGGCTGACCCCGCCGACGCCGATGATGATGCCCGCCGCGGCCGGTACGAGGTTGAGCGGGTTGCGCAGGTCGACCTTGGCGTTCAGCCAGATCTGGGCGCCCAGCAGGCCGATCATGCCGTAGAGGATGACGGTGATGCCGCCGAGCACCCCGCCGGGGATCGCGGCGACGACCGCGCCGAACTTGGGGCAGAGACCGAAGAGCAGCGCGAAGAAGGCCGCGGCCCAGTAGGCGGCGGTGGAGTAGACGCGGGTCGCCGCCATGACCCCGATGTTCTCGGAGTACGTGGTGTTCGGCGGGCCGCCCACGGCCGTGGACAGCATCGAGGCCGCGCCGTCCGCCGCGATGGCGGTGCCCAGCTTGTCGTCCAGCGAGTCGCCGGTCATCTCCCCGACGGCCTTCACGTGCCCGGCGTTCTCGGCGATCAGCGCGATGACGACCGGCAGTGCGACCAGGATCGCCGACCACTCGAAGCTCGGGGCGTGGAAGGACGGCAGCCCGATCCAGTCGGCGTCGGCCACCGCGGACAGGTCCAGCCGCCAGTGGTCGACGGCCTCGGCGCCGCCGGCCGGGGAGTGGATCTTCCCGAAGACCAGGTCCAGCACCCAGGACAGGACGTAGCCGAAGACCAGCCCGAGGAAGATCGCGATGCGGGAGAAGAACCCGCGCAGGCAGACCACGGCCAGCCCGGTGAACAGCATGACCAGCAGGGCGGTCCACTGGTCCTGGGGCCAGTACGTCGACGCGGTGACGGGGGCCAGGTTGAAACCGATCAGCATGACGACGGCGCCCGTCACCACCGGGGGCATCGCCGCGTGGATGATCCGCGCGCCGAAGCGCTGCACCATGAGCCCGACCAGGAAGAGCACGGCACCGACGACCAGCACCGCGCCGGTGACCGTGGCGCTGGTGCCACCCGTGGCCCGGATCGTGGCGGCCACCCCCACGAAGGAGAGCGAGCACCCCAGATAGCTCGGCACCCTCCCCTTCGTCGCCAGCAGGAAGATGGCGGTCGCGACACCGGACATCATGATCGCGAGGTTCGGGTCCAGCCCCATCAGGACCGGAGCGACGAACGACGCGCCGAACATCGCCACCACGTGCTGGGCCCCGAGACCGAAGGTGCGGGGCCAGGAGAGCCGCTCGTCGGGGCGCACCACGGCCCCCGGTGCGGGCGTCTTTCCGTCGCCGTGCAAGGTCCAGCGCACGCCGAGGCCCATGGTCGCTCCCTGATTGGTGTGTGCGGTACGCCCAGTGGGTCCATCCGCGGAAAAAGATCAGAGCCATGGTAGTGCCGCAACGCCGTGGCCTCGTGCGCGCCCCCGCCGCGGCCGGGTGCGGGGAGGTGCGCCCTCGCCGCCGCCCCGCACCTCGGCCCGTCCGTCAGCCGACCGTCGGGCTTCCGCTCGGGGCGGGCTGCGGAACGCCGCCCTCCGCGACCTTGCGGTCGGCCGACCTCAGTACCCCGGCCCCCAGGACCAGCCCGAAGGCCAGCGCCGTGACCAGGCCGAAGGAGACGAGCAGCGAGGTCGTCTCGGCCAGGGAGCCGATCGCGGAGGGGGCGATGAGCCCCGAGGTGTACGTGATGGTGGCGACACCCGCGATGGCCCGCCCCGGGTTCGTGCCGCTGCGCCCGGCCGCGGCGAAGGCGAGGGGCACGACGACGGCCACGCCGAGGCCCAGCAGCCCGAAGCCGCACAGGGCGACGGCGGGGCCGGGGGCCAGGACGACGAGGAGTCCGCCCAGCGTGGCCAGGGCGCCTCCGGCCCGTACGGTCCGCACCGCGCCGAAGCGGTCGACGATCCTGTCGCCGGAGATCCTGGCGATGGCCATCATCAGTGCGAACGCGGTGGTCGACGCCGCCGCGAGCCCGGCCGAGCTGCCCATGATGTCGCGGAGGTAGACCGCCGACCAGTCCATGCTGGCCCCCTCGGCGAAGACCGCGCAGAAGCCGACCGCGCCGATGACCAGAGCGGACTTCGGCGGCAGGGTGAAGCGCGGCGGCGGCTCCTCGCCGGGCTCGCTGCGCAGGTCGAGCACACCCTGGCAGGCAACCAGGCCGAGCGTGGTCAGCACCAGCGCGGCCAGTGTGTGGTGCAGCCTGGCGTCCGTCCCGATGTGCGCCGCGACCGTGCCGGCCGCCGAACCGATCAGGGCGCCCACGCTCCACATGCCGTGCAGCCCGGACATGATCGACTTGTTCAGCCTGTTCTCCACCTCGACGCCGAGCGCGTTCATCGCGACGTCCGACATCCCTGCGCTCGCCCCGAACACGAACAGCGCGGCGCACAGGGTGATCAGGTTGGGGGCCAGCGCGGGCAGGGTCAGCGCCAGCGTCCACAGGGCCAGGAGTCCTCGCAGGGCGTTCCTGGCCCCGAACCGGTGGCTGATGCTGCTGGCCAGCGGCATGGCCAGCGAGGCTCCGACGGCGGGGAAGGCCAGGGCCAGACCCAGCTGGCCCGCACTCACCGAGGCGTGGTCCTGGATCCAGGGCACGCGGGTCGCGAAGCTGCCGGTCACCGCCCCGTGCACGGTGAAGACCGCCGCGATCGCGTACCTGGCCCGTCTGATCTGCTCCGTACCGAAGACCGGGACCGCTGGATCCGTTGTCATACGCCGTGCCCTCCCCTGGGAATGCTCGCCCGCCGGTGTCTCCGGCGCCCGCAACGTGGTGCGGGCCGTAAACTATCAGGAACCCTGCCTGATAAATAACCCCCCTGGCGGCGCACCGTCAGCGATCTGGAAGGATCCCGGCATGCCCGCATCCCCGAGCACCGCCCGGGCCATCAACGACCGGCTCGCCCTGCGACTGCTCCAGCAGGACGGCCCGCTGACGGCCACTCAGCTGAAGACCCTGACGGGGCTCTCCCGTCCCACGGTCGCCGACCTGGTGGAGCGGCTCCAGGACGCGGGCCTGGTCAGGGTCGTGGGGGAGAGCGGCGCGGACCGCCGCGGGCCCAACGCCCGGCTGTACGGGATCGTCGCCGACCGCGCGCACCTGGCCGCCCTCGATGTCCGTACGGACAGCGTCGCCGTGGCCGTCGCGGACCTGCTGGGCGTCACGCTCGCGGAGGCGACCCTGCCGATCGGCAGCGACACCGGGACGGGGCCCGCCGTCGAGCGGGCCGTCGCCATGCTGGAGCGCACCGCCCGCAGCGCGGGCCCGGCCCCGCTCCACAGCGTGGGCATCGGCGCCCCCGGCCTGATCGACCCCCTCAGCGGCGAACTCCGCCCCACCGCGGGCCTGCCGGGCTGGCACCGGGCCCTGGTGAAGGAGCTCCAGCGCAGGCTGTCCGCCACGGTCCTCGTGGAGAACGAGACCAACCTCGCCGCCGTCGCCGAACACCGCATCGGCGCCGCCCAGGACCGCGACACCTTCGTCCTGCTCTGGCTCGGCCACGGCATCGGCGCCGCCGTCATGCTCGACGGGAAGCTGCGGCGGGGTGCCTCGGGAGGAGCGGGTGAGATCGGCTTCCTCCCCGTGCCCGGCACGTCGGGGGTCCCCTCGTCGGTCAACTGCGACGGTGGCTTTCACTCCTTGGTGGGATCGGCGGCCGTCTGCGAACTGGCCAAGGAGCACGGCATCGGGGCCCGGCCCCCGTCGCCGGACGCGGCGCAGGAGCAGGACCCCGCCGCGGCGTTCGCCGTACGCGCCGCGCTGCGCGACGGCGGTGCGGCCGGCGAGGCGTTCCTCGCCGCCCTCTCCGACCGCCTCGCGCTGGGGGCCGCCTCCGTCGTCTCCGTCCTGGACCCCGGCTGCCTCGTCCTGGCCGGTGAGGTCGGCCGGGCCGGCGGCGACGCGCTGGCCGCGCGGGTGGAGGAGCGGCTGGCCCGGATGTCGCCGCTGCGCACGGAGGTCAGGGCCGGCACGCTGGGCGGCGGCGCGGTCATGCGCGGCGCCCTGTTCGCCGCGAGGGAGGCGGCCCAGGACGCCCTCTTCGCCCCCGGGGCGGGCTCGGCGGACGCGGTGGCGCACGGCCGCCTGTGAGCGGTTCCACACAAGGCACCCGGATGGACCCTTGCCTTACGTGGCAGAATGACGTCTGTATCAGCAGCAGCGCACTCCGGGGTCGGTGTAATTCCGAACCGGCGGTTATAGTCCGCGACCCGTCCGCATCCAGCGGCCGGTTGACCAGGTGAGATTCCTGGACCGACGGTGAAAGTCCGGATGGGAGGCAGTGCGCGGCGGGCCGTTGCAGGTGTGCCGCCGTAGGCGGATGCGTTCCGGGGTGTCCGGGACGATCGCATCCGTCCCTTCGGATGTCGGCATGTCCCTGTTCGCGTTCCGCTTCATCTGTCGTCATCGACAGGCCCCGGAGTCCGTGCCCGAAGAGGCAGGAGGACCCGGTGGCCACCGCAGCCGAAAGAACCGCCATGCGGCGGGCGATCACGCTCGCGGCCCGCGGACTCGGCGCCACCAGCCCGAACCCGGTCGTCGGATGCGTCGTCCTCGACGCCGACGGCGAACAGGCCGGAGAAGGCTTCCACCAGCGCGCCGGGGGACCGCACGCCGAGATCCACGCCCTGCGTGAGGCCGGCGTACGGGCCCGTGGCGGCACCGCTCTCGTTACCCTCGAACCCTGTAACCACACCGGACGCACGGGCCCCTGCGCCCAGGCCCTCATCGAGGCCGGCGTACGGCGTGTCGTCTACGCGGTGAGCGATCCGAACCCGCAGGCCACCGGCGGTGCGGACACCCTCCGCGCCGCGGGCGTCGAGGTGGAGCAGGGCCTCCTGGCCGACGAGGCGGAGGCGGGCAACACCGCGTGGCTCACCTCGGTGCGCCTCGGCCGCCCGTACGTCCTGTGGAAGTACGCGGCCACCCTCGACGGCCGGATCGCCGCCGCCGACGCCACCAGCCGCTGGATCACCTCCCCCGAGTCCCGCGCCGACGTCCACCGGCTCCGCGCCGAGGCCGACGCGGTCGTGGTCGGATCGGGCACCGCCCGCGCCGACGACCCCCAGCTCGGTGTACGCGGCGTCGAGGGCGCCACCCAGCCGCTCCGGGTGGTCGTCGACACCGCCGCCACGGCCGTACGGCCAGGGGCCCGGGTCCTCGACGGGACCGCGCCCACCCTGGTCGCGGTCGCCGGCGACGCCGACGCCGGTCACCTCCCCGAGGAGGCCGTGCTGCGCCTCCCGCGCGCCGCCGCCGGCCCCGGCCTGGACATCGACGCGCTGCTCGCGGCCCTCCACGGGCGGGGCATCCGATCCGTACTCCTCGAAGGAGGCCCGGTCCTCGCCGGCTCCTTCGTCGCCGCGGGAGCGGTCGACACCGTCGTCGGCTACCTCGCTCCGGTCCTCCTCGGCGCGGGCCCGGCGGCCCTCGCCGACGCCGGAATCTCCACCATCTCCCAGGCGTTGCGCCTCGATGTGACCGAGACCGTCCGAATCGGCCCCGATCTGCGCATCACCGCCGTCCCCGTTCCTGCTCGGAAGGGAAACTGAGTGTTCACCGGAATTGTCGAAGAACTGGGTGAGGTCACCGCCGTCGAGAAGCTCGACGACGCCTCCCGCTTCCGGCTGCGCGGCCCCGTCGTCACCGACGGCGCCAAACACGGCGACTCCATCGCCGTCAACGGCGTCTGCCTCACCGTCGTGGACCTCGCGGAGAACGAGTTCACCGCCGACGTCATGGCCGAGACCCTGGAACGCTCCAGCCTCGGCGCGCTCGCACCGGGCTCCCGGGTCAACCTGGAACGCCCCATGGCCCTCGGCGGCAGGCTCGGCGGGCACATCGTCCAGGGGCACGTGGACGGCACGGGCACGATCGTCGACCGCACGGTCTCCGAGAACTGGGAGATCGTGAAGATCTCCCTGCCCGCCGGACTGACCCGCTACGTGGTGGAGAAGGGCTCGATCACCGTCGACGGCGTGAGCCTGACCGTCGTCGACGCGGCTCCCGACCACTTCACCATCAGCCTCATCCCCACCACCCTCGCGCTGACCACGCTCGGCATCAAGAAGCCCGGCGACCCGGTCAACCTGGAGGTGGACGTCCTCGCGAAGTACGTGGAGCGGCTGCTCGCCCACGGCTCCGCCCCGGAAGCCGGGGAGTCGGTCGCATGAACGCCCTGGACTGGCTGAACTCGGAGGCCTTCAGCGCCTTCGGGCAGCACATCATCTGGTCGGACATGATCGGCAACACGATCGGCCTGATCGCCCTGGCCCTCGGCTGGCTGCGCTCGGTGTGGACCTGGCCCGCCCAGCTCCTGTCCGGAGTCGTCCTCGTCGCCGCCAACGTCTCCGTGCAGCAGGCGGGCAGCGTCGGCAAGCAGCTGATCGTCATCGCCGTCGCCGTCTGGGGCTGGCAGCAGTGGACCCGTGGCAGGCAGCAGGCCCAGGACGGCTCCATCGCCGTGCGCTTCGCCACCTGGCGCGAGCGCGGCTACCTGCTGGGCGGCGCCGCCCTCGGCACCCTCGCGGTCGGCGGGCTGTTCACGGCCTTCCCCTCGCTCTCCTGGAGCCCGTGGGCCGACGCCTACATCTTCGCCGGGACCCTCGTGGCGATGATCGCCCAGGCGCGCGGCATGGTGGAGTTCTGGTTCGCCTGGCTGCTCGTCGACCTCGTCGGCGTACCGCTGAACTTCCACAGCGGCCTCGCCTTCTCCGGCCTCATCTACGTCGTCTACGGCGCGCTCGTCCTGTGGGGCATGCGCGACTGGTGGCTGCGTACGCGGACACCCGCTCTGAAGGGAGCCACGGCATGACAGCCCAGCCCGCCTGGTTGCACGACCGCACCCTCGACGACCTCTCGCTCGACCCCGTGGAGCAGGCGATCCGCGACATCGCCGCCGGACGGCCCGTGGTGGTCGTCGACGACGAGAACCGCGAGAACGAGGGCGACCTCGTCATCGCCGCCGAGAAGGCGACCCCCGAGATCGTCGCCTTCATGATGAGCGAGTGCCGGGGCCTGATCTGCGCGCCCATGGAGAACGACGAGCTCGAACGCCTCGAACTCCCGCAGATGGTCACGCACAACACCGAGTCGATGAAGACGGCCTTCACCGTCTCCGTGGACGCCTCCGCGGAGCACGGGGTGAGCACCGGGATCTCCGCCGCCGACCGTGCCACCACCCTGCGGATGCTGGCGGGCGGCAGGGCGGGCCCCGGCGACTTCGTGCGGCCCGGCCACGTCTTCCCGCTCCGCGCCCGCTCCGGAGGGGTCCTCGTCCGCAACGGACACACCGAGGCCGCGGTCGACCTGGCCCGTCTCGCCGGGCTGCGCCCCGCGGGAGCCATCGTCGAGATCGCCGGTGAGGACGGGGTGATGCTGCGGCTGCCCGAACTCGTCCCGTTCGCCCGCAAGCACGGCCTCACGATCATCTCCATCGAGGACCTGATCGCCTACCGCCGCAGTTCCGAACCGACCGTGCGCCGTGAGGCCGAGGTGCGGCTGCCGACGGCCTTCGGCCCCTTCACCGCGTACGGCTACCGCTCCGTCGTCGACGGCGTCGAGCACGTCGCCCTCGTCCACGGCGACATCGGTGACGGTCAGGACGTCCTCGTCCGGATGCACTCCGAATGCCTCACCGGTGACATCTTCCAGTCCCAGCGCTGCGACTGCGGCCCCCAGCTGCACACCTCCATGGAGCGTGTCACGGCAGAGGGACGAGGGGTCGTCGTCTACCTGCGCGGACACGAGGGCAGGGGCATCGGGCTGGTGTCCAAGCTGCGCGCGTACGAACTCCAGGAGCGCGGCTCCGACACGCTCGACGCCAACCTCGAACTCGGCCTGCCCGCCGACGCCCGGGACTACGCGGCGGGCGCGCAGATACTGCGTGACCTGGGCGTGCGCACCCTGCGCCTGATGACCAACAACCCGGACAAGACCGCCGCGCTCGTGCGGTACGGCCTCGGGATCACCGGGCGCGAGCCCATGCCCGTCCAGGCCGGCGAGCACAACCTCCGCTACCTGCGCACCAAGCGGGACCGTATGGGACACGACCTGCCGTGGCTCGACGCCACCGTCGCGTCCGCCTGCGGCAACCAGTAACCACCGACGAACACACAGGAGAGACATGAGCGGCAAGGGCGCACCCGAACTGTCCGTACGCAACTGCGGGGACCTGCGGGTGGCGGTGATCGCGGCCCAGTGGCACGAGAAGGTCATGGACGGGCTGGTCGACGGGGCGCTGCGCGCCCTGCACGACCTGGGCATCGACGAGCCGACGCTGCTCCGGGTCCCCGGAAGCTTCGAGCTCCCGGTGGTCGCCAAGGTGCTCGCCGGCCGCGGCTACGACGCGATCGTCGCCCTCGGCGTGATCATCCGCGGTGGCACCCCCCACTTCGAGTACGTGTCCCAGGGCGTCACCAACGGCCTCACCCAGGTGACGGTCGACACCGGAGTGCCCGTCGGCTTCGGCGTCCTCACCTGTGACAACGAGGAACAGGCCCTGGACCGTGCCGGGCTCGAGGGTTCCAACGAGGACAAGGGGCACGAAGCGGTCACCGCGGCCGTCGCCACCGCGGCCACGCTGCGGACCGTAAGCGAACCCTGGCGCTGAGCAGTGCTCCGGGACCCCGTATTCTAAGGACCATCATGGCGAACAAAACCTTCGAAGAGCTCTTCGCCGAGCTGCAGCTCAAGGCCGCCGACGGCGACCCCTCCACCTCCCGCACCGCCGAACTGGTGGACAAGGGCGTGCATGCCATCGGCAAGAAGGTCGTCGAGGAGGCCGCCGAGGTGTGGATGGCCGCCGAGTACGAGGGCAAGGAAGCCGCCGCCGAGGAGATCTCGCAGCTGCTGTACCACGTCCAGGTGATGATGGTCGCCCGCGGGATCTCCCTCGACGACGTCTACGCCCACCTCTGAGCCACGCCGCACGCCCCCGAACATCCCTCCGCACAAAGGAAACCCGACCTCATGCTGCGCATCGCCGTCCCTAACAAGGGTTCACTCTCCGGGCCTGCGATGGCGATGCTCCATGAGGCCGGCTACCAGCAGCGCAAGGAGTCGAAGGAACTCGTCCTCGTCGACCCGTCGAACGAGGTGGAGTTCTTCTACCTGAGGCCGCGCGACATCGCGATCTACGTCAGCTCAGGCCGCCTCGACATCGGGATCACCGGCCGCGACCTCCTCCTCGACTCGGGCGCCGAGGCCGAGGAGATCCTCCAGCTCGGCTTCGCGCGCTCCACCTTCCGCTACGCCACCAAGCCCGGCACGGCCGACGGTCCCCAGGACTTCGACGGCATGACGATCGCCACCTCCTACGAGGGCATCGTCGGGGCCCACCTCGCGGAGGCGGGCGTCAAGGCGTCCGTCGTCCACCTCGACGGCGCGGTCGAGACCGCCATCGAGCTCGGTGTGGCCCAGGTCATCGCCGACGTCGTCGAGACCGGCACCAGCCTGCGCAACGCCGGACTCGAGGTGATCGGCGAGCCGATCATGACGTCGGAGGCCGTCGTGATCCGGCGCAAGGGCGCCGACGCCGAGGAACCCAAGGTCCAGCAGTTCCTGCGCCGCCTCCAGGGTGTCCTGGTCGCCCGCACGTACGTGATGATGGACTACGACTGCCGCGTCGAGCACCTGGAGCGCGCCGTCGCCCTCACGCCGGGCCTGGAGTCGCCGACCATCTCCCCGCTGCACCACGAGGGCTGGGTCGCCGTCCGGTCCATGGTCGCGTCCAAGGAAGCCCAGCGGATCATGGACGACCTGTACGAGCTGGGGGCGCGCGCCATCCTCACGACGGCCATCCACGCCTGCCGCCTCTGACCGCCGGACGGACGGCCCCGGCCGGCCCACCACACCCGGCCGGAGCCCTCCGAAGACCTCCGGAACACCGCACACCTAAGGACGACAGCGCCGCCATGTCCGCCCCCGCGACCCGGCCGCCCGGGCTTCCCTCCCTCCCGGCCACCTTCCGGCCCACCCTCACCCGAGTGGTCCTGCTCGCCGTGGGGGCGGCGACGTTCCTCGTCATCACCGTGATCGCACTGATACTGGAGAACCTCGGCCCGGGGGAGCGCGCCAGCTTCGTCCTCGTCGCCCTGCTGTTCTTCGGGGTCCTCGCCCTGCTCAGCAGGCCCCACATCACCGTGGACGAGGACGGGGTCACCGTCGTCAACATCACCCGCACCCGGCGCCTGGCCTGGGCGGAGATCCTCCGCGTCAACCTGCGTGCCGGAGACCCGTGGGTCTTCCTCGACCTCAGTGACGGCACCAGCATGCCCGCCCTCGGAATCCAGCCCGGAATGGCCAAGGAGCGGGCGATCCGTGACGCCCGGACCCTGCGCGCTCTCGCCGAATTGCACGGCAGCGGAGTGAACGACGCCACGGAGAACGGCTGAGCCCTCTGCCCCGTCGAGCCGGATCCCGATTATTCTGGGACCCGGTGGCGCACCGGGTGCGCCCCGCCCCGCAGCAGACGGCCCCCGAGGCCCGCGGGGCCCTTTCCTGCGACCCAAGGAGTGACTCCCTCCAGCAATGGACGGATCGTCCGGTAGTACCTGCGCCGCCCTCTCTCCGGAGGCGGCGGCATGACCACCCCCCTGTTGCTGCTCCTCGCGGCATTCCTTCTCATCCTCGCCAACGGATTCTTCGTGGCAGCCGAATTCGGGCTCGTCACCGTGGACCGGCCGGACGCCGAGCGCGCCGCCGCCGAAGGCGACCGCCGGGCCCGCACCGTCGTCGCGGCCCTGCGTGAACTCTCCTTCCAGCTCTCCGGCACCCAGCTCGGCATCACCGTCACCTCGCTGGTCGTCGGCATGCTCGCCGAACCCGCGCTCGCCCAGCTGCTCGCGGGACCGCTCACCACCCTCGGACTTCCCGCGGGCGCCGTCCCCGGAGCGAGCGTCGTGATCGGGATGCTGTTCGCCTCCGCCGTCCAGATGGTGGTCGGTGAACTGGTACCGAAGAACTGGGCGGTCTCCCGGCCGCTCCAGGTGGCCCGGTTCGTCGCCGGGCCCCAGCACCGCTTCTCCACCCTCCTGCGCCCGGTGATCACCGCGCTGAACACCGTCGCCAACCGGCTGGTACGGCTGCTGGGCGTCGAGCCCACCGACGAGCTGGCATCCGCCCGCACCCCCGGCGAACTGGTCTCCCTCGCCCGGCACTCCGCCGAGGCAGGCACCCTGGAGCAGGACACCGCCGACCTGTTCGTGCGCACCCTGTCCCTCGCCGGACTCACCGCCCAGCACGTCATGACCCCGCGTGTGAAGGTCAGCGCCCTGCAGTCCTCGGCGACCGCGGCGGACGTCCTCAACCTCACCCGGGCCACCGGGCTGTCCCGCTTCCCCGTCTACCGGGAGCGCATCGACGAGGTGGTCGGCATGGTGCACCTCAAGAACGCCCTGGCCGTACCCGCCCAGGACCGGCTGCGCACCCCGGTGAGCGGGATCGCCGTCCCACCGCTCCTGGTGCCGGAGTCCCTGCCCGTCGAACAGCTGCTCCAGCGGCTGCGCAGCGAGCAGCCGATAGCCGTGGTGGTCGACGAGTACGGCGGCACCGCCGGCGTCGTCACCCTGGAGGACATCATCGAGGAGCTCGTCGGCGAGGTCAGGGACGAGCACGACGCCGAGGGCGCCGACCGTCCCGAGCTGACACCCGTCGTCGCCGAGGACGGGCGCCCGGGCTGGGACGTGGAAGGCAGCACCCGGGTGCTGACCCTGCGACGGACCGGCCTCGACGTGCCCGACGGGCCGTACGAGACCGTGGCGGGGCTGGTCGCCGATCTGCTGGGGCGCATCCCCGTACCCGGTGACCGCGCGGAACTGCCCGGGTGGCGGATCTCCGTCCGCCAGGTCGGCCACTACCGCGCCGAGCGGGTCCGCTTCGTCCGCCTGGCGGACCTGCCGCCCGTGACACCGGAGCGCCTCACCCAGGACCTGATGGAGGCCGTGCGATGAGCCTCGTGCAGCTGATGTTCGCCGGCCTCCTGGTGCTGGCCAACGGCTTCTTCGTCGGCGCGGAGTTCGCACTCGTCTCCGTACGGCGCAGTCAGGTCGAACCCCTTGCCGCGGCCGGGTCGAGCCGGGCCAAGCAGGTCCTGTACGGCCTGGAGAACCTGCCGCAGATGATGGCCGCCGCCCAGTTCGGCATCACCGTCTGCTCGCTCACGCTCGGCGCGGTCGCCGAGCCGACCGTCGCCCATCTGCTGGAACCCGTCTTCCACGCGGCGCACCTGCCCGAGGGCCTGGTCCATCCGCTGGGCTTCGCGGTGGCCCTTGTCTCCGTGGTCTTCCTCCACCTCGTCATCGGCGAGATGGTCCCGAAGAACCTGGCGATGGCCGCCCCCGAGAAGACCGCGCTGTGGCTCAGCCCCGGCCTGGTCGGCTTCGCCCGGCTCTGCCGCCCGGTCACCTCGGCGCTCGGAGCCTGTGCCCGGGTCGTCCTGCGGCTCTTCAAGGTCGAGCCCAAGGACGAGGTCGAGGCCGTCTTCACCAGTGAACAGCTCAACCGGCTGGTGGAGGACTCCGGTATGGCGGGCCTGCTGGAACCGGAGGCGCAGGAACGCCTCGGGGACGCCCTCGAACTGGGCAGCCGGCCCGTGACCGACGTGCTGCTCGACCGGGCCTCCCTGGTGACGGTGGACCCCTCGGTCACCCCGCGCCGCCTGGAGGAGCTGACCGTACGGACCGGCTACTCGCGCTTTCCCGTCTGCGCGGAGGGCGGAGGCCCGTTCATGGGCTATCTGCACGTGAAGGACGTCCTGGAGCTGGAGGACGCCGAACGGGCCGTGCCCCAGCAGATCTGGCGCCCGATGGCGACCGTACGGGCCGAACTCCCGCTGGACGACGCCCTGACGGTGATGCGCCGCGCGGCCACGCACCTCGCCCAGGTCGCGGACGCCTCGGGGCGGGTGCTCGGCCTCGTCGCCATGGAGGACGTCCTGGAGATGCTCGTGGGCGAGGTCCGAGACCCGGCCCACCGGGTCTCGGTGCCCCGCCGCACGGTGGAGGCGCCGAGAGCCATGGCGCCTCTGGGCTGACCGACGTCGCCGGACGGGCCTCTCGGGGCTCGTCCGGCGGTCGGTCGGCGTGCGGTCCGGGCTCGTCCGGCGACCGGCTCTACAGCCCTCCCGGTCCCTGCTTCCCGCGGTCCACGGGCCCGCGCCCGGACAGCACCTCGCCGTACGCCTGCATCAGATCCGGCAGCCGCAGCGTGGCCAGGTCGTCCCGGTTCGGCGTGACCGTGTACCCCGAGAGCCGCAGGTCACGGTAGGCGCAGCTCTTCTCGTACAGGGTGCGCAGGAAGCGGCCGTTGCCCAGCTCGTCGATCCAGCCCTGGTCCACCACGTGCCCGCTGATGCTGCGCAGTTCGTCCAGCGACTCCTCGTCCCACACGTCGCCGTTGTCCGCGGCCAGCACCTCGCCGATCGCGGTCAGTTCGAGGGGGCGGTAGCTGGGGAAGTCCACCCGGGTGGTGAAACGCGAGGAGAGCCCGGGGTTGGTGGAGAGCAGCCGGTCCATGCCCTCCGGATAGCCGGCGAGTATGACGACCAGGTGGTCCCGGTTGTCCTCGGCACGCTTCAGGAGGACCTGAAGAGCCTCGTCGCCGTACGCGTCCCCCTTGCTGTAGCCGGAGTTGGAGAGGCTGTACGCCTCGTCGACGAACAGCACCCCGCCGAGGGCCGAATCGATCAGCTCGTTGGCCTTCACCGCCGTCTGGCCGAGGAACTCGCCCACCAGATCGGACCGTTGGGCCTCCACCAGATGATCGCCGCCGAGCAGCCCGAGTGCGTAGAACACCCGGCCCAGGATGCGGGCGACCGTGGTCTTGCCCGTCCCGGAGGGGCCGGAGAAGACGAAGTGGCGCTTCGGCGGCTGCACCGGCAAGCCCTGCTCCGCCCGCAGCCGCGCCATGTTCAGCTGCGCCGACAGGGCTCTGACCTGGCGTTTCACGGGTTCCAGGCCGACCATGCGCTCCAGCTCGGCCAGCGCCTCGGCGAGCAGCGCGGGATCGCTGGGGCCGGCGGGGAAGACGGCCGTCCTCGGCGGGCCCGGCTTCTCCCGCGCACCGCAGCCGGAACCGGGCGGCGGAACCCCGGCGCCGGACAGCAGCAGCGGATCACCGCCGAGCCAGGGCTCCCGCCCGTCCACCAGATCCGTACCGGGGACCGTGTCACCGTCCGGCTGGGCCTCCGTGCCCGCCCCGTCCGAGCCGAAGCCGGCCAGCGAGACCGCGGCGAGATCGGCCGCCTCGTCGAAACCGTCCCCCTCGGAGATGGCGGCGAGCCTGGCCGAGGTGTCCATGAAGGCCGGGTCGACGCGGTGCACCGCCCGGTACAGCGGCAGGGCCGCCGCACTGCGGCCGGTGCCCTCGTGCGCCCGCGCCAGCCAGTAGCGCAGCTCCTTGCGCTGCGGCTGCTCGCTCCGGCAGCGCATCAACGCGGCGGCCAGGAGGGGTTCCGCCTGCCCGTACATCTCCAGGCGCACCCGGGCCATCCCGCCGAAGAGCCCCGCCTCGATGCCGAGCAGCGGATCGTCGAGGAGCTGTTCCGTCGTGCGGACCAGCTGCTCCCAGTCCTTGACCAGATAGGAGCGGCAGGCGTGAAGGAAACGGACCTGCGGATCGGCGTCGACCGGTGGCAGACCCGCCAGCGCGCGGTCCAGCTCCGGCACATGGCGGCCGTCCAGCCAGTGCGAGGCGTGCGCGAGCAGCAGGTCGCGCGGGCTCTCCAGCACCGGTTGCACCCACCAGCCCAGCCAGTACCACGAGTTGAGTGTGCGGCGATGGCGTTTGCGCTGCTCCCCGAAGCGCTCGCGGTGGCGATACATGCGCAACAGCGCGGTGGTGGTGTCGATCCGCAGCGCGTGGAGTCCCAGCCAGCCGTCGGCCATACCGGGGTCGAAACGCACCGCCGTCCTGAACTCCTCCTCTGCCTGCGGGTACGCGCCCATGGTGTAGGCGTCCACCCCGCGCAGCCAGGCGAGGTCGGCCGGGGCCTGTGCGCCCTGCGTGCCGATGTCCATCAGGTCCCCCACAAACCGTGCCCCCACGAATGTCCCGCCCGCACAGCATGCCCAGCGCAGCACGCCTAATCACCGTCCCGGGGACGGGAATTGACCACACCGAGACGCATCGTACCTGCACAGGGAGTGAGCGGTTAAGGGCGTAACCGGCGCTTCGGGGGAGGTCACCGAGCGTGAGTGGACGCGGCTTCCCGACGTCTCACGAGGGCAGGACGAAGCCCCCGATCACGGGGGAACAACCGGGGGCTTCGCGTCTGCGGGGGGCTCCGAAAAGCCCCACATCGAGAACGTAAGACCTGTACGGCCCCTTGGTCAAGCCGAGTTGGGGCACTTCCGGGGTGTCTTCCGGCGGGCCGGTATGCCAACCCTCATCCTTCACTCTCCGTGAGGATTCGACTCGTCCCCGCAGTCACGCGAGGGCCTTTCAGCCACGCGTATCCCGTGGGCATCTGCCGTATCACCGCGTCCGCGAACGGGTGGGACGGGTCGTCGGCGAAATGCCGCCGCTCGGCCACGGTCCAGCCGTCCCAGAACTCCGAGAGCGCCGGGCCGTCACGGCGCCTGCCCCGTGCCCAGGACGCCGCGCTCCCGCCCTCCATCCACAGCAGTCCCGCGAGAAACGGCCGTACCGCGGCGCGGCCGGCCCCCACTCCCTCGACCAGCATGACGGGGGCGGGCTCCAGGCTCCTCGGCGGCCCGAACCGCCGGGCCGTCCAGTCGTACGGGGCGTACCGCGCGGTCTCGCCCCGGGAGAGCGGATCCAGGACCTGGCTCCTGAGCCTGTCCGTCCACGCGAAGAGCCCGTCATGGGTGGCCAGGTCGTCCAGGTGCAGTACGGGGGCGTCGCCGAGCGCCGTGGCCAGCCGGCCCGCGAAGGTGCTCTTGCCCGAACCCGCGTGGCCGTCCACGGCGATCAGCCGCACCGGCCCGCAGGACGGCGGCAGGGAGCGCAGCCGACGCGCGCGGTCCGCCAGGTCGTTCATGGCTCCACCCTACGAGGGGGAGCGGCGGGGGCGTCCCGGGTGCGCGCACGTCACGCCAGTGGACCAGACCAATATTGCTCGTGCGGCGCGGGGTGAATCACTGGCAGGATCCGGCCGCGACCCGCGATAGTTGGCCCGATCGGCACCCGCAGCCCCAATCCGCTCACACGACCGGGGGTCTCGCCCATGAACAGACCGACATCTCGCAGGACCGTGCTCGCCGCCGCGATCGCGGCGGCGGCCGGCGCCGGCGCGGTGGCCTCCACCGCTCAGGCCGCCGCTCCCTCCGGCACCTCCTCTTCCTCCCCGGCGGCCTCGCTCGTGGACAACCGCTTCTGGACGACGTACTCCGACTGGCGTTCCGGCGCGGCAGAGGGCACCCGCGCCGTGGCCGGCCGCAGGGCAGGCCTGGTGATCTCCACCCCCGCCGGGAGCACCGACTACACCGACCCGCACACCGGCACCACCCGCACCTGGGAGTACGCGACCTGGACATCGCCGGTCCACCGCTCCTCGGTCCCGGCCACCGAGGTGATCGCCTCCTGGAACGCGCAGACCCCGCAGGGCACCTGGATCCAGGTCGAGCTGGGCGGCAGCTACTCGGACGGCACGCAGACGCCCTGGTACGTGATGGGCCGCTGGGCCGCCGGCGACACCGACATCCGCCGGACCTCCGTGGACGACCAGACCGACGGCAGGAGCACGATCTGGACCGACACCTTCTCGGTGGACGACGCCGCGAGCGGGCTGCGCCTGGTCTCGTACCGGTTGCGGCTCACCCTGTACCGCACCCCCGGCACCCGGCTCACCCCCACCGTCCACCGCCTCGGTGCCATGGCCTCGGACGTCCCTGACCGCTTCACCGTCCCGGCCACCGCTCCCGGCGTCACGCGCGAACTCGCCGTGCCCCGCTACTCCCAGAACGTCCACGTGGGGGAGTACCCGGAGTACGACAACGGCGGCGAGGCCTGGTGCAGTCCGACCTCCTCGCAGATGATCATCGAATACTGGGGCCGGCGTCCCACGGCCGAGGACCTCGCCTGGGTCAAGCCCGGCCTCGCCGACCCCCAGGTCTGCCACGCCGCCCGCCAGACCTTCGACTACCAGTACGAGGGCTGTGGCAACTGGCCGTTCAACGCCGCCTACGCCTCGACCTACCGGGACATGAGCGCCGCCGTGACCCGGCTCGGGTCGCTGACCGAACTGGAGGCGCTGATCGGCGCGGGCATCCCGGTCATCACGTCCCAGTCGTTCTTCAAGGGGGAGCTGACCGGTGCGGGTTACGGCACCTCGGGCCACCTGATGACGGTCATCGGCTTCACGGCCGAGGGCGACGTGATCGCGAACGACCCCGCGTCACCCGACAACGACGCGGTCCGCCACGTCTACGTCCGGCGGGAGTGGGAGAACATCTGGCTCCGGACGAAGCGCTACGACGCGAACGGGGCGGTCAGGGGCGGCACGGGCGGCGTCTGTTACGTCTACTGGCCCGCACTGCCGACCGCGCGTCAGCGCCTCGTGCTCCGGTCGCTCGGCCTGCTGTGACCGTGTGAGGCCCACGGCCGCCGTCTCCCGGCGGCCGTGGGGCGGCCTGCTCGGTCCACCCGGGCGTGGCCCCACACCGCCGGAGACCGGAGACGGCTGATGATCCACGGCCACGGGAGTCCGCCGGGCCCGCCCGTGACAGGCCCCGGCGGAAATGCGTTTCCGTCGAGGACGGGAGGAGGCGCAGACTCGCGCCATGACTGACATGGGGGCGTTCAGGGACGCGGTCGTCGCATGGGCGGCCGACGGCCCCGGCGACGACGCACGCCGGCTGGCCGCGCGACTGGACGTACGGGCGGCCGTCCTGCTGGAAGGGCCCAGCGATGTCGCCGCGGTCGACGCGCTGGCGCGGAGCAGGGGCCGGGACCTGGCGGCCGAAGGAATCTGTGTCCTGCCGATGGGCGGTGCCATGAGCATCGCCCGTTTCGCCCACATCCTCGGGCCCCCCGGTCTCGGCCTCCGGCTCACCGGGCTGTGCGACGAGGCGGAGTACCCCTTCTACGCCCGGGGGCTCACGCGGGCCGGAGCGCCGGAGCAGGGGTTCTTCGTCTGCGCGGCGGACCTGGAGGACGAACTCATCCGCGCCCTCGGACCGGAGCGGGTGGCGGAGCTCGTCCGGGCCGAGGGCGACCTGCGCGCCCTTCAGACCTTCCTGCGCCAGCCGGCGCAGCGGGGCCGCACCCCGCGACAGCAGCTGCGGCGCTTCCTCGGTACGAAGAAGGGGCGCAAGATCCACTACGGCCGGGTCCTCGTCGAGGCCCTCGGTACCGGCCGCGTGCCCGCCCCGCTCGACGGCCTCCTCGCGACCCTCTGACGGCCGACGTCAGGGCCACTGCCCGCCACCGTGGAGCCGGTGTCCAGGGCCGGTGTCCAGGGCCTGCCCCGGCGGGCCGTCGGACGCCGCCCGTGCCGCCGACGGGGGGCGCTTCTCCGGACCGGGGAACCGGGGCGCTCAGGACAGGCCGCGGAGGGAGCCGTGCCCCGGCCCGTCGTCCCGCACCGGCCGATGCCCGGCGCCAGGGCCGGCGCCTCGCGCCCCCTCACGTCGATCGGCGAGAGGCCGTACGCGTCGGTGTACGTGCGCCGGTCGGTGTCGACGTCCAGAGCCCGCCGCCCGCCCGCGCGGACATCGGCCGGACGATCGCCGCCGGACCGCGTGTGCCGCGACCCACCCCGGAGCTGTGGCGTGGCACACACCCGGTCCGGCGGCACCGTGCCCAGACCCAGGAGGGACACGGGAGAACGGCTCCGCCCGGTGCGGCACCCCCGGGGGCTGTGACCCGGATCTCTACCGCGCCGCACGCCTCCGCTGGCACTGTGGTCGGGTCACGGGGGACCCCCACCACCGCACGACCGAGCGAGATGCCATGACCGCCACCGCAGCCGAGAAGACCACCCACGCCCGCCGCGCCCGTACCGGCGGCCCCGAGGACGGTCCGAAGATCCTCGAACACATCCTCGGCTGGACGCTCGTCGTCGTCCTCGCCATGTTCGTCACCCAGGCCGGGCTCATGTGAGCTGACCTGCGAGGGCCCCTCATGACGGGTGGGGTGGGGCGCCCGCCCGGCACCCCACCCCTGACCCGCCCTGTGACGCGTCTACCCCGCCTCGGCTAGTTGATGGCCCTGATGAGCTCACCGTCCGCCGTGTCACCGCTGAGCTCCCAGAAGAAGGTCCCGCCGAGGCCCTGCTGGTTCTTGTAGTCCATCTTCGTGGCGATGGTGGCCGGGGTGTCGTAGCTCCACCAGTCGTGGCCGCAGTGGGCGTACGCCGTCCCGGCGACCGTGCCCGTGGCCGGGCAGCTGTTCTTCAGCACCTTGTAGTCCTCGATGCCTGCCTCGTACGTCCCCGGCGCGGCTCCCGTCGCCGTGCCGCCGGGCTCGGACTGCGTGACGCCGGTCCAGCCCCGGCCGTAGAAGCCGATGCCCAGCAGCAGCTTCTCCGCCGGGATGCCCAGTCCCTTGAGCTTGGAGATCGCCGCGTCGCTGTCGAACCCCTCCGTCGGGATACCCGGGTAGGAGGTCAGCGGGGAGTGCGGAGCGGTCGGTCCCTGCGCCGCGAAGGCACCGAAGAAGTCGTACGTCATCGGGTTGTACCAGTCGAGGTACCGCGCCGCCCCCGCGTAGTCCACGGCATCGATCTTGCCCCCGTCGGAGCCGTCGGCGGTGATCGCCGAAGTGATCAGGTTGCCGGTGCCGAACTTCGCACGCAGCGCCGACAGGAGGTTGCCGTAGGCGTCGCGTCCGCTGGTGTCGCAGGTCAGGCCGCAGGCGTTCGGGTACTCCCAGTCGATGTCGATGCCGTCGAACACGTCGGCCCAGCGCGGGTCCTCGACCAGGTCGTAGCAGGAAGCGGCAAAGGCCGCCGGATTCCGCGCGGCCTCGGCGAAGCCGCCGGACCAGCTCCAGCCGCCGAAGGACCAGATGACCTTGAGGTCCGGGTGGACCTTCTTCAGCTTCCGCAACTGGTTGAAGTTGCCCCGCAGTTCCTGGTCCCAGGTGTCCGCGACGCCGTCCACGGACTGCTCCGCCGTGTAGGCCTTCTCGTAGTCGGCGTAGCTGTCCCCGATGGTGCACCTGCCGCCCTGGACGTTGCCGAAGGCGTAGTTGATGTGGGTGAGCTTGGCCGCCGATCCCGAGGTCTCGATGTTCTTGACGTGGTAATCGCGCTGGTAGACGCCCCAGTTGGTAAAGTATCCGACCACTTTGTCACCCGCCGCGGTGGGGGCGGCCTCGGCGGCTGCGGGCGTCGGGGCGGTGGGGGCCGCGCCTGCCGGGGAGGTGCCGGCGAGGCCGAGCAGGGCGGCGCCGAGCGCGGCGGAACAGAGGGTGGCGGCGAGCGCCTTGAGGCGTGCGTGGGGGCGGCGAAGTCCGGTCATGGTGGCTCCTCGTGGGGGAGGGCTTGGTCGTGGGGGTGCTGCCCGGTCCAGCCGTGGGGTGACATGGACCTGATAAGACATTGGGGGAGACCGTAGAAGGACTAGACCAGTTGGGTCAATGGTTCGGACCAATTTCCCTGATCACCGGGGTGAGGGCCCGGTGACGGACGCGCTCCGATCGGGCATACTGCGACGCGCCACAGCCGCTGGCCAGCGCCTCCCGTGATCCGGGAAGGCAGGATCGGCTGGGGAGCCGTAGATTTTCCGGGCAGCGCCCGGGACAACCCGGCGGTGCCGCGCACACCCCGCGCGACCGCCGCAACGCCCGACAGGGAGGAGAGCGCCGTCATGTCCGACCGTGCCCAGCAGCCGGTGGAACGCCGACTGCCCACCGAGGAGTCCCGGCAGCTCGTCGAGCTCGTACGCGACATCGTGTCGAAGGAGATCGCTCCCCGGGCGGCCGACGAGGAGGAGGCGGGCGTCTTCCCGCGCGCGGTCTTCACCCTGCTCTCCGAGTCGGGACTGCTCGGACTGCCCTACGACTCCGCGCACGGGGGCGGCGACCAGCCGTACGAGGTCTACCTCCAGGTCCTCGAAGAGCTCGCGGCCGCCCGGCTCACCGTCGGCCTCGGCGTCAGCGTCCACTCCCTGGCCTGTCACGCGCTCGCGGGCTACGGCACCGAGGAGCAGCGGGCCGCCCACCTCCCCGCGATGCTCTCCGGCGGCCTGCTCGGCGCCTACTGCCTCTCCGAGCCCGCCTCGGGCTCCGACGCCGCCTCGCTGCGCACCAAGGCCGTACGGGACGGCGAGGACTGGGTGCTCACCGGGACCAAGGCGTGGATCACGCACGGCGGCATCGCCGACTTCTACACCGTGCTGGCCCGCACGGGCGAGGACGGCCCCCGCGGCATCACCGCGTTCCTCGTCCCCGGCGGCGCCGACGGGCTCAACGCGGCGGCACCCGAGAAGAAGATGGGCATGAAGGGCTCGCCCACCGCCCAGCTCCACTTCGACGGGGTACGGATCGCGGACGACCGGCGCATCGGCGAGGAGGGACAGGGCTTCGCCATCGCCCTGTCCGCACTCGACTCCGGGCGGCTGGGAATCGCCGCCTGCGCCATCGGCGTCGCCCAGGCGGCCCTGGACGAGGCGATCGGATACGCCACGGGGCGCCGCCAGTTCGGCCGTCCCATCGCCGACTTCCAGGGGCTGCGCTTCATGCTCGCCGACATGGCCACCCGGATCGAGGCGGGCCGGGCGCTCTACCTGGAGGCGGCGCGGCTCCGTGACGCCGGCCTGCCGTTCTCGCGGCAGGCGGCGATGGCCAAGCTGTTCTGCACCGACACGGCCATGGGGGTGGCCACCGACGCGGTCCAGGTGCTCGGGGGCTACGGCTACACCCTCGACTTCCCCGTGGAACGCCTGATGCGCGAGGCCAAGGTGCTCCAGATCGTCGAGGGCACCAATCAGATCCAGCGGATGGTCATCGCCCGTCACCTCGCGGGTCCCGAGACGCGTTGACCCGGACCGGCCGGTCCGACCAGACGGGTGTCGTCATGATCCGGTTCCACTCCTGGTCATGACGGCCCGGCATCGTCCGGCCCGTGCTCTCCCAATGCCGCAGCATGGCGCGGTAGATGGGCGGGTCGGTGGTGTGGGGCACGGACTGGCGAGGGGACTCGCGGGGCGGCTGTCCGGGCTGCGGAACCGATTCTCCGGCCGCCGGGGTGGCGAGACGGCGGCGGGCGGGGCCGGCCGTCGAATGCAGGGTGGTCATACAGGACCAACGCCCGTACGGGGCCCGGAGTCACTGTCCGGCCGATTCGCGCGCCCGTTCCTCGGGTACCCGCTCACCGGCCGTCCGGTGAACTGTCCGCACCACGCCGGTCCGGCCGTCGTGGTGCGCGCAGTGAGGGTGCGTGTGCGGTCCGCGGGCGGACCTCAGGCGGCCTGGCGCCGCGTCTGCGGGACGTACTGCCGGGGGCGCGAGCCCGGACCGCCGGCGTGCGAGAACGGCTGCGTCCGCCAGTCAAGCCCCTGAGGCAGCGTCAACAGCAGCGCCGTCTCCTGCTCCTGGGCCTCCAGCGACTCGTCGGCGGGACGCGCGAGGGAGGCGTCACGGGCCGTACCGGGGCACACGGTGAGCACGAACGGGTTCCACGGCGTCGGGCAGAGCGCGTGTTCGGGAAGCACGTCCTCGTCCGCCAGCAGGGCGATCGGCTGCGTGCAGTCCGGGCAGATCACCCGGTACATCTCGAAGGTGTCGTACGCGTCGGGAACGCCGTCCTCGTCCGGTTCCGCGAATGCGTCGGACTCCGGTTCGGTACGTCCGGTGATCTTCAGGCTCTGCATGGATTTTCCCCCCTCGGGTGGGCCGGTGAGCCGCCACGGCCCCGGCCACAGCAAGCACTTCCCGTCAGGGGTCACCCGTAACCGCGAGGTGGTCGGCTACCCACCCGTAAACTTGTGGCATTCGTCACACCCCCCTCGAACGTGCCATTCGAGGGCGCCCACGACTGTGCCTGGAGGGACCTGGGGCCATAGGTTGATCCGCATGGAGGAGCTGGACCGTCAAATCGTGGAGTTGCTCGTCAAGGACGGGCGGATGAGCTACACCGACCTGGGCAAGGCCACCGGCCTGTCCACCTCGGCCGTTCATCAGCGAGTCCGCCGGCTGGAGCAGCGCGGGGTGATCCGGGGCTACGCCGCGGTCGTCGACCCCGAGGCCGTCGGCCTGCCCCTCACCGCGTTCATCTCGGTGAAACCCTTCGACCCGAGCGCCCCCGACGACATCGCCGAACGGCTCGCGGGTGTGCCGGAGCTGGAGGCCTGCCACAGCGTCGCGGGCGACGAGAACTACATCCTGAAGGTGCGGGTCTCCAGCCCTCTCGAACTGGAGCACCTGCTGACCCGCATCCGCACACTGGCGGGGGTCTCCACGCGTACGACCGTCGTCCTGTCCACGCCGTACGAGGCGCGTCCGCCCCGCGTCTGAGGCGCGTCCGCCCCCGCGCACGCGGCGCGTCCGCCCCGCGCGTGAGAGTCCTGACGGACGCGGCCGGCACCGGCGAGGGAGGGGGTGCGGGCGGCGCGGGCCGGGGCAGGCGCGAGACTGGTCCCATGACCGAGAGCACCGCCCCCCAGAGCGAACACCGCACCGTGCTGCTGCGCGGTGGAGACGTCCACAGCCCCGCCGACCCGTTCGCCACCGCGATGGTGGTCGAACGCGGCCATGTCGCATGGGTGGGCTCCGAGGGGGCCGCCGACGCCTTCGCGAGCGGCGTCGACGAAGTGATCGACCTGGAAGGTGCGCTGGTCACCCCGGCCTTCACCGACTCCCACGTCCACACCACGTCGACCGGGCTCGCCCTCACCGGGCTGGACCTCTCCGGCGCGCGCACTCTCGACGAGGCCCTCGGACTCGTCCGCGCCTTCGCGCGGGCGAACCCGGCGCGGAGCGTGATCCTCGGCCACGGATGGGACGCCACCCGGTGGCCCGGTCAGCAGCCCCCCTCCCGCGCCGAACTCGACGAGGCGGCAGGCGGCCGGGCGGTCTACCTGCCCCGGGTGGACGTCCACTCCGCCGTCGTGACCTCCGCGCTCCTCGACCTCGTCCCCGGCGTCACCGCGCTCGACGGCTACCACCCCGACGCCCCGCTGACCGGCGACGCCCACCACGCCGTTCGCGCGGCGGCCCACCGCGCCGTCACCCCACGGCAGAGGACGGAGGCGCAGCGCGCCGCCCTCGCCCGGGCCGCCTCGCTCGGCATCGGAACGGTGCACGAGTGCGCGGGCCCCGAGATCTCGGACGAGGAGGACTTCACCGGGCTGCTCGCACTCGCCGCCCAGGAGCCCGGCCCCCGGGTCTTCGGCTACTGGGCCGAGCACATCGAGGACGAGAAGGGCGCCCACCGGGTCCGTGAACTCGGCGCCGCCGGGGCCGCGGGCGACCTCTTCGTCGACGGCTCGCTGGGCTCGCACACCGCCCTCCTGCACGAGCCGTACGCCGACACCCCGCACACCGGAAGCGCCCGGCTGGACGCCCGCCAGATCGCCGCCCACGTGACGGCGTGCACCGAGGCGGGGCTGCAGGCCGGGTTCCACGCCATCGGTGACGCGGCGGTCTCCGCCGTCGTCGCGGGCGTCAGGGCCGCCTCCGAGACGCTCGGACTCGCCCGTGTGCGGGCCGCCAGGCACCGGATCGAGCACGCCGAGATGCTCACCCCGGAGACCGTGGCCGCCTTCGCGGAACTCGGCCTGACCGCCTCCGTCCAGCCCGCCTTCGACGCCGCGTGGGGCGGCCCCGACGGCATGTACGCCCAGCGCCTGGGCGCGGAGCGTGCGGCGACCCTCAACCCGTACGCCGCCCTGCTGCGCGCCGGCGTGCCCCTCGCGTTCGGCTCGGACAGCCCGGTCACGGCGCTCGACCCCTGGGGGACCGTGCGGGCCGCGGCCCACCACCGCACTCCGGAGCACCGGGTCTCCGTACGCGCCGGGTTCACGGCCCACACCCGGGGCGGCTGGCGGGCCGTCGGCCGTGACGACGCGGGTGTGCTCGTACCGGGAGCCCCCGCCGACTACGCCGTCTGGCGTACCGGCGAACTGCTGGTCCAGGCGCCGGACGACAGGGTGGCGCGGTGGTCGACCGACCCCCGTTCCGGCACCCCTGGCCTGCCGGATCTCACCCCGGGCGCGGAGCTTCCGGTCTGCCTGCGCACGGTCGTCCTCGGGCGAACCGTCTACGTGAGGCCGAACGAGTGACGTCGCGATCTTCCTTACCGCCGATCGTAGGCGGGCGGACTCTGCCGCCACCTGGGAGTCCTCCCCGCTGACCAGGCGTTTCTCGGCGAAGCCGCAGGTCGGACGACTGTTGACAGGGAGCGCCCACGGGCCGGTAGGTTCGGCCGGGTCCACCACTGGACGTCCGACCGGTCAGACCTCCCCGCAGTCGTCGAACGCCGCTGGGTCATGAGGTGGTGTGCCGCACCGGTGCACCACCACTGGCAGCCAGGTTCAGCGCTCGCGCCTCGGGGGCGAGGGAAGGTTTCGGCTGGGCGGTAGGTGTGACCCGGGTGGGGCCCGGAGGTTCAGTAGACAACGGCCTTCGGCCGACCCGCAGCCAGCGGGTCCCAGGTCGGCCCGAAGGACACCGGGCCCCGACCCGCAGCGCTGTCCTTCTGTCCGCAGTTCCACGTTTCTGTCCACGCGTGCCGCGCCACCCCGTGACCGCGTCGGAGCCCTGGCGCGGCGCGCTGGATATGGTGTGCACCTGCGTACGGACTTTAAGGGGCAGTAGTGAACGACGGCGGTCAGAGGCAGTTCGGCCCGCTCGGCAGAGTCTTGGTGATCATCCCGACCTACAACGAGGCCGAGAACGTCAAGCTGATCGTCGCCCGGGTGCGCGCCGCCGTTCCGGAAGCGGACATCCTCGTCGCCGACGACAACAGCCCCGACGGCACGGGCAAGGTCGCCGACGAGCTCGCGGCAGGTGACGAGCAGGTGCACGTGCTGCACCGCAAGGGCAAGGAAGGGCTCGGCGCCGCCTACCTGGCCGGCTTCCGCTGGGGCTCCGAGCACGGCTACGGCGTCCTGGTCGAGATGGACGCGGACGGCTCGCACCAGCCCGAGGAACTGCCGAGGCTCCTCACCGCGCTGAAGGGGGCCGACCTGGTCCTCGGCTCGCGATGGGTGCCCGGCGGCCGGGTGGTGAACTGGCCCAGGCACCGCGAGATGATCTCGCGCGGCGGCAGCCTCTACTCCCGGATGCTGCTCGGCCTCTCCGTCCGCGACGTGACCGGCGGCTACCGCGCCTTCCGTACGCCGACACTGGAGGGCCTGGGTCTGGAGGAGGTCGCCTCGCAGGGCTACTGCTTCCAGGTCGACCTCGCCCGGCGGGCCGTCGAGGCCGGGTACCACGTCGTCGAGGTGCCGATCACGTTCATGGAGCGCGAGATCGGCGACTCCAAGATGAGCCGGGACATCCTCGTCGAGGCGCTGTGGCGGGTCACCGGCTGGGGCATCACGGGCCGGGCCAACAAGGTGCTGGGCCGCAAGGGCCCCTGACGGCCATGATCACCCCCTTACGCCGCTCGGACGCGGGTCCAGGCACACTGGGGGCATGACGACCGGCACACCGCCTCCGACCCGTCCACGGCGCTCACGCGCCCGTACCCTCCTGCCGCTGGGCCTCGCCGCCTGGCTCGTGCTGGAGATCTGGCTGCTGACGGCGGTGGCCGACGCGGCGAACGGTTTCACCGTGCTGCTGATCCTGGTCGCCGGCGCCGTGCTCGGTGCCGCGGTGATCAAGCGGGCGGGCCGACGGGCCTTCCGCGCGCTCACCGAGACCCTCCAGCAGATGCCGGGGCAGCCCGGCGCGTCCACCGGCCCCGCCGCCGCGCCCACGGAAAGCAAGGGCAACGGCCTCCTGATGCTCGGCGGCCTGCTCCTGATGATCCCGGGCATGATCTCCGACGTGGCGGGGCTGCTGCTCCTGCTGCCTCCGGTCCGCTCGGTCCTCGGCCGGTACGCCGAGCGTTCCCTGGACCGGCGCATGCGGAGGGCGGCCCCCGGCGGCTTCTCGGACGCCTTCCAGCAGGCGCGTATCCACCGTCCCGACGGCAAGGTCGTCCAGGGCGAGGTCATCCGCGAGGACGGCGCTCCCGCACGCTCCGACGAGGGACCGGGCGCGGACCGCCCGCCGCTCACGGGCTGACCGGGAGCCGGAACCGCCCGCTCCTGACGGGCCGGCCCGGGCACCTGAGGCCGGGCCGGGCCGTCAGTCGTGAGAGCGGCGGAACCGCCCGGGAACCGTGAGGCCTGGAAAGGCGCGGGACCAGGAGAGCTGGCCGCCGTGGGCGGACGCACGAAAGCCGCGGGGCCGTGCCACAGAATCTGTGGCACGGCCCCGCGGCTCGATCAGTGCGGTGCTGCGCGGTCAGGCAGACTTCCTGCTGTCCCGCGGGTGCACGGCGATGTTCATGGCTCCGGAGCGCAGAACCGCCAGCCTCTCGGCCAGCACCTCCTCCAGCTCCTCGCGGGTGCGCCGCTCCATGAGCATGTCCCAGTGCGTGCGCGCAGGCTTGCCCTTCTTCTCCTCGGGGCCATCCCCGTCCACCAGGAGTGCCGTGGCGCCGCACGCCTTGCACTCCCACTCCGGCGGAATTTCCGCCTCTACCGAGAACGGCATCTCAAATCGATGGCCGTTCGGGCATGCGTACTCCACCGCCTGGCGCGGGGCCAGATCGATGCCGCGGTCCGTCTCGTAGCTGGTAACCACGAGTCGCGTGCCGCGGAGAGCTCGCTCACTCATGAATCGTGCCTCCCGGGCTTGTCGCCCACAGGACAGGTGTCGCTGTCGTCGTCATCCGGTCAACGTCCGGTCGGCGGCAAAGATTCCCGTTGCCGGTCATGCGTCGCCCGTCGTGCCGCTGCTTTGTCTGGGTTGAATACCCTCCGCTGCCCGGTTTGTCACCTCTGGTTGAAGTTGTCACCCAACGGTTCGACGTCTTCCACTCGCAGTAACGGTCCTCCGGGCAGGCCAAAGGCGTACACTACCGGCCTTTCACTTCAACGTCTAAATCCGTTCAGGGACGGCGTTGCCCGCGGCGGCCACGGCGGCCCGAACGGGGACCCTCGCCAGCAGCACGGCACCGAGCGCGAAGAAGGCCACCAGGGACAGGAGGGCGTCCCGGTAGCTGCCGGTCAGCTGGTAGCAGAGGCCGAAGACCAGGGGCCCCAGCCAGCTCAGGCCCCGGTCGCTCATCTCGTAGGCCGAGAAGTACTCGGCCTCCTTGCCGCGCGGCACCAGATGCGAGAACAGCGACCGCGAGAGCGCCTGGCTGCCGCCCAGGACGAGACCGATCGCCGCCGCCAGCGTGTAGAAGAAGACCGGAGCTCCGGCGGGCAGCACGTAGGCCGCGGCGAGGATCAGCGTCCACACGGCCAGCGAGACCAGGATCGTGCGCTTGGCGCCGTACAGGCGGGCGAGCCGCCCCATGCCGAGAGCCCCCGCTACGGCCAGCACCTGCACGAGCAGGACCGCGGTGATCAAGGTCGTCTGGTCGAGTCCGAGCTCCTCGGAGCCGTACAGGGAGGCCTGGGAGATCACCGTCTGGACGCCGTCGTTGTAGACCAGATAGGCGAGCAGGAACGACAGGGTGAGCGGGTGGCGGCGCATGTCCCGCAGCGTCGCCCGCAGCTGGCGCCAGCCGGAACCGACCGAACCCTCGCCTCCGGAAGTCACCCGCCGGTCGCGCAGCCTCCGCAGCGGCACCAGGGCGAAGGCCCCCCACCAGACGCCCGCCGAGGCGAGACAGATCCGGACCGCGTCCGACTCGGAGAGCCCGAAGGAGTCGTGGCCCGTGAAGAGGACCAGGTTCATCACGAGGACGAGCGCGCCCGAGGTGTACCCGAAGGCCCAGCCCCGCGAGGACACCGCGTCCCGCTCCTCCGGCGTGGCGATCTGCGGGAGGTAGGCGTTGTACAGGGCCATCGACACGGAGATCGACGCGTTCGCCACGATCAGCAGGAGGGCCCCCAGCAGGTAGCGGTGGCCGTCCAGGAAGAACATGCAGGCCGTCGCCGTCGCACCCGTGTACGCCGCCGCCGCCAGCAGCGGCTTCTTGCGCCCGGTGCGGTCCGCCGCCGCGCCCGCGACCGGCATGACGATCACCGCCACGACGATGGACACCGACACGGCGTACGCGAAGAGCGAGCCCGCCCGCACGGGTATCCCCAGCGGATGGACGAATCCGTCCGCGTCCGCGGCCGCCTTGGCGATCGACGTCAGATAGGGGCCCAGGAAGACCGTGAGGACACTGGTCGAATACACGGAGCACGCGAAGTCGTAGAAGTACCAGCCGCGTTGCTCGCGCCTGCGCTCCTCCGCGCCGACAGGGTGCCCCGCCGGATCCGCCGTGCCTGCGGTCTCGGTGCTCACGCCGCGCCCCCTCGCTCGTTCCGTGCGGACGCGGCGGGTCCCGGCGTCAGGCCCATGCCCCCCGCTCGCTCAGCACCGTGCGCAGCGTCTCGATGTGATCGGTCATGATGCCATCCACGCCGAGGTCGAGAAGGGCCGCCATCCGATCCGGTGCGTTGACGGTCCAGACATGGACCTGCAGGCCCCGCGCGTGCGCCGTGCGGACGAAGCCGCGGTCGACGACGCGGATTCCGTTCTGGGTCTCGGGGACCTGCGCGCAGACCGCGCCGGCCCGCAGCGCCGCCGGTATGCCGTACGAGCGCAGCCGCAGCCCGAGCACTCCACGTACGCCGTAGGAGGTGGCCAGCCGATCGCCCCCGAGGCGGTGCGCCCTGGCCACGCGCGCTTCCGAGAACGACCCCACGCACACGCGGTCCCAGGCGCCGGTCCTGCGGATCAGGCCGACCAGCGGGGCGAGGGCGGGCTCCGCCTTGATGTCCACGTTCCAGCGGGCCCCGGGGAACTCCTCCAGCAGCTCCTCGAAGAGCGGCAGCGGTTCGCTGCCCGCCACCCGCGCCCTGCGGACCTCGCTCCAGGGGAGCGCGGCGATCCGGCCCCGGGAATCCGTCACCCGGTCAAGGGTGGGGTCGTGGAAGGCGACCAGGCGGCCGTCCGCCGTGGCGTGCACGTCGGTCTCGAAGTAGCGGTAGCCCGCGTCGGCTGCCCGCCGGAACGCGGCTGCCGTGTTCTCCAGCCCGTCCGCCGCCCCGCCGCGATGGGCGAAGGGGATCGTCGAAGGGTGGTCCAGGTACGGATGGCGTCCAGAAGTCACTGCGGTCACCGCGGAAGTATCGCCCCTCGCGGTGACCTCCCGGCAACGGCCCGGGAATCGGTGTCCGGCGCGGGGAGGGCGAAGAAGCGCAGGAAGAACTGTGCGAGCGGGCCGATGGCCAGCGCGTAGAGGACGGTTCCCACGCCCAGAGAACCGCCGAGCAGGAAGCCGGTCACCACGACGGCCACCTCGATCGCCGTACGCACGAGCCGGATGGACCGGCCCGTGAGCCGGTTCAGCCCCGTCATGAGGCCGTCGCGCGGTCCGGGTCCGAAGCGCGCCGAGATGTACAGGCCGGTGGCGACGCCGTTCAGTACGATCCCCGCGGCCATCACCGCGATCCGCGACCAGAGCCCGTGCGCGTCCGGCACCAGGGCGAGTGTGCCGTCCATCGCGAGTCCCACGGCGAAGACGTTGGAGACGGTGCCCAGCCCCGGCCGCTGCCTGAGCGGGATCCACAGGAGCAGGACGACCGCTCCGACGACGATGGAGACGACCCCGATGGAGATGCCGGTGCGCTCCGCCAGCCCCTGGTGCAGGACCCCCCACGGTTCGAGCCCGAGGCCGGCGCGGACGAGCAGCGCCGAACTCGCTCCGTACAGAGCGAGGCCCGCGTAGAGATGGATCAGCCGCCGGGTGAGCCGACGGCTGCTCCGGACGGTGGGATCGGACACGTGGTGCCCCCTGTGTGGTCGGAGTGGACTGTTGCGTGTCACTCTGTGGCAGGGGATTGGCTTCCAACTATGGCCAATCCGAGGAAGGTGGACTGATATCCATGGCGCAGTGGACTTCGACGGTCGGTGCGGCGCAGCTCGCACGGCAGCTCCAGGCCCAGCAGGCCCGCCCCCTGGCGCCCGGCACCCGTAAGCCCCCGGCCTACCGCGCCCTGGCCGACGGTGTGCGGCTGCTGGTCCTGGAAGGCCGGGTCCCGGTCGCCGCGCGGCTGCCGGCCGAGCGGGAGCTCGCGCTGGCCCTCTCGCTCAGCCGCACCACCGTCGCCGCAGCCTACGAGGCCCTGCGGGCGGAGGGATTCCTTGAGTCGCGCCGTGGAGCCGGCAGCTGGACCGCGGTCCCGGCCGGCAACCCGCTCCCCGCCCGCGGCCTCGAACCCCTGCCCCCCGAGTCGCTCGGCTCGATGATCGACCTGGGCTGCGCCTCGCTGCCCGCCCCCGAACCGTGGCTGACCCGCGCCGTCCAGGGCGCGCTGGAGGAACTGCCGCCGTACGCCCACACCCACGGCGACTATCCCGCGGGGCTGCCCGCCCTGCGCCAGATGATCGCGGACCGCTACACCGAGCGCGGCATCCCCACGATGCCGGAGCAGATCATGGTGACCACCGGGGCGATGGGAGCCATCGACGCCATCTGCCACCTGTTCGCCGGCCGTGGCGAACGCATCGCCGTGGAGTCACCCAGCTACGCCAACATCCTCCAGCTCATGCGGGAGGCGGGTGCGCGGCTGGTGCCCGTGGCGATGGAGGAAGGGCTGGGCGGCTGGGACATGAACCGCTGGCGGCAGGTGCTGCGGGACGCGGCGCCGAGGCTCGCCTACGTCGTCGCGGACTTCCACAACCCGACCGGCGCCCTGGCCGACGAACAGCAGCGCCGCGCCCTGGTCGAGGCGGCCCGCTCCGCGGGCACGGTCCTGGTGGTCGACGAGACCATGAACGAGCTGTATCTCGACGCCGACGTGGACATGCCGCGCAGGGTCTGCGGGTTCGACCCCGCGGGCAGCACCGTGCTGACCGTCGGGTCCGCGAGCAAGGCCTTCTGGGCCGGCATGCGGATCGGGTGGGTGCGAGCCGCGCCCGACGTGATCCGCAGCCTGGTCTCGGCGCGCGCGTACGCCGACATGGGGACCCCCGTGCTGGAGCAGCTCGCCATCAACTGGCTGATGCGCACGGGCGGCTGGGAACAGGCCGTGGCGGTGCGGCGCGACCAGGCACGGGAGAACAGGGACGACCTGGTGCGGGCGCTGCGCCGGGAGCTGCCCGACTGGGAGTTCGAGGTGCCGCGGGGCGGCCTCACGCTCTGGGTCCGCACCGGCGGGCTCTCCGGATCCCGGCTCGCGGTGGCCGGCGAGCGGGTCGGCGTACGCGTCCCGTCGGGGCCCCGGTTCGGGGTCGACGGTGCCTTCGAGGGCTATGTGCGGCTGCCCTTCACCGTGGGAGGGCCGGTGGCGGACGAGGCGGCACTTCGGCTCGCCGCGGCAGCCGAGCTGGTCGGCTCCGGGGCGAGCTCCAGCGCGGAGGCACCCCGGACGTTCGTGGCCTGAGACTCACGGCTCACGGCGCCGCGGCTGTCCGGGCCCGGGGCCCGGGGGTGCACGCCCTCACGGCGCCCCGGCTGTCCGGCGTCCGGGTGCACACGCTCACGGCCCCGGGCCTTCGGCGTCCGGGGACCGTGAACGAGCCGTCCGCGCTCAGGACGGCGTCAGGGGCGGGGTTCTCAGCCCTCCGCGACCGCGGGCGTCGCGACGAGCTTGTCCGTGTGGACGGGCGAGGCCTCGGTGGCGCGGGGCTCGGACCTCTCCCGCACCGCCGGCGCCGCGCCCGGCAGCAGGTCGAGTACCGCCTGCCGGTGCGCCTCGCTCGTGGCGGGGTCGTACGGGTCCGGGGTGGCCGGCACCTGGAGCCGCAGGACCGGTCCCGTACCCAGCCGGGTGTAGCCGCGTCCCGGCGGTACGTCGGCGGTGGGGGTCGTGTGGGGCTCCGTTCCCAGCACCGCTTCCACCTCCTCGCGGGTCGCGGGGCCGAGTACGACCCGGGCCCTGGTGTGGGTCCGCACGGCCTCGGTGAGGGAGTCCAGGCTGTCGAACTGGTCGGCGACGACGACCGTCACACCGGCGGCGCGGCCGTGCCGCAGCGGGACCTGGAGCAGTTCCTGCGGGTCCTGCCTGCCGTCGGCCGCCGCCAGGTGCCCCAGCACGCTCGGGCGGTCCAGCAGGAGCCAGAGGGGGCGCTTGATGTCCTCAGGCTCGGGGTGCCCGGCCTGTCGCGCCCGGTTGGCGGCGATGAGCCGCCGCTCGGTCTCGTGCGCCGCCCACTCGAGCGTCGCCAGGGCCCCGGCCAGCCCGCATTCCACGGCCAGCACACCGTCCCTGCCGGCCAGGAAGCCGTACTCGCCGGTGCCGCCGCCCTCGACGACGAGGACGTCGCCGTCCCGGAGCGCCTGCAGGGCCAGGGAGCGCATCAGGGTCGTGGAGCCGCTCCCGGGGTGCCCGGCGATCAGCAGGTGCGGCTCGGTGGACCGGCTTCCGGTCCGCCAGATCACGGGGGAGGCGTCCCGTCCCGTGTCGCCGTCCTGGACCGGCACCGTGCGCTGGACCGCGTCGGCGTCGGTGAAGCCCAGCACGGTCTCACCGGGGGCGGTGACGAAGCGCTGGGCGGCGATCGAGGTGGGGAGCGCGGCGAGCACGGTCATGAGGAGCTGGTTGCTCTCCTCGTCCCAGGCGAAGTGGTATTCGCGGCCTCGGCCCGACTTGGCGTGCAGCACCTGCTCGACCCGGGCGCGGGACTCGGGGTCGCCGTCCGTGAAGTACGCCGGATAGGTCACCTGGAGCCGGGTGAGGCGGCCGTTGCCGTCGAAGGCGTACGAGGTGCCGAAGACCTTCTCCCAGTCGCCGCCGTGGGAGAACAGCGGGCCGGGGTCGTCGGGCGCGGAGAAGTGCGGGACGAGCGCCTCGTACAGAGCCCGGAGCCGCGCGGTCTCCGCCTCGTCGGGTCCCGTCCTCACGGGGGTGCGCTCGCGGCCCCGCCACGCGGCAGCGCCCATCACCGAGATGAGGGCCAGCAGGGGCCCGTAGGGGATGAGCGCCACCGTCAGCACGCAGGCCGCGACGAGGAACAGCACGTGCCCGCGCCGTTCCCTGGGCGTCGCGGCCCACTTCTGCCGCCCTGCTCCCGCCAGCAGCCGCAGACCCCGGGTGACCGTGATCAGTGGATGGAGGACGTCGGTGGCGTTGTCGGCGGCCGTGCGCGCGATCTCGCGACCGCGGGTGATCGAAGCGCTGCCGCTGCTCAGAATGCGGGGGAGTGGTCGCCGGGCCACGTCGGTCTCCTGGAGAGGTGGGAGCGGTTTCGGAGCGTCAGAACTTGATCCCGCCCAGCATGCTGGCGAGGCTCGCCCCGCCGGCCGTGATGCTGGGGGCGATGGCTGTGCCGGCGAGGTAGAAGCCGAACAGAGCGCAGATGAGGGCGTGGGAGGCCTTGAGTCCGTCCTTCTTGAAGAACAGGAAGACGATGATGCCGAGCAGTACCACGCCGGAGATCGAGAGGATCATGAGCGGTTCTCCTGGTTGAGGGGACAGTCACCATGAGTACTTCCAGGATCACAACATGTACCTATACGATAAAAGGTGCAAGTGAGTGAATAACCTTCCATTTCACTCCACCGGTGGGTGAAAAGCGCCGCCGCCGGGAGCCCGACGGGCGGTGGAGGGCCCGCTCCCGCCCGGGCATCACGCGGGACGCCGTGATCTTCCGCCGCTCCGGGGCAGACTGACGGCGGCCATGGAGCAGTACCCTGTCGATTCACTCGTACGGCCCCCGCCGTACGTCCCCACCAGCTCAGACCATGCAATGGAAGGCGGTCCGTCCGATGAGCGAAGCCCTTGATCCCGAGGTGGTCGAGCTGGCGGCCAAGGTCTTCGACCTGGCCCGCCGGGGCGAGAGCGACGCGCTCGCCGCCTACGTCGACGCGGGCGTCCCCGCGAACCTCACCAACGACCGCGGCGACTCCCTGCTGATGCTCGCCGCCTACCACGGGCACGCGCCCGCCGTGGCGGCGCTCGCGGACCGCGGTGCCGACCCGGACCGGGCCAACGACCGCGGCCAGACGCCCTTGGCCGGAGCCGTCTTCAAGGGCGAGCGCGGAGTGATCGACACCCTGCTCGCCGCGGGGGCCGATCCGGCCGCCGGAACACCGTCCGCGGTGGACACCGCGAGGATGTTCGGCAAGGACGACCTGCTGGAACTCTTCGGTGCGCGCTGAGACACCGTCCCGGCCCCGGCCCGGCCGGGGCGCCGTAAATGTGGTCGCGTCGGCGAAATGGGTGGGTCATCATGACGTCGCGGGTCCGCTCAGGACCACCGACGAGAGGCAGAGGAAGATGAGCACCAGGCAGAAGACGGCGGTCGGCCGATCATGTTGCTGCGCGGCCTAGGGGATGTCACCCCGGCACATGGAACAGCACAGTCCCGGTTGCGTCGACAGCTTGATGTGAGGCTTTCCCCATGTTCGATCCGTTCATAGCGCCGAGCGGCACCCTGCTCGGCCTGCTGCAGAGGGGCCGTGGCGACGGCACGCTCCACGCGCTCGCCGCCCCCCGCCCCGAGGCCCTCGCGGCTCTCAACCACTGCGTCCTGAGCGATCCTCGTCATGACTGGCAGCTCGAGAACCGCTCCCTCTACTACGCGCGCCTCTACCTCGATCTCGACGGCGGCGTCGAAGAGATCGAGCGGCACCTGTGGGACCCCGAGGACCACCTCGACACCGAGGACTCCCGCACCGGCCTCGCCCTGTCCGTGCTGGGGCACCTGGCCTCCTACGGCAGGGACGACGCCCTCGCGCTCCTGCGGCGTTACGCGGCCACCGGGTCCAACTGGGCCTGGGCGCTCGACGAACTCGCCCTGCGGGACGACGACGCCGGGCTGCGCTCCCTCGCCGAGCCCGTGCTCGCCCGCTTCCCCGCGACCACCGACGGCACCGCCGAGCTGGCCACCGCCGTACGGGACGCCTTCGAGCCCCGCCCGTGGCGGCTGTGGGCCGACGACCCCCGTGAAGCGGTCGGGGCCCGGATCAGGGCCGCGACGGAGCAGGGCTCCTTCGACCGATGGCAGCGGCAGATGCGGCCGGGCGGCCCACGCCCCGGCTGGAGCGTGCAGGCGGTCTTCGACTGGGCCCAGGAAGGACTGGAGCGCGGCAGCGTCCTCCACGTGCCCGCGGCACGCTGCCTGTCCGCGGTCGCGGGCGCCGAGGACCGGCCCCTGATCGTCGAGACGGCCCGCAGCGGCTCCGAGGGCGCCCGCTGCGCCGCCCTGCACTACCTGGCGGAGGCACGGGACCCCGCCGTGCTCGACCTCGTCGAGCTGGCCGTCGCCGACCCGTCCCGCACCGTCGCCGAGGCAGCCGTGGCCGCGTTCGAGCGCATGTGCGGAGAAGCGGCCGTCGAACGGGCCAGGCGGTGGGCCCATCGCCCCGACGACCTCGGATCGTCGGCGGCCGGAGTGCTGGCCTGCCGGGGAACGGGCCGGGACGCCCCGCTCGTCCTCGCCGCCCTGCGCGAGGCCGTGAGGGGCGAGGGCCCCGACGCGCCCCGCCTCTGGAACCTCGTCGACGGCACGGGCCGCCTCGGCATCGTCTGCGCCGCACCCGTCCTGCGCCACGTGTACCGGGAGACCTCGTCCTCGCACCTGCGGGGCCGGGCCGCCCGCGCGCTGGCCGCCACCGACCCGTCCTTCGCCACCGGCTTCGCCGTCGAATGCCTGTGGGACTGCGAGGAGACCACCCGGGAACTGGCCGCGCTCCACGCGGAGACCGGGGACATCAGGGTCGCCGAGCGACTGCGGCGCCTCGCCGCCGACCCGGCCGAGGAGGCCGAGGTCCAGACCGCGGTGCGCAGCAGGATCGGACCCGACGCACCCGCCGTCTGAGCCGGCGCTCCGCTGACCGACGGAGCCCGGACGCCGCGCGCGGGGGGCGCGCGGCGCACAGCTCACGGGACGTTCCCCGGGCGGACAGATCCACGTCGCAAGGGGCACTCCCGGCGCGCCGGCACCCGCCACCGAGCCGGGTGGCCGCAGCTCACCGCCTCGCCGCGCAGGGCATCGCCTCGCCACACAGGGCACCGGATGGCCGCCCGCAGGAGTACGGACCTGGCGCCCGAGCTCCTGGGCCTCGCGACGGCCGAGGCCGTCCACCGGGCGCGCGGCGCCGGCGCCCGGCTCGACGCCCGCGGCGGAAGCGGCGCTGCCGGAGGCCCGGGCCGGGCTCACCCGAACGCCCTCTCTGCGGGGGTTCCTCCCCCACGCGAGAATGGAGGGATGACCGGACGCTGGGAGTTCTGGATCGACCGCGGCGGCACCTTCACGGACGTGGTGGGACGCGACCCCGGCGGTCACCTGGTCTCGCGCAAGCTGCTCTCGCATGACCCCGGCCGCAGGCAGGACGCCGCCGTCGCCGGAATCCGGCTGCTCCTCGGCCTCGGCCCTCGCGAGCCCGTCCCCGCCGACCGGGTCGCGAGCGTCAAGATGGGCACCACCGTCGCTACCAACGCCCTCCTGGAGCGGCGGGGTGAGCCGACCCTACTCGTCGTCACCGAAGGCTTCCGGGACGCCCTGAAGATCGCGTACCAGAACAGGCCACGCCTCTTCGACCGCCGCATCCTCCTGCCGGAGACCGTGTACGACCGCGTCGTCGAGATTCCGGAACGCCTGGACGCCCGGGGAGGCACCGTGCGCCCCCTGGACCGCGCCACCGTGGCCGAGCGGCTGAGGGCCGCCGCGGACGACGGGCTGCGCAGCGCGGCCGTCGTGCTCATGCACGGCTACCGCCACCCGGACCACGAGAGGGCCGTCGCGGATCTGGCGAGGGAGGCGGGCTTCACCCAGGTCAGCTGCTCGCACGAGGTCAGCCCGCTGATCAAGCTGGTGCCGCGCGGCGACACCACCGTCGTCGATGCCTATCTCTCGCCGATCCTGCGCCGGTACGTCGACGAGGTGGCCGCCGAACTGGCCGGCATCCGCCTGATGTTCATGCAGTCCAACGGCGGACTGCGCGAGGCCGCGCACTTCCGGGGCAAGGACGCCGTGCTCTCCGGCCCCGCCGGGGGCGTCGTCGGCATGGCGCGTACGTCCGAGGAGGCGGGACACGACCGGGTCATCGGCTTCGACATGGGCGGCACCTCGACCGATGTGTCGCACTACGCGGGCGAGTTCGAGCGCGAGCTCGGAACCGAGGTGGCAGGGGTGCGGATGAGCGCGCCCATGATGAGCATCCACACCGTCGCCGCGGGAGGCGGGTCCGTCCTCCACTTCGACGGCAGGCGCTACCGGGTGGGCCCCGACTCGGCGGGGGCCGACCCGGGGCCCGCCTGCTACCGCCGGGGCGGGCCGCTCACCGTGACCGACGCCAACGTGATGCTCGGCCGCATCCGGCCGGACCACTTCCCGGCGGTCTTCGGTCCGGCGGGTGACCAGCCGCTCGACGCCCCCCTCGTGCGGGAACGCTTCGGCGCACTGGCGCGCGAGGTGTCGCACGCCACCGGCCGCGACCGGAGCGCGGCGGAGGTGGCCGCGGGGTTCCTGGAGATCGCCGTGCTGAACATGGCGAACGCGGTGAAGAAGATCTCCGTCCAGCGGGGCCACGACATCACCCGCTACGCGCTCACCGGATTCGGCGGGGCGGGAGGGCAGCACGTCTGCGCCGTCGCCGACGCCCTGGGCATCGACACGGTCCTCGTACCGCCGCTCGCCGGGGTCCTCTCCGCGTACGGCATCGGCCTCGCCGACGCCACCGCGATGCGCGAGCAGTCGGTCGAGGCCGAGCTGAGCGAGGAGACCAGGAGCCGCGTCGAGGAGATCTCCGACAGCCTCGCCGCGCGCGCCCGCGCCGATCTCCGTGCCGACGGGGTCCCCGACGGCGCCATCGGCACCCGGGCGCGGATCCTCCTGCGCTACGCCGGGACGGACGCCGCCCTGCCCGTCGCACCCGGCACGGCCGTGGCCATGGGCGAGGAGTTCGGCGCCGCGCACCGGGCCCGCTACGGGTTCACCATGGACAAACCCCTGGTGGTCGAGACCGTCTCCGTGGAGGCCACCGGGACCGCGGGACCCCCCGTCCCGCACGTCCTTGGAGGGGACCCGCGCGAAGACCCTCCCGAGCCGCTCGGCAGCGTCCGGATGCACATCGGGGGCGGATGGCGCGAGGCCGGGCTGTACCGGCGGGAAGCACTGGGGCCCGACGCCACCGTGACCGGCCCCGCACTCGTCACCGAGGACGACGCCACGACCGTCGTCGCCCCCGGCTGGCAGGCCACGACGGGACGGACCGGGCACCTCGTGCTGCGCCGGAAGGACCCGCGACCCGAACGGACCGCGGTCGGCACCCGGGTGGACCCGGTCATGCTCGAAGTCTTCAACAACCTCTTCATGTCGATCGCCGAACAGATGGGGGTGCGCCTGGAGAACACGGCGCACTCCGTCAACATCAAGGAGCGCCTGGACTTCTCGTGCGCCCTGTTCGACGCGGAAGGCGGACTGGTCGCCAACGCCCCCCACATCCCGGTCCACCTGGGATCGATGGGGGAATCCATCAAGGAGGTCCTGCGGCGCAACGAGGGCACCTTGCGCCCAGGCGACGTCTACGCCGTCAACGACCCCTATCACGGCGGTACCCATCTGCCCGACGTGACCGTCGTGACGCCGGTGTTCGACGATCCGGCGCACGGGCGGGAGCGGCGCCTGCGCTTCCTGGTGGCGTCGCGCGGCCACCACGCGGAGATCGGCGGCATCACACCCGGCTCCATGCCCGCCTTCAGCCGTACGGTCCACGAGGAGGGCGTCCTCTTCGACAACTGGCTGCTGGTACGCGACGGAAGACTGCGCGAGGCGGAGACCCGGGAACTCCTCACCGGTGCGGCATACCCCTCCCGTGACCCCGGCACCAACCTCGCGGACCTGCGCGCCCAGATCGCCGCCAACGAGAAGGGCATCGAGGAACTGCGCCGTATGACCGGCCAGTTCGGCCAGGAGGTCGTCGAGGCCTACATGGGCCACGTCCAGGACAACGCGGAGGAGTCCGTACGGCGCCTCGTCGCAGGCCTCCGCGACGGCTCCTGCCGCTACGAGACCGACAACGGCGCCGTCGTCCAGGTGACCGTGACCGTGGACCGCGACGCCCGCCGGGCCGTCCTCGACTTCACCGGCACCTCCCCCCAGCAGCCGGGCAACTTCAACGCCCCCACATCCGTGGTCATGGCGGCCGTGCTCTACGTGTTCCGGACGCTCGTCGACGAGGACATCCCGCTCAACAGCGGCTGCCTGAAGCCCCTGGACATCCGCGTCCCCGAAGGGTCGATGCTGGCCCCGGTCCACCCCGCCGCGACCGTCGCGGGCAACGTGGAGACCTCCCAGGCCGTCACCGGGGCCCTGTACGCCGCCCTCGGCGTCCAGGCGGAGGGATCGGGCACCATGAACAACCTCACCTTCGGCAACGACCGCGTCCAGTACTACGAGACCGTGGCCTCCGGATCCGGCGCAGGGGACGGCTTCGACGGAGCGGACGCCGTGCAGACCCACATGACCAACTCCCGGCTCACCGACCCGGAGATCCTGGAGTGGCGCTACCCGGTGCTGCTCGAGAGCTTCCGCGTACGCGAGGGGAGCGGCGGCACGGGCCGGTGGCACGGGGGGCGGGGCGTGGAACGCAGGATCCGCTTCCTCGAACCCGTCACCGTCGCCCTGCTGTCCGGGCACCGCAGGGTGGCCCCCTACGGCATGGCCGGCGGCGGGCCCGGGGCGCTCGGCGAGCAGTACGTCGCACGTGCCGACGGCACCACCGTCACCTCGCTCGACGGCTGCGACACCGCCGAGCTGGACGCCGGGGACGTCCTCGTGCTGCGCACCCCGGGAGGGGGCGGATACGGGCGGACGTGAGCGGTCGCTTCCGCACCGTTTCGACCGTTGTCGGTGTGAGGACCTAATCTGTGCAGCGTGACTTCGCCTGCCGACACCAGCGCCGCTGCGCCCCAGCTCAGCGCGGGACCGAGGCCCGCCCCGGGGCCCGCCGCCGATGAGGGGCTCTCGCGTCGGCTCCGCGCGCTCGCCTGCACCGCTCCGCTGCACGACCTCGACGTACGCAAGGCGAATCTGGCCGGTGAGTACACGGTCTACGCGATGGCCGAAGTCGCCCTGGCCGCGATCGACCTGGTCACCCTGAACATGGACTTCGACACGGGCGCCGACCACGACCAGATAGTGGCCAGGCTGCTTCCCCGGGTCGCCGCCCAGGCACCCCGCCGCCCCGTCACCGAACACGAACGGGTCGCCCGCTGGGTCCTGGAGAACCTGATCAACGTCGGCAGCGTGGACCGGGGATTCCGCGCGGTGTACGGCACCTTCGGGCCCGACGGGGTCTACGTGCGCAGGGACTACGACTTCAAGCTCATCGAGGAAGTGCCCGGTCACGGCGGCAGCGTGTTCCTCCGGGCCACCGACGAGGCCGTCAACGTCCTGGTCGGGGCGCTGGACACCGATGTCACCAGCGCCCAGATCGCCGCCGAGGTGAAGCTGGAGGTGCTCATCAGCAGGGGCCGCCTCGCCGACGCCCAGCTCGCCGCCGAACAGGCCCGCTACCGCACCGTGCAGTACGCGGAGACGCTCCGCAGGACACTCGAGGCGACCCGGCGCAACGTCCGCGCGGTCGACTGGCTGAACGCCGTCCCCGACATGATCACCGAAGCGCTGGACCACGTCGCCGACCGCTACCGCCACGAGAACGCGATCCTCACGAACATCCGTAAGGCCCGGGACGAGGCGGAGGAGCCCGAGCACAAGCGCCGCGCGGCCGAGCTCGTCGACATCGTCAAGGACTGCATCCGCCGCCACACGCAGCTCCAGTCGAGACTGCTGGAGGCGGGACCGCTCTTCCGCGCGGAGCAGGACCGGCAGGCGTTCGCCACCCCCACCGCACGGGCCGGCCTCGACCTGTACGGCCAGCTCGTCGCCCCGCTGCTGCCGCTCCCCGTGGAGGAGGCGAGCCGGGTCACCGACGCGTTCTTCGCCCATGGCACCGGGCTGCGCCTTGCCCCGTCGGTCCGCGTCGGGGACCTGGTCGACCTGCTGCTGACGCCTCCGGTGGAGCGGGAGCACCTGGGCGCCGAGATGCCCGAACCCGACCTCATCGCCACCCCCGACGACAGCCGGTTCAGCGAGGGGCAGCTCGCGAGCGCCATGGAGCTGCTCGACCTGGAGCACGACGCCCCACGCCGGCTCTCCGGGCTCCTCGCCGAGGCCCGGCTCAGCGACCCCGAACTGCCCTACCTGGTCGCCCTGCTCGCCGTGCACGCGGCCAGCCCTCCGGTGGGCACGGCCTACCGCCAGGGTGAGCGGCGGCTGCTGTTCGCCGTGGACGACGGCACCCCGCTGGAGGACCACGAATTCGGCGGCGCCGACCTGATAGTGGGCACGGCACTCCTGGACGCGGCGGGCATGGCGGCGGACCGCAAGGACGCCTCATGACCGTCCGTACCGCCGCTCCACCGCGAGCGGAGGGTGGCGCTCCCGTCCGTACCGCCGCTCCAGGGTGGCCCGAGCGCGGCGCCCCCGTCCGCACCGTCACCCCACGGCCGCCCGAGCGCGGCACCCCCACAGACACCGAGGAGTCACCGAGTTGAGCGAGCAGCACGCCGAGCACACCGACGCGTGGGGGGACCCGCCCTTCCCGCAGGCGGCCGACGCCGCACGGCAGGCCGCTCCCGCCGCTGTCACCCCCGCCGACGCGGCCGACGCGGCGCGGCTCGTCTCCTTCGGGCTCCAGCCCAAGCTGATGCCCGCGCGCGACGCCGAATACGCCGAACTGCTCCGCCGCTACCGCGAGGAGCCCGCCTTCGCGCGGCTCGCCGACGCGGTCGCCACCGGTCTCGGACTCGTCGTCCTGGAGGTCTCCACGCGTGCGGGCATGGCCGTGACCGCGGCCGAGGACTCTGTCTTCGCCGTACGCATGGGCGACTACGCGCGCCGCGCCTCGACCGACTCCGCCGACCGCTTCCTGCACGGCCTCGCCCACCTCGCCGTCGCCGCCATGGCCTTCCCGCGCCCGGAGGACCTCGCCGACGACTCCTACATCGGCCGCATCACGGTCAACGGCGTCGACGCCTTCGTGCGCCAGGCCTGCCGGCGACTGGAGGAGCGCGCCGAGGAACAGGGGGACAACACCGACCCGGCCACCGACGCCCCCGGCCTCGAGTCGGGGTGGCGGATCTACGCCCGCCGCAGCTCCACCGGCGCGACCAAGGACGCCCGCAGACTCGCCGGATCCACCACCGGCATCATCGGCAAGGCCGTCGCCTTCCTCACCGACTCGGGCTTCCTCCAGCGCACCGGCGACGACGCGGGCGGCGCGTACCGCACCACCGCCCGCTACCAGCTCCAGGTGCGCGACATGGCGGGCAGCGCCGCCATGGCCGAACTCCTGGATCTCGGCGTCGTCCCGGTCACCGACGGCTCGGCCACCCTGCTGCCCCCACCCGACGCCGAAGGCCTGGAGCTCGCCGCCGACGCGGGGCTCCCCTTCCACTCCTGAGACGCCCCGCTCCTCCTGAACCGCCCCCCCCGAGGGACCCGCCTCCGCCGCCGGAGCGGGTGCCCGCCCGCCGCCTGAACGACGAGAGTCCGCCGCCATGTACGAGTTGTCCCGGGTCCGCCTCTACTCCATCGGGCCCGCCGGTGCGCGCTACGCCGACACCGTGCTCGACCTGCGCGGAGTCGGCGAGCCCGTTCCCAGGCCCGCGCCGGCCCAGGCGGAGTTCTTCGAGGAGGAGCCCATCGGGCCTCCCCGCCGCCCGGCACCCGCGGGAGTGCTGTTCCTGGAGAACGGCGGCGGCAAGTCGGTCCTGCTCAAGCTGATCTTCTCCGTGATGCTGCCGGGCCACCGCAACACCCTGGGCGGCGCCAGTTCCGGTGTCCTGCGCAAGTTCCTGCTCGCCGACGACTGCGGGCACGTGGCACTGGAGTGGCAGCACACGCTGACCGGCGAGTGCGTGGTCGTCGGCAAGGTCAGCGAGTGGCGCGGACGGCAGGTCTCCAACGACCCCCGCAAGTTCGCCGAGGCGTGGTACTCCTTCCGTCCCGGCCCCGGCCTCAGCCTCGACAGCCTCCCCGTCGCCGAGGCCACCACGGTGGGCCGCCCGGCCGAGGGGGTCTCGGGCGCCCGCGGCCGGCGCCGCACCATGAAGGGCTTCCGGGACGCCCTCACGGACGCGGGCAAGTTCTACCCGCACCTCGACGTGCACTGGGAAGAGATCCACGACCGCTGGAACGAACACCTCGGCGACCTCGGCCTCGACCCCGAACTCTTCCGCTACCAGCGCGAGATGAACGCCGACGAGGGTGAGGCGGCGGGGCTCTTCGCCGTCAAGAAGGACTCCGACTTCACCGACCTGCTGCTGCGGGCCGTCACCGACACCCGCGACACGGACGGCCTCGCCGACCTCGTCAGCGGCTTCGGCAACAAGCTCGGCCGCCGTGCCGAGCTCACCGCCGAGCGTGACTTCACGGCGGGCTCCGTCGACCTGCTGGGCAGGATCGTCGAGGCCACCGCCACCCGGGCCCGCAGCCGTGACGTCCACGCCGGAGCCGAGCGGCGCACCCGCACCCTGGTGCGCAGGCTCTCCGGCCGGGCCGCCGAGGAGCGTGACCGTACCGCCGAGCTGGCCCGGGAGGTGACGGCCGCCGCCCACACCGTCACCGAGGCCGAGAGGACCCGGGGCCACCGGGACCTGGTGGCCGCCGAACTGGCCTACCGGCACGCCTCCCTCGCCCTCGCCGCCGCGGAGAAGAGCGCGGCTGCCCAACGCCGTGAGCTGGGCGAGGCGCGAACTTTGCACGCCGCGTGGCAGGCCGCCGAGGCGGTCCTGCGTCACCGTGCCGCCGCCGACCGTTCGGCCCGCGTCGCCTCGGCCATCCAGGAGGCCGAGCGCGACGCGGCCCCGGCCCTCGCGGCCCGCGCCACCGCCGCCGCCGATCTCGTACGCGCCCTGCACACCGCCGCCGAGGCGGGGGAGCGGGTGGCCGACGAGGAGGAGGAGCGCTCCGCGACCCTGCAGAGCGTCGGCGAGACGGCGCACCGGGATGCCACCACCGCGGCCACCGAGGCGCAGCGCGCCCGCAGCGAGGCCGGTCACCTGCGACAGCGCCTCGCCGAGGTCGAGCAGGAGACCGCCGAGGCCGTCCGGGCCGGCTGGCTGGACGACTCCGCGCCGGACGCCGACCCGGCCCGCGCGGCCCTCGCCGCCAACGACGCGGAGAAGTCGGCCGTCGCCGCCTGGGACACCGCGCGCGAGGCGGCCCGCGCCACCGCCGACCAGGCGCGTGAGGCGGCGGCGGCGGAGAGCCGCACCGAGCTCGCCGCCGCCCGCGCCGCAGACGGCGCCCAGGCCGCCGAGCAGTCCTACGAGGCCGAGCGCAGGGCCGCGGAGTCGATCGCCGCCGAACCCCGCCTCGCCGATCTGCTGGGGCTCCCCACCGCGGCCGGCGCCGACGTGCCCCGCCCTCGCAGGGCCGCCGCGCCGGACGGCGCGGCCGAGGGGGAGGACGCCGCTGCCGGGCAGGCGCGGTTCCTCACCGCGGAGGAGTTCGACAACAGCGCCGACGAGCTGCGGGAACTCCTGGACCAGGGCATCGCCACCGCCGAACGCAGGCTCTTCGACCTGCGCACCGCGGCGGCCGACGACTCCCGCATCCTCGGGGCCCTGGGCGACGGCGGCCTGCTGCCCCCGGGGCCTGACGTCCTCGCCACCGTCGAGCACCTCGGCGAGCACGGCATCCCGGCCCTGCCCGGCTGGCGTTACCTCGCCCAGGCCGTCGACCCCGCGGACCACGCCTCGGTCCTGGCCACCCGTCCGGAGCTCGTCGACGGCGTCGTCATCACCGACCCGGACGCGCACTCCCGGGCACGGGAGGTCCTCGCGGACGCCGCCCTGCTGCCGCGGTCGGCCGTGGCCGTCGGTACCACCGCGGCCCTGCTCGCCCCCGTACAGGCGTCAGGTGCCACCGACGGAGTGTTCCTCGTTCCGCCGAACCCCGCGATGCACGACGAACACGCCGCCGACGAGGAGCGCCAGGCGCTCAGGGCCCGGGCCGCCGCCCGCGACGAGGACATCAGGGCGCTCGCGGCCCGGCTCACCGCCGACCGCTCGCTGGCCTCCCGCATCGGATCCTGGCGTGCGGACTGCCCGCCCGGCATGCTCGCCGAGCTCGGCGAGGCCGCGCGCACCGCCCGCGCCGCCGCCGAGACCGCGGCGGACGCACTCGCCGAGGCGCGCACCCTCCGGGCCGAGGCCGACGAGGCCGCCGCCGACGCCGCGCGCGTGCGCGAGGAGCGGCAGGAGGCGGCCCAGCGCGCCCGACGCGCCGCCGACGCGCTCGCCGGCCTCGCCCACCGCCTCCGCGACCGGGCCGGCTGGCAGGCGCGGCTCCGCGAACTGACCGACGAGGCGGCCGAGTCCGAGGCCCGCGCCACGGCATGCCTGGAGCGGGCGCGCGCCGCCGACGAGGACCGCAGGGCGGCCCAGCGCGCCGCCGACGACGCCCACCGCACCGCCCGGGCGCTGCGCGCCGAGCGCGCCGAGATCGCCGGAGCGCCGGAGACCCTCCCGGAGCCGGACCCAGCCGCCCCGCGCACCTCACTCCCCGCTCTGCGCGAGGCCTACCGTGCCGCGTCCCGGCTGTACGAGAAGGTCGGCGTCGGCGCGGATCTGCGCGCGGAGCAGGCACGCGCCGAGAGCGACGAGAGCGCAGCGCTGGCCGAACTGGACCGCCTCACCAACAAGGTCCGTACCCGCGCCGCCCAGCTCCTCGAAGGCACCGACGGCGCCGACGGGCCCTCCCGGCAGGCAGCCGCGGCCCGCGCCGAGTCCCTCGTCCAGATCCTGGAAGCCCGGGCGTCCGCCGCGAGCGAGCAGCTCGGCCGTCTGCGGGGCGAGGCCGAGCGGCTCGCGCCGGCCGACGAGGCGCCGCACCACACCGAGCTCCCCGCCGATCTCGTCCCCGCCGACGCCGAGCAGGCCCAGATCCTGCTGCGTACGGCCACCGCCGAACTGGCCTCCGCCACCGCCGCACTGGACACCGCACGCGCGGCCCACGCCGAACTGCTGCGCGCGCACCGCACCGCCGAGGACTCCGCGAGCGGCTTCGACGAGACCGCGGCGCTCCTGCGCGACCTGCTGAGGGATCACGGCGCGGACGACGAGACGGAGGCCCCCGACCCGTACCCCGGCACCCTGGAGGAGGCCAGGCAGTCGGCCGCCGAGGCCCGCCGCTCACTGCGCGGCTGCGCCACCGACCTGTCCGCGGCGGAGAGTTCCGTACGGGAGGCGAGCGACGTCCTCGTACGGCACGCCAACTCCACCCGCTACGAACAGGTACGCACCCCGGCCCGTCAGCAGATCCGGGAGCTCCCCGCGGTCGCGCTGCCCGATCACGCGGAGAAGTGGGCCGCGGCCTTCGCGCCCCGGCTGCGCGTGCTCACCGATGAACTGGCACAGCTGGAGCGCAATCGCGACTCCATCGTGGACCGGCTCCGCGGCCTCGTGGAATCCGCCCTCACCACCCTGCGCTCCGCCCAGCGGCTGTCCCAGCTCCCCGAGGGACTGGGGGAGTGGTCGGGCCAGGAGTTCCTCCGGATCCGCTTCGAGGAACCCGACCAGGCGACGCTCACCGAGCGGCTCGGCGAGGTCATCGACGAGGCCACCCACGCCGCGCTCAAGAAGAATTCCGACCTGCGCAGGGACGGCATGTCCCTCCTGCTGCGCGGAGTCCAGGCGGCCCTGCAGCCCAAGGGCATCGCGGTGGAGATCCTGAAGCCGGACGCGGTGCTGCGGGCCGAGCGCGTCCCCGTCGGGCAGATGGGCGACGTCTTCTCCGGCGGCCAGTTGCTCACCGCCGCGATCGCGCTCTACTGCACGATGGCCGCGCTGCGCAGCAACGACAGAGGACGCGACCGGCACCGCCACGCGGGCACGCTTTTCCTCGACAACCCGATCGGCCGCGCCAACGCCACCTACCTGCTGGAACTGCAACGCGCGGTCTCCGACGCCCTGGGGGTCCAGCTCCTCTACACGACCGGGCTGTTCGACACGACGGCGCTCGCCGAATTCCCGCTGGTCATCCGGCTGCGCAACGACGCCGACCTGCGAGCGGGGCTGAAGTACATCAGCGTGGAGGAGCACCTGCGGCCCGGACTGCCCCAGCAGGACCCCGAGGGCGAGACCGTGCACGGCGAGATCACCGCGACCCGGATGTTCCGGCGGACCGGCCAGGCGCAGGGCGCCCCGGCCGGGGCTCAGGTCCCGGAGATGCGTACGGAGACGGCCCAGGCACCGGTCACGCCGTGACCGCACCGATCAGGCCGTGACCCCCCCCCGGGGCGAGGTCCGTCAGGCTCGGGAGAGCCGGCCCTCGCCCCGGCGCCGTATCCGTGCCTCCCGGCGCGCCCCGGCCCGGGCGGCGCGGCGGGCCGCCCGGCGCTCCCGGCGCATCCGGCGTGCGGTGCTGCTCGGTACGGACACCACGCCGTTGCGCTGGTTCCACACCTGACGGGTCACCCACACGTCCAGTACCGACCACGTCGCGACGACCGTGCCCGCCACACCGCCCAGCACCATCGGGAAGGCGAACCAGGAACCCGCGACCGTGCAGAGGAAGGCCACCATGGCCTGGATGATCGTCAACGACATGATGAGGACGGCACGCACGGCAGCCGTCCGGACCGGGTCCGGCATTCTGCGCCGTATCGCGGGCTCCTCCACCCACAGCTGCCGTGGGATGCGGCCGGCCGCCGATCCCGCCGACGGTGCCGCCACGCCCTCACGGCGCTCGTCCGTTTCCACAGCCCTTCAACTCCCCGCCACTGTCCGACTCCAGGGTGGCTGCCCGGCCTGCGCCCGTTCTACGCGGACGATGCCGCTCGCCTGTCGCACGTACCCCCGTGAGGTTCTTCTGCCCCGTACATCTGGACGAACGCCACACGGTGAAGATTCCCGCCCGGAGGCCCCAACCGGCCCCGAAAGGTCACGGAACGAAGAATTCCAGCCAACTGCCGTGTGAGGATGCACTGCCTTCGGCCAGGGCGTCTCTGTCGCTTTCGCGAACTTCTGGGCCAGAAATACCAGGACAACTGGTGGGCAGGGTGAGGCGGAGAGGCTGGAAAACGTCCGGACACGTCTTCGAGTTACCCACGAGTCAGTAGTAGGCTCGCGCCGTTTGTTGACGGAACACGGGACGCGTCCGGTGAGCCACGGCGGGATGACGGGACCGAGCAGAACAACCGGAACGACGCCGGACAACACCGACACGACCACCCCCGCGGTGCGGGGCCGAGCTGGGGGAGGCCATGCGCTTTCGCGGGAAGTCCATCCGCAGGAAGATCGTGGCGTTGCTCCTGGTGCCGCTCGCCTCCCTCACGGGCCTGTGGGTCTTCGCCACCTACGTGACCGGCCGTGAGGCCGATGAACTGATGGGCGCCAGCGCCGTCGTGGAGAAGGTCGGCCACCCGCTCGAGGACACCATCCGCGCCGTCCAGGACGAGCGCCGCCAGACCCTCGTGTTCCTCGCCGACCCCCGAGCCTCGGACGCCCTGCCCCTCCTGCGACGGCAGCGCGCGGCCACGGACCGGGTCGTCGCCGACGTCCGCCGGAGCGCCAGGAGCAAGGACGTCCGGGACAAGCTCAGCCCGGAGTCGGAGGCACGGCTCGACTCGATCCTCAGCGAGGTCGACGGCCTGGACGCGCTGCGCGGATCCGTCGAGAAGCGCACCATCGACCGGACCCGGGCGCTGGACTTCTACAACGGGCTCGTCGATCCCTGCTACCGCTTCCTGAACGGACTCCACACGATGGAGAACGTGTCGATGGACAAGCAGGTCAGGGCCCTCGTCGGTATCTCACGGGCCCGCGAGATGCTCTCCCGTGAGGACGCCCTCGTCGCCTCGGGCCTCATAGCGGGACGGCTCGGCGCGCCCGAGCTCCGCGTCGTCTCCGACCTCGCCGCCAGCCGCGCGCTCCTGTACGACGTCAACCTCGAACTGCTGCCGGGGAGCGAACGCTCCCGCATGGAGCAGTACTGGGACGGGCCGGACACCGAACCGCTGCGCAGCGCAGAGCAGAAGCTCATCGCGGCCGGGCCGTTCACCGAACCGGGGGACATCGACGCCGGGCGCTGGGAGGAGGTCGCTCCCACGGTCCTGGACCACCTGGCCAACGACGGCACCGAGATGTCCAACCGCTTCCAGGACCGTGCCGAGCCCGCCGGCTACCGGGTCCTGATCCAGGCCGGGGTCGCCGGTGTCCTCGGATTCGCGGCGCTGCTGGTGTCGATCTTCGTCTCCGTACGCGTGGGGCGTGAGCTCATCCGCGACCTCTCCAGGCTCCGCAAGGACGCCCACGAGGTCTCCGGGGTGCGGCTGCCCAGCGTGATGCGCCGGCTGGCCGCCGGCGAGCAGGTCGACGTCGAGACCGAGGCCCCCCACCTCAGTTACGAGCGCGACGAGATCGGCCAGGTCGGTCAGGCGCTCAACACCCTTCAGCGGGCCGCCGTCGAGGCCGCGGTCAAACAGGCGGACATGCGCCGGGGCGTCTCCGAGGTCTTCGTGAACCTCGCCCGCCGCAACCAGGTGCTCCTGCACCGTCAGCTGACGCTCCTGGACACCATGGAGCGGCGCACCGAGAACAGCGACGAACTCGCCGACCTCTTCCGCCTCGACCACCTGACCACCCGGATGCGGCGCCATGCCGAAGGCCTCGTGATCCTCTCCGGTGCGGCCCCCTCCCGCCAGTGGCGCAAGCCGATCCAGCTGATGGACGTGGTGCGGGCGGCCGTGGCCGAGGTCGAGGACTACGAGCGCGTCGAGGTCAGGCGGCTGCCCCGCATCGGCGTGGGCGGGCCCGCCGTCGCCGACCTGACCCACCTGATCGCCGAACTGCTGGAGAACGCCACGGTGTTCTCGCCCCCGCACACCGCGGTCCAGGTGCACGGCGAACGCGTGGCCAACGGCTTCACCCTGGAGATCCACGACCGGGGCCTCGGCATGGCGCCGGAAGTCCTCCTCGACGCCAATCTCCGGCTCGCGGAGACCCCCGACTTCGAGCTCTCCGACACCGACAGGCTCGGCCTCTTCGTCGTCAGCCGGCTGGCGCAGCGGCAGAACGTACGGGTCTCGCTCCAGACCTCACCGTACGGAGGGACGACCGCCGTCGTCTTCATCCCGTCCCAACTGCTCACCGACGCCCCCGACACGCACGGCACCGGCTTCCGTCTCGACCGCCGGGCCGAGAAGGCCATCGGCGGCGGCCGTCCGGTCAGCGACGCGCCCGGCAGCGACAAGGCGCGCCGGGACGGGGTCGCGGACAGGAGCATCCCGGGCCGGCCTTCCGGGCTCTCCCCGGTCCCCACCGGCCTCACCGACCCGTCCCTGCTCGACGGCCCGGTCGAACTGGAGGGCCCGGTCGGCACCTTCGGGTTCACCGGCGATCCGGCGCTCGACCGGGAACTCGATCCGGCGCTCGGCCCCGTCCTCGACGGCGTCTCCGACCTCGAGGACACCGAGAGCGAGCGGGGCGGCATCTTCCGGGCTCGCGACCTGCGCAGGGAGGCCGACCGCGAGCAGCACCAGCAGGCGTTCGACGCCTCGGGCGACACCTCCGCCGACGTACGGCCCATGAGGCCCGCCGGGCCCGTCCCGCTGCCGCGCCGCAAGTCGCCGAAGCTGGTCGCCGACCAGGGCCGCCGCATCGGCGGGCCCGGCCGTTCGGGCGACGGCGGGCGCGCCCACCCCGCCTCCCGAGGCGGCTTCCCCACGGCGTCCCGCTCCGGCGGCTTCGCTCCGGAATCCGGCCAGGACACGGGGGAGGACACCGCCGAGCGGCCCCGTTCCGCCTCCCCGGCGCCGGCCCGGCCCTCCGCCCAGGACACGGTGGGCGGCCTCCCGCGCAGGGTCCGGCAGGCCAACCTCGCCCCACAGCTCCGGGAGGACTCCGCAGGGCGGCCTTCCGGTCACCCGCCCGCGGTCACCGACGAGGACCTGGAACGTGACGCGGACGACGTACGCAATCGCATGGCTTCGCTTCAACGCGGCTGGCAGCGCGGTCGTCGGCAGAACGCCGAGGACGTGACCGGCCCCGGCGAGACAGCACCAGGAACGACTCCGGGAGGGGACGGTCGATGACCGCACCGAACGCAGCAGCACACGACGCCGCACGCCAGGGCTCGGGCGAACTCAATTGGCTCCTCGACGAACTGGTCGAGCGCGTCGCGAGCATCCGCAAGGCGCTGGTCCTCTCCAGCGACGGCCTCGCCACCGGGACGTCCAAGGACCTGCCCCGGGAGGACAGCGAACACCTCGCGGCCGTCGCCTCCGGGTTCCACAGCCTTGCCAAGGGCGTGGGCCGCCACTTCGACGCCGGACGGGTCCGGCAGACCGTGGTCGAGCTCGACGAGGCCTTCCTCTTCGTGACGGCGGCCGGCGACGGCAGCTGCCTCGCCGTCCTGGCCGACTCCGACTCGGACGTCGGGCAGGTGGCGTACGAGATGACCCTGATGGTCAAGCGCGTGGGGGCCCACCTGGCCAACTCCCCCCGGACCACCGGTATGCCCGCCGGAGGGTGAGGCGAGGGCATGAGCGCCGACTCCGTCCGGGACAGCGCTTCCGGAGCACCGACCGCTTCCGCCGCGGCGGGCTCCTCGCGCTGGTACGACGCCGAAGCGGGCCCGGTGGTCCGGCCCTACGCGATGACCCGGGGGCGTACGAGCAGCGCCTCCCGCCACCGTCTCGACCTGATCGCGATCGTCGTCCCCGAACCGGCGGCCGACGATCCGGGCCGGGACCAGACGCTCTCCCCGGAACACGTGGAGATCGTCCGACTCTGCAACGACCTGCCCCAGTCCATCGCCGAACTCGCCTCAGGCCTCGACCTCCCCGTCGGGGTCGTCCGGGTCCTGGTAGGTGATCTCGTCGAGGACGAACTGGTGCACGTCACCCGTCCCGTTCCGCCGGCCGAGCTGCCGGACGTGAGCATTCTCCGCGAGGTGATCAATGGCCTTCGGGCGCTCTAGCCGCCGGAAGCGGCCCGTCGAGCCCGTCACCCTCAAGATCCTGGTGGCGGGTGGCTTCGGTGTGGGCAAGACGACGATGGTGGGGGCGGTCAGCGAGATCAGACCGCTGCGTACGGAGGAACGGCTGAGCGAGGCGGGCCGCCCCGTGGACGACCTCGCCGGCGTGGAGGGCAAGAACACCACCACGGTGGCCATGGACTTCGGCCGGATCACCTTGCGCGAGGACCTGGTGCTCTACCTGTTCGGGACGCCCGGCCAGGACCGCTTCTGGTTCCTCTGGGACGAGCTGGCCCAGGGCGCCCTGGGCGCGGTGGTCCTCGCGGACACCCGGCGGCTGGAGGACTGCTTCGCGGCGGTCGACTACTTCGAGCGCCGCGCGATCCCCTTCACGGTCGCCGTCAACCTCTTCGAAGACGCCGAGCGGTTCCCCACGGAGACGGTCAGGGCGGCCCTCGATCTCGACCCGGAGGTGCCGGTCCTGCTCTGCGACGCACGCGACAGGACGTCCGTACGGGATGTGCTGGTCGCCGTCGTCGAGCACGCGATGGTGCGTGCGGACGGGGCCAGGGAACCCGCCACGACCTGACAGCCGGACCGAACGCGGCCCGTACCCCCGCCGACCGGGGTACGGGCCGCGCGTACGGTGAGGGGGGCGGCGGACGTGAGGGAAGTCTTCACCGGTGCTGACGGGCCGTCAACCCCGCGCGCGGGGACCGCTCACGTGTTCTCCGCCAGCCACTTCTGCGCGGTCTCGGCCAGCTCCTCGTCCCGTCCGGCCAGCATCATCCGGATCATCTGCGCGTCGCCCCGCAGCGACCACGCCGGGTTCCCGAAGGTCGCGGGATTGTTCTTCTCGATGAGGAAGTGCGCGGGCCAGGCGGTGCCGTACCCGATCAGCGGCAACGCCAGGGCGTACCGCTTCCGGCCGCGCGCCAGGCCGTACGCGGTGAGCGCGAGGCCGGTCAGGGTGCCCGTCAGATGGATCCAGCGGGTCGCCGCCCTGGAGTGCATCGCGACGTAGTAGGGCCAGAACTCTTCGTAGGAGTCGAACGTCTGCTGTGACATGAGGGCACCGTAATGGCTCGGGGTGCAACCGGATACGGCGGATCGGCGTCCGAATGCGGGAAGGGGCGGCCGGAGCCCACGGGGGTGGTCCCGGTCCGCCCCTTCCCGACGCGCCGCCGGGCGCCCGTCAGTGACCGGCGACGGAACGCCTGGCGACCGGGAAGTCGAAGTAGGTCTCAGGGAAGAGCTCCGGCTTGAAGGTGAAGTGCCACCACTCCTCGGCCAGATTCACGAAGCCCAGACCGGTGAGTGTCCCCTTCAGGAGCTGCCGGTTGGCGCGCTGCTCGCCCTGCACACGGGGGTCCTCCGTGTGCGACAAGGTGTCGAAGCAGTCGTACCCCGTGCCCATGTCGACCGAATTGTCCGGGAAGCGCTCGCCCTGCGGCGCGTAGCACGGCGCGAGGTCCTCGCCCGGCTCGTAGGGCCTGGTCGGCACCGCGGGCAGTTGTACGAGCGTCAGGTCCACGGTGCTTCCCCGGCTGTGGCCGGACTTCTCCGCGATGTAACCGTCCTCGAACAGCCGCGTCTTGTCGACGTGCGGATAGAACTCGTCCTTCATGACCTGGTCGTCGAGGTCCTTCGCCCAGCGCACGAAGTGGTCGACCGCCCGCTGCGGCCGGTAACAGTCGTACACCTTGAGCGAGTAGCCCTGGCGCAACAGGCTCCGTTGGGCCGTGCGCAGGGCGAGGGCCGCGGGCCGCGTCAGGATGCACACGGGCTGCCGGTAGCCGTCCACCGGCTCTCCCATGAAGTTGTGCGCGGTGGTGTAGCGCATCTCCGTGATGATCGTCGGATCCACGGAGCGAAGGTCGACGAACTCCGGGGGAGCCTTCGGTTCGGGGCGGGCCACCGCGCCCGGGGCGGCAGCGGTCAGGGCGAGCAGCGCGGCGGCCGTGGTGGCCAGGGCACGCAGAACACGGTTCATTCCTGTCATGAGCACACCGTCTATCAGTTCCGGAGCCGCAGGAGAAGGGCGATCGGATACAGTCCGCCCGTGAAGGACTCCCACTGCGGCTCCTGCGGGGCCCCGTACGCCGCCGACACCGTCACCTGGCCACGCACCTGCGGGACCTGCGGCCACACGGCCTACCGCAACCCGCTCCCGGTGGCCGTCGCCCTCCTGCCCGTCACCGGCCCTCGCGGTACCGGCCTCGTCGTCATCACCCGCACCATCCCCCCGAACCGGGGTGGCGTCGCCCTGCCCGGCGGCTACATCGACCAAACCGAGGACTGGCGCCACGCGGTCGTACGCGAACTGCGCGAGGAGACCGGCATCCCGGCCGAGCCGACGGAGGTGCGCCTCGCCGACGCCCTGAGCTCCCCGGACGGCCACCTCCTGCTCTTCGGGCTGCTCCCGCAGCGCCTCGAAGAGGAACTCCCGCCCTCCGTCCCCACGGACGAGACCTCGGGACACGCCGTGCTGCGCACCCCGGACGAACTCGCCTTCCCGCTCCACACCCAGGCGGTACGGTCCTGGTTCGCCGGCCACTACGGCTGAGCCGGTCCAGCCAGTCCCCGCACCCGGACAGGGCACTCCACCGCCCCCTTCTCGCCGTCCCGCTCGACCACCACACGCCCCGCCACGAGACGCGACGTGTACCGCTCCGGCTCCGCCCGTCCCCACCCGTCGCCCGCGTCCCGTACGACCAGGCCGCCGCCCGTGCGCCCCGGGCGCGGAGCCCACACCTCCAGTTCCGGTGCGCCATCCGCGCCACGCACCGGGATCACCGCCCCGGCCCGCGCCAGCACGGGGATCCGGGAGAGCGGCGCGTCCACCATCACCTGCCCGGGGCCCTCGTAGGCCCGCCCCGTCTCCGTGTCGTACCACCGCCCCGGGGGCAGCCGCACCGGCCGGCGGACCGCGCCCTCCTCCAGCACCGGGGCCACCAGCAGCGCGTCTCCCAGCAGGAAGGCGTCCTCGCAGTCCCGCAGGGCCCGGTCCCCGGAGGCCCCCCACCACAACGGACGCACGTAGGGCGCGCCGGTCAGCCGGGCCAGGTGCGCCAGCGTCACGAAGTACGGCAGCAGCCGCTCCCGCTCCCGCAGGGCCTCCCGGGCGTGCCCGAGCACCTCGGGCCCGAACTCCCACGGCTCCCGGCGCCCCGCGTCGATGGCCGCGTGGGTGCGGAACAGCGGCATGTACGCGCCCAGCTGGAACCAGCGCAGATACAGCTCCGGCGAAGGCGACCCGTCGAACCCCCCGACGTCGGGACCCGAGTAGGGCACGCCGCAGAGCCCGAGCCCCAGCACCAGCGCCAGCGAGGCGCGCAGCCCCGGCCACCCCGTCGCCACGTCCCCGGACCAGGTGCCGCCGTAGCGCTGCATCCCCGCCCATCCCGAGCGGGAGAACAGGAACGGCCGCGCGTCGGGGCGCAGCCGGAGCAGCCCCTCGTAGCCCGCCCGCGCCATCGTCAGGCCGTACACGTTGTGGGCCTCGCGGTGGTCACCCCCCACACCCTCCAGGGAGTGCCGCGCCGAACGGGGCAGGGTCGGGTCCCCGAACGCCGAGAAGGAGACCGGCTCGTTCATGTCGTGCCACACCCCGGAGAACCCCTGCGCGAGCCGCTCCTCGTACAGAGAACCCCACCACTCCCGCACAAGTGGATCAGTGAAATCCGGATAGACGCACGCACCCGGCCACACCTCACCGAGCACCGGCCGCCCCTGCGCGTCCCGGACGAACGCCCCCCGCGCACCGACGGCCGCCCCGCTGTCGAACACCGCGTTGCCCACCGACGCCGGCACCGCCGGATCGACGATCGACACCAGCCGCACCCCGGCCTCGCCCAGTTCCTTCGCCAGACCGGGCAGATCGGGGAACCGCTCCCGGTCGACGGTGAACACCTGATGCGCGTCGTAGTGATCGATGTCCAGATGCAGCACCGACAACGGGAGCTCCCGGTCCCGGTACCCCGCCACGACCCGGCGCACCTCCTGCTCGCTGCCGAAGCCCCACCGTGCGTGCTGCGGACCCAGCGCCCACGACGGCGGCAGCGCGGGCGCGCCCGTCAGAGCCGTCCAGCCCCGCAGCACCCTGGCCGGCGTGCCCACCACCACCCAGCAGCGCAGCGGGCCGCCCTCCATCCGCACCTCGCACGCCCCCGGCCGGTCATGTCCCGACCCCGCCCCCTCCTCGCCCTCCCGGAGCGTCACCGCCCCCGGCCAGCTGTTGTCATGGAACGCCAGGTGCGTGCCCGCGTCCGAGACGACCAGCTGCACCGGCATCGTCAGATACAGCGGATCGTCCCCGGGACCGAAGCGACCGCCCGGATCGGTGTTCCACAACCGGTAGGTGCCCTCCCTCAGCCTCGGCCCACCGGCCCGCCCGCCCAGCCCGAAGAAGCGCGCGTCCGCCGGCACCTCGGACCGCTGCACCCACCGCGCCGCACCCCCCGCCACCGGCTCCCACCAGCGCGGCGGCAGCTCACGGCGCAGCACCACCCCGCCCGGAGTGCGCAGCTCCACCGCCCCGTGCCGCGACACCACGACCGTCAGCCGCTCCGCCACCACCTGCCAGCCGCCGTTCGTGTCCGGCTCCAGCCGTGCCCGGGTGTCCGGCTCCGGAGCGGCCCCCGGCAGGGCGTACGACGGCAGCGGGCCCGCCCCGTCCCAGGACCAGAACACCGCGCCCCCGACCGCCACCCGGATCCGGAGCTCCGAGCGGGCGAACCTGACCACACCCCCGCCCGGCTCCGGCTCCGCGCTCACGAGCAGGCCGGGCACACGCGCCCGTTCCGCCCCGCGCGGCACCAGCTCCCGGGCATCCGCGCGCCGGTGCCGCCAGGCCGAGCGCACCGAACGCATCCCCTGTACGGAACCGACCATTTTCACCGAGCGCAGCAGGTCACGACCATCCATGGCGGCCACATTGCCATCCGCCGGGACCGAAACATGTTCCGTTCAGCTTCCGTTCACCTGTGGCTCCACCACACAGCGGGACACGCAACCATGGCAGGGGGACCCTGGTGCGCAAGACGATCACATGGCATCGTCCGTGGGTGTCGTTCACGCGCACATCCCAGCCCGTGCGCGCAACGGACGCACACCCCGCGTACACCCCGAAAGGCCAGGGAGCCGCCATGACCTCAGCAGCCGACGAAGCACCCCTCTGGCAGCCCGGGCCCGAGCGCGTCGAGGCCGCTGCCGTCACCCGCTTCCAGCAGTGGGCGGCCGGCAGGTACGGAGCACCCGCCGACGGAGGCTACGCGGCGCTGCACCGCTGGTCGGTCGAAGAGCTCGACACCTTCTGGCAGGCCGTCGCCGACTGGTTCGACGTACGCTTCTCCACCCCGTACGAGACGGTCATCGGCGACCGCACCATGCCCGGCGCCCAGTGGTTCCCCGGCGCCACCCTCAACTACGCCGAGCACGCCCTGCGGACAGCCCTCGACCCGCTGCGCGCAGACACCCCCGCCCTGCTGTACGTCGACGAGACCCACACCCAAGCCGCGACCGGCTGGTCCGAACTCCGGCGCCAGGTGGGATCGCTGGCCGCCGAACTCCGGGCCCTCGGTGTCGCCCCCGGCGACCGGGTCAGCGGATACCTCCCCAACATCCCGCAGGCGGTCGTCGCGTTCCTCGCCACCGCGGCCGTCGGGGGAGTCTGGACCTCCTGCGCCCCCGACTTCGGCGCCCGCAGCGTCCTGGACCGCTTCCAGCAGGTCGAGCCCGTCGTCCTGTTCACCGTCGACGGATACCGCTACGGCGGCAAGGAGCACGACCGCACCGCCACCGTGGCCGAACTGCGCCGCGAGCTCCCCACCGTGCGCGCAGTCGTCCACATCCCGCTCCTCGGCACCCCGGCGCCGGAGGGCGCCCTGGAGTGGGCGGCGCTCACGGCCTCCGACACCGAACCGGTCTTCGAGCAGGTCCCCTTCGAGCACCCGCTCTGGGTGCTGTACTCCTCCGGCACCACCGGACTGCCGAAGGCGATCGTCCAGTCCCAGGGCGGGATCCTCCTCGAACACTTCAAGCAGCTCGGCCTGCACTGCGACCTCGGCCCCGACGACCGCTTCTTCTGGTACACCTCCACCGGCTGGATGATGTGGAACTTCCTCGTCTCCGGCCTGCTCACCGGCACCACCGTCGTGCTGTACGACGGCAGCCCCGGCCATCCGGACGTCAGCGCCCAGTGGCGCGTCGCCGAACAGACCGGCGCGACCCTCTTCGGCACCTCCGCCGCCTACGTCATGGCCTGCCGCAAGGCGGGCGTCCACCCCGGCCGTGACCACGACCTCAGCCGCGTCCAGTGCGTCGCCACCACCGGCTCCCCGCTCCCGCCCGACGGCTTCCGGTGGCTCCACGACGAGGTCGCCGAGGACCTGTGGATCGCCTCCGTCAGCGGCGGGACGGACGTGTGCAGCTGCTTCGCAGGCGCGGTACCCACGCTGCCGGTCCACATCGGCGAGCTCCAGGCCCCCTGCCTCGGCACGGACCTCCAGTCCTGGGACCCCGCGGGCGAGCCGCTGACGGGCGAGGTCGGCGAGCTCGTCGTCACCGCCCCCATGCCCTCCATGCCGGTCCGCTTCTGGAACGACCCCGACGGCAGCCGCTACCACGACAGCTACTTCGACATGTACCCCGGCGTCTGGCGCCACGGGGACTGGATCACCCTCACCGACCGGGGCTCGGTCGTCATCCACGGCCGGTCCGACTCCACCCTCAACCGGCAGGGCGTGCGGATGGGATCCGCCGACATCTACGAGGCGGTGGAGCGGCTCCCGGAGATCCGCGAATCCCTGGTCATCGGCATCGAGGAACCGGACGGGGGCTACTGGATGCCGCTCTTCGTCCACCTCGCCGAGGGAGCCACGCTCGACGACGCCCTCCGCGACAGCATCAGGCGAACCATCCGCGAGAACCTCTCCCCGCGCCATGTCCCGGACGAGGTCATCGAGGTGCCCGGCATCCCGCACACCCTCACCGGCAAGCGCATCGAGGTTCCGGTCAAGCGGCTCCTCCAGGGCACGGCCCTGTCCAAGGCCGTCAACCCGGGATCCATCGACAACCTCGAACTCCTCCACTTCTACGAGGACCTCGCGCGCGAGCGCCGCTGACCGGACCGGCCGAAGGCCCGCTGTCAGTCCCTCTGATTACGCTGAGTGAGCATCGATCCGCAGCGCACAGGGGGACTCATGGCGCACGACAAGCAGCACACCGCACGCGCCCGGCACCGGTCCGGGACCTCCATCCGCCGCGCACTGCGCCGCGAAGCCACCAGCACGGTCGCCCTCCTGGTCGACCCGGAGGACTTCGCGGCCATGCGCCGCTACCGCACCTTCACCTTCGACGACCACGCCGCCTACCTCCGGCAGGCCGAAGGCCTGCTCCGGGCACTCGCCGCGCAGGGCACACACACCACCGTGGCCCTCTTCGACCCCGAGGACTACGCAGAGTTCTGCGCTGAAGAGGGCATCGACCCCGACGACCGTACGAGCCGCAGCCGCTTCACCGCCGAAGTCGCCGCGGTGGGCGCCACCGTGGCGTACGCCGGCCAGGCCATCGACACGCTGATCCCCCTGCTCGTCTCACGCGCGGTCCGCCGCGCCACGTGGGAGTACGCCACGATGCTGCTCGCCGACCTCGGCGACTGCGCCGACTGCGGGCAGGACATCGGGAGGGCGGCCTTCGACCGCGCCTCCCACCTGCTGGCGCGGCTGCTGGACACGGCAGGGCCAGGCACCCACCACATCGTCTGCAGCACCCCCACGGAGAACGAACAGCTTCTCGCCGTCCTGCACACCACGCGGGACCCGGGCGGCCCGGCGCGCCTCGCGTCCACCGAGGGAGCGGAGTTCGCCACCGTCCTCGCCGTCGGCGTCGCGCTGGAGCGCCGGGGCGGGGTCGTCCTGCGCACCACCGCACCGGGCGCGCCGGACCGGGTGCACGGCTGGCGGCTGCAGCGCGGCAGCCTCCTCCCGCTCACGGCGGGCGAGGTCTTCAGCGCCTACTGCACCGACGCCGACACGGGCGACCCCGTGTCCCCCGAACCAGGTGTGGAGTACTGCGCGGGCTTCGACCTCGGCGCCGACGAACCGGAGGCACACCGCTGAGCACCGGAGAAAGACGGAAGGGGTCCCCGCCGTCACCGGCGGGGACCCCTCACCTGCCCGGTCCTCGCGCACGCGGACCGGCCCGGCTCACTCGCCCGACAGCACCGCCTGCGCCGCGAGGCGTGCCTCCTCGGCGGAGTCCGCCGCCCGCGCGGCGGAGGCGGCACGCTCGCACTGCGCGAGCGTGTGCTTCGCCAGCGTCGCCCGGACGTACGGGATGGATGCCGCGCCCATCGACAGGGAGGTCACCCCGAGACCGGTCAGCACACACGCGAGCAGCGGGTCCGATGCGGCCTCGCCACAGACACCGCAGCTCTTGCCCTCCGCCCTCGCGGCCTCGGCCGACAGCGCCACCAGATCGAGCAGCGCCGGCTGCCACGGGTCCTGGAGCCGCGAGACCGCGCCCACCTGACGGTCGGCGGCGAAGGTGTACTGCGCCAGGTCGTTGGTGCCGAGCGACAGGAACTCCACCTCCTGCAGGATCGAGCGGGCCCTGAGCGCGGCGGACGGAATCTCCACCATCGCCCCGAACTTCGCCTGCAGTCCCGCCTCACGGCAGGCGTCGGCGAAGGCCTTCGCGTCGGCACGGTCCGCCACCATCGGCGCCATGACCTCGAGGTACACCGGCAGACCTTCGGCCGCCCGTGCCAGCGCGGTCAGCTGGGTCCGCAGCACGTCCGGGTGGTCCAGCAGGCTGCGCAGACCCCGCACGCCCAGCGCGGGGTTCGGCTCGTCCGCCGGGGTCAGGAAGTCGAGCGGCTTGTCGGCACCCGCGTCCAGCACCCGCACGACGACACGGCCTTCGGGAAACGCCTCGAGCACCGCGCGGTAGGCCGCGATCTGCTTCTCCTCGGACGGCGCCTGCTTGCTGTCGTCCAGGAAGAGGAACTCCGTGCGGAACAGCCCGACGCCCTCGGCGCCGGCCTCGACCGCGGCCGGCACGTCACCGGGACCGCCGACGTTGGCGAGCAGCGGCACCTTGTGACCGTCGGAGGTGGCACCAGGCCCGGTCACGGCCGACAGGGCCGCCTTCCGGGCGGCCGAGGCGCTCTCCATCTCGGCGCGCTTCTCCTGGCTGGGCTCGACGAAGATCTCACCGGTGCTCCCGTCCACCGCCACGACGGTGCCCTCGGCGATCTCGCCCGCCCCCGGGAGAGCCACCACGGCCGGCACACCGAGCGCCCGCGCCAGGATGGCGCTGTGGCTGGTCGGCCCACCTTCCTCGGTCACGAAACCGAGCACCAGCGTGGGGTCCAGCAGTGCCGTGTCGGCGGGAGCCAGGTCACGCGCGATCAGCACGTACGGCTCGTCGCTGTCCGGCACACCCGGCATCGGGACACCGAGCAGCCGCGCCACGATCCTGTTCCGTACGTCGTCGAGGTCGGCCACACGCCCCGCCAGGTACTCCCCGGCGTTGGCCAGCAGCGCCCGGTACGCGGCGAACGCGTCGTAGACACCGCGCTCGGCGGTGCTGCCGACAGCGATGCGGCGCTCGACGTCGGCGATGAGCTCGGGGTCCTGCGCCATCATGGCCTGGGCCTCCAGCACGTGCTGTGCCTCGCCCCCGGCCAGGTTGCCGCGTGCGATGAGGTCGGCCGCGACAGCTTCCACGGCCTGGCGGGCGCGCCCCTGCTCGCGCTCGGCCTCCTCCGCGGGAATCTGCTTGGCCGGCGGCTCGAGAACCGCCGTACCCATGTGCCGAACTTCGCCGATCGCCACCCCGTGGCTCACGCCGACGCCTCGCAGCGTTGTCTCCATTTCACCTGTCTCCGATTGTGCGGCGACTGCGCCACCGCGGTGGATACCCGACCGGCGCGTGGTGCGCCGAGGGTGTCACTGCCAGCCGAACAGCGTCTCGCCGACCTTCACGTCGCCGTCCTCACGGACATCGGAGAGCGACTCGGCGGTGGCCTCCAGGGCCACGACCGGGCAGATCGCCGACTTGCCGGCCGCCTCGACACCGGCGGGGTCCCAGCGGACGATGCCCTGGCCGCGGGTCACCGTGTCCCCCTTGTTCACGAGGAGCTCGAAGCCCTCGCCGTTGAGCTGCACCGTGTCGATCCCGAGGTGCGTCAGTACTCCGTGTCCCTGGTCGTCCACGACGACGAAGGCGTGCGGGTGCAGGGAGACGACAATGCCGTCGACCGGGGAGACGGCCTCGGAAGGCTCGCGCACGGGGTCGATGGCAGTACCGGGACCGACCATCGCTCCGGAGAACACGGGGTCGGGGACCGCGGTGAGCCCGATGGCGCGGCCGGCAAGAGGGGACGTCACTGTGGTCATGGAGAGCCTCCCAGGGGTGGGGATCCGTCTGTCACCGCCACGGATGATGGAGGGCGGCGTTCCGATCAGCAGCGTAAGTCATATGAAGTCCCGGTTCCGCCCGAGAGCTACCGGTTGGCGGACCTAGGAGCACACCGCAAACGATTTGCCTCGTCTCACGGGGAGCTGTACTGTCGTACTCCTGCCTGGCCCCACCGAGACCTCTGGTCCGGGGCCGGCGGCGACTCCCAAGCCAGACTCTAACTCTGATCGTGGCTTCCGCATGCCTGCGGGACCCTGGTCAAGTGAATAGGAAAAGGCCTGATAGAGTCGGACTCGCCGGAAAGGGAAACGCGAAAGCGAAGAACTGGAAAGCGAAATGCAGTAACCCGCTTCGACCGGGAATCGGACACGAAAGAGTCTGATAGAGTCGGAAACGCAAGAACGAAGGGAAGCGCCCGGAGGGCCCCGGTGAA
>NZ_JBIBEG010000007.1:0-126456 GCF_042902585.1 Streptomyces argenteolus
GCGGGACGCGTCGCGTCACCGAACGGGTCGTTGCCACGCCAGCCCACGGTCCACAGACCGAAGGTGAACCTGTCCGCGGGAGTGGGGGTGAAGCGTTCGGTCATGGTGTCTCCGCCTTCGCCTGCCTGGGGTCCGGAGCCGTCGTCAGTACCCCGGGCCTATTTGTTCACTGACATGATTAATTATGCACACGGCAGCGCGGTGACGTAACCCCCCGGGGGCACGAAACGGGGGCCGCCTCTGTTCGGAGCGCCATCGATCACGTAATTTGTTTGTCGCACTCCCAAAACCAGCACCACCGGAAACCGCACGAGAAGAGGTAGCCCATGCCGCCGCGTACCGTCGTCATCGGCGTGGACAGCTCCACCCAGTCCACCAAGGCTGCAGTCACCGACGCCGAGACGGGCGAGCTCCTCGCCGTCGGCCGCGCCCCGCACGTCGTCACGGGCGAGGGCGGGGCCCGCGAGACCGACCCCGAGATCTGGTGGCGGGCGCTCTGCGACGCCGTCGCGGCCGGCCTCAAGGAGTCCGGGCTCTCCGGGTCCTCCGTCACGGGCATCGCCGTCGCCGGGCAGCAGCACGGCCTCGTGGTCCTCGACGGGTCCGGCCGGCCGCTGCGCCCCGCGCTCCTGTGGAACGACACGCGCTCCGCGCCGCAGGCCTCCGCACTCGTCGCGGAGCTGGGCGGCCCCGAGGCATGGACCGCGCGCACCGGCACGGTGCCCGTCGCGTCCATGACGGCGACGAAGTGGCGGTGGCTGCGCGAGAACGACCCGGCGAACGCCGAGGCGACGGCCGCCGTGCGCCTCCCCCACGACTTCCTCACCGAGCGGCTCGCGGGCGTGGCCGCGACCGACCCGGGCGACGCGTCGGGGACCTGCTGGTACTCGACGGAGACGGGCGCCTACGACCCCGACCTCCTGGACCGCCTCGGCCTGGACGCGTCGATGCTGCCCGAGGTCGCCGCCACCGGCGGCACCCGCATCGGCTCCCTGACCGAGTCCGCCGCCGAGGCGCTCGGCCTGCCGGCCGGGATCGCCGTCGCGGCCGGCACCGGGGACAACATGAGCGCCGCGGTGGGCCTCGGACTGGGCGGAGCGGGGCTGCTCGACCACCCCGTCCTGAGCCTGGGCACCTCGGGCACGGTCTTCGCCGCCTCCCGGACGAGGCCCGCCTCCACGGCGCTCTCGGGGTTCGCGGCGGCCGACGGGACGTACCTCCCGCTGGCCTGCACCCTCAACTGCACCCTGGCCGTCGACAAGGTCGCCTCGCTGCTCGGCCTCCACCGTGACGACGCGACGCCCGGCGGCGAGGCCGTCCTCCTGCCGTATCTGGACGGCGAGCGCACCCCGGACCTGCCCACGTCGGCGGGGCTCCTCACCGGCCTGCGGCACGACACGACTCCGCAGCAGCTACTGGGCGCGGCGTACGAGGGCGCGGCCTTCACCGTGCTGCGCGCGCTCGACGAACTCCTGCGGGCGTGCGGCCTCGACCCGGCCGACCCGGAGGTCGCCTCCCGGCCCCTGCGGCTGATCGGCGGCGGTGCCCAGGGCCGTACCTGGGTCGAGACCGTCCGCCGCCTCTCCGGACGACCCCTGATCGTGCCCGGCAGCGGCGAACTGGTCGCGCTCGGCGCCGCGGCACTGGCGGCGTCGGCCGCAGGCGGCGGCGACCCGGTCGCCATCGCGACCCGCTGGAACGCGCGGTCCGACAACGCTGACGCCGACGCCGGGCTCCCGCCGCTGGAGCGGGACACCGAGACGTGGGAGCGCGTGGGTTCGGTGCTGGACAGGGCGGCACAGCCGCTGCTCGGCGGATGATCCGAGGCCCGAAATCGCGTCCCGCGGAGCGGTTTTGGGGGTGATCGCGGATCTTCAATAGGATCCGGCGATGATCACAAGAAAACGGCTGACGGCCGGGGTGTGCGTTCTGCTCGCCACCCTGGCCGCCGGACTCGGCACCGCTGTTCCCGCCGCGGCCGACGAACCCTCCGCCGCCCCGTCCCCCAAGGTCGAACTGGTCCTCGACGTCAGCGGTTCCATGCGGGCCCGCGACATCGACGGCCAGTCCCGGATATCCGCCGCCAAGCAGGCGTTCAACGACGTCCTCGACGCGGTGCCCGAGGAGGTCGAACTCGGCATCCGTACGCTCGGGGCGGACTACCCCGGCGACGACCGCAAGGTCGGCTGCAAGGACACCAAGCTGCTCTACCCGGTCGGCCCGCTCGACCGCACCGAGGCCAAGACCGCCGTCGCCACGCTGACGCCGACCGGCTGGACCCCCATCGGGCCCGCCCTGCTCGGCGCCGCCGACGACCTCCAGGGCGGGGACGCCACCCGGCGCATCGTCCTGATCACCGACGGCGAGGACACCTGCGGGCCGCTCGACCCCTGCGAGGTCGCGCGCGACATCGCCGCCCGGGGCATCCACCTCGTCATCGACACCCTGGGGCTGGTCCCGAACGCCAAGATCCGGCAGCAGCTGACGTGCATCGCCGAGGCCACCGGCGGGACCTACACGGCCGTCCAGCACACCGATGAACTCTCGGGCCGGGTCAAGCAGTTGGTGGACCGGGCCGCCGAGCCCGTCGTCACCCCGGTGGCGACCGAGGGCGCGGGCAGCTGCTCCGCGGCACCGCAGCTGAAGGCCGGGCTCTACACCGACCGCCAGGAGATCGGGAAGCACCGCTGGTACCGGGTGGACGTCCTGCCCGGCCAGGAACTGCGCGCCTCGGTGAGCGTGGCGGCGGACCGGGCCGTCAACGACGACTACGGGGTCCTCCTGCGGGCCGTGACCACGCACGGCCGGGAGATCGTCCGGGGCGCGGAGTCCGGCACGGGCCGTACGGACGCCGTCTCCACCGGGCTGCGCTACCCGAAGCCCGAGCAGGAGGACGACGACGTCTCCGGCGACGATCTGAAGCCCGCCGCCGAGGCCGTCTGTCTCCAGCTGAGCAACTCCTTCTCGGCGCCGCCGTCCGTGAAGACCACTCCGGGCATGCCCGTCGAGCTCACCATCGATCTGGTCGAGGGCCCCGACGACGCGTCCGACGTCGCCGCGTTCGGTCTGGGCCGCGGCTGGTGGCTGCTGGGCGTCATGGTGCTCACCGGTCTGCTCGCCGGCCTGCTGTTCGGCTGGATCTCGCGCTGGCGCGTTGCGGTCTGGAGGACCAACTGATGCGTACCCCCCGTAGAAACCGCCTGGGCCGTGCCTGTGCGGGCGTGCTGCTCGCCGGTGCCACCCTGTTCACCTCGGCGGGCGCGGCCGTCGCCGACGACCCGTCCGCGAGCGCGAGCCCCGAGGACGGGGAGGCCGCAGGGCCCACGGAGGCCGGCACGACCTTCCGCACCGCCACGGCGATCCAGCAGGAGGTGACGGCCACCGCCGACGCGTCCACGGGTGACTACCTGTACTGGGTCTTCCCCGCCGACGCGGGACAGCGGCCCACCGTACGCGCGAAGGTGAGCCTGCCCGAGAGCGCCACCCGGCACGGCGCCGCCACCTGGCAGGTCGACGTGTACGACGGGCTGCGCCGGAGGCAGGCCTGCGTGTACGGCCACCAGACCAGGAAGGCGGCACCGGACGCCGGCACCGTCGAGCTCTCCTGCGTGCTGCGGACGGTGCGGGCCTGGTCCGAGCCGTGGGCCTCGGATCCGCTGCCGGGCAGTTACTACGTCCGCCTGACGGTGGTCGGCCTGGCCGAGGAGGACCTGGGGCTCCCGGTCCACGTCGAGACCGGGGTCACCTCCGTGGCCCAGGGCGGCGCGCACGACGTCGGCGGCGCCCTCGCCGAACCCCTGGTGCCCGGCGTCTCCCTGACCTCGGCGCGGCAGGACGGCGACTCCACGCAGGCCGCCCCGCTCGGCAGCGAGCCCGAGGACGGCTGGTCCTCCGGCTGGTGGACGGACCGCTGGCTGTGGACCGTGGGCGGTGGGGTCCTCGCCGCGCTGGCCGCGGTGTTCGGATACGGCCTCACCCGCGGCGCCGGCCGTCCCTCCCGGGTCCCGCCGGGGGTCTGACCGCTCCGCCGTCCCCCCGTCCCGAGGGCCGCCGTCATCCACCGGCGGCCCTCGGGCATGCCCGGCGCGGCCCGGCCCTCTCGCCCGTCGAACCCACGGCCGATTGGCACTAGGCTGGCCAACTCACGTACCGCGTACGGCAGATGACGGGAGTTCCCCATGTCCACGGAAACCGGTGCGGCCCTCGGGACCGAGCCACGCCGTCACCGGGTCGTCCAGGGGCCGAGGGGGCTCCCCCTCCTGGGGAGCCTGCCGCAGTTCGGCAAGAACCCCCTGGCCTTCTTCGAGCGCCTGCGCGGATACGGCGACATGGTGAGCTGGCGCTTCGGACGCAACCACTGCGTCTTCGTCGCCGACCCGGAGTGCATCGGCGATCTGCTCACCGAGACGGAACGCACCTTCGACCAGCCGCTGCTGGGCATCGCCTTCCGCACGGTCATGGGCAACGGCGTCGTCGTCGCGCGCGGGCCCGACTGGCGGCGCAAGCGCTCACTGGTGCAGCCATCGGTGCGTCCCAAGCAGGTGACGTCGTACGCCTCCACGATGACCGCGTGCACGGTGGAGCTGGCGGACACCTGGTCGGACGGTGAACGGGTCGACGTCAAGCGCGTGATGGCGGCCCTGACCCAGAAGATCGCCGTCCGCACCATCTTCGGAGTGGACACCCCGGCCGACGCCGAGTCGATGGGCCGGGCCATGGACATCGCGCAGCAGGAGATCGGCAAGGAGTTCAGCGGCCTCGGCGCCGTCCTGCCCGACTGGGTGCCGACCCCCGGGCGGGCGAGGATCAAGAAGGCCGCCCGGGTGATCGACGCCGAGGTGGGGCGTGTGGTGGCCCGCCATCGCGACGGGGACGGGGAGCGCCCCGACCTGCTGAGCCGGCTGCTCACCGCGGTGGACGAGACCGGGGCGCACCTCTCCGACAAGGAGATCCGCGACGAGACGGTCACGCTGTACATCGGTGGCCACGAGACGACCAGTTCGACGCTGGTGTGGGCCTGGTACCTGCTGTCGCGCAACCCGCACGCACGGGAGGCGCTCGCCCAGGAGCTGGACCGGGTGCTCGGCGACCGTGAGCCGGGGATCGAGGACTACGCCCGGCTGACGTACGCCCAGGCGGTGGTGAAGGAGACCCTGCGGCTGTATCCGACGATCTGGCTGGTCACCGGGATCGCCAAGGAGGGGGCCCGGATCGGCGGCGTACCGATGCCGGTGGGGACGCGGGTGTGGAGCAGCCAGTGGGCCACGCACCGGGACGAGCGGTGGTTCCCCGAGCCCGAGGCGTTCCGCCCGGAGCGCTGGGACGCGCAGGAGGGGGACGAGATCCCGGAGTACGCCTGGTTCCCCTTCGGCGGCGGGCCCCGGGTCTGCCTGGGTACGCGTTTCGCGATGGTGGAGGCGGTCCTGGTCCTCGCCGTCCTGGCCCGGCGCTTCGAGCTGGAGGTGGACCCCGGCCCCGTGAACCCCGTCCCGACGCTCACCCTTCAGCCGGACCGTGAGGTCATGGCGACCGTACGGGCGCGCTGAGCGCACCGTCGGGTGAAGCCGACGGGGAACCCTTGACCTCATGTTTGCTTGAGGTCTTAGCGTTCCGTGCGTACCCACCGCTCATGGAGGCACCGCATGGACATGGAAGTCACCGCGTGGCATTCGCTGCACAGCACGATGAACGCGCAGCAGGACCGCAGACCCTTCTCCCGGGCCACACTGCGCCGCATCGCGGTGTTCGCCCGGCCGCACCGGGGCAGGATCGTCCGCTTCCTGCTGCTGAGCGTGGTCACCGCCCTGCTGGCCGTGGCGACCCCGGTGCTGGCCGGCGGGGTCGTCGACGCGATCGTGCGGGGCGAGGAACCCTCCACCGTCATCCGGCTCGCCGCGCTCATCGCGGTGATCGCCGTGGCCGAGGCGGGGCTCGGGCTCCTCGTCCGGTGGCTGTCGGCCACCCTCGGTGAGGGGCTGATCCTGGACCTGCGGACCGCGGTGTTCGACCACGTCCAGCGGATGCCGGTGGCGTTCTTCACCCGGACCCGGACCGGCGCGCTGGTCAGCCGGCTCAACAACGACGTGATCGGGGCGCAGCGGGCGTTCAGCAACACGCTGTCGGGGGTCGTCTCCAACCTCGTCACCCTGCTGCTGACCCTGGGCGTGATGCTCACCATCTCCTGGCAGATCACGCTGCTCGCACTGGTCCTGCTGCCGGTGTTCGTCGTCCCCGCCCGCCGGATGGGCACCCGGATGGCGGCACTCCAGCGGGAGGCCGCCGGCCACAACGCCACCATGGGCACCCAGATGACCGAGCGCTTCTCGGCACCGGGCGCCACGCTCGTCAAGCTCTTCGGGCGCCCGGCCGACGAGTCCGCCGAATTCGCCGCCCGGGCGGGCCGGGTGCGTGACATCGGCATCCGTACGGCGATGCTCCAGTCCACCTTCATCACCGCCCTGACCCTGGTGTCGGCGCTCGCCCTCGCCCTGGTCTACGGACTGGGCGGCTTCTACGCGCTGCGCGGCAGCCTGGAGCCCGGGGCCGTCGTCGCCCTGGCCCTCCTCCTCACCCGGCTCTACGCCCCGCTGACGGCACTGGCCGGTGCCCGCGTCGAGGTGATGAGCGCCCTGGTCAGCTTCGAGCGGGTCTTCGAGATCCTGGACCTGGAACCGCTGATCAGCGAGAAGCCGGACGCGCGTGACGTGCCGGAAGGGCCGGTGTCCGTGGAGTTCGACGACGTCTCCTTCGGCTACCCCTCCGCCGACAAGGTCTCCCTCGCCTCACTGGAGGAGGTCGCCGCACTCGACACGGGTGGCGGCACCCAGGTGCTGCACGGCATCTCGTTCACCGCGGAGCCGGGCCGGATGGTCGCGCTCGTGGGTTCGTCCGGAGCGGGAAAGTCGACGATCGCCCAGCTGCTCCCCCGGCTGTACGACGCCGACGCCGGTGCGGTGCGGCTGAACGGCGTCGACGTACGCGATCTGACGGCGGACTCGATCAGGAGGACGCTGGGCATGGTGACCCAGGACGGGCACCTCTTCCACGAGTCGGTGCGCGCCAATCTGCTGCTCGCCCGGCCGGAGGCCACCGAGGAGGAGATCTGGGACGCCCTGCGCCGCTCACGCCTGGACGGGCTGGTGGCCTCCCTGCCCGAGGGCCTGGACACGGTGGTCGGCGAGCGGGGATACCGGCTCTCCGGGGGCGAGCGCCAACGGCTCACCATCGCGCGGCTGCTGCTGGCACGTCAGCGGGTGGTGATCCTGGACGAGGCGACCGCGCACCTGGACTCCACCTCCGAGGCCGCCGTGCAGGAGGCCCTGGCCGAGGCACTGGAAGGCCGCACGGCCGTGGTCATCGCCCACCGGCTCTCGACGGTGCGGGCCGCCGACCTGATCCTGGTCGTCGAGGACGGCCGGGTCGTCGAGCGCGGCACGCACGACGAGCTGCTGGCCGCGGGCGGACGCTACGAGGAGCTGCACCGCACCCAGTTCGAGCGTCCGGACGCGGTGGCCGCGAAGCGCGCGGAGTCCACCGGGGACCACGCGGTGCGCTGAGCGCGCCCGCCGTCGCACCCGCCGCCCGTTCACGGCCCCGTGCCGGGCGCCTCCGGCCACCCGCCCTCCCCGGACGCCGAGCCGCCCGCCCCCTGGCCCTGCGCGACACAGTGATACATACTGCGGATGTTTGTTTCACATCGCTGAGGAGGGAAGCCGATGGACATCGACGAGGCGCGGACCCGGTTCGCGGTCCTGCGGACCAAGGACTCCACCGTCCCCACCGAGGAACTCGACGCCATCTGGGCCGCGTTGCCGACCGTGCGCGTCGAGGAGATCCTCGGTGAGTGGCGGGGCGGCGAGTTCGACACCGGGCACCCGCTCAACGGCTTCCTGCAGAAGGCCGGTTGGTACGGCAAGACGTTCGTCTCCGCCGCCGACGCCAAGCCGCTGATCGTGCGCGGCGAGGACGGCACGCTGTACAGCGACACCGAACTGGGCAAGGGCGAGGCCAGCCTGTGGATGATCGTGTTCCGGGGTGAGTCGACGGCCACCATGGTCTACGACGGCCAGCCGGTCTTCGACCACTTCAAGGCGGTCGACGAGCGCACCCTCATGGGAATCATGAACCGCAAGGGCACGGGCGCGGACGGCCCCTTCTACTACTTCCACCTCGACCGGGTCTGAGCCGGACAGGGCGGGGGGCGGCAGGGAAGGAGTCAGGGTGAGAGCCGCGGTGGTGGACGCGCTGGGCAGCGGATTCGTCGTGCGGGACGTCGACATCGACGGGCCGCAGGGCCGCGAGGTGCTGGTGGAGGTGAGGGCGTCAGGCCTCTGCCACACCGATCTCACCTTCGCCACCCACGCGTTCGCGGGCTGTCCCCCGCCGGTGGTCCTGGGACACGAGCTCGCGGGCGTCGTCACGGCCGTCGGCCCGCACGCCGCTTCCTTCTCCGCCGGGGACCATGTCGTGGGCTGCCTCGTCCAGTGGTGCGGCACCTGCCCGGCATGCCTCGACGGCAGGGCCTACCAGTGCGCGAACCCGGGGGCCACGCTGCGCGATCCCGCGAAGGACGGCCCCCGGCTCAGCCGTGCGGGCCTGCCCGTCACCCAGGGGATGGGGCTGGGTGCCTTCGCCCAGCAGGCCCTCGTCCACGAGAACCAGCTGACCGCTGTCCCACGCCGGCTGCCGTTCGCGCCGGCCGCCCTCCTGGGGTGCGGGGTGCTGACCGGTGCGGGATCCGTCCTCAACGGCGCGCGTGTCCGGGCAGGTGAGACCGTGGCGGTGATCGGCGCCGGGGGCGTCGGGCTCAACGCGGTCGCCGCGGCGAGGCTCGCGGGCGCTTCCCGCGTCGTCGCGGTCGACGTGCAGGACGGCACCCTGCGGCGTGCGCGCCAGTTCGGCGCGACGGACGTGGTCAACTCCGCCGCCGTGGACGCCGTCGCGGCCGTCCGCGAGCTGACCGGGGGCGGGGTGCGCCACGCCTTCGACGTCGTCGGTGTGGCGGCGACGACGGAACAGGCGCTGCGCATGACGGCCCGCGGGGGCGGTGTGTACATCGTCGGCCTGGCGGGCAGCGGAGGAGAGCTGAAGCTCTCGCTGCCCCGGCTGCTGCTGGAGCAGAAGAGCATCCAGGGCCTGATCATGGGATCGGGGAACCCCCGGCGGGACATCCCCCGTTACGCGGACCTGTACCTCCAGGGGCGACTGGACCTCGACGGCCTCGTCTCCCGGCGGATCTCCCTGGACACGATCGACGCCGGTTACGCGGCGGCACGCGACCCCGAAGTGGCCCGGGTCGTCATCACGTCCTTCTGAACCCGCGCCGCCGTCCTCGTCCGGTGCCGGTACGGCCGTGAGCAGCGGGAACGGGCCTGTCGGCGTTGCGCGCACTCGGGGCCCGCTCGTAACGTGACGGTGTCCGCCGAGCCGGCCCGCCTCCGGGACCGGCCGGGGCGGGCCCCCGCCGTCCTCGGGACCGGCGGGGGCCGCACTGCCCCTCCCACCGCTGAAACCGGGTACGCATGAGTCAGTCACACTCCGCCGTCGGCGCATGGCACCGGCCGATGGTCGCCCGCCTCGCCGGCGAGGAACACCGCACGGCGACGGCGCTGGAGCTGTTCTTCGACCTGTGCTTCGTCACCGCCGTCGCCCAGGCCTCCGCCGCCTTCGAGCACGAGCTCGCCGAGGGGCACATCGGCGACGGGGTCCTCGGCTACGCGATGGTGTTCTTCGCGATCTGGTGGGCCTGGATGAACTTCACCTGGTTCGCCTCCGCCTACGACACGGACGACGTCCCGTACCGGCTCCTCACGCTGGTCCAGATCACCGGTGCGCTGATCGTGGCCGCCGGAGCGGCCGACGCCCTCCAGCACGAGGACTTCACTGTCATCACGTGGGGTTACGTCGTCATGCGGCTCGCCATGGTGACGCAGTGGCTGCGCGCCGCCCGCTCGGACCCCCAACGGCGGCGCTCCTGTGTACGGTACGCCGTCGGCATCCTGATCGTGCAGGTCGGCTGGGTGGCCCGGCTCGCGCTGCCCGAGGACTGGGGCCTGCCGCTGTTCGCGGTCCTGGTCGTGGCCGAACTCGCCGTACCCGTCTGGGCCGAGAGCGCCGCCATGACCACCTGGCACCCCCACCACATCGCCGAGCGGTACGGCCTGTTCACCCTCATCGTCCTCGGCGAGACCATGACCGCGGCGACCGCGGCCGTCCGTACGGCCCTCGACGACGAGACGGCGCTCGGCGACATCGCGACCCTGGTCGTCGGTGGAGTGCTCACCGTCTTCGCCCTGTGGTGGCTCTACTTCGCGCAGAACGCCCCGCAGCGGCTCGACAGCCTCAGGTCGGCGATCCTCTGGGGCTACGGCCACTACGCCGTCTTCGCCTCGGCCGCCGCGGTCGGCGCCGGGCTGGCGGTCAACGTCGCCCACACCACCGGTCACGGCCACCTCTCCGACGGGGCGGCGGCAGCGGTGTTCACCGTTCCGGTGGCCGTGTTCATCACCCTGGTGTGGCTGCTCCACCACCGTGGCGCCGAGATCCGCAGCCGGAACGACCTCATCCACCCGGTGGTGGTCCTCGGAGTACTGGCGATGACGTTCACCCCGGTCCCGGTCCTGGCCACCGGCATCCTCGCCGCACTGCTCGTCGCGGCGACACTGGTGGTGGCATCGCGGGCGCGTGGACGGGCGGCTCTGCCGACGGCCTGAGCGGGTCCGCCGGTGGTGGGGTCAGACGGCCGCGGCCAGCACGGTGACGCCCTCCCCCTCCAGATCGTCCAGCGCCACCCGCCGACGGGAGACGGCCAGGAGCAGCGAGAGCGCCGGGCCTCGCACCTCCGGGCCCTCACCGACCGACACGTCCGCGTCCGAAGCCGTCAGACGGGCGCGTGCCACGATCTCCTTGGCACCGCCGAAGGAGGCCGGCGTCCGGGCCTGCAGACGCAGCGACCGGGCGATGGCCTCCTTCGGGTAGGAGCGGACGAGCCCCAGCGGCCGGCGGATGTCCTCACCGTGCACGATCTCCTCCACGAGCCTGCTGTCGAGGGGCGCCGGCGGGGTCGAGGTGCGCGAAGCCACGCACCGCAGCCGCTGCAGCGTCTCCGCCGGCGAGGAGCCGCGTTCGCGCTCGACACCGCGGGCGTTCTGACGGTCGAAGTCGAACCGCGCCCGGGCGAGGCCGATCAGGAAACCCGGGCGGGTCGTCCGGGCCGTGTCGACCAGGTGGGCGACGACGTCGTGCACGGTCCAGCCCGCGCAGAGCGAGGGCTCGTCCCACTGCTCGTCGTCGAGACGTTCGAGATCACCGATGAGCGCCGCACGCTCCGCGTGGACCATCGGCCAGACATCCTTCATGGTTTCCTCCCTCGGCGGACCGCGGCATCTGCCGGGGCAGACTCGCCGCGCTCCGGAAACTCGTCGGCCCCGTCCGCCGCCGCGACGCTCGCGGTGCCGGCACGAGCATCATGGCGGAGCGGGTGCCCCCGGAGGCGGCGCAACGGCGAGGCGCGGCCACGCACGGCCCGGGACGGCCCCGGCCGCCGCGGCTGGTGCCGCGGCGGCCGACGGTGGGACGGGGCCTGGCCCCGGATCAGGTCACCGGTCCAGCCACTTCTTCCAGGTGCCGGGGTGCTTCTCGATCCAGCGTCCCGCCGCCTCGTCGGGCGTCAGCCGCTCGGAGGCGATCAGCTCGGAGACCTCGTTCTGGTCCTTCTCCGACCAGTGGAACTTCTTCAGGAACGAGGCCGCGTCCCCGCCGCGCTTCGCGAAGCCCGCGTTGAGGTACTTCTGGAGCGGGGTCGTCGGGTAGGCGCAGTCGATGTCCTCCGGGGCTTTGGCGGCGCAGGCCTCGGAGTACTCGGGCAGCTTCACCTCGACCATCGGGACCTCGTTGAACAGCCACTGCGGCTGGTACCAGTAGCTGAGGAAGGGCTTCTTCTCCTTCGCGAACTGCTGCATCTGGGTGATCTGCGCGGCCTCGGAGCCGGCGAACACGACCTTGTAGTCCAGGCCGAGATTCTTGACCAGCGCCTTGTCGTTGGTGACGTAGGACGGCGAACCGTCCATCAGCTGGCCCTTGTCGCCGCTCTCCGGGGTGCGCAGCTCGTCGGCGTACTCGTCGAGGTTCTTCCAGTCCGTGACGTCCGGGTGCGCGTCCGCCCAGTACTTGGGGACGTACCAGCCGATGTGGCCCGTGACGCCGAGGTCGCCCCCGGAGACGATGGTCTTCTTGTCCTCGACGTACAGCTTCTCCTGGTCGGGGTGGCCCCAGTCCTCCAGGATGGCGTCCACCCTGCCCTGGCTGAGGGCGTCCCAGGCGGGTACCTCGTCCGTCTGGACCAGGTCGACGCGGTAGCCGAGTTCGTCCTCGAGGATCTTCTGGGCGACGGCCACGTTCGCCTGCGCGCCGACCCAGGACTGCACGGAGAGCGTGACGGTCCTGATGTCCGCGGGGGCGGCGAACGGGGAGGCCTGCTTCGTCATGTCCGCCGCGCCGCAGCCGGTGACGGCGAGCATGGCGCCGGCCGAGACGACGATCGCGGAGGTCCGCAGACGGGCTCGGGCGCGGATCCGGGTGCGAGCCATGTCAGCTCTCCTTCCGCTGGAGGCGGGTGGTGGGCTGGGTGACACGGTCCAGCATCAGCCCCAGGCAGACGATGGCGGCGCCCGCGACGAGCCCGGTGGCCAGGTCGCCCTGGGCCAGGCCGAACACGACGTCGTAGCCGAGCGCCCCGGAGCCGACGAGGCCGCCGATGATGACGACCGCGAGGACCAGCACGACGCCCTGGTTGACGGCGAGCAGCAGGGCGGGCCTGGCCAGCGGGAGCTGGACCTGGCGCAGTTGCTGGCCGCTGGTGGCGCCGAGCGAGCGGGCGCACTCCAACGCGGCGGGGTCCACGCCCCGCAGGCCCTGGGTCGTGATGCGGACGACGGCGGGCAGCGCGTAGACGACGGCCGCGGCGGCGGCGGGGGCGCGGCCGACACCGAAGAGGGCGACGACGGGGATGAGGTAGACGAACTGCGGCATCGTCTGGAAGACGTCCAGGACGGGCCGCAGCAGCCGTTCCAGGCGGCGGCTGCGCGCGGCGCCGATGGCGACGGCGAAGCCCAGGACGAGCGTGACGGCGACGGCGGCGAGGACCTGGCCGAGGGTGTCCATCGACACGTCCCAGACACCGAGGACCCCGATGGCCGCCATGGCGAGCACGGCGGTGAGCGCGGTGCGCCACGTGCCGATCGTCCAGGCGAGCGCGGCGACGATCAGCAGCACGGACCACCAGGGCAGCGCCTGCAGCCCGTCGCGCAGCGGGTTGAGGATCCAGTTGGTGAAGTGGGCCGCCCAGTCGGCGGTTCCGCCGATGACGGGGATGCCGGTGTAGAGGTGGTCGACCATCCAGTCCTTGGCGGTGTTGACCGGGCCCGCGATGGCGAGGACACCGCCGTCGGGCCAGACGCGGCCGCCGGTGAAGCGGCCCACGACGGCGACGGCCGCGGCGGTCAGGGCGGCGAGGGCCCAGCCGCGTGCCCCGCGCAGGGCGGCGGGGCCGGTGGGGTCCGTACCGATCTTCCGGCCGGCCGCCTCGGTCGTACGGTCCAGGACGACGGCGAGCAGCACGATGGGGATGCCCGCGGCGAGCGCGGCTCCGACGTCGACGGAGGACAGCGCCTGGTACACGCGGTCACCGAGGCCGCCGGCGCCGATGACGGAGGCGATGACGGCCATGGACAGCGCCATCATGATGGTCTGGTTGAGGCCGAGGAGGAGTTCCTTGCGGGCCAGCGGCAGTCGGGCGCTCAGGAGGCGCTGCCGGCCGGTCGCGCCGAGCGAGGTGACGGCCTCCATGACGCCGGCGTCGGCGCCGCGCAGTCCGAGTACGGCGAGCCGGGCCATCGGCGGCGCCGCGTAGACGACGGTCGCGAGGACCGCGCCGGGCACGCCGATGCCGAAGACCAGCACGACGGGCAGCAGATAGGCGAAGGCGGGCAGCACCTGCATGGTGTCAAGGACGGGGCGCAGGACGCGGAACGTACGGTCCGAGAGGCCCGCGGCGAGCCCGAGGAGCAGGCCCAGCACCACGGAGGCGAGGACCGCGACGACCATCAGGGCGAGCGTCTGCATCGTCGGCACCCACATGCCGAGCAGTCCGCAGGCCAGGAAGGACAGTCCCGCGGTCAGCGCAAGGCGCCATCCGGCCGTGCGCCAGGCGACGAGCGCGGCGAGGGCGGTGACTCCGGCCCAGCCGAGGGCGAGGAGCGCCAGGTAGACGCCGCGCACGGACAGGACGACGGCGTTGCTGATGTGGCCGAAGAAGTAGAGGAAGAGCGGGTGACTGTCGCGGTTGCCGATGATCCAGTCGTTGACCTCGCCGAGGGGTCCGCCGAGGTCGACCGTCAGGGCCGCCGGCCAGGCCCCGCCGCCCCAGCGGGCGTGCGCGAGGGGTACCGCGACGGCGGCGATCACCAGCAGCACCAGGATCTTGCCGAGGGCGGGACGGCCGCGCAGAGCCGCGGAAAGGGCGTTCCCCGGGGGTCCGGACACGGTACCGGTGGTGGCTTGGGCGGTGGCCATCAGACGGTCACCTCACGGACTCCCGTGCCCGCCACCACGTCCAGCAGGCAGGCGTGGTCGACGACGCCGAGCAGCCTGCCGCCCTCCATGACGCGGGCGACCGGCTCGCCGGAGCGGGAGACGGCCTCGATGGCCTCGGAGACGGTGGCACCGGGCCGGAGGGCGGGGCCGCCGCCGGCCTCCCCCGCGGTCGGCGGACGCATGGCGGTCGCCACGGTGAGGACCTGCTCGCGGGGCACGTCCCTGACGAACTCGCGTACGTAGTCGTCGGCGGGCGAGCCCACGATCTCCTCGGGGGTGCCGAGCTGGACGATCCCGCCGTCACGCATCAGCGCGATGCGGGTGCCCAGGCGGAGCGCCTCGCTGAGGTCGTGGGTGATGAAGACCATGGTGCGGCCCTCCTCGCGGTGCAGCCGTACGACTTCGTCCTGCATCTCCCGCCGGATCAGCGGGTCGAGTGCGCTGAACGGTTCGTCGAAGAGGAGGACGGAGGGGTCCACCGCGAGGGCGCGGGCCAGACCGACGCGCTGCTGCTGTCCGCCGGAGAGCTGGGCGGGGCGGCGGCCTTCGAGGCCGGCGAGGCCTACCTTCTCCACGAGTCCGGCGGCCCTGGCGCGCCGTTCGGCCCTGCCGAGGCCCTGGATCTCCAGGCCGTAGGCGACGTTGTCGAGCACCGTGCGGTGCGGCAGCAGCCCGAAGTGCTGGAAGACCATGGCGGCGCGGTGGCGGCGCAGTTCGCGCAGCCGGGTGGTGTCCATGCCCAGGACGTCCTCGCCGTCGATGGCGAGGGTGCCGCTGGTGGGTTCGATGAGCCGGGTCAGACAGCGTACGAGGGTGGACTTGCCGGAGCCGGAGAGGCCCATGACGACGAAGACCTCGCCCTTGTGCACGTCGAAGGAGACGTCGCGCACCGCCGCGGTGCAGCCGGTGCGCTCGCGCAGTTCGGCGGGCGGCAGTTCGGCGTGCTCGCTGCCGGGGATGCGGTCGGCCTTGGGCCCGAAGACCTTCCAGAGGTTCCGGACGCTGAACACGGGGGTGCCGGCTTCGCTCATCGGACATCGCCTCCGGTGGTCGGGGTGGTTCGGAGCAGTTCGGCGCACTTCTCGCCCACCATCAGGACACCGATCATGGGGTTCACGGCGGGCATGGACGGGAAGACGGACGCGTCGGCGATGCGGATGCCCTCCAGGCCCTGGATCCGCAGCTGGGGGTCGACGACGGCCTCCGGGTCGCCCACGGCCCCGATGCGGCAGGTTCCCGCGGGGTGGTAGACGGTGTGCGCGACCTTGCGGGCGTACTCGCTGATGTCCTCGTCGGAGGTGACCTCGAGCCCGGGGCACACCTCGCGCTTGAGCCAGTGGGCCAGCGGTTCGGTCTTCGCTATCTCGCGGGCGAGCTTGATGCCGTCGACGAGGGTGCGGCCGTCGTAGTCGTCCTCGTCGGTGAAGTAGCGGAAGTCCAGGGCCGGTTTGGCCTCGGGGTCGGCGCTCGTGAGGTAGAGACGGCCGCGGCTGCGCGGCTTGGGGATGTTCGGGGTCATCGACACGCCGTGCTCGGGCTTCTCGTAGCCGAGGCGCTCCGGGTTGTCGGTGAAGGGGATCTGGTAGAAGTGGAACATCAGGTCGGGGCCCCGGGATCCGGGGTCCCTGCGCACGAAGAGGCCCGCGTCGGAGTCCATCGCGGAGTTCTCGGGGATGGGTCCGTCGGTCTCCCAGACGATGACCGACTCGGGGTGGTCGAGCAGGTTCTCGCCGACGCCCGGGAGGTCGTGCACGACGGGGATGCCGAGCTCGGTCAGGTCCTTCGCCGGTCCGACGCCGGAGTGCATCAGCAGCCGGGGGGTGTCCACCGCGCCCGCGCAGACGATCACTTCGCGCCCGGCGCGCAGGAAGGTCTCCTCCCCGTTCTTGTCCCGTACGTGCACCCCGGTGGCCCGGTGGCCGTCGAACTCCAGGCGGTACGCCCACGTCTCCAGCAGGATCGTGAGATTGGGGCGGTCGCCGGCCTCGATGTGGGGGTGGAGATAGGCGACGGAGGCGGAGGAACGCTTGTTGTTCTCCGGGTGGTAGGCCAGGTCGAAGAAGCCCGCGCCCTCGTGGAACGGCTTCTTGTTGAAGCCGTCCACGCGCGGGACCCCGGCCGCCGCCTGGGCGGCGTCGACGAAGTCGCGGGCGATGGCGTTCCGGTCCTTCTCGTCGACGGGCACGATGTTGTTGCGCAGCCGGGCGAAGTAGGGATCCATGGCGGCGGCGTCCCAGCCGCCGGCCCCGGCCTCGGCCCACTCGTCCCAGTCGCCGGGCAGCGGCTTGAAGCTGATCAGGGTGTTGTGCGAGGAGCAGCCGCCGAGGACCCGGGCGCGGCTGTGCCGGATGTGGGAGTTGCCGCGCGGCTGTTCGGTGGTGGGGTAGTCGTAGTCGAGGTCGCCGCCGAGGAGGCCGAGCCAGCGGCGGAGCGTGAGGACGTCCTCGCGGTCGATGTCGGTCGGTCCGCCCTCGATGACGGTGACCGTGACATCGGGGTCCTCGGTGAGCCGCGAGGCGATGACGGATCCGGCCGTGCCTCCTCCGACGATCACGTAGTCGGCGGGCTCCGGACGGGCGCCGCCGGAGGGGCCGGGGCGTGCGGTGCTGGGGGACGGGGGCATCGGTCACTGCTCCTTCTGCAAGGTTCGTGCGTGTGCGTGGTGCCGCGAACAGCTGGGGGGAAGGGCCGTTTCCGGTCAGCCCGCGAACCAGCGCTGGGGGCGCGGGTTCAGGTTCTGGTAGATGTGCTTGGACTCCCGGTACTCGGCCAGTCCGGTGGGGCCGAGCTCACGGCCGGTCCCGGACCTGCCGAAACCGCCCCACTCCGCCTGCGGGAGGTAGGGGTGGTAGTCGTTGATCCAGACGGTGCCGTGCCGCAGCCGGGCGGCGACGCGGCGGGCGCGTCCCGCGTCGGTGGTCCAGACGGCGCCCGCGAGGCCGTAGTCGGTGTCGTTGGCCAGGGTGACGGCCTCCTCCTCCGTCCGGAAGGTCTCCACGGTGAGGATCGGGCCGAAGGTCTCCTCGCGGACCACCCTCATCGCACGGTGGCAGCCGTCCAGCACGGTCGGCCGGTAGAAGTAGCCGCTCGCGGGACGGACGTCCGAGGGCTCGGGGCGGGCGCCTCCGGAGCGGACGACCGCACCCTCCTCCCGGGCGGACGCCACGTACGCCTCGACCTTGGCGAGCTGCTGCGCGGAGACGAGAGGGCCGCACTCGACTCCGTCGACGGTGCCGCGGCCGAGCCGGATCGCGTCGGCGCGGCGGGCGAGTTCGGTGACGAAGCGGTCGCGGACGGACTCCTCGACGATGAGCCGGGCCCCGGCGGAGCAGACCTGGCCGCTGTGGAAGAACGCGGCGTTCAGCGCCTGGTCGACGGCCGTGTCGAAGCCCTCCTCGGTGGCGCAGGCGTCGGCGAACACCACGTTGGGGTTCTTGCCGCCGAGCTCCAGGGCGACCTTCTTGACGGTGGGGGCCGCGGCCTGGGCGACCTTCGTCCCGCTGGCCAGGCCGCCGGTGAAGGAGACGAGGTCGACGTCGGGGTGCTCGGAGAGCCGCGCGCCGACGGGCGCGCCCGCGCCCGTCACGAGGTTGGCGACGCCGTCGGGCAGCCCGGCCTCGGCGAGCAGCCGCACCAGGTGGACGGTGGAGAGCGGGGTGACCTCGCTGGGCTTGAGCACGAAGGTGTTGCCCGCCGCGAGGGTCGGGGCGATCTTCCAGCTGGCCTGGAGCAGCGGGTAGTTCCAGGGGGTGATCAGGGCACAGACGCCGACGGGCTCGTGCACGACGACGCTGTGCACGTCGGGGTCCCCGGCGTCGACGACCCGGCCGCCGCTCTCGTTCATGACGAGGTCGGCGAAGTAGCGGAAGGCGTTCGTGACGTCGTCGACGTCGACGCGCCCTTCCTCCAAGGTCTTGCCGGTGTCACGGCTCTCCGTGATCGCGATCTCCTCGCGGTCCCGCTGGAGGAGGACGGCAACCCTGCGGAGCAGCCCGGCGCGCTCGGCGACCGGCCGGTGCGGCCACGGGCCGTCGTCGAAGGCACGGCGAGCGGCGGCCACGGCCGTGTCGGTGTCCTCCACACCGGCCTCGGCGACGACGGCCAGGACCGTGGCGTCCGCGGGGTCGAGGATCTCCCGCGTGGCTCCGGAGACGGCGGGGAGCCAGCTCCCGTCGATGTGTACGGTCGCGAGCGCCGCAACTGAGGTCTCGGCGTGGGGAGCCGACGTAGGGGTAGCCGACATGTGAGGGGTCTGCCTTCCGTGCCTGGGCTGCTCCGCACGGTCGGGGCGCGGAGCACTGGTCCGTGCCGGCGGGCCACGGGTTCGGCACGCACCGGCAGCCTGGACACCTCTCCGGCGCCGCCGGATGTATGCCGAGAACTTCACCGTCAGTGACATGTCTCACTGGCGGTGTCTCACTGGTGGTGAGAACGGACGGCAGGACCGGAGCGAGGCCCGCCGGAAGGACGGCAGGGCATCGGGTGAGCGCAGGACGGCACGAGGGATCCCGGGCCACCGGGACCCTGCGGCGTGACGGCACGGAGCACCTCGGGAGCCCGCGTACCCGAGGCCCGGGGCGCCGTTGCCCGGCGGACAGCAGGCCGCCGTCCGCCCCGGGCGGGGCGGACGGCGGGCTGTCCGTGCGGCGCGGGGACTCAGGCGACGGTGACCGTTCCGGTCCCCTCCCCCGCCGCGCCGGTCTCCTCGACACTCACCCGGAACGGCCGGCCGGTGCCCTCGGCCGTGACCCGCACGCCGGAGCCCTCCCGGGCGACGCGGAAGCCGGCCGCGACCGCGCCGGTCAGGTCCGGCACGGTGACGAGCCTCTCCTCCTCGGGGGCACCGAAGACACGCAGCGTGAGGCCCTCCAGCCAGTCCCCGTCCGGGCGCTGGTCGTCGGCGCCCCAGGGCAGGACGGCTCCGTCCCTGACCAGCAGGGGCAGGCTGTCGAAGCCGTGCGTCTCGTGCCGCCACACGGGGCCGGTGACGCGCTCGCCGCTGAGCAGCGAGGTCCACGTGCCCTCGGGGACGTAGTACTCGACCTCCCCGTCCTCCGTGAAGACCGGCGCGACCAGCAGGTCCGGGCCGAGCATGTACTGCCGGTCCAGGGTGCGGGTGGCGGGGTCGCCGGGGAACTCCGCCAGCATCGGCCGCATCATCGGCACGCCCGTGCGGTGTGCCTCGGCGGCCACCCCGTAGAGGTAGGGCATGAGCCGGTGCTTGAGCAGGGTGAACTGCCGGGCCACGTCGACGGCCTCGTCGCCGAACTCCCACGGGACCCGGTAGGAGACGTTGCCGTGCAGCCGGCTGTGCGAGGAGAGCAGGCCGAAGGCGAGCCAGCGCTTGAAGACCGCCGGGTCGGGGGTCCCCTCGAAGCCGCCGATGTCATGGCTCCAGAAGCCGAAGCCCGACAGGCTCAGCGACAGCCCGCCCCGCAGGGACTCCGCCATCGCGGTGAACGAGGCGAAGCAGTCGCCGCCCCAGTGCACCGGGTACTGCTGGCCCCCGGCGGTGGCCGACCGGGCGAAGAGGACGGCCTCGCCCGCGCCGCGCTCCTTCTCCAGCAGCTCGAAGACGGTGCGGTTGTAGATCTGCGCGTAGTAGTTGTGCATCCGCTCGGGGTCGGAGCCGTCGTGCCAGACCACGTCCGTGGGGATGCGCTCACCGAAGTCCGTCTTGAAGCAGTCGACCCCCTGGTCCAGCAGGGCCCGCAGCTTGCCGTCGTACCAGGCGCGCGCCGCGGGGTTGGTGAAGTCGACCAGCGCCATGCCCGGCTGCCACAGGTCCCACTGCCAGATGTCACCGTTGGGCCGCCGCACCAGGTAGCCCTGTTCGGCACCCTCCGCGAACAGGGCCGACTTCTGGGCGATGTACGGGTTGATCCACATGCTGATGCGCAGCCCGCGTGCCTTCAGGCGCGCCAGCATGCCCTCCGGATCGGGGAAGACGTCCGGGTCCCAGAGGAAGTCCGACCACTGGTACTCGCGCATCCAGAAGCAGTCGAAGTGGAAGACGCTGAGCGGGATGCCCCGCTCGGCCATGCCGTCGACGAAGGAGGTGACCGTCTCCTCGTCGTACGACGTGCAGAAGGAGGTGGTCAGCCAGAGTCCGAACGACCAGGCGGGCGGCAGCGCGGGGCGGCCGGTGAGGGCCGTGTAGCGGGCCAGCACGTCCTTCGGCGTCGGGCCGGCCACGACGTAGTACTCCAGCGACTGGTCCTCGACGCTGAACTGCACCTGGCCGACGGACTCCGAGCCCACCTCGAAGGAGACCCTGCCCGGGTGGTTGACGAAGACTCCGTAACCGCGCGAGGACAGGTAGAACGGGATGTTCTTGTAGGCCAGTTCGCTGCTGGTGCCGCCGTCCGCCTGCCAGATGTCCACCGTCTGGCCGTTCTTGACGAACGGGGTGAAGCGCTCGCCGAGGCCGTAGACGTTCTCCCCCACGTCCAGGGCGAGTTGGGCGATCATGTGGTGGGTCCCGTCGGGCGCGGTCGCGAAGGCCGTCCCCTTGGGGTCCACCCCGGTCAGACGCCGCCCGGAGGCGTCGCTGAAGGTGATGCCCCACGGCCCGTCCCCGTCCATGCGCAGGGTCAGCGGGCCGCTGGAGAGCTCCGTGACGGCACCCTCCCTGCGGGTGCGGGCCGCGGGCGCGGACGCGTCGCCCGGCAGGAGCGTGAAGTCCGGTCCGCGCCGGGCCTTCCCCGCGTGGTGCGTGGTCCGCACGCCGATGACGCCCTCGGCGGGCGAGAAGCACTCGACCGTGATGAGCGGGGTGTTCAGCGTGTCTCCGCGTGCGGCGACCCGCTTGACCGCCGCGTACGCGGTGAAGCGGTCGGGCTCGACGCGCACGTCCCGGATCTCGGTCGCGTAGGAGGCGCGCACGCCCTCACGCATGAGCCAGAAGCCGTCGGTGAACTTCATGCGGTCTCCTTCGCGGGGACGACGTCGATGCGGGCGAGGCGCACGGTTCCTTCCATGCGGACCCTCAGCTCCCGCACACCCTGGAGCGTGAGAGGAGTGGTGAGCGTGCGGTAGGCGTACGGTCCGCCCTCGCCCTCGGCCTGGAGCTGAACGCTCTGCCCGTCCGCCGTGACGGAGAGGGAACCCGCGCCCGCGAGGGTGAAGGCCAGGCCGGCCACGCCCGCACCGAAGTCGCATGCCCCGAAGCCGACTTCACCGGGCCGGTCCGCGGAGGCGGGGGTGACGGAGTCCCCCTCGGTCTTCGCGCGGTCCACGATCTCGGTGTCCCGCTGCCAGTCGTAGTCGGCGGCCTCCAGCCCTCGCGTGAGCACCGGGCGCGGGCCGGAGGCCTCGCCGTCGACGGTCACCGTGGCGGTGAGCCTGATGTCCTCGCTGGAGGCTCCCGCGAGGATCTCGTACGCACCCGGCTCGACGGTCCAGCGGCCGTGCGCCACGCTCCAGTGCCCCAGCTCCGCCACCGGAACGGCGAATTCGACGCGCTCGGCCGCACCGGGAGCCAGGTGCAGGCGGCGGTGGCCGACCAGCTTGCGCCGCGGCAGGTCCACGGCGCCGCCCGGTCCCTCCGTCCGGCCCGCGCCGGCGGGCGCGGCCTGCGAGGGGGCCGCCCCACGGACGTAGAGCTGGGCCACCTCGTCCGCCGCGATCGTCCCGTCGTTGGTGACGGTCAGTGCCACCCGCAGCAGCTCGCCCTCGACCTCGGCCTCCGGTGCGGAGTAGGAGAAACCGGCGTATCCCAGTCCGTGCCCGAACGGGAAGAGCGGGGTGCCCTCGAAGTAGAGGTACGTCTGCCGCGAGCCGATGATGTCGTAGTCGAGCAGGCCCGGCAGATCGTCGTCACCCGCGTACCAGGTCTGCGGGAGCCTTCCCCCGGGGGAGACGTCGCCCGCGAGCACCCGCGCGAGCGCGGTGCCCGCCGCCTGGCCGCCGTGCGCGGTCCAGAGCAGGGCGGGGAGTGCCTGGGCCGCGTCGGTGACCGCGTACGGGTAGGCGGAGGTCAGCACGAGGACCGTACGCGAGTTGGCGGCCCGGGCGGCGCGCCACAGCCGGTCCTGCTGGGCGGGGAGTGCGAGGGTCGTGCGGTCCTCGGTCTCGCGGCCGTTGATGTGGGGGTCGTTGCCGGCGACGACGATCACGGTGTCGGCCGCCGCGGCGACCCGTGCCACGGCGTCCGCGCCGTGCTCGACCGTCTCGCTCACGAAGACGGTGGCGCCCTCCCGCCCGATCTTCTCGCCGGAGACGGCAACCTTCGCGCCGTCGGCGGCGACAGACACGTATCCACCGGTCCCGATGTGCAGAAGGCGGTGTCCGCCGTCGTGTCCCTCCACCGCCTCCAGGCGGAACGTCTCCTGGACGACCCAGCCGCCCGGCTCGTCCGCGGACGCCCTGACGAATCCGTCGTCTGCGACCGAGAGGTACAGCCCCTCGTCGGTGCGCAGGGTCAGGACGCCGTCCCCCCAGTCGACGAGGGCCAGTTCGGCCGGCTCGTCGCCGCAGGTCAGCGGGGGCAGGTCGGTGCGCCCCGCGAGGAGTGCCGGGTCGAGGGCACCTTCCGCGCCCCGGGCCTCCCCGTTCGGCGCGCCCTCCGCGCGGGGCACGGTCAGCCAGCCGCCGGAGCACCTCAGCCTGATCCGGTCCACTCCTTCGGTGAACAGGACGTTCTCGGCGCCGTAACGCTCGCGGATGCCGTCGAGCGGCGTCGAGCGGTGCATGAGGGTGCCGCTGTACCAGTCGAGCTTGCAGGCGTCCGCGAGAAGCCCGACGACCGCCACCGTGCGGCCCTCCTCCGGCGCGAGGGGCAGCAGACCCTCGTTCTTGAGCAGGACGACGGCCTGCTCGGCGGCCTCCAGGGCCAGCGCGCGGTGCTCCTCGGTGTCCAGGCCGCCGGTCCGGGCGTACGGGTCGAGCTCCGGATCGAACTCGCCCAGCGCGAAGCGCATCGCGAGCAGCCGGCGGACCGCCGTGTCGATGTCCTTCTCGTCGAGGAGCCCCTCGGCGAGCGCGTCGCGGATGCGGCCGGTCATGACCGAGGAGTCCGTGCCGTGGTCGGTGAAGCTGTCCACGCCGGCCTTGAGGGCCGCGGCGGTGGCCTCGGCGTGCGTGTCGAAGTAGTGCTCGGAGTCGACCAGGTTGGACGGCGCGCCCGCGTCCGAGCAGACGACGAGCGGCTGGTCGGTCCAGCTCCGCAGGTGCTGCTCCAGGAGCGGGGACACGTGGTTGGGACGGCCGTTGACCAGGTTGTACGCCGGCATGACGCCGGCCACGGCCCCGGCCTCGACGGCTCCGCGGAAGGCCCGCAGGTCGTACTCGTGCAGGACCCGCGGGCGCACCGAGGAGGACGCGGTGTCGCGGTCGGTCTCGTTGTTGTGGGCCAGCCAGTGCTTGAGCACGGGGGCGGTGCGCCAGTAGCGGGGGTCGTCACCGCGCAGTCCACGGGTGTAGGCCACGGCGATCGCGGAGGTCAGGGCGGGGTCCTCGGAGTACCCCTCCTCGCCCCGGCCCCACAGGGGGTGACGCAGCAGGTTCACCGTCGGCGCCCAGACGTTGAGCCCGACGCGGTCGTCCTGGGCGCGCTTGGCCCGCACCTCGTCGCCGACGGCCTCGCCGATCCGGCGGACCAGGTCGTCGTTCCAGGTGGCGCCGAGACCGACGGCCTGCGGGAAGACGGTGGCGGGCCCCATCCAGGCGACGCCGTGGAGGGCCTCCTGTCCGGTGCGGAACGGGCCGAGCCCCAGCCGCTCCACCGCCGGGGCGAACTGATGCAGCATCACGATCCGCTCGTCGAGCGTGAGCCGTCCGAGCAGATCGTCGGTGCGCCGGGCGAAGGACAGCTGCGGGTCGCGGAAGGGAAGCGGATGGTCCGTCACGTGCGGGTCCCCTTGGAGAGGTGGGAGGTTTTCAGGGCGTCGGACGACGAAAGTTCTGTCGACGCGAGGAGAAGATCTTTCGAAGCGCTTCGATGCTCTGCGGCCAACCCCGCAGGTGTCAAGGGTGCTACTGCCTCAAAGAGGCACTTCCGGGTACATCGGCGCCACATCACGCCGGGAAACGGTTCGGAAACAGGTCGGAGGAATATCGAAACGAACTCTTGTGTGGCCGAGACCCTTCACTTAACCTCGCTGCAACATCGAAGCGCTTCGACGAGGCAGCCCGTTGACCGCTTCAGCTCAGCCGGTGAAGTGCCGCCGGCTCGGCCGGTAACGCCCCCTACCTCAGACACAGGGACGAACGGCAGTCGCCGCCGCGGACGTCCTGTTGCACCACGAAGGGTTGACGCAATGACGCCGAACTCCCCCTCCGCTCCCAGCCGGAGGAGATTCCTCGCCTCCACCGCGGTCGCCGCCGCGGCCGTGGGCGGCGGGATGCCGCTCCTCGCCGCGTGCGGCGGTTCGGGTGGCTCGAAGAACGAGGGCACGACCACGGGCAAGAAGCTGAAGGACATCCTTCCGACCTACGTGCCCTCCAAGGCGGTCACCCCGGACATCCCGAGCAAGAACGGCTCGGCGGTCGGCTTCACGACCGCGCTCCCGGCCGACCAGCTCGCGGTCTCGGTGCCGAAGAAGCTGGGCAAGGGCAGCGAGCTGACGATCATGGCGCCGCTGTGGGGCACCTCGCCGGGCGAGGGCAACCCGTACTGGAAGGCCATGGACGAAGCGGCCGGCGTCAAGGTCAAGTGGCAGAACCAGGACGGCAACGTCTACGGCCAGAAGCTGGGCGCGGTGCTCGCCTCCAGCCAGATCCCCGACGCGGTCGTCGTCCCGGGCTGGGAGCTGGGCGGCAAGATACCGAGCGCCATCGCCAACAAGTTCGCCGACCTCGGTCCCTACCTCTCGGGCGACAAGGTCAAGGCCTACCCGAACCTCGCGGCCATTCCCACCGGCGCCTGGCAGCGCGCGATCTTCGCCGACAAGCTGCGCGGCCTGCCGATGCCCGCGGAGTCCACGCCGAACATCACGCCCTTCTACCGCGCGGACATCTTCGAGGAGAAGGGGTACGAGGTCCCGACCACCACGCAGGAGTTCTACGACCTCTGCAAGGAGATCAACGCCCCCAAGAGCAAGGTGTGGGCGTGCAGCGACATGACGTGGTCGGCGTACGTCTTCTTCGGGGTGCTCCCGGAAAAGCCGTACTACTGGAAGCTCGTCGACGGCAAGCTGGTCAACCGCTACGAGACCCCCGAATACCTCGAGGCCCTGGAGTGGTCGCGGTCGCTGTACTCGGCCGGCTTCGTGCACCCGGACGCCAAGGCCGAGACCGGTGACATGCGCACCACCTTCTCGTCCGGCAACGTGCTCATGTACAACGCGGACATCTCGGACTGGTACGCGGCGACCGCGGTCCAGCGGCTGGACAAGCCGGAGTTCCGGATGGACGCGATGGACTTCTTCGCCGCCGACGGTGGCGCCCCGGTCATCTACGAGGCCTCCCCCTCCAACATCTGGTGCTTCGTCAGCAAGGACGCGGACAAGAAGACGATCGAGGACGTCCTCGCCCTCGCCAACTTCACCGCCGCGCCCTACGGCACCAAGGAGCAGCGCCTGAAGGCCTACGGCCTGGAGGGCACGCACCACACCCTCAAGGACGGCGTCCTCGTCAAGACGGAGCTGGGCAACAACCAGGTCTTCGCCACCTACGAGTACGTGGCCTCCTCCTCCCCCTTCCGCGCCTACCCCGACTTCCCGGACGTCGCCAAGGGCGTCGTCGAGTGGCAGCAGCGGCAGGGCGCGCACCTCAAGAAGCCGCTCTTCCACGGCATGCAGATCCAGGAGCCCACGCGCTACACCGAGCTGAACGCCCAGTTCGAGGACCTGGAGAAGGACATCGTCCGCGGCCGCAAGAAGGTCAGCGACATGCAGCAGCAGGTCTCGGACTGGAAGAGCAAGGGCGGCGACAAGCTTCGCGACTGGTACAAGAAGCTGCTCGACGAGACCGGTGAGTCGGCCTCCTGACATGTCACTCAGCACAGAGGACCGGCGCGCGCAGGATCCAGGGACGCCGCCGGTCCAGAACGGCAAGACCACGCGACGCGGCCAGGCGACCGGGGCCATGCCCCTGCGTCACCGGCTGCGCCGGGACCGCACCCTGCTCCTGATGACCGTGCCGGCGATGCTGTTGCTGCTGGTCTTCGCGTACATCCCCCTGGCCGGCAACATCGTCGCCTTCCAGGACTACGACCCGTACATCGCGGACAACGCTTTCCAGGCGATCGCGCAGAGCCCGTGGGTCGGCTTCGAGTGGTTCCAGCAGATGGTGAACGACCGGCTGTTCTGGTCGGCCCTGCGGAACACGCTGACGATCTTCCTGTTGCAGCTGACGCTGTTTTTCCCGGTGCCGATCCTGCTCGCGCTGTTCATCAACAGCTTCGTGCGGCCCCGGGTCCGGGCGGTGGCGCAGGCGATCCTCTACCTGCCGCACTTCTTCTCCTGGGTCCTGGTCGTCACGGTGTTCCAGCAGATGTTCGGCGGCGCCGGGCTCATCGCCCAGACGCTGCGGGAGCACGGTCACGAGGGCTTCGACCTGATGACCGATCCGGGCCTGTTCAAGTTCCTGATCACCTTCGAGATGATCTGGAAGGACGCCGGCTGGGGTGTCATCGTCTTCCTGGCGGCGCTGGCGTCGGTCAGCCCGGACCTCTACGAGGCGAGCGCCATGGACGGCGCGAACCGCTGGCGCCGGATGTGGCACATCACGCTGCCCGCCCTGCGGCCCGTGGTGGCCCTGCTGCTGGTGCTCCAGGTGGGCAACGCGCTGACCGTCGGCTTCGAGCAGATCCTGCTCCAGCGCACCGCGGTCGGTCCGGGCGCCTCCGAGGTGCTCGACACCTACGTCTGGAACGTCGGCATCACCAACGGCGGGTTCAGCTACGCGGCGGCCGTCGGAATCGTCAAGGGAATCTTCGGTCTGCTGCTGGTCCTCGGGGCCAACAAGGTCGCTCATCTCATGGGTGAGCAGGGGGTGTACAAGAAGTGAGCAGCCTGCTCTCCGGTCTCACCGGAATGGCCGGGGTCAAGCCCGGCACCCGCGGCCGACTGCGACCCGCATGGGAGGAGGAACCGTCGAAGGCGGGGCTCGCCTCCAAGGGCGTGGTCCTGGTCCTGGTCTGCCTCGGCGTCCTCCTCCCCCTCTGGGTGGTGATCGTCACCAGCCTGTCCTCGGTGAAGACCATCACCGAGGCGGGCGGACTGGTGGTGATCCCGCGCGGGATCACCTTCATCGCCTACCAGGAGCTGCTGGGCGGCGGCCAGGTCACCCGGGCCGCGCTGGTCAGCGTCTGTGTGACCGTCGTGGGCACGGCCTTCAGCATGACCGTGTCGATCATGTGCGCCTACGGTCTCTCCCGCACCGGGACCGTGCTGCACCGGCCGCTGCTGATGTTCATGCTGGCCACGATGTTCTTCGGCGCGGGGCTCATCCCCACCTACCTGGTGGTGCAGGGTCTCGGGCTCACCGACACCTACCTGGCCCTGATCCTGCCGAGCGCCCTCAACGTGTTCAACATCCTGGTCCTGCGCGCGTTCTTCATGAGCACCGCGCAGGAGCTCATCGAGAGCGCACGCATCGACGGGGCCGGCGACTTCCGCATCCTGTGGCAGATCGTCATGCCCCTCTCGCGCGCGGTCATCGCGGTGATCACGCTCTTCTACGCGGTCGGTTACTGGAGCGCCTGGTTCAACGCCTCCATCTACCTGACCGATCCGGACATGCTGCCGCTGCAGAACGTGATGAACCAGCTCATCCTCAAGCAGGAGCGTCCCACCGGCCTGACCCAGGTCATCAACACCGGTCACCTGTCGCTGCTGGCCGTCCAGATGGCCGTCATGGTCCTGGCGCTGCTGCCCGTGGCGATCCTGTCTCCCTTCGTGCAGAAGCACTTCAAGGAAGGCATGCTCACCGGCGCCGTCAAGGGCTGATCCACCTCGCACGTGCCCCGTAGTCACCGTCCACTCCCTCCGGAGGGTCCTCGTCATGCGCGCTACGTCCGTCCCGCAGCCCGAATCCGGCCCGCATCCCCGGCGCCGTACCGTCCTGGCCGGTGCGGCGGTGGTCGCGGCCTCGGCCACGGTGCTGCCCGCGGCGGGAGGGGCCTCGGCCACTCCGAAGAACCGCACGACGCAGCCGCACCGCTGGCGCACCGCGGCGATCGGCGGGACGGGCTTCGTGACGGGCCTGATGTTCCACCCCGCGGTCGAGGGCCTGGCCTACGCCAGGACGGACATCGGCGGGGCCTACCGCTGGGACGGCCGGAGCTCCCTCTGGACGGCTCTCACCGACCACATCGGCTGGGACGACTGGAACCTGCTGGGCGTCGAGGCGATGGCCGTCGACCCGGCGCACCCGGACCGGCTGTACCTGGCGCTCGGGACGTACGCGCAGGCGTGGGCGTCGCCGGGCGCGGTCCTCAGGTCCGACGACCGGGGCGCGAGCTGGAAGCGTACGGATCTCACCGTGCGCCTCGGGGCCAACGAGGACGGCCGGGGCTGCGGCGAGCGGCTCCTGGTCGACCCCCGTGACAGCGAGACGCTCTGGCTCGGCACCCGTCACGACGGACTGCTGCGCTCCACGGACCGGGGCGCCACCTGGGCCCAGGACACCTCCTTCCCGGCGACCGCGTCGGCGAGCGGCCAGGGGGTCACCCTGCTGGTGGCCGCGGGCCGTACGGTGTACGCGGGCTGGGGCGACGGCGGCGCGAACCTCTACCGCCGCGACGCCTCGGGCGGCTGGGAGGAGGTTCCCGGACGGCCCGCCTCCGGCGCATCGACGAAGGTGCCGGTCCGCGCGGCGTACGACGCGGGGGGACGTGCCCTGTACGTGAGTTACGCGGACGGGCCGGGACCGAACAACCAGTCCGACGGCTCGGTCCACCGTCTCGACACCGTGACGGGTCTCTGGACCGACGTGACCCCGGCGGCCCCGGGCCCCGGCGACGCGTTCGGCTACGGCGGAGTGGCCGTGGACGTCTCACGCCCCGGCACGGTCGTGGTCTCGACGAACAACCGCTGGGGGCCGGTGGACACCCTGTTCCGTTCGACGGACGGCGGGGAGAGCTGGACCTCGCTCAAGGACACGGCGGTCCTGGACGTCTCGGAGACCCCATACCTGAAGTGGGGCGGTGAGCCCAAGTTCGGCTGGTGGATCCAGGCCCTGGCCGTGGACCCGCACGACGCGCGGCACATCGTGTACGGCACCGGCGCCACCGTCTTCGGCACGCGTGACCTGGTGCACTGGGCGCCGGAGATCCGGGGTCTGGAGGAGTCGTCCGTACGCCAGCTGATCGCACCACCGTCCGGGGCGCGGCTGCTCAGCGGTCTGGGGGACATCGGGGTCATGTACCACGACTCGCTGACCGCCTCCCCCTCGCGGGGGATGGCGTCGAACCCGGTGTTCGGCACGGCGACCGGACTCGCCCTGGCCACGCGTGAGCCGTCGTACGTCGTGCGTACCGGCTGGCCCTCGGGCTCGGACTCCGCGGGCGCCTACTCGCGCGACGGCGGGGCGAGCTGGCAGCCGTTCGCCTCGCAGCCGGCGATGGCGTCCTCGGCCCCCGGGCCGGTCGCGGTCTCGGCCGACGGGGCGACGCTCCTGTGGTCCTTCATCCACTGGGACGGGACCAAGTACCCCGCGCACCGGTCCACGGACGGCGGCGCGACCTGGGCCGAGGTGGCCACCTTCCCCAAGGGCGGGACGCCGGTCGCCGACCCCCTCGATCCCACCCGCTTCTACGTGTACGACACGGACACCGGGACGGTCTTCCGCTCCACCGACAAGGGCGCGACCTTCGTCGAGGGAGCGGCCGGGCTGCCCTCCGGGGACGCGCAGTTCCGCATCGCGGCGGCGCCCGGACGCACCGGGGACCTGTGGCTGTCCGCCAAGGACAACGGCCTGCTGCGCTCCGTGGACGGCGGTCGCACGTTCGCACCGGTGCCCGGCTGCCAGGCCTCGCACGCCCTGGGCTTCGGGAAGGCGGCTCCGGGGAAGGGCCGGGCGGGCTATCCGGCCGTCTTCCAGACCGGGCGTGTCTCCGCGACGTACGACGGGGTGGCCGTGCTGCGCTCCGACGACGCGGGCGCCACCTGGGTCCGCATCAACGACGACTCCCACCAGTGGGGGTGGACCGGTGAGGTCATCACCGGTGACCCCCGCGTCCACGGCCGTGTCTATCTGGGCACGAACGGCCGTGGCATCCAGTACGCAGACCCGAAGTAGAGGAACGAGACGTCCATGCCGTCCCTGCACGACGCCACCCGTGGCCGCGTCCTCTTCGGAGGCGACTACAACCCCGAGCAGTGGCCCGAGGAGGTGTGGGCCGACGACGTACGCCTGATGAAGGAGGCCGGCGTCACCTCCGTCACCCTCGGGGTCTTCTCCTGGGCGATGATCGAACCACGCCCGGGAGCAAGGGAGTTCGGCTGGCTGGACCGGCTCATGGACCTGATGCACGCGGGCGGCATCGGGGTCGTGCTGGCGACCCCGACCTCCTCCCCGCCGCCGTGGATGGGAGCCCTGCACCCGGAGACGCTGCCGCGTACGGAGGAGGGCACGGTCGTCACCTACGGTTCGCGGCAGCACTTCTGCCCGAGCTCTCCGGTCTACCGCCGCTACGCCGCCGCTCTCACCGAGGATCTCGCGGCGCGGTACGCGGACCACCCGGCCCTGACCATGTGGCACATCAACAACGAGTACTGCACGCACTGCTGGTGCGACGGGACGGCGGACCACTTCCGCCGCTGGCTGGCCGCCCGCCACCGCACGGTGGCGGCGCTCAACGAGGCCTGGGGCACGGCCTTCTGGAGTCAGCGCTACGACACGTGGTCGGAGATCCTGCCGCCGCGCCGCGTCCAGTACCTGCGCAACCCCGCGCACGAGCTGGACTTCAAGCGGTTCACCTCGGACGCGCTGCTGGAGTGCTACACCGCCGAGCGGGACATCGTCGCCCGGCACACCCCGCACATCCCGGTCACGACCAACTTCATGCCGCTGTGGGAGGGTCAGGACGCCTGGGCCTGGGCGGAGCACGAGGACGTCGTCTCCGTCGACGTCTACCCGGACCCGAAGGACCCGCGGGGCGGGCAGTACAACGCGATGCTCGCCGACATGACCCGCTCGCAGGCGTGCGGGCCGTGGATGGTGATGGAGCAGGCAGCCGGCTCGGTCAACTGGCGCGAGGTCAACCACCCCAAGCCCGCCGGGCTCAACCGGCTCTGGTCGCTCCAGGCGGTGGCCAGGGGCGCGGACGCCGTCTGCTACTTCCAGTGGCGTCAGTCCCGGCAGGGGTCCGAGAAGTTCCACTCCGCCATGCTGAGCCACGCCGGCGAACACGGCCGTACGTTCGCCGAGGTCAAGCGCATCGGCGCCGAACTGGCCCTGATCGGCGCCGAGGTGAGCGGCAAGGAGGTGACCGCCGAGGTCGCCGTGCTCCACGACTGGGACGCCTGGTGGGGCGCCGCACAACAGGACCGCCCGTCCTCGCTCGTCGCGTACACGGAGCTGGTGCAGGCCTGGCACGCAGCGCTGTGGGAGGGAGGGATCGCCACCGGATTCGCCCGGCCCGAGGCGGATCTGAGCGGCTACCGCATGGTTCTCGTGCCGCAGCTCTACCTCCTGAGCGACGCGGCGATCGACAATCTGGTCGCCTACGCGCGGGGCGGCGGGACCCTCGTGTGCGGGTTCTTCACCGGCGTCGCGGACCCGGACGGCCGGGTCAGGCCGGGGGGCATGGACAGCCGGCTGCGTGCGCTCTTCGGCATCCGTACGGTGCACGAGTGGTGGCCCCTGGAGGCGGGCGCCACGGTGGAGTGCGACGGGCTGCGCGGCACCCTGTGGTCGGAGGAGCTGGAGCCCGACGGCTCGGCGGAGACGGTGAGCGCCTACCGGGGCGGCGAGCTGGACGGGCTCCCCGCGGTGCTCCGCAAGGGCACCGCGACGTATCTCTCCACCCTCCCCGAGCCCGGTGCCCTGCGCGATCTGCTCGGCCGCAGGGCCGCCGAGGCCGGCGTGCGCCCCGTGGTGGAGGGCCTGCCCACCGGGGTGGAGGCCGTACGGCGCGGTGAGCTGCTCTTCCTGCTGAACCACGGCCGCTCCCCCGCCGGGGTGAAACTGCCCGGGCGCAGGCTCGACCTGCTCACGGGCACCGAGACGGACGGCGGCGTGGAGCTGGGCCGCTTCGGCGTGGCGGTCCTCAGAGACGTGCCGGCATGATCGACGGAACCTGGGAGCCCTGCCCCGCCACCCGCTGGGAGGACGCCTTCCTCAGCGGCAACGGCCGTCACGGGGCCATGGTGCACGGAGATCCCGGGGACGACCGGGTGATCGTGAACCACCACAGCCTCGTGCGGCCCAACGGCAGCGAGGCCCTCGCGCCACCCGAGCTCGCCGACGGACTCGGCCCCCTCCAGGACGCGCTCCTGTCCGGGGACACCACGGCGGCCGAGAGCTTCGGAGGAGGCCGCCCGCTGGTGTGGGTACAGCCCTTCCACCCGGCGTTCCTCACCCGGGTCCGCCGTGGCCGTGGGCTGCACGAGGCGGTCGCCGGATACCGGCGCGAGGTCGACTTCACCACGGGCGAGGTGACGGCCTCCTACGAGGCGTGGCGCAGCGGCGTGTTCGTGTCGCGGGCGGACGACGTGGTCGTGCAGCACGTCACCGACCCCGGACTGACCGCCGACGTCACCCTGGACCACACGCTGCCCGGCGCTCCGGCGCAGCTGGCCGTCGGCCGCTCCACGGTCCTGACCCCGGACGGGGCGCGCCTGGCCCTGCGGGTGGGGTACCCCGGGAGCCGGCTCGGCTACACGGGCGTCACCCTGGCCCGGGTCGACGGCGGCCGGGTCACCGTGTCGGGGGAGGGCATCCGGATCGAAGGGGCGCGCAGCCTCACGCTGACGACCCGGGTCGTCAGGGGGGCGGACCGCCCCGACCCCGGGGAGCTGTGGGCCGCCCTGCCGGGTGAGGACTACGCCACCCTGCTGGACCGGCATCGCCCACTGCACCGGGCGGCCTACGGGCGTGCCTCCCTCACGCTGCGGGACGCCGCGCCGGAGCGTGAGCTCTGCGGCAGTGAGCTGCTGCGCACCCCGCGGAGCCCCGCCCTGCTGGAACGGCTCTTCGCGGCGGGCCGCTACCACCTGCTGTCCTCGTCGGGGATGCTTCCGCCCAGGCTGACGGGTCTGTGGACCGGCGACTGGGACACCGCCTGGTCCGGGGCGTTCACCACCAACGCCAATCTCAACCTCCAGATCGCCTCGGCCGCGCCGGCGGCGCTCCCGGAGGTGACCGACGCCCACGCCGCTCTGGTGCGGAAGCAGTGGGCGGACTGGCGGGACAACGCCCGGGCGCTCTTCGGGGCCCGCGGTGTCGTCGCCCCGTCCCACACGGACGGGGAGTCGGGTCACACCCGGCACTTCCAGCGCGCCTATCCGCTGCATCTGTGGACGGCGGGGGCGGACTGGCTGCTGCACCCCCTCCTGGAGCAGGCCGAGGTGACGACGGGCGCCCCTGACGCGGCGCTGACCGGCGCGCTCGTCGACGTGGCCCTGTTCTACGAGGACTTCCTCAGCCGGGAGGATCCGGACGGGCGGGTGGCGGTCGTCCCCTCGTACTCCCCCGAGAACCGGCCCGCCAACGCGAGCTGGGTGACGGTGAACGCCACGATGGACATCGCCGCGGCCCGTCACGCCCTGACGACGGCGGCCGAGCACGCTCCCGGCCACCCGTCCGCGGATCACTGGAGGGCGCTGGCCGCGCGGCTTCCGGACTACCTGGTGAACGAGGACGGGGCGCTCGCCGAGTGGGCCTGGCCGGGCCTGCGCGAGACCTACGACCACCGCCACCTCAGCCATCTGTACCCGGTCTGGCCGCTGGACTCGATCAATCCGTACGACACCCCGGAGCTGTCCGCCGCCGCGCACCGCGCACTGGAACTGCGCGGCTCCGAGAACGACTCGGCCCACGGTCATCTGCACCACGCGCTGATCGCGGCCCGGCTGCGGGACCCGTCCCGGGTGTCGGCGGCGCTGGACGCGGTGCTGGGCGGTGACTTCTTCCACGACTCCCTGATGAGCGCGCACTACCCCTCGCGCGACGTCTACAACGCGGACGCGGCCCACACCCTGCCCGCCGCCGTCATCGAGTCGCTCGTCCAGTCGGCACCGGGCCGCCTGGTGCTGCTGCCCGCGGTCCCCGCCGCGTACCCGGCCGGTGAACTGCGGGGCATACGCACGCGGTTCGGCGCGCACCTGGACCTCAGCTGGTCCGAGGACGGCGCGACCGCCGTGCTGCGCCCCACCCGCGACGCACGCGTCGATCTGCGTACGGGCGACGGCTTCGCCCTCACCGAGACCCTCGCCGGACACCTCCCGGCTCCGCTGGAGCTGACGGCCGGCGTGGACCGCGTCCTCACCCTGGGGGCGCGGTAGCACTCCTCCATCCCCACATGGAAGGAACCACCTCATGGCACGAACCACCCTGACCAGGCTGCTCCTGGCGCCGACGGCGGCCGTGGCCGCCCTCATCGGCTTCGCGGCGGCACCGGCCCACGCCGCGATCTGGACCTCGTCCGAACAGTGGGGCAACTACACCACGTCCGACGGCTACATCCTCTACAACAACATCTGGGGCTCGGGGGCGGGCACCCAGTCCATCTGGGCCAACTCGTCCAGCAACTGGGGTGTGACGGCGAACCACCCGAACACCGGGGGCATCAAGTCGTACCCCAACGCCAAGAAGATCGTCAACAAGCCGATCACCTCGCTCTCGTCGCTGACCAGCACCTACAACGTGAGCGTCCCGTCGTCCGGCGCGTACAACACGTCGTACGACATCTGGGACACGGACTACGACTACGAGGTGATGCTCTGGGTCAACTACAACGGAGCCGTGGGCCCCCTGGGCACCTCGCAGGGGAACGTCACGCTCGGCGGGCACACCTGGGCCGTCTACAAGGGCAGCAACGGCGCCAACGAGGTCTTCTCGTTCCTGCGGACCTCGGACTCGTCCTCCGGCACCGTGAACATCCTGCCGATCCTGAAGTGGATCAAGGACACCAAGGGCTGGTGGGGCGACGAGACCATCGGTGACGTCCAGTTCGGCTACGAGATCACCTCGTCCTCCGGCGGCCTGAACTTCACGACCAACACGTTCAAGGTCTCCTCCAGCTGATCCGCGCGGGCCGGGGGGACACCCCCGGCCCGTTCCGGCCCCTCAGGCGGGGGCGGGACCGGTGCTCGCACGCACCGTGAGGACCGGCTCCAGCAGGTCCACCTCGTCCGTGCCCCGGCCGGCGAGCTTCGCGACGACCTGTTCCACCGCGCGGCGGCCCATCTCCTGTGCCGGGATGGCGACGGACGTGAGCCGCACCGACGCCTGGGTGGCCACCTGGTCGGGGCAGATGGCGACGACGGACACGTCCTCCGGTACGGCGCGCCCCTGCTGCTGGAGGAGGTTGAGCAGCGGCTCCACGGCGGCCTCGTTCTGGACGATGAACCCGGTCGTGCCCGGCCGCTCGTCGAAGATCCGGGCCAGGGTGCCGGCCATGGCCGCGTACCCTCCCTCGCACGGCCGGTGCAGGATCCGCGTCCCGGTGTCCTGGGCCTTGGCGCGTATGCCGTCCACCGTCCGCTCGGCGAAGCCGGTGTGGCGCTCGTAGACGGCGGCGGCCTCCCCGATGACGGCGACCTCCCGGTGTCCGAGGCCGGAGAGGTGGTCCACGCACAGCGCGCCGGTGGCCTCGAAGTCGAGGTCCACACAGGTCAGCCCCGAGGTGTCGGCGGGGAGCCCGATGAGGGCCGCGGTCCGCCCCGAGTCGCGGAGCAACGGGAGCCGCTCGTCATGCAGTTCGACGTCCATCAGGATGATCGCGTCGGCCAGCGAGCTCCCCGCGATCCGCCGAACGGCCGCCGGGCCCTCCTCGCCGGTGAGCAGGAGGACGTCGTAGCCGTGGGTGCGGGCGCTCGTGGCGACGGCGATGGCGATCTCCATCATCACGGGCACGTACATGTCGGTGCGCAGCGGCACCATCAGGGCGATGATGTTGGTCCTGCTGCTGGCGAGGGCGCGCGCTCCCGCGTTGGGGTGGTAGCCGAGCTGCTGGATACTGTTCTCCACCCGCTCCCGGGTGGAGGCGGAGATCGACCGCTTCCCGCTGAGGACATAGCTCACCGTGCTTGCCGAGACTCCGGCATGCTGGGCGACCTCGGCAAGCGTGACCATGGTGCTTCTCCCCTACAGATGATGACCGCAAGGGAGAACGGGTGAAGCGCTTCGACAGCGCCTTGCGCTGCTCCCTTTCGCACTCTGACATGCACAGACACCGTGGAGCCTAGACTCGCTCACAGGGACTGTCCAGAGTGGGAGTCGAAGCGCTTCGACCACGCCTTCTGCCTCTGCACACGGTGACTCAGGTCGCCGAGGGTGTCCAGCCCGCCAGCCAGTCGGCGATCTCCTGCTGCGCGGCCTGGGAGTCGGAGAGCTGCGGCCGGTCGCTGCTCGCCGCACCGGCCCCCGGCCCGGTGTTCCTGTACTCGGCGAAGCGGTCGTCCTTCCAGGAGAAGCCGCTCATGTCCGTCCAGGGGGCGGGCCTGACCGCCGCGCCGAGTGTGGTGTTACGGAAGGTGGCCATCGGGTCGAGCGTGGCGTCCCCTCCCGCGTGCCACGGGCGGCCGAGGTGGAAGGACGAGGCCGAGACGTCGCCGTTCACGGTGGAGTTGATGACGAGGAAGCCCTTGCGGTCGGCTGCCGTGCTGGGGGCCGTGATGTAACCGGCGGAGCTGCCGTCCCACCGCTTCTTCAGTGTGATGACCGACTTGTCGATCACGGCGGTGGCGCGTCCGAAGATGAAGTCGACGTTGCCGACGACGTAGGAGTTGGTCATGTGGACGCGGCCGAGGGTCGTCTTGGACGCGGTGTCGAGCAGCAGGGTGTCCTGGTCGCCGCTGACGATCACGGAGTCGAGGAAGACCTTGTCCGCCGCCGTCCGCAGGGCCACGGCCTGGTGGCCGCTCAGGCTCTGGTTGGCGCCCTCGTCGAAGTCGTTGGAGATCGTGAGGTTACGGGCCTGGAATCCGTCGGCCTCGGCCGCGACCGTCGCACTGCCGCTGGTCCCGTACGTGCCCGAGCCGTCGGGCTTGCGGGTGCCGGCGGCATTGCCGTACACGATGACGGTGTCCTTGCGGCTGGACCCGCTGCCCTGGAGCGTGACGTTCTGCTTGGTGGAGGGGATCTTCACCAGCTCGCGGTAGGTCCCCGGCTTGATGGAAACGACGGTCCGCGTGGTGTTGCCCGCGGGGATCGCGTTCACCGCGGCCTGCACCGAGGTGTACTGCCCGCTGCCGTCCTTGGCGACGGTGAGCGTGGTGGCCGCCGCCGCTCCGGAGGCCGCCCCGAACGCCTGGAGGGTGGCGACCGCCACGACCGCCGCGGCCCCCGCCGTCAGCGCTCTGCGCGGTCCGGTGCGGGGCTCCGTGCGTCGTCGATTCGCTGCCATGGCCTTGTCCGTTCGGTCGGGAGGGGAAGAGGTGGGGGTTCCTGCCCGTAGTCGCCGCCGCTGCCCGAAAGGTTGCCGGTCCCGTGCTCCGAAGCCGTGCCCGGTACCGCGGTCACCGGGCACGGCCGCCACGGGCGCCCGGGCACCGTCTCACCGCCGCCGGAAACCCGCGTCCCGTTCCCCGACCAGGGCCCGGGGGCCCGCCGCGCGGAGCACCACGTCCAGGGCGCGTGCGGGGTCGCCGGCGTAGAGGTTGCTGAACCAGGCCATGTTGGCCTCGACCACCGCCCACCGCGCGTCCCCCGGGCCGTCGCCCCCGCGCATCAGGCCGACGTCGAGCACCACCCCGCTCGGCAGGGAGTCCGCGCAGGCCTCGGTGAGACCGGCGGCGAACGCGCGCACGGCGGTCTCGTCCGGATGGCCAGGAAACGGCGCCACGTCCAGCCGGCCGAATGCGGCGTACTGCGAGCCGGTGCGTATCTCCCCGTCCAGCAGGTGGAGCCGGAACTCCCTGACCCAGGTGACCACTTCGCTGATCTGGACGAGCGGGTCGTCCTGCGACCCGGCGGGGAGCCCCGGGCGCTCGCCGTCCGCGTACACGGCGGCCGGGAAGCTCTTGTCGGTGGGCGGCTTCACGAAGAGCGGGCCCGGTACCCGCCGGACCTCACTGAGCGGTACGCACCGGACACGGCGGCCCGTGAAGGCGTACGGCAGACCGTCGAGCCAGCGGCCGGCCGGCTCCAGGAGGGCGATCCCGAGGCCGCCGAGAGCCGAGTCGGCGAAGAGCGGGCCGCCGTAGTAGTGCGCCCGGGTGCCCGGCGGCGGACCGGCGCGGTGCCCGTCGCGCGGCAGGACGGTGACGTCCATGCCGCGCGCACGCGCCGCCCCCGCGAGCAGGGTGGTCGTGGTGGAGCGGTGCGGGGCGAGGGCGAGGAGGTCTGCCATGCCGCCGCAGCTTACGGGCGCGGACCCGTGAGCTGCGGCGGACCGGGCAGGCCGTGCGGCCTGCCGAGGCCGGCCGGAGCCCCGGCAGGCCGGGGCGTCCTCAGCTGACCGGTGTCAGCTTCCACTGCTGGCAGGTGTTGTTCAGCCAGGTCCACTGCCGTACGTCCGCGCCGTCGGCCGCCGAGCAGTTCGCCACGTCGGCGACCTTTCCGGTGGCCTGGTTGACGATGCGCACCCAGCCGCCCGCCTCGGTCGTCACGAAGCGGAAGCGCTGGCAGGTGTTGTCGAGCCACGACCACTGCCGCAGGTCGGCGCCGTCGGCCGCGGAACAGTCCGCCGTGTCGAGCACCTTGCCCGTCGCGGCGTTCACCAGACGGCTCGTGTCGTCCCCCCTGTCCTCGACGCGCCACCGTTGCCGCGTCGAGCCGTCGCACGTCCACTGCTGCACGTTCGCCCCGTCGGCGGTCGAGGCACCACTCACGTCCAGGCACTTCCCGGTGGCCCGGCTGACCAGGGTGTAGGCGGTCGGGGTGGCCGCCGTCTCGCCGGAGGGCCCCGCCCTCGTCGAACCGAGCGCGACGGGTGTGCCGAGGTTCGGGGTGCCGTCCGAGTTCCAGCCGAACTTCTGCGCCCGCGCCGTGCGCCCGTTGTCACAGCCGTCGGAGGCGGAGTCGTTGGCGTGGTAGACGATCCAGCTCTCGGTGCCGTCGGGCGAGTTGAAGAATCCGTTGTGACCGGGCCCGTAGACCCCGGCGCCGTCGTTCCGCTGGAAGACCGGGGTCGGCTTCTTCGTCCAGGAGGAGGCGGAGAGCGGGTTGGAGCCGGTCAGGGTGAGCTGGCCGAGTGTGTAGTCGGGTGTCCAGCAGCCGCTCGCGGAGTAGATGATGAACGTCTTCCCGCCCCGCTGGAGCGCTTCGGCGCCCTCGTTGACCGTGCCGCCCGACTTCTCCCAGTCGTAGGTGGGGGACGAGATGGTCGAGAAGGACCCGCTGAGCGTGTACGGGTTCGACATCGGCGCGATCACGAGATTCTGCGTCCCACCGCCGCTCGCGCTCCCCAGCAGGTACAGCGAGCCGTTGAGCGTGAGGACGCTGGGGTCGAGCATCCAGGTGCCGCCGAGCTGGTTCCTGTACGTGTAGGGCCCCATCGGGTCGGACCCGGCGCTCTGCAGCACGTGCACACGTTGGGTGGGGTTGTAGTCGGTGATGTTCTGCCCGGCCACGTAGTACAGGTACCAGCGACCACCCGAGTAGTGCAGTTCTGGCGCCCAGATGTTGCAGCAGCGCGAGGCGGCGTCGCCCTGCCACACCTGCACGCTCGGCGCGGTGGCGAGCCCCGCCAGCGTGGGCGACTTCCGCATGGTGATGACGTCGGTCCAACTCGTCGACACCAGGTAGTAGTTGCCGTCGTGGTACGAGATCCAGGGGTCGGCGCCCTTCTGCGCCTTGACCGGGTTGGTGTACGGACGTCCCTCGGCGGCCGACGCCGAGGTCGGCTGCCCCAGGGCGAACGCCAGCAGCAGGGCGCTCAGCAGGGTCAGTAGGCGACGGGCCATCCGCTGCTCCAGTTCAGAAGGTTGACGCCGAGCTTCGGGGTGCCGTTGTCCTGGCCGTCGTAGTAGTGGTAGACGAGCAGGTCGCCGTCGGAGTCCGCCAGGATCGACTGTCCGCCGGGGCCGATGTAGCGTCCGTGCGACTCCATGACGGGCGTACCGCCGTTGCTGAGCATGCTGACGCCGTTCTTGTCCTTGTAGGGACCGGTGACGGCGGTCGCCCTGCCCACCTTGATCTTGTACGTCGAGCTGGTGCCCGCGCAGCAGGTGTCGTACGAGGCGAACAGGTAGTAGTAGCCGTTGCGCTTGACGATGGAGGGCGCCTCGACCGCCTTGGTGCCGGTGGGACGGGAGGCGAGCGAGCGCCGGGCGGTGTCCCCGGAGTACTGCTTGCCCGTCGACGGGTCGATCCGGATCATCTTGATCCCGGTCCACCAGGAGCCGAAGGACAGCCACCACTTCCCGTCGTCGTCCACGAACAGGTTGGGGTCGATGGCGTTGTAGTCGCTCGACGCGTTCGAGGTGTAGACGATGCCGTAGTCGCTCCAGCTTCCGGCCTGCCCGGTGGTGGAGGCCGCGAGACCGATGGCCGACGTGTTCGAGCCGAAGGACGAGACGGCGTAGTACATCAGGTACTTGCCGCCCCGGTACGAGATGTCAGGGGCCCAGGGGTCGGACGCCGAGGAGTAGTTCTTCCACCAGCTCGGCTTGGTGGTGAAGGCGTTGCCGGAGCGGCCGAAGGCGGTGCGGTCGGTGGAGGTGCGCAGCTGGAGGCCTTCACCGGTCGAGTAGAGCAGGTACTGGCCCGACGTACTGCGGACCATGCTGGGGTCGTGGACGACGATGTCGCCGTTGACGACGCCCGGGTTGGGGTAGGCCGAGGCGCTGCCCGGCACGAGGGCCAGCAGGAACGCGGCGGGGAGTACGGCGAGGGTTCGCCTCAGAGTGCGGCTCACGAGGGACCTCCTTGGGGGGGGGTCGGGGACCGGGGTGCACCTCGCAGTCGCCGCCGGGCCCGCGTGGGTTGCCGCGCGCGAGCCGATTTCACCGAGAATCCGGACGACGTTCGGCATCCCGGACAGACGGACCGGTCCGGGGTGGCGGGACGCCCTCCCGGACCGCCCCGGGCCGCTCAGCCGTGCAGCAGCACGGGGAACGCCTCCATGTCGTTCTGCGTCATCACCGGCAGCTTGCGGATCTCGTCGTCCTCGATCGCGAGCTTCAGCCGGGGGAAGCGGCCGAAGAGCGCGGGCAGCGCGATCCCGGCCTCGACACGGGACAGCGCGGCGCCGGGGCAGATGTGCGGTCCGTGGCCGAAGGTCATGTGCCGTATCGGTGTGGGCCGGGTGATGTCGAAGGCCCCGGCGTCGTCCCCGTGGTGCGCGGTGTCCCGGCCGATGGCCCGGTAGGAGATCACCACGCCCTCCCCCTCCGCTATCACCTGGTCGCCGACCTGGATGTCCTCGGTGGCGAACCGCATGAGGAGGTGGGTGGTGGGAGTGTCCCAGCGCAGCGTCTCCTCGATGACCGTCTCCCAGGGGATCTCCCCGTCCAGCACCAGCCGCAGCTGGTCCGGGTGGGCGAGGAGCGCGCGGACGGCGTTGAGGATGAGCCCGATCGTGGTCTCGTGGCCCGCAGCCACCATCGCCTTGAGGTTGCCGACGACCTCCTCCTCCGTGAGGGGCTCCCCGCCCTCCTCGGCGAGGATCAGACCGCTGGTGAGGTCGTCGGTGGGGTGCGCGGTCTTCTCCCGGACCAGTTCGGCGTAGAAGACGTCGAGCTCCGCCAGGAGCGCGAGCCGGTCCTCCTGCGGGGTGAGCATGGAGAAGAACGCCTTGTACTGCCGGGTCAGCATCGGGTGGAGTGCCTCGTCCACCCCCATCAGCAGTCCGACCACCTTCATCGGCAGCGGCTGGGCGAACACGGCCTTGAGATCGACGACCCCGTCCCTGCCCTGTTCGGCCAGCGCGTCCAGCAGCTCGTCGGTGAACTTCTCGATGTCCGGCCGGATCGCCTCCAGACGGCGCGGGGTGAGGGCCTGGGAGGTCTTCGTCCGCAGCCGCCGGTGCTCCTCGCCGTCCACGGTGAACATCGAACGGCCCGCGTCGATCATGCCGATCAGCGGCCAGGCGTGGGTGACCTCCCCGCTCCGCCAGAGCCCCCACGCGTCCAGGTCCTTCACCAGACGCGGGTCGACGAGCAGCCGGCGGGCCTCGGCGTGCCGGGTGACGGTCCAGGCGGGGACCCCGAGCAGTTCGAGCTGGGCGAGCGGGACGGAGGTGCGCAGCTTCTCGGTCTCACCGTCGAGGTCCTGGACCATGGGGTCGACGACCACCGTCGCGTACGGGCACTTCACAGCGGGTCTCCTGTCGTGTGTACGGGGGCGAACCGGACGGGCAGTGCGTTCATGCCGCGCAGGAAGGCGGACGGCCTGCGTACGAGGTCCTGTGCGGGGACGGCGAGTTCGAGGTCGGGCAACCGGTCGAGGAGCACCTCGATCCCGGTGCGGGCCATGGTCTCCGCGATCTCCTGCGCCGGGAAGGGGCAGCGGTACTCGCCGTGGCTGAACGCCAGGTGCGCCCCGTTGCCCGGGTGGCGTCCGGTGCGGCCCGTCCCCATCTCCTGGCGTACGAGCGGGTCGGTGTTGGCCGCGCCGAGGCCGAGCAGGACCATGTCCCCGGCGCGGATGTCCCGCCCGCCGAGCCGGGTGTCGCGCACGGCCCAGCGGCCGGCGAGGATCTGGGTCGGGCTCTCCTCCCAGAGCACCTCGTTCATCGCCTCCCCGACGCTGCGCCGGCCGCCCACGAGGGACTCGGCGAACTCGTCCTCGGTCAGCATCAGGCGCAGGGAGTTGCTGATCCAGTCGGCGGTGGTGAGGTGCCCTGCCGCGGTGATCGCCATCAGGTCGAGGGCGTACTCCTCGTCGGTGAAGGGCTCCGGGTCGGCGAGCATCCTGGAGGTGACGTCGTCCCCGGGCGTGGCCCGCTTCGCCTCCACCAGCCGCCGCATGTGCGCGCCGAAGCGCCCGTACGCCTCCTGCGCCCCGGGGCCTCCGTCGGCCAGGTCCTTCAGGACGCGGGCGATGTCCCTGCCCTCCTCGTCGGGGAAGCCGACGAGCCGGGCGAGCACGAGCACGGGCAGCGGCTCGGCGAAGTCCGCAACGAGGTCGGCGGTCCCCCGGGCGCACACACCGTCGACGAGCCGGTCGGCCAGTTCCTCGCAGTGGCCCCGGATCTCGGTCATGTCGGCGGCCTCGAGCGCGGGCACCACGAGCGCGGAGTGCCGCCGGTGCTCGGCGCCCGCCGTGAAGTAGATGGACGGCATGGGGCGCCCGACCATGGGGAGCAGGGGCCAGTCCTCGGGGATGTGCTCCCACTGGTTCCACAGCCCGACGTCCCTGGGGAAGAGCTCACCGTCGCTGGTGACCTGGTGGAGCTCGCGGTAGCCCACGACGAGCCAGGCGGGGAAGCCCCCGGGGAGCTCGACCGGCACCACGGGCCCGTAGGAGTGCCGCATGTCCCGGTACAGGGCCTGCGGTTCGGTGTGGAAGGCGGGCCCGCTGAGCGGCACAGGGGCGGTGGCGGCGTGTGCGGGGCAGCCGCCGCCGGACGCGGGCACGGCGGATAAGAAGGGGCTCGTCATCGTACGGACTCCTGGGAGACAGCTTCACGCGTTGCGGCCATACGATCAACGCGGCCCCACTATAGGGAGGTTGGGTGAAGCTTTGGGGAGCGATCGCGACACGGGCGGCCGGATGACGACCCGCGGCGCTCCCCCGCTCCACCGGCCCGGCACCCTCCGGCCGTGCCCGGGACTGCCGGGCTCCCACCGCGAACAGCGCCAAAGCCCGAGCCCACCGTGGCCAACATCGAGCTGCCCCTCTCCGTCACCGTGGGGGAAGGGCGCTGCGCGCAGAGGATGCCGAGGGCTTCCGCTTCCGGACCGGCATGGCCCGGACGGTCATCAACAGGCCGGCGTTCAGGACGACTTCCGCGGCGTTTCCGAGCGGGGGCACCGTTGCGGCCGCCCCGGAGACGGCCACCATCACGGCGGCGGCGACCGCCAGCCGGGCGAACCCGGTGGACCGCCACAGCGCGATCCCCGTGAGGAGGACGACCAGCCCTGTGACGATGGCCGGCAGCGGCCCCACGGGTGACGCCGCGTCGTTCACGTACCGCAGGGTGTCCGCCCAGCGCTCCGTACGCAACGTCAGGCCGAGGACGTCGTGCAGCACGCCCGCCGCCACCAGCAGGGCCGTGAGGCCGACGGCGGCGCCTCGCACGCCCCTGCGCCGCGCCCACGGCAGTCCCGCGCGGTCGGCGACCGACAACGACCACAGGACGAGAAGGGGAGTCAGGAGCGCGTGCGCGGCGAAGCGGGGAACACTCAGCGTCTCCAGCAGGGGCCCGGCCCCCAGCAGATCCCCCACCGCGATCACACCGTTGTCCCACACGAGTGCGGCACACACCAGGACCGGCACAACGGTCGGCAGACCTGGCACCGTACGCCGGCAGCGGGCCACGGAGACCGCCAGGCACACCTGCGCGATCGCGAGCAGGGCGAACACGGACGAGATCACTCAGGACTCCCTCGCACGACCAATGTATTTCAATAATCAAGATACTTGGTGGTTCGGGAGTGCGGTGCGGCAGGGCCGGGAGCCGGCAGGGGACCCGTCACCCTCCCTGGAACGCACGGGCCGCAGCCACGGCGGCATCCACGTCCCAGCCCGCGGGGACGACGGCGGCCACCGCGGCGGGATCGGGTGCGGCACCGGCGTCGATCAGCGCGCCGACGCTCTCCTGCGACGGTTCCGGGACGCCGGAGCCCGCCGCGCGCCGGACCACGGTCACGACGGCTTCACGGGTCCCTTCGCTGCTGAGCGCCGGCAGCCGCAGCGCCTCGAACCCGTCCTCGGCCGCGTAGTCCGCCCGCCACCACAGGCTGCCGTCGTAGCCGTACACGAAACCGAGGAAGAGCTGCTCCTCGCGCGCCCCGCGCACGGGCGGCTCCCACCAGCCGGGCGCGCCTGCCAGCAGATCCGTCTCGGGCTCCTCGAAGAAGTCGGAGGCCTCGGCGTAGAACGTCGCCGACTCGTTCCGGTCCTGCCCGAGGAGCACGGCGCGCCCCTCGTCGAGGTGGTGCAGCTCCGCCCAGCTGCCGTGCCCGTCGTCGTAGTGCCAGAGCGACCCGAGTGCCCGGCACCGCTCACCGTGCCCGGCGGCGGCCTGCACGGCGGCGAGTGCCGCCCACGGCCCTCGCATCGCCTTCGGGTCGGGAAGATCGAGCTGCACCAGGGTCACGTCGGCTCCTCACACCGGGCGATGGACGGTCAGCACATCGGGTGCCCGGAAATCCACGGTGCATCGGTGTCTCATCGCCGCCACAGGGGGTACGGAGGTGAGCATGGCTCTCGTGAAGCGTGTTGCTCTTGCTCCTCGTGCGGTGCGGCAGCTGCGGCGCGTCCGCTCGGTGTACCTGGCGGGGACCCTTCTCTCCGTCCTCGGCCTGCTCTCCCTCGACGATCCGGCGGCAGGCGGCCGGCAGGCGGCGATCGCGGGCATCTTCCTGGCCGTGTTCGCCGCTCTTCTCACCCTGACCGCAGTGCAGTTGTGGCGCCATGGACGGACCGAGCACTGCAGTACGGCGAAGAAACTCACCCCACTCGCCTGACGCTCCGCCCCTACGGCCGTGTCCTGCGCCGAGTGCCGGTATACGCTGCTGGATCATGCGCATATCAGCACGCACACCGGTCACCGGCGCCGCCGTTCTCGCCACCGCTCTCCTTCTCGCGGCCACCGGCTGCTCGTCCGGTTCGGACGAGGGCGACGGCGGGTCCGAGCTGCTCACCGGTCTGGGGTCCCTCTCCGCCGAGGCCGACGAGAAGCAGGTGTCCTTCGTCGACGCCGACGAGGTGCGCAAGCTGAGCGAGGACGATCCGAAACGCTTCGCCTCCGTGTCGCAGCCGAGCAGTCCTCTGCTGAATCCGTACCAGCCCGGTCTGCTGGGGAAGCAGTTCAAGGTCTCCCAGATCGACACCGCGGTCGACACCGACCAGGCCGGCCACTGGAGGGGTTCGTTCGACGTGCCGGCGATGACCGCGGCGCTGAAGGCGAGCGGCTACGAGCAGGGCGAGCGGGACGGCGAGGAGGTCTGGTCGCACCCCGAGGGCAGCGGGGTGACGCTCCAGGTCTCGGACGACGAGGTCTCGTACGGGGCCGGGGAGTCCGACCCCATGTCGGCCGTGAGCCCGGAGGAGGGTTCCTCGCTGGCCGACGACAAGGAGTTCGAGCGCGCCGCCGAGTGCCTGGGGGACGTCTACCGCGCGGACTTCAACCGGTCCAGCTCCCCCGACCCGGTGCTTCTGGCCGCCCTGGGCCAGCGGGCGAAGACCGCCGACGAGAACACCGAGGTGCTGTGCTTCGTCGTCGAGGACGACGCGACGGCCAAGAAGCTGGCGGCCGATCTGCGGACGGTGGTCAGCGACGAGTCACCGAAGTTCGACGGGACGAAGGTGACCGTGGAGAAGGGCGACCGGCCCGTGGTGCGGGCCGTGGTCCCGGACACCGCCGAACAGCGGCCGGGCCGGCTGATCCTCACCGACATGGAGCTGTGGGCGGCAGCCGCCCGCTGACGTCCGCGTGTCCTCCCGGTGGGCGCCGGCGCGGTGCCCGCCTGCACCGGGAGGACAGGCGGACCCCCTGGGCTGCGGCGCGGCCCCTGCGCCCGGCATCACCGGCAGATCAGCCGTCTCTCATGGCCCGCACCGCGGGTTGAGGGCCCAGACGTAGAGGGCGTTCGCCTCCTGGTTGAGGAGGAAGTGCGGCGCTCCTTCGGCGGCGTCGTCCTCCAGAGCGAGGTTGCGGGTCCAGCCGTGCGCCGCGTCCAGGCCGGGAGCCAGCTCCGGAGGGACAGGGACTCCGGACGGATCGGGCTCCCAAACCCCCGTGGCACGCAGCCTCGCCGCTTCCCCCTGGACGAGCCGGACGACGCCTTCCAGCTGGTGATCGGTGGGTCCGGGCGCTCTCCCCTGTACGCCCAGCGGCCGGACGCGCCAGCGGACCTTCTCCGGTTCGGCCGGTAGCTCCACGCACGTCGCCAGCAGGGCGGCGTCGGTGCGCACCTCGGCGGGCGCGGTTGCCGCTCCTGTCCGCGCCGGCGACCCGCTCTCCCCGCAGCCGGCCAGCGTCGCCACGAGGAGCACCACCGCCCCTGCGCACCTCCATGCGCCCCGGAGCATCAGAGACGGCCCAGCTCGGCGGCGAGGTCCGGATCACGCATGCCGGGAAAGGCGTAACCCTCGGTCTCGTCCCACGGGACGTCGAGGTCGTCCATGTGCACCTGCCAGCGGGCTCCCGGCAGTGCGCGGCGCAACTCGCTGACCGAGCCCAGCACATGGTCGAGCACCGGCAGCACCTTGTCGGTGTCCAGCGGCAGTTTGGTGGACCCGGCGACCACCTCGTCCGGCCGGCCGGCGTCGCGCGCGTAGAGGTACAGGCTTTCCTGGTCCTCGTACGGGAAGGCCGCCCTGTGGGCGGCGACGATCCGCTCGACAGCGGCCGTCTCGGCATCTGTCGGCGGGGTGGCCCTGCTCGCACGGTAGTAGAGGGAGACGCTCATGGTCCGAGCGTACCGAGGGGGTACGACAGAGCCCTCCGGGAGAACCCCGCGCACCACGGCCCCACATCCGCGGCCTCGCACGCTCGGCTACCACCGGGGCTTCGCCGGGAGGTCACCTTGTGAAGGTCCGACCACGAATGGTCGGGTTCCTTGATCATCTCTTGCGGGCGTCACTTACCCCAGAGTAACTAACTGTCATGAACCTCTTCAGCCGCAGCTCCTTGCTCCGACGCCCGGAATCCCCCGCGCAGGAGCCGACCGCCGCTCCGGTGGCCACAGGTGCTGCCGCCTCGCTCGACCCGCGGATGGCGGCCCTCACCGGGGAGTGGATGATCGACCCGGCGCACAGCAGGATCGGCTTCTCGGTGCGGCACGCGATGGTGACGACGGTGCGCGGCGCCTTCCTGGAGTACGAGAGCCGTCTCTACTTCGACGGACGCGACCCGTCCCGGTCCCGCGCCGAGATCTCGCTGGTCACCGCCAGCGTCGACACGGGCGTGGAGCAGCGCGACGCCCATGTGATCGGCCGTGACTTCCTGGATGCCAGGAACCACCCCCGGATCGTCTTCGTCAGCGGCACCGTGCAGCTCGTCGGCAAGGACGTCTACCGCATGCACGGCGACCTCACCATCCGTGGCATCACCCGTCCGGTGACCCTGGATCTCACCTACATCGGTTACGTGACCGACCCGTTCGGCTACGAGCGGGTCGGTTTCGACGGGACGACCACCATCAACCGCTCCGACTGGGGGCTGACGTACAACGCCCGGCTGGCCGAGGGCGGGGCCATGGTGAGTGAGCGGCTCCGCCTCCAGTTCGACATCGCCGCCATCCGCACCCCCTCCGCCGCCTGACGGCCACCGCTCGGGCCGAGGGCCGCTTCCGGGCCCGGGCCGCCGTCACGTGATCCACCGTCCAGGGCCCGTCCGCCGGACCACGTGGGGCGGCCGGCGGCGGGTGAGGCCGGGCCCCTCGTGAAATGCCTCGACACCGGTCGCGGTGATCGGGGATGCTTCGCGCGATGACCAGAATGAACGACACGCCGCCCGCCTGGGACGAACGCACCCAGCTCACCACGTTCCTCGACTACGCACGCGACACCGCCCGCGCCAAGTGTGACGGCGTCTCCGCGGAGAACGCCCGCAAGGCGCTCCTGCCGGGCTCGCCGTTGATGACCATGAGCGGAGTGATCAACCACCTCCGCTGGGTCGAGTACTACTGGTTCCAGGTGATCTTCCTCGGCGAGGAGGACCGGGCTCCCATGACGGACGAGGACCCCGACCGCGAAATGCGGATCGCCGTCGACTTCGCGCTCCCGCAGTTGCTCGACGAGTACGCCGGACAGAGCGCCCGCTACCGTGAACTGGTCGCCGGGAACGACCTGGACAAGCGGTCCGAGGGAACCATCCGGGGCGGCCTCCACGTCGACCTGCGCTGGATCCTCCTCCACCTCACCGAGGAGACAGCCCGTCACAACGGGCACCTGGACATCCTCCGGGAGCTGCTCGACGGCACGACCGGCGCGTAGAGCCCGGCGAGACGCCCTAACCCCCGTACACCGCCTGTGAGTCGACGAGGATCTCGGCGAAGTCCCGTGCCAGTACGGACGCTTCCGCCGGGGTGAGGGTGGCGGTGGTGACCCGCACCCCCGGTGGGGTCGCGATGCGGAAGCGGGTCCCCGCCGCCGTCCACCAGCCCCGGGTGCGCAGCCCGTTGACGACGGCGGACTCGTCCCGGACGGGCACCCAGACGTTGAGGCCGCTCACCCCGTGGGCCGCGATGCCGTGCTCACCCAGCGCCGCGCACAGGGCCTCGCGGCGGGCGGCGTAGGTACGGGCCGCTTCGGCGACCAGCCGGGTGACCGACCGATCGGTCAACAGGTCCTCCACGGTGGCCTGGAGGATGTGACTCACCCACCCGGAGGTCAGCAGCAGGCGCCCGTCGTGCCGTGCCAGGGTGGCGGGGTCACAGGCGAGAGCGGCCCACCGCAGGTCGATGCCGAGGTGCTTGGACACCGTCCGCACCTGGGCCCACCGGGGCAGCCCTCCGGAGACGAGGGTCACCGCCTCCGCGCCGGCGATCTCCGCGTTGTGATCGTCCTCCACGACGAGTACGTCGGGGAACTCGCGCAGTACGGCCAGGAGTTCGTCGCGCCGGGCCGGAGTGAAGCGTCCGCCGAACGGGCTCTGTCCGCGCGGACTGCACACCAGAGCTTTGGTCCCGGTCCGCAGCGCGGTGCGCAGCGCCTCGGGGCGGATGCCCTCGTCGTCCACCGCCACCGGCAGCATGCGCAGACCGAGCGCGGGCACCAGGTCGAGCAGGTGGTGGAAGCCGGGGTCCTCCACCGCGACGGAGTCGCCGGGCCTCAGCTCGGTGGACAGCAGCCGGCCGATGCAGTCCAGCGCCCCGTGCGCGAAGGTCACCGAACCGGTCGGCACCCCGTCCCGCGCGAACCAGTCACGGGCCGCGTCCTCCAGCGCCGCGAGCCTCGGGGACGCACGGTGCGACCCGGGCACGGGGGCGACGCGTGCGGGCGGGCTCAGCACCGGGAGACAGGCGGGATCGGGGTGGCCGCCGGCCAGGTCCCGCAACCCCGTGGGCACACGGGGAGGGCGCCGTGAGGTGACGGCGGGCACCGACGCCACCACCGTGCCGCCCCGCCCCAGCGTCACCACCACGCCACGCCCGCGCAGCTCCTTGTAGGCCGACGCGACCGTACCGGCACTGACCCCCAGCTCCTCCGCGAGCCTCCGCACCGGGGGCAGCGAGGATCCCGGCCGGAGAGTGCCGTCGGCCACCCGGCTCTCCACCGACGCGGAAATCTCCCTGGCCGTACCACCGGCGATGCCATATTGTTCTGCCACAGAGCAAAGTTTGTACCGATACAAAGAAGATGTCAAGGGGGGGCTGATGGGGTCCACATCGAGCCGTGTCCCGTTCGTACGGCGGCTCGCCGTGCCGGGCGGCCGGGACGGCAGGCGCATGCTGGTGGTCGCGGTCGTCGACAAGGTGGGCACCGGCCTGTGGAGCGGGGCCGCGACGCTCTACTTCCTCTACGTCGCCCACCTGACGGTGGCCGAGATCGGCATCCTCATGGGGGTCTCCGGCATCCTCGGCATCGCCGGTCCACCGCTCGCCGGGCGGCTGGCCGACCGCTTTCCCGTCACGCGCGCCCTGGTCGTCGCCCAACTGGCCCGGGGCGCGGCGCTGCTGGCCCTGCTGACCACGCGCGACCCTGCGCTGCTGACGCTCTTCTCGGCGCTCGGCGCGCTGCCCGACCGGGCGTCGAGCGTCCTGACCAAGCTGTTCGCCGCCCGCATCGCGGGTCCGCACCGCGTCCGCTACCAGGCCGTCCAGCGCACCGCGGTGAACATCGGGTGGGCGGTCGGCGCCGCGGGGGCCGCCGCCGTGCTCACCGTGGGCACCACCGCGTCCTACCAGGCGCTCCTGGTGGCCAATGTCGCCTCCTACCTCGTCATCGCGCTCCTGACCCTGCGTTGCGCCGAGCCGCCCGCGCCCAGCCGCGTGGTCGCCGCGAAGGGCGGGCCCGTCGCGCCCGTGGGCGGGGTGACGCCCTGGCGCGACCGCCGCTACCTCGCGTTCACGGGGACGGAGATCTGGCTGTTCCTGGACGACAGCCTGCTCCAGGTGGCCTTCCCCCTCTGGATCGTCCACGCCACCGACGCGCCGGTCGGTCTGGCGCCCTTGGTCCTCGTCCTCAACAGCGTGCTGGTGATCGCGCTCCAGGTCCCTCTCTCCCGTTTCGGGGAGACACGAGAGGGCGCGCGCACACTGCTCCTGCCCGTCGGCGCCGCGTTCCTGACGGGCGGGGTGGCGCTCGCGGCCTCGGCGGGCGGCGGACCCTGGTTCGCCACCTGCGCCGTCCTCGTCGCGGCCGTCGCCTTCAGCCTCGCCGAGATCCTGCACGCCCTGTCCTCCTGGGAGCTGTCCGTCGCCCTGGCCCCCGACGAGGCGCAGGGCGCCTACCTGGGTGTGCACGGACTGGCCCAGTCGGCGCAACGGAGCCTGGGGCCGGTGGTCGCCGGAGCCGCCGTGAGCGCGGGGGCGTTCGCCTGGCCGGTGCTGGGAGCGACACTCATGGCCGTCTGCCTGGTCCAGCACCGCATCGTGAGGCCGTCGGCCGCACCGGCCAGTCCGGGCACGGCGCAGGTCCCGGACCACGACGCGCCGGGCACCGGGCCCGCGCACCAAGCCGCCACCCTGCCGCTCCCCCATGAGGCGTGAGGCACGAAGCCGCCGGGTGACGGCCCGGCCAGGGTGGCAGGATGGCACCGTGAGCCGCGCCGTGGAGGAGACCAACCGCCGTATGCTCCGGGCGCGGGACGCGATGGACCGTGCGTACGCGCAGCCGCTCGACGTGCCGGCCCTGGCCCGGATCGCCCATGTCTCCCCGGCCCACTTCGCGCGGACGTTCCGTGCCACGTTCGGCGAGACACCGCACCGCTTCCTGCAACGGCGCCGCGTCGAGCGCGCGATGGCGCTGCTGCGGGAGACCGACCGCAAGGTGACCGACATCTGCTACGAGGTGGGGTTCAACAGCCCGGGCACCTTCAGCCGGACGTTCAGCGACCTCGTCGGGACGTCCCCGAGGACGTACCGCAGGGAGACCGCCGGCGCCGCCGTACCCACCTGCTTCACGAAGGCGTGGACCCGGCCGCACGCCTGACCGCGGGCGCGCCTCGCGACCGGCCGCCCGATCGAGCAGTTCTGGACAAGTTTCCGTGGCCCCCGCTGGCTAACGTGAGGCACATGTTCACCGCCATCACGCACTCACAGATCTACGTCCTCGACCAGGACCAGGCCCTCGACTTCTACGTCGGCACGCTCGGCCTGGAGGTCGGCGCCGATGTCGACATGGGCTTCATGCGCTGGCTCACCGTCAACGTCCCCGGCCACCCCGACCGCCAGGTCCTGCTGGAGAAGCCGGGCCCTCCGGCGATGTCCGAGGAGACGGCCGCACAGGTGCGCGACCTTCTGACGAAGGGCGCGCTGGGCGCCGCGCTCATCCTCACCACCGACGACTGCCGTGCGACGTACGAGACCCTGCGGGCCCGGGGCGTGGAGTTCACCGACGAGCCGACGGAGCGCCCGTACGGCATCGACTGCGGCCTGCGCGACCCCTTCGGCAACCACCTACGGTTCACCCAGCTGAAGGGCTGAGCAATCGTCCCCTGCCGTCCCCCGCGTCCGGCAGGGGACGGCAGCCGGGCGCGCGGGTCAGCCGGTGTGCGCGTCCGGCCGGGCCAGTGCGACCGCCAGTGGCAGCCCCTCGCGTGCGGCAGCGATGCGTCGCGCTCGCACGTCGGCGCGTGTCCGGGGACGGTAACCGGGCTCCTTGGCGCACCCGCAGGCGGACCGCCCCTCGTACCGCAGCCCCGCCCCCAGGACCACGGCCACCACCGACCAGCCGCGGAGATCGCGCCTGCGCGGCGGGGCGAAGTCGTGCCCCGCACTGACGAGGGGGCGCGCACAGGTGGGGCACGGGTGCACCCGGCTTCGATCGGCGTGCCGCTTGAAGCTGAGGCGGCACGGGACGCACACGTGGTGCACCTTGTAGGACGCCACGGCGTAGACACACATGGGCCCAGCGTACGGAGCGAACCGGCCACCTGCCACCTGCCTCCCCGGGCGGTCACGGAGCGGCATCGCGCGGGCGCGGCACAGGAGTTCGCCACGTCAGGCGGCGTGCCGCGCACCTCCGCCGGGGCCGACGGCCCTCACTGGATCACCGAGGTACCGTGGCCGAACACAAGGCCGATCCGGCTGTCTTGGTCGCACGAGGTGACGAACGATGAACGAGTACGCGCTGCCCACCCCCCATCCCACCGCCGCCCACCCTGCCCGCGTCTACAACGTCTGGCTGGGCGGTAAGGACCACTACCCCGTGGACCAGGAGGCGGCCGAGCTCGCCGCCGGGGCCAACCCGACCATCGTGCCGTCGGTCCGGGCCAACCGGGCCTTCCTCGGCCGGGCGGTGCGTCATCTCGCCTCCGAGGGAATCCGTCAGTTCCTCGACATCGGTACGGGGATCCCCGCCGCCGAGAACACCCACGAGGTGGCCCAGCAGGCAGCACCGGAATCGCGAGTCGTGTACGTGGACAACGACCCGATCGTGCTCACCCACGCCCGGGCGCTGCTGGTCAGCGGCCCCGAAGGCCAGACCGACTACGTACAGGCCGACGCGCGGGACGTGGACACGATCCTCGACGCGGCGTCCCGCACCCTGGACCTGAGCCGTCCGGTCGGGCTCATGCTGGTGGCGATCCTGCAGTACATCAAGGACGCCGAGGACCCGTGGGACATCACCCGGCGCCTGCTGGACCGCCTCGCCCCCGGCAGCTTCCTCGTCCTGTCGCATCCGGCCGCCGACGTCACCGCCCCCGAGGTCGCCGAGTCCATGCGGATCTACAACGAGCGTGCCGCGAGCCACGCGTCGGCGACCCCGCGCACGCAGAAGGAGGTGGCACGCTTCCTGGACGGTCTGGAGGTCCTGGAGCCGGGCGTGGTCACCCTGACACGCTGGCGGCCGGCCCCCGCGGACACGCCGGACGACACCCTGCCCATGTGGTGTGCCGTGGCCCGGAAGGCGTGACGCGAGCGGGAGGCGCCGGCCGTATTCGCCCTCACGTGGCGCTGCGCTCGCTCGCCTCCCGCAGGCCCCGGTCCACCGCCCGCTCGAAGGCCGGGTCGGGCGTTCCCCGCGCGCTGCCCGGACGCCCGGCCCGGAGGAGTTCGCGCCAGCGTTCCTGGCTCCAGTCGGCGGGCGCCGTGCTGCTCATGAAGTCCTCGACCAGGTCCCGGAAGCGTGTGGGATCGGTGTGGAAGGGGAAGTGCCCGGCACCCTCGAAGATCTCCAGACGGCTGTTGGGCATCGCCGCGTGGGCGCCGTAGGCGTGGTGGACGGGGACGACGCTGTCCCGTGAGCCCCACAGCAGGAGGGTGGGCATCCCCTGGGCCAGATAGCAGCGGTCCAGCATCGTGACGACCTGGCCACGCCAGTCGACCACCGCGCGCAGGGTGCTGATGAAGGCGCTGCGCGAGGTGGAGTCGGGGAGGGCGTCCACGAGGTCGAGCAGTTCGTCCGCGTCCTGGCCGAGATCGGTGTCGAGCAGTTTGATCAGCCGGGTGAAGAGGCCGACCTGGCTGCGCATCCCGGGCAGGCGCAGCATGGACAGCATCAGGTCGGCACCAGGGAGGGACACCGCCCGCAGTACGGGGTTGACCTCCCGGCCGACGCCGCCCGCGCTCACCAGGATCAGCCGGTCGGTCCGCTCGGGGAACTGGTAGGCGAACTGCATGGCCACACCGCCGCCGAGCGAGTGCCCCACCAGGGTGGCGCGCTCGATGCCGAGGACGCCCAGCAGATCCCTGATGCCGTTCGCGTAGGCGGCCACCGAGTAGTCGGCCCGGGGTTTGTCCGAGGAACCGTGCCCGAGGAGGTCGGGGGCGATCACGGTGTGGTGGCGGGCCAGCTCGGGGATCAGCTCCGCCCAGGTCGCCGAGGAGTCGCCGATGCCGTGGATGAGGAGGATGGCGGGTCCCTGCCCCGCCATCCGGTACGCACGGCGGTAACCGTGGATCGTGCGGTGCGACAGCCCTGTGCCGCCTCCGGCCTGTCGTCCGCGTGCTGGTGCGCCGGCCACGGCACCGCCTCCGTCCGCTGCTCCGACGATTCCCGAGCGAGGCTAGGGAACTCCCGCGCCGAGCGGATTACCGGGGCGTTTCAGGCAGCACCCAGGTGGGCGCGGAGGCGGTCGTCCGTCGGCCCGGCATTCGTAACACGCGGGCGGCGGCCGGACCTGACGACGCGCCCTACGAGCGCCCGGGCACCCGTCTCACGTGCGGTTTCCCTCCGGCGGCACCCGCCTCACGTGCGGCTCCTTCGGCGCGGCGCCGGTGTGGCGGCGGGTGAGTGCGGCCGGCGCGGACCGCCCCGGGGATGCCACCGGGGCGGCTTCGGCTCCTCCTGCCTCCGCACGTCGCGGCCGGCTCCTATTCCTTGTAGCCGACTCCGCCGAAGGCGTCGACGTCGGCCGGGACCGTCGCGCTGTCCGCGTCAGGGTGCCACTCGCTGAGCCGGACGAATCCGGGCTCGACCCACCGCAGGCCGTCGAAGAGTGTGGCGATCTCGTCGGGCTCGCGTACGTAGTACGGAACCGCCCCGCTCTCGATGTACGCCTCCTCGGCGGCGATCATCCCTTCGCTGGTGCGGGTGCCGTCGTAGACCACGAGGTGGCTGCCGGAGGGCAGCCCCGCCATGAGCCGGCCGACGATGTCCCTGGCATGGCCGAAGTCGTCGGCGTGGCCGAGGATGCCGAGGAGCATCAGCGCCACCGGCCGGTCGAAGTCCAGCGTCTTCGCCGCTTCGGCGAGGACGGCCTGCGGGTCGTAGAGGTCGGCGTCGATGTAGTCCGTCGCCCCTTCGGGCGTGCTGGTGAGCAGGGCGCGCGCGTGCGCCAGGACCAGCGGGTCGTTGTCGACGTAGACGACGCGGGCTTCGGGAGCGAAGCTCTGGGCCACCTGGTGCGTGTTGTCCGCCGTGGGCAGCCCCGTGCCTATGTCGAGGAACTGGCGGATGCCCCGCTCCTCCACCAGGTGGCGCACCGAGCGCCGCAGGAACTGCCGTCCCGCGACGGCCACGTCGACCAGCCCGGGGAAGAACGTCCTGATCTGTTCCCCGATCTCACGGTCGACCTCGTAGTTGTCCTTGCCGCCGACGAAGTAGTTCCAGAAGCGGGCGGAGTGCGGACGCGTGGTGTCGATCCGTTCCGACAGCTGGGCATCGGCCGGAGCCCCGGACGATTGCGGGTACTCACTCATGGACGCCTCCGGATCACGGCGGACGCCGGCGGTGCCGACGACGATGGTCACAGACGCACCCAACCTACCCAGGGCGCGGGTGCGTTGACGAACACATGATCACATGGGACCACTTCGGGACGGGCGGGACACCGGGCGTCCACCCTCTATCGTCGTGACGGCAACGCATCACCCAGGCCCAGCGGTTGTACGACGAAGGATGGTCAACGTGCCCCAGCAGTTTGCGTCCGCCTCGCAGGAGTCCGCGGACGGCACCGGCGACGACGCCTATCTGCGGCTCGTGTCGCTGCTCGACGAGCACGGCGCCCGCTACCGCGTCATCGACCACGCCCCCGAGGGGCGCACCGAGGAGGTCAGCGCGCTCCGGGGACATCCGGTGTCCCAGGGAGCCAAGTGCCTGGTCGTCATGGTCAAGACCGGCAAGCGCACCAAGCGGTACTTCCTCGCCGTGGTCCCGGGGGACGCCCGGGTCGACCTCCCCGGCCTCAAGGCGCTGGCCGAGGGAAGCTATGTCTCGTTCGCCTCGGCGGACCGGGCGGAGGAGCTCTCGGGAAGCGTCAGCGGCACCATCCTCCCGTTCAGCTTCCACCCCGATCTCGAACTCGTCGTGGATCCGGGGGTGCTGGAGCACGAGGAGATCTTCTTCAACGCCGCACGGCTCGACCGCTCCCTGGCCCTGGACACGCGGGACTACCGGGATCATCTGCTGCGCGTCGGGGCGCGCGTGCAGCGGGTCGCCGTCCAGGCCCCCCGGACGGAGCCGGAACCGGCGTCGTGAGCGGAACCGGAGTCTGAGCCTCCGGCGGCGGTCACGTGGCGGGGGCCGGGACACTCCGGCCCCGCCTCCCGTTCCACCCCACGCCCACGCCCACGCCACGGTGACCGTCGGCGGAATTCACCAACCGCCCATAAGCCATCTTCCGGGCTACGGTGGGTGGATGTGCCACTACTGCGGCTGCCGCGAGACCCCGCTGATCAAGGAGTTCATCGCGGAGCACGAGTCCGTCACCGACACGGCGGGCGATGCCCTGCGCGCCCTGGACCAGGGTGACCGCGCGCTGGCCGGAGAGCTGGTCGTGCGCATGGAGCGTGAGCTGGGCGCCCATTGGCAGGGCGAGGAGGCGGGGCTCTTCGCGGTGATGAGCGGCGATCCGGAGTACGCCGGCTACATCGACGCCCTCGTACGGGAACACCGCGAGCTCGCCGCGTTCCTCGGCCGTGTCGATCTGGGCCGCACCGAGGACGTCGTACGCCTGCGAGCGGCGGTGGACGAGTTGCACCACCACATCGCCAAGGAGGAGGACGGCCTCTTCCCGGCCTCGCTCACCGCGCTGTCCGGGGACGAGTGGGACCTCTCGATGGCGGCGTGGCGGACCGCGCACCCTGACGCCCCTGGGGACCTGGGACGGCGGTGACCGCGCCTCGGCCGTGCGGCGGCGTGTCCGCCAGCCGCGTCCGGGCCGCACGGTCGGCCGGACGGCCCGGCCGCCCCCGTGACCCGGCGCACCGGGTCACGGCAGCAGATACCCCCGAAGGGCGGCCACGCCACGGCCGGTCGGCAGCGGCACGGACCGCAGCCCTTCGGCGGGTGGGCCGTCCCCCTCCAGGACCAGGACCGCCGTGGGGACGTCACGCGCGGCGGCGCGCAGGGAGGCGGGGGTCGTGCTCGCGTCGTGGCCGGAGGTCTGGCGTGAGACACAGCCCGCGTAGTACGCGACCGGGACGGCCTGTTCCCCGCTGACCACGCACGGAGGGCGCACCCCCGCCCGGTTCAGCGCCCGTGCCACGGCGGCGAAGTCCGAGGTCGTGGCATGGCTCGTGCGGATCACATGGCTGAGGACGAGGAGCTGGACGGTGAGATGAGCCGTCAGGGTCAGGGCGAGCAGGGCGAGTCCCGCCGGTCTGCGGGCGCGGCGCGCGCGGGTGACGAGGTGGGTGACGCACTCGGCGGCCGGCACGGCCAGGAGCGCGTAGGCGGGGAGGAGGAAGCGTGGCGCGGCGTATCCGACCAGGAAAAGGTAGGGCAGCGCCGTCGAGACCCCGACGACGACCGCCGCCAGTGCGGCGGCACCTCGGCCCGCCCTTCGGGCCGCGACGACCCCACCGGCCGTCAGCAGGGGCAGCGCGGCCCACCAGAGCGCCATGGCGGGGCTCTCCCAGCCGATGTCGCAGGGGCGGCACAGGGTTCGTCCGGCGAGGGCCCGCAGATGGTCGTCGACGGCGATGTTCCATCCCAGTCCGCCCTGGATCTCACCGGCCCTGTGCAGCCGGGTGGCGACGCCCCCGTAGTGGGCGTACGCCTCGGCGGCCCAGGGGGCGCAGCCCGCCACCAGCCCGGCGAGAACCGCGGCGCACAGGCCCGGCCGCCGCCGTCCGGGCAGCGCGACGGCCACCAGGGCCGTCGGCAGTGCGAGCCAGAATCCGTCGGCGGGCCGCATCAGGGCGACCAGTGCCACCGCCGCTCCGGCACCCCTCGTCTCCGCTCCGCCGGTGCCGTCGCGCAGCGCCCTCACGACCCAGCCGGTCGCGGCCAGGGCTCCCAGCGCGCACCACAGGTTGGGCATCGCCGCCGGGCCGTAGAACAGCGTCGGCCACAGGCCGGCGAACAGAGCTCCTGCCCCCACCAGGACGGGCGGGGGCAGGACCTTGCGCCAGATCCACAGGGCGGCGAACAGCCCGGCGGCCGACAGGAGAGCCAGGTAGATCCGCAGCATCGTGGTCGAGTCGGTGAACGCGGCCACGGGGGCCACCAGATAGGTGATCCCCCGGGCGCGCGGGGCGCTGAAGAAGGCGGGCGGGGCGTTGCCACCGACCTGGCTGACGTAGACCGTCTCGTCCCAGGACAGCCCCGATCCCGGTACGACGAAACAGAGTTGCACGGCGGCGAAGACCACGGCGATCCCGGCCGGCCACCGCAGCAGGACTGTTCCCCGCCCCGCCGGGTTGCGAGGGACGGACGTCCGGACGCCCGCCTGCCCGGCGGACTCCGGGACGCCGGAGCCCGGGGCCCCGGAGTCCCGGCCCTCGGATTCCGGGCGTACCCGCGGGGACACGTGCATGACCGCTCCTCACCCCGCCGCACGACAGACGGCGGCCTTGGTCAACGAGGAGAGGTTCCCGAGGTCACGCGGCCTGCCGCTCCGTACGGGCCCGGCCTGCTCCACGGCCGTGGGGTAGGGCTGTCCCCCCACTCCACTCCGGGGTCCACCCCCCAGAAAAGTAGGGGTCTGACCGCCTCGTGGGGTGGACGCGCGGGCTCCAGACTGTCAGGTGGAATCAGAACACCGTTCCGCACTCCGACCGGAGGCCCTTCCAGTGACCGCCCCAGCGCACCGGCCCGCACCGCGCACCACCCATCCGCTCGTCGCGGCCTTCGTACGCTTCGTCGTCTGCGGCGGTGGCGTGGGCCTGGCCTCCAGCGGTGCGCTGGTGCTGCTCGCCGGTCACCTTCCGCTGGTCGTCGCCAACGCGGTCGTCACCGTCGTCTCCACGGTGGTCGCGACGGAACTGCACAGCCGTGTCTCCTTCCGCAGCGACCAGCGGGGGTGGCGGGTCCATCTGCAGTCCGGGCTCACGGTCGCGGTCAGCTACGTCTTCACCACCGCGGCCCTGCTCGTGCTGCACGCCGTGCAGTCCGCCCCCTCGGCCCTGGTGGAGCAGAGCGTGTACCTGTCCGCCTCCGCGGTGGCCGGGGTCGGACGCTTCGCGTTGCTGCGGGTCGTGGTCTTCGCCCCGGCCGCGATGCCGGTGAGCGCCCAGGCACTGACCAAGCCGGCGCTCACCGTGGCGGCCTGACTGGAGGTCAGGTCGCCGTGGGGCGCGCCCCTCACGCCGCCCCGTGCAGGTGGAGCGCCCAGAGCAGGGTGCCGAGGGACAGGGTGTGCAGGACGGCGCGGACGGTGTTCCACCGGGCCCATCGGTCCTCGAACGCCGCACGCGCCTCCCCGAGACGGTCGGCGGACGCGTCCGGCGGCACCTTGTCGAGCGCCTCGTTGAGCGGGACGTTCCGCGTACCGGTGACCAGGAACGCCACCACGTACGCGGCCAGTGCCGCGATGATCCACGGCAGGGCGCCCGGACTGTGTCCCCTCGCGGCCAGGACGGTCGCCAGCACGAGCAGCGGCAGGGGCAGCAGGAAGGGCACCAGGAACCAGCCGTTGACGATGACCCGGTTGATGTTCTGCATGCTCCGCACGAAGGCGCGGTCGTCGGTGCGGGCCAGGCCCGGCATGACGGCGTACGCGAAGGCGCAGAACAGTCCGGCCATCAGGGCGGAGCCCAGGGCCGACGCGAGGAGCGCCACGGTTTGCAACGTTCTCATGTCAGGTTCCTCATCCCTTCCGCGGGACGCACGGGAGATGCCTGCGCGCGTGCGCCGCTCCCGGTGCGGTGGTGACAGCTGTGGTGGTCACGGGCTCGGCTTCCTTCGGCTCGGGCGGGTGCGGGCGCCCGGCGTTCCCGGCACGGTGCTCGGAACGCCTGTGCGCGCGCCGAGTTGGACTACGGGACCCTAGCCGCCTCGAAGCCCCCTGCGCCGACCACCGACGCGGTTCACACATGCGGAATCCCCTCCCCCAGGGGAGGCCGCCCCTGCGACCACAGCCCCGATGCCGCCATTCACTCAAGGATGTCAGTCATTGACTCAGTTCACAAGAAAATTTCACGGCGGCCCTTTTCCACCTTCTGGCTGGTCAGCGCGGGTGTGGACGATCTCCGCGCTGACCTCCGGACATGACCTGAACACAGCAATGTCGCATCCATGCCATACGATGCGCACACCTGTTCACAGATCTTCCGTTGTTTGAGGATGCCCCAGCCATGTTTCTCGGTGTCACGTCTCGCTCCGCACGCGGCATATCCGCCCTTGTAGCCCTTATCGCCGTCGGTGCGGTGGGCTGCTCCGACGCCATCGACAGCGCCACCGCCGGCGCCAAGAAGGTCGTCCGTCAGCGCTCCGTCTTCTCGCTCACCACCGGCGACTGCTACAACCCGAACAGCGGGGCGACCGAGAGCCAGGAGTTCAGCGTCGAGATCGTCCCCTGCGCGGAGGCTCACGAGGGCCAGGTCGTCGGCGAGTTCTCGATCGAGGGCGAGTCGAAGTACCCCGGCGACGAGGGCGCGTCCAAGATCGCCGACGAGCGGTGCCCGGCCGAGTCGCTGAAGTTCATCTCCGACACCTGGGCGGTTCCGGAGGGCGTCGAGCTCTTCTACTACTACCCCACGGCCGAGAGCTGGGCGACCGGCGACCGGTCCGTGAGCTGCACGTACGCCAAGGAGAACGGCACGTTCACGGACTCGCTGAAGAACGAGTCCCTGAACGACGACCAGCTCGCCTACCTCAAGGGTGCGAACGCCGTCTACGAAGCCCTGTGGGCGAACCAGCCGGAGGCGGAGCAGATCGAGGACGACCTGGCCGGCTACAAGAAGCAGGCCAAGGCCGTCTCCACGGCGCTGGACGCCCATCTCGCGAACCTCAAGGGCATCGTCAAGCCGGAGACCGTCAAGCTCACCGAGCAGCTGGAGAAGACCGCCGGTTCGTGGAAGGACGCCGCGTCGGCCGCCGACACGGACGCCTTCTACATCGCGTACGACGTGGCCTTCACCGGCATCGACCCGAACAAGACGGTCGGCGCCCGCAAGGAGCTCAAGCTCGCCACCACCGTCCCCGCCGACGACGCCGAGGTCTGGGCCGGCTGATCCGCCTCCGCCCCGCGCGGGCCGGCCGGGAACGCCGGCCGGCCCGCGCGGCTGCGTGCCCCCTCCCCCACACCTCCCTCGACCTACGGGAGGCATGGCGTCAGCTCAGCCGCACCTCCGCCCAGACGGTCTTCGTCCAGGCGTCGAGGGTCGAGCAGCCCCAGCGGTCCGCGTACGCCTCGACGAGCAACAGCCCGCGCCCGGAGTCGGCCTCCGGGCACCGCGGTCCGGCCGGGGGAACCGGTGGAAGACGTTCCGGACGGGTGTCCGTGACCTCGATCCGCACGCTTCGTGTGCGCAACCGCAGCGTCAACCGGAAGTCGCGCCCCGGCAGGCGGCCGTGCGTGATCGCGTTGGACGCGAGCTCGGCCGTGACGAGGGCGACCGCCCTGACCGCGTCCGTGTCGTAGGGGCCACCGCACCACTCGGCCACGTGCTGCACGGCCAGCGTGCGCGCGAGGCGCGCACCTCGTGGCGTGCCGCTGAGCCGGAGACTGAACCCGGCGTCGGGGAATGAGGTCTCACGTCCGTCCTCCTGTTGCTTCACGGACCTCATCCTTTGCCGCGAGAACCGCCCCGACCAGGCACGTCGCCCGTACGAGGTGGCGCGGTACGGACGGTGCCCTCCGCGCTCCGGCCCTGTTGTACGGGTCTTGTACGGGTCCTCCAGGAGTGGCGGCCGTGTCCCGGGAAACGACCCACCCGTTGAACCTCATCCCGACGGGGCGAATCGGGAATCGGCGCGGGGCGTGCGGAGGACGAGCGGTGGCGGAGAGCGGCATGACGGCGATGCGGGACCCCCGGAGCGGGCGCGCGACCAAGGCGAGGGCCCGGGAGGACGGCGAACTGCCCGGCGTGTGGGTGGCCTACGGCAGGCTCCTCCAGCACCTGCGCCGACGCGCGGGGTTGAACCAGCAGAGCCTCGGCGAGGCCATCGGTTACTCGCTGGAGCAGGTGGCCTCCGTCGAGCAGGGCCGGCGGCCCGCGAAGGAGGCGTTCACCGAGGCCGCCGACCGGGTGCTGGGCGCGTCCGGGGTCCTGTCCGTGCTGCAGGACGACGTGGACCGGGCGAAACTGCCGCAGTTCTTCCGCAACTTCGCGCTCATCGAGGCCGAGGTGGTGAGCCGGTTCTCCTACGATCCGCTGCTGGTTCCTGGGCTGTTGCAGACGGAAGCGTACGCACGGGCGGTCTTCGCGGGACATTGCCCGCCGCTGAGCGAGGAGATCGTCGACCAGCACACGGAGGCGCGGCTGAGCAGGCAGAAACTGCTGACGCGCGTGCCGTTGGCGGAGTTGTCGTTCATCGTGAGCGAGGAGGCGCTGCGCAATCCCGTGGGTGAGGCCGATGTCATGCGGGGCCAGTGGCGCCGTCTCCTGGAGGTGGGCCGGACGCGCAACGTGGAGGTACAGGTCATGCCCGCCGCATCGGGCTTCCACGCGGGCCTGAACGGGCCGTTCGTGGTGCTGGAGACGGAGGAGCACGTGCACCTCGGATACATCGAGTCGCAGGAAGTCGGTTGCCTCGTCCGGGAACCAGCTCAGGTCAGCGCGTTCGGCATGCGTTATGGCAAGCTGCGATCGCAGGCCCTGAACGGCGTGGAGTCTGCGCGGCTCATCGAACGGCTGGTGGGAGAGACATGAGCGTGGAGCGGGTACCCCGGTACACGGACGAACCGGCCTGGTTCAAGAGCAGTTACAGCGGGTCCGGTGGCGGCGACTGCGTCGAGGTCGCGGCCGGTCCCGGCGCGGTGTTCGTGCGGGACACGAAGACCGGGTGCGACGGTCCGGTGCTGAGGGTCGGACGCTCGGGATGGGCGGCGTTCGTGGCGTCGGCCGCCGGCTAGGACGACGGCCCGGCATACGGCGGAACAGCCGCCCGGGGAACGGACGGAGGGGCACGGGAAGTCCTGTGGTCCCTGCTCGATCCGCGCGCACGCCCTCATCGCGCTGTGAACAAAGTCAACGGCGTAGTAGCGTGCCCCCCACAGTGGCTTCCCTTGTCATGCCTTCCAGCACCTTGGAGATCCGATGACGTCCCCCGACGCCGTGCCGGTCAGCCTGGCCGAGATCGCACGGATCGCCGGAGTCGGCCGGGCGGCGGTGAGCAACTGGCGGCGGCGTCACGACTCCTTCCCGGCGCCGGTCGGCGGGAGCGACGTCAAACCGCAGTTCGCCCTGGCCGAGGTGGAGCAGTGGCTCAGGGACAACGGCAAGCTGAAACAGGCCGGGGGGCGCGAGCTGCTGTGGCCACGGTTCGAGACGCTGGCGGGCCGGGACGAGTCGGGCCTGGCCATCGCCGAGGCCGCCTACCGCATGCGCGGCGCGGCTCCCGGGCCGGGCGCCCCGCTCCTCTCCGCACAGGCCCGCGCGCTCGTCACCGAGACCGCTGAGATCGGTGGACGCGAAGGGCCCTCGGAGACCTTCGACTTCCTGCTCCACCGCTGGCTGGACGCCCACGTCCGCCAGATCAGTGCGACACCGCCCCGGCTCGCCTCCCTGATGGCGCGTATCGCGTGGGGCGCCCGGTCGGCACAGGGGCGGGACGGCACCCTGACGGTGTTCGACCCCGCGTGCGGCTCGGCGAACCTTCTCGCGGCAGCCGCCTCGGTGGGGAGCGGGAGCCGTTACGAACTCCTGGGCTGCGAGGCAGACGCCACGCTTGCGGCACTGGGGGCTGCGCGCCTGGAGTTCACCGGGGACGCCCGGGACGTACGGGCGAGGATCGCCACCGGTGATTCCCTGCGCGTCGACCCGTATCCGGACCTGCGCGCCGACATCGCCCTGTGCAACCCGCCGTTCAACGAGCGCGACTGGGGATACGAGGAGCTGGCGACCGACCCGCGCTGGGTCCACGGGCTCCCTCCGCGCACGGAGCCCGAACTCGCCTGGGTGCAGCACCTGCTGGCCCATCTGCGGCCCGGGGGCGCCGCCGTCGTGGTCCTCCCGCCGGCCGTGGCCTCGCGCCGCGCGGGCCGCCGTATCCGTGGTTCACTCCTCCGCCACGGCCTGCTGCGCGCCGTGGTGGCTCTGCCGCAGGGCTGTGCCCAGCCCCACAGCGTGTCGCTCCAGCTCTGGGTTCTGTGTGCGCCGGACGGCGGCTCGGGGCGTGGCGTCGCCGACGCCCTGCTGGTCGACGGTTCGCGGCACGCGAGGCCCGGCGGGCGTGGGCCGGACTGGAGGGCGACCGAGGACCTGGTGCTGTCGGCGCTGGAGAGCCTGGACCGTCCGGCAGCCGCCCTGCCGCACGGAGCGGTCCGTGTCCCGCTGCTGGATCTCCTGGACGACGACGTCGACGTGACGCCCGGCAGGTACGTGGCGGCGGGCCCCGAGGTCCTCGGAAGGGAATCGGTCGCACGCTGGAGCGAACTGGACGCCGTCCTGTCGTCCCTGCGCGAACTGGGCGCGGCTCTCGCCCCTCTGGACGCCGCGATTCCCGCCCAGGGGCGCCACTCCACGGTGACGGTCGGCGAACTGGTCAGGGCGGGCGCGGTCACCCTGAGACCGGGAACGCATCCCCCGGAGTCGGCGGAGGTCTTCCGGGACCCCCGGGAGCAGTCGGTCCCGCTGCTCACGGTGCCCGACCTCCTGCTGGACGGTTCGCCGAGCGCCTGGCTGTCCGGCGACGGGCACCCCTCGGTCGCCGAGGAGGGCGACGTGATCGTGGCGGGTGTGGTCAGGGCCTTCGACGCCTGGGTCCACCAGGGCCCGCCGGTCGCCCTGGGAGCGCAGCTCTTCGCCCTGCGCGTGGATCCGGGAAAGCTGGACGCCCACTTCCTCGCCGGGTGCCTCCGGGCTCCGGCGAACGGCCGCCATGCCGGGACCCACGCGTCGAGTTCGGCCCGCGTGGACGTACGGCGCCTCTCGGTGCTCCAGCTCCCGCTGGAGGACCAGGTCCCCTACAGCGAGACGTTCCGCCGTATCACGTCGTTCGAGCGTCACCTGTCCAGGGCGCGGTCTCTGGGTTCCGCCCTGGCCCATGACCTCAACGACCGGCTCGCCTCGGGCGGTCCGGGCGCGGTCGGCTGAGCCCGGCCGGCCCGCACGAGCCCGTCCTCCGCCCCCTCAGCCGTACAAGGACCTCCTGGTGAGACCCGAACCCCTCCCGTTCCGGCTCGTGCCCGGCGCCGCCGTGTCGCCCGTGCTGCTGCATGTTCCCCACTCCTCCCGGGTCGTGCCACAGCATGTGCGTGACGCCCTCGTGCTCGACGACGCGGCGCTCGCGGCCGAGCTCGACCACATCACCGACGCCCACACCGCCGAACTGGCGGCGCGAGCCTGCGGGACGGGAGCGGTGACCCCCTGGCGGTTCGTCAACGGACTGTCGCGGCTGGTCGTGGACCCCGAGCGCTTCCCCGACGACCGGGAGGAGATGCTGGCCGTGGGGATGGGCGCGGTCTACACACGCACCACCCACGGTGAGCCGCTCCGCGCGCCCGGGGAGGATCCCCGTCCGCTGCTCGACCGCTACTTCCACCCTTACGCACGGGCGATGACCGCGGCGGTCGACGAACGGCTGGACGCCACGGGGCGGGCGATCGTGATCGACGTCCACTCCTACCCCTCCGCGGCGCTCCCCTACGAACTGCACGGTGCCGGGCCCCGCCCTCCCGTCTGTCTGGGCACCGACGGCTTCCACACCCCGCCCGGGCTCCTGGCCCGGGCGGAGGCGGCGTTCGCCGGCTTCGGCGGAACGGGGCTGAACAGCCCCTTTCCCGGTACGTACGTCCCGCTGAAGCACTACGGGAAGGACAGGCGGGTCAGCGCGCTGATGATCGAGATCCGGCGCGACCTCTACATGACCGAGCCCGGCGGGCCGGCCGGCCCGGGGCTCGACGCGCTGGCCTCGGCTCTGGCCGCTCTGGTGGACGGCCTCACGGAGGGCGTCCGCGCGCAGGGCCCCGCCTGGGGGACCTCAGCGTGAGCGGCCTCCGCCTCGCCGGGCCGACGCGAGCGGTTCAGCGGGGCCGGGCGTAGGGCCTCGTCATGATCTCCATGTTGTGGCCGTCCGGGTCCTCGAAGTAGGCACCCCGGCCCCCGAAGAGCCGGTTGATCCGGCCCGGTTCACCGTGCCGGGGGTCCGCGTAGTAGGTGACTCCCAGCGCGACGAGCCGGGCGATCATGGTGTCGAACTGCGCGTCGGGCACGAGGAAGGCGTAGTGCTGCGGCTGCACGGGCTCGTCGCGCAGCTCGTAGTAGTCCAGGGTGACGCCGTTCCCCAGGTCGAGGGGGAGGAACGGCCCGAACGGCCGGCCCACCTCCAGGCCGAGGACGGTGGCGATGAACTCCGCCGACAGGCTTCGGTCCTTGGCGTGGACGGCGTGGTGGTCCAGGTGGACGGCATCGACCCCTTGCCGGGTCTCCTGCGCGTCCGGGTGCTGTGTGTGAGGCATGACTGACGTGTCTCCGTGTCGTGGGTGTCCGCTGGGACGGGGCGACGCACCAGGGCGCCGGCGGGAAGGGCACGACGGGACGGGCGGGGCTCGGGCCCGCCACGCGCTCACGCGTCGGCCGGGCGCCTTACTCGTACATGGCCCATGGCCGACCCGGCAGTCACGCGCGAAGCGTAGCAAGCACACGGGCCGAGAGGGGCGCGTTCGGGGCGCACGTGGGGCGCATGGGGGGCGCCTCGTACGGCAGGGTCTCCGGCGGCACGCCAGAGCGCATAACGTTCTGTGACACGTGAGTTCGAGCGATGCGGAACGGGGAATCGTTCAGTCGGCGGGGGGAGCTGGATGGCCGACGACAGAGCCGGAAGATCGGAACGGGACATCGCCGTGCGCCGGCGCGTGGCCGACATCCTCAGCAGGCAGCAGGGCCCGTTGCGCCCGCTGCCCGCCCTGATGCTGCTGGGGCCGAGAGGGAGCGGCAAGACCGCGCTCACCGGCCATCTGAGCCGCTGGGCCCAGCGGGTCCCGCTGGCGAGCATCGACCTGGAACCCGTGGGCGAGCGGGGCGGGACCCCCATCGACGTGCTGATCGAGCTGGCGTTCCAGCTCGGCGCCCGGCACGACGGCATCCCCCAGCTGGGCTTCCCGGCCCTGGGTTCGCTGATCGCCGCGGTCGGTACCGCCGTGGACGCGCGCAGCCGGGAGCAGGCCGTGCGCGAGATGGCGGAGGCCCTGCGGGCGGGGCGCGCGCGGGAGCACTCGTACGAGGAGCTGCAAGGCATCGTCGACGGGGTCGCCCAGCTCGCGGGCATCGGGCTGCCCGGCTGGAGTTCGGTCGTGATGCCGCTCGTCCAGGGCGGCATACGCATGCGGCTGGGGGTGCGGCTGCGCCGGCGGCTGGCCGACACGTCCGCGTCGGGGCCGGGGCGCGGGGCGACGGCGGATTTCCTCGTCGGCGTGAACCGGCTGTACCACGGCTACCCCGCCCAGCGGGCCGAGGCCGAACGGGTCCTGCTCGACTCCTTCCTGGCCGACCTTCGCGGCGCGTACGCCTCGGGCCGCGCCGACCGGTTACGGACCACGCACTGCCTCGCCCTGCTGGACAACGTCGACTCGGCGGTCGGCGAGGCCTTTCTCACCCTGCTGCTGGAGTCCCGGGAGCGCTCCGGCCGCCCGGATCCGCTCCTCGTCGTGACGACGGCCCGCAAGCGCCCGGAGACGCTGGTCCGCGCGGAGACCGGCAGTGGGCGCCGCCCCGACTACCGCGAGAGCTGGCCGCAGCCGTCCCACTTCCGGCCGCTGTCCGCCGGACCACTGATCGCGGCGGGCCAGTTGCGCGATCTCAGCCGCCGCGAGGTCGAGGCGCACGCGGCGGCCGTGCTGGACACCCTCCCGCCCGGCTCGGTGCTGCCACGCACCGACAACGCGGTGCAGTGGCTCGGCTGGATCGTGTACGAGATCACCCGGGGCCATCCCGCGGGCACCGCGGCCGTGCTCGACCATCTGCGGCGCATGCCCGCGGACCTGCCGTGGGACGACCGCGTGCGCCGGTGCCTCGCTCCGGCCGACGGCAGTGTCCAGCCGGTGCCCTCCCTGTCGGCGGCCCCACGTCTGCTGGACCTGCTGCTCAAGGACTGCTCCTCGCAGCTGGCCCGGCTGATGCCCCGGGCCGCCGCCGGTGTCACCCTCGGCCGGGCGGAGACGTGCGAATCACTCTGGGAGGGTCAGGAACCGGTGCTGCGCGAGTTCGTCGGCTACTGCGCGGACGACCTGCGGACGGTACCGGAACCGGACGGCGGGCTCCCCGCCCTTCACCGGCTCACCCGCTTCCTGCTGCTGCGCCGCCTGGACGGCGCCCCGGACGACGGAGGGCCCGGCTCGTGGAACGGGGCCCACCGGGCGCTGCGCGCGGCAGCCGTCGCCCGGGGCGACCTGCGGGCGGTGGCGTACCACGATCTGGCCCTGGACGACCTGGGTTCCGCCGTCGACTATCTGCGGGACCGCTTCGACGAGGTGGGCGCGGACGAGTGGTGCGCGGACCTGGCCTGGCTCCAGCGGGCCCCGTGCCGCTGGGACGGGGCGCTGCCGGAGGCGGCCCGCGACCGGTACGAACGCCTGGTAGGTGTCGCCGGCGGCGACGCCGCACGGCGCGCGATCACCCGGCTGCTGGCGGCCGGCTGGATCACCCCCCATCCCCGGCCCGACGGGACGGCGCAGCCCTACGGCGATCCGCTGGGTGATCCGTACGCGGAGCTGTATCCCGACATCGTCGAGGAGTTCCTGACGCTCCGTCGGCCCATCGGTGACGAACACGACCGCCATGTGCTGCTGCGTATGGCCCAGCGCTACGAGAGGAAGCCGTGGTGGTAGCCCTCGACGACGACGACACGTTCGTCCCCCCGCGTCCGCCCCGGCCGAAGGCGCCGTGGGTCGTGGCCGGTGTGCTCGTGCTCGCGGGCGCGGTGTGGGGCGGCGTGGAGGCGTACCAGGCCTGGCAGCACAACAAGGTGGAGTGCGCTCCGGGCATCCTCAAGAAAGGCGTCCGCGAGGAGTGCATCGGCGTCACCGACGGCTCGTTCGCCTTCGACCCCTCCCTGACCGAGGTCATGGACAAGATCGAGGCGGAGAACGAGCGCGTCGAGAAGTCCGGCAAGAAGTACGTCTCCATCGCCTACGTCGAGCCGCTGACCACGGTCAAGGGCGAGGAGGAGGCCAAGTACGGGCTGCGCGGTGAGCTGATCGGCGCCTATCTCGCGCAACGGGAGCTCAACGACCCGGACCTGGGTGCCGGACGCGGCGACCTTCCGCAGATCCGTCTGCTCGTCGGCAATCTCGGGCTGCGCTCCGAGCAGTGGCGGACGCTCACCGACGACCTCGTCGCCCTGTCGAAGGACGACAACCGCCTGGTCGCCGTCGCCGGCTTCGGCCAGAGCCGGGGAGGCACCCGGGACGCGGTGGACGCCCTGCGTGACGCGGGCATCCCCATGATGGGGGCGACGGTGACGGCCGACGGTCTCTCCGACGCGGCCCGTCCCGGCTTCTTCCGCACCTCGGCGCCCAACCGCGACCAGGCCAGGGCCGCCGTCAACTACCTCCGCAAGCGGCAGGAGGCGGATCCCGGCTTCAAGGTCGCGGTCATCCGCGACCGCAACGAGGACGACATCTACAACACCTCGATGTCGACGGCCTTCGCCTCGGCGGCGGCCGAGCGGGGTCTGAAGACCGAGGGGGCCCCGCTGGAGTTCCTCTCCGGTGTGGACGGGGTGTCCAACGCCTTCTCGTCCGTCGCCGACAAGGTGTGCGATCTGCGGCCGGACGCGGTGTTCTTCGCCGGGCGGGGCGTCAACGTCCGCAACTTCATCTACTCGATGTCGGCCCCCGACCGACGGTGCCCGGTCACCCTGGTCACCGGGGACGACGCGGTCGGCACGTACTACGGCTCGCTGGAGAGCGAGGCCAAGCGCGAGAAGTTCCGTACGGAGTGGACGGACAGCCGGGTGACCGTCCTGTACACCTCCCTCGGGCATCCCGCCCTCGCGGGTCAGGTCTACGCCGCGCCGAACAACCCGCTGCCCGACTTCCTCTCCCTGTACCGGACGGAGTTCGGCGGGGCCTCCGACACCACGATGCAGGTGCTCCAGGACGGGCAGATCATCCTGGGCCATGACGCGCTGTGGACCCTGGGCGTGGCCGTACGCAACGCGGCGGGCCCCGACGGGAAGGGGCAGGTCAACACGGGTGCCACGCTGCAGATGCTGCTCCAGCTCAGCGGCAGGGAGGCCGTGTCGGGCCTGAGCGGCCCCATCTCCTTCGCCTCCGACGGCAATCCGGACGGGAAGCCGATGGCGCTGGTGCGGATGGAACCGTCGGGCGTCTACACCTTCCGGGAGGTGCTGAAGCCGTAGGCGCACCGGTGCGGCGGCCGGCACCGGGGAGTCGCGGCGGCACGGGTGTTCGGTCCGCGTGCGCACCCGTGACCGCCGCGAGTGCACCCGTCCAGCCCGACCGTTGCCCCCTCCTCCCTAGGTCCGGCATGGCCGCTCGGCCTCGGTACGGGTTACGGCCCCCTGTGGTTGCCGGAGGAACCGGCCCGGGACCTCGATCGGGGCCCGGGAGGAACTGCGGCCGTTCTCACCGAGGCGGGGCGCGACCGGGCGGAGGCCTTACGGGCCCAGCCAGGCGCCCTCCCCTTCGGGCTCACTCGAAGGCGGCGGCGTTGCGCTGCGCCCACGCCGCGAACGTACGGGCCGGGCGGCCGAGGAGCTTCTCCACGTCCGGAGAGACCTCTTGCTCCCCGGGCAGCGGAGCGCCCAGGGTGTCGAGGGTGCTCTCCACGACCTGCTCGGGCATGAAGTGCAGCATCTGCTCCCTCGCCTGGGCCCGGCTCTGTTCCACGAAGTGGATCGTCTCGCCCAGCGCCTGCGCGAGGGCTTCCGTCTGCTGCCGCGGCGTGACGGGCGCCGGCCCGGTCAGTTCGTAGGTCCTGCCCTCGTGCCCCGCTTCCAGCAGGGTGACGGCGGCCACCTCCGCGATGTCGGCGGGGTCCACGACCGGCAGCGCGACATCACCGAAGGGTGCCACGACCGCCCGTCGCGTCCGGATCGTCCCCGCCCACCGGAAGGTGTTGGAGCTGAAGCCGCCCGGCCGCAGCATCGTCCACCCCAGTCCGGACCGCTTGATCGCGTCCTCCAGTACCGGCGGGTGGCGGCGCGTGGCCACCCCCTGGGAGGACAGATGGACGATCCGCCGTACCCCGGCGGACCGTGCGGCGTCGAGGATGCCCTCGGGACCGGCGGACGAGGACATCCAGTCCCCCGTCACCAGGAGGAACAGCGTCCGCGCCCCCTCGAAGGACGGCCCGAGGCTCGCGGGATCGGTGAGGTCGGCCGACCGGTGCCGTACGCCGGCCGGGAGTGCCTCGGCGCCCTCTCGCGGCAGGCTCCGCGAGAGGGCCGTCACCCGCTCGCCGGCTGCGGCGAGTGCCCGCACAAGTGGCCTGCCGACATTGCCCGTCGCCCCTGTCACCACGATCATGATCGCTCCCCTGTTCTCGTTCGCTGTGGACGGGTGAGAAGCTACCGGCGCCGGGATAGTAGGTACCTAGAGGAAAGTAATGGGGAGAGGGGCCTCGTGTGACCGACGCCACACTCCGGACACGGCCGGAGCCCGTACCCGAACTGGCCTGTCCGATCGCGCCGGTGGTCGACATCGTGTTCAGCCGGTGGACCACACCGATCCTTTGGGCCCTGCACACATATGGACGGCAGCGGTTCGTCGAGCTCGAACGCCGTCTGGCCACCATCACCCCGAAGGTGCTGACGCAACGGCTGCGCCAGCTGGAGCGCGACGGCCTCGTCCTGCGCACCTACCACGCCGAGGTCCCTCCCCGGGTGGAGTACGAGATCACCGAACTGGGGGGCAGTCTGGCCCCGTTGTTCGCGACGCTCGCCGAGTGGGCCGCGGACCGGCTGCCCGAGGTCGACCGGGCCAGGGCGGACTACGACGCGAGGGAACAGGGTCCCGGCCGCCGCGCATGACGGCCGCCTGCGCCTGACGGCGGCCGGGCGCGCGGTCAGAAGAAGACGCCGCACCTGAGCAGCACGTTGGCGTGGGGCCGCGCCTCCCCGGTCCGCACCACCAGGCGCGCGGACGCCGTCAGCGCCTTCAGCCGCTCGTGGGGGACGAGGGTCAGGTCCGGGAGGCGGTCGGCCAGGAGGCGGGCGGCTTCCGGGTTGGTCCGCCGCGTCTCCTCCGCCGCGGTCGCCGACTCCACGACCAGTTCGGCGAGCAGGCCGTCCAGGACCTCCGCGAACGCCGGGACTCCGGCGCGGAAGGCCAGGTCCACGACGCGGGGGCCCGGCGGGATCGGCATGCCGGCGTCGCAGATAAGGACGCCGTCGCCGTGGCCCAACTCGGCCACGGCTCCCGCGAGATGACGGTTGAGGATGCCTGCCTTCTTCACAGCGCGGCGACCTCCTCCGCGGTCGGGAAGGACGCCTGCGCCCCCTCCTTGGTGACGGCTGCCGCGCCGACGCGAACGGCGAAGGCGGCGGCCTCGGCGAGGGCCTCGCCGAGGCCGAGCCGCCAGGCGAGGGCCGCGGTGAACGCGTCACCCGCGCCCGTCGTGTCCACCGCGTCGACCCGGGGACTCGGCACGTGCACGGCGCCATCGCCCCGGGTGTCGGCGACGAGCGCTCCCTCCGCACCCAGGGTGATGACGACCGAACGGGGGCCCAGCGCGGTGAGCCCTTGCGCCCAGGCCTCGGGGGTGCCGCCCGCGCTCACCCCGAGGATGAAGCGGGCCTCGTGCTCGTTGACGACCAGGGGATCGCAGGCCGCGAGGACTTCGTCGGGGAGCGGCGCGGGCGGTGAGGGGTTGAGGACCAGGCGCGTGCCCGGACGCAGGGAGCGTGCCGTCGCGGCGACGGTGTCCAGCGGGATCTCCAGCTGTACGGAGACCACACGGGCCGCCGCGATCAGTGCGCCTGCCCCCTGGATGTCCTCGGGGGTCAGCCGGGCGTTGGCGCCGGGCGAGACGACGATGCTGTTGTCCCCCGAGGGGTCGACGGTGATGAGCGCGACGCCGGTGGGCGCCCCGCCCACGAGGACTCCGCCCGTGTCCACGCCCGCCTCCCGCTGCGAGTCGCGCAGCAGCCGCCCGTGGGCGTCGTCGCCGACCCGGGCCAGCAGCGCCGTCCGCGCGCCGAGGCGCGCGGCGGCGACCGCCTGGTTGGCGCCCTTGCCGCCGGGGTGGACGACGAGGTCGGAGCCGAGCACCGTCTCCCCCGGCCCGGGGCGCCGGTCGACCCCGACGACCAGGTCGGCGTTGGCCGAGCCGACGACCAGGAGGTCGTACCGGGAGGGCGCGGCGGGAGCGGGGTCCTCGTGTTCGTACATCAGGGAGTGCCTTCCGTGATCAGGAGAAGTCGGCGACGTTCTGCCGGGTGACGACCTTGACCGGCACCTTCACCATGCTGCCGAGCTTGTCGCCCTCCGCCGCGCGGACGGCGTTCCGCACGGCGATCCTGCCGAGCTCGTCGGGCTGCTGGGCCACGGAGGCGTACAGCGTGCCCGCCTCGACGGCCGTCAGACCGTCCGGGGTCCCGTCGAAGCCCACGACCGCCACCGACTTCCCGGCCTTGCTGCCGAGCGCCTTGACGGCGCCGAGCGCCATCTCGTCGTTCTCGGCGAAGACACCGGTGATCCCGGGGTGGGACTGGAGGACGTTCGTCATGACGTCCAGGCCCTTGGTGCGGTCGAAGTCGGCGGGCTGGGTGGCGACGACCTTGATGCCCGGGTAGGCCTTGATGCCCTCGGCGAAGCCCGCGCCGCGCTCCCGGCTGGCGGAGGTGCCGGCGGTGCCCTGGAGGACGGCGATGCTGCCCTTGCCTCCGAGACGGTCGGCGAGCGTCTTCGCGGCGAGCTTGCCGCCCGCCACGTTGTCGGAGGCGACGAGCGTCGCGGTCTCGGCCTTGTTGACACCCCGGTCGGCGGCGACGACCGGGATGCCGGCCTTGTTGGCGCCCCGGACGCCGGGGCCGACCGCGTCGGAGTCCACCGGGTTGACGATGACGGAGTCCACACCGGAACTGGTGAAGTTCTCCAGCTGGTTCGCCTGCTGCGAGGCGTCGTTCTGGGCGTCGGTGACGGTGAGGTCGACCCCCGCCTTGTCGGCCTCCTCCTGCGCGCCTTCCTTCATCTGCACGAAGAAGGGGTTGTTCAGGGTGGAGAGCGACATGCCCACCTTGGTGGTGCCGCCGGAGGAACCCGACTTGAAGAAGGTCACGGCGGCGATGACGGCGGCCAGGCAGACCACCGCGATGCCGATCTGCATCGCTCCCTTTCGGCCCTTGCCGGGTGCGCCGGGGGCGGCGGACGAGCCGCCCGCGGACGCGGCGCCTGACCCGGCCTTGCGGCGAAGGGTGTCGAGCAGCACCGCGAGGGCGATCACGACACCGATGACGACCTGCTGCCAGAAGGCGGAGACGGAGAGGAGGTTGAGGCCGTTGCGGAGCACCGCGAGGATGAGCGCGCCGATCAGGGTGCCGGATGCCTTGCCGACGCCGCCGGCGAGGCTGGCGCCGCCGATGACGACCGCGGCGATCGCGTCGAGCTCGTATCCCTGCGCCGCCTGCGGCTGCGCGGAGACGAGACGGGAGGCGAGGACGATTCCGGCGACGGCGGCGAAGAGACCGGACAGCGCGTAGATGGCCAGCTTCTGCTTCTTGACCCGCAGTCCGGAGAGACGGGCCGCCTCCTCGTTGCCGCCGATGGCGTACATGGAGCGGCCGATGTAGGTACGGGCCAGGATGAGGGCCGCTATCAGGCCCATCGCGATCATCACGAGGACCGGGACGGGCAGCCAGCCGCCGAGGGTGTCACCGAGCACGGAGACGGAGTCGGGGAAGGGGATCGGCCGGCCCTGGGAGATGACGAGGGACAGCCCCCGGGCCACCGAGAGCATGGCCAGGGTCGCGATGAACGAGGGCAGCTTGCCGTAGGCGACGAGGGCGCCGCTCACGAAACCGCAGGCGATGCCGGTGACGACGGCCAGGATGACCGCCAGCCAGACGGGAACGCCGGCGGACGTCGCCGACCAGGCGAGCACGGTGGCGGAGAGCGCGGCGACCGAGCCGACCGACAGGTCGATGCCCGCCGAGACGATGACGAAGGTGACACCGAACGCGAGGATCGCGGTCACCGCGGCCTGGACGCCGACGTTCAGGAGGTTCTGGGTGGTGAGGAAGTCGCCGGACAGCAGCGACATCGCCACCAGGAGGACGACCAGGGCGCTGAGTGCGCCGTTGTCGAGCAGGAGGCGGCGAAGGGTGTGTCCGGCGCCGCCCGCGCCCGCCTTGCTCGGATGCGTGTCAGTGGCCACGGGGGCCCTCCTCTGCCTTCTCGGTGGGTGTGGTGACGGGAGCGGAGCTGACGGCGAGTGCCATCACCGCGTCCTGGGTGGCTTCGTGTGCGGGGAGTTCCCCGGCGATGCGGCCCTGGGCCATGACCAGGACCCGGTCGCTCATGCCGAGGACCTCGGGCAGGTCGCTGGAGATCATCAGGACGGCGTGCCCGGAGGCCGTGAGCTCGTTGATGAGCTGGTAGATCTCGACCTTGGCCCCGACGTCGATGCCGCGCGTCGGTTCGTCGAGGATCAGCACCCGGGTGTCGGCCAGGAGCCACTTGCCGATGACGACCTTCTGCTGGTTGCCGCCGGACAGGGTGCGGACGTGCTGGCCGAGCCCGGCCATCCGTACGCCGAGCTGTTCGGCGATGCGCGCGGCGGCGGTGCGCTGGCCCTTGACGTCGACGATGCCGGAGCGGGTCGCCGAGCGGAGCGTGACGAGCCCGAGGTTCTCCTGCACGGACGCGTCGAGCACGAGCCCCTGGCCCTTGCGGTCCTCGGGGACGAGCCCGATCCCGGCGCCCATGGCGGCGGTCACGTCGTGCTTGCCCAGCCGTTCGCCGTTCACGTCGACGGTGCCGGTGTCGTACGGGTCGGCGCCGAAGACGGCGCGCGCGACCTCGGTGCGGCCCGCTCCGACGAGTCCGGCCAGACCGACGACCTCACCGGCCTTCACGTCGAAGCTGATGTCGTGGAACACCCCGTCCCGGGTCAGCCCGCGGACGGAGAGCAACGGCGCGCCCGTCTCCGGGCGTTCGCGCGGGTACTGCTGGTCGATGCTGCGTCCCACCATGAGCTGGACGAGTTCCGCCTCGGGGGTCGAGGCGGGCACCTGGTCGATGCTCCGGCCGTCACGCAGGACGGTGACACGGTCGCCCAGGGCGGCGATCTCGTCGAGGTGGTGGGTGATGAAGACGATCCCGACGCCGTCCGCGCGGAGTTGGCGCACGATCCCGAAGAGCTTGTCGACCTCCTCGGAGGTGAGGACTGCGGTCGGTTCGTCCATGATCAGGACGCGTGCGTCCAGGCTGAGCGCCTTCGCGATCTCGACCATCTGCAACCGGGCGATGCCCAGTTCGCGGACCCTGGCCCTGGGCGAGACGTGCAGGCCCACGCGGCGCAGGAGCACCTCCGCGTCGGCTTCCATGGTCCGCCGGTCGATCATGCCGAAGCGGCGGGGCTGGCGGCCGAGGAAGATGTTCTCCGCGACCGTCAGATCGGGCACCAGGTTGAACTCCTGGTAGATCGTGGCGATCCCGAGCTTCTCCGCGTCCTGCGCACCCTGGATGCGCACCTCCTGGCCGCCCGCGAAGATCCGTCCGCTGTCCGGCCGGTAGGCGCCGGAGAGCATCTTGATGAGGGTGCTCTTGCCGGCGCCGTTCTCACCGAGCAGCACGTGCACTTCGCCGCTGCGCAGGTCGAAGTCGACGCTGTCCAGGGCGACGACACCGGGGAAGGTCTTGCGTACGCCTTCGATGCGCAGCAACTCGACCGATTCACTCACTCGTTGCTCCCGGGGTGGAGGTGCGCTCGCCGCAGGAGCTGCGTACGACGAGGCTGGCGGGCAGGGTGACGGACTGCGGGGGGCGGCCCTCGACGATGTCGACCAGGGCGCGCACGGCCGCACGGCCGAGGTCGCCCGTCGGCTGGGCGATCGCGGTGATCGGCGGGCCGGTGTGGAGGAACCACGGGATGTCGTCGAACGCCGCGATCCCGATGTCCTCGGGGACGCGCAGGCCGCGTGCGCGGATCGCGTCCAGGGCGCCGAGCGCCATGAGGTTGTCCGCGGCGAACACGATCTCGGGCGGTTCGGGCAGCGACAGGAAGTACTCGGTGGCGCGCCGGCCGCTGTCGGCCTGGAAGTCGCCCTGCCCGATGTAGGCGTCGGGCAGGGCGAGTCCGTGGGCGCGCATCGCTTCCCGGAAGGCCTCGACCCGCTCGTTGCCCGTGGTGGTGGCCGCCGGGCCCGCGATGATGGCGAGCCTGCGGTGGCCCAGGCCGTGCAGGTGGGAGACCAGGTCCTGGATGGCGTGATGACCGTCCGCGCGCACGACGGGCACGTCCAGCCCGGGGATCCAGCGGTCCACGAAGACCATCGGAGTGCCGGTGCGGGCGACGTCCAGCAGCAGCGCGGACTCACCGTCGGCCGGCGAGACCAGGAGCCCGTCGATCCTGCGGTCCAGGAGCGTGCGGACGTGGTGGTCCTGCTGTTCGGGCTTCTCGTCGGCGTTGCCGATGATCACGCTGTAGCCGAGCGCCCGGGCCTCCTCCTCCACGGAGCGGGCCAGCGCGGTGAAGTACGGGTTGAGCACGTCACTGATGACGAGCCCGAGCGTGCGGGTCTGATCGGTGCGCAGCGAGCGGGCCACGGCGTTGGGCCGGTAGCCGAGGGCTTCGACGGCGGCGAGGACGCGGGCACGCGCGTCCGGGCTGACGGAGGGATGGCTGTTGAGGACACGGGAGACCGTGGCGACAGAGACTCCTGCCTGGGCCGCGACATCCTTGATGCTCGCCATTTCCGGACCACCTCCTTGTGGTTTCCGTAGCCTCGAGACCAGCGGAACGAGCCGTGGAATCGATTACACGGATGATTGGAATCGATTACATGGCCGAAAACAAGTACCTGGATGCCGGACGAGACCGGATCGTGATGCGGGAGCCCCGGGTGTCCCGAGACAGTCATGGAGTGGGCAGGCGCGCCGCGCGCGGAAACCGCCACGCGTACCGCCGTCGCCTCCGCCGGCCGTCGGGCAGCCACCCCGACCCCGGCCGCCCGGCCCACGCGAAAAAGAGCTCCCGGCGCGGACGGATCCGCGCCGGGAGCTCTGTGAAGCCGATCAAGGCAGTTACGGGAACCGCCCCTGGTGGTCAACCGACAGAATCCGTTGACCTGTATCGATTCGCCGTTCCTTCGATGCTCCTTCCCCCACTGACAAAGATCAGTTCCTCCAGTGCAGGCCAACGGCATCTTCGGCCCCAGTGGGCTTGGAGCCGTCGGCGTCCGGCTCCGTACTACCGCCTCTGACGACACCGTCGTCCCCGCCGACTCCGAAAGCAGCGGGGAGCGACTGTGCGGGTGGAGCCGGAGACACGAACCCAGAGCGGGCGCCGCGCCCGAGGCGCCCGCCCGGCGTACGGCCTCTCCGTGTTGTAGGCCGGCCGGCGTCTCGCAGACCAGCGAGGAACAGCGAGCCTGCCAGGTGGAGGGCATAGTCGTCAGTTGTCCGGCGGGTCAGGTCACCGTGCCGGTGGTGGTGTCGATGGTGAGGTCGCCGAGTGAAGTTTCCCCGTGATCTCGGACACGTGATCGTTATGCCGCGAGGGTGTGCTGATGCCGCTCCCTGGTCGGGGTGAGATGGCCGAAGGCCTTGTGCTTGCGCAGGCGGCGGCGGTTGTAGAAGGTCTCGATGAAGGAGAAGACCTCCGTGCGGGCGGTGGCCCGGTCGGGCCAGGTGCGAGTGCCGATCTCCTCTTTGAGCAGGGCCCAGTAGCTCTCCGCGGCAGCGTTGTCGAAGCATGATCCGGTGCGTCCGCAGCTCTGTCGCAGCCCAAACTCCCGTATTCGTTTCGGAATTGGGCCGACGTAGATTCACTGCCGCGATCGCTGTGAACCACGCAGCCGGGCTTCAGCCCGCCCCCGCCGTGGGCCATGTCGAGAGCGTCGACGACGAGCTCGGCGCGGTGGTGGTCGGCCGTGGCATAGCCGACGACCTCGCGGGTGGCCAGGTCCAGCTAGGGACCGTATTGAGTTCCGATCAATGGGTGGCTCGGGTGAGGTCCTTGAGCCAGATCATCGAGGCGCGTACGTGGATGCCGGCGAGGTAGCTGTCGGGAGACTTGTCGTACCGGGTGGCGATGCCACGCCAGGCCTTCATCTTGTTGATCAGCCGCTCGACGGTGTTCCTCTCCTTAGCACGTCAGAGGGCCATGCCTCCCGTTGCGTCGATGACCTGGCCGGTTACCCAGCGTGCGTCGTCGGAGGCGAGGAAGGCCACGATGTCGGCCATGTCTTCCGGCCGCCCGATCCGGCCGAGGGCGGCAAGAGACGCCGCTTGCGCCTCGGCATGCGGATCGCCCAGCAGGGTGGCCGCGCTGGCATCGGTGAGGACGGTTCCGGGGGCCACCGAGTTGACCGTGATGCCCCGGGGGCCCAGCTCCTTGGCGAGGGCGAGACTGAAGTTGTCCAGGGCTCCCTTGGTGGCGCCGTAGGCGATCATTCCCGGCGTGGCCAGGCGGGCCACGGAGCTGGAGATGTTGATGATCCGGCCCCCGTCGCGCAGGCGCGGCAGTCCCTGCTGCGTGACGAAGAACGGTGCACGCACGTTCACGGCGAAGACCTTGTCGAAGGCGTCCTCGGTCAACGACTCCAGGGATGCGAAATCCCCGATGCCGACGTTGTTGACGATGATGTCGAGCTTCCCGTCGGGCACGGGCTCCGTGCCCGCGGCGTCGAAGGCGGCCCAGAGGCGGGCCGCGTCGCCGCGTTCGCCCAGCCCCGCCTGGAGTGCGAAGGCCCGTCCTCCGTTCTTGCGGATGTTTTCGACGGTCTCGCTCGCCGCCGTCTCGTCGCGGGCGTAGGTGACGCCGACGGCGGCGCCGTCCTGGGCGAGCCGCTCCGCGATCGCCCGGCCGATGCCCCGGCTGCCGCCGGTGACCAGTGCGACCTTGTCCTCGAGTGCTCTTGCAGACATGGCGGAAGACCGCCTCCCGTTCATCGAATCGTCTCTTGAGTGCTATGGAGCGCCTAGACCAGCGGCTTGTGTTCGGGCCACCACCGCTGGACGGCTTCGACAGCCGTCGTCGGGCTGACGTTGAAGCAGAGCTTCGCGCCGGGTGCCAGCTCGTGGGTGGTGTTGACCAGCACCTCCAACAGCGGGGTCAGCTCCGGGTCCAGCCGGACGCCGGCGCCGATCAGCACGATGTCGTAGTCCTTGGCGGTCAACGCGGCGCGAAAGACCGCCTCGGCCGTGCGGCCGTAGTCGAGCAGGCAGACATCGACACTGAGGCCGAGCTCCTCGAGCCGAGCCCGGCCCGCGGCCATTCCGGCCCGGACCGCCTCGGCGTCGATTTCAGGGAACGCCGCCCGTGACGACGGCGCGTCGTCCACCAGCGCTGGATCCAGTCCGACGTTGAGCATGGACGGGGACATGTGGGTGTACCTCCGGTGACCTGGGGTTTCTCGGACCCACGGTAGGCGCCTGGAGATCGGGCGGCCCTCCCACATTTCTGGGATACCGTGGCAAGGGTGAGTTCCCCGATGGTCCGGCGCGAGACCGTGCGCGACATCGAGGCGATCTGCCGTCTCGACCTCGACTCCCGAACACTCCGCCGCCGGATCGCCGACCGGCTGACACGCCTCATCCCGGCCGACTCCTACTGCTTCAGCACGATCGACCCGATGACGCTGCTGACCGCCGACCAAGTCAGCGCCGGGCTCGTACCGGAGGCGGCCGCGGCCGCCGCGCACAACGAGTACCTGGTTGACGACGTCCTGAAGTTCGCGGCGCTGGCCCGCTCCGAGGTGTCCGCGGGCACGCTCGGTGCGGCCACCGGCGGTGATCCGGAATCCAGCCACCGCTACCGGACCGTGCTGCAGATGATCGACGCACGGCACGAGCTGCGGGCGGGCTTCGTGGTGGACGGCCGCTGCTGGGGCGTCGTCGCCCTCTTCCGCGGCGGCTGGCGGCCCGACTTCACCCCGGCCGACGTCGGCGTCCTGCGGCGGCTGTCCGCCCCGGTCGGTGCGGCCCTGCGCCGGGCCGCCCACCGGGCACCCGACGACACCGCTGCGGGCCCATCCGAGGCCGGAGTGCTCCTGCTCGACCAGGACTTGCGGCTGTTTTCGGAGAACCTGGCCGCGAAACTCTGGCGGGACGAGCTGGGCCCGTCGCAGGCGGAACTGCCGTCCGCGATCCTGGAGGTGGCCGCACGGGGAAGAGGCGCTGAGCTGCCGGCGTACGGACGCATCCGCGGCCGCTCGGGCCGGTGGCTCTCCGTCCAGGCCTCGCCGCTGAGTGGTGGCCCGCACCCGGCGGCCATCGCCGTGACGGTACATCCGGCGCCGGCCGCCGACGTGGCCGAGATACTGCTGCTCGCGTACGGGCTTACACCGCGCGAGCGGGACGTGCTGGCGCGAGTCGTCGCCGGTCTGCCGTCGCGGACCATCGCCGTGGAACTGCACATCGCCGCAGCGACCGTGCAGGACCATCTGAAGAGTGTGTTCGCGAAGACCGGTGTCCGCAGCCGCAGCGAACTGGTGGCGACGGTCCTGGGCCTGTGACCGGACGAGTGATTACTATGTTTTTCGTTAGGGACCGTATCCAGTTGTGATCAATCGGCGGGATTCGACCTCGCGGCACGGCGTGAGCCGGTAGACCTGGTGTCATGACGCAGGTGCAACTGAGCGACGCTGAATGGGAGTTCATCGAGTCCTATCTGCCGATCGGCCGGTTCGGTCCGTATCCCGAGCGGTTGCGGCAGCAGCTCGAGGGGGTGATCTGGCGGTTCAGGACCGGTGGGCAGTGGCGGGAGATGCCGACTGAGTTCGGTGCCTGGCCCACCGTGCACAACCGCTTTAGGCAGTGGCGCGACGCGGGCGCCTTCCAGGCCCTGCTGGAGGGGCTGATCGCGGAGGCGGCCCGGCGGGACGAGGTGGACCTGTCCCTGGTCAGTATCGACTCCACCACCGTGCGCGCCCACCAGGACGCGGCCGGCATGCACCTGAGCCCAGACGTCCTCACCGCGCTGGAGAAGGCCGCGGCCGAAGAAAAAGCCAGGTCAAAGGGGGCGATAACAACGGACGAACCGGACAGGACATCGACACCGACACCGACCCCGGACGGCAGGAGCGGCGCCGCGTCCGGCGCCGGCACCGGCTGCGGCTGAAGGCCGCTTCGCTGGGCCGCTCCCGGGGCGGGCAGACCAGCAAGATCCACCTCGCCGGCGACCGCAGGTGCCGCCCGCTGGTGCTGTTCCTGACCACCGGGCAGGCCGCCGACAGCCCTCAGTTCATCCCCGTCCTGAACCAGATGCGCGTCCGTCTGCCCGTGGGCCGTCCGCGCACCCGGCCGGACGCCGTGGCGGGCGACAAGGCCTATTCCTCCCGTGCCAACTGCGCCCACCTGCGCAAACGCCGCATCCGTGAGGTCATCCCGGAGAAGAAGGACCAGCTGGCCAACCGCAAGAAGAAGGGCTCCCAGGGCGGTAGGCCCGTCGACTTCGACGCCGAGCTCTACAAGGAGAGGAACACCGTCGAGCGGCTGATCAACAAGATGAAGGCCTGGCGTGGCATCGCCACCCGGTACGACAAGTCTCCCGACAGCTACCTCGCCGGCATCCACCTACGCGCCTCGATGATCTGGCTCAAGGACCTCACCCGAGCCACCCATTGATCGGAACTCAATACGGTCCCTAGTGCTGTGACCGGAAACGATCACCGGGTGCCGACAACTGGACTTGCGCCGATTGGATGTGACAACACGTCCGATTGACACAAGGAGGCGCGATGGCAGGGCCGGTCAGGGTCCGCAAGCTGACCGAGCAAGAGGGGGAGAAGCTCCGGCGGATTGTGCGGCGCGGAAGCACCAGCACCGTGCGCTATCGCAGGGCGATGATGCTGCTGGCCTCGGCTGGCGGGCACGCCGTGCCGGTGATCGCGAATCTCGTCCAAGCGGACGAGGACACCGTCCGGGGTGTGATCCACCGCTTCAACGAGATCGGGCTGGTCTGCCTGGACCCTCGGTGGGCGGGAGGCCGTCCCCGCCTGCTCACGGATGACGACGAGGACTTCGTCATCCAAACGGCCACCACCCGCCCCACCAAGCTCGGCATGCCCTTCAGTCGCTGGTCGATCCGCAAGCTCGCAGAGCATCTGCGGCGCAACGTCGCCCGTCCGATACGCATCGGGCGCGAGGCTCTGCGCTGTCTCCTCGCGCGCCAGGGCGTGACGTTCCAGCGGACCAAGACCTGGAAGGAATCCGCCGACCCGGACTTCGACGCCAAGCTGGACCGGATCGAGTACGCGCTGACCGAGCGCCCCGGTCGCACCTTCGCGTTTGACGAGTTCGGGCCGCTCGGCATCCGTCCCACCGCCGGGTCTTGCTGGGCAAAGGAGGGCAGGCCGAACCGCTTGCCGGCGACCTTCCACCGCACCCACGGAGTCACCTACTTCCACGGCTGCTACTCGGTCGGCGACGACACCCTCTGGGGTGTCAACCGCCGCCACAAAGGGACTGCCCCGTCCCTGGCCGCGCTGCAATCGATCCGGGCCGCCCGACCGGATGGCGCCCGGATCTACGTGATCCTGGACAATCTGTCCGCCCACAAGGGCAGCAAGATCCGCCAGTGGGCCCGGAAGAACAAGGTCGAGCTGTGCTGCACGCCGACCAACGCCTCCTGGGCGAACCCGATCGAGGCGCACTTCGGGCCGTTGCGGCAGTTCACCCTGGCCAACTCGAACCACCCCAACCACACCGTGCAGACGCGTGAGTTGCAGCGGTACCTGCGCTGGCGCAACCAGAACGCTCGCCACCCCTCCGTCCTGGCCGCCCAGCGGCGCGAACGCGCCCGTGTCCGCAGTGAGAGGGGCATTCGGTGGGGCGGTCGACCACTGGCGGCAGCGGCCTGAGGATCGCCACGGCGGTCTACTCGGCCATCTCCTCGGGAGAACGACGGGTGATCTTCTTACCCGCTTCGGTCTCCACCAGGGTCACCGCACCGATCCAGTCACCGTTGGGGTACTCCCAGTTGGCTGGGTCCTCCAGGACTGTCGGAAGCTGATCACGAGGCACTAGTTCTCCGGACTGGAAGCCCTTTTCCCCTGACGGGGACGTCCACGGCGCGACCCGACGAACCTTGATCCATCCACGATCGATGAGAGTCAGCAAGATCCCTGCCAGCTCCTTCACGGGCCGGGACTGATCGGCATCGTCGAGATCTCCCCAGACACCAGCCAGGATGTCGATCTCATACGAATTGACCATGAACGCTTCCTCGGACTTGGTCAACGCCTGCCACTCACGCTCGCTCATTCACCGATCATCGCAGGACACCCCGATGATCCTTTCCGGTCACAGCACTAGCCGAACGGTGGGTTGAACGCCTGCCCCTCGTCGTCGGTCACGACGTAATCCGGTTCGGTCTTCGAGGCGGCCGCGTGAAGCCGGATGATGAGGTCAGTGACAGGCATGATCCGTAGCGACAGGGCTGCGGCCACTTGAGCAGCCTCGTTGCCGATGTCCGGGTTGTGCCTTTCGCGGTCCCGTTTGAGGTGCTGAGCAGCATTCTGCATGACCTCCACATCGCCACCTCTCGAGAATGAGAGGCAGTCCCGCCACTCCAGCCCGATGATGATCTCCAGCGCCTCCGTGAGGTCATCAGCGATCAGCCCGGCTTCCCCGTCAGAACTCGCGAACACCACCGGTCGGCGACCGTCCTGCTCAGCGCCCAGGAAGTACGCCCCACCGGAAAATTCTCCGGCGATCACCTCCAACGGCGCACCCGAGGCAAGTCTGAGGCCCTCGCCGCAATATTTCCGGTGGATGTCGAAGCCGAACGATGACCGCAGCAACAGCTCGATCTCCGGGGTGGTCTGGATCAGGTCGAGCAGATGATCACTTGAGGTCATGGCACGGACGATAGCGACTGTCTCTGACATGTCGGCGCCACGGAAGACAGCGCGCTCGCATCCGGCCGGTGGCGCGACCCCTCGGATGACGCACCCCACGTCCGCGACGGAGATCAAGCCGCGCCTACCCGAGCCCCAACTGATTCTGAAACCACCAGCCACCACACATCGAGCGGTAGGACGGACATCACCGCACATCCAACCGTCCCAACGTCCAACCCGGCGAACCTTCCCGGTCAGAGCACTAGCAGGCGAGGTAGAGCCAGCCCTCCGCGGTGGGGAGGTAGGCGATGTCGCCGACCAACCTGGTCCCGGGGCGCTCGGCATGGAAGACGCGGCCGATCAGGTCCGGGGCCGGCTTCGCCTTCGCATCCGGCCGGGTCAGCGAACGCCTCTTGCGCCGGGTGACGCCACGGATGTCGCGCTCGCGCATCACACGGGCGACGCGCTTGCGGTTCACCCGTCGGCCGAGGGCGGCGCAGTTCGGCGTGGATGCGCGGAGCACCGTAGGTGTGCCGGAAAGCGATGTGCACCACGGTGATCTTGTGCGTGAGCGCGTCGTCGGCGGCCTGCCGGGCACGGCGGGCGGCCTCGCCCTGGTCTACCTTCGTCCGGCGGTACCAGCCGCGCAGGGACTCGGAGCTGATGCCGCGTTCCCGGGCGACGCCGGTGACCGTCTTGTCCGAGGAATCGACGAGCGCGATCGCGTTTCGCTCAACTCCTCGGTGTACCGCTTCGTGTACTTGCTTCCCACCTGGTGCTACTTCCTCTGGAACCTCAAGATCCCAGTCTCCAGGTGTCCACGATCAACGGGAAGCTACACCTGGCCACGGATTCCGCGTCGGCGCATGCCGCAAGCCAGGGGCTTCGATGGCGACAAGAGGGTGACGGCCGAAGCCGCAAGCGGGTCAGGAGCCTGCGAATGTGTCGGTGCCGAACACGGTCAGCAGGGCGAGCTTGTCGTGGCTCTCCGTGCCGGGTGTGGCGGTGAAGATGAGCAGCGACTGTCCTTGGTCGGGGTCGAGCAGTGTCTGGCAGTACACGTCGATGCGTCCGATGTGGGGGTGGACGAAGCGTTTGGCGCTGCTCCAGCGCAGTTTCACTTCGTGGCGGTTCCAGAGCTCGGCGAATTCCTCGTTGTGTTGCAGGTCGGCTACGAGCAGGGCGGCTGAGGACCCGGGCCCTTGTGCGGTGGCGGTGGCGCGCAGGGTGGAGACGTAGACGCGGCTGTGGTGATGGTGGTCTTCGGGCAGGTAGCGATGGCGGGCGGTGGGGTCGGTGAACCATCGGTAGAGGGCGCTGCGCGCGGGGCCGGTGTGGTGCGTTTCGTTGCCGAGCAGTGCTACGGCGGGCGGCGTCTGCTGCAGCGTTTCACCGATCGGGCCCACGATCTGTGCCGGGGTGTCCTGCAGCCGGTCCATGACGCGCAGCAGCCCAGGACTGATGTGCGTTTCGCGCAGGTGCCGTGTCTGGAGGCGGTGCCCACACAGCAGGAACAGGTGGTCACGTTCGTCCGGGGTCAGGCGCAGGCCCCGGGCGATGGCCGCCGCCATCTGCTGTGACGGCTGGGAGCCGCTACCGCGTTCCAAGCGGGCCAGATAGTCGGCCGACATGTCGCACAGCTCGGCGACCTCCTCCCGGCGCAGCCCGATCGTGCGCCGTCGCATACCGCGGCGCAGCCCGACGTCCTCGGGTTGCAGGGACGCCCGGCGTCCGCGCAGGAAATCGGCCAGACCCTCAGCGTCCAGTGCCGTGTCCGCCATCGCACTCCCCACCTCACACGCCGTCTGCCTCCACCTCATTGTCCGGCAGGTGAACACGGGCAGCCACGCCCTGCCATTCAGTGGTTGGGCAGGTCCTTCACCCGACGGCACGGGCCCTCTGTACTGGACGACGTCAGGGACCCGGTAAGAGAGCGTCTGGAGAGTTTCACTATGGGCAAATGGACCGCGGACCGGCTGCCGAGCATGACCGGCGTGACGGTGCTGATCACTGGTGCCGGCGGGGGGATCGGGCTGGTGACCGCCCGCGAACTCGCACGAGCCGGCGCTCACCTGGTGCTGGCCGTGCGCAACGTCGACAAGGCGCGCCGGGCAGTGGCCGGTATGCGCGGAGATTTCGATGTCCGGCACCTCGATGTCGCCGACCTGGACTCGGTCCACGCGTTCGCGGCGTCGTACACCGGTGCCGTCGATGTTCTGATCAACAACGCAGGGGTGATGGACATCCCGGCGGCGCGGACCGCGCAAGGGCTGGACGTGCAGACCGCGACGAACTATTTCGGGCCGTTCGTGCTCACCGGCCTCCTGCTGCCCCGGCTGACCGACCGTGTGGTGACGGTCTCCAGTCAGTTGCATCGCTTTGGCAGGCTCGACCTGGATGACCTCGACTGGCGCACCCGCAAGTACAACGGGCTGGCCGTCTACGAGGCGTCCAAACTCGCCGTGGTGCTGTTCTCACTGGAGTTGCAGCGCCGCCTGACCGCGTCGGGCAGCCATGTCCGCTCGGTCATCGCTCACCCGGGCGTGGCGCGGACCGGCCTGGTCACGCACTCGCCGCTGAGATTCGTCAACCGGCTCCCGTTCCTGGTCCAGGACGTGGAGCACGGAGCGCTGCCGCTCATGTACGCGGCCACGCAAGACGTTCCTGGCAACGCCTACGTCGGTCCGGACGGGTTGTTCAGCTTCACGGGCCTCCCGCTGGTCCGTAAGCCCAGCCGGGCCGGCCTGGACGGGGCCGTCGCCAGGAGGCTCTGGCAGACAACCGCCGAACTCACCGGAACCGGCGTCTGAGACCAGGCACCAGGTGCGACTTCGGGCGTAGCACCGTCGGGTATGAGTTCACCGGCACGAGCCGCGATACGGCGATCGCCCAGAGTGTGTTCGCGTGCGGGATCGGCGCGCAGTCGCCGAGCGGTTCGAGTCCCCCGCGCCGGCGGCTGTCAGGTCCAACCGACAACCGCGTGCACGTCCCGTTGGTGATGACCACGCGTCTCGGCACGGATAGTGACGGGAACTTCAACTGTTCGTGGGGTAGTTGCAGGGGGCGGCATGACGATGGCCAGGTCTCTGCGCACGAACTTGGTTGCGGATGGCGGGCTGCTATCCGGTAATTGGGCGGGTGCGCCGATCCTCCCCCGACGGCAGGCGACGCGTCGGCGGCCGTCGGGGGAGGATCGGCACCTGGCCGACGGCGAAGAGGGATGGAAGCCTGCGGTGACGGTCAGCGCCGTGCATCACGCTTCTGGTTCGGCGCCTGTCATAAGGGCGAGCAGGCTGTGGGGCGCGTGGTCGTCGATCATGGTCGCGTAGATGCCGTCGTCCTCCGCTTCGACGGCGGCGGCGCGGGCGAACATGGTTTCCTCGTGCGCGGCGAGCGCGGTCTCCGCATCGTTGGGGTGGGCGGCGAGGGCGCGGCCGAGTTCGGCGCCGTCCAGCATGGCCAAGTTGGCGCCTTCACCGTTCGGTGCCCGCAGGTGGGCGGCGTCGCCGAGCAGGGTCACCCCTGTCACGCGCTCCCAGTGGTGCCCGGCCGGCAGGGTGAAGATGGGCCGCAGGACCGGCGGGGTGTCGCTATCGGTGATCAGCGCGGTGAGTGCGGGGGCCCACCCGTCGAACTCCTGCATTACCCGTGCGGTGAGGGCTTGGGCATCGGTGGTGTCGAGGTCTGTGAACCAGTCCTGGGGCTTCTTCAGTTGTACGTAGGTGCGAAGGGTTCCGCCGCCTTCACGGTGGGCCAGCAGTCCCCGGCCCGGTGCGAGCGCGAACAGTGAGCCGGCTCCGACTGCCTCCACGGAGGCGGGGTAGCGGGCTTCGGCGTCGAAAAGGAACGTCTCCACGCTGCATATGCCGAAGTACTCCGGCGTGGCCGGCGACAGCAGCGGCCTTACGCGCGACCAGGCGCCGTCGGCACCGACGAGCAGGTCCGCGACCATGGTGGTGCCGGCGGCGAAGCTCACCTGTTGGCGGCCGTCACCGAGGGCCTGGACAGCGGTGACCTTGTGGCCCCAGCGTACGGTTTCAGCGGGCAGGGAGTCGAGCAGTATCTGCCGCAGCGCGCCGCGCGCGGCTTCCGGGCGTTCGCCGGTTCCGACATCGGGCAGGTCGAGCAGCACGTTCCCCGCCCGGTCCAGGATCCGGTACGCCTCGCGGCCCGGGAGGATCAGCTTGCGGAACTCCTCTGTCAGTCCGGCCGCCTCCAGAGCGGCCTGCCCGCTGTGGGGGCGGAGGTCGAGCAGGCCGCCCTGACGGCGCGAGTCCGGTGCGGGCTCGGCCTCGTAGACCGTGGCGGGGATGCCGTGCACGTGCAGCACGCGGGCCAGCGTCAGGCCGCCCAGACCCGCTCCGATGATCGTGACCGGTGTCGTCATGGTGTCCTCCATAGGAAATCTCCGGTGCGTGACACCCTCTTTGGATCGCCACTCCAATGACGCTGACACGGCTTGGATCGACGCTCCACCCATGCGATGCTGGGGCCATGGTGAACAGAACAGCGAAGGGGTCCGCCCGCTCCCCACGGCGGACGGACAGCCTGTCGAGAAGACTGATCATCCAAACCGCGATCGAGATGCTGGACAGCAGCGGCGAGAAGGCACTTACGCTGCGCGCACTCACCGAACGCCTGAGCACCGGCTACGGCGCCATCTACCACCACGTCAAGGACAAGGAAGATCTGCTCGCGACGGCCGCTGACGAGGTCATCACCAGCGTGATGTCCGGCGCGGGCGCCGACGCGGATCCGCGCGCCGCACTGCGCGCCCTCACCCTCGGACTGTTCGACGCGATCGACGCCCACCCCTGGGTCGGTGCGGAATTCTCCCGCCAGCCGTGGCGGCCCGCGCTGCTGGACTTCTACGAGGGTGTCGGTCGCCTGCTGGACGCCCTCGACGTTTCGGAGGAGGCGCGCTTCGACGCCGCCGGCGCGCTCGTGAACTACGTCCTCGGTGTTGCAGCGCAGAACGCCGCGAACGCACGCCTGCGTATGGGCAGCGGCACAGACCGGGAGACCTTCCTCGAGGACGCCGCCACGCAATGGGCGGAGGTCGACCCCGGCCGGCACCCGTTCGTGCACGCAGCGGCGACCCGGCTGAGCGAACATGACGACCGCGAGCAGTTCCTTGTCGGGGTGGACATCTTCCTCGCCGGCATCTCCACCCTGCGCTAGAGACCCCCGGCACCCGTGCACACATCGTTGACGGAGCGGTGTCAGGCCGGGGTGCGTAACGGGCATGGCTCCGATGCCGTTGAGGGAGGTGGTCGACGTCTCAACTCTTGAGCGCAGTCTGCCCGCTGCTCGACCGCTCAGAGGGAACCGGCCTGCAAGCGCTCCATGGCGGCACTTCCAGGGTCCAGAGCTACACCGTTCACACCACCCCCTCGCGTTTTTCGCTACGGCCTCAACAGCCGCTCACGGCCCTGACGCTTTGGGGTTGCACTCCTGATCAGGAGAGAAAAGGCTCTTGCGTGGGCTGAATGATGGGAAACGTCACCTCGGTGAGGTCTTCGGAGACGGCCCACAGTCGTTGCTGGACGGCCACCTCGTACGACTGCGGGCTGGAGGTGACCAGGCGGGGGTGGCCCTTGACCTCATTGCGTCCGCCGGGACCGTAGTACTGGCCGCCGAGCGCGCCGGGGTCGGTGGCGGCGCGCAGGGTTGGCAGCGCGCCCATTGCTGGCGTCTGGGTGATCAGCGGCGCGAGCCAGGTGAGCGGAAGCCGGAGGGCGGCGGGGGTGTTGCGGGCGAGCTCGGTGCTGGACATGCCTGGGTGCGCGGCCACCGCGACGGTAGTGCCGCGCGTGGCGAGCCGACGCTGCAGCTCGTACGTGAACATCAGGTTGGCCAGTTTGGACTGACCGTAGGCGGCGACCCGGCCGTACGACCGCTCCCCATGCAGGTCGTCGAAGTAGATCGCGGCCCGGATGCGGTGGCCGGTGCTGCTGACCGTCACCACGCGCGAGCCCGGCACCGGCAGCATCAAGTCCAGCAGCAGCCCGGTGAGCGCGAAGTGGCCCAGGTGGTTGGTGCCGAACTGCATCTCGAAGCCGTCCCGGGTGGTCTGCTTCGGGGTGTACATCACGCCGGCGTTGTTGATCAGCAGGTCGATCCGGTCGAGCCGCGACCGCAGCGCCGCCGCTGCGGTCCGGACGGACTCGAGCGAGGTGAGGTCCAACGCCTGCACGGTCACGTCGCCGGTCATGCGGGCCGCTGCCAGCTCGCCCTTCTCGACGTCGCGCACGGCGAGCACCACGGAGGCCCCGCGCTCGGCGAGCGCCCTGGCGGTCTCGTACCCCAGTCCGGTGTTGGCCCCGGTCACCACGGCCACCCGTCCGCGCTGGTCCGGAATATCCGCCGTCGTCCACTTCTTACTCATGTCGGGCCCCAACCGATTATCGTACCGAAGGTATCTTCTAGGTCGAAGTTAAAGTACTTTCGGTACGCTGTCAACGTACCGCAGGTACTTAAGTTAGGCTCGTCATCGTGACTTTTCAGCGGGCGCGAACCGAAGAACAGCGGGAGGTCCGGCGACGGGCGATCCTCGACGCGGCGTCGGCGATGCTCGACGAGATGCCGGTAGCCGCGGTCACCCTGAACGAGCTCAGCCGCCGGGTGGGCCTGGCGAAGCCGAACGTGCTGCGCTACTTCGAGTCGCGCGAGGCGGTGCTGCTGGAACTGCTGGACCACTTCCTGCGGGAGTGGCTGACGGACCTGGCAGACGACCTGGCCGCCGGCGTCCACGAAGATCTGCAAATGGCCGAGCGGGCGGCAGCGGTGGCCGAGATCCTCAGCCGCTCACTCTCCGGCCGACCGGTGCTGTGCGACCTCTTCGGCGCACAGGGCAGCGTCCTGGAACACAACGTCTCCGTCGAGGTCGTGGCACGCTACAAGCGCGCTTCCCTGGACCGCCTGACCACCATGACCGCCCTGATCGAGAGGTACCTGCCGGAGCTGGGCGAGAACGCGACCCTGTTCGCCCTGCAAACCATGGTCCTGGCCGGCGCGCTGTCGGCGTACAGCACGCCCCCACCCAGCCTGCGGGCCGCCTACGAGGCCGAGCCGGCCCTGGCCCGCTTCCACCTGGAGCTGGCAGACTCCTTGAAGCTGGCCCTGACCGCGACCCTCATGGGCGTCCTGCCCCGCGGCTGACCTGCGTTGTAGTGAAAGAGCCACATACGCATCCGTCGGCGTCGAAATGCCCGAATTCGCCCGCATCGTGCGCAGCCGCCGGGCGGCCGAGGAATGTTTCCAGGTCGCGAACCTGCGTGAAGAGTGCCGGGCCCTACCCGGGTGTCCGCACCGAGGGCGGCGGCCGGGCTGCGGTCTCGCAGCCCGCAGGAGTGCTGCTGGTCGAGACGGTCCGCGAGGCCGGTTTGGACACTGCGATATCAGCGGCGCCGGCACCGTGGCGGAAGGCTCGGGCGGTGCACGATCCGGGCAAGTTCCTGCTGGACGTGGCCATGGCGGTCGCTAGCCGGGGTTGCCTCGCGGATGTTGCCGTGCTGCGGGCCGAGCTGGCCGTGTTCGGGCCGGTGGCCTCCTATCGACCCGATGGTCTCCCGCCTGAGAAGCCCCGCGATCACCACGCACCGACTGCCGCACCACCCTCCAAGGAGCAACTTCCATACGAACTAGGTGTACTGAGCGTGCGGTCGGACAGCGGGTCACGTTGCCGTGACTCGGTCAGGTGTCACTCGGCCGTCTCGCCCGAGTTCCCGGCTGAGGAACGCCAACAGCGTCGCCATGCTCCGGGCGCGATGCTCTGGTGCCGGCGGAACGCTCGGCTGAAGGCGGCGTCGGTGTCATAGCCGATCGCGAGGGCAATCCGCTGCAGGCTCGATTCCGTGTCACGCAGCAGTGCTTTCGCCCGGTGCATGCGCCAGTAGGTGAGGTAGTTGATGGGCGAGTCACCTGTCTTTCGTCTAAACGCTGCGGCGAACGCCGCCCGCGACATCCCGGCTCGGCGCGCGAGCTCCTCGACCGTCCATGGGTGTGCGAGATCGGTGTGAAGGTCGCGCAGTGCCGGCGCAAGCTGCGGGTCGCTGAGAGCAGAGAGCCATCCGTGTGAACTCTCGGCGGATGAGACGTGGGTACGAAGCGCGTACACAAAAAGAGCGTCGGCCAGGCGGCTCATGATGAACCCGGACCCGAAACTGGAGAACGTTCGCTCCAGCTCCAGCAGTCGGAAGGTGGAACGCAACGCGTCGCCGATCGAGTCGTCGAGGTCGAGCCGCAGTACGGGAGGCAGCACTTTCAACAGCGGCTCGGCGGCACCGGTGTCGAAGGCCAACCGCGCCGAGACAATCTCGGTCACTGGTCCCTCTGTGCCGTGGCGCACAGGAGAACCCGGTTGAGACGCCAGAAGGCTCTCGCAGCTGACCAGGGCTCGCCCCGGTTCGTCCGCGAGGGCGAACTCGGCGCCGGCCCGCACCAGAAAGCAGCTGCCAGGGGCGAGCAGTTCCGGATCAGCGTTCGAGCCGGGCTGCCACCAGCAGCGCCCGCTCCTGATCATCATCACGTAGGTCGTATGAGGCGATCTGAAGGAAATTCCCCAGGTCCCGTGGGCTTCTACGCTGACGTACTGCGAGTCCGCGACAGACCTCGCCGCCAGGACATCATCGATGGGATCCATCTCGTCACCCTAGACGATCAGTCATAAAAGCCAGACGTTCAGCGTTCTTGCGTCTCGACCAGTCGCCGTAGCGTCGACAGTGCACGGGGAGCACGCCGGCGTCAGGGCAGAGTCCGAAGCGATCGGCGACGCACACCCCAGCCGAGCAGATCCGTCTTCCCCCATCGCAGCATCCGACCACTTGAATCGCTGGAGTTCACATGTCTGAGTTCGTCACCCTGCCCCCCTCAGTTGTCGTCGCCTTCCACTCCGGCTACGGCCACACCTCGGTCCTCGCCGAGGCGGTCCGGCGCGGGGCGGCCGGCGCCGGCGCCGAGGTGGCCCTCGTCCCGGTGGACACCATCACCGACGAACAGTGGCAGCGGCTGGACGATGCCGACGCAGTCGTCTTCGGCTCGCCCACCTACATGGGCAGTGCGTCCGCCGCGTTCCACACTTTCGCCGAGGCCACCAGTCGGCGCTTCTCGGAAGGTCGCTGGGCCGACAAGCTCGCAGCCGGCTTCACCAACTCCGCGTCCAAAGCCGGCGACAAGTCCAGCACCCTCGCCTTCTTCGCCACCTTCGCCGCCCAGCACCGCATGCTGTGGGTCAGCCTCGGCCTCGCCGCCGGCTGGAACTCCACCACCGCCTCCGAGAACGACCTGAACCGTCTCGGCTTCTGGGGCGGCGCCGGGGCCCAGACTCCGCTCGACGGTGGCACCGACACCGTCCACACCTCCGACATCAGCACCGCCGAGCACCTCGGTGCCCGCGTCGCCCGCCATGCCGCCCTAGCGGCGACCGGACGCCACGCCATTTCCCTCACCGCCTGACGCGGTGACCGCGCGGCCGCGCCCGCTCCGATACCTGGTTCCTTTCCAGCACCAGGTGTGATGTTCGGCCTTGGTACTGGGGTACGTACTGGTGGCTCTCGTATGCGCCGGTCTCTCTGATGCGTCGGCTAGTGGTCTTGTCGCGTGGTAGCCGAGCGCGTCCACGACGACAGGGCCGGGCAGTTCGAGGAGTCGCTGCCGGATGGCGGCGCCGCGGGCAGCGGCGGCCGGGACCCCGATCTCGTTCAGGAGCGCGGACAGGTGATCCGGGCGGGACGGCTGGCCCGCCCGGCGGCCGGGGAAGAGCCAGCGGGATGCCGGCTTGGTGGCGGTGTACATGTTGTCGCGAGTCGCGATGTGCTCCAGGAGCAGGGCAGCGACCGGTGCGGGACCGGGCGAGGCTGAATCCCCGAGTCGTAGCAACACCATGTCGCCGTCACGAACCACGTCGTTGACGCTGAGCCGAACGATGCGACTCACGGGCTGCGGATAAAGGAGCACGATGACTCCGGCGACTCGGAGACGCATGGGTATGTCCGCGTCGGTCAGCAGTCAGCCAAGGGCATCGAGACGCTCGTCCTCGCTCGGCGCGGCCCGGCGGGAGACCTTCATCGCGGGGATGGAAAGGGAGCGTCGGCAGTGGCGGCTCTGCATGGCCCAGTTGAGAAAGGCTCGCAGGCAGGTGCGGCCGGCTCGGTGTTCTCGGCATACCAGGCGTCGATGTCGAGCTGGCCGCAGAACGCGAGGGTGGTGTTCCGCTCGCCGAGCCATTGCAGGAACGGTCGCGTACGTGATTTCTTCGGCGGCGAACCGTCGGACCCTGGGCGTGATGTGGCTCCGCCGGGCGCGCGCCCGTAGCCGAGGGAGGAGGCGCCGGTCGCGAAGAGCGTGATCGTCTTGACGTTTTCGGGGTCGGCGATGCCGGTCAGGTGTGCGGGCAGCCAGCGCTCGACCGCAGGCAGGACTCCGCACGTCATCGGGGATTCTTCCAGGTGAGGGGCAGCCCGCCAGGTCCAGCTCGCCGCGGGCGGATGACTTCCCAGGCGGTCCCGTGCACCGCATGTACGCCCTCGTGGTCGAAGACTGGTGGCCTGCCGCTCCGGCTCGCCCCCCTCGTGGCCTGCTCAGGGGTTCCAGAAGACGGTGGTGAACACGCGCTCGAAGCGTCGGGCCGCGAGGTCCTCGCGCTGGATCACCCAGTGGACGGTCGCGCCTTCCCGCTTCTCCACATCCCAGCCGGCGTACCAGTCGGCGAGCAGCACCCAGTCGGCCACGTCGGCCGAGACGGGACCGTCCCAGCGGCCGGCGCCCACCGCCTCCGTCGCAAGGGACGCCGCGACGTCGACCGGGTCGAACTCCACGATCTCCTCGTCCGCGTATCCTCCGATCTGCATCTGCGCCGAGGGAGCGATGAGGTTCTTGGTGTCCTCCCAGATCTCGACGAGTTCGGAGCAGTAGGGATGCCCGGGAAGGTATACGGCTTCCTCTTCACCGGGTGGAACGACGAACTGGTGGTGGGGGAGCGACACGTCGGTCCGCGCCCGGAGCGGCCCCTGCGGATAGCTCGCGAACACCCTGTCGTCCTCGACGATGTTCGCCGCGTTCCAGGCGTACCGATCCCGACGTGTGACGGCCGCGTCGGCCGGCACGTGGATCACGGTGCCCATGGAAGTGTCTTCTCCGGGCTCGGGCAGGGCGAAGAACAGCAACCGGCCGTCGGGCGGCAAGGGGAGGTCCGTCGCGCCGGCCGGCAGTGCGGCGAGGTCGACCGAGGCCACGAAGGGGTGTCCGGGGTCCGGGGTGTCGGCCGGAAGCAGCAGGGGGCCGCCGAACCGTCCCACGACCGGTCCGGTGTCGTCGTCGGACAGTGCCAGGGTGGCACAGGGACGGGCTGTGGCCAGCCACCGCTCCACATCGTCGGCCGGCACGCCTCGGGCCAAGGCTTTTTCACGGAAGGGACGGAACCGGTCCTGCATCGCAGACGTCATGGGCGCACCGTACCGAACGAAGCGGAGAGCGGGGGACAGCGCATCTCCCCTGCGGCGCCCACCCGTTGGCGTTCGACGGCAGGCCGCCACGAGCAGACCCAAGGCACCCCCCGGCGGCGGACGTGCCGCTCGCCCGACCGACGTCACGGGCAGCACCGTCAGCCGAACGGCAGGACCACCAGCGGAACCTGACGCAGGGCGCTCAGGGTGAGGGGGAGGCCGGCCAGAGCACAGACGGCACGCATGGTGATGGAGCTGTCGGCCTGGCCCGGCTCGAGGCCTTCCTGCTCCACGGTGCCGGCGGCTTCGAATGCCGCGCGCAGTTCGGCGCGCATACGGGGAAGATCCTCCTCCAGGGCGAGGCCGTCGACGTCGACCCATGCGACCTGCTTGCCGTCGACGGCATAGGTGAGGCTGGCGTCCCCGTTGATGCTGAACACACTCGTGGCCGCCATCCGTCCATCGGCGGACAGTGCCTCCGCCGCGTCCTCGAAGGTGAACCCGGAGTCGTCGTAGACGAAGGCCCACTCGCCGACGCGTCCCGCCAACAGCGCCGCGGACGATCCCGGCTCCATACCGAGAGCCGCGCACGGCAGTGACGTCCACTCGTCCGGCCTGCTGCCGGGCAGTTCGCAGGGCTGCATCAACCTCGTTTTGGCGCCGAGCCTTTCCAGCGCCTCCGCCGGTTCGATGCCGCGCACGACGTGCAGGACGTGGTGCGGGGCTTCGGAGGCCAGATCAGTGATCCATATCGGCGTCCCTTCGGGGTCGAGCGTGTGCGGCGGGAAACCGGGCGTGGGCATCATGGACCTCTTTCCTCAGGGGCACGTGTGGCCTCCCCGGCAGCGGTGCAGCAGGTGACGCTGGGAGGACCTGCGGCTGGCAACGCCCCGATCGTGGAACGACGACCGTTACCGTAGCCTCCCGCCCACCTCTCGCCACATCCCTCAACTGGGCTTTCTCTTACAGATACTGTCGAGGTAGCGCTCCTGACCGCCCGAGCGGCGCGGCGGGACCACCAGTCGGCGGCCAGAGTCCCTGCCGCCTCGTTGCCGTGGTCCGTCCGCACGATGTGGAGAGAATCGTCTCAAGCGCCCGGCATGTCAGCCAAGTTGACAACGCCCACTGAACCGCTCCGGATCGATGGAGACCCGGGTGAGGCTTCGCACTGACAGCGGTGGGTACATCCGCAAGCATGGATGCCGGCGCATGGATATCGCTGATAGCTACAGGGATCGTCTTGCTCATCGGGGCGGGACTCATCTGCTACGAGCATGGGGGTCGGGCGCGAACCAGAGCCGGAAGTATGGCCTCGGTCCCGGACAACACCAGCGGAGGAGGCGGAGGCGGCTGACGACATTCGAGGACCGGGCACTGGCTCGCGCTCGGCCTCGATCCCGGCTAGGCCGTCGACTGGAAACACCAGGTCAGGGACGGACTGGTGGACAACCCCTGGACCAGGTCCGCCGAGCAGGGGGCCTGCGCGTGGCCGCGCACCCGCATGCGCCCTACCCCTTGGGCGACTTCATGTTCCGCTTCCTTGCCGCCGACGTGGTGGAGGTATGGAATGGACTGTGGACCTCGCACGATCCGTCCGGCATTGTGTTCACCGTGGTCGCGGCCACATCCGGGATGGGGCGCGAGTACATCCGCGACCGCACTCTCGAAGGCCATGAGTCCGCCCGAAAGCGTGGCACCATCGGCGGCGCCCGAGGTGTCGTAGCGGCGCTGGTGCCGTTCTTCATCGCTGAGCGTGCCTACACCTACGCGGTCGCCTCGCTGCTGTCTTCGGTGGCGCAGCCGGTGTCCGGCGCGCTCACCAACTGCTTCGCCCGGACCCGCGCTGCCGACCTGCCCTTCGTGCACTCCGTCGCCACCGGCCTGCAACGCGACCGCACCGCCGTCGACGCCGCGCTCACTCTGCCCCACCACAACGGCCGCACCGAGGGCGTCAACTGCAAGATCAAGCGCCTCGAGCGCCAGCGGTACGGCCGCGCCGGCCATCCCCTCCTACGCCGGCTCATCCTGCTCAACTGACCGTCAGCGGAACCGATCATCGCCTACGAAAATCTTGGAAGAGTCGAACGTTTTACAGTCCCGCGTTCAGACCAGGTCCAAGCTGCTTCAGGCGAGGCCGTCGATCAAGGCCTCGAGGCGGCGCTCTCCGTCCCGGGTCTGCGCGCCGGCGGCCAGTGCCGCCTCTCCGCGGCGGCCCGCGTCGGGAGTGCTGACGAGCTGGCCGAACAGTTCGTTCGCCGTGGCCAGGCCACCGGCGGTGGACACCGCTGCGGCGTCCACCGCCTCGACCGTGGCACTGGCAACGCCGGGCGCCAGGGTGGCGATGCGGGCGGCCAGGGTGTCGACGACATGGTCGAGCTCGGCAGCCGGCACGGCCCGGTTCACCCAGCCCATCCGTTCCGCCGTCGGTGCATCGACCAGCCGGCCGCTGAGAATGATCTCCAGCGCCCGTGCGCGGCCGACGAGGCCGGGCAGATAGACGGTGCCTCCCGCGCCCGGGATGATGCCCATCGTGTCTTCCGGCTGAGCCAAGCCGGCATGCTCACGAGCCGCGAACCGCATGTCCATCGCGGACAGCAGTTCCGCACCGCCTCCGCGTGCCAGCCCGCGCAGCTTGGCGATGGTGATCTGCGGCAGGGTCCGGATGCGTTCGTGCAGCCGCATCATCGGATTCAAAGAGGGGTCCTGCTCCGAGGCGACATCAAGCGCCGCGAACGACTGAGGGTCCTCGGCGATGCGCATGTCTCCGTGCGCGATGAAGAAGTCCGGGTCCGCGCTGTCGAAAACGATCACTCGGACGTCGTCGGCGGCGAACATGGCGCCTGTGAACCGGTCCAGGTCCGTCATGAGGGCGGCATCGAGCAGGTTGATGGGAGGGTTGTCGATGATCGCATACGCCACACCGTCGGTGACAGAGACATGCAGGGTCGAGTAGGTGTCGGCCATAGGGAGCCTTTCTCACGGATCGAGCTACTAGATATCAAACGTATATCTAGTAGTCCCGGTACACTGCAACGAAATCAGGTATCCCCGAGGAGACCGGCGTGACCCATCCAGAGCTCGGTGAAAACGGTCGACAACTGCTCGACCAGCTCTTCGACAAGTGGTCGCTACTGGTGCTGGACGCCTTGTGCGATCACCCCCGGCGTTTCAACGAGCTTCGCCAGCACCTGCCCGCGGTCACCCCGAAATCTCTGACGGCGTGCCTGCGGCGGCTGGAACGCAACGGCGTGATCGAGCGAGTGATCCTGTCCACCGAGCCCGTGGCGGTCGAGTACCGCATCTCCCCTCTGGGGCGCACCCTCCAGGACCCTCTGCAGACCCTGCTGAGGTGGGTGGGCAATCACCTCGACACAGTGGACGCCTCCCGCTCCCGCTACGACCAGCGGCATACGCACAGTTGAAGCGAGGCCCACGCCGTCCGTGCAAGGTAAACGCGACCGAAGCGGACCCATCGCATCGTGGGAACGTTTCCCCACAGACGTCGGTGTTCGGAGGCGAAGAGCTACGGAGAAGAGCCGCGGACGGGGCCGAGACGCGGACTCTTCATCCACTTCCTCGGTCGGAGACCCGCCCTGGTGAGCCGGGCTCGGCCTGACAGGTGGAGTGGTCCTGGCGCCGATCGGAGCCAAAGTCTCGGCCATCGGATGCGCCATCGCCCGCACGACACTCCTTGCCCGGCGCCGCGTGCGTCGGCATACTGTGCTCCCGGCTCGACAGACGCGGCCCGGTCGCGTTCGTCACCAGATCATGACGGCGACGACGATAGGGACGACCGCCGCAACGCTACTCGTGCCGACTTGTGGCTCGCGCCGGGCCGCGCCCGACAGGCACAGGCCGGGACCGACGCCCGTGGCGGGAAACGGAACGACGGCGGCGAGCAGGCAGGTCGGGACGGCCTTCGCCGCATACATCCGCGAGTAGAAGGCAATTTGCCATCGCCCAGCTCCGCTAGGGCGACGCCGCGCGTAGGTGGCGTCAGCTGTGAGCGGTGGCCGGCGGGCCGGGGATGGCGGTGAGCCGGAGCTTGGTCTCGTCTTCACTGCCGGGCACGGCGGTCATGACGACGATCTTGAGCTCGGAGTCGCCGTCGGTCAGGACGTCGCAGTCCACCGTGACCGGCCCCACCGATGGGTGGTCGATCGTCTTGTGGTCTTCGTGGTGTGCGGCCACCTTTCCGGTCACCCACAGCTCGGCGAACCTCCTGTTGCCCGCGTTCAGATCGCGGATCAGCGCGGCCAAGCGCCTGTCCTGGGCGAAGCGACCGGTGGCGCGGCGCAGGTCGGAGACGACGGCGGCGTCAGTGGTGTCGCCGCGCGCCTCGGCCATCGGCCACAGCGCGAGGTGGGCGGGGCCAGCCTCCACCGGGAACCTGTCGCGGGCGAAGTTGCGCAGCCGCGTTGGCAAGGCGGAGGGATCGCCCAGAAGGGCGGCCCAACCCCGGTTCCACCACACCAGTTGCCAGTCCGCTGCGAACACGGCCACCGCCACGTCCCCGAGGCGAGCGAGCACCCGTTGCACGCCGGGTGGGAGATGGCCGGAGATGGTGCCGTCCGCCGGCGGTACCAATTGGGCAAGTCTGTGCAGGTGGTCCCGCTCGGCGGTGGACAGTTGCAGGGCTCGGGCCAGGGACGCCACCACTGACGCTGAGGGTGTCGTCGCCCGCCCCTGTTCGATGCGGACGATGTAGTCGACCGATATTCCGGACAGGTCAGCCAGTTCTTCGCGTCGCAGCCCGGCCGCCCGGCGTCTGCGGGCCGTCGGCAGCCCGGCAGCCGATGGGGGTAGCCGTTCCCGCCACGTGCGGATCATCTCGCCCAGCCCGGTTCCGGGTATCGTCGACATGGCCTTTATTCTCCCGCATCTCCAGTCGTGCTCAGGACGCGAGGGTGGTACTGGTTTTCCTACCGTCGAAGCGTCCCTGGTTCACCTCCCGCGTCAGGAGCAGAGTGGAACGCATGACCCTCACCTTGATCACCGGAGCCAGTAACGGACTCGGCAGGACGACGATCGCCGGCTTGCTGCAGCAGATAGTGGCCCTGGTAGCGAACCGAGATATGGCTTATCAAGCGCACATGCGCACTTGGGCGCACCCCCAACTGTGACTGCGTTAGGGGCCATCTCGTTGGGGCGAACTCGGTATTCTGTGAGTCATGGTGGGGATCGTTGAGCGTCTGGTGCCGGACGGGTTGTGGGAGTTGTTCCAGCGGCTGGTGCCGGAGGCGCCGTCGCGGCCGCAGGGTGGTCGGCGTCGGCACGGTGACCGGGAAGTGCTGGCCGCGATTTAGCTGGACTGGTCGGGGCGTGCGATCGACTCGGTGAACATGCGGGCGTTAGAAAGGGGGACCTGACAGGTCCGAATCCTGTAGACCGGGGTAAGTACGGGTCGAAGACCCAACTGATCACCGAGCGGACCGGTCTGCCCATATCCGTCGCAATCTCCAGCGCCAACGTCCACGACAGCCAAGCCCTTATCCCGCTCGTGAAGGGCATACCGCCGATCCGCTCCGCCGACGCCCCCGGCCGAGGCCGGCCCGGCAAGCTCCACGCCGACAAGGGCTACGAATACCGCTACCTGCGACAATGGCTATCCGGTCGCGGAGTCCGGCACCGCATCGCGCGCAAGGGCATCGAGGCCTCGCAGCGACTCGGCCGACACCGCTGGACCGTCGAACGCACCATGTACATGGCTTGCCGGCTGCCGATGAATCCATCGCCGCTATGAACGCCAGGCCGACCACTTCCTGGACTTCACCAGCATCTGCTACCACAGTCTCGCCACATGAGATGACCTCTTAGTTTTGTTTTTCAGGTGACGGCCACGCCCTGCTCCCATGTCAGCGGGTCCATGGTCCATCAGCATGCACTATGGCCCGAAAACCTACTCAGAACGCATCAGGAGTCAAAGCGATGCCCCACGAATCCGAAGCACTTGCGAGCACCGAAGCTCACGGTCCCGCGTCCTATGACCTTGTGATTAGTCGCGCACATGTCTTCGACGGTAGCCAGGCACTCGCCGGACTGTACGACATCGCCATCAATGGATCAGAGATCGCCTCCGTCTCGACCGGGCCACTCCAAGGCAGCCAGCGGGTGGACGCGGCTGAAGGATGGGTCATGCCAGGTCTGATCGACACGCATATTCACCTCTATAATGTACGCGCGGTCTCAGACCTCAATGCGATGCGGGCCTTCGAGGAAAATGAGCTTCCCGGACAGCTCCAGCTCTTTCTCAACCACGGGGTCACCACCATCAAGTCGGTGGGCGACCCGACGGACGGAATCCTGACCACGCGGTCCAAAATTGCTGAAGGGACGCTGCCCGGCCCGCGACTGATAGCGACCGGTAGCGGTATCACCGGACGCGACGGGCATCCTGCCGCCACTATTTTCAGCGGCAGCCCCTGGGCGCGCGATCGTTGGACAGGAGAGGTTGACAGTGTGCAGCAGATCCGCGACTTGGTGCACCATCTCGCCGACCGCAAGGTGGACGCGATCAAACTCCTATCGGAAGGCGCGTGCGCACACTCCGGCGAACCGAAGTACTTCTGGCAGAATCCTGCCTTTCCGGGCAGTGTCGAATTGGAACGGCTTCCCCTCGATCTCCTCCGGGCGGGCATCGAGACCGGGCACGACCGCGGCCTTCGGGTTACCGTCCACACCACCCAGCAAGCCGCAGCGCGCGAAGCGATAGAGGCCGGAGCGGACGGCTTGGAGCACGGTGTTACTGTCGAGCCCCTCACCGACCACTCGCTCATCGACCTGATGCTCGAACGCGGCGTCACCTACACGCCCACGCTCTGGATCGACGATGCCCACCCGGACGCACGTGGCAATCTCAAGAAGGTCGCCGAGGCCGGCGTACACATTGCACTGGGGAGCGACACCTTCAACGGCCGGGGTCTCTTCGGAGCCAACACTCTGGAAGAGGCCGAACTCATGGTTGCCGCAGGGATGACGCCCACCCAGGTGCTGGCCGCAGGCACCAGCGGCGCCTCACGGCAGTGTGTCCGCCCCGACCTCGGCACGGTGGCCCCTGGCAAGCGCGCCGACCTGCTCGTACTGGACGCGGATCCCACCGCGGACATCAGCAGCCTTCGCGACCTCAGTATGGTGATCCTGAACGGCCGCCCCGCTGTCGACAAGCCAGCTCGTAGATGATCAGCTGGTTTCCCCCGTCGTACTCGTAGACGTCCTTCCCGCCGTCCCCGCCGGCACTCTCCGCGGCTGGCGCCCGCGGCCGCAGACGCAACAGCAGCATGGATACCTACGCGGCGTACCGCTTCTCATCCCGCTCCCACTCTCCCCCAAGGCACCCTGACCATCCGGACACGCTAGCCCCGACGACTCGTGCCAGTCAGCCGCTTCCCTGCAACTCCCTGACACCCAGGGTCCGCCGAGCGCTCAGCCCCACCACGACCACACACGCCCGGGGGCACCTGGCAGCTGGTCCGAGCGCCGTCGCCACACCTACCGGCCACGAGAACCGCAGCGGACTCTCACAAGGACCGATACGCAACAGAGCCGGTCAAAGCGACAAACTGTCGCTTTGACCGGCTCCATTTGGTCGATTGACCCTGGTGTCCGAGGGGGGACTTGAACCCCCACGCCCGATAAAGGGCACTAGCACCTCAAGCTAGCGCGTCTGCCATTCCGCCACCCGGACAAGGTGTCTGTCGTCCCGGGGTGTTCCCCGTGGCGACAAAGAAAACAATACCAGGGGTTTGGGGTGCCTCTCACCTGCGTTTTCGGTGGTCAGTGGGGTGCGGGCGCTTCCGCGCGCCCCTGACGCCGACATGCGCACGTACCGTGGCGTGCCGTGTACGCTCAGTCGCGCCGGGCTACCTTCGCGGGCATGAGTGGCAAGAGTGTCCCGAGCGGCGGGAGCGCACACGCCCGTCGGCCGTTCCCCGCGCTGTCCTCGCCGGCTTCGCCGTCCCTGCTCCGGGAGCGGCTGCGGGACACCTTCTGGTTCACGCCGGTCTCGGGGCTGCTGGCCGCCTTCGTCATCTGGTGGGGCCTCTCCGAGCTGGACACCAGGATCGTCACGTATCTGCGGGAGGAGGGGGCGTACCAGGAGATCGAGGACCTGCTCGCCTTCGCCGGGGACGCGCGGACGATCGTCACCACGGTGAGCGCGGCCATGATGACCTTCATCGGCGTCGTGTTCAGCATCTCCCTGGTGGCGGTGCAGATGGCCAGCGGGCAGCTCACCCCGCGGGTGGTCCGGATCTTCGTGCGAAGCAGGATCAGCAAACTCACCCTGACGGTGTTCCTGGCGACCTTCGCCTTCTCGCTGCTCGTGCTGACCTCGTACGAGGGCGGAGCCGCCCCCGACCCCCGGCGGGTGACGTCGGTGCCCCTGGTGCAGAGCCTGCTCACCCTGGGCCTCGTGGGCCTGAGCCTGCTGCTCTTCGTCGCCTACGTCTCGTCCACCCTGCGGCTCATGCAGGTCGGCCCGGTCCTCGACCACATCACCCGTGAGTCGCTCGACGCCCTGAAGCGTCAGCCGCAGGAGCCGGACCGGGCGCCGGAGCTCGGTCCGGAGACAGCGCGGACCGCACACCGGGACCGGGCCGGAGTGCTGCGGAGCGTGCGGGTGGCACGGCTGGTGCGGGCCGCGCGACGGCACGGGGTGGTGCTGCGCCTGGTGCCCCGCGCCGGGGACTTCCTGGTGCCCGGTACCCCCGTGCTGACCGTGCACGGCGGCACCCCGCCGCCACCGGGCGCCCTGCGGCGTGCGGTCCTGGTCGGGGTCGAGCGCAGCCTGTACCAGGATCCGGCGTTCGGGCTGCGGCAGTTGTCGGACATCGCGCTGCGTGCCCTCTCGTCCTCGGTGAACGACCCGACCACGGCGGTGCAGTGCCTGGACCGCATCGTGCAGTTCCTCTCCGTCGCGGTGCGTCTGCCGCTCGGCCCGTTGCACCACCGGGACCGACGGGGCGAGGTGCGGCTGATCCAGGAGGTGCCGGGGTGGACGGACCTCGTGGATCTGGCGTTCGAGGAGATCCGTGGGTGCGCGGCGTCCAGCCCGCAGGTGACGCGGCGGTTCCTGGCGGGTCTGGACGATCTGTTGCTCCTGGCCCCCGAGGAGCGCGGGAAACCGCTGCTCAGGCACCGTGCGCTCCTGGTCGAAGCGGTGGAGCGCACGGTGCCCGAGGCGGCGGGGCGGGCGTTCGCCCTGTGCCCGGACCGGCAGGGGATCGCCTGACCGCCGTGGTTACGGCATGAGGTGGTGGTCCGGGAAGTTGCCCGGCAGCCTCTCCTCCCCCGGCCCTTCGGTCACGGCACGCACGAGCAGTTCGCCGCCCACGAACGCGCCGCGCCAGGACGCCCCGAAGCCGCCGAAGAGCTCCTCACGGTCACCCCGCGAACGGGGCTTGCCGTGTCCGGTCTTGAAGGCCCGGATCTGCGGGGCGAGCCGCTCGTAGGTCGCCGGGTCGTCGGTGGACAGGGTGGCGACGAGGGCGCCGTTCGACGCGTTCATGGCGGCGAGGAGTTCGGCCTCGGTGTCGACCAGCACGATCGTGTCGACCGGGCCGAAAGGCTCGGCGTGGTGGAGCGGTGAGGAGGGCGGCGGGTTCAGGAGGGTGACCGGGTGGAGGTAGGCACTGGTGTCCTGGCCTGGGAGGAAGCGTGCGTCCGCGGCGGATCCCTGATGGAGGGGGACGGCCCCGCGGTCGATCGCCTCGGTGACCTGGTCGTGCAGTTCCTTGGCCTTGGTGGCGTTGATCAGCGGACCGAAGTCCAGGGCGGGGAGCGGGTCGCAGGGGTGTTCCACCGCGAGGGGGTGCCCGGTGCGGAGGGAGCGTACGGCGGGGAGGTAGGCCGCCAGGAAGTCCGCGAAGAGGGTGCGCTGGACGACGAACCGGGGGTAGGCGGTGCAGCGTTGCTTGCCGTAGTCGAAGAGCTTCGGGACCACGGCGGAGAAGGACTGCCAGTCCGTGTGGTTCCAGAAGCCCCAGGTGTTGAGGCCCTCCTGTTCGAGGATGTGCCGCTTCCCGAGGTCGGCGACGGCCGTGGCGATGCAGGCGCCGGTGTCCCTCCCGCCGACGAACGATACGCAGCCGATCTCCGGCGCCCGGACCAGGGGTTCGGAGAGTTCGCTGCCGCTGCCGCTGAGGAGGGTCAAGGGGATGCCTTCGCGGGCGGCGAGCGCGCAGGCCAGGGTGAGGCAGGCGACTCCGCCGTCGGTGGGTGTCTTGGCGATCACGGCGTTGCCGGCCAGGGCTTGTACGAGCATGGCGTGGACCAGCACGGACATGGGGTAGTTCCAGCTGGCGATGTTGGAGACGGGGCCCGCGAGGGGGGTGCGGCCGGCCAGGAGCCGGTCGCTCTGGTCGACGTACCAGCGGACGCCGTCGATCGCCCGGTCCACATCGGCCTGGGCGAGACGCCAGGGCTTGCCGATCTCCCAGACCAGGAGCAGGGCGAGGAGCTCGCGGTGTTCAGTGAGGGCGTCGAGGGTCGCCGACACACGGGCGCGGCGCTCGGGCAGCGGGACGTGGCGCCAGGCCCGGTGGGCGTCGAGGGACGCGCGTACGGCGTGCCGGGCGGCCGGGGCGTCGAGCCGGGGCGGGCCCGTGACGGGGGTGCCGTCCACGGGGCTGGTGGCAGGGAGAGTACGGCCGTCGGGGTGCCAGGCGGCGGCCCAGAGGTTGTGGACGCGGGTGTCCTGGAATGCCTCGGGGGCGGCGGCCAGGCAGCGGTTCCAGGCGTCCTGCCAGGCGGTGCCCGGCTTGAGGATGAGAGGGGTGGGGGCGGGGGGTGCGGGTGGGGGTGCCTTGGTCATGGGGTCTCCGCTCTGAGGGTGCGGGGTGACTGGGGCGGGGGTGCGGGTGGCGGGGGCGGTGCGGAGGTGCGGGCGGGGCGGGGGTGCGGTGGCGGTACGGGCGGGGCGGGGCGGGCGGGGTGTGCGGCTCTGCTCCCGGCGCGGGTCCCGCACCGCCCGACAGGCCGGTTGTCAGCCGCGCAGCCTCTCCTCCGCCAGGCGGGCCGTTTCCGTCGGGGTGGCGCCCACTGCCACTCCCGCAGCTTCCAGTGCCTTCTGCTTCGCCGCCGCCGTGCCGGAGGAGCCCGAGACGATGGCTCCCGCGTGACCCATCGTCTTGCCCTCGGGGGCCGTGAAGCCGGCGATGTAGCCGACCACCGGCTTGGTGATGTGCTGGGCGATGTGTGCCGCGGCGCGTTCCTCCGCGTCGCCGCCGATCTCGCCGATCAGGACGATGAGTTCGGTGTCGGGGTCGTTCTCGAAGGCCGTCAGGCAGTCGATGTGGGTCGTGCCGATCACCGGGTCCCCGCCGATGCCCACGGCCGTCGAGAAGCCGGTCTCGCGCAGTTCGTGCATGAGCTGGTAGGTGAGGGTTCCCGACTTGGAGACCAGCCCGATGCGCCCCGGCTTCGGCGCGATGTCGGCCGGGATGATGCCGGCGTTGGACTGACCGGGGCTGATCACACCGGGGCAGTTGGGGCCCAGGATGCGGGTGCCGCGCGCCCTCGCGTGGGCGTGGAAGGACACCGCGTCGTGCACGGGAATGCCCTCCGTGATGACCACGGCGAGGCCGATGCCCGCGTCCGCCGCCTCCACGACGGCCGCTTCGGCGAACGGCGGCGGGACGAAGACGACCGTGACGTCGGCGCCGGTCGCCTCCATGCCCTCCCGTACCGAGCCGAAGACCGGGACGGTGCGGTCGTCGAGGTCCACGCCGCGCCCCGCCTTGCGCGGGTTGACGCCGCCGACGATCTGGGTGCCCGCGGCGAGCATGCGCCGGGTGTGCTTCATCCCCTCGGCGCCGGTCATGCCCTGGACGAGTACCTTGCTCTCCTTGCTGAGGAAGATCGCCATGATCAGTGCCCTCCCAGGGCCAGTTGGGCTGCCCGGCCGGCTGCGCCGTCCATCGTCGTGACCTGCTGGACCATCGGGTGCGCACGTTCGTCGAGGATCGCGCGGCCCCGCGCGGCACTGTTGCCGTCGAGGCGCACGACCAGGGGCTTGGTCAGGTGGACGGAGTCGAGGGCCTGGACGATCCCCTCGGCGACCGCGTCGCACGCGGTGATCCCGCCGAAGACGTTGACGAAGACGGATTTCACCGAGGGGTCGGAGAGGATCACGGTGAGGCCGTCGGCCATGACACGTGCGGAGGCGCCGCCTCCGATGTCGAGGAAGTTGGCGGGGCGGGCCCCGCAGCCGGCGACCACGTCGAGGGTCGACATGACGAGGCCCGCGCCGTTGCCGATGATGCCGACCTCGCCGTCGAGCTTCACGTAGTTCAGTCCTTTGGCCGCGGCTGCCGCCTCGAGCGGGTCCCCGTGCGGATCGGCGGCGTCCGCGCCCCAACGGGACTGCCGGAAGGCCGCGTTGTCGTCGAGCGTCACCTTTCCGTCCAGCGCGAGGATCCGGCCGTCCGTGGTGCGCACGAGCGGGTTGACCTCGACCAGCAGAGCGTCCTCCTCGGTGAGGACCCGCCACAGCGCCTGGAGCACGGGCGCGACCCCGGCCGGGAGCGAGGCCGCCTCGGTGATGCGGGCGGCGGTGGCGGCGGTGACTCCCTCCGCAGGGTCGACGGGGATGCGTACGACCGCGTCCGGGCAGGTGGCCGCGACCTCCTCGATGTCCATCCCTCCCTCGGCCGAGGCGATGGCGAGGAAGGTGCCGGCGGCCCGGTCCAGGACGTAACTGACGTAGAACTCCTCCTGGATCTCCACGGGTTGGGCGAGCATCACCGAGCGGACCGCGTGGCCCTTGATGTCCGTACCGAGGATCTGGCGTGCGGTGACGACGGCGGCGGCCGGGTCCGCCGCGAGCTTCACCCCGCCCGCCTTGCCCCGGCCGCCCACCTTGACCTGCGCCTTGACGACGACACGGCCGCCGAGCCGTTCGGCCGCGGCGGCGACCTCCGAGGGGTGGTTCACGACCTCGGCGTCCGGCACGGCGATGCCGTGATCCGCGAAGAGTTGCCTTGCCTGGTGCTCGTACAGATCCATAGCCACTCCCGATCGTGCCGATTGTGAAAGTGCCGCACGCCCCCTGGACACCACCCACCGGATGCGGGATAACAAGCTTCATACAGTATTCGTCGACTGTATGCAATGTACCGCGAAAGCGGCGGAGCGGCTCCCGCACTCCCCTACGAAGGGACAGGACATCGCCATGCCCGAGGACAGCCAGGACAGCCAGAACCTCATCTCCGGTGGGCACTTGGTCGCCAAGGCACTCAAGGCGGAGGGGGTGGAACGCATCTACACCCTCTGTGGCGGCCACATCATCGACATCTACGACGGCTGCGTCGACGAGGGCATCGAGGTCGTCGACGTACGCCATGAGCAGGTCGCCGCGCACGCCGCCGACGGCTACGCCCGGATCACCGGCAAGCCGGGGTGCGCCGTCGTCACCGCCGGGCCGGGGACGACCGACGCGGTCACCGGGGTCGCCAACGCCTTCCGCGCCGAGTCACCGATGCTCCTGATCGGTGGTCAGGGAGCGCACACCCAGCACAAGATGGGCTCGCTCCAGGACCTGCCGCACGTCGACATGATGACGCCAATCACCAAGTTCGCGGCCACCGTGCCGGACACCGCGCGGGCGGCGGACATGGTGTCGATGGCCTTCCGGGAGTGCTACCACGGGGCGCCGGGGCCCTCGTTCCTGGAGATCCCGCGCGATGTGCTCGACGCGAAGGTGCCCGCGGCCAGGGCGCGGGTTCCCGAGGCGGGCCTGTACCGCGCGTCCACCCGCGCGGCCGGCGACCCGGCGGACATCGAGAAGCTCGCCGATCTCCTGGTCCACGCGGAGAAGCCCGCGATCCTGCTGGGCAGCCAGGTCTGGACGACCCGGGCCACGGACGCGGCCACCGAACTCGTGCGCACCCTCAACATCCCGGCCTACATGAACGGCGCGGGCCGGGGCACCCTGCCGCCGGGCGATCCGCACCACTTCCAGCTCTCGCGGCGCTACGCGTTCTCCAACGCCGACCTCATCGTGATCGTGGGAACGCCCTTCGACTTCCGGATGGGCTACGGGAAGCGGCTCTCCCCGGACGCCACCGTCGTCCAGATCGACCTCGACTACCGCACCGTCGGCAAGAACCGCGACATCGACCTCGGCATCGTGGGTGACGCGTCGATCGTGCTGAAGGCGGTGACCGAGGCCGCGAGCGGACGTCTCAACGGCGGATCGGCCCTGCGCAAGGCCTGGCTGGACGAGCTGCGGGCCGCCGAGCAGACGGCGATCGAGAAGCGGCTGCCCCAGCTGAAGTCGGACGCCTCGCCCATCCACCCGTACCGGCTGGTGAGCGAGATCAACGACTTCCTGACCGAGGACTCCGTCTACATCGGGGACGGCGGCGACATCGTCACCTTCTCCGGTCAGGTCGTCCAGCCCCGCACCCCCGGTCACTGGATGGACCCCGGCCCTCTCGGCACGCTCGGCGTCGGGGTGCCCTTCGTGCTCGCGGCCAAGCAGGCCCGCCCGGACAAGGAGGTGGTGGCGCTGTTCGGGGACGGCGCGTTCTCCCTCACCGGGTGGGACTTCGAGACGCTGATCCGCTACAACCTTCCCTTCGTCGGCATCGTCGGCAACAACTCCTCGATGAACCAGATCCGTTACGGCCAGAAGGCCAAGTACGGCGACGAACGCGAGCGCATCGGGAACACCCTGGGCGATGTCCACTACGACAAGTTCGCCCAGATGCTGGGCGGTTACGGCGAAGAGGTGCGCGACCCCGCCGACATCGCACCCGCCCTGCGCAGGGCCAGGGAGTCGGGGCTGCCCTCGCTGATCAACGTCTGGGTCGACCCGGACGCGTACGCCCCCGGAACGATGAACCAGACCATGTACAAGTAGCAGAGGAGCCGTTGGCATGACCAAAGCTCTTGAGGGCGTGCGCGTCCTCGACATGACGCACGTACAGTCCGGTCCCTCCGCCACCCAGCTGCTCGGCTGGCTCGGGGCGGACGTGGTCAAGCTGGAGGCGCCGGGCGGGGACATCACCCGCAGGCAGTTGCGCGATCTGCCCGACGTCGACTCCCTCTACTTCACGATGCTCAACTGCAACAAGCGGAGCATCACGCTCAACACCAAGAGCGAGCGCGGCAAGGAGATCCTCACCGAGCTGATCCGCCGCAGCGACGTCATGGTGGAGAACTTCGGTCCGGGCGCGGTGGACCGCATGGGGTTCACCTGGGAGCGGATCCAGGAGATCAACCCGCGGATCGTCTACGCCTCCATCAAGGGCTTCGGCGAGGGGCCGTACACCAACTTCAAGGCGTACGAGGTCGTCGCGCAGGCCATGGGCGGCTCGATGGCCACCACCGGCTTCGCGGACGGACCGCCGCTCGCGACCGGCGCCCAGATCGGCGACTCGGGGACCGGCATCCACGCGGTGGCCGGCATCCTCGCCGCCCTGTTCCAGCGCGAGAACACCGGGCGGGGGCAGCGGGTCAACGTCGCGATGCAGCACGCCGTGCTCAACCTCTGCCGCGTCAAGCTGCGCGACCAGCAGCGGCTGGAGCACGGGCCGCTCGCCGAGTACCCGAACGCGCGGGACACGGCGGACGCCGACGAGGTGCCGCGCAGCGGCAACGCCAGCGGCGGCGGCCAGCCCGGGTGGGCGGTGAAGTGCGCGCCGGGCGGCCCCAACGACTACGTGTACGTGATCGTGCAGCCGGTCGGCTGGCAGCCCCTGTCGGCGCTCATCGGCCGGCCCGAACTCGCCGAGGACCCCGAGTGGGCGACCCCGGAGGCCCGGCTGCCGAAGCTCGACAAGATGTTCCAGCTGATCGAGGAGTGGTCGTCGACGCTCCCCAAGTGGGAGGTCCTGGAGCAGCTCAACGCGCACAACATCCCGTGCGGCCCGATCCTCTCCACCAGGGAGATCGTGGAGGACGAGTCACTCGTCGCCAACGAGATGGTGGTCCGCGTCGAGCACCCCCAGCGAGGCACCTTCACCACGGTGGGCAGCCCGCTGAAGCTGTCCGACTCCCCCGTCGACATCGTCACGTCCCCGCTGCTCGGCGAGCACAACGCGGAGGTGTACGTCGGCGAACTCGGCCTGGGCGACGAGGAACTGCGGCTGCTGAAGACGAACGGAGTCATCTGAGCATGGCCACAACAGTCGAGACACAGGAGCGGGAACGCGTGAGGGCGCTGCTCGGCCGCGTCCGGAGCGAGGGGCGCGCCGCGCTCACCGCGCCGGAGGGGAAGATCATCGCCGACGCGTACGGAATCACGGTGCCGGGAGAGGGCCTGGCCCGGGACGTGGACGAGGCGGTGGCACTGGCCGACCGGCTCGGCGGATCAGTGGTCCTCAAGATCGTCTCCCCCGACATCCTGCACAAGACGGACGCGGGCGGTGTGGTGGTCGGCGTCTCGGGTGCGCAGGAGGTGCGGGCGGCCTTCTGCTCCATCGTGAAGAACGCGAAGGCCTACGCACCGGACGCACGGATCGAGGGTGTGCAGGTCCAGCAGCTCGTGCCACCGGGCACGGAGGTCATCGTCGGGGCGGTCACGGACCCGACGTTCGGGAAGGTGGTGGCGTTCGGTCTCGGCGGGGTCCTGGTCGAGGTCCTCAAGGACATCACCTTCCGGCTGGCGCCGGTGACGGCGGACGAGGCGAGCTCCATGCTCGACTCCATCGGCGCGGCCGAGATCCTCAAGGGGGTGCGGGGCGCTCCGGCCGTGGACCGGTGGGCGCTGGCCGAGCAGATCCGGCGGGTCTCCGACCTCGTCACGGACTTCCCGGAGATCGCGGAGGTGGACCTCAACCCGGTCATCGCGTCGCCGGACGGGGCCGTGGCGGCGGACATCCGGATCCTGCTGTCGACCGAGGAGGTGAAGCCACGGCGCCGGTACAGCCGGGAGGAGATCCTCGTGTCGATGCGGCGGCTGATGGAGCCGCGTTCGGTCGCGGTCATCGGTGCCTCCAACGAGCAGGGCAAGATCGGCAATTCGGTGATGCGCAACCTCATCGACGGTGGTTTCGCGGGCCAGATCCATCCGGTGAACCCCAGGGCCGATGACATTCTCGGCCGCAAGGCGTACAAGAGTGTCACCGACGTTCCCGGTGAGGTGGATGTGGCGGTCTTCGCGATCCCCGCCAAGTTCGTTGCCTCGGCGCTCCAGGAGGTGGGCCGCAAGGGGATCCCGAACGCCGTGCTGATTCCGTCCGGCTTCGCCGAGACGGGTGAACAGGCCCTGCAGGACGAGATCGTGGCCATCGGCGAGCAGTACGGCGTGCGGCTGCTCGGACCGAACATCTACGGCTACTACTCGACGTGGCAGGACCTCTGCGCCACGTTCTGCACCCCGTACGACGTCAAGGGCCCCGTGGCACTGACCTCGCAGTCCGGCGGCATCGGGATGGCGATCCTGGGCTTCGCGCGGTCGACGAAGACCGGCGTCTCGGCGATCGTCGGGCTCGGCAACAAGTCCGACATCGACGAGGACGACCTGCTGACCTGGTTCGGGGAGGACCCCCACACCGAGTGCATCGCGATGCATCTGGAGGACCTCAAGGACGGGCGCGCCTTCGTGGAGGCTGCCCGCGCGACGGTGCCGAGGAAGCCGGTCGTGGTCCTGAAGGCGGGGCGTACGAGCGCGGGTGCCAGGGCGGCGGGTTCCCACACGGGCGCGCTGGCCGGGGACGACGCGGTGTACGACGACATCCTGCGTCAGGCGGGAGTCATCCGCGCCCCGGGGCTGAACGACATGCTGGAGTACGCGCGGGCGCTGCCCGTCCTCCCGGCGCCCAAGGGCGACAACGTCGTGATCATCACGGGGGCAGGCGGTTCGGGGGTGCTCCTGTCGGACGCGATCGTCGACAACGGGCTCTCGCTGATGGAGATCCCCCCGGATCTGGACACCGCGTTCAAGGCGTTCATCCCCCCGTTCGGCGCGGCGGGGAATCCGGTCGACATCACGGGTGGGGAGCCTCCGTCGACGTACGAGGCGACGATCCGGCTGGGGATGGAGGACCCGCGGATCCACGCCCTGGTCCTGGGCTACTGGCACACGATCGTCACTCCTCCGATGGTCTTCGCCGAGCTCACCGCCCGGGTGGTGGAGGAGTTCCGGGCACGCGGGATCGAGAAGCCGGTGGTGGCGTCGCTCGCCGGGGACACCGAGGTGGAGGAGGCGTGCGCGTACCTGTTCGAGCGGGGCGTCGTCGCCTATCCGTACACCACGGAGAGGCCCGTCGCCGTGCTCGGCGCGAAGTACCGGTGGGCAAGGGCGGCCGGACTGTTGGGTGGTGGCCGATGACCTGATGACGACGGCTCGAACCACGGGGTCCGCGGCGTGCCGCGCGAGGCCGCGGACCCCCGCGCGAAGTGAGAACGGGCAGGGGGCGCCGGCCAGACTTCTTCCACGCAAGGGGTTCGATCGACAATGACGACAACAGACCTCACCACATCCGTCCCCTTCAGGGAGGTGACGGACGCCAACGGCCGCACCTACCGGCTGGGCGAGAGCGACATCGACATCATGGGCCGCAAGCGCAAGTGGATGGTCATCCTGCCGTGGGTGGGCATGATGGGCATCAGCTCGGCCGAGTACGCCTTCGCGTCGGCGGAGGACACGCTGCACCACGCGCACAACTGGAACAGTGGCCACATCTACTGGATGATGACCGTCTGGGTGTTCTTCCAGGCCGCGGTGGCGATGCCCGCGGGCAGGCTCCGGGAGACCGGCAGGCTGCCGGCCCGCTGGGCGATGATGCTCGGCGCGACGGGCACCCTCCTCGGCTACCTCTCCCTGGCGTACGCGCCGCACGTGATCTTCGCGTACATCGGCTTCAGTGTGTTCTCCGGTATGGGCGCGGGCATGGTGTACGCCACCTGCGTCAACATGGTCGGCAAGTGGTATCCGGAGCGCAGGGGCGGGAAGACGGGTTTCGTCAACGGCGGTTTCGCCTACGGTTCGGTGCCGTTCGTCTTCCTCTTCACCGGGTTCATGGACATCACCAACTTCCGGTGGGTCCTGGTCTCGGTGGGTGTCTTCCTCGCGGCGCTCGTGGCCTGTGCCGGCTTCTTCTTCCGGGACCCGCCGAAGAACTGGTGGCCCGCGCAGGTCGATCCGCTCAACCCGCCCGAGGACCCACGGGCCCGCCGCGCCCTGGAGAAGAACCCTCCGGCGATCAAGCAGTACTCCCCCGGCGAGGCCTGGAGGACCGGCCGGGTGGCGCTGATGTGGTGCTGCCTCGCCTGTACCTCCGGTGTGAACATCTTCGGCATCGCCTTCCAGGTCGACATCGGCCAGGACGCCGGCTTCGCCGCCGGGATCGTGGCCACGGCGATGTCGCTCAAGGCCATCGTCAACGGCACCGGACGCGGCGTCATCGGCTGGCTCTCCGACCTCTACGGGCGCAAGAAGTGCCTGCTCCACGTCTGCGTCATCCTGGGGCTGGCCCAGTTCGGCATCATCTGGGCGGCCGAGATGAAGAGCCTGCCGCTCTTCCTGCTCTTCTCCGCGATCTCGGGCTTCGGGGGCGGGGCGATCTTCCCGATGTTCGCGGCGATGACGGCGGACTACTTCGGGGAGAACAACAACGCCACCAACTACGGCATGGTCTACAGCTCCAAGCTCGTCTCCGGACTCGGAGCGGGGATGGGCTTCGTGGTCGTCGACGCCTGGGGGCTCTACGGTGCCTTCATCCTGGCGGGCAGCATCTCGTTCGTCGCCGGGTTCCTCGCCCTGTTCCTCGCGGCACCCGGCCGCGACCGGAAGGGCAACGCGCTGGTGAAGCCCGCTCCCACGCCGATACGGGAGACCGACTGACCGCACATCGCGCCATACGCATGGGGCCCGGTTCCTGGAACCGGGCCCCCTGCGTGTGTGCGGTCAGGTCTCAGTCGCCGCAGCGCCCCTCGCGCAGGGCGTGCAGGTGCTCGCTGGACTTGCGGGCGAAGGCGAACGACTCGACCGGGTTGTCGTGCTCGGTCTGCCAGTGGTGGTAGGTGCGGCCGTGCCGCGTGCGGGTGGTGACCCGGCTGAGGAAGTTCTTGTAGTCGATGTCCCCGTCGCCGACGTCCGTCATGCGGTAGCCGTCACGGGCGGTGTCGTCCCTGGTGCCGTCCTTGACGTGGAAGAGGGGGTAGCGCTCGGGCTGTTCGAGCACGTAGTCGATGGGGTTGAAGGGGGCCGGGGTGCCGTCGGCCCGCTTGCCGAAGCGGAACTGGGCGGCGAAGGCCCAGTAGATGTCCATCTCCAGGTAGACCAGATCGGGGTCGGTCTCGGCGAGCAGGACGTCGTAGAGGCGGACGTCCGGCTTGTCGGTCGCGAAGCTGAACTCCTCCGCGTGGTTGTGCTGGTAGAACTTCATGCCGCGTCTGCGGGCGGCGGCGCCGTAGGTGTTGAAGTCGTCGGCGGCGCGCTTCCAGCCGTCCACCGTCGAGCCGTAGCGGAAGGGCCCGGAGGCGGTGCCGATGTGCTTCAGGCCGAGGGCCTCGGCCTCGTCCAGCACCTTCGTGAGGTTCTGGGCGAAGGTGTAGGCGCCGGGGTTGTTGTCGTCGTAGTAGCCGACGTGGCTGCCGATGGGGTTGAGCCCGTGGTCCCGGGCGAGCCTCTTGAGCTGGGCCAGGGTGATGGCGCCCGCCGAGCCCTGGGTGTAGCCGGCGAACTCGATCTCGTCGTAGCCGTATCGCTCCAGCTCGGCGAAGACGGGCGCGAAGCCGAGGGTGGACACCTTGTCGCGGAGGCTGTACAGCTGGATGCCGAGGCGGCCGGGCGGCAGGACGGGACGGCCCTTCCCCTTGCCCTGGACGCCCTGCGGGCTCGACGCCTGCGCGGTGGCACCGCCCAGGAGCGTGGCGGCGGTGGCTCCGGCGGCGACGCCCAGGACGTTGCGGCGGCTGAGTCTGCGCGCGAGCTCGGGGTCCTTCGGGGTGCGGCTCATGTTCACGAATCTCCCTGTCGTGTGCGGGCGGGGCGGATTGTCAGTGCAGTCCGGCAAGCTGGAGGAGCAGGGACTTCACTTCGGTGGCCTGGACTCGGCCGGTGAACGCGTGGGGGGTGGAGCAGAGGATGAGCGGACCTTCGTCGTCGCTCGTGGGGAGGCGGCCGTGGCTGCCGCGAATAGGTGAGGGGTCCAGCGGGACGACCGCCATGCGGTAGCGCATGCCGAGCTTCTTGCGGGCGACCGCCGAGGCCGCCCTGACCCGGACGTAGGGGTCCTGGGGGTCCATGAAGAGCTCCACCGGGTCGTAGCCCGGTTTGCGGTGGATCTCGACGAGCTGCGCGAAGTCCGGTGCGCGGGCGTCGTCGAGCCAGTAGTAGTACGTGAACCAGGCGTCCTTCTCGGCGACGGCGACGAGCTCGCCGGAGCGGGGGTGGTCCAGGTGGTGTGCCTTCTTGCCCTCGTCGTCGAGGAGCTCCGCGATGCCGGGCAGGTCCGCGAGGGCCTCCCTGGCCGCTTCGAGGTCCTCGGGACGGCGTACGTAGACGTGGGCGAGCTGGTGGTCGGCGACGGCGAAGGCGCGGGAGGCCATGGGGTCGAGGTACTCCATGCCGTCCTGGGTGTGGACCTCCAGCAGACCGGCGCGCCGAAGGGCTCGGTTGATGTCGACGGGCCGGTCGACCCGGGTGATGCCGTACTCGGAGAGCGCGACGACGGTGCGGCCTTGCGCCCGCGCGTCGGCGAGCAGGGGGGCCACGGCCCGGTCGAGGTCCGCCGCGGCCTGGTGGGCGCGGGGGTCGTCGGGGCCGTAGCGCTGGAGGTCGTAGTCGAGGTGCGGGAGGTAGCAGAGGGCCAGGTCGGGGGTGCGGGTGGCGAGGATGTGACGGGTGGCGTCGATGATCCACTGCGAGGAGACGAGGTCGGCGCCGGGTCCCCAGAAGTGGAAGAGGGGGAAGGTACCGAGCTTCTCGGTGAGCTCGTCGTGCAGCGCGGGGGGCCGGGTGTAGCAGTCGGGTTCCTTGCGTCCGTCGGCGTAGTACACGGGGCGGGGGGTGACGGTCCAGTCGGTGTCGGCGCCCATCGCGTACCACCAGCAGATGTTGGCGACGGTGTAACCGGGATGGGCGCGCCGTGCGGCGTCCCAGAGCTTGTCGCCCTCGACGAGCCCGTTGTGCTGGCGCCACAGGAGTACGTCGCCGAGCTCACGGAAGTACCAGCCGTTGGCGACGATGCCGTGTTCGGCGGGGGTGGTGCCGGTGAGGAAGGTGGACTGCGCGGCGCAGGTGACGGCGGGCAGGACGGTGGAGAGCGGTGCCTTCGACCCGGCCATGGCCCGGAGGTGGGGCATGTGCTGGAGCAACTGCGGGGTGAGGCCGACGACGTCGAGGACGAGGAGCGGGGTGGGGTGTGCGACGGATCCGGATGTGGTCACGGGAGCTCCTTCAGTCCGAGGTCGGTGAGGAGGTCGCGGGCGAGGGTGAGTTCGGCGGCGATGCCGTCGGCGAGCTGGGCGCGGGTGCGGGGCCGTAGTTCGGCGGGAAGCGCCTGCCAGGTGTACGTCTCGACCTCCAGGTGCCGGGTGAGGGGCACGGGTCCGCCGACGAGCCGGGTCAGTACGGACTGGAGGACGTGGAGCGTGGAGGTGAGCGGGGGCGCGGGCGGGGCGTGGAGGGGGACGTGGAAGTGCGAGCGCCAGGGGGTGGCGTCGGGCAGCGCCCCGCCGGTGACGGCCTCGTCGAGGTCGTCGGTACCGCGCAGACCCGATGCGGTGAGCGTGCGTGTCTGGTGGAGGAAGCGGGGTTCGGCGAAGGCCCCCAGAGCGGCGCGCACCTCGGGCAGGTGCGGCTGCTCGGCGTGCAGTGCCGCGGAGAGCTGGGCCTTGGCGACGGGCACGCCGGCGGCGCCGAGGGCGTCGAGTGCGTGGTCGGGGTCCTCGAAGGAGGTGGCGAGGTGGCAGGTGTCGACACAGATCCCGATGCGGTCGTGACCGACCGCGGTGAGGGGGCCGATGGCGTCGGCGGTGGTCTCCACGGTGCAGCCGGGTTCGGGTTCGAGCCCGATCCTGACGGACTTGCCGGTCAGCTCCGCGAGCGCGTCGAGCCGCTGGGCGAGCACGGTGAGGGCCTTGCGCGCCGTGCCGGCTGCCGTCGGGTCGTCGTCGAACGGGGTGCGCCAGGCGAGGGGCAGCGTGGAGATGGTGCCTTCGGTGACGTCGTCGGGGAGCAGGGCGGCGAGCAGCCGGGCGAGGTCCGTGGTGTGGGCGAGCCGCTCGGGGTCGGTCCAGTCCGGGGTGTAGACGCGGTACTTCACCTCCTGGGCCCCGAACCCCTCGTAGGGGAAGCCGTTCAGGGTGACGACTTCCAGGCCGCGGTGGTCGAGTTCGGCGCGCAGCGAGCGCAGCGCGGCGGGGTCGTTGATCAGGGCGCGGGCCGCGTCCTTGGCGAGCCAGAGACCGATGCCGATGCGGTCCCGGCCGAGCCGCTTGCGCACGGGCTCGCAGTGGTCGCGCAGCTGGGCGCGGACTCCGTCGAGGTTCTCGGCGGGGTGCACGTTCGTGCAGTACGCGAGGTGGACGGTGGAGCCGTCGGGATGGCGGAAGCGCATGGCTCACTCCCCGCCGCGGAGGATGGAGTTGCCCTCGTGGAGCGGTTCGGGGGCGGTGGTGCCGAGCTGGAGTCTTCCGCTCTGTCCGTAGAAGGCGACGGGGTTGCGCCACAGCACCTTGTCCACGTCGTCCTCGTCGAATCCAGCCTTCAGCATGGTGTCGGCGACCTTGCGGGTCTTCAGCGGGTCGCTCTTCCCCCAGTCGGCGGCCGAGTTGACGAGGATCCTGTCCGTGCCGTAGGTCCTCAGGACCGTGACCATGCGGTCCTCGTCCATCTTCGTGTCCGGGTAGATCGAGAAGCCGGCCCAGCAGCCGCTGTCGAGGGCGTCCCGCACGGTGGTCTCGTTGAGGTGGTCGAGCAGGACCAGCTCCGGGGCGAGCTCCGATTCGCGGACGACGTCGAGGGTGCGGTGGAGTCCGGCGAGCTTGTCGCGGTGCGGGGTGTGGACGAGCGCCGGGAGGCCGTGGTCCGCGGCGAGCTGGAGTTGCGTGGTGAGCGCGGTGTCCTCGGCGGGGGTCATGGAGTCGTAGCCGATCTCGCCCACCGCGACGACCGAGTCCTTGACGAGGTAGCGCGGCAGGGCGTCCAGGACCGGTGTGCAGCGGGGGTCGTTCGCCTCCTTGGGGTTGAGGGCGAGTGTGCAGTGGTGGGCGATGCCGTACTGGGAGGCGCGGAAGGGCTCCCAGCCGAGCAGGGCGTCGAAGTAGTCGAAGAAGCTGGCGGGCGAGGTGCGGGGCTGGCCGAGCCAGAAGGACGGTTCGACCAGGGCGCGTACCCCCGCGTCGTACATCGCCTGGTAGTCGTCCGTGGTGCGGGAGGTCATGTGGATGTGGGGGTCGAAGATGCGCATCAGGACTCCTCCGTGGGGGCGGGGGCGGACGCCGGGGCGGTGAGGTCGAGGACCGTCCACAGGCCGGCCGGGACGGCGCGTCCGGCAGCGGTGCGCTCGGCGGCGAAGTCACCCAGCATGCGCGCGAGTTCGGCGTCGCCGCAGGCTCGCTCGCCGAGCCGGTCGAGGGCCTCGACGGGGACCTCGGTGAAGAGGCACTTGAGGACGGCGTGCCGCCAGCCGTGCGCGTCGAGGTGGGCCGCGCCGTAGGGGCCCACGGCGGCGGCCACCAGCCGGGTGTCGTTGGTGCGCAGGGCGTCCTCGACGAGAGGCAGCGCGGTGGCACCGAGGTCCAGCCGGTGCAGGGTCAGGAGCACGGCACGGCGTTCGGCGGCGGTCCCCTGCTCGTACAGCCTGGTGACGGCGGACAGGCCGGCACGGGCCTCGACGAGCAGGAGGGCGCGTACGGAGTCGGCGTTCTCGAGCCCGCAGTGCCGGCCCGCGGAGGCGAACCGCAGCTCCCAGGGAGGGGTGCCGCTGTCCGTACCGGGGTGACCGGCGGCGTGGGCGGCCTCGGCGAGCGCCTCGTCGAGCCAGGCGCGTTCGGCGCCTCGCAGCCGGTCGTCGAGTTCCTTGCGGGTGGTCAGCACGGGGCGTCTCCTCCCGTCACTCCCGGAGCGGCCCGGCGGAGGAAGTCGATCGACGCGCGGGCGAGTTCGGGCCCGGCGTGGGAGTGCCGGGGAAGCTCGACGACGGTGAGGCCGGCGTAGCCGGTGGCGGCGAGGGCTTCGAGCACCGGCGGGAAGTCGATCTCACCGTCACCGAACGGCAGGTGTTCGTGGACGCCCCGCCGCATGTCCTCGATCTGCACGTGCCGCAGCCAGGGGGCCGCCTGCTTGACGCAGTCGGCCGGCGGTTCGGGTTCCAGGCACTGGCAGTGGCCGATGTCGAGGGTGAGCCCGAGTGGTTCCGGATCGCCGAGAAGGGTGCGCAGATGGTGGAAGCCGGCGAGGGTGCCGAGGAGGTGACCGGGTTCCGGTTCGATGGCGAGGGGGACACCCTCCCGGGCGGCGGCGTCCAGCACCGGGGTGAGGGCACCGGTCAGCCGTTGCCACGCGGTGTCGGTGGAGGTGTCCGGCGGGGTGACGCCACTGAAGCAGTGCACGGCGTGGGCGCCGAGGCCGGCGGCCACCTCGACGGCGCGGACGAGCAGTCCGGTGCGGGCGGCACGGGCCTCGGGGTCCGGATCGAGGAGGGAGGGGCCGTGCTTGCGCCGCGGGTCGAGGACGTATCGCGCCCCGGTCTCGACGGCGACGCCGAGGCCCAGACCGGACAGCCGGCGCGCCACCCTGCGGGTGCGCTCGGCGAGGTCCGGGGCGAGCGGGTCGAGGTGCATGTGGTCGAGGGTGAGCCCGACCCCGTCGTAGCCGAGGTCGGCGAGGAGGCCGAGGGCGTCGTCCAGCCGGAGATCGGTGAGGCCGTTGGTGCCGTAGCCGAGTCGGAGGGTCATGTGGGGCTCACCTTCCGTGCGAGCGCGCGGGCGAGGGGGACGAGCCCCATGACGGCGAGGCCGCCGAGCGGCGACCCGGCCCGCGCGGCCAGGGCGGCCTGCAACGGGATCATGGCCCGGATCCCTCCGCCGACCGCGCGCTGGGTGAGGGGCGGGGAGGGGTTGAGGGCGGCGTGGAGAAGGGGAACCGCACAGGTGCGCAGGTAGGCACCGGTGAACGCGGTGAGCAGGAGCGGCCCCGTCACGGGTGCGGGCGGCGCGGGGGGTGGCGACGACACGCCCGCGGCCGGCCCGCCGCGCAGAACGGCGGCCCCCAGCACGGCCGTTCCCGCGAGCGCGGCCAGCGGCACCTTCGTGGATCCGCCCTGGGCCTCGTGCCGGGAGACGGCGGTGACGGCGTAGGTGTGCGCCCCGAGTGCGAGGGCGGCGGGAAGTGCGGCACGGGGGGCGGACACGGCACGGGGAGCGCGTGCGGCGGGTGGCGCGGCCCGGCGGCGACCGGAGGTGCGGCCCGCGAGCGCGGCACGGGACCCGAGCGCCCCTCCGGCGGTACGGGATCCCCGCCCGGCACCCGCGGTACGGTCCGCGAGCGCGACGCCGGCGGTACGGGACCCGTGTCCGGCGCCGGGGGTACCGGGCCCCCGGCCGGCGTCGTCCGCCCCGGGGCTCCGCCCTGCGGAGGGGGCGATGGCCGAGGGAGCGGCGGTGGCCACGGCCCCCAGCAGCAGGTCCAGGGCCCGGGCCGTGCCCATCGCGGCCGGTCCCAGCTTCGTGTGCTTGAGGTGCAGGTCGTAGGCCCAGACCGTGGCGCCGAGCCCGGCCGCGACAGCCAGTGCGGGCCTGCCTGCCCGGGCGGCGAGGGCCAGGCCCGCCGCCGTCAGGGCGCCCGCCGCGCCGAGGGCCGCGCCCGGTGTGATGCGGCCCGAGGGGATGGGGCGGTGCGGCCGGTCGATCGCGTCCTCCTCCCGGTCCGCCCAGTCGTTGAGGGCCATGCCCGCTTCGTAGAGGCACAGCGACGCGCCGACCGCGAGAGCCGTGCCCCGGCCGGCGCGCAGGCCCGCGGCGGCGGCACCGGCGAGCGCGTCGCCCGGCACGCTGAACAGCGCGGAGACCCGGAGCAGTTCCGCCCAGGCCCGCAGCCGTGCGCGGGGGCGAGACCTGTCCGGTGCGGGCGCAGTCCCGCCCGCACCGGACAGGCCGACCGAGGGGGCGGTGGCCGGTGACCCCGCCGGCAGCCGGGGGGAGCCGGTCGCCACCGCCGGCAGCCGCAGCGGCCTCACCGGGCGGCCCGCAGGCGACCGGCGAAGGCCAGCAGGGCCGCGTACTGGTCGGAGAGCGCGGACGGTCCGCCGTCCGGGTCCTTGAAGTAGAAGCCCAGCTCGGGCCTCGGGCCGCTGAGTCCCGCCTCGTGCGCCCGGGCCAGCAGGCGGGCCAGGTCCAGCACCAGGGGCGCCGCCAGGGCGGAGTCGCAGCCCTGCCAGATCGTCTGGAGGATCATCCGGGAACCGAGGAAACCGTCGAAGGCGATGTGGTCCCACGCCGTCTTCCAGTCGCCCATCGCCGGGACGTCGTCGATGTGGACCTCCCCCTCCGGAGCGGCTCCGAGCGTGTCGGCGAGTACGCGTTCCTTGCCCGCGTTCTTGGCGGCTGCCGCCGCGGGGTCGGCCAGGGCGGCCCCGTCCCCTCCTCCCAGGAGGTTCGTGCCCGACCACGCCCGCACCGGCAGAGCGCGCTGGACGAACATCGGGGCGAGCACGGACCGCAGCAGCGTCTGTCCCGTCTTGCCGTCACGTCCGGCGTGGGGAAGTCCGCAGGAGTCGACGGCGTCCCTGAGACGCGGGCTGCGCAGCCCGGTGGACGGGGTGAAGTTGACGTAGGGGCATCCGGCGCGGAGCGCCGCCGCCGCGTAGAGGGAGCTGGCGGGGAGCCGCGCGTCGTCCTCGCCGGGGGCGGGCTCGGTGGAGGCGACGTTGATGACGACGGTGCGGGCGAGTTCGTTGCGCCGGGCGAAGTCCACGAGGTCGGCGGTGAAGGCGGCGATGAGCTCGTCGTCCGTACGGGTGTCGCCCGGGAGGGGGCCACCGGGCCGTATCTCCGCGTCGGCGGCGCCGAGCTCTGCCCGGACGGCCGACGGCAGCCCGTGCGGGAGGACTCCCCCGGCCGCCAGGGCCTCGGCCCGCTTGGGGAGGGGGCAGTCCAGGGTGTCGTGGCCGCCGAAGACGAGGGAGGTCAGTGACGGCAGTGCGCTGTCGGCGAAGGGTGGTGTCTCGGTGACCATGCCGGTCGGCGGATGGAGCCCTGCCGCGATCGCCGCGCACCCGGCGGTGGCGGTGGTCGCGACGGAGCCCCGGGCTCCGATGAACCAGACTCCGGTACGAACGGCGTGTGCGGTCACGGGCTGCCTCCCTGGGGGGACGAAGAGGGGTGGGGCGGCGGGGGGGGGGGGGCGGGGGCCCCCCCCCCCCCCGCGGCCGCGGGTCCCCCCCACCGGGGGGGGCCCAACATGAGAAGGGTTTTGGGGGAGGACACCCGGGGGGGGGGGCCCGGGGTTGTGTGG
>NZ_JBIBEG010000007.1:126466-266904 GCF_042902585.1 Streptomyces argenteolus
CCCCTCCCCCCCCCCCCGCGGCCGCCGGGGGGGGGGGGCGCGGGGGGGCCCGGGGGGGGGGGCGGGGGGGGGGGGGGGGGGGGGGGGGGGATGGCTGTGCTTCCCCCGCCCGCCGGCGCAGGAGGTACCGCCCTACGTGGAGGGCAGCTCCTTCAGCTGGATGTCGCGGAAGGACACCTGGTCGTCGGCTCCGTGGTTCTGGAGGCCGATGTAGCCGTTCTTCAGGCTTCGGGCCGGGTCGGTGTTGGTGAAGTCGTTGATCTTGACTCCGTTGAGGAAGACCTGGAGCCGTTCGCCCTGGACCTTGATCTCGTAGCTGTTCCACTGGCCGGGCGGCCTCAGAACCTGGTCACGGGCCTTGATGTTGGCGGATTTGAAGGTGTAGACGGCCCCGGTCGTGCGGTCGGCGGCGTCCGTCGCGTCGATCTGCACCTCGTAGCCGTTGTTCACCGCGGACCACGGGTCGTCGGACTCCGGGAAGCCCACGAAGACACCGGAGTTGTCGTCGCCCGCCATCTTCCAGTCGAGCTTCAGCGAGTACGACTTCAGTTCCTTGGCCTGGTAGGTCAGCAGGCCCATTCCGCCCTGCGAGCGCAGCTCACCGTCGACGACGTCGAAGGTGCCCGGGCCCGCCTGCTTCCATCCTTCGAGCGTCTTGCCGTTGAAGATCGACCGGTAGCCGGTGTCCGGCTTGCAGTTGGCCTTCACCTGCCCCGCCGCGTATCGCAGTCCGCCCAGCAGGTGCTGGCGGAAGGCGGGTTCGGCGTAGGACTCCTTGGTGTGGCCGAGTCCGGTGTAGAAGGACCGCCCGCCCTGGTACGCCTGGCACCAGGAGATGGGGTGGTCGCCCTTCATGGTGCCGCCGGTGTAGGTGGTCTCGTCCAGCGTGGCGAGGACCTGGGCCTTGTCCCGGGGGTTGGTGCGGTAGTTGTACCACTCGTCGGTGCGGTCCCAGGCCTCGTCCAGATGGGCGGTCGCCGGGTGGTCGTGGTTCTCCACACGGACGGTCGCCGGCTGGATCTGCGGGTGCGAGTGGAAGTAGGCCCCGACCAGACCGCCGTAGAACTCCCAGTCGTACTCCGTGTCGGCCGCGGCGTGGATGCCCATGTAACCGCCGCCGGTGGAGACGAAGTTCTCGAAGGCCTTCTTCTGGTCGGCGTTCAGGACGTCACCGGTCGTCGACAGGAAGACGACGGCGTCGTAGCGCGCCAGGTTGCTGGTCGTGAACTGGCCGGCCTCCTCCGTGGAGTCGACGGTGATGTTGGTGTCCTTGCCCAGCTCCTTCAGCGCGGCGATGCCCGCGGGGATCGAGTCGTGCCGGAAGCCGCCCGTCTTGGAGAAGACCAGGACGCGCTTGGCGGTCCGGTCCACCGGGCTGTCGGAGAGTTCGAAGTCGTCCACGTCGTACAGCGCTCCCGCTCCGCCCTTGAAGACCAGGAAGAGTTCCGTGACCTTCTTCGGTGCGCCGCGCAGCGGCACGTCGATGTCCTGGAAGGAGTCCCAGCTGCCGGTCACCGGCACCGGTGCCGAACCGAGGATCTTGCCGGTCGGCGACCCGGCCCGCACCTCCAGGAAGCCTCCCGCGCCCGCCGACGAGGTACGGGCGGTGAGCTTGGTGGCGCCGTCGAGGATGTACGGCTCGAAGGAGATCCAGTCGTTGTTGTCGATGTCCCCGACGGTCCTGCCGCCGTGGGCGCTGGCCTTGCCCGGCGTGCTGATGCCCGAGGAGTCGCTGAAGTGCTCGGCCTGACGGTGGCGCGGCTGGAGCTGCGCCTGGTCACGGCCGGTCAGTGCGGCCTGGCCGCCGCCTCCGCCGTCGGTGTAGGAGGCCGAGATGCCGCCGTAGATGTTGGCGTTGGGGTCGTGGCCGCCCTCCATGGCCGTCTTGATGGTGCCCTCGCAGCCGTGCTCGGTGGTGATGTCGTGCCCGTGGCTGTCGTGGCCCAGGGTGAACTTGACCTCGACCTTGGTGCAGTCGATCGTGCCGTCCTCCGGGTCGGTCACGCTCACCTTGAAGGGCACTTCGTCACCGAACTCGAACAGCTGGCCGTCCAGCGGGGTCTGCAGGACGACGGTGGGCGCCGTGTTGCCGACGGTGACGTGCACGCTCGCCGAACCGGTGCGCCCCGAGGGGTCCTTGGCGGTGACGGTGGCGGTGTAGGTGCCGTTCTTCTTGTACGTGTGGGTGGGGTCGGCCGCCGTGGACGTGCCGCCGTCCCCGAAGTCCCAGGCGTACGTCAGGGCGTCGCCGTCACCGTCGGTGGTTCCGGCCGAGGAGAACTTCACCTTGAGCGGTGCGACGCCCGAGGTCTTGTTCGAGGACGCCTCCGCGATGGGCGAGCGTCCGCCGGTGGCGTTCTCGATGCGGTAGAGCGCGGAGTGCTCGTCGCCGCCGAACCAGGAGAGGCCGTAGTCCAGGACGTACAGCGCGCCGTCGGGTCCGAAGGCCATGTCCATCACCTGCGTCCCGGTCCACGGGATGTCGTTGACGGACTGGACGCCACCGTCGGCGTCCTGCTCGATGCGCTTGATCCACTGTCGGCCGAACTCCCCCGCGAAGAAGTCCCCGTCGTACTCCTCGGGGAACTTCACGGGCGAGTCGAGGTCCGCGTCGTAGCGGTAGACGGGCCCGCCCATCGGGGACTCGGAACCGGTGCCGAACTCGGGCACGGACGCGCCGTCGTACGGGATCCAGGCGGCCTGCGCCGGCGGCAGGTCGACCAGGCCGGTGTTGTACCGCGATTCGTTCTTCGGGGCGGCGCAGTCGAAGGCGGGGCCGGAGGTGCCCGTCGCGAAGTCATAGTCGTTGAAGGCGTCGTTGTCGCCGGTGCAGAACGGCCAGCCGAAGTTGCCCGGCTCGGTCACCCGGGCGAACTCGACCTGTCCGGCCGGTCCGCGGTTCGGGTCGGCGGCACCCGCGTCGGGGCCGTAGTCACCGACGTAGAGGATGCCGGTGGCCTTGTCCACGCTGAAGCGGAAGGGGTTGCGGAAGCCCATGGCGTAGATCTCGGGGCGCGTCCTGTCCGTGCCCGCGGCGAAGAGGTTGCCCTCGGGGACGGTGTACGAGCCGTCGTCGGCGACCTTGATACGGAGGATCTTGCCGCGGAGGTCGTTGGTGTTGCCCGCGGTGCGCCGGGCGTCGAAGGCGGGATTGCGCCCGTCCCGGTCGTCCAGCGGCGAGAAGCCGTCGGAGGCGAAGGGGTTGGAGTCGTCACCCGTCGAGAGGTAGAGGTTGCCCTGCGCGTCGAAGTCGATGTCACCGCCCACGTGGCAGCAGATGCCACGGGTGGCCGGGACGTCGAGGACCTTCTTCTCGCTGGCGTTGTCGAGGGTGCCGTCCTCGTTGAGGACGAAGCGCGAGAGCCGGTTGACTCCGTCGAACTTGGCGAAGTCGGCCGCGGTGCCGTTCTCCGGAGCGTCACCGGCGGGGGTGTCCAGCGGGGGCGCGTAGTAGAGGTAGATGGCGCGGTTCTCGGCGAAGTCGGGGTCGACGCCGATGCCCTGGAGCCCTTCCTCGTCGTGAGAGTAGACCGGGATGGTGCCGGAGATCCGGGTGTTGCCGGCGCTGTCCGTGATCCGCAGCTCGCCGCTGCGCGAGGTGTGCAGCACGCTGCGGTCGGGGAGCACCGCCAGCGAGATGGGTTCGCCGGTCTCGGCCGCGCCCTTGGCGAGCGTGACCTGCTGGAAGTCCTCGGCCGCGTCCTGCGCGGCCGTCGCCTGCGCGGTGTCCGCGGTCGCGGCGGGCGAGGAGCTCAGGGTGAGTGTCGCGGCGGCGAGCAGTCCGCCGGTGAAGAGGGCGAGTGTTTTTCGGGCGCGGAGCCGTCTGCTGCTTCTGTGCACGTGCGTCCTCCGGAGTGTGCCGGTTGTTCGGGCGGGTGCGTTCTGCCGTTCCGCGCGGGGACTGCCGCGCTCGTCCACGGGGCTGTCGGGGCCCCGGTGACGCGAGTCATGTCGTGTACACGTTGGGGACGGTAGCCGGGTTCGTCCCCGTCGGAAAGCCCTTGCGCAGGAGTTGGGTTGAGCTTTTACCCGCGTGAGGACAAAGCCGTTCGAGGGCACGCCGAACCGGCCCCTGGCCCTGGCGGGCGGGGTTCACCGCTGCCCCGACCGCCGGCCCCGCGCGGGCGGAGCGGGCCGCTCCGGGCACTGCCCGCCGAGGCGGGCGGCCGGGGCGCGGCACGGCTGGACCGGGCGGGGCCGGCGATCGGGACGCGGTGGGCGTGCGGGGCAGGGGCGCGTGGGTCCGGGGCGTGCGGGTCAGGGCCCGCGATCGGGACGCGGGCCCGGTGTGCCGTCCCCGCGAGGCGCCGGGCCCCTTACTCCCCGCCGCCGAACGCCGCGTCGAAGGACGCGCTCGGCGGGTCGAAATCGAAACGCTTCAGCGACGCCAGCGCTTCGGGCGCTCCCGTCAGCCGGTCCATTCCGGCGTCCTCCCACTCCACGGAGACCGGACCCTGGTAGCCGATCGACCGCAGCATCCGGAACACGTCCTCCCAGGGGACGTCGCCGTGCCCGGCCGAGACGAAGTCCCAGCCGCGCCGGGGGTCGCCCCACGGCAGGTGGGAGCCGAGACGGCCGTTGCGTCCGTCGAGGCGCTTACGGGCCTCCTTGCAGTCCACGTGGTAGATGCGGTCACGGAAGTCGTACAGGAAGCCCACCGGATCGAGGTCCTGCCACACGAAGTGGCTCGGGTCGAAGTTCAGCCCGAAGGCCGGACGGTGGCCGACCGCCTCCAGGGCACGGTGCGTGGTCCAGTAGTCGTACGCGATCTCGCTCGGGTGCACCTCGTGGGCGAAACGCACCCCCTCGGTGTCGAAGACATCCAGGATCGGGTTCCACCGCTCCGCGAAGTCCTCGTAACCGCGTTCGATCATGTGCGGTGGTACCGGAGGGAACATGGCGACCAGGTGCCAGATGGACGAGCCGGTGAAGCCGATGACCGTGTCGACCCCGAGCGCGGCAGCCGCGCGCGCGGTGTTCTTGATCTCCTCGGCGGCCCGCCGGCGTACGCCCTCGGCCTCCCCGTCCCCCCAGATGCGGCCGGGCAGGATGCCCTGGTGGCGCTCGTCGATCGGGCTGTCGCAGACCGCCTGGCCGACCAGATGGTTGGAGATCGCCCAGCAGGCGAGGCCGTACTTGTCGAGCAGCTCCCGCCGCCCGGCGACGTAACCGGGGTCCGACAGGGCCTTGTCGACCTCGAAGTGATCTCCCCAGCAAGCGAGTTCGAGACCGTCGTAGCCGAAGTCCCGGGCGAGCCGGCAGACCTCCTCGAGAGGCAGGTCGGCCCACTGGCCGGTGAAGAGGGTGAAGGGACGGGGCATGTGCACAACCTCCTAGAAGGGGATCGGGGTGTACGCGGAGTTCTTGGCGGCGCTCTCCTCGACTGCCGCGAGCACCCGCTGCACCTGGAGTCCGTCGGCGAACGACGGGACGGGGGCGCGTCCTTCGGTGATCGTGCGCACGACGTCACGGGCCTGGTGGACGAAGGTGTGCTCGTATCCCAGTCCGTGCCCCGGCGGCCACCACGCCTCCAGGTAGGGGTGTTCCGGTTCCGTGACCAGGATCCGGCGGAAGCCCGCGGACACGGCGGGCTCCGTGTGGTCGTGGAAGGAGAGCTCATTGAGCCGTTCCAGGTCGAAGGCGATCGACCCCAGCTCGCCGTTGATCTCCAGGCGCAGGGCGTTCTTGCGGCCCGCCGCCATCCGGGTCGCCTCGAAGGAGGCGAGGGCCCCGGAGGCCATGCGGCCCGTGAACAGCGCGGCGTCGTCGACGGTGACGGCCCCCCGTGCGGTGCCGTCCGCGGTGCCCGAGAGCCCGGCGGCCGGACCGGCGAGCACGGGCCGCTCCCGTACGAAGGTCTCGCTGACCGCCGACACCCCGGCCAGCGGCTCCCCCGCCAGGTACTGGGCGAGGTCCACGATGTGCGCCCCGAGGTCTCCCAGCGCGCCGGAGCCTGCGTGCTCGCGCTCGAGTCGCCAGGTCAGCGGCGATTCGGGATCGACGAGCCAGTCCTGGAGGTAGGTGGCCCGCACGTGCCGGAGGGTGCCCAGCCGGCCCTCCTCGATCAGCGCGCGTGCGTAGGTGAGGGCGGGCACCTTGCGGTAGTTGAATCCCACGATCGCGACCTGGCCGCGGGCCGCTGCCCGCTCCGCGGCCTCCGCCATCGCCTCCGCCTCCTCGACCGTGTTGGCGAGCGGCTTCTCGCACAGCACGTGCTTGCCCGCCTCCAGTGCCGCGATGGCGATCTCCGCATGGCTGTCGCCCGGCGTGCAGATGTCCACCAGCTGCACATCGTCGCGGGCGATCAGCGCGCGCCAGTCGGTCTCCGCCGCCGCCCAGCCGTGCCGGGCGGCGGCGGCCTCGACGGCCGTACGGTCGCGTCCGCAGATCGCGGCGAGAGCGGGTCTCACCGGCAGGTCGAACACATGGCCCGCGGTGCGCCACCCCTGCGAGTGGGCGGCGCCCATGAAGGCGTATCCGACCATGCCGACACCGAGCGTCGCCGTCGGCGGCGGTGCTTCGGTCTCCTGCTCCGTCTCTTCCCTACGGGCCATGCGGGCTTCCTCCTCGTCGGTGGTTCGGGGGCGGCGGCGGTGCGGGATCAGCTGAAGCCGGTCGGCAGGTACTGGTCGATGTTCTCCTTCGTGACCACGGCCGAGTACAGGGTCAGCGAGGTCGGGATCTCCATCTCGGAGAGGCCGGCGACACCCTTGTTCTGACCCAGTGCGCGGGCCAGGTCGATGGCGGACGCGGCCATCGTGGGCGGGTAGAGGACAGTGGCCTTCAGGACACTGTTGTCCGCCTTGATGGCGTCCATGGCGGACTTCGCGCCGGCCCCGCCGACCATGATGAACTCGTCGCGGCCGGCCTGCTGGATGGCCCGCAGCGCGCCCACGCCCTGGTCGTCGTCGTGATTCCACAGCGCGTCGAACTGCTTCTGCGCCTGGAGGAGCTGCGCCATCTTGGCCTGGCCCGACTCCACGGTGAAGTCGGCGGCCTGACGGGCCACCAGCTTGATGTTGGAGTAGTTCTTCAGCGCGTCGGCGAAGCCCTGGCTGCGCTGCTTGGTCAGTTCCAGGTTGTCGATGCCTGCCAGCTCGACGACCTTCGCGTTCGCCATGTCCTTCAGCTGCTCGCCGATGTAGTGCCCGGCGTTGAGGCCCATGCCGTAGTTGTCCCCGCCGACCCAACAGCGGTAGGCCTGCGGCGAGGCGAAGATGCGGTCCAGGTTGACGACGGGGATGCCCGCCTTCATGGCCTCCAGACCGACCTGGGTGAGCGCCTTGCCGTCGGCGGGCAGGATGACGAGGACGTCGACCTTCTTGTTGATCAGGGTCTTGACCTGGCCGATCTGAGCGGCCGTGTCGTTGGAGCCCTCAGTGATCTCCAAGGTCACCTCGGAGTACTTCTCGGCCCGCGACTTGGCGTTGACGTTGATGGCGTTGAGCCATCCGTGGTCGGCCTGGGGTCCGGCGAATCCGATGGTGACGGGGGCGCCCGGTTTGTCGTCGGCGGCGGGCTGGTTGCTCTGGGCGACCGCCTTCTCCTTGGGCTCGTTGCTCGTGCAGGCGGTGAGGAAGGCTCCCGCGGAGACGGCCGCGGTGCCGAAGAGCAGTCCTCTGCGGCTGGTTTCTGGCATGGCTGTCAAACCCTTCATCCGGTGCGTGCGTACGGAACAGCGGGTGGGTGATCAGTGCTCTGTCACGGAGCAGGTGCTCAGGTCTCGCCGTCCCGCAGTGTGCGGCGCTGGACGAGCACGGCGGCGACGATGATGGCGCCCTTGGCGATCTGCTGGACATCGCTCTGCAGGTTGTTCAGAGCGAAGATGTTGGTGATCGTCGTGAAGACCAGGACGCCGAGCACGGACCCGACGATCGTGCCCCGTCCGCCGCTCAGCAGGGTGCCGCCGATGATCGCCGCGGCGATGGCGTCGAGTTCGTACAGGTTGCCGTTGGTGTTCTGGCCCGATCCGGACAGGATGACGAGCATGAAGGCGGCGATGCCGCAGCACAGGCCCGAGAGCAGGTAGAGGTAGAGCCGCTGGCGGCGGACGTCGATGCCGGCGAGCCTGGCCGCCTCCGCGTTGCCTCCGATGGCGACCGTACGGCGCCCGAAGGTCGTCCGGTTCAGGATCAGCCAGCCCGCCACGGTGACCGCGGCGAAGACCAGGACCAGCGGCGGGATGCCCAGTACGTAGCTGTCGGGCAGTCCGAGGTCCAGGACGGACTGGACGGTGACGATCTGGGTCTTGCCGTCGGTGATCTGCAGGGCGAGCCCACGCGCCGAGGCGAGCATGGCCAGGGTCGCGATGAAGGGGACCATGCGCCCGTAGGCGATGAGGACCCCGTTGACGAGACCGGCGGCGAGGCCGACGACCACGGCGGTGAAGAGGACTCCCGCGAAGCCGAAGTCCTGGGTGGCGAGGGTCGTCGCCCAGACGGAGGCGAGGGCGACCATCGCGCCGACCGACAGGTCGATGCCGCCGCCGATGATGACCAGGGTCATGCCGACGGTGACGACCCCGATGACGGAGGACTGCGTCAGGATCAGCTGGAGGTTCCCGGTGTCCAGGAAGGCGTCGGGTTCGGTGAGACCGCCGACGGCGACCAGCACGGCGAGGACACCGAGCAGCGACAGGTTACGGACGTCGGCGCGCAGGCCGAGCGCGCGCAGCCCACCGCCCTGTTTCGACGAGGGCGGCGCGGCGGCGGGGCCGGTCACGGTCCCCTTCTCCGGCCCGTGGTGCTGCGCCGACGGTGCGGGCTGTGTCATGACGTCGGGCTCCCTTCCATGACGAGGTCGAGGACACGGTGCTCGTCGAGCTCCCTGGCATCGGCCGTGTGCACGACACGGCCTTCCCGGAGCACCAGCACCCGGTCGGCGAGGCCCAGCACTTCGGGCACTTCGCTGGAGACGAGCAGGACGGCGAGGCCTTCGTCGGCCAGCCGGCGGATCACGGCGTAGAGCTCGGCGCGGGCGCCGACGTCGACGCCGCGGGTGGGTTCGTCGAGCAGCAGCACCCGGCAGCCACGTAGCAGCCAGCGGGCCAGGACCGCCTTCTGCTGGTTGCCGCCGGAGAGCGTGCGGACCGCGGCGTCGGGGTTGTCCGGACGCAGGGACAGTTCACGGGTGGCGGCCCGTGCGGCCTTGCGTTCGGCACCTCGGTCGAGCCACCCCGCGCGGGCGAAGCGCGACAGGGAGGAGACCGAGACGTTACGGGTGACGGATTCCGTCAGCAGGAGCGCCTGCGCCTTGCGTTCCTCGGGTGCCAGGCCGACTCCGGCGGCCACGGCGGCGCGGACGCTGCCGGGGCGCAGCGGTGCGCCGGCGACGAGGACCCGGCCGGCGGTCGGCTTGCGTGCGCCGAAGACGGTCTCCAGGATCTCGGACCGTCCTGAGCCGACGAGGCCCGCCAGGCCGACGATCTCACCGGGCCGGAGTTCCAGGTCGACGGGCTCGAACTCGCCCTCACGGCAGAGCCCTTCGACCACGAGCACGGGTTCGGCCGTGTCCTGGGAGCCGGGCGCTGGCCGGTCGGGGAAGACGTACTCGACGTTGCGTCCGGTCATCAGCGCGACGACGTCGCGGGTGGGGGTGGACTTGGCGGGGAGGCCCACGGCGACGGCGCGCCCGTCCTTGAGCACGGTGACGCGGTCGCCGATGCGGCGGATCTCCTCCAGCCGGTGCGAGATGTAGACGACGGCCACGCCGTCGGCGGTCAGCCCGTCGACGATGCGGAAGAGGTTGTCGACCTCGTCCGGGTCCAGGGCCGCGGAGGGCTCGTCCATCACGATGAGCCGTACGTCGTGGGAGAGCGCGCGGGCCATGGAGACGATCTGCTGGTGGGCGGCGGAGAGGTCGCCGACGGCGCGGGCGGGGTCGATCTCCGGGTGCCCGAGCCGTTCGAGGAGGGCCGCGGCTCCCTGACGCGCCTCGCGGGTACGGACGACGAAGCCCGCGCTGGTGGGTTCGTGGCCCAGGAAGACGTTCTCGGCGACCGACAGGCCTTCCACCAGGTCGAGTTCCTGGTAGATCGTGGCGATGCCCAGCCGCATCGCTGTGATCGGCGAGGAGAGCTGGACAGGCTCGCCGCGCCAGGTGATGGCCCCGTCGTCGGGCTGGTGCGCTCCTGCCAGCACCTTGATCAGGGTCGACTTGCCGGCGCCGTTCTGGCCGAGGAGGCAGTGGACTTCGCCGGCCTGCACCTCCAGGTCCACGCCGTCGAGGGCGCGCACTCCGGGGAATGACTTGGTGATGCCGGACATGGTGAGCAGGGGCGGTTCTGGTGCCATGACGAATCCCCTCGGCGAGTGGGGTCTCCCCTGCCCGGGCGATGCCGGGAGCGGGGGAAAGCCGGTGAGCGGGCAGGGGGCAGTGCCGGCGGTGCCGTACTGCTGACGGAACTGCTGGGTGGTACAGCGGTGCTCGTGCGGGCGGTCGCTCCGGGCTCTGCGGCCCGGTCGCGCCGCGGGGCGGTCGCGTCGTGCTCTGCGGGGCGGCTCTGCTGTGCTGGTGCGGTCGCGCTGTGCTCCGGCGGGGCGGTCCTGCGGTGCGGGTGCGGATGCGGATGCGGATGCTTACGGTGGTGGCTTCGTGTCGCTCGCCGAACGGCGCGCCGGCCCGGACATCAGGCCGGCGAGAAGAGGTGGTCGCTGATGAGCCTGGCCGCGCCGGTCACCCCGGCGACGGGCCCCAGCTCCCCCAGGACGATGGGGAGGTTTCCCGTGGCCAGCGGCAGGGACTGCCGGTAGACCTGGGTACGGACGCTGGCCAGCAGGTTGTGGCCGAGCCCGGTCACCCCGCCGCCGATCACGACGAGGCCGGGGTTGAAGAAGCTGACCAGTCCGGCGATGACCTGTCCGACCCGGTTGCCGCCTTCGCGGATCAGGTCGAGCGCGGTGGGGTCGCCGGCCGCCGCCGCGGCGGCCACGTCCACGGCGGTGAGTTTCCCGGCCGCGTCCAGCCGGGCCGCCAGCTCCGCCGAACGGCCGGCGCGGGCCGCGTCCTCGGCGTCACGGGCCAGGGCCGCCCCGCTGAAGTGTGCTTCCAGGCAGCCCTTGTTGCCACAGGCACAGGCGCGGCCGTCGGGCTCCACCTGGATGTGGCCGATGTCCCCGGCGCTGCCGGTCGTGCCGCGGTAGACCTGACCGCCGACGACGATGCCGCAGCCGATACCCGTACCGATCTTGACGCAGAGGAAGTCGCCCACGGAGCGGGCCACGCCCGCGTGCTGCTCCCCCAGGGCCATCAGGTTCACGTCGTTGTCGACCATGACGGGGCAGCCCAGTTCCTGGCTGAGCGCCTCGCGGACCGGGAAGCCGTCCCACCCCGGCATGATCGGCGGTGCGACCGGCACACCCTCGGGGAAGCGGACGGGTCCCGGTACGCCGATGCCGGCGCCGTCGAAGCCCTCGGCGAGACCGGAGGCCCGGAGCTTGGCCGCCATGGCCAGCACCTGCTCGAAGACGGCTACGGGGCCTTCGCGTACGTCCATGGGGTGATTGAGGTGACCCAGGACCTCCAACTCGGCGTTGGTGACGGCCACGTCGATGGAGGTGGCGCCGATGTCCACGCCGAGGAAGCGGAGTTCGGGAGCGAGCCGGATGTTGTGCGAGCGGCGCCCGCCCCGCGAGGCCGCGAGCCCGTCGGCCACGACGAGCCCGGTCTCCAGGAGCCGGTCCACCTCGACGGCGAGCTTGGAGCGGGAGAGCTCGATCTGATCACCGAGCTGCGCCCGGGAGTTGGGGCCCCCGTCGCGCAACAGCCGCAGCAGTCGCGCCTGATGCGTGTTCGCGGGTCGTGCCGTCATGCGTCTCACGCGTCCCTCCCCGCCACATCGGCCAGTCCGTCGGGCTTTCGAGGGGAACGTAGCAGCGGTTCACCGGAGTGGGAAGAAGTTGCGCACGAATCCGATCCAACTTTCTCCACACTCAGGACAAAGATGGGCTCGGCGCCCCGCGTCCGGGATCGGTGACGCACCTCCTCACCGCGCCGTGGAGGCCCACGGTCCGGGTCCGGGCCCGCACCCGGGCACGCGAAAGGCCGGGGTGGTCGGCCCCGGCCTCGCGTGCGCGATCAGCCCTGTTCGCGCTGGTGGTACGTCTGGCGCGTGTGCTCGGTGTGCGCGCGCATGACCTCCGTCGCCCGCTGTTCGTCCCGTGCCGCGATGGCCGCGATCAGCTCGCGGTGCTCGATCCAGGACTGGGTGCCGCGCTGCCGGGCCACCGGGGTGTAGTACCAGCGGACCCGACGGTCCACCTGACCGGCGAGCTCGGACAGGACGAGGTTGCCGGCCAGCTCCATGACCTTGGCGTGGAAGGCGGCGTTCGTCGCGACGGCGAGGTCCACGTCGTCGGCGGCCACGGCCCGCTCCCCCTGGGAGCAGAGCTCCTCCAGCGCCTCGATGCCCGGGCGCCCGGAGTTCGCGGCGGCGAGCCGGGCCGCCTCGGCCTCCAGGAGGGTGCGGACCGAGAGCAGCTGGTCCGCCTCGTCCTCCGTGGGTTCGTGGACGAACGCCCCCTGGGCGGGCCGCAGGTCGACCCAGCCCTCGGTGTTCAGCCGCTGGAGCGCCTCGCGGACGGGCTGCCGTGAGACGCCGAGATGGCCCGCGAGTTCGCTCTCGACGAGATGCTGACCGGGGCTGAGGGCGCGCGTGGTGATCAGTTCGAGCAATGCCTCGTACACCCGCTCACGCAGCGGTCCCGGCCGCTCCAGCTTCGGCACCGTTCCTTGCGGCAGTCCTGCGGACAACATCGCGGTCCCCCTCCGGGCGCCGGGCAATTGCTTATCGTCTACAGTCTACCGAGCCACAATGCCACCGCGGGGCGCTTCAGGCCCACCGGACCGGCGGCCCGGAGCCACCTGACGGGCGTCGAGGGCGTTTCGCCCTCCGCCCGCACGGCTCGCTCCGTCAGGGGCAGCGGATCACCTGACCCGCGTACGAGAGATTCCCGCCGAAGCCGAAGAGCAGGGCCGGCGCACCGCTCTCGACCTCACCCCGTTCCACCAGCTTGGACAGGGCCATCGGGATCGAGGCGGCGGAGGTGTTGCCGGAATCCACCACGTCACGGGCGATGACCGCGTTGACCGCGCCGATCTTCCGGGCGACCGGCTCGATGATGCGCAGGTTGGCCTGATGCAGCACCACGGCGGCGAGATCCTCCGGGGTGATCCCGGCCCGTTCGCAGACCTTGCGGGCGATCGGCGGCAGTTGCGTGGTGGCCCAGCGGTAGACCGACTGGCCTTCCTGCGCGAAGCGCGGGGGCGTGCCCTCGATGCGCACGGCGTTGCCCATGCCGGGCACAGACCCCCACAGCACGGGGCCGATGCCGGGTGCACCGCTTCCGTCAGGTTCGGCGGTGACGACGGCGGCACCCGCCCCGTCGCCCATCAGGACGCAGGTGGAGCGGTCGGTCCAGTCGACGATGTCGCCCATCTTGTCGGCGCCGATGACGAGGGCCCGGCGGGCGGCACCCGCCCGGATCGCGTGGTCGGCGGTCGCCAGGGCATGGGTGAAGCCGGAGCAGACCACGTTGATGTCCATCACCGCGGGCGAGTCCATCCCCAGCCGGGCGGCGACGCGGGCGGACATGCTCGGGGAACGGTCGATCGCCGTGGACGTGGCGACGAGCACCAGGTCGATGTCGGCGGGCTGGAGTCCCGCCGTCGCCAGCGCCTTGGCCGCGGCGTGCGCGGCGAGCTCGTCCACGGGTTCGTCGGGGCCGCCCACGTGCCGGGTCCTGATGCCGACCCGGCTGGTGATCCACTCGTCGCTGGTGTCGACCATGGCCGCCAGGTCGTCGTTGGTGAGGACCTTGGCGGGCTGATAGTGGCCGAGCGCCACGACACGTGAGCCGGTCATGTACGGGTTCCCCTCGCTACGTTCTGCAGGAGCTAACCAGTCTTGGTTGCTACCGATCGGTACAAGGGCACGTAACCCCACAGGAATCCGGCCCCGAGCTTGGAGCGTCTCGAACAGCTCCCCGGGAACTCACGCGGACACTCCGGAGTCTCCCGGCCGATTTCGTGAGGGGACGAGGCACCCACCGTCACGAGTATTGACCCCCCACAAAGGCATACTGTAGACAATATTCTGTCGACTTGACACCCTCGCTCGGTCCTCTCACCGAACGGAGAGCCCCGTGAAAGTCGCAGTTGTCGGCGCCGGAGCCATCGGCGCCTATGTCGGGGCCGCGCTGCACCGCGCGGGCGCCGAGGTCCATCTCATCGCCCGGGGCCCGCACCTGGCGGCCATGCGCCGCGACGGCGTGCGCGTGCTCAGCCCGCGCGGTGACTTCACCGCACGGCCCGCCGCCACCGACGACCCGTCGGACGTCGGGCCAGTCGACTACGTCTTCCTCGGCCTCAAGGCCCACTCGTACGCACGGTCGGGACCGCTGGTCCATCCGCTCATGCACGAGCACACCGCCGTGATCGCCGCGCAGAACGGCATCCCCTGGTGGTACTTCCACGGCCTGCCCGGCCCGTACACCGGCCGCCGCCTCGACAGCGTCGACCCTGCGGGCTCGGTGAGCGCCACCCTGCCGCCCGAACGCGCCATCGGATGCGTGGTGTACGCCGCCACCGAGATCGAGGCGCCCGGTGTCGTACGCCATCTCGAAGGAACCCGGTTCTCCGTCGGCGAGCCGGACAGCTCGGTCTCGCGGCGCTGCCTGGACTTCAGCGAGGCCATGGTGGCCGGCGGCCTCAAGTGCCCCGTGGAGTCCGATCTGCGCAAGGACATCTGGATCAAGCTGCTCGGCAACATCTCCTTCAACCCGATCAGCGCCCTGGCCCGGGCCACCATGGGCCAGATCTGCCGCCATCCGGACACCCGCGCCCTCGTCGAGTCGATGATGCGCGAGACCCTCGACGTCGCGGCGGCCGTCGGCTGCCGCCCCGAGATCTCCGTGGAGCGGCGCATCGCCGGCGCGGAACGCGTCGGCGACCACAAGACATCCACCCTCCAGGACCTGGAGAAGGGCAAACCTCTCGAACTCGACGTGCTGCTCGCGGCCGTCGTCGAGCTGGCCGAGCTGGCCGGAACGCCCGTACCGACGCTGCGCGCCGTGCACGCGCTCGCGGATCTCCTCGCCACCACCTCCTCGGCCCCAGCAGGGAGCGCACCATGAAGAGCAGCGACCGCACCGGCGGCAGGAACCGCCCGGGCCGGCAGCCCACGTCGTACGAACGCCTCACCCACCCTCTCGTGCGCGCGCGGGACGGCGTGCTGCGCCGGGCGAGCTGGGACGAGGCCCTGACCCGGGCCGCTGCCGGTTTCCGGCAGACCCGGGACGCCTACGGCCCCGACGCCTTCGCGATGCTGTCCTGCGCCCGCGCCACCAACGAGATGAACTACGTGGCGCAGAAGTTCACCCGTGTCGTGATGGGGACCAACAACGTCGACTCGTGCAACCGCACCTGTCACGCACCGAGCGTCGCCGGACTCTCGGCCGCCTTCGGCTCCGGCGGGGGCACCTCGTCGTACGAGGAGGTGGAACACACCGACCTGATCGTGATGTGGGGCTCCAACGCCCGTTTCGCGCACCCGATCTTCTTCCATCACGTCCTCAAGGGCATCCGCAACGGGGCCCGGATGCACGTCGTCGACCCGCGCCGCACCTCGACCGCCGAATGGGCGGAGAGCTGGCTCGGTCTCGATGTCGGCACGGACATCCCGCTCGCGCACGCCATCGGCCGCGAGATCATCCACGCCGGCCTGGTCAACCGGGCCTTCGTGGACCGCGCGACCAGCGGGTACGAGGAGTACGCGGCGCTCGTCGAACCCTGGACCCTGACCGCCGCGGAGAAGGTGACCGGGGTGCCGGCCGCAGCGATCCGGGACCTCGCCCACGCCTACGCCACGGCCGAACGCGCCCAGCTCTGCTGGACCCTGGGCATCACCGAGCACCACAACGGCACCGACAACGTGCGCGCGCTGATCAACCTCTGCCTGCTCACGGGCCATGTGGGCCGGTACGGGTCCGGCGTCCAGCCCCTGCGCGGGCAGAACAACGTCCAGGGCGGCGGCGACATGGGCGCCATCCCCAACAAACTGCCCGGCTTCCAGGACATCCTCGACGCGCCCGTGCGGCAGAAGTTCGAGCGGTCCTGGGACACCGTCATCCAGCCCCGCCACGGCAAGACGCTCACCCAGATGTTCGAGGCGATGGAGACCGGCGAGCTGCGCGCGGTGTACTGCATCGGCGAGAACCCCGCGCAGTCGGAGGCCGACAGCGAGCAGGCGGTGCGCCGGCTGAGGTCCCTCGACCACCTCGTGGTGCAGGACATCTTCCTGACGAGGACCGCCGAACTGGCCGATGTCGTCCTGCCCGCCACGGCCGCCTGGGCCGAGACCGACGGCACCACCACCAACAGCGAGCGGCGGGTGCAGCGGGTCCGTGCCGCGCTCACCCCGCCTGGCGAGGCCCGCGAGGACATCGACATCCTCTGCGCGATGGCCGGACTGCTGGGCCACGACTGGAAGTTCGACGACGCCGAGACCGTCTGGAACGAGCTGCGCTCGCTCTCCCCCGACCACTTCGGGATGACGTACGAGCGACTGGCCGAGCACCAGGGTCTGCAGTGGCCCTGCCCCGACACGGACAAGCTGCCCTCCAGCTTCCTGCACGCCCGGCTCTGGGAGACCGATCCCGTGCGACGCGGCCCGGCGGCGCCGTTCGGCCTGGTGCAGCACGATCCGCCGGTCGATCTCACCGACGAGTCCTACCCCCTGCGCCTCACCACCGGACGACGACTGGACTCCTACAACACCGGTGTGCAGAGCGGGAGTTACGCCTCCCCGCTGCGCCGGGGCGAATACATCGAGCTCTGCCCCGAGGACGCCGCGTCGTACGGCGTCACCGTGGGCGAGGAGGTACGCGTCTCCTCCCGCCGCGGCAGCGTCACCGCTCCCGTCTGGATCGATCCGGGACTGCGGCCGGGGCTGGCCTTCATGACGATGCACTTCCCCGACGAGGTCGACACCAACCAGCTGACCATCGAGGCGAACTGCCCGATCGCGGGCACCGCCGAGTTCAAGGCCTCCGCCGTTCGGATAGAGAAGCTGGTGCGCGCATGGACCTGAAGTACACCGGTGCCGTCCCCTCCGACGCCGAACGGGACGCCGTGGACACCCTGCTGGGCCCGCCGCCGTCCGGCTGGGAGGGCGGGGACGAGCGGACGGCCGGGGACCTGCGCTGGGCCACGGGCGGGGCGTCGGCCGTCAGGGACCGCCGCGACCAGCTCCTTCCCGCGCTGCACGCGGTGAACGACCGCGTGGGCTGGATCAGCGAGGGCGCGCTGGACTACATCTGCCGGCGGCTGACGGTGGCGCCGGCGGAGGCGTACGGCGTCGCGACGTTCTACGCCATGTTCTCGGTGCGGCCCCGCCCCGCGAAGGTGCTGCACGTCTGCACGGACCTGGCGTGCGCGGCGCGCGGCTCGGCATCGGTCTGCGCGGACCTCACCGAGCGCCTGGGCCCGCCGGGCACACCGGCCGAGGGGGCGGTCTGGCAGGAGAGCCCGTGCCTCGGCCTGTGCGAACGGGCCCCGGCGGCCCTCCTGCTCCGGGCCGGGCCGGAGTCCGGGCAGCCCTCCTCCCAGGACGCCCCCCGTCTCTCGGCGGTCGTCGCTCCCGCCACCCCGGCGGACCTCCTCGCCACCGCCCGGACACCCGAGGCCGGCCCGCCGGAGCCGCCGGCCGCGGCGGCCGTCCCGCAGGCCGGCGACCCGGACCTCGTACTCCTGCGGCGCGTCGGCAGCGTGGACCCCGCCTCGCTGGACGATTACCGCGCGAACGGCGGCTACTCCGCTCTCCGGCGGGCCTTCTCCCTCGGCCCCGCCGGCGTGATCCGCGAGGTGCTGGACGCCGGGCTCGTCGGCAGGGGCGGTGCGGCCTTCCCCACCGGGCGCAAGTGGCAGGCCACCGCCCAGCAGGCCGGCGGACCGCACTACCTGGTCTGCAACGCGGACGAGAGCGAACCCGGCACCTTCAAGGACCGGGTGCTGATGGAGGGCGACCCGTACGCCCTGATCGAGGCGATGACGATCGCCGGGTACGCGATCGGCGCCCACCAGGGCTTCATCTACCTGCGGGGCGAGTACCCCCGGGCGTACGGACGCCTCGGTCACGCGCTGACGAGCGCCCGCACGCGCGGCCTGCTGGGCCCCGACGTCCTCGGGCAGGGGTACGCCTTCGACATCGAGATCCGGCGCGGGGCGGGCGCCTACATCTGCGGCGAGGAGACCGCGATCTTCAACTCGATCGAGGGACAGCGCGGCGAACCCCGCTCCAAACCGCCCTTCCCGGTGGAGAAGGGCCTCTTCGGCAGACCGACCGCCGTGAACAACGTCGAGACGCTGGTGAACGTGCTGCCGATCCTGGAGCGCGGTGCCGCCGCGTACGCCGCGACCGGCACCGGGACGTCCACCGGCACCAAGCTGTTCTGCGTCTCCGGGCAGGTGGCACGCCCCGGCGTCTACGAGCTGCCGTTCGGCGCGAACCTGCGGGAACTGCTCGAACTGGCCGGCCCGCCCGAGCGGTTGCGGGCCGTCCTCCTGGGCGGCGCGGCGGGCGGTTTCGTACGCCCCGACGAGCTGGACGTCCCGCTGACCTTCGAGGGCACCCGCGCCGCAGGGACGACGCTCGGTTCCGGGGTGGTCATGGTCCTGGACGACTCGGTGGAGCTCCCCCGGGTGCTGCTGCGGATCGCGGAGTTCTTCCGCGACGAGTCGTGCGGCCAGTGCGTGCCCTGCCGGGTGGGCACGGTCCGCCAGGAGGAGGCGCTGCACCGGATCGTCGACCGTACGGGGGCCGGGGCTGCCGAGGACATCGCGCTCATGAGGGAGGTCGGGCAGGCCATGCGGGACGCCTCGATCTGCGGTCTGGGCCAGACCGCGTGGAATGCCGTGGAGTCCGCCATCGACCGTCTGGGGGTCTACAAGTGACCGCTGTGCCGCTTCAGCCGCCGCGCCGTCTCGTCTCGTTCACGCTGGACGGCGAGGAGACCCGCGTCCCCGAGGGCTCGACGATCCTGGACGCCTGCCGGTCGGCGGGCAAGGACATCCCGACCCTGTGCCAGGGGGACACGCTCACCCCGAAGAACGCCTGCCGGGTGTGCGTGGTCGAGGTCGAGGGCTCCCGCACGCTGGCGCCGGCGTGTTCCCGGCGCGCCGAGCCGGGCATGACCGTCCGCACGGACAGCGAGCGGGCCCGGCACAGCCGCAAGGTCGTCCTGGAACTGCTGGCCTCGTCCACGGACCTGTCGACGACGCCCCGGGCCGAGGAGTGGATCAAGGAGTACGAGGCGAAGCCGGAACGCTTCGGCGCGGACGCCGCCCGGGTGGACGAACAGCCGAAGATCGACAACGAGCTGTACGTCCGCGACTACGACAAGTGCATCCTCTGCTACAAGTGCGTGGACGCCTGCGGTGAGCAGTGGCAGAACACCTTCGCGATCGCCGTCTCGGGACGCGGCTTCGACGCCCGCATCTCCACCGAGCACGAGGCCGCGCTCCCCGACTCGGCGTGTGTCTTCTGCGGGAACTGCATCGAGGTGTGTCCCACGGGGGCGCTCTCGTTCAGCACCGAGTTCGGGATGCGAGCCGCCGGCACGTGGGACGAGCCGGCCCAGACGCAGACCACGACCGTCTGTGCCTACTGCGGCGTGGGCTGCAACGTGACCCTCCATGTCCAGGACAACGAGATCGTCAAGGTCACCTCGCCGCACGACAACCCGGTGACCCATGGCAACCTCTGTATCAAGGGCCGTTTCGGCTTCCAACACGTACAGAATCGGGATTGACGGCTATGGGACGGGTCACCGAGCGTCGCCGCACCATCCGCATCCGGGACGGGGCGGTCACGACCCGCCCCGACACCCTTGTCGCCGAGGAGCCCCTGGAGATCCGGCTGAACGGCAGGCCGCTCGCCATCACGATGCGCACCCCGGGCGACGACTTCGCGCTCGCGGCGGGCTTCCTGGTGAGCGAGGGCGTGATCGGTGAGGGCTCCGAGGTGCAGTCGATCGTCTACTGCGCCGGGGCGACCGCCGACGGCGTGAACACGTACAACGTGGTGGACGTCAAGCTCGCGCCGGGTGTCGCCGTCCCCGACATCACGCTGGAACGGAACGTCTACACCACGTCGTCCTGCGGCCTGTGCGGCAAGGCGAGCCTGGACGCCGTCCGCACCACGACCCGCCACGCCATCGCCGACGCTCCCCCGGTCCGGGTGACACCCGCGCTGCTCGCCGCCCTCCCCGACCGGCTGCGCGACGCGCAGCGGGTGTTCGACCGGACCGGGGGCCTGCACGCCGCCGCGCTGTTCTCACCGGAGGGCGAGCTGCTCGACATCCGGGAGGACGTGGGCCGCCACAACGCGGTCGACAAGCTCGTGGGGCGCGCGCTGACCGACGACCGGCTGCCGCTCTCGCAGTCGATCCTGCTGGTGTCCGGCCGCGCCTCCTTCGAACTGGCGCAGAAGGCGGTGATGGCCGGGATCCCGATGCTGGCCGCGGTCTCGGCGCCGTCGTCGCTGGCCGTGGATCTCGCGGCCGAGAGCGGGCTGACCCTCGTCGGCTTCCTGCGGGGGCAGTCCATGAACGTGTACGCGGGGGACCACCGCATCGCCCTGGAGGCGGCGGTGGGCCAGGGCTGAGACGGCCCCGCCCGCTGCACGGGGCACGGGCCCGGCCGGCGGGGAGCGCCCCCTGCGCCGGCCGGGCCCTCTCCGGCGTGGCGCCCCGTGCCCGGTCCGGCGCAAGCGGAACAGGCGCTGTCCCTTGTGATGGTCGGAACTCGCGGAGAGTACCGGCACAGGGTGGGGGTACACCCAGGCGACCGATGGACCGTGACACGGGCAGGCACCTGACCGGTGATCCTGCCCGCTTCCGAAGGGACACCGATGCCAAGACGACTGCCTCGGGCCCGCAGGCTGCTGACGCTGGCGGCACTGCTGGGGTTATCGCTCGGCGCCGCGCCCGCGACGCAGGCCGCGCCGGCGGACGAGGGCACCGCACTGCCCATCGCCTACCACTGCGATCTCGCGGTGGATGCGCTCCACGAGCGAGTGTTCATCTCCGACTACAACACGGGCAGTGTCCTGGTGGCCGACTATCAGGGCCGTATCGTCCGGACGATCCGAGACCTGCCGGGTGTGTGCGACCTGGAGCTGTCCGCCGACTCCCGCACGCTGTACGCGCCACTCGCCCTGGATGACGCCATCAGTGTCATCGACACCGGTACCGGCCGGCAGCGAGCCCGCCACGCCACCGGCGCCGGCACCGCACCGTTCCACGCGGCACTGAGCGGCCGGACACTGTTCTTCGGTTACGGGGAGCAGTGGGAGGCGAGCATCGGCTCGCTCACCGTCGGCACCTCCGCCCCGAAGGTGCGTCTGGGGCTCATTCCGGAGGGGGACTTCAGCGGTGCGCCGCTCCTGGCCACCTCGCCCGCGGCACCGGGAACTCTGGTCGCCGGAGACCAGAACACCTCCCCGAGCACCCTCTCCGTCTACGACGTCTCGGGGACCAGCCCCGTGCTCCGCACGACGGTGCGCGACCCCGGCGGGGCCTCCAGCTTCAGCGACCTGACCATGACGCCGGACGGGGAGACGCTGCTGACGGCGTCCGGGGCGCCGTACCACCACCCCTCGTTCCGGCTGCCGGACCTGACCGAGGGCCACACGTATGCCAGTACGTCGTACCCCAACGCCGTCGCCGTCTCCTCGCGCGGCGACGTCGCCGCGGGCGTGAACAGCATCGAGCCCGACCCGGACGTGTACCTGTACCGGGCCGGAGCCGACTCGCCGTACCGCACGGTGTCCCTCGCTCCCGCGACCGGATACGACGCCGGCCACCTGCGTCCCCGTGGCCTCGCCTGGGCACCGGACGGAACCCGCCTGTTCGCGATCAGTGGTCACAGCGACGAGGAGCACCTGCGTCTCGTGGTCATACCGTCAGCACATCGGTCAACGGTCGACTAGGACCTCACGGGGTGGCCCTGCCGGCGTCCCCGCGGCGCCCGGCAGGGCCGCACCCCCTGTGGCCGCCCCGGCCAGACCGCCGGACCGGCACCGTGGACGGGATCTCCTGTCCTGGCCACGGGAGGGAGAGGGAGTGGAGAGCACTGACGGGCGCGTGGGCACACCCGGCTGCCCCGGTCAGCTCACCGGCACGGGCTGCTCCGACGCGGCTGCCCCGTCCGGCAACGGATCGCGCGAGCGGCGCTTGGCGAGCACCGCGCAGACCATCAGCTGCATCTGGTGGAAGAGCATCAGGGGCAGCACCGCGAGGCCGGCGTGCGCGCCGAACAGGACGCTGGCCATCGGCAGCCCGGCCGCCAGGCTCTTCTTCGAGCCCGCGAACTGGATGGCGATCCGGTCCTCTCGGCCGAAGCCGAGCCGCTTCGCCCCGTACCAGCTCACCGCGAGCATGAGGGCCAGCAGGACGGCCTCGGCAGCGAGCAGCCCCAGGAGCCGAAGCGGGGTGACCTGATGCCAGATCCCGGCCACCATGCCCGCGCTGAACGCCGTGTAGACGACGAGCAGGATCGAGCCCCGGTCGACGTAGCCCAGCACCGTGCGGTGGCGGCCGATGAAGCCCCCGATCCGGCGCCGGAGCAGTTGCCCCGCGAGGAAGGGGACCAGCAGCTGCACGACGATCTTCAGCAGCGAGTCGGCGGAGAACCCTCCCCCGCTCCCCCCGAGCAACACGGCGGCCAGCAGGGGCGTGAGCAGGATCCCGGCGATGCTGGAGAAGGAGCCCGCGCAGATCGCGGCCGGGACGTTGCCGCGGGCGATCGAGGTGAAGGCGATCGAGGACTGGATGGTCGAGGGCACCAGGCACAGGAAGAGGAAGCCGTCCTGGAGCTGGGGGGCCAGCACGTGGGGCACCAGCCCCCCGGCGGCGAGCCCGAGCAGCGGGAACACCAGGAAGGTGCAGGCGAGGACCGTGAGATGGAGCCGCCAGTGCTTCAGCCCGTCCAGCGCGTCGGCCGTCGACAGGCGCGCCCCGTAGAGGAAGAAGAGCAGGGCCACCGCTCCGGTCGAAGCGCCGTCGGCCACCTCCGCACCGGTCCCCGACACGGGCAGCACCGCCGCGAGTCCCACCGTGCCGATCAGCGCCAGGATGTACGGGTCGACCGGCAGCCATGACGGCAGGGCGGGGATACGGCGGCTGGTGCGGCGGCTCATGTGCTCCGTGCTCTCTGGGTGGAATCGTGGCCTCCCCATCCTGCTCCTGGGCACCGCGATCGGGAATCCCGTACACCGCACTGACTGTCATCACATTTCGCGATAACCTCGGGCTGTGTACGACCCCGTTCAGCTCCGCACCTTTCTCGCCGTCGCCCAGACCCTGAGCTTCACCCAGGCGGCGCGCAGGCTCGGGGTGCGCCAGTCCACGGTGAGCCAGCACGTCCGCCGGCTGGAGGCCGAGGCGGGCCGGCAGCTGTTCACGCGCGACACGCACCGGGTCGACCTCACGGAGGACGGCGAGGCCATGCTGGGCTTCGCGCGCACGATCCTCCAGGCCAACGAGCGGGCGGCGGCCTTCTTCACGGGCACCCGGCTGCGCGGCCGGCTGCGCTTCGGGGCGTCCGAGGACTTCGTCCTCACGCGGCTGCCGGAGATCCTGGAGTCGTTCCGGCGCCGGCATCCCGAGGTCGAGCTGGAGCTGTCGGTGGAGCTGTCCGGCACACTGCACCGCCAGCTCGCGGCGGGGCGGCTCGATCTGGTGCTGGCCAAGCGCCGGGCCGGGGACACCCACGGCGAGCTGGTCTGGCAGGACACCCTCACCTGGATCGGCGCCCCGCAGCTGCGGATCGACCCCGAGCGCCCGCTGCCGCTGATCGTGTACCCGCCTCCCGGCATCACCAGGGCACGGGCGCTGGAGGTGCTGGAGGAGCACGGCAGGCCCTTCCGCTTCGCGTGCACGAGCGCCAGCCTGAGCGCCCTCGTCGCCGCGGCCAGGGCCGGCCTGGGCGTGATGGCGCACACCCGGGGGCTCATCCCGCCCGGACTCGTGCCGGTGCCGTCCCGGGCCGGGCTGCCGGAGCTCGGGGACGTGGACTTCGTGCTGCTGCACGGGCGGCGGAGAGACGCCGCCCAGGAGGCGGCGGACGCCCTGGCGGCGGCGATCCTGGCGGGCGGCGACCGGCTGCACCGGGGTCCGGCGGCGGCCACGCACCCCGCACCTGCGTAACTTCCGCGTACAGATTCGGTGGAGATTCCCGCCCGAGCTACTTACTCCACGGTCAGAAGTGCGCCCGAGCCTTGCCCATCTGGCCCGATTTCTACGGTTGGCCTGGCCGGATGCCTCGCTTTCCCGGGCGTTCGAAACCTCCCGCGGACCGGCCCGGTGAGGTAGCGTCGCGGCGCCGTGCGGAGCGCCACAAGGAGCAGTCATTGCGCGAGTTCACTGTCCCAGCCATGGCCGCCGCCCCTCAAGTCGGCGGACTTGCCGACACCGTCTTCGACTTCGCGGAGGACGACCCCCACCGGACCGCCCTCGGCCGCAAGGACGCGCAGGGGCAGTGGCACGACGTGTCGGCCGCCGTCTTCCGCGACGAGGTGCTCGCCCTGGCCAAGGGCCTGATCGCCCAAGGCGTCCGGTTCGGCGACCGCGTCGCCCTGATGTCCCGCACGCGCTACGAGTGGACCCTGTTCGACTTCGCCCTCTGGACGGTCGGCGCCCAGTCCGTGCCCATCTACCCGACGTCCTCGGCCGAGCAGGTCCTGTGGATGCTCCACGACGCCGAGGTCGCCGCCGTCATGGTCGAGCACGAGGACCACGCCATGACGATCGGTTCGGTGATCGACCGGCTGCCGAACCTGCGCCGGCTCTGGCAGCTGGACGCGGACGCCGTGACCGAGCTCATGGCCGCGGGGGCGGCGGTCGACGACGAGGTGGTCCACCGGCACAGACGTGCCGTGACCCCCGACTCCGTGGCCACCGTGATCTACACCTCCGGCACGACGGGACGCCCCAAGGGCTGCGTGATCACCCACGCGAACTTCATGTTCGAGGCCGACACCATGGTCAGCCGGTGGCACCCGGTGTTCCTCTCCAAGCCGGGCGAGGAGGCGGCGACGCTGCTCTTCCTGCCGCTCGCCCACGTCTTCGGGCGCATGGTGGAGATCGCGGCGCTGCGCGGCCGGGTGAAGCTCGGCCACCAGCCGGAGCTGTCCGCGAAGGCGCTGATGCCGGACCTGGTGTCCTTCCGGCCCACCTTCATCCTGGCGGTTCCGTACATCTTCGAGAAGGTCTTCAACGGCGCGCGCCGCAAGGCGGAGTCCGAAGGCCGTGCCGGGGCGTTCGACAAGGCCGTCGAGATCGCGGTGAAGTACGCGGAGGCGATGGAGGAACGGGCTTTCGGCACCGGCCCCGGCCCGTCCGCCGGCCTGCGGATGCAGCACCAGTTCTTCGACAAGGTCGTCTACCGCAAGGTCCGCGAGGCGATGGGCGGCCGGGTGCGGCACGCCATGTCGGGCGGCTCCGGCATGGACCGGCAGCTCGGGCTGTTCTTCGCGGGCGCGGGCGTCACGGTCTACGAGGGCTACGGCCTGACCGAGACGACGGCGGCGGCCACGGCCAACCCGCCCGAGCGGACCCGCTACGGCACCGTCGGACAGCCGATCCCGGGCTCCTCCGTGCACATCGCACGCGACGGCGAGGTCTGGGTGCACGGGGCCAACGTGTTCTCCGGATACCTCGGCGACCCCAAGGCCACGGACGCGGTGCTGCACGACGGATGGCTGGCCACCGGCGACCTCGGCGCGCTCGACGATGACGGCTATCTGACCATCACCGGGCGCAAGAAGGAGATCCTGGTGACCTCCGGCGGCAAGAGCGTGGCCCCCGCCGGCCTGGAGGAGCGGGTGCGCGCGCATCCTCTGGTGGCCCAGTGCATCGTCGTCGGGAACGACCGGCCCTACATCGCGGCGCTGGTCACCGTGGACCACGAGTCGGTGGAGCACTGGCTCGCCATGCAGGGCCGTACGCCGATGCGCCCCGCGGATCTGGTGCGCGATCCCGATCTGGAGATGGAGGTGCGGCGGGCGGTCGTCGCCGCGAACACCGCCGTGTCGCAGGCCGAGTCGATCCGTACGTTCCGCATTCTGGCCCACCAGTTCACCGAGGAGCAGGGCCTGCTGACCCCCTCGCTGAAGCTGAAGCGCAAGGCCATCGAGACGGCGTACGCGGCCGAGGTCGACGCCCTGTACCGGTGAGGCCCGCGACCACGCGCTGACGTCCGGTCAGGGTTACGTTGCTTTCACCACCCGATCCCGGCGGCCGGGAATGTCTGGGCTCCTCTGATCGTTCCCTGTGCGACGTATCGACCGACAACGTAAGGATCGACCGCTCGTGAGCCAGGTCCCCACCATCACCCTCAACAACGGCCTCGAGATGCCGCAGCTCGGCTTCGGCGTCTGGCAGGTGCCGGACGACGAGGCCACTGCGGCCGTGACCACGGCCCTGGAGGCCGGGTACCGGAGCATCGACACCGCCGCCATCTACGGGAACGAGGCGGGCACCGGCAAGGCCCTCGCGGCCTCCGGCATCGCCCGCGAGGAGCTGTTCGTCACCACCAAACTCTGGAACACCGAGCAGGGGTACGACTCGACGCTGCGCGCGTTCGACGCCTCGCTGGACAAGCTCGGGCTGGACTACGTCGACCTCTACCTGATCCACTGGCCGGTGCCTGCCAAGGACGCCTACGTCGACACGTACAAGGCCTTCGAGCACATCCTCGCCGAGGGCCGCGCGAAGGCCGTCGGGGTGTCCAACTTCCACCCGGAGCACCTGGAACGCCTGCTGGGCGAGACGTCCGTGGTCCCCGCGCTCAACCAGATCGAGCTGCACCCGCAGCTCCAGCAGGCCGAGTCCCGTGCCTTCCACGCCCGGCACGGCATCGCCACCGAGGCCTGGTCGCCGCTGGGCTCGGGCAAGGGCCTCCTGGAGGTCCCGACGGTCGTCGCCGTCGCGCACAAGCACGGCAGGACCCCGGCTCAGGCGGTGCTCCGCTGGCACCTCCAGACCGGCAACGTCGTGATCCCCAAGAGTGTGACCCCGTCGCGGATCGCGGAGAACATCGATGTGTTCGGCTTCGAGCTGGACGCCGATGACCTGGCGGCCTTCGCCGCGCTCGACGAGGGCAAGCGCCTGGGCCCCGACCCCGCCGAATTCAACCTCGGCGCCTGATCCCCGCGCCTCCGGCGGCGCCCCCACAGCTCTCCGCGCTGTGGGGGCGCCGGTGAGGGCCTGGAGCCCTGCCCGTGGGTTCGGGGTGATGCGCGGGGGCGGCCTCGGCACGACAGCGGTGGTGACGGCCGGGACGCGCCGGCGCCCGCGCACCAGGGGGATGTCCGCGTACGCGGAGGCCTCCCTGTCCGGACGGCGGCCGAGGAGGGCGCGTCCGGCTCAGCCGGGCACCCGGAAGGCCGGCAGCCCAGCAGGGTACGGGCCGCGGGAGGGACGAGCGCGAGGACGGCGTCCGCCGCGGCCCTCGCTCGGGGCAGACCCCCGGGGGGCCTGTCGTGGCGAGCCGATTCCACGTCGTAGTCCCGCACACGCACGACTCCAGGACGATCTCCGTGCTCGTGTCGCGGAACAGACCCCCTACGTATTGCCGGTGGGTGCCCGCGGCCATAACGTGCGGCCATGGAGCTGGAGTTGCGTCATCTGCGCACCGTACGGGCCATCGCCGACACAGGGAGTCTCACCAAGGCCGCAGCCGCGCTCGGGCTCGCGCAGCCCGCGCTCAGCGCCCAGTTGCGGAGGATCGAGAAGGCCCTGGGCGGGCCGCTCTTCGACCGGGACCACACGGGTGCACGGCCCACACCGCTCGGCGAACTGGTCCTGGAACGGGCGCGGGTGGTGCTGCCCGCCGTGCGTGAACTCCAGGAGGAGGCGGTGCGGTTCGCCAACGCGTCGGCGGCCGTGGAGCGCTTCCGGCTCGGCGGGACGCACGGCCCACTGCTCGGCGGGCTGGTGGACCGGCTGGCCGCGGCGCACCCGACGGCTCCGGTGACGACGTACACCTCCTGGTCGGTGGCCGAGATCGCCTCGCTGTTGATCGACGGCCGGCTGGATTTCGCCCTGATCGGTGCCTGCGGCGAGAGCCCGCCACCCATGGCGGACCGTCTGCTCTGGCAGGTCATCGGCGTGGACCCGGTGTTCGTGATGCTGCCGGAGGATCACGCGCTGGCAGGGCGGCCGGAGCTCGAACTCGCCGCGCTGGCCGACGAGTGCTGGGCGGACGTGCCCGGTGACGGCTGCTTCGCCGACTGCTTCACCGCGGCCTGCGCCCGTTCCGGCTTCACCCCGGTCTCGGTCTACGAGACGGACACGGCCTCCGTCGTGCATCTGGTGCAGGTGGGCAGGGCCGTCGGGCTGTGCAGGGCCACGTTCCCACCGGCCCCCGGCCTCGTGACGCGTCCGCTCGTGGGGTCGCCGCTGACCTGGCGGCACCTGCTGGGGAGACATCCACGGTCCCTGGCGGCCGACGCCGCCGCGAAGACGGTGGGCGGCCACACCCGCTCGGCGTACGCGGAGGCGGTGCGGCGCAGCGACAGCTACGCGGACTGGCTGGCCGCACACCCCCGCTTCGGCCCCGCGCCCTGACGCCCGGCCTGGTGTGCCGGGCCCGGACTCACTGCGCGCCGTGTCCCGCGGCGATCGCCTCGACGCGTGTGGCCAGCTCGATGTCCTTGTGCGTCACGGCGCCGCCCGCGTCGTGCGAGTTCACCGCGAGCGACACCGTGTCGTAGCCCAGCGTCAGGTCCGCGTGGTGGTTCAGCTCGTCCTGGATGCGGGCCACGTGGACGGTCAGCCCGGTGGCGGCGAAGTGGGAGGACAGCCGGTAGGTACGGGTGATCCGGTCCCCCTCCAGACGCCAGCCGGGGAGTTCGCGCAGTGCGTCCTCGATGGCGTGCGCGGACAGCGGTTCGGCGGGCATGGGGCGGCTCCTCGTGGTCCGGTGCGCTCGGCGGTCCCCGTGACGTTACGGTCCGGGCGCTGCCGCTGTCGCGCCCGACACGGCTGCCCCGGCCGGCCCGCCGTACTCAGGCGGTGACGGGCCGCCTGGTCCACGGGGTGTCGCCGCGGCCCGGCAGGAGTGTGACGGCGACGGCCGCCAGCAGGATCACCAGCGCCACCGCCAGGGGCAGTTCACGCAGGTCGCCGAGGACGGCGAGTCCTCCGGCCACGGCTCCGGCCAGCATCGCGGCGGCGGAGAGGCCCCGCCGTCCCGCCCTGCTCCCCGGACCGCCGGCGAGCCGGCTGTCGGCGACGGTGCCGGTGAGGGTGCGCGTGAGCACCGTGGTGGTGAGGTCGGGGACCGCCAGCGCGCGGACGGCGGCGTTCTGCACCCCGAGGCCGAGCCCCAGCAGGGCGATGAGCGTGAAGCGGACGCCTCCGGTGTACGGACCTCCCGACACCAGCGACACGGTCAGGGCGCAGGCGACGCAGGCGGTCTCGACGAGGAGCGCGCGCCGCAGCTGACGGCCCCGGTCCGCACCCGCCCGGTGCACCGCGATCCCGCCGGACCACGCCCCTGCCAGGAACGACACGAGGGCCACTGCCGAGGCGAGGACCGAGAAGCCGGGGGCGCCGGCCAGGGCGAATCCCATGAAGACGACGTTGCCGGTCATGTTGGCGACGAAGACGCGGCCCAGGAGCAGGTAGCTGAAGGCGTCGACGAGCCCGGTGAGCACGGTCAGGCCCAGCAGGAGCGGCGGCAGCGGCCCGTCCGGGCCGTTCATGTCGGGTACGAGCGTGGTCCAGGCGTCACGCGGTACGGGCATGCGCGGCACACTCCGATCGGCTGGGCGTGATCCGGATTGTGCCGCAGCCGGGCACGCGCACCGCCGGTACGCGCCGGGCGGGACCTCACACGGCCCGCCCGGCGCGATCCCTACGGCCCTACACACGTGCCCCGTTGTCGGAGGGATCCCGGCGGCGTGCCCGGCCGGCCGGCACCCCGCGTTTCGGTGCGCGCTTCCTGGCCGGCGGCGGGGCCTTGCTGCTCCGCTCCAGGAGAAGCGCGCCCGGAACGGCCGTCATGACCGAGGAGTACGTGCCCACGCAGATGCCGATCAGCAGGGCGAGCGCGAAGTCCGCGAGCGAGTCCCCGCCCAGCACCGCGAGGGCGGCCAGGATGAACAGGGCGCCCATCCCCGTGTTGACGGTACGGGGAACGGTCTGCAGCACCGCGCGGTTGGCCACCTCGGCGATCGGCGTGCGACGGTTCTTCGCCCACAGCTCCCGCACCCGGTCGAAGACCACGACCGAGTCGTTCACGGAGTAGCCGATGACGGTGAGCAGCGCGGCGAGGAAGATTCCGTCGACGGGACGGCCGAGCCAGGCGAAGGCGCCGACCAGGATGACGACGTCGTGGACCAGCGCCCCCACGGAGGCGACGGCGAACGTCCACCGGAACCGGACCGCGAGATAGGCCAGTTGCACGAACACGGCGACCCCCAGCGCGATGAGCGCGTTGCGCCGCAGTTCGTCGCCGAGGCTGGGCCCGATCAGTTCGTCCCGCACCTTGGTGGTCTCGCCGCCCACCTCGGCCAGGGCCGTGCGCAGGGTGTGTTCCCCCGCGTTGTCGAGCTTGCCGGTGCGTACGGAGAGGTCGTGGTCGTCCGCCGTGGTGACCTCGGCGCCCTCGAACCCGGCGGCGGCGATCGTGTCACGGGCGGTCTCGACGTCGACGGGACGGCTGGTGGAGTACTCGACGAGCCGTCCGCCGGTGAACTCGACGCCGAGGTCCACACCGCGCACGAGGATGCCCGTCACGGCGACGAGCACGAGGGCGGCGGACACTCCCAGCCAGCGCCGCGGAGCCCGGAACAGCTGGGGGTCCCGCGCGTTCAGCCAGGTGCGGACCCGGCCCGGGCGGGCGATCCCGTTGATGCCGCGGTAGTCGCTGACGAACCGCGAGCCCGCCGCGAACTCGGTGAGCGCGCGGGCGATGACGAGGGCGGAGAACATCGAGGCCAGGACACCGATGGCGAGGGTGACCCCGAAGCCCTTGACCGGCCCGGACCCCAGGAAGAAGAGCAGGGCCGCGGCGATCAGGGTGGTGACGTTGGAGTCGGCGACGGCGCTCCACGCGTTACGGAATCCGGCCGTCAGCGAGGAGCGCAGCGAGCGGCTCCGCCGGCCCGCGTACTCCTCCCGGGCGCGTTCGAAGACGAGGACGTTGGCATCGACCGCCATGCCGATCGCGAGGACGAATCCGGCGAGCCCCGGCAGGGTCAGCGTGACACCGAGGGCCACCAGCGCGGCGTAGGAGATCAGGCCGTACGCCGCCAGAGCGAGGGCGGCGAGCGCGCCGAAGAGCCGGTACACGAAGGTGATGAAGAGGGCGGTGGCCGCCGCGCCGATGAGTGCGGCACGGGCACTCGCGTCGATGGCGGCGGCGCCCAGCGTCGGACCGACGGTCCGCTGCTCGACGATCTCGACGGGCACGGGGAGTGCGCCGCCCTTGATGAGCAGAGCGAGATCGCGTGCCTCGTCGGCGCTGAAGGAGCCGGTGATCTGGGTGGAGCCGGAAGGCAGTCCGATCTCGCAGCCGACCGAGGGATCGACCTGCGGAGAGGAGATGACCTTGTCGTCGAGGACGATCGCGACGCGGCGCTTCTGGTCCCCGGCCGGGTGGCACGCGGCGTCCGCGGTGAGGCGCTTCCACTCCGCGCCCGCGTCCTTGTGGAAGTCGAGGGCGACGGACCAGCCGGCGCCCTGCTGGGCGTCGAACTGTGCGGTGGCGTCCTTGACCCCGGCGCCGGAGAGACGCTCCGGACCGAGGGCGAGAGGAGTGCCCTGTTCGTCGGGCAGGGTGCGGTCACCGTCGGTACCGGTACCGGCCTCCTGGACCGGATGGAAGCCGAGCTGGGCGGTCCTGCCGATGACCTCGGCCGCCTGGCGCGGGTCCTGGACGTCGGGCAGTTCGACGATGATCCGGTCCTCGCCCGAGCGGGTCAGGACCGGTTCGGAGACTCCGAGTGAATCGATGCGCTGGCGCAGTACCTCCATGGTGCGATCGGTGCTCTCCCGGTCCGCCTTCGCGGTGCCGGAGTCCTTGGCCTGGAGCACCATGCGGGTGCCGCCCTGGAGGTCGAGGCCGAGTCTGGGTGACATGGTCAGGGTGATGAACACGGAGACGAGCAGAACGGCGGCAGCCAGAACCGCTCGCACCGTGGTGGCGCGAGTCATGGGATCCCCTTGCGTGGGCGTCGTCCGCCCCGGCCTCGACCGCGAAGGCAGGCCCGGCCCGCCGGAAGGACAGGCCTCCGGCCGTGCGGACCCCTGCCGCGGGCCACACGGAGACGGCCCCGGCGCGGGTCCGGGCTGGGCGCGACCGGCAGGGTCCGGACGCGGCAGCACACGGCCCGGGCCCGGCCGGCAAGGCCCGAGCTCAGCTGGAACGGCGCGCCGCGGCACCTGCGCCCGCGTCGGCGTGGACGCCCGGGCTCGGCGAGGGCGCCTGCGTCGGCACGGGCCCGTGCCCGGCGTGGACGCCAGGTCTCAGCGAGGCCGTCCTGGGCTCGTCGCGGCCGAGGAGGACGACTGGTCTGTGGAACAGGACCGGTGGCAGGCCGGCTGACCGGCCGTCGTCCCAGGAGGGCCGCGCACGCCGGGCAGCGTCGCGTCGACCCGGCCGGACACCGCATGCGCGGCTCCCGCCCGTGCCGGTGCGGGACCGCGGGGAACGATCAGACCCGGCGGGCGCGGCGGCAGGGCGCCGTGACCGGGCGGTGGAACAAGGTGCGGGGCGTGGGGACGGTCGATGCCCGCACGCGGTCCGGGAAGGGGCGCGGCCTCCGCCCACCGGCCGGGCTCGGTCAGGGCATCGGCGTGCGGCCCGTCGAGCGGTGCGGTCCGGTCGAAGAGGTGCGTGGTGACGGACGGAACCGACGGGGCGAGCGCCGCCGCGGGGGCCGTGCCCCCGAAGACGGTGAGCAGCGCGAGGAGGAGTGCGGCGAGCATCGGCGCCGGCGTCTCGCGCCGCCCGCGCGGGACGGCCGGAGGCCGGAACGACTGCCCGGAGCGCGGGAAGCGCACCGCGCCACGCGGGACGCACGGACGGCCCGGCCGCTGCCCGTCCCGCGGAGAACGCATCGCTCCTCGCCCTCCGGCCCGTCGCGACGGCCGTTCATCACGTATCAACAGGCCGATCCCCCGACAGTGAGGCGCGACCGAACCCTCACTATGCAATACACGGTCTGGAAACGCCACTGTCGCAACGATCCGAAGGGCGTGCCCCGCCTGCCCCCTTCACTCCTCAGGTCACTTCTCAGGCAGGCAGATAGGCTTTCACCAGCTCGGCGAACTCCTCGGGTCCGGCGATCCTGATCTCCAGTTCCTCCGCCTTGGCACGCTTGGATCCCGCCTTCTCCCCCGCGACCAGCAGGCTCGTGCGCTTGGAGACGCTGGAGGAGGACTTGCCCCCGGCCCGCTCGATCAGCTCGTTCATCTGGTTGCGGGAGAGCTTCTCCAGTACGCCCGTCATGGCACCGGTGACCACGACGGTCATGCCGCCGAGAGGCAGCCCTTCCGCCTCTTCGCCCCCGGTCCCGCCCTCCGGTTCGGCGCCGGGCTCCGGGGGCGGAGTCGCGCCGGGCTCGGTCATGGTGACCCCGGCGGCGACGAGCTTGCCGATCAGGGGCGCGAGCTCCTCCAGTTCCTTGACGACGGCCGCGGCCTTCTCCTTGCCTATGCCGTCGACCCGCTGGAGGCTCTCGGCGTCGGCGGCGACGATCCGGTCCATCGAGGCGAAGTAGCGGGCGATCCGCCGGGACATCGAGCGGCCGGTGCCCCGCACTCCGAGGGCGCAGAACACGCGGGACAGCGGCCGGGTCCTGGCCGTGTCGATGGCCGCCAGCAGATTGTCGGTGGAGGTCTCCCCCATCCGCTCCAGGGAGAGCAGTTGCTCCCGCTCCAGCGTGAAGAGGTCGGCGAAGTCCTGCACGAGTCCGGCGTCGACCAGCTGGACGACCCTGGTCGCGCCGAGACCCTCGATGTCGAGCTGATCGCGTCCGGCGGCGTACGAGACGGAGGCGACCACCCGGCAGTCACGGCCCCGCGTGCAGCGCCAGCGCTGCTCGCTCGTGTCGATCTCCGACCCGCACCGGGGGCAGACCTCGGGGAATTCGACCGGCTTCTCCTCACCGGTCCGCAGATGGGCGACCGGTGCCTCGATGCGGGGGATGATGTCGCCCGCCTTGTAGACCATCACGTGGTCGCCCAGGCGCAGATCACGGCGGGTGATGTCGGCCGGGTTGTGGAGCGTGGCGTAGCTGACCGTGGATCCGTCGATCTCGACGGGCTCCAGGACGGCGCGCGGCGCGATGATGCCGGTCCTGCCGACGTTCCATTCGACGGCGAGCAGCCGGGTGACCTTCTCCACCGCCGGGAGTTTGTAGGCGATGGCCCAGCGCGGAGCCCGCGTCCCGGAGCCCGCGTCACGCTGGTCGGCTGCGAGATCCGCCTTGATCACGATGCCGTCTATCCCGAACGGCAGTGAGGCGCGCAGGGCCGCGATGCCCTCCACCCCGGCCTGCACGTCCTCCGCCGTGGTGACCACGCGGGGAGCGACCGCCGTGTCCGCGGCGGTGTGCACACCGAGCCCGGCGACGAGCTCCAGAACCTCGCTGTGCGGGAGTTCGGCCAGCTTCTCCGCCAGCTCGCCGGAATCGGGCAGCGCGAGGGCGCCGTAGGCGAAGAAGGTCATCTCCACCCGGTACGGACGGTCCTTGGCCCGCAGCGTGCCCGCCGCGCCGTTGCGGGGATTGGCGAAGGGAGCGGCGCCGTGCGCCGTGCGCACCGTGTTGGCCTGCTCGAACTGGGCGTCGGTCATGAGGATCTCGCCGCGCACCTCGAGGGTCTCGGGCGCGCCGAGCCGATCCGGCAGCCCGAGAACCGTGCCGATGGCGTGCGAGACGTCCTCCCCCGCCGTCCCGTCCCCACGGGTGATGAGCTGCTCCAGCCGGCCCCGGCGGTAGCGCGCCGCCACGGCGAGACCGTCGAGCTTGGGCTCGACGCTCCACGCGGCGACCGGTCTGCCGATCCGCCGCTCCACGGAGGCGGTCCAGGTGACGAACTGCTCGGCGGAGAAGACGTTGTCCAGCGAGAGCATCGGGACGGTGTGCGGCACGTCCCCCGTCGCCGCCCCTCCCGCGACCTTCCCGGTGGGCGAGGCGTCCAGCACCTCCTGCGGATGCTCCTCCTCGTAGGCCGCGATACCGCGCACCAGACGGTCGTAGGCGTCGTCGTCGAGCGCACTCTCACCTGCGGTGTAGTACGCGGCGGCGGCACGCTTCGCCTCTTCCACGGCAGCCGCGTAGGCGGCGGTGTCGGCGAGGACGCCAACTGAGTTCGTCGTCATGACCACCATCCTGCCGTCCGGCACTGACAATGCCCTCCGGCGCGGGGTGACAGCACGCCAAGGAGAGCGCTCCCCTCCCTCCTCACGACTTCAACTCTGTTCATTCAGCAGGTAATTGACGGTATTGCGCACGGTCTTGACATGCTTCCGTCACGCTTCTACGTTCTCGAAGAGAGCGCTCTCTCACTCCGGCCGGGCTCCCGGCCGAAGGAACCCCACTTCCTCAGAACAGGAGTGCCGTGCTCTTCCTCAGACGACGCACGACCGGACACGGCGGGCGCAGATCCCTGCCGCCGTGGCGCTACCGCATCGCGGGGCTCGCCGCCGCCGCACTCGCCCTGTCCCTCGTCCAGGCCTCCGCGGGCAACGCGGTGGGCGACCGCGCCGCGACGGGCCGGCCCGAGGCCGCCGACGTGGTCCGGGTGGCCGAATTCCTCGCCGAATGCCCCTACACGCACCGGGCGCCCGACGACCCGATCGTGCTGCCCCATCTGCCCGGCGCCTCGCACATGCACAGCTTCTTCGGGAACGACTCCACCGACGCGCACTCGGACCTCGCGTCGCTGGAGAGGGCCGGCACCACCTGCGCGCCGGCCTCCGACCTCTCCGCCTACTGGGTCCCGACCCTGTACGACGGCGACCGGGAGGTGGAGCCGACCGGCACCACGTTCTACTACCTCGGCGAGGGCGTGCGCGACGACATCATCCGTACGATCCGGCCGTTCCCCCGGGGCCTGCGGATCGTGGCGGGCAACGCGAAGGCCACCGGCCCCGGCGACAACACCATCTCCCGCTGGTCGTGCCTCCACCACGGCGAGGTCGATCCGTCCCACGACTTCGTCACCTGCCCCGCGGGCTCGATGATGGAGAGCTATCTGGACTTCCCGCAGTGCTGGAACGGCAAGGACCTGGACTCGGCCGACCACAAGAGCCACATGGCCTACCCGGTGGGCGGCGCCTGCCCGTCGACCCACCCGGTCCCGGTTCCCAAGCTGCGCCAGGTACTGCGCTATCCGGTCAACGGCGACCCGGCCCGCTTCCGTCTCGCCTCCGGGCGCGGCTACACGATGCACGGCGACTTCTTCAACGTGTGGCCCGAGGCGGAGCTGGCCCAGCGGGTTCGCGACTGCATCAACGCCATCATCAAGTGCGGCGCCGACGGCACTCCCTGACGTGACGTCATCTCCCTGTCCAACGGCGCCCGTCCGGCCCGGCCGGGCGGGCGCCCCGGTGCAAGGAATCACCCACCATGGCACCTCGTCGCCTCCCCACGGCACTTCTCCTGCTCACCCTGCTGACCGGTTGCGCCGGGGAAGAGGGGCGAGAAGCCCCGTCCGGGCCGGGATCCGTACAGGCGGGTACGACGCCGGCGCCCCTCTCCCCCTCCGCCGACCCCACCGACACCGCCTGGGTCCAGTTGATGATCCCCATGGACACCGGGGCCGTGGCCCTGCTGGACCTCGCGGCCCACAGGGCCTTGGGCCCCCGTCTGCGCTCCTGGGCCGCGGGCCTGCGCGCCGCCCAAACCTCCGAACTGGCCGCGCTGCGCGGGCTGCGGGACCGGATGGGGCTGCCCGGCACCGATGTGCACGAGGGGCACGACATGCCCGGCATGGTGACGGCGCACGACCTCGCGGGCGCCCGCGCGGCCGAGGGGACCGCCTTCGACCGCCTGCTCGTGACGCTGATCCACGAGCACCTGGAGCACTCGATGCGTGTCTCGCGCTCCGAGATCGCGGCGGGCGGCGGTGCGGCGGCCAGGGAACAGGCACGGGCGCTGGTGACCGCGCGCGGGGAACAGCTGGCCGGACTGACGGCGCTGCGCGACCGCGACCACTGACGGTACGGCCGCCGGTCCCGTCCGGCCCCGCCGCCACCGGCACCGGCCTGCTCGTGCCGGCGAACGCCCGGTCCGCCGAGGCGCGCGGACGGACGGGGTCACCGACGGGCCGCGAGCGGGCGGGCCGCGCCCCGGCCGGCCGGTGCCGCTGACGTGCCGGAACCCTCCGCACACCTGTCGGATCACCCGGTATAAAGACTGCATGACTGCCGACGTCTCGCCGCCCGCACGCCCCACCACCCTGGAGGACGTGGCCGCGGTCGCGGGCGTCTCCCGGGCCACGGTGTCCCGTGTGATCAACGGCGCGACCACGGTGGATCCGGCGCTTCGTCGCATCGTCGAGAAGGCCGTGGCCACCACGGGCTACGTCCCCAACCGCGCGGCCCGTTCCCTGGTGACCCGGCGGACCGACTCGATCGCCCTGGTGGTCTCCGAGCGGGAACGCCGTCCCGTGGCCGAGCCGTTCATCGGCCGGATGTTCTCCGACCCGCACTTCGGGCGTGTGGTCGGCGGTCTGATGGAGGTGCTGCGCCCCGCCGGGATCCAGATGGTGCTGATGCTGGCCGACGACGAGGCGTCGCGCAACCAGTTGCTGTCCTATCTGCGCCAGGGACACGTGGACGGGGTGGTGCTGATCTCCTCCCACGCCGACGACCCCCTGCCCGACCTGCTGCACGAGACCCGGCTGCCCGCCGTGCTGGCCGGCCGGCCCCGCCGGCCCTCTCCGCTGACCTACGTCGAGGCGGACCAGCGGGCCGGGGCCCAGATGGCGGCCGACCATCTGGCGGCCCTGGGCCGACGGCGCGTCGGGACGATCGCCGGCCCGCAGGACATGCCCGCCGGGCAGGTGCGGCTGACCGGCTTCCTGGAGGCGCTGGAACAGCACGGCATCGGGGACGTGGTCACCGCCGAAGGGGGCTTCACCCACGCGGGAGGAGCTTCGGCGATGCGCAGACTGCTGAGCGAGCGGCCCGACCTGGACGCGGTGTTCATCGCCTCGGACCTGATGGCGCTGGGTGCCCTGCCGGTACTGCTACGGGCGGGCAGGGACGTGCCCGGCGATGTCGCGGTGGTGGGCTTCGACGACAGCAACGCCGCGGTGGCCTGCGATCCGCCCCTCACGACCGTGCGTCAGCCGGTGGAGGAGATGGCGGCCGAGATGGCCCGGCTCCTGCTGAAGCAGATCGGCCGGCCCGGTGTGCCCGCGCCGTCGGTGGTCTTCCATCCGACACTGGTACGGCGCGAGTCCGCCTGATCCGTCAGCCGCGTGCGCCGGGCACCGCGTCGCCCGGGTCCGGCACGGCCTCCTCCGGAACGGGACGGTCCAGGACCCGCCCGTCCGGCACCGGCTCGTCCAGGACCGGGCGGGTCACGGTGGTCGCCCCCTCCCTCACCGAAGCGGCCTCCGGAACGGATTCGTCCACCAGGGCCGCTCCCGCGAGCCCTTCCTGCAGGAGCGGCACCTGCGGCCCCGAGAGCTCCCGGAGCCAGCGGGCGAGCACCCGGTGCACCTCCTCCGCTCCCACCAGCCCCGCCCCCGCCTCCCCGCCGGGAGCGTCCGCCGCGACGGCGTCCAGCGGGTCCGCCAGCGTGCGCGGCCAGAGCAGGAACGGCCGGGACTGCCGGCCGCCGAGCCCCCCGTGCGAGCCGATCTGTTCCTCGAAGGCGTGTACGTGTCCGGACTCCGGGTCGTACATGGAGTTGACCATGACGTCCGCCACGTGCGGGAAGGTGTCGGTGCGCCGCACCGCGTCCGCCGCGCCCGCACCGAAGACGGCGATCGGGCCCTGCCCGTCCCTGAGCTCCGCGACGGGGACCTCGGCGCCGTCCCGGCCCAGCACCACCGATCCGTGCTTCTGGCTCCGTACGAGCAGGAAACCTATCCCGGGATGGGCCGCGAGCGTGCTGAGCAGTGCGGGGTGACGGCGGTCCAGCTGCTCGCGCGTGGCCCGGCCCTCGATGTCGGGGAACGACAGGAGCCCGAGGTTTCCGGAGGCCAGCACGACGGGGTCGGACGGCTTGTCCGGGTGCTCCGCCTCCTGTTCGCCGTCCACGGGCCTGTGCAACGCGATGCGCACGGCGTCGCGTGCCTCCGACGCGCTGCGGGTGCGCTGGGCCCTGCGGGGGACGGGCAGCCCGCAGCCGGCCCGTACGAGGTCCTTGAGCGTGAGGCCGTAGCGTCCCGCGAACGTCTCCCCGGGGCTCTGGCCGTGGTCGGACAGCAGCACGACCCGGTAGTCGCGGGGAGTGTGTTCCGCGATCTTCAAGATCAGGCCCAGCGAGCGGTCGAGCCTGGTCAGGACCTTCTCCGCGTCCCTGCTGTGCGGTCCGGAGTGGTGGGCGACCTCGTCGTAGGCGACGAGATCGGCGTAGACCGCCGTGCGTCCCGCGAACATGTCGCCGATCACCGCGGCCACCACGACGTCGCGCTCCACGACGGTCGCGAACGCGCGGATGAAGGGGTACAGCCCGCCGCGCTTGACCCGGGGGGTCTCCTTGCGCAGCCGGGCACGCGTGGACTGGCCGATCTCGCGGACCACCTCGGCGACGAAGGAGAGTGCCGTACGCACGGCGTTGGCCGGGTCGGAGAAGTAGGCGAAGTAGCCGGCGCGTGAACGGCGGCCCTTGCCTCGCCTGGCGGCCATCGACAGGACCAGGGCCAGCTGGTCCGCGCCGCCGCTGAAGAGGTTGCCCCGGCTCGCGCCGTCGACGGTCAGCAGTCCTCCGTCGCGGGTGCGGGCGATGGCCCTGCGCTGCAGTTCGAGGGCGCTCGCCGGCCTGCTGGAGACCATGAGGGTGCCTGTCTCCTTCTCGAACCAGCGGAAGGCGGGCACGTCGTGGTTGCTGCCGTGCAGGATGCCGAGCTGGCTGGCGCCCGTCTGGCTCGACCAGTCGGTCGTCCACGGGGTGAGCCGGTGCCCCGCCTCGTCGTCGAGCAGCGAGGCCACGGTCGGCATGATCCCGCCGGCCGCGGCCTCGGCGAGTACATCGTGGCCCACTCCGTCGAGCTGGAGGAAGACGATGCCGGGCGGACCGCCCCGTCCGCCGTCCGGCGTGCCGGGTGTGCCGCCGCGTCTGCGGCGCCGGTCGGCCAGGCGGGAGAGTCTGCGCCGGTAGGCGTCGTCGTCGCGGACCGCGAGAGCGGTGGACACCGCGGAGGCCACGGCGGACATGACGGCGGCGACGACCACGGCCGTCTCCGGGTTGGCGTCCCCGCGTCCGTCCGGGATGAGCCGCAGGGCGATCAGCAGCAGTGAGCCGTTGAGGAAGAAGACCAGGGCGCCCAGCACCAGGGCGGGCACGATGAGCAGGGCCCTCACGAGGACGGGCCACACCAGGGCCGAGAGCAGACCGAAGGCACCCGCGCCCCACGCCGCGGTGAAGGCGGTCCTGGTGACGGTGTCGCCGTCGTCGGACTGGAGGCGGAAGTCGGGCAGGATGCCCGCGAGGGCCAGCATGGTGAGCGTGGAGACGGCCCACACCGAGACCACGCGTACCAGCGTTCCGCCCGCCGTACGCCATCGCCCGTCACTCACGCCGTTCCACCTCACGTCCGGGCCCGTCGTTCGTCGTGGACCCGCGTCAAGCCTGTCACAGCCTTTTCGGGATCCTTCGGGGACCCGGCTGCCGGCTCCGCGTCAGCAGCCGTCGTACCCGGCGGTCGGCATGGAGAGTCTGCGGTGGACGCTCGCCTTGGCGCGGGCGGTGTAGACGGGCTCCTCCAGCCCGGCGTACTCCAGCCGTACGCCGCGCCGCTCGCACTCCGCGGCGAAGTCCGGCACGGAGACGACCGCCCGGGCGAGGACCCGGTCGTTGGGAGCCACGAACAGCTCGACCTGCCCGCTCTCGGAGCCCGCCCACAGAGCGTGGTGGTCGGGACGCAGGCCGTAGACGCGCAGCTGGCGGGTGACGACGTATCCCCGGTCGGCGGCCCACCGGGCGCACATGGCCTGCTGGCCGCGGGTGTCGACGAGGAAGGGATCGCCGTCGAGCTCCTCCAGCGGTGTGAGACTGGCGATGGCCGCCACCCGTACGTCCGCGACGCCGTCCCCCATGAACCGCTCCCCCCGCACTCGGATGCTGGCGACGACCCTACCTCCGGTGTGCCTCTCCGTAGCCCTGCGTGACCGTACCGGGGAGGGCGGAAAGGAGCACTCCGGCGTGGGAGGGGCGCGGACCGCATACCCTCGTACGCGTACGAGGCCGACGGGGGCGCGGAGGAGGAGGCAGGGCGGTGGAGGTCACCTGGTGGGGTCATGCCACCTGCACGATCGAGGACACCGGCGTCCGGGTCCTGACCGATCCGCTGTTCGTACGCCGCTTCGCGCATCTGCGCCGCCGGCGGGGCGAGCTTCCGCCCCCCGAGGCCGCCGTCGCCGACGTGGTGCTGATCTCGCATCTGCACTCCGACCACCTGCACCTCCCCTCCCTGGCCCGGCTGGCCCGCGGCAGCCTGCTCGTCGTCCCCCGGGGGGCGGTCGGGGCCGTCCCGGGTCTCCGGCTGCTGCGCCGGGCGCGCGGGCTGCGGATCACCGAGGTCGGCCCGGGTGACGTGGTGCGGGTTGGTGAGCTCCTGGTCCGCGCGGTCCCGGCCTCGCACGACGGGCGACGGCTGCCGGTCGGCCCGCACCGCGCGCCGGCCCTGGGCTATGTGGTCGAGGGCGAGGCGCGGACGTATTTCGCCGGGGACACCGGGCTGTTCGACGGGATGGCCGAGGCGGTGGGGACGGTCGACGTGGCGCTGCTGCCGGTCGGCGGCTGGGGCCCGTACCTGGGCCACCACCATCTCGACGCGACGCGCGCCGCGCAGGTGCTGACCCTGCTGGAGCCTCGGTCCGCGGTGCCGGTGCACTACGGCACGTACTGGCCCATCGGCATGGACGGGATCCGGCCGCACGAGTTCCACTCGCCGGGTGACGAGTTCGTGCGGCACGCGGCGAGGCTGGCGCCCGGGGTGTCGGTGCACCGGCTGGGGCACGGAGAGCATGTGAGGCCGGAGGCCCGTAGGTGATCGAGGAAGTGCTGCGGCAGCTCCCGACGGAGTCGACGCAGCAGGCGGCCGGTTATCCGTCGCTGTTCTTGCTGGTGGCGCTGGGATCGCTGGTGCCTGTGGTGCCCACGGGCGCGCTGGTGAGTTCGGCGGCCGTGGTGGCGTCCCACCAGACCTCACCGTTCGCCCTGCTCGTGGTGTTCGCCGTGGCGTCGGGTGCGGCCTTCCTCGGGGACATGTGCCTGTACTGGCTGGGGCAGCGCGGGGTGGGGTCGAAGAACGGCTCGCGGTGGCTGGAGGCGATCAGCAGCCGGGCTGCTCCCGAGCGGCTGGACCAGGCGCAGCAGAAGCTGGAGGAGCACGGCACGGTGGTGCTCGTGCTGTCCCGGCTGGTACCCGCCGGACGGATACCCGTGATGCTGGCCTGTCTGCTCGGCGGGATGCCGTTGCGGCAGTTCGCCCGGGGCGACGTGCCCGCGTGCCTGGCCTGGGCGGCGACGTATCAGCTGATCGGGATCCTGGGCGGTTCGCTCTTCCCCGAGCCGTGGCAGGGTGTGCTCGCCGCGGTCGTCCTGACGTTGCTGATCAGTGGGACACCCGCGGTGTGGCGGCGGCTGCGGGCGCGCCTGGCCGGCTGAGGGGGCGGGGCACCGGCCGGACACCGGTCAGGCTTCCAGGACCCGCGAACCGCCGACCGGCAGGTCCCAGAGGTCGGCGCGGGAGTGCCCGGCCCGCTGCCAGGCCGTGCGGAGCCGGGTGAGGGGTTCGAGCACGGGTTCCGCGGAGAGCAGGAACGTCGCCCAGTGCATGGGCGCCATCGCGCGCGCACCCAGATCCTCGAACGCCTGTACGGCCTCTTCGGGGTCGGTGTGCACGTCCGAGAGCCACCAGCGCGGTTCGTACGCCCCGATCGGCAGCATGGCCAGGTCCAGGCCGGGGTGGCGGCGGCCGATCTCCTCGAACCAGTGGCCGTAGCCGGTGTCCCCCGCGAAGTAGATCCGCCGCCCGCTCGGGGCGCCGAGCACCCAGCCGCCCCAGAGCGACCGGCAGGTGTCCAGGAGGGTCCGCTTGGACCAGTGGTGGGAGGGCACGAAGTCGAACCGGACCCCTCCCAGCTCCACCGATTCCCACCAGTCGAGCTCGGTGACGCAGGTGAAACGGCGGCGCCGGCACCAGCGGCCGAGCCCGGCGGGGACGAGCAGCGGGGTGTCCCTGGGAAGCCTGCGGAGCGTGGGCGCGTCGAGATGGTCGTAGTGGTTGTGGCTGATCAGGACCGCGTCGATGCGCGGCAGCTCCTCCCAGCGGACACCGACCGGGGTGATCCGGGCGGGGGTACCGAGGATGCGGCGCGACCAGACCGGGTCGGTGAGGACCGTGAGGCCACCGATGCGGACGACCCAGCTCGCGTGACCGGCCCAGGTGACGGCTGTCGTGTCCGCGTCCACCTCGGGCAGCGCCTGGGGGGCGTAGGGCAGCCGGTGGATCCCCCGCAGCCCTTCGGCGTTGGGCCGCAGGGCGCGCTCCCTGGCCAGGCGAGTCATGCCCCTGACACCCGGAAGCGGGGCGGAGAGCCGGTCCGCGAAGCTGCGCGGCCAGATCCGGAGCTCGCCGAGGCGGCGCGGCACGGCGGCTGGGCGGCCGGTGGGCGCGTGGCCGGTGCCCGCGTAGGGGCGCTCGGTCTGTTCCGTCATCGAGAGGCTCCTGTCATCGGAGTTCATCGAGGGCTGCTGCGAAAATGCTCAGTGCTCGGGCGACATGGGGCAATTTCAGGGGCTCCACCGCAGTGAGGGACTCCATCTGCTGCTCCGGGGTTGAGCCGAGCAGCGGGCCGGTGCTCAGTCGCGCCCGCAGCGCGCCCAGTTCGTCCCCGAACCTGTGCCCGCCGGGAGCCGGGGCACCCAGGCGTTCCGTGAGGTACTCCTCCAGCTCCAGCGAGTCGGTGACGCCACGGGCGGCCAGCCGGGGGCGCAGGGGCCCGAGGTCGGCGTAGAGGTGACGGCCGGCCTGCGGGGGCCTGGCCAGGGCCCCCGCGGTGAGCACGGCACGGTGGGCGGCGGAGGCGACCTCGGCCTGGAGCCCCGCCGCCTGGCGGATCCTGGCCGTCACGGCCTCGGGTTCGCGCAGCGCGTGGGCGGCGGCGCGGGCCACCGGTTCCGCGACGAGCGCGCCGAGCGCGGTGAGGATGTCCAGCACGCGGGCCCGCCCGGCCGCGGCGCGCGCGGTGGCGGGGAAGCGTGCGACCGCCACCGGCCAGGCGGACGGGGTGAGCGCCCCGGCCAGGTCGGAGACCACGGTGACGTCGTCGGGGCACATCTCTGCGGGGCTGAGCACGACGGTGTCGTGGGGCCGGTGCAGGGTGTCGCGCCAGGTCTCGTCGCTGACGATGTGCAGGCCTTCGGTCACCGCGGCCTCGCAGGCCTCCCGCACCAGCTCCGGCGGGGCGAGGGTCGCCGTGGGGTCGTCGGCCACAGAGATCAGGAGCAGCCGGGGCCTGCCGCCCTCGGCGCGCACCCGGCGCACGGTCTCCAGCAGGGCGTACGGGTCGGGAATGCCGCCGCACTCGGCAGGGGTGGGCACGTGGTAGGCGGGGCGGCCCAGCAGCCGGGCCTGGGGCATCCAGCCGGCCGGACAGGGCCGGGGCATGATCACATCGCCGCCGTACGCCGCAATCAGCGCGAACACAAGCGGCTGGACCCCGGGCGCCGCCGCGACGTCCTCGGGCCCGCAGTGCAGGCTCCGCCGCGCCCAGTAGGCACAGGCGGCCTCCCGCAGGATCGTTCCGCCACCGGGGGGCTCGGGGCGGGTGCGCGCGGCGGAGGCGGCCAGTACGCCGGCGAGCTCCGGCAGCACGGGAAGACCGGGATCGGGCGCGGGGGGTCCGTACCGCACCGGGCCCCGGTCCTCCCTCAGGGGGTGGGGCCGCTTCCGCTCGCCTCCGTGCATCCCGGGTCTCCGTCCGCCTGCGTCGCCCTCAGGGCCCTTTATACGGAGGTTCCCCGGGGTCCGCCCCCGCACCGGTCCGGGAGGCGGCCGGATCGCGCGGCCCGCCCCCGCCGGCTCAGCCGGCGAAGGGCGTCCCTGGCAGGCCCTGTCCCACGCCGGGGAGCACGAGCAGCGAGCCCGACAGCGGGTGCGGGGCGTCCAGACCCGTCCGGGCGGTGGAGACGTACAGATCGCGCAGGCCGGGGCCACCGAAGGCGCAGGCCGTGGGCCGCCGGACCGGCAGCTCCACCACCCGGTCCAGCTGACCGCCCGGCGTGTAGCGCCGGACCGCCGCGCCGTCCCAGAAGGCGACCCAGACGCAGCCGTCCGCGTCCACGGTCAGCCCGTCCGGCCATCCGGCACCCTCGTCGACGGTGACGAAGGGCCGCCGGTTCACCACCCGCTCCCCCTCGACGTCGAAGACGTCGATCCGGCGCGTCGGGGTGTCCGTGTAGTACATGAGCCGGCCGTCGGGGCTCCAGCCCGTGCCGTTGCTGACCGTCACCGCGTCCAGGACGCCGCTCACCGTGCCGTCCGCGGCGATCCGGGAGAGGTTCCCGCCGCCCTGCGCCTCGTCGTAGCGCATGGTTCCGGCCCACAGGGCGCCGTCCGGCGCCACGGCCGCGTCGTTGCCGCGCCGTCCGGGGACGGGATCGTGCACCAGCCAGGAGAAGGCGCCGTCGGCGTCGTAGAGCCCCACGCCGTCCCGCAGGACGGTCACGAGGCCGCCGCCCGCCCGCGGCTTCGCCGCGCCGACGTGCTGCTCCGTGGCCATGACCGTACGCCGCCCGGTCGAGGGGACGTAGGTGTGGACGCGGGCGGAGAGGATGTCGACCCAGATCAGCCGCTCCCCCGCGGCGTCCCAGGTCGGCCCCTCGCCGAGCTCGGCCCGTTCCCGCACCGCCACGTCGATCGAGGTGCTCATACCTGCCCCCGGTGGTGTCCGAGCCGGCCGGACAGCGCGTCGGCGCCACCCGAGGCGAGCTGCGCGAGCTCCGCCTCACGCTCCTCGCTCCAGCGGATCATCGGTACGGAGATGGAGAGCGCGGCGACGACCCGTCCGGACCGGTCGCGGACGGGCGCGGCCACGCAGCTCACGTCCGGGTTCGACTCCCGGTGCTCGACCGCTATGCCCCGCTTGCGCACGACGGCGAGCGCGGCCCGGAGCTCGGCGGCGTCGGTGAGGCTGTTGTCGGTCATGGCGACGAGCTCGCGTCCGTCGAGACGGGCGTCGAGTTCGGCCTCCGGGAGCGCCGCGAGCAGCAGCTTGCCCACGGAGGTGCAGTGGGCGGGCAGCTTGCGGCCCGCCGCGGAGACCATGCGGACGGCGTGCGTGGAGTCCACCTTGGCGATGTAGATGACCTCCGTGTCCTCCAGGATCGCCACGTGGACGGTCTCCCCGCAGGTCTCGGCGACCTCCCGGGCCACCTGCTGGCCCTCGGCCGCGAGGTCGAGCTTCTCGGCGTAGCGGCTCCCGAGCTGGTACGTGCGCACGCCCAGCCGGTAGCGCCCCGGCTGCTCCGGGACCGTGACCAGGTAGGAGCGCGCGGCGAGCGTGGTGAGCAGCTCGTGGACCGTGGTCCTCGGCAGTTGGAGCTTGCGCGTGACCTCGGGCGCGGAGAGGGTTCCCTCGCCCTGGAGGAAGAGCTCGAGAACATCCAGCGCCCTGGTCACCGCAGGGACGAGTCGCCCCATGATCGCCCGCCTTCTCTTGTTCGACACTCCGGCCAATGGCCGGAATCACGAACGCAGGCTAACGGCAGTGAAGTTGTCCGGGCAACGTCCGCGCCGTCGCGGAGCGGGCGGAGCAGGGGCGATTCACCACACACTTCGCGAATCGGCCGGATCCGTCGGAGCCGCCCCTGCGCGCCTCCTGGTTCACGCTCCGGTCGCAGGGTATTCGCTGTCCCATGTCGACATCGAGCGGTTTCTCCTTTCCCGGCCGCTGGCGGGCCACGTTCCACCAGCGCGATCTCGCCGTGTTCCAGCGCGTGGCCGACAGACACTGGCCGGGCGCAGAGCCCGTCCTGCCCCGCCTGAGCCGCAGCGCCAACCACGGACTGCTGTGGTTCGGGGCCGCGGCCGGCATGGCCGCTCTGGGCAGCAGCGCCCGTTCCCGCAGGGCCGCACTGCGCGGGATCGCGTCGCTGGCCGTCGCCTCGGCCGCCATCAACACCGTCGGCAAGGGCGCGGTGCGCAGGGAGCGCCCGATAGTGGATCTGGTCCCGGTGATGAGGCAGCTGAAGCGGCAGCCCTTCACGACCTCCTTCCCTTCCGGTCACGCGGCGTCCGCCGCGGCCTTCGCGACGGGCGTCGCCCTGGAGTCGAAGGGGTGGGGCGCGGTCGTCGCCCCGGTGGCCGCGGCGGTGGCCGCGTCCCGCGTCTACACGGGCGTCCACTATCCGAGCGATGTGGTGGCCGGTGCGGCACTCGGCATAGGGGCCGCCTTCGCGCTGCGCGGCGTCGTGCCGACCCGCGGCCAGCTCCCGCCCCCCGGCCGGCCGCCGGCCGACGCGCCGGCCCTGACCGCGGGAGAGGACCTGGTCGTGGTCGTGAACCGGGAGTCCGGGTCGGCGACCGCGGCGGCGGCCGTGATCCGCGACGCGCTGCCCCTCGCGTCGACGGTGGAGTGCGCCCCGGCCGACCTGCCGGGGTGCCTGGAGAAGGCCGCCCGGCAGGGCAAGGCACTGGGGGTCTGCGGGGGCGACGGCACCGTCAACATGGCCGCGGCCGTCGCGGCGACCCATGGCGTTCCGCTCGCCGTCTTTCCCGGCGGGACCCTCAACCACTTCGCGTACGACCTCGGCATCGAGACCGTGCACGACACGGTGACCGCGCTCACCTCGGGAGACGCGGTCCGGGTCGACCTGGGCCGCTTCCGGCCCGGCCCGCAGGGACCGGAAGGCGCGGACGGATATTTCCTCAACGCCTTCAGCCTGGGCGTCTATCCGGAGCTCGTCCGGACCCGGGAGCGCTGGGCGCCCAGGATCGGCGGATGGCCCGCGGGGGTACTGGCGGCCTTCGAGGCGCTGCGCGGTTCACGCCCGCTGACCGCCGAGGTCCAGGGCAGGGAGCGCCCGTTGTGGCTGCTCTTCGTGGGCAACGGCCTCTTCCGGCGCGTCGGGCCCGCGCCCGGCCGCCGTCACAACCTGGCGGACGGCCTGCTCGACGTCCGGGCGGTGCACGGAGGCCGGACACCGGGCCTGCGCCTGCTGGCCGCGGCTATCGCCGGACCCCTGACGCGCTCGCCCGTGCACGCGGCGGTACGGCGCCGCAAGGTCCGGCTGTCCGGGCTCACGCCCGGCACTCCTTACGCCTACGACGGTGAAGTCGCTTCCTCCGGTACCGAGTTGACGATCGACAAGCTTCCCGAGGCGCTCACGGTGTACTGCCCGATGCCTGCGTGAGACCCCTGCGGGCGAAAGGGGCGATCCCTGCTCGCCTCGACCGAATGATGAGACGCCAATCTCACGATGCGACATGGAGGCGTACGGTCGGTCCATCGCCTGCGACTGAGGTCCGAGAAAGGACGTACGGCCATGCCGAAGGAATCCGCCGTCTACACCCACGGTCACCACGAGTCGGTGCTGCGCTCGCACCAGTGGCGGACCGCGGCCAACTCCGCCGCCTACCTGATCCCCGAACTCCGTCCGGGCCAGGCGGTGCTGGACGTCGGCTGCGGGCCGGGCACCATCACGGCGGACCTCGCCGGGCTCGTGTCGCCCGGCCGGGTGACCGCGGTCGACGCGAGCGGCGAGGTGCTGGAGAAGGCGGCGCGTACCGCCTCGGAACGAGGTCTGGAGAACGTGGAGTTCGCCGCCGCCGACGTCCACGCCCTGGACTTTCCCGACGCCTCCTTCGACGTGGTCCACGCCCATCAGGTGCTCCAGCACGTGGGCGACCCCGTGCAGGCGCTACGCGAGATGCGGCGGGTCTGCCGGCCCGGCGGTGTCGTCGCGGCCCGCGACAGCGACTTCGCGGCCATGGCCTGGTATCCGGAGGTGCCCGGGATGACGGAGTGGCTGGACGTGTACGGCCGGGTGGCGCGCGGGAACGGCGGCGAGCCGCACGCGGGGCGCCGGCTGCTCTCCTGGGCCCGGCAGGCGGGTTTCACCGACATCACCCCGTCGGCGGCGGCCTGGTGCTTCGCCACACCCGAGGATCGCGCCTGGTGGAGCGGTCTGTGGGCGGACCGGACGACCGCTTCGGCGTACGCGAAGCTGGCGGTGGACGGCGGCCACGCGAGCGCCGGGCAGCTGGCGGCGATCGCGGACGCGTGGCGCGCGTGGGGCGAGCAGCCCGACGGCTGGTTCATGGTGCCGCACGGCGAGGTGCTCTGCCGGGTGTGATCCGGTGACGGGGCGCCCTGCGGCGGCGGGTGATCCGGTGGCGGGGCACCCTGCGGCGGCGCGGTCGGTCCGGTGGGGCACGCCCCGACGCACGGCGCGACCGCGACGAGCGGCGACCCGGTGGCCCGCGTCACCCGGTGCCGGGCGCGACCCGATGACCGCCGCGATCCGGTGACGGGAGGGGAACGGATCACATCGGGCCGGGTCGGCAACTACCCTCGTCCGCATGGAAATCCTGGGAACCACGCTGCGTATCTGCGTCGACGACCTGGAGGCCTCGGTGGCCTTCTACGAGGGCCTGACCAGCACTCCGGCACTGCGCTTCGAGCGCGGCGGGGTCTCGGTGGCCGCGATCGGCTGCTTCCTGCTGATGAGCGGCCCCGAGTCCGAACTGGAGGTGCTGCGCAAGGTGTCGGCGACGATCGCGGTCAAGGACGTCGAGGAGGCCCACGCGGCACTGACCAGGGCGGGCGCCCGGGTCATCGCGGGGCCGGTGCCCACCCCCGCCGGCCGCAACCTGATCGCCCTGCACCCGGACGGCTCCGTCTTCGAGTACGTGGACCGGAACGCGCCCGCCTGAGGACGTCAGTCCTCGCCCGGCCCCGCCTCGGCGAAGGCATCGACGATCAGGTCGGTGAGCAGCGCCGCCGCCGAGGCGTCGGGGTCCAGGTCGGGATCGTAGATCGTGACGTTGAGCCCGGCGCAGCGTGGCGATCGGACGAGCGTCCGCAGCAGCGGGGCGAGTTCCCCGGGGAACAGGCCCCCGTCGTCCGGGCTGTCGACGGCGGGCATCACGCTCGGGTCGAGGACGTCCGCGTCCAGGTGGACCCAGAAGCCGTCGAGCACGGGCACGTCCAGGCTCCGCACCACGCCGCGGGCGATGTCGGCGGGTCCCCACTCCCGGATCTCCCCGACGGTCGCGTGGGAGATCTTCAGCTCGGTCAACTCGGCGCGGTCCTCGTCGTCGTCGCGCATCCCGAAGAGCCGGACGTCCTCGTCCCTGAGATAGGGCCGCAGCCCTTCCAGGTCGGTGAGGTCGGCCTGCCCGCGGCCGGTGGACAGAGCCAGCTCCTCGCCGCCCGCCGCGCCGATCCGGTCGCTGTTGCCCGGGTGCCGGAAGTCCGCCGAGCCGTCCACGGCCACGAGCCCGTACCGCCCGATGCGGCGCAGCGCGAGGGCGGCGCCCAGCTGGATGGAGCAGTCCCCGCCGAGGACGACCGGGAATCGGCCGGCCCTGACATGGCCCTCGATCCGGTCGGCGAGCGTGCGGGTGTAACGGGCGATCGCGGCGGCGTTGAAGACCCCGTCGCCCTCCTGCCAGTCCCCGCGGTCGTAACGCGGGGGTACGACGACTCCGCCCTCCAGGGCCCCGAGCCGCTGCACGATGCGCTGCTCGCGGAGCGCGCCCGCGAGTTTGCAGCAGCCGGGCACGGTGCCGGGGGCGGGGGGCCGCAGGCCCAGGTTCGACGGGGCGTCGAGTACGACTCGTGTGACCATGGGGCCTATCGTCGCCGCCCGGTCCGCCGTCTGTCCCGCGGTCGGCGGGAATCGTCCGGCCCCGGCCCGTGCCGCTGGTTCATCCCCATCGCTTTCCCGCCAGCGGAGCGGTGTCCTCGCCCTCTCCGTGGGAGACGCCCCGCAGGAAGGCGCGCAGCGCGTCGGAGGCCGAGTGGGCGGGCCGCCAGCCCAGTTCCTCGCGGGCCCGGGCACTGTTCATGACCGGGAGGCGCAGCACGGCGTCGAAGAGGTGGGGCGAAGCGGGCACGGCCCGGGCGCTCCAGGCGGCGGCCAGCGCACCGCGCACCAGGGAGGCCGGGGCGCGTACGACCCGTGCGTCGAGGAGTTCGGCGAGCTGCCGCGCGTCGGTCACCGCGTCCGCGGCCAGGTTGAAGGCCCCGCGGACGTCCCGGGTGACCGCGAGCCGGTAGGCCTCGGCCGCGTCGTCGGTGTGCAGCACCTGAAAGCGCAGCCCCGGGAGGTCGGGGACGAGGGGCAGCAGGCCGGGCCTGAGCAGCCCACCGGGCAGGAACCGGCCCGCGAAGATCCGTCGCTGTTCGCTCGCCGACGTCCTCTTGAAGAGGAATCCGGGGCGCATGCGCACGACGCGGATCTCCGGATGCCGGAGCTCGAAGGTGTCGAGGACACGCTCCAGATAGGCCTTCTCCCGGCAGTACGCGGCATCCGGCCAGCCATGGGTGGGCCACTGCTCGTCGACCCCTGGCTCGTGCTTCGGCCCGGGTGAGTACGCGCCCACCGACGACGCGTGGACCAGGACCGGCACGCCGGCGTCGCGCACCGCGCCGAAGACGCGCATCGACCCCTCGACGTTGCTCCGCCAGGTGACCACGGGGTCGTGCGTCGGCTGGAAGCGCCAGGCCAGGTGGACCACCGCGTCGGCGCCGGCCAGGTGCACCGCGAGCCTGCGCGCGCTGTCGTCGTGTCCGAGATCGACCGTGCCCCACTCCACGCCCGGTGCGCCCCGTCCCGGGAGCCGCCGGGCCAGACCGAGGACGGACGCCACGGAAGGGTCCTCGGACAGGGCCCGCACGACGCTGGTACCGACGTTCCCGGTGGCGCCCGTGACCACGACACGAAGGCCCTGGGCTGCGTTCGTCATCGCTCCTCCTGCTCCTGGTGGATCACGGCCTGGGTCACGGCCTGAGCAGGGTCTTCACCATGCCGTCCGCCTTGTTCCGGAACGTCTCGTAAGCCTTGGGTCCCTCGTCCAGCGGCAGATGGTGGGTGGCGAAGTCGTCCACGCCGAGAGGATCCTCGTCCACCAGGAGCGGCAGGATCTTGGGCACCCAGTTCCAGACGTTGGCCTGGCCCATCCGCAGCTGCATCTGCTTGTCGAACATGCGCAAAAGCGGCATCGGGTCCGCCGCCCCGCCGTAGACGCCGGAGACGGAGACGGTGCCCCCGCGTCGCACCGCGTCGATGGCGGTGAACAGGGCACTGAGGCGGTCGATGCCCGCCCGCTCCATGAGGACGCGGGCCGCGGCGTCGGGCAGCATGCCCACCGCCCACTGCCCCGCCTTGGCCACGGGCGCGCCGTGCGCCTCCATGCCCACCGCGTCGATCACCGCGTCGGTGCCCCGGCCGTCGGTGAGCCCACGGATGGAGTCACCCAGGTGCTTCCCGTACTCCCGCAGGTCCATGGTGTGCACCCCTCGGGCCGAGGCCCGGTGCAGCCGGTCGGAGACCAGGTCCACCCCGATGACCTGCCCCGCACCTCGGTGCAGGGCGATCCGGGCGGCCATGTCCCCGATCGGCCCGAGCCCCAGCACGGTCAGGCTTCCGCCGGGCGGCACGTCCGCGTACTCCACGGCCTGCCAAGCGGTCGGCAGGACGTCCGACAGGAAGACGAAGCGGTCGTCCGGCGGGCCGTCGGGGACCTTCACCGGCAGGGTGTTGCCGAAGGGGACGCGCAGCAGTTCGGCCTGGCCGCCCGGCACCTGTCCGTAGAGCTTGGTGTAGCCGAAGAGCGCGGCCCCGCTGCCGTGTTCGCGGACCTGAGTGGTCTCGCACTGCGACTGGAGCCCCTGGTCGCACATGAAGCAGCTGCCGCAGGAGACGTTGAACGGGATCACCACCCGGTCCCCGCGTGTGACAGCGGTCACCTCGGCGCCGGTCTCCTCCACGATTCCCATCGCCTCGTGGCCCAGGATGTCGCCCGGTTCGAGGTAGGGGCCGAGCACCTCGTACAGGTGCAGGTCCGAGCCGCAGATGCCGGTCGAGGTGACCCGCACGATGATGTCCGTCGGATCCTGGACGACCGGGTCCGGCACCGTCTCCACCCGGACGTCCCGCCGTCCTTGCCAGGTCAGTGCACGCATGCGCCCTCTCCTCGCTCTTCCGAGTCGGTTCGCCGGTACGTTCTCCCTCATCCGTTCTACCGCGCATCCGCTCCCACCGTGAAACAGGAGTCCGCACGGTCCGGCGCCGGTGGGTGCGGTCGCCGGTGCGGGCCTCGTACGGACGCCCGGACCCGCGATTAGCCCGAACGGGTGAGGCCAGGAGCAGCGCAGCCGCCACCTCCCGGCCATGTCGGCGAACTCCGGCGGGCGCCGCCGACATGTCGTGGGCCTGCGGGCTGCGTAGCATGACGAGTGACCTCGCCCGTGATTCCCACCGGCCGCGACATCCGTGCGTGGAGGCGTTCATGGCCATTCGCCATCAGCTGATCCATCACCCGCCCTCGGCCCTCTGGGCGGTGCTCGAACAGCCGCACCAGTACGCGCAGTGGGTCGTGGGCACGAGCGACTCACGCCCGCTGGAAGGGCTCTGGCCCGAGGTCGGGTCCTCCATCGCCTACACGGTGCGGCTCGGCCCGCTGGAGCTGGAGGGCCGCACCACGGTACGCCGCCTGGAACGCCCACAGGCGCTGGAACTGGAGGCCTACAGCGGCTCGCTGGGGACCGCCAGGATCGCGTTCGACATCCGGCCCTGGGGCGAGAAGACCCTCGTGCTGCTCAACGAGCACCCTCTGCAAGGGCTCGGCGGCACCCTGCACAACGTGGCCCTGGACGCGTTGCTCCAGATCCGGCACCGCGCGATGCTCGGCCGGCTGGCCGCCGTGGTCGACGCGCAGGCGGCCGGGGAGGGGTCCACCACCGGCGGGTGAGCCCCCGGGCCCGGTCAGCCTCGCGTCCGGGCCGCGCACTCGGTCACGACGGTCCGCAGGCTGCCCGAGTCGGCCAGCAGCGCGCGCTGCGCCCTCGCTCCCGTGCCCCGCTTCAGCACGTCCCGCAGCCCCGCCTCCGCCGAGAGGGCGTCACCGCTGTCCTCCAGGGCGTCCCGCACGTGCGCGAGCAGGGCCTGCAGTACGTCGGCCGCCGGTTCCGGGCGCATGGTCAGCGGATGGAGCAGCTGCCCCTCCACCCCCGACCGGGCCGCCTGCCAGCCCGCCATGCGCACCAGGCTGACCGGCACCGGCTCCGGTGGCTCCCCGGCGCGCCAGGCACGCGCGGCCGTCTCGACCAGGCCCCGCACGAGCGTGGCCAGCAGCACCGTGTCGGCGGCGTCCAGGCACACGTCCGCCACCCGGACCTCCACCGTGGGGTAGCGGTGCGAGAGCCGGGCGTCGAAGTAGATCATTCCCTCGTCACGCAGCACGCCCGTCTCGACCATCGCCTTGACCTGCGCGTGATAGCTGTCCGCGGAGCCGAACACCTCCGTCGGCCCGGCCGAGGGCCACCGGCCCCAGACCCTGCTCCGATAGCTGTCGTACGAGCTGTCGCGGCCGTGCCAGAAGGGGGAGTTCGCGCTGAGCGCCAGCAGGACGGGCAGCCATGGACGTACCCGGTCCAGGACGGCGACCCCCTCGGCGTCCGACTCCACCGACACGTGCACGTGGCAGCCACACGTGAGCTGCTCCTGCGCCGTCAGCCCGAACCGCTCGGCGAGCCAGCGGTAGCGCTCGCCCTCCCCTATGGAGGGGCTCACCGGCAGCGGGGAGGTGGCCAGGGCCGCCACGGCCGCACCCGCCTCCGCTGCCCGGTCCGCCGCCATGGTCCGCCAGCGGCGGATCTCGTCCGCGAGCTCGCTCATCGCCGCCCGGGGCTCGGTGGCGAACTCCAGCTGATGATCATGAAGTTCGGACTCGAAGACCGAGTCACCGTCGGCGCGGCGTTCCGCCAGCGCCAGTACCGCCGTCGAAAGGGCTTGTGGGTCACCGCTCTCGTTGTCGACCAGCAGGAGCTCTTCCTCGACACCAACCGTGCGCACGCTGCGTCCTCTCTGCCGGCTTCCGGCGTTCCGTACACCAGTAGCAGGTGATGAACGGCGCGTACCCGTGGAATCGCCTTTCAGGCCGCCGTGACGGGGTCGCTTGTCGCTGGGCGCGCGGAAGTGCGACGGGGAGGAGGAGAGGGCGCACGGCTCCGGGACGGGACGCCACGCCCCGGAGCCGTCCGGTTCCCTACCTGGCCTTCCGCCTGCGGAACAGCAGGAATCCGGCCCCGCAGAGCACTCCCGCCAGGAAGACGCCCAGCAGGGCCGCCCAGAGGGGCATGGTCACCTTCGGGATGATCACCCGGATGGTGACCTCCTGGGTGTTCACGCAGATGAAGACGATCGAGAGGATCGCCAGGGCGGTGACGGCGATCCGGGCGGGGGTGAACGCGCTGGTGCCGCCGGATCGGTCCTTGTGCCTCATGCTCGGCCCTTTCGCCAGGTCCCGTGGTCCGGAGGCCAGGAACAGCCGTCCCCGGACACCAGGATGCCTCCGTCCCGGGTCCGGGGAGCTGTGGAGCAGGGCCGTACGGGTGAGGGTCAGCCGATCACCGGGAGCTGCAGGACTCCGGTGTCCTGCGGTGCGCTGACCACGGTGACCGGCTTGATGCCCCGGTTGCCGAAGTACGCGCTGTCACTCGCCGCGATCACGAACCGGAGCCGGTGCCCCGCCTCGTACCGGTGCACGATCGCGGGCAGTTCCACGGTGAAGGGGCGGGTGACGTCCGGGACGCGGACCGGTGCGACCAGACGGTTCACCAGCTTCTGGGTCCCGTCCGGGGCCACGTCGTACACCTTCGTGAACAGCACCAGCTTGTCCGCGGCGTCGCCGCTGTTCTGGACCCGCTCCGCCGTCGGCGACACCACCTTCAGGGTGGCCTTCGGTGCGCCGACGACGTCCAGCGGTGCGCTCAGGGGGGCGCTGGTCCAGCCCAGGTGGGTGCCCTTCGTGTCGTACGGTGCCGGGTCCGGGAGCCCGATCAGTCCGGCGAGGGAGCTCTCGGAGTGACTGCTCGGCAGCAGCCAGTTGGTGTACTGACGGCTGCCCCGGCTCACCTCGGAGCGGCTGTCGACCAGGGTGCCGTCGCCCGAGAGGTACATCGTGCGCGACGGGGAAGGCAGGGCGGCCGCGGTTCCGTAGCCGCTCGCCCAGTCCCGGTAGTACGCGAACTCGGGTCCGGTGCCGGTCTCCTCGTCGTGGTGGAGGTAGCGGTCGAACCAGTCGAGGATCCGCCGGCCGACGTAGCTCGTCTCCAGATTGCCGGTGGCGAGGTCGAGTTCGCCGGGCACCTGGCCGCCGCTGTGGCCCCAGGACTGCCAGATCATCTTCGCCGTGGTGCCCTGCGCCTTCAGTGCCCGGTAGGTGGCGGTGGCCTCGTTGAGGGTGAACAGGCTGTCCGCCTGGCCCTGGACGAGCAGGGTGGGTGCGGTGACGCCGGAGAGGTAGGAGACCGGGGAGACGCTCCGCGCGTACGCGAGCATCCGCGCGGTCTCGGCGGCGGGATAGCGGCCGGAGTTCAGCAGCCGGATGGTGTCGCAGGCCTCGGCGGCGAAGTGCAGGCAGGTGAGGCTGCCGAAGCGGGACGGGTCCAGGCTCGGGACCAGCAGCGGCTGCCCCTCCCCCATCAGGTAGAAGCCGTTGGTCCACTGCCACTTGAAGACGCCCGGGGTTCTGGAGGAGACACCCCGGGAGGCTCCGGTGGTGTTCGGGGAGAGCGAGTGGGCGAGGTCGTTCCAGGTGATCAGCGGAACCAGGGCGTCGATCCGCCGGTCGGCGGACGCGGTCGCCAGCTGGACGGCGCCGCCGTACGAACCGCCGATCATGCCGACCACCGGGTCGCCCGGAGCGTCCGTGGCGACGAAGTCCGCCTCGGTGCCGTCGTCGGCGGCACGGGTGCCGGCGAGGAAGTCGACGAGTCCGGACGCCGCCTTCCCGTCGACGGCCGGGTCGTCGAGGGTGATGAGGCAGCCCGATTTGCCGAAGCCCAGACCGGAGTAGACGAGACCGACGTAGCCGCGTTCGGCGAAGGCCTTGCCGATCGCGTCCGTCGAGCCGTCGGACTTGCTGCCGCCGAAGCCGTTGGTGGCGAGGACGGCGGGGGCCGGGTTCCGCGCGTCGGCACCGGCAGGGCGATAGAGGTCGGCGTCGACCGTGCAGGAACGGTCGCCCGCCCGCACGGTGAACTCCAGTGGTGTGACGGTGTACCGGTCCGCCGCCGACGCCGGTGGCGCGCCGGTCAGGGCGAGCGGAGCGAGAAGCGCCGCCCCCGCCAGCAGAGTGAGGGGACGACGGATTCGGGGCACAGCACGCGACACATGGACCTCCACGCCGAGGACACATTACCGACCGGTAAGTACCGGGCTCGGCCCATCGTGTGACACACGTCATAGCGGTGTCAACGCACGGGAGCCGGGTTTCCGGGAGGGGCCGGGCCCGTGTCCGGGCCCGGCCGTTCAGACGAGTGCGGGCACCTGGGTGGTGAGGGTGCACCGGCCGCCGTCCGCCGGGGCGTCGAGCACCGCCGGCACGCCGAGCGGCAGGGTCAGCGCCGACGGGCAGTGCCCGAAGCCCAGTTCCTCGACGACCGGGACCCCGAGCCCGCCGAGCCGGTCCGCCAGGACCGCCCGGACCTGCTCGTACGGTCCGCAGCCGTCCCAGGAGCCGCACACCACACCGGATATCCCGTCCAGGGCACCGATCCGCGCCAGCCGCGTGAGGATCGCGTCGAGCCGGTACGGCTCTTCGCCGATGTCCTCGACGACCAGCAGGCCGCCCCTGCCCGAGGTCCTGGCCCCGGGAGTGCCGGCGTCGGCGGCGAGGAGACTCACGCAGCCGCCGAAGGTGACGCCCCGGGCGGTGCCGGGAACGAGCGCGGTGGCAGTCTCCAGGCCGAGGCACTGGACCGACTCGGGCTCGAACAGGGTGGAGCGCAGGGACTGCCGGGTGGCCTCGTCCTCCAGGAAGACCTGCGCGGCGATCATCGGGCCGTGGACGGTCGAGAAGCCGGCCCGCAGGGCGAAGGCCTCGTGCAGCACCGTGATGTCGCTGTATCCGACGAACACCTTGGGACCCGCCGCCCGCAGGGCGGGCCAGTCCAGCAGATCGACCATCCGGTGGGCGCCGTACCCTCCCCTGGCGCAGATGACCGCCTCCACGGAGGGGTCGCACCAGGCATCCTGGAGGTCCCGGGCCCGGTCGGCGTCCGTACCGGCGAGGTAGTCCAGCTCGGGGTGGGTGTCCAGGACATGGGGAGCGACCACGGGGTCGAGGCCCCACTGGCGCAGGAAGTCGACTCCGCGCGCGAGCCGTTCGGGAGGGACGGGTCCGCTGGGAGCGACGACCGCCACCCGGGACCCGGGCCGCAGCCGGGCCGCGCGGGCGAGAGGTTCCAGGGTCACGGCTTCAGCTCCAGCCGGGGGACGTCCGGACGGTCGAATCCGAACGTCTGCGCGTAGAGGGAGAGTTCGGCCTCCAGCGCGCGGCGGACGGTGCCGGCGCGGCGGAAGCCGTGGCCCTCCCCCTCGAAGGCGAGATAGGCGTGCGGCACGCCCCTCCCCTCGATCGCGGCGAGGAAGCGCTCGCACTGGACCGGCGGGCAGATCGGGTCGTCGAGCCCCTGGAGCAGCACGAACGGGGCGGTGAGCCCGTCGGTGTGATGGACCGGCGAGCGCTCCCGGTAGCGCTCGGGCACCTCGGCGTACGGGCCCACGAGCGACTCCAGGTACTGCGACTCGAAGTCGTGGGTCTCGCCGGTCGCCCAGCCCTCCAGGTCCAGGATCGGGTAGCTGATCGCCCCGCAGGCGTACACGTCGGTCCGGGTGAGGGAGGCCGCGGCGGTCCACCCCCCGGCGCTCCCGCCCCGGACGGCCAGCCGGGCGCGGTCGGCCGAACCCTCGTCGGCCAGTGCGAGCGCGACGGCCGCGCAGTCCTCGACGTCCACCACGCCCCACTGCCCGCGCAGCCGCTCACGGTAGGCGCGGCCGTAGCCGGTGGACCCGCCGTAGTTGACCTCCGCGACCCCGATGCCGCGCGAGGTGAAGTAGGCGACCTCCAGGTCGAGTACGAGCGGGGAGCGGCCGGTGGGGCCGCCGTGCGCCCAGATCACGTACGGGGGTGCCTCCCCCTCGGGCCCGGTACGCTCGGGGTGGCGCGGCGGGTACACGTGGGCGTGGATCTCCCGGCCGCCGGGCCCGCTGAAGGTGCGGACGAGCGGCTCGGGGTAGTACGCGGGGTCGACCGCGTCCTGGTGCGGTACACCGATGACCCGGGTGTGGCCCGTGGCCGTGTCCAGCTCCACCACCTCGGCGGCGGACGCGGGGCTCGCCGCGATGCCGATGACCCGGGTGTCCTGGACGGCGAGGGTCTCGGCCCAGGAGGTCCAGGGGCCCACCACGTCGACGAGTTCACCGGTCTCCGGGTCGAGCACACCGAGCGTGGTGGTGCCCCGGCCGTGGATGACCGCGATCAGCCCGTTGTCCAGGAGCTGGAACCAGCGCAGGCCGATCTTCCACAGCGGTCCGCCGAACTCCTCGCCGCGCCCGGAGCAGAGGCGGCTGCTCGGCACGACCGCCCCCGCGACCGCGTCGGGCCTGAGCCGCTGGAGTTCCCACCAGCCGCCAACGTCCGACACGAAGAGCAGCGTGCCGTCCCGGTCCCACTCCACCTGGACGACGGACTCGTCGATGTCGCCGACCACCGGCCGGGCCCCCGTGAAGGCTCCGTCCCCGGTGACCTCGGCCATCATCACGACGGTGCCGTCCCAGGGCATGGCGGGATGGTCCCATGCGATCCAGGCGGCCCTCGATCCGTCGTACGACACCTTGGGACCGGTCACGAACCGGTGCCGGTCGTCGCTGAGTTCGCGTACGGCTCCCCGGTCGGCACGGGCCGATCCGTCCAGCGGGACGGCGGCGATCACCCGCCGGACCTCGGTCGGGGACTCGCCGGTGAACTCCTCCAGCACGCACCACACTTCGCCGCGTTCGAGCCGCAGCTGCGGATCCACCCAGCGCAGTCCGCCGCCGACGCCCGACACGGGGGTGAGCGGCCACGGCTCGTCCGGGCCGTCCGGCGCGTACGCGTACAGCCGCTGGTCGGGGAAGTGGACGAAGACGACGAGCGGCCCGCCCTCCTCACGGGCCGCGCCGGCCCACGGCACTCCGCCGTACTCGATGACCCTGCTGCGCGGGTTCCACGGTTCGGGGAGCACGGACCCGGTCGTGCCGTCCGCCAGCCGGCGTACGAGGGCGCGCCGGCCGCCCTCGGCGGGGCGCGGCTCCGTCCACCACACCTCGTCGCCGACCGTACCGACGTGTTCCGGCCGGCCGTCGTGGGAGGCGGCGAGTGCCGCGTCGATCGGTGACGGCCAGGTGCCGTACGCCGCTGTGGACGCCATGGTCTGTTCCCCCTGCTTCTCGGTCGGGCGGTGCGGGTGCGTCGGGAGGCGCGGCGCGTCAGGCGCCGCGCAGGAAGTGGTCCAGGACCCGGACGCCGAAGTGCAGCGCGTCCACCGGGACCCGTTCGTCGACGCCGTGGAAGAGCGCCTGGTAGTCGAAACCGACGGGCAGCTTCAGCGGGGAGTAGCCGTAGCCGGTGATGCCGAGACGGGAGAACTGCTTGGCGTCCGTGCCGCCCGACATGGAGTAGGGGATGACACGGGCGTCGGGGTCGAACATCTCCACGGCGGCACGCATCTTCGCGTACGTCGGCGAGTCGACCGGGGACTCGAGCGCCACCTCCCGGTGGTGGAACTCCCAGGCGACCCCCGGCCCGGTCAGCCGGTCCATCGTCTCGTGGAACTCCTCCTCGCCACCGGGCACGATGCGTCCGTCGATGTGGGCGGTGGCCCGGCCCGGGATCACGTTGACCTTGTACCCCGCGTCCAGCATCGTCGGGTTCGCGCTGTTGCGGAGGGTGGGCTCGACCAGAGCGGCGGCCGGGCCGAGCTTGTCGAGGAGTTCGTCCACGTCGAATCCGGGGGCGCCCACATCGACACGGATGTGGTGCAGTGCGGCGATCTCCTCGATCGCCGCCCGTACGGTCGGGGTCAGGCGCACCGGCCACTCGTACGCACCGATCCTGGCGACGGCTGCGGCCAGGGCGCTGACGGCGTTGGCCTTGTTGACCTTGGAGCCGTGCCCCGCCTTGCCCTCGGCGGTCAGCTTCAGCCAGCCCGTTCCGCGCTCGCCCGCGGCGATGGGGTAGAGCGGCATCCCGGGGCCGGCGTGGTAGGTGAAGGCGCCGGACTCGCTGATGCCCTCCGTGCAGCCCTCGAAGAGCTCGGGGTGCCGGTCGGCGAGGAATCCCGCGCCGTCGCGCGCGCTCGCCTCCTCGTCGGCCGTGTAGGCGATCACGATGTCGCGGCGCGGGCGGACGCCCGCGCGTGCCCAGGCGCGGACCACGGCGAGCACCATCGCGTCCATGTTCTTCATGTCGATGGCCCCGCGGCCCCACACCACGCCGTCGCGTACCTCTCCGGAGAAGGGGTGCACGGTCCAGTCGGCGGCCTCCGCGGGCACCACGTCCAGGTGCCCGTGCACGAGGAGGGCGTCGGCGGAGGGATCGGTGCCCGGGATCCGGGCGACCACGTTCGTACGCCCCGGTGTGCGCTCCAGGAGGGCGGGCTCCAGCCCGGCACCGGCGAGGCGCTCGGCGACGTACTCGGCGGCCGGGCGTTCCCGGCAACTGCCGTCGCCCCCGTTGGTCGTGTCGATCCGGATCAGCTCGGAGGTGAACGTCACCGATTCCGCGAGCGCCCGCTCGTCCACCGGTCCGGTCGGCCTGCCCGCCTCAGCCATACTGCTCCTCCACGGCGGCCGACACGATCGTCGTCACCGCCTTGAACGTGCGGATACCTTCGTACATCGTCGCGCTGGTGTAGGCGACACGCCGTTCGCCGCTCGGCGCCACGCCGGGCACCACGGTCGCCGCCGCCGCCAGGTGCGCGGCGTCGAACTCCACCTCCACGGTGAAGGAGCCTGCCGTCACGGGGGTGCTGCGGACCGCGAGCGAGGTCGCCTCCGCCGCTGCCGCCCGGATGTCGGCGGCGGTGCGTGCGGGGGTGCGGCACACGGCCGCGTACCGCGAGACGTGGTCCTTCACCGCGACCTTGCGGGCCGAGGGGGCGTAGCCGGCGGCGTCCTCGCAGGTCAGGTCGTCGCCCGTGACGAGGATGACGGGGACGCCGTACTCCGCCGCGACATGGGCGTTGAGCAGGCCCTCGCTCGCGCGGACGCCGTTGAGCCAGACCCCGGTGATGGAGTTGGCGAGGTAGGTGTGGGCGAGCACGCCCTCGGCGCCGGCGCCGGTGTGATAGCCGACGAAGGCGACCCCGTCGACGTCGTCGTGCTGGATGCCCTCGACCATGGAGAGGGACTTGTGCCGGCCGGTGAGCATCTGGACGCGCTCGTCCATCCGCTCGAGGAGCAGGTTGCGCATGGTCCAGTGGGCCTCGTTGACGAGCACCTCGTCGGCGCCCCCGTCGTAGAAGCCGAGCGCGGCGGCGTTCACGTCGGAGGTGAACAGGGCCCGGCAACGCTCCCACTGCGGGGTCCCGGGCAGCACGTCGGCCGGCCAGGTCACTCCGGTGGCGCCCTCCATGTCGGCGCTGACGAGGATCTTCACGGCGCGGTCCCGTCCCTGGTCGGTTCGCTCCCCCGCCCGCCCGGCGGGAAGAGGATCTTCGTGCCGCATCACGGTACGCGCCGGGACAGCACGGGGCCAGAGCCTTCGTGATCTGTCACTGGTCCAGTCCGGTGAAGCCGTCCGCCGCCCGGGTGCCGGGCGGCGGACGGTGCCGGGAGAGGTGCTGCGGGTCAGGGGCGGACGGTTCCCTCGACCAGCTCGTCGATCCGGGCCAGTTCGTCCTCGCCGAACTCCAGGTTCGCGGCTGCCGCGACGCTGTTCTCCAGCTGCGCGACGCTGCTTGCTCCGACGACGGCGGAGGTGACCCGGCCACCGCGCAGCACCCAGGCGAGTGCCATCTGCGCGAGGGACTGACCGCGGTCCCGCGCCAGTTCGTTCAGTGCGGTCAGCCGGCCCACGAGGTCCGGGGTGACGGCCTCGGCCGACAGGAAGGGGCTGCTGCCCGCCGCCCGCGACCCCTCCGGGACACCGTGCAGATAGCGGTCGGAGAGGATGCCCTGCTCCAGCGGCGAGTAGGCGATGGAGCCGGTGCCGAGCTCGTCCAGCGCGTCCAGCAGCCCGTCCTCCACCCAGCGGTCCAGCATGGAGTAGCGCGGCTGGTGGATGAGGAGCGGGGTGCCGAGCTCGTTGAGGATGCGCGCGGCCTCGCGGGTCTGTTCGGCGGAGTAGTTGGAGACCCCGGCGTAGAGGGCCTTGCCCTGGCGCACCGCCGTGTCGAGGGCGCCCATCGTCTCCTCGAGCGGGGTGTCGGGGTCGAAGCGGTGCGAGTAGAAGATGTCGACGTAGTCGAGGCCGAGCCGGGTCAGGCTCTGGTCGAGCGAGGAGCGCAGACTCTTGCGCGAGCCCCACTCGCCGTACGGGCCCTCCCACATGTGGTAGCCCGCCTTGGTGGAGATGACGATCTCGTCCCGGAGTCCGGCGAAGTCCGTCCGCAGGGCCCGGCCCATGGCGACCTCGGCGGACCCGGGGGGCGGGCCGTAGTTGTTCGCCAGGTCGAAGTGCGTGATGCCCAGGTCGAAGGCCCTGCGCAGGATCGCGCCCTGGCTCTCGGGGGTCCGGTCGCCCCCGAAGTTGTGCCAGAGGCCGAGCGACAGCGCGGGGAGCAGGAGACCGCTGCGCCCGGTGCGCCGGTAGGGCATGGCGGTGTAGCGGTCGGCGGACGGAAGGTACATACGGGCACTCCACGGGGCACGGTCCTGCGCGCCGGATCCGGTGCGCAGGCTCAAGACTGGCGGAGATCGATCCAGCGGTCCAACAGGAGATTCCGCTCGGATTCATCGCTTAGATTGCTCAATCATGGAATTGCGTCAGCTGGAACACTTCGTCGCCGTCGCCGAGGAGCAGCACTTCACCCGGGCGGCCGAACGTCTCGCCGTCTCCCAGTCCGGACTTTCCGCCTCCGTCCGGGCACTGGAGCACGAGCTGCGGACTCCGCTGTTCAGCCGCACGACCCGCACGGTCCGGCTCACCGAGGCCGGGCAGGCCCTGCTGGTGGAGGCGGAGCGGACGCTGGCGGGGGCCAGGGCGGCACGGGACGCCGTCGACGCCGTACGGGGGCTCCTGCGCGGCACGCTGACGCTGGGGGTGGAGCAGTGCGTGGCCGGGGTCAGCCCGGCCCGGCTGCTCGCGGCCTTCCACCGGGACCACCCGCAGATGGAGATCCGGCTCCGCCAGGAGGGTACGTCCAGCCTGCTGGAGGGGGTGGCCGGCGGCCGGCTCGACCTCGCGTTCGCCGCGACCGTCAGTCCGCCCGAGTGGCGCGGCGAGCTCGTGCCGCTGGCGAGGGAGCCGATGGTTGTGCTGTGCGCACCCGGCCACCGGCTCGCGCGGGAGGGGGCGCGGGTGGCGTGGAGCGGGCTCCGGGGTGAGTCGTTCATCGACTTCCACCCGGACTGGGGGCCCCGCCGCGCGGCGGACGAGGCCTTCGCCGCCGCCGGGACGCGCCGCACCGTGGCGCTGGAGGTGAGCGACGTGCACAGCCTGCTGGAGCTGGTGCACGAGGGACTCGGGATCGCGGTGGTACCGCATCACTTCGCCCGCAAGCCGGAGGCGCGGGGGCTGGTGGCGGTGGAGCTCGGCGGCGCGGCCCCCGCGGTGTACGAGAGTGTCGTGGTGCTGCCGCCCGCCGGGGCCATGAGCCCCGGCGCGAGGGCGCTGATGGCCCTGGTGCGGGAGGACCCCCTGCGCTGATCCCTGGGGCACCGCGGGTTCAGCCGCTCAGGACCTCCGCGAACTCCCCCGCTTCCTGGCCGACTCCGCTACAGGTGTCGGAGGCCGTCGTGGTGTCCTCGCCCGCAGGGCACTCCTGGTCGCGGAAGGACGCCCAGAGCGAGAGCGCGCCGGCCCCCTGCCGGGTGGCGAAGGCGCGCAGGGAGGCGGCGTCGTCGAGGGTGAACGTCTCCCCCTCGACGTCGTTGACCCCGATCATCACCGTGATGTGCAGCGCCTGCCAGGCCGCGTCCCGGGAGAGTCCGAGCACGTCCACGAGCTGGTCGTGCGCGGCCTGCGCCGCCTGCTCCGCGTAGTCGCCCATGTCGCCGGTGTCGGACGCGCCGTAGTTCATCGCCATGATGTTGACCGCCGAGATGTCGACGCCCCGGTCCACCGCGTCCTCCAGGACGGCGGTCGCGCTGTCCTCCAGCCCGTCGGGCATGACGGGCAGCGTGTACGTGACGTCGAGGTCGCGGTCCTCCTGGAGCAGGGCGAGGGCCTCGTTGCGGCGGGTCACCGAGGCGGTGTCGGTGAGCGCGTCGCCCTCGATGTCGAAGTCGGCCTTCGCGGCGCCGACGGCGTCGAGGACCTCGGCGTAGGCGTCCGCCAGTTCCTCCGCGCTCGCGCAGGCGAGCGCCGCTTCGGTACCGGCTGCACCACCGAAGGAGACCCGGATGTCCGCCCCGGTGCCGGTGAGCGCCTCGGCGCGGGCGGCGACCGCCTCGCTGCCGGCCGCCGCTGTGCCGCCCCAGAGCGGGGTGCAGCCCGACGGGCCGGAGGTGACGAAGGCCAGGTTGTACGTGTCGGGCGATCCGGCCCCGTCGGTACCGGACGCGGTCGTGGCGCTCACGTACGGGGTGTAGGCGGTCTGCCGCGCCGGCGGGGGCGGGGCGGAGCCGCTCGCCTGATCGGCGACGCCGCCCGTCGCGCAGGCCGAGCACGCGAGGCCGAGCGCGATCAGCCCGGCGACGGCCGAGGATATCCGTGTGCGCCTTTGCATGACGATGTGCACCTGCTTTCGAGGAGTCGCCCGGGGCGGCGGCCGGCGCGCTGCCGGGACACCTCGAACCTCTCACACGACGGGCCCGGACGAAGACACAGGCAACACACGGAAAGGGCCGGGAAGTGGCCACCCGGCGCGGTCAACTCCCTTGCGGGAGAGGGTTCCAGGGGTAGGGAGGGGCCGGTGCCCGCCCCGCGCGTTCTCAGCGTTCCCACAGCTTCGCGGCCGTTTCACAGCGCACGGCCAGGAAAGCTCCAGACGTCGCACATCGGGGTCGGTCACCATGCGCAGATGCAATCCCACCCCGTCATCGAGAAAGCCCCGGCGTCGCGCGGCCGACGCCGGGCCCACGCCGGACCGGCCCGTTCGGCGGAGCGGCGCCGTGCTGCCGCGCGGCCCCAGGAGGGGCCCGTCTTCGTGGACAGCTCCGGGCGCCGGGCCAGGCTGCTGCGCCGCGCGGGCACGCTGCTGGGCCTCGTCTGCGTCGGTTACGCGGCCGTTCTGGGACTCGCCTTCATGGGCGGCATCTCCCTGACCCCTTCCCAGCTGCTCCCCTTCGCCGGCGGTCCGGCCGCCGAAGCCGGACCGGGCGGGCGGACCCAGCCCGGCTACGGCATGCCGCCGAACGGAGCCCCGAGCGGCCTGCCGGCGCCGCCCGCGTCCGGCGGGGCGACGCCGTCCGCCCCGGCCACGGCGTCCGGCGGGGCGAGCTGATGGCCGCCTCCCGCCGCCGGCACGCCACGCCCGGCGTGATCGGACGCGTCCGGCGCCAGGCGGTCCCCGAGCCCCGCGTGGTCATGGCCCTGCTGCTGTTGCTGGCGCTCGTCTCCGTGATGCTGCTGGACGGATATCTGCGGGCCGAGGTCGGCGACGACCAGCGGGTGCGCACCGGTGCCTCCGCGGACACGGTTCCCGCCGAGGTCCTGGAGGGCGGACCGCTCCTCAGCTTCCCGGGCGGCACCGCGCGTACGCAGTCGGTACCGGACAGGACCATCGTGCTGACCTTCGACGACGGCCCCGATCCCGAGTGGAGCGCCAAGGTCCTGGACATCCTGGAGGAGAACGACGTCCCGGGCACGTTCTTCCTCGTCGGGTCGATGATCTCGCGCTACCCGGACGTCGTCCGCAGGATGGTCGACGAGGGCGACGAGGTGGGGGTCCACACCTTCACGCACGTCGACCTCTCGTACCAGAGCGAGGCCCGGGTGAAGCGGGAGATCGCGCAGACCCAGCTCGCCCTGGCAGGCGCGGCGGGCATCACGACGACGCTGTTCCGTGCTCCCTACTCCTCGAGGACCGACGCGATCGACGACTACAGCTGGCCCGTCTACGAGCGCCTCGGCGCGATGGGATACACCAGCGTGTTCATCGACACCGACAGCGAGGACTGGCAGCGGCCCGGGGTCGACAAGATCGTCGAGTGGGCGACCCCCGAGGACGGGAAGGGCGCCTCCGTCCTCTTCCACGACGCCGGCGGTGACCGCTCCCAGACACTGGCCGCCCTGCCGGCGTACATCAAGAAGATGAAGGCGAAGGGCTACACGTTCACCACGGTGAGCGGCGCGCAGCAGCAGGATGCCGCGTCCTCCGCACAGGCCGGCACCGCACCGGCCGGCGGTCCGGCGCAGTCCGGAACCGCACAGGGCGAGGCGGAGCAGGCCGCCCACCGGAAGGCCGACACCGCGTCCGTGTGGGAGGGCCGCGCCCTGCTGGCCGCGGTCGCGGTCGCGGAATGGACCGTGCCGGGACTGGCCACGGTGCTGGGTGTCGTGGGGGTGGCCGTCCTCGGCCGCTTCGGCATGATGCTCCTGCTCGCCCGGCGCCACTACCGGCAGCGCAACAGACGCCGGTTCACCTGGGGCCCCGAGGTGACGGAGCCGGTGACCGTGATCGTGCCCGCCTACAACGAGAAGGAGTGCATCGCCGGTACACTCAATTCCCTCGCCACCAGCACCCACCCGATCGAGATCCTGGTCGTCGACGACGGCTCGACCGACGGCACGGCGGAGATCGCGGAGTCCCTGGGCCTGCCGGATGTCCGGGTGATCAGGCAGGAGAACGCGGGCAAGTCGGCCGCCCTCAACAACGGTGTGCGGCAGGCGCGTCACGACATCGTCGTGATGATGGACGGCGACACCGTCTTCGAACCGGAGACGGTGGGACGGCTCGTGCAGCCCTTCGCCGACCCGGGGGTCGGCGCGGTCGCGGGCAACGCGAAGGTCGGCAACCGGTCCACGATGATCGGCGCCTGGCAGCACATCGAGTACGTGATGGGCTTCAACCTCGACCGCAGGATGTACGACCTGCTGGGCTGCATGCCCACCATCCCCGGAGCCGTCGGGGCGTTCCGCCGGGAGGCGGTCCTGGAGGTCGGCGGCATGAGCGAGGACACGCTGGCCGAGGACACCGACATCACCATCGCCCTCCATCGCGCGGGCCGACGGGTCGTGTACGCCGAGCACGCCCGCGCCTGGACCGAGGCACCCGCCTCCCTGGGGCAGTTGTGGCGTCAGCGCTACCGGTGGAGCTACGGCACCATGCAGGCGCTGTGGAAGCACCGCCGGTCGGTCACCGACAGGGGACCGTCCGGGCGCTTCGGCCGGGTCGGCATGCCGCTGGTCGTCCTCTTCCAGATCGTCACGCCGGTCTTCGCGCCGCTCATCGACGTGTTCACCCTGTACGCGATGGTCTTCGTGGACTTCCGTGCCTCGTTGCTCGCGTGGCTGGCTGTGCTGGCGGTGCAGCTGTTCTGTGCGGCGTACGCCTTCCGGCTCGACGGGGAGAAGTACAGGTATCTGCTGATGCTTCCGCTCCAGCAGCTCGCCTACCGGCAGTTGATGTATCTGGTGCTGATCCACTCCTGTGTCACCGCGGCGACCGGGGGCCGGCTGCGGTGGCAGAAGCTGAAGCGCACCGGCGAGGTGGGTACGCCTCGCTCGGGGGCGTCGTAGTGGGGGGCGCGCACCGCAGGACGGCCCTCGCGCCGTCTCCCACCGCCGGCACGGGGACCGGCCGGGACCGGTCCTTCGACGTGCTGCGTGCCGTCGCCCTCGTGCGGGTGGTGACCTACCACACCTTCGAGTGGCCCTGGCTGGGCTTCGTCTTCCCCTCCATGGGCGTGATGTTCGCGCTCGCCGGCTCCCTGATGGCCCGCTCCCTGGAGCGGCCCGCCCTCACGGTGCTCCGCGGCCGGCTGCGGAGGCTGCTGATCCCGGTGTGGCTCTTCGGGCTGCTGCTCGGAGTGGCGATGTTGCTGCACGGCTGGGTGCCGGGGCCCGACGTCCTGTACTGGGTGCTGCCGATCGGCGATCCGCCCGGCGGCGCGTGGGGCGAGCAGGCGTGGGCGGTGCTCTGGTACCTGCGCGCGTACCTGTGGTTCGTGCTGCTCTCGCCGGTGCTCCTGCGGCTGTTCCGGCTCGCCCCCCTCCCGGTGCTCGCGCTGTCGCTGGTGCCGGTCGTGGTGCTGGAGACGGTCTCGGGCCTGCCGGACGGGCGGCTGGGGAGCGCGCTCGGCGACGGGGCGGTCTTCCTGTTCTGCTGGCTGCTGGGATTCGCGCACCGCGACGGGGTGCTCGAGCGGCTGCGCGCGACGGGAACCCTGGCCGCCGCGGCGCCGCTGATGGCGGTGGGCGCCTGGTGGGCGCTGGGCCACCCGGTCGACGGCCGGGCCGACCTGGACGACATCTCCCTCGCCCAGGCGCTGTGGTCGGCGGGCTTCGTGCTGCTCCTGCTGCGCTTCCGGCCCCGCTTCGACGGGCTCGTACGCCGTCCGGTGGCCGACCGGCTCGTCACCGTCTTCAACGCCAGGGCGGTGACGGTCTACCTCTGGCACGAGGTGGCGCTGATGGCGGCCGTACCGCTGATCGACCTGATGTGGGAGGTTCCGGCGATGGAGCGCCGTCTGCCGCTGGACAGCCTGTGGTGGCAGTTCGGCGTCGCGTGGGTGCTGATCGCCGCGGCCGTGGCGTGCTTCGGCTGGGTCGAGGACGTCGCGGCGGGACGCGGACCCCGCCTGCTGCCGTGACGCCGCGCTCCTGCCTGCCGGCGCGGTGGGTGTGCGGACAGCTCGCACACCCGCCGCGCGGCACGGGCGCTCAGTCCTCGTGGCCCAGCTGGAGGTCGCGCTCGGTCCGCCCCCCACCGGGGAGCTGGAGCACGGTGGCGACCGGCGGATAGCCGGCGGCGATCACGGTGTACTCACCCGTCGACAGGTCCACGAACCGGAAGGCGCCGTCGGCGCCGGTGGTCAGGGTGTCGACCACGTTGCCCGCCGCGTCCAGGAGGGTGACCCTGGCGTCCTCGACGGCCCGTCCGCCGGGCGCCCGCACGATCCCGCGCAGCACGGCTCCGCCCGCCAGTTCGATGTCCTGCCGGGTCTCCCGGGCGGCCTGCACACTGACCGGGAGGGCGGCGGGCCGGTAGGCCGGGGCGCTGGCCGCGAGCGTGTACTCCCCGGCCACGAGCTCGGTGATCACGTAGGCCCCTTCGCGCCCGGTGCGAGTGCTCGCGACCACCTCGCCCCGTACGTCGGTGAGGGTGACCGCGGCGTCGCGCACGGGCGCGCCGTCCGGGGTGAGAACCGCTCCGGCCAGCCGGCCTGCCCCGCCGAGCACCACGTCGAGCTCCACCGGGCGTTCGCCCACAGTGACGCTGACGGCCTGCGGCTGGTGGCCGCCCGCCGCGGCGATCAGCACGTAGGCTCCCGCACCGGGCGCGCTCAGCGCGTACCGCCCGTCGTCACCGCTGGCGCTCCGTCCGACCTGCTGTCCCTGGACGTCGATGAGGGTGAGCGCGGCCCGCCCCACCGTCGTGCCGTCGGGGTGCTGGACGCCTCCACGCACCGGGATCCCGGCGGTCGCGGCCGGCCGGGGCGGACCCGGGTCGATCCGGGCGGAGGGGATCGTGGACTGCGTCACGGCCGGATCGGCCGCCGTCTGCGGGGTGTGGTGGGACACCAGCGGTTTCTCCTTGAGGAAGAAGGCGAGGAGCAGGCCGAGCAGGAGCACCGGCACGAGGTAGAGGAAGATCCGGGGCATCGCGTCGGCGTAGGCCTGGATGTACGCGTCCCGGAGCGCGGGCTCCATGGTGTGGACCAGCTGCGGAGTGATCGACTCGGCGTCGGGCAGGTCGGCGCCGGACGGGAGGCGCACCCCGAGCGCGTCCGTGAGCCGCCCCGCGAACAGGGTCCCGAAGATCGCCGCACCGACACTGCCCCCGATCTGCCGGAAGTAGTTGTGGGCGCTGGTGGCGGTGCCGAGGTCGCCGGGGCGTACGGAGTTCTGCACGGCCAGCACCAGGATCGACATCACGAGGCCGATCCCGATGCCCAGGACGGCCTGCCAGATGCCGTACTCCAGGGCCGAGGTGCCGGTGTCGAGCAGGGAGAGCAGCCACATCCCGACGGCCGAGACCGCTCCGCCGACCAGTGGATAGACGCGGTAGCGGCCGGTGCGTGACACCAGCTGCCCGGAGACCACGGAGGCGATGACGATGCCGCCCATCATCGGCAGCATCAGCAGCCCCGACTCGGTGGCGGACACCCCCTCGACCATCTGGAGGTAGGTGGGCAGATAGCTGGCTGCGCCGAACAGCGCGACTCCGACGACCGCGCCGACCAGGGAGGTGACGTTGAAGACCGAGTCGCGGAACAGCCGCAACGGGATGACGGGTTCGGCCGCGCGGTGCTCGACGACGACGAAGAGCAGCGTCGTGCCCACGGCTCCGGCGGCCAGCCCCAGAATGGTCCGCGAGCCCCAGGCGTACTCGGTCCCGCCCCAGCTGGTGAGAAGCACCAGACAGGTCGAGGCGGCGGCGAGCAGCAGCGCCCCCAGGACGTCGAGGCGGGGACGGACGGCCGGCTTGGGCAGTTTCAGGACGAGCGCGATGACGGCGAGGGTGACGATGCCGAACGGCACGTTGATGTAGAAGCACCAGCGCCAGGAGGCGTGGTCGGTGAAGAAGCCGCCGAGGAGCGGACCCGCGACGGACGCGAGGCCGAAGACCGCCCCGATGAGGCCCATGTAGCGCCCGCGCTCCCTGGGCGGGACGATGTCGGCGATGATCGCCTGGACGCCGATCATGAGCCCGCCGCCACCGATGCCCTGGACGGCGCGGAACGCGATGAGTTCGTCCATCGTGCGCGACCAGCCGGCGAGGGCGGAGCCGATGACGAAGACGACGATCGCGAACTGGAAGACGCCCTTGCGGCCGAAGAGGTCGCCGAGCTTGCCGTAGATCGGGAGGCCGATCGTGGAGGCGAGCAGATACGCGGTGACGGCCCAGGACATCTTGTCGAGGCCGTGCAGCTCGCCGACGATCTTCGGCAGGGCGGTGGCGACGATCATCTGGTCGAGCGCCGCGAGCAGCAGGGTGAGCATCAGCCCGAAGAAGACCAGCCTGACCCGGCGGGGGCTGATGTCGTCGGGCGGCGGAGCGGCGCCGACGGCAGGGGGCGGAGGCGGGGCGTGCTCGGCCGCCCGACCGGGCGGCCCGTACTCGGTGCCTCCCGGTTCGTCCTTCACCAGAGTGATCCCACCCACGTGACGCTCCCCTCGTCGCAGCTGCGCCGCCCATTTCTCGCATCAGGCGGCAAGGCGGGGCAAACGCGACCGGGCGCACGTACGGCGCACTTCGAGGGCTTATGCGCCGGTGGGAGGCGCTGCGGCGCGCAACCGGCCACCCCGGAAAACCACCCGTTCCGGTGAGGCCGGCCGCGCCGTCAACAGTGAGGAGAGCAGGCCTACTTCTCGACCTCGGCGGCGAGATTCCCCAGCAGCTCGTCGTAGATCCGGCCGAGCCCCTTGGGCGCGAAGGTCTTCTCGAAGAACCCGCCGATGCCCCCGGCGCCGTTCCAGACGGTCGAGACGACGGCCTTGGACTTCCCCTCGCCCGCCGGGGTGACGGTCCAGGTGGTGACCATCGAGGAGTTGCGGTCCTTCTCGACCAGCCGGCCGTCGCTGGGTTCGGTGACCTCGAGCAGGCAGTCACGGACCCGCTTGCTGGTGGCCTGGAGCTTCCAGTGGACGAGAGTGCCCTCGCCGTCTCCACCCTCGCGCACCTCGTACTCGCTGAAGTGCCCGGTCAGTACCTTGCCCCGGACCTCCTTGTAGTCGGCCAGCGCATCGAACACCGTCTCTGCGTCCGCCGCGATGATCCGCTCTGTCGTGGCCTCGACCTGCGCCATGCCTGCTCCTCCAGCACTCGGTTGTTCCGGGTGCTGCTGAGCCAACCACCTCGGGTACGGCCCCTCAAAATCGGGCCCCGCGCACCGCCCCGCACGATCAAGGGAACATATGTTCTATTCTCTGCGCAGTGCTACCAAGGAGGCGTCCATGCGCTGGGACAATCTGGCAGAGAACACCGCAAAGGCGGGTAACGGCGCGCTCTTCGCCGCGGACGCGGTCACCACGCGCACGTTCGACACGCCTGAGTTCCGGGGAATCACCTTCCACGAGATCCGGGCCCGCTCGATCGTCAACCGGGTGCCCGGGGCCTCCCGCATGCCGTTCGAATGGACCGTGAACCCGTACCGGGGCTGTTCCCACGCCTGCGTCTACTGCTTCGCCCGCAAGACCCACAGCTATCTGGACCTGGACACAGGCCTCGGCTTCGACTCCCAGATCGTCGTGAAGACCAACGCCGCCGAACTGCTGAGCAGGCACCTGGCCTCCCGCCAGTGGCAGGGCCAGCACATCGCGATGGGCACGAACGTCGACTGCTACCAGCGCGCGGAGGGCCGTTACCGGCTGATGCCCGGCATCCTCGCGGCCCTGCGCGACCACGCCAACCCGTTCTCCGTCCTCACGAAGGGCACACTGATCCTGCGCGACCTCGATCTGCTGCGGCAGGCCGCCGAGGTGACCGAGGTCGGCGTGTCCGTCTCCGTCGGCTTCACCGACCAGGAGCTGTGGCGCACGGTCGAGCCGGGCACCCCCTCCCCCCAGCGGCGCCTGGACGCCGTACGCGCCCTGGCCGACAACGGGATCGGCTGCGGGGTCCTGATGGCCCCGGTCATCCCCTTCCTCGGCGACCACCCCGACCAGCTGCGCGCCACGGTCCGCGCCGTCGCCGCCGCCGGAGCGACCTCGGTGACGCCCCTCGTCCTCCATCTGCGGCCCGGCGCCCGCGAGTGGTTCATGCAGTGGCTCGCCCGGCACCACCCCCACCTGGTGCCGCGGTACGAGCGGATGTACGCGGACGGGGCGTACGCCCCCACCTGGTACCAGCGCGGCATCACCCGCCGGGTGCACGAACTGGCGGCCGAGTACGGCATCGGGCCCGCCGACCGGGGCGGCGTCCGCCGCGTCCCCCGCGAGACCCCGGAACCGCTCACCGAAGGGCCCACCCAGCTGAGCCTGCTCTGACCGCGCGGGCCGGGCCCGTCAAACGGGTCAACTCTCGGCGGAACGTGTCCTCCCTTCCCCGAATCCGGGGAGCATGCCGCGGGGGCTGTGCCATCCACAGCCGTGTTCCCCCACCACGGGAGGCCGTATGACGAAACGTGCAGGAATCCTGGTCGCCGTCGGCGCCACGGTCGCGGGCCTGGTGACCGCCGCGCCGTCCACCGCGTCCGCACCCGCCACCACCCCCGCCACCGCACCACTCGCGTGGACCGGCTGCGGGACGAAGTCCTACCCGACGCTCCAGTGCGCAACGGTCACCGCACCACTGGACCATGACAACCCGTCGGGACAGCCGGTCACCCTCGCACTCTCCCGGATCCCGCACACCGCGAAGACCTCGCAGGGGCCACTGCTGGTCAACCCCGGCGGTCCCGGCGGCAGCGGGCTCTCCATGGCCGGCTTCGTGGCGTCCTCGCTGCCGAAGAAGCTCGCGGCGCAGTACGACGTGATCGGGTTCGACCCACGCGGGGTCGGGAAGAGCCGGCCCGCCCTGAACTGCCTGCCGAAGTACTTCGCGCCGGTACGCCCCGACACCGTGCCGGACTCCTACGAGGCCGAGAGGACCGGCCGGAACCGGGCCGCCTCCTTCGCCGCCGCGTGCGGCGAGAAGCACGGCGAGCTGCTGCCGTACATGGACACCGTCAGCGCCGCGAAGGACCTCGACGTCATCCGGAAGGCCCTCGGCGCCCGGCGGATCAACTACTTCGGATACTCCTACGGCACCTACCTCGGCGCGGTCTACGCCAAGCTGTTCCCCGAGCACGTACGCCGCCTGGTGCTGGACTCGGTCGTCGACCCCGACGGCGTCTGGTACGAGGACAACCTCGGCCAGGACCACGCGTTCGACGCCCGCCACAAGGCCTTCGCCGCGTGGGTGGCCAAGAACGACGCCACGTACAACCTCGGCAGTGATCCCGCCGCGGTCGAAGCCGCGTGGTACCGGATGCGCGACGCCGTGAAGAAGCGGCCCGCGGGCGGCAAGGTCGGACCCGCCGAGCTCGAGGACACCTTCATGCCGGGCGGGTACTACAACGGCTACTGGCCGCGCCTCGCGGAGACGTTCGCGGCGTACGTGAACGACGGGGACCAGGAGGCCCTCGCCACCGCGTACGAGGACTTCGCGGCCGTCGACAAGGCCGGCGAGAACGGGTACTCCGTCTACGCGGCGGTGCAGTGCCGCGACGCCGGCTGGCCCCGCACCTGGAGCACCTGGCGCAACGACACCTGGCAGGCGCACCGCAAGTCGCCGTTCATGACGTGGAACAACACCTGGTACAACGCGCCGTGCGCCACCTGGCCGGTGGAGCCGCTGGAGCCCGTGCGGGTCACCAACGACGCCATCCCGCCCTCGCTGATCCTCCAGGCCACCGACGACGCGGCCACCCCCTACGAGGGCGGCGTCACCATGAGCCGCCGTCTCAAGGGCTCCGCCCTGGTCGTCGAGCAGGGCGGCGGCAACCATGGCATCTCGCTGAGCGGCAACGGGTGCCTGGACAAGCACCTGGTGGCCTACCTCACCGACGGCACTCTCCCGAGCGGTGGCAGCGGCGCGGAGGCGGACGCGGTCTGCGGCGCCCTGCCGGAGCCGAAGCCGGCCCCGGCCGCGAAGGCGGGCACGAACACCGAGGGGCGCGTGCTGCACGGGCTGCTCGGCTTCCGCGGCTGATCGGCGGCGGGGAAGCACCGGGCCCCGCGCCGGGGGCGTACGCCAGGACGGTCCGCGTGATCACACGGACCGTCCCCGCGTACGCCCCCGCGCGCGGTCCGGACGCGGGGGACGTCCCGCGGGACGAGCACCGTGGCAGGGCCGAGCCGTACGCGGTCCGCGTCCATCCGGACCGGGCGGGCGCGGGCATCGGGCGTGCACTCCTGGCCGGGACAACCGCCCGGGCCACGGCGGACGGGTTCCGGGACAGGGCGCTCCGGGCGCTGAGGGAGAACACACCGGCCCGGCGCTTCTGCGAGCGCGCGGGCTTCCGTCCGGACCGGGCGGAGGACTCCTTCGAGGCGGGCGGCGCCCCGGTGCCCGAGGTCAGGTACGTGGGCCCCCTCGGTCCGCCGGCAGCCGGCTGAGGGCGTGGGCCGCCGCATCGCCCAGGCGTGGGTGCGGCAGAGCGGCCTCCAGGACGGGGCGGGCCCTGCCGTCCCCGAGGCTCCCCAGCCCCTCGACGCAGGCCAGCGCCACGCGCCAGTGCGCCTCGTCCGGGGCCAGCAGCCGGTGCAGGGTGCTGACCAGCGCCGGCACCGACTCGGGGGCGCGCAGGGCGGTGAGCAGCCGCACCGGGTGCAGGGCGTACGCCGTCCGCAGACTGTTGGTGGCGAGCGCCGCAGCGGCCCGGGGCGTCCTGGGGTCACCGAGGAGCCGCAGGGCGTGCGCGGCCGAGACGCAGCGCTCGGGATCACGGTGGTTGAGGAGGAGGACCAGCGCCTCGAAGGCCCGCGGGTCACCTCCGCAGCCGAGCCGGAACGCCGCCACCTCGCGGGCCCAGAGCGGGCGTTCGCGTTCGACGAGGACGGCGGCCAGCTCCTCGTCGTCCTCGGTGGTGAGCAGCCGGTGGAATTCCTCGGTATCACCCGCCTCCCCGCCGAGCCGGTCCGTCAGCGAGCGGAACTCCTCATCCATGACGTTGAGTGTAGCGACGCGCACGCTGAGTGTTCACGGAACTGTGTGCCAGCGCACAGACGGCCAGGGCTGGCGCGCTCGTTACTCGCCGGTTAATCTCAGGTGAGCGGGACACACACCCGCCGGCTCGGGTGGCCTGGTGACGCAGCCACCTGGAGTGCTTGTCGGTTCGGCAGTTCGTGAGACGCGGCTCGGGACAGAGCCCGTCACCCTCCCCCCGGTGTGCCGAGTGCCCCGGGACCGTGCACCACGACACGCAATTCCCGCACACCGTGCGCCCGTTGATCCCTGACTCGTGCGCCGCCGTGCTCCTCACAGTCGTCACTCACCCTGGAGTCCCGTGATGGACACCCCGCTCAGCACCATTGCCGTCGTCGGCCTCGGCACGATGGGAACCGGCATCGCCGAGGTCCTGACCCGTGCGGGCCGCGAGGTCATCGGCATCGACGTCAGCGAAGCCGCCGCCCGCAAGGCCGTCGCCTCCCTCGAGGCCTCCACCGCCCGTGCCGTGCTCCGTGAGCGGATCACGGAGCAGGAGCGGCACGACATCCTGGCCCGGTTCCGTACGTTCTCCGATCTCCAGGCCGCCGCGGACGCGGAGCTGGTCATCGAGGTCGTGCCGGAGAACTACGAGATCAAGCAGCAGGTCTTCCGCGAGCTGGACGCCGTCGTCTCGCCCACCACGATCCTCGCCACGGGTACCAACGCCCTGTCCGTGACCCGGCTGGCCGCCGAGTCGCAGCGCCCCGAGCGGGTCCTGGGCCTGCACTTCTTCAACCCGGCGCCGGCGATGAAGCTGGTCGAGGTGGTCTCCTCCGTCCTGACGGCCCCGCCCGCGGTGGAGAGCGTCACCCGGCTCGCACGTGAGCTGGGCAAGGAGCCGGTCGCGGTGGGTGACCGGCCCGGTTTCGTCGCGGACGGGCTGCTCTTCGGATACCTCAACCAGGCCGCAGCGATGTACGAGGCCAACTACGCCTCCCGCGAGGACATCGACGCCGCCATGAAGCTGGGCTGCGGGTTGCCGATGGGCCCCTTGGCGCTGCTCGACCTGATCGGCATCGACACGGCCCGCACGGTCCTCGAGGCCATGTACACGGCGTCTCACGACCGGCTGCACGCCCCCGCTCCGGTGCTGGGCCAGCTCAGCGAGGCGGGGCTGACCGGCCGCAAGGCGGGCCGCGGCTTCTACACGTACGACGCACCCGGCAGCCAGAACACGGTGCCGGACGCGCTGACGCCGGCGGAGAGCACGGGCGCAGTGGCCGGGCGGGACGTCTCCTCGGTCGGGGTGGCCGGGTCGGGCACCATGGCCTCGGGGATCGCCGAGGTCTTCGCGAAGGCCGGGTACGCGGTGGTGCTGGCCGCGCGCAGCCAGGAGAAGGCGGACACGGCCAAGGCGCGGATCGCCAAGTCCCTGGGGCGTTCGGTCTCCAAGGGGCGGCTGACGGAGGAGGCGCGGGACGAGACGCTCGCCCGGATCACGGCGGCGGGCTCGCTGGACTCCTTCGCCGACGTCGACCTGGCGGTCGAGGCGGTGGCCGAGGACCTGGAGATCAAGCGGGAGCTCTTCGCCACCCTGGACAAGGTCTGCAAGCCGGGCGCGGTGCTCGCCACCACCACCTCGTCGCTGCCGGTCGTGGCCGTCGCCCGGGTCACCTCGCGCCCCGAGGACGTCATCGGGATGCACTTCTTCAACCCGGCGCCTGCGATGAAGCTGGTCGAGGTGGTCCGTACGGTGCTGACCGCCGACGACGTGCACGCCACCGTCCGCGAGGTCTGCCTGAAGGTGCGCAAGCACCCGGTGGACTGCGGTGACCGGGCCGGGTTCATCGTGAACGCGTTGCTGTTCCCGTACCTCAACAACGCGATCAAGATGGTCGAGGAGCACTACGCCACGCTCGACGACATCGACGCGGCGATGAAGCTGGGCGGCGGCTACCCCATGGGCCCGTTCGAACTCCTGGACGTGGTCGGCCTGGACGTCTCGCTCGCCATCGAGAAGGTTCTGCACAGCGAGTTCCGCGACCCGGGCCTGGCCCCGGCGCCGCTGCTCGAACACCTGGTGGCCGCGGGCTGCCTCGGCCGTAAGACGGGGCGCGGCTTCCGCGAATATGCCCGCCGCTGATCCGGGGGCCGGGTGGGGCGGGTTGCTGGGACCCTCGGGCGACCCGCCCCCACAGGCGCACTCCCCTGCACCGATGGGTTACGTTCACCTCATGTCCCAACCCGCCAAGTCCCCTCGTTCCTCCGCCGCGACGGACGCCCCGGAGAGTGCCGCGGGCACCCGGGCCGCCGCCCAGCGGCTCAAGATGCGCCGCGAGCTGGCGGCCGCGGCGATGGAACTCTTCGCCACCAAGGGGTACGAGGCGACGACGGTCGACGAGATCGCGGTGGCCGCGGGGGTCGCCCGCCGCACCTTCTTCCGCCACTTCCGCTCCAAGGAAGAGGCCATCTTCCCGGACCACGACGACACCCTCGTCAGGGCCGAGGCCGTCCTGAACGCCGCCCCCGCGCACGAGCACCCGCTCGACACCGTGTGCCGCGGCATCAAGGAGGTCATGAAGATGTACGCGGCGAAGCCCGCGGTGTCCGTGGCGCGCTACAAGCTGACCCGCGAGGTGCCGACGCTCCGGGAGGCCGAGATCGCCTCGGTGGCCCGCTACGAACGGCTCTTCACCCGCTATCTGCTGGGCCATTTCGACGAGCGTGACCACCATGTGGGCAACGACGACCCGCTGCTCGCGGAGGTCGCCGCGTCCGCCGTGGTGACCGCGCACAACCATGTGCTGCGGCGCTGGCTGCGGGCGGACGGGCACGGCGACGTGGAGGCCCAGCTCGACCACGCCTTCGCGATCGTCCGGGAGACCTTCGGCACGGGGATCGGGGCGGGCCGGACCGCGGGAACGGAGCCGGCGAAGCCCCCCGCGGCGGTGTCCACCGAGGGCGAGGTGCTGGTCGCCGTGGCCCGTACGGACGCGCCGCTCGACGAGGTCATGCGCACGATCCAGCGGGCGCTGCAGGAGCACTGAGCGGCGCCCCGCCGTTCACGCCCCGGCGGCGGGCTCCACGGGAGCGGTCGCGTACCAGGGCGGCGGAGCGGCGCCCTCGCTCCACGCGCCGAGTTCGTCGAGACCGACACAGACGATGCCGCACTGCTCGGCATACTCCAGGGCCGGTTCGGTGAAGTCGCTCGTGGTCACCACGACGGCGGTGTCGGCGCCGTGGACCGCGTAACAGGTGCCGCCGAAGCGCTGGAGATCCTGCGATCCCACCTTGTTGCCATCCGTGTACCTCTTGCACTGCACGACGAGGCGCTGTCCGTCGGGCGTCGTGGCGAGCACGTCCGCGCCCAGGTCACCGGCGCCTCCGACGACCTCGGCGTCCGTGCAGCCGTCGCGGCGGCAGAGGGCCGCCACGGCCTCCTCGAAGTCGTACGGATCCATGGCCGCGTAGTCGACCGGCCGCACCGGGTCGAGGTCGTCCGCCACGTGATCGGCGCCCTCGGCGCCGGGCAGGCCGGCGCTTTCGGCGACGGCCGGCTCCTCCAGGGCGGCGTCCACCACCTCGTACGCCGCCTCGACCGCCGCGACCGCCGCGCGGGCCGCCGCCCTGCGCCCTCGCCGCACGCGCAGGAACACCACCACGCCGGCCGCCAGGGCGAGGAGGCAGATCCCGGCGAGCACCGGGTGCCGTTCGGCGGTCGCCGCCGCGCTCCGGACGGCCAGCCCGGCGCCGCAGACCAGGAGGGCGAGGAAGACGAAGCCCACGGCCGTGCGCCGCAGGTCGAACGCGCGCCCGCGGCCTCCGGAGCCGCCCCCGCGTATCCGTGCACCCATCCCGCACCCACCCCTTTTCCGTCGGACGTTCACCTCAAGATCACTTACGTGTGCCCCGCGCCGGGCCGCCGAAGCACCCGCCGCACCCCGCGTGGCCAGGAAACCCGGTGGCCGGGACGGGACCGGCGTGCTCGTATGCGCGCATGGACCCTGACGAGACACTGGCCCTCTTCGACCACGAGATGCGCGAGGGGGCACGCCCCGAAGGCCCCGGCACACGCGTCGAACGCGCCGGGGCGGTCGTTCGGCGTACGGGCGGCCCCGAGGACTGGAACGGGGTGGTCTGGACGGCCCCGGACCTCTCCCCCGACCGCGCGCGTGCGGAGATCGTGGCGCAGGTGGAGCACTACACCGCCCTGGGGATCGGCGCGTTCGAGTGGAAGCTGTACGCCCATGACGTCCCGGAGGCTCTGGGCGACCTCCTCCTCGCCGCGGGCTTCGAGCCCGAGCCACCGGAGGCGCTGATGGTCGCGGCGGTCGCGGACCTGTCCGTGTCGGTGGAGCTGCCCGAGGGCGTCCGGCTGCGGGCCGTGACGGACGAGGCCGGGGTGGAGCTGATGGTCCGGGCCCATGAGGCGGCCTTCGGCACCGACGGCTCGCGACTGCGCCATCAGACCCTGGCCGCCCTCGAAGGGGCCCCGGGCACCTTCGCCGCGGTGGTGGCGACGGTGGGGGACGAGCCGGTGAGCTCGGCACGGATGGAGATGTGCCCGGGGACGAGCTTCGCCGGGCTGTGGGGAGGCGGCACCGCGGCGCCCTGGCGGGGCAGGGGCATCTACCGGGCGCTGATCGCCCACCGGGCCCGCCTCGCGGCCGGGCTCGGCTACCGCTTCCTCCAGGTGGACGCGACGGACCTGTCGGCACCGATCCTGCGGCGGCTCGGCTTCACCACCCTGAGCACGACGACGCCGTACGTGTATCGCACCGCGCCGTAGCCCGCACAGAAGTGGGATCAACGCGGCATACCACCCATGATGTCGCTCATGCGTGCCTACGAGATGACAACTGAGAGAAATTGTTGGCACTGGGTGCCTTGCCACCTGTCACGCAGTGCCATACGTTGAAGGTGTCCGGGCGGCCGGCGTGCAGAGATCTCTCGTACGCCGGCTGTCCCCGCGAACCACGTGTCCGCGCGCCCGGGCGCCTGCGTCACAGGCAAACCCTTCTGCTCCACCGAGCAGGCCCCGCACCACCCGCCGAACCGACGGCACACCTCCACACCGCACCGCTCCCCTGCCCACAGGGGTCCTCCGAGCGTTCCCTCGACGCCGGAAACCCGATCTGCCGGAGGCATCACCGTGAAGGAAATCCTGGACGCGATCCAATCGCAGGACAGCACGGCCGCGGACTTCGCCGCCCTGTCCATCCCCGAGTCGTACCGCGCGGTGACCGTGCACAAGGACGAGGCCGAGATGTTCTCCGGGCTCGCCAGCCGCGACAAGGACCCGCGCAAGTCGCTGCACCTGGACGAGGTGCCCGTTCCCGAACTCGGGCCCGGCGAGGCGCTCGTGGCCGTGATGGCCAGCTCGGTGAACTACAACTCCGTCTGGACCTCGATCTTCGAGCCGGTCTCGACCTTCGGCTTCCTGGAGCGCTACGGCAGGCTCAGCGAGCTCACCAAGCGCCACGACCTGCCGTACCACGTCATCGGCTCCGACCTGGCGGGTGTCGTCCTGCGCACCGGCCCCGGCGTCAACGCCTGGGCCCCGGGCGACGAGGTCGTCGCGCACTGCCTCTCGGTCGAGCTGGAGTCCTCGGACGGCCATAACGACACCATGCTCGACCCCGAGCAGCGGATCTGGGGCTTCGAGACCAACTTCGGCGGCCTCGCCGAGATCGCCCTCGTCAAGTCCAACCAGCTGATGCCGAAGCCCAAGCACCTCAGCTGGGAGGAGGCCGCCTCCCCGGGCCTGGTCAACTCCACCGCGTACCGCCAGCTCGTCTCCCGCAACGGCGCCGGCATGAAGCAGGGCGACAACGTCCTGATCTGGGGCGCCAGCGGAGGACTCGGCTCCTACGCCACCCAGTTCGCACTGGCCGGTGGGGCCAACCCGATCTGTGTCGTCTCCAGCCCCGAGAAGGCCGACATCTGCCGGGCGATGGGCGCCGAGGCGGTCATCGACCGCAACGCGGAAGGCTACAAGTTCTGGAAGGACGAGCGCACCCAGGACCCGAAGGAGTGGAAGCGCTTCGGCAAGCGCATCCGCGAGTTCACCGGCGGCGAGGACATCGACATCGTCTTCGAGCACCCGGGTCGCGAGACCTTCGGCGCGAGCGTCTACGTCACCCGCAAGGGCGGCACCATCACCACCTGCGCCTCGACCTCGGGCTACATGCACGAGTACGACAACCGCTACCTGTGGATGTCGCTCAAGCGCATCATCGGCTCCCACTTCGCCAACTACCGCGAGGCCTGGGAGGCCAACCGCCTCATCGCCAAGGGCAAGATCCACCCGACGCTCTCCAAGGTCTACGCCCTGGAGGACACCGGCCAGGCGGCCTACGACGTCCACCGCAACCTCCACCAGGGCAAGGTCGGCGTCCTCGCGCTCGCCCCCCGCGAGGGCCTGGGCGTGCGTGACACGGAGCTCCGCGAACAGCACATCGACGCCATCAACCGCTTCCGCAACGTCTGAGGTCCACCATGACCGAACGTCAGAAGGACCGTCCGTGGCTCATGCGGACGTACGCCGGTCACTCGACGGCGGAGGCCTCCAACGAGCTGTACCGGCGCAACCTCGCCAAGGGCCAGACCGGTCTGTCGGTCGCCTTCGATCTGCCCACGCAGACCGGCTACGACCCCGATCACGTCCTCGCCCGCGGTGAGGTGGGCCGCGTCGGCGTACCCGTCTCGCACCTCGGCGACATGCGGCGGCTGTTCCAGGACATCCCCCTGGAGCAGATGAACACGTCGATGACGATCAACGCGACCGCGATGTGGCTTCTGGCGCTCTACCAGGTGGTCGCGGAGGAGCAGGGCGCGGACCCCGGCAAGCTCCAGGGCACGACGCAGAACGACATCGTGAAGGAGTACCTGTCGCGGGGGACGCACGTCTTCCCGCCGGGGCCGTCGCTGCGCCTGACGACCGACATGATCACGTACACGGTCAACCACATCCCGAAGTGGAACCCGATCAACATCTGCAGCTACCACCTGCAGGAGGCGGGGGCCACGCCGGTCCAGGAGATCGCGTACGCCATGTCGACGGCCGTCGCCGTGCTCGACGCGGTGCGCGACTCCGGACAGGTGCCCGAAGAGAAGTTCGGTGATGTCGTCGCCCGTATCTCGTTCTTCGTGAACGCCGGGGTCCGCTTCGTCGAGGAGATGTGCAAGATGCGCGCCTTCGGCCGCATCTGGGATCAGGTGACGCGTGAGCGGTACGGCGTCACCGACCCCAAGCGGCGCCGCTTCCGCTACGGCGTGCAGGTCAACTCCCTCGGGCTGACCGAGGCGCAGCCGGAGAACAACGTCCAGCGCATCGTGCTGGAGATGCTGGCCGTCACCCTCTCCAAGGACGCCCGCGCCCGCGCCGTGCAGCTGCCCGCCTGGAACGAGGCACTGGGTCTGCCGCGCCCGTGGGACCAGCAGTGGTCGCTGCGCATCCAGCAGGTACTGGCGCACGAGAGCGACCTGCTGGAGTACGAGGACATCTTCGCCGGCTCGCACGTCATCGAGGCCAAGGTCGACGAGCTGGTCACCGACTCGCTCGCCGAGATCGACCGGATCCAGCAGATGGGCGGCGCGATGGCCGCCGTCGAGTCGGGCTACCTCAAGTCGGAGCTCGTCTCCTCGCACGCGGCACGGCGGGCCAGGATCGAGGCGGGCGAGGAGAAGATCGTCGGTGTCAACATCTACGAGACGACCGAGCCCAGCCCGCTGACCGCCGACCTGGACGCGGCGATCATGACGGTGGACCCGGAGAACGAGGCCCGGGTCGTCGCCGCGCTGCACGAGTGGCGCGACAACCGTGACGAGGCGCGGGCGACCGAGGCGCTGGCGGCCCTGAAGAAGGCCGCCGCCGGCACCCGGAACATGATGGAGGCGACCGTCGAGTGCGCTCGGGCGGGCGTCACCACCGGGGAGTGGGCCTGGGCCCTGCGCGACGTGTTCGGCGAGTTCCGGGCCCCGACGGGCGTCTCGTCCGCGCCGGTGGCGGTCAACGCCGAGCCGGGCACCCCCCTCGCCCTGGTCCGCGAGAAGGTCTCCCGCACCGCGGATGATCTGGGCGCCGGACGGTTGCGCCTGCTGGTCGGCAAGCCCGGTCTGGACGGGCACTCCAACGGCGCCGAACAGATCGCCGTGCGCGCGCGTGACGCCGGATTCGAGGTGGTCTACCAGGGGATCAGGCTGACTCCCGAGCAGATCACCGACGCCGCGCTGGCCGAGGACGTGCACTGCGTCGGCCTGTCCATCCTGTCCGGCTCGCACGCCGAGCTGGTACCGGACGTGCTGAACCGGCTGCGTGAGGCCGGGGCGGCGGACATCCCGGTGATCGCGGGCGGCATCATCCCCCCGGCCGACGCGACCGCCCTCGTCGCGGCCGGCGTCGCCGCCGTCTTCACCCCGAAGGACTTCGGCATCACGGAGATCATCGGCCGTATCGTCGACGAGATCCGGAAAGCGAACAAGCTCGACCCTCTGGAGGTCCCCGCATGACCACGCCCAGCCCGTCGCCCGCCGCCGCGCAGACCGCGGCCCCCGTGAACCGTCTGCGCCCGCGCCGTTCCTGTCTGGCCGTGCCGGGCTCGAACCCCCGGTTCCTGGAGAAGGCCCAGGGGCTCCCGGCCGACCAGGTCTTCCTGGACCTGGAGGACGCCTGCGCGCCGCTCGCCAAGGAGGGCGCCCGGCACCACATCGTCGACGCGCTCAACAAGGGCGACTGGACGGGGAAGACCCGGGTCGTGCGGGTCAACGACTGGACGACGCACTGGACGTACCGGGACGTCATCACGGTCGTCGAGGGTGCGGGCCCCAACCTCGACTGCATCATGCTGCCGAAGGTCCAGGACGCTCAGCAGGTCGTCGCGCTGGACCTGCTGCTCACCCAGATCGAGAAGACGATGGGCTTCGAGGTCGGCCGGATCGGCATCGAGGCGCAGATCGAGAACGCCAAGGGCCTGGTGAACATCGACGACATCGCCGCCGCCTCGCCCCGCCTGGAGACCCTGATCTTCGGCCCGGCCGACTTCATGGCCTCGATCAACATGAAGACCCTGGTCGTCGGCCAGCAGCCGCCCGGCTACCCGGCGGACGCGTACCACTACATCCTGATGCGCATCCTGATGGCGGCCCGCACCCACGACCTCCAGGCGATCGACGGCCCGTTCCTCCAGATCCGCGACGTGGACGCCTACCGCGAGGTCGCGGGCCGGGCGGCGGCGCTGGGCTTCGACGGCAAGTGGGTCCTGCACCCCGGCCAGGTGGACGCCGCGAACGAGGTGTTCTCGCCCTCCCAGGAGGACTACGACCACGCCGAGCTCATCCTCGACGCCTACGACTGGTGCACCTCGGAGGAGGGCGGCAAGAAGGGTTCGGCGATGCTCGGCGACGAGATGATCGACGAGGCCAGCCGCAAGATGGCCCTGGTCATCGCGGGCAAGGGCCGCGCGGCCGGGATGCGGCGCACCTCCAAGTTCGAAGCTCCGGAGGCCTGACATGCAGTTCGGACGTACCTATGAGGAATTCGAGGTCGGTGCCGTCTACAAGCACTGGCCCGGAAAGACGGTCACCGAATACGACGACCACCTCTTCTGCCTGCTGACCATGAATCACCACCCGCTGCACATGGACAGCAACTACGCGGAGAGCACGACCGATTTCGGCAAGAACGTCGTCGTCGGCAACTACATCTATTCACTGCTGCTCGGCATGTCCGTGCCGGACGTCTCCGGGAAGGCGATCGCCAATCTGGAGGTGGAGTCGCTGAAGCACGTGGCGCCGACCTTCCACGGCGACACGATCTACGGCGAGACGACCGTGCTCGACAAGACGCCGTCGAGGTCGAAGAACGACCGCGGCATCGTCCACGTGGAGACAAAGGGCTACAAGCAGGACGGCACGCTGGTCTGCGTGTTCCGCCGCAAGGTGATGGTCCCCACCGAGACGTACATCAAGGAGCGCGGCGGTGAGCAGCCCGGCCGCCCGGAGCTGAAGCAGCCGTCGAGCAAGAACGGGGAGAAGTAGCCATGAGCCGACTCGCGCAGACCGCCGGCCTGACGGATGTCCAGCAGGAAATCCTCTCCACGGTCCGGGATTTCGTCGACAAGGAGATCATTCCTGTCGCGACCCAGCTGGAGCACCGCGACGAATACCCGACGGAGATCGTCGAAGGGCTCAAGGAACTCGGCCTGTTCGGGCTGATGATTCCCGAGGAGTACGGCGGTCTGGGCGAGTCGCTCCTGACCTACGCGCTCTGCGTCGAGGAGATCGCCCGGGGCTGGATGAGCGTGTCGGGCATCATCAACACGCACTTCATCGTGGCGTACATGCTCAAGCAGCACGGCACCCAGGAGCAGAAGGACACGTTCCTGCCGAGGATGGCCCTGGGCGAGGTGCGGGGCGCTTTCTCGATGTCCGAGCCGGCGCTGGGCTCCGACGTCTCCGCGATCTCGTCGAAGGGTGTCAGGGACGGCGACGAGTACGTCCTCGACGGCCAGAAGATGTGGCTGACGAACGGCGGCACGTCCACGCTGGTGGCCGTTCTGTGCCGGAGTGACGAAGGACACCCGCAGGGGACGGCCCCGCACAAGTCGATGACGACCTTCCTGGTGGAGAAGGAGGCGGGATTCGGCGAGGTCCGCCCCGGCCTCACCATTCCGGGGAAGATCGACAAGATGGGCTACAAGGGCGTCGACACGACCGAGCTCATCATGGACGGACTGCGCATTCCGGCCAATCGCGTCCTGGGCGGCACGACCGGCCGAGGTTTTTACCAAATGATGGACGGTGTCGAGGTAGGACGCGTGAATGTCGCCGCGCGTGGCTGCGGTGTCGCACAGCGTGCGTTCGAACTGGGCGTTTCGTACGCCCAGCAGCGCCAGACCTTCGGAAAGCCGATCGCCCAGCACCAGGCGATCCAGTTCAAACTGGCTGAAATGGCCACCAAGGTCGAAGCCGCCCATGCGATGATGGTGAACGCAGCACGCAAAAAGGACTCCGGGGAGCGGAACGACCTGGAGGCAGGGATGGCGAAGTACCTCGCCTCCGAGTACTGCAAGGAAGTCGTCGAGGACGCCTTCCGTATCCACGGCGGCTACGGCTTCTCCAAGGAGTACGAGATCGAGCGCCTCTACCGCGAGGCCCCGATGCTGCTGATCGGTGAAGGTACCGCCGAGATCCAGAAAATGATCATCGGTCGCCGGCTCCTCGAGGAGTACCGGCTCCAGGGCTGAATGTCCCCTTCGAGGTGATTTGGTGGCGAAGAACATCACACCAGGTCAACCCCGGCCGGAGCCTTTCAGCTGTCCGACTCGGCTGCTGGCTTGCCCAGTTGCCGCACTCACCCGATAGCATCGCCGGAAAGCCGCCGTCCCCCCGTTGCCAGCGCGGCATCATCCGCTACGAAGGTCATCCATGCCCGACAGCCAAATCCCTGCAACGCGCGGCGGGGTCCGCCTCGCCCGCGGAGCATCGCCGTGGCTCCTCCCGACCGTCGCCACCGCGGCTCTCAGCCTCGCCCGGGCCCGCAAGTCCGGACGCTGGGCCGCCGCGGCCGTGCCCACCACCGCGCTCGCGGCGGGCATGCTGTGGTTCTTCCGTGACCCCGAGCGCGAGATCACCCAGGGTCGTGTCATCTCGCCGGCCGACGGCGTGGTGCAGAGCATCATGCCGTGGAAGGACGGGCGCACCCGCGTCGCGATCTTCATGAGCCCGCTGAACGTGCACGTCAACCGGGCTCCGCTGTCCGGCACCGTGACCTCGGTCGAGCACGTGCCCGGCGGGTTCGTCCCGGCGTTCAACAAGGAGAGCGAGAACAACGAACGCGTTGTCTGGCACTTCGACACCGAGCTCGGCGACATCGAGATGGTGCAGATCGCGGGAGCGGTCGCCCGTCGTATCGTCCCCTACATCCCGCAGGGGACGAAGGTGGAGCAGGGCGAACGCATCGGTCTGATCCGCTTCGGCTCGCGCGTGGACATCTACCTTCCTGAAGGTGTCGACGTCGCGGTCGAGGTCGGCCAGGCCACCACCGCGGGGGTGACTCGAATTGACCGTGATTGATCCGGATACCCAGGCGGGCTGGGTGCCCGAGGCGTCCGACGACGACGCCGACGGCACGGAGGACATGCCGCTGTCCATGCGGCTGTCGATAGCGGACACCCTCACTCTGGGTAACGCCACGTGCGGCTTCATGGCGGTGTACTTCACCACCACGGGCATCCTCATCCCGCATCTCACCGGCAGCGACGAGTCGGGCATGGCCCGCCACTCCGCCGCCACCGCGGTGATCCTCATGCTCATGGCCGCCGTGTTCGACCTCTTCGACGGCCTCGTCGCGCGCAAGCTGCGGTCCTCGCCGATGGGTGCGGAGCTGGACAACCTCTCCGACCTCATCAGCTTCGGTCTCGCTCCGGCGTACTTCGTCCTGGTCTACGGGATGGTCGCGGACGACGCCCACCAGCGGGTCTCCGCGCTCGCGGCGATCGTGGTGCTGCTGGCGGTGGTGCTCAGGCTTGCGCGGTTCTCGTGCGTGACCTTGAAGGACGGCATGTTCCAGGGCATGCCGAGCCCCTTCGGAGCGCTCACGGTCGTCTCGATCGTGCTCCTGGAGCTGCCCTTCGTGCCGACGCTGCTCGCCATCATCGGCGTGGCGTGGCTCATGGTCAGCCGCGTCGAGTACCCGAAGCCGCGGGGTGTCCTCGCGGTGGCGATGCTCAGCTGGATCGTGGCCGCCATGGGGCTCCTCGCCGCCTGGGCGTTCGACGCCCCCGGCGGTCAGCTGCTCCTGCAGACCGGCTGTGCGCTCCAGGTCGTCCTGGGGGCGGTGATCCCGCTCTTCGCCACGGCGCGGCGGGTGAACACCTTCCGTGACAACCGGCGCGAGGCGCGGGCGGCGCAGCTCCCGTAACCACGCGGAACACGACGACGAGGGCCCGGATGCTCCCCAGCATCCGGGCCCTCTCGCGTGCGGTGAGGGCTGCTACGCGTGGCTGAGGTGGCGGTCCGCGCCGACGCGGCGCAGGGGTCCTGTGAGCTCGATGCCGGTGCTCAGCCGGATGTCCCCGCTGGAGGAACCGATCATGAGGCGCAGGGTGCCGGGCTCGACGATGCGCTGCCCGTCGCCGGAGGCGTCCTGGGTGTAGGAGGTCTGGTCGGCGTGCACCCGGAAGGCGACCCGGGCCGCTGCTCCGGGTTCGAGGCCGACGGAGCCGAAGGCGACCAGCTGCTGGGTGGGCCGGGCCACCTGAGCGACCGGGTCGTCGTAGTACAGCTGGACGGTCTCGCGGCCGGGGCGGTCGCCGGTGTTGCGCACGAGGCAGGAGATCTCGATGAACCCGTCCGTGGGGACCCTGCCGGAGGCGACGCGCAGGTCCTCGTAGCCGAAGGTGGTGTAGGAGATGCCGTGGCCGAAGGGGTACAGCGGCGTGTTGTCGAGGACGCTGATGCCGTCGCTGTGCCGGCCCAGGGGCGGGTTGAGGTAGGTCCCGGGGCCGCTGCCCGGCGTGGCCGGGATCTGGACGGGCAGCTTGCCGCTCGGGGTGGCCCGGCCCGACAGGACGCGGGCCAGCGCCGGGCCGCCCTCCTCACCGGGCATGAAGGACTGGACGACGGCGGCGCAGCGGTCGGCGAACCCGCCGAGCGCGTAGGGCCGCCCGGAGACGACGAGCAGGACGACCGGCACACCGGTGGCGAGCACCTCCTCGACGAGGTCGCGCTGCACGCCCGGGAGCGCGAGGTCGGGTGCGTCGCACCCCTCCCCCGACGTGCCGTTGCCGAACATCCCGGAGCGGTCGCCCACGACGACCAGGGCCAGGTCGGCCGAGCGGGCCGTTCGGACAGCCGCGGGCAGGCCGGTGCGGTCGTCGCCGCTGACGGCGCAGCCCCGCTCGTAGGTGAGGGTGACGTCCGCCAGTTCGGCGGTGAGTGCCTCGCGCAGGGTGGGCAGGGCGAGGCCCGCCGGGTGGCCTGGGTGCTTGGGCAGGACGTGGTTGGGGAAGGAGTAGGAGCCCAGAAAGGTGCCGGAGTCGTCCGCGCCGGGGCCGACGAGCGCGATACGGGGCGTTCGGGCCGGGTCCAGGGGCAGCGCGGCGCCCTCGTTGGCCAGCAGGACGACGGAGCGTTCGGCGACGGTGCGGGCCAGCGTGCGGTTGGCCGGGGAGTCGAGGTCGACGGGCCGGCCGGTCCCGGCGTCGTCCTCCGGGCTGTAGCCGGCGTCCAGCAGCCCGAGCAGGAGCTTCTGGCGCAGGACGCGTTCGACGGCGCGGTCCAGCAGTTCCGGCGCGACGTGCCCGGCGTCGAGCTGCCGGGCGAGGGGTTCCCCGTAGCAGCGGGTGTTGGGGAGCTCGACGTCCATGCCCGCGCCCAGGGCGACGCGGGCGGCATCGGCCTCGTCGGCGGCGACCCGGTGCATGGTGTGGAGGAACGCGATCGACCCGTAGTCGGAGACCACGGTGCCCTCGAAGCCCCACTGCTCGCGGAGCACGGTGGTCAGCAGGTGCTCGTCGCCGCAGGCGGGGACGCCGTCCTGGTCGGTGTAGGTGTTCATCACCGAGCCCGCCGCCCCCTCGCGCACCGCCATCTCGAACGGGGGCAGGATGACGTCGGCCATCTCACGGGCGCCGATGGAGACGGGCGCGTGGTTGCGGGCACCCCGGGAGGCGGCGTGCCCGGCGAAGTGCTTCAGCGTGGCGACGACACCCACGGACTGCACGCCGCGCACGTAGGCGGTCCCGATGAGCCCGGTCAGGTAAGGGTCCTCGCCGAGGGTCTCCTCGACGCGGCCCCAGCGGTAGTCGCGTACGACGTCCAGGACCGGGGCGAGCCCCTGGTGGACGCCGACGGAGGCCATGTCCCGGCCGATCGCGGCGCCCATCCGCTCGACGAGCGCGGTGTCGAAGGTCGCCGCCCAGGCCAGCGGTGTGGGGTAGACGGTAGCGCCGTACGCGGCGAACCCGGTCAGGCACTCCTCGTGGGCGAGGGCGGGGATGCCGAGGCGGGTGGTGCCGGTCAGCAGCCGTTGCACGCGTACGAGTTCGGCGCGGCCTTCTTCCGGGGTGAGCGGGCGGGTGCCGTAGGGACGGGTGAGGTGGCCGATGCCGTGCGCGAGCGCCTCGGCCTCGCCGGACCGGGCGGCGAGGGCCTCCTCGATCGGCGCGACCCGGGCGTCTCCGCTGCCGACGTTCGCCTTGGACCAGTAGCTGCCCAGCTGGGCGAGCTTCTCGTCCCGTGTCATCTCGGCCATCAGGGCCCCGATGCGCTCGTCGTCTCCGAGCGAAGGGTCGTTCCACGGGTTCATGGGTCTCCTGCTCCTGGCCTGTGGAGTGCCGTGCACCGCCTGGGACGAGGGCAGCCGGCCGGATAAGTTCACATCATTGACAAAAGGGTGCGTGCAGCATGCCCAGCAGGAAAGTGACAGGTCAAGGGGTTGTACGCGGCTTTCTCGGTGATGCGCCACGCATGATTCCGTGGATGCCGAAGAGCGGCTGCGACCTCGCCCGGGGCGGTGGGTGCAGCCGCTCCGGCCCCTCGGCCGGCCGAGGGGGATCGATCCACGCGCGGGGAGGGCCGACGTCAGTGGCCGAAGGCCCGGTGCGCCACACCTTCCAGATGGGCGCGCATCGTGGACTCGCAGCGCTCCGCGTCCCCCGCCTCGAGGACCGCGGCGTGTTCGGCGAGCGCCTCCTGCGTGTCACTCACCCGGCCACCGGTGAAGCGGCGGAAGCGCTGGATGTGCGCGCCCAGCGGGTCGATGACGGCGCTGAGGAAGCGGTTGCCGGCGGCACGGGCGATCGTGGCGGGGAAGGCCGAGTCCGCCTGGAGGTGGGCGCGGAAGTCGTCGGCGACGCGCTGCACGGCCGCGGCCTCCATCAGCCGGTGGCTCTCCGCCGGCTCGGCCGCCGTCCCCGCCGCATCCCGCTCGCACGCCCGGCGGGCGCTGTACGGCTCGATCAGCAGCCGGGCACCCCGCAGCGGGTGCGCAGCCGCCTGTCACGGGAGAGGCTGGAAGGCGTGCAGGACTACGCCGCCTCTGCTGCCGCCGCAGGTGCGGGCACGGAGCTGCTGGACAGCGCCGTCGCCCACCTCATGCACGAGACGGGCGCGTCGGTGGTGATGCTCTACCTGCTGCCGAGGCACGACACGACGCTGCGGCTGGCCGTGCTCGCCGGGGTCCCGGGGCAGCTGGCCGACCCGTGGACGCGGGTCCCGTTGTCCGCCCCGATGCCGGTGGCGGACGCCGTACGTCTGGGCTGCCTGATCTGGCTCGGCAGTCAGGAGGAGCTGGCGCGCCGCTATCCGCGTCCCGCGCTCGTGCTGCCGTACCAGTTCGCACTGGCCGCGGCCCCCCTCCACATCGGCGCCGCCGACCAGGGCGGCCTGGTCCTGTTGTGGCCGGGGTCGCACTCCCCGCAGCTGAGGCCCGACGAGCGCGCGGCCGTGCTCAGGGGCTGCAACGGCATCGGGACGCTCCTCCGGCAGGCCGAGAGCAACGGTTACCCGGTGGTCGCGGGGAGCCAGCCCCGGGTGCTGCCGCCGCCGGAGCCGCCCGCTCCCGATCCGGCGGAGGGCGCCGCCGTCATGGAGTTCGTCCAGCGGCTGCCCGGCGGAAGCTGCGCGCTGGCACTGGACGGGACCGTCACCTATCTGAACGACGCCGCCGCGGAGCTGCTCGGCACACCGGCGGACGAGGTGCGCGGCACCCTGCCCTGGGTGTCACTTCCCTGGCTGCACGACCCCTCCGTGGAGGACCACTACCGGGCCGCCGTCATCAGCCGTCAGAACACCTCCTTCACCGTACTGAGACCACCGGACCGGTGGCTATCCTTCCGGCTCTTCCCGAACGCCACCGGCATCAGCGTGCGCATCATGCCCACCTCGGAACCCGGTCCGGCCGACGCCCCGGCCCCTACGCTGCCGCCCTCCGCCGCCGTACCCAGCCGTGCGAACGCCCTGTACCACCTGATGCACCTGGCGGCCACGCTCACCGAGGCGGTCGGCACGCAGGAAGTGATCGAACTGGCCGGTGACCAGCTGATGCCCGCGTTCCGGATCCACACCCTCGTGGTGATGACCTCGACGGACGGACGGCTGCGGGTGGAGGGCCGCAGGGGCGGCCGGCCCACCCTCATGGACCGCTTCGACGGGGCCCCGCTGAGCTCGGGCACGCCGGCCGCGCACGTGCTGACGACGGGCATTCCGGACTTCTTCCCGACCTTCGCGGACCTGGAACGCGCCTATCCGCAGGCGGGACTGCGCGACGTGGTCGCCGCGTGCGCCTTCCTGCCACTGATCGTCTCCGGGCATCCGGTGGGTTCCCTGGTCCTCGCCTACGACCGGCCGCAGACCTTCGAGCCCGAGGAGCGTGCCCTGCTCACCTCGATCGCGGGACTGCTGGCGCAGGCACTGGACCGGGCGCGCCTGTACGACACGAAGAACCGGCTCGCGCACAGCCTGCAGGCGCACCTCCTGCCCCAGACCCTCCCCTCGATCGACGGCCTGGACGTCGCGGCACGCTACCTCCCGTCGACCCGGGGCATGGGCATCGGCGGGGACTTCTACGACCTCATCCGGCTCGACGAGACCACGGCCGCCGCCGCCATCGGCGACGTGCAGGGCCACAACGTGAACGCCGCCGCACTCATGGGCCAGGTCCGTACCGCCGTGCACGCCTCCGCCGGCGCGCCGCCCGACGAGGTCCTGGCACGTACCAACCGGCTGCTCACCGACCTCGATCCGGGGCTGTTCACCAGCTGTCTGTACGTCCATCTCGACCTTGCCGGGAACACCGCCTGCCTGGCCACCGCCGGCCATCCCGCACCGCTGCTGAGGCAGCCGGACGGTCAGACCGAGGCGCTCGACCTGCCCCCCGGCCTGCTGCTCGGCATCGATCCCGCGTCGCGCTATCCGACGACGCACGTCCCCCTGCCTCCCGGCGCGACACTGGCCCTGTTCACCGACGGGCTGGTGGAGGCGCCAGGGGTGGATTTCGACGACGCCACCGCCGATCTGGCCGAGCACTTCGCCCTGGCCCTCGACCAGGACATGGACTCCGTCGCCGAGACGCTCGTGCGCTACGCGAGGCGCTACACGCCCGGCAACGACGACATCGCCCTGCTGCTCATCAACGCCCTCCGGCAGGACGGCTGACGCGCCGTCCTGCCGGAACGGGGTGGAGAGCCCTGAGGTGCCGAGGCGGTGGGGTTTCATCGGCACCCCAGGGCGGTCAGCGGGGGTGGTGCGGCGGGCGGGATCAGCCGCCGTAGAGGTCACCCAGGGAGATGCCCGTGGTGGCGGCAGGCCCGCCGAGCCTGACCTCGTGGTCGAGCCCGACGAACTTCCCGCCCGACTGCCACAGGGCGGGCTTGAGCAGCGCGTACTTCGCCTCGTCCCAGGTGGCCCAGTCGTAGCCCAGGAGCCCGCCCGTGTCACCGGAGTTGGGGTTGAGGCACCAGAAGGTGTGGTGGATGCCGTTGTCCACCATCAGGTCGCGCAGAGCGGTCATCCACTTCTGGTTCGGGCCGTTGTCGAGGTGGCCGCCCCACTCCCCGATGAGAAGCGGCGCTGTGCCGTCCTTGTGCAGGTAGAGCCAGTTGGGGTCCCACACGTCGCGCTCCAGGGTGGTGCGGTCCCACGTTCCCTGGAACCAGGGCTGCTGATACACCGACGGCCCGTAGTCGTGCGGGGAGTAGACCAGTTGGTCCTGCTGCGCACCGAGGTCGACCGGATGCTCCTTCGCCCCGCGCAGGTTCCCGCCCCACCACATGCCGTGGTAGTCGGTCGCCGAGGTGGAGGACCAGTTCTTCCCGTCCTTGGGGTAGATCTCGATGCCCTCGCAGAGGACGAGGACGTGCGGGTTGATCGCGAGGATGCGCCTGCCGGCGGTCTGGCAGGTGTGCTTGAAGTTGTCCTGGTCGGTGGAGCCGTCCCACTTGGCCCGGGGGCTGTCGGACTGCTTGCCGTGGGGTTCGTTCTTGACGTCCATCGCGACCAGGGTGTCGTTGGACTTGTAGCGGTCGGTCACCCACTCCCAGGCGGAGTAGAACTGCTCGGTGGTGATCGCGCCCTTCCACCACACGGGGTACACGTGGCCGGAGTTGTCGGCCTCCGCGCTGTGGACGTCGAGCATCACCTTGATGCCGTACTTCTCCGCCACACCGAGGAACGCGTCGAAGACCCCCAGGGTGGTCTTGCCCGCGAGTTCGGGGTTGGCCCACGTGTTGACGGCGCTGGAGGCCGCCGCCCGGCCCTCCTTCCACTCCAGCAGGAGCTGCGTGGAGATCGGCACACGGATGATGTTGATGCCCCGCTCCGCCATCTGCCGTGTGACGGTGTCCAGGTTGGCGGACCACAGACCGTGGAAGACGCGCTCCGTGGCGTTGAAGCCGAACCAGTTCGCCCCGGTCAGCCAGACCCGGTTGCCCCGCTCGTCGACGATCCGGTTGCCCTCGGTGTGCAGCCAGTCCGTGCCGGAGCCGGCCGCAGCAGCCGGGGTCGCCGCGCTCGACGCCGGCGTCCGCGTCGCGCCGCTCGCCGCCTGTGCGGAGACCGGGCCGGACAGCGTCATCAGCAGGGCGGTCGCGGTGACGGCGGCGGCCGTCGCCCTGGCCAGCCGTTTTCTCATCCGTGGCTTCATCCGTTGTCGCCTTTCATGGGGGTGAGGCGGGCAGCGGGGATGGGAGCGCTCCCATTCCGTTGGTCACATGAAGCCAGGACGGCGGATCCGCTGTCAATGGGCATGACAACGTTCATTTCCCGAAACCACCCGCCCTCCGGCACCGCTCACTATTCACACCTCGCAGTCATTAATTTGAGCAATGACGATGAAATCTTGCGCAGCACGATGGACTTCTTTACGAAGGAGCTTCTAGCCTGTGGGCGTCCGCAGAGCCCTTCGAGCCGCAAGGACGACCCACGTGACCCCACCCCTCCCTGGCCCACGTCTGCTCAGACGGTCCCTCTCCGCCTCCCTCTCCGTGGCACTCGCCGCTGCCGGCACCGCGGCGGCGATGCTGCTGGCCGGCGCTCCCCCCGCACAGGCCGCCGCCGTTCCCGCGCCGTCCCCCGTCGGGGTGTCCGGCCGGGGCGCCACCGTTCCGTTCAAGGAACAGGAGGCCGAGTACGCCGCCACCAACGGCTCGCTGATCGGCCCCGACCGCCTCTACGGCTCGCTGCCCTCCGAGGCTTCGGGCCGGCAGGCCGTCACGCTCGACGCCGCGGGCGAGTACGTCGAGTTCACACTCACGGCCCCCGCGAACGCGATGACCTTCCGCTACTCGCTGCCGGACAACGCGGCAGGGACGGGCCGGGACGCCTCGCTCGATCTGCGGGTCAACGGCAACTCGCTCAAGAGCGTGCCGGTGACATCGAAGTACGGTTGGTACTACGGGGGTTACCCCTTCAACAACAACCCGGGGGACACCGACCCGCACCACTTCTACGACGAGACGCGGACCATGTTCGGGTCCACGCTGGCGGCCGGGACGAAGGTCCGGCTCCAGGTGACCTCCACCGCCGCCTCACCGTCGTTCACCATCGACCTCGCGGACTTCGAGCAGGTCGGCGCGCCTGTCGGCAAGCCGTCCGGGGCACTGGACGTGGTGAGCGACTTCGGCGCGGACCCGACCGGAGCGGCCGACGCCACGGCGAAGATCCAGGCCGCGGTCGACGCGGGCCGCGCGCAGGGCAGGGAGGTGTACATCCCCCAGGGCACCTTCAAGGTCCAGGACCACATCGTCGTCGACAAGGTCACCCTGCGCGGCGCGGGCCCCTGGTACAGCGTGCTGACCGGGCGTCACCCCACGGACCGGTCCAAGGCGGTCGGGGTCTACGGGAAGTACGCGGCGCAGGGCGGCAGCAGCAATGTCACCCTCAAGGACTTCGCCATCATCGGCGACATCCGCGAGCGGGTGGACAACGACCAGGTCAACGCCATCGGCGGGGCCATGTCCCACTCGGTCGTCGACAACGTCTGGATGCAGCACACCAAGTGCGGCGCCTGGATGGACGGCCCCATGGACGACTTCACCGTCAAGAACAGCCGCATCCTGGACCAGACCGCCGACGGGGTGAACTTCCACTACGGGGTCACCGATTCCACCGTCACCAACACCTTCGTCCGCAACACCGGCGACGACGGACTGGCGATGTGGGCGGAGAACGTCCCGAACGTGAGGAACACGTTCACCTTCAACACGGTGATCCTGCCGATCCTCGCCAACAACATCGTCACGTACGGCGGCAAGGACATCACCATCTCCGACAACGTCATGTCGGACACCGTCACCAACGGCGGCGGGCTGCACATCGCCAACCGCTACCCGGGCGTCAACTCGGGTCAGGGGACGGCCGTCTCGGGCACGCACACCGCTGCCCGCAACACCCTGATCCGGACCGGGAACAACGACTTCAACTGGCGCTTCGGCGTCGGCGCGATCTGGTTCAGCGGTCTCAACGAGCCGATCAGCAACGCCACGATCAACATCACGGACAGCGAGATCCTGGACAGCTCCTACGCCGCGATCCATCTCATCGAGGGCGCGAGCAACGGACTGCACTTCGACAACATCAAGATCGACGGAGCGGGCACGTACGCCCTCCAGATCCAGGCTCCGGGCACGGCCTCCTTCAACAAGGTCGTCGCCACGCACATCGCCCAGTCCAACCCGATCCACAACTGTGTCGGCAGCGGCTTCCAGATCACCCAGGGCACCGGGAACTCGGGCTGGTACGCGAACCCGCCCGCCTGCACCGGTGTCTGGCCCGACCCGGTGTGGACCAACGGCGGGGTGCCGGGCGGCGGCGGCCCGACCGACCCGACGGACCCGCCCGAGGAGACGGGCAACCTCGCCCAGGGGCGTCCGGTCACCGAGACGAGCCACGCCGACGTGTACGGCGCCGGCAACGCGGTGGACGGCAACGCCGGCAGCTACTGGGAGAGCCGCAACAACGCCTTCCCGCAGTCCGTCACCGTGGATCTCGGTGCCGCCAAGGCCGTCGGGCGTCTGGTGCTGAAGCTGCCCCCGGCCGCCGCCTGGGCGACGCGCACGCAGACGATCGGCGTCACGGGCAGCACCGACAACTCCACGTACACCTCCCTCAAGGCGCCGGCGGGCTACACGTTCGCCCCGTCCAGCGGCAACACGGCGACGGTGACGCTGACGGGGACGCCGGTCCGCTATCTGCGGCTGACGTTCACCGCCAACACCGGCTGGCCGGCGGGGCAGCTGTCCGAGCTGGAGGCCTACACCGGCTGACCGCGCGCACGACGACGGGCCCGGCCTCCACGGCCGGGCCCGTCTCTGTACGGGGAGGGCTCAGCCCTTCGGCGTGAACGACTCCGCGGCCGGGGCCACCTCCGCCGGCCTGACGACCTTGAGGCCACCGGGGGACTTGGCGTCGGGCTTCATGATGACGGTCTGCCGGGTCGAGGGCGCCGACGGGTCGGTGAAGTCGTGCGCGATCCCGAAGTCACCGCCGAAGTCCTTGATGGTGAGCAGGGCCTTGTCGACGCCCTCACGGGTGAGGTCCTTCGACTCACAGGCCTTCTTCAGTGCCTCGCCGAAGACGGACGCCGCGTTGTATCCGGCGATGACGCCGTTGTCGAGGCCGTCCTTCGGGTACGTGGCCGCGTACGCCTTGGCGAGCTTCGCCGGGCCCTCGGCGGAGTCTCCGATGGGCAGGGTGGAGGCGCCGATGTAGTAGTCCTTCTGCAGGGCCGCACCCGCCTGGGTGGCGAGCAGCTGCGGGGCGTACGCCGAGTTGTTGCCGACGACGGGGACGGCGAAGCCGGTGGCCGCGGCGACGCCGACCAGGGAGGCCGCCTGGCGCGGTCCGGCGCTGACGATGACGGCCTTCACGCCGGCCTGCTTGAGCGCGGAGACCTGGGCGGTCATGTCGTTGTCGGTCGGCTTGATCTTCTGCTCGACGACGGTGAGGCCCGCTTCCGCCGCCGCGTGCTTCGAGCCGGCCAGGGCGTTCTCGCCGTAGTCGCCCTCGAAGTAGACGTGGCCGATCTTGTCGCCCTTGGCGATGCGCTTCTCGTCCAGCAGGAAGTCGATCAGGTTGATCGTCTCGACGTCGTACGTGGCGCCGATGACACGGACGTACTTGGAGCCGACCAGGTTCGCCGACCAGGCCTGGGGCAGGACGATGCCCTTGTCCTGGCCGTCGATGCGCGACTCCACGGCGGAGACGAACGGCGAGCCGATGAACTGCGTGAAGCCCAGGACGTTCGGTTCGAGTTCGGTGTAGGCGCCGATCGCCTTCTGCGGGTCGTATCCGTGGTCGCGGACGGTCAGTTCGATCTGCCGGTCGCAGATGCCCCCCGCCTTGTTCGTCTCCTCGACCCAGAGCTGCTGGGCCTGGGTGACGCTCTTGCCCAGCGAGGCGTACACGCCGGTCATGTCGGTGAGGGCGCCGAGGGTGATCTTGGAGTCGGTGACTCCTTCGCCGGCCTTCACCCCGTTCTTGTCCGCGCCGCCGTCGTCCGACGACTTCGCCTTCTCGCTGCATCCCGCGAGGGTGAGGGTGAGAGCCGCGACGACGGCTCCGACAACACGTAGCTTCATTTCTTCTTCTCCCCTGGAGTCTTCAGACGCGCAATGCCGCCGGGCAGGAACAGGACGACCGCGACGACCGCGGCGCCGTACAGATAGCGGGACGCCTCGCCCGGTGCGATGCCGCCCGTACCGGGGGCGGACACCAGGGGCAGGGAGTCGCTGTAGTGGGTGAGCACCTGCGGGAGCAGCGAGACGAACGCGGCGCCGATGACGGCTCCCGCCACGCTGCCCAGCCCGCCGATGACGATCATGGCGAGGTATTCGAGGGACAGGATCATGCCGAAGTACTCGGGCACGGTCCGCTGGAAGACCAGCGCGAGCAGGACGCCCGCGAGGCCCGCGTACATCGAGGACAGGACGAAGACGCCGGCCCGGTACCGGGCGACGGGCACGCCCATCACCCCGGCGGCGATCCGGTGGTCCCGGATGGCGTTGAGGGCCCGGCCGGGCCTGCCGCGCAGCACCCCGCGGGCGAAGAGCCCGCTGACCAGGAGCGCTGCCAGTGCCAGGTACCAGAGCTTCTCGGACGACTGGAAGGGCACGGCGGCCACGACCACCTCGGCGTCGTCGAAGGTGAACCCGAACAGTGAGAGGGGCGGCACCGGACGGCCGTTGAAGCCGCCCGTGAGCGAGCCCGCGTTGAACAGGACGTGCTGGCCGATGAAGATCAGCGCGAGCGTGGCGATACCGAGGTACGCGCCGCTCAGCCGCCCCGCGATGGGGCTGAACAGCCCGCCGGCGGCCCCCGCCAGGAGCACGGCCAGGACGGCCGCGAGCCAGGTGGGCAGGCCGAGCCCGGTCAGGGCGTGCCCGTTCTCCGTGCTGCTCTCCCCGCCCAGGATGCAGTAGCCGTACGCGCCCACCGCGAGGAAGAAGGCATGTCCCATGGAGAGCTGGCCGGTGGACCCGGTCAGCAGGTTGAGCCCGATGGCCCCGATCGCGGCGGCCATCGCGAACAGCCCTGCCTGGAGCCAGAACCGGTCGAGGTAGAACGGGAGCAGGAGCAGCAGGACCGACCCGGCCAGCCAGAGGTACGGGGCGGGGCGGCGCAGCCGGTCGGTGAACGACTCCCCGGCGGCAGTGACGGTGGCCCCGGCAGGGGCGGGCGCGACGGCGTCCTTGGTGGCTTCAGACACGGGACAGCTCCTTCGTACCGAAGAGTCCCGCCGGCCGGACGAGCAGGACGGCCACCATCACCAGGTACGGCGCGAGATCGCCGATGCCGCGTCCGAGGAAGGAGAGATCGCTCTGGTAGCCGGTGGCGAGTGACTCGGTGACTCCCACGAGGAGCCCTCCGACAAGTGCGCCGGTCGTCGAGTCGAGCCCGCCGAGGATCGCGGCGGGGAACGCCTTGAGCGCGGCGAGCGAGGTGGCCCGTTCTAGGCCGGGGGTCGGGAACACCGTCAGGAAGAGAGCGGCGACGGCGGCGAGCGCCCCGGCGACCGCCCAGGCGGACAGGGAGACCCGGCCGAGCCGGATGCCCATCAGCGCGGCGGTCTGCGGATTCTCGGCGGCGGCCCGCATGGACACGCCCCAGGAGGTGAAGCGGAAGGCGAGCAGGAACACCGTGATGAGCAGTCCCGCGACGAGGAAGGCCGCGATGCGGGTCTCGGCGAGGGTGACGCCCCCGATGGTGACGACGTCGTCGCCCCACGGGTCGCCCAGCGACATGACGTCCGTCCCCATGCGCCGGACGAGTTCGGTGGTCAGGAGGATGTCGACGCCGATGGTGACGATGGCGAGGACACTCTGGTCGCTCCCCCGGTAGCGGCGCATGACGAAGAACTCGACCGCCGAACCGACGACAGCCGCGCCGGCGATGCCCACGCCGAGCGCCGGCCAGAAGCCGATGTCGTCGTGGAGCACGGCGGTCACGTAACCGCCGGCCAGCAGCAGCGAGGCGTGGGCGAAGTTGACGACCTCGGTCGCCTTGAAGATGACGACGAAGCCCAGCGCGATCAATGCGTAGACCGAGCCGATGGACAGGCCACCGAGGAGGAGTTCGATGAAGGTGGTCATTCCTGCGCCCCCAAGTAGGCCTGGACCACGGCCGGGTCGTTCTGGACCTCGGCGGGTGTACCGCCGGCGATCCTGCGTCCGAAGTCGAGGACGGTCACGGCGTCCGCGAGCCGCATCACCACCCCCATGTCGTGTTCGACCATGACGATCGAGATGCCGAGGCTGTCGCGCACACCGGCGACGACGGCCGCGGTCCGGCGGCGCTCGTCGGCGGTCATGCCCGCGATGGGTTCGTCCAGGAGCAGGACCTGGGGCTCCATGCACAGCGCGCGACCGAGCTCGACGAGCTTCTGCTTCCCGTACGGCAGGGCCCCGGCGGGGAAGTCGAGTTCCTTGTCCAGACCGATGAACCCGGCGATCTCGCGGACCCGTTCGAGGTGCCGGTGCGCCTCGCGGGTCGCGGAGGGCAGCCGCAGGCCGGAGGCGACGAAGCCGGCGCGGGTGAGCCGGTGCCGGCCGAGCATCAGGCTTTCGGCGACGGTGGCGTGCGGGGGCAGGGCCAGGTTCTGGAAGGTTCGGGCGACGCCGAGGTCGGCGATCCTGTGCGGGGCGAGTCGGGTGAGTTCGGTGGAGCCGAGGTGCACGGTGCCCGAGGTGGCGCGGTAGACGCCGGAGAGCACGTTGAAGGTGGTGGACTTGCCGGCGCCGTTGGGCCCGATGACGGCGTGCACACTGCCCGGCTCGACGGTGAAGGAGACCGCGTCGAGGGCGGTGAGCCCGGCGAAGCGCACGGTCACGTCGCGCACGGTGAGCGCGGCGGGGGCGGTCGTCACGCGGACCACCTGCTCAGGCCGCGGGTGAGGCTCTCCCCCTGGGCCGCGTCCTCCGCGGCCGTCTCGTCGACGACGCCGAGATAGCGGCGGCGTACCTCGTCCGAGGCTGCCAGCTCGTCCGCCGGGCCGTGGAGGGCGACCTCGCCGACGTCCAGGACGTACGCGGTGGAGGCGAGCCGCAGCGCGATGGCCGCGTTCTGCTCGACGAGCATGACGGAGGTGCCGCCCGCGTTGATCTCCTGGATCGTCTCGGCGATCCTCGCCGCCATCAGCGGGGCGAGACCGAGGGACGGCTCGTCGAGCAGCAGCAGCCGGGGGGCGGCCATCAGGGCCCGGCCCATCGCCAGCATCTGCTGCTCCCCGCCGGACAGCAGGCCGGCCCGCTGGTGCGCGCGCTGGGCGAGCACGGGGAACAGCTCGTGTACGCGCCGGAGGGCGGCGGCGGTTTCCTTGCGCCCGCCGCGTGCCCCGAGGGCGCCCGCCCGGAGATTGTCCGCCACCGTCATGCGGGCGAACACCTGCCGCCCTTCCGGCACCTGGATCACTCCCGCCGCCACCACCTGGGCGGGGCGGAGCCCGTCCAGGGGGCGGCCGTCGAAGCGGATGGTGCCCGTGCCCGTCCCGCGGTGGAAGCCGAGGGTCCGCGATACGGCCCGCAGCAGCGTGGTCTTGCCGGCGCCGTTGCCACCGAGTACAGCGGTGATCGCGCCGGCCGGCACGTCGACGGAGACGTCGCGCAGTGCCCGTACCGGGCCGTAGCCCACGGACAGTTCGCGGATCTCGAGCGTTGCCATGCGTCCTCCTCCTTCCGACTGGTCGTTGTGGTGCCACAGACCAGCAGCGGGCGCGGCGCGCGTCCACGGTCCGGGGCGCACTCGCTGCGGCTGACCAGTGTTCGAACGGCCCGGTTGTGCGCGCGCACAGAGGCGGGGGATGCGCCGTCACTCCCGACGGGGCCGGTGGCATCCTCACCAGCCAGAGCGGCTCGGCCGCGGGACGGAGCGAAAAGATGCGGGGGCGCAGTGACGAGCGGGGCCGGGTGCTGCTCGACGCCCTGCTGGAGGGCCGCCAGGAGCCGGACCTAGCGGCGCGCGCGGCGAGCGGTCTCGGCCTCCCCGAGCAGGGCCGTTACGCGGTGGCGGTGCTGCGCGAGGGCGGGGGCGGGCCTCCGGGCACGGCGGTCGAGTCGGACGGCCTGCGGTTCGTGCGGCGCAGGCGGGGCGACCGCGAGATCGTGGTCGTCGCCCTGGGTGACCGGGATCCGGCCGTGCTGACCGGCCTGCTGGCGCGGTGGTGCCGGGGGCCGGGCGGTATCGGCCCGGTGGTGGACGGGCTGGCCGGGCTGGGTGCCGCGCGCCGGCTGGCCGAGGTGGCGCTGCTGACGTGCCCGCCGGGCACGACGGGGATCGTACGGCTGGAGGAGCGGCTGCCCACGGCCCTGGTCGTGAGCCAGCCGGAGCTGTCGGCCCTGCTGGTCGCGGAGGTTCTGGGTCCGCTGCTGGCGCTGGACCCGGCCGACCGGGCGCTGCTGGTGCGGACGCTGGACGCGTGGCTGGAGTGCGGAGGCTCGGCGGGGCGGGCGGCCGGGCGGCTGTACTGCCACCGCAACACCGTGCTCAACCGGCTGCGACGGCTGGAGCGGCTGACCTCACGCTCGCTGTCACGGCCGCGTGAGATGGCCGAGATGACGCTGGCACTCGACGCCTTCAGGCTGACCACGGCACCGCCCTGAGGGGGAAGTCCACACGGACCACCCCCTCATGACGGCACGCCCCCGGCCGCGCGCTCCAGCAGGGGTCCGGCCTGCGAAACCTGGAGGTGCTGACCCCACACCCGCCGTCACGGCCGCACGAGCCGGCAGGGACGACGCCGGCACTCGACGCCTTCACGCTGACCACGGCACCGCCCTGAGGGGGAAGTCCCCACGGACCACCCCCTCATGACGGTACGTCAGGCCAGGAAGTCGCGGGCGATCGCCTCGGCCGCGCGCTCCAGCAGCGGACCGGCCTGCGCCATGCAGACGGCGGGGTCCGGTTCCAGCGCGGTCAGGGCGTAGGCCCGGCGGACGCCGGCTTTCTCCAGCGCCTCCGGCGGCAGGGCGAGGCGTCCGCAGACGGCGACCACCTCCACGCCCGCCGCGCGGGCCGCGGCGGCGACCCCCGCCGGGGCCTTGCCGTGGAGGGTCTGCTCGTCGAGGGAGCCCTCGCCGGTGACCACGAGCGTGGCCCGGGCGAGCGCGGGTGCGAAGCCCAGGACGTCGAGCATGACCTCGATGCCCGGCCGGAACCGGGCCCCGAGGGCGACCAGCGCTCCGTAGCCGATGCCTCCGGCGGCACCGGCTCCCGGCAGCTCCGCCTGCTCGGGCCCCAGCACGGACGCGTAGTGGGCGAGTGCCGCGTCGAGGACCGCGATGTCGTCCTCGGTGGCGCCCTTCTGCCGTCCGTAGACCTCGGGGGCGCCCTTCGGGCCGGTCAGCGGGTTGTCCACGTCGCTGGCGAGGATCAGGTCGATGTCCGCGATCCGGGGGTCGAGCCCCGAGAGGTCGGCGTCGGCCAGATCCGCGAGGGCACCGCCGCCGGGGCCGAGGGGCTTGCCGTCCCGGTCCAGGAAGCGCGCGCCGAGGGCGGCGAGCATGCCCGCGCCGCCGTCCGTCGTGGCGCTGCCGCCGACGCCGAACACGATCGTCCGGGCGCCCGCGTCCAGGGCGGCTGCCAGCAGTTCGCCGGAGCCGTAGGTGGTCGCCGTGAGCGGGGCGAACTCCCCTGCCGGCAGGTGCTGGAGCCCCGAGGCCTCGGCCATCTCCACCACCGCGGTGGTGTCACGCACCGCGTAGGCAGCCGTGACCTCCGTGCCCAGCGGGCCGGTCACACGGGCCTCGCGGCGCTCGAATCCGGCGGCCACCGCCGCCGCGACCGTGCCGTCGCCGCCGTCCGCCACGGGCAGGGTCTCGACCCGCACCCCGGGGACCACGCGCCGCAGCCCGGCCGTCACACGCTCCGCGACCTGCACCGCGGTGAGCGATCCTTTGAACTTGTCCGCCGCCACGAGCACGTGGGCGGTCTTCATCGCTGCTCCGTCCGTCACCTTGCATCCCTTTGCTTTCGAACAGGCAGTCGCGCCGCCCCGACCCTATCCGCACCACCCCTGATCTGCCCATGGCTGTCCGGAACCACATGGCCCACCCCTGAGCTGCCTCTACGCTGCCTCCATGACCACCGCTGACTACGCCACGTACATCGCAGGCCTTCCCCGGGTGCTGGCCGGCGCCGCCACGCTCTTCAGGGACGAGCGGGGGCGGGTCCTGCTCGTCGAACCGAACTACCGGGAGGGGTGGACGCTGCCGGGCGGCACGGTCGAGTCGGACCAGGGCGAGAGCCCGCGGCAGGCCGCGCGCCGGGAGACGGCGGAGGAGATCGGTCTCGACCTCCCGCCCGGCCGGTTGCTCGCGGTCGACTGGATGCGCGGCGCGGAGCGCCCGCCGATCGTCGCGTACGTCTACGACGGCGGCGTGCTCCCCCGGGAACGCTTCGACGCGATCCGGCTCCAGGAGGAGGAACTCCTGTCCTGGCGGCTGGTGGACCGCGCCGACCTCGCCGGCCATCTGCGGGGCGCTCTCGCGGCACGCGTCCTCGCGGCGCTGGAGGTTCTGGACTCCGGGGCGGGGGCGGCGGAGCTCGAGGACGGCGCCCCGGTCACGGGGTGAGGGATCAGCCCGGGGACCACGGGGCCCGGCGCCGGGGTCAGCCCTGCGGGTCCTGGGGCCTGGCGTCCGCCTCCCGACGCGCCTCGTCCTGCCCGGCCACCCGTGCCTCGGTGCGGTGGCCGCGCGCGATGTAGTCCCGTACGACCAGTTCGACGGCGTCCTGCGGATTACCGACGCCCGCGAGCACCATGACCTCGACCACGAGTTCCGCGTCGAGCCTGATGTCGATTTTCGCCATGGGGCCACCCTACGGGGGGCCGGCGGATATGCCGTCGCGGCGGGGCCAGGCCGTCCGTAGGCTCGGACCATGACTCTCGTCGCGATCCTCAGCGGCGCCGGCATCTCCACGGACTCCGGCATCCCCGACTACCGCGGGCCACAGGGCCTCTGGCGGAAGGACCCGGAGGCGGAGAAGCTCGTCACGTACGACTTCTACATGTCCGATCCGGAGATCCGGCGCCGCTCCTGGCAGATGCGCAGGACCAGTGCCACCTGGGCCGCCGAGCCGAACGCCGCCCATCGAGCGGTGGCCGCCCTCGAACGGTCCGGCACTCCGGTGCGTGTGATCACCCAGAACGTCGACGGACTCCACCAGTTGGCCGGGCTTCCCGCCCGCAAGGTCGTCGAACTCCACGGCACGGCCCGCGAGGTGACGTGCACCCGGTGCCACGCACGGTCGGCCATGGCCGATGCGCTGGCCCGTGTCGAAGCCGGCGAGACGGACCCGCCGTGCACGGTGTGCGGCGGGATCCTGAAGCCGGCGACGGTGATGTTCGGGGAGCGGCTGGACTCGCGGGTGCTCGCCGAGGCCGTGGCGATCACCAAGGCGGCCGAGGTGTTCATCGCGGTGGGCACGACGCTGCAGGTGCAGCCGGCCGCCTCGCTGGCAGGCATCGCCGTGGAGCACGGGGCCCGGCTCCTCGTGGTGAACGCCGAGCCGACCCCCTACGACGAGCTGGCCGAACAGACCGTCCGGGAGCCCATCGGGAGCGCGCTGCCCGCGCTGCTGGAGCGGCTGGCCGCGGGCTCCGCCCAGACAGCTGTCCGGGACGGTCGCCCGCGGGCCCGCCCCGGCACTCCCGCGGACCGTCGAGCGGTCCCCCGCCCGGCCGACCCTCAGGCTTGGCCCTCGCCGTAGAACCGCACGTAGTCGACCGTCATCGTCGCGGGGGACGGTGTCGAGGCGTCGGGAGGGCCGGGCCAGTCGCCTCCGACGGCGACGTCGAGCAACAGGTGCATGTCCTGTTCGAAGACCCAGTCGCGTGGTGCGGGCAGCTTCGAAGGGGTCAGCGTGAAGTAGGGCTTCCCGTCCACGGACCAGGTGACGCGGTTCGGCCGCTTCTCGACGGCGTAGGTGTGGAACGCCTGCGAGGCGTCGGCGGCGAGCGTGGTCTCGCCGCCGATTCCGTCCTCGTCGAAGTAGGTCGGTCCGTGCGCGGTGCCGTACACCGTCCGGGGTTCCGTGCCCACCACCTCGCAGATGTCGATCTCCCCCTGGGCGGGCCATTCGGCTCCGTTCTCGCCCAGCATCCAGATGGCCGGCAGCAGTCCCGTGCCGGTGGGCAGCTTCGCCCGGACCTCCACGCGACCGCTGGTCAGCGCGACCTTCCCCTCGGTGGTCAGGCGGGCCGATGTCCAGGGACAGAACCGCTGGGTGTGGCACGGCAGCTCCGACCCGTCGGGGGCCGGCCGCGCGGAGAGCACCAGGTGTCCCTCGCCGTCGAGGGAGGAGTTGGCCGCGTCGTCCGTGTAGTACTGCAGTTCGTCGTTGCCCCACCCCTCGGCCTCCCGGTTTCCCGTCTCGGTGTTCCAGAACGCCGCCGAGGGACGGGTGGCCGCCGCTCCGTCGAACTCGGCGCTCCATAAGGGCTCGTCTGCGGCGCGGGGGGAGTCCGTGGGCGCCGAAGGCCCCGCGCACGCGCTCAGCAGCCCGCCCAGGACCACCAGAAGTGCCAGTGCCCGGGTGCGCCGGGTGGCAGCGCCGCCCCTGCGCGGCGCGCGCCGCGTCATCCCTCGCCGTCCAGTCCGGCCCTGATCCGGCGTGAAGGACTGAACGCGTACAGGTCCAGGATGTCCGGCGCGTCGGCGAGGCCCGGGCCGCCCTGCTTCGCCCAGGTGGCGATGTCGGCGACGGCGTGCGGGTCGTTGACCAGGCCGAGCCACACGGGCCGGCCGCCCGCGCGCCGGCCCTCGGCCGAGGGCTGCACCACGATGACGTTGCCGTGCTCGCACGCGTCGAGACACTCCACGGCGCGCACGGTGGCGGCGCCGTCCAGGGACTGCCGCAGCTGCGCGAGCTGACCGGCGTGGTCGACGCCGGGGATCTTCGGGGTTCCGCAGCAGCAGCCCCGGCAGACACTCACCGTGGGCCGGGAGGGCCCTGGCCCGGCGGCCTTGCGGGGACGACGGCTCATACGGGTGCACTCCCGGGGGTGGCGCGGATGATCACCGTAGGACTCTACCCAGCCACTCCCCCGCAGGTCCGATGGGGTAGAGTTGACGGCTGCGAAGGGGAGTAGCCCCGCAAACCGGTCGTCGACACACTGGAGCCCTCGGGTTCCCGGTGGCCGGGCTCGTAGATCCTTACGGGTGGGCGAGACCTTCGGTCAGGTATGACACGCCCGCGCCCTGCGGGCGCTGCGGTCATGCCGGGCCGAGTGGTCCTCCGAAAGGCCCGAGTGGCACTTCGCGGAAGGCCCGGGGCCCGGCTCACACAGAAAGCCACCCGGAATGCATCTCGACCCCCTGGCGATCCTCACCGCTTTCGGGCTGATCTTCCTCGCGGAGCTCCCCGACAAGACGATGTTCGCCTCGCTTGCCATGGGCACCCGCATGCGCCCCCTCTACGTGTGGTTCGGCACGTCCTCCGCCTTCATCGTGCACGTCGCCATCGCGGTCGGGGCGGGAGGCCTGATCGGTCTGCTGCCCGACTGGATCGTCAAGCTGGTCTCGGCTGCCCTCTTCGCGTTCGGCGCGTTCATGCTGCTGCGCAACGGCGGCGGTGACGACGACGAGGACCAGGAGATCAAGACGGTCACCGGCTTCTGGCCGGTCTACTCGACGGCCTTCATGGCGGTGTTCATCAGCGAGTGGGGCGACCTGACCCAGATCACCACCGCGAACCTCGCCGCGAGCAACGGGGCGTGGTCCACGGCCGTCGGGTCCGCCGTCGCCCTGATGTCGGTGTCCGCCCTGGCGCTGCTGGCCGGGCGGTTCATCGCCAAGCGGGTGCCGCTGAAGACGGTGCAGCGCATCGGTGGCCTGTGCATGCTGGGCCTGGCGATCTGGTCCCTGATCGAGATCTTCACGGGCTGAGGCGGGAGCCGGTCCCGGCCCGACACCACACCCACCCGGACGCCCAGCTCCGCAGGGGAAGCACCTGCCCGGCCGGGCTCGCCGGGGGCCGGGCTTCGGGGCACCGCTCGGGCAGGCCGGCGCTCAGAAGAGGGCCGGCACCTCGGCCTCCGCCCCCCTCTCGAAGCTGAGCAGCCGCTGCTTGCGGTCGAGTCCGCCGCCGTAGCCCGTCAGGCCTCCCGAGGCTCCGACGACACGGTGGCACGGGACGATGATCCCGACGGGGTTCCTGCCGTTGGCGAGGCCCACCGCGCGGGAGGCGCCCGGCTTGCCGAGGTTTTCCGCGAGCTCCCCGTAGGAGCGCGTCTCCCCGTACGGAATCCGCACGAGCTCGGCCCACACGCTGCGCTGGAACGGGGTGCCGTCCAGTCGCAGCGGCAGCTCGAACCGCGTCAGCTCACCCGCGAAGTAGGCGTCGAGCTGGTGCACGGCCTCGGCGAAGGGCCGGTGGTCCGGTGCCCCGAAGGTCTCCTCGGCCGGCCGGTGTCGTTGCTCCGTCATGTACAGGCCGGAGAGGACCCCGTCGGTCGCGACCAGGGTGAGCGCCCCGTACGGGCTGTCGACGACCGTGTGCCGCCTGTTCGTCGTGGATCCGATGGTCATGGGTGCGTCCTCGTGCGTTCAGGCGGGGAGATGGTTGATGGGGTGGTCGTCGACGGTCCACAGATACTGCACGGCGTATGCGCGCCAGGGGCGCCACCGGGCCGCGCGTGCGGTCAGGGCCGCCGGGGTCGCGGGGAGACCGATCTGTTCGGCCGCCTTGCGGATCCCGAGGTCGGTGGGAAGGAAGGCGTCCGGGTCCCCGAGGGCGCGCATGGCGATCACCTCGACGGTCCAGGGGCCGAAGCCGGGCAGGGCTCTCAGGTCGGCGCGGGCCCGGTCCCAGTCGGTCCCCTCCCCCAGGTGCAGGGAACCGTCCGCGAGGGCGTTCACGAGGGTGGTGAGTGTGACGCGCCTGCTGCGGGGCAGGGCCAGCGCCTCGGGGTCGAGTCCGGCCAGCTCCTCGGGGGCCGGGAAGAGATGGGTCAGGCCACCCTCGGGGTCCTCCACCGGCACCCCGTGCGCGCGCACCAGCCGGGCGGCGTGGGTACGGGCCGCCGCCGTGGAGACCTGCTGGCCGAGCACCGCGCGTACGGCGAACTCCGCCGCGTCGACCGTACGAGGCACGCGGCGGCCCGGGGCGGCATCGACCAGTGGGGCGAGCAGGGGGTCCGCGCGCAGTTGGTCGTCCACGGCGACCGGGTCGGCGTCCAGGTCCAGAAGTCTGCGGCAGCGGCTGATGGCCTGAGTGAGGTCGCGTGGGTCGGTGAGCGAGAGCCGGCAGTCGATGTGGCCGGACCGGGGCGAGAGCGCCACGATGCCGTGCCCGTGCGGAAGGGTGAGCGTGCGCCGGTAGGCGCCGTCACGCCATTCCTCGACGCCGGGGACGGCGGTCGCGGCGAGGTGCCCGAAGAGGTTGCCCGGGGTGAGCGGCGCCCGGTAGGGCAGCCGGAGAGCGATGACGCCCGGGGTGCCCGGTGTGCTGTTCCCGCGTGCCGCGCGGGTGCGCAGTTCGTTCGGGGCGAGGGCGAACACCTCGCGCACGGTGTCGTTGAAGGTGCGGATGGACGAGAAGCCTGCCGCGAACGCCACCTCGGCCATGGGGAGCGCGGTCGTCTCGATGAGCACGCGGGCGGTCTGCGCGCGCTGGGACCGCGCCAGGGCCAGCGGGCCCGCGCCGAGTTCCGCGAGGAGCTGTCGCTCGACCTGACGGGCGGAGTATCCGAGCCGGGCGGCGAGCCCCGGCACGCCTTCCCGGTCGACGACGCCGTCCTGGATCAGGCGCATCGCCCGGGCGACCGAGTCGGCCCGGACATTCCACTCCGGGGATCCGGGGCTGGTGTCGGGACGGCATCGCTTGCACGCCCTGAACCCTGCTTGCTGACAGGCTGCGGCACTGGGGTAGAAGGTCATGTTCCGGACCTTCGGCGGCACGACCGGGCAACTGGGGCGGCAGTAGATCCGGGTCGTCAGGACCGCGGTGAAGAACCATCCGTCGAAGCGGGCGTCCTTCGACCGTACGGCCCTCACGCAGCGCTCGGTGTCGGTGTGCATGGTCCAAGCATCGGGCACGGACCGACCGGGAGGCTGGCGGAAATCCGACATCGGCCTCCCGCGGACCCGTCTCGGACTCGCGAGGATCCGACAGGGGCGCCCGGCCCGCGGGCCGTTTTTCTCCAGCCAGGAGCACCCTCACTCGTTCAGGTCAGTGAACAGTAATCACGTACACATCTATTGACGCGCTCACGACACAAGCCTACGGTCCCAGAAAGCGCTTGCTACCCCGCAAGTGCGGTTTCGGTCGCATCAGCTGTTCAGTACCCCGGACAGATGCTGCGGCCGTACCGGGAGGCGCGTTCCCGCGCCCCCGCGCGGCCCCGTCGCTCCGTGCAGCGCCGAGCCGTGGTGCCGAGGAGTTTCCGGATTCGCCGCCCGACCCCGTCCGGGCGGAGCCCGGCCCCCCACGGGCCGGAGTTCACCCCCGCCGACCGGACGAAAACCCCCGACCTGGAGACGAACGATGCAGAAGAAGAAGGCCGTCATCGCGTGCGTCAGCCTGCTGGCAGGATCACTCGTCGCCCTGTCCGGGACCGTGGCGCAGGCCACCCCCGACAGCGCCCCCACCCGCACGAGCACGCTCGGCACCCCGGCGGCGGTGGCCGCCGGCGCCCTGTACGTGGCACCGGGGGGCACCGCCGACGCGGCCGGCACGGAGTCCGACCCCACGACGCTCGCCTCGGCCGTCAGCCGCGTCACCTCCGGCGGGACGATCTACCTGCGCGGCGGGACGTACGCGCACTCCGGGACGGTCACGATCCCGCCGGGCAACAACGGCTCGGCGAGCGCCCGTACGACGCTCGCCGCGTATCCGGGCGAGACCCCGGTCCTGAACTTCTCGGCCATGTCCGAGGACCCGGCCCACCGCGGTCTCGCCCTCAACGGTGACTACTGGCACGTCGACGGCATCGTCGTCGAGCACGCCGGCGACAACGGGATCTTCATCGGCGGCAGCCACAACGTCGTGGAGCACGTGGTGACGCGCTTCAACCACGACTCCGGTCTGCAGATCTCGCGGATCGCCTCCGACACACCCGACGACCGGTGGCCGTCGGACAACCTCGTCCTGAGCTCCGAGTCGCACGACAACGCCGACTCCGACGGCGAGGACGCGGACGGCTTCGCGTCGAAGCTCACCTCGGGTCCCGGAAACGTCTTCCGCTACACCGTGTCCCACAACAACATCGACGACGGCTGGGACCTGTACACGAAGTCGGAGACCGGCCCCATCGGCCCGGTGACCATCGAGGACTCCCTCGCGTACGACAACGGGACGCTCTCCGACGGAACCGTCAACTCCGACGGCGACCGCAACGGCTACAAGCTGGGCGGGGACGGCATCGAGGTCGATCACGTCGTCCGGCGCAACATCGCCTACGGCAACGGTCACCACGGATTCACCTACAACAGCAACCCCGGCTCGATGACGGTGTCGGACAACGTCAGCATCGACAACGCCGAGCGCAACTTCTCCTTCGACAAGGGCACTTCGGTGTTCCGGGGCAACGTGTCGTGCCGCGGCGACGACGGCTCCAACGACAAGACCGTGGGTGACGCCGACGGATCCAACCAGTTCTGGACCGGCTCGAACGGCTCGGCCTGCTCCGCGTACTCGGGGGCGATGGGCTGGTCCTTCGCCGAGGACGGTTCCCTCGTCGTGACCTTCGGCGGCAACAAGGTCACGCCGTAGCCGCCTCTTCGGCCGGTCTCCGCCGCTCCGTCCCCCTGTGGTGGGCGGAGCGGCGGAAGCCTTGACTCCGTTGCCCGTGAGGTTTCGGTCACCTTCACGCAATGAAACACGCCGGAAACGCGACGGCGTCCTCCACGAAACCCTGGCCGGTCACCCTCTCTGAGCCCGGACCCACGCCGCCCCGAGGAGGACCCCCTCTTGAACCCCGTGATCCTGGCCTCGGCAGGCCCCGACACAGGCGACACCGCCTGGCTTCTCGCCGCGACCGCGCTCGTCCTGCTCATGACGCCGGGACTGGCCCTGTTCTACGGCGGCATGGTCCGCACGAAGAGCGTCCTCAACATGCTGATGATGAGCTTCGTGTCCATCGCGCTGGTCACGGTCGTCTGGCTGGTCGCCGGATACTCGCTGGCGTTCGGCGACGACACGTTCGCCGGTCTCATCGGCGGCCTCGACGACGCGGGCCTGGTGGGCATCGGCCCCGACGACCTCACGGGCAGCGTCCCCACGCTGCTGTTCACCACGTTCCAGCTCACCTTCGCGATCCTGACCGCGGCACTGGTCAGCGGAGCCGTCGCGGACCGTATGAAGTTCGCGGCGTGGCTGGTCTTCGTACCGGTGTGGACCCTGCTCGTATACGTTCCCGTCGCCCACTGGGTATGGGGCCCCGGCGGATGGATCGTGGACTCGCTCGGTGCCCTGGACTTCGCGGGCGGCCTCGTCGTGGAGATCACCTGCGGGGCTTCGGGCCTTGCCCTCGCCCTGGTGATCGGGCCGCGCATCGGGTTCAAGAAGGACGCGATGCGACCGCACAACCTGCCGATGGTGATGCTGGGCGCGGGCCTGCTCTGGTTCGGATGGCTCGGGTTCAACGGCGGCTCGGCCCTCGGCGCCAACGGCCTGGCCGCCGCCTCCGTCCTCAACACCCTCGTGGCGGGATGCACCGGCCTGCTCGGCTGGCTCTTCGTCGAGCAGAAGCGCGACGGCCATCCCACCACCTTCGGAGCGGCGTCCGGCGTGGTCGCCGGCCTGGTGGCGATCACACCGGCCTGCGGGACCGTCGGCGTCCTCGGCGCCGCCGCGGTCGGACTCGCGGCGGGGGTCGTCTGCTCGTACGCCGTCGCGTGGAAGTTCCGGTTCGACTACGACGATTCGCTGGACGTGGTCGGCGTGCACCTCGTGGGCGGCGTCGTCGGCACCCTGCTCATCGGGCTGTTCGCGACGGCCACGATGACCGGCGGAGCGGAGGGCCTCCTCTCCGGCGGCGGCACCGGCCAGTTGCTGCGTCAGGCCGTCGCGGTGATCGCCGTGGCCGCGTACACCTTCCTGGTGACCTACGGGATCGGCAAGGCGATCGACCGGCTGATGGGTGTGCGGGCGTCCGAGGAGGAGGAGCTCACGGGCCTGGACCAGACGGTGCACGCGGAGAGCGCCTACGATCACGGCGGTCTCGGTCATGCCGCAGCGCAGAACCCCGGCCACCTCGCAGCCCGTTCCCAGGACAGGAGTACCGCCCCATGAAGCTCGTCACCGCCGTCGTGAAGCCGCACCGCCTCGACGAGGTGAAGACCGCGCTGCGCGAGCTCGGTGTGAACGGGATGACCGTCACGGAGGCCAGCGGCTACGGACGCCAGCACGGTCACACCGAGGTCTACCGGGGCGCCGAGTACCGGGTGGACCTGGTCCCCAAGATCCGCATAGAGGTCCTGGTCGAGGACCCGGACGCCGAGCCGGTCATCGACGCCTTGGTCCGCGCGGCCCGTACCGGCAAGATCGGCGACGGCAAGGTGTGGGCCGTCCCCGTCGAGACGGCCGTGCGGGTCCGCACGGGCGAGCGGGGGCCGGAAGCCCTGTAGCGCTGCTCCGTCCGCCGCCATCCGCGAGGGCACCTCAGCGGGCACGCCGTCCCGGAGCGGGCGGCGAACGGTTCTCGCGCCCTGCACGGCGCCAGGTGGCGCGGTTTCCAGGGCCGAGGGCGGCGTCCGGACGCCGAGCAGCCGCCGTCCTGCGGGGCATGACTCGTTGCGCGGGGATCCCGGCGCGCCGCTCCACCGGGGTCCTCCGCCGGGGTCCTGCACCGGGGTCCTCCGCCGGTCCGGTTCCCGAGCCGGCCGGAGACGCGGGCGCGGTGTTTCCCTCCGGATTCGGATACCGTCCTGGCCATGACGACTGCCATGGCCAGGACGGTCGATGACGTGAACGTGGGGAACCTGCTGCGGGGCTGGCGCAAGCTGCGTGGTGTCTCCCAGCTCGAACTGGCGCTGAAGGCGGACAGTTCCGCACGCCACATCAGTTTCATCGAGACCGGCCGTTCGACACCCAGCCGCTCGATGGTGCTGCACCTCGCCGAGCACCTCGACGTACCCGTCCGGGACCGCAACTCGCTGCTCGTCGCGGCGGGTTACGCCCCCTCGTACCCGGAGACATCGCTGACCGCTCCGGCGATGAGCACGCTGCGGACCAGCCTGGAACAGTTGCTGGCCGCCTACGAGCCGTTCCCCGCCCTGGTGATGGATGGGATGTACGAGGTGGTGAGCGCGAACAGGAGCGTGCGGCTCCTCCTCGACGGCGTGGCCGGTCACCTGCTCGAACCACCCATGAACGCGATGCGCCTGACGCTGCATCCGGACGGCCTGGCCCCCCGGATCCACAACCTGGGTGAGTGGCGGGAGCACCTGCTGGAACGGATGCAGCGGCAGGCCGCGCTGCGCTCCTCGGACGCGCTGCGCGGCCTGTACGAGGAGGTCGCCGGCTACCCTGCCCCGGCCGGCCGCTCGCACACCGGTCCTGACGAGGGTGCGGACGGGCACGGTCCGGTCGCTCACGCGTACGCGCTGCCGATGCGGATCGAGGCGGGCGGGCGCGTGCTGTCGTTCATCTCGACGGCGACGACGTTCAACACCCCGATGGATGTGACCGTCTCCGAGCTGGCGGTGGAGACGTTCCTGCCCGCCGACGCGGAGACGGCCGCCGTCCTGCGGGCGGCGGGCTGAACCGCGCGCTCACGCCCCCGGCAGACGGTCCAGGAAGCCCGCGACACCGGTGATGCGTCCGTCGTCGGCGAGTGTGAGCACGTCGAAGCCGGCCACGGGAGCGGACCCGTCGGCGGTGGAGACCAGGTCCCAGGTGAAGCGCACGAGATGGTGGTGCGCGTCCGGCGTACCGGTGAGCCGGAACTCGAATCCGGGGAACTGCTCGTGGGCGGCGGCGACGGTCGCGGCGATCTCGTCGTGCCCCTTCGCCTCCCCCAGCGGGTCGGTGTAGGTGCCGTCCTCGGCGAACGCCGCGGCGACCGCCTTGGCCAGGTCCTCGGGGCCGGTGGCGTTCCAGGCGGTGAAGTAGCGCTCGACGGCGTCCTGGTGCATGGTCACGGCGGTGTCCTCTCGTCGGTACGGCGCGGCCGGCCCGGCGGGGGGCGGCTCGTCTCCGCGTGCCGCCCCGCCCTGCCGGGTATCCACAGCGTGCCGCAGGCGTCGGCGGGGGTCGATTACCGCTGAGGTAATCCCCGGGCCCCGGCGCTGGCGCCCTTTCCGCCTCGGTACGTCGGCGAGGACGGCGCCTGGCCGTCGCCCCCCGGCACAGCCGAGGTCCTGGCACGGCCGAGGCCCTGGCACGGGTGACCGGCACGTTCTCCCGGGTGCTCGACGGGCGCGGGGCGGCGGCGGCCACGGGCTGAGCCGCCCGTCCCCTGTCCGCTCCCGTCGGCTGCCGGGCTGAGGGAGCGCCGTCACCCCGTCGCAGGCAGCGGCCGGCGGGTGGGCCCCGTTCCTGTCTCTCAGGCAGCGGCCCGCGGGTGGGCCCCGTGCCCGTCTCTCAGGCGGCCCTCAGCCGCCGCCACACCGCCTTCGCCGCGTGGTGCCCCGACATGCCGTGCACCCCGGGGCCGGGTGGGGTGGCCGACGAGCAGAGGAAGACCGCGGGGTGGGCGGTGGCGTACGGCACGCGGGCGAGCTTGGGGCGGATCACCGTCTGGAGCCCGGCGAAGGCCCCGGTGGCGATGTCTCCGTCGACGTAGTTGGCGTTGCGCGCCGCGAGGCGGGGCGGCCCTGCCACCGCGCGGGCCAGGACCAGGTCCCGGAATCCGGGGGCGAACCGCTCCAGTTGCCGCTCGATGACGTCGGTCGCGTCGCCCTCCCACCCGGCCGGGACATGCCCGTACACCCAGAAGACGTGGCGGCCTTCGGGAGCGCGCGCCGGGTCGACGAGGGTGGGCTGAGAGGTGATCAGGAAAGGGACGCTCGGGTCGCGGCCCTCCACCGCCGCGCGCAGGGACGCGTCGATCTCCCGGGCCGTGGGGCCGACATGGACCGTGCCGGCCCGCCGGGCCTCCTCGGAGGTCCAGGGCACGGGGCCCGAGAGGGCGTAGTCGATCTTGAAGCAGGAGGGGCCGTACCGGTAGTGGTCGTACGCCCCGCCGAGGCCGGCGATCCGGGCGAGGGCGGTCGGCGAGGTGTCGAAGACGTAGGCGCGGGCGGGCGGGAGTTCGTCCAGGCGCTTGACCTCGATGCCCGTGCGGATGACGCCTCCTTGCTCCCGCAGGAACGAGGCGAGCGCGTCGGAGACGGCCTGCGAGCCGCCCCGGGGCATCGGCCAGCCGTTCTCGTGCGCCGCGAGGGCGAAGAGCAGGGCGATCCCGGCGGTCGCGAGGCCGCCGGCGGGCGCGATGGAGTGCCCGGCGAGGCCCGCGATCAGGGCGCGCGCCTTCTCCCCGCGGAACCGCCGGGAGAGCAGCGCGGCAGGCTGCACGGCGTCCAGCCCGAAGCGCGCCCAGCGGTACGGGTCACGGGGCAGGCCGTCCCACGGGGTGCGCAGGAAGTCCTCGGCGAGGGTGTCCCAGTGGCCGACGTAGGGCGCGACGAGCCTGCGGTAGGCGCCTGCGTCACCGGGGCCCAGCGACATGGCGCTCTCCCCCACCGAACGGGTGAGCACCGCGGCCGAGCCGTCCGGGAAGGGGTGGGCGAGCGAGAGCGGCGCGTGGAGCCACTCGAGGCCGTGCCGGGCCAGGGGCATCGCGTTGAAGGCGGGCGAGCCCGTGCCCAGGGGGTGCACGGCGGAGCAGGGGTCGTGACGGAAGCCGGGGAGCGTCAGCTCTTCCGTACGGGCACCGCCTCCCACCGTCCCCGCCGCCTCGAAGACCTCCACGGCGAAGCCGCGACGGGCCAGTTCGACGGCGGCCGTCAGCCCGTTGGGCCCCGCCCCCACGACGACGGCATCCAGCATCGATGGCACCTGCGGGCTCCTTTGTCAGCCGACGGCCAGGGCTCCAGGATATTCCGGCGCACCGGAGACGGGCCCTCGGGTAACGTCCCGCCCGATGAACGACACCTGCGCGACCTCCCCCGACGTCGCCGCCATGGCCGCCCGCCTCGTGCGCCTGCCCGGCATCGAGGCCGTGGCCCTCGGCGGCAGCCGGGCGCGCGGCACCCATCGCCCCGACTCCGACTGGGATCTGGGCGTCTACTACCGGGGCGAGCCGGACCTGGCCGCACTCACCGCGCTGGCCTCCGAGGTCCAGGGGGCCCCGGCGGAGGTGGCGGGGCCCGGCGGCTGGGGACCCTGGGTGAACGGCGGGGCGTGGCTGACGGTGGACGGTGTCGCCGTCGACTGGATCCTGCGCGATCTGGACCGGGTGGAGTCGGTGTGGTCGGCCTGCCGGGAGGGCCGCTTCGAGGTGGGGACGCAGCCGGGTCATCCGCTGGGTTTCTGGTCCCCCTGCTACGTGGGAGAGGTCGCCCTCGGCACGGTGCTGGCCGACCCCGGCGGTGAGCTGACGGCCCTTCAGGAGGCTGCACGGGTCTATCCCGAGCCGCTGCGCCGCGCGCTGGCCGCCGCGGCCTGGGAGGCGGACTTCTCCGTGGCCTCCGCGCGCAAGTCCGCGCCCGCCGGGGACACGCTCCATGTCGCGCTCTGCCTGTCGAAGGCCTTCGGGATCCTCGTCCAGGCCCTGCACGCCCACCATCGCGTCTGGTGCCTCAACGAGAAGGGCGCGCTCGCTGCCGCGACCGCGCTGCCGGACACCCCGGCGGGCTTCACGGAACGGGTGTCGGCAGCCCTGCGCGGCCTGGACGCCGAGGCGGTGGAGGCGGCGGCCGGCCTCGTCCGCGAGGTGACGGCGGTGCTGGACGGTGGCGGAGCTCCTCACCGGGCCGGGGACGCGGGAGCCCGGGGGCCGGGCCCCGGGGAATGACGAGCCCTCGCCTCCGATCGGGTCCCCGGCCGGGGTGTACGCGACCCGCCGGCCAGGCCCTATCCCTGCCGGCCGGTCCGCAGGGCGTCGAGGATCCGCGCCGCCGTCGCCGCGTCCCTGGCCGCGGTGAAGGGCAGGTCGTTCCCTCCGGTGATGCGGAACGGAACCCCGGAGAGCGTCGACTGGGCCCCGCCCGCCTCGGTGACCAGGAGCAGACCGGCGGCGTGGTCCCAGGGGAACTCCCAGTTGAAGGCCACGGCGTCCTGCGCGCCGCAGGCGACGGCGAGGTACTCGAGCCCGGCCGATCCGCAGGAGCGGGCGTCGATGCCCTCCGTGTTCAGTCCCAGCAAGGCGCGCTTCTGGGCGTCGGAGGTGTAGTCGGGGTGGGACATGGCCACCTTGAGCGTGGCGCCGGGGGCGGGTGAACCACTGTGCACGGCAGTGCCGTTGAGCGTGGCCCCCCGGCCCTTGACGGCGACGGCCAGCTCGTCGAGCACCGGTGCGTACGTCCACGAGGCGTACACCTCGCCGTGGAGCGCGAGCGCCACCAGAGTGCAGAAGCCGGGTTCGCCGTGGACGAACTGGCGGGTGCCGTCGACCGGGTCGACGATCCACACCGGCGCGTCACCGCCGAGCGCGTCGAGGACCGCGGGGTCGGCGTGGACCGCCTCCTCGCCGACGACCACCGAACCGGGCAGGAGCCGCGTCAGGGACTCGGCGAGGTGCTCCTCGGCTAGCCGGTCGGCGGCGGTGACGAGGTCGTGCGGACCGCTCTTCTCGACGATCTCGTGCGCGGCCAGCTGCCGGTACCGCGGCAGGATCTCGGCGGCGGCAGCCGCTCGGACCGCCGCCTCCACCTCGGCCGGCTGCCCGGCGGTCCCGTACAGGAAGTCATCGATCATGAGTCCAGCTAAGCACGGTCCCTCGCGGGCGCTCCGGGCAGGCGTCAGCGGCCGACCGCGTACCCCTGCATGCCACGCGGATTGGCGGCGGCGGACAGGATGCCGGTCCCTGGGTCCCGGGCGACGGCGCACAGCCGGCCCTCGGACCACGGATCGCCCACCGTGACGTCGTGGCCGCGCCGGCGCAGCTCAGCGACCACCTCCGGGTCCATGCCCTCCTCGACGGTGACGCTGCCCGGCCGCATCCCGCGCGGGAAGAAGGAGCCGGGGAAGCTGTCGTTGTGCCAGTTCGGGGCGTCGACGGCGCCCTGGAGGTCGAGACCGCCGCGCACCCGGGCCCGCAGCGCCACGGCGAGGAAGAAGTGCAGCTGCCACTGATCCTGCTGGTCGCCGCCCGGCGTGCCGAAGGCCATGACGGGGACGCCGTCGCGCAGGGCGAGGGACGGGGTGAGCGTGGTGCGCGGACGGCGCCCTGGGGTCAGCGTGTTCGGCAGGCCCTCCTCGAGCCACGCCATCTGCAGCCGGGTGCCGAGCGGGAAGCCCAGTTCGGGCACCACCGGGTTGGACTGGAGCCAGCCGCCGCTGGGCGTCGCGGCGATCATGTTGCCCCACCGGTCGACGATGTCGAGGTGGCAGGTGTCACCGCGGGTCGCGCCGTCCTCGGCCACGGTCGGCTCGCCCGCTCCCGCCGCCGCGGGGCGCGAGGCGTCGAGGCCTGAGGCCACGGCCCGGGCGTGCGTGGCGAGGACCGGAGCACGGCCGTCGGGGCTGCCCGGGCGCAGTTCGAGGGAGGCGGTGGCCCCGATCAGCGTGCGGCGTTCGTCGTTGTACGGGCCGGAGAGCAGCGTGCCGAGCGGTACGCCGGTGGCATCGCCGTACCAGGCCTCGCGGTCGGCCATCGCCAGCTTGCAGCCCTCGATGAGCAGGTGGACGTAGTCGGCCGAACCGTACGCCGGGAGTTCGGCCGGGAGCAGGGCGAGCTGCTGGAGGAAGGCGGGGCCCTGACTCCAGCCCGCCGCCTTGGCGAGCGTCCAGCCCTGCCATGCGTAGGTGGCGGGCGCCTCGTACGTGGCGGACCAGCCGGCCAGGTCGGCGGCCGTGAGGGTGCCGGTGTGACGGGTGCCGCTGGTGTCCAGGGTGGGCACGGCGGCCTGTCGGACCAGGGCCTCGGCTATGAAGCCGGTGCGCCAGATCTCGCGGGCCGCGTCGATCTGCGCGACGCGGCCGTCTCCGCCCGCCGCCTCGGCCTCGGCCACGAGACGGCGCCAGGTGGCGGCGAGGGCGGGGTTGCGGAAGAGCGTGCCGGGCCGGGGTGCCTTCCCGCCGGGAAGGTAGACCTCGGCGGAGGACGGCCACTCAGTCTCGAACAGTTCGCGGACGGTCTCGACGGTCCGCCCGACGCGCTCGACGGGTGCGTGCCCGTCCTCGGCGTATCCGACGGCGAACCGCAGGACTTCGGCGAGGGTCTTGGTCCCGTGGTCGCGCAGCAGGGTCATCCAGGCGTCGAAGGCCCCCGGCACAGCGGCGGCGAGCGGTCCGGTGCCGGGCACCAGGTCCAGGCCGAGCGAGCGGTAGTGGGCGGCGGACGCGCCGGCGGGGGCGGGGCCCTGGCCGCAGAGCACCGTCACCTCGCCCTCCCTCGGCGCGAGGATCATCGGCACCTCACCGGCCGGGCCGTTGAGGTGCGGCTCGACGACGTGCAGGACGAACCCGGCGGCGACGGCCGCGTCGTAGGCGTTGCCGCCGTCCTCCAGGACGGCCATCGCGGACTGCGAGGCGAGCCAGTGGGTGGAGGACACCATGCCGAAGGTGCCCTGGAGGGTGGGGCGGGTCGTGAACATCGCGCGTCACCTTGCTAGTTGTAGGTGCTAGGAGGTCGTTTTCGCCTGGACCACCCTCCTGTCAGCGGCTACGCGGAGTGTCGGGATGCGGTGCAGGCGGGGCTGTGGTGGCGGGCGATGCCTGCGGGTCGGGTGGAGTTGCAGATGAGGCGGACGGCTACGTGCTTCTGTCTCGTCCCAGGATGTCAGGTCTTCGCGGTCGTGTGCTTCTGTCGTCATCGCTGTGCGTCTGGGCGCATGCGGTTCGATGCGGTACGCCGGAAGCATGCAGGTCCGCACCGGCGACGGGGAGCTGAAGGGCTGGTACGGCGACCTCACCCCGCCCGCCGTGCTGCGTGGCGCGCAGCTCCTGGTCGAGGACCTGGAGCTGGACCTGTGGGTGTCGGCGGACCGTTCGTCCGTACCGCGTCTGGACGAGGACGAGTTCGAGGAGAGCGGCCTCGCCGACCGCGACCCGGCGGCGACCCGGGCGGCCGTGCCGGCGCTGGACGAGCGGGAACAGCTGGCCCGCACCGAGGGCCTGGTGGGGCTGGTGCGCTGATCCGGCCGGGTGGGCTCAGCTCTCGTCGGCCGTCCAGCGGCGCATCCGGACGGTGAGGGCGGCGACATGGGCGGCGGCCGCCGTCTGGGCGGTGGGCGCGTCCCCGGCGTCGATGGCGGCCAGGATCGTGCGGTGTTCCCGCAGGGCGAGTTCCCTGTTGTGCTGCGAGGACCAGAGGGCCGAGCGGTAGAGGTGGGCCTGGGCGTCGAGGCGGTGCAGGGCGTCGGTGAGGGCGGTGTTGGCCGCGAGCGCCCGGATCGCGGTGTGGAACTCCAGGTCGAGAGCGGCCTCGCGCTGCGGGTCGGGGGCCTCGCCGAGCAGCGCCTCCTGCCGTGCGACGAGCGCTTCCAGGGCGGCGACATCGCTCGTACGGGCGCGGAGTGTGGCCTCTCTCGCCGCCAGGCCGTCCAGCACTTCGCGGACCTGGAGCACGGCGAAGACGGACTCCTGGTCGAGCTGGGCGACCTTCGCTCCGGCGTGCGGGATGTGCACGGCGAGGCCGTCGTAGATGAGGCGCTGCACCGACTCTCGTACGGGGCTGCGGCTGACGTCCATATCGGCGGCGAGGGCGGGGACGCTGAGCGGGGCGCCAGGCACGAGGTCGCCGCTGAAGATCCGGTCCAACAGGCGCTGGTAGACCGCGTCGGCCAGGAGTTCGCCGCTGTCGAGGGTCATGGTTCTCCTGGGCGCGGGGCGAGCCGTGCCGGCCGCCGGGCGTGCGGGTCTGCGTCCCGGCGCCGGGACGGCGGGTGCTGGGGTGGTGGTCATGCGGGGTGGTCGTCCCTCACATTCCGGGCCGAGCATAGTGCGCGCGGCCGACTGACGGGTTGCGTGGCCCCGGCGGGTTCGCGCGCCGGGCTGTAGGTTGCTGTCGCTCGTCGGAACCAGCGACCCGGGGGACTCATGGAACGACCGCCCGACCGCGCCGCGTCCGTCCTGCGCTTCCTGGCCGAGCTCGTCGCCTGGGTGGCGGCCCCCTGGGCTCTGGCCGCGTACTCCTGGGTGCTCGCCGTCGTGGCGGTCCTGCTCCTGATCGGCCTGCCCACGGTCTTCTCGACCCCTGGCGACAAGGCGCAGGTGATCGTGGCGGTGCCGGGAGCGGTCACGGTGCTGCTGGTCCTGCTCCAGCTCGCGGCGGCCGTGGTCTTCGCGTGGCTGGCCTGGCCCGCCTCGGCGGCGGTCCCGGTGTCCGTGGTGGCCGCCTCGGTGCTCGTCACCGAACGTCCGCGGTGGAGGTGGCTGTTGTCGCCGGACCGCGGGCTGAAGCTGACAGCTGACAGCTGACAGCACGGTGTCAGCGGCGGTCGCCCGAGCTGTGCCAGCGGCCCACGACAGCCTGCGAGACGACCGTGAAGACGGTGTACACCGCGATGCCGAACAGCGAGGCGAGCGCGATCGCGGCGATGAGGTCCTCCGAGCGCAGCGTCGCCCGGTAGGTGTCGAGCAGGGTTCCGATGCCGGGCTCCCCCTTGGCGAAGAACATGTCGCCGAGGATGGCACCGATGACGACCTGCCCGGAGGCGATGCGCAGTCCGGTGAACACCGACGGCAGAGCGGCGGGAAGTTCGAGGCTGACGAGGCGGCGGACCCTGGAGGCACGGCCGAGGGTGAACAGCTCGTGCAGGCCCCGGTCGACGGAGCGGAGGCCGAAGTGGGTGTTGGTGATGACGGGGAACAGCGCGATCATCACGCAGACGATGACCCTGGAGCCGGTGCCGAAGCCGAACCACAGGCCGATGAGCGGGACGATCGCGAGGACCGGGATGACCTGCAGCATGACGGCGTACGGATAGACGAGGCGTTCGACCCAGCGGGCCTGGTTCATGAGTGAGCCGGTGGCGATGCCGATCAGTGCGGCGAGGACGAAGCCGATGGCGGCGATCCTGGCCGTCACCCCGAGAGCCTGGAGCATGGGTTCCAGGTGGACGGGGTCGGTGAGCGACCGGGAGACCACCTGGTGCGGAGGCGGAAGCAGGAAGCGCCGGGCGGGGTCGAGGAGCAGGTAGCTGACGGCGTACCAGACCCCGATACCGAGGGCCAGTGCCAGTGCGGGCACCGCGACGGCGGCGAGGACCCGGCGCGCCCGGGAGGACGGGGCGGGGGCGGCGTCCGGGGCGGACTCGGCGGGCTTCGCGCGGTTCCTTGTGGACGCCCCGGCGAGTGTCCCGGTGGGCTCCTCGGCGGCCCGTCCGGCGGAAGGTGCGGGGGCGGTGCCGGTGGAGGCGGCTGAGCTGGTCATCGGACCTCCTGGAGCAGTGCGGAGACGGCTGCGACGTGTTCGACGTACCGCGGGTCGTAGCGGAGTTCGGGGCCCCGGGCGGCGGGCAGGTCGATGTCGACGACCGCGGCGATCCTGCCGGGGCGCGGGGACATGACGACGACGCGCTGTGCGAGCAGGACGGCCTCGGCCACGGAGTGGGTGACGAACAGTGCGGTGAACCGGCTCTGTTCGTACAGGCGCAGCAGTTCGACCTGCATGTCCTGGCGGGTGAGCTCGTCGAGGGCGCCGAAGGGCTCGTCGAGCAGCATCACGTCGGGGCGGAGCACGAGGGCCCGGGCGAGCGAGACACGCATGCGCATGCCGCCGGAGAGCGCGCGGGGCAGCTGGCCGGCGAAGTCACCGAGGCCGACGGCGTCGATGACGGCATCGACGCGCGCCTCGCGTTCCGTCTTCGGGACCTTCGCCAGCCGGGCGAGCAGGCCGATGTTGCGCCTGACCGTGCGCCAGGGCAGGAGCGTCGCCTCCTGGAAGACGAATCCGACGGAGGAGGTGTCCACGGCGACGGAGCCGGCGGTGGGCTTCTCCAGTCCGGCGGCGAGGCGCAGCAGGGTGGACTTTCCGCAGCCGGACGGTCCGACGATGGCGGTGAACTGGCCGTCCGGCACCGCGAGGGTGACGTCGTCGAGTGCCTGGGTGCCGGTGGGATAGCGGACACCGACGTGGTCGAACGAGACCCGAACCCCCTTCATCAGATGGCTGGCGTCCACGTCCCGAAGGGTGTCGACGAGGTGCACGGGCTCTCCGTTCTGCTGGGGGCGGGGGCCCGGCGCCACGGGGGAATCACTGCGCCGGAATGCCTGCCAGTCTGGAACTACATGTAACTCGACACAAGAAGACCCGCGTTAACTTCTCGTGACGCGGGCTGCTTTGAGCCTCCATAAGACCAAGTCGAAGTGCGCCAGGAGCCCACCGGGCGACCCGCACCACCCCTTGGGGCCCAACATGCAATCAACTATCCAGAACAACAGAATCCAACTGGTTGCATGTAATGGCGTCGTAACAGGGCTCCGCCACAGTGGCACATCGAGGCAGTCGGCCGCTCCCCCGCCGGCCGCGACCTCGCACCCCGGCGCATCCGCACCCCGCCCCTTCCGGCGCGACCTTCCCTGGAGAACCGCATGAGGCCCTTGACGTTCCGCCGCTTCGGCGCACTCACCCTCGCTCTCGGCCCGCTCCTGGCCGCCACGGCCTGCGGACAGGGCGGTGACGGCGCGGCCACGGCGTCCGTCGACATCGCGCCCGCGGCGGCGGCCGAGCGGCTGGACGGGGTCTGCCCCTCCACCGTCGTCGTCCAGCTCCAGTGGCAGCCCCAGTCCGACATGGGCGCGCTCTTCGAGATGCTGGGCCCCGGCTACAGGGTCGACAGCTCCGACAAGTCCGTGACGGGCCCCCTGGTGGCGGGCGGCAGGGACACGGGGGTCGATCTGACGCTCAAGGCGGGCGGCCCCGCCATCGGATTCCAGTCCGTGCCCTCACAGATGTACGCCGACGACTCCGTGGACCTGGGCCTCGTCCATTCCGACCAGCTCATAGCGGCCTCGGGCACCCAGCGCGTCGTGGGTGTCACCCCGCTGCTCAAGTACAGCCCGGCGATGCTGATGTGGAATCCCGAGGCCCATCCGGGGCTGAGCCTGGACTCGCTGGCCGGCTCCGGGGCGACGGTGCTGGTCTCCAAGGACCAGTTCTACCCGGACTGGCTGGTCGCGAAGGGCCTGGTGAAGAAGAAGCAGCTGGACACCGGCTACGACGGCAACCCCGCCCGCTTCGTCGGCGACCCGGAGGTCGTCCAGCAGGGCTTCGCCAACTCGGAGCCGTACACGTACGAAAAGGAGACCCCGGCCTGGGGCAAGAAGGTGGGGTTCCAGCTCCTGAAGGACGCGGGCTACGACATCTACGCGTCCAACCTCACGGTGCGCGCCGACCGGATGGAGAAGCTGGCGCCCTGTCTGAAGAAGCTGGTCCCGATCGTGCAGAAGGCGGGTGCCGACTACATCGCCTCCCCGAAGGCCACGAACGGGACGATCGTCGACGTGGTCTCGCAGGACAGCTCCTACTCCCCCTACAGCCAGGGCGAAGCTGACTACAGCGCCGCGTACCTGAAGGACGAGGGCCTGATCGCCGAGGAGGCGGACGGTTCTCTCGGGACGTACGACATGAAGCGGGTGGACTCCTTCGTCGATGAACTCGCGCCGGTGATACGGGAGAAGGGGTCCGCCGTGCCGGCGGGGCTGAAGCCCGGGGACGTCTTCACCGACGTGTACACCGATCACTCCGTCGGCATCGGCTGACCCCGGTCCGCACCCCCGGTCCCTCACGCCGGGGTCCGTACCGCGCGAACCGCGCGGGCACGGGCCCCGGCGCCGGCGTGCGCGGCTCTTCCCGACGACCGTACGCACCGGCCTTCCGTGACCGGGGGCACGCGGAAAGGCCCCGCGGCGGTGGTCGTCGGGAACCACGTGCCACGGGGCCTTCGCTCACCGGGCCGTATACGGCCGGGTGTCAGTGGTCCGTATACGGCCGGGTGTCAGTGGACCGTGTACGGCCGGGTGTCAGTGGACCGTGTACGGCCGGGTGTCAGTCGGCCGTGTACGGCCGGGTTCAGTCTCGCGGCGCGCCGGCGAAGTTCGCGGCGATGCGCTGCTTTATGTAGTCGCCCGCCGTGATCGGCGGGTAGAGCCCCTGCGGGCTCTCGATGAGCACGTCCCGGTCCGCCTGTGCGAAGTAGGCGATGGACTGGCGTGCGCCGTGGTCGTCGCCCGGGCCGGGCGCCTTGACCCGGTGGAAGTTGGACGGCAGCCGGTCGTCGCTCCACCGCATCAGCATGTCCCCGATGTTGCAGGTGATGGCGTCGGCGGTGGCGGGCACGGGCGTCCACTCCTGAGCGTCGCGCTCGGCGCCCGGGCAGACCTGGAGGCCGCCCTGTCCCTCCCGCTGGAAGAGGAGGGTGAGGCAGTCGAAGTCGGTGTGGGCGCCGGCCCGCCACCACACCCCGGAGCCGTCGGGGGCCTTCGGTGCCTCGAAGTAGTGCAGCAGGCGCAGCGTCGACTGGTGTCCGGCGCTGAGCGGGTCGTGGGCGCGGGCGAAGAAGTCCCGCTCCATGCCGAGCCGGTCGGCGAAGCAGGACAGCACCCTCATCGCCACCTCCCGGCAGTGCGACTCGAAGGCGAGGACGGTGTCGCGGAAGCCGGCCGCCTCCTCGTCCGCGGGCCACAGCCCTTCCATGCGCGGCCGGGTGAGCTGGTAGGACTCCTTCTCGTCGGGGATGCCGACGGACGGCCGCACCTGGCTGCGGTGTTCCCAGCCCGCGTTCGTGCCCGGCGCCATCGCGTACCGCCGCTTGGTCCCGGCGGGCAGGGCGAAGAACGCCGCCGCGGCCTCGAAGGCGGCGTCGGTCTCCTGCGGGGTGATGCCGTGCCCGGTGATCTGGAAGAAGCCGATGTCGGTCGCCGCTTCCCAGAGCTGGTCGGTGATCTCGGCGCGCCGCTCCTCGAAGCTGGTGAGGTCGATACGGCGGATCTCGCGCCGGGCGGTCTCCGCGCCGAGCCCGCCCATCGCCGACTCCCGGTCGAGTTCGACCATGGCGGCGGTGGCGGGTCCGGTCGGAGCGGTGTGCTGGGTGTCCTGTCCCATCGCGGTGTCTCCCTGTGCGCTTCTCGCGGGTGTGGGTGCGAGGTGCAGTCACCGCCCCTGCTCCTCGTCCGCAGCCGGACGGCCGGTTGCCCGGGTCCGTCCGGGACCGCGGCTGCGCCCGCCGGAGGCCATGAGGGCCGGGAATCCGGGGCGCGGCTGGCACGACCTGTGTCGTACGCGATGGATCCGAGCCTGCCCGGAGCGTGTTGCGGACGCGTGTCGGTGCGTTACGCGCATGTTCCGATCCGGCGGCGGTGACGCGTCGGGGGCCCGCAACGGGGCGGAAACAAAGCACGTCTACCGTCGGGGCCACACCGGTCATGGCTGCAACGGCCGGTGTGCGCCGCCACCTCCGCGCGGGGACCTCGCCGGGCGCCGGCGTCGCGAACCAGCCGTCCCTTCCCCTGCGTCGATCCGAGGAGGAGCGATGGCACACGGCTGCCTCGTCCCGCACCCCGCCCGTACCGGGCTCCGCACCGCTGCTGAGGGGGTGGAGCTGTGAAGCGCGTCGACCTCGTCACCGACGTCACCGTGTGGAGCCGGGGGGCGTGGCTGCCCGGGCAGGACGTGGAGATCGCGGACGGCAGGGTCGCCGCGCTCCGGCCCACGGGCAGCGTGCCCGTGCCCGAGGGCGCGCATGTCCTGGAGGGTACGGACGGCCATCTGATCCCGGGGCTCGTGAACACGCACACCCACCTCCACCAGGCCCGGATGCGCGGCATCGGTGAGGGGCAGCCGCTGCTCGCCTGGCTGCACCTGGTCGGCGAGGAGACCGTGAACCTCACCCCGGAACAGGCGTACACGGCCGCTGCGGCGGCGGCGCTGGAGGCGCTGCGCAGCGGGACCACCACCCTGGTCGAGCACATGTGGCCCCATCCCTCGGCCGAGGTCCACGACGCCGTGCTCCGCGCCCTGGACGACTCGGGTATCCGTGCCGTGCTCGGCCGGGGTGTGTGCGACCGGCCCGACCCGACGCGCCGCTGGGGCATGGACCCCCGGCTGATACAGCCTCTCGACGAGGTCTTCGCGCACACCGACGCCCTGGCCGTGGCCGCGCGCTCCACCCGGATCGGCGTCGGCCTCGCGGTGCCCAACCCGCGCACGCTGACTCCCCAGGGCATGCGGGAGGTACGGGCGTTCGCCGAGGAGCGCGGCATGCCGGTCTCCCTCCACCTGCTGGAGACCCCGACCGACGAGGTCATGTGCCGTGAGCACGCGGGGCTCGGTGCGGTGGACTATCTGGCGGAGGCGGACTTCCTCTGGGACAGGCTGCTGGCGGTGCACTGCGTCGAGCTCGACGCGGCCGGACAGCGGACCCTCGCCGCGCACGGCGTGGCAGTCTCCTACAACCCGCTCAGCAACATGCGGCTGGGCAGCGGCATCGCGCCGGTCCCGGACTTCCTCGCGGCGGGCCTCCGGGTCGGCATCGGCGTGGACGGTGCGGCGAGCAACGACACACAGGATGTGATGGAGGCCCTGCGGATCGGTTCCTACCTCCAGCGGGCCGCCCGGCGCCAGGCCGATCTGCTGGGCTTCGAGGAGATGCTCGCGATCGGTACGGACGGGGCCAACGCCGCCCTGGGGCTGGAGTCCAGACCGCTCGGAATCGTGCCGGGTGTGCAGGCCGACCTCGTGCTCCACCGTTTCTCCCGTGACTACGCGGTGCTCCCGGTACGCGACCCCGGTGCGACCCTGCTCACCTGTGCGGGGGGCCGGACCGTCGCGGCGGTGCTGGTCGACGGGGAGGCGGTGGTCGTCGACGGACGCAGCACCCGGATCGCGGAGGAGGACCTCGTCACGAGGCTGCTCACGAGCGCGCCCGTGCCGGTGCGCTGATCCCGCCGTCCGGGGGCGCCCGGCCGGCCCTCAGGGGGAGATCAGCTCCACCTCCTATCCCGCGGTGTTCTCCAGGCAGGCCGTGTGGTGCCCCGCTCCCGCACGGCCAGGAGGGGGACAACACGGAACAGCGACGCGTCCGTCGCGGCGGCGACGTGACTCCGCGAGAATGGGGCCTCATGGACCGTCTGCTGCACCTGGACCGCACGCTCGACGAGCTGGACCCGCCCCGGTGGGGCCCTCCCGCCGCCGCTGCCACCCCTCTGGTACGCACGGTGCACGCCTTGCGAGGCGTACGCCTGGGCGCACTCGGTCCCGCGGACCTGAGGATGCTCGTCGCCCAGCGGGTGGCGCTCCCGCATGTGCTGCCGCTCGCGGTGCGCCTGCTGCTCGAAGAGCCCCTGCTCGACGCCCGTTTCTACGAGGGTGACCTTCTGCTCACCGTCGTCGGTGTCCCCGACCCGGTCTGGGTCCTGCTGCCGGACCTGAGCGCGCGGCTGCGCGCCGTGATCACCACACTCCCCGAGGACGCGGTCGCGGACCTGCCCCGTGGGGCCGCCGAGGAGCTGGCCCGCTTCGCCGCGGGGCACGAACCGCTGCGCCGAACCTGAGGGGGCGGGGGCGGGGAGAGGCCACCGGCCGCCACCCGACCCGCTGCGGGGCCCGTCGCGCCTACCACCCGGCGCCCCGGAGCGTACGACCGGCCAGATGGCGGCCACGTGCTGCGGACCTTCGCCGAAGACGCTGTCCCCGGGACGGTGCGGCGGGAAGACAACGAGCTCCGCGGGCGCTGACACCAGAGCGATCCCCTTCATCGGAGGCCCCGACATGCACGGCGAATACAAGGTTCCCGGCGGCAAGCTCGTAGTGGTGGACCTGGAGAACCGGGACGGCGTCCTGCGCGAGGTGCGCGTCGCCGGTGACTTCTTCCTGGAGCCCGACGAGGCGATCACCGCGATCGACCGAGCGCTGGAAGGCTCTCCCGCCGACACCGACGCGGCAGGGCTCGCCGCCCGCATCGAGGCGGCGCTGCCCGAGGGCACCGTGATGTACGGGATCACCGCCGAGGGCGTCGCGGTGGCCGTCCGCCGTGCACTCGCCCAGGCCACCGACTGGACCGACTACGACTGGCAGTTCATCCACGAGGGCCCCCAGTCCCCCGCCCTGCACATGGCCCTCGACGAGGTTCTCACGGCGGAGGTCGCCGCAGGGCGCAGGCCCCCGACCCTGCGCGTGTGGGAGTGGGGCGCGCCGGCCGTCATCATCGGCAGCTTCCAGTCCCTGCGCAACGAGGTCGACGCCGAGGGTGCCGCGCGCCACGGCGTCACCGTCGTACGCCGGATCTCGGGCGGCGGAGCCATGTTCGTGGAGAGCGGGAACACCATCACCTACTCCCTGTCGGTGCCCGCCTCGCTGGTCTCCGGGCTCTCCTTCGCCGACTCCTACGCCTACCTCGACGAATGGGTCCTCGACGCGCTCGGGGACATGGGGATCAAGGCGTGGTACCAGCCCCTGAACGACATCGCGACGGATGTCGGGAAGATCGCGGGAGCCGCGCAGAAGCGCATGGTCGGCCCGGAGGGCGGGCCCGGCGCGATCCTCCATCACGTCACCATGTCCTACGACATCGACGCCGCGAAGATGCTGGAGGTGCTCCGCATCGGCAAGGAGAAGATGTCGGACAAGGGCACGAAGTCCGCCAAGAAGCGCGTCGATCCGCTGCGCCGTCAGACCGGCCTGGCCCGGGAGGCGGTGATCGAGCGCATGGTGGACTCGTTCCGCGACCGCTACGGGCTCACCCCCGGCAGCGTCACCGGGGAGGAGCTGGCCCGTGCGGAGGAGCTGGCCGCCACGAAGTTCAGCAGCGCGGAGTGGACGGCGCGGGTGCCGTAGTGCCGGGGCCCACGCCGTCCGCCCCGGGTCCGCGGGCGAGCGGGACGGGGGCACGCGGGGCTCTCAGGTCCCGGCCGCGGGTTCCGGTGACACCAGCGCGTCGGCGTGGGCGAGGCCGCTCTCGGCCGAGATCTCGTCGAGGCTCTGGTGCGCGCGGACCGTGGTCAGCCGGACGCCGCCGCTCCGCCCGGACGTGAAACCGTGCACGGCGGGCCGGGGCAGGCTGTTGTACGCCCAGTGCGTCGAGAAGTAGTAGGCCCCGGTGTCATGGAGGACGACCAGGTCGCCCTCGGTCGCCTCCGGGAGGTCCTGGGCGTGGGCGACGACGTCACCGGCGAAGCAGCACGGTCCCGCGATGTCCTGGCTCACGGGCGCTCCGGTCCGGGGGTTGCCACCGGCGTCGAAGAGGCCGACCCGCAGGGGCCATGCCTCGGGCATCAGGACGGTGCGCGTGGCGGTCTGCGCCCCGGCGTGGGTGACGGCGATGCGTCGGCCTCCGGCTTCTTTCGTGTACTCCACGCGGGCGCCGATGAACCCGTTCTTGGCCAGCAGCGAGCGGCCGAACTCCGTGACGAGCGCGTAGCGGCCGTCGAAGAGGTCCGGGACGGCCGCGCGCAGGGCCAGGGTGTACGCGGCGAAGGTCGGGCGTGTCTCGTCGCCGCCGAAGTTGACGGGCAGTCCGCCGCCGATGTCGAGGCTCGTGATCTGCCGTGCGCCCTGGGCCCGGTTGATCTCCTCCGCCAGGCGGTACGTCTCGGCGACGCCCTCCGCGATGAGCTCCAGCGGGCACCCCTGGGAACCCACGTGGGCGTGGAGCCGGGTCAGCCAGGGGCGTTCGGCGAAGGCGCGTACGACGCGCTCGCGCGCACCCGGATCGCGCAGCGCCACCCCGAACTTCGAGGTCGCGGTGGCGGTGCTCATCGCGCCGATGGAACCGCCGCCGACCTGGGGGTTGACGCGCAGGCCGACGACCGACGCGCTGTGCGCGGGGCGGAGCTCGTCGATGCGGCGCAGTTCGTCGAGGCTGTCGGCGTTGACGGCCACGCCGAGGGCGAGGGCCTCACCGATCTCCTGGCGTGTCTTGGCGGGCGAGTCGAGCACGATCCGCGCGGGCTCGACACCGGCGTCCAGCGCGATGCGCAGCTCTCCGGGGCTCGCCACCTCGCAGCCCATGCCGAGCGCGGCGAGCAGCCGGAGCACGGGGACCAGGGAGCAGGCCTTGACCGCGAAGGTGTGGAGTACGTCGGGTGCCTCGGCGAAGGCGGCGTCGAGGCTCGCGACCGAGGCCCGGATGCCTTCGGTGTCGAGGAAGCCGGCGACCGGCCGGTCCTCCGAGAGGAGGCCGGTGGCGACGGCCCGGCGCAGCACGGCGGCGACGCGCTCCGCCGGAGCGGAGGTCGCCGGGAGCGTGGCCGGTTCCTGGGTGATCTCGCCTGCAGATGTCACAGGGGTGCCTTCCGTCGGGCCGGGCCACGGCTGCGCTCGGCGCGTGGCGGGACGGGAACAGGCTGGCTCCCGCCCCCGTCCCGCGTCTTCGTCGTCCGGGACAAAGCAGCGCCGGCCGGATGGCCGGGCGCACGAACACCACCCGAAATCCGGTCAAAGCACCCCGGTCAGGCGTACGGCCAGGGTCAGGACGAGGCGCGTGTCGGGGTCGTCGAGGTCGAGGCCGAACCGCTCCCGGACCCTGCGCAGCCGGTACCGGAGGGTGTTCGGGTGCAGGACCAGGCGCCGTGCCGCCTTCGGGACGTCCCCGGCGGTCTCCAGGTAGGCGGCCAGGGAACGCACCAGGTCACCGCCGGTGGCGAGGTCCGCGCGGATCAGTTCGTGGAGGGGGCCGTCGCCGTCCTCCCACACGGGGCGCACCGCGTCGAGCATGCGCAGGGCGTCGATCGTCGGTCCCACGTCACCGGGCCCGGCGTGCCGTACGGGAGGGTGATCACGCCCGCGGGCCTCCCGCTCCCGCAGCGCACGGACGACCAGCAGCGCCTTCCCGTACGAGTGCGAGGCCTCCAGGCCCGACCGCACGGTCTGGCCCGCGCCGACCCAGACGGGTGCGGCATCCGGGATGCCGGCCGCCAGCGCGTCGAGTTCCCGGGCCAGGGAGAGCGCCGCGCGCCGGCCGTCGCCGATGTCGCCCACGGGAAGCAGCACGGCGACCTGGTCGTCCTCGCGCAGGACGCGGCCCGTGGGCCGGGAGGCGGTGGCCTGGATCGCGAGCGCCTCCAGGGTGCGTTCGGCGCGCGCCCCCTCGGCGGCGTCCCGCACCGCGACGACGACGGCGCAGGGGGCGTCGGAGGGGAGGCCGAGCGACCACAGGTGCGCCCGCCGGTCACCGTCACCGTGCAGCAGTCCTCGCAGGGCGTACGCCTCGCGCCGCACGGTGCCGCTCTCGCGCAGCCGGTGCCGCAGCAGGTGGGGCACGGCGAGTGTGGCGGCGCGGCGCAGCACCTGGGCGGCGTCGGGCGAGAGCCGCTGTCCGTCGGCCGCCGCCCACAGCGAGCCCAGCATCTCGCCGCCGCTGCGGACGGCGACGATCAGACGTTCCGGGCTGTCGCCGTCGGCGGCCCGGTGGATGACGTCCTGGGAGGTCCAGAGGGTCCGCAGCAGTCCGCTGCGGCGCAGTTCGGCAACGCGGCGGTCCGGCACCCGGCCGCCCAGGATCGTGGATCGGCGCACCCCGTCCGCGTCCGGGCCCGTGGCCGAGTGGGCCAGCACACGGAACTGCGTGTCCTCGACGGTGATCGAACCGCGGCAGGACCGGGCGGTGGCCGAGACGAGGGCCGGGAGTCCTCCGCCCTCGGCGGGGTCCGCCGCGGGGCCGCCGCGGCCGGCCTCGGCGAAGGCGGTGGCGGACCGCAGCAGCGCGATGGTGTCGCCCCAGTCCGCCCACGCGGCCCGGGCGAGCAGCGCGATGCCGCACTCCTCGGCCGCGGCCAGGGCATCCGCCGGTACCGGCGCGTCCTCGGACTCCCGCAGCACCACCGCCGCGGCGCCCCGCCGGGCGGCCTCCCGCACGGTGGCGCGTGCGGCCGCCGGGCCGGGTGGGAGCCCCGCCGCCAGCACGATCCGCCGCTCGTGCGGCCTCGCCGCCCCCTCGTCGCCGATGATCAGGCCGCGGACCGCCACGTCCTGTCCGGCCGGAGCGAGCAGGAGGCGCAGGACGCCGTCCTCGTCGTAGGCGAGGATCTGGCGGAGCGTGACGCGGTCCGGGTCCTGCCCGGTGGTTCCTGCCGTCATGCGCCTGAGGATACGAGCCGCACAGCCCTCCACGGGCGGCGTCCGGGGCGGGCGCACCCGGGGTGCTCCGGACTTTCCGGGCTCCCCTGGACAACGATTAGCCTGGACGACAGGACGCGCCCTCGGGTGCGGCCCGCGGCGGAGGCCCGCAGACATGCGGTCACGGGCGTTCCGCCCCGCCCCCCCGCCTGTCGCCCGGAAGGGCGTGCCTGCCGCCGGCCCGAGCGATGACAGACCCAGGAGCAGCCCATGGACACCCCCCGCTCCGCCGGCGAACCGGAAGCCGCCCAGGACGGTCTGTTCGGCCTCGAGGACGTCCTCGGCGAACCTGAAGCAAGCCGGCCGGCCGGGCCGCTCTTCCGTGACTCCGAGGAAGCCCGCAGGATGCTGTCCGTACGGCGGATCCATGCCGAGCCCGCCGCCGCGGCCTCGCCACGAGGCAGGCAGATCGTGGCACGGTACCCGGAGGCCGAGCTCGTGCCCACGGACTCGCACTGGCGCATCCCCGAGCTGCACGGCAACCAGGGGAACGCCGAGCGCTGGGTGCGGATCAAGAGCACGGTGCTGGTGCTCGGGGAGAAGAAGACACTGACCGTACGGCCCAACGGGCGGTCGGCGGACTGGATCGCTCCCGGCGCGGCGAACGGGTGCGCCATGGCCTGCGCGTACTGCTACGTGCCACGGCGCAAGGGCTACGCCAATCCGATCACCGTCTTCACCAACATCGACGCGCTCATCCACCGGTTGCGGCGCCATGTGACCGCCCAGGGGCCGAAGAAGGAGCCGAACCAGTGCGACCCGAGCTCCTGGGTCTATGACATCGGGGAGAACAACGACTGTGCGGTCGATGCGCTGATCAGCGAGAACACGGCTGATCTGGTGCGCGCCTTCACCCGCTGGCCGACCGCCAAGGCGTCGTTCGCGACCAAGTTCGTCAACCCCGACCTCCTGTTGCTCGACCCTCGGGGCCGTACCCGGCTGAGGTTCTCCCTGATGCCGGCGGACGACTCACGGCTGCTGGACATCCGCACCAGCCCGGTCCAGCAGCGCATCGACGCGGCAGCGGACTTCGTCGAGGCCGGCTACGAGGTGCACTTCAACTTCTCCCCCGTGGTGATCAGGCCGGGCTGGGAGCAGGCCTGGGCTCAGCTGCTCCAGAACATGGACGACGTGCTGCCCCGGTCGGTGAAGGACCAGGCGGCGGCCGAAGTGATCATGCTGACGCACAACCGCGATCTGCACGACGTCAACATGGCCTGGCACCCGAGCGCCGAGGACGCCATCTGGCGCCCGGAGCTCCAGCAGGCCAAGCGTTCGGAGAACGGCAGCTGGAACGTGCGCTACCGCAACGCCGTCAAGGCGGAGGCGGTCGAGACCGTGCGCCGCCTGGTGCACACGTACACGCCGTGGCTGCCCATCCGCTACGCGTTCTGACGGTCGCGGCCACCCGCCGCGCGCGGTGCAAGGGGGCCGGGCGACGGAGCCGCGGCGGCGCGGCCTGTCAGGGCCGGTGCCGGTTCCCGGTGTGCAGGTCCCGGTGCATCGTCCGCAGCCGCTCGGTGAAGGCCGGTACGGGGCCCTGGACGTCCAGGGCCGGCACGACCTCCTGGATGCTCAGCGGGCGCACGGGGGACGGCGGGAGGCCGAGCTCGCCCAGCCACTGCGTGAGCTCGGCGCCGGAGTGGGCGTAGACGATCCGCCCGAGGCCCGCCCAGCCGTGCGCCGCCGCGCACATGGGGCAGTGCTCGCCGGACGTGAAGACCACGCACCGGGCCCGCTCCTCCGGCTCCAGGCGGGCGGCGGCCCAGCGGGCGAGCTCGAACTCCGGGTGCTGGGTACGGTCGCCGGCCGTGCGGACCAGGTTGCGCGCCTCCCGCAGGACCTGTCCTTCGCCGTCCACCAGGACCGAGCCGAAGGGCTCGTCCCCGGCGCGGAGCGCCTCTTCGGCCAGTTCCACGGCTCGTTCCACATGCCGGAGTTCGGCGTCGGTGAGGGGGGCGGTCGTCATGCGCGTTCTCATTCCTCGCGCCAGGGCTCTTGGAGCTGCCGCCCTGGGTTCCCGTGCTCGTACGCCGAGGAGCCTGTCAGCCGGCTGCCGCCCTGTCCATGGGAGGCCTGGCGAGGCCGGTCCGCTCACAGCACCGCGATGCCCAGCGGGCGCCGGCCGGCCGGCAGCCGGGTCACCTCTCCCGATCGCACGTCGACGACGCTGAGGCCGTTCCAGTAGCCGTCCCGGGTGAAGCCGCCCGAGACGTACGCGGTCCGGCCGTCGGCCGACACGGCGACGTCCTCGTGCGGCCCGTCGAGCGGGATCACGCGCTCCTCTCCGCCGGGTGCCCGGACGGTCAGGGAGGGGCCCTCGTCCTCGGCCGGGTCGATCGGGCCGGTCCCCACCACGTAGAGGGTGCCGTCCGCCGTCACGGCGACTCCGTGCTGGTGCGTGTCGGCGGTCATGCGCTCGATGCGGGTCCGCCCGGTGTCGGGCTCGACAACAGCGAGGCGCTCTCCCTCGAAGGGGAGGAGCAGGGCGCCGTCGGTGGGGCGTACGGCCGTGTAGTGCGGCTTGAGCCAGGACTCCAGCCCGCCCTCCGTGCCGTACGGCGCCACTTCGATGCGGCGGCTCTTCCAGGTGCGCGCGTCCACCACCGTGGCGTCGAACGAGTCGTGGTTGGTGGCGTAGACGTGCCGGCCGTCGCGCGAGACGTCGACGTCGAAGGGCCTGCGTCCGACGGGGACGGTGGTGATCACCTTCCGGAGCCGGGTGTCGAGGACCTCCAGGACGCCGTTGCCTCCCGGGACGTTCACACCGACGTAGGCGCGCCGTCCGTCGGGCGAGAGCGCGATGCCCATGCCACCACCCCGGTATTCACCGGTCGTCACCGGGCCGGTGCCGGTCGCGTACGGGATCAGCGCGGTGCGCCGACGGGTCCTGGTGTCCACCGCGGCCACGCCCTCGGCGGTCGCCACCCATGCGGTGCCGTCGTCGCCGAGCGCGATGCCGTAGGGAGCGGTGCCGACCTCCACCGAGCTCCGGTCCGGGCCGCCGTCCGGCTTCGAGGGATCGAGGAACGTGACGGTGTCCGCCCCGAAGTCGCCGACCACGAGCGTGCCTGCGGGTGCGCGACCGGTGGGCGGGGTGCCGGCGGCGCCAGGAGGAGGGGATGTCTCGGAAGGGCGTGCCCGGACCTCGGTGTCCCCCGCGCATCCGGCGAGCGTCGCGACGAGGAGGAGCACCGCGGTCAGGACAGCCGGGCCCCCGCGCCCCGGGGTGCGAGGCCGGCCGGACCGGCGAGGTCCGGTGGACGGCGGCCGGGGAACAGCGGCACCGCCGGAGGGAAACGCCTCGTCGGCCTTGGGCTTCATCGCGGGCACCTCCGTCACATCGTGGGTCCGGTCCTTGGGCGGCATGGGCCCCGCCCCGCCGGAGAACCGGCACCGGAGCGCGTTCCCGCGCGATACGTCCAGCTTCCTTCACCCACCGCGCCGCCGTCGTCGGCCGTCCGGCCGGAGGGCGGGGTGCGCAACGGCTGACGCACGGGTCATCCGTTCGGTTGACCGAGGTGTGCTCCAGCCGGACCCGCCGGGCCCCGGCCCGCACCGTCCGGCTGCCGACCGGGGTCCGGAAACGCCTGACGGCCGGGCGGGGGGGGGGCGGGCCCCCCCGGCCCGCCCCCGGCCCGGGGGGGGGCGCGCGCCGGGGCCGGGGGGGGGTCGCCCCCGGGCGGCGGAG
>NZ_JBIBEG010000007.1:266914-397566 GCF_042902585.1 Streptomyces argenteolus
GCCCCCGGCCGCGCCCCGCCCGCCGCCCCCCCGGGGCCCCCCCCCCCCGGCGGGGGGGGGGGGGGGGCCCGGCCCCCGCCAGGACGGCCGTCAGGCGTGGTGCCGCGTCCGTGGACGCGGCGAGGATCAGCCGAGGGTCGCGATGGCCTTGTTGAAGGTGGCCGACGGACGCATGACGGCCTCCGCCTTCGCCGGGTCGGGCTGGTAGTAGCCACCGATGTCGGCCGGCTTGCCCTGGACGGCGATGAGCTCGTCGACGATGGTCTGCTCCTGCTCGGACAGCGTCTTCGCGAGCGGGCCGAACGCCTCGGCGAGCGCGGCGTCGTCGGTCTGCTTCGCCAGCTCCTGGGCCCAGTAGAGCGCCAGGTAGAAGTGGCTGCCGCGGTTGTCGATGCCACCGAGCTTGCGGCTCGGGGACTTGTCCTCGTTCAGGAACGTGCCCGTGGCCTTGTCCAGGGTGTCGGCGAGCACCTTGGCGCGCGCGTTGTCCGTGGTGGTGGCCAGGTGCTCGAAGCTGACCGCGAGGGCCAGGAACTCGCCCAGGCTGTCCCAGCGGAGGTAGTCCTCCTTGACGAGTTGCTGGACGTGCTTGGGCGCGGAACCGCCGGCGCCGGTCTCGAAAAGTCCGCCGCCGTTCATGAGCGGGACGACGGAGAGCATCTTCGCGCTGGTGCCCAGCTCGAGGATGGGGAACAGGTCGGTGAGGTAGTCACGCAGGACGTTGCCGGTGACCGAGATGGTGTCCTCGCCGCGGCGGATGCGCTCCAGGGAGTACGCGGTCGCCTCCTCCGGGGTCCGGATGGAGATGTCCAGGCCCTCGGTGTCGTGGTCGGCCAGGTAGGTGTTGACCTTGGCGATGAGGTTGGCGTCGTGCGCGCGGCCCTCGTCGAGCCAGAACACGGCCGGGTTGCCGGTCGCCCGGGCGCGGGTGACGGCGAGCTTGACCCAGTCCTGGATCGGGAGGTCCTTGGTCTGGCACATCCGGAAGATGTCGCCGGCGCCGACGGCCTGCTCCAGTACGACGTCGCCCTTGCCGTCGACGACCCGCACCGTGCCGGTGGTGGGGATCTCGAAGGTCTTGTCGTGGCTGCCGTACTCCTCGGCCTTCTGCGCCATCAGGCCGACGTTGGGCACGGAACCCATGGTCGACGGGTCGAAGGCACCGTTGGCGCGGCAGTCGTCGATGACGACCTGGTAGACGCCCGCGTAGCTGCTGTCCGGGAGGACGGCGAGGGTGTCGGCCTCGTTGCCGTCCGGGCCCCACATGTGACCGGAGGTACGGATCATGGCCGGCATGGAGGCGTCGACGATGACGTCGCTCGGCACGTGCAGGTTGGTGATGCCCCTGTCGGAGTCGACCATCGCGAGGGCGGGGCCCTCGGCGAGCTCGGCCTCGAACGACGCCTTGATCTCGGCGCCTGCGTCCACGGAGTCGAGGCCCTTGAGGATGCCGCCGAGACCGTCGTTGGGGGTCAGGCCGGCCGCGGCGAGCACGTCTCCGTACTTCGCGAAGGTGTTCGGGAAGAAGGCGCGGACCACGTGACCGAAGATGATCGGGTCGGAGACCTTCATCATCGTGGCCTTGAGGTGCACGGAGAACAGGACGTTCTCGGCCTTGGCGCGCGCGACCTGCGCGGTGAAGAACTCGCGCAGCGCGGCGACGCGCATGACGGCCGCGTCCACGACCTCGCCCGCGAGGACCGGTACGGACTCCCGCAGCACGGTGGTGGTGCCGTCGTCGCCCGCGAGCTCGATGCGCAGCGAACCGGCCTCGGAGACGACGACGGACTTCTCGGTCGAGCGGAAGTCGTCGACGCCCATCGTGGCGACGTTCGTCTTGGAGTCGGCGGACCAGGCGCCCATGCGGTGCGGGTGGGCCTTGGCGTAGTTCTTGACCGACGCGGGGGCACGGCGGTCGGAGTTGCCCTCACGCAGGACGGGGTTCACCGCGCTGCCCTTGACCTTGTCGTACCGGGCGCGGACGTCCTTGTCCTCGTCGGTCTGCGGGTCGTCCGGGTAGTCCGGAAGCGCGTAGCCCTGCTCCTGGAGCTCTGCGATCGCGGCCTTCAGCTGCGGGATCGAGGCCGAGATGTTGGGCAGCTTGATGATGTTCGCGCCGGGAGTCTTGGCCAGCTCACCGAGTTCGGCGAGCGCGTCATCGATACGCTGGCCGGCCTCGAGACGCTCCGGGAAGCCGGCGATGATGCGCCCCGCCAGGGAGATGTCGCGGCGCTCCACCGTGACACCCGCGGTCGAGGCGTAGGCCTCGACGACCGGCAGGAACGAATACGTCGCCAGGGCAGGGGCCTCGTCGGTGTGCGTATAGATGATGGTCGAGTCAGTCACCGGGTGCTCCGCTCCACGTCTGCAACATTGCTTGACATCAAGATATCTCGTGACCGGCCCCCTCTCCACAGTGGCCCGCACCCATGGCGGCGGAACGGATCACTCCTGTCCGGCGGCGCCCGGAGCGCCGGGGCGGGGGCCCGGGGCGCTCACCCCCCGTCGGCGGGGCTGAGCGGCGGCGCTTCGTGGGACGGCGGCCGGTGCTCGTACCAGCGGCGGTCGGCCTCCAGCTGCGCTGCGAGCGAGATGAGCCGGGCCTCGCTGCGGGAGGGGCCCAGCAGCTGGGCGCCGAGGGGCAGGCCGTCGCGCGTGAAGCCCGCCGGGACGTTGACTCCGGGCCAGCCGAGGACGTTCCAGGGCCAGGCGTAGGGGCACGCCGAGGTCATGGCGAGGTCGGTGCGCCAGGCGCTGAGGTGGTCGAACGCCCCGACCCTCGGTGGCGGGGCCGCCGTGGTCGGGGTGAGCAGCACGTCGTAGCCCCCGCGGGAGGTGTCGAAGAAGGCACCGATCCTGGCGTGCTGGCGCACCTCCCGCGCGCGTGCGGCTCGCACGATCCGCCCGCCGAGTCGGGTCCCCGTGCGCAGCGCGCTGCGGGTGCGCGGGTCGAGGAGCCCGGGGTCGGGATGGCGCGCGGCGAGTTCGGCGATGCCGGCGGTGGCGCGCGGGACGAAGGAGAGACCGATGAGCCCGAAGCGGGGACGCGCCTCCTCGACGTGGTGACCGAGCCGGGCGAGTACGTCGGCGAGCGCCGTGACGGCGCGCACGACCTCGGGGTGCGGCGCGTTGCGGGTGAGGGTGAGCGGCGGCGTCAGACAGAGGGCGACGCGCAGCCTGCCGGGCTCTCGGCGGGCTGCCGCGGAGGCGTCGAGAGCGGGCGGCCGGTGCGGGTCCGCGGGGTGAGCCCCCGCCGCGGCGTCCAAAAGCAGAGAGGCGTCGGCGACCGTGCGGGCGAGGGGGCCGTTGACGGTGAGCCCCTGGAAGGCGTCGCTCTGCGGGTGCACGGAGATCCGGCCGCGCTGCGGCTTGATGCCGACGAGATGGGTCCAGGCCGCAGGGATGCGGATGGAGCCCGCGCCGTCCGAACCCAGTGCGGCGGGGACCAGTCCCGCGGCGACCGCCGCCGCCGAGCCTCCCGACGAACCTCCGGGCGTGTGGGCGGTGCTCCACGGGTTACGGGTGACGCCGAAGGCGGGCCCTTCCGTGAAGGCCCACTGCCCCAGCTCGCAGGAGTTGGTCTTGCCGACGATCACGGCACCGGCAGCGCGCAGCCTGCGCACGGCCTCGCTGTCGGCGGCGGCGGGCGGCAGCACTCCGTCGCATCCGAAGTATGTGGGCATGCCGGCCACGTCGGTGTCGTCCTTGACGGCCACCGGCACGCCGAGGAGCGGCAGCCTCTCCCCCGCGGCGAGCCGCCGGTCGGCTTCGGCCGCCTCGGCGAGCGCGGCCTCCGTGCGCAGCTGGCGGAAGGCGTTGAGGGGCTGGTGGCTCGCCTCGATGCGCGCGAACGCCTCGGCGACCAGTGCGGCCGAGGTCGTCGCGCCCCCGGCCAGCCGCTCCGCGCACGCGGCGAGCCCTGGCGCGGCAGGGGGAACGGATTGCGTGGCCAGCCCCGCGTGTGTGCCCCGGCCCGGCTGTGCGTCCTGGTCCGCCCGCCTGCGGGGGTCCGGCTGGGGGCGCGGGTCCTCGGGCCTGCCCGGCCCGGTCCGCTCCGCGTGCTCTGCTGAGGACATCGCCACCGCCTCCTCGCCGCCGCCGAAGCGTGCTGCCCCCTGGTCCGCCCCAGGGCCGCCCGAGCGGGTCTACTGGAGAGTAACCAGACGGGACGGACCACTCAAGCACGCCGCACGCGGAGGCGGAGCCCGTCTCCTCAGGCCTGCGGGAGACGGGTCCACGGCCGTCGGGCCCTACGGCCGCACGTGGATCTCCCCGATACCCGAACCGAGACCGGCGCAGTGGGCGGTCGACTGCCCGGACTGACCCGGGCTCAGCGTGACGTGCTCCCCGTCCACGTCGGGCGACCAGCCGCAGACCAGGTGGACCCAGAAGGTCTGGGTGGCCGAGCCGTTGTTCTTGCAGAGCGCGTAGCCGGTGTAGTCGTCGACGGCGTGCTTGCCCGTGTGGCACGAGAGCCCCGGCGGGACAGCGGCCGGAGCCGCGGCGACCGCCGCGGTGGCCGTCGCCCCGAGGGCGAGGGTCAGACCGGCGACGGCGGCGCCGCGTGCCGCCGTACGAACGGTGGTCCCCTGGAACAGCTTCTTCATGTCTCCCCTTGGTTCCGGTCGGTTCCGGTGATCTTCAGGGCAGCTCTTCCCCACGTTCCGTAGCCGAAAACAGCGCCGAACCTCACCCTCCGTACACCGCTCACGGCGGGCACGCAACCGCGCGCGGGCGTACGCTCATCAGGAGGGCGCACCGGCTCGACGATGTCACCCGCCGGGGCCCTGGAGCGGAACGTTTCCGAGGAGGCGCCGTGGCAGCACAGCGCATCGCCGCCCGCGCCGCCGCCTGTGCGGCGTTCGTCGTGCTCGCGGTCACCAGCGGCACAGCGGTCCGGGCCGACGACGACATCGAGTCGCTCCCCGCCGAGCAGATCGCCGACCGCTCGCGCGACGCGCTGCTGGACGTGCGGTCCCTGCACCTGCGGGCGCAGGGTGACCTCGGGGAGAACCGGTCGGCGATGACGGTCGATCTCACCCTGGACAGGAACGGCAACTGCGTGGGCGACGTAGACCTGGGGAGGGACCAGGGCAAGGTCGAGATCATCAAGCGCGGTGACGGGGTATGGCTGAAACCCGACGCGGACTTCTGGAAGAACCAGGTCCCGGTGGGCGGCTCGGCCTTCGACGCCGTGCTCGCCGGGCGGTACATGAAGGGCGACGCCTCGGACTCCCGGCTGCGGCCGGTGGTGGAGGCCTGCGACCTGGACACCTTCCGCGAGCTGGTGTCCGACAACGCGGCCACAGGGGGCACCTTCACCAAGGGTGAGGTCACGACCGTCGACGGCGTCCGCGCCGTCCCGGTCACCCGCACCCTGCACGACCGCCGGCTGACGGCCTACGTGGACACCGGGGGCGAGCACCTTCCCGTACGGATCACCGTGGCCGGCGACGGGGCGGACGCGGCCGTGGACTTCTCGGGCTTCGACAAGCCGGTGCCCACGGCCACGCCACCCGCCGACGAGACGGTGGACGTCAGCGCTCTGCTCGGCCGGGCTCCGTCGCAGTCCTGACCCCCGTACTCAGCAGCGCGTACAGCACCAGCGAGGAGGCCAGTCCGACCGCCCAGCCGTAGTCGGCGAGCGGTTCGAGCACCGGGACCAGGCCGTCCGCGGGGAACGGGCCCTTGCCGGGGGCCGAGTGGGAACCGCCCACCGCGAGGACACCGCCGACCACGAAAGCGGCCACGGCGCGCCAGTTCCACCCGCCGGTGTACCAGTAGCGGCCCCCGGGCCGGTAGAGATCCGGCAGGTGCAGCACCGTGCGGCGGACGATCCAGTAGTCGGCTATCAGAATGCCTGCCACCGTGCCGAGCAGGCCGCCGACCAGTCCCAGCCAGGTGAAGATGTACAGCTCGGGGGTCTCGGTGAGCTTCCACGGCATGATCACGACGCCGACGACACCGGTGATGAGGGCGCCCGTACGGAAGTTGACGATCCTGGGCGCGAGGTTGGCCAGGTCGTACGCCGGTGACACGACGTTCGCCGCGATGTTCACGGAGATGGTGGCGATCAGCACGGTGATCAGCCCGAAGAGCAGACCGAACACGTTGTCCGTCTTCGCGACGAGCTGGACCGGATCCCAGATCGCCTCCCCGTACACGGCCTGGGATCCGGAGGTGACGAAGACGGAGAGCAGCGCGAAGAACGTCATCGTGGTCGGCAGCCCGAGCGACTGGCCCCAGATCTGCGCACGCTGGCCGGCGCCGAAGCGGGTGAAGTCGGGGATGTTCAGGGAGAGCGTGGACCAGAAGGCGATCATGCCCATCAGCGAGGGGAAGAAGACCGGCCAGAAGTCGGCGCCCCAGCCGAGGGCGGACGGCTGGTCCAGGAGCGGGCCGAAGCCGCCCGCCTCGACCGCGACCCACACCAGCAGGGCGACCGCACCGACGAGGACGAAGGGAGCCGCCCAGTTCTCGAACCGGCGAAGGGTGTCCATGCCCCGGTAGATGATGGCCAGTTCCAGGGCCCAGAAGAGGACGAAGCACAACCACAGCGTCCAGGGCTGTCCACCGATCTCACCGGCCCGGGCCCAGCCGCCGAAGATCTTGCCCAGCAGCGTGAAGATCCCGACGCCGCCGATCCAGGTCTGGATCCCGAACCACGCGCAGGCGACCGCGGCCCGGATCAGCGCCGGCAGGTTGGCGCCCCGCAGCCCGAAGGAGGCGCGGGCGAGGACGGGGAAGGGAATGCCGTACTTGGGGCCGGCGTGCCCGGTCAGCAGCATCGGGGCCAGCACGATCAGGTTGGCCAGGGCGATCGTGAGGACGGCCTGCTTCCAGTCCATGCCGAGCGCGACGAGTCCGGAGGCCAGCAGCCAGGAGGGGATGTTGTGGGCCATCCCGATCCACAGGGCCGCGAAGTTGTACGTCGTCCACCGGCGCCGCTCCAGCGGCACCGGAAGCAGGTCGTCGTTGACGAAGGGCGAGTCCTCGGGGACGGTCCCCGGGGCGAGTTCGATCCGGCCCGCCGGGTCGGCTATCGGCTCCCCGGGAACGGACGGTGGGACGGGTGGGACGGTGGCGGTCATGCTGGTTCGACCCTTCGCTCGGGGGAGGTGCCGTGCGGGGCGTGGGGCACGCGGGGCGTGAGGGGCGCGCCCGTGGGTACGGGACGCGCGGCGGGCGACGGGCGCGCGGAGGAGATCAGCCGGTGAGCGCCGGGATGACGGTCGAGCCGTAGGCGTCGATGGTCGCCTCCCGCGCGTCGTGCATGTTGTAGACGGCGAACTGGTCGACGCCCAGGTCGCGCAGGACCTGGAGCTTCTCGATGTGGGCCTCGGGCGGGCCCAGCAGGCAGAACCGGTCCACGATCTCGTCGGGGACGAAAGCGGTGTCCGGGTTTCCGGCGCGGCCGTGATGGCTGTAGTCGTATCCGGAGCGCCCCGCGATGTACTCGGTGAGCGCGTCGGGGACGAGTCCGGAGTGCTCCCCGTAGCGCGAGACGAGGTCGGCCACGTGATTGCCGACCATGCCGCCGAACCAGCGGCACTGCTCCCGGGCGTGGTCCAGGTCCTCGCCGACGTACGCGGGGGCCGCCACGCAGATGGTGACCGCGTCCGGGTCGCGGCCGGCCTCGGCGGCGGCGTCGCGTACCGCCTTGACCATCCACTCGGTGAGGTAGGGGTCGGCCAGCTGGAGGATGAACCCGTCGGCCTTCTGCCCGGCCAGTGCGAGGGCCTTGGGACCGTACGCCCCCATCCAGACGGGCAGGCTGCCGTTCTTGACCCAGGGGATCTGGACCGGCTGGCCGTCGACCGTCGCCTCGCGCCCCTCGGCGAGGTCACGGATCACGTCGATGGCCTCACCGAGCCTGGCCAGGGTGTTGGGTCTGCGCCCGGCCACCCGCATCGCGGAGTCGCCTCGCCCGATGCCGCAGACGGTGCGGTTGCCGTACATCTCGTTGAGCGTGGCGAAGGTGGACGCGGTGACCTCCCAGGTGCGGGTGCCCGGGTTGGTGACCATCGGCCCGACGATCAGCCGGTCCGTGTGCTCCAGGATCCGGCTGTAGATGACGAAGGGTTCCTGCCACAGCACGGCCGAGTCGAAGGTCCAGCCGTAACGGAACCCGTTGCGTTCCGCCCGGCGCATCAGCCCCACGACCGCCGAGGCGGGTGGGTCGGTCTGGAGGACAAGTCCGAAATCCATGACGGTTGCTCCTACTCGAAAGACGGGCGCGCGGCGCGCGGGTGGCGGCGGTCGAGGGTCCCGGCCCACGGCTGCGGGGTGCACGAGGACACCCGCGTCGCGGGGACCGTCCCCGGGGCGGCCCGGGGCGGCCGGCCACTTCGGGCCGGTGAGCACGACCGCTCAGTTCGTGTACTGGCAGATCCCTCTCGGCACGTAGGCGCCGTGCCCGGCGTGACCGACGTAGGTGCGCTCCTCGATCACCGGGACGCCCCGCGAGAGCACCGTCTCCACGCGGCCCGTGACCCGCTTTCCCTCGTACGCCGAGTAGTCGACGTTCATGTGGTGCGTCTCGGCGGAGATGACCTGCTCGGCGTGCGGGTCGTAGACCACGATGTCGGCGTCCGCGCCCGGGGTGATGGTCCCCTTCTTCGGATAGAGCCCGAACATCCTGGCCGGCGTCGCGCAGGCGATCTCGATCCAGCGCCGACGGCTGATGTGGCCGTCGACGACAGCCTGGTGGAGCAGGTCCATGCGGTTCTCGACCCCCGGCATGCCGTTGGGGATCTTCGAGAAGTCGTCGCGGCCCAGCTCCTTCTGCCCCTTGAAGCAGAACGGGCAGTGGTCGGTCGAGACCACCTGCAGATCATTCGTCCGCAGGCCTCGCCAGAGCGCTTCCTGGTGGTCCTTGGGACGCAGCGGTGTGGAGCAGACGTACTTCGCGCCCTCGAAGTCCGGCTCCGCCAGATTGTCCGTGGACAGGAAGAGGTACTGCGGGCACGTCTCACCGAAGACGGGCAGCCCCTCGTCACGGGCTCGCGCCAGCTCGGCGACCGCTTCCCGGGCCGAGACGTGCACCACGTAGACGGGGGCGCCGGCGACCTGGCTGAGCCGGATCACCCGGTGCGTCGCCTCCGCCTCGAGAAGCGCCTTCCTCACCTCGCCGTGATAGCGCGGATCCCTTTCCCCCCGGGCGAGGGCCTGCTCCACCAGCACGTCGATCGCGAGGCCGTTCTCCGCATGGGTCATCACCAGCCCGCCGTTCGAGGCGGCGCGCTGCATGGCCCTGAGGATCTGGCCGTCGTCCGAGAGGAACACCCCGGGGTAGGCGGTGAAGAGCTTGAACGAACTGATGCCGAGGGAGACGAGCTTGTCCATCTCCCTCAGCGAGGACTCGTTGACGTCGGACATGATCATGTGGAAGGCGTAGTCGACGGCGCACTGCCCGTCCGCCTTCGCGTGCCAGGTGTCGAGCCCTTCCCGGAGCGAACCGCCCCTCGGCTGGATGGCGAAATCGACGAAGGTCGTCGTGCCGCCCCAGGCGGCGGCCCGGCTCCCCGTCTCGAAGGTGTCCGAGGCGAGGGTGCCGCCGAACGGCATCTCCATATGGGTGTGGGCGTCGACACCGCCCGGAATGACGTACTTCCCGGTGGCGTCGATCCTCCGCTCGGCGGTCCATCCCGCGGCGGCGTCGGTGCCGTGGGCGGCGAGGGCGGCGACGCGTCCCCCCTCGACGAGCACGTCGGCGTGGATCTCGTCCGACGCGGTGATGACGAGGCCGCCGTGGATGACGGTGCGGCTCATGTACCCCTCCTCGCTGTGGCGATACCGGTGCTGCTCACCGATGAAGACGCTGCTGTTCCTGCGCGGCCGGCCCGGCCGGCTCCCCGGCGCCGGGCCGGGGGCCCGCGGTCGTGCACACGGGGCGCGACGGTGCGCCGAACGTTCGTACACGGATCGATACCGCCGCGGCGGACGTCCCTCACCCGCCCGGCGCGGTGGTACCGCGCCGGGACCTTCTCGTCCGACTCGGGCTCCCTCCTTCGTCCAGGAGTCCCAGCGTCCGTCACGGAACCGGTCGGCGGCCTCCCCCGTGCGGGGGGTGGGTCTCCCCCGCACGAGGGAGACCCGGGAAGCCCGGACGGATGGGCGGGTCCGTCATCCGGCCGCCCGCAACGCCTCGCCCAGGATCGCCGCGCCCTCCTCCGCCTCCTCGACGGTCAGCGAGAGCGGCGGCGCGATCCTGAGCACGCTGGTGTTGTGGCCGCCGCCCTTGCCGATGAGCAGCCCTCCCTCGCGGGCGGCCTCGAGCACCGCCGCTGCGGCGTCCGGATCGGCCTCGTCGGTGCCGGGCCTCACCAGTTCGATGCCGATCATGAGCCCTCGCCCGCGCACCTCTCGCACGGCCTCCGACGCCGCGCCGACGGCGCGGAGCCGCTCGATGAGCAGGCCGCCGACCCGCCGGGCGTTGCCCTGGAGGTCGTGTTCCAGCAGGTACGAGAGGTTGGCGAGGCCGGCGGCCATGGTGACGGGGGACCCGCCGAAGGTCGAGATGGAGTTGGCGTCCAGGCAGTTCATGACGTCGGCCCGGGCGACGACGCCGCCGATGGACATGCCGTTGCCGATGCCCTTGGCGAAGGTGAGGATGTCCGGCGGCCCGCTCGACGCGTGCGCCTGCCAGCCCCAGAAGTGGTCGCCGGTGCGCCCCCAGCCGGTCTGCACCTCGTCCGAGATCCAGAGGATGCCGTGCCTGTCCAGGACCTCACGGAAGGCCGCGTACAGCCCGTCGGGCGGTGCGGTGAAGCCGCCGACGCCCTGTACGGGTTCGGCGATCAGCGCCGCGGCACCCCTGGTGTGCCCGAGCAGGTCCTCCAGATCGGCCACGCACGCCTTCACGAACCGCTCGTCGTTCAGCTCCGCGTAAGGGCCCCGGCTGCGGACCGCCCCATGGACGTACAGAGTCTGCAGCGGCGACAGACTCGTCGTCGACCAGGCCTTGTTGCCCGTGACGGACACCGCCGAGAACGACCTGCCGTGGTAGCTGTTGCGCATCGCCAGGATCTGGTTCGAGCCGCGGTAGGTGGTGGCGAGGAGCAGGGCGGCGTCGTTGGCCTCGGTGCCCGAGGTGGTGAAGAAGACGCGGGCGTCCGGGATTCCCGAGAGCGCGGCGACCCGCTCCGCCAGCTCGACCATGGGCCGGTTGAGGTAGAGGGTCGAGGAGTGGATGAGGCGGCCGGCCTGCTCGGCGACGGCCTTGGTCACCTCGGGCAGGGCGTGTGCGGTCATCGTGGTGAGGATGCCGCCGAAGAAGTCGAGGTAGCGGTTGCCCTCGGCGTCCCAGACGTGGCGGCCCTCGCCGTGGGTCAGCTCCAGGGGCTGCCGGTAGTAGAGCGCCAGCCAGTCGGGGCTGACGGCCAGGTGCCGCTCGTGCAGTCCGCTCACGGCTCCACCAGCCCGTCGTAGGCGTCCGGACGGCGGTCCCGGTAGAAGGCCCATTGCCGGCGGACCTCGTCGATCAGACCGAAGTCGAGGTCGCGTACGAGGAGTTCCTCCTCCTTGTCGCTGGCGACCTCACCGACGAACTGTCCGCGCGGGTCGACGAAGTAACTCGTCCCGTAGAAGTCGTTGTCGCCGTACTCCTCCTGGCCGACACGGTTGATCGCGGCGACGAAGTACTCGTTGGCGACGGCGGACGCGGGCTGCTCCAGCTGCCACAGATAGCCGGAGAGTCCCCGCGAGGTGGCCGAGGGGTTGTAGACCAACTGAGCTCCGTTGAGTCCCAGTTGGCGCCACCCCTCCGGGAAGTGGCGGTCGTAGCAGATGTAGACACCGACCTTGCCGACCGCGGTGTCGAACACCGGCCACCCGATGTTGCCCGGCTTGAAGTAGTACTTCTCCCAGAAGCCCTTGACCTGCGGGATGTGGTGCTTGCGGTACTTTCCCAGGTACGTGCCGTCGGCGTCGATCACCGCCGCGGTGTTGTAGTAGAAGCCGGACTGTTCGAGCTCGAAGACCGGCACGACGATCACCATGCCCGTCTCCCTCGCCAGGTCCCGCATGCGGCGGACCGTCGGCCCGTCCGGCACGGGCTCCGCCCAGCGGTAGTGCTCGGGCTCCTGGACCTGACAGAAGTAGGGGGCGTTGAACACCTCCTGGAAGCCGATGATTTTGGCTCCCTGCCGGGCTGCCTCGCGAGCGTGTTCCTCGTGCTTCGCGATCATGGATTCGGTGTCGCCGGTCCAGGTCGCCTGGACGAGTGCGGCGCGTACGACATGGGACATGAGCTGCTCCTTCGACGCGGCGTCAGAGAGCCTCTACGTGTTCTCTACGCCCGTAGACACGGTGCGTAGGAGGAGAACGTAAGCCCCGTCACACGACGGGGCAAGACCATTGCCGTGAACCGGCGGAGTCGATCATGTTTCGTACCCGAGCGGTCCATACCGCCGCGCGGGGCCCCGCCGGGGGCTCCCGGGCCGGCTCCTACGGCGCGGCGATGCCCGCCACCCGAAGGGCGTGGACCACGTCCCACTCCCGTGCGGCGGACACCTCGCGGGCGGCGGCGAGGAGTTGAGGGACGAGGTGTCCCGGGCCGCCCTCCGCGACGCGCGCGGCGTCCTGCGGCGTCCGTACGCGCACGAAGGCGCCCAGCAGCGCCCGCGCCTCGAACTCCAGACCGGCTTGGCCGAGGGCGACCACGGCGTCGGCGATCTCGCCGGCGGGACGGGCCACGCCCTGGCGCAGCAGCCGGCCGCAGTCACCGTGGCGGCCGGCGGCGGCCAGCGCCCCGGCCGCCGCGGCGAGTTCCGCGGGCGGCAGGGAGGACACCTCCCACAGCAGGCTCGCCCAGTCGGCTTCCAGGCCCGCCGCGTGAAGGGCCTCGGCGAGCACCGGCAGGCGGCCCGGAGGCCAGCCCGCCGCCTCGCAGAGGACGACGTGCGCCTCGCCGCTGCGGCCCTCCGCGCGCAGCCGTACGAGCAGTTCCACGGCGTCGTCGGCGGCCCGGCGCGCGTCCGGATCGGCCTGCGCGCCAGGGGATGCCGGCGCCGGCCTGTCCTCCGCGGGGGCCCCGCCGAAACGGGCCCCGCGCGGTGCCGTGGCCGACGGCGAGGCGGACGGCAGGACGGGTGTGACCGACGGGAGCGGGGCCGCCTCCGCCTCGTCCTCGATCTCCAGCCCGGCGAAGCGCGCCCCCCGCGCCTTCCTGCGCTTGGGCGCGGGCGCACGGGCGGGGGCGGGTACGGACTCGTCCTCCACGGGGCGCCGAGGCCCCGGGACCGGGGTGACGGCGGAGCGGCTCGCACCGGCCTCCGGCTCCACCCGGGACCGGTCCTCCCGTACCGCCCGCTCCGCGGCCGCCAGCCGGTTACGGATCTCCGCACACCGGGCCGTGGCACGGGCATGGTCGTCGCGCGCCCACGCCAGGGCGTCCGGCTCCCCGCCCGGCCCCTCCGCAGTCCGCACGCGCTGCGCCGCGTAGGCCTGCTCCCGGAGCATCACATCCAGCCGGTCGGCGAGCGCCCGCACCCCACCTGGGCGTACGTCGTACGCGGCGGCCGACGCGGCGCACAGCTCGGCGGCCCGCACGGACTCCCGCGCGGCGTACGCGGCGCCGCGGACGGCGGCGAGGTCCTGGAGCAGCGACTCCACCACGTCCCACGGCGGAACCTCGGTGCCGTCGAAGCAGGCACGCATGCCGTCCGGATCGCGCGCACAGAAGACTCCGTACCATCCCCGGCCCGGGTCGAGCAGCGCGGCCAGGTCCCGTAGGTACTGTGCGAACACCCTTACCTGCACCGCATGCTGCTGCACCGTCACCGTCGCCCCCACCGGCCGCCCGACTGGAATTCCCCGGTCCGCAGGCATTCGACCGCAGGTGTGTTACGGGCGGGCTACGCGGGCTTTTCCGGCACGGTGCGTCCGGAGCGCGCGGCGGGAGGGCACGCCCCCTCAGAGCGTGACGGCGATACCCGTGTGAGGGCGCTTACCGAGGCGCGCGACCATGGCGGGCCAGTCCACGAGCCAGAACTTCCACGTGTACTTGCGGGCCAGCACCTTGCGCACCGCGGCGGTCCCCGCTTCGTCGAGCAGCCGGGCCGTGCCCTCGGCGCTCGGCGCGCCCTCGGCGATCCGGCCCCGTACGTCGCAGACGGTGACGACGACCCGGCTGTCGTTGCGCAGCCGCTTGACCTTCCATGAGTCGGACCGCGTCCAGATGTACAGCACACCGCCGTCGGCGGCGGCCCAGACAGGGGTGGCGACGGGCGTGCCGTCCTTCCGGTACGTGGTCAGGCTGACGTACTCACTGCGGGCGAAGTCCTGGAGAGTCACGGGCGCGACCCTACTCCGGCACACACCGGGAACGACAGTTCGACGCGGGGAGCGGCGGCACCCGGACCCCACAGCCGCAGGCGGCCCCGCGCCCGAGAGCCGGTCGCCGGCGGCGGCCCACACCCGGACGCGGCAGTCACGGCCCGGAGCGCCGCGCTCGTCAGCCGGGAACCCGTGCCCCACATCAATGCGGCGGCGCTACGCCAGGAGCGGGAGCTCCCCCCGTTCCGGCAGTGCCGCGCAACGCGTGAGCAGTTCGTCCATCGACATGCCGAGCGCTCCCGCGAGCGCCGCCACCGTGAAGAACGCGGGGGTGGGTGCCCGACCCGTCTCGATCTTGCGGAGCGTCTCGGCCGAGATCCCCGCACTGGCGGCGACCGAGACCATGCTGCGTGCGCCGCGTGCCTCACGCAGCAGTTCGCCGAGCCGCTCGCCGCGTCGGCGCTCTTCCGGAGTCAAGGGGTTCCGTACCATGCCGTCATTCTAATACCGGTCGGACCGGTATAGTAATTGGCATGGTTCAGCTCAAGACAGATTCATCGATCGAAGCGATGCGGGAGACCGGCCGAGTCGTCGCGCACGTGCTCGCCGCCGCGCGGAAGGCTGCGGTGGTCGGCGCCACCCTGCACGAACTCGACGAGGCGGCTCGCGAGGTCCTGCGCGCGGCGGGCGCCGGCTCCCCCTTCCTCGACTACCGGCCGCACTTCGCCCCCACCCCCTTCCCGGCGGTGATCTGCACGTCGGTGAACGACGCCATCGTGCACGGCATCCCCACCAACTACCGGCTCCGCGACGGCGACCTGGTGAGCGTCGACGCCGGAGCGACCCTGAACGGATGGGCGGGTGACTCGGCCGTCAGCTTCGTGGTGGGCCGGCCGCGGCCCGAGGACGTCCGGCTGGTCGACACGGCGTTCGCCGCACTGGACGCGGGCATCGCGGCGGCGGTCGTCGGCAACCGGATCGGCGACATCGCGCACGCCATCGGCACGGTGTGCCGGGGCGCCGGATACGGCATCCCTGACGGGTTCGGCGGGCACGGGATCGGCAGGCAGATGCACGAGGACCCGTCCGTACCGAACGAGGGGCGCCCCGGCCGCGGCATGCCGTTGCGGCACGGAATGGTGCTGGCCATCGAGCCGATGCTGATCGGGGGCGGCACCGACGAGTTCCACGCGGACCGTGACGGCTGGACCCTCCGTGCGAGTGACGGCAGCCGCGCGGCCCACGCGGAGCACACGGTGGCCATCACGGACGCCGGGCCCCGCATCCTCACCGCGCCCTGAACGGTCCGCACCGGGCGCCCTCACCGGCCGGTCAGTCCCCCGCGACGAACACCCGGGCCAGGGCCTCGCCCTTCTCGACGGCCGCCTCACGGTCCTCGACGGGCGACACCTCGGAGCCGCGGAACAGGATGTAGGTGACCCCGGACGCCACACCGCCGGTCCTGGGGTCGGGGTCGATCCCGAGCGCCCGGGCCGTGGCGTACGACGCCTCACCGATGATCCCGGCGGGGCCGGTGTCGCCCACGACGGCGTACCGGACCTTGCCCCCGTGGATCACGGCGGCGACACCGCCACCCTTGATCCCGTACTCGGCGTACTTCCAGAGCGGCCCGGGGCCCGGCACCACGACGTACAGCAGCGTGCCGGAGTCCAGCGGCTTGCCGGCCGACGTCTGGAAGGCCGTGGCGGGCAGGAAGGAGGGGTCCGTCCTCCTGTTGCAGACCGCGGTGGTCCTCCCGTCGCAGTCGATGTCCATGTCCGCCTCCCAGAAGACGGCTCGCTTCGTCCCGCACACCGGGACCTTCGCCGGCCGGCCCTGGTCCGTCCGGTACAGGCCGTGGGAGATCCGGTCGCAGGTCCGCACCTTCGCCAGCAGCTCGGCGGCGCCGACCGTGCCCTCACCGGGGCCTGCGCCGACCAGGGAATCAGCTGTGGCGGGGAGAGTCGCCGCGGCCAGTGCGGCGGCTCCGGCGGCGGCGGAGAGGGCGAGCATTCGCGTACGCACCGTGGGGGATGCCCTTTCGCTGGACGTGGAGGGCCCTGGCGGGCCCTCCCTTGCCGACGGCCCGGTCGCCCGGCTGCCGCACGGCCTCGGGGCCGGTACGACGCGGGTGCGCGTCGTACCGGCCCCGAGGCCCTGGCGTGTGGCGAGCCGTCACGGACGGCCACTCGGTCGGACCACCATCGCCGAGCCCCCGCCGCGGCGCACCTTTTCGGCGGCGGCGAGCCACCGGCCGTCGGGAAGCCGCTGGACACCCGTGGCCGCACCGATCTCCGGGTTCACCTTGAACACGTGTCCGAGCGCCTCCAGCTCCGCGCGGACCGGGCTGTTCCACAGTCCGGGCTCGATCTCGGTCGTGGCGGAGTTGCGCTGGCTGGCGCGCGGCGCGGCGATCGCCTCGACGAGCGGAAGCCCTCGGTCGAGGTGTCCGGTCAGGGACTGGAGCACGGTGGTGATGATCGTGGCACCGCCCGGCGAGCCGAGGGCCAGTACCGGCGTGCCGTGCTCCAGCACGACGGTCGGCGAGATCGAGGAACGCGGGCGCTTGCCGGGTCCGGGCAGGTTCGGGTCGTGGACCGCCGGAGCGGCCGGAGCGAAGGAGAAGTCGGTCAGCTCGTTGTTGAGCAGGAAGCCCCTGCCCGGCACGGTGATGCCGCTGCCACCGGTCGACTCGATCGTCAGCGTGTACGCGACGACGTTGCCCCACTTGTCGGCGGTGGTCAGATGGGTGGTGTTCTCCCCCTCGTACGTCGTCGGAGCGGCCTTGCCACCGGACGCGCAGCGGGCCGGGTCACGTGGGTCGCCCGGAGCGAGCGGGCTCGTGAGGACGGCGTCGTCCTTGATGAGGCACTCGCGCGAGTCGGCGAACCGCTGGCTGAGCAGTTCCCGCGTCGGCACGTCCTCGAACGCCGGGTCGCCGACCCAGCGGCCCCGGTCCGCGAAGGCGATGCGGCTCGCCTCGATGAGCCGGTGCAGGTACCGCGTCTCGCTGGCCTTCGAAAGGTCCGTGGACTCCAGGATGTTGAGGGCCTCCCCCACGCTCGTGCCTCCGGAGGACGACGGTGCGATGCCGTACACGTCGAGGCCGCGGTAGGAGATCTTCGTCGGTGCCTGGCCGAGCGCGCGGTAGGCCTTCAGGTCCTCGGCCGTGAGGTCTCCGGGGCGCACCACGCGGGTGGCCGCCGGGTCCACGGGGGGATTGCGGACAGTGGACACGATGTCCCGGGCCAGTTCACCCCGGTAGAGCTCGTCCACGCCCTCGCGGCCCAGCGTCCTGTACGTCCGGGCGAGATCCGGGTTCTTGAAGACCGAACCGGTCACCGGCAGTTGCCCGCCCGGCAGGAAGAGTGCGGCGCTCGCGGGGAAGTCGGCGAAGCGTGCCTGGTTGGCGGCGGTCTGGGAACGGAAGGTGTCGTCCACCACGAATCCGTCGCGGGCCAGCCGCTCGGCCGGTTCGAGCAGCCGGCGAAGCGGCTTGGTGCCCCAGGCGTCGAGCGCCTTCTCCCAGGTGGCGGGGGTGCCGGGGGTCCCGACGCCGAGACCGCTGGTCACGGCGTCGTTGAAGGGGATGGGCTGCCCGTTCTCCAGGAAGAGCGAGGAGTCGGCACTGCGCGGTGCGGTCTCGCGGCCGTCGATGGTGCGTACGGTGCGCGTCCTGGCGTCGTAGTGGACGAAGTAGCCGCCCCCGCCGATGCCCGCCGAATAGGGCTCGGTGACGCCCAGTGCGGCCGCGGTCGCCACGGCGGCGTCGACGGCGTTGCCGCCCTGGCGGAGCACCTCGATACCGGCCGCGGACGCGTCGGCGTCGACACTCGCCACGGCGCCTCCGTACCCCACCGCCACGGGCGACTTGGGGACCGGCGCGGGTGGCGCCGGTGAGGCGGGGGCTGCCGCACCGAGCGAGCCGATGACGGCCACGACGCTGAGGATCGACACATTCCGGCCTACGGAACGACGCATCCGTACCTCCAAGGAAGGATCGTCCGCGCAGGGTAACGCCGCATCCCACGGATCGTCAGGACCGCCTCGGCCGTGTGTCCGGCGGACCGCTCCCGCGCCCGCCCATGAACGACGACGTACGCGACGCGTCGACCCGCTTGTGACGGGGTGCGCAGCCGGGTCGGCAGGTGTGTTCACTCGTTGTTGCTTCCGGCGTCCATGGACCCGCAACGGCGTCTCGAGTTCCACGCACAGGTCTCCCGAGAACAGCGACCGGGATGTGCCGGCCTCGTCGAACAGGACCGTGACGTCGAGCGGTAGTTGGCGGATTCGGGCGACAGTGGGCGAGCTCGCCGTTGCAGTATTCGCTCAGGCACTCGTGTGATGTATGGGAGGAGTCATGGACTTGCTCACGGTCCTCGACGAGGCGGTGACCGCTCTCAGAACCCCTCTGGGCGAGGACGACAGGGAGCAGGGCTGGACCGATGAGCTCCGCAGAGAGGTCCAGGAAGAGATTTCCGTGAGCCGGTCGGTCCTTCGCCGCCACGGGGCTCACATGGTGCGGTATCTGCGTCCGCGCCTGGACGAGTGGATCGAGAGGGAAGGGATACGGCCGGGACGGCTTCACCACCTGGTGGCTGAGGTGCAGCGCCGGCTCGTCGAAGCGCGCAGTGCGGCCTGAGCCACCCTCGTTGAACTGTCTCCTCGAAGCAGGGGTGCCGAGGGAGGGTCCGCCCGGTCTCCGTCCTCCTGGCGGGCCTTCTCGACGAGGTGTCGGCCGACGCCCGCGATGCCGTCGTGGGACTCCTGCGCCACATGGTGACGGGCGAGTCCGACGAGGAGGAAGTGGCCCTGGGGAATGCCGATCTCGGCGATCAGTGCAGGGCAGCCGCACGCAATGGCGTGTGGCTCGTCCACCGCGAACTGGGGACCCGGCACCGGGAATCGGCGGAAGCCGTCCTCGAACAGATCGAGAACGACAAGCCGAGGCTCGCCGCTTATCCGGCGGGTATCCGCGGCACGTGGTGTGCGGATCCTGCGGCCTGTCGGCCGAAGCGGCAGGGCCCCTGAATACAGGCTCGTCCCCTGGTCCCGAGGGCCCCTTCCGCACGCTCACCACACGATCTCGTTGATGTGGGCCGGTGGAGCGTGTCCGGTGTGCCGGTGCGGCTGTTCGTACGGCCGCCGGGCGGTCCACGGGAGGGCACCGGCGGGCTCGTCAGTCCGAGGCGCCGCTGCGCCGGGCGTAGGCGCGGGCTGCACGGGCGCGGTCGCCACAGCGTGTGGAGCACCAGTGGCGCCGACCGTGGGTGCGCAGGAGGAACCGGTCACAGGGGACTGATCCGCAGGCGGCGAGGATGTCGGCGTCGGGACCGGTGAGCAGGTCGGCGGCGTCGGCGGCCAGGGTCGCCAGTGCGTGGTTGACGGCCTGGTCGGTGGGGTGCGCCTGGACGCGGCGCGGTCCTCGGACCCCGTCCCAGGCGAGGAGGGGGGCGGTGGGCACGGCCGTGAGGGCCTCGTTCACCGCGCGCAGGGACTCCTCGGGCGGGGTGGTGGCCCCGACGCGGGCGGCGAACAGGGCGCGGATGTGGTCGCGCAGTGTGCGCATCCGCTGTGCGCACAGCTCGTACAGCTGCACGTCCGGGGTGGTCAGGTCGTGGGCGGCGAGCCAGCGCATGGCGGATTCCGGGGCGGCGAGCAGGTCGTAGCTCTGGTCGGCGGGCAGGGTGGCGGCGGTGTCGGCGAAGTCCAGGGAGCGGTACCGGTCGGCACCCGGCGCCGGGGACAGAGCGGTCTTCGTGAGGTCGGCGGCCAGGGTGTCGTCCATGCCTCTCATGTTAGCGCTTGTGTTTTTCCGTGATGCCTGCCTAGTCTGGCATCACGTTAACCGCAGGTTTTTTTCGTGAGAAGCGGAGACATGATGTCCCAGCTCAACGCCAGCCAGTTCCCGGTCCGCACCTTCGGCGGTCCGACCGCCCTGTTCGAGTACGGCGGCCTGCGCTTCCTGACCGACCCGACCTTCGACGGCCCCGGCGACTACGCCTCGCCCGGTGGCCCGACCCTGACGAAGACCGCCTCCTCCGCCACCACACCCGCCGACCTCGGCCCCGTCGACGTGGTCCTGCTCTCCCACGACGAGCACGCCGACAACCTCGACACCTCGGGCCGTGCCCTGCTCGCCGACGTCCCTCTCACCCTCACGACCCCCGGTGGCGGCAAGCGCCTCGGGGCGAATGCCAAGGGCCTGGCCGACTGGGAGACGGTCGAACTGGAGCGTCCGGGCGGCGGCACCGTCACCGTGACCGGAGTTCCCGCCATCCACGGCCCCGGACCGCGCGAGGAGATCGAGCCCTTCACCGGCCAGGTCGTCGGCTTCGTCCTGACCGGCGAGGGCCTGCCGACGGTCTACGTCAGCGGCGACAACGCCTCGCTCGACGCGGTCAGGGAGATCGCCGGCCGCTTCGCCCCGATCGACACCGTCCTCCTGTTCGCCGGAGCACCCCGCTTCCCCGTGCTCTTCGACGGCCGACCGGTCGTCCTGGACAGCGTCCAGGCCGCCGAGGCCACCCGGATCCTTGACGCCCGCCGCGTCGTCCCGGTCCACCACGACAGCTGGGCCCACTTCACCGAGGGCCGCGACGAGCTGGAGGCAGCCTTCGCCGCCGCGGGCCTGACCGACCGCCTGGACCAGGACTGGGCGCAGCGCGCCTGAGCCCGGACCGCGCCTCAGGAACCGAGACCTCGCGCCAGGTCAGGGCTCCCCAGCGGGCCCACTACGACCTGGCCGACATCATGGACCAGCTCACGGCCGGCTCCCCCGGCTGACGCCGCTCGCTAGGGGGACGGTTCCACCAGCCTGCCGGGCGGCGTGCTCACACGACGTGGACGCCCTCGTCCCGGGTCCGCGGACGACGGCCGAGGCTCGGCACGCCCCCCTGGAGAGCCACAGGCGCTGTCCCCGGCACTGCCCTCCGGGGATCGCCCTGCGCCATTTCCCTGGCCACCTCGCGGGCGGTGCCGGCGAAGGCCTGCACCGCGCCGGTGGCGTGGCCGGCCCGCCACACCAGGCCGTAGCCGGTCGGCCCCGCGTCCGCGAAGGGAACGTAGGCAACACCGGGGCGGCCGTAGTACGTCGCCGTGTGCGCGGGTGCGAGCAGTGCGCCCTTGCCGCCGGCGACCAGCATCAACGCCTCCTGCATATTGGTCATGCCGGGGCCCCGGGCGATCGGCCGGCCGCTCGGTGTGTGGGTGGGGACGTGGTGGGCCAGCCAGTAGGCGGGTACGTTCCCGACGATGGTCAGCAGGGGTACGTCGGCCAGATCCTCGAGGAACACCGTGTCCCGAGTGGCGAGTGGATGCGTCGAGGTGATCGCGAGGATGCGCTCCTCCGCGAAGAGCGCCGGCCCCTTGTCCAGATCCTCCTCCCCCACCGGAAGCTCTGTGATCTGGACGTCGAACTCGCCCTGGCGTAACGGTCCGTACGGGTCGGCGAGGGGGACCTCACAGATTTCCACGGCCAGCGTGGGGTGGCTGTCGCGCAGTGCCTCCGCCGCCTTCATGACGATCTCGCCGGTCAGCGGGTTCGAGAAGCCGGCATGCAGGACGGCGTCGATGCCGCGGGCGGTGGCGGCGGCCCGCTCCAGGGCGGCCTCGATCGCGCGGTGGTGCGGTTCGAGATCGGCGCGCAGCTGCCGGCCGAGCGAGGTGAGGGCGACGCGACGGCTGGTACGAACGAACAGGGGTGCGCCGACGCGCCGTTCAAGACGCTGAACGAGCTGGCTCACGCGGGCCCGGGACAGCCGCATCCGGTCAGCCGTGCGGCCGAAGTGCAACTCCTCGGCCAGGAGGAGGAAGCACTCCAGTTCATCGCGTTCCATCGACGTTCCCCAGGTCAATCGGATCGGTAACCCTGGCTGAACGAACGTTGCTATCTTCGCCGTTGTTCCCTCAAGGCGCCCTGGCTGATGGTGATCGGGCCGACAGCATCCCCACACCATCAAGGAACTGACATGAGTCCACAGAAAGCAGCGACGGCTCTGGGCGCACGCGACTGGGGCGTCCTGCTCGTCCTGTGCGGCGCGATCTTCCTGGAGGGCATCGATGTGGCCATGCTCAATGTGGCCCTGCCTTCCATCCGTGCCGACCTCGGCCTGTCCACCGGCTCCCTGCAGTGGGTCATGAGTGCGTACGTTCTCGGATACGGCGGCTTCATGCTGGTCGGCGGACGGGCGGCCGACCTCTTCGGGCGCCGCCGGATGTTCGTCTTCTGGCTCTCGGTCTTCCTGCTCTTCTCCGGCCTGGGCGGATTCGCCACGGAAGCCTGGATGCTGGTCGTCGCCCGGTTCGTCACGGGAGTCGCCGCCGCCTTCATGACCCCGGCCGGCCTGTCCGTCATCACCACCAGCTTCGAAGAAGGCCCGCAGCGAAACAAGGCGCTGCTCTTCTACTCCGGCACGGCGGCCGGCGGCTTCTCGATCGGCCTGGTCGTCGGAGGACTGCTCACCTCGGTCGGCTGGCGATGGGTGTTCTTCGCCCCCGTCGTGCTCTCCGCGCTGATCCTGTTCGCGGCGCTCGCCTTCCTGCCCAAGACGTCGCGTCCCGACCGCACCGGACAGAGTGTCGACCTGGTCGGCGGCGTCACCATCACCGCCGCCGTCGTACTGCTCGTCCTCGGCGTGGAGCGGGCCACCCACGCCGGCCTCGCCTGGACCCTCGGCACACTGGGCGCGGGCCTCGCCTTCCTTGCCGCGTTCATCGCCACCGAACGCCGCTCAGCGTCCCCGCTCGTCCGCCTCGGCATCTTCCGCAGCGGCGCCCTGGTCCGGGCCAACCTGGCCGGACTGCTTTTCGCGGCGGGCTTCTTCGGCTTCCAGTTCCTGGTCGTCCTCTACCTCCAGGAGCTGCGCGGCTGGACGACCCTTCAGACCAGCTTCGCGATGATCGTCATCGGCGTCGACGCGATCCTCTCCCCTGTCCTCACTCCGAAGCTGGTGAACCGCTTCGGCAACGCTCGGGTGATCTTCGGCGGGTTGCTTCTGGCCTCGCTGTCGTACGCCCTGTTCCTGCCGCTCGGGGCCGACTGGACGTACCTGGCGATGTTTCCCAGTCTGATCACCCTCGGAATCGCCTTCTCCCTCGCCTACGGCCCGCTCACCATCGTCGCCACCGAGGGCGTCAAGGAAGAGGAGCAGGGCTTGGCCGGCGCACTGCTCTACACCTCCTTCCAGTTCGGCGCCGCGCTCGGCCTCTCCACGGTCACCGCCGTCAATGTCTCGGCCACCGCATCGACGTCACCCGGCGCGCTGCTCGACGGCTACCGGGCGGCCCTGTGGGTCCCCCTCGCCGCGGCCCTGCTCGCTGCGCTCATCAGCGCCTTCGGACTGCGCACCGGGCCGACGGCCACGGTGGTCGCATCGGGGGAACCCGCGGACCGTGCCGCTGACGAACTTCCCGCCTCGCACTGATCCGGGTGACGGCAAGGACGGGCCCGCGCGCCGGGAATGCCGTTTCGCGGGCCCGACGGGACTGACGTCGGCTTGCTGCTCGGACGCGGTGATCGATCGTGCGCCCCACGGGGAACCGAGGAGACCGTGGGGCTGTCGGACGCGGTGCCTCCCGCTGTGGTTCGGGAAGGCACCGCGTCGGGAGCGTCAGCGGTCAGCGGTCCGCTGAGCTGCCGCGGACCACGCAGGAGCGGTTGTTCTCCCAGCCCCAGCCGTCACCGTCGGGGTCCGAGGAGGCGGAGGCGCAGTACGGATAACCGTTCGGGGCGGTACCACCCCCGCCGCTTCCTGTGTCCGCCGAGCTGCCGCGGACCACGCAGGAGCGGTTGTTCTCCCAGCCCCAGCCGTCACCGTCGGGGTCCGAGGAGGCGGAGGCGCAGTACGGATAACCGTTGGGGGCCGTACCGCCGCCCTCCCCGCCGGAGGCACCACCGTAGACCGTCGCGGGCTTGGACGTGGTCGAGATGCCGTTGGCTCCGGTGAGGAAGCGGCTGCCCCAGGTCGTGGGCGCATCCGCGTCGAAGCCGTTGACCATGTCGAGGTACTCGACTCCGCTGCCGTTTCCGCTCCAGGACCAGCCGAGGTAGCCCACCTTGAGGGACTGGGCGGTTGCCATGATGGCGTCCTCGTCCGGGTTGCCGTCGCTGTGCGCGTTGCCGAACTCCCCGACGACGATGGGCAGCTTGTTGCTGACGAAGTGGTTGAGGTAGTCCTGCACCTCGGCGGCGGTGTCGTACACCCCGTACATGTGGATCGAGAAGACCGTGTTGCGGTCGGGGTCGGAGGCGAAGACGGAGGCGGCGTTGGACTTCATGGTGTGGGACCAGTCCTGGCCCCAGTTGGGTGCGTCGACCATCAGGGCGTGGTGCAGGCCGGCGCCGCGGAGCTTTCCGATCGCGTTCTTGGTGGCATCGGTCCAGGCGGAGTAACCGGTGTTACCGAAGGGCTCGTTGCCGATGTTGATGACGATGTAGTTTTCCTGCCCCTGCAGGGCGCTCTTGACGCCGATCCAGTAGTTGGCGGCCTGGTCCAGGGTGCCGGCGGCGCCGTCCTCTCCGTATCCCGTCGTGTCGTGCACCTCCAGCACGCAGATCAGCTTGTTGGCTTTGCACTGGCCGATGAGGGAGGACACTTCGGACGCGCTGGTCCTGGTCCAGCGGTCACCGCTGGCGAGGACGATGCGGACCGTGTTGGCTCCGGTGGCGGCGATGTCGGCGATCGAGCCGGTTTCGCCCGGATACCAGACGTGGGCGTGGTTGACGCCCCGCATCACGAACTCGTTCCCGTTGGCCTCGTACAGTCGGCCGTCGGTGACCCGCAGCCCCGTCGCGGCTTGCGCGCTGGTGGCGGTCCCGAAGACGGCCAGTACGGCGCCGAACAGGCCGGCCAGGGTCATGGCGACGACCGTATACAGAGTGTTTCTCTCCGGCGGTTTCATATCTCTCCTCACGTGAGGGCTGCAACAGCCCTGGCGGGTCCGGGAAGATGAGTCGGATTCCCGGGTACGGCTTCTCGAGCGGCGTGGCCGACGGCTGTGCGGGCCGCACGGCTCCGGAGATGGTCCCCGACGATCGGTCGGTGTTCCGGCCTCCGCAGACAACGTTGTCGTCGCTCTCGGCGGAGGGTGGGGACCGGATCACGCACATGGCATTCGACCGGGAGCGACACGCCTGTACCGGATAGCACCTGCGGACAGAAGTGACCCCAGGGCGCGCTGTGTTGCAGCAGGGGCCTCGGTCTCCGGCCACGGGCCGGATGTCGCACCCATATGAGGCACCGAATGTTCCAGCCATGTCAATAGAAGTGTCACGACGGTTTCAGCGTCCGTTCCGCCCGCGTCGGCATCGCCGCAAGACCGCGTCCGCCGAACGCGTCGGACCAATCCCGGCCGGTCTCGCCACAATGGGCGATAACAGGAGGCCGGCGGCCTCGGCCCGCTCTCGACTCGGAGTGGTACCGCCTCGTTCGCGAAGAAAAGCGTCCGCGACTCCACGCCACACCATCAGGCAATTTTGCGAAACAATTACTCAACTAAAACGGCTCACTGGACAACGTTGTCAGAACCGGGCACAGTGGCGATCCCGAGCGATCGGGCACTCCACTCGAGAAGGGCAGAACGTGACGGTGTACGGAGCACTCGACATCGGCGGCACCAAGATCGCAGGGGCGCTCATCGACGGGAAAGGCCGTCTTCTCGCGCGAGCGCAGCGCGCGACCCCGGCCACACGACCCGCGGCCGACCTGGCGGCCGCCGTGATGAAGGTGCTTGACGAACTGGCAGCCTTTCCGGCCTGGGACGAGATCTCCTGCCTGGGCATCGCCAGTGCGGGCCCGGTCGATACGGTCGCGGGCACAGTCAGTCCGGTCAACATTCCCGGCTGGCGCGGGTTCCCCCTCATCGATCTCGTGCGCACCCACCCTCGCCTGCCCCCGGGGGTTCTCCCGGTTCTGGTCGGGGACGCCGTCGCCATGACAGCGGCCGAACACTGGCTCGGTGCCGCGCGCGGGTTCGACAACGCCCTCTGCATGGTGGTCTCGACCGGGGTCGGAGGCGGGTTGATCCTCGGCGGGAAGGTGCACGCAGGCCGCACCGGTAACGCCGGGCACATCGGCCACATCAGCGTCGACCACGAGGGTCCGCACTGCGTCTGCGGGGCCCCGGGGTGTGTCGAGAGTCTGGCGAGCGGAACGGCGATCGCCGCCCATGCCCGGGCCCTCGGGTGGACCGCCGGGCCCGGTGCGTCCTCGAACGCCGCCGCAGTCGCCGCAGCGGCCCGCGAGGGGGACGAGCGCGCCCTCGCCGCCTACCGGAGATCGGCGCGAGCACTGGCTGCCGCGATCGCGGCGACGGCAGCCCTCGTGGAGCTGGAGCGGGTGGTCATCGGAGGCGGCGTCGCGCAGGCCGGTGACGTGCTGTTCTCTCCACTGCGGCGGTTCATGAGCGACTACGCGGTGCTGGACTTCACCCGTGGTCTCTCCGTCGTCCCCGCCGGTCTCGCCCTGGACGCCGGACTCATCGGAGCAGCCGCCACGGCATCCGCCCAAGCTGCAACACCGGCGGGGATCCCGCACTTCTGACACCGCCGTGCGCCGCCGTCGGCGGCACCCCGGAAGGGAACACCCGTGGATCGACTTCTGAACACCATTCGCCCCTATCCCTGGGGCTCCACCACCGCTCTGGCCGACCTGATGGGCACCACCGCCGACGGCACGCCACAAGCCGAATTGTGGATGGGAACCCATCCGGCGGCGCCCTCACGGCTGCTCCGCGCCTCGGGGCCCCAGACGCTCGACGCGGTCATCACCTCACGGCCGGCCGCCGAGCTCGGAGAAGCGACGCTGCGCAGGTTCGGGCCTCGTCTACCGTTCCTCCTCAAGCTGCTGGCCGTGGAGGCACCGCTCTCCCTCCAAGTGCACCCGGACCTGGCCCAGGCCGCCGTCGGGCACAGGATCGAAAACGCTCAGGGCATCCCTCTCGACGCGCCTCACCGCACCTACCGGGACGACAACCACAAGCCGGAAATGATCGTGGCGCTCAGCGTCTTCGAGGGTCTCTGCGGCTTCAGGACGCCCGCGCACTGCGCTGACCTGCTCGAGGCGCTCCGCCTTCCCGAACTCGCCCCGCACATCACAGCGCTGCGGGAGAAACCCGAAGAGGCCGCCCTCCGGGCCGTGTTCTCGGCCTTCCTCGCCGCCCCCGGGACGCTGGTCGACGCGGTGACCGCGTCGGTGGCCCACCAGGCGGAGCACGCGGGGAGAGACCGGTCGGCCTGGAAGGCGTATGACGGGATCGCCCGGGCCTGTCCCGGTGATCCCGGGCTGCTCGCCGCCTTGATGCTGCACCACGTACGACTGGACCCGGGCGAAGGCATCTTCCTGGGAGCCGGAGTCCCGCACGCCTACCTCGGCGGGCTCGGCGTCGAGATCATGGCCTCGTCCGACAACGTCCTCCGATGCGGCCTCACCTCCAAGCACGTGGACCCGGAGGAACTTCTGCGCGTGGTGAGATTCACCGCCTCGCCCGTACGGGTGTTGCGGCCCACAGCGCACGGAGTGGGAGCCGAAGAGGTCTATCCCGCCCCGGTCGACGACTTCCGGCTCTCCCGCGTCCGCCTCTCCGCCGGATCCTGCACCGTCCTGGACGCGACCGCGCCCCAGATTCTCGTCTGCACGGGCGGGCGCATCCGCCTGAGCAGCTCCGGCAGCTCGCTGAGCCTGGGGCCAGGGGACTCCGCCTACGCACCGGCGAAGGAGCAGGTGACTCTCCGGGGCGAAGGTGAAGTCTTCCGGGCGACTGTCGATGCAGGACAGGGCTCCGCATGATGTGCGGATAACGCACCTGTTTACACCCTGATGTCACTGAACCGGTTTGGTCGCTGTACCTTCTCGGGAGAGCTGCTGAGGACCGTCAGGCATGCAGAACTCCGGGCATCCGACCTCGACGCCTGCACAACGCTCGACAAACTCAAAGATCAGGCGATCTGCGATTGAACTCGGACGCGCCCTCAGACGCCTTACGCGTTCTTTCGTTGAAACGAATTCTCTTTCTCGTGCGGCGGCCCGTGCGCCTCTCTCCTGAGGGGTACGTTTTCCGACTGCGCGGCCGCGGCTCCGTTTTCCAGCCCGGGAAAGGGCGAACCCACCCCATCTCCTGAGGAGCTGTACGCCCCACCTTCCGCGGGGTGGGACTGATCGCGGCGGAGAGGGCGTGACGAAGGCCGCCGGTGCACGCCGAGAGGCACCGTATATCGGCGTAACGCGGCACACGGCATGTTCAGGAAGCCCGGCCCGCGTCTGCCGAGGGACTCGGCATCACACCGAACGAGTTCGCCGGCATGCACCGCCGGCCGGTTCGCAGCCATCCCCGGCATCCAGGCCTCCTGCTGCCGCACCACCCAGGACCTCCAGACGCTCTTCGACTGCCACCGCCGGCCTTCGGCGAGGCGGCGTCCCGATGACAGTCGTCCATGGCCGTACAAAGACCGCCGTCCGCCGCCATGTCGCTCCCGGCAAGGCGGTCCCGCTGTACCCGGAAGCGGTCAGGTTCGCCGACCGCTACGACTTCGCCTTCGACGTTCTGGCCGCCTGCCGGCCCACCGGCAGGGGACGCGTCGGACGGCGGGCCCTCATCGTCCGCGACCACGTCCTGCCCGGCCGGCCCTTCCCCAGCGTCGAAGAGAAGGACGCCGCCTTCACCACCTGGGTGCTGCGGCGACAGGCCCATGCCCAGGGGGACTTACCAGCAGACCATCAGCGAGCGGGCGGCCCGCGACCACAGGGCCCTCAAACCCGTCGGGGACTCCTCCTTACCCGCCCGCGAGCGATCCGCCGCAGCGTCTACGACGTCGAAGAGTCCCCGACGGACGGCCCCTCGTAGCCCTGCTGAACCAGGCCGCGACCCCCGGGTCGAAGTCGGCCGCCGTCAGCCGGCGGTCTGCACGTCGAGCGGTTGGCGAGCCTCCGAGTCGGCCAGCGGCGTGGCATGGGCGTGGCCCTTGAGCAGGACGAAGTCGTCGATGCCCACGACCCGAACAGGCCCAGGCTCGGTCATCGCGCTGGTCCGCAGCAGCCGTAGCGAAGTGTCCTTCGCCGCCGTCGTGCCCAGCCTTCGGGCGAGCCGGGCTCGGGGCCGTCCGGCCGGCAACCTGGGCGATCCTGCCGTGCAGCACCCACTGGACGGGCGCCGCGGATACGGGACGGGAGAGGAACCCGTTCCGGCGGCCGCGCGGCGGCGACGGCCGTCCTGGCGTGGCCGCGACCGCACGGCTGCGGCCCCCCGACAAGGGGCCTGGCGCCCGTGCTACTTGGTCGCGCCCTGGGCGAAGCCGTTGTAGATGTAGCGCTGAAGGAAGAGGAAGGCGATCAGCGTGGGAACGATGACCAGGACCGCTCCCGCCGAGATGTTCTCCCAGTGGGCTCCGAAAGGGCCCTTGAAGCGGAACAGGGCGGTGGAGATGGTGCCGAGCTCTGGGGAGGGCATGTAGAGGAAGGGGATGTAGAAGTCGTTGTAGACGGTGATCCCCTTGATGATCACCACAGTTGCGACCGCCGGCTTGAGCAACGGCAGGATGATCTTGCGGTAGACGGTGAACGAATTCGCTCCGTCCAGTCGCGCGGCCTCGTCGAGGGAGACCGGGATGCCGCGGATGAACTGAAGGAAGATGTAGATCGAGACGATGTCGGTGCCCATGTAGAGCAGGACCGGGGCCCAGCGCGTGTCGAACAGTCCGAAGCCGTTGATCACCTGGAAGGTCGCGACCTGCGTGGTCACCCCGGGAACGAGGGTGGCGACGAGGAAGAGGCCCATGACGAGCTTCTTCATCCGGAAGTGGAATCGATCGATGGCGTAGGCCGTCATCGAACCGATGAGTACGGTGCCGGTGATCGAGAACAGCAGGATGAACGCCGTGTTCCCGAACGCCGTCAGCATGTGACCGTCGGAGAACGCGGTCGCGTAGTTGTCGAAGTGCAGCCAGTCACCCGGGAGCGACAGCGCGTCGTTCTCGGCCGCCTCCTCCGACGTCTTCAACGAGGTCAGGAAGACGACGGCGAGAGGGAGCAGCACCACCAGCGAGGCGATGACGAGCGAAAGGTAGACGAGGGTCTGTCCGAGACGCCCTCGTAGCCGGGCAGAACGAGGTGAGGGGACGGAGGTCCGCCGGGCCGTGGTCATACGAGGTCCACCTTGTCGTCGGGGACGAGCCGGCGCTGGATCCAGGTGATCAGCAGAATGATCAGCAGCAGCACCACGGCCGCGGCCGAGGCCAGCCCGGTCTTGTTGAACTGGAACGCGAGCTTCACCGTCTGGATGACGAACGTCGACGTTCCGGTCGCGCCGCCGGTCATGATGTACGGGATCTCGAAGACGGCCAGTGAACCGGAGATCGCCAGGATGATACTCAGGCTGAGGATGGGCTTGATGCTGGGGGCGATGATGTGGCGGAACTGCTGCCAGCGGGTCGCGCCGTCCAGGTCGGCGGCTTCGTAGAGTTCACCGGGAATCGACTGGATGGCGCCGAGGAACAGGACGAAGTTCAGGCCCGTGAAGCGCCAGACCGAGACCCCGGCGAGCGAGGTGTTGGCCGAGGTGGGGTCACCCAGCCACGCGTGGTCGCTTCCTGCTCCGAACCAGGACAGGACCGAGTCGAGGGTGCCCCCGTCCTGGAAGAAGTACAGGAAGACGAATCCGATCGCCACGCCGTTGATGAGGTAGGGGAAGAAGAGCAGCCCCTTGAACAGGTTGCGGAACCGCAGGTTGAAGCTGAGCACCGTGGCGAAGTACAGGGCGACGGCGATCTGTACGCCGGAGGCCGCCAGGTAGTAGAGGCTGACGAAGAAGACGCGGAACAGCTCGGGGCGGGTGAAGATCTGGACGTAGTTGTCCGCACCGGTGAAGTTGCGGTCCGGGCTGATGCCGTCCCAGTCGGTGAAGCTGTAATAGATCATGTTCGCCACGGGGACGTAGGTGAACGTGATCAGCAGCACCAGCGGCGCCACCAGGAAGAGCCAGGGCGTCGCGCGACGCAGCAGTTGTTGCCCCCGCGACCGGTGTGACGGCGCAGTGGGGCTGCCGGCGGTGGTCCTGCGCCGCGCGGGTGCGGCACGGTGCCTCTTCCCGCCCGCCACCTGGGTTGTTTCGGTCATATCGGGCCTTTCGTCATACGCGTCTCGATGCCTGGTACACGGGAGGGTGGGGCCCGGCCGGGGTCGTCCGGCCGGAGCCCACCTCGCCGGCTCAGGATCCGGCGGTCTTCGCTGCCTCGTCCCACCGCTTGTTCAGGTCGGAGAAGTAGTCCTCGAGGCTGCCCTTCTGGGCTCCGCGGGCGATGTCGATCAGCTTCTGCCGGTAGTCGGGCTTGTTGAGCCCGATCTCGGCGGCGTTGTCGATGTCGTTGACCTTGGCCGTCTCGGTCTCCGAGCGCTCCGTGAAGGTGACATCGTTGTCAACGAAGTCCTTGAGGGTGTCCGGCATCGGGGCCGACTTGAGGGTGGGTACGGCGCCCTCCTTGGCGGAGTAGCCCGACTTCTCGGTGAACCAGTCGATCCAGGCGCGGGCCGCCTCCTTGTGCTCGGAGTGGATGTTGACGGCCTGCTGGTAGTCGGAGACGAGGGTGGCGCAGTGACCGTTGCCCTTCAGGACCGGAAGGGGCATGTAGCCGATGTCGTCCGGGTTCTTGCCGGCCTTCTCGGCGGCGTCCCGCATCTGGGTGATGGACCAGGAGCCCACCATCATGGAGCCGATCTCACCCTTGGCGAGCTTGGTCTTGGAGGCTTCCCAGTTGGTGGTGCTGGGGTCCTCCTCCGACAGCCCTCCCTTGACGATGTCGTACAGCAGGGTGTCGATGACCTGCAGTTCACCTCCCTGCTTCCACGGGGAGGCGGGGCCCGCGAGCTTGTTGGTGGCGTTCTCGTCGCAGGTGACCGAGCCGATGTTGGTGGTCCACTGAACCAGCGGCCAGCCGTCCTTGAAGTTGGTGTAGTAGGGGGTCGCGCCGGTCTTGGTCTTGATCGCCTCCAGTCCGGCGAGGAACTCCTCCGACGTGGTGGGCCAGGCGGTGACGCCCGCCTTCTTCCACAGCGCCTTGTTGTAGACGAAGCCGTTGGCCGTACCGAACTGGGCGATGCCGTAGACCTTGTCCTTGACGGCGGACTTGTCGCTGAAGCGGTACTTGTCCGCCATCTTGATGGAGGTGCCGAGCGGGGCGAAGAACGTGGGGTAGTCGTTCTTGGAGACCGAGGCCGGGATCATGAGGACGTCGCCGTAGTCCTTCGTGTTCATCCGGATCTTGACCTCGCCCTCGTAGTCGGTCAGCCCCTCGAACCTGACCTTCACCTTGGGGTAGATCTTGTTGAACTCTGCCGCGTACGCCTCCATGGCCCCGCTCTGGACCAGGTCCGTCCGCTGGGTGAGGACCGTGATGGAGCCGGTCGCCTTGCCCGGGTCGGCGGGGGCGGTGGCCGTTTCGGTCGAGGGCGCCCCGCCCCCGCCGCAACCGGTGACGGCGAGTGCCGCGACGGTCAGAAGTACGCCCGCAAGCGTCTTCGTGTTCCCCATGTGCCCAACTCCTTAGATGGCGGCTCAGGTCTGCGGTGGGATGTTGGCACGATGACAGGACGCATGTGAACCGGTAAAGCTCCTATTTCCGCGACGATGCCTAATCGTTACCATGTGTTGCGATCAAGCGTCGAATGAGGCGGATCGACGCCTCCTGCATGACGGTTTCGTTACTAGACCGGTTTATGGACAGTGATCAATCGAGGGGTTAGGTTGTGTGCCGTCATCCATCTGAGAGCGCGCGAATTCGGGCGATTGGAGCCGCACATGAAGGACGTCACCCAGCTCGACGACGGCTGGAGCCTGCGCCACGGCCAGGAGCTGCTGCCGGCCCAGGTCCCCGGTTGTGTCCACACCGACCTGCTGGCCGCCGGAGTCATTCCGGACCCCTTCCTCGACCTCAACGAGACCGACGTCGCCTGGGTCGGCCGACGTGCGTGGTCCTACGTCGCCGACGTGTCGCACGACAGCGGGCACGAGCGCACCGACCTCGTCTTCGACGGCCTGGACACCGCCGCGCGGATCACCTTCGACGGCCGCGAGGTCGGCAGCACCCGCAACATGCACCGCACCTACCGGTTCGACGTCACCGGAGCGGCCGGCGAGCTGGAAGTGCACTTCACCTCCGCCTACGAGGAGGCCGAAGCGGTCCGGGCAGTCACAGGAGACCGCCCCAACGTCTATCCCGAGCCCTTCCAGTACATCCGCAAGATGGCTTCCAGCTTCGGCTGGGACTGGGGACCGACGCTCGTCACCGCGGGCATCTGGCGACCCGTACGGCTGGAGCACTGGTCGACGGCGCGGCTCGCGTCCGTGCGCCCGCTGGTCACCGTCGACGGCGGCACGGGAAGTGTGGAGATCCGGCTCCAGGTGGAGCGTACGGCCCGCGGCGCGGCCAGGAGTCTGCTGGCGCGCGCCACGGTCGCCGGAGAGCACGCGGAGGTCCGCTTCGAGGGCGAGGAGGCCGTGCTGCGCCTGACGGTCGACGAGCCGCGGCTCTGGTGGCCGCGCGGATACGGTGACCAGCCGCTGTACGGCCTCGACGTCACCCTGTCCGACGACGACGGGCAGCTGGACGCCTGGCACCGGCGCATCGGCTTCCGCACCGTCGAACTGGACCGCACGGCCGACGCGCGGGGCTCGGGCTTCACCCTCGTCGTGAACGGCGAGCGCGTGTTCGCCAGGGGCGTCAACTGGATCCCCGACGACGTGTTCCCCTCCCGCGTGACCCCCGAGCGCTACCGCACCCGGCTGAGCCAGGCGGCCGACGCCAACGTCGACCTCGTACGCATCTGGGGCGGCGGCATCTACGAGGACGAAGCCTTCTACGACGTCTGCGACGAACTCGGCCTGATGGTCTGGCAGGACTTCCTCTTCGCCTGCGCGGCCTACCCGGAGGAGCAGCCGCTGCGAGGAGAGGTGGAGGCCGAAGCCCGGGACAACGTCGTCCGCCTCATGCCGCACCCCAGCCTGGTCCTCTGGAACGGCAACAACGAGAACCTCTGGGGCTTCCGCGACTGGGACTGGGAGCCCGGCCTCGCGGGCGACTCCTGGGGCGAGGGCTACTACCTGGGTCTGCTGCCCCGCCTGGTCGCCGAACTCGACCCCACCCGCCCCTACGCCGCGGGCAGCCCGTGGTCCGGATCGTGGGACCACCACCCCAATGACCCCGACCACGGCACGTACCACTCCTGGGAGGTCTGGAACCGCCAGGACTATGCCGAGTACCGGGCGAACGTCCCCCGCTTCGTCGCCGAGTTCGGATGGCAGGCGCCGCCCGCCATGGCCACACTCCGCCGCGCGCTCCCCGAGGAGGCGCTGGCCCCCGACTCCCCCGGCATGCTGCATCACCAGAAGGCCGAGGACGGCAACGGCAAGCTCAACCGCGGCGTCGCGCGGCACTTCGTGCTCCCTGACGACGACTTCGACCGCTGGCACTACCTGACCCAGGTCGTCCAGGCCCGAGCCGTCGCCACAGGCATCGAACACTGGCGCTCCCACTGGCCCATCTGCGCGGGCACCGTGGTCTGGCAGCTCAACGACTGCTGGCCGGTGAGCTCCTGGGCCGCGATCGACGGGGACGGCCGCCCCAAGCCGCTCCACCACGAGCTGCGCCGGGTCTACGCCGACCGGCTCCTGACACTGCAACCCGCCGAGGAGGGGCTGGTATTCGCCCTCGTCAACCAGTCCGCCACCGAGTGGCACACCACGGTGGTACTGCGCCGCACGGAAGCGGACGGCTCGGCTCTCGGCCGCAGCGTGCAGGAGGTCGTCGTCGCCGCGCGCTCCGTCCTGCGGCTCCCGGTTCCGGCCGGGGTCATGCCCGACGAACACACCACCAAGGAGTTCCTCGTCGCCGATGCGGACGGTCTGCGCGCCCTCCACTTCCCGGTACCGGACAGAGAGTTCTCCTACACGCGGCCCGACTATGACGTCTTCCTGGAACCGGTCGAGGGCGACGGCGGTAAGGTCGACGTCGTGGTGAACGCGCATACCCTTGTCAGGGACCTCCTCCTCCAGGCCGACCGGCTCGGCCCCGAAGCCCGCGCCGACCGGGGTCTCACCACCCTGCTCCCCGGCGAAGAGACCCGGATCCGCGTGTCCGGCTGCGGCAGCGTGACGCCGGACGCCGTACGGGCCGCCCTGTTCTGCGCGGACACGAAGTGAACAGCCCTGCCCGCATCACCATCAAGGACGTCGCGGCCCGGGCCGGCGTGTCCAAAGGCGCAGTCTCGCTGGCGTTCAACCGCAAGCCGGGTGTCTCCGAGGCGACGCGCGAGCGGATCTTCGAGGCAGCCCGAGACCTTGGCTGGGCACCGAACCAGACGGCGCGCAGCCTCTCCAGCCAGCGAGTCGACATCGTCGGCCTCGCCCTGTGCCGCCCGGCCCGGCTGCTCGGCCTCGAACCGTTCTACATGGACTTCATCTCCGGAATCGAGAGCATCCTGGCCGAGCGGTCGTGCTCACTGCTCCTGAGGCTGGTGCGCGACGTCGACGAGGAGATCGACCTCTACAAGACGTGGTGGCGCAGTCAGACGATCGCCGGTGGCATCCTCGTCGACTTCGAGGAAAACGATCCGCGGGTTCCGGCCCTGCAGGCCGTCGGTCTCCCGGCCGTAGCTGTCGGACACCCGTCGCTGACCGGCTCCTTTCCCGCGGTGTGGACGGACGACGCCACAGCGACGGCCGAAGCCGTGCGCTACCTGGCCGCCCTGGGGCACCGCCGGCTCGCGCGGGTGGGCGGGCCGGCCAGGTTCGGGCACAGCGCCATCAGAGCCGCAGCTTTCGCCTCGACGGTGCGCGAGCTGGGGCTCGAGGAAGGACGGCAGATCGCGACCGGATTCGACGAACGAGAAGGGGCACGCGCGACGCGTTCCCTCCTCCTTTCCGCGAACCGTCCCACAGCCATCATCTACGACAACGACATCATGGCGGTCGCCGGAGCAGGCGTCGTGGCGGAGATGGGTCTCGTCGTCCCGGACGATGTCTCCTTGCTCGCATGGGACGACTCCCAGCTGTGCAGGATCACCCACCCCACCCTGTCTGCCATGAGCCATGACGTCCACCACTTCGGTGCGGAGGTGGCCCGCACTCTCTTCTCCTTGATCGAGGGCACGCATACCGGAGCTCTCCAGGTTTCCACTCCCTCGCTCACACCGAGAGGATCCACCGCACCAGCTCCCCAGGAATGAGCCGCCCCACCCGCAGCGAAACACAGGCGCGTCCCCCGGCGCATGCGTCACGAACGCGGCGCTCGGCGCCGGGACTCTCCCGGCTCGGGGTGGTGCGCCGCTCGAAGCGCCACAGGGCGGTGGCCACTCGACACGACGGGCTCGCCGTCCGCTACGAGGCCACCGCGCTGGTCGCGGCCGTCAACGAGCGGCTTGGACCGGCACGTTCACGACAGACGCCGCCCTGCCTTCTCCTCCGGTCCTCGACCGGCCGGCCGCTCGCGCCCCCAGGCGGCCAGCGGCTGGAGTGCGTCGTTGAGGCGCTTGCCTTCCTCGGTCAGTGAGTACTCGACGCGGGGTGGCACCTCGTCGTAGGAGACACGGTGCACGACACCGTCCGCCTCCAGCTCGCGCAGGTGAGAGGCCAGCACCTTCTCCGTGATCCCCGGAAGCAGCCGACGCAGCTCGCCGAAGCGACGGCAGGGGTGTTCGTGGAGCGCCCAGAGGATCAGCACCTTCCACTTGCCGCCGATCACCTCCATCGCGGTGTCGATCCCGCAGACATGCCCGTCCGGTGTGCCCGGCCGGTTCAGCGTTGTCATCCCCCCACCCTTCCGACGTGCTCGCTCACCCCGGGGTAACCACCCACTGCCAAGTGCGTACTTGATCGCCTCCGGACTCGCGGCCAGCCTAGTCGGCATGGCACAGAACACTGTGGAGAAGACACCCGTGACGCTGCTGGGCCTCGGCGTGATGGGGACCGCGCTGGCCCGTACCTGGCTTGCCGCCGGCCACCCGCTGACGGTCTGGAACCGCACCCCGGCCCGCGCCACGCCGCTCGCCGCCGAGGGGGCGAGGGTCGCGGACACCGCCGCTGAGGCGGTCGCAGCCAACGCCCTGGTCGTCGTCTGCCTACTGGACGACACGTCGGTCGACAAGGTGCTGGCCGGCACCGACCTGACCGACAAGGACGTGGTCAACCTGACCACCAGCACCCCTGCCCAGGCGCGCGCCCGCGCCGAGTGGGCCCGCCAGCGCGGCGCACGCTACCTGGACGGCGGGATCATGGCCGTCCCTCCGATGATCGGCGTCCCGGAAGCCGGCGGCTACGTGTTCTACAGCGGATCGCCAGAGCTGTTCGAGCGGCACCAGCAGACCCTGGCCGTACCGGCCGGCACCACCTACGTCGGCGAGAACGCGGGTTTCGCGGCCCTGCACGACGTGGCCCTGCTCAGCGCCATGTACGGGATGTTCGCCGGATCCGCGCACGCCTTCGCGCTGATCCGCAACGAGGACATCGACCCCGAGGCGCTCGCCCCGTTGCTCGCCGACTGGCTCGTCGCGATGGCCCCGGCAGTTCACCAGACGGCCGAACAGCTGCGGAGCGGTGACTACACCAAGGGTGTCGTCTCCAACCTCGCCATGCAGGTGGCCGGCACACCGACTTTCCTGAGTACCGCCGAACAGCAAGGGGTCAGCCCGGAACTGCTCAGCCCCTACTTCGAGCTGATGCGCCGCCGCCTGGCCGAGGGCAGCGGCGAGGAGGACCTGACGGGCGTGATCGACCTGCTGGTCCACTGACCGGCCACGTGCCGAACGAGAAGCGACCGTGCTGGTCACAGGTCCCGACGAGCAGCTGTGACCAAGCACTTTCGCGACAGGCTCGGGGCGGCGCCACGGTGGGCATCGATGAATGGCGAAGTGATCGGCCCCTCGCGTCCAGCAGGACCGCACGCGGTTGAGGATTCCTGTCCTGCCACCGACCGGGGTGGGTCAGGGCCTGCCGGACGGGTCGGTCGGGCGAGACGCCGTGACCAGCCACGACGTGCTGCGCAGCCGGACCGTGCCGTCCGCTGCCTCGTGGGCGCGCAGGTGGTCCGTCAGCGTGCGGAGGGCATGGGCCCGTGTGGTCATGTCGGCCTGCTCCATCAGGTGGCGACCGGGGCCGGTTCCCAGCAGGAAATCCGCCGCGTCTCCGGCATCGCGCCCCCACACGCCGTACACCTGCGCCTGGTTGAGGGTGACGCCGGTGAATCCGGCTGCGGTGAGGACGACTCGGACGCGGTCGGGCGAGGCCAGGGAGAACATGCCGGGCGCCCCCGGCTGCCCGAAGTCACCGACCGGCAGAACGTCACGCAGTGATGCCATTGCCGTGACCCAGTCGTTGAGCGCGGCCTCGGCCGGGCAGACGAACGCCAGGCGCCCGCCGGGGCGCAGCGCCCGGCCTACGTTGCCGAAGGCGGCTACGGGGTCGGTGAAGAACATCACCCCGTAGCGGCTGATCGCCGCGTCGAAGGAGCCCGCTTCGAGCGGGTGGACCTGCGCGTCGCCCTGCGTGAAGGAAACGTTGCCGATGTTCTCCCGCTCGGCGCGGGCTCGGGCCTCGGCCAGCATCGGGGCTGACAGGTCGAGGCCCAGCGCGCGGCCTCCCGGTGCCCGGAGCGCAGCGAGGCGCGTGGTCTGGCCCGAGCCGCAGCCGAGGTCGAGGGTCCGGTGGTCCTCGGTGATACCGGCGGCGTCCAGGAGCGGCTCGTCGAAGCCCTCGTTCACGGCGTTCCAGCGGTCCTGGTTGCGGGCCCAGTGGGCTCCTTCGGAGCCGTTCCACGCCTGTGCCTGTTCGGTGTTGACGATGTCCGGCACGGAGGGCCTCCTACGGTGGATGACGGAGAATGGGCGTGCGCCCAAACTGTATGGGCGTGCGCCCAAACCGGCAATCCCCGCTACCATCCGAGCGGTTGTGCTCTTCGAGGGCGGCGGAGTCGGAACTGAGGGAGGAACCCATGGCACCGCGCGGAGTGGCGACCCCGGACGTACGCGAACGGCTGTTCGCCGCCGCCGAGCGCGTCGTGGAAAGAGAGGGCCCCGGCGCACTCACCAGCCGGTCCGTCACGACCGAAGCGGGCTGCGCCAAGGGGCTGCTGCACACGCACTTCGCGGGGTTCGACGAGTTCGTGGCCGAGCTCTGTCTCGACCGGTTCGCACGGACGGCGGCGAAGGCGCGGGCACTGTCGAGACTCGCCGGCCAGGGCACGGTGGCGCACAACCTCGAAGCCGTCGCCTTCGCGCTGTTCGACTCCGGCGGTCCCGCCATCTCAGGCCTGGCCATGACCCGCCCCGCCGCCGCGCTGCGTATCCGCGAGGCTCTCGAAGGCGGGGCGCCCGGCTTCACCACGATCCAGGAGGCCATCACCGGTTACCTGAAGGCCGAGCAAGGGCTGGGCCGAGTGGCGGGAACCATCGCCCCGGACACCGTGGCCCTCGCCATCGTCGGTACCGCCCACCACCTCCTGATGACCGGCAGGCCCGACACGCCGGACCCACGACCGGCCCTGGGGCGCCTGGTGGCCGCGATGGTGGACGGCTAGCCAAGGAAGGGCCACACGAGCCGCAGACTGCGGTGAGTCCGAGGGGTGGGCCGGGTGGGGGCTCCCTGTCGCCGGACCGGTCACGGCAGGTCACCGTACGACGGGCGCTTGAACCCTGCGCAGATGTTGTCAGCCAGAGGCCGTCGCTGTCAGTGGGCGGTCCAGCCTCCGTCGACCGGAAGTACGGCGCCCGTGAGGTAGGAGGCCGCCGGGCCGGCCAACAGGAGCGCCGCGCCGACCAGTTCCTCAGGGTCGGCCCAGCGCCCCATGGGGACCTGGTGATCGAGGAAGTCCCGTACCTGCGGGTCGTCATCGATGCCGTCGTTCAGTGGTGTGCGAAAGGGGCCTGGAGCCAGCGCGTTGACACAGATGCCGGTGCCGGCGAGTTCGGCACCGAGGCTGCGGGTGAGTTGGATGACCGCGCCCTTGCTGGCCGCGTAGCCTGACCGGCCTGCGGCACCGACGAGCCCGAGAGCACTGGCCAAGGTGACGATGCGGCCGTATCCGGCCCTGCGCATCACCGGCACAGCGGCCTGGCAGGCGAGGAAGGTTCCGACGACGTTGACGTCCAGGCAGCGACGCAACGTGGCAGCGTCGAGCGCCCCGAGGTCGCCTCGGGCCTGGATCCCGGCGCTGGTCACCAGCACGTCAAGACGGCCGTACTCGGTGACGATCTCCTCGACGAGGTGGTGAACCTCGTCCTCCTTGGTCACGTCGCAGGTGAGACCCGAGGCAGCACGGCCCGTCCGGGCAGCGATCTCGGCCGCCGCCTGACGGCAGGCCTCCGGCCGCCTGCCGGCCACCACCGTCGTACATCCGGCGGACGCCAGGCCGAGCGCGATGGCCCGGCCGAGCCCGGTCGAGCCCCCGGTGACCAGAGCCACCTGCCCGGACAGATCCGTCCCCGGCCCGACAGGCCCCTTCGTCATGGGCCGACCGGGAGCAGACGTCCACCCGTGAGCCGGACGAGTTCTCCAGCGGTGGTGGGGAAGACCGTGCGGGGGGTTCCGGCGGCGGCCCAGACCTGGGCGTGATCGACGAGAGCCGCATCGACCACGGTGGGAAGTGCTCGGGGGTGGCCGACCGGGGCCACTCCCCCGATCGCCTGTCCGGTGGCCTGGCGCACCTGCTCGGGAGTGGCGCGCTGGAGCTTTCCGCGTCCCCACCGGGTGGCGAGTGCGGCGGTGTTCACCTTGTGCTGACCGCTGGTCAGGACCAGGACGGCGTCATCGTCGGAGATGAACACGAGGCTGTTGGCGATCGCACCTACGTCGCACCCCAGGGCCGAGGCCGCCTCGACTGCCGTGCGCGTCGACTCCGCCAGCTCCCGGACCTGCCCCTCGACACCGGCCGCGGCGAGCGCGCGGGCCACCTGCATGCTTCGGACGGGCAGGGACGCGTTTTCCTGAGACACCATGAGACTCCTTCACGCGAGGTCGCGCCGTCATGTGTTCCATATACAGAACGTTCCGTATGTGGAACGATAGTTCTCCGGCGGCACCGGAGCAACTGGCTTCGGCGACAAGGAGGAGCTCACCATGGACCTGGCTGCCCGCGTCGGATTGCGCCTGAGGGAATTGCGCCAAGCGCAGGGGGTGTCCCTGTCCGAGCTGGCCCGCAGGTCCAAGATCGGCAAAGGGACGCTCTCCGAATTGGAGAGCGGCCGGCGCAATCCCACTCTGGAGACGCTCTACGCCCTGACGACCGCCCTCAAAGTGCCGCTCAGCACCGCGCTGGACAACCTCGCGATCCCCACCAAGATCTCCGGTCATGCCGTGGACGCCGTCCTCACCGAGCGATTCGAGGCTGCCGCGGCGGTCACGGAAACCTACCGAGTGCGCATTCGCGCCGGAACGACGCAGGAGTCCGCCGCCCACGCCCCCGGCACGACGGAGCACATCATCGTCCTCGCCGGCACCGCGCGCGTCGGCGCAGTCTCCGCTCCTGCCCGGATCGGCCCCGGTATGCACGCCAGTTGGGCCGCCGACGTGCCGCACGTGTACGAAGCGCCGTCCGGAGACGTCGAGGCTCTGCTGATCGTGCGCTACCCCCGGTGAAACCCTCATCGGGCCCCCGCCGGGGCCGACGGCGGTCGGTAGCTGCTGTCGCCGGGCGCGGCGTTCCGCCTCGGTCTGTTCGGCTACGTTCTGGTCGGCGACCCCGCAGCGGCCCGCTTCTGACGTGCAGGGGCAGCACGTCCCCCTGGTCTCGCACTCGCCGTGACCGCGCCGACCAACCAGCGGATGGCTGTCCGGGTGCCCACCGCTCGCCCCCGGCTTTCTGCCGAACCTGTCCGGGAAGGTCTGCGAAGGCACGCCGCCTCGCACCGACCGTCAGGACCGCCCCGGCCGAGCGTCCCGGCGGACCGCTACTATGCCCGCTCATGAATGACGACGTGCGCAACATCGTGCTCGGCCTCATAGCCGCCGGGATCAGTGCCACCCTCGGCTGGCTCGCCCGCACGTATCTGTGGCGGCGCAAACTCCGGCGCAAGCAGGCCTTCTTCGGGCTGCCGGACAACTCCGAGTGCCTGCTCGTCGTCAACCGCGAGGCCGGGGGTGACGGCGCGGTCCACCGCCACGACGTCTTCGCCCTGCTGGAACTCTCGGCACTCATCAAGGACTGCTCGGCACACGCCCAGATCGTCTCCCACGACACCGCGCAGCAGGGCTTCGGCGAGCGTACGGAGTTCTGCGTGGGCGGGCCCGCCTCCAACCGGCGCATGGCCGCGCACCTCCAGTCGCTGCTGCCGGGGGTGAAGATCAACCTCACCCCGGAGCCCGGCCCGGACCGTGCCGCGTTCCAGGTGGGATCGGAGCGCTACCGGCTGGAGGCGGGCACCAGCGAGTACGTCCTGCTGGCCCGGCTGACGGGCAATGAGGAGACGCGGCCGGTCTTCCTGTTGTGCGGACAGCGGGCCATCACGAATCAGGCGGCCTCGCGCTACCTGGTGCGCCACCACGAGAAGCTGCAGCGCAAGCACCGCGGCGGCTCCTTCGTGCTGCTGCTGAAGGTGGTCAACTCCCAGGCGTACGGGCCCGACGTGGTGGAACTGGTCGGCGACGTGACACGAACGGCGCAGGCCCCGTTGCCCGCCGCGCCCCGCCCCTCCCACCGGGCCGCCGGCTGAGCCGTGGCCACGGGACCGGGTGGCACCCCGGTCCCGTAGGCACAGCCCGGTCCGCTCCGGCGCACACGGCGGGTCCCCCGCGACCGCGAGGGGTGGGCCGTCGGGGCCCCCTCCCGGCCGCCGGGGTGCGCCCTCAGGGCCTCAGGTCGTCCTCGTCGGCACGGGCAGCCCACTGTGCGAAGGTCTCCGTGACGTCCGCCCGCCCCGCGAGGTAGCGCCGGGTCAAGGTCTCGACATAACCGGGGAGTTCCTCCGCGGTGGTCTTCAGTCCCCGCAGCTTCCTCCCGAAGCCGGGGCTCCCGTTCCCGGCCAGCGCGAGCCCTCCGCCGAGGTGCACCTGGAAGCCCTCGACCTGGTGGCCGCCGGGACCCGCGACCAGCTGCCCCTTGAGGCCGATGTCGGCGACCTGGGTACGGGCGCAGGCGTTCGGGCAGCCGTTCAGATTGACGGTGATCTCCGCCTTCGTCTCCGGAAGGCGCTTCTCCAGTTCATGGACCAGCTGTGCGGCGCGGCCCTTCGTCTCGACGATGGCGAGCTTGCAGTACTCGATGCCCGTGCAGGCCATCGTGGAACGGCGCCAGGAGGAGGGTTCCGCCTCCAGACCCACATCACGCAGGTCGCGCACGAGCGGCTCCGGATCTGCCACGTCGAGCACCAGCAGCTTCTGGTAGGGCGTGAGTCGTATCCGCTGGGAGCCGTGCAGCTCCGCGATGTCGGCGAGCGCCGCAAGGCACGTGCCGGACACCCTGCCCGCCAGGGGTGCCACCCCGACGTAGTGGCGCCCGTCCTTCTGGTGGTGGACGCCGATGTGGTCGAGGGGCACGGGAGGCAGGGCGGGGGCGGGGCCCTCGCGCAGGGGCCGGCCCAGGAACTCCTCCTCCAGGACCTGCCGGAACCGCTCCACGCCCCAGTCGGCGACGAGGAACTTCAGCCGGGCCCGATTGCGCAGCCGCCGGTATCCGTGCTCGCGGAACAGCCGGACGACGGCGAGCCAGACCTCCGGCACCTCGTCCAGCGGGACCCAGACGCCCAGCCGCTCGGCCAGCCGTGGCGCGGTGGACAGGCCGCCCCCCACCCGGACGTCGAAGCCCGGACCGTGCACGGGGTGCACGGCTCCCAGGAAGGCGAGGTCGTTGGTCTCGTAGGGCCCGTCCGGCAGCCAGCCCACGGTCGTCTTGAACTTCCGCGGAAGATTGGAGAGTTCGGGATCGCCCACGAACCGGTCGACGATCTCCCTGACTGCGGGGGTGGCGTCCACGACCTCGTCCTGGGACACCCCGGCGACGGGACTGCCCACGATCACCCGCGGGCAGTCCCCGCAGGCCTCGGTCGTGGACAGCCCGACCGCCTCCAGCCTGCGCCAGATCTCGGGGACGTCCTCGATCCGCACCCAGTGCAGCTGGATGTTCTGCCGGTCGGTGATGTCGGCCGTGTCGCGGCCGTACCTCGTCGAGAGGTCCGCGATCGTGCGCAGCTGCGTGAGGTCGAGCTGCCCCCCGTCGACCCGGACACGGAGCATGAAGTACTCGTCGTCGAGTTCCTCGGGCGCCAGCACCGCCGTACGCCCGCCGTCGATCCCCTGCCGCCGCTGGGTGTAGAGCCCCCACCACCGCAACCGTCCCCTGAGGTCGTCGGGCGGTATCGAGGCGAACCCCTGCCGGGCGTAGATCTCCTCCACGCGCCGGCGGATGAGCAACGGGTCCTCCGCCTTCTTGAACCGCTCGTTGGGGTTGAGCGGGTCACGGTGGCCGAGGGCCCATTGCCCGTGATGGCGCGCCCCGGCCTGCTGCGGCCGGCCTGCGGATGGCGTGGTCATGCGGTTCCCTCCCTGAGGGGTACGGGTGGTGCCTGCCGTTGCTGCTACGCCATGGGGCCCGTGACCGGGGTGATCATCCCGTCGGGCAGCCAGTTCGTCCCGGCGGCTCCGTGGTGCCCCGTCCCCCCGGCTCCCGAGCCCGGGAGGTAGGCCACCGCCGCCGCGTAGAGCTGTGCCGGGGCCTGCCGGACGCCGCCCAGCGCCCGTTGCCACTCCTCGTAGCCGACGGCGGTGGGCTGCTCCCCGGGATAGCGCCGGGCCAGGGCCGTCACGTACCGCATGGGCATCGGGTCCCGTGGGGAGTACCGCAGGGCGATGAGCTGCCCGGCCGCCGGTTTCAGGGCCGGTGCGGTCAGCAGCCAGGGCGCCAGGTACGTGCCGCGTGCCTCGATCGTCTCGCCCGTGACCCCGCTGATCGTCCTGTCCGCCCCGGACCAGCCCGAGACGATCACCAGGGGGTGGCGCCCCTCCTCAGGTCCGACCACCCGCAGGCCCGCCCGGGCGGCCTCGGACCGCACCACCTCGCCTGCGCCGGCACCCCGCGGGGAGGCGTCCTCGGCAAGCGCGAGGGTCTTCTCGCCCCGCTCCCTCAGATGGCGGACGGTCGCGCCGAGGGCCGACGCGTCCTGCGCGGAGAGGCGGTCGGCCGGGCAGGTGACGGGCCGTTCCGGCTCCGCGGACGCCGCCGCGGCTCCGACCACGGCGCTGGCGCACTCCGGGCCGTCCGGACCGGCCAGCGTGGGGCGGGACTCCTCCTCACCGCGGCCGGTGTCCAGTTCTACCTCTCCGACCACGCCGCCGGTCTCGACCCAGAGGCTGCTCCGGCCGGGGGCGAGGTCCACGGTCACCCACGTGCGTGTGCTGCCCGGCCACCGCCGGCCGGCGACGAGGTGGTCGCGATCGGTGCCCGCGGAGGCTTTCGGTGTCGTCACGGAGACCAGGTTGGTGCCCGGACGGTTGGGCACGACCGTGACGGTCACGGCCTCCGCGCCGGCCTGGAAGACCGCCTGCACCGGGCTGCCCGCGGCGGGTGCCGCCTCGGAATCCGGTGTCCGCGCGGGTGCGAGGCTCACCAGGACGGCGACCGCGAGCACCAGGCAGAAGTAGCCGGCGCTGACCGCGCGGCGGCGCATCCTGCCGCTGCGGATCATGAGCAGGCCGCCGCCGAGGCCGAGGGCGAGGACGAGGGCGGTGGGGAGCAGGTCACCGCCCGGTACGAGGGACTGCCCGAGGTGACCGAGGGGTGCTCCGGCCGCGGTCACCTCGTGCAGGGGGGTGGTGTCTCTCACCGCAGGGCACGATCGCTGACCACGAACAGCACCCCGTGCGGTCTGCTGTTGCCGGTGGCGCCGTGGGGCCAGGACTGCCGGTCGAAGCTCACGCAGGGCTTCTTGGTCACCTCGTCGCGGAAGGACCGGTCGGGTGAGATCTTGCCCTTCGCGTCCAGGTCGAACATGCAGACCCGGTGGTCACCACCGCCGCCGAAGGTGCCGGCGATGAAGTAGTTGGACGTGGCGATCCGCCTGATCCGGTCGGTCTCGCGGTACTTCCCCTTCCCGTCGCGGGCGAAGTTGTCCATCGCGCCCCAGTGCGGACCGCCGTCGGTGACATCGCGGATCGGCATGACGTCGACCAGCTCGGGGCAGTCGCGTTCGTCGCCGCCCTCGGAGACCTCGTGGAGCTGGTCCACCGAGCACCGGGCCGAGTTGCCGGAACGCAGCAGCTTCTGGATGTCCAGGACGTAGAGCATGCCGGTCGTCTTGTCGAGCGGCTTCCCGTAGGGGGTCGACTGGCCCATCACGGTGTGGAAGAGGTAGCGGTCGTCCGGACTCACCGCGAGCCAGCTGGAGTTGTCGCCGCCTCCGGTGACGGTCTCGTCCTCCTGGAAGGACCGGTAGGCGGTGGTGTCGTCGAACACCTCCTTCCACTCGGGCTTCCCGGCCGCGATGTCCGGGGTGTAGAAGACGGCGCCGCCGGCCATGGAGGAGACGAACGCCCCCCGGTGCCCGGGCTTGTTCGGCAGTGCCGTCTCCATGACGACGCGGGACTCGGCGAAGGTCGCCGAGGCCTCCAGCGGGGCGCGGGGCCCGTCGGGCACCTTGGTGACCGAGAGCAGTTCCGGCCGGGAGCGGTCACTGATGTCGAAGACGCGCACGGTCTGGCGTGCCACGGTCGGGCCCGACGCCGCTGCCGACTTCGCCGTGGCGCCGGGCGCCGCGACGCTTCTCGCCTCCGCAAAGTCGCTCGCCACCATGAGGTCGAGGTCCTCTCGGACGGCTATGCCGTGCGGGTTGGCGCAGGTGGCCTTCTCCAGGGAGGGCACGTTGGCGCACCGGTTGGGGTCCTCCCCCTCCTCGGTGGCGGCGGGAATCTCGGCCAGGGTGCGGCCGTCCTCGCCGATGTGCACGATCTCGCCCGGTGACCCGCCGGCGCCGTTGCCCTCCCTGACCTCACCGTTGGTGTACGTACAGTTCCCGGTGACGTTCGGGCCGCCCATGTAGGTGCCGTAGGCGGTGCCGTCCTTAAGCACCTGGTAGGCGTCCGGCAGCGTCCCGCACGGGGTGTCCGTGGGCGTGTTGACGCCGACCAGCTTCAGCTCCGGGAGGGCTCGGGTGTCGAAGACGAACGTCGTGTCGGAGTAGATACCGCCCGCGTAGAGGCGGTCGCCCTTGTGCCAGACGTACTGCATGTGGTGCGGCTCGTTGCCTGTGCCCGGCCCCGTGGTGACCGTGTTGGCCACCTTGCCGTACGAACGTGAGCCGGGGGTCGCGTCGATGACGGTGAGGAAGTCGGGCGCCGAGGGGTCCTCGGAGCCGGCCCAGGCGAGCAGCCATTCGCGGCCGGGGCCCGAGGCGGCGCGGACCAGGTGGTTGGTGGCGGTGTAGGTGACGCCGTCCCGTGCCTCGAACCGGGATGTCGAGGTGACGGGAGTGTCCGCCGCCTGGCCGGACCCGGACAGAAGTCCGGTGGCCATCCCCAGCGCCATGAGTCCCACCACGGCACGCCGCGCCGCTGTATTACTTCGGAGTCTGCCCGTCGGCATCTCTGCTTGCACCCCTTTCGAATTTCTGCGACCCGGCTCCGGAACGGTCCGAATTCGCCGTCAAATCTTTTGCGAAATGTTTCCGGTGAACTGTCGCAGGGCCCGCTGACGGACGTCTGATGTACGGCTGGCTCCGCACTGACGCAGGAGAGGGCCGGGATACCGGACGGGAGAGCCGCCTGCCGATCGCGATCAGCCCGAGGTCAGCGTCGCGTATACCGGCCTCGTTAATCTGCTCGCGCTGCACAGGGTGGGACGGGGACGAGACTCCGACACCAGCCGCTGGACTTCCCTGATCGCCTGGCGGACCCCTGCCGTCGGCAGCCAGTTGGAGGGTCCGTGAGCGAGCGCGTAGCACCGTTCCACTGCCCATATTGCGGAGACGAGGATCTGCGGCCGTCGAACGACGCCGGCGGAGCTTGGGAATGCATGGCGTGCCTGCGCGCATTCAAGCTCTCTTTCCTCGGACTCCTCACCCGGGGATTCACCAAGGAAGCCAATGATGCGCATATCTGAGCAGTGGGCCCTCGATGCGGGCCGCAGACTCGAGAACTCCTCGGCGACCGAGGTGCTGCGGTGGGCCGCCGACTCCTTCGGGAAACGCTTCTGCGTCACCTCGTCCATGGAGGACGCGGTGGTGGCTCATCTCGCCTCCCGGGTCATGCCCGGTGTGGACGTGGTGTTCCTCGACACCGGCTACCACTTCGAGGAGACCATCGGCACCCGGGACGCGGTGGACGCCGTGATGGACGTCAACGTCGTCACGGTGACCCCGCGCCGGTCGGTGGCCGAGCAGGACGCCGAGTACGGCCCGCGCCTGCACGACCGCGACCCCGACCTGTGCTGCGCGCTGCGCAAGGTCGAGCCGCTCCAGGACGCGCTGGCTCCGTACGACGCGTGGGTGACGGGTCTGCGCCGTGAGGACTCGCCGGGCCGGGCGACGACTCCGGTCGTGGGCTGGGACCGGGGCCGGCAGAAGGTGAAGATCTCGCCCGTCGCGCGGTGGACACGGGCCGACGTGGACGCCTACATCGCCGAGCACGGTGTGCTGACCAATCCGCTGCTGGCGGACGGTTACGCCTCCGTGGGCTGCGCGCCCTGCACCCGGCGGGTACGGGAGGGCGAGGACGCCAGGGCCGGGCGCTGGGCCGGGCGCGGCAAGACCGAATGCGGGTTACACGGATGACGCCGACGCCGACGGTCCTCGTACGGAGCCATCTGGACTCGCTGGAGTCGGAGGCGGTGCACATCTTCCGTGAGGTGGCGGGGGAGTTCGAGCGGCCGGTGATCCTCTTCTCCGGCGGCAAGGACTCGATCCTGATGCTGCACCTCGCGCTGAAGGCCTTCGCTCCCGCCCCGATCCCCTTCACCCTCCTGCACGTCGACACCGGGCACAACTTCCCCGAGGTCCTCGACTACCGCGACCGCACCGTCGAGAAGCACGGTCTGCGCCTCCATGTCGCCTCCGTCCAGGACTACATCGACGCCGGCACCCTCCGCGAGCGCCCCGACGGCACCCGCAACCCCCTCCAGACCGTCCCGCTCACCGAGGCCATCCAGCAGCACCGCTTCGACGCCGTCTTCGGCGGCGGACGCCGCGACGAGGAAAAAGCCCGCGCCAAGGAACGCGTCTTCTCCCTCCGCGACGAATTCTCCCAGTGGGACCCCCGCCGCCAGCGCCCCGAACTCTGGCAGCTCTACAACGGCCGCCACGCCCCCGGCGAACACGTCCGCGTCTTCCCCCTCTCCAACTGGACCGAACTCGACGTCTGGCAGTACATCGAGCGCGAAGGCATCGAACTCCCCCAGATCTACTTCGCCCACCAGCGCGAAGTCTTCAACCGCAACGGCATGTGGCTCACCGCCGGCGACTGGGGCGGCCCCAAGGACCACGAAAAGGTCGAGACCCGCCAGGTCCGCTACCGCACCGTCGGCGACATGTCCTGCACCGGCGCCGTCGACTCCGACGCCACCACCCTGGACGCCGTCATCACCGAGATCGCCGCCTCCCGCCTCACCGAACGAGGCGCGACCCGCGCCGACGACAAGATGTCCGAGGCCGCGATGGAAGACCGCAAGCGCGAGGGGTACTTCTAACCATGACCACCACTACCGAGCAGCTCTCGGCCACCACACTCCTGCGCTTCGCCACCGCCGGATCCGTCGACGACGGCAAATCCACCCTCGTCGGACGCCTCCTGCACGACTCAAAATCAGTCCTCACCGACCAGCTCGAAGCCGTGGCACTGGCCTCCACCAACCGCGGCCAGGAAACACCCGACCTGGCCCTCCTGACCGACGGGCTGCGCGCCGAGCGCGAGCAGGGCATCACCATCGACGTGGCCTACCGCTACTTCGCCACCCCCCGGCGCCGGTTCATCCTCGCCGACACCCCCGGCCACGTGCAGTACACCCGCAACATGGTCACCGGCGCCTCCACCGCCGAACTCGCCGTCGTACTCGTCGACGCCCGCAACGGCGTCGTCGAGCAGACCCGCCGCCACGCCGCGGTCGCCGCCCTGCTGCGCGTCCCTCACGTCGTCCTCGCCGTGAACAAGATGGACCTCGTGGACTACGCGGAGCCCGTCTTCGCCGCGATCGCCGAGGAGTTCACCGCCTACGCCGCCTCCCTCGGCGTCCCGGAGATCACCGCGATCCCGATCTCCGCGCTCGCCGGCGACAACGTCGTGGAACCCTCCGCCCACATGGACTGGTACGGCGGCCCCACCGTCCTGGAGCACCTGGAGACGGTGCCGGTCAGCCACGACCTCACCGCCTGCCACGCCCGCTTCCCGGTGCAGTACGTGATCCGTCCGCAGACCGCCGAGCACCCCGACTACCGGGGATACGCCGGCCAGATCGCCGCCGGAGTCTTCCGCGTCGGCGAAAGCGTCTCCGTGCTGCCCTCCGGACGCACCACCACGATCGAGGGGATCGACGCGCTCGGCGAGAGCGTCGACATCGCCTGGGCACCGCAGTCGGTGACGATCCGCCTGGCCGACGACATCGACGTCTCGCGCGGCGACCTGATCGCGCCGGCCTCGGACACGCCGGCCACCACGCAGGACGTCGAGGCGACCGTCTGCCACGTCGCCGACCAGCCCCTCACCGTCGGCCAACGCGTACTCCTCAAGCACACCACCCGCACCGTCAAAGCCGTCGTCAAGGACATCCCCTCACGCCTCACCCTGGACGACCTCTCGCAGCACCCCGCCCCCGGCAAGCTCGTGGCCAACGACATCGGCCGCGTCGTCGTCCACGCATCCGAGGAGCTGGCCCTGGACCCCTACCACCTGTCCCGCGCCACCGGTTCGTTCCTGCTGATCGACCCTGCCGACGGCACGACCCTGACCGCCGGCATGGCCGGGGAGGCCTTCACCGTCCAGGCCCTCGGACGGGCGCGGCCGTGCTGACCGCGACGGGTGGACCCACGCGGTCACGCACCCGGCTCTCCCGGCTCGCTCTCGCCACGGTCCTCCCCCTCCTGCTCTCGGCCGCCTGCGGCTACGGCTCCGAGCGGCCCTCGGACGCCGTGCCGGCCGCCCTGCCCGGCGACCCGCTCTCGGTGGACGAGGTCCGCATCGGCTACTTCCCGAACCTGTCCCACGCCACCGCCCTGGTCGGAGTGGAGGAAGGGCTGATCCAGCGCGAGCTGGGCGGTACCCGGCTGCGTACGTCGACCTTCACCGCGGGCCCGTCCGAGATCGAGGCGCTCAACGCCGGCTCGGTGGACATCGCCTGGATCGGCCCGTCCCCCACGGTCAACGGCTATGTGAGGACGGGCGGCAACGCGCTCAGGATCATCGCCGGGTCCGCCTCGGGCGGAGTGAAACTCGTGGTGGACCCGGAGAAGATCAAGACCCTGGACGACCTCGAGGGCAAGAGGATCGCCACCCCGCAGCTCGGCAACACCCAGGACGTGGCGTTCCTCAACTGGGTCTCCGAGAAGGGCTGGAAGGTCGACGCCCAGAGCGGCAAGGGCGACGTCTCCGTCGTGCGCACGGGGACGAAGGTGGCGCCCGACGCCTACCGGACCGGCGCCGTGGACGGTGCCTGGATGCCCGAGCCCACCGCCTCGTACCTCGTCGCCGAGGGTGCCTCGGTGCTGCTCGACGAGTCGGACCTGTGGCCCGGAGGTTCCTTCGTCACCACACATGTGATCGTGTCCCGCACGTTCCTCGGCGAGCACCCCGACGTGGTCGAGGCGGTCCTGCGCGGTTCGGTGCGGACCAACGCCTGGATCGCGGCCGACGGCGACCGCGCCAAGGCCTCCGCCAACGCCGCCCTGAAGAGACTCACGGGCCGGGCGCTGCCGCCCGAGGTCCTCGATCCCGCCTGGGCGTCCATCGAGGTCACGAACGACCCCATGCCGGCCACACTCCGCACCCAGGCGGACCACGCGGTGAGAGCGGGGCTCCTGGAGGAGGCCGACCTCACCGGCATCTACGACCTCGGCCCGCTCCACCGCGTTCTGCGGCAGGACGGCAGGCCGCCGCTGCCCGCGGACGAGCAGCCCCTACCCACCGACACCCGGCAGACGACCCCCCGGAGGTGACCGGATGATCCCGGCCCCGACCGCCGAGCGACTCGGCCCCCCTCCCGCCGGCTCCGGCACGCCCGCAGTCAGGCTGTCCGGCGTCCACAAGTCCTTCGGTACGGACGGCAGCGCCGCCCCCGTGCTGCAGGACATCAACCTGGACGTAGGGGCGGGGGAATTCCTCTGCCTGCTCGGCGCGTCGGGCTGCGGCAAGTCGACCCTGCTCAACCTGATCGCCGGACTCGACCTGCCCACCGCAGGACGCATCGACCTGCCGCTCCGGCGCAGACCCTCCCTGATGTTCCAGGAACACGCGCTGTTCCCGTGGCTCACGGCGGGGAAGAACATCGAACTCACCCTGCGGCTGCGCGGCGTGAAGCGGGCGGAGCGCCGTGCGGAGGCCGAGCGGCTGCTCGAACTCGTACGCCTCGGCGGGGCGCATCGCAAACGGGTGCACGAGCTGTCCGGCGGGATGCGGCAGCGGGTGGCGCTCGCCCGGGCCCTCGCCCAGGACTCCGACGTCCTGCTGATGGACGAGCCGTTCGCGGCTCTCGACGCCATCACCCGTGACGTGCTGCACGACGAACTCACCCGGGTCTGGTCGGAGACAGGGGTCTGCGTCCTCTTCGTCACGCACAACGTGCGCGAGGCTGTACGGCTCGCGCAGCGCGTCGTCCTCCTGTCGTCGCGGCCCGGCCGCATCGCACGCGAGTGGACGATCGGCATACCGCAGCCGCGCCGCATCGAGGACAAGGACGTCGCCGAGCTGTCCGTCGAGATCACCGAGAGCCTGCGAGGGGAGATCCGCCGCCATGCCCGGCGTTGAGGCCCGACACGGCGCAGCCGCCCACCGGCGGGCGGTGCCCGGTTCTCCGGAGGACCTGGCGGACGTGGAGGCGGGGCTCGACTCCCTCGACTCCGTGCCGGTGCGCCGCACCCCCCTGTGGAGCCGGCTGCGCCGCAAGGTGCTGCCGCCCCTGTTCGCCACCGTGCTGGCGCTGGCCTCCTGGCAGCTGGCCGTCAGCACCGGGGTGGCCCCGCCCGACAAGCTCCCGAGCCCCGCGTCGGTCGCCGACAGCTTCCGGTACCTGTGGCTCCAGGGTTCGCTGTTCGAGATCATCTGGACGAGTGTGCGGCGGGGCCTGCTGGGCTTTCTCGTCGCCGTGGCGATCGGCACACCGCTGGGGCTGATCGTGGCCCGGGTCGCCCTGATCCGCGCGGCGCTGGGGCCGGTGCTGTCGGGACTGCAGTCCCTGCCGTCGGTCGCCTGGGTCCCGGCGGCGGTGCTGTGGCTGGGGCTCACCAGTTCGGCGATGTACGCGGTCATCCTGCTGGGGGCGGTGCCGTCCATCGCGAACGGCCTGACCGCCGGCATCCGACACGTACCGCCGCTCCACCTCAAGGTCGGCAGGAGCATCGGCGCGACGGGGTGGCGCAGTGCCTGGCACGTCCTGATGCCGGCCGCCCTGCCGAGTTACCTCTCGGGGCTCAAACAGGGCTGGGCCTTCTCCTGGCGCTCGCTGATGGCCGCCGAACTGATCGCCTCCTCGCCCGACCTGGGGGTCGGTCTGGGCCGGTACCTGGAGAACGCGCGGGAGAGCATCGACCTGCCGGGCGTCTTCCTCGGGATCGCCCTCATCCTGCTGGTCGGCGTCGCCGTCGACCTGCTCGTCTTCTGCCCGCTGGAGCGCCGGGTGCTGCGCAGCCGCGGGCTGCTCACCGAAGGGTGACCGCGATGAGGGATCCCGTCGGCCTCGTCGTCGCCCACGGCAGCCGGGACCCCCGGCACGCCGCGACCGTGCACGCGCTCACCACCCTGGCCCGGACGCTCCGGCCCGGCCTGAGGATCGAGACGGCCTTCCTGGCCCTGGGCACCCCGTCGGTACCCCGCGTCCTTGAACGGCTGGCGTCCGAAGGGGTACGCGAGGTCGTCGTCGTCCCCCTCCTGCTGACGCGGGCCTTCCATTCCGAGTCCGACCTGCCGGCCGCACTGCGCCGGGCTCCCCCTGCGCTGCGCGTCGTCCAGGCGGACGTCCTCGGCCCCTCCCCCCTCCTCCTGACCGCCCTGCAACGACGCCTGGAGGAGGCGGGGCTGGGCCCCGGCGGTCCGCCCTCGACGGGGCTGGTGCTCGCTTCGGCGGGTTCCACGGCTCCGGAGGCGTCGGCGGTGATCGCCGACGTCACGCGGGAGCTGCGGCAGACCGGCTGGTGTGCCGTGCGGCCCGCGTTCGCCTCCGGCCCGCTGCCCCGCACCGCCGACGTGGTGCGGGCCCTGCGCGCCGACGGCGTCCACCGGGTGGCCGTCGCTCCGTACATGATCGCCCCCGGCCGCCTGGCCGACCGCGTCCTCCTCGGCGCGCGGGAGGCGGGAGCCGAGGTCGTGGCCCCGGTTCTCGGCGCCGCGCCGGAGCTGGCCCGGCTCCTGGTCGACCGGTGGGAGGCGGGGGCCACGGGCCACGCGGAAGCCGGCCGGCCGACAGAGGCCGACGGCCGCGGAGAAGCCGCGCGCACGCCGGCCGGGGCGCCGATCAGCCCGTCGTCAGGCGGGCGTCACCCGGGCGTGTTCGCATGACGGGCGCCCGCCGCACCGGACCGGCCGGTCCGGTGCCGTCACATCCCTCAGTGAAAGGAGGCACGGCCGTGCCTGACACTTCCGCGCCCGACCCGCATCCCGCAGGGACGGAGGCCGAGCACGAACCGGTCGCCATCATCGGTGTCGGACTGCGTTTTCCCGGCGACAACGACACCCTCGACGAGTTCGAGGCGTTCCTCCGCGCAGGAGGCTCGGGCATCCGGCCGGTGCCGGAGGACCGTTGGGACGTGCCCGCCTTCACCCCGCACAACGACGAGGACCGGGGAAAGGTCCGCACGGCGGGCGGGGGCTTCCTCGACAACATCGACCGGTTCGACGCGCAGTTCTTCAACATCTCCCCCAAGGAGGCCCAGTTCATCGACCCGCAGCAGCGGGTCATGCTGGAGACGGCCTGGCGTGCGCTGGAGGATGCCAACCTCGATCCCGCGGCCCTGCGCCACGGATCCGGCGGCGTCTACATCGGCACCAGCCAGATCGACTACGCGCTGGAGCTCGACTCGCTGCCGTACGAGGACCTGGACGGCCATCTGGCCTCGGGCATCACCGCCTTCCCGATCTCCGGCCGGGTGTCCTACTTCCTCGGCTGGCGGGGGCCGAGCATGAGTGTCGACACCGCGTGCGCCTCCTCGCTGACCGCGCTGCACCTGGCGGTCGGCGGCCTGCGCCGCGGGGAGTGCGACATCGCACTGGCGGGCGGGGTGAACCTCCTGCACCATCCGCGGATCTTCGTGATGTTCTCCAACGGCAACATGATGGCTCCGGACGGCCGGTGCAAGACCTTCGACGAGTCTGCGGACGGGTACTCCCGCGCCGAGGGGGCGGGGGCCCTCGTGCTGAAGCGGCTCTCCGACGCCCAGCGGGACGGCGACCGGATCCTGGCCGTCGTACGGGGCACGGCGATCGGCCAGAACGGCGAGAGCGCCGGCCTCACGGTCCCCAACGGCACCGCCCAGGAACAGGTGATGCACCAGGCGCTGGCCGACGCGGGGCTGAAGCCCGGCGACATCCAGTACGTCGAGGCGCACGGCACCGGTACCCCGCTGGGCGATCCCATCGAGATGGGTGCCATCTGCGACGTGTTCTCGGACTCCCACACCAAGGAGGAGCCGATCAACGTCGCGTCGGTGAAGACCAATGTCGGTCACGCCGAGGCGACCGCCGGGGTCATGGGCGTGGTGAAGACCGTCCTGCAGCTGCGGTCGGCGACGATCTTCCCGCATCTCAACCTCGTCAACCGCTCACCGCGCATCCCGTGGGACCGGTACGCGGTGGACGTGCCCACCGAGTGCCGTCCGTGGAAGGCGGAGACCCGGCGGGCGCTGGTGAACAGCTTCGGTTTCGCCGGAGCCATCGCCGCGGCGGTGCTGGAGGAGGCTCCGGAGGGTCCCGTGGCGGAGCCCCCGCACACGGGCGAGGGCGGGCATCTCCTCACCCTTTCGGCGAAGAACCGCAAGGGCCTGCGCCTCCAGGTCGAGGCCTACCGGGCGTTCCTCGACGAGCAGCCGGACACACCGGTGGGCGACCTCTGCTACACGGCCAACGTCGGCCGCAGCCACTTCAACCAGCGGATCGCGGCCGTCGTGCACGACCGCGGCCAGCTGGCCCGTTTCCTCGACAAGCAGGCGGCCCGTCTCGAGAGCGACGAAAGGGGAACCGGTGACTTCCGCAAGACGGCCTTCCTGTTCACCGGGCAGGGTGCGCAGTACCCGGGCATGGGGCGCCCGCTCTACGAGCAGTTCCCCGTCTTCCGGGACTGTGTGGACGAGTGCGACCGGCTGTTCGCCCCGCTCGTGGGCCGGTCCGTGCGGGACCTGCTCCTCGACCGGGCCGAGGACGGCGACGCAGTCCACCGGACCCGTTACACGCAACCGGCTCTGTTCACCCTCGAATACGCCCTGGCCCGGCTGTGGCTCTCGTGGGGAGCACGGCCGAACGCCCTGATCGGCCACAGCATCGGCGAGGTGGTGGCCGCCGCGGTCGCGGGGCTGTTCAGCCTCGAGGACGCCGTGACACTGGTCGCCCACCGAGGCCGCCTCATGCAGTCGGTGACCGCCCCCGGCGGCATGGCCGCGGTGGGGGCGCCGGCGCAGGAGGTGGCTCCGTATCTGGAGGGGTACGCCGATCTCACCGTCGCCGGGATCAACTCCCCGCAGCAGTGCGTGATATCGGGCGGGGACGCCTCGCTGGCCGAGGTCACCGCCGTACTGGAGGAGCGTGGGCTCAAGGTCAGCCGGCTCGCGGTCTCGCACGCGTTCCACTCCCCTCTGATGGCGGAGGTGTACGAGGAGTTCCGCGCCGCCCTGGCGGGCATCGTCTTCCACGAGCCGTCGTTCACGCTGATCTCCAACGTCACGGGCAGGGTCGCCCGGCCCGCCGAGCTGATGACCGCCGACTACTGGGTGCGCCACATCGGCGCCCCGGTGGACTTCCTCCAGGGGATGCGGACACTGGAACGCCGTGGACGGCACGTCCTGATCGAGATGGGCCCGGCGGCCACGCTGTCCGGCCTGGCCCGGGCGTGCGTCGAGCCGGAGGACCACCGCTGGCTGACCAGTCTCGGCAAGGCGGACACGGACGGGTCGGCGATCCGCGCCTCCGTCGCCCAGTTCTACACGGCGGGCCTGCCGGTGGACTGGGCCGAGTACCACCGGGGCCGTGAGGGGCGGCGCATCCACCTGCCGCACTACTCGTTCGACCGCAAGCGGTACTGGCTGCCCGTGAAGGGGGAGCGTCACGGCCTGGGAGCGGGGGCGGGATCGGGTCCCGCCGTCCATCCGCTGCTCGGCCAGGAGGTCACCGGCTCCGCGGGCGTGCCGGACGGCGTACGGGAGTTCTCCGCGAGGCTGTCCCCGCACAAGCCCGCCTATCTCGCCGACCACGTCGTCGGGGAGCAGGTGGTCCTGCCGGGCACCGGCTACCTCGAGATCCTGCTCGCGTTGCAGGACGCGGTGTACGGCGAGACGAGCCGGCCCGTCCTCGACGTGGAGATGAAGGAGGCCATGTTCCTGCCGGAGGAGGGCGTGGTCGAGGTGCGCACCCGGCTCCGGCCCCGGGACGACGGATCGGCGACGGTCGAGGTGCTGAGCCTCGCGGCGGGTCAGGACGGGGCGATCGAGCGGCTGCACACGACCGCCACCCTCGCCGCCGGCCCGGCGGCTCCGAGCGGCCTGGCCGACGAACTGCGCGCACTGGCCGACGCGGCCGGGGAGCCCGAGGACGTGCTCGGCGCGGACGAGGTCTACTCCGCCTACGCCGCGGCGGGGCTGCCGTACGGCCCCGAGTTCCGCCGGATGCGGGAGGTCGCCCGCTGCGACAGCACCCTGGCCGTCGGCGAGCTGGAGGGCCTGCCCGCCGACGCGGTCGGACACGCTCCGCCGGCTCTGCTGGACGCGGCCACCCATGCGTTCGCCGCGATCGGCGACGACGGGAGCAGCTATCTCCCGGTCCGGTTCGGCCACTTCCAGCTCTTCAAGAAGCCCAAGGGCGAGCTGCTGCGTGTGGTGGTGCGACGCTCCCCGGGTGAGCTTCCGGGCGTGGACATCTCCCTCGACCTGGTGGTGTTCGAGGGTGACCGGCCGGTGTACGAGCTGCGAGGGCTCGGCCTGAAGCGGATGGCCGGCATCGGGCGGGCCGGACGGCGCTTCCTGCACGAAGTGCACTGGGTCAAGCGGTCCCTGGTGTCGCAGCCCCTGCCGGAGAACCGGAGCGTGCTCGTTCTGGGGCGTACGGCCGCGGAGCTGCCCGGTCTCGTGGCCGCGGCGGCGGACAGCGGTGTCGTCCTGCGCTTCGCGCCGGACCCGGGTGCCGTGGCGGACACGCTGCGCACGGAACGGGTCACGGACGTCGCGTGGTTCTGGCGGCCGGGAGACGGCGGGGCGGGCAGGGACGGCCTGCGGTCGGAGGCCGAACACAACTTCGGCGGCCTCCTCGGTCTGCTCCGCGTCCTCGACGAGACGGGATTCGGCCGTGATCAGCGGCTGTGGCTGCTCACCGAGGAGGGTCAGTACCTCCCCGGTGACACGGTCGGCGATGCCCCGTGCGCCGCGGCGAGCCTCTGGGGCTTCGGGCAGGTGGTGCTCAACGAGTACCCCGCCTATCGCACGACGCTGATCGACCTGCCGGCCGGCGGGGGCGGCGCCGAGCTGGCGGCGGAGTGGAGCTCCCGTGACGGCGGTGAGTTCCAGCTGGCGTTCCGCGGGGGGCACCGTCATGTGCGGCGGATGGTGCCGGCCGCTCCCTTCGCCCCGAGTGACGAGAACGTCGAGCTGGCGGTGCAGGAGTACGGGCAGTTCTCCGGGATCAGGCAGCAGCCGGCGCAGGACGTCGTCCCGGCCGGTGACCAGATCCAGGTGCAGGTGCGTGCGGCGGGGCTCAACTTCAAGGACGTGCTCAACGCCCTCGGGATGCTGGCGGAGTTCGGCGAGCAGCCTCTGGGTTTCGAGTGCGCGGGCACGGTGGTGGCGGCGGGTCCGGAGGCGACGTTCCGCCCCGGGGACGAGGTCGTCGTCAACTATCTCGGCGTGTTCAAGCGCCGCATCACCGTTCCTTCGGCCGTCGCCGTGGCCAAGCCCGCCGGGCTGAGCATGACGGACGCGGCCGGGCTGATGTCCGTCTACGTGACCGCCTACTACGCGCTGCACACCCTGGGCGGGATGAAGGCCGGGGACAAGGTGCTGGTGCACGCCGCCGCGGGCGGGGTGGGTCAGGCCGCGGTGCGGCTGGCCCAGCTGGCCGGGGCGGAGGTCTTCGCCACCGCCAGTCCGCACAAGTGGCCGGTGCTGCGCGAGCAGGGCGTCGAGCACCTGATGCACTCGCGGACGCTGGACTTCGCGGACGAGGTCGACCGGATCACCGGAGGCACGGGGGTCGATCTCGTGCTCAACAGTCTCAACAAGGACTTCATCCCGGCGGGCATGCGGGCGCTGGGTGAGGGCGGGCGCTTCATCGAGCTCGGCAAGGTCGGGGCCTGGACCCCGGAACAGGTCCGGGCGCAGCGGCCGGACGTCACGTACCACAACTTCGATCTCAGCGAGCTGCCCGAGGACCGGTTGATCCCCGTCAACCAGGAGATCATGGCGAAGATCGCCGAGCTGGTCGGCGCGGGCCTGCTGCCCCCGCTGCCCACGACGGTCTACCAGCTCGACGAGGTGGAGGAGGCGTTCGGTGTCCTGAGCCGGGGCGCGAACGTGGGGAAGCTGGTCATCGACATGGAGGACGGCCGGCGCCCGGCCGCCCGCGAGGTCTCCGTGCGGCCCGACCGCACCTACCTGGTCACCGGCGGACTCGGCGGACTCGGTCTCGTCACCGCGGAGAAGCTCGTCGATCTGGGGGCCCGGCACATCGCGCTCGCCGGGCGCCGGACCGAGGCCGCGCCGGACGTGGCCCACCTGGAGAAGCGGCTGCGGGAGCGGGCCGAGGTGACGGTGTACCCCTGCGACATCGCGGAGGCCGCGGACGTGGCGGCGCTCTTCGCCGAGCTCGGGCAGGGGCCGCCGGTGGGTGGCATCGTGCACTCGGCCGGGGTCGTCGACGACAAACCGGTCTCCGCACTGACCTGGGAGGACATCGACACGGTCTTCAGGGCCAAGGTCTACGGGAGCTGGCTGCTCCACGAGGCGTCCGCGCACCTGCCGGAGCTGGACTTCTTCGTCGGATACTCCTCGGCGGCCTCGGTCGTGGGCGCCATGAGCCAGGGCAACTACGCGGCGGCGAACGCCTTCCTGGACGACCTGATGCGCCGCCGGGCCGCCACCGGGCTCCCCGGGCTCAGCGTCAACTGGGGGCCGTGGGGTGAGGTCGGCATGTCCGCGCGCCTCAGCGACCAGCTCATCAGGCGGTGGGCGGACGAGGGGGTGCGGCTGTTCACCCCCGCGCGTGGCACCCGGACCCTGGCCTCGCTGCTGGGCGCACCGGTGGCCCAGGTCCTCGCGGGCGAGTGCGACTGGGACATGTTCACCGCGACGAAACCGCTCGACAACGCCCTCTACCGCGAGCTCCTCGGCAGGAGCGCGACGGCTGCCCGGGGGCTGGACCTGGACGCGCTCCTGGCGCTGCCGGCCGAGGAGCGGGCCACGGCCGTCGAGGAGTTCGTCCGCGCCCGCGTCGCGGCGGTCCTGCACATGGAGGACCTGGAGAGTGTCGATCCGTCGACGCCGTTCGGCCAACTGGGTCTGGACTCCCTGATGTCGGTCGAGTTGAAGAACGCGCTGGAGTCCGCCTTCCGGGTTCCGTTCCCCGCCTCGGTCGTGTTCGACCACCCCTCGGCCGCTCTGCTGGCGGAGTTCATCGGCGGCCAGATCGCGCGGCCCTCGGAGCCGGCCGCCTGATCCGAACCGGCTCCGTAACGGGCCTCCGCGACCGTGTCATCACGGTCGCGGAGGCCCTTCCATCCATGACAAGGAGTGCTCACCCATGTCCGATCACAGGGCCGCCGGCCAGGGACGCTGGCTGCAGCCGGCCGAGACCGATCCGCAGGCCGCGATGCGGCTCGTGCTGTTCCACTACGCGGGCGGCGCGGCCTCCATGTACCGGGACTGGCCCGCCCATCTGGGCGACGACATCGCGTGCCAGTTCATCCAGCTGCCCGGGCGCCAGGAGCGGCGCTCGGAGACCCCCTTCGTCGACTTCGACGCCCTGATCCAGACCCTGGTGGACGAGGTGAGCGCCGAGCTCGACGACCGCCCCTTCGCCTTCTTCGGGCACTGCATGGGCGGCCAGATCGCCTACCGGCTCGCGGTCGAGATGGAGCGGGCCTGGGGCCGCGGGCCTTCGCTGGTCGGGGTCTCCTCCTGGGCACCGGAGGGTTTCCGGACCGTGCCCCCGGAGCAGGCGGACGTGCCCGAGGCCGAGCTGCTGGAGTGGGTGAAGGCGCTGGGTTCGCTCCCCGAGGAGATCTACCGGGACCGGGAGATGCTGCGTCTGGTCCTGCCGGCGATGCGGGCGGATCTGCTGGCGTGTGCGAGCTACACCGACGACGGCCTCGCGACGTCGTGCCCGATCGTCACCTACAGCGCCAAGAACGACCCGCTGGTGGAGTCGTCCGCCATGGCGTGCTGGAGTGACCGCACGCCCGACTACCTCGGCAACAGTGAATTCCGCGGCGGCCACTTCTTCATCCACGAGGAGTCGCTCGCCGTCTCGGCCGACTTCACGCGGCTGATGCGCAGGTACGCCGCACCGGCCGGGCGGCACTGAGCGCGGCGGAGGGAACGACGGAGGGGCCGCCCGGCAGTCCGGGCGGCCCCTTCGCCGTCGGCTCAGAAGGTGGGCGGCCGGTCGGTGTACTGGTAGGCGCAGGCGATCCTGCCGTCGTCCGCGAGGACGAAGAGGTTCGTTCCCGTGGAAAGCGCCTCGCCCGTCTCGGTGGACAGGAGCACCCAGCCGAAGCGCACCGAGTTGTGCAGCCCCACCGCGTCGTGCTGGGAGACGAAGCGGTGGGCGACGCCGCGCTCGGCGTAGTAGTCCTGCGCGAACCGGACCTGTTCGGCGATCTCCGCGTGGCCGCGGACGTGGCGCACCTCGTTGACGTACTCGCCGTCCTCCGACCAGAGTTCGGCCACGGCCGCGCTCACCACGTCGGGGTCCTTCTCCATCCACAGCGAGACGTAGCGCTCAGCCAGGTGGTTGTAACCGGTCATGTCCGTTCTCCTGTCGTCGCGTGCCGATGACGGACGCCGGACGGGCTTCGAGGAGCTCCGTCCGGCGTCCGGGAACTGGTCGGCGGTCCGCCGGGTCCGCCGTTACTTGCCGTCCTTGCCGCGCGGCAGCAGCTGGACCAGCACGGCCAGGACGACGCCGACGGCCGCCGAGTAGAACAGGCTGACGTTGTACGCGTGCCCGTAGCCGGCCGGCCCGTCCTCCGTGGAGACCGCGCCGTAGAAGATCACACCGATGATCGCCACTCCGAGGGAGTTGCCGAGCTGGAGCGCCGTGGTGAGCACCCCGGACGCGGCGCCGGCGATCTGGGGCTTGACCCGGGTCAGGACGGTGGAGGCGAGCGGCGCCACGACCAGGCCCATACCGGCTCCGTCGAGGAAGAGCCCGGGCACGAGCCACCAGGCGCTGCCCTCGACGCCGTTGGCGGCCACGGCGAGGCCGGTCAGCACCAGGCCGACCGTGGTGAGCAGCCCGCCGAGGGTGAGCACCTGCCGGCCGAGCTTCGCGGCGAAGCGGTGCGCGGTGGCGGAGGTGGCCATGTAACCGAGGCCGAGCGCCGTGAAGACCACGCCGGCGCCCAGCGGGTCCAGTCCCCTGCCGTACTGCAGGAAGAGGGCGAGGATCAGGAAGTAGGAGGCCTGTCCCATCCAGAAGACCAGCTGCACCAGAAGACCCGCGGTGAAGGCCCGGTCGCGGAACATGGCGGGATCGATGAGTGCGGAGCCGCTCCTGCCGATCAGCCGCTTCTCGTACGCGAAGAAGAGCGCGAAGAGCACGGCGGAGGCGGCCAGCGAGCCCCAGATCCACATCGGCCAGCCCTGCTCGCGGCCCTGGATCAGCGGGATGAGGAGGGCCACGAGGGCGCCGGTGACGAGCACCATGCCCACCGGGTCGAGCCGGGACTTCACCTCGGCCTTGGACTCCGGGACGAACCGCGGGGTGAGGAGCAGGGCGACGACGCCGATCGGCACGTTGATGAGGAAGCAGGCCCGCCAGCCGAGGCCGAAGACGTCGGCCCGCATGAGACCGCCGCCGATGAGCTGGCCGAAGACCGCGGCCACTCCCATCACGAAGCCGTACATGCTGAAGGCGCGGGCCTGGGCCTTTCCGCTGTACACCGTGCGGAGTACGGCGAGGACCTGCGGGGCGGTGAGCGCGGCGGCGACGCCCTGGGCCAGGCGGCCCACGACGAGGACTCCCGAGTTCGGCGCGATGCCGCAGAAGACCGAGGCCAGCGTGAAGAGCGCCATGCCGGTCATGAAGACGGCACGCCGGCCGAACATGTCACCCAGACGCCCGCCGGTGATGAGGCCCGCGCCGTACGTCAGCCCGTAGCCGGCGACGATCCACTGGACCGCCGCCTCGCTGGCGTGCAGCTCCTGCTGGGTGGCGGGCAGGGCCACGTTGACGATGAAGAAGTCGAGTACCGCCATGAAGAGGCCGGTCAGGACGATCCACATGGTCGCGGAGCCGGGTTCGGTGGTCGGAGCGTCCGGCCCCGTGGCCGGAGCAGCTGCCGGTCTGGCACTACTGGTGGTCATGGAAACTCCCGATCATCATGATGGCGCTGCGGTGAGCGAGGTGGCTGGTGTGGATGCCCTGGTAGGCCACCGACCGGAATGTCCCACGGCAGTTCGTCTCGGGCCAGGTACTCCGACATCGACCGCATATGAAGCATTCACATGCCTGCGGCCGCTGTTCGAGATCAGGCCGAGGGAGCGAAGAGCTGCGGAAACACCTCGGTGCCGAGGTGGTCCAGCAGCTGGTTCACGGTGGGGCTGTTGAAGAGCAGCGTGGTGCTGACGGGGCGCCCGAGGAGCTCTTCGAGGCGTTGCTTGACCTCGGTGATCCGCAGGGAGGTGAACCCGAGTTCGAAATAGCTCGTGTCGAGGGGAAGTTCCTCGTCGTCCGTCATGAGCAGAGTCGCCCTGAACTCGGCGGCGATCAGTGCCTCGAGCGCGTCACGGCGCTCGGAACGGGGCAGGTCCAGGAGTTCCTGGACGGCGGGGTACATCTCGGTCTCGGCCGAGGCCGGTATGGCGGGCACGCGTGCCTCCGGAGGCGGTGAGTGGTGTCCTGGTCGGTCTCCTGCGCACTCCGGGCCGGAACCCGCCGCCCACGCGAAGGCGGTGGCCGGCCTCGGCCCGGAGTGGTTTGTACGGTGGGGGTGTCGGCGGTCGGGGTTCAGCGCGGGCCGGGGCGGCCCGCCATTGTCAGCCGTCGATGAACTGGTGGTCGCTCTTGATGCGCCCCTCCTTGTCGAGGACGATGAAGTCGAAGCCGACGCCCCTCACCTCACCGCTCGCCAGGTGGAGCATCTCCCAGTTGAAGCGCACCGCGTCGTGGTGGCCGTTGGCGTTGTCGACGGCCCGGAAGACGTGCTCACCGGGCTTGACGAACTGCTCGTAGGCCTCGAGGAACCGTGCCTCCAGCTGCTCGTGGCCGTGGAACTCCCGCGTCGGGGTGTAGTGCACGGCGTCCGGCGCGAAGAGCTCGACGATCTTCGTTCGCCGGGCTCCCGCCTCCGCCTCGTTCCACGCGTCGATGTAGCGCCGGGCGAAGTCGTTCAGGTCGCTCATTGGTTCCTCTCTCGTCACTTCTCTGCAACCGGCGAGACCGGTTTGTCCTGCGGTCGGGTGATGTATGCGCCGGGAAAGGTCACGCCCTGTACCGGCGGCCCCGATGGTGGCACGCCGCAGTCGTCCCCGAACCGCCCTTGGTGAGCTTTTGGTCAGCTTCGTACGCCGGCCTCGGGCCTGATGGGATCGCGCAGTTCACGGCGCAGGACCTTGCCGGTGGGGTTGCGCGGGAGCCGGTCCACGAACTCGTACCGGGTGGGGATCTTGAAGTCGGCGATCCGCCCACGCAGCGCCACCATGAGCTGACGCCCCGTCACTTCGTGCCCCGGCCGCAGCACGACGACGGCCTTCGTGATCTCACCGAACCGGTCGTCCCGCACCCCGACCACCACGACGTCGGCCACCGCGGGGCTCGCGGCCCGCAGGGCGTTCTCGACCTCGGCCGGGTAGATGTTCTGGCCGGCGACGATGATCATGTCGTTGATGCGGTCGCAGACGAAGAGGTAGCCGTCCTCGTCGAGGTAGCCGGCGTCCGGCATCTTCAGCCAGCCGTCGTCGAGGGCCTCGCGGGTGGCGGCGGGGTTGCCCCAGTACTCCACGAAGCGCGCCGGCGTACGCACCGAAATCTGGCCGATTTCACCAGGGGCGACGGGCTTGCCCTCACCGTCCAGGATGCGTATCTCGTTGCCGGGGCACACCCGCCCCGCCGAGAGGGCCTTCGGCCCACCGGGGACGTGCTCGGCCGGCGTCAGGCAGGTGACCACGCTCCCGGTCTCGGCCGAGGCATACATCTGTGCGAGTTCGCTGCCGAACTCGTCGATGCAGCGCCGCATCAGCTCGGCGGGCATCGGGGCGCCGCCGTACGTCACCTTCCGCAGCGACGCGAACGCCTCGGGGCCCGCGGCCGGCTCGTCCAGCATCATCTGGAGCATCGCCGGTGCGCAGAACGTGGTGGTCACCCGGTGCTCGGCGATCAGCCTGACCGCTTCCTCGGGGATGAAGATCGGCATGACGACGCTGGTCGCCCCTGCGACCAGGTTGAACATGAACCACGCCATCCCGCCGGAGTGCAGCCCCGGGAAGGAGATCAGGGCGACGTCGTCCGGCAGCCAGTCGATCCAGTCCAGGCCGGCCCGCTCCATCCCGTCCTGGAAGGTGAAGTAGGTGCGGTGCGCCAGGACCACCCCCTTGGGCAGTCCCGTCGTGCCGCTGGTGTACATCTGGAGGATGGAGTCGTCGGTGCTCGCGCCCCCGCCGGTCTCCGTCTCCGGACGCCCCGCCTTCCACGCGAGGAATCCGGACCCGCGGACCGGCCCGTCGTCCGTCACGACGATCTCGGTGAGCTCCGGCAGCTCCTCCCGCAGGGCGTCGGCGATGTGCCGGAACTGGGGTTCCACGAACAGCAGCCGGGCGCCCGAGTCGCGCAGCACGTGGTCCACCTCGGGAGCCGTCAGGCGCCAGTTGACCGGCACCATCACGAGACCGGCCTTGATCACGCCCAGCACGAGGTCGTAGTAGTGCTCCGACTCCCTTCCCAGGTAGGCCACCCGGCTGCCCGGGGCCAGGCCCGTCGCGCGGAGCGCGTGGGCGGTACGGTTGCTCTCCCGGTCGAGCCGCGCGTAGGTCACCTGCCGCCCCTCGCAGATGATCGCCGGGTGGTCCGGCCTCTGCCGCGCGTGCAGCCGCAGCCGCGCCGTGATCGTGGCCGGGTCCTGACCAGTCATCCTGTCGCTCCTTGTCCGTCTGTCGGCAGCGCGGCCCCGGCCAGGTGCAGCCGGACCGCTTCGTTGAGCAGCGCCAGGAAGTCCCCGACGCTGCAGACCATCGGGTCGAGCCGTGGCGGGGGCGGCGCGGGGAGGTCCGGCCACACCCCGCCGAGCGGGCCCGACTGGGGGGTCACGGCGTGCGCCGGTGCGCCGGCCCGGCCGTGACCAGGGCTTCGGGGCCGGGCTCCGGCGGTGCGGGGTCCCGCGTCTCGACCCCGGCGAGCCGGGCGTACCGTGCGGGCCGGGCGGAGCGGATCCACAGGGCGTAGCCGACGCCGATCACGCCGGAGCCGAGGACGACCCAGGGCAGGGCAGCCACCACGGGGTTCGTGGTGCCGGTCATGGTGTCGAAATTGGCCACCACCAGGACCGTGGCCAGGGAGAGCCCGGCGAAGCCGAGCACCGGGGCGAGCCGGGTGTTCCACCAGTGGCCGTCGCCGCGGTTGCGGAAGAAGCCGATGACGGAGAGGCAGGCCAGTGCCTGGAGCACCACGATGCCGACCGTGCCCAGTCCCAGCATGCTGGTGGTGAGCCCCATGTACGGGTCGAGCCCGGCCAGTGCGAACGCCGTGGCCACCACGGCGCTGAAGCCGGTCTGCGCCAGGCCGGCCCGGTGAGGCGAGCGGAAGCGGCGGTGCACGGCGGACAGCCCGGCCGGCATGACCTTCTCCCGCCCGAGGACGAACATGTAGCGGTTGGCGGCGTTGTGCAGCGCCAGCCAGCTCGCGAACAGGCTGAGGCAGAGCAGGAGCTGCATGAGCGAGGTGAGCGCGCTGGTGAGGTAGTCGTCGCTGAGGTTGAGGAACAGGTCTCCGAGTTCCCGGGTGGCGACCTCCTGCACCCGCGTCGCTCCCACCGCTCCCACGGCGAGCCAGCTGATGAGGCCGTAGAAGAGGGCGATCAGGGACACGGCGATGTAGGTGGCCCGCGAGACGGTGCGCTCCGGGTGGTGTGCCTCCTCGCCGTACAGGGCCGCCGACTCGATGCCGATGAACGAGATGAAGGCGAACATCATCGACACCCCGATGCCCGCGCCGGTGACCGTGTGCGCGGAGAACGAGGTGGACGGCAGTGCGGATCCTCCGCGGTCGAGGAGGATCGCGGCACCCAGCGCGAGGAGGATGCCCACCTCGCAGATCAGCACGACGGCGAGCACCCGGGCGCTGACGTCGATCTGCCGGTAACCGAGCACGGCGACGGCGGCCAGACCGGCCGCGGCCCACAGTTCCCACGGAAGGTCCAGCCCGTGGGAGGCGCCGACCAGCTGCGCGAAGTAGGCGAAGGCGCCGAGCAGTCCGGCGGAGGCGGCGTTGTACGCGACCACCGCGATCAGTCCCCCGCCGACCGCCGCGGGCCGGCCGAGCCCGCACGAGATGTACGTGTAGAAGCCGCCGGCGTTGACGACCCGCCGGCTGATGGCGGCGTACCCGGAGCAGAAGCACATCAGGGTCAGGCCGCTGAAGACGAACATGGCCGGCACCCCGGCGCCGTTGCCGAGCGCGAAGGCGAGCGGGACGGTTCCCACCATGGCCGCGAGGGGTGCGGCGGCGGCGATGATCAGGAAGACGATCTTGGGTGTGGTCAGGGTGCGGGACAGCCCACCGTCCTCGGACGGTGGCGAGGGCTCACTCATGGTTCCTCCCGATGGCGGTGGGTGGAGGAGAGGCCGGCGCCGCCGGCCGCCCCGTGCGTCAGCCGGTGGTGGCCAGTCGGCTCTCCAGCAGGGCCACGACGGCGTCGAGCCGCCCCGCCTCCACCATCTCGTCGTCGGTGACGCGCGCCCCGAGGGTCTCCAGCTGCATGGACAGCTCGACCAGGTCGAGGGAGTCCAGACCGAGGTCGTCCAGGGTCGCGCCCTCGACGAAGTCCTCCTCGGCCACGTTGAAGCTCGTCATCAGGATCTTCTTGATCTGCTCGTACACGACTTCCTCCTCGGGAGTGCGGGTTCAGGCGGTCAGGGCCGGTACGTCCGGCCAGACGAGGGTGGTCGCGCCCCACGTGACGCCACCGCCGAAGGCGGCGATCAGTGTGCGGTCGCCCGGGCTCAGGAGCCCGGCGGCTGCCGACTCGGTGAGCAGCAGCGGTACGGAGGCGGCGGCGGTGTTGCCGACCCTGTCGATGTTGGAGAGGCGGTGGGCCCCCGCGGGGACGCCGAGCCGGTCGGCGACGGCCCCGATGATGCGGGCGTTGGCCTGGTGGGCCGCGAACCGGTCCACCTCTGCCGCCTCCCAGCCGGCCAGGTCCAGCGCCTCGCGGGCCACCGCGGTGGTGCGCTCCACGGCGTGCCGGTAGGTGTCGGAGCCGTTCATCCGGAAGTAGTGGTCGGCCAGGGGGGCGACGGCGCCGGAGGTCCGCTGGCGGGACCCGCCCGCGGGTATCCGGATCAGGTCGCTCTGCCCGCCGTCGCTGCCGAGCAGGACACGGCCGATGGCCCCCGGTTCGGCGGGGTCGCCGGCCCTCAGCACGACCGCCCCTGCCCCGTCGCCGAAGATGGGTACGGTCGAACGGTCGGCGGGGTCGAGGATCGAGGTGAAGGTCTCCGCGCCGATGACCAGCACACGCTGGGCCATCCCCGCGGCGATCATCCCGGCGGCGGTGCCCAGTCCGTAGAGGAAGCTGGTGCACACCGCCGACACGTCGAACGCGGCCACGCCGGTGAGCCCGAGCCGGGTCGCCACCTCGGGCGCGGTGGCAGGGCAGAGGCGGTCCGGGGTGGTCGTACCGAGGACGACGGCGTCGGCTTCGGTGACGCCCGCGGCCTTGAGCGCCAGTTCGGCGGCCGTGACCGCGAGGTCCCCGGTCGACGTACCGGGGTCGACGCGGTGCCTCGACGCGATGCCCGTGCGCCGCCTGATCCACTCGTCCGAGGTGTCCAGATAGGCGGCGAGCTCGTCGTTGGTCACCGCGCGCGGGGGTACGCAGGCTCCGAGCCCGCTGATCACCGCGGCGGGCCCGCGGCAGTGGTGGCCGGTGGTCATCGCCGTCAGCCGATCCGCATGACGGCGGGGTCGAGGCCCATGTACGCGAAGCGGCTCTCGGCCATCTCGTCCGTCCAGCGCTCGGCGAGGTCGTAGCGCTCCTCGGGGGTGGTGTCGAGCAGCAGGCGGCCGGGGAAGACCTCGTAGTCCCGGATGAGGTCGGCGTGGTCGTGCATGCCCTTCTGGAAGAGCTCCTCGCGCTCCAGGACGTAGGCGCGGTCCGGGATCTCGTCCCACAGGGCGCGGCCACGCTCCAGGATGTCCGTCAGCCGCGGCAGGTAACCGGGGTCCGCCAGGAGGTGGTCGCGGACGACGGTGCTGCCCACCGAGAGATGGCGGATCTCGTCGATCGAGGCGCCGCGTGCGATCGCGCCGGCGGCCGGGTCGAGCACGTTCCACTTGCGCTCGCTGAGTTCGGCGGCGGGGGCCAGGACGCCCTCGATGACGATGGTGAACACCGCCACCCCGCCGATGAAGTCCCCCTCGTCCCGCACCGCACGCAGGGCGAAGTCCAGGATCGGGTCCACCACGTCGCGGGTGTACGCGCCCGACACCCGCTCGACGGTGGCGTGCAGGTCGCCGGCGGGGACACCGAGCTCCAGCAGGTGGTTGCGGAAGACCATCGCGTGCCGCGCCTCGTCGAGCAACTGGGTCGAGAAGAACTCCAGTTCGGGCGTGCCGGGGGCCGCTGCGACGTAGTGCGCGAGCGCCTTGGTGGCCTCCGTCTCGGCGACCGCACGGCAGCCCAGTTCCATGATCAGGGCGTCGCGCAGCGGGCCGGGCCTGCGCATGTGCTCGGGGGTGGTCTCCTCGGTGGAGTGTCCCGTCCGGGCCCGCCCGAGCAGGGTGCCCTGTGCCACGCCGGAGAGCCAGTAGGCGAGATCGCACTGCTGCGGCGTCAGGTTGAGGTTCTTCGCCCCGTCGAGGAGACCGGGTGCGGTGTCCCACCCTGTTTCGGCGGGTATCTGGCTGGTCATCGCTTTCCTCTCTCAGTCCAGGGAGACGGTGGCCGTGGCGGCGAGGCCGCGGCCCCACCGCCGGCGGACCACGTCACGGAATTCGGCGCTGTGCAGGGCGCCGTCGAAGCTCAGCAGCGGGCTGCCCGCGCCGGGGCTGCCGTCCACGACCTCCGCGAGCAGCAGCTCGTGGTCACCGACGGCGACCTGGCCGGTCACCCGGCAGACGAGACGGGCCAGGGTGTGCCGCAGCAACGGCAGCCCGGTGGCCGGATCGGGGTCCCATTCCAGGACGTCGAACTGGGCCCTGCCGCGGGGCCGCCGGGGGCTGGCGAACCAGTCGGCGACCTGTGCCTGCCGCCCGGAGAGCACGTTGACCGCGAACAGTCCGCTGGAGAGGGCCAGTTGCAGCAGCTCGGATCCCTGGCGCAGCCCGGCGCCGATCGTCATCGGGTTGCGTGAGACGAGTCCGGCCGCGCTGACGGTCGTGCCGTGCATGTGGCCGTCGAGGCGCGCGGTCAGGACGGTGACTCCGGTGGTCAGGCGCAGTGCGGCCCGCGACAGGTCGTCGTCCTGCGGTCCGCCCGGCCGGAGGCCACCGGGGCTCACCGGGACGCGCCGGAGGCACCCGCCATGGCGCTCTCCCGCTGCCTGCGGCGCTCGCGGTGGCGGAGCTCCGCGGCCATCCGGGTGTAGGCCGGGTTGGGCTCGGGCTCGAAGGCCAGGCTGAACGGCTTCAGGAAGTTGCCGAAGACGCCCCGGTCGGCGAAGAGATGGAGCGGCAGGACCAGCAACGCCCACTCGAAGCCCGCGACCGCGATCCAGACCGCGGCCACCACCATCTGCGTGATCATGCTGTGCATGACGTTGTACGCGATGTAGTAGCCCTTGGCCACGCGGTGGTCCGGGCTCCGGCGGTAGGCGATGGCGCCGGGGATGTAGCCGATGAGGTCGATGTAGGCGAAGAGGATCACCGCCGGCACCCAGCGGACCTCGCCGATGTGGGCGATGAACAGCCCGGCCACGGCGACGAGGCCGACCAGGTATTCGGCCCGGTGGAGCCGGTAGGTGTTGGGTGTCTCGAACGGGTTGGCCATGTCCATGGTGTGCTCCTGAGGTCAGGCGGCGGTGTGTCCGCCGCTCGGCGCGAGTTCGAGGTCGCCGGCGAGACGCACCGACGCGTGCAGACCCACGACCGCCCATGCGACGGTCTCCTTGATCACCCGTTCCGCGATCGGGTCGAGGATCCCTTCGAGGCTCTCGATGCCGAAGTCGAAGTCGCACTCGAAGTGCAGTGCGGTGTCGGGCCCCTGCTGGGTCAGGGTCCAGGTGCCGCCGAAGGTGTCGAAGTCGCCCTCGGTCTGCTCGAACTCGATGCGCAGTTCGTCCTTGAGGAAGCGCTCGGTCTCGGACCAGCTCAGCAGCCCGCTGCGGAAGAGCAGCTCCCAGCTGGACGTTCCGGTGGCGCTCGGGCGGGTCTCGGTCACCTCCGTGGACTGCACGTGCGGTGACAGTTCCGGGTAGCGGGCGAAGCGCGACACGTTCTCGAAGACGGTTCCCGCGTCCTCGTTCGCGATCACCGCGTCCAGGATGACTTTGCGCATGTCAGTGGCCACCTTCCGGCATCCGGGCGCTCTGCTCGACCAGGGCCCGGGTGGCCTTGTCGAACGCGTCGAGCAGGAAACTCACATCGGCGTCGGTGAGGATCGCCGGCGGGGTGAGCCGGGCGACCGCGCTGCCGTTCATCGAGTGGTTGCCGACCACGCCGTGGTTGAACAGCTCGATGAGCAGCTCGCCGGCCAGCCCCGCCTCGATCAGCTCGATGCCGATCAGCAGCCCCTGGCCGCGTACCTCCTTCACCAGTCCCGGGAGGTTGCGGTGGGCGATGGCGCTGAGCTCGGGCAGCAGCTTGGCGCCGAGTTCGGCGGACCTGCTGACCAGGCGCTCCTCCTTGATGGTCTCGACGGCGCCCATGACGGCCGCCATCAGGACGGGCGCGCCGGTGAACGTGCCCGTGTGCAGGTACGGGTCCTTGTCGAAGGGCGAGAACGTCTTGCGGTTGGCCAGCGCCGCGGAGACCGGCATGACGCCGCCTCCCAGCGCCTTGCCCGCCAGCAGCACGTCCGGAGTGACGCCGTACAGATCGGCACCCCACCACTCCCCGAGCCGGCCCATGCCGGTCTGCACCTCGTCGAGGATCAGGAACTGGTCGTACGTGCGCACCAGGCGCTCCACGCCCGGCAGGTAACCCGACGGCGGCAGGATGACGCCCCCTTCGCCCTGGACCGGCTCGACGATCACCGCGACCTCGCCGGGGTGGGCGGACAGCACCTCTTCGAGGGCGTCGAGGTCACCGAAGGGCACATGGGTGACATCGGCCAGCAAGGGGCGGAAGGGCCGCTGGTAGACGTCCTTCGCCGTGACGGAGAGCGCGCCGAGTGTCTTGCCGTGGTAGCCCATGTGCATGGAGACCAGGCGCTTCTTGCCGTTGGCCCGCGCCAGCTTCAGCCCCGTCTCAACCGCTTCGGCGCCCGAGAGCGCGAAGTGGATGCGGTTGAGGTGGCCCGGGACGACCGACGACAGCGCTTCCGCCGCCCGCCCGACCGTGGGCTCCAGAAGGATCCGGGTGGCGATGGGGTGGGTCTCCAGCTGGCGCCGGACGTGCGACATCACCCTCGGGTGGCGGGCCCCCATGACGAAGACGCCGTACCCACTGCAGTTGAGGAACTCCATGCCGTCGCTGGTGCGCAGCCGCGCTCCCTGCGACTCGATCTCCATGTGGCTGCCGAACAGTTCGGCGACCGTGGCGCGGCCCTTGCTCAGGTGCTTGCGGTACAGACCGAGGATCTCCGCCTCGGTGTCGGCCGATCGCTCGGCGTCCACGACTGTGGACATACGTGCGCCTCCTTCAGGTGTCACGGGGTGTGGGACGGGTGGTGGGCGCCGTCAGGGCAGCAGCAGGGGTCCGCCGGCGAAGTAGTCGACGAGCGCCTCCGCGGTGCTGGTCCGCGACGGGGGGTGGAAGGCCAGCGGGCTGATCGCCGAGGCGAGCGTGGCGATCTCCGGTGAGCCGATGAAGGCGATGCCGCCGAGCAGTTCGACGGCCAGCTCGCTGACCGCGGCCAGGACCTTCTGCGCGGCGAACCGGGTGACCAGGACGGCCGCCACGGCCTCGTCCCCGAACGCGCCCGCGTCGACGGCACGGGCCATGCCCTCGGTGAGGGCGACGGCCGATTCGAGCTGCACGCACAGCGCACCGCGGTCGCTGACGCTGCCGCGGCCACGGGTGAGGACGCGCTCGGTCAGCTCGGACGCTGCCCCGACGTAGGCCGAGGTCACGAGCATCTCGAACCAGACGAACGCGGCCGTCTGGAGATCGTCGAGCCGGCCCGGGTCCTCCGGAGTCGCCCGGATGACGAGGTGTTCGGGCACGAAGACGTCGTGGAGCCGCACCTCGTCGCTCTGCGCCCCCGCGAGTACGGGGGAACCCCAGAAGGGGTGCAGCGAGACGCCCTCGGCGTCGGACGGGACCAGCAGGATGACCAACTGCGGCACGCCGTTCTCGTCGGGCAGGAAGGCGCTGGCCGTCAGCATGTCCATCGAGGCGGACAGGCTGCACGGCTTCTTGGCGCCGTTGACGAGATAGCCCCCCGGGGCGGGGGTGGCGACGACGCTCGGGGAGAGGATGCTCTGCTCGGTCCGGCCCTCCGCCCAGCCGGAGGCCAGCAGGAGCCCCTCCGGGGCGATCCGGGACAGCAGGGCCCGCTGGCCCTCGGTGGGCTCGGCGGCCCGCTCGGCCAGTTCGAAGAGCATGGCCGCGGAGAAGTTGTGCATGGTCGCGCCGGCCGCGAGGGACGGCGAGGCGGAGCCGAGCGCGCGCGTCACCCGTACCGCCTCCAGGGCGGAGACCCCGAGCCCGCCGAACGAGCTGGGCACCAGCAGGCCCGGGCCGCCGTGCGTACGGAACAGGTCGATCACCGGGCTGCCCGGTGCCTCCCGCTCCGTCAGGGGCAGCGCCGTGAGGGCCTTGTACAGGCCGGGGTGATTGCGCTCGCAGGCGTCACGCGCCACGTCGAGGGACCGCATGGGGAAATCCTCCCTTTGAGTGTGAGTCAGCCTTCGAACATCGCCCGGCGGGGGGAGGCACCCGTGCCGATGCTCACTCCCTGCACGTGGGAGGTCTTGAGCATGGGGTAGTTGCCCTCTCCGAACGCTCCCCCGGTCATGCCGGTGCCTCCGTGCGTCGGCACGACGGGCAGGAAGCCGATGTGGGAGTCGTTGATCTTCAGCAGCCCGGAGTTGCGGACCCGCGCGACGAAGGTGCCGACGACGTCGTCCGAACGGGACCAGAGCGAATTGCGCAGGCCGTACCTGTTGGCGTTGACGAAGCGGATCACGTCGTCGAGGAGGACGTCGTCGGGAGCCTCCGCGGGCACCACCACGGGCAGCAGCGGGAAGAAGGTCTCCTCGCACACCATGCGGTACTCCTGCGACTCCTCCAGCCCGTCGACCCTGACGACGGTCGGCTCCAGGAACTGCCCCGCCTGGGAAGGCGATCCGTCCAGCTCGACACGGTTGCCGCCGCAGACGAGCTCGCCGCCCTGCTCCATGGCCTGAGCCAGCAGGCTGAAGAAGCGCTCGCTGCGGCGCACCGGCGAGAGCAGCACCTCGGGCGAGTCCGGATACCCGGGCTTGATCGCCTCCGCGGACTCCTTGAGCCGGGCGATCAGTTCCTCGGCCACCTCGGGGTGCACCACGACGCAGTTCGGGACCATGCAGATCTGGCCCGAACCGTAGAACGCCTCCGTGACGGCCTCCACGGCCGCCGGGATGTCGGCGTCCTTCCAGACCACGAGCGTGTCGTTGCCCGCCAGTTCCAGGATGGGCTTCTTGCCCCGCTCCACACACTGCTGCTCGAAGCGCAGCCCGGCCTCGCTGGAGCCGAAGTAGAGGATGTCGTTGATCCTGGGGTCGTCGAGCCAGTGGTCGATGATCTTCTGCGGGGTGCCGCAGACGATGTTCAGGGTGCCGGGGGGCGCCCCCATCTCCTCCAGCAGCGGGACCGCCAGCTCACGCAGGATGTAGAGGGTGCTGAGCGCGATGCTGCGGGGCGCCCTGACCACGACCGCGTTGCCGGCCATGAGGGCGAGCACCGCCAGGCCGGAGTTGGGCACGGGCGCGTTCTGCGGCGGGTTGAGCGCCACGACGCCGTCGGCCTGCCGGCGGACGATCAGGGTGCGGTCCCCGTAGGTGCGCCTGCTGTACATCTGCTGCCCGTACCAGGCGATGCTCTCCTCGCTGTACGCCTGGACGAGGCAGCTCAGCTCCCAGCGGGCCAGGGTGATCGGGTGCGCCTCGGCGACCATGATGTCGAGGATGGTGTCCTGATGCTTGATCAGCTCCTCTCCGAACCGGCGCCCGAGGTTCAGCCTGTCCGCCAGCGGTACGGCGGACCACGCGTCCACGGCGTCGGCGGCGGCGTCGGTGGCCGCGAAGACGTCGGGCATGCCGATCACCGCGCAGCGCCCCACCACGTACGGGTGCTGGGCCGCGGGGGACCCGGGGTCCGGGTCCTGCTCGAGCGCACGCTTGAGACTCACGCTGGTGAATACATCCTCGAGGAGCGACTTGGAGCTGACCGTGTACACCCAGCCGATTCCCTCGATGTCCTTTCCGCCGACATAGCAGGGGTAATTGAGCAGGGGCTTCGATCGCCCTTTCAGAACCTGATCCGCGCCGCCCAGGACTTCACGCACTGCACGATCCTTCTCTCTTAGCGCCGGTATTCCTATCGCTGCCGGTGATAGTGCAGGAACGCCCCTACCCATCGCTGACATGCCTCTGACCGAAGCCTCGGTCTGACCTGGCGTTGACGGTGGGCTGACGGACGAGCGGACACACGGCCGGACAGGCTGCCTCCGCCTTGCGCCGCTTCCCCGCCCGTGTCACAGTCACGACTCCCGGACCGGTCCGGCCACCGCACCCCGGAAAACAACACGCACGAGGGGTATTCATGGCCGAGACCATCGAAAGCACGGTTTCATTCGACTACGTGCACCACGCCATCCAGGAGTACACGGCTGCTGAGAACCCGAGTTCTTTTCTCGCCGTGAGCCAGGGGAATTCGTACTTCACCCTCCCCGGACTGGCCGGCGTCATCGTCTACCGCAGCGCGGGTCCGTATCTCGTCCAGCTGGGCGGCCCGTTCGCACCCGGAGACTCCTACACGGCGCTCCTCGACGGCTTCCTGGCCTTCGCCGCACAGCAGGGGCGACAGGTCGTCGGGGTCCAGCTGCAGGAGCACGACGCGCGGATCTACGCGGAACACGGCTTCACCGTCAACCAGATCGGCGCCTCCTACGCCGTCGATCTGGAGGGCTTCTCACTCCGCGGCACCCGTTTCATGCAGCTCAGGAACAAGATCTCCCGGGCGTTCCGCAACGGGCTGACCGTCGTGGAGGCCGATTACGACGCCTGGCAGGAGTCGATACGCGAGATCGACCAGCTCTGGCTGCCGCTCAAGGGAGAGGGCGCCAAGCCTCTGGAGTACCTGGTCGGCCAGTGCGGCGGACCCGCCCAGAAGCACCGCAGGCTCTTCCTCGGCCTGGTGGACGGCGTGGCGGTGGGCTACGTGCTGTACTCCCCCGTCTACGGCGGACGCCCGGGCTGGATGCACGATCTCTCACGGCGCCGCCCGGAGTCCGGCCCGGGAATCATGGAGGCGATCAACAAGACCGCGATCGAGGCGTTCATGGCGGAGGAGGTGCGGTGGCTCCACTTCGGCTTCACGCCGTTCACCGGCCTGGACGAGAAGTTCGAGATGCCGGGCAGCAGCGACGCCTTCCGCTGGTTCATGCACTTCCTCTGGGAGCACGGCAAGGACGTGTATCCCGCGGCGACACAGCTGGCGTACAAGGAGAAGTGGAACCAGAGCCTGGTGCTCGCCGAGTACGCGGCGTTCCAGGGACCGGCGAGCGTCAACGCGTTCGTCCACATCTTCCGCGCCGCGGGCGCCCTGTAGAGGCAAGGAGATTCGCGATGAGTGTGCAAGCCGCCCAGGATCAGATCGTCGAACTGTTCACCCGCTTGTGCGGCGACCCCGACGACGCCGAGGTCGCAGCGGCGGCCGACCGGGCGTTGCAGTCGCTGGACGAGGCGTTGCGGGCCGAAGGGGCCTGACACCAGGCCAGGGAGAGCCGGGCCGCCCCTGCCGCGCCGCCGTGAGGCGGATGCGGCGGGGGCGGCCCGGTGTCGTGCTGCGGCCGGTGCACGACGGGACGGCGAGGCGGGCCCGGTGCGGTGCCCCGGCCGGTGCGCGGCCGGGTTCCGGGGCACCGCCGGAGGCGGGGGTCGAGCTCACACGGGCCCCGCCCCCGAGGTCGGCTCAAGTCCCGTTCCAGCCGCCGTTGGTAGCTTCCCTCTCGCCTTCCCCGAGGGGGTCCCGAAGCGTTCACATGGAGGAGTACCCAATGAGGTTCACCGTGCTGGGCTCGGTCGGAGCTGTCGTGAACGACCAGTTCACCGCCATCGCGGGCACGCAGCAGCGCATCCTGCTCGCCACGCTGCTGCTGCGGGCGGGCCGGCTCGTGCAGAGCGAGCAGCTCTACACGGAGCTGTGGGGCGACAACCCGCCGGACGGTGTGTCCAACGCCCTTCAGGCCCATGTGTCGCGCCTGCGGCGCACGCTGCGGCGTCTCGGCGACGAGGGCCCCCAGCCGGCGCCTTCGCTGAACATCCATGCGTCCGGCTACATCCTGGACCTGTGTCCGGACCGGGTGGACATCAACGTCTTCCGGGACCGCATCGCCCGCGCCCGGGTGGCCATGGTCGACGCCCCGCTGCGCGCCCGCTCACTGCTGGACTCGGCGCTGTCGCTGTGGCAGGGCGATCCGTTGCACGACGTCTCCTCCAGCCCGATGTGCCGCAGCGTCTCCCTGGAGCTGGACGAGGAGTACCTCGCGGCCCTGGAGTGCAAGTACGAGCTCGGGCTGCGGTGCAACGAACCGCACTCGGTGATCAGCGAGTTGCGGCGGATGAGCGTGACACATCCCTGGCGGGAGCGGCTCACCGAACTGCTGATGCTCGCCCTCTACCGCTGCGGCCGGCAGGCGGACGCCATGGAGGCGTACAACGCGGCCAGGGCCCGGCTGGTGGACGAGCTCGGCATCGAGCCGTCCCCCCAGCTGAAGAGGCTGTTCAGGGACATACTCAACCAGGAGCCCTCGCTGAACCCGTCCCCTCAGCCGATCAACCTCGCGTCGTGAGGGCGGTACCGCCGCCCGGCAGAATCCACCGGAACCCGGTGTAGGGCACCAGGCATTCGGGCAGCCGGACGGAACCGTCCGGCTGCAGGCCCTGTTCCAGCAGCGCGGCGACGGTCCGCCCGACAGGCAGGGCCGAGCCGTTGAGGGTGGCCGCGGGCCTCCTGCGTCCGGCCGCGTCGCGGTAGCGGATTCCGGCGCGTCTGGCCTGGAAGTCCCCGCAGTCGGAGCACGAGGACACCTCCCGGTAGGCGTCGCTGCCGGGGAGCCACACCTCGATGTCGTACGTCATCCGGGCCGAGAAGCCGGTGTCACCGGCCGGGAGCACTACGACCCGGTAGGAGAGGCCCAGCTCCTCCAGGCAGTCGGTGGCGTGCCCCACCAGTACCTCCAGTTCCGCCCTCGCCCGCTCCGGGGTGCACACCCGGACCAGCTCCACCTTCTCGAACTGGTGCAGGCGCAGGATGCCGCGGGTGTCCCGGCCGTACGATCCCGCCTCGGCGCGGTAGCAGGGGGTGGCGGCGGTGAGCGCCAGGGGGAGCGCGGCCTCGTCGGCCGGGTCGCGGGCGACGAGGTTGGTGAGGGGTACCTCGGCCGTGGGGATGAGGAAGAGCTCCCGGTCGCCGGCCGACGTGGCGAAGAGGTCCTCCTCGAACTTGGGCAGTTGCCCCGTGCCGGTCATGGTGTCCCTGGTCACGAGGTGCGGCACGGAGTACTCCGTGTAGCCGTTCCGCTGGGTGTGCAGGTCGAGGAGGAAGGACACCAGGGCGCGTTCCAGTCGCGCCCCCGGGCCCTTGAGCACGGCGAACCGGGCTCCCGAGAGGCGCGACGCCCCCTCCGTGTCGAGGATGCCCAGGTCCGTGCCGATCTCCGCGTGGTGGCGGGGCTCGACGTCCTTACGGATCGGGGGGCCGCCCCTGCGGACCTCGACGGCGTCCTTCTCCGAATGGCCGTCGGGTATCTCGTCGAGCGGCAGGTTGGGGATCCGCAGGAGCTGTTCCCGCAGGGCCGCTTCCACGGTGCGGACGTCCGCCTCGGCGGCCTGGACCCGTTCCCGCAGCGACCGTGCGCGCTCCCGCTCGGCCTCCGTGGGGCCCTCGGCTCCGGCCCGGCGGCCGGCCCCGCTCTTCTTGAGCTCGGCCCGCAGGCGTTCGAGGGTGGCGAGGGAGTCGGAGCGGCGGCGGTGCGCCTCGCGCAGACCGGGGAGATCGAGGGTGTAGCGGCGCCGGGCCAGCTTGCGTTCGGCCTCGGCCCCCAGCTTCAGCAGTTCTCGCACATCGTGCACGGCATGGTTTCCTTCGCTCGGCTCATGCGTGGATGCCACCGGGCCGCGGGCCCGGACCAGTGGGCGACGGGTCGGTACGGCACCCCGCACGGACCGGCGGAGTGTCTGCTTCGTGCGTCGCCGGTGCGGCGGACCCGGGGGGAGTCCGCCGCACCGGCAGAGTGAAGAGCGGAGAGGGCAGGATTCGAACCTGCGAAGGCGGTAAAACCCGACCCGGACCAAAGCCCAGGCCCCCGATAAACCACTCCGGGCACCTCTCCCAAACCCCGGCCACACACCCACCGGGCAACACCGGCCACCCACCCACCGGCACCAGCGGAGAGGGCAGGATTCGAACCTGCGAAGGCGGTAAAACCCGACCCGGACCAAAGCCCAGGCCCCCGATAAACCACTCCGGGCACCTCTCCCAAACCCCGGCCACACACCCACCGGGCAACACCGGCCACCCACCCACCGGCACCAGCGGAGAGGGCAGGATTCGAACCTGCGAAGGCGGTAAAACCCGACCCGGACCAAAATCCAGGCCCCCGATAAACCACTCCGGGCACCTCTCCTCGTTCCCGGCCGGTCTCCCGTGCCGTTCACAAGTACGACTATGGCAGGTCCATCTGACGGGCCACTGACGTCCGGTTGACCGGATCGGCGGCGGGGCCGCCCCGCGCCGGGGCGACGCGCACACCCCGGCGGGCACCGGCCAGTTCACCCCACCAGTCGCTCCATACCCGCGTGGGCCTGCTCCTGGCTGCCCCTCAGCTGCGGGTCCGCCGTCAGCACCAGGTGGTAGAGCCGCTTGACCAGGCCGGACGGCGCGATGCCCAGCCCTTCGTCGAGGGTGTCGCGCAGCCGCCGGTACGTCTCCAGGGCCTGCCAGGCGCGCCCGGCGCGGTACTGCGCGACCATCAACTGGGCGTGCAGCCCTTCGTGCATCGGATGCTGGGCGGCCAGAGTGGTCAGCTCGCAGATGATGTCGTTGTGCCGGCCGAGCCGCAGGTCGGCCCCGATCCTCTTCTCCAGCACTCCGAGCCTGGCCTCCTCCAGGCGCATGACCTCGATCTCCAGCACCTGACCCGCCTTGACGTCCACCAGGGCCGGCCCCTTCCACAACCGCAGGGCGTGTCCCAGGAGTTCCGAGCCCGCCTGGTCGTCACGGGCGCCGAGCGCCGCGTCTCCGGCACTCACGAGTTCCATGAACCGATGCGCGTCCACCGCCCCTGGCCGCGCATTGAGCAGATACCCGCCGTGCGCGGTGACCAGGATGTCCTTCGGGCAGAGACCGAACCCGCTGACGGCCCAGGAAAGGTGGCGCCTGACCTGAAGTATGTAGGTCTGAAGGGTTGTCGAAGCGCTGCGCGGAGGTCTCTCCCCCCACAGTTCCTCCATCAGGGTGGCGGTCGGGACCAGCCGGCCCGCCCGCATCGCGAGCAGTGCCAGAACCTGCCGTGGCTTCGCCGCACTGGGCACGAACGACTTCCCACACTTCTCCGCGGCGAGAGAGCCCAGCAACTCGATCTTCACAGGATCATCTCCTCAAGTGACCGAATACCGCGCAAGGTTCGCATAGGAAACATCCGGCCAGCGAGGTACCTGATCACGCGAGGCATGGGAATTGCTCAATAGGTAACCGTGAATTGACCACAATCAGTCGACTGACTCGCATAAGTGAAAGCAGCGCCCGCCCCTCCGCACTCGAACGCGTAGGCCCCCTCTCCGTCGATCGACGTAGACGGACCGGAGAAGACCGTCGGTCACGTGCACTCTCCGGGCGTCACAGCGCCAGGGGGAGGGCCTCCGGCGGGCCCGGCTCCCGGAGTCGAAGCTCCCTCGGCACAGCGGCCACCCGCAGGCCCGAGCAGGGCACGGGCGCTTCATCGGCCCCACTTCCGTGCCCCCCACATCCGGTCTCACACCCCCGAGATGAAAGCTTCACCTCATAACCATGATTTGCACACTGTCTACCACTTCTGTACGTCCGAAGAATGCACGCCGACAGCGCTCCGCCCTGGCTAACGAACGGAAGGTAATGACTCCCATGCTCAGTACCACCATGCTCGCCGCACCCAGGAACATCGCGGCCCGGCGTCCCGCCCCGGCTCAGTTGACGGTGGAGAGCCTCGACTCGGTCATGGACGACTCAGCTGTCGCCTTCACGTACTGCATCCTGCAGGACGACGCCGACAGCACCTGTCGCGACGCACAGGCCGGGCAGCGCCGGCAGTGACCGATCTGAGCCGGGACGGCCATCCCGCCACACCCGAGGACACCTCGGTTCTCGTGGGTTTCAAGAGTCATCTGAAGCCGATGGTCGTCCGTGGGGAGGCCGTCTACCTGATTTCGCGGCGCGGGGTCACCGCGCTGCGCGGGATGCCGGCCGAAGTACTGGTGCCCCTGCTCGACGGCACCCGTTCCCCCGCGGCAGTACTGCGCGAGGCCTCCCCCGCCCTCACGGCGGACGAGACCCGCGACGCGCTGCGCCGGCTCAGCGAGGCCGGACTCGTCCGGTTCAGCCCGCGGCCCGGTCGGACGGAGCTTCCGTCCGACCGGGCCGCGGAGGCCTACTGGGACCTGGCCGGGCTCGACGGCGCGCGTGCCACACGGACGCTCGCAGAGGCCTCGGTCCGCATCCTGCCCCTGGCCGGCACCGATCCGGGGCCGGTACGGGAGGCGTGCCTGGCGTCCGGCATCCGCCCGGACGACTCCGCCGGCTTCACCCTCGTCCTCTGCGACGACTACCTCTCCCCCGAACTCGCCGAGGTGGACCGCGTGCACCGGTCCGCCGGCACGGCCTGGCTGCCGGTGCTGCTCTGCGGGACGGAACCCTGGGTCGGCCCCTTCTTCGGCAGCGGCGACGGCCCCTGCTGGTCCTGCCTGGCGGCCCGGCTCCGTCTGCACCGGCGCGCGGAGCGGGCCGTCCAGCACACTCTCGGCCTGGACCGGCCGCCCGCCGCTCCTTCCGTGTCCCTCCCGGCCGGCCGGGCGCTCGCGGTCAACACCGCCGTGCTGGAGGCGGCCAAGTGGCTCGCCGGCCTGCGGTACGCGGGGCAGTCCTCGATCCACGTACTGGACACGCTCACCCTGGCGTCCCGCTCCCACCCGGTGCCGAGGCTCCCCCAGTGCGCGGTCTGCGGCGACCCCGGGCTCGTGGCCGAGCGGGTCCGCGCCCCGTTCGTCCCCGTGTCCCGGCTGAAGGCCGGCGAGAGTGGCAACGGCCACCGGGCCCTGACACCCGAACAGATGCTGGAGCGGCACGGGCACCTCGTCGAACCGGTGACCGGGATCGTCAAGGCCGTGCGCCGTGCGCCACGGGCCCCCGGCTTCACCGAGACCTATCTCTCGGGCCACAACCTCGCGGTCGGCGCGCACAGCCTGTCCGGCCTGCGGGCGGGACTGCGCGCCCTCAGCGGGGGCAAGGGGCTGACCCCGGCCGAGGCCCGTGTCAGCGCACTGTGCGAAGCCGTGGAGAGGTACAGCGGCACCCGCCACGGCGACGAGCCGACCGTGCGCGGCAGCTACCGCGAGCTGGCGGCCGACGCCCTCCTGCCCAACTCCTGCCAGCTGTACCACGATCGGCAGTTCGAGGAGCGTGGGCGCTGGAACGCCTCCGGTTCCCCTTTCCAGTACGTCCCCGAACGCTTCGACGAGGACCGGCCCATGGACTGGACCCCGGCATGGTCCCTGACCGGACTCACCCACCGCCTGCTGCCCACGTCCATGGCGTACTTCCCCTCAGGTCCCGCCTCACCGCACGAGCCGCGGGCCGACTCCAACGGCAACGCGGCCGGCAGCAGTCCGGAGGACGCCGTGGTCCAGGGATTCCTGGAACTCGTGGAGCGGGACGCGGTGGCGCTCTGGTGGTACAACCGCACCCGGCAACCGGCGGTCGATCTCCGCGCGTTCCGGGCGCCCTACCTCACCGCGCTGCTCGACGGTTACCGCGGTCTGGGGCGCGAGGTATGGGTGCTCGACCTGACCTCGGACTTCGGGATCCCCGTCATGGCCGCCCTGTCACGGCGCACGGACGTGCCCACGGAGGACATCATCTTCGGCTTCGGGGCTCATTTCGACCCGCGTGTAGCCCTGCGCCGGGCGGTCACCGAACTGGGACAGATGCTGCCGGCGGTCGCCGACGTACAGGCCGACGGCTCCGGCTACGGCGTCGCCGATCTCGAACCTCGCACGTGGTGGCTAGGAGCGACTGTCACAAATCAGCCATACTTGCGTCCGGACGAGCACCGGACGGCGCGCACGCCGGACGCCTGGGAGTACGTACCGCGACCTGACCTGCGCGACGACATCGCCGCCATCACCGAGGCGGTCGCGTCGAAGGGCATGGAGCTGTTGGTCCTCGACCAGACCCGCCCCGACATCGGACTTCCCGTTTTCAAGGTCATCGTGCCCGGGATGCGACATTTCTGGGCAAGATTCGCATTCGGCCGACTTTACGACGTTCCCGTCGAACTAGGTCGGGTAGCGCAGCCGACGCCGTACGAGGACCTGAATCCCACACCTTTGTTCGTGTGACCAGATCACGATCCCAGCAAGTGTCACTCACCACCTGGCCCCCTGTTCTCGCCTCCCTGCGGCCCTAGACTCCTGCGAGGACACGCACCGGCTGGTGAAAGGGATCGACTGGACATGGCTTCCCCGGACGGAAGACATCCGGAAGCACCGTCCCCTCACCCGGGCACCTCGGTGCCTCCCGCGCGCCTCGCCCAGTGCATCCTCATCGCGGCGTTGCTCAGCTATCTGGCCATCACGATGCTCAATCTGGTGAGCCAGCACCCCGGCGGGCCCGCCGTCGCCTCGGCGGCGGTCACCCTCCCCCTCATCTTCCTGCTCCAGCTCCACCACTCCGCCGCCGGCGCACGCGACGCACCCCTCCCGCGCCGGCTCCTCACGCTCGGCGCACAGGCGCTCCTCACCTACGCGCCGCTCGAGTGGATCGGCGTGCTGTGGGGGTCGATGGCCGGCTTCCTGGCGGGATCCCTGCTCCTGCTCCTGCCGGCCCGGTGGTCGTGGCCGCTGTACGGATCGGCGAGCCTCGTCCTGATCGCTCCGGGCGTCCTGGAGCACCGCTCCTTCATCGACATCGTGTACATGTGCCAGACGACCGCGCTCACCGGCCTCGTCGTCTACGGTCTGTCCCGCCTGTCCGTGCTCATCGTCGAACTGCACCGCACGAGGACCGAACTGGCGAACATGGCGGTGGCCACCGAGCGGCTGCGCTTCGCACGGGACCTGCACGACCTCCTGGGCTTCAGCCTCAGCGCCGTCACGCTGAAGAGCGAACTGATCCACCGCCTGATCCGCACCCAGCCCGAACGGGCGCGTGAGGAGGTCGAGGAGGTCCTCGACATCTCCCGGCAGGCACTCGCCGACGTCCGCCGGGTGGCCAGCGGCTACCGGCAGATGTCCCTCGTCTCGGAGATGGCCTCCGCCCGCGGGGTGCTGACGGCCGCCCACATCGACGTACGGGTCGAGGCCGACCCCGAGGTGAACCGGATCAGCCCGCAGACCGGGACCGTCTTCGCGACCGTGCTCCGGGAGGGCGTGACCAACCTCCTCCGGCACAGCAAGGCGGACACCTGCACGATCGCCGCCCGCGTCCGGGGAGGGACGGCGGTGCTCACCGTCACCAACGACGGGGTCCCGCCGACTCCTTCCGTGCCCTCGCAGCACGGAGGATCAGGACTGAGCAACCTCGAACGGCGCCTCCAGGCGGTGGACGGCAGGCTGGCCGTGGAGCGCGGGCCCACCCCGGACGGCTCCGGCCGGTTCTTCCGGCTGGTCGCCACGGCTCCGCTGCGGGCCGAGGACGTACGCTCCCGCCGCTCCGGCGACCACGACCCGTCGCCCTCGGCCGTGGAGTCGGCGCAGCCCTGAGCCATTAGTATCGAACAAACGTTCTCTTTTGTGTACACATTGACCACGGGGGCCCTGGTGATACGCGTACTGCTCGCCGAAGATCTGAACATGGTCAGAGGGGCTCTGGTCGCCCTGCTCAACCTGGAGGAGGGCATCTCGGTCGTCGCGGACGTCGAGCGCGGCGACCAGATCGTCCAGGCGGCGCGCGAGCACCGGCCCGACGTCGCCATCCTCGACATCGACCTGCCGGGACTCGACGGCCTCACGGCGGGCGCACTGCTGCACGAGCAGGTCCCCGAGTGCCGGGTCCTGATCCTCACCAGCCTGAGCGCCCCCGGCACTCTGCGCCGGGCCATGTCCGGCCACGTGTACGGCTTCCTCGCCAAGGACGCCCCTCCGGATCAGCTGGCCGAGGCCGTACGGCGGGTGGCGAGCGGCAGCAGGGTCGTCGATCCCCAGCTGGCCATGGCCGCCTGGGGGGTCGGCGAGAGCCCGCTCACCGCACGGGAGTCGGAGGTGCTCCAGCTGGCAGCCGAGGGTTCGGAGGCTTCGGAGATCGCCACCCGGCTCTATCTCTCCAAGGGCACGGTCCGCAACTACCTGACCACCATCGTGTCCAAGCTCAACGCGCGTAACCGGGTGGATGCCATCCGTATCGCCCGGGAGTCGGGCTGGCTGGTCTGAGAGACGCGACGGGTGGTCCGCTCCACGGCGCACACCATGGAGCGGACCACCCGGCAGGTCCGCCTGCGGTCAGCGGTGAGGAAGAGACTGGGTCGTCCTCGTCACGTCGGCACGACCGGACCGGCTCACAGCTGACCTTCTCCTCGCCGGCGGGGAACCGGTCCGTGCCGCTACCACGGCCCGAGGAGTGATCACCGACTGCTGCCGGGCGGACTGACCGGCGGCTAGTGCGGGCGTCCGCCCGGCAGCAGTGTTCCTGGCTCGGCGGACGCCACGCCCGTCCCTTCCGTCTTGGGATTGCGCTGTTCCCGTCTGGCCACCCAGGTCGCGAACCAGGAGAGCAGCATGCACATTCCGATGTAGATGGGCGAGATCACCATGACCACGGGGATGAACGGCAGGTCGTAGTCGAGGTTCGACGCGATCAGCTTGCCCGCGTGGAGGAACTCCTCGTAGGTGATCAGGTAGCCCAGCGAGGTGTCCTTGAGCGCCACCACCAGCTGGCTGATGATCGTGGGCAGCATCGCGCGGACCGCCTGGGGGGCCAGGACGAAGGTGGTCACCTGCGTCTTGCGCATGCCCAGGGCGTACGCCGCCTCCCGCTGGCCCCGCTCCACGGAGTTGATGCCCGTACGGAAGACCTCGGCGAGCACGGACCCGTTGTAGAGGGTCAGTCCCGCCACCAGTGCGGGAAGGGCCTGGACCTTGAGGGCGACGAAGATGAAGAAGATCATCACCAGCACGGGCATGGCCCGGAAGAACTCGACCAGCAGCGTCGAGACCCAGCGCACCGGCTTGTGCTCGGAGAGACGCCCCACGGCCAGCACGGCCCCGAGCAGCAGCGAGAGGACAGCCGCGTAGGTGAAGGCCTTGAGGGTGTTGCCGAGTCCGCGCAGCAGCAGTTCCTGGATGCCCACGTAGATGAAGGGCGTCCACTTCGCGCTGGTGAACTGGTCCGTGTCGAACAGCAGATAGAGGATCCAGCCGATCAGGGCGAGGATCGCGGCGGTCGAGATGAGTCCGTAGACGAAGTGGCGTCTGCGCGTGACGGGCCCGGGGAGGTCGTAGAGCGCGGTGGCGTGTTCGGTGGTGTGGGTCATCGGGCGACTCCCCAGCGCTTCTCCAACACGTTGAAGATCGCGCTGATGGCGAGGGTGATGATCAGGTATCCGACGGCGATCCAGACGAAGGACCAGATGATGCTGTAGCCGAGTTCGTTGAGCGTCTTGTAGGTGCCCAGCAGTTCGGTGACGCTGAAGGCTCCGGCGATCGCCGAGTTCTTGGCGAGGGCGATGAGCGTGGACCCCACCGGCGGGATCACCGAACGGAAGGCCTGCGGGAGCACCACGGTGCCGAGCGTCTGCTTGAAGGACATCCCGAGGCTGCGGGCCGCCTCGCCCTGCCCCGTGGGTACGGTGTTGATGCCGGAACGCAGTGCCTCGCAGATGAAGGCCGAGGTGTAACAGCCGAGGGCGAGGACGGCGAAGACCTGGAAGGGCAGGACCAGGCCGAAGCGCGGCAGGCCCAGCAGCACGGCGAAGAACAGCAGCGTCAGGGGGGTGTTGCGCAGGACCGTCACCCAGACGGTGCCGATCGCGCGCAGCGAGCCCACGGGGGCGACCCGGAACGACGCCATGACGAAGCCGAGCACGAGTGCCAGGATCGAGGCGTACACGGTGAGTTCGACGGTGCCGAGGAATCCCTCGCCGTAGAGCGACCAGTTCTCTGTCAGTACGTCCATGGTGGTGGCCCGCCCCTCAGTTCGCCGGGTAGCGGTCGATGGGCGGCGGCGTCGGCGCGGGCACCCCGGACAGGCCCAGGGTCGCTTCGAACGCCTTCTTCCAGTTCCCGTTCTTCTCGTTCTCCTCCAGCGCGTCGTTGAGCGCGAAGCGCAGCGCGTTGTCGCTGCGCGGGACACCGATGCCGTAGGGCTCCTCGGAGAACGGCTTGCCGACCACCTTCATCTCGTCCGGCGCCTTGGCCGCGAAGCCGAGGAGGATGGCGTCGTCGGTGGTGACCGCGTCGACCTGGAAGGTCAGCAGGTTGTCGACGCAGATGGAGTACGTGTCGTAGGCGACGAGGTCCGCCTCCGGGTAGTCGGCGGCGATGCGCTGGTACGGCGTGGAACCCGCGGCCGAACAGACCGTCTTGCCCGCCAGGTCCTGGGGGCCGTGGATGTCGTTCTCGTCGGTGCGCACCAGCAGTCCCTGGCCTGCCATGTAGTAGGGGCCGGCGAAGCCGACCAGCTTCTTGCGCATGTCGTTGATCGTGTAGGTGCCGACGTAGTAGTCGATCTGACCGTTCTGGAGCGCCGTCTCGCGGTTGGCGGAGGCGATGGTACGGAAGCGGATCGTGTCCGGTTCGAAGCCCAGGGAGGCCGCCATCATGCGGGCGATCTCGATGTCGAAGCCGGAGTAGACGCCGGTGGCCGGGTCCTTCTCGCCGAGGTACGGCTGGTCCTCCTTGGCTCCGACGACCAAGTGCCCGCGGCGCTTCGCCTTCTTCCAGGTCTTCGACTCCGGCAGCTCGAAGCCGGTGTCGACCGTGTAATCGGGCAGGGCCTCCGCCTTCGGCCCCTTGACCGGCGGGCTGCCCTCCCTGCCGCATCCGGCGGCGAGCGCGGCGATCAGGAGGCAGGCCAGCACGGCCGCGATGTTTCTCGTACGCAACACTGTGCCCCCGTCAGTGCTTGAGGATCTTGGACAGGAAGTCCTTGGCGCGGTCGCTCTCCGGGGCGGTGAAGAAGTCCTCCGGGGTGCGGTCCTCGACGATGCGGCCGTCGGCCATGAAGACGACACGGTTGGCGGCGGACCGGGCGAAGCCCATCTCGTGGGTGACGACCACCATGGTCATCCCCTCGCGCGCGAGCTGCTGCATGACCTCCAGCACCTCGTTGATCATCTCCGGGTCGAGCGCGGAGGTCGGCTCGTCGAACAGGAGCGCCTTGGGATCCATGGCGAGGGCTCGGGCGATCGCGACGCGCTGCTGCTGCCCTCCGGAGAGCTGGGCGGGGAACTTGTCCGCCTGCGAGGCGAGCCCGACCCGCTCCAGCAGCTCCCGGGAGCGCCGGTCGGCCTCCTCCTTCTTGCGCTTGCGGACCTTCAGCTGGGCGAGCGAGACGTTCGCCAGCACGGTCTTGTGGGCGAAGAGGTTGAACGACTGGAAGACCATGCCCACTTCGGCCCGCAGCTGGGCAAGTCCCTTTCCCTCCTCGGGGAGCGGCTTGCCGTCGATGGCGATGTGGCCCGACTCGATCGTCTCGAGTCTGTTGATGGTCCGGCAGAGCGTCGACTTGCCCGAACCGGAGGGGCCGATGACCACGACCACCTCCCCGCGGCCGACGGTGAGATTGATGTTCTGCAGTACGTGCAACTTCCCGAAGTGCTTGTTGACGTCCCGCAGCTCGATCAACGGATCGACGGCCATACGTTGCCCTACCCACTTATCGCTTGTGTCGAGGTCAGCGCAAACTATCCAGGCCTGACACACGGGCGGGGGCCGACACGCACCAACAGCGCATAAGGCTGTTTATCGCGTTTTGACCTCGGGGCCGCTCTCCGCCGACTCCGCGTACATCTCGGAGAGCTCCGGGCTCCCGGACATCGCCCAGTCCAGACCCGCGGTGACGACGTCGATCTCACGCCCCGAGGCCAGCCGGACGACAGGCTGCCCGCCCGCCAGGATGTCCCAGGCGGCGTTGGGGACCGTACGGACGAGGACGGTGCCGAGGTAGAGGCCCGCGTCGTTCCCCACCCAGGGCAGCTCCTCCGGGTCGTCGCGCCAGACCGGAGGCAACTGGTCCAGCGCGGTCAACGAGGCCGGGCTGTCGTCGAGTTCGAGCCCGCCCTGGGCCGCGCGCGCGCGGAGCAACTCGCATTCCGCGAACAGCTCGGCCACGCCGTCGGGATCGGTCTCGACGGCGGCGGCGAGGGACACCGTGCGCGTACCGCCCTGACGCTTACGCCAGTTGTCCAGGAAGGGGATGTTCATACCCCCAGGATCCCACTCCCGGCGCGTTCCGCACCGCAGGCCACGCGACTCTTCGGGGACCCTGGCCGGGGAGAACAGGGCCCCGCTGTCTAGGGTGTGGGGATGACCTCGCAGAACTACCTCTCCGAACTCTTCTCGCTGGAAGGCCGGGTCGCCGTGGTCACGGGCGGCAGCTCCGGCATCGGCCGCGCCATCACCGGAGCCCTCGCGCACGCGGGGGCGAGCGTGGTGGTGGTGGCCCGCGGGGAGGCGGGACTGACCCGGACGGTCGGTGAACTCACCGCGGACGGCCTCCGGGCGGCCTGGGTGAGCGCCGACCTGGCGACCGGCGAGGGCGTGCGCACGGCCGGCGAGCAGGCGGCGGCCGCGTTCGGCGAGCCCGACATCCTGGTCAACTGCGCGGGAATCAACCTGCGGCCTCCGATGAGCGAGCTCGACGAGGACGTCTGGGACACGACGATGACGGTGAACCTCAAGGCGCCCTACCTGCTGGGCCGCCGGTTCGGACCCGGTATGGCCGAGCGCGGCTTCGGCCGGATCATCCACATCACCTCGCAGCAGGCGCACCGCGCCTTCGTGCAGAGCGGGGCGTACGGGGTCTCCAAGGGCGCCCTGGAATCGCTGGCCCGCTCCCAGGCGGAGGCCTGGTCGCCGCACGGCGTCACGTGCAACACCCTGGTTCCCGGCTTCGTGATGACGCCGCTGAACACACGGCTGTCGTCGGACCCCGAGCGGGTGGCGGCACTGGCGGCGCGCACGATGGTCGGGCGCAACGGGCTGGCCGAGGACTTCGCGGGCGCCGCCGTGTTCCTGGCGAGTGCCGCCTCGGCCTACGTGACAGGACAGTCGATCTTCGTCGACGGCGGCTTCTCCGTGCACTGAGGCGGGCGGCGCCGCCCCGGGAGAGGGGCGACGCCGGCGGTCGTGCGGAACCCTCGCAGGACGAGGCGTCCGGGATCCCGGCGGAGCTCTAACTCCCGGCGCCCGGCGGCTCCTCGACGCCTGCGGCGACGAGCGCGGCGACGGACGCCGAGGCCGACGCCTTGTCGAGGCCCAGTCCGGTGAGGACGCCGCCGCCGTCCTCGAACTCCAGGAGGGCCAGCAGAAGATGGCCCGACCCTACGACGTCGTTGCCGAGGCGGAGCGCTTCCCGGAAGGTGAGCTCCAGGACCTTGCGCGCCCCCGGATCGAAGGGGATCAGCGCGGGCAGCTCGTCGGCCGGAGCCGCCAGGGCGCGTGTCGCCGCCTCACGGACCGCGTCCGCGGGGACGCCCTGCTCGGCGATGGCCCGGACGGCGAGGCAGTCCGGGAGGGCCACGAGGCCCAGGAGGAGGTGCTCGGGGCTGATCTCGTCGTTGCGCGAGGCATGGGCCGCGTTGCTCGCGCCGACCACGGCGCTCCTGGCCTCCTCGTCGAAACGGCTGAAGCCCTGGCTCATGTCCAGGTCGGAGGCCTCGTCGGGCTTCTTGGGAACGAACCGCTTCTGCGCGGCCTGCCGGGTCACACCCATGCTGCGGCCGATGTCCGTCCATGACGCGCCCGAGCGGCGCGCCTGGTCCACGAAGTGCCCGATGAGGTGATCGGCGAGCTCGCCCAGGTGATCGGCCGCCACCACCGCACCGGACAGCTGCTCCAGAGCGTCGGTATGGGTCTTCTTGATCCCCTCGATCAGGTCGCCGAGGCGGAAGGGAGGGCTGGGTTGCACCGGATTCGTCGCCATGAGGGCAACCCTAGGTTGACACCCCCGGAGTGTCAACCCGCAGTTGACACCCGCACACGCCGTCGGAGCCGCCGGAACGCCTGGCCGCAGGCCGTGAACTCCAGGAAGATCGGGAGAGACTGAGGACATACGAGCGAGGGGCATCCGATGACCGAAGAACGAGGCGGCATGGTCGTCTACTGGCGGCCCGGCTGCCCGTACTGCATGAAGCTCCGGCTGCGGCTGCGCTTCTCCTGCCTCACCTACACCGAGGTGAACATCTGGCGGGACAAGGACGCCGCCGCCTTCGTACGCTCGGTCGCCGACGGCAACGAGACCGTGCCGACGGTCTCCGTCGCGGGGCGAGCCCTGGTGAATCCCTCGAAGCGTCAGGTGGTGCGGGCCGTCACCGAGCACGCCCCGCACCTGCTGCCCGCAAAGGCGGCGCCGGAGCGCTGACGCCGCTCCGCGGCGGCCCGACGGCCGTCAGACGTCGAGGTCCACCACCACCGGGGCGTGGTCGGATGCTCCCTTGCCCTTGCGCTCCTCGCGGTCGACGTAGCTGTCCTTGACCGCCGCGGCGAAGGGGGCGTTCCCGTAGACCAGGTCGATGCGCATGCCCTTGTTCTTCGGGAAGGAGAGCTGGCGGTAGTCCCAGTAGGTGTACGGGTGGTCGTACTTGAGGGGGCGCGGCACCACGTCCGAGAGACCTTCCTCGCGCAGCGCGGCGAGCGCGGCCCGTTCGGCCGGGGTCACGTGTGTGGCGCCCTCGAAGACCGCGGGGTCCCAGACGTCCTCGTCGGTGGGCGCGATGTTGAAGTCACCGAGGACGGCGAACGGCAGCGACCCCGCCGCGTCCGCCGCGACGGCCTTCTGGAGCGCCTCCAGCCACCGCAGCTTGTAGGCGTAGTGGTCGTGGGCGACCTCGCGGCCGTTGGGGACGTAGACCGACCAGACGCGGACGCCCCCGCAGGTCGCCGAGACCGCCCGCGGTTCCTGCACGTCCTCGTAGCCAGGGCCCTCGGGCAGGCCCGTCACGACGTCCGCGAGGCCGACGCGGGAGAGCAGCGCCACGCCGTTCCACCGGCCCGTGGCGTTGACCGCGGATTCGTAGCCCAGCTCGCGCAGTGCCTCGGCCGGGAACTGCTCCAGGGTGCATTTGGTCTCCTGGAGGCACAGCACGTCCGTGCCGCTGCTCTCCAGCCAGGCCAGCAGCCTGGGGAGCCGGGCAGTGATCGAATTGACGTTCCAGGTCGCGATGCGCATGCAGTAAACCTAACCGCTCCCACTGACAGCCGGGTCAGAGACGGGTCGCGTCGCCCGGGGCGAGGCGGCCGTGGTCCGTGCCTCCCAGTGCGCCGATCTGCTTGTCGTAGATGGGGCGGGCGAGGTCGGTGAGCAGGGCGTCGTGGACGTCGATCGCGCGGCGCGGCTTCACCTCGCGGACGTAGTCGATGACTTCCGAGATCTTGCTCCAGGGGGCCATGACCGGCAGCATCAGCGTGTCCACCGGATGGTCGGGCACCGTGAGGGCGTCGCCGGGGTGGAAGACGGAACCGTCCACCAGGAAGCCGATGTTGGTGATCCGAGGGATGTCGGGGTGGATCACCGCGTGCAGTTCCCCGTGCACCTGGACGTCGAGCCCGGCGGCGGTGAACGTGTCACCGTGGCCGACCGTGTGCACCCGCCCCGGGAACGCGGCGGTCAGCTTCTCGGCGACACTGCGCAGGGTCCACAGCTGCGCGGCCGGATTGGCCTCCAGCCCGGCGCGCAGCCGCTCCTCGTCGAAGTGGTCCGGGTGCTCGTGCGTCACCAGGAAGGCGTCGGCACCGGCCGTGGCGTCCTGTTCGGAGAACCCGCCGGGATCGATGACGAGCGACTGCCCGCCGCGCTCCAGACGGACGCAGGAGTGGGTCTTCTTGGTCAGCGTGAGAGACGAAGCGTTCATGCCACCATCCTGCTACGCGGGCGGGGTGGTTTCCTCCTCGATGACGGACCGCGCGATCTCGAATGCCGCGCCCGCGGCCGGGATGCCGCAGTAGACGGCCGTCTGGAGCAGCACCTCCTTGATCTCGACGGGCGTCAGTCCGTTGCGCAGGGCCGCCCTCACGTGCCGGCCGAGACCCCCCAGGTGCCCGGAGGCGACGACCGCGGTGAGGGTCACGCAACTACGGGATCTGCGGTCGAGGCCCTCCCGGGTCCAGATCTCACCCCAGGCGTAGCGGGTGAGGAACTCCTGGAAGTCCTCGGTGAAGCCGTCGGAGGCCGCCGTCTCGGCGTCCACGTGGGCGTCGCCCATCACTTCACGCCGGACCTTCACGCCCCGCTCGTACCGGTCGCTGCGTCCCGTGGCGGAGGCCTCCGGCAGCTCGGTCGCGGCGGTGATCTCGGCCACCGGCACGACCGGGCCGAACGGGGCGGCGAAACCGGGGGCCGGCGGTACGGGGATCGAGGCCTGGGTGTCCTGCCAGGACGTCGAGAAGTGCATGAGCAGCAGATCGGTGACGGCGGCCGGCTGCTCCACCGGAGCCAGGTGACCGGCCCCCGGGACGAGAGCGAGCCGGGCGTCGGGGATGCCCGCGACCAGGGTGCGGGCCTCGGCGGGGCCGGTGACCTCGTCCTCGGCCCCGACCAGGACGAGGGTCGGCACGCTTATGCGGGAGAGTTCCTCGCGGATGTCGAAGGCGGCCAGGGCCTCGCAGGAGGCGATGTAGCAGCCGGGGTCGGTGGTGCGGACCATCTGGACGGCCCACTCGACGATGGCGGGCTGTGCGGCGGCGAAGGCGGGGGTGAACCAGCGCTCCGGGGAGGTCCGCGCGATCGGTTCCAGGCCGTTGCTGCGGACGATCACCCCGCGCCGGCGGAATTCGTCGGCACTGCCGAAGCGCGGCGAGGCGGCGACGAGTGCCAGGGCGGCGACCCTGTGCGGGTGGCGCAGCGCGAGCTCGGCACCGACGGCGCCGCCGACGGCGCACCCCGCGTAGCCGAAGCGCTGGACGCCGACGCTGTCCAGCGTGGCCAGGAGCCGGTCCGCGAGGTCGCTGACCGCCGCGGCGGGGTGCGCGGGTGCTCCGCCGTGCCCGGGAAGGTCGTAGCGGAAGATCCGCCAGTGCTGGGAGAGCTCGGGTATCTGGCGGTCCCACATGTGCCAGGTGGTGCCGAGGGAGGGCCCGATCACCAGGACCGGAGCGTCCTCCGGCCCGTCGAAGCGGTACTGGAGGAGCCGGCCGGACTGCTGCCCCTGGGGCGCCCGCGGCGCGGTGGGCCCGGGCTGGGGAGCCGGGGGCTCGGCGTAGCCCGGCTGCGGGGCGGGGGGCTCGGCGTAGCCCGGCTGGGACGCTTGCGGTGCGGGGCCGGGCTGTGGGGGCTCGGCGTGACCCGGCTGAGGGGTCTGCGGTGCGGGACCGGGCTGGGCGCCTCGGAGGTCCTGGGGCTGCTGCGGTGCCTGGGGCTGGATGTACTGCGGTCCCGTGGCCGGCTGTGCGTAGGGCGGGACGGGCTGCGGAGGCTGGAGGGGTGCCGCTCCGGTGACCTGGGCGTACGGCTGCCCGGCTCCGGTCCGCGGGGTCTGGGGCAGCTGTCGGATCACCTCGCCCTGCAGGGGCTCGGGGTGGGCCGTCTGCGGGTGCATGGCGGGCTGGGGGGTCGTCTCGCTCACTTCACTCACTTGCTCCAGGGTAATGAGCGGCCCGCCCGCTCCCCGTCAGGGGGTCGCCGCGGAGACCGCGTAGACGACCGGAGCCGCCGGATCGGTCATGTTGACGGTGATGTTCTGGGTCGGGCGCGGGTCCTTGTTCTTGTGCACCGTCCCCGCCCAGTCCACGCCGGGCCCGAAGTACCATCCGGTGATCTTGATGTCCCGCTCGCTGATGGTGACCTTGCCGGTCTCCAGCGCCGCGCGACCGGTGCCGACACCGCTCAGGAAGCGGTCCAGTCCGGCGGAGGTCGTACGGAACTTCACGTACATCCGGCTGGCTTTCCAGTTGTTCGTCTCGTAGTACTGGACCCCGACCGCGTTGCCCGGGATGGGCAGCTCGAAGATGCGGCGCTGCATCCCGGACGGCCAGTCCTCCCGCAGCCCCTGGGCCGCCGCCTCGGCCTCCTTGTCCTTGCCGGAGCGCCGGCTCTGACCGGCGGAGATCACCAGGTAGCCGGCCGGGATACCGATGAGCAGCACGATGATCGTCAGCGTGATCAGGCGCCGTCGGATCACCTTGCGCCGGTCCTGCGGAGGCGTGCCGCCCCCGTCCCCGGACGCACCGGCGGGAGCCGGGGGGCCGGCGGGACCGGACGGACCCGAAGAGCCGGACGAAGGGGGCTGTCGCGGCACGATGTGGTGCTCGGCTGCGGTCATGTCGGTGGTCCCTCGATGCTGCGGTACGGGTGCGGGTGGCCGGGTGCCGCGGGCGCGCGGCCGCGGGTCAGTCGTCGGTGCGCGTGCTGCGCGTGTTGCGGATGGTGCTCGCCGCCTGGTCGTAGAACTGGGCGTACCGCTCGTAACGCTCGACCCTGCGCCGGTTGGTGCGCCGGAACCGCCGGGCGACCAGGCGGGCCAGGTCGGCGGCGCCGACCATGCCGGCCTCGGGACCGAGCTGCGCCTTCGCGATGCGGGCCTCGGGACGGTAGCCGCGACCCGTGAGGTGGCGCTTGAACGCGTCCCTGGCCGGGCCGATCAGCAGGTCGTCGGCCGCGCTGACACCTCCGCCGATGACGAAGCAGGAGGGGTCCAGGGCGGCGGCGAGGTTGGCGATGCCGACCCCGAGCCACTGCCCGATGTCCTGGAGGAGCTCGACGCACATCGCGTCGCCCTCGCGGGCCAGCTCGGTGATGAGCGGCCCGGTGATCTCGGGGATGTTGCCCTTGACCCGCTCGATGATGCCGTGGGCCACCGGGGAGTCCGCGGCGGCGAGCTCCCTGGCCTCGCGCACCAGGGCGTTGCCGGAGCTGTACTGCTCCCAGCAGCCGCGGTTGCCGCAGGGACAGCGGTGCCCGCCGGGCACCACCTGCATGTGCCCGAACTCCCCCGCGACGCCGTACTTGCCGCGCTTGACGTGCCCGTCCTCCAGGATCGCGCCGCCGATGCCCGTACCCAGCGTGATCATGACCAGGTGGTCCTCGCCGCGCCCGGCGCCGAAGCGCCATTCCGCCCAGGCGGCGGTGTTGGCGTCGTTGTCGACCATGACCGGCACCACGAGCCGGGAGGCGATCGCGTCGCGCAGGGGTTCGTCGCGCCAGGCCAGGTGCGGGGCGAACAGCACCTTGGAGCGGTCGGCGTCGACCCAGCCCGCCGCGCCGATGCCCACGGCGTGCACGTCGTGCCGGTCGGAGAGGTCCAGGACCAGCTCGACGATGGTGTCCTCGACGACCTTGGGGCTCTTGGACTTGTCGGGCGTCTCGGTGCGCAGGGTCTCCAGGATGTTGCCGTCGGCGTCGACGACCCCGGCCATCACCTTCGTCCCGCCGATGTCGATGCCCACGGTGGGTACCCGCGGCGCCGTGAGGTGCGAGCGGCGCTCCCTCGTGCCGACGGTCCGCAGGACGGTGGCGCGGGCGGAGCCGCGGTGTGTGAAGTCGCGGTACGTGCTCATCGTCCCTGCGCAGGTCGGGGGGCCGGTCGGTGATCCGTCCGGCGGCGGACGGCGTCCGCCGTGCACGATTCTGCCATTCCCGCGCCCCCGGAACCGGTCCGCCGGTCGGGGGCACGGGTCGCGGAACCCTGCCTACGGGGTCTCGTCCCCGGTGGGACGGCCACCGAGGTGGTCCGGCGCCGGGGCTCGTTCGAGCTCGTGGCTGAGCTCCTCGAGCTCGCTCCCCCCGGCCATCTGGCGGGTGAGTTCGTCGAGTGTGACGTCGTCCTTGGTGTGGCTCCCGGACATCGCGCCGCGCTTGAGGAGCACGAACCGGTCACCCACGAGATAGGCGTGGTGCGGGTTGTGCGTGATGAGGACCACGCCGAGCCCGGCGTCCCTGGCGGCGGCGACGTACTTGAGGACCACGCCGGACTGCTTGACCCCGAGCGCCGCGGTCGGCTCGTCCAGGACGAGGACCTTGGCACCGAAGTACACGGCCCGCGCGATGGCCACGCACTGGCGCTCACCGCCGGACAGGGTACCGATGGGCTGGTCCACGTCACGCAGGTCGATGCCCATGCGGAGCAGCTCGGCGCGGGTCGTCTCGCGCATCTGCCGCACGTCGAGCCGCTTGAACGGTCCCGAGCCCTTCGTCGGCTCCGAGCCGAGGAAGAAGTTGCGCCAGACCGGCATGAGCGGGACGACGGCCAGATCCTGGTAGACGGTGGCGATGCCACGGTCCAGGGCGTCACGCGGGTTGGCGAGGGTGGTCTCCTCGCCCTCGATCAGGAAGGTGCCCGCGTCATGCCGGTGCAGCCCCGCGATGATCTTGATGAGGGTGGACTTGCCGGCGCCGTTGTCGCCGAGGACGCAGGAGATCTCTCCCGCGTGGACCTCCAGCGAGACGTCCTCCAGGGCCTTGATGTTCCCGTAGTACTTGCTGACGCCGTCGAGCTCGACGAGCGCCGCGCCGGCCGGGTTCCGGGGGGCCGGAGCCTGGGTGGCCGTCATGTCGTCGCCTCCGCGCGCTTGCGTACCCATGCGTTGAGCAGGGTGGCCAGGAGGAGCATCGCTCCCAGGAAGAACTTGAACCAGTCGGGGTTCCATTCCGCGTACACGATGCCCTTGCTGGTCATGCCGAAGATGACCGCGCCGACGGCGGAGCCGATCGCCGAGCCGTAGCCACCGGTGATCAGGCAGCCGCCGATGACGGCCGCGATGATGTAGATCAGCTCGTTGCCGACGCCCTCGCCGGACTGCACCACGTCGTACGAGAAGAGCAGGTGCTGCCCGGAGACCCAGGCGGCGAAGGCCACACCGAGGTAGAGCCCGATGCGGGTGCGGATCACGGGCACACCGACCGCACGCGCCGCGTCCGCCTCGCCGCCGACGGCGAAGATCCAGTTGCCGAAGCGGGTGCGGATCAGGATCCAGGTGGCGATCGCGACGAGCGCCGCCCACCACAGGATGGTGACCTTCAGCTCGACCTCGCCGATGGTGAGGTAGGAGGCGAAGACCTTACGGGCGGACTCGAAGCCCTCCATGTCACCGATGGCCTTGGTGGAGACGGTTCCGCTGATCAGCTTGGTGAAGCCGAGGTTCAGGCCGGTCAGCATGAGGAAGGTGCCGAGCGTGATGATGAAGCTCGGCAGCTTGGTGCGCGTCAGCATGAAGCCGTTGAACGCGCCGAAGCCCAGGGTCACCAGCAGCGAGACGAAGACGCCGACCCAGACGTTGGCGGTCATCTGGTAGCTGAACATCGACGAGATCAGCGCCGAGCTGGTCACCATCACGCCGGCGGAGAGGTCGAACTCTCCGCCGATCATCAGCAGCGCCACCGGCGCCGCCATGATGCCGATGGTGGAGGCCGCGTAGAGGACCGTGCCCAGGCTGGAGGCCTGGAGGAAGCTGTCGGCGAAGATCGCGAAGAAGAGGAAGACGGCCGCGGCCCCGACGACGGAGCCGAGCTCGGGACGGCCGAGCAGCTTGCGCAGCGGAGAAGTGCGCAACAGGCGTTCGTCGGTGCGGGGCGCCACCGGTTGCCCGGTCGCCGTCATCGCGTACCCCGCTTCGTGTACTCGGCGAGCGCGTCGGCGTCGTCGGCGGTGATGACCTGCGGTCCGGTCAGCACGGGCAGTCCACCGCCGAGGACGTTGCGGTTGTAGCGGTAGAGCCAGAGCAGGTCGACCGCCTCGTACCCCTGGAGGTAGGGCTGCTGGTCGACGGCGAAGCCGAGCGTGTCGTTCTGCAGTCCGGTGGCGACGCTGGCGTTGAGGTCGAAGGTGTCGATCTCGGCCTTGCTGCCGGCGGTCTGCTTGGCCTTGACCGCGGCGGCGGCGAAGGGGGCGCCGAGGGTGACGACCGCGTCGATGCTCTTGTCCGAGTCCAGCTTGGCCTCGATGGAGGCCTGCACGTCGGGCATGTTGGTGCCGTCGACGTAGAGGTTCTGCATGGTCCCGTCGAAGGTCTTCTTCGCACCGGCGCAGCGCTGCTCGTGGCCGACGTTGCCCTGCTCGTGCAGGACGCAGAGCGCCTTCGTGCGCTTCCGCGTGTTCAGCTCGTCGCCGACGGCCTCGCCCGCGATGGACTCGTCCTGGCCGATGTGGGTGAGCGCCCCGAAGGCCTTGGACTCGGCGGATCCCGAGTTCACGGTGATGACGGGAATGCCCGCTTTGACGGCCTTGGCCACGACGGCCTTCATCGAGTCGGGCTTGGCCAGCGAGACGATCAGGCCGTCGACCTTCTTGTCGATCGCGGTCTGGACGAGCTCGGCCTGCTGCTGGCCCTCGTCGTTGTGCGAGTACAGGAAGTTGATGTTGTCCTTCTGGGCCGCCTGCTTGGCGCCCTTCTGGACGATGTCCCAGAAGGTGTCGCCATCACCCGAGTGGGTGACCATGGCGAACGTCCAGCGGGGTGTGTTCACCGCGGACCGGCCCTCGGCGGCCTGCTGGGCGGCGCGCTCCTCCGCCCGCTTGCCGCCGGTGCTGCTGCATCCCGCGAGGGAGGCCGCCAGTACCGCTGCCAGCACGGCGCCCATCGCGCGTACCCCTGTCCGAACCCTTGCCACGACGCCGTGCCCTTCTAGTGCTGCTCGTTGTGCTGCCTGGTGAGGCCGGGGGGAGCGGACTCGCCGCCCGGCGGGCCAAGTATCCCCGAGCCCGGGTCGGCCGTGCCCGGCAGGGGCGCGGGCCGCGCCCTCCCGCCGTTCTAGCGACCTAGCATGAGCGCGTCAATGGCCTTGTCCGAACATACGGACCTGTAACCCGCCGCGCGGGGGTCTCAGGGGCGGACGAGCAGCTGGAACTCGAAGGCGTACCGCGAGGCCCGGTAGACGTGCGAGCCGAACTCGACCGCCCGGCCGCCGTCGTCGAAGGTGATCCGCTCCATGGTCAGCAGCGGCGCGCCCTCGGGCTCCGCGAGCAGTTCGCCCTCCTGCGCGGTGGCCGCACGGGCCCCCACGGACTGACGGGCACTGTGCAGGGTGATCCCCGAGGCGCGCATCATCCGGTACAGGCCGGTCGTCTCCAGGCGCTCGGTGCCGAGGTCGAGCAGCTGGAGCGGGAGGTGGTTGCGCAGGAGCGCCATGGGCTCGTCGTGGGCGTACCGCACCCGCTCGACGAGGTGGACGTCACCGCCCTCCTCCACACCGAGCGCGGCGGCGACCTCGGGCGTGGCCGGTTCGAGCGTGTTGCGCAGGACCCGCGTGGCGGGGTGCCGTCCGGTGGCCTCGAGGTCGTCGTAGAGGCTGCTCAGTTCGAGCGGCCTCCTGATGCGGCTGTGCACGACCTGGGTGCCGACGCCGCGCCGGCGCACCATCAGCCCTTTGTCGACGAGCGACTGGATGGCCTGGCGGACGGTGGGCCGTGACAGCCCGAGCCGCGCGGCGAGCTCCAGTTCGTTGCCGAGGAGACTGCCCGGGGCCAGCCGTCCCTGCTCGACGGCCGCCTCCAGCTGCTGGGCCAGCTGGTGGTAGAGCGGGACGGGGCTGGTGCGGTCCACGCCCAGCCCCAGGGCGGCGAAGTCGGCGGCGGGTTTGGGCACGGCACGGAGCGTACCGCGTGGCACCGCGCCGCACCCCGTACTTTGTCAGGACATATAGTTGACAGTGCGCCTGGAGGGCGGCACGTTGGGTCCATGCGCATCGGACTCATCGGTACGGGCCGGATCGGTTCCTTCCACGCGAGCGTCCTGGCCCGCCATCCCGAGGTCGGCTCCCTGCTGGTGACGGATCGTGACGCCGCCCGGGCCTCGGGGGTCGCGGCGCGGACCGGAGCCACCGCGGTCGCCTCCGTGGACGAGCTGGTCCGCGCGGGGGTGGACGCGCTGGTGATCGCGTCGGCGACCTCGGCGCACGCGGAACTCATCGGCCGGGCGGCCCGGGCCGGTCTGCCGGCCCTCTGCGAGAAGCCGATCGCGCTGGACCTGCCGGGGACGCTGGGCGCGCTGCGCGAGGTGGACCGGGCGGGCAGCGTCCTCCAGCTCGGCTTCATGCGCCGCTTCGACGCGGGATACACGGCGGCGCGCTCCGCGGTGCGTGCCGGGGAACTGGGCCGGCTCCACACCGTACGGGCGACGACGGCGGATCCCGCGCCTCCGCCCGCCGCGTATCTGCCGCTGTCCGGGGGGCTGTTCCGGGACTGTCTGGTGCACGACTTCGACATGCTGCGCTGGGTGACGGGCCGCGAGGTGGTGGAGGTGTACGCCACCGGGGCGGACGCGGGCCCCGCGATCTTCCGCGCCGCAGGCGACGTCGACACGGCCGCGGCCCTGCTGACCCTGGACGACGGCACGCTGGCCACGGCCACGGCGACTCGCTGCAACGGGGCGGGGTACGACGTGCGCATGGAACTGGCCGGCGAGCGCGACCAGATCACCGTCGGCCTCGACGACCGTACGCCGCTCACCTCCGCCGAGCCGCAGGGGCCGCCCGCACCCGCCAAGCCGTGGCCCGGCTTCCTGGAGCGGTTCGCCCCGGCGTACGAGGCGGAGATGGACGCGTTCCTCGGTGTCGTGCGCGGGGAGCGGGCGAACCCGTGCGACGGCCGGGAGGCGCTGCACGCGCTGCGCATCGCCGAGGCGTGCGAGCTGTCGCGCGAGCGGCGCCGTCCCGTGCGGATGACGGAGATCGCGGGGGACTGAGTCCCGCTACCAGGACACCGGCAGGCTCACCGGCCCCCGGATCAGCATGCCGGTACGCCAGGACAGCCGGGCCGGATCCGCGTCGAGCCGCAGCCCGGGGCAGCGCTCCAGGAGCGACCGGACGGCCACGCGGGCCTCCGTGCGGGCGAGTGGCGCGCCGAGACAGTAGTGGATGCCGTGCCCGAAGGCCACGTGACCGCGGGCGTCCCGGGTGATGTCGAAACGCCCCGGGTCGGGGAACCGGGCGGGGTCGCGGTCGCAGTCGGCCATCGCGACCAGGACGAGCTCGCCGCCTCCGGGGATCACCGTGCCGAAGACGTCGAGTGGCTCCGTGGTGAAGCGATACGTCGGTGTCTCCACGGGCCCCTCGTAACGGAGCATCTCCTCGACCGCGTTGTCGAGGAGTCCGAAATCGGCTCGCAGGGCGGCCAGTTGGTCCGGGTGGGTGAGCAGGCTCAGCACGCCGTTGGAGATGAGGTTGACCGTGGTCTCGTGGCCGGCGACGAGCAGCAGCCAGGCCATGCCCAGGAGTTCGTCGGCGGAGAGCTGGTCGCCGTCCTCGTCCGACGTGTGGATCAGGGCGCTCATCAGGTCGTCCGCGCGCCCCACACGCTTCTCCGCGATCAGCGCGGTCAGGTAGTCGTTCATGGCCGCGCTCGCCCGGCCCCGCTCATCGGCGTCGAGTGACGACACCGCGGTGTCGGACCATTCCCGGAACGCCTGCCGGTCCAGGGTCGGCACGCCCAGCAGCTCGCAGATGACGGCCATCGGCAGGGGGAACGACAGCGCGCCGACCAGGTCGGCGCTCCGGCCCGGCCCCGCGGTCATGGAGTCGAGGAGCTCGTCCGTCATCTCCTGGACGCGTGGGGTGAGCCGTTCCATCCGGCGCGGGGTGAACTCTCGGGCCACGAGTCTGCGCAGCCGGGTGTGGGCCGGGGCGTCGGAGCTCAGCATGGACGTACCCGCGGACACCTTGCGGACGCCCAGGGAGGGGGACGCCCGGCGCCAGTCCTTGGAGAGCCGCTGGTCGGCGAGGAGGGCTCGTCCCGCCTCGTGACCGACCACGAGCCAGGCCCACGCACCTTCCGGGATGCGGACCCGGTGCACCGGCCCCATGGCGCGCAGGCGCGCGTAGACCGGATACGGGTCGCGGATGAAATCGTCGCCGAGCGCTCCCAGATCGATCAGGTCCTCAGTTGTCACCACAGGTCCCTTCAGGCCGGACGGACAGGACGGTCCCCTGAGCCACCGCGCACAGCGTCTCGGCGCCCTCGCCGTCCACGGTGAACAGATCGCAGCGCACGGTCGCCTGCCTCCGGCCGCTGTGGACCACCGAGGCCCGGGCGAGCAGGGTGCGACCGCTCGCGGGGCGGACGTACTGGATGGAGAAGCCGCCGGTCAGGACGGTGGGACCGAGCGTCGTCCCGGCGGCGAAGGTGAGCGCGTTGTCGGCGGCGTAGGACAGCACCCCGCCGTGGAGGAAGCCGTTCTGCTGGGTCAGCTCCTCGCGCACGTCCACTTCCAGGACGGCCCTGCCGTCCCCGAACTCCGTGATCCGCGCACCGACGAGACCGCTGAACGGCTGGCTGTCGAGCACCTGTCGGGCCGCTTCGAAGGAGAGCTCGGTCATCGTTCCCCCTTTCCCTGTCACCAGCGCACCGGAAGGCGCCGGACGCCTCGTAACAGCATCCCGGGCAGCCAGTCCGGCTCGCCCCCGTCCGGGTCCCTTTCGAGTCGGGGGCAGCGGTCGAGCAGCGCGCGGATCGCGATCCTGCCCTCCATGCGGGCCAGGGGCGCGCCGAGGCAGAAGTGGATGCCGTGGCCGAAGGCCAGATGGCCCCTGGCCTCGCGCCGGATGTCGAAGGTGTCCGGGTCGGGGTAACGGCCCGGGTCGCGGTCCCCCGCTCCGAGGGCGACCAGCACGGCCTCGCCCTGCGGTATGACCACCTGCCCGATCGGGACGGGTCCGCGCGTGAAGCGGAGGGTCGCCGTCTCGACCGGCCCGTCGTAACGGAGCATCTCCTCGACCGCGCCGTCCGTCAGCTCCGGCCGGGCGCGCAGCAGGGCCAGTTGCGCGGGGTGGTCGAGCAGGGCGCGTACGCCGTTGGCGATGAGGTTCACGGTGGTCTCGTGGCCCGCCACGAGGAGGAGGAAGGCCATCCCGATGAGCTCGTCGCGCGAGAGCCGGTCGCCGTCGTCCTGACGCACCTGGATCAGGGCGCTCATCAGGTCGTCGCCGGGGGCGCGGCGCTTGTCCTCGACCAGTTCGTCGAGGTAGGCACCCATCGACCGGACGGCCTCCCCCTCCGCCTCCGCCGAGACGGGCGCGAGGATGGCGTTGGACAGGAGCCGGAAGGCGTCCCGGTCGATATTGGGTACGCCGAGGAGCTCGCAGATCACCGTCATCGGCAGCGGGAAGGCGAAGGCGTCGACGAGGTCGGCGCTCCCCGCGGGCACCATCGCGTCGAGCAGGCCCGCGGTGATCTCCTCGACGCGCGGGCGCAGCGCCTCGACCCGCCGGGCGGTGAACTCGCGTGAGACGAGACCGCGCAGCCGTGTGTGGTGCGGAGCGTCCATCTCCAGCATGTTGGCGTTGATCGGGTGGGCGCCGGCCGACCAGCGCTCCGTCGTCCGCCAGTTCTTGCTGAACCGCTGGTCGGCCAGGGCGGCTCGGGCCTCCTCGTAACCGACGATCATCCAGATGCGCTCGAACTCGTCGGTGCGGACCGGGTGCGCCGGCCCCTCGGCGCGCAGCTTCGCGTAGTACGGATACGGATTAGCGCTGAAGTCCCGCGCCCCGCGCAGATCGACCACCGACATCGTCCCGTCCCCTCCTCCGGTCCGCTCCCGCCCCGGTCAGCCTAGGCCGCCACCGCGTGCTCCGTCCTCGTCCTCATGGAGGAGACCCGCGTCATGCACCGGCAGGCTGTCCGCACGCGGACCTGGCGAGGATGCGGGAGACGCGCGTCTCACAGCGGCCACTCCCGGACGGAGCGCGGCGGCGATCCCGGCGGTGGAGCTGCCCCGGGCCCGCGCGCCCGGTGCGATTCGCCGGCCTGGGGGAGCGGGAGCGGGACGTGGCGTCTGCCGTAGGGCGGCTGATCGTCAGCATCGCGCCGGGCGTGACGGGCGCTGCCGTGACGGTGGCGGTGGACTCGATCAAGGCGTGACGTCGGCGCGGCGGCGTCCCCACGCCGTGCCCACGAGGACGAGGAGCGCGCCGGCCACGCCCCAGACACCGAGACGCTCACCCCCGATCGCGATGCCGACGGCGGCGGCCCAGAGCGGTTCCGTGCCGAGGAGCAGGCTGACCCGGGACGGCGAGGTGCGGCGTACGGACCACATCTGCACGAAGAACGCCAACAGCGTGCAGAACGCGGAGAGGAAGATCAGTCCGGCCCATTCCGCGCGGCCGAAGTCCGCGGCCACCGTCCAGGGCGCCGGGCCGGTGCCGGGGACGGCGGCCAGCACGGCGAAGACGGCGACGGCGCTGCCGAGCTGCACCGTGGTCAGGGACAGCGAGTCGGCGTCCTGGACGGCCTTGATGCGGGCCATCGCGAGGACGTGGACCGTGCGGGCGAGGGCCGCGAGCAGCATCAGGAGGTCACCCCCGGAAGGACTGGTGAATCCGCCGCCCTGGGTCAGCAGCACCACACCGGCGACGGAGAGTCCGGCAGCGGCGAGAAAGGCTCCGGGCGGCCGGACCCGGGTCACGGCGGCCTCGGCCAGCGGGGTGAAGATCATCGTGAGGCTGATGATGAGACCGGCGTTGGTCGCCGACGTGTGCACGACGCCGTACGTCTCCAGCAGGAAGATCCCGCTGAGCACGAGACCCAGCAGGCCCGCGCCCCGCCACTGCGCCCCGCTCAGCGCACGGAGCCCGCGCCACCCGGCGAGGACCAGGGCGGGCAGCACGAGGGCGAAGCGGAGCACGAGCACGGCGATCACGGTGTGCGGGGTGGTGATGCCCTTGGCCGCGAGATAGCTGGCACCCCAGACGGCGGCGACGAGCAGCAACGGCAGGTCGGTGACCCACGCGCGACGGGTCCCTGAGAGAGCGGGTACGGCGGCAGCGGACATCGGCGCTCCTGGTTCTCCACAACGGGAACGATGTGGAGACCTCGCCGGCTCGCACGGGAGCGATCACCGTACCGAACGGACACCCCTCTCGGGAACCTCTGTCCGCAGGGCGGCCCGGCCATGAGCCCTCAGGGGTCCAACGGGGCGAAAGCGGTCCGGTGGGGGGCCGGCTCCTCCTAGAATGTCGGTCTTGGGACGCTCGGACACACGGAGTTGGCACATGGGTGGAGCGCGGCTGGACGGACGGATCGAGCGGGGGAACCAGACCAGGCAGCTGGTACTGGGGCGCGCGGTCCAGGTCGCCTCGGCCGAAGGGCTCGAAGGCCTGTCGCTCGGGCGCCTGGCCACGGAGCTGAAGCTGAGCAAGAGCGGTGTGTTCGCCCTGTTCGGCTCCAAGGAGGAACTGCAGCTCGCCACCGTGCGCGCGGCCGTGAACGTCTTCGTGGAGCACGTTCTGACCCCGACGCGGGCGGCGCCGCCGGGCCTGGGACGGGTCTGGCGGATGTGCGAGAGCTGGCTCTCCTACTCACAGCGCCGGGTGTTCATCGGCGGCTGCTTCTTCTACGCGACCATCGCCGAGTTCGATTCGCGGGAGGGCAAGGTGCACGACGCGCTGGCCTCCACGCAGACGGGCTGGGTCACCTTCGTCGAGGAGACGATCGAGGAGGCCCGGGTGCGGGGCGAACTCGCCGCGGACACGGACGTCTCCCAGCTGGCCTTCGAGCTCATCGCGTTCATGGAGCTGGCGAACGCGGAGTCCGTGCTGCACAACAACAACCCCGGCTACACCAAGGCCGCACGGGCCATCCTGGGGCGGCTGCGCGCCGCCGCGACGGAGCGTTCGACGCTGCCTCCGGCCCCCTGACCCCGCCGGCCCCTCACACCCCGTCCTCGAAGGTCCCGAACCGCGCACGGCCGTCCAGCCGGTAGGTGTGGATCGCGATGCCGCTCCCGGTGGTCCGGTGATCCGTCAGCTCGAAGGCCGTCGGCCTGCCGCCGTCCGGGAAGAGACGCCTGCCGCTGCCCAGGTAGACGGGGTGCAGGAGCAGGTTGATCTCGTCGATCAGGTCGTGCGCCAGCAGGGACCGCGCCAGGGTGCCGCTGCCGTGGATCTGCAGCTCACCCTCCGCCGTCCGCTCCTTCAGCCGGGCGACCTCGGCCGGGACGTCCCCCGGGACGACGGTGGTGTTCTCCCAGGCGGGGTCGTTCAGGGTAGTGGAGACGACGTGCTTGGTCAGCGTGTTCAGGCGGGAGGCGATCGGGTCCTCCGGGTCGGTGACCTGGGGCCAGTAAGCCGAGAAGATGTCGTACGTACGCCGTCCGAGGAGAAAGGCGCCGGCGCGGTCGAAGACCTCGTGGGCGAAGGCCACCATCCCGTCGTCCGCGAAGGGCACCACCCAGCCGCCGTACCCGAATCCGCCGGAGGTGTCCTCCTCGGGCCCTCCGGGGGCCTGCATCACACCGTCGAGGGACACGAACGTGGTGAGGGTCAGCTTCGCCATGGTCCCGCTCCTTCGTGCAGCGCTGCCGTGCGCCCCGGGGGTGCCTCCACCTGTACAGACCCCACTCTCGGACGGAACGCGTCGCCGCGCCCGGCGGGTACTCCGGGCCGCGTCGCGCGCCCCGTCCGGTGGGCCGCCCTAGGCTGGCCGGGACGGTATGCGAACGAAAGGGCAGACCATGAGCGAGACACCGACCCCGGTCCGTAATCTGCACGACGGCAGCACCATCCCCGCAGTGGGCCTCGGCACCTGGCCGCTCGACGACGAGGCCGCGGAGAAGGCCGTCGCCGGTGCGCTGGAGCTCGGCTACCGGCTCGTGGACACCGCGCTGAACTACGGGAACGAGACCGGCACGGGCCGTGGGATCGCCCGCTCGGGGGTGCCCCGGCAGGAGCTCTTCGTCACGACGAAGGTGCCCGGCCGGCACCACGGCTACGAGGAGACGCTCGCCTCCTTCGAGGAGTCCCGGAGCAATCTGGGCCTGGACTACGTCGACCTGTACCTCATCCACTGGCCGCTGCCCCGGGTGGACAAGTACGTCGACACCTGGAAGGCGATGATCAAGCTCCGCGAGGAGGGTCTCGTCCGCTCCATCGGCGTCTCCAACTTCACGGCGGAGCACCTGGACCGGCTGGAGCGGGAGACGGGTGTCCTGCCCGTGGTGAACCAGATCGAGATGCATCCGCTGCTCCCGCAGGAGGAACTGCGGGCGGTGCACGAGGCGAAGGGCATCGTCACCGAGAGCTGGAGCCCGCTGGCCCGGGGGCGGCAGGTGCTGGAGGCCCCGGAGGTCGTCGCCGCGGCCGAGGCGCACGGGGTGACGCCGGGCCAGGTCGTCCTGCGGTGGCACACCCAGCTGGGGGCCGTTCCGATCCCGAAGTCGGCCGACCCCGGGCGGCAGCGGGAGAACCTCGACCTGTTCGGCTTCGAACTGACGCAGCGGGAGCTGGACCGGATCGGAGCACGGCCGCCGCACCGCTTCGGCGGGGACCCTGCTACGCACGAGGAGTTCTGAGGGCCGCCCCGGCCCGTCCCCCGCACACACCGCACGGCACGTCGGCGCCACGCGTCGTCCGGCCGGGCCGGCGCCACCGGTCGCGCGGCCTGCGGACCGTCACCCGCCGCGCGGCCAGGTGTGGCAGCCTCACGCGTCGTCCGGCTCGGCGCGGGAGCCGTCAGGGGTCGCGCGGCCTGCGGACCGTCACCGGTCGCACGGTCCGGACGCCGTCACCGGTTGCGCGGGGTGACCTCCGACATCCGGGACCAGTCGTCCCCGGGCACCTCGACGTTGATGATCTCCGGCACCTCGCTGACAAGCTCGGACATGGTCTCGATCGCCGCCTTGAAGTGGTCGGAGTTCACGTGCGCCACACCGGCCTCCTGCGAGGCGAACGCTTCCAGCAGCACGAACTGGTCCGGGTTCTCGACGCTGTAGGACCAGTCGAAGAAGAGGTTGCCCGGCTCCTGACGGGTGGCGAGGGTGAAGTCCTCGACGGCCGGAAGCCAGTTGTCGCGTTCGGCGGAACGCACGGTGAACTTGACGGCGATGAAGATCATGGTGACTCCTGGTCGGGAGGAAAGCGTCCCGACCAGGGTCCCATATGCCTACAGGCCGGACAGGAAGCGGCACACCCGCCCCTCGGTGCCGCGGCAGCCCCTCACTCCCCGAGCTCCACATGACGGGCCGCAAGCCGCGTCTCGCCCTGCTCGGTCAGGGAACCGAAGAGCCGCAGCCGGGAGATCCCGCCGTCGGGGAAGATGTCGATCCGCACGTGGGTGCCCCGGACGGGCTCCGGCAGGACGAAGCGATGGTTCGTGTCGGGCTGGAGCCGGGTGCGAGGCAGGAGTTCGGCCGGTTCGCCGCCCTCCCCGTCGCTCACCGAGATCTGCGCCCAGCCCGCCGCGTTGCCCTTGAGGTAGGCGGTGTCGATCTCCACGGCGCGGATCTCCGCCTGCTCCACCAGCCGGTAGCGGATCCAGTCGTTGCCCTTGTCCCGACGTCGCCGGGTCTCCCAGCCGTCGTCCATCTTGCGGGAGCGGCCCGGGGCGATGGTGTTCGTGGCCGGGGAGTAGAAGCGGTCGGAGGCGTCCTCGACCCCGCCGCCGTTCTCCAGGGCCACCAGGTCGAACGTGCCGAGGGCGGCCAGCCATGCGGGATCGGGGACGACCTCGCCGTGGACGCGCAGGCGCGCTATGCCGCCGTCCGGGTGCTGGTTGACCCGCAGATGGGTGAAGCGCTGGGCGGCCTCGACCACGAATCCGTTGGCCGCGTGCCCGCCGACGGCCGTACGGGGCACGAGGGTTGTCCACTTCACCTCGGGCGCCAGCAGGTCCTCCGGGGACGGGGAGCCGGGCAGCGAGGTCGCCTCGACCGAGACCGACTGCGGGTAGTTGCCACGGAAGTGGGCGGTGTCGACGACCAGGCCGCGCACCACGCCCGGCGCCCCGAGGCGCACGAGGGCCCAGTCGTGGTCCTCGTCGGCGGGGTGCGGCTCGGCGGCGCTCGCGCCACGCCTGCGGCGGGTCTCCCAGCCGTCCATGATCTTGCCCTTGTGCCCGAAGCGCTCGGGGTCGAACGCGGCGGGCTCCGGCTTCAGGAGGTTCTCCCGCTCGGCGAAGAACTCGTCGTTGGCGGCGATGACACCGGCGCCGAGCCGCCGGTCGGCCAGGTCCACGAGGTGGGTGAAGGGGAAGTCGGCGGTGCGGTAGTCGGCGTACGGGTCGCCGCCGCCGTACGGGCTCGCGTCGCCGGTGAAGCGCGGGGTCACCGTCATGGTCAGTGGTTCCTCTCCAGGAGACGGCCGGTGGGATCGGCGAGTACGCCGTCGGCCGCGATGCGCGTGCCGCGCAGCCAGGTGGACCTGACGACTCCGTGCAGGGTCTTCCCGGCGTAGGCGGTGACGCGGTTGCGGTGCTGCAGCTCGGCGGGGTCCACGGTGAAGGTGGCCTCGGCGTCGAGCACCGCGAAGTCGGCGTCCCGGCCCGCCTCGACGGCACCCTTCTGCTCCAGGCCGGCGAGTCGGGCGGGAGCGGTGGACATCCAGCGGGCGACGTCGTCGAGCGTGTGCCCGCGCCGGCGCGCCTCGGTCCAGATCGCCGGCAGGCCGAGCTGGAGCGAGGAGATGCCGCCCCACGCGGTCGCGAAGTCGGGGGTCTTGAGGTCGGCGGTGGAGGGCGAGTGGTCGGAGACGATGCAGTCGATCGTCCCGTCGGCGAGCCCGGCCCAGAGCGCGTCCTGGTTGGAGGCCTCCCGGATCGGCGGGCAGCACTTGAACTCCGTGGCCCCGTCCGGGACTTCCTCGGCGGTCAGGGTGAGGAAGTGCGGGCACGACTCCACGGTGACGCGGACACCCTCACGCCTGGCCGCCGCGATCGTCCCGAGTGCGTCGCTGGAGGACAGGTGCAGCACGTGGACACGGGCGTTCAGCCGCTTGGCCTGCGCGATCAGGTTCTCGATCGCCTGGTTCTCGGCGTCGCGCGGCCGCGAGGCGAGGAAGTCGGCGTACTTCCCCCCGCCGCGCTGGGGCGCGGACGCCAGCTCGTGCGGGTCCTCGGCGTGCACGATGAGCAGACCGCCGAATCCCGCGATCTCCGCCAGGGAGCGGGCCAGCTGCTCCTGGTCCAGCTCGGGGAACTCGTCCACGCCGGAGGGCGAGAGGAAGCACTTGAAGCCGAAGACACCGGCGTCGTGCAGCGGGCGCAGGTCCTTGACGTTGTCCGGCAGCGCGCCACCCCAGAAGCCCACGTCGATGTGTGCCTTGGGCCGGGCGACCTCCTGCTTGATCCGCAGGTGCTCGGCCGTGGTGGTCGGCGGCAGCGAGTTCAGCGGCATGTCGAGCAGGGTCGTGATACCGCCGGCGGCGGCAGCACGCGTGGCGGTCCAGAAGCCCTCCCATTCGGTGCGGCCGGGGTCGTTCACATGGACGTGGGTGTCGACGAGGCCCGGGAGCACGGCGTGGTCGCCGACGTCCTCCAGCCGGGCACCGGCGGGCACCTCGGCGTCGTAGGGCAGGACCGCCTCGATCGTCCCGCCGGAGACGAGGACCGCGGCGGGACGGGTCCCCTCAGGGGTGACGACGCGCGTCGAGCGCAGTACCAGCTTCACGTCCACACCGGGCACCTGTGCTCCTCAGGGCTGATTTCAACGAACTGTTGAAGGAGTCTTCACTCGGGGAAGCGGCTCCGTCAAGACCTCACCCTCCCCATGGAACCCCCGGAGGATCATGGAGGGCAATGCTTGGACGTTTCCACGAAGTAAAAGTTCTTTTTCGCAAGACGGAACGTAGAATGGGCCAGGAGCGCCCTCACCGGAGCCCGGACCGAAGCGGGGCCGGAGCGTCGACACCAGGACAAAACAGGTCCTGACCGGCAAGGACGCCGCACCGGGAGCAGTGGGCCGATCGGGAACAGCCCGGTAGGCTGCTGCCTTGCCTCCGCTTCGAAAGGACCGTTGACGTGCCGCCGTCCCACGCCAGCACTTCCGACTCCAAGCCCGCCGGTCCCAGTGGCGGCGTGCAGTCCCTGGAGCGTGCCTTCGACCTGCTGGAGCGCATGGCCGACGCGGGGGGCGAGGTCGGGCTCAGCGAACTCTCCGCGAGCAGCGGGCTCCCGCTGCCGACCATCCACCGGCTGATGCGCACCCTGGTCGTGTGCGGCTATGTGCGCCAGCAGCCCAACCGGCGTTACGCCCTGGGCCCTCGCCTGATCCGCCTCGGCGAGTCCGCGTCCCGCCTGCTGGGCACCTGGGCCCGGCCGTACCTCCAGCGGCTGGTGGAGGAGACCGGCGAGACGGCGAACATGGCCCTGCTCGACGGGGACGAGATCGTGTACGTCGCCCAGGTGCCGTCCAAGCACTCGATGCGGATGTTCACCGAGGTGGGCCGGCGGGTACTCCCCCACTCCACCGGAGTCGGCAAGGCGCTCCTCGCGCACACCCCGCCCGACGAGGTACGGGCCCTGCTGGCCCGCACGGGCATGCCGGCGGCCACCGAGAAGACGATCACCACCCCGGACGGTTTCCTGGACGCGCTGGAACAGGTGCGCAGGGCGGGTTACGCCGTGGACGACAACGAGCAGGAGATCGGGGTCCGCTGCCTCGCGGTCTCGGTGCCGGACTCCCCCACCTCGGCGGCCATCTCCATCTCGGGGCCCGCGGGCCGGGTGACGGAGACGGCGACGGAGCGGATCGTGCCGATCCTGCAGCAGATCGCGAAGGAGCTCTCCGAGGCGCTGGCGAGCAGCGGCGGTTCGGCGGGCTGACGCCGCGCCGGGGTGCCTCACTCCGCGAGGCGTTCTCCCCCTCGGGGGCTCACGCCGCGAGGTGGTGTCCTCACCCTCGGCCCCCGGACCCGGCACCGGTCAGGTCCTGGCGGCCTCGTCGGCCTCGTACGCCCCGGCGGTCCCGGACACCGCACGGGCCGTGGCCGGCGGAGACGACAGCCGTCCGTCCTCCATGCCCACCGTCCTGTCCACCCGGTCCAGGTGTGCCCGGTCGTGGGTCACCATGACCGTGGCCGTCGAGCGCTCCCGGGTCAGGGCGACCAGCAGGTCCAGGACGGCGGAACCGCGTGCGTGGTCGAGAGCGCTCGTCGGCTCGTCGACGAGCAGCACCGCCGGCTCGTTCATCAGGGCGCGGGCGATGTTGACCCGCTGGCGCTGACCGCCCGACAACTGGTGGGGTCTGCTGCCGGACCGGTCCGCGAGGCCGACCGCGTCCAGCAGATCCATCGCCCGCCCCCGCGCGGCGCGCGCCGAACCGTGCGAGAGGTGGGCCATCACCTGGAGCTGCTCCAGCGCGGTGAGCGACGGCAGCAGATGCGGCTGCTGGAAGACGATGCCGATGTGGGCGCGCCGCAGGGCGGCCGTGTCGGCGCGGCCGAGCCCGGAGGTGTCCGTACCGGCGACCACGACGCGTCCGCGGTCCGGGGTGACGAGCGTGGCGGCCACCGCGAGGAGGCTGGACTTGCCGGAGCCGGACGGTCCGGCGACCGCGGTGACCGTGCCCGCCGGCACGGTCAGGGAGACTCGGTCGAGTGCGGTGAGCCGCGTGTCGCCGTCGGGGTAGGTGAGGGTGACATCGGTGAGGGTGAGGGTCATCGGACGCTCCCGAGCGCGGTGAGGGGGTCGACGGCGGTGATCCGCCGGATGGACAGGGCCGCCCCGAGCGCGCCGAGGACGATCATCACCCCGGCGGGGACGAGGACGGTCGGCACGTCCAGCACGAAGGGCACGGCGCCGCCGTCCCCGCCGACCAGCGCACCGGCCCCTACGGCGAGCGCGGTGCCCACGCCGGTACCGACGGCGAGCACCACCACGGCCTGACCGAGCGCGTCCTTCAGCAGATACGGGGTGGAGGCGCCCAGCGCCTTGAGCACGGCGACGTCGCCACTGCGCTGGATCGTCCAGACGGTGAAGAAGGCGCCGACGACGAGCGCGGAGATGACGAAGAGGAAGCCGCGCATCAGCTGGAGCGAGCTGTTCTCGGCCTGGTAGGAGCCGATCGCCGCGAGGGAGTCCTCCAGGGTCAGCGTGCTGGTGCCCGCCGCCCGGTCGCCTGCGGAGAGGTCCGCCCCGGCGGTCGTGGTGAGGGCGATCACGGTGGCCCGCTCCCCGGCGTCGCCGATGCGCTGCCAGTCGCCGAGCGAGGTCCACACCACCGGCGTGTGGCTGTACGAGGCGTCGCCGGCGACCGCCGCCACGGTCCCCCGGAAGCCGCCGAGGCCGAGGGTGTCACCAGGCGCCGCGCCGAGGTCGCCGGCCGCGCCCTCGGAGAGCACGACCTTGCCCGCGCCGATCCCGGCGGGCGCGAGCCCCCTGCCCGGCTCGGCGCCGAACGCCGACACCGCGGCCGACCGCTCTCCCTCCGCGGCGGTGGCGTTCAGCGTCCGGATGCCCAGCGGCCGTGCGGCGGTGACCCCGGGCCGCTCCCCCCAGGTACGCCAGGCACTCTCCTCGACGGCCGAGTCGGAGAAGGACACCGCGCGGCCGTCCGGAGGCGCCGCGAAGGCCAGGCGGTCGGCGTCCAGCCCGGTGACGGCCGAGGTGTTCTCCCTGCCCAGGCCCGCTGTCAGCCCGGACAGCAACCCGACGAGCAAGGTGATCAGCACGACGACCGTGCCCATCAGGGCGAACCTGCCCCTGGCGAACCGAAGATCTCTCCATGCGACGAACATGACTCCAGACTCGGGCCCCGGACCTGGGAGGACATCGCGCGCCGGACGGGTCCGGCATCAACCTTTCGATTGACCGGCCCGGCGCCGGGCGCGTCTACGCTGGAACGGAAATGGACTCGCTCACCCCCACCCCCGTCACCGCCGCACTGCGGCTCTGCCTGCACGCACTGCTGGCCGGGCTGCTGGTGCTCACCGCGCTGCGCACGGCCGGCGACGGGACGGCGCACGCCACCGCCGTCCTCGTGCTGGCGAGCGTGATGGCCGCGCTGTACGGGGCGGGTGCGCTCGCGCCCGCCGTCCAGCCGCGCACCCGGGCCGCGGCCGTCTGGCTCGCCGCGCTGGGCGCCGTGTGGCTGGCTCTGCTCGCGCTGTCGCCCGAGGCCCTCTGGCTGGCCTTCCCGCTGTACTTCCTTCAGTTGCACCTGCTGCCCGCGCGGTGGGGTCCGCCCACGGTCGCCCTCACGGCCGTGGCGGCGATCGCCGGTTTCCTGCCGCACGGGCAGGAGGTGTCGCCGGGCACCTTCATCGGCCCGCTGCTCGGTGCGGCGGTGGCCGTGGCGACCGTACTCGGCTACGACGCGCTGTTCCGCGAGAGCGAGCGGCGCCGCGAGCTCATCGAGGAGCTCGTCTCCACCCGGGCGGAGCTCGCCGAGGCGGAGCGTACGGCGGGCACCCTGGCCGAGCGGGAGCGGCTGGCTCGCGAGATTCACGACACCCTCGCCCAGGGACTGTCCAGCATCCAGCTGCTGCTGCGGGCGGCCGAGCGTTCGCTCCCCGAGGACGCGCCCGCGACCCCGCACGTACGGCGCGCTCGCGAGGCAGCCCAGGACAACCTGGCCGAAGCCCGCCGGTTCGTCCGCGCGCTGACCCCGCCGGACCTGCACCGCGGCTCCCTGCCCGCGGCGCTGACCCGCCTCTCCTCGCGCACCTCGGCCCCCGAGCTCGCGGTGCGGTTCGCGGTCAGCGGCAGGCCGGTCGCCCTGCCCACCCCGTACGAGGTGGCGCTGCTGCGCACCGCGCAGTCGGCGCTGGCCAACACCGTGCGGCACTCGGGTGCGCGGCGGGCGGAGATCACGCTCAGTTTCATGGAGACCTCCGTGTCCCTGGACGTGGTGGACGACGGCCAGGGATTCGATACGGCGGCCGAGCCGGCGGGGGGCGAGGGCGGAGGGTTCGGGCTGCCGGCGATGCGCGCGCGGGCCCGTTCGCTGGGCGGGAGGCTGAGTGTGGAGTCGGGGCACGGGCGGGGGACGGCTGTCGCGGTCACCCTGCCGCTTCCTGCCGCCGGCGGACGGGCCTGCGGGTCCCCGGACGACGCCGCGAACGCGGCCGGCACGGAGGGCAGGGCGGCATGAACGGCCCGATCAGGCTGCTGCTCGCCGACGACCACCCGGTGGTCCGCGCCGGGCTGCGCGCGGTCCTGGACACCGAGCCGGACTTCCAGGTCGTCGCCGAGGCCGCCACCGCCGAACGGGCCGTCGCCCTGGCCGCGACCGGTGCGTGCGACGTCGTGCTCATGGATCTGCAGTTCGGCCCGGGCATGGACGGGGCGCAGGCCACCGCGGCGATCGCCGCGGTTCCCGGCGCGCCGCGCGTCCTGATCCTCACCACGTACGACTCGGACGCCGACATCCTCGCCGCCGTCGAGGCGGGGGCCAGCGGCTATCTGCTGAAGGACGCTCCGCCGGAGGAACTGGCCGCCGCCGTGCGGAACGCGGCGGCCGGCCGCTCGGCCCTGGCTCCCGCCGTCGCCCACCGGCTGATGGACCGTATGCGGACCCCGGCGCAGGCCCTGACCCGACGGGAGCTGGAAGTGCTCCAGCTGGTGGGAGAGGGCCTGTCGAACCAGCAGATCAGCACGAGGCTCTTCCTCAGCCAGGCGACGGTGAAGTCCCATCTGGTGCACATCTACGCCAAGCTGGGCGTCGATTCACGCACCTCGGCGGTGGCGGCGGCGACGGCACGCCGCCTCCTCCGCCGCTGACGTGCTGCCCGCTCCCCGCTCTCACGCTTCTGCCCCCGTCCGCGCGGCAGGCCTCATCCGCGCGGCGGCTCCCCGAAGAGCTCGACCGCGACGCGGACCTCGCGGAGGCCCGGAGCCAGCGCGCTGACCGAGCCGATCGCCCCCGCGACCAGCAGCAGCGAGCGCCGCAGCCGTGGGATCTCGGGGCTGCCTCCGGCCGCCATGGCGTCCAGTGCGGCGAGCTCCTCCTCGGCGATGCCCCGGTCCGGGAACTCGGCCGGATGACCCGCCAGTTCACGGCGGAGCCGGGAGACCGCCGTACGCAGCTCCGCCACTCTCGGGTCCTCACCGCTGCCGGCCACCCGCTCCTGCCCCACGCTTCGCAACACAGCACTCCCCCTCGGACGTCCTCGTGCCGGTGTGTGGAACGGCCCCCGGACGGTGGTCGAACGCCTGGAGCCGTCCGTCGGTCAACACCATGAAAGATGGCGTGCGCCACTGCGCGGACACAGGACGAGAGTACCCCTGAGGGCTGACATCACGTCCGCCGGTACGGGTGGCGCAGTGGTATCCAGGGCGTATGACTGACACACGACCGACCCCCGTGATCGCCGGGGTGCTGCTGGCCGCCGGTGGCGGCCGTCGCCTCGGCGGGCGGCCGAAGGCCCTGCTGGAGCATCGCGGCCGTCCCCTGGTCGAACACGCGGTGCGGACCCTGCGCGAGGGCGGGTGCGGACCCGTCCATGTCGTCCTCGGCGCCTCGGCCGCCGAGGTGCGGGCGCGGGCGGACCTGTCGGGGTGCGTGGTGACCGTGAACCCGCTCTGGGAGGAGGGCATGGGCTCCTCCCTCCGCGCCGGGCTGGGCGCCCTCGCCGGGACGGACGCGGACGCCGCGCTCGTGCTCCTGGTCGACCAGCCGGGCATCGGGGCGGAGGCGGTGGCCCGGGTCGGATCGGCCTACCGCACACGGACGGCCCTGGCGGCGGCCTCGTACGGAGGGGAGCGCGGTCACCCCGTGCTGTTCGGGGCCCACCGCTGGGCGGACATCTCGGCGGGGGCGGTGGGCGACCAGGGAGCCCGGGCCTATCTGAGGGCCCATCGCGATGCGATCACGCTCGTCGAGTGTTCCGATGTGGCTCAGGCCTACGACATCGACACCGCGGAGGACCTCGCGCGCCTGGAGTGAACGCACCGGGACGGGCCAGGAGAACCGGAGGAACGGACCGTGCCGGGCCTGGCACGCCGCGCCACCGCCGCCGGGCGTCTGTCGACCCGGAGAATCTCGATATCAACAAACCATTGAACTTCCACCATGAGGAAACTAATATCCACTGATCAGAAGCCCATGGTTCCGCTTCCGGCCCTCGGCAGCGTCCGTGGCCGTATCTCGGAGCCCTGGCACCCCGTGCCGTCCAGGGCGACCCGGCGGCCGTGGATACCGTCGCACCACCCGCTGAAGGAGTGACAGCTCATGTCCGCACCAGCGCCGTCCCCGCTGGCCATCGTCGATGCCGAGCCCCTGCCGAGGCAGGACGAGGTCCTGACCGATGCGGCCCTCGCGTTCGTGGCCGAGCTGCACCGGCGGTTCACGCCCCGGCGTGACGAGCTGCTCGCCCGCCGCGGCGAGCGCCGCGCCGAGATCGCCCGCACCTCCACGCTGGACTTCCTGCCGGAGACGGAGGCGCTCCGCGTGGACGACACCTGGAAGGTCGCGCCGGCCCCGGCCGCGCTGGACGACCGCCGGGTCGAGATCACCGGCCCGACCGACCGCAAGATGACCATCAACGCCCTGAACTCGGGCGCCAAGGTCTGGCTCGCCGACTTCGAGGACGCGTCCGCCCCCACGTGGGAGAACGTGATCACCGGCCAGCTCAACCTGATCGACGCCTACACCCGGAACATCGACTTCACCGACCCGAAGTCGGGCAAGTCCTACGCGCTCAAGCCCGCCGAGGAGCTGGCCACCGTCGTCACGCGCCCGCGCGGATGGCACCTGGACGAGCGCCACCTCCAGCTCGACGGCACTCCGGTGCCGGGCGCGCTGGTCGACTTCGGCCTCTACTTCTTCCACAACGCCCAGCGCCTGATCGACCTCGGCAAGGGCCCGTACTTCTACCTGCCGAAGACGGAGTCGCACCTGGAGGCACGCCTCTGGAACGACATCTTCGTCTTCGCCCAGGACTACGTCGGCATCCCGCAGGGAACCGTCCGCGCGACGGTCCTCATCGAGACCATCACGGCCGCGTACGAGATGGAGGAGATCCTCTACGAGCTGCGCGACCACGCTTCCGGGCTGAACGCGGGCCGCTGGGACTACCTCTTCTCCATCGTCAAGAACTTCCGTGACGGCGGCTCGAAGTTCGTCCTGCCGGACCGCAACCTGGTCACGATGACCGCCCCGTTCATGCGGGCGTACACCGAACTCCTGGTCCGCACCTGCCACAAGCGCGGCGCGCACGCCATCGGCGGCATGGCGGCCTTCATCCCCTCGCGGCGCGACGCCGAGGTCAACAAGGTCGCCTTCGAGAAGGTCAAGGCCGACAAGGACCGCGAGGCGAACGACGGCTTCGACGGCTCGTGGGTGGCCCACCCGGACCTGGTGCCGATCGCGATGGCGTCCTTCGACGCGGTGCTCGGCGCGAAGCCGAACCAGAAGGACCGCCTGCGCGAGGACGTCTCCGTGGCGCCGGGCGACCTGATCGCCATCGACACCCTCGACGCCAAGCCCTCGTACGACGGCCTGCGCAACGCCGTCGCGGTCGGCATCCGCTACATCGAGGCGTGGCTGCGGGGCATGGGCGCCGTCGCCATCTTCAACCTGATGGAGGACGCCGCCACCGCCGAGATCTCGCGCTCGCAGATCTGGCAGTGGATCAACGCCGACGTGGTCTTCGAGAACGGCGAGCACGCCACGGCGGACCTGGCCCGCAAGGTCGCCGCCGAGGAACTGGCCGCGATCCGCGCGGAGATCGGCGACGAGGCCTTCGAGGCAGGCAAGTGGCAGCAGGCCCACGACCTCCTGCTCCAGGTCTCCCTGGACCAGGACTACGCGGACTTCCTGACGCTGCCGGCGTACGAGCAGCTGCGCTGACATCTCCCGCGCACGCACGAAGGAGTCCCGTCGGCCGCCGCTGACGGGACTCCTTCGTGTGACGGCCCGGCCGGACCCGTTCGGACGGCGGCGAACGCGACCATGCCGTCCCTGCCGGTTTCGGCCCTCGCTCCCGGCCACACGCCGCGAACAGTTCCCGGGCCACGGGTACCCGGCCACTCAGCCCCGGTTCGGCCCCCCGGTTCAGCCCCCGGACGGGATGTCGACGTAGTCCTTGAAGAGCAGCGACACGGTGTGCCGGTCGGACGGCCAGTTCGGCACCGCGAGGGTCTCGTCCACCCCGCCGGTCCCGCGCATCGTCTGCGTGACCGGGATCGCCCCCCTGCCCCGCTCGTCGGCCGGGAGGGACAGGTCGGTCGCCGTCAGGAACGGTACGCGGTCGAAGGGCGGCAGTGCCGCATCCAGGTGACTGACCCCGTCGCACCCCTTGTCGAAGGCGAACAGGCCGAGGATCTGCCGGAGTTGCGGGGACACGGCGGGGTTGAGCACATCGGTCCCGCCGATCCGGAGCCGGTCGTCGTCGTCGGCCGTGCCGGCCCGCCACTCGCGTGCGCGGACCACGGTGAGCGCCGTCTGTCCCGGGCACGCGTCGATGGAGTCCGCGACCCCGCCCGGCGGGGAGACGAGCAGCCGGACGAAACGGTCGTCGCGCTCGAAGGGTTCGAAGTAGAAGTGGTTGGTGCGCTCGCCGGAGCGGACCAACGCCAGCTCGTAGTGGCCGCGTCCGTTCACCTCGAGCGGCCCGAAGGCGCCGTCCGCGCCGACCCGTACGACGTGCTGCGGGAGCAGACCGGCCCGGGCACCGGTGGCCGGGTCCAGCCGCCACACCTCCAGACGGCCCGCGAGGCCGGTGTTCTGCGGGAAGTACAGGGCTCGGCCGGCGATCTCCACGGAAGTGGGCAGCTCGGGCAGCACCCGGGTGGTGAGCGGCGCCCGGCCGCGGAGGAACGCGTAGATGTGCCCGAAACTCTCGGCGGAGGTGGCGCTCTCCGTGTGACCCGCCTGTGGTTCGTGGACGTTGACCGCTCCGCCTATCGAACCGTTGGGCTGGAGGCTGCTCCAGATGGCCAGGGTGGGCACCCCGCCGGGCTGCGCGGCGGCGGTACGGCCGTCCAGGTTCACGTACTTCGCGACCTCCGCCGCGCGCTCCGGCACGGAGAGGTAGGCCTGCGCAACCCGTGTCCCGCGCGAGTGCGCCAGGAGGTCGACCTGGGAAGCGCCGGTGCGCGCCCGGACGGAGTCGACCAGTGCTTCGAGTCCGGCGATCGCGTGGTCGTCGGTGGCGATGGAGGTGTCGTACTCATGGACGTACAGCAGGTCGTCGCGGTAGCCGTTGCTGGAGAACCGCTTTGCCTGTGCCTGCCACTGCTGGGCCGAGCCCTCCTGCCCGTGAACGAAGATCACGGGGTTGACCGAGGCGCGTGGCACGGCCGCGGCCCGGGTCGGGGCCGCCAGGGCGGCGAGTGTTCCGACGAGTGCCAGAAACACAGCGAGCAGCGTGGCCCGGCCCGTCAGGGCCGGCTGGGAACCGGTCATCGTGTCCTCCGAGTTGCCGTCGTCGGAGGGGAAGCTACGGCCGGTGCCAAGGGGCCCGCCAGTCGCGGGACCGAGGCTGAGACGGCGGTCTCAGCCCGCGCGGGGCGAGGTCCCGCATGTTTGCTGGAGCACGGCGCGGGCAGTGCGCTCGGCCAGGGCGAGGTCCGGCCTGCGGCTGCTCAACAGCTCGGCGTAAAGGGTGGATTCGACGACCCTGACATAGAGGTACGCCAGATCGTCGATGCCCGAGCGGGACCACAGGCGGTCTCTCTCCCCCGCCTCCAGCAGGATGCTCCGCTGGGCCAGCACCGCCCGCCGGTGGACACGGCCGCCGGTCAGCAGGCGCCGCGCCGTCTCGGGTTCGGTCCGCAGGAAGTCCTCGAAGGGGGCGGAGCCGCGCAGCGCGCCGACGAAGTACCGGGTGATCTCCAGGACCCCGTCCACGCCCGCGCGGGTGCGCCGCAGCCGTGCCCGTTCCAGCAGGTGGTCGGCCAGCTCCCAGAGCACGTCGGCCAGGAGCGCGTCGCGGCTTCCCACCACGCGGTACAGGGTCGCCCGGCTGATCGCGAGGTCCTGCGCGAGCGCGTCCATGTCCACGGTGCCGTGCCGCAGGAAGAACCGGCAGGCTCCGCGCACGACATGGCCCCGGGTGACGACACGCCGGGAAGGCCGCGCGTCCCGCATACCGACCGCCTCCTCCGACGACTCCGGCTCCGCCGCCGGGGGCCGGTACCTTAGCGCGTCGGCGCTCCCGGGGGCGATACTGATCGTGACGGTCGCCCCGCCGCGCACCGGCTCCGCACGGGACCGGTGGGACGCACTTGAGTCGATGCCTCCGAGGGGAGCCGTTCATGACCACGGCGAAGGACCTGTTCATCATCACCCTGGACCCGCGGCCCGAGCATGCCGTGGGGCAGGGTGACCTGTCGCTCGCGCTCGCGGGAGCCGAGCTGATCGATCTCATCGGTGCGGGGGCCGTCACCGTGGACGGTGACCGCATCGTGCCGGGCGAGCCCCGGACGCCGGACGACGCGCTCCTCGGCGACGCCGCGGCCGGGCTCACCCGGCAGCCGCCCCACGAGCGGATCGACGACTGGCTGTGGCGCAGGGGCGAGAACCTCTCGGCCGCGTACCAGGCCGGTCTGGAGCAGGACGGCGAGCTGACGCGGAAGCGCAGCGGCCGGTCGCCCTTCGGCCCGGAGCGGGTCGAACCGGCCGATACGCCCGGCCGGCGCCGGGCGGCCGGACGCCGGGAGTCGGGCGAACCCGTGCTGGCCGCCCTCGCCTCGGCCGTGGGCATCGACGACGGCCGGTCCGGCGAGGAGAGCGGCTTCGACGACGAGGCGGTGACGACCGTGGTGGCCGCCGTCCACGACGCGGTGATGGAGCTGGAGGCCGTACGCCAGAGGCGGACCATCGAGAACGCGGCCTTCGCCAACCTCTGGCGCGGGCCGTGAGCGACCGGCCGCCGGTCAGCCCGGGAGTACCACCGTGCGCTGGGCCGAGAAGTCGCCCCACTTCCCGTCGGGGAGCTTGGGACGGATCTTGAGCGAGTAGCGGGTGCCGGGCGGGTCCGTCATCGTGAGCCGGTACGTCGCGCGGCCCGCGGGCGGTGTGCCGCCCCAGACGATCGTGGTGGTCAGCTTTCCGTTCAGGTACAGCTGGTACGCGGGGATCGTGCCGCCGGTGTCCGGCTGGTCCCAGGAGAGGTCGACCAGGAACTCCTCGCCGTGCGCCGTCGTCGTCGTCCGCAGTCCGGTGGGCGCGGTGCTCGCGGGGGCTCCGGGGGCGGACGGGGTGGTCAGGTCGAGGGCGTTGCTGTCCGGCGACGAGTGGTCGGCGGCGTCGCGGGCGCGCACGGTGAAGGTGTAGACGGTGCCGGGGGTCAGCCCGTTGAGCCGGGCCGTCGTCCGCGAGCCGGGGACGCTGTGGATGCGCGCGTCCTCCTGGTAGATGTCGTACGAGGTCACGGCCACGTCGTCCGTGGAGCCGCCCCAGGACAGGGTGACCGTCCGGCCGCTGACGGCCGTGCCGCGCAGCTTCGTGGGCCCGGTCGGCGGCTCCTCGTCCGCGGGTGCGGCGGCGGGGGTGGTGACGGAGACGGTGGCGCTCGGGGCGGAGAGGTTCCCCGCGGCGTCGCGGGCCCTGACGGTGAAGGCGTAGGCCGTGGAAGCGGTGAGCCGGTCGATGTCCGTCATCAGCTTCGTAGCGTCCACCGAGGCGGCCTTCTTCCCCTCGCGGTACACGTCGTAGCCGGTGATCCCCTCGTCGTCGGACGCGCGCTGCCACATGACGTGGACGGAGGTGGCGCTGCCTGCCTGCGCGGTCACCCCCCGGGGCGCCGTCGGTTTCTCCGTGTCCGCTGCCGCCGATCCCGCGCAGGCGGTGAGGGCGGAGAGGAGCAGGGCGGTGGAGCAGGCCAACGCGGTGCGTACGTGGGGGCGTTGCACGGTGGTGCCTTCCATCCGACAGCAATGGTCCAGACCTATATGCCATGCGCGTGGGGGCGCCCACAAGGGGCTGGATCGGAACGTTCCGCAATGTCCGCGATGAGTTCCGGGCGCGGAAAGGGTCTGAAGGGTATGGATACACACCACAGCACCGCGCCCGGCCTCGACCTCGAGCCGGTGGCGCGGCGGATCAGCGAGCTGGCGGGCGCCGTCCGGGACGATCAGCTGCCCGGCCCCACGCCCTGCCCCGACTACGCGGTACAGGAGCTGCTCGGGCACCTGGTGGGGCTGACCGTCGCCTTCCGCGACGCGGCGTACAGGAAGCTCGGCCCGACGACGGACACGTCCCCGGACTCGGCCCTGCCCGTACTCCCCGCCGACTGGCGCGAGAGCCTGCCCACGCTCCTGGAGGAGCTGGTCACGGCCTGGCGCTCCCCGGCCGCCCTGGAGGGGATGACCCGGGCGGGCGGAGTGGACCTGCCCGGCGAGATCGCCGGAGCGGTCGCCCGGAACGAGCTGCTCGTGCACGGCTGGGACCTGGCCAGGTCGACGGGGCAGGAGTTCCGGGCGGACGAGGCGAGCCTGCGCTCGTCGGAGGCGATGCTGGCGCCCGGGGACGACGACAGGACCGGCCCCGGCGCGATCTTCGGCCCGCCCGTCCCCGTCCCGCCCGACGCGCCCCTGCTGGACCGCGTCATCGCCCTGAGCGGACGCAGGCCCGACTGGCGGCCGGGCGACTGACGGCACCGGTCGCACCATGCGGTCAGGGAGTGGGAGCGGGTCTCCGAGGTGAGCCGGCCGGCGGCCGAGTCCCGGCGCGCACGCACCGCCGGGTACCTCGACGCCGCCGGCCCCGACCCGGCACCCGCCGGCGCGCGGGGTGGCGGACGAGTCCGGCGGCGACGGGGGCAAGCCGGGCCCCGTCCGGGTTCCGCTCCAGCTGGTGCGCGCCGGGGTCCGGCTCACCGGCCGGCTCCCCCGCAGGCGCCCACCGCGGCCGACGCCGAGCGGAAGAGGCCGGGGGTGCCGGTCGGCCGCGCCGGGTTCGAGCCGCAGCAGCTCGGGGAGTTCACGAGCACCTCGACGTCCTCCTGGCCGCTGCCGACGGCCCCGAGGCCGATGCGCGGCCATCCGCGAGTGACCGCGCACGGTCCGGGGTGCCCGCCCCGGGCCCCGTGGGGACCGGCAGCCGTCCGGGTGGCCCGGGGCACTCGTCCGGGGGCGGCGGACGAGCCGCGGGCTCGTTCCGGGCCGCACCGGTCCCCGTGCGCCCGCCTCAGCTGGTGAAGAACTCCGTGATCTGCTGGGCCACCTGGTCCGGGTGCCTCCTGTGCACCTGGTGGCCTCCGCCCAGCGTGATCAGCCGGCAGTCCGGGATGAGGGATGCCATGTCCGGCAGGCGGCCCTGGGGCATGTCGCTCTCCGGCCCCCCGGCGATCATCAGGGTCGGGGCGACGATCTGGCCCAGCTCCTCCTCCCACCGCGGCTCGGGCGCGCCGATCTGGGCCCGGACGGCCGGGACGGCGTTCTCGTCGTAGTCCACGGGCCCCGTCGGCCCGGACTCGGGGACCAGTTGCCCGGGGAACGGCGGCGGGGTCTCCACCAGCACCAGACGCTCCACCCGGTCCGCGTGCTCCTCGGCGAGGAGATAGGCCACCACCCCGCCCATCGAGTGCCCGACGAGTCCGACCCTGTCCAGCTCGCAGGCGTCGAGGAACTCCAGGACGTCGTCGCGCATCTGCTCGAAGCCGTACTCGTCCGGCCAGTCGCTCTCGCCGTGCCCGCGCAGATCGATGGCGTAGACCCGCCACTCCTCACCGAGCCGGGTGCCCACGGCCTCCCAGCTCGCGGACGAGCCGCCGAGACCGTGCAAGAGGACGACGGGCGAGCCGAACGGGTCGCCCCAGGTCCGGTACGCCAGCCGCACATCGCCGACGTCCACAACAGACTGATCTTCCATGTCCCGAACGCTACAGGCGCCGCACCCCGGCCGGCTCCACCCCCCGGCCTGGCACGCTTGGCACGTGAAGCACAGACGTCTCGCCCTCGCCGCCGCGGCGGCCCTCCTGCTGTCCGGTTGCTCCGGGAGCGGTTCCGGAGCTCCCGAGAAGGATCTCGACGACCCCGCGAAGAAGGACATCGCCATGCGGCTCGTGTCCAGCGCCGAGAACTCCACGCTGGACTGGAAGGGGCAGTACGGCTACATCGAGGACATCGGCGACGGCCGGGGCTACACCGCCGGGATCATCGGCTTCTGCTCCGGCACGGGTGACATGCTGAAGGTCGTCGAGCGTTACGCGGCGAAACGCCCGGGAAACGCACTCCAGGCCTTCCTCCCCGCCCTGCGCTCGGTACGGGGCAGCGACTCCCACGAAGGGCTGGGCGCCCCCTTCACCGCGGCGTGGAAGCAGGCGGCGGCCGACGCGGAGTTCCGGGCGGCGCAGGACGCCGAACGCGACGAGAGCTACTTCGACCCGGCGGTCGAGCGGGCCCGGGCCGACGGACTCAGCGCCCTGGGGCAGTTCGTCTACTACGACGCGTACGTGATGCACGGCTACGGCGACGCGCCGGGCACGGTCGGCTTCCGTACGATCCGCGCCCGGGCGGTCGCCGCGGCGGACACGCCGTCCGAGGGAGGCGACGAGGAGGACTATCTGAACGCCTTCCTGGACTCCCGGGTCGCCGCGATCCGCAAGGAGCCCTCGCACAGTGACACCAGCCGGGTGGAGACGGCGCAACGCGTGTTCGTGCGCGAGGGGAAACTGCAGCTGGAGACCCCCCTGGCATGGAAGGTGTACGGCGAGAGCTTCCGCATCGACGGGGGCTGAACCCGGCACGGCCGGGGAAGAACTCCCTGGGAGGACTGGTGCACCACCCCCACACCGGCACCGCTCGCCGTACGACCCGCTCCGCCGCTCTGGTGGTGGTCCTCGGGCTGGGCCTCGCCACCGTTCCGTTCACCGCTCTGGCCGGCGCCCCCGCGCCGTCGGCCGTTCACCTCGTGGAGGCAGTCACGTCCGGGCTCGACGACCCCGTCAAGAAGGACATCGCCATGCGGCTGGTGTCCAGTGCCGAGAACTCCACGCTGGACTGGGAGGCCCAGTACGACTACATCGAGGACATCGGCGACGGCCGCGGCTACACCGCGGGCATCGTCGGCTTCTGCTCCGGCACCGGCGACATGCTGAAGCTGGTCGAGCTGTACACCGCGCGGGAACCCGGCAACGTACTTGCGAAGTACCTGCCCGCCCTGCGCGAGGTGGACGGGACCGCCTCGCACGCCGGGCTCGATCCGGGCTTCCCCCGGGACTGGGCGCGGGCGGCCTCCGAGGCGGGTTTCCGGCGGGCGCAGCGGGACGAGCGGGACCGGGTGTACTTCGATCCGGCTGTGCGCCAGGGCACGGCGGACGGCCTCGGCACACTCGGCCAGTTCATCTACTACGACGCCCTCGTCATGCACGGCCCGGGCGACGACGGCCAGAGCTTCGGCGGCATCCGCCGGGCGGTGCCGGCCACGACGCGGCCCCCGTCGCGGGGCGGTGACGAGGTGGCCTACCTGGGCGCCTTCCTGGACGCCCGGGTGCGCGCGATGAAGAGGGAGGAGGCCCACTCGGATACCAGCCGGGTGGACACGGCCCAGCGGGTCTTCCTGCGGAACCGCAATCTGGATCTCGATCCGCCGCTGGACTGGAAGGTCTACGGCGACAGCTTCCACATCGGCTGACACCCCCGCGGGGTGCGCGTACGGGGCCCGGGAGGGGTTCCCGTACGCGCACCTGGGGGTCAGTGGGCGACGGGAAGGGCCATCGGGTCCTTCGGCTGCTCGCTCTCGACGGCCTCCGGCTCCTCGCCGGCCGACCGCCCCCAGTGGTTGAAGGCCAGGTTCAGCACGATCGCCACCACGCAGCCGGTGGAGATGCCCGAGTCCAGGACGACGAGCAGGTCCTCGGGGAAGGCGTGGTAGAAGTCCGGCGCGGCGATCGGGATGAGGCCCACCCCGACGGCCGCCGCGACGATGAGGGCGTTCTCGCCCTTCTCCAGGGCGGCGGTGGCCAGCGTCTGGATGCCGCTCGCGGCGACCGAGCCGAAGAGCACGATCCCCGCGCCGCCGAGGACCGGCAGCGGTACGAGGGCGATGACCGACGCGGCCACGGGCACGAGACCGAGCAGGACGAGGATGACACCGCCCGCGGCGACGACGAAGCGGCTGCGGACCTTGGTCATGGCGACCAGTCCGATGTTCTGGGCGAACGCGCTGCACATGAAGCCGTTGAACAGCGGGCTGACGGCGCTGCCCAGGGTGTCGGCGCGCAGACCGCCCTCGATGGTCCGTTCGTCGGCCGGGCGGCCGACGATCTTGCCGAGGGCCAGCATGTCGGCGGTGGACTCCGTCATGCAGACGAGCATCACGATGCACATCGAGATGATGGCGGCGATCTCGAACTGCGGGGCGCCGAAGTGGAAGGGCGTCGGGAAACCGACCAGGTCGGCGTCGCCCAGGGCACCGAAGTCGGTGATGCCGGCGGGTATCGCGATGAGCGTGCCGACGACCAGGCCGAGCAGGATGGCGATCTGCTGGAGGAAGCCCCGCAGCAGTTTGCGCAGGGCGAGCACGATCACCAGGGTGACGGCGGCCATCGTGATGTTCGTCGTCGAACCGTAGTCGTCGGCGGTGGCGTTCCCGCCCTGCGACCAGTTGAAGGCGACCGGCAGGAGCGAGACGCCGATCAGGGTGATGACGGTCCCGGTGACGACGGGTGGGAAGAACCGGACGAGTTTGCAGAAGTACGGCGCGAGGAGGAAGCCGAGGAGACCGGCGACGATGATCGCGCCGAAGATGACGGCGATGCCGTCGTGCCCCCTGTCCTTGCCGATCGCGATCATCGGGGTGACACCGGCGAAGGAGACGCCATTGACGAACGGCAGCCGGGCGCCTATGCGCCAGAAGCCGAGGGTCTGGAGCAGGGTGGCTATCCCCGCGGTGAAGAGGCTCGCCCCCATGAGGAAGGCGGTCTCCTTGGCGCTGAGCCCCACGGCGGGCCCGACGATCATGGGCGGGGCCACCACACCCGCGTACATCGCGGCCACGTGCTGGAGGCCGCTGGTGAACATCCTGAAGGGCGGGAGCCTCTCGTCGACCGGGTGTTCGGGGCCCGGTCCGCCCGTCGTGCTTGCTTCTCCTGCATGTGCGTCGACTGCGTTCTTACGAAACCTGGGCGTAGCTGCCACGGCTTCCTCCGGTCGGGTGCACGTCGGGGCGACGTGGGTGTCAGGGAGGTGGTGCTGAGTGGTGCGTTGGTACAGGTCGTGCAGCTGGTGCGGGCAGCTTGGAGCTCTCCTGTGGCGGGGGGGGGGGGGGGGGGCCCCCCCCCCCCCCCCCCCCAGCAATGGGCTGCGGCCGGGGGGCCGGGCGGGCCGGGCGCCGACGGGGCCCCCCCGGCGGCCGGCGGCGGGGGGAGTG
>NZ_JBIBEG010000007.1:397576-413125 GCF_042902585.1 Streptomyces argenteolus
GGGTTGGGGGGGGGGGGGGGGGGGGGGTGGTGGTGGTGGGGGGGGGGGGGGGGGGGGGGGCGGGGCGGGCCGGGGGGGGGGGGGGGGCCCCCCCCCCCCCCCCCCCCCCCCGCCACAGGCTGCCGTGAACCCGGGGGTCCACGGCGGCCGGCCGAGGGCCGTCCCCCTCGGCCGGCCTGTCAGGGGGTACGGAGCATCAGGCTCCGGCGGCGATCCGTGCCAGGCGCCGGGCCTCGTCACGGGTCGCCCGGGCGATGGCGTCCTCGTCCACCGTGGTGAGACGGTTGTCCTCGACGACGGTTCTGCCGTTGACGAGCGAGAGCGTGACGGGGGCCGCGGCGCCGAAGACCAGGGCGGTCACCGGGTCGGCGATGGAGGCGTGGGCGAGGGTGTCCAGCTTCCACAGCACCAGGTCGGCGAGCTTGCCCGGCTCCAGGGAGCCGATCTCGTCGGCCCGGCCGAGGACCCTGGCACCGCCGTGGGTGCCCAGGCGCAGGGCCTGACGGGCGTTCAGGGCCTTCTCCCGGTGGGCGCCGAGGCGGTTGATGAGGAGGGCGTTGCGCAGTTCGGTGTGGAGCTCGCCCGACTCGTTGGACGCGGTGCCGTCGACGCCGAGCCCGACCGGGACACCCGCGGCGAGCATGTCGGGGACCCGGGCGATGCCCGCGGCCAGGCGGGCGTTGGAGGAAGGGCAGTGCGCGACGCCGGTGCCGGTGCGGGCGAAGGCGGCGATGTCGGAGTAGTTCATGTGGACGCAGTGCGCCATCCACACGTCGTCGCCGAGCCAGCCGGTCGACTCGAAGTAGTCCGTCGGGCCCATCCCGAACAGTTCCTTGCAGAACTGCTCCTCCTCGACGGTCTCCGAGCCGTGGGTGTGCAGCCGCACGTTGCGGCGCCGGGCCAACTCGGCTCCCTGCCGCATCAGTTCGGTGGACACGGAGAAGGGTGAGCAGGGGGCGACCGCGATCTGCGTCATGGCGCCGAACGAGGTGTCGTGGTGCTCGTCGATGGTCGCCTCGGTGGCGGCGAGGGCGCCGTCGAGGGTCTCCACGGCGAAGTCCGGCGGCAGTCCGCCGTCCTTCTCGCCGCGGTCCATGGAACCGCGGGCGAGGGTGAACCGTACGCCCATGTCCCGTGCTGCGCCGATGATCGCGCCGGACAGGTCGCCGGCGCCCCGGGGGTGGACGTAGTGGTGGTCCATGGCGGTGGTCACCCCGCCGCGGGCCATCATCGCGAGCGATCCCTGCGCTGCCGTGCGGGCCATCTGCTCGTCGATGCGCGCCCAGGTCGGGTACAGGGCGACCAGCCAGTCGAAGAGGTTGTGGTCGGTCGCCAGCCCCCGGGTGATCCACTGGTAGAAGTGGTGGTGGGTGTTGACCAGTCCCGGCGTGGCGAGGTGCCCGGTGCCGTCGACCCGCCGTACGACACCGGTCAGGCCCTCGGGTGCGCTGCCCGCGCCGACGGACTCGATGCGGTTGTCCGCGACGACGACGTACCCCGAGGCGTACTCGGTGTCGTCGGCGTCGACGGTGGCGATCGCGCAGTTCTCGATGACGATGCGCTGGGTGGTCCTTGGATCCGCCGAAGCTGCCATGGCGCTTCCCTCTTCTGTCTCTGGCGATGTGGGCACGGCAGGACCCTAGGAGGATTTGAGTGCCACAGCGTGACGGCTGTGGGTGCCGAGATGATGGAAGAACAGGTTGAGCAGGACCGCGACGAGCGCTCCCGCACTGATCCCGGAGCCGAGCACGGTCTGTGCCCAGGAGGGGAATCCGGCGTAGAAGCCGGGGGCCGCGAGCGGGATGATGCCCGCGCCGAGCGCCACCGCGACGAGGATGATGTTGGAGCTGTCGTCGAGTCCGGCCTCGGCCAGGGTCCGGATGCCGCTCACGGCGATCGAACCGAACAGGACGATGCCGGCACCGCCGAGCACGGGCATGGGGACCAGCGAGACGACCGCCCCGAGCACGGGGAAGGCACCCAGGACCAGCAGGGCGCCGCCCGCCGCGGCGACCACGTACCGGCTGCGCACCTTCGTCAGGGACACCACACCGACGTTCTGCGCGAAGGCGCTGGTCGGGAAGCCGCCGAAGACGGGGCCGAGCAGGGTGGCGATGCCGTCGGTGCGCAGGCCGCGGGTGAGGGTGGCGCCGTCGGTGCGCCGCTCGCAGATCTCACCGAGTGCCAGCATTCCGGCGGAGGACTCCGTCATCAGCACCAGCATCACGATGCACAGGGAGAGGATCGCGGCGGGCTGGAATTCGGGTGCGCCGAAGGCGAAGGGGGTGGGCAGGGCGGCGACGGGCGCGGAGCCGAGGGCGGAGAAGTCGGCGAGCCCGAAGGGCACGGCGGCCAGGGTGCCGGCGAACATGCCCGCGAGCAGGGCTGTCTGCTTGACGAAGCCCCGTCCGAAGCGCTGGATCAGCAGGATGACGACGAGCGTGAAGCCGGCCAGCGCGAGGTACTTCATGGCGCCGAAGTCACCGGCGGTCTCGTCCCCGCCCTGGGCCCAGCCGACCGGTACCGGCATCAGGGTGACCCCGATGAGCGTGATGACCACTCCCGTGACCAGCGGCGGGAAGAAGCGCAGCATCCGCCCGAAGAACGGGCCCACGGCCAGGCAGAACGCTCCGGCGACGATCACCGCCCCGTAGATGGCGGGGAGTTGACGGCCGGGGGCGCTGGTCTCGGCGATGGCCAGCATCGGCGCGATCCCGGCGGAGGACGCGGCGTTGACGAACGGCAGGCGGTTGCCCGCGAAACGCCCTGCCCCGAGGGTCTGGAGGAGGGTCGCGACTCCCGCGATCAGGAGACTCGCGGCGATCAGACGGGTCATGCCGGCCGCGTCGAGACCGACGGCCTGCCCGATGATGAGCGGAGGGGTGACGACGCCCGCGTACATGGCGGCGATGTGCTGGAGTGCGGCGGGTACGAGCCGCGAGGGCTTGAGCTTTTCGTCCACCGGGTGAACTGCCGTCACGGCAGCGGTCGGTGGGGCGGTACATGGGCCTTTCGCCGGCCCCGATGCAGGCTGTGCCATGGTATTTCCCTCCGGGATGACCGGCCCCCGCGCCGCTGGGGGCGGGAGCCGGTTCAGCACCGCGTCAGAGGTTGGTCATGTCGACCGGGATCTTCGGCTCGACACCGTCCCGCAGCACGGTGGCCTCGATGAGGCCGTACGGGCGGTCGGCCGCGAAGTAGACCTCGTTGTCGTTCTTGAGGCCGAAGGGCTCCAGATCCACGAGGAAGTGGTGGTTGTTCGGCAGTGAGAAGCGGATCTCGTCGATCTCGCTGCGGTGGTTGATGATGCGCGAACCCATCTGGTAGAGGGTCTGCTGGAGCGAGAGGGAGTACGTCTCGGCGAAGGCCTGGAGCATGTGCGTGCGCGTCTGCTCGTAGGACTTCTCCCAGTTGGGCATCCGCTGTCCGTCGTCGGTCCAGTTGTAGCGCCACCGGGCGGATACGTCCGTCGCGAGGATGCGGTCGTACGCCTCCTTCAGCGTCGTGTACTTGTCCTTGACGTAACCCCAGAACTCCGAGTTGGTGGAGTTCATGACGGTGAGGTCCTTGAGGCCCGAGATGACCTCCCACTTCTCACCGTCGTAGGTGATCTGGCTGACGCGGGTCTCCTGGCCCTTGCGGACGAAGGAGTGCTGGACCTCGTCGGCTCCGATGAACCTGGAGTTGCCGTCGGAGGTCGCGATGCGCTCCCAGGCGTACTCCTCGATCCTGATCCGGGCCACCTTGATCGGCTCCTGCGAAGTCACGAAGTGCCGGGCGAGGTGGATGCCGAACTGCTCGGCGGATTCGATGCCGTGTTCCTTGGCGAAGGCGAACACCGTGTTCTTCGTGGTGTCGGTCGGCAGGACGTTGGCGTTGGAGCCGGAGTAGTGGACGTCGTCCATGTCGCCGGAGAGGGCGACCGAGACGTTGAGGTCCTTGATGTGGTGGGTGTCGCCGTCCCGCGTGATCCTGACGACGCGGTTCTCTGCTTTGCCGTACTGGTTCTGGCCGAGAATCGTGGGCATGTTGTCTGCTAGCTCCCTCGGTAAACGGAGTAGCCGAACGGGTTGAGCAGCAGCGGTACGTGATAGTGCTCGCCCGGGGTGACGGCGAACGCGATCGCCACCTCCGGGAAGAACGCGCCGCTGTCCCTTACGCGGGGGGCGTCCTGCTGCGCCTCGGCTTGCTTCTGGCTGGTGAAGTACGACTCGGTGTCGAAGACGAGCCGTACGTGGGTGGTGCCCTCCGGCAGTGCCGGCAGGTCCTTGCAGCGCCCGTCCGCGTCGGTCACGGAACCGCCGAGCGCGGCGTAGGCGGCGTCCGCACCGCCGCGTGCGGCGAGGGAGACGCTGACTGCCGCGGCGGGGCGGCCGATGCTGGTGTCCAGGATGTGGGTGGACACCGATGCGGTGGTGTCGGTGCTCAAGACCGTCACGCTCCTTGTTCTGGGGAGTCCTGTACGAGGCGGGTCAGCCGGATGCGGTTGATCTTGCCCAGTTCGGTGCGCACGATCTCGCGCTCCTGCTCGGGCAAGTTCCCGATCCGGGACTTCACCGCGTCGCGCATCTGCTCACCGGTGGCTCCGGTGGCGCAGATCAGGAAGACGTGCCCGAACCGCTCCTGGTAGGCCAGGTTGAGTTCGAGCATCTCGGTCCTGAGTTCCTCGGAGGCCCCGGCCATCCCCCGCTGCTCACGGGCGGAGGCCGGATCTCCGGGCTTCGGGCGGCCGATCGGCGGGTGGCCGGCCATCGCCTCGGCCAGGTCCTCCGCGGAGAGTCCTGCCATGGCGGCGTCACTCGCGGAGAACAGGGCTTCGGTGCTGTCGTACGGCCGGTGGGCGAGAACGAACTTTCCCCACTCCGCACTGGCACACACCTCGTGCAGCGCGGCTGTGGCCTCGCCGGCCGCCAGGGTGTTGAACCGGGCGAGGCCCGGTGTGGAGCTCGAAGTCACGGGAGCCTCCGTGGCTGTTTTTCGCTGTGCGTTGTCGGGCTGCGGATAGCTAACGCCCTTCGCAACACCACGTCAACAGTTTGTTGAAATTCCACGAACAGATGATGCCGCCGCCCGAGTTCCCGGACGACGGCATCGACCCTCTTCGGGTGACAGTTCTACCTTGGCCGTGTTACTCCCTGTTCAAGTAGTTGTAAACAGTGAAGCGACTGACACCGAGGGCTCCGGCCACGGTCTCCACCCCGTGCCGCACGGCGAAGGCACCACGTGCCTCGAGCGACCGCACGACGTCCTGTTTGGTCTTACGGTCCAGGTCGGAGAGCGGCATTCCGTGCCGCCGCTCCATCGCGGCCAGGATGTGGTCGAGCGACTCCGACAGCTGCGGGAGCCGCACCGCTATGACGTCCACACCCTCCCAGGCCAGTACGACGTCGTCGGCCGCCGCCTGTCCGGGACTCAGCAGCTCGGCCCCCATCGCGTCGACGAGCGGCTTCACCGCGGTGACCAGGGGGTGATCGACGGGTTCGGTCACGGGGTGTCATCCCCGATCACGTTGAGCTGGAGGGAGACCCGGGTGGCACCGGAGGCCAGAGCCTTGCGCAGCAGGGAGTCGACCGCGGTCAGCACCTCGTCGGCACCCCCCTCGGCCGTGTTCCCGAAAGGCCCGACGTCCACGGCGTCCAGGTCGGCGGCCTGGATGACCTCACGTGCGACCACCGCGTGGGCGGGTGCCTCGTCGAGATCGAAGGGCTCGGTGGTGAATTCCACCCTCAAGCGCACGGTGCCTCCCTCATGTCCCGCCGCGTCCCTCGGCTCGCGCGGCTCGTCCCGACCCTAAGGCAAGCCGTCCCGCCTCATGGTCCGGCCTGGATGTCCCCACGGGTGGAGGAGGTGATCGGGTCGCCGTGCGCGAAGTCGCCGGGCGGGATTCCCGGGTGATGGCCGTCCCTGACCGGGGCGCTCCCCGGGAGCCCGGTCTCGGCGGCGGCCGGCCCCAGGGCCAGCCGGGAGACGATCCGGTAGCGGTCACCCCGGTAGAGCGAGTGGACGTACTCCACGGGCACCCCGGCGGTGTCGGAGGTCAGACGCTCGAAGAGCAGGGCGGGGGAGAGCTCCGGGACCTCCAGGAGCTGGGCCTCGGCCCGGGTGACGACGGTGGGCTCGATGGCCTGGACCGCCTCTCGCACGTGCACCCCGTGGGTGTGGCGCAGATGCTCGTAGAGATCGCCGTTCTCCAGCTCGTGTGCGGACAGACCGGGGACGAGCGCGGCCCTGATGTGCAGGTGCTCGATCGCCATCGGGGCACCGTCGACCAGGCGCAGCCGTGCGACGTAGACGATCTCCTCGGCGGGCGACATGCGCAGCTTGCGGCCGACGCGGGCGCCGGCCTGGTGGGTGGTGAACTCCAGCAGCCTGCTCGACCACGCCCCGGCGGCCTGAGGCACGCTCAGGGCCAGGTCGGCGGAGATCAGCTCCTGGGTGATCTTCTCCGGGGCGACGAACATGCCGCGGCCGTGCTCGCGGACCAGCAGCCCGGCGGAGACCAGCTCGTCGACGGCCGCCCGCACGGTGGGCCGGGACACTCCGAGCAGGGCGCACAGGGCCCGCTCCGAGGGGATGGCGTCCCCGGGGCTGCGGTCCTCGATCAGTTCGAGGACCGCGTCGCGCGCCCGCTCCCGTTTGAGCACCGTCCCCGGTACGTCGGCTTTCATGCAGGCCCTTTCTGGCGTCCCACTCTCTTTACCAGTTGAGCAACTCAGGGCAACTGGTCAGGGAAAGTGTAGCCATCCAGGCCGGGAAGAACAGCCCTGATTTGCCGACAGATCGCCAATGCCCCTTTTTACAAGAGGGGTTGACGCCCCCATTGGTCTATGCCACCTTCGTCCACCACCAAGAGGTGAGCTGTCCAGTGGGCTTCACTGGTCAGGTGGTCAGGTCTCTGCTCCCGTTGAGGTGAACCGTGAAGTACCGCTTGCTTGCCGGTGTGTCCGCGCTCGTGACGGCCGCCGCTCTCAGTGCCTGCAGTTCCGGTGGTGACGGCGGCGACGAGGCCGGGGGCGTGACCACGGTCGACGTCTGGCTGATGCGCGACAGCGTCTCGGCCGCCTTCCAGAAGGAGTTCACCGAGGGCTTCGAGGCGGCCCACCCGGACATCGACGTCCGGATCCAGATCCAGGAGTGGGACGGCATCGGCCAGAAGATCACCGCCGCCCTGGCGAGCAACGACGCTCCGGACGTGATCGAGGCGGGCAACACGCAGGTGGCGCAGTTCGCCGAGAGCGGTGGGCTGCTGGACCTCACCGACAAGAAGGCCGAGCTGAACGGCGAGGACTGGCTGAAGGGGCTGGCGGAGCCCGGCTCCTACGACGGGAAGCAGTACGGCATCCCGTACTACGCGGCCAACCGGGTCGTGATCTACCGCAAGGACCTCTTCGAGAAGGCGGGGATCGACGCCGCCGGGATCACCACCCGGCAGAAGTGGATCGAGGCCACCACCGCGCTGAACAAGGGCGGCACACAGGGCATCTACCTGCCGGGCCAGCTCTGGTACGCGCTGGCCGGCTTCGTCTGGGACGAGGGCGGGGACCTGGCCACCGAGTGGGGCGGACGGTGGAAGGGTGCGCTGGACACGCCCGAGGCCCTGCGCGGCATGGAGTTCTACGCCCGGCTCCAGGCGCTCGGCAAGGGCCCCAAGGACTCCGACGAGGACGACCCGCCGCAGGCCGAGGTGATGGCCCAGGGGCAGGTGGCCCAGGTCATCTCCACCCCGGGCGGCGCCAACGTGGTCGTCGAGAACAACCCCGGGCTCAAGGGCAAGCTGGGCTTCTTCCCGATCCCCGGGAAGACGGCCGGCGCGCCGGGAGCCGTGTTCACCGGGGGCTCGGACCTGGTGGTGCCCGCGGCGGCCGGCCATCCGGAGGCGGCGGTCACCTTCATCAAGGAGCTCACGGGCGACGCCTGGCAGAAAAAGCTCGCGGTGGCCATGAGCTACGTGCCCAACCGGACCACACTCGCCTCGGCGGTGGCTGCGGACCCGGGCGCCTCGGCGATGGCCGTCGGCGCGGCGAACGGGCACGCGACCCCGAACACCCCGGGCTGGGCGGCGGTCGAGGCCGAGAACCCGGTGAAGGACTACATGACCGCGGTGCTCACCGGCGGTGACGCGGCCGAGGAGGCGGCCAGGGCCTCCGCGGACATCACCCGTGCCATGAACGCCAGTTCCTGACCCTCCCCACCCGATGACCCCCCACCGAGAGGAGGCCCGCCGTGCCGGCCGTCCGTGAACGAACCGCGCCACGCGTCCACCGTCCACCGCACCCACCGCCGGGGCGGCGGCGTGGGCGGCCGTCGCACACCTTCTGGCCGTACGCCCTGATCGCGCCCGCGATCGGCGGGATGCTCTACCTGCTCGTCTACCCGCTGGTGCGGGCCGTGGTGATCTCGCTCCAGGACTTCCGGCTGCGGCAGCTGATCACCGGGGACGCCGAGTTCGTGGGTCTGCGCAACTACCGGACGCTGCTGTCGGATCCGCGCTTCTGGGAGGTGACCGGCCGCACCTTCGCCTTCATGGCCGTCAACGTGGTGCTGATCATGAGCATCTCGACCCTGGTCGCACTGATGACGGAACGGATGGGCCGCTTCGGCCGTACGGTCGTGCTCTGCTCCCTGGTGCTCGCCTGGGCGATGCCGGTCGTCGCGGCCACGACCGTCTTCCAGTGGCTGTTCCACTCGGAGTTCGGCATCGTGAACCAGTCGCTGACCGCGCTCGGCTTCGGTTCCTTCGACCGCTATCCGTGGTTCGCGAACGGTACGGCGGCCTTCGCGATCCTGGTCCTGCTGATCGTCTGGCAGTCCGTGCCGTTCGCCGCGATCACCCTCTACTCCGCCCTGACGACCGTCCCCGCCGAGCTGTACGAGTCGGCGCGGATGGACGGCGCCTCCGCCTCCCGCGTCTTCCGCTCGATCACCTTCCCGATGCTGCGGCCGATCTTCATGCTGGTGCTGTCGCTGGAGGTGATCTGGACCTTCAAGGCGTTCGTCCAGATCTGGGTGATGACCCGGGGCGGCCCGGGTGACGCGACCACGATCCTGCCCGTCTACGCGGTGCAGACGGCGCTCTCCAGCCAGCGCTACGACCTGGGTTCCGCCGCGTCGATGGTGACCGTGGTCCTGATGTCCGGGGTGCTGGTCCTCTACTTCCGCCAGATGTTCCGCCAGGAGGACGACCCGCGATGACTCTGCTCCGTGCCCGTTTCCGGCGGATCCCGCTGAACGCCGCCGCCGTCGTGACGGTCGTGGTCTGCCTGTTCCCGGTGTACTGGATGATCTCCACGGCGTTCAAGCCCTCGCGGGACATCCGGTCCGCCGAACCCCGGCTCGTGCCCTACACCTGGACGCTGGAGCACTTCCGCCGGGCCGTTCAGGCGGACGGCTTCGAACTGTTCTGGCGCAACAGCGTCCTGGTGACGCTGGGAGCCGTGCTGTTGTCCCTCGTGGTGGCGCTCGGCGCCTCGTTCGCGGTCGCCCGTCTGCGCTGGAAGGGGCGGCGGCAGTTCATGCTGCTGGTCTTCGTCGCCCAGATGGCGCCCTGGGAGTCGCTGATCATCCCGATCTACATCATCTCCCGTGACACGGACATGCTCGACCGGCTGCCCACCCTGACCCTCGTCTACTTCATGATCACGCTGCCCTTCACGATCGTGGTGCTGCGGGGCTTCATCGCGACGATCCCGCCCGAGCTGGAGGAGGCCGCCCAGGTGGACGGCTGCACGAGGACCGGTGCGTTCGCGCGGGTGGCGCTGCCCCTGCTGGCCCCGGGCCTGATGGCGACCTCGCTGTTCGGCTTCATCACCGCCTGGAACGAGTTCGCCTACGCCAACTTCCTGATCATCAAGCAGCAGGACAACCGCACCCTGCCGGTCTGGCTCTCGTCCTTCCAGAACACCTTCGGCACCGACTGGGGCGCCACCATGGCCGCCTCGACGCTCTTCGCCCTGCCCGCGCTCGTCATCTTCCTGCTGCTCCAGCGTCATGTGACCTCCGGCTTCGCGGCCGGCGCCGTGAAGGGCTGAGCCCGTCCGGGGCGCCCACCCCACCGTCCCGCCGAACCCGCCCGCGTCCGATCCCGGAGGCCCCCGTGCCCGCATCACGCCCCGAGCTGTCCCTCGTCCCCCTCCCCCGCAAGGTCTCCCCGCGGCCGGGCCGCTTCGTCCTGGACCAGGACACCCGTGTACGCGCCCTGCCGGGGGCGGAGGGGGCGGCCGACCTGCTGCGCACGCTCCTCGGGCCGACGACCGGGCTGCCGCTCCCGCCCTCCGCCGAGGGCCGTGTCGTCCTGGCGCTCGACCCGCAGCTCGGCGGGCTCGGCGACGAGGGATACGGCCTCACCGTCGGCCCGCAGGCCATGCTGCTGCGCGCGGCCCGGCCGGACGGGCTGCTCCGGGGTGTCCAGACCATCCGTCAGCTGCTGCCCGCCGAGGCGCTGTCGGGCGGCGCGCACGGCATCTCCTGGGAGCTGCCCTGCGTCGAGATCAGCGACGTGCCGCGCCATCCCTGGCGCGGCGCGATGCTCGACGTCGCCCGGCACTTCCAGCCCGTCTCCTATCTGCGCCGTTACGTCGACCTCATGGCGCTGCACAAGCTCAACGTCCTCCATCTGCACCTCACGGACGACCAGGGCTGGCGCATGCCGGTCGACGCCTACCCCCGGCTGACCTCGGTCGGGGGGCATCGCGCGCAGTCCCTGTCCGACGGGGTGGCCCACGCCGGGGCGTACACCAGGGACGAGCTGCGTGGCCTGGTCCGCCACGCGGCGGAGCGCGGGGTGAGCGTCGTGCCGGAGATCGAGATGCCCGGACATGTGCGCGCGGCTCTGGCCGCCTACCCCCACCTGGGCAATCACCCCGGGCGGCAGCTCGACGTCTGGACCCGCTGGGGTGTCTGCGACACCGTGCTCGGCGTCCACGAGGAGGTGTTCGACTTCTGCCGGGCCGTGCTGGAGGAGGTCATGGACGTCTTCCCCTCCCCGTACGTCCACATCGGCGGCGACGAGTGCCCCACCGACGAGTGGGAGAGCAGCCCGGCGGCCAGGGAGCGTGCGGCGGCCGAAGGGCTGGCCGGACCCGGGGAGCTGCACGGCTGGTTCATGGGAAGGATGGGCTCGTTCCTGGTGGAGCACGGCCGCCGTCCCACCGGCTGGGCGGAGAGCGGGACCGAGCTGCCCCCCGAGTTCACGGTGATGACCTGGCGGGACCCCTCGCACGCCCGCACCGCCGCGCGGCGCGGTCACCAGGTGGTGACCGCGCACCACCGCGCCACCTACCTCGACTACGCCCAGTCCACCGATCCCGGCGAGCCCTCGTCCCAGCCGGGCCCCCTCGTCCCCCTGCACGCGGTGCACGCCAACGAGCCGGTGCCGGAGGACTGGGCACCCGAGGAGGCCGCCCGCGTCCTGGGCACGCAGGCGCAGTTGTGGACCGAGTACGTGACGACGCCGGACCGGATCGAATACCTCACCTATCCGCGGCTCTGCGCCCTGGCGGACCGTGCCTGGTCCGGCGGGCGCGCCGACTGGTCCGGCTTCGTCGAGCGCCTGCGCCACCACACCACCCGGCTGGACGCCCTGGGCGTCCCCTACCGGCCCCTGACCCCGCGGTCCTTGGCGACCGCGTCCGCAGGTACAGCGCACCCCCCTCGGTAGCCCATCCCCCACCGTTCCGGAGAGGAACATCGCCATGAGGACACTCCGCAGGAGCCGTATCCGCGCGGCGTCGGCCGCCGCCGTCACCCTGGCCCTGGGCTGTACGGCCCTGGCCGCCCTGCCCGCGACGGCCGGTGCCGCGGCGGCCGGCGGGCTCGCCGTCCAGTACCGCACGAGCGCGTCCGGGGCCTCGGCCGACCAGAGCGAGCCATGGCTGAAGGTCCGCAACACGGGCAGCACGAGCGTGCCGCTCGCGGACGTCAAGGTGCGCTACTACTTCAAGGCCGACTCCGCATCGGCCACGTACCGGTTCGCCTGCTCCTGGGCGGTGAAGGGCTGCGCGAACATCACCGGGACGTTCAAGACCCTCCCGAACCCGACGGCCACCGCCGACCGCTACCTGGAGATCGCCTTCACACCGGGCGCGGGCTCCCTCGCCCCGGGTGCGGACACCGGGGACATGCAACTGCGCTTCCACCGCACCGACTGGCAGCCGCTCGGGCAGTCCGACGACTACTCCTTCGGCGCCGAACGCACCACCTACGCCGACTGGCCGCGGATCACCGCGCAGGTGGGCGGTGTCGTCGCCTGGGGTGAGGCGCCCGGCGGCGGGGGCCCGACCGATCCGACCGATCCCCCCACCGACCCGCCGGCCGACGGGCCCACTCTCTTCGACGACTTCAACTACTCCGGCCACGCGGACCCGAGGATCGCGGCCAACGGCTGGAGCGTCCGCTCCAACTCCGGCGGTCCCGGTGTGCCGGGCGCCGTCTGGTCCCCCGAGAAGGTCACCTTCAGCAGCCAGAGCGGCAACTCGGTGATGAACCTGGAGACGTCGACCGCCGGTACGGGCGCCTCGACGGTGCAGACGGAGATCCTCACGAAGTCCATGAAGTTCCGCAACGGCACCTATGCGGCCCGGGTGAAGTTCAGCGACGCCCCGAGGTCGGGACCGGACGGCGACCACCTCGTCCAGACCTTCTTCACGATCAACGACCTCAAGGCCCCGATGGCGGACGACTACGCGGAGTACGACTTCGAGTACCTGCCCAACGGCGGCTGGGGCGAGCCGTCCAGCATCCTGTACACGACGTCGTGGGAGACCTACCGGCCCGACCCCTGGGAGGCGGTCAACCAGCACAGCGAGGCGCGCGTGAGCTACGCCGGCTGGCACGACCTGGTGGTGACCATCGACAACAACGCGATCACGTACTACGTGGACGGGCAGCTCTTCGGCACCCACGGGGCGGCGTACCTCCCCGAGCGGCCGATGTCGATCAACTTCAACCAGTGGCTGATCGACCTGGCCGGCCAGAGCAGCACCACGCCCCGCGCGTACGACCAGCAGGTGGACTACGTCCTGCACGTGAAGGACCAGGTGCTCTCCCCCGCGCAGGTGGCGGCGCTGGTGGGGGACTACCGGGCCGCCGGCACGACCTTCGAGGACACGGTTCCGGCCGTCTGACCAGGCAGGTGTGAGCGCGAGCGGGGTGGAGGGCGGGACGGCCTCCACCCCGCTTCCGCGTGCCCGGAATTCGGGCTGCCTCTTGACAGCCGCAGGGGCCGCCAGGCAATCTTCCGTTAAGCAGAAACTAACTTCCGCAATACGGAAGGAGCGCATGATGGGTTACTCGGACCAGCGCTTCGATGTGAACCTCTCGATCCTCTTCACCGAACTCCCGCTCCTGGCGCGCCCCGCGGCGGCGGCAGCCGCCGGCTTCACCGCGGTCGAGCTCTGGTGGCCCTGGATCGAGACCCCCACCCCCGCGCAGGCCGAGCTCGACGCCCTGAAGAAGGCGCTCGACGACGCGGGCACGCGACTGGTGGGGCTGAACTTCTACGCGGGCGAGCTCCCCGGCCCGGACCGGGGGGCACTCTCGCTGCCCGGCGAGGAGTCGGACCGCTTCCGCGCCAACATCGACGTGGCGGCGGACTTCGCCGCATCGGTCGGCTGCACGGCGCTCAACGCGCTGTACGGCAACCGCGTCGAGGGGGTGGACCCGGCCGTCCAGGACGAACTCGCCCTGGAGAACCTGGTCCTGGCCGCCCGGGCCGCCGACCGGATCGGGGCGGCCCTCCTGATCGAGACGCTCAACGCCACTGAGTCGCCGCGCTATCCGCTGGTCAGCGCACCGGCGGGCGTCGAGGTCGTCGACCGTGTCAACGAGGCGACGGGACTGGGCAACGCCACGTTCCTGCTGGACCTCTACCACCTGTCGATGAACGGCGAGGACCTCGGCCAGGTGATCAAGACGTACGCCGCGAAGACCGGCCACGTCCAGATCGCCGACAACCCGGGGCGGGGCGCACCCGGCACCGGCGACCTCCCCCTGGAGCGGCTCCTCGACGAGCTGACCGAGGCCGGTTACGACGGCTGGGTCGGCCTGGAGTACAAGCCGGGCGACCGGCCGAGCGCCGAGTCGTTCGCCTGGCTGCCCGCCGAACACCGGCCGGCCCGCTGAGGCCCGCCCCCTCCCGCACACACGCTTACCGGAAGGCACCCTCATGAGCAGCACCCTCCCCAAGGTCGCCTGGATCGGGCTCGGCATCATGGGCTCCCCCATGTCCGAGAACCTCGTCAAGGCCGGCTACCAGGTGACGGGTTACACCCTGGAGCAGGACAAGATCGACCGGCTCGTCGCGGCGGGCGGCCAGGGGGCCGCCTCGATCGCGGAGGCGGTCCGCGACGCCGACGTCGTGATCACCATGGTCCCGGCGTCCCCGCAGGTCGAGGCCATCGCCTACGGCCCCGACGGGATCCTGGAGAACGCGCGGCAGGGCACCCTGCTGATCGACATGTCCTCCATCACCCCGCAGACCTCCGTGGACCTCGCCGAGAACGCGAGGGCGAAGGGCATACGCGTGCTGGACGCCCCCGTCTCCGGCGGTGAGGCCGGTGCGATCGAGGCCGTCCTGTCCATCATGGTCGGCGGCGAGCGCGGCGACTTCGACGCGGCGCAGCCCCTGCTCCAGGCGCTCGGAAAGACGATCGTGCTGTGCGGCCCGCACGGTTCGGGCCAGACGGTGAAGGCCGCCAACCAGCTGATCGTCGCGGTCAACATCCAGGCCTGCGCCGAGGCCGTCGTCTTCCTGGAGAAGTCCGGGGTCGACCTGAGCGCCGCGCTCGACGTCCTGAACGGCGGACTCGCCGGCTCGACGGTCCTGACGCGCAAGAAGGACAACTTCCTGAAGCGGGACTTCACCCCGGGCTTCCGGATCGACCTGCACCACAAGGACATGGGCATCGTCACGGACGCCGCCCGCAACGTCGGTGCCGCCCTGCCCGTCGGCGGGGTCGTGGCCCAGCTGGTCGCCTCCCTGCGCGCGCAGGGTGACGGCGGCCTCGACCACTCGGCGCTGCTGCGCTCGGTCGAGCGGCTCTCCGGCTCCCAGGTCTGACGCTCCCGGCTCTTCCCGGGCCCTCGTCCTCCTCCGCCGGCCGAGCCCGGCCCGCTACGGACGAGAGCCCTCACCCCCCGAACTCCGGGTCGCGGCGGCGCTGACACCTGTCCTGTCGCGCCCAGGCGCTGCCGCGGCCCGGAACCCCACCCTCCAATTTCAACAAACTGTTGACGCGTCGAACCCGGCGAATCTACGCTCCTGAGGCCGTCAGCAGCCCCCGTACGGAAGGCCTCCATGTCCCAGCGTGTGCTCACGACCGAGTCAGGCGCCCCGGTCGCCGACAACCAGAACTCCGCCACCGCCGGCGCCGGCGGGCCGATCCTCGTCCAGGACCAGCACCTGCTCGAGAAGCTCGCCCGCTTCAACCGTGAGCGCATCCCGGAGCGCGTCGTCCATGCCCGCGGTTCCGGCGCGTACGGATACTTCGAGGTGACCGACGACGTCACCGGCTTCACCCGCGCCGACTTCCTCTCCGAGGTGGGCCGCCGCAC
>NZ_JBIBEG010000008.1:0-287390 GCF_042902585.1 Streptomyces argenteolus
TACTGCAGGGGGGACCCTGTGGGAGAGTAGGACGCCGCCGAACAATTATTCCGGGAAAGCCCCGTGCCCTTGTGGCACGGGGCTTTTCTGCGTTCTGAGCGTCTAGTGTCGAACCATGCGCTACGAACTGGTCATCTTCGACAACGACGGCGTGCTCGTCGACAGTGAGCCGATCTCCAACACCATCCTGGCCGGCTACCTCACGGAGCTCGGTCACCCCACCTCGTACGACGAGTCGCTCCGCGACTACATGGGGGCAGCCATCCACCGGGTACACGACCTGGTGGAGGAGCGGACAGGCCAGAAGCTGCCCGCGGACTTCGACGAGGAGCTGCACAGGCGGACACTTGGCGCGTTCCAGCAGGAGCGGCTGGCCGTCGTGGACGGGGTCGAGGAACTGCTCGGTGAGCTCGTCGCCGACGGAGTGGCGTACTGCGTCGCCTCGTCCGGGAGCCACCAGAAGATCGCGGCAGGGCACCGGAACGCCGGCCTCGACCAGTGGTTCGAGGAGGAGTGGATCTTCAGCTCCGAGGACGTGGGAAGAGGGAAGCCGGCCCCCGACCTGTTCCTCCACGCCGCCGAACGGATGGGCGTCGCCCCCGAGAGGTGTGTCGTGATCGAGGACAGCCCGCTCGGCGTCGAGGCGGCCCGGGCCGCCGGCATGGACGTGTACGGATTCACCTCGATGATGCCGGCGGACCGGCTCGTCGGGGTCACCGGCCACTTCTCCGACATGTCGCAGCTTCCCAAACTTCTCGCCTGATCGATCTACCCAGCGGTAGATCGGAGCTCTACGCTCGCGGCCATGACGGATGCGCGGTTGCGGTACGGCAGAGCCTCACTCGCCCTGAGCTTCCTGGTGCAAGGGGTGACCTTCGCTCTGCTCGTGACGCGCATCCCCGCCATTCAGGACCGGTACGGGATATCCGACGGGCTGCTGCCCGTCTTCCTTGCCGCTGTGCCCGTCCTGGCAGGCGTCGCCAGCGTGGTCACCGAGAAGGTGGTGGCGCGGGTGCGGCCCGGCGTCGTACTGCGGTGGGCGCAGCCCGTCGTGATGCTGGCCCTGCTCGCCGTGGGGGCCGGCAGCGAGGTGTGGCAGGCGGCGCTGGCGCTGGGGGTCTTCGGCCTGGCGGTGGGCGCGCTGGACGCCTCGATGAACATGATGGGCGTCAGCCTGCAGCGCGCGTACGGGCGCAGCATCATGCTGGGGTTCCACGCCGCGTACAGCCTGGGCGGGATCGCCGGGGCGTCGATGGCCTGGGCCGGGGCGCACTGGGACCTTTCGCTGCTGGTCTCCTATCTGCCGGCGGTGGTCGTCCTGCTGCCCGCCGCACTGGTCGGCAGCCGCTGGTACGCGGAGGGGAAGTCGGATGGCGGGGACCTGGCGGTGGAGCCGGGGAAGGGTGCGTCCGTGCCGTTCAGGATGCTGCTGCCGCTCTGCCTGGTGATGGCCTTCGCGTACATCGGTGACTCGACGGTCTCCAACTGGAGCGCGAAGTACCTGCAGGACGTGCTGGGCGGGTCCGAGCAGCTGGCGACCGTGCCGTACAACGTCTACATGGTGACCACGCTGCTCGGGCGGGCCGTCGGTGACCTCGGGGTACGGCGGTTCGGGGCCGTGGCGGTGGTGCGGGGCGGGAGCGTGCTGGCCGCCGTGGGGTTCGGGGTGGTGGCGCTGGCGCCGGGGCCCTGGTGGGGGATGCTCGGGTTCACGCTGCTGGGGCTGGGGCTCTGTGTGATCGTGCCGCAGACCTTCGCCGCCGCGGGCCGGATGTTCCCCGGGGCGAGCGACGCGGCGGTGGCCCGGCTGAACGTCTTCAACTACGTCGGCTTCCTGGTCGGATCGCCGCTCGTGGGGGCGCTCGGGGATGCCTGGAGCTACCGGGGGGCCATGCTCGTTCCCATGGTGCTGGTCCTCGCCACGCTCGTGTACGCCCGCTCGTTCGGCGCCGAGCCCGCCCGATACGGTGTCGGGCATGAGCGGGCACGCGCGGCTGATGTGGGATGAGGCAGTAACGGGATACGACTTCGGGTCCAGCCATCCCATGGACCCGGTCAGACTCGCCCTGACGATGGGGCTGGTGCGGGCGTTCGGGCTGGACGGGGAGGTGGACGTCCGGTCGGCGAAGGCCGCCGGTGACTCCACGCTCCGGCTGGTGCACCGCGAGGACTACGTGGCCGCTGTGCGGGCCGCCTCCGCGGATCCCCGGTCCGCCGATCAGGGGTACGGGCTCGGGACCGTCGACGATCCCGCCTTCGCCGGGATGCACGAGGCGTCCGCGCTCATCGCGGGACTCTCGGTGGGGGCCGCCGAGGCGGTGTGGCGTGGGGAGAGCGCGCATGCGGTGAACTTCACCGGCGGGCTGCACCACGCGATGCCCGGAGCGGCCTCGGGCTTCTGCGTGTACAACGACCCGGCCCTCGCCATCGCCCGGCTGCTGGAGCTGGGTGCGGAGCGGGTGGCGTACGTCGACGTGGACGTCCACCACGGGGACGGGGTCCAGGCGGCGTTCTGGGACGACCCCCGGGTGCTGACCGTGTCGCTGCACGAGCACCCGCGCACGCTGTTCCCGCAGACCGGGTGGCCGGAGGAGACCGGGGCCGGTGCGGGCGAGGGCGGTGCGGTGAACGTGGCGCTGCCGGCGGGGACGGGGGACGCGGGGTGGCTCCGGGCGTTCCACGCGGTGGTGCCCGAACTGCTGGAGGACTTCCGGCCGCAGGTCCTGGTGACCCAGCACGGGGCCGACACGCACTTCGAGGATCCGCTGGCCCACCTCGCGGTGTCGCTGGACGCGCAGCGCGCGGTGATGACGGCCTGTCATGAGCTGGCCCACTCCTGCACGGAGGAGGGGCGCTGGGTGGCGCTGGGCGGGGGCGGTTACGCGGTGGTGGACGTCGTGCCGCGGTCCTGGACCCATCTCGTGGGGATCGCCGCGCACGCGCCCGTGGACCCGGAATCGGTGATCCCGCCGTCCTGGCGGGACGAGGTCTACGCCCGTACGCGGCAGTTGGGGCCGGCGCGGATGACCGACGGCCGTACGCCGTCGTGGAAGCCGTGGGAGGACGGCTACGACCCGGCGGACCGGCTGGACCAGGCGGTGCTGGCGACCAGGCGCTCGGTGTTCCCGCTGCGGGGCCTGCTCACCTGAGGGCGGTTACGCCAACGGTGGTTCGCTCGCCGGTTTCCCGCCCGGGGGCGGTCCCGGTACGGGAGCATCGGGAGGGTGTTGAGCACCGGAGCGCTGCGCGCTCATCTGCTGGCGGCCCGGCTGGCCGGGCCCGTGGCCACGCCCCGGGAGACCAGCCTGCGGAGGTATCGCCTCTTCGCGGCGAGGGACCCCCGGGTGCTGCTCGGGCTCGATCCCGAAGGGGCGTGGGGGGAGCGTGACCTGCTGCGGCTGATGGCCGACAAGTGCGGGGTGTCGGACGATCCTGAGCAGGTGTCAGGGTTCGACGTGATCGATCCCGAGCGGACGCTCGAGGCGCTCGACGCGTTCGCGCGGTGCCTGGCCCGGGTCGCGGAGAGGCGGGCTCCGGTGCTGTTCGGCACCGGGCATCCGCACCGGCTGCTGGGGTTCTACGCCGGGCTGGCAGACGCTCTGTCGGCGGCGGGGTGTGCTGTGCTCACCCCGGCGCAGGGGCGATGTGTCGACATAACGACCCGGTTCGGCGTACGCACGTACAACCTCGACTACGTACGGGGCGTCGCGCTGGTGCGCGAACCGGGCGTGCGGGTGCCGGGGAGTGTCACCGGCGCACACACCCACTCGCCGCTGCCGGTCCGTGCCGTGCTGGAGGAGGTCGTGGAGAGCTGTGGGCTGCTGCCGGAGCTGGTGGTGGGGGACCACGGATGGGTCTGCGGTGCAGGTCAGCTGGGTATCGAGGCCATCGGGCTGGCGGACACGGACGACCCCGCGCTGTTCGTGGGTGAGGCGGAGGGGCGGGTGGCGGTGGCCGTTCCGCTCGACGACGCCGTGCGGTCCGACTACTACCGTCCACTGACTCGGTATGTACTCAATCGGGCATGTCTGTCACAGTAGGCGCCCGATCCGCTCACCTCTTCCCCACTCGCACCACCCGCCCCTAATCTGGGGAGTGAGCGCACAGCGACGAAGAGTCACCGGAGGGGAAGCCGGTGCGCGTCTCGTGCGGAAGGTACAGGTGGGTCATGGCTGCTGGCAGCGAGAGGCCTCTGAACGAGGTCAAGTTTCTGACCGTGGCGGAAGTCGCCTCGGTCATGAGGGTGTCGAAGATGACGGTGTACCGCCTGGTGCACAGCGGTCATCTGCCGGCGATCAGGGTGGGAAGGTCCTTCCGGGTCCCGGAGCAAGCGGTTCACGAGTATCTCCGAGAGTCCTTCGTGGGGGTGGAGTCAGCCTGACGTTGCCCTCGGATTACGTCCCTCACGCGGTGGCGGGTAGGCTAGGCCGACGTAGGTCGTGTGGGCCCAGACGCCCCGCACCAGTGAAGAAGAAGTGAGCGAGGGTAGTCGTGGGCTCTGTTATCAAGAAGCGGCGCAAGCGGATGGCCAAGAAGAAGCACCGCAAGCTGCTCAAGCGCACGCGCGTTCAGCGTCGCAACAAGAAGTAAGCGAACGCGGTTCGTGAGTCCGGGGCCCTCCCGCCGTTCAGGCGGGAGGGCCCCGGTGCGTTTTCCGGGCGTTGTCCCGGGCCCCTGAGCAGGGGACGTGAGGTGTGCGTTCGGTGGTATTCCCGCCATCGGTTCGGTAAAGCCCGCCTGGGGTCATCACAGGGCAACATCGACCGACTACCGTGACGGCAGGGGGAAGACCCCGCTCGGTGATCGATCGACGGAAGGCGCTGATCTTGGGGAAGATCGTGCTCGTCACAGGCGCTGCCCGGCAGCTCGGAGGCCGCTTCGTGCGGCGTGTCCAGCGCGATCCCGGTGTGGAACGGGTGATCGCCGTGGACGCCGTGGTGCCCGGGCACCAGCTGGGGGACGCCGAATTCGTCCTGGCGGACATCCGGCAGTCCGCGATCACCAGAGTCCTCGCCGAGCATTCCGTCGACACGGTCGTCCATCTGGACGTCTCGGCGAAGGCGAGCGGCGCGGGCGGCCGGACGACGGTCAAGGAGACCAACGTCATCGGCACGATGCAGCTGCTCGGTGCCTGCCAGAAGTCCCCGACGGTGCAGCGGCTCGTGGTCAAGTCCAGCACCAACGTGTACGGCTCGGCCCCGCGTGACCCCGCGGTCTTCACCGAGACGACGACGCCGAAGGCCCTGCCCAGCGGTGGCTTCGCCAAGGACGCGGTCGAGGTCGAGGGATATGTGCGTGGCTTCGCCCGCCGCAGGCCGGACGTGGCCGTGTGTGTGCTGAGGTTCGCCAACATCCTGGGTCCTGAGCCGGACTCGCCGTTCGCCGACTATCTGTCGCTGCCGGTCCTGCCGACGGTCTTCGGTTACGACCCCCGGTTGCAGTTCGTCCATGAGGACGACGTCGTCGACGTACTGGAGATCGCTTCCCGCGAGCCCCGGCGCGGCACCCTGAACAGCGGCACGTTCAACATCGCCGGGGACGGGGTGCTCCTGCTCTCGCAGTGTTCGCGGAGGCTGGGGCGGCCGACGGTCCCGGTGCTGCTGCCTGCCGTCACCTGGGTGGGCGCGGCGCTCCGCACGATCGGCATGACCGACTTCTCCCCGGAGCAGATCCGGCTGCTCACCCACGGCCGTGTGGTCTCGACCGTGCAGATGCGCGAGACCCTCGGCTTCCGGCCCCGGTTCACCACCGCCCAGACGTTCGCGGAGTTCGCGCGGAGCCAGGGGCCGGGGCTGCTGCCTCCCGAGCGGGTGAGCAGGGCGGTCGGCAGGCTGGCCGAGCTGCCGCTCGGCGGGGAGCGGGCCGGTACGACACATTCGACGCACGGCGCCAGGTAGAGGAGCGCGACCGACGATGGCGGACGCCAAGGTCATTCCCTTCGACGACGACCGTTCGCGCTCCGGCGCGGGGCGGCGCAGGAGCGTGCTGCCCGGTGCCGGCCGGGTCCAGGCACCCTCGGGGGCCGGTCCGGCGCCCGTGAGCGCCCTGCCGGGCGGCCAGGTGCCCGACGGGACGGCCGAGGACCCCTCACCGGGCCTCCGGGACGGCGAGGAGGGCAAGGAGGGCCAGGAGGCCGCGGGGAGCGGCTGGGACCGGCGCGTCGCGAGCGGGCTCGCGTTTCTGAGGCGGCGGCTCACGGGCGACTACGAGGTCGACGAGTTCGGCTACGACGAGGAGCTGACCGACCAGGTCCTCATGTCGGTGCTCAGGCCCCTGGCCGACACGTACTTCCGGGTCGAGGTGAAGGGCATCGAGAACATCCCGTCCGACGGCGGGGCGCTCGTCGTGGCCAACCACTCCGGGACGCTGCCGCTGGACGGGCTGATGCTCCAGGTCGCGGTGCACGACAAGCACCCGGCCGAGCGGCATCTGCGGCTGCTCGCGGCCGATCTGGTCTTCATGCTGCCGGTGGTCAACGAGCTGGCCAGGAAGGCCGGTCACACGCTGGCGTGCGCGGAGGACGCGGAGCGTCTGCTGCGGGCCGGCGAGGTCGTGGGAGTGATGCCGGAGGGTTTCAAGGGCCTCGGGAAGCCGTTCGGCGAGCGGTACAAGCTGCAGCGCTTCGGGCGGGGCGGGTTCGTGTCGACGGCTCTGCGGGCGGGGGTGCCGATCGTGCCGTGCTCGATCGTGGGCGCCGAGGAGATCTACCCGATGATCGGCAACTCCAAGACGCTCGCGCGGATCCTGGGGGTCCCGTACTTCCCGGTCACGCCGACCTTTCCGTGGCTCGGTCCGCTGGGGGCGCTGCCGTTGCCGACCAAGTGGACCATCCAGTTCGGGGAGCCGATCCCCACGGACAGCTATCCGCCGGAGGCGGCCGAGGACCCGATGCTGATGTTCAACCTGACGGACCAGGTGCGGGAGCAGATCCAGCACACGCTCTACAAGCTGCTGGTGCAGCGCCGGTCGGTCTTCTTCTGAGGGCCTGCGTGAGCGTGCCGGAGCGTGGATGAGGGGCGGCCCGTGCGGGCCGCCCCTCACGCACAGCGGGTGGACCTACGGCTCGATGTCCTCGCCCTGGATGCCCAGTCCGGGCAACAGGCCGGGGAGGAGCGGAGGCAGGGTGACGTCGGGGGCCGGCGACGACCCAGAGGTGCCACTCGGGGACGACGGGGTGGCGCCGTCCGTCGGGATGTCGTCCAGCAGGCCGTCCGAACCGCCGAGCAGGCCGTCGGGGGAACCGCTCCCGGAGGCGGAGGGCTTGGGCGCGGAGCTGGTGGAGGCGCTGCCGTCCGGGGCCGCGGAGGTGGACGGCGTGGTGCGGCCGGGGGCCGAGGAGCCGCCGTCGTCCTGCGGGGAACCCGCTGTAGGCGCGTCCTGTCCGGTGCCCGGTGTGCGGGGCAGCAGGGACTTGAGGGGGGCGACGTCCTGGTCCATGGCGTCGAAGACGGAGCTGACCTTCGCGCCGATGTCGTCAAGCTGGACGGGCAGGCGGTCACGGAGGCTGCTCCAGGTCGCGCGGTGGGAGCGCGAGAAGGAGTCCAGTGTCTGGATGGGGCCGAGGGAGCCGTCGCGGTCGTAGGCGCTGCGGAGCAGGCGGTGGCCCTCGGTGGCATCGTGGGTCATGCCGTTGAGCGTGCGCCTGACCTCGCCGATCGATTCGTGGTCGAGCTCGCCCGAGCGTGCGCGCTCCATCAGCCGGCGGGCCTCGCCGAGACGGGTCGAGGCGTGGTCGAGATAGGCCTCTCCCCGGGCGGCGTCGCCGTCGGCCATGGTGAGGCTGATGTCCTCCATGCCCCGCTTGAGCGGGTAGAGGGAGTCACCGGGCAGGGCGTCGGAACTGGCAGCGGCCACACCGCCGAACGCTCCCGCGGCCACACCGACCGTGAGCCCGCCCGCGGTGAGGCCCTTCGCCCAGCGGGAGCGTGGGCGCAGCCTCCGGATCGGGGATGCGCGGTGCGCCCCCCTGCTCCGCTGTTCGGGCACCGTAGGGCCCGTGGACGCACCACCTTCGGCGAACATGGTCTCCATGGCCGCGAGCAGCTGCGCTCGCTGCACCACTTTGACCTCGGGATCGAATTCCGGCTCGGGTAGCGCACCGAGGCCGTTCGCCAGGGCCAACAGCTTTCCGTGGTCGGCCGGTTGGGCCGGGTCCTCGGGCTGTACGGCCGCCGCACCCTGGGGGGTCTGCTCCTCCAGGGCCTGGGCGAAGGCGTTCGCCCGCCGGTGTGCCGAAACGTTTGCGATCACTGGCGGCACCTCCTCTCGTCATGACGGTCGACTCCCCTGAGGGTCCGGAAGGTTGCCCACCGGAGACATTTCCACACGATCGAGCGAGTGGAAACGGTCAGGTGTGGCGACAGGGGGCCTGCATCCGGCACAACGAGTGGCGCGGCAGTTGGGTTACGGACGAAAGATGATCCGATCGGTGTGTCACGAACACGTCACGGATGGTGATGTCAGCGGGCGTCGTCCGGCAGAAGTCGTGCGAGTGTCCGCACCGCCCGGTACTGCAAGGTTTTGATCGCGCCCTCGTTCTTCCCCATGACGCGGGCGGTCTCGGCGACCGAGAGGCCCTGGAGGAATCGGAGGGTGACGCACTCCTGCTGCTGCGGGTTGAGCCGCCGTACGGCTTGCAGCAGTGCGGCGTTGGAGAGGGACTCCAGGACGGAGTCCTCCGGGCTCCGCGCGACCTCGTTGGCGTCGAGCATTTCACCCGTGGTCACTTCCAGCCGGAATCGACTGGATTTGAAATGGTCGGCGACCAGATTGCGAGCGATCGTGACCAGCCAGGCGCCGAAGTCGCGGCCCTGCCAGGTGAAGGTGGAGATGCGGCGGAGGGCGCGCAGGAACGTCTCGCTGGTGAGGTCCTCCGCTGTCGCCTTGCCTCCCACGCGGTAGTAGATGTACCGGTACACGGTGTCGCTGTACTGGTCGTACAGGCGGCCGAAGGCCTCGGCCTCACCGGCCTGCGCGCGTTCGACGAGATCCATCATGCGCGCGCTGTCGCTGTCGGCCGTGGGCCGGCGGACGGCGGACGTGCTCGCGGCGCCGCGGGTGCTGCGTCTTCCGACGGCCGCGCTGCGTTCGGCCAGCGCGTAGCAAGGGCCGGCAGGTACAGGGGTGGCGAATTGGGGGACGGCGTACGCGGTGGGGACGAAGCCGCGCAAGTGGTCGAGGACCGTTGCGCGCAGCGTAGCCAGGCCCGAGGTGTCAACCCCGACGTGTGGGTACACGGGACTCCCAGAGGCAGAGCTTCCATCACGTGCAGTTCGAAAACCGTCACTCGTGGTAGCGGGTGGCGGGCTCCTTGTGCGTCTGAGGAGAATAACGCTTCGTACAGGCCGTGCTACACCCAGTTGCTCAAATCATCGATTACGTCGCTTCCGTAACCTCTAAGTGACGGTTCAAGTGGCACATCGTGACCGCTTATTGATCGAATCGCTTCGAGATCTGCCTGCGGTGGCGACGGGTTGTGGTCGGCCGCACGCAACGCGACTGGCCGGAGCGATGGGTGCGCGCACCCGCTGCCGGCTCCCGATTGGCCGTACGTCCCCGGGCGCGCCGCAGGGCCCCTCGTCCTGAGGGGCCCTGCGGAGCGTGAGAGGGTGCGCCCGGAAGTGGAACAGGGCGCGCGGGGGCGGGGTGGGTTCAGCGGCGCCGGCGGTGGATGGCCACGGCGGCAGCCGTGCCGCCGGCCAGGGCGCCGACGCCCGCGGCGGCCGGGATGCCGACCTTGGCCGCCTTGCGGCCGGTGCGGTAGTCGCGCAGCCGCCAGTCCCGGGCGCGGGCGTACTTGCGCAGCTTGGTGTCCGGGTTGATCGCGTAGGGGTGGCCCACCAGGGAGAGCATCGGGATGTCGTTGTGCGAGTCGCTGTACGCGGCGCAGCGTTCGAGGTCGAGGCCCTCGGCCGACGCCAGCGCGCGGACCGCCTCCGCCTTCGCCGGCCCGTGCAGGGGTTCGCCGACCAGCCGGCCGGTGTAGACGCCGTCGACCGATTCGGCGACCGTGCCCAGCGCGCCGGTGAGGCCCAGGCGGCGCGCGATGATCGTGGCGGTCTCCACCGGGGCGGCGGTGACCAGCCAGACCTTCTGGCCCGCGTCGAGGTGCGCCTGGGCGAGGGCGCGGGTGCCTGGCCAGATGCGGTCGGCCATGTACTCGTCGTAGATCTCCTCGCCGATCGACATCAGCTCGGAGACGCGGTGGCCCTTGACGATGGACAGGGCGCTGTCCCGGGCGTCCTGCATGTGCTCGGGGTCCTCGACGCCGGCCAGCCTGAACCAGGCCTGCTGCCAGGCGAAGCGGGTCAGCTCGCGGCGCTGGAAGAACTTCCGCTTGTACAGGCCGCGGCCGAAGTGGAAGATCGCGGCGCCCTGCATGACGGTGTTGTCGAGGTCGAAGAAGGCGGCGGCCCGCTCGTCCCCCGCCACCGGGAACGCGGGTTCCCGGTCCTCGTCGAGGGCGGCCGGCACGTCCTCGGGCCCGGCGGCGAGCGCCGACTTCCGCGCTGCCTCGGCTGCGGCCTCGCCTGCGAGCACGCTGCGTGCCGTGGCGGGGCGCCTGCGGGGTGTGAGCCATCCAAGAGCGGCCATGTCGTGAGCATAGCCATTCTGTTCTGCAGTTCCCGACCCGGCGGGATGCGGCGGTGTGAACTCTCCGGGGCCGGGGCGACAAACGGGTGAAGCGGCGGCCTCCGAGGGGGTCTGCGCGGGGCCGCCGAGGCGCAGAATGAAGGTATGAGTCCTCTGCTGCGCCGAGTGAAGAAGAACCCCGCGGACCGGGTGGTGACCCTCGTGGGGAAGCCCGGGTGCCACCTCTGCGACGACGCGCGACAGGTGGTGAGCGCGGTCTGCGAGGAGACCGGTGCCTCGTGGGTGGAGCGGGACATCACGCGCGACGAGGAGCTGTACAAGGAGTACTGGGAGCAGATCCCGGTGGTCCTGATCGACGGCGAACAGCACACGTTCTGGAAGGTGGACCCGGCGAGGCTGCGCACGGCGCTGGGAACGTGAGGGGGATGCGTGGGCGAAAGACGGTTAACATCATGGGCGTTTTGAGTGGTCTCGGGGGCGTTGACATGAGGAGTGTGTACCGTCTTGCCCCCTTCGGGCCTGCAACGGGCTGATGTCGTCCCAAGTTCCGGGACCGCGCTGGGAATATGCGTGACCCCGGTCACTTTGACCAGACAAAACGGACACAATCTTTGTGCACGCGTTCACAAAGACATAGCCTGCTGTCGACGGGGCGGTCATAGGACATACGGCCGCCTGCAGCCCCGCTCATCCCGCAGGAGCACCGTGGCAACTGGCCGAACTCACCGACCGGCGACCCGTAGCCGAGGAATTCCCGAGGCCACCGTCGCCCGGCTTCCGCTGTATCTCCGCGCACTGACGGCGCTCTCCGAGCGCTCGGTTCCCACGGTCTCGTCCGAGGAACTCGCCGCGGCGGCGGGGGTCAACTCCGCCAAGCTGCGCAAGGACTTCAGTTACCTGGGCTCCTACGGCACGCGTGGTGTCGGGTACGACGTCGAGTACCTCGTCTACCAGATCTCCCGTGAGCTCGGCCTCACCCAGGACTGGCCCGTCGCGATCGTCGGTATCGGTAACCTCGGCGCCGCACTCGCCAACTACGGCGGGTTCGCCTCGCGTGGTTTCCGGGTCGCCGCCCTGATCGACGCCGACCCCACGATGGCGGGTACGCCCGTGGCCGGGATCGCGGTCCAGCACACCGATGACCTGGACCGGATCATCAGCGAGAACGGTGTGTCCATCGGAGTCATCACCACTCCGCCCGGCGCGGCCCAGCAGGTCTGTGACCGGCTCGTGGCGGCCGGTGTGACCTCCATCCTGAACTTCGCGCCGACGGTGCTCTCCGTGCCCGACGGTGTCGACGTGCGCAAGGTCGACCTCTCGATCGAGCTCCAGATCCTGGCCTTCCACGAGCAGCGCAAGGCGGGCGAGGAAGCCGCTGCCGACGGCAGGGCGGTCGTCGGCGGTGACGCCGAGGAGGCGCCGCCGATGCGCGCCACCCCCACCGGCCGGAAGGGACCTGACGGGGACATGCCCGCCGTGATGCCGGCATGAGTCTTCTCGTCGTCGGACTGAGCCACCGCAGCGCTCCCGTCTCCGTGCTGGAGCGGGCCTCGCTGGCCGCCGAGGCCCAGGTCAAGCTGCTCCAGGACACCCTCGCCGCGGAGCCCGCGGCCGAGGCCGCCGTCCTGGCCACCTGCAACCGCATCGAGCTGTACGCGGACGTGGACAAGTTCCACGCGGGTGTCGCCGAGCTGTCCACCCTGCTGGCACAGCACAGCGGCGTGGGCCTGGACGAGCTCACTCCTTATCTTTATGTGCACTACGAGGACCGTGCCGTCCACCACCTCTTCTCGGTGGCGTGCGGGCTGGACTCGATGGTCGTGGGCGAGGGCCAGATCCTCGGCCAGATCAAGGACGCGCTGGCGCGGGGGCAGGAGCTCCACACCGCGGGGCGCCTCCTGAACGACCTCTTCCAGCAGGCCCTGCGGGTCGGCAAGCGTGCCCACAGCGAGACCGGGATCGACCGTGCCGGGCAGTCGCTCGTCACCTTCGGGCTGGAGCAGCTGGCGGACGGCGCCGAGGTCACCGAGTGGGCGGCCGGCAAGCGCGCCCTGGTGATAGGGGCGGGCTCGATGTCCTCGCTGGCCGCGGCCACGCTGGCCCGGGCCGGCGTCGAGGAGATCGTCGTCGCCAACCGGACCCGGGCGCGGGCCGACCGGCTCGTCGAGATCCTCGGCCAGGCCGGTGTCCCGGCCGCCCGGGCGGTGGAGATGGCCGAGGTCGGGAACGAACTGACACGTGCCGACGTGGTCGTCTCCTGTACCGGGGCGACGGGGCTCGTCCTGACCGCGGCGGCCGTCGCCGAAGCACTCGGAGCTGCGTACGACAGCGCGGCCCAGGCTCCCGAGGCCCCGGCCGCCCCGGCGGCCGACGAGCTGGACCAGCACGCCGCATGGGTGGAGAACGGCTCCGCCGCCGCGCAGGACCGTGCCGTGCGCCCGGTGGCGCCGCGCCCGGCCGACGCCGGCCCCGTCCGGCTCCACCTGCTGGATCTCGCGATGCCGCGCGACATCGACGGAGCGGCCCACCGCGTCGCCGGTGTGCGCCTCGTCGACATCGAGTCGCTCGCCGAGGCGTCCGCGGACGCCCCGATGGCCGCCGATGTGGACCAGGTGCGCACCATGGTCGCCGAGGAGGTCGCGGCCTTCGGGGCCGCCCAGCGCGCCGCCCACATCACCCCGACCGTGGTCGCCCTGCGCACCATGGCCGCGGATGTGGTGGCGGGCGAGATCGCGCGGCTCGACGGGCGCCTCCCCGACCTCGACGAGAAGCAGCGCGCCGAGATCACGCAGACCGTGCGCCGCGTCGTCGACAAGCTCCTGCACGCGCCCACCGTGCGGGTCAAGCAGCTCGCGAGTGAGCCCGGCGGCGCCGGGTACGCCGATGCGCTGCGCGAACTCTTCGACCTCGACCCGCAGACGGTGGCCGCCGTCTCCCGGGCAGACCTGAACGACCCGAATAGAGGGCGGTCATGACCGACAACTCACCCCTGGGCGGGGAGACCACACCACCCCTCCGGCTAGGCACCCGGCGCAGCAAGCTCGCCATGGCGCAGTCCGGCATGGTCGCCGACGCGGTCCGTGAGGTGACCGGGCGTGCCGTCGAGCTCGTCGAGATCACCACGTACGGAGACGTGTCGCGGGAGCACCTGGCGCAGATCGGCGGGACCGGTGTGTTCGTCGCGGCTCTGCGGGAGGCGGTGCTGAGCGGCGAGGTGGACTTCGCCGTCCACTCGCTCAAGGACCTGCCGACCACACAGCCCGAGGGTCTCGTCCTGGCTGCGGTTCCGCAGCGTGAGGACCCGCGGGACGCACTGGTGGCGCGGGACGGGCTGACCTTCGAGCAGCTGCCGCCCGGCGCCCGCGTGGGCACCGGCTCGCCGCGCCGCATGGCGCAGCTCAACGCGTACGCCCGCTCCCACGGTCTCGAGATAGAGACCGTCGCGATCCGCGGCAACGTGGACACGCGCATCGGTTTCGTACGAAGCGGGGAGCTGGACGCGGTGGTACTCGCCGCCGCCGGGCTCAGCCGCCTCGGACGCACGGACGAGGTCACCGGCTTCCTGCCGGTGGACACCGTCCTGCCCGCTCCCGGCCAGGGAGCACTGGCGATCGAATGCGCTGAAAGCAGCGCGGACCTCGCCGCAGCCCTCGCCGAGCTCGACGACCCGTACACCCGGGTCGCCGTGACCGCCGAGCGCGCCCTGCTCAACGCCCTGGAGGCCGGCTGTTCCGCACCTGTGGGTGCGCTGGCCGATCTCCTGGCCGACGGGCAGGTTGTCAACGAACTGCGCCTGCGCGGTGTCGTCGGTTCCACCGACGGCACTTCCCTGGTGCAGCTGTCCATCACCGGTCCCGTCCCCACGTCGCACGACGACGCGGCGGCCCTCGGTCGCGAGCTCGCGTCCGAGATGCTCGCCAAGGGTGCGGCCGGTCTTATGGGGGAGCGAGCACTTTGAGCCCCACCGGCCCTGTCGTATCCGACTTCCCTGTCCTGTCCTCAGGGCATGTCACCTTCCTCGGCGCCGGTCCCGGCGACCCGGGGCTGCTGACACTTCGCGCCGTCGAGGCGCTTGCGAGCGCGGACGTCCTTGTCGCGGAACCCGAGGTTCTCGACGTCGTCCGCTGCCATGCGCGGGCAGGGGTAAGCACGCCTGAGCTGGCGGTTGTTGACATGGCGTCAACGCCCGCCGGAGTACCCGTTCTCAGGGATGCCGCCAATCTTGTCATGGAGGCAGCGAAGGGCGGCAGGCGGGTCGTCCGTGCCGTCACCGGGGACCCGGGTCTGGACGGCAACACGGGCGCCGAGATGCTGGCCTGCGCCGCAGCGGGCGTGCCGTTCGAGGTCGTGCCCGGCATCGCGAACGCCGTAGGCGTGCCCGCGTACGCCGGTGTGCCGCTGCGGGACGCGCAGGGAGCGGATGTGCGGTTCGTCGACGCGCGCACCGCCTCGGACCGCTGCTGGTCCGAGGTCGGCGCGAGTGACGCGACGGCCGTGGTGTCGACGTCGCTGGACTCGGTGGCCGCGGCGGCCGGGGAGCTGGTCTCAGCGGGCCGCAAGCCCGACACCCCGCTCACCGTCACGATCGCGGGTACGACCACCCGCCAGCGCACCTGGACGGCGACGCTCGGGACGATCGCCCAGGTCCTGAAGCAGGCCAAGGTGCTCCCCTCGCCCGAGGGGCACCTGCCGGTCATAGCCGTGGTCGGGGAGCGCAGCTCCGCCGCCCAGCGGGACCAGCTCGCGTGGTTCGAGTCCAAGCCGCTGTTCGGCTGGAAGGTGCTCGTGCCGCGTACGAAGGAGCAGGCGGCGTCGCTCTCCGACCAACTGCGTTCCTACGGTGCGGTGCCGCACGAGGTCCCGACGATCGCCGTCGAGCCGCCGCGTACGCCCCAGCAGATGGAGCGGGCGGTCAAGGGCCTGGTCACCGGCCGGTACGAGTGGATCGCCTTCACCTCGGTGAACGCGGTGAAGGCGGTGCGGGAGAAGTTCGAGGAGTACGGGCTGGACGCCCGTGCCTTCGCCGGGATCAAGGTCGCGGCCGTCGGTGAGCAGACCGCCGCCGCGCTCGTCGACTTCGGTGTGAAGCCGGACCTGGTGCCGTCCGGTGAGCAGTCGGCCGCCGGTCTGCTGGAGGACTGGCCGCCGTACGACCCGGTCTTCGACCCGATCGACCGGGTGTTCCTGCCGCGCGCCGACATCGCCACGGAGACGCTGGTGGCCGGTCTCATCGAGCTGGGCTGGGAGGTCGACGACGTCACCGCGTACCGCACGGTCCGCGCATCGCCGCCGCCGGCGGACACCCGTGAGGCGATCAAGGGCGGCGGCTTCGACGCGGTGCTCTTCACGTCGTCCTCGACCGTCCGCAACCTGGTCGGCATCGCGGGCAAGCCGCACAACGTGACCGTGATCGCGTGCATCGGTCCCGCGACGGCGAAGACCGCGGAGGAGCACGGCCTGCGGGTCGACGTCCTCTCCCCGGAGCCGTCGGTCCACAAGCTGGCGCAGGCGCTGGCGGACTTCGGCGCGCAGCGCCGGGACGCGGCCAAGGAGGCCGGTGACCCGGTGACGCGGCCGAGCGAGCGGCGTCCTGGCGCGCGGCGCCGCCGGACGACCACCTGATCCGGCGGGCGAAATCGTGGGGCCCGGTCGCTTCCTCGGGGAGGCGGCCGGGCCCTTTCGCGTACCCGCGGGGGCGTCCGTTGCGTGTGCCCGTGTGCCCGCCCGGCCGGGCTCTTCGCGTGTCCGCGCGGCCGGTCCGGGGGTCTTCGGCCTCAGACCGGCTTACGCCACACGGAGATGTGTCCGCCGGAGTCCTGCGTGAAGGGTGTTCCCTCCCAGTCGGCCACCCGGCGCTCCAGCCGGAGTCCGGCGATCTTCGCCATGAGGTCGAGCTCCGCCGGCCAGGCGTACCGCTGGCGGCAGCTGCCGCGGCGGTAGCGGCCGTCCTGCTCGCGGGTGAAGTGGTGGGAGACGAGGAGCTGCTCGACGAGGTCGAACGTGTCGAAGCCGAGATGCCGCGCGGAGACGTCGAACGGCACCGCGGTCTGCGTCGGGGGCAGGAGCCGCAGTGGTGGCACACCGAGCTCGACGACGAACCTGCCGCCGGGTTCCAGGTGGCGCGCGGCGTTGCGGAAGCACTCGACCTGTTCGTCCTGGGTGAGCAGGTTCCCGATGGTGTTGTAGACGACGTAGACCAGCGAGAACGTGCCGTCGACGACGGTCGTGGCCATGTCTCCGACGGTGACCGGGAGCCGGTCCTCGTCGATCTTGCGTCGTAGGACGGCCGCCATGTGCTCGGAGAGTTCGATGCCGCTCACGGGTACGCCGCGTTCACGGAGCGGGACGCCGACGCGGCCGGTCCCGATGGCGAACTCCAGGGCCCGTCCGTCACCGGCGAGTGCGGCGAGGAAGTCGAGGGTCGGTCCGAGAAAGGCGGCGGTGGATCTCGGCGCCTCTTCGGTGTCGTAGCGGTCGGCGGTCTCGTGGTCCCACAGTTCGCTGCTCGTCACGGGCGGGCACTCTGCCGTGTTGCCGGGTGTCCTGTCGACGGAATTACCTTTCGGCGCCTGGCCAGGACGGTCCGGGGGGAGTCGTCCCGTGCTCTGCTTTTTCCGGCCCGGGTGTCGGTAAACCGGTGATGTGTGCGGGTCTAGTCTCGAAGGATGACCGATTACGGAAACTTCCCCGGCTCGCGGCCCCGCCGGCTGCGGACGACCCCCGTCATGCGGCGCATGGTCGCCGAGACCCGGCTCGACCCGGCGAACCTGATCCTGCCCGCGTTCGTACGCGAGGGCATCGACGCCCCGGTCGCCATCTCCGCCATGCCGGGCGTCCAGCAGCACACCCTGGACACGCTGCGGAAGGCCGCTGTGGACGCGGTCGCGGCGGGCGTGTCGGGGATCATGCTCTTCGGGGTTCCGCTGGACGAGAAGAAGGACGCCCGGGGCACTGCGGGGACCGACCCGGACGGCATCCTCCAGGTCGGCCTGCGGGCGGTGCGGGAAGAGGTCGGCGACGACCTGGTGATCATGTCCGATCTCTGTCTGGACGAGTACACCGACCACGGCCACTGCGGGGTGCTGACCGAGGACGGCCGCGTCGACAACGACGCCACCCTGGAGCGGTACGCCGAGATGGCCCAGGTCCAGGCCGACGCGGGCGCCCATGTGGTGGGCCCCAGCGGCATGATGGACGGCCAGGTGGGCGTGATCCGGGACGCGCTGGACCAGACGGGCCACGAGGACGTGTCGATCCTCGCGTACACCGCGAAGTACTCCTCGGCCTTCTACGGTCCGTTCCGTGAGGCGGTGGGCTCCTCGCTCAGGGGCGACCGCAAGACCTACCAGCAGGACCCGGCGAACACCCGTGAGTCGCTGCGCGAGCTGGCGCTGGACCTGGAGGAGGGCGCCGACATGGTCATGGTCAAGCCCGCCGGTCCCTACCTCGACATCCTCGCCAAGGTCGCCGACGCCGTGGACGTGCCGGTCGCGGCGTACCAGATCAGTGGTGAGTACTCCATGATCGAGGCCGCCGCCGAGAAGGGCTGGATCGACCGGGACGCGGCGATCCTGGAGAGCCTGACGGGCATCCGTCGCGCGGGTGCGCGGATGATCCTGACGTACTGGGCGACGGAGGTCGCGCAGAAGCTCGGGCGCTGACGGCCCAGTGCGGGGTCTTGGAGCGGGTCACGACGGGTCGTGGCCCGCTTCTTGCTGTCAGGAGGCGTGGGCGTGCAGCCGGTGCTCGAAGCTCGGGCTTCGGGCGCCGAGCTTCGGGAGGGGCGTGTTCACTCTCCCGGGGGACGTTTCCGGGAGCGCGGGCCCGAAGCTTGAGCTTCGGGACTCGGGCGGCGAGATGCGGGCTTCGGGATTCGAGCGCCTTCTTTACCCGGTAGGGAGAAGAGGGTTCGGGTAAACCTCCCCGACCTCCCTGACCCGTCACGATCAGCAAGTATGACTAATCGTGACTGACCTGCAGCGGAGCGTCGCGACTGCTTACGGTGCGGAAACTAGAACGACCCCGACGCGGTGCTAGCAACACCAGGCCGGGGTCTCACCTCAAGATCGAAAGCACCGATCCCGTGGCTATCCAGCAGCCTAGCTCCGCCCTGCGTACCCCCGCCTCCTCGCGCCCGTACCCGATGGCCAGTCCCGGCTACGGCAAGCGATCCGCCCCGGACCAACAGCCGCGCTGCGCGGACGACTTCATGCTGCTGCCGCTGCGGGAGCGGAACATCGCCGGGTTCATCGATCAGCTTCCCGACGGCGCGGCCATGGACGTCAAGGGCCTGGCCAAGCAGCTGCCGCTCTACGGTCAGCAGGCGGTCGGTACGGCCCTCAAAGCCCTGTCCGTCGCCGGGTACCTGCGTCGTGTGCGCTGCCTGGTGACCGGCGAGGGCGGCCAAGTGCGCTGGGTCTTCCGTACGTTCTGGTCCCGCACCGCGCGCGACAACGAGTGGTGGGGTGCGCTGATGGCTGCCGAGGTCCAGCGGGCGACCGTGCCCGAGCCGGTGGTGACCGTTGTCGCCGCAGTCCCCGTCGTGCCGGAGCAGAGGACGCGGGAGCCGGAGCCGGTCGCAGAGGGGCCCTCGCCCGCGTACGCGGCCCTGGCGCAACTCGGCCGCACTGATGCCCGTCTGGCGCTCTCCGCCGCCGATTGCGCGGTCCTGGAGCCGCTGGCCGCCGAGTGGTTCACGCGCGGTGTGGACGCCGACTACCTCGTCCGGGCGCTTGTCGCAGGGCTGCCCGCCCGGGTCGACTCACCGGTCGGCCTCGTCCGCCGCCGTCTCACGGACAAGATCCCGCCTCAGGTGTCCGCCACCCCGGTGCCGCCCGCACCTGGCACGCCGGTCCGGCGCGTGATGATGGAGTGCACCAAGTGCGGTGTGCCCGGCCGCGCGGAGGCGCTGCCGGACGGTCTCTGCCGCGCCTGTCGGCAGCCGGAGGAGAGGGCGCCGGAGGCTCCCGCCGAACTGCCCGCCGACCGGGACGTGCGTACCTACGTCGCCGGGCTGCGCGATCTGCTCAAAGCGCCCTGAGTCTCTGCCCGGTCAGCTCCGGGCCGCGAACGCGGCGAAGGCCGACCAGGCGGTGGGAGCGACGGTGAAGGTGGGGCCCTCGGGGTTCTTGGAGTCGCGGACGTGGACGGCGGTGGGGTGCCTGGAGACCTCGATGCACTGGCCGCCCTCGTCGCCGCTGTAACTGGACTTGCGCCAGTCGTACGCAACTTCGAGGCACTGGCCGCCTTCGCTGCCGCTGTGGCTCGACTTGAACCAGTGCAATGTGGTGCTCATCATTCTCCCAGCAGACGGTCCAGCATGCCCAGGGTGCCTTCGGGGCTGTGTGCCTGAGCTCGCAGCATCGCATATTTCTGCGACAGGATGCTGACCTCATTCGGGTCGGAAACCAGCTGGCTCCCCCGCTGGGTTTCGGAGTATGCGACGTACTGGTGGTCGGGGGTCTCCAGCAGGGTGAACGGGCCATTGAGGCCCGCGTGGCTCCTGCTGTTGAGGGGCAGGATCTGGAGGCAGACGCCCGGAAGCTCAGCGCAGCGGCGTAGGTGCCGTAGCTGGTCGGTGTGGTCCTGTTCCGGGAGGAGGCGTAGCAGGAGTGCCGCTTCCCAGACCACCATGCTGATCGTCGGAGGAGTCTCCCGTCGCAGAATTGCCTGCCGATCGAGACGGGCGGCGGCTTGAGCCTCGATCTCGTCCTGGCTGAACGCGGGAACCCGGTTACGGAAGACCGCCTTCGCGTACGCCTCCGTCTGGAGCAGCCCCGGGATGACCTGGCTGTCGTACCAGGACAGCGCCAGCGCCTCCCGCTCCAGGTCCATGTACTGCTCCGCCCACGCCGGGATCAGGTCCACCTCCGGCATGTTGTCCACCGCCGTCTCCAGCGCCCCCTTCGTGTCCAGCAGCTCGTCCAGGCGCCGGGCGAGGTCGGGGAGGAGGGTGCGGCGGCCCTGTTCGATGGAGGCGATCGTCTCCAGCTGTACTGAGGCCCGGTCCGCGAGCTGGGCCTGTGTCAGGTTTGCCGCGACGCGGAAGAGGCCGACCAGTTTGCCGACGAGCTTCATGGCCGACGCGTTCCTGCGCTGCCGTTTCCTGGGGTGCATACGGTTCGGACTCCCCGCCCTGGTGCGTGCTTCACGCATCGGCGACCCGTACAAGAAATCTGTACGTCTTCACCTCAGGCGGCATCATAGACACAGAGAGTGACTGGCTCGAACCGCTCAGGACACCAGGCCCTGGCGGTAGGCGTAGACGACTGCCTGCACCCGGTCGCGGAGCCCGAGCTTGGTGAGGATGCGTGAGACGAAGGTCTTGACCGTCTCCCGGCTGATCACGAGGGACGCGGCGATCTCGTTGTTGGAGAGGCCGTCCGCGATGAGGCGCAGGACCTCCAGTTCGCGCGGCGTCAGGGGGATGTCGGGACCCTTGCCGTCCGTGGGGCGGATCCGGGCGGCGTACCTGCCGACGAGCTGGCGGGTGACGTCCGGGTCCAGGAGTGCGGCGCCCGCCGCCACGGTGCGGATGCCGTGGAGCAGCCGGTCCGGTGGGGCGTCCTTGAGGAGGAATCCGCTCGCGCCTGCGCGCAGCGCCTCGTAGACGTACTCGTCCAGGTTGAACGTCGTCACCACGAGCACCTTGACGGGGTGGGGCACTCCGGCGCCGGCCAGCAGGCGGGTGGCCGCGATGCCGTCGAGCACCGGCATGCGGATGTCCATGACCACGACGTCCGGGCGCAGTCTCTCTGCGAGGTCGACCGCTGTCCGCCCGTCCCCGCATTCGCCGGCGACCTCCAGGTCGGGCTGCGCGTCGACGATCGTCGCCAGTCCGGTGCGGATCAGTACCTGGTCGTCGCAGATAAGGACACGGATCGGCTCGGTCACGAGGGGCTCCCGGCGGGTATGCGGACCCGGACGAGGAAGCCGCCGCCCGGCTGTGGGCCCGCGCTGAAATCGCCGCCCAGCACGTCGACGCGCTCGCGGAGGCCGGCCAGGCCCCGCCCGCTTCCGCCGGTGGGTGCGGTCTTCGAGGTGGAGCCGTCCGTGCTGACCTCCACGGAGATCTCCTTCTCGCTGTGGCGCACCCTGACCGAAGTGGCGCTCCCGTGAGCGTACTTGAGGGCGTTCGTCAGGGACTCCTGCACCACCCGGTAGGCGACGAGGTCGGCGCTGCCGGTCGACTCGGCGGGTGCGCCCTCCTCCGTGAACTCCACCGGCTGCCCCGCCCGCCGCGTCTGTTCGACGAGGGTGAGGAGCCTGCCGACGGGCGGCGGTGTGGCCTGGGGGCCGTGGTCGGGGTTGAGCAGGTCGAGCAGGTGCCGCAGGTCGGTGATGGCCCGCCGGCCGGTGTCGCTGACGGCTGTCAGGCTCTGGTCGAGGCGGTCAGGTGCGGCGGTCAGATAGCGCGCCGCCTCGGCCTGGACGACCATCGCGGTCACGTGGTGGGTCACGACGTCGTGGAGTTCGCGGGCGATGCGCGCCCGTTCGGCGGTGCGGGTGTCCTCGGCGACGCGGCGGCGGCGTTCGGCCTCCACGGCCCGGGTGTTGCGCAGCCACACGCCGACGCCCCAGGCGAGTGCCACGGCCAGGTAGAACGTCACGAACTCGCTCGGCGGCTCCCCCGGGCCGAGCCGGTGGAGTGCGACCGCCAGCGGGACGTAGGCAGCGGAGAAGGCGATGGCGACGGCCCGCCGGTGGTGTTCCACGAGGGACGCGACGCTGATCAGTGCGAGGGGCAGCGCGGTGCCCGCGAGCGTGTGGTAGCCGCGGAGCTGGTCGAGGGCGAAGCCGAGCGACACCAGCCCGAAGCAGATGACCGGCCACCGCCGGCGTCCGGCGAGCGGGAGGGACTGGAGGGCGATCGCCACGACGGCCAGGGCGTCGAAGGGGCGGTCCGGCAGACCGCCGAGCTCCGTACCGTTGCTGCGGAACCCCGGCAGGAACGACGCGGCCAGGAGCAGCAGTGCCAGCGGGGCGTACCAGAGTGCGGCGTCCGGGCGGCGCCACCGTTCCAGGATGCGCGGGAGTCCGGTCATCGGGGGAGTGTAGTGGTGGCGGCGGCCTTGTCGGCGCGGCGGCGGCGGGGCACCAGGTTGCCGCGCCGGTGGGCCAGCCACAGGAACGCGACGGTGATCAGGGCTCCGAACGCCACCGAGTACACGCTTCCTTCGGGGCCGAAAGCGCCTCCGGTGACCCATGCCGGACCCGATGTGACGGTGTCCAGCAGTCCCTGCGGAGTGTCGTTGCCGGAGACCTCGGTGCTGAAGATGCCGGCCGCCGCGAAGTTCCAGCCGAAGTGCAGGCCGATCGGCAACCACAGGGTGCGGGTCGCGGCGTAGGCGGCGGCGAGCATCCCGCCGGCCTCGATCGCGATGGCGACGGCGCCCCAGAGGTCGGCGTTCGGGTTCATCAGGTGCGAGGCGCCGAACAGGACCGCGGTCAGGGTCAGCGCGATCCAGGTGCCGGTGCGTTCCTCGATGATCCGGAACAGGACGCCACGGAACAGCACTTCCTCGGTCACGGCCGCGGCGGCCATGAAGCCGGCCAGCCCGATCGCGCCGGAGGGGGAGCCCAGGCCGTTGATCTCGTAGTGCGCGTTGACGTAGATGTTCGTGATGACGGCGCAGAACATGGCGAGGCCGATCAGCAAGCCCCGGCCGAACGCCGCCTCGGCACCCTTGCGGGCCACCTCGGTGGGCGGGCGGTGCTCCGTCTTCCGCACCACCCAGCCGTAGACGAGTACGGCGACGACGGATGTCAGGAGCCCAAGGACGAGCTGGAGCCACGGACTGTCCTCGACGGCGGCGACGGCCTGACCGCCGATCGCGGCGACCAGCACGACGGCCAGCAGTTGCCATATGAATCTCATGAGCGCTCCTTCACCGGAGCCGCGGCCGGGGTGCCGCGGCGCCTCGAACGCTACGGATCCGGCGGTCCGGGATCGTCACCTCACGGTGGACACCTGCGCGTAGCTCGCGTGGGGGACAGGCACGGCCTGCGGAGCTTGATCAATTCGGTTGAGGGCGTGCCCGGCTACGGGGAGGATCGCCCGCATGTTCTCTCGCAGGAATCGCCGTCCCCCGTCCCCCGAGCTGGCCGCCGCCCGGGAGTGCCTCGACCGGGGTGACGTCCCGGGCGCCTTGCGTGAGCTGAGGCAGGTTTCCTCCGCGCCGCTGGGGGAGGTCGCTGACGTGGTCGCGCGGGCTGCCGGGGCGGCGGGGTTCGACGACCTGCGGAAGGCCGCGACGGCGCTGGCCGCGCGTCCCGACCGGGCGCGTCCGCTTTACGACTACGGCTACGCGTGCGTGGAGCGCGGTGTCTCCTACCTGGCGATACCCGCGCTGCGGGAGGCGCTGCGACTGGCCCCGGGGTCCGCCGGCCTGCTGCGTGAACTGGTCTCGGCGTACGAGGACGAGGGCCGGCACCGGGACGCGGTCGACGCCCTGCTCGCACACGAGGACGGGCTCGCCGACTGGCCCGACCGCTATCTCCTGGTGTTCAACGCCGTCCTGGCCGGTGACCTGGAGCTGGCCCGCCGTCAGCACGCCCGTCTGCCCGACCCCGCCGAGGACGTCTGGATCGGGGCGCGGGACCGGCAGAACCGTGTGCTGGAGCGTGCCTCGGTCGTGGGGCGGGTGAGCCCGCTGGACCACTCGGACCTCCGCGGCTGGCAGTACGTGATGGGGGGCACCGTGCTGGGCACGCTGTCCCCGTTCGGCTTCGACGCGGGCATGGCGGGCCGGTACGCCTATCTCCAGGACTCCCACGAGCGCTGTCTGTACGGGCTGTTGCGGCTGAAGTCCGTGGTCGCCGCCGCCGGGGTGCGTCCTCGGTCGGTGTCCCTGCTGCCCGACCGGGGGAGCAGGATCCTGGGACTTGCCGCCGCCGAGGTGCTGGGCCTTCCGGCGGAACCCTTCGAGGCCGGCCGCGAGGACACCGTGGTGATCGCCTACGACCTCGACGGGACGGCGCGCGCCGACGGCGGGCCCGAGGTGATCGGGCAGCTCTTCGAACGCGCGCCGGGGCAGGTCCTGCACGAGCACGCCTCCTGCTGGACCGACCCGCCCGCCGTCACCGCGGACAGTGTCACGTTGCTCCACCAGTCGGCCGTGGCGCCGTGGGGGGCCGGTCTTCGCCAGGGCGCCGACGGTGAGGTGGAGCGCGGGGAGTCCGACCGGCGGCCGGAGGCGGTGATCGCCGCCGAGATCGTGGGAGCAGATCCGGCGCCGGAGGCGGGGGACGGGGAGACGCCCCCCGACCCTGCCGAGAAGCTCACCGACTTCGTCTCCGCAGTGGCCGGTACGTGGCTCAGGGGTGACCGGGCCCGGCTGCGTTCCTCCGGACCGGTGACCAGCTCACGGTTCCTCTGACGGGCGCCGTCGGGGTCGGTCAGTCCCACCAGAACGTCCACACCTCCTGTCCCAGCAGGTGTGTTTCGGCGTAGACACGCAGTCCGTGGGGCGGCTCACGGTCGATGTTGTCCGGGCAGAAGGCGAAGTGCTCGGCGGCCAGGGCGTACGCCTCCGGCCCGGTGGTCGGCGGCCGTCCCACGGACACCTTCATGGTGTCGAAGCCGAGCGCGACGACCCTGATGTCGTACCGGTCCTCCCAGGAGCGCAGTACCGCGCAGAGGCGGGCCACGTCGTTCTCGTGGTTGAGCGGCCCGGACCAGCCGATCGCCGCGGGGATGTCGGCGCTGCGCCGGGCGGGGACGAGCGCGGGCCGTGCGGTCCCCGCGATCATGTCGGCTATCCCGGCGGCCAGTTCGTCCGGGGTCTCGGGGGTGCTCCCGGCCGGGGCCGGGGCCAGTCCGGGCCACTCGGCGTGCTCGCTCCCCAACTCGTCGCAGGCGTAGGCCTCCCAGGCCTCGGCGAGGACGTCCTCGGCGTCGTGGTCACCTGGGTAGCTGGTGTCCGCGGGGCTGAGTTCCCAGTGCTGGGGGCCCTCGTCGCGCGGGCCGCCGTCGAGCAGGACCGGGAGCAGGCCGAGGGGGCGGCCCGTGGCACGCAGCCGGGCCCAGTCGCCCGGCTGCGCCGGCTCGTCGGCGTACCAGAGGAGAGGTTCGTGCCACGGGCCGTCCGCCGTGGTGGTCAGGAGTGTGCCCGCCGGGAGTTCGAGCCGGGGCAGCTGGTTCGGGAGGGTGGCCATGAAGATCAGCCTAGGATCCGGGACTGACAACGCGGGTGCGGCGGCGGTGCGTTGCCGCCCCCGCTCCGGGGCTGTTCCGCAGGTGCGGCCCCTCAGGCCTGTTCGGCGAGGCGCTTGAGGGTGACCAGATCGGCTGCCACCGCGGCCTCGTCGCTCCGGAAGTCGTCGGCGCTCATGTCCGGCCGGCGGCGCAGGGTGAACACGACCTCGCACCCGTCTCCGTCGGCGATCACCCGCAGCGGGTTGTAGACGGTTTCGCCCGAAGGGAGGGTGACGTGGTGGTCGAGCACGCCGAGGTCGTTCCTGGGCGCGAAATCGACCACGACCCGCCCCATGGGCGAGTCGGCGATCCACCGTCCGTCGGTCTCCTCGATCGACTTCCCGAGGCCTGCGGCCCATTCGGGCAGGTGGGAGGGGTCCGAGGCGTAGGCGTAGACCTCCTCGGCGGGGCGCTCGATGTGGATGCTGATGTGGCGGGATTCTCCGGCGTGAGTGGTCATGGAGCTGACGCTACCGAGTCGCCGGTGCACCGTCTTGGACGGATCGGACACGGAGCCCGTGCGGCCCTTGTCGTGGTCAGGGCCAGTCGACGAGTGCCATGAACGCGAGGAACGTGACCACGACGACAGCGGGTGCGCCCGTGGCCAGGAGCGCCCGTTTCGCGTCCTGCCGGCGTTGCCGGGGCAGGGCCCAGCTCGCCACGAGGACGATCAGGGACAGTACGAGACCGGTGCTGAGCACGGTCCAGGCCGTGTCGAAAGAATCGGTGAAGCGGTCTGCCTGTGGACCGTCGCAGGAGTCACAGGCCATGGGGGACAGGCCCCCGTACAGCAGCGCGAGGCCCGCCGCGGGCAGCGTGAGGAGGGTGGAGATCAGGGGCGCGACCCAGGCGTGCGGGGCGCGGGGGCTGAGCGGGTCGTCCGGCATGTCTACGAGTCAACTCGGGCGGATGGCGCCGCACATGAGCGGTCGTACTCAGTCCTGGTCCGGTTTTCCCAGCCGTGAGGGGACCCGCCGCGCGGCCCGGCAGACCGAAGGGCGGCGTACGACCGGTTCGGTGCCGGTGTACGCCGCCCTGGGGGAGCGGGTGGGGCGGGTCGGCGGGGGGTGGCCCGCGCGGTCATGCCGGTTACTTCGGGTCGCTGTTGAACTGGGCCTTGGACCAGCGGTAGCCGAGAAGCGTGAGGCCGAGGCACCAGACGAGGGCGATCCACCAGTTGTCGCCGATCTCCGTGCCGAGGAGCAGGCCGCGGAGGGTTTCGATGGCGGGGGTGAAGGGCTGGTACTCGGCGATCGGCTGGAACCAGCCCGGCATGGAGTCCAGCGGGACGAAGGCGCTGGAGATGAGGGGCAGCAGGATGAGCGGCATGGCGTTGTTGCTGGCGGCTTCGGCGTTGGGGCTGCCGAGGCCCATGCCGACCGCGATCCAGGTGAAGGCCAGCGCGAAGAGGGCGAGGAGGCCGAAGGCCGCCAGCCACTCCAGGACGGTGGCGTCGGTGGAGCGGAAGCCCATGGCGACACCGATGGCGCCGACGAGGACCACGCTGATGATCGTCTGGAGCACGCTGCCGACGACGTGTCCGAAGAGGATGGAGCTCCGGTGGATGGCCATGGTGCGGAAGCGGGCGATGATGCCTTCGCTCATGTCGGTGGAGACCGACACGGCGGTGCCGATCGTCGTGGAGCCGATGGTCATCAGCAGGATGCCGGGGACGATGTAGGCGATGTACTCGTCGCGCCCCGCGCCGCCGCTCATGGTGTCGCCGAAGATGTAGACGAAGAGCAGCAGGAGCATGACCGGGGTGAGCAGCAGGTTCAGGGTGAGCGAAGGGTAGCGCCGGGCGTGCAGGAGGTTGCGGCGCAGCATGGTGGAGGAGTCGCGTACGGCGAGGGAGAGGTTGCTCATCGGGCTGTCTCCTTGGACTGGGCCGGGACGGTGGTGGAGCCGGTGAGGGCGAAGAAGACGTCGTCGAGGTCGGGGGTGTGGACGGTGAGTTCGTCGGCCTCGATGCCGGCGGTGTCGAGCCGGTCGAGGATGGTGCGCAGGTCGCGCTGGCTTCCGTCGCTGAGGATCTGGAGCGAGAGGGCGTCGTCGTCGTGGGTGGCGTCGTGCAGGGCTTCCGCTGCGGTGCGGTAGGCGGTGGGGTCGGTGAAGCGCAGGCGTACGTGGCCGCCGGGGATGAGGCGCTTGAGTTCGTCGGGGGTGCCTTCGGCGGCGATTTTGCCGTTGTTCAGGACGGCGATGCGGTCGGCGAGTTCGTCGGCCTCCTCCAGGTACTGGGTGGTGAGGAAGACGGTGACGCCGCCGGTGACGAGTTCGCGGATGATCTGCCACATGGTGTGGCGTGAGCGCGGGTCGAGGCCGGTGGTCGGCTCGTCGAGGAAGATGATCCTCGGGCTGCCGACGAGGGTCATGGCGATGTCGAGGCGGCGCTTCATGCCGCCGGAGTAGGTGGAGGCGGGCTTCTTCGCGGCGTCGGTGAGGTCGAAGCGCTCCAGCAGCTCGGCGGTGACCCTGCGGCCCTCGGTCTTGGACAGGTGGTGCAGGTCGGCCATGAGGAGCATGTTCTCCTCGCCGGTGATCAGCCCGTCCACGGCGGAGAACTGGCCGGTGACACCGATCGCGGCGCGCACCGCCTGGGGTTCGGTGGCGAGGTCGTGGCCGGCGACACGGATGTCGCCGGAGCCGGTGTCCGGGGTGATGAGGGTGGAGAGCAGTTTGACGGCGGTGGTCTTGCCGGCGCCGTTGGGGCCGAGGAGGGAGAAGACCGTTCCCTCAGGGACCGTCAGGTCGATGCCGTCCAGGACGGTCCTGCCGTCGTAGGACTTGCGCAGCCCGCTCGCCGCGATGGCCGGGTTCGTCATGCTGGTGCTCCTTCGGAGGTCGCGGTTCAGAGGCTGCGGGCGGTGATGTCGCCCTGGGAGGTGGTGGCCTTGATGGTCAGACCGGGTGTGCCGCCGGTGTTCTTCAGGGCGTTGTCGATCCGGCCGTAGGTGGTTCCGGCGTCCAGGGAGGCGGAGACCTCGCGGGTGGCGCCGACGGTGATGTCGCCCTGCTGGGTGCTCAGGGTGAGCTGTCCGTGCACGGCCTCCACGATGTGCACGTCGCCGCGCTGGGTGCTGATCTCGCCCGGGCCGTTCAGCCGGCCGACGGTGACGTGGGCGTCCAGGCCCGTGAGGCGGGCGCTCGCGGCCTCGTCGACCTTGACCGAGCCGTGACCGCCGTCGAAGGTGACGTCGCCGAGGCGTCCCACGCCCCGGAACTCGGCGGCGGCGGCCTTCGCCTCCACGTGGGACCCGGCGGGCAGCTGGACGGTGACCTCGACGGAGCCGGAGTTGCCGAGGAGCCGGTTCTTCGCCTCCGGTGCGTGGATGCGCAGGACGCCGTCCTCGTAGGTGACGTCGGTCTGTTCGGCCGCCTTCACGTCGCGGCTGCTGGAGGGGTTGGCGGGGCGGACCTCGACGGTGGTGTCGGTGCGGTCCGCGGCGATGATCTGGAGGCGCCCGGCAGAGATGGTGAGGTGGGCGGAGACGGGGGTGGGGGTGTCGTACTTCTGCATCGTGCGCTCCTTGTTTCCCGGGTTCCTTGTTTCTGACGATGGAAACGCTACGTTGCGTTCAAGAAACCGGCAACAAGCTCGTTGCGCTAGATTCTTATTATTGCAGGCGGTAGCCAGGTTTTCGTTGCAATGCTTTTGAATTCAATGCAACGGCACGCTCCGGGTTCGTTGCAATGGTCGATGAGTGAACGCTATGTGGCGGACATGACGGACCTCCACGCGGCGAAGGGTCTGCCGTCAGGGAGGGGGAAACGCGACCGGGCCCGGCACCCTTCCAGGGGGTGCCGGGCCCGGTGCGCGGGTGCGGGTCAGTACATGAGCGCGTCGTCCATCTCGGTCTGCCAGTACGTGACGGCCAGGGTGCTGTCGACGTACACCGGCTTGCTGAGCGGCACGTTCGCGGTGGGGCCGGTGGAGCCGGAGCCTTCGAGGCCCTGGAAGCTGACCGTCAGATCCTTGGTGGAGTAGCCGCCGGTGCCGCTCCCGTCGGCGGAGGAGGTCATGACACCGGCGTAGGCGGATTCTCCGGGGCTGAGTGTGACGACGGCCTGCGGCTTGCTCTCCTCGTACGCCTGCGGGGCCGACTGGGCCTCACCGAACCGCAGGAACGGGTAGTAGTAGGCGTTGCAGGCCTTCGAGCCGGTGTTGGTGACCGTGAGCAGCATGTGGTTGACGGGCCGCGGCACGGCGGTGATCGTCACCTTGGAGTTCCCGCCGTCACACGCGCGGGTGACGGGGCCGGTGTCGCCGTTGTCCTGCCCCTCCTTCGTGCCGGACTTCCCGCCGGTGGAACCGGAATCCTTGTCGGTGCCCGAACCGGAATCAGCAGAGCCTGATCCTCCCGTGGTCTTCCCGGCCGTTTCCCCGTCCGCGCCGGTGTCCGTGGCGTTGTCCGTGCCCTTGTCCGACACCGGAGCCGCGGAGGCGCCGTCGGACGGCTGCTGGGAGGTCGTGCCGGCGGCGCCGTCCGCGGGCTCCGGGCTGTCGCCCTGGCAGGCGGTGAGGGACAGAGCGGCGATCAGGGCGGCGGCGCCCAGGACGGAGGTGCGGGCGGCGCGGCGGATGTGGAGGTTGCGCATGAGTGGTTCTCCCCGTTGGTCGATGTCGTCTGCCCGGGGCGCCGTTTGGCGCCGTGAGGTACGGGCGGGTGTACTGGGTGGTGACGTGTGATCAGAGGTGTCACAGGAGTGCGATGACGACCGCGATGCAGGCGATCAGGACTCCGGTGGCGACCGCGTCGGTCAGGCTGAGTTCAGGTCGGGTACGCACGGCGGCTCCCGGGACGGGTGAGGGTGGGATGTGCTGGTCGCGGGGAACGCCGCGGTGTGTCCACATCTTGTCCAGGCCCGGATTTCCGCCGCAACGGTTGGCGGGCCATGCGGGACGCTGGAACGTTCGCACACACTCTGACCTGCGCGAACAGCACTTCCCTGGGACGCCGTTCCGGGAAGGAACAGAAGGGGAACGGTCGGGGTGGATACAGAGATCCAGGACTTCGCGGCGCTCTTGAGGGGGTTGAAGGAGCGGTCAGGACTGAGCTACGGGGCCCTCGCCCAGAAGCTGCACATGAGCACGTCCACCGTGCACCGCTACTGCAACGGCGACGCCGTCCCCCACGCGTACGCGCCCGTCGAGCGGTTCGCGCGGGCGTGCCGGGCCTCGTCCGACGAACTGGTCGCCCTGCACCGGAAGTGGATCCTGGCCGACGAGGCCAAGCGGCGGGGCGCGCGGAAGCCGGCGTCGGCTCCGGCCGCCGTTCCCGAGGCGGATGCCGGGGAGCCCGGCGTCGGGGAACCCGGGGCCGAGGACTCCGTCGCGAAGGGCGTCCCGGCCGAGGGATCCACGGCCGGGGAAACTGAGCCTGAGGCCCAACCGGAAGCTGTTCCTCAGCCGGAAACGGAATTCCCGGCGCAGGATGTGACGCCCGAGGCGCCCCGCCCCGGCGACCGCACGCCCGAGCGGCGGCGGTCCACGCGGCGGCTGCGTGTGCTGCTCACCGCGGTGGCCGTCGTGGCGCTCACCGTGCCCGCCGCGTTCGCCGTCCGTGGCCTCACGGGTGACGAGCCGTCCGACGACGGGCGTACGCAGGCGGAGCCCAGCCTCGCGCAGGTCGTGCCCAGCGGCCGTGTCAGCGGCAGCGCCAAGCCGGGCAAGGGGGCGGGCACGTCGGCGAAGCCCAGCGAGGACGCCACCCCGGCCGGCGGGCGCAGCTCGTCAGCGGCCCCTCCGGAGGCGTCCGGAGCCCCGGACGAGAGCAGTGGCGTACCCGTGAACGCCACGATCAGCTCGTACAACTGGGAGTCACCCTGCGGGCAGTACTACCTCCTCGACCAGGAGCCCGACGACGTGCCGCCGAACCCCCCGCCCCAGGACTCCCGCAGCTGGGCGCGGGCCCTCGGGGGTGTGGACGGCGGTGACATGAAGCTCGAACTCACGCTCCAGGGGACGTCCGGGGAGGCGGTCGTGCTGAACGCCCTTCACGTGCGGGTGCTGGGACGCGAGGCGGCGCTCCCCTGGAACGCGTACTCCATGGGCAACGGCTGCGGGGGTGGCATCACGCCGCAGACGTTCGACATCGACCTGGACGACAGCCGGCCCCGGTCCACCCCCGTCGCGGGGGAGGACGCGGGCAAGGTCGTCCCCGCGAAGGACTTCCCGTACCGGGTGAGTTCCACGGACGTCGAGGTGTTCCACCTCGACGCCCATGTGGAGGGGCACGACGTGACCTGGTACCTGGAGCTGGAGTGGACCAGCGGCGGCCGGAGCGGGACCCTGCGGATCGACGACCGGGGCCAGCCGTTCCGTACGAGCGCCCTCGCGGCACGGCCGCACTTCACCTACCGCGCGGACACGGACCAGTGGGTCCCGGAGGAGGAGTACTGAGCCCGGCCGGCCGGCTTGCCGTCATCCCGCACCGACGGGGAGGCTCCTACGAGCCGGGCATGTTCGCCGCCGCCTTCGACTGAGCCGCCGCCGCGGGCAGGTACGCGATCGCCCGTGCGGGACCGTGTCCCGCACGGGCGATCCGTGCTGTCCCGCATCCGGTGCCGTGCGGCACCGGTGCCGGTTCAGAGGCGCTCGGGCGTCCGGATGCCGAGCAGCCTCATGCCCTGGTGCAGGGTCCGGGCGGTGAGCTCGACCAGAAACAGCCGGTTCTCGACGACCTCCGGGGGGTTCTCGTCGCTCAGCACCTGGCACTGGTCGTAGAAGGTCGTGAGGTGCGAGGCCAGCTGGTAGAGATACGCGGCCAGCTTGTGCGGCTCGTACCCCTCGGCGACCTCGTCCAGGACGGCGCCGAACTGGTCCAGGTGCAGGCCCAGCGCGCGCTCGGCCGGGGCCAGCTCCAGCTCCGGGTGCGCGGCCGGCTTCGCGTCGCCCGCCTTGCGCAGGATGGAGCGGATCCGGGCGTACGCGTACTGGAGGTACACCGAGGTGTCGCCGTTCAGCGACACCATCTGGTCCAGGTCGAACTTGTAGTCCCGCACGGCGGAGGTCGACAGGTCCGCGTACTTCACGGCGCCGACGCCGACGTACCGGCCGTTCTCGACGATCTCGTCCTCGGTCAGGCCCACCTTCTCGGCCTTCTCCCGGACCACCGCGGTGGCCCGCTCGACGGCCTCGTCCAGCAGGTCCTCCAGCCGGACGGTGGTGCCCTCACGGGTCTTGAACGGCTTGCCGTCCTTGCCGAGGACGGTGCCGAAGGCCAGCTGGTGCGCCTTGACGTCCTCGTTCAGCCAGCCGGCGCGGCGGGCCGTCTCGAAGACCATCTTGAAGTGCAGGGACTGCCGGGCGTCCACGACGTAGACCAGGGTGTCGGCCTTGAGGTTCTGCACCCGGTCGCGGATCGCGGAGAGGTCGGTGGCCGCGTAGCCGTAACCGCCGTTGGTCTTCTTGACGATCAGCGGGACCGGGTTGCCGTCCGGGCCCTTCACGTCGTCGAAGAACACGCACAGGGCGCCCTCGGAGCGGACGGCGACCCCCGTCTCCTCCAGGATCCGGCAGGTCTCCTCGAGCATGTCGTTGTAGCCGGACTCACCGACGATGTCGGGGTCGGCGATCTCCATGTCGAGCTTGTCGAAGACGGAGTAGAAGTAGATCTTCGACTCGTCGACGAAGCGCTGCCAGTGCGCCAGCGTCTCCGGGTCCCCGGCCTGGAGGGCCACCACCCGGTCACGCGAGCGGGCCTTGAACCCCTCGTCGGTGTCGAACAGGACCCTGGACGCCTTGTAGACACGGTTCAGCGAGGACATCGCCGCTTCGCCGTCCGCCTTGTCGTCCTCGTGCTTCAGCTCGTCCGGGTGCTCGAAGAGGTACTGGATGAGCATGCCGAACTGGGTGCCCCAGTCGCCGATGTGGTGACGCCGGACGACGTTCTCGCCGGTGAACTCCAGGATCTGCACCATGGCGTCGCCGATGACCGCCGACCGCAGGTGGCCGACGTGCATCTCCTTGGCCACGTTCGGCTGGGCGTAGTCGATCACGGTCGTGCCGGGGGCGGCCTTCGGCGGGACGCCGAGCCGGTCGCCGTCCGCGGCGCGCGCGGCGAGTGTCCCGATGATCGCCCGGTCGGTGAGCGTGATGTTCAGGAAGCCGGGGCCGGACACCTCGATGTCCTTGATCAGCTCACCCGCCGGGAGCGCCGCGGTGACCTTGGAGGCCAGCTCGCGCGGGTTGCCCTTGAGCTTCTTGGCGAGGGCCAGGATGCCGTTGGCCTGGAAGTCGGCCCGGTCGCTTCGGCGCAGCAGCGGGTCCGCGGTGCCGGCCTCCGGCAGGGCTGCCGTCAGGGCGTCCGCGAGCTGCTGCTGGAGCGTGGAAGCGAGGGAGGGGACCGAAGCCATGAGCCGGCTGCCGTTTCGGTAGAGGACAAGGGATCACCCCAGTATCCCACGGGGCGTAAAGCCGTTTTCGCGCTGCGGTCGGTACCTGGGAGAATGGGGGTGCCCTTCGTGGGCGTCCCCTACGAGTCCTACACGAGAGAAGGACGTGCCGACCGTGGCTTCGAGTCAGAGCAGCACCGAGACCGACTGGGTCTCCCGCTTCGCGGACGATGTCATCGCCGAATCGGAGCGACGTGCGCCTGGCAAACCGGTCGTCGTCGCGTCCGGCCTCTCCCCGTCCGGGCCGATCCACCTGGGCAACCTCCGCGAGGTCATGACCCCGCACCTGGTCGCCGACGAGATCCGCCGCCGCGGGTACACCGTGCGCCACCTGATCTCCTGGGACGACTACGACCGCTACCGCAAGGTGCCGAACGGCGTCGAGGGCGTCGACGACTCCTGGCAGGCGCACATCGGCAAGCCGCTGACGTCCGTGCCCGCCCCGGCCGGGTCCGCGTACCCGAACTGGGCCGAGCACTTCAAGGCCGCCATGACCGAGGCGCTCGACGAGCTGGGTGTCGAGTACGACGGGATCAGCCAGACCGAGCAGTACCTCGCGGGCACCTATCGCGAGCAGATCCTGCACGCGATGAAGCACCGCGGGGACATCGACGCCGTCCTGGACCGCTACCGCACCAAGAAGGACGGCGCGGCGGGCGGCAAGAAGCCGCAGCAGAAGAAGGTCGACGAGGCCGAGCTGGAGGCCGCCGAGGGGTCCGGCGCGGCGAGCGAGGACGACGGCAGCTCCAACGCGGCCGGCTACTTCCCGTACAAGCCGTACTGCGGCAACTGCGAGAAGGACCTCACCGTCGTCACCGCCTACGACGACGACACGACCGAGCTGAACTACACCTGCTCGGCGTGCGGCTTCGCCGAGACGGTCCGGCTGAACGAGTTCAACCGCGGCAAGCTGGTCTGGAAGGTCGACTGGCCGATGCGCTGGGCCTACGAGGGCGTGATCTTCGAGCCCAGCGGAGTGGACCACTCCTCGCCGGGCTCCTCGTTCGTCGTGGGCGGCCAGATCGTGCGCGAGGTGTTCGGCGGTGTGCAGCCGATCGGCCCGATGTACGCGTTCGTCGGGATCTCCGGCATGGCGAAGATGTCCTCCAGCAAGGGCGGCGTGCCGACCCCGGCCGACGCGCTGAAGATCATGGAGGCACCCCTGCTGCGCTGGCTGTACGCGCGCCGCAAGCCGAACCAGTCCTTCAAGATCGCCTTCGACCAGGAGATCCAGCGCCTGTACGACGAGTGGGACTCGCTGGCCCGCAAGGTGGCCGACGGCACGGTGCTCCCCGCCGACGCCGCCGCCTACACCCGGGCCGTCGGCACCGCCGCCGGGGAGCTCCCCCGCACCCCCCGCCCGCTGCCGTACCGCACGCTGGCCTCGGTCGCCGACATCACCGCGGGCGCGGAGGACCAGACGCTGCGCATCCTCAGCGAGCTCGACCCGGAGAACCCGCTGACCTCGCTCGACGAGGCACGGCCCCGGCTCGACCGCGCCGAGAACTGGATCACCACCCAGGTGCCGGCGGAGGCCCGCACCATCGTCCGTGACGAGCCGGACAAGGAGCTCCTGGGCTCCCTGGACGAGCAGGGCCGGGAGTCGCTGCGGCTGCTGCTGGAGGGGCTGGACTCGCACTGGTCGCTGGACGGGCTGACCACGCTGGTCTACGGCGTGCCGAAGGTGCTGGAGGGCCTGGAGCCCGACGCCAAGCCGACGCCGGAGCTGAAGGTCGCCCAGCGCTCCTTCTTCGCGCTGCTGTACCGGCTGCTCGTCGGCCGGGACACCGGGCCGCGCCTGCCCACGCTGCTGCTGGCGGTCGGGGCGGACCGGGTGCGGACGCTGCTCGGCGCGTAGCGCTCACCGCGGATGTGTGAACGGGCGGGCCGCTCAGCGGCCCGCCCGTTCGTCTTCCTGCCGGCTTGCGCGGCTACGCGATGTGGTCCGCGGCCATCTCGTTGTCGAAGCGCTGCTTGAAGCCCGGCAGCAGCCTGCGGAGCAGGGCGGCGCTGCGCGGGTGGCGGACGTTGTGGCCGTCCGAGAGGTGTATGTCGAGCACCTCGGCGCTCGGGTAGTCCTGGTGCTGGTGCGTGTACGCGGTGAACACCTCGTACGCGATCTCGCTGAACTCGACCTCGGCCTCGGCCCATTCGGCCGGGTCGTCCTGCTGGACCTGGTCCTGCTGCTCCAGTTCCGGCTGCTCGGGCGCCTGCTGCGCGAGCGGGTGCCCGGGTTCGGGCTCCGCGGCGCGCGGGTGCGGGAAGGCGCCGATCGTGCCCACGTTGCCGAGCGGGCGGGTCCGGCCGCCCGGACCCGACGGGATCATCACCGGGGTGGGCTCCAGGCCCTCGACGTACGTCGGGTTGTACGCGCTCTCGTACGCGTCCTCCGGCACCTGGGGTGCCGCGAACCACGGGCTGTCGTGCGAGCCGGGGCCCTCCTGCGGGTACGGCTGCCGCGGCGGGGCCTGCTGCTGGTGCGCCGGTTCCTCGTGCTCCGCCCGAGGTTCTTCCCGCTGTTCGGGCCGCGTCCGGCGCTCCTGCGGGACGTACGGGAGCTGGGGCTGCTGTCCGGACTCCACCTCGGCCGGAGCCGGGGGCAGCAGGGCGGGCTCGATGCCCGCGGCGGCGAGGCCCGCCGGGGCGGTCTCGGCGAGCGGGACGCCGTACTTCGCCAGGCGCAGGGGCATCATCGACTCGACGGGTGCCTTGCGGCGCCAGTTGCGGCCGAAGCGGGCCTGGAGGCGGGCCTGGTAGATCAGCCGGTCCTGTTCGAGCTTGATGACCTGCTCGTAGCTGCGCAGCTCCCACAGCTTCATCCGGCGCCACAGCTTGAAGGTGGGGACGGGGGAGAGCAGCCAGCGGGTGAGGCGGACGCCCTCCATGTGCTTGTCGGCCGTGATGTCCGCGATCCGGCCGACCGCGTGCCGCGCCGCCTCGACGGCGACCACGAAGAGGATCGGGATCACCGCGTGCATGCCGGTGCCCAGCGGATCGGGCCAGGCCGCGGCGCCGTTGAAGGCGATCGTCGCCGCGGTCAGCAGCCAGGCCGTCTGACGCAGCAGCGGGAACGGGATGCGCATCCACGTCAGCAGGAGGTCCAGCGCGAGCAGGACGCAGATGCCCGCGTCGATGCCGATCGGGAAGACCAGCGAGAACTGGCCGAAGCCCTTCTCCTCCGCGAGTTCACGGACGGCGGCGTACGAGCCCGCGAAACCGATCGCGGCGATGAGCACGGCGCCGGCGACGACGACCCCGATGAGTACGCGGTGCGTGCGTGTCAGCTGCATTGCGGCCACCCGCGATCCCCTCCCGACTTGAACGAACCGGCTCCGCTTTCGGTATCCGGCGCGGGCACAGCCTGGCACATGCCGGCCGGGCGTGTTGCGCGGGGAGGGGGCGAAGCCCGGTGCTCGCGGGAGCACCGGGCTTCGTAAAGGGCCCTCCGGCCGGGGGAGTTCGCACCCCTGCCGGGCTCTGGTCACGACTTGGCGGTGGCCTTCGCGGTGGTCTTCGAGGTCGCCTTCGACGTCGCCTTGGCGGAGGACGAGGCCTTGGCGGAGGGCTTGGCGGAGGACGACGCCTCGCCCGACGGGGAGGCCGTGGGCTTGTCGGCGCCGACCGCGGCGACGGCCTCGGCGGCGGCCTTCCGGGCACCCTTCAGGATGTCGGCGGCGGAAGGCGTCTTGGCGCCCGCGAACCCGGCGCCGTTGTAGGTGACGCTGACGACGACGTTGCCGGTGCGGGCCACGATCGTCGCGTACTCGAAGTCCTCCTTCGACTTGGTGAGGCTGTACGTCACCGAGGTGGCCTGCTCACCGATGTCCTCGGCGGGCTTGGCCGAGGCCTTCTTCGCGCCCTCGGTCGCCTGCGCCTTGGAGACCTGCTTGGTGTACTCCTCCGTCGCCCGCTTCGCTCCGCTGCCGAGGGACTGGTCCGAGTCGAAGCGGGTGAAGCCGACGTCGAGCCAGCGGTACTGCGAGCCCTTGACGCCGTTGTCGTCCAGGCCGTTCCAGGAGCAGCCGCCGCGGACGGCGGTGTCGCTGGACTTGCCCGGGGTGCCGCTCTTGGTCTTGGTCTTGGGGACCAGGTCCTCGATCGTCTTCTTGCCGATCGACCCGCAGGCGTCGGGCAGGGTGGCGAACTTCGCGGGCTCGACGGTCGGCTCCGTCTTCTTCACGCTCGGAGAGGTCGAGGAGCCCGAGCCCTTCGCTTCGTCGGAGTCCGACGAGCAGCCGGCGACGACGAGCATCACCGGAACGGCGGCGCAGGCGAGTATGCGGGACAGTCGCGGGGCTGATCGGTGCATGGTTCCTTCACTCGGACGGCACGGCGGTCTCGGTCGTGCGGGCGGTCGGTCGTTACGGCGGTCGTTGCGGCGGTCGGTCGGTACGGCGGTCGGCGGTGACGGCGGTCGCTCGATACCGCGCCGGTCGTCACGGCGGCCGGGGGCCACGGTACGACGGACCGCGACCGGACGGGGCCGCCGCCCGGAGGCCACGGGGCGCGCGGGGGGCCCGGGCCGGTGACCTCCGGAGGCCGGTCATTCGCTGAGGGTCTCGTCCAGTTTCCGCGCCAGGGCCTGGGCCTTCTCCTGCAGTTCCCGGCTGTCGGGCACCCCGGTGATGTCCGAGGGCTGCTCCGTGTACTGGACGGTCACGATGACGTTGGATGTGCGGAACACCACGCTCACGGTGCGGTGCTGCGCGGTGGAACCCGCCCGGGTGAGCACGTCGTCCAGGAACGCGGCGTCCCCGAGCTCGTCGAGCAGACGCGGCCGGAGATCCTTGTCGGGGTCCACGCCGGTGGTGTCGCCGGACGGCTCGTTCGAGGGGGACGCGGAGGACGAGCCGCTCGGGGACCCGGACGGGGTGGCGCCGGGGGAGCCCGAGGCCGATCCGCTGGGCGTCTCGCTGGGGGTGGCGCCGTTCGGTGCCGGAAGGGCGGCGGCGTCCTGCTTCGTGCCGTACACCTCGCGGGCGCGGTCGTCGTCGCTCACCGCCGGGTCGTACGACACGACGCGCTCGAAGTCGATGGAGAGATTCCGGGAGGCGTCGGGGGCGTCCGACTTCCAGCGGCAGCCGACCTTGCGGTCGGTGTCGTAGGTCACGGTGGCCGTGCCCTCGTACACCTTCTCCTGTTGCTCCTCCGAGAGTCCGGAGGCGCCCGGGAGCAGGTCCTGGAGGGTGGAACGCGGTACGGCACGGCAGGACTCGGGCAGCGTCCGGTACTTACCGGGAGGCGCGGCCGTGACCGTCGGGCTGCCGGGCTTGCTGTCGGCGTCGGAATCGTCGGCGTCGGAGCCGGCGCTGCAGCCGGCGACGAGCGCTGCGAGAAGCGCGACGCCGGGTACGTACGCCATGTGTCGCACGGTCCCAGGCTCCCTTCGGTACGAAAACGGGTTGCCGCTCGTTGGCGGCCGATGGACACAATGTGTATCGCACGCGCCGCTGTGAATGCCGGTCGGCCAACCGTTATGCCGACCTTGGCACCGGTTTTGCGCTTTCAGTCTTTATCGGGGGAATAGAGGGGTTATGTCGTATGTAGAGGTACCGGGTGCGCAGGTTCCCATCCGGATGTGGGCGGACCCGGCGTCGGTCGAGGACGTCGCGATGCAGCAGCTGCGCAACGTCTCCACGCTGCCCTGGATCAAGGGCCTCGCCGTGATGCCGGACGTCCACTTCGGCAAGGGGGCGACCGTCGGCTCCGTGATCGCGATGCACGGCGCGGTCTGCCCGGCCGCGGTCGGGGTCGACATCGGCTGCGGAATGTCCGCGGTGAAGACGTCGCTGACGGCCAACGACCTGCCGGGAGACCTCTCGCGACTCCGGTCGAAGATCGAGCAGGCGATTCCCGTGGGCCGGGGGATGCACGACAACATGGTCGAGCCCGGCAGACTGCACGGCTTCCCGACGGCGGGCTGGGACGACTTCTGGTCGCGTTTCGAGGGGATCGCCGAGGCGGTCAAATTCCGGCAGGACCGTGCCACCAAGCAGATGGGCACGCTCGGTAGCGGAAATCACTTCATCGAGTTCTGTCTCGACGAGGCGGGGTCGGTGTGGCTGATGCTGCACTCCGGGTCGCGGAACATCGGCAAGGAACTCGCCGACTTCCACATCGGGCAGGCGCAGAAGCTTCCGCACAACCAGGGCCTCGTCGACCGTGACCTGGCGGTCTTCATCGCCGACACCCCGCAGATGGCGGCGTACCGCAACGACCTGTTCTGGGCTCAGGAGTACGCCAAGTTCAACCGGTCGATCATGATGGGCCTCTTCCAGGACGTGGTCCGGAAGGAATTCAAGAAGGCCAGGGTCACGTTCGAGCCGGTCATCTCCTGCCACCACAACTACGTGGCGGAGGAGCGGTACGAGGGCATGGATCTGCTGGTCACCAGGAAGGGTGCCATTCGTGCGGGCTCCGGGGAGTTCGGGATCATTCCCGGCTCCATGGGGACCGGCTCCTACATCGTGAAGGGCCTCGGGAACGCGAAGTCGTTCAACTCCGCCTCGCACGGCGCGGGGCGGCGGATGAGCAGGAACGCGGCCAAGCGGAAGTTCTCCACGAAGGACCTGGAGGACCAGACGCGTGGGGTGGAGTGCCGGAAGGACTCCGGCGTGGTGGACGAGATCCCGGCCGCGTACAAGCCGATCGAGCAGGTCATCGATCAGCAGCGTGACCTGGTCGAGGTCGTCGCGAAGCTCAAGCAGGTCGTGTGTGTGAAGGGCTGAGGCCCTCCGGCCCACACGAACGGCGGACCCTGGCCGAGGTGCCGGGCCGCGCCGCACCGCCAGGCCCCGGACCGTCCGCGATCCGGGGCCTGCCGCTGTGTGAGCGGGGCCCAGCGGCCTGCGGAGACGCGGCGGAGCGGCGGCCCTTCGGGCGGGGATCCGGGGCTCGCGCCGGCGGCCGGCCGCCGGGCCTCAGAGGGTCCGGTGCACCTTGGAGTTGGAGGCCTGGGCGCGGGGGCGGACCACCAGCAGGTCGATGTTGACGTGGCTGGGGCGGGTGACGGCCCAGGTGATCGTGTCGGCCACGTCGTCCGCGGACAGCGGGGCGTCGACGCCCGCGTAGACCTTGGCCGCCTTCTCGGCGTCACCGCGGAAGCGGGTGGTGGCGAACTCCTCGGTCTTGACCATGCCGGGAGCCACCTCGATCACCCGGACCGGGGTGCCGACGATCTCCAGGCGCAGGGTCTCCGCGAGGACGTGCTCGCCGTGCTTGGCGGCGACGTAGCCGCCACCGCCCTCGTACGTGGAGTGGCCCGCGGTCGAGGAGAGGATCACGATCGTGCCGTCGCCGCTCGCGGTGAGGGCGGGAAGCAGCGCCTGGGTGACGTTGAGGGTGCCGATGACGTTGGTCTCGTACATCTGGCGCCAGTCGGCGGGGTCGCCGGTGGCGATCGGGTCGGCCCCCAGTGCGCCGCCGGCGTTGTTGACGAGGACGGCGAGCGAGCGGAACGCGGTGGCGAACTCGTCCACCGCCGCGCGGTCGGTGACGTCCAGGGCGTACGCCGTCGCCTGGTGGCCCGCCTCGGTGAGTTCGGCGGCGAGCGTCTCGATGCGGTCCTTGCGGCGTGCGGTGAGCACGACGCGGTATCCGGCGGCGGCCAGCTGCCGGGCGGTCGCGGCGCCGATGCCGCTGCTCGCACCGGTGATGACGGCGATGGGGGTGGCGGCCATGCGAACTCCTCGGACAGCTGATCAGTACGGGGCCAGGATAGGCGGGCGGTCGGGAGGCCTCCTCAGTGGTCGCGGGGGGCGTACATGATCACGGCCATGCCCGCCAGACAGATCAGTGCTCCGGTCACGTCCCAGCGGTCCGGCTCGTAACCGTCGGCGACCATGCCCCAGGCGATCGACCCGGCGACGAACACCCCGCCGTACGCGGCGAGGATGCGGCCGAAGTCGGCGTCCGGCTGGAGGGTCGCCACGAAGCCGTACACGCCGAGGGCGAGGACGCCCGCGCCGATCCAGATCCAGCCGCGGTGCTCGCGCACGCCCTGCCAGACCAGCCAGGCCCCTCCGATCTCGAAGAGCGCGGCGACGACGAAGAGGGCGACGGAGCGAGCGATGAGCATGGCGTCAGCGTGCCATGCGAGGTGCGGGAGGCGGGGTGGGGGAGCAGGGCGGCGGGGAGGTCCGCCGGCAGGGGCACGGGGCCGCGGTGGGCCGTGCGGGTGGGCGAGGCGCGGCGAACCGGTCCTTGAACAGGGATGATTGGGGCGATCGGTATGTTCGGCGCATGGGAGTGACGCGTAGAGCTGTACTGAAGACGTCTGCCGCAACGGCGCTGACCGCGGCCCTGGTGCTCGGCGGCCCGGGGCTGGCCGCCGTCGCCGAGCCGGCGGCCGGCGCGGGGGTGGCCCGGGGGATCGCACCGGAGGCCGACGTGGCGCACCACGGGCGCGTCTCGCTGTGGGGCGACCGCCTCGGAGTCCTGGTGCGGACCGGGAACCGGGGGCCCTCCCGGCTCGAGGACGTGACCGTCCGGCTGCGCTTCTCCGTTCCGCTCGCCGCCGGACAGGAACTGCCCCAGGGGTGTCTGCGCAGCGGCGGCCGTACGGTGCTGTGCGGCACCGGGCCGCTGACCGCTGCCGGACCGGCGCGGCGCACCGCTGTCGGCCTCCGGCTGGTGGGCCGCCCGGCCGAGGTGGTCGTCCGGGTGGACACGCTCTGGAACGGTGGTGCGAGCGACCGGAACAGGCGAAACGACACCCACCAGGTGCTGGCTCCCGCCACGGGTGACGCCTACGCCTTCTGAGACCCCTCCCGGCCCGTCGGCGGGGGCGTCCCCGCTGTCCTCGCCCGACCTGCCGGGCGGCGGGCCCGCGGTGCGCGACGGCCCGGCGCTCTCCGGACAGGCCTCAGGTCCCGGGAGGACGCGGCTCAGACGGCGGGAGTCCCGCTCCCCGCGCCGCCGAACTCCCGCACGGCGTCCGCCACGATGGTCTCCAGGTGGGTGTGGTGGGCGCCCCGCCAGTACACCCGGCCGCAGGCCGTGCACTGCGCGAACACGTCGTACGACGCCTGCGTGCCCTGTTCCAGGTGGGCACTCACGGCGTCCTTGTCCGCCTCGACCAGGTCCCCGTTGCACGCGGTGCAGCGGGTCCACGGCGCGAGTACGGGAGCGAAGCGGCCCAGCACGTCGCGCAGCTGCTCCTCCGGGCGGTCGCTGTAGACGTAGGCCCCCGCCCAGATCTCCCTGCGGCGCAGCAGCCCCCGGTCCCGGGAGAGCAGGACGCGCTGCTCCTTCGCGGAGAGGGCGGCCAGCGCGGGATCGCCGATGTCCTCGCTCTCGTACGCCGCGTCCACGCCCAGCAGCCGCATCCGTCGGGCGAGCGTGCCCAGGTGGACGTCCAGCAGGAAGCGCAGGGGCGCTCCCGGGACCGGCTGCGGGCGTCGCACGGCCAGGACCTCGACCAGTTCGCCGGCCCCCGGGATGTGGGACGCGGGCACGGGCCGGCCGTCGACGAGCAGCTGACCGGCCTCGGTGAGCGGTACGCCGAGGGACTCCACGACGTGTCCGAGGGTCGACGACCCGTCGGTGGTCACGGCCGTGCGTCCGCCGCGGCGGCCATGGGCGACGAAGAGCCGCAGTTCCGGGGCTACTTCGAGGGTGATCTCGGGTCCGTTCACCTGGTCAGGATGCCACCCGTACGGCCGGGCGGCGAAAGGTTTCCGGTGCGGATCGCAGGGCGGTGAGGTCCGGCCGCCAGCCGTTCGCCACCCGGGGGCGGCCGGGCGGGTGTGCGAGGTCACGGGTGCCGGCGAGGACGAAGCCGCTCCCGCGGCACTCGCGTCCGGAGCGCCGTTGCCGGCGGAGCGGTGTCAGCGCGGCGCGAAGGCCGTCGGAGGGACCCCGACGGTGGCCGTGAAGTCTCTGACCAGGTGCGCCTGGTCGCTGTAGCCGAGATCACCGGCGAGTCGCGCCCAGTCGGGCTCCGGGTCGGTGACGGCGCGTTGCAGCGCCTCGTGGATGCGGTGGCGGAGGATGACCCACTTGGGGCTCACTCCCACGTAGCCGGAGAAGAGCCGTTGCAGGGAACGCACCGACATCTCTCCCGCCCGGGCGAGGGCGTCGACCCGGAGCAGGGAGCGGTCCGCGCGCGCACGCTCGGCGAGCGCCCTCGCCAGTTCCGCCTGCGGGTCGGACGGGGGGACGAGCGGCAGCAGACAGGCGTCGAGTGCCGCGACCCGCGCGTCCTCGCCGGGCGGGTCCAGGACGTCCCGCGTCGCGGCGGAGAGGGGCGGCCCGCCCTTCGCGACGGCCATGGCCTCGTCGGCGGGGACACGGAGCCCGGTCCAGGCCGACACCGGCCGGTGCGGGGCGAACGGCCGGAAGGCCCCCGCCCTGAACTTCACACCGCAGACCCGGCCCCTGCCCTCCAGGCGCTGGCTGAACAGCCCCTGTACGACGCCGTACACCTGCGCCGAGCCGGCGCGCTCGCTCTCGCTTCCGGTCCCGGTGCGCTGGAAGACCAGGTGGACGCAGGGGTGCGGCACCACCTGCGAGGTGTAGGGCTCGGAGAGGTCCCAGTCGATCAGCCAGTAGTGCTCCACATGGGGCCGCAGCTCCGGAGCGGGATCGCGGAGGCGGAAGCGGACACGGGTGAACAGGTCGGGAGCATCGACGATGCCCCGTGTCTCGCGTCCGGGTCCGGCCATGGACGGATCTTAGGACGCGTCCGTGCGCGTCGCGTTTCTTCAAGACGTACGGCTCCGTGAGGGGCACGGTGGAAGGCATGAGGACGATCAGCGAACTTCTGGAACGAGCCGCCGCGCAGGCGGTGCCCGTCGTGCGGGGAATCGGTGACGACGACCTGTCCGACGCCACGCCGTGCAGCGACTACGACGTACGGGCCCTGCTCAACCATCTCTTCGGCGTGATCGCGAACTTCCGCGTCCTGGCCGCCAAGGAGCCCGTGGACTTCAGCCGCACACCGGACGTCGTCGAGGGGGACTGGCGCAGCCGCTTCGAGGACGAGACGGCGCACCTGGTGAAGGCCTGGGCGCAGCCGGGGGCGGAGGAGGGCGTGAGCGGAGGCATGGCGCTGCCCGCCAGGACGGTCGGTCTGATGGTGCTGGGCGATCTCACCGTGCACGCCTGGGACCTGGCCCGCGCGACGGGCCAGGACTACGTGCCCGACGCCGAATCCGTGGCGGAGATGGAGCCCTGGCTCGCGGAGATGGCCCCGCAGGCCCGGAAGATGAAGGTGTTCAAAGAGCCCTTCCCGACGGCTCCCGGGGCTACGGCCTTCGAACGGGTGCTGGCCGGGACGGGTCGTGATCCGGGCTGGAGCCCGCCCCGCCGCTGACGGCGGCCGGTCCGGCCGGGTACGGGGTGGCCGGGTCGGCGTAGAGGCCGCCGAGGGCGGTGTAGGCGTCTTCGACGACGGTCACCGCCCGGTCCACGGCGTCTCGCGCGGCCAGTTCGGCGGCCCGGCGGGTGTACGGCGAGGGCGGGCGCCGGCGCTGCCGCCTGCAGTCGCAGACCGCGTACACCCCGCCGGCCAGGACCACGGCCGGGACGGCCAGGGTCAGCAGCAGGTCCTCCATGCCGGGCGCCCTCCTCGGGAGTCGTGCTCCTTGCATCGGCAGGGCGCCCCGTGGGGCTGAAGATCATTCTTCGGCCAATGAATGGCCGAAGAGCGACCTCGGGATTCCGGCGGAGGGCGCAAGGCGCAGGGCGCAGGGCGCAGGGCGCAGGACGGAGGCGGTCGGTCCGGCCGGCGTCCGTGGAGGCCCCGCCCGCCCACCCGGGCCCCCGGCGGGTACGCGTCCAGGAGGCCGAGGTGCGTGCCTGCGTGTAGGGGGTCAGGCCTCCGGCGGAACGGCGCGCTCCAGGCCGGGCAAGGCGGTCACCCGTGGCTCGTGCGGATCCTGGGGCGCTTGCGGGCCGCTCCGCTCCAGCCGTGTGCGCAGGGTCAGGGCGAATTCCTCGGCCCGGGCGAGCTGGGTCCGCAGCTTCACCACCTGTTCCGCCGCCGAGCGCTCGTACACGCGAACCCGGTCCAGCAGCGCCTCGCGCTCATCCGGGGCGAGCTCCTCCCCGGTGTCGAGGCGGTCGACCGCCTCCAGGAGGTCCCGCATCTCGTCGAGGGTGAAACCGAGCGGCTTCATCCGGCGGATGACCATCAGCCGGGCCACATCCCCCTCGGTGTACAGCCGGAATCCGCCCCGCGACCGGGCCGAGGGCACCACGAGCCCGGACTCCTCGTAGTGGCGGATCGTGCGCAGTGACAGCTCGGTGCGCCTGGCCACCTCGCCGATCTGCATGTGCTGGCTGTTCACGGTGCCCTTTCGACGTCCGCCGTGCCCACGGGAGAACGGCGCTTCCATCCCTACTCTAACGTTAGGGTAGAGTTGGTCGGTGCCCGGATGCCGGGGTCGATGACGCCTCCGGCGGAACCGGTGCCCGGCGGGGCGCGAGTCCCGCGCAGCCGCTCACCCCGTTCCCAGGGGTCCCGCGGCGTCCGTCTTCCTGCCCCTGGCCGCCTCGCGGAGGCCTGGGGCCGGCGCCCTTCGCATCCCGCACGTCCCGCATCCCCCCGGCCCTCCGGGTGTGCCCGAGCAACGACAGGTCACGCTTCCCTTGCCTCCCTCCGTTCTGTCCCCGGCCGGCCGGCCGCGTCCGGTCAGGCCGTCCTGGCTGTCCCCGAAGGTCTTCCGCACCGAGGCCCTGGCCGGTCTCGTCGTGGGCCTGGCCCTCATTCCCGAGGCGATCTCCTTCTCGATCATCGCCGGGGTCGACCCGGCGGTCGGACTGTTCGCCGCGTTCACGATGGCCGTCGTCATCTCCTTCGTCGGAGGCCGGCCGGCGATGATCTCGGCGGCGACGGGCGCCGTCGCCCTCGTCATCGCGCCGCTCAACCGGGAACACGGCTTCGGCTACCTGGTCGCGGGCGTCATCCTGGGCGGGGTCTTCCAGATCGTCCTCGGGGCGCTCGGTGTCGCCCGGCTGATGCGGTTCGTGCCGCGCAGCGTCATGGTCGGCTTCGTCAACGCGCTGGCGATCCTGGTGTTCCTGGGCCAGGTCCCGGAGGTGAGCGACGTCCCTTGGCCCGTGTACCCGCTGGTCGTCGGCGGGCTCCTGCTGATGGTGTTCTTCCCGCGGATCACCAGGGCGGTCCCGGCTCCGCTGGTCTCCATCGTCGTCCTGACCGTGATCACCGTCGCCGCAGGCATCGCCGTACCGACGGTCGGCGACAAGGGGGAGCTGCCCTCGTCCCTGCCCGTGCCCGGTCTGCCGGACGTGCCCTTCACCCTGGACACGCTCACCACCATCGCCCCGTACGCGCTGGCCATGGCGCTGGTCGGTCTGATGGAGTCGCTGATGACGGCCAAGCTGGTCGACGAGATCACCGACACCCGGTCCAGCAAGACCCGTGAATCGATCGGTCAGGGCATCGCCAACATCGTCACGGGCTTCTTCGGTGGCATGGGCGGCTGCGCGATGATCGGCCAGACGATGATCAACGTGAAGGTCTCCGGCGCCCGTACCCGGCTGTCCACCTTCCTGGCAGGCGTCTTCCTGATGGTGCTGTGCATCGTGTTCGGGCCGCTCGTCTCGCGCATCCCCATGGCGGCCCTCGTCGCGGTCATGGTCATGGTCTGCTTCGCGACGTTCGACTGGCACTCCGTGGCGCCCAGGACCCTGAGGCGGATGCCGGCCGGGGAGATCACGGTCATGGTGATCACCGTCGTCTGCGTGGTCACCACCGAGAACCTCGCCGTCGGCGTCGTCGTCGGCTCCGTGACGGCGATGATCATCTTCGCCAGGAGGGTCGCCCACCTGGCCGACGTCACCGCCGTCACCGACCAGGACGGCGGGCGGGTCGTCTACTCCGTGACCGGCGAACTCTTCTTCGCCTCGTCCAACGACCTGGTCGGACGGTTCGACTACGCGGGCGACCCCGCGCGGGTCGTCATCGACCTGGCCGCCGCGCACATCTGGGACGCCTCGGCCGTCGCGAGCCTGGACGCGATCACCACGAAGTACGAACAGCGCGGCAAGAGCGTGGAGATCACCGGACTCAACGAGGGGAGCGCCCGGCTGCACCGCTCCCTCAGCGGTGAACTCACCGGCAGCCCCTGACGAGTGCCGCCCGCGCGGCGCCCGGAACGAACCGGCGTGCTCACGTGCCGAGGACCCACCGGGCTTTCGTGAGCGCCGCGCGGCCGGGCCGGAATCCTGGCGTGAGTCCGGTCACGCGCGGAGCCGGATCTTGGGCGTGAGTCCGGTCACGCGCGGAGCCGGATCTTCGGCGTGAGTCCAGTCACGCGCCGGGCCGGGGTCCTGGCGTGAGTCCGGTCACGCGCTGCGCCGGCGTTCGTGCGGGCGGCGGCTCGCCGCCTGGGGCGGCCCGCCGGCCGCCTCGCAGAACGCCGCAAGACCGATGGTCAGCGCGTGGCGGGCGGCCGGCGGCATCTCGCCCATGGTCGTACGGAGGTACTGCTCGCGCCGCTGCCTGAGGGCGCGCAGGTGCGCCTGGCCGACATCGGTGAGCCGCAGTTCCGTCTCGCGCCGGTCCTCCGCCCGGGGGGTCCTGCGGAGGAACCCGGTGGCCTGGAGCCGGTCGCACAGGCGGCTGACCGAGGGAGCCGCCATCGCGAGGTGGCGGCCCAGGTCGCGCATGTTGATGCCCGGCTCCCGCTCGACGACGTACATCACGCGGGTCTGGACGGGGGAGACCGGTGCCGTGTCGAAGGCGTCCCGGCCGCGTTCCCAGGCGATCGTCAGGAGTTCCAGCAGGTGCCCGGCGTCTAGGGATCCGTCCGGTGCGTCCTGGCCGTCCGGGGCGGGATCCTCGCGCATGTGACACTCCCGAGTGAGCTCTGTGGGCCGTGCCGGCTGGCCGGTGTGAGCAACCGTGTCATCGAAGATATGCCAACGAAAGCGAGACCAGTACAAGTGGACAGACCCAGCGCGGTCGAGCGCCTGTTGCGCGAGGCCGTGCCCCATCGGATCGTCGAGGTGCTGCGCACCCAGATCGAGCAGCGACACCAGGCCCAGGGGGTGGAGTTGCTGCTGTCCGACTACGCGACGTCCCGGCTCCAGCCCGTGGGTGACATGTATCACTCCGGCGGATCCGTGCCGGTCCACGGCAGCGATGCCGGAAGGGCCTTCGGCGCGCAGGCGCCGCACTGCGTCCATGACCCGAAGGCGTCGACCACGACGGTGCACCTGCCGGTCACCGTGCGGGGCGACCGCCTGGGAGTGCTCCGCGTCACTCTTCCCGACAGCGAGGGGGCGGGCCCCGGCAGCGACGCACTGGAGGATCTGGCGGCCTGCGCGCAGGCGCTGGCCCACGAGGTCGTCGTCGCCGAGCGGGACACCGACCTCTTCCTCCAGGCCCGCAGGGCGGAGCGTCTGACCCTGGCCGCGGAGATGCAGTGGCAGCTCCTGCCGGGGCGCTCCTGCGTCCGTGACGAGTACAGCATCGGCGCCCAGCTCCAGCCCGCCTACGCCATCCACGGCGACAGCTTCGACTGGTCCGCGTCGGCCGACGAACTCGTACTGACCGTCAACAACGGCATGGGCGAAGGCATCGACGCCGCACTGCTGACCAATCTGGCCGTCAACGCCCTGCGCAACGCCCGGCGAGCCGGGCTGGAGCTGGCCGACCAGGCGTACCTGGCCGACCAGGCCGTCTTCGGCCAGCACCACGGAAGCCGTCATCTGGCGGCCCTGCTGCTCCGCTTCCATCTCCCCACGGGGAACGTGGAGATCATCGACGCGGGCTCGCCCCGCATCTGGCGGCTGCGCGCGGGAGTGGTCGAAGCCGTCGAACTGGAGGCCCAGATGCCGCTGGGCATGTTCCAGGACACGGTCTACACGGTGCAGGACTTCACGGTGGAACCCGGCGACCGGCTCTTCTTCGTGAGCGACGGGGTGTACGACGCCCTGTCACCCGCGGGCGAGAAATACAGCGTGCGCGCCCTGGCCAGGGCGATCACCGAGACGCGGCTGCTGCCGGCGTCCCAGGTGCCGCGCGCCGTGCTGGAGTCGCTGCTCGGGCACCAGGGCAGCGGTCCGGTCGTGGACGACGCGCTGGTCCTGTGCCTCGACTGGCACGGTCGCCCCGGGGCGGGCTGACAGAAAGGGCCCACCCCTGACGTGAGGGGCCGGGGTGGGCCCGGGCTGTGTGTTTCCCGTGAAGAACCGCGGCAGGACTGATGTGAGAACGCTCTTGGGAGCTCCGCCGTGCAGGGGGGGTGGCTTGCCATCCGCATCGCTTGTGGGCAATGGTTGCCGAAGGGAAAGTAATTTTCGTCCAGTTGGAAGGTGGTGCGACTCGCCCCCGGCGGGTCCCCCCTCATGGCTCCTCCGAAGGAACACATCGCCACGAAAACTCACCAACGGTCCGCGTCCGACGTGTGGGGCTCCGCCCCGTACCCGGTGATCGTCGCCGACAGTGCGGGAGTCGTCGTCGACGTCAACCCGATCGCCGCCGCGCTGCTGGAAGGCGCCGCGCAGGGCATCACGCTGTCACGGGTGGTGCCGTACTGGCTGGCCCGTGCTCACGAGGAGACGGTGGACCCCGCCGGCTCTTCCGGCGGCGCGGCGCACCGGCCCGTGTACCGGGGGGAGATCGGGGCACAGTGCTTCGAGGCCCATCCGACCTCCGGGGTGGACGGGAACGTGGTGTGGTGGCTGGTCGACGACACCGACCGGCGGCTCGCAGAGGAGGCGCTGGCCACGGAACGGGAGCGCACCACCTTCCTGGCCGAGGCGTCGAACGTACTGCTGGCGTCGCTCAACACCGACCGCTGCATGCGTGCCACCGCCCAGCTCGCCTCCCAGCACCTCGCCGACGCCGCGGTGGTCGTCGCTCCGGCGGCCGGCCGCAACCTCCCCATGGCGTACGCCGTCGGGGGCGGTACCGCGGTCCGCGGGACGGTGGCGGCTGATCCGGCACAGGTGCCGGGCCTGAGCGAAGCCCTGCAGGGCTTCCCTCCCGTACCCTCCCGGTGGATCGACCCCGCGTCGCTGCCCGACTGGCTGATCCCGGACGACTTCACCGGCACCGTGGGGTCGGCCGCCGTCACACCCCTGCCAGGGCACGGCGTCCCGGCCGGCGTACTGGTGCTTCTGCGCAGTGCGGACTCGTCCGAGTTCAACGCGAACGAGGAGGTGTTCGCCCGGCTGTTCGCCGCCCGGGCCGGGGCCGCCCTCTCCGCCGCGCGGCTGTACGCGGAGCAGAGCGACATCACCCGGACTCTCATGCGGGACCTGCTGCCTCCGCAACTGCACTGCGTGAACGGTGTCGAGTTCGCCGGCGGCTACCAGCCCGCCGCGGCGCGGGACCGGGTGGGCGGCGACTTCTACGACGTGCACCCGGGCAGCACGCAGGAGGACCCCTCGCTCGCGGTCCTCGGTGACGTCTGCGGCAAGGGCCTGGACGCGGCCGTGCTCACGGGCAAGATCCGTAACACCCTCCAGGCGCTGACGCCGATGGCGGGCGACCACGAGCGCATGCTCCGGCTGCTCAACGGCGCGCTCCTCAACTCGCACCACACCCGCTTCGCGACCCTGGTGCTCGCCTCGGTCCAGCGGGTGGAGAACCGGGTACGGCTGCGGCTCACCTCCGCCGGCCACCCCTCTCCCCTGGTGGTGCGCAACGACGGGCGGGTCGACGAGATCGACACCCGCGGGACCCTGGTCGGGGCGCTGCCCCACATCGAGGCCCGCACGGTGGAGACCCACCTCGATCCCGGCGAGACGTGCCTGCTCTACACCGACGGCGTCACGGAGGCGCGCGGCGGTCCCCTCGGCGACGAACTGTTCGGTGAGGAGAGGCTGAGGCGCGTCCTGTCGGAGTGCGCGGGCATGCCCGGCCAGGCCGTGGTCGAGCGGGTGCAGATGCTCGCCTCCCAGTGGCTGCACGACGGGAGACACGACGACATGGCGCTCGTCGCGATCAGTGCCCCGCCGACCACCCACCTCAGCGCGGTGGACGGGCACACCCGGGGCAGGTACACAGCATGAACACGTACACGCTTGCCGCGCCCCCGCTGCGCGGTCTCCAGGACGCGTTGTGGGCCGCGGTGACCGCGCGGGACGAACGCGGCGCCGCCGACCTGCTCTTCGCCGCCCTCGACGACGGGGTCGACGCGGAGACCGTGCTGCTGGACGTCATCGCCCCCGTACAGGCGCGGGTGGGCGCCGAGTGGGCGGCCAACCGTCTGAGCGTCGCGCAGGAACACGCGGCCAGTGCCATAGCCGAGCGGGTCATCGCCGCGCTCGCCCACCGCCGACCCGTGATGCCGGCCACACCGCTGGGGCGGGTCACGGTGGCCTGCGTGGACCAGGAGTGGCACGTGCTGCCGGCCCGTCTGCTGGCCGAGGTGCTGACGCTGCGCGGGTGGCAGGTCGACTTCCTCGGCGCCCAGGTGCCCACGCCGCACCTCATCGCGCACCTGCACACCTACGGGGCCGACGTCGTGGCGCTCTCCTCCTCCCTCCCCACCCGGCTGCCCGCCGCGCACGCGGCCATCACCGCCTGCCAGGCCGTGGGTGTGCCGGTGCTTGCGGGCGGGGCGGCCTTCGGCCCGGCCGGACGCTACGCGCGCCGGCTGGGCGCGGACGCCTGGGCACCCGACGCGCGTGCCGCGGCGCGCCGCCTCGCGGACGGTGTCGCTATCCCGGCCATGGCGGTCGGCAGGCAGCAGATAGACGACCTGCCGCACCTGGACGACCAGGAGTACACGCTCGTGGTGCGCAGCAGGCCCCAGCTCGTACGCGAGGTGCTGACCCAGCTCGAGAGCCGCTTCCCCGCGTCGGCGGCGTACACGGAGCAGCAGCGTGAGCACACGGCGCAGGACGTCTCCCACATCGTCGAGCACCTCGGCGTGGCCCTCTACATGGACGACGACGACCTCTTCGCCGGATTCCTGACCTGGACCGGGGGCATCCTCGGTGCCCGCGGCGTCCCGGCCGTGTCCCTGCGACCGGTCCTGGACGTCCTGGGGACGGAACTCAAGGACTTCCCCCGATCCACCCGGCTGATCGACCAGGCGCAGGCGGCGCTGGACGCCCTCCTGGCCCCGGCCGGCCGAACCTCCGGAGCCTCGGATGACAGATGTGACCAGTCCGCCCTTCTCCCTGACAGCTGAAGCCGTCCCGGGAGCCGTCCGGCTGCGCCTGGCAGGTGATCTGGACCACGACACGAGCGAGCAGCTGGTGGAGCGCGCTCAGGAATGCCTCGCGGCCGACCCTGGCCTGCGCGAACTGGTCCTGGACTGCGCGCAGCTGAGGCTGTGCGACTCGATGGGCGTCTCGAGCCTTCTGATGATCCACCGCGGCACCACGTCCCGCGGTGTGGTGCTGCACCTCGTGAACCAGCCCGCGTTCCTCCGTCGGATCCTGGACGTCACCGGCATCCAGCAGATATTCGGCGCGCCGGGCGCGGACGGGCTCGGGCAGAGCCAGGCCGACGACGGCCCGCCGCCCGCTCCCTCGGGCTGAAGCGGCGTCACGCGGGCGGAGAGGGCGGCGGGGCGGCGAGGGCCGATTCGAGGGTGGGATACGTACGGATCACCCGGTCGACACCGGCCGTCCTCAGGAGCCGCGTCACGGCCGCGGCCGGGGCGGCGACGCGCAACCGCGTCCGCTGGTGCATCTCGATGAGGAGGCTGAGGAAGGACGAGTCCGCGAACGTGACCGCGGAGGCCTCCAGCACGACCACCTCGTGCCCGGCCACGGCCTGCCACATGGCGATGAAGAGCGGATCGACGCTGTCGGAGTCGATCTCGCCCCGCGCCCGGACGACCCAGCAGCCGTCGATCTCACCTTCGGCCGCCACCACCGGCTGCGCGGCGGGCGTGGAGTTGTCGAGAGGCTCACGGACCATGCGGGAAATTATGCCAACTGCCCAGGCCCGCCCGCACGGAAGCCCTGCTCAGGTGAGGGCGATCAGAGCCACGATGTCCTTGCCGTCGAGGTGGTGCGTGACGGACACCCACTCCGTCAGACGGCGCACCAGCGGCCAGCCGTAGCCGCCGATGGGGGCGACGCCCGGGTCGCGCTCCGTGACGACGGGCGCCTGGGTGCTGGCGTCGGCGACGGTGAGCAGGAGCCCGTCGTCGGTGATCTCCGCGGTGAAGCCGGTGAGCCCGCCGCCGTGCCGGAAGGCGTTGGTCACCAGTTCCGAGGTCACCAGCAGCGCGTCCGCGACGACGACCTCGGCCGGGCCCTTCCCGTCCGGCCCGCCGAACCGTGCCTCCAGGAGCCGGGTGACCACCGCGCGGGCGGCAGCCGCGTTCTGCGGCACGTCGGACCGCGCGCTCCCGTCCGCCGGCTCCCGCGGACCGTCCCCGCCCCGCTGAGGCGTCGCAGGACCCGCGCCGGCCTGACCTAGCGCGCTCCCGTCCGCCAGGGGCATCTGGACAGCCTGGCCGACGGCTTCCGCCGGCCCGTCGGCCGGACTCACGCCGTCCCGCAGTACATCTCGCTCCCCGTTCATGACTCCCTGCGCCTGCCCGACGGGGCCGAAGTCATTCGTCCGCCCTTCTGGCGGCCGACGAACGGCGCGGCCCTGGAGGCGCCGGACGCGGGGGTCAGCATGTGAGCGCCGCGTCCACCGTGTCCGCGAAGCTGAAGGCGCCGAGGGTGCCCGAGACCTCGAAGAGCCGGTGCACTCCCGTACCGAGCGGGCCCGCGAGCACCAGCCGCACTCCCGCCTCGGTGTGCCTGCGCTGGGCGTGCAGCAGCGCGTGCAGCCCCGTGGAGTCGGCGAACTCCAGGCCGGACAGATCGGCCACGGTCAGCCGCCCGCCCGCGCGGGCGGCCTTCTCCAGCGCTTCGACCAGGCCGGAGGGGCCCGACCATCCGTCGAGGCTCCCTCGGACACGGATCACGACGACACCGTCGTCCGTGGTCTCCACGACCACACCCAGTTCATCAGCCGACATGCGTCATATCTTCCTACACGGTGGGGGCGGTGGGGAGCGGACCTGGTGACAGGGCCCAGGAGGGCCGCCACACCGTGCCGGGCAGCGGTGCCAGGCTTGCGAGGTGCTCGACGACCGGCCGCAGCCCCGGGTGCGGATCCGCCCGGGGGAGGAGGAGCGAGAGCGGGTAGGCGAGCGTCGGGTTGACGATCGGGATACGGCGCAGGTCGTGGCCGGCCGGCCAGAGGTAGCGGTCGCGCGAGCCCACGAGGGTGGCCACGTCGGCCGAGTCCGCGAGGATGTCGAGGAGCACCTCGTTGCCGAAGTTGGGGCCCGCCGCGTCCACGCGGAGGCCGAAGGCCGTGACGAGCTGATCGTAGAAGTCCGCCCACTCGCTCAGCGGTGCGATCCCCGGCACCCAGATCCGGTGCCCCCGCAGCCGGGCAGGTGTCAGCCGCCGTGCGGAGGCCAGCGGGTGCTTCGGGCCGACGAGGAGTTCCAGCGGGGAGTCGAACGCGTGGATCATCCGCACGTCCTCCCCCAGCGCCGCCGGGTCGGTCACCGAGCGGAACGAGGCGTCGACCTCGCCCGCCCGGACGGCGGAGGCGGCGGCGCGCGGGTCCTCGACCCGGAGGGTCACCACGTCGAGGTCCGTCTCGGGACGCGACCGCCAGTACGCGTGCAGGACGACGGCCTGTGCGGACCGGAGACCGAGGACGTCGATCCGCAGGGCGCGGGACCCGGGCCTGATCGCGGTGACGGCCCGGTCGGCACCCGTGACGATGCTCCGGGCGTGCGGAAGGAAGGCCTGTCCGTCGAGGGTGAGTTCGACCCCTCTCGGGGTGCGGGCGAACAACCGGGCGTCCAGTTCACGTTCCAGGGCCGCGATCCGCTTCGACACGGCCTGCTGCGTCACGCCCAGCTCGTCGGCCGCGTGTCGCAGCTGGCCGAGTTCGGCCGCGCGGACGAACGAACGCACCGCTTCGGTATCCATCGGGCCAGCTTAGGGGTGCACAACCAGTGGTTGTGCAAGGCCGGGAGCCGGTTGTTTGATCCCGGTGCGGCGCGCCCGGTGTGATGCGGGGGAGGGACACCGGTGCTCGTGAGGGAGTCGCATGCGCGTGTGGTCGGGCCGTGACGTCGGCCTGCTGTGGTCGGCGTACGCGGTCAGTACGTACGGCACGTGGATCGCCTTCGGCGCGTTCCCGCTGATCGCGGTCCAGGTACTGCACGCATCGGCCTTCGCCGTGGCGCTCCTGGAGGCGTCCGGTCCCGCCGTCGCGGCGGCCGTCGCCTTCTCGCTCGGGCCGTGGGTGGAGCACCGGGCCAAGCGGCCCGTGATGGTCGCGACGGACCTGGCCCGGTCCGCCGCGATGGCGAGTGTCCCGGTCGCCCATGTCCTCGGGGTGCTCTCCTATGCCCAACTCCTGGTTGTCTCGATCGTCTCGGGCAGCGCGGGCATCGCCTTCACCGCCGCGTCCGGCGCCTACCTGAAGCACCTCGTCCGGGGCGAGCGCCTCCTCGTGGTGAACGGGAGGTTCGAGGGAACGAGCTGGGTGGCGACGGCAGTGGGACCGCCCCTGGGCGGGGTGCTCATCGGGTTGCTCGGGGCGGTCGTGACCGTCCTGGCGGACGCTCTCAGCTATCTGCTGTCCGCGCTCGCGGTCCTCCGCATCCGTGGAGGCGACGTCGTCGTACCGCGCGACCGGACCGCGGAGCCGCGCGGAGCGGGGCTGCTCGGTGGCTGGCGGTTCATCCTCCGCGACCGGGTGCTGCGGCGTCTGTTCCTCAACTCGGTGCTGGTCGGCGGGCTGATCATGGCCACAGCCCCGCTCCTGGCCGTCCTGCTCCTGGACCGGTACCGCTTCCCGGCCTGGCAGTACGGTCTCGCCTTCGGCCTGCCGGCGCTCGGCGGCTTCGTGGGGGCCCGCCTCTCCCCGCGCCTGGTGCACCGCTACGGCCGGTACCGGGTCATGATCGTCTCGGGCCGGCTGCGCTCGCTCTTCCCGCTCGGCCTCGCGTTCGTCGGCCCCGGCGTCCCCGGCCTCCTCACCGTGATCGTCGTCGAGGGCCTGCTGATCACCTGCATGGGTGTCTTCAACCCGATCCACGCGACGGAACGTCTGCGCAGGACTCCGACGGACCGCACGGCTCGGGTCCTCGCCACGTGGAGCGCCGTCGGCAAGCTCGTGCAGGCCACGCTGATGGTGGGCTGGGGCGTGCTCGCCGCCCTCGTGGGCCCTCTCACCGCGATCACCACGGCCGGCGTGCTGCTGCTCGCGACTCCGCTCCTGCTGCCCAGGCGGTCGGACATGGCCGCTGCCCGGCCGGCGGTGGCTCCCGCAGGCTTCCCGGCCGCGTGACACACGGCGGTCCGGAGGGTTCCGGCTGGCCCGGCACCCCCGGGCGCGGAGGGTTCCCCCGCGTTCACGTCGATGTGCCCCGGCCCGACCGGCGGCCGGCCCCGCGTCACGGCGGCGCGAGCTCGCGCGTGACGGATTCCCGCGTCACGGCCGCACAGGGGCCGCCCGGGACGGAATCCCGCGTCACGGCCGCGCCAGGCGGAGGGGTCTCACCCCCGCGTCACGGCCACACGAGGCAGTACGGCTGGTGCCCCGCCTCGTGCAACCGATGGCTGAAGTCCTGCCATTCGTGGAGCAGCTGGTAGACGTTGAACGCGTCGCGCGGGCCGCCGCGGTCCGGGACCGTGGACCAGATGAAGGCCGCCGCGCCGACCGATTCCTCGCCGACGTCCCGCAGCGGGTCGACCACGGTCATCGGCAGCTTGACCACCGCGTAGTCGGGGTGGAGCACGACCAGCTCCAGCGGGGGGACCTTGTTCAGGGGTATGCCCTGTATGCCGGTGAGGACCATGGCCGCCACCGTCTCGGGCTTGATCTTGCTGAACATGCCGCCCATGCCCAGCTCGTCGCCGCCGAGCTCCTCGGGGCGCATCGAAATGGGCACCCGTGCGGCGGTGGCGCCGTCAGGGGCCCCGAAGTACTTGTAGGTCACCCCCACCCGTCCACTGCTCCTGCTCCCCGAACCGTCGACGCCGCCCGCCCGGGCGTCCCGTGCACGCTCGGCCTCGCGTTCGGCCTTGCGCCGGTGCCGCCCTCGCCGGGCAGGCTCGGGCCCCAGGTCGTCGGTCCCTTCGCCCACTCCGCCACCGCGATGCATATCTCATCCACCCGACTACTTCTTAGGAGACACAGCCCCGCCGCGCAACCCGATCATCGTCAGTGACCTCCCCCACGGGCGTGCGGTGAAACACCAGTCCGCAAGACCGTCGATGCCTCTGACACCATGGCATGTGTGAGCTTTCCCTATGACGCCCCAGTTTCGCAGACGCGAGGAGACTGACGCCCTTTCGTTGTACGAGCCTCATACGGGGAGAGCGCGCTCCCTGCTCACCGGCTCGCCGGAATTCCGGCCAGGCCCCCCGAACCCCGAATCGCAGATCAGGACCAAAGTGGCGTATTCATACGAAGCCCCAGTTTCGCAGACGCTTTTCGACCGTGCGTCCCTCGTGACGCCCGGCGGCGTGAACTCTCCCGTGCGTGCCTTCCGTGCCGTGGGCGGTACGCCCCGGTTCATGGTGTCCGGTACGGGTCCGTACCTCACCGACGCCGACGGCCGTGAGTACGTCGACCTCGTGTGTTCGTGGGGGCCGATGATCCTGGGCCATGCGCACCCCGAGGTCACCGCCGCCGTCCAGGACGCGGTGGCCCGTGGCACCTCCTTCGGTACGCCGGGTGAGGGCGAGGTCGCGCTCGCCGAGGAGATCGTGGCCCGGATCGAGCCCGTCGAGCAGGTGCGGCTGGTGTCGTCCGGCACCGAGGCGACCATGTCGGCGATCCGGCTCGCCCGGGGATTCACCGGGCGCGCCAAGGTCGTGAAGTTCGCCGGGTGCTACCACGGCCACGTCGACGCGCTGCTCGCCGCCGCCGGCTCCGGGGTCGCCACCTTCGGCCTCCCCGACACGCCCGGGGTGACCGGGGCGCAGGCGGGCGACACGATCGTGCTGCCCTACAACGACCTGGAGGCCGTGCGCGCCGCGTTCGCCGCACAGCCGGACGAGATCGCCTGTGTGATCACGGAGGCGTCGCCGGGCAACATGGGCGTCGTGCCCCCGCTGGACGGTTTCAACGCCGGGCTCAAGGAGATCTGCGCGGCCCACGGCGCGCTGTACATCTCCGACGAGGTCATGACCGGCTTCCGCACGTCGAAGGCCGGCTGGTACGGCATCGACGGGGTGCGGCCCGACCTGATGACCTTCGGCAAGGTCATGGGCGGCGGCTTCCCGGCCGCGGCCTTCGGTGGCCGGGCCGACGTGATGGCGCACCTCGCCCCCGCCGGTCCCGTCTACCAGGCGGGCACCCTCTCCGGGAACCCCGTCGCCACCGCCGCCGGTCTCGCCCAGCTCCGGCTGCTCGACGACGCGGCGTACGCGACGGTCGACGCGGTCTCCGCGGAGCTGCGGTCCCTGGTGGGCGAGGCGTTCACCAAGGCGGGTGTCGCGCACACGGTGTCGGCGGCGAGCAACATGTTCTCCGTGTTCTTCACCGACGAGCCCGTCCGCGACTACGAGGACGCCAAGAAGCAGGAAGCTTTCCGCTTCACCGCCTTCTTCCACTCGATGCTGGAGCAGGGCGTGTACCTGCCGCCGTCCGCCTTCGAGTCCTGGTTCGTCTCCACCGCCCACGACCAGCGGGCGCTGGAGCGGATCGCCGCGGCGCTGCCCGCCGCCGCCCGTGCCGCGTCGGAGGCCACCGCATGAGTGAGAACAGCGCGAAGGACATCACCGTCGTCCATCTGATGCGCCACGGCGAGGTGCACAACCCGGACGGCGTGCTCTACGGGCGCCGGGCCGGCTACAGCCTGTCCGAGCTCGGCCGCCGGATGGCCGACCGGGTGGCCGAGCACCTGGAGAAGCGCGACATCACGTACGTCGTCGCCTCGCCGCTGGAGCGTGCCCAGGAGACGGCCGCGCCGATCGCCATGTCGCACGACGTGGAGCTGGCCACCGACGAGCGCCTCATCGAGGCGGCCAACGTCTTCGAGGGCAAGACCTTCGGGGTCGGCGACGGCGCGCTGCGCAAGCCGGAGAACTGGAAGCACCTCACCAACCCCTTCAAGCCGTCCTGGGGCGAGCCGTACATCGAGCAGGTCGTACGGATGATGGGCGCCCTGGACGCGGCGCGTGACGCCGCCCGGGGGCACGAGGCGGTGTGCGTCAGCCACCAGCTGCCGATCTGGATCGTGCGGAGCTTCGTCGAGCGGCGCAGGCTCTGGCACGACCCGCGCAAGCGGCAGTGCACCCTGGCGTCGCTGACGAGCTTCACGTACCAGGGCGACAAGATCGTGTCGGTCGGGTACACCGAGCCCGCTCGGGACCTGGTGCCCGCGCATCTGCTGGCGGGTGCGAAGCCGGTCAAGGGGAAGTCCAAGGCGTTCGGGGCGTAACCCTCGCCCATCGCCTTCCGGGGCTGCGGGGCCGGCCCCCGCAGGCCGTGTCCCGGGGGCCACTCCGGGACACCCCCGTCGGCCGCGCTCCGCGTGCGCACGGGTGCGCCGATCCGAGGGTCGTGTGCAGCATCCGTAAGGGTCTGTTCACGTGACAACTTTTATGATTATCGGCGGAACCGTCGTGTTGTTTTCCTCATCTAAGCCATCGCCAGTTTGTATGGCATTGAGGTAATACGACCGCAGATGGGGACGCTATGCGTGAAATCAACCGGAGGGGTCTGCTCGGAGCCGGACTCGGAGCCGCAGCCGCACTGTCGATGGCCGGCTGCGGCTCCACCGGTTCCCCGGAAGGCGGCGGACCCGAACCCGGGAAGGGACCCGCAGGGGGCAAGGGGACGCACGGGAATGGCGGAGGCCCTCCCGAGAAACACGTCAGGCTGATCGGTGACGGTTCCACGGCCGATACCGGAAAGCAGCCGAATCAGCCCACGGCGCCCGTCCCGCTCGAACCCGGCCAGACGCCGCCGCAGTTCGTGATCTTTTCCTGGGACGGGGCGGGCGAGGTCGGCAACGGCCTCTTCCCGCGCTTTCTCGAACTCGCCCGGGAACACGACGCGGCGATGACCTTCTTCCTCTCCGGCCTGTATGTGCTGCCCGAGTCGAAGAAGTCCCTCTACCGTCCGCCCAACAACCCCCGGGGCGCGTCCGACATCGGCTATCTCACCGACGACCACGTCAAGCAGACCCTGACGTACGTGCGCCAGGCCTGGCTGGACGGGCACGAGATCGGCACGCACTTCAACGGGCATTTCTGCGGCGGTTCCGGATCCGTCGGCAACTGGACGCCCGATCAATGGCGGAGCGAGATCGACCAGGCGGTCTCCTTCGTCACCGAATGGCGGACGAACACCGGCTGGCAGGATCTCGAACCGCTGCCTTTCGACTACCGCAAGGAACTGGTCGGGGGCCGCACCCCCTGTCTGCTCGGCCAGGACAATCTGCTGCCCACCGCGAAGCAGCTGGGCTGGCGCTACGACGCGAGCTCGCCCGGCGGCACCCAGATGTGGCCCGAGAAGCGCGGGGGAGTGTGGGATCTCCCCCTCCAGGGCATTCCGTTCCCCGGGCACAGCTTCGAAGTCCTCTCCATGGACTACAACATCCTCGCCAATCAGTCGAAGAATTCGACCAACGGCATGCCGTCGCGCTATCCGGGGTGGCGCACCCAGGCCACCGGGGCCTATGTCGCGGGATTCGAGCGGGCCTACGAGACGAATCGCGCGCCTTTCTACGTCGGCAACCACTTCGAGGAGTGGAACGGCGGCATCTATATGGACGCCGTGGAAGACGTGCTCAAGCAGATCGCCGGCAAGCCGGATGTGCGCCTCGTCTCCTTCCGGCAGTTCGTCGACTGGCTCGACGTGCAGGATCCCGCGGTCCTCGCGAAGCTGCGGACGCTTCAGGTCGGACAGGCGCCCGAGGGTGGCTGGAACGCCTTCTTTAAACAGGCCTGACAAGGGGCTTTACGGGCACCGAGGGGGGTGCGGAAGATCCCCGGAACTGCCATGCGAAACTTTTCACATGAGCTCTGGCCGTGCACCCCGACGCCGCTCCACCCTGCTCGCCGCCACCGTCGTGGCCGGTGCCCTGACCCTGTCCGCATGCGGTGACGGCACCAAGGCGGGTGGCGGTGGCAACACGAACTTCGTCACCGGCAGTGGCGGGATCTCCACCGTCGCCAAGGGTGAACGCACCGACGCGCCGAAGCTCGCGGGCGCCACTCTGGACGGCACGGCCCTGGACATCGCCGACTACAAGGGCAAGGTCGTCGTCCTGAACTTCTGGGGATCGTGGTGCGGTCCCTGCCGCGCGGAGGCCAAGCACTTCGTGAAGGTCTCCGAGGAGATGAAGGACCAGGGCGTCCAGTTCGTCGGCGTGAACACCCGTGACCCCCAGAAGTCCCTCGCGGTCAGCTTCGAGGAGGACTTCGGCGTCACGTACCCGAGCCTCTACGACCCGACCGGGAAGCAGCTCCTGCGCTTCCCGAAGGGCACGCTGAACCCGAAGGCGATCCCGTCGACCGTGGTCGTCGACCGGGAGGGCAAGCTCGCCGCCCGGTCACTCGCGGCGCTCGACGCCACGAAGCTGCGCGAGATGATCGACCCGCTGGTCGCAGAGAAGTGATCCCCGCACTCCAGCTGGCCGCGGCCACCGGCGGGAACGAGACGGTGGTCAGCGGGGCCCTCGTAGTGGCGCTTCCCATCGCCCTGCTCGGCGGGCTCGTCTCCTTCTTCTCGCCGTGCGTCCTGCCGCTCGTGCCCGGCTACCTCAGCTATGTGACCGGGGTCAGCGGTGCCGACCTCGCCGAACGGCGGCGGGGCAGGACCGTGGCGGGCGCCTCGCTCTTCGTGCTCGGCTTCACCGCCGTGTTCGTGTCGGGCGGCGCACTGTTCGGCTTCTTCGGCCAGACGCTCCAGGAGTACAGCGGGACCCTCTCCAAGGTCCTGGGCGCACTGATGATCCTCATGGGGATCTTCTTCATGGGCCTCCTGCCCTGGATGACGCAGCGCGAGTTCCGCATCCACAAGCGGCCGGTGACCGGGCTGGCGGGAGCGCCGCTCCTCGGCGCCCTGTTCGGGATCGGCTGGACGCCGTGCCTCGGCCCGACGCTCGCCTCCGTCAACGCGCTCGCCTTCGACCAGGCGACCGCCGGGCGCGGGGCGATCCTGTCGGTGGCGTACTGCCTCGGGCTCGGCGTCCCCTTCGTCCTCGCGGCGATCGCCTTCCGCCGGGCGCTCGGCGCGTTCGGCTGGGTCAAGCGCCACTACGCATGGGTCATGCGGATCGGTGGCGGCATGATGATCGTGACCGGAATTCTCCTGCTGACGGGTGCGTGGGACGTGCTCATCCAGGAGATGCAGGTCTGGTCCAACGGCTTCACTGTGGGGATCTGAGTCCATGAGCAACACGAACACCACGGACGAGCGCGACCTCGGCCAGGCCGGGGAACAGCTCTCCACCGCCCCGCGCGAGGAGTCCGCCGCCTCGGTGCCCTCGATGGGGGTCATCGGCTGGGCCCGGTGGTTCTGGCGGCAGCTCACCTCGATGCGGGTCGCGCTGATCCTGCTGTTCCTGCTGTCGCTCGGCGCCATCCCCGGCTCGCTGATCCCGCAGAACAGCGTGGACGAACTGAAGGTGCAGACCTTCAAGGAAACCCACACCACGGTCTCCCCGGTCTACGAGAAGCTGCAGCTGTTCGACGTCTACAGCTCGGTGTGGTTCTCCGCGATCTACATCCTGCTGTTCGTCTCGCTGATCGGGTGCATCGTCCCGCGCACCTGGCAGTTCGTCGGGCAGCTCCGTGGCCGCCCGCCGGGCGCGCCGAGGAAGCTGACCCGGCTGCCCGCGTACACCACATGGCGCACCGACGCCGGGCCCGAGCAGGTCCGCGAGGCCGCGCTCTCCATCCTGCGCAAGCGGCGCTTCCGCTCGCACGTCGAGGGTGACGCGGTGGCCGCGGAGAAGGGCTATCTGCGCGAGACCGGGAATCTGCTGTTCCACATCTCGCTGATCGTCATGCTGGTGGCCTTCGCCTGCGGACAGCTCTTCAAGTCCGAGGGCGGCAAGCTCGTCGTCGAGGGCGACGGCTTCGCCAACACCATCACGCAGTACGACGACTTCAAGTCCGGTTCGCTCTTCGACGACGACGACCTCACCCCCTTCAGCTTCGACCTGCGGGACTTCGTCGGTACGTACGAGCGCAGCGGACCTCAGCGCGGTACGCCCCGCACCTACGAGGCCCGGGTGACGTACGCCGAGGGTGCGGACGGGAAGGCGAAGAAGAAGGTCATCGAGGTCAACAAGCCGCTCGTCGTCGACGGGACGAAGGTCTACCTCAACGCGCACGGCTACGCCCCGGTCCTCTCCGTCAAGGACGGCAGGGGCAAGGAGGTCTACCGGAGCGCGGTGCCGCTGCTGCCCATCGACAACAACGTCACCTCCACCGGTGCCATCAAGGTGATGGACGGCTACAAGGACAAGAACGGCAAGAAGTCGCAGCTGGGCTTCCAGGCGTTCTTCGTGCCGACCTTCGCCGGTGACGGCCAGGGCACGATGTTCTCGCAGTACCCCGGCCTCGACTACCCGGTCCTCGCGCTCAACGGCTACCACGGCAGCCTCGGCGTGGACTCCGGGCTGCCGCAGAACGTCTACCAGCTCGACACGTCCAAGATGAAGGAGTTCAAGGACAGCAACGGGGACCAGCTCAAGAAGCGGCTGCGCCCCGGGGAGACCATGAAGCTGCCCGACGGCGCCGGCTCGATCACCTTCGAGGGCGTCGAGGAGTGGGCCAGCTTCCAGATCTCACGCCAGCCCGCCAGCGGCTGGGCCCTCACCGGTGCCGTCGCCGCCATCGCCGGGCTCGCCGGTTCGCTCTTCATCCAGCGCCGCCGTGTGTGGGTGCGGGCCGTGGAGGGTCCCGACGGGGTCACCGTCGTGGAGATGGCCGGCCTGGGCCGCAGCGAGTCCGCGAAGCTCCCCGAGGAGCTGGCGGGCCTCGCCCTCGCGCTCCACACCGTGGCGCCCACCGCGCCCGATCCCGAACCCGAGTCCGCACAACCCTCCGAAGAACCTGCCGAAGGGGCTGAGAAGTGAATCTCGCCGCCGCAACCAACGAGAACCTGGCGAATGTCAGCAACACGCTGATCTATTCGTCCATGGCCGTCTACACCCTGGCCTTCTTCGCGCACATCGCGGAGTGGGTGTTCGGCAGCCGAAGCAAGGTCGGCCGCACGGCCGCCGCGCTGAAGAAGGACTCGCCCGCCGTCGCTCCCGCCGTCACGGTGAAGGCCGCGCAGCAGGGCGGCACCGCCGTGCTGGACCGCCCCAAGATCATCACGCGCTCGGCCGCCGGGACCCGCGACGTACCGGACGGGCCCGGCGCGGCGGGCGGCACCTTCAAGGGTGACCTGTGGGGGCGGATCGCGGTCTCGCTGACGGTGGTGGCCTTCGCCGTGCAGGCGGGCGGGGTCGTCGCGCGCGCCCTGTCGGTGCAGCGCGCCCCCTGGGGCAACATGTACGAGTTCTCCATCACCTTCTCCACGGTGGCGGTCGGCGCCTACCTGGTCCTCCTGGCGCTGCGGAAGAACGTCCGCTGGATCGGCCTGATGCTGGTCACCACGGTGCTGCTGGACCTCGGCATCGCGACCACCACGCTCTACACCGACAGCGACCAGCTGGTCCCGGCCCTGCACTCCTACTGGCTGTGGATCCACGTCTCGACGGCCATCATCTGTGGCGCGGTGTTCTACCTCGGGGCCGTCGGCACGCTGCTGTACCTCTTCCGCGACAGCTACGAGAACAAGATCGCGAACGGCGGGACCCCCGGCAGGTTCGCCACCTCGGTCCTGGAGCGGCTGCCCGCGGCGAAGTCGCTGGACACCTTCTCCTACCGCATCAACGCGGCCGTCTTCCCGCTGTGGACGTTCACGATCATCGCGGGCGCGATCTGGGCGGGCGACGCCTGGGGCCGCTACTGGGGCTGGGACCCCAAGGAGGTCTGGTCCTTCATCACGTGGGTCGCGTACGCCTGTTACCTGCACGCCCGCGCGACGGCCGGCTGGAAGGGGCGCAAGGCGGCCTACCTGGCGCTGATCGCCTTCGGCTGCTGGCTCTTCAACTACTACGGCGTGAACATCTTCGTCACCGGCAAGCACTCCTACGCCGGGGTCTGACCGGCACAGCCGCGAGGGCGCGACCGCTTCGGTGCGGTCGCGCCCTCGTGGCATGGGGGCCGTCAGCCGAGCGGGGTGTCCAGGACCGCCTTGCGGTGACTGAAGGTGTCCAGGGAGTACCGGCCGTGGTAACTGCCCATGCCGCTCTCGCCGACCCCGCCGAACGGCAGGTCCGACACGGTCAGATGGGCCAGCGGGAGGCCCATGCCGACGCCGCCGGACGAGGTCTCGGTCAGCAGCCGTTCCCGGACGGCCGGGTCCTCGGTGAACGCGTACAGCGCGAGCGGCTTGTCCCGCTCGTTGACGAAGGCGATCGCCTCGTCGAGGCCGTCGACGGTGAGGACCGGCAGGACCGGGCCGAAGATCTCCTCACGCATCACGGGCGCGTCCGGCGTCACGTCGGCCAGCACGGTCGGCGCGATGTACTTCGTGCCGCGGTCGTGGGCGCCGCCGGTCACCGTACGGCCGGAGCCGAGGAGGGCGACGAGCCGGTCGAAGTGCCGCTCGTTCACGATCCGCCCGTACTCCGGGTGGGCCGACGCGTCCGCGCCGAACAGGGCCTCGACCGCCTCCGCGAGCGCCCCCTCCAGCGCGGGAGCGGTCTCCGGGTCGGTCAGGACGTAGTCCGGGGCCACGCAGGTCTGGCCGGCATTGAGGAACTTGCCCGCGGCCAGCCGGGCGGCCACGGTCTTCAGATCGGTGCCCCGGTCGACGAAGACGGGCGACTTGCCGCCCAGTTCCAGGGTGACCGGGGTGAGGTGGCGGGCCGCCGCGGCCATCACGATCCGGCCGACCGTGCCGTTGCCCGTGTAGAAGATGTGGTCGAAGCGCTCGGCCAGCAGCGCGGTGGTCTCCGGAACTCCGCCCTCCACCACCGTGACCGTGTCGCGGTCCAGATACTCCGGCAGCAGTCTCGCTATGACGGCCGAGGTGGCGGGCGCCAGCTCGCTGGGCTTCGCCACCACGGTGTTGCCGGCGGCGAGCGCGCCCGCGACGGGGGCGAGGAGCAGCTGCACCGGGTAGTTCCAGGGCGCGATGACGAGGACGACCCCGAGGGGGTCCCGCACGGTGCTCGCGGTGGCGCCGGCGAGCACCGCCGGTACCGGGGCGGGCTCCGGGCGCAGCCACTGCGCCAGGTGCTGAAGGGTGTGGTCGATCTCGCGGACCGTGAAGTCGATCTCGGTCCGGTAGGCCTCCTTGCGGCTCTTGCCGAGGTCGGCGTGGAGCGCCTCGGCCAGCTCGTCGCCGCGCTCGGTCAGGAGCGCGCGCAGCCGGGACAGCCGGTCCTCACGCCAGGCGAGGTCCCGGGTGTGCCCGGTGCGGAAGGCGGCGCGGAGCCGGGTGACGACGTCGGCGGGGGATTCGGCGGTGCGGGTCGCGGCGGGGCTCACAGGGCCGCCACGATCTCGCGCGCCAGCTGCTCGGAGGAGGCCGGGTTCTGGCCGGTGTGCAGATTGCGGTCGTGCACGGTGTGGACCGCCCACGGGTCCGCGGCGGAGTACTGGGCCCCGAGCTCGACGAGCCGGTTCTCCAGCAGCCAGGGGGCCTTGGCGGCGAACCCGGCCTGGGTCTCCTCGGCGTTGCTGAAGCCGGTCAGGCGGTACCCGGCGAACGGCCAGCTGCCGTCCTCGCGCCGGGCGGGCAGCAGCGCGGCGGGGGCGTGGCACAGGACGGCCACGTGCGTGCCGTGGTCGAGGGCCGCGGTGAGCAGCCGCCCGGACGCCGCGTTGACGGCCAGGTCCTCCATGGGGCCGTGGCCGCCGGGGTAGAAGACGACGTCGTACGAGGTGGGGACGACGTCCTCGAGCCGGGCGGGGATGCGGAGGGTCTCATCGATGGAAGCGAGGTAGGAGGCCACGGCGTCGGCCTGCTCCTGGCCCCCGTTGGCGTCGGCGGCCAGGCTGGCCTCGTCCACGGTGGGGGCGACGCCGCCCGGGGTGGCGACGGTGATGTCGTAACCGGCCTGGGTGAAGACGCGGTGCGGAGCGGCGAGCTCCTCCGCCCAGAAGCCGGTGGGGTGGGTGGTGCCGTCGTTCAGGGTCCAGTGGTCGGCACCGGTGAGGACGAAGAGTACGGAGGGCATGGGGGGTGCTCCCTACGAGACGAGAGGCGCGTGGGACATGAAGCTTGATATGCTCAAGCAATGCTGTCCATGTAACGGCCCAAAGTTGACCATGTCAAATGATTGCGGGTGCGTGGCGGACAGAGGCCCGGGCCTCCGGAGCACGTACCGATCGAAGGATGACCGACCATGACGACGGAACCGGCACCCCGCGCCGTCCCTACTCCGGACGAACTGCTGGAACCCCTCGCGGTCGTGGTCCGCGGCCACCACGACGACCTCACGGCCGTCGCCGGCCGCCACGGTCTCAGCACCTCGCAGGCCAGGGCTCTGATCGCCCTCAACGAACCCATGCCCATGAGCGCGCTGGCCAGTCATCTGGTGTGCGACGCGTCCAACGCGACCGGTCTCATCGGCCGCATGGAGGCCCGCGGCCTGGTCACGCGTACCCCCGCGCCCGGCGACCGCCGCTCCAAGGTGGCCGCGCGCACCGCGGAAGGAACCGAGCTGGCGCACCGCATCCGTGCCGAGATGCGCGTGGTGCACGGCGCCCTGGAGGCTCTCACCCCCGAGGAGCGCACGGCTCTGCTGCCCCTGCTCGACCGGCTGGGGCGACTGCTGTCCTCATAGGACCGCGCGCCTCCTGGGCAGGGGGCCGCTCATGGGGGAGCTCTCATGGGGGAGCGCATGCCTCATGAGGGGCACCGGGGCCCCTCATGAGGAATAGGTCACGCCGTCGGCGGAGCCTGGTCCTCGGGGCCCGCCCCGCCCTCCCGGCGCTTGATCTCCTCCTCGCGGCGGCGCAGGTCCGCCTCCCAGTCCTGGAGGAGGGACTCGTCCTTCTTGTTCTCGTCCTTGAGCGACTTCAGGAAGTCCGGGTTGTCGTCGGGGGCCACCCAGGTGGTGCGGTGGCTGCGGTGCCACTCGGAAGGCGTACGGCCTCCGGCGGGCGGCGTGCGCATCTTGCCCGCGGCGAGCCAGACGATCGGGCCGACGATCCAGAACAACAGGATGATGAAGACCCAGGCCACCTTCGGCAGGTGCTTCGCCTCGTCCTCGGGGGTGTTCAGGCAGTCGATGAACGCGTAGATCGTCAGCGCCAGCGGCAGAAGGTAGATCAAGGCCCTGAGCATCGTGAAGGTCCCCCGCGATGAGATGGGGAGGCGCTGTCCCGCCCCCGGTGACGGGCCCAGGGTAGCCGGTGGCAGATACTGGACGTTATGGCTTACGACGATCTTCGATCCCTGCTCCGGGCTCTGGAGCGCGAGGGCGATCTCAAGCGCATCAAGGCCGAGGTCGACCCGTATCTGGAGGTCGGCGAGATCGTCGACCGGGTGAACAAGGCGGGCGGCCCCGCGCTGCTCTTCGAGAACGTCAAGGGGGCGTCCATGCCCCTCGCCATGAACGTCTTCGGGACGGACAGGCGGCTGCTCAAGGCGCTGGGGCTGAAGTCCTACTCCGAGATCAGCGACAAGATCGGCGGGCTCCTCAAGCCGGAGCTGCCGCAGGGTTTCGTCGGCATCCGGGAGGCGTTCGGGAAGCTGGGCGCGGTGACCCACCTGCCGCCGAAGAAGGTGAAGTCCGACAGCGCCCCGGTCCAGGAGGTCGTCCTGACCGGCGACGACGTGGACCTCGACCGGCTGCCCGCGCTCTTCACCTGGCCCGGGGACGGCGGCTCCTTCTTCAACCTGGGGCTCACCCACACCAAGGACCCGGAGACGGGCATCCGCAACCTCGGGCTCTACCGCCTCCAGCGCCACGACAAGCGCACCATCGGCATGCACTGGCAGATCCACAAGGACAGCCGCAACCACTACCAGGTCGCCGCCCGGCGCGGTGAGAAGCTGCCCGTGGCCATCGCCTTCGGGGCGCCGCCTGCGGTCACCTACGCCTCCACGGCGCCGCTGCCCGGGGACATCGACGAGTACCTCTTCGCCGGCTTCGTCCAGGGCAAGCGGATCGAGATGGTCGACTGCAAGACCGTCCCGCTCCAGGTCCCCGCCCAGGCCGAGGTCGTCATCGAGGGCTGGCTGGAGCCGGGCGAGATGCTGCCCGAGGGCCCCTTCGGCGACCACACCGGCTTCTACACCCCGCAGGAACCGTTCCCCGCGCTGAAGATCGACTGTGTGACGATGCGCAAGCGCCCGCTGCTCCAGTCGATCGTCGTGGGCCGGCCGCCCACGGAGGACGGCCCGCTGGGCCGTGCCACGGAGCGCTTCTTCCTGCCCCTGCTCAAGATCATCGTCCCGGACATCGTGGACTACCACCTGCCGGAGGCGGGCGGCTTCCACAACTGCGCGATCGTCTCGATCGACAAGAAGTACCCGAAGCACGCCCAGAAGGTCATGAGTGCCATCTGGGGGGCGCACATGATGTCGCTGACCAAGCTGATCGTGGTCGTGGACTCCGACTGTGACGTGCACGATCTGCACGAGGTCGCCTGGCGGGCGCTCGGCAACACCGACTACGCACGGGACCTGACGGTCGCCGAAGGACCGGTCGACCATCTCGACCACGCCTCCTACCAGCAGTTCTGGGGCGGCAAGGCGGGCATCGACGCGACGCGCAAGCTGCCCGAGGAGGGGTACACGCGGGACGGGGGCTGGCCGGAGATGGTCGAGTCCGACCCGGAGACGGCGGCGAAGGTCGACCGCCGGTGGAAGGAGTACGGCCTGTGAGTGCATCGGCCTCGGCGGCGGCGGTGCCGCAGCCGCGCGGGAAGTCCCGCGCGTTCCTGCGGCTGGTGATGATCGAGCACTCGGTCTTCGCGCTGCCCTTCGCCTACATCGCCGCGCTGACCGCGATGTTCCAGCTGGACGGGAACATCCACTGGGGCACGCTGCTGCTCGTGACCATCGCGATGGTCGGGCTGCGTACGTTCGCCATGGCCGCCAACCGGATCATCGACCGGGAGATCGACGCCCGTAACCCGCGCACGGCCGGCCGGGAGCTGGTGACGGGCGCGGTCTCCGTGAAGTCGGCGTGGACCGGTGCGATCGTCGCCCTCGTCTTCTTCCTCGGCGCCGCCGCGCTGCTCAACCCCCTGTGTCTGGCGCTGGCGCCGATCGCCGTCGTGCCGATGGTCGTCTACCCGTACGGCAAGCGGTTCACGAACTTCCCGCACGCGATCCTGGGCCTGGCCCAGGCCATCGGCCCGATCGGCGCCTGGCTGGCGGTGACCGGCAGCTGGTCGTGGGACGCGGTGATCCTGGGCGTGGCCGTCGGCGTCTGGATCGGCGGCTTCGACCTGATCTTCGCCTGCCAGGACGTACGGGCCGACCGGGCCCACGGCGTGCTCTCCTTCCCCGCGCGCTTCGGGATCCCCGCCGCGCTGTGGGGTGCGAGGGTCTGCCACGTGGTGACGACCGGGCTGCTGGTGTGGTTCGGCCTCGCCACGGACGCGGAGATCTTCTACTGGATCGGCATGGCGATCGTCGCCGTCGCCTTCGTGTACGAGCACCGGGTCGTGCGGCCCCACGACCTGTCGCGGCTGAACCGGGCCTTCTTCTCGGTCAACGGCTTCATCGGCATCGCGTTGTTCGCCTGCGCGCTTCTCGACCTGCTGGTGCGGGGCCTCACACCGTGACGGGGCCCGGGCGGCGGGGGCGGCGGAGGACGAACGCCGCCACCACCCCGCCCACGAGGCCGAAGAGATGGCCCTGCCAGCTGATGCCGGAGTCCGTCGGCAGCACGCCCCAGAGCAGCGAGCCGTAGACCGCGGCGACGCCCACGCCCACGAGGACGTCCAGCGGACGCCCGTCGACGAAGCCGCGGACCAGCAGATAGCCGAACAGACCGAAGACCACGCCGGACGCGCCCAGCGTGACGGTGTTCGGCGGTGCGGTGAGCCAGACCCCCAGCCCGGACGTCAGGATCACCACGAGGACCACGGCGGCGAATCTGCCCGCGCCGCCCAGCGCCGCGATGAAGCCGAGGACGAGCAGCGGGACGCTGTTGGAGGCCACGTGCTCCCACCCGCTGTGCAGGAAAGCCGAGGGCACGACGTCGGCCAGCTCGGCCGGCTCGCGCGGGCTGATGCCGTAGGTGTCCAGGGAGTGGCCCGTCGCCGTGTCGACGCCTTCCAGCACCCACAGCAGAGCTGTCCACGCGAGCATGACCGCGCCGGCTGTGACGGCCCGCGTGGTGGCGCTCGTGCGTGTGTCCCTCATGGTCACCCCCTGTCCTTCGCCGTTCCCTCATCCGTTGCAACGCCCGGAGGGCCTCGCCCGGTTCCTGCGCGGGGGTGCCGGATAGGCTCGGCGGTGTGAGAGCCGGGACTTCGATGAGTCAGCAGCAGCGCAGGCCTTGGATTGTCGGGGTGTCGGGCGCCTCGGGCACGCCCTTCGCGGCCTCGGTCCTGCGTGGGCTGCTCGCCGCGGGTGAGAGTGTCGATCTGGTCGTCAGCCGGGCCTCACGGCTCACGCTCCTGGACGAGACGGGCATCGCCTTCCGCGACGCCCACTGGCAGGAGGACCTCGGCCGCTGGCTGGCGCGGGGCGCCGACGGGAAGCCGGACACCTTCCGGCCGGACGTCGGCGAGGTGCGCCACTGGGCGGCCGGCGATCTGGCGGCGGGGCCGTCCTCGGGGTCGTACCCGGCGAAGGGGATGCTGATCGTCCCGGCGTCCACGGCCTGTGTGGCCGGGGTGGCGCTGGGTCTGTCGAAGGATCTGCTCCAGCGGGCCGCGAGCGTGACGCTCAAGGAGCGGCGGAAGCTGGTTGTGGCCGTGCGCGAGACCCCGCTCAGCGGCTCGACGCTGAAGCAGATGGTCGCGCTCGACGAGGCGGGCGCCGTGGTGCTGCCCGCCTCTCCGGCGTTCTACGCGGGGGCGACGCACATCCAGGATCTGGTGGACTTCGTCGCCGGGCGGGTGCTGGACGCGGCGGGGGTGCCGCACCAGCTGTACCGCAGGTGGGAAGGAGAGCTCGGTGGCGCTTCCCGGGACTGACCGGTGAGGTCAGCGCTTCTTCCGGCCCAGGCGGGGGGCGCGGGTCCGGTCGACGCGCTGGGCGGCGGCGGGCTGGTGGGCACGCGAGCGGTTGGCCAGGTCCTGCAGCTCGCGCATCCGGGCGTAGGCCATCTCGATCGAGTACACGGTGTCGTTCACTCCTGAAGATTCGAAAGCGTTTCTGGGGCGATGAGGAAGATTCGCAGGGCATAACCCCTGTTGTGCCTTAAATTCTACACGTAAACTCGCGGTACTGCTGAACAATGGAAGGTTTCAGTCATATGGACGCGGTGGACAGGCAGCTCATCCAGGCCCTCAGGGAGAACGGCAGGGCCTCGTATGCCGAGCTGGGACGGCTCGTCGGGCTTTCCGGGCCCAGCGTCACCGACCGGATCAACCGGCTGGAAACCGCCGGGGTCATCACCGGGTACCGCGCGACCGTCGACGCCGCCTCGCTGGGTCTCGGCGTCACGGCGCTGATCGGCATCTCGCTCTCGGACGCCGCCGACCACGAGGACGTCGCGCACCGGCTGAAGGAGCTCGCCGAGATCGAGGACTGCTGGTTCATCGCGGGCGACGACTCGTTCATGCTCAAGGTGCGCGTCGGTGACGTGGACGGCCTGGAGAAGACGATCCGCAGGCTGAGCGGCACCAAGGGCGTCTCCCGGACCCGTACGACGGTCGTGCTCTCCACCAAGTGGGAGAGCCGCGTCGGGGAGCTCCCCGAGGAGGTCTAGGTCCCCGTCCGGGTCGCGCGGACCCGCGCGATCCGGACGTGAAGGTCCTGGCCACGGCGGGGCGGACCAGGGTGCCACCGCCCGGGGGGCGGGGGAGTACGGTTGGCTGCCGGAGTCTGTTACGTAGATAGGGAGGCGCCCTGGTGGACGCGGGACTCAAGCGCGAGCTGGAGGAGAAGGTCCGGGCGGGCGAGCGGCTGACCCGCGAGGACGGGATCGCGCTCTACGAGTCCGACGACCTCGCCTGGCTCGGCGGGCTGGCCCACGAGGTGCGGACGAGGAAGAACGGCGACGTCGTCCACTTCAACGTCAACCGGCACCTCAACATGACCAACGTGTGCACCGCGTCCTGCGCGTACTGCTCGTTCCAGCGGAAGCCGGGCGAGAAGGACGCGTACACGATGCGCATCGAGGAAGCCGTCCGCCTCGCGAAGGCGATGCAGGGCGAGAACCTCACCGAGCTGCACATCGTCAACGGACTGCACCCCACGCTGCCCTGGCGCTACTACCCGCGCTCGCTCAGCGCGCTCAAGGAAGCCCTGCCGGAGGTGGCGCTCAAGGCGTTCACCGCCACGGAGATCCACCACTTCGAGACGATCTCGGGGCTCTCGGCCTCCGAGATCCTCGACGAGCTGATCGAGGCCGGTCTGGAGTCGCTGACCGGGGGCGGTGCGGAGATCTTCGACTGGGAGGTCCGCCAGCACATCGTCGACCACAACACCCATTGGGAGGACTGGTCGCGCATCCACCGCCTCGCGCACGAGAAGGGTCTCAAGACCCCGGCGACGATGCTGTACGGGCACATCGAGGAGCCCCGTCACCGCGTCGACCACGTGCTGCGGCTGCGCGAGATGCAGGACGAGACCGGTGGCTTCCAGGTCTTCATCCCGCTGCGCTACCAGCACGACTTCGTGGACATGAAGGACGGCAAGGTCCGTAACACCCTCCAGGCGCGGACCTCGATGGCGACCGGCGCGGAGGCCCTGAAGACCTTCGCGGTCTCGCGGCTGCTCTTCGACAACGTCCCGCACGTCAAGGTGTTCTGGGTGATGCACGGCGTGCAGACCGCGCAGCTCGCGCTCCAGCACGGCGCCGACGACATGGACGGCTCGGTCGTCGAGTACAAGATCACGCACGACGCCGACGACTACGGCACGCCGAACAAGCTCGGCCGCGAGGACCTGCTCGGGCTCATCCGTGACGCCGGCTTCCGGCCCGTCGAGCGCAACACGCGGTACGAGATCCTGCGCGAGTACCCGGGTCCGGACGCCGGTCGGCGCGAGACGCCCCAGCCCATGCGCGTCTGACCCCGTACGCCTGCCAGGAGCCCCGCGCCCGCCGAGGGCGGCGAGGCGCCCGCTGTCCGAAAGCCCCGGCCATCCGTCCCCAGGCCGGGGCTTTCTCGCGTGCTGGACGCCGTTTGGAACCCACCAGATGTAATGGTTAATCTTGCGAAATGGCGCTTACTTTTGAGGTGGACCCGGCGTTCGACCGGACCCTGCGGGACGAGATCACCACGCTCTGGACCGATGTCAGCAACGCCGGCGGGGCCGTCGGTTTCGTACCGCCGGTGACGGCCGACGAGGTGCGGCCTGAGCTGGTCAGGCACCTGGCGGGGATGGTCGAGGGCCGCACCCGTCTGGTCGTCGGACGGGACGAGGACGGCACCGTGGCGGCCACCGCCTTCCTGACCCACAACACCCACCGGCTGATGCGGCACTGGATCGGCGCCTACACGGTCATGGTCCACCCCCGCCACCAGGGCAAGGGCTACGGGCGCGAACTGATGGCGGCCACCGCCGACGCCGCCCGCGCCATCGAGGGCATCGACGCCATCCGCCTCACCTGCCGCGGCGGCACGGGCGCCGACCGCTTCTACGCCTCCTGCGGTTACAAGGAGGTGGGCCGGGTGCCCGACGCCATCCGGGTCGCCGAGGACGACTACCGCGACGACATCATCATGCTGCTCCCGCTCATGCGGTAGAGCGCGTGCGGGTGGGGGCGGCGCCCCGGCGGGAGTGCCCGGGCGAGAGCTTCGGGACAACCCTGCGAACTGATCGAATTCGGGGCATGCTTCACTGGTCGGGCAGGATTCCAGACTGCACGACACCGCAGGAACGTCGGACGTAGAGAGAAGGCCAGCCGTGTCCGCTGCCAAGCCGAGCGCAACGATCCGGTACACCGCGATGCGCCTGCTGATTTTCGTCGGCTGCTTCTTCGTCGCCGGTGTGGCGGTCCACTTCGGTGTGCTGCCCTCGGGGGTGGGCGGTTCCAACGCCGTCTGGGTCATCCTCCTCGGCCTGCTGCTGTCCGCGCCGCTCAGCTTCGTCCTGCTGCGCAAGCAGCGCGACGAGATGTCCGAGCAGCTGATCTCCACGGTCGACCGGACCAAGGCCCGGCTCGAGTCGAACCGCACGCGCGAGGACAGTGTCACCAGGTGAGCGCCGCGTAAGCTTCCTCACACCCGAACCCGTACGCGCAGAACCCCGGTACCGGAGCAGCCGCTCCCGCACCGGGGTTCCGGCGTTTCCGGGGTCCCTGACGTCCGGATCGCCCGGACGGCGAACCGGACGATCGAGAAGCAGGACTTTGAGGTTCTCAAAGTTTCAGTGTTAACGTGTTCGACATGATTGCAGCAGTGCGCACCCACCACGCCTCGGGCGTCCCGCTCGTGGTGCGCCTGCACGTCGATCTCTGCCGCTGTATGTCCGCGGTCTGTTGCCGCAACGTCTGAACCGGCATCATGCAGCGGCGCCGCCTCTGACGCGGGCGCCGCACCCCCGTCCCCCCTGTTCGACCGCACGACCGTACGGCTGACCCCGTACGTCCCGATGCGTCCCGTCTGGAGTGTGTCCGTGTCCGCGAATTCCGCGCCCCCCGCCGAGACCGAGGCGGGCAAGCCGTCCGGTTCCGGTTTCCGTATACCGAGCGTCCCGTTCTGGATCCAGATCGTCGCCGGTCTGGTCCTCGGTGTGCTGCTCGGCTGGCTCACCCGCAGTTACGAGATCGACTGGCTGTACACCACGCTCGACCAGATCGGCCACATCTTCGTCCAGCTGCTGAAGCTGGCCGTCGCGCCGCTCGTGTTCTTCGCGATCCTGGTCTCGATCACCAACCTGCGCAAGGTCAACAACGCCGCCAGGCTGGCCACCCGCACGCTGCTCTGGTTCATGATCACGTCGCTGATCGCGGTCGCCATCGGCCTCGCGATCGGCCTGGTCACCAACCCGGGCTCCGGCACCGGCCTCACCCCGAAGGACGGCAGCAAGCCCGAGAGCGCGGGCTCCTGGCTCGACTTCCTCACCGGCATCATCCCCACGGACGTCATCACGCCCTTCACCGAGCTGAACGTCCTGCAGATCGTCTTCATGGCCGCCGTCGCCGGCATCGCCGCGCTCCAGCTCGGCGACAAGGCCAAGCCGATCCTCACCCTCAGCGAGTCGATCCTGGAGCTCCTCCAGAAGGCCCTGTGGTGGGTCATCCGCCTCGCCCCGCTCGGCACCGTCGGCCTCATCGGCTACGCGATCGCCGACTACGGCTGGGACCTGATCGGCAAGTACGCGACGTTCACCGCGGACGTCTACATCGGGTGCGCCCTGGTGCTGTTCGGCGTCTACCCGCTGCTGCTCGCCACGGTCGCCAAGGTCAGCCCGCTCCAGTTCTTCAAGGGCGCCTGGCCCGCGATCCAGCTGGCCTTCGTCTCCCGCTCCTCGGTCGGCACCATGCCGGTCACCCAGAAGGTCACCGAGCGCCTCGGCGTCCCGAAGGAGTACGCCTCCTTCGCCGTCCCGTTCGGCGCCACGACCAAGATGGACGGCTGCGCCGCGATCTACCCGGCGCTGGCGGCGATCTTCATCGCGCAGATCTTCGACGTCCAGCTGGGCATCGGTGACTACATCCTGATCGCGTTCGTCTCGGTGATCGGCTCGGCGGCCACCGCCGGTCTCACCGGCGCCACGGTCATGCTGACCCTCACCCTGTCGACGCTGGGCCTCCCGCTGGAGGGCGTGGGTCTGCTGCTCGCCATCGACCCGATCCTGGACATGATGCGGACCGCCACGAACGTGGCCGGTCAGGCGCTGGTCCCGGTCATCGTCGCGGCGCGCGAGAAGATCCTCGACCACGACGCGTACAACTCGGCCTCGGCCTCCCCGGTCGACGAGCCCGAGGTGGACGAGCCCGAGGTGGAGGACGCGCGCCCGTCGGGCGTGCCCGTCACCGCCTAGCGTCACCCGCGCCGTGCGTGGAGAGCGCCCCCGGACCCCGGTCCGGGGGCGCTCCCGTGTGTCGCGGCCGGTCAGGGGTTCTGGAAGACGACCTCGGGGTTGTGCGCCGTGGGCCCGTCCAGGAGCGGCTGTTCCCGGCCTCGCAGGGTCAGGTCGAGGAAGGCCGCCACGTAGTCCCGGGTGATCCGTGTGGAGCGGGTGGCGGAGAGCGGCGCGGTGGGATCGGGGAGCCCCAGCTGCTCGGCCAGGGCGGGCAGGTCGGTGAAGGTGAAGTGCCCCGCGCCCTCGACGGTCAGCCAGCGCTTCCAGCCGTCCAGGTGCTGCCAGCCCTCGTCCCAGGACGTGTCGGCGCTGCTGGGGTGGTGGTCCGCATCGGTGCCGAGCATCAGGAACGGGCGGCCGTCGAGGCCCGACGGCGGGATCGGCTCGAAGAAGGTGCCGTCCAGGTCGGCCCCGGCGTCGACGCGGGGATCCGTGAGCATCGTGGAGGCCGCGGCGCTGCCGCCGACGGAGTGACCGACGGCGGCGACCCGGCGCCGGTCGATCATGCGGGAGTGGTCCCAGGCAGGGTGGGGGCCGGTCAGCCGGTCGAGCACGAAGGACAGGTCGGCGGCCCGCCCGGTGGAGACGGTCCTCAGCACCTCCCGCTCGGCCTCCTCGTCCGGCGCCGCCTCGGCGACGTCGCAGGCCGCGCAGGTGAGGACCCGCCCGCCGGGGAAGGCGGTACCGGTGGACTCGTAGGCGTGGTCGACGCTCGCCACGACGTAGCCGCGGCTCGCCAGGTCCTCGGCGAGCGAGGTGAGGGTGGCGCGGGGCGTGTTGAAGCCGGGGGAGAGCAGGACCAGGGGGAACCGGCCCCGGGCGGGGAGGGCGTCCGTGCGGGCATGGGTGACGGTGGAACTGACGACGCCGGCGGGCACGATGCCGTCCAGTCCTCGCTCCGCCAGCAGCAGCCTGGCCTCCTCGGTGCTCATGTAGGGGGCCGGCGCACCCGCGCCGCCGGACCGGGCGGGGTGGTGCAGCGACACCATCAGCTCCCGGGCCCCGGCTTCGGGAACCCAGGGATCGGTGCGGCTGTGGTCCGTGAGGTGCAGGACCTCGGTGCCGACGGCGTACGGGCCGGCCGGGCCGGGCAGCGTGAGCGCGGCGGCGGCAGGAGAGGCCTGCGCAGGGGTGGACAGGGCTTGGGCGGTGGCGACGGGTGTGGTCAGCAGGAGCGTGACCGCGAGGGCGGCGACTGCCGTGCGTCCGCGGGGTCTCATCGTCATGCCGGGAACGCTAGGCGGTGGGGCCGGACGGAGGCATCGGGCCGCGGGGGGATCCCGTGGGCTACCGGAGGTGTACGCGGGACTACGCCGGAGGTACCCGGGCGACTGTCGGCCACTGTGGCCGGACCGCGGTCCGTCCGTACGGCGGCGGGCAGGCCCGCGCCGTACTCTTACCGAGGAGTGGCGCAGTGGGGGCGGGAGGGACGTCTGACGTGAGTGCAGTGAAGAGCAAACGGATGCCGCGCGCGGTGCGTGAGCAGCAGATGATGGACGCGGCCGTGCGGACCTTCGCGCAGCGCGGGTACCGGGCCGCCTCCATGGACGAGATCGCGGAACTGGCCGGGGTCTCCAAGCCCTTGGTCTATCTGTATCTGAACTCCAAGGAGGAGCTCTTCACCGCCTGCATCCGCCGCGAGTCGAAAGCGCTGGTGGAAGCCGTGCAGTCGGCCGTGGAGCCGGGGATTCCCGCCGACCGGCAACTCTGGTCGGGGCTGCGGGCCTTCTTCACGCACACCGCGGAGAATCCGGACGGCTGGGCGGTGCTGCACCAGCAGGCGAGCTCGCACGGGGAGCCGTTCGTCAGCGAGGTCGGGGCGCTGCGCAAGGAGATCGTTGCGTTCGTGACGGGTCTGATCGGGGCGGCGGCGCGGGAGGCGCACCATGATCCCGCGCTGCCCGACCGGGATGTGGCGGGGCTCGCGCAGGCGCTGGTGGGGGCTGCGGAGGCCCTCGCGGGCTGGGCGAACGTCACCCCCGGCGTCTCGGCCAAGGAGGCCGCCACCACGCTGATGAACTTCTCCTGGGCGGGTCTGGAGAACCTCATGCACGGGCGTGGCTGGCAGCCCCGCGAGGACTGAGCCTCAGTCCTCCTCGTCCACTTGCCCGGTGAGGTGCGTACGGCCGGCGCCGCGCAGCTGGAAGGCGGTGCCGTCGGTGGCGTAGGTGACGGTGGAGGGCAGCAGGACGGGCGCCCTGAAGTCGGCCCGTACGCTCCGGATCCGGCCCTGGGCCCCGGAGCCGCTTCGTCCCTCGTGCTCCGCCAGGCAGCGGGCGAGGGTCCACATGCCGTGCGCGATGTGCCGGGGGAAGCCGAACAGCTTCGCCGTCGCGGGGTGGAGGTGGATGGGGTTGCGGTCGCCCGAGGCGGCGCCGTAACGCCTGCCGAGGTCGGCCGGCAGCCGCCACTCGGCCACGGCCGGCAGCTCCGGCAGGGGGGTGGAGGACCGCGCCGGGGAGTCCGCGGAGGTCGCGTGCCGCGACAGATAGCCGCTGCGGGACTCCCAGACGAGCGCGTCCGCCAGCCGTGCCTCGGTCACGACCGTGACCTCGGTGCCACGCCGGTGGGGCCGCAACCCGGCGGCGTACACCGTGAGTTCGAGCTCGTCCGTCACGCGCTGCGCCCGGTGCGAGGTGATGTCGATCCAGGTGTGGACCAGCCCCAGCACCGGCAGCGGGAAGTCACGGGCCGTCATCAGCCGCATGGCGAGCGGGAAGCCCAGCACGTGCGGGTAGGTGAGCGGCAGCACGTCCGACGCGGCGAAGCCGCAGATCCCGCCGTACGCGGCGAGGCGAGCGGGAGCGACGCGGGAGGCGGGCAGGACCTCGCGGCGGGCGGGCAGCGTGGCGCCGGTACGCCCGGCCCGCTTGAACGGCGAGGTGAGGGCTCCGCGGACGAGGGTCATGCCGAGTCCGGTCATGGCTCAGGCCCCCAGCAGGCTCTGGCCGCAGACCCGTACGATCTGGCCGTTGACGGCGCCGGACGCGGGCTGGGCGAACCAGGCGGTGGTCTCGGCCACGTCGACCGGGAGGCCGCCCTGTGCGAGCGAGTTCATCCTGCGGCCCGCCTCCCGGATGAGGAGGGGCACGGCGGCCGTCATCTTCGTCTCGATGAAGCCGGGGGCCACGGCGTTGACGGTGACGTCGTGCTCGGCGGCGGCGCGCGGGGCCAGGGACCGGACCAGGCCGATGATGCCCGCCTTGCTGGCCGCGTAGTTGGTCTGGCCGTTGTTGCCCGCGATCCCGGCGATGGAGGCGGTGGCGACGATCCGGCCGCCCCGGTTCACCGTGCCCGTCTTCAGCAGGGCGTCCGTCGTGCGCAGGACACTGTCCAGGTTGACGTCGATGACGGAGGCCCAGCGGTCGGCCGGCATGTTGGCCAGCCGGCGGTCGCGGGTGATGCCCGCGTTGTGGACGAGGACGTCCAGGCCGCCGGGGACGGCGGCGGCGATCAGGTCGGCCGCGTCGGGTGCGGTGATGTCCAGCGGGAGGGCGGTGGCACCCAGGCGGTCGGCGGTGCGCACGAGTTCCTCCTGGGCCTGCGGTACGTCCAGGCAGATCACCCGGGCGCCGTCCCGGGCGAGGACGGAGGCGACGGACGCTCCGATGCCGCGTGCCGCGCCGGTCACCAGGGCCGTGCGTCCGGACAGCGGGGCCGCCCAGTCGGCCACGTCGCCGGGGGCGTCGGCGGTGAGCTCGATGACCTGGCCGCTGATGTACGCGGAGCGGGGGGACAGCAGGAAGCGGAGGGTGGATTCCGCCGAGGCCGCGTCCGCCCCCGGGGCGAGCCGCAGCAACTGGGCGGTCGAGCCCCTGCCGATCTCCTTGCCGAGGGAGCGTACGAATCCCTCCAGTGCCTGCTGGGCCGCCGCCTGGTGGTGGTCGTCGGGGGAGGGCGTGGTGCCGAGCACGACGACCCGGCCGCCGGCGGCCAGGGAGCGTACGACGGGGTGCAGTGCGCCGTGTACGTCCGCGAGCCCGGCGGCCGTCGTGACGCCGGTGGCGTCCAGGACGACGGCCGCCGGCCGGTCGGCCTGCCCGGCGGCCTTCAGGCCGGTCGCGGCGAGTACGGGTCCGAGGGCGCCGGGGACGGCCGAGGTGCCCGCGGTGAGGTGCAGCAACGGCCCGGTGAGTGAGGGGGTCTCCAGGGTCCAGCGGCGCAGCGGGGCCGGCTGCGGCAGGCCGAGCCTGCGGGTCAGGAAGCGGCCGGGCGCCGTGGCGGTGAAGTGCAGATAGCGGTCGGCCATTGTCTGGACTCCTGCTCGGTCGTAGATTTACTCCGGAGTAAGGTTACTCAAGGGTCAGGACTTGTCGAGATGAGTTGGTCGAGTTGATTCCCCTCGCACTCCCCCAGCCGCGCCGTGTCGCGGTCGTCGGTGGCAGTCGCATCCCGTTCGCCCGCTCCGACGGCCCCTACGCGCAGGCCTCCAACCAGCAGATGCTGACCGCCGCGCTGGACGGCCTCGTCGAGCGCTTCGGCCTGCGGGGCCGGCAGGTCGGCGAGTTCGTCGCCGGGGCCGTCCTCAAGCACAGCCGCGACTTCAACCTGGCCCGCGAGACGGTGCTCGGCTCCGCCCTCGATCCGCGTACCCCCGCCTACGACATCCAGCAGGCGTGCGGCACCGGTCTGCAGGCCGTCGTCGCCGCGGCCAACAAGATCGCCCTCGGTGCGGTCGACTCGGCGATCGCGGGCGGAGCGGACACCACGAGCGACGCGCCCCTCGGGGTCAACGACCGGCTGCGCAGGATCCTGCTGGAGGCGCGCCGCGCCCGGTCGGCGGGTGCCCGGCTCAAGGCGCTGGCGGCCGTCCGGCCCAGCCATCTCGTCCCGGACATCCCGCGCAACGCCGAGCCTCGCACCGGGCTTTCGATGGGTGAGCACGCGGCGATCACCGCCCGGAAGTGGGGGGTGACCCGCGAGGAGCAGGACCTGCTGGCCGCCACCAGCCACCAGCGGCTCGCCGCGGCGTACGACCGGGGCTTCCTGGACGACCTCGTCGTGCCCTACCTCGGCCTGGAGCGTGACCAGAATCTGCGTCCCGGCTCCACGGTGGAGAAACTGGCCACGCTGAAGCCGGTGTTCGGCGCCGGCCACCCCGACGCGACGATGACGGCGGGCAATTCGACCCCGCTCACCGACGGCGCGGCCACCGTCCTGCTGGCGAGCGAGGAGTGGGCCGCGGCGCACGGGCTGGAGCCGCTGGCCTTCCTGTCGCTGTACGAGACGGCCGCGGTGGACTACGTGGACGGTGAGGACGGGCTCCTGATGGCGCCCGCCCACGCGGTGCCGCGCATGCTGGAGCGGGCCGGTCTGGGCATCGAGGACTTCGACCTCTTCGAGATCCACGAGGCGTTCGCCTCCCAGGTGCTCGCCACCCTGGCCGCCTGGGAGAAGCAGGGGCTCGCCGCCGTCGACAGGGACAAGCTGAACGTGGCCGGTTCCTCCCTCGCCACCGGGCACCCCTTCGCCGCGACGGGCGCCCGTATCGTGGCGACGCTGGCCGCGCTCCTGGCGGAGCGGGACGGGCCCGGCCGGGGTCTGATCTCGGTCTGCGCCGCGGGCGGCCAGGGAGTCACCGCCATCCTGGAGCGCCCCTGACCCTCCGCGACGACGCCAGCAGGACCCGCCCACCCGTACGTGAACGACCCCACGCATCCAGCAGCCGCACCGGTGCCGGCCCCAGGGACGGGACCGCCGCCGGACCCCATGCCGAGGAGCCGCTCGTGTCCACGCCCGCCCCCGCCGCCGTAACCGCCGCGCCCGCCGTTCCCGTCCTCGTCGAGCCGACCAAGGTCAGAGCGGCGGACGGCACCGTACGGGAGGTCTCCGTGCCGCCGCTCGCACCGGTCGTGCGGCGCGGCTCGCTCGCCGAGATCCCCTTCGACAACGCCCGGGAGGCCCCCGCCGAGGCGGTCCTCAGCCGTAAGCAGGCGGACGGCGGCTGGACGGACATGACGGCGGCGGAGTTCGCCGCTGATGTGCACGCCGTCGCCAAGGGCCTGATAGCGGAAGGGCTCCAGGCCGGGGACCGGATCGCGATCATGGCCCGCACCACCTACGAGTGGACGCTGCTCGACTTCGCCGCCTGGGCTGCGGGGCTGGTCACCGTGCCCGTCTACCCCACCTCGTCGGCCTTCCAGACGCGCTGGATCCTCCAGGACTCCGGAGCCGTCGCGTGCGCCGTGGAGTCGAAGGAGCAGGGCCGGCTGGTCAGCCAGGAGCGCCAGCAGCTCGGGGACCTCACGCATCTGTGGCAGTTCGACACGGGCGCCATGGGGCGGCTGAAGGCGCTCGGGAAGGACGTACCCGACGAGGCCGTCGCCGCCCGGCGGGCCGCCCTGGAACCCGACAGCCCTGCCACCCTCATCTACACCTCGGGTACCACGGGCCGTCCCAAGGGCTGTGTCCTGACCCACGGGAACTTCTTCGCCGAGGTGGACAACGCCATCGAACTGCTCCACCCGGTCTTCAGGTCGGTGTCGAAGTACCCGGCGTCCACCCTCCTGTTCCTCCCCCTCTCCCACGTCTTCGGCCGGATGGTCGCGATCGGCTGCCTGCGGGCCCGGGTGCGGCTGGGGCACGCGCCCTCCATCCAGACCGAGGACCTGCTCGCGGACCTGGCGGGCTTCCGGCCGTCGTTCCTGCTGGCCATCCCGTACGTCCTGGAGAAGGTCTACAACACCGGCCGGGCCACCGCCGAGAAGATGGGCCGCGCCTCCTCCTTCGACCGCGCGGCCCGCATCGCGCAGCGGTACGGGGAGGCGGTGGAGGCCGCCGAGCACGGCACGGGCCCGGGCCCCGGTATCGGGCTGCGCGCCGCCCGTGCCCTGTACGACCCGCTGGTCTACCGCCGCATCCGCGCCGCCCTGGGCGGGCACGTCCGGTACGCCATCTGCGGTGGCTCCCCCCTGGGACGGCGGCTCGCCGCGTTCTACGCGGGGGCGGGCATCCAGATCTTCGAGGGCTACGGCCTGACGGAGACCACGGCGGCGGCCACGGTCACCCCGCCGCTCAAACCGCGCCTCGGCACGGTGGGCTGGCCCTTGCCCGGCACCGCCGTACGGATCGCGGACGACGGGGAGGTCCTGCTCAGCGGCGGCCAGGTGTTCCGGGGGTACTGGGACACCGAGCGCGGCGAGGCCGCCCCGTACCTGGACGGCGAGTGGTTCCCGACGGGCGACGTGGGCGCCCTGGACGAGGACGGCTACCTCACCATCACCGGCCGCAAGAAGGACATCATCATCACGTCCGGCGGCAAGAACGTCACCCCGGCCCCGCTGGAGGACTGGCTGCGCGCCCATCCCCTGGTGAGCCAGTGCATGGTGGTCGGCGACAACCGCTCGTTCATCAGCGCCCTGATCACCCTGGAGCCGGACGGCCTGGCCCACTGGCGCCGGATGCGGAAGAAGGAGGGCATCCCCCTGCGCGAGCTCGTCCACGACGAGGAACTCCGCTCGGCGCTCCAGCGCGCGGTCGACGAGGCGAACCGGCTGGTCTCGCGTGCCGAGTCCATTCGCACGTTCGCGGTCCTGCCGCAGGACTTCACCGAGCAGAGCGGCCATCTCACCCCGTCGCTGAAGCTCAAGCGCGACGCGATCGCGCGGGACTTCGCCGCGGAGATCGAGGAGCTGTACCGCAAGTAGGCCGCCCGTCCGGCCCGGGAGGCCTTGCTCCGTACGCACGGGGGCCCGGTGCCCCCTGCGTGCGGAGCGCGGGGGGGGCCGAGGACCTGGAAGTACCCGGCGGGAAATTTTTGAACCGCCACAAAACGGGCAGGGCTGCGATTCCCGTACGCCGTCACGGTCCCCGCGGAGGCGTTGATTGCAATGCTCTGTTCATCTCAAGCCTTTGATCTGTTGGCTCAAGTGGCTTAGCGCTGTGGACGGTCAAGGGTGAGACGTCGGAGTCTCATCCTCCGGATGTGGAAATCGCAGCGCATACCGTCCTCTCCATGACTCAGCTGGACGCGCGGCCACAGGCCGGAGACACGGTAAGGGCGAGCGCCCCTGCCGAGGGTGGCGTACGCGAGAAGGGCCTGGGCGGGAATTCCGTCGGGCTCATGGGCAGCGCCGTCCTCGGCATCTCGACCGTCGCCCCCGTGTACTGCCTGACCTCCACGCTCGGCTCCACCGCCGGCGAGGTCGGTGTGCGGATGCCCGCCGTCTTCCTGGCCGGCTTCCTCCCGATGCTGCTGGTCGCCTTCGCCTACCGCGAGCTCAACAAGGCGGTGCCGGACTGCGGCACCTCCTTCACCTGGACGGTGAAGGCCTTCGGGCCGCGCCTGGGGTGGATGTGCGGCTGGGGTCTGGTCATCGCGACGATCATCGTCCTGTCCAACCTCGCGGGGGTCGCCACCTCGTACTTCTGGCTGCTGGCCGGCGAGATCTCCGGCAGCGGGTCGGTCGCGGCGCTGGACGACAGCAAGCCGGTCCACATCCTCACCTGCCTCCTCCTGATCGCCGTGGCTACGGCGATCAGCTACCGGGGGATGACGGCCACCAAGGGCATCCAGTACACCCTCGTGGCCCTCCAGCTCGTCGTCCTCGCCGTCTTCGTGGTGATGGCCGTGCAGAAGGCGGGCAGCGGTGACTTCGCCGCGACGTCGACGGACTTCTCCTGGTCCTGGCTGAATCCGTTCGCGGTCCAGTCCTTCGCCGCCTTCACGGCGGGCCTGTCCCTCTCGATCTTCATGTTCTGGGGCTGGGACACCTGCCTGACCGCCAACGAGGAGACCACCGGAGCCGAGAAGACGCCCGGCCGCGCCGCTCTCATCGCGATGGTCGTCCTGGTCGGCTCCTACCTCGCCACCGGCATCGCGGCCCAGATGGCCGTCGGCGCGGGCGACACCGGGCTCGGCCTCGCCAACCCGGACACCTCCGACAACGTCTTCGCCGCCCTCGCCGGTCCGGTCATGGGTCCCGGCCTGGGCATCCTGCTCTTCCTCGCGGTGCTGGCCTCGGCCGCCGCGAGCCTCCAGACCACCTTCATCCCGGTGGCGCGCACGGTGCTGGCGATGGCGGCGTACGAAGCGCTGCCCGCCTCCTACGCCCGGGTCCACCCCCGCTTCCGCACCCCCGGGAAGGCCACCGTCGTGGCGGGCGTCGCGACCGGGGTGTTCTACACGGTGATGACCCTCGTCAGCGAGCACGTCCTGGTGGACACCATCTACGCGCTGGGCCTGATGATCTGCTTCTACTACGCGCTGACCGCCTTCGCCTGCGCCTGGTACTTCCGCGGCGAGCTGACCCGCTCCCTCCGGGACCTCGTTTTCAAGGGCCTCTGCCCCGTCGCCGGCGGCATCCTGCTCACGGCGGTCTTCGGCAAGACGCTGTACGACATGTGGGACCCGGCGTACGGCTCCGGTTCCTCGGTCCTCGGCGTCGGCTCCGTCTTCGTCATCGGCGTCGGGCTGCTGCTGCTCGGCGTGGTGCTGATGGAGGCCATGCGGCGCCGCAGCCCGGCGTTCTTCCGCGGCGAGGTGCTGACGAAGGAGACCCCGGCCCTCGTGGTGAGCGACTGAGCGGGTCAGCCGGCGCGCCGGCAGCCCAGCGCCTCGACCCGGTCCCCGGGGACGCGAAGCTGGCCGAACCGGAATCAGGGTCCGCGGGAGGGGACTCGTGGGCGCGGGTGAGCGCATACCGTGGTGCCGTCACGGACGACGACGGAGGTGCCTCGCATGCGGATCGCCACAACGATCTTCCTCACCGACGAGACGATCAGGCCGGTACGGCTCGCCCGGGAACTGGAGCAGCGGGGGTTCGACGGGCTGTACCTGCCCGAGCACACCCACATCCCGGTGAGCCGCCGGACGCCCTACCCGGCGGGCGGCGAGCTGCCGGCCGAATACGGCCGCACCCTCGACCCCTTCGTCGCGCTGGGGCAGGCAGCGGCCGTCACCGAACGGCTGGCGCTCGGCACCGGCATCACGCTCATCGCCCAGCACGACCCCATCGACCTGGCCAAGCAGGCCGCCACGCTCGACCACCTCTCGGGCGGCCGTCTCACCCTCGGCATCGGCTTCGGCTGGAACGTCGAGGAGGCCGCCGACCACGGGGTGCAGTGGTCGACCCGGCGTGCGCTCGGCAGTGACCGGCTGGCCCTGATGCGGGCGCTGTGGGCCGAGGAACCGACGGCGTACGAAGGCGAGTTCGGCTCGGTCCAGGCCAGCCACGCCTACCCCAAGCCGGTGCGGAAGCCGCGCGGTCCGGTGAGCGGTCCGCGCACCCTGATCGGGGGGGCGGCGGGCCCCAGGCTCTTCGCGCAGATCGCCCGGGAGGCGGACGGCTGGCTGCCGATCGGCGGGCGCGGCCTGTCGGAGTCCGTGCCGAAGCTGCGCGCGGCCTGGGAGGAGGCGGGGCGCGACCCGGAGCAGCTCCAGGTGGTGCCGTACGCCGTGATGCCCTCGCCGGGCAAGCTGGCGTACTTCGCGGATCTGGGCGTCGAGGAGGTCGTCCTCCAGCTGCCCCCGGCGGGGGACGCCGAGGTGCTGCGGGCGCTGGACGCCTTCGCGGCGTACCTGTGAGGAACCCGTGAACGAGAACGGGTCAGGGTGATCTTCCGGTGGAACCGGCGACGCTAAAATCGCATCTATCACCTCCGGACATCGATGGTGCGGCCCGTGGGCGTGTGTGCCCGGCTGCCTGGGAGCGGGAGCACGATGAACAGGCCGTTGCGGCACATAGCCATCTTCTGTGGGCTCTTGATGCTGGCTCTGCTGATCAGGACGAACTGGATCCAGTTCGCCAAGAGCGAGGAGCTGGCCACCCACGAGCACAACCGCCGCGTCAAGATCACCCAGTTCGCCACGCCACGGGGCGACATCATCGTGGACGGCAAGGCGATCACCGGGTCGAAGGAGGTCGAGGGGACCGACTTCAAGTACCAGCGCACCTTCAAGCAGGGCGCGATGTACGCCCCCGTCACCGGCTACGCCTCGCAGGCGCAGGGCATGTCCCTCCTGGAGAAGACGTACGACCCCATCCTCAGCGGCCAGGACGAGCGTTTCGCCTTCCGGCACGCCAAGGACATCCTCACCGGTGAGGAGCGGCGCGGGGGCGATGTGATCACCACCATCGACTCGAAGGCGCAGGAGGCGGCCTACAAGGGCCTGACCGACCTCGACGCACGGGGCGCGGTCGTCGCGCTCGACCCGGCGACCGGCAAGGTCCTCGCCCTGGTCTCGACCCCCTCGTACGACCCCTCGGTGTTCGCCGGCAACTCCTTCAAGGAGGGCGACAAGTTCCAGAGCCTGGTGGACGCGAAGAGCAAGCCGCTGGCCAACCGGCCCCTGCGGGAGACCTTCCCGCCGGGTTCCACCTTCAAGATCCTGACGGCCGCCGCCGCCCTGGAGCACGGCGTCGTCACGGACGTCGACGCGCCGAGCAAGGCGACCTCCCCGTACAAGCTGCCGCTGTCGTCGAGCACGATCAGCAGCGAGGCGGGCGACGCGACGTGCAGCAAGGCGTCGATGAAGACGGCCATGCAGTACTCCTGCAACAACGTCTTCCTGGACGCCGCCCTGCAGGTGGGGGACGAGGGGATGCGCGAGACCGCCGAGAAGTTCGGCTTCAACGCGGACGTCTACTCCGAGTCCTTCGGCGACATGCTCGCCACCAAGAGCCTCTACCCGGCCGAGCTGGACAAGCCGGGCACCGCCCTCACCGGCATGGGTCAGGGCAGCCTCACGAGCACCCCGATGCAGATGGCGATGGTCACGGCGGCCCTCGCCAACGACGGAAAGCTGATGCAGCCGTACATCGTCGACGAACTGCGCGGCCCGGACCTGTCCACCCTGGAGAAGCACGAGCCCGAGCTGAAGAGCCAGGCCGTCTCCGCGGAGACCGCCCAGAAGGTCCAGGAGATGATGGAGTTCACCGCCAAGGAGGGCAGTGCGCAGCGCGCGCTGATCGACGGTGTGACGGTGGGCGGCAAGACGGGTACGGCGCAGCGCGGGAACGACGTCACGAAGGAAGTCCCGTACGGCTGGTTCGTCTCGTACGGCAAGAAGTCCGACGGGCAGTCGGTGGCGGTCGCCGTCTTCATCGACCCGACGGCGATGGACATCTCGCGCTCGGACATCTCGGGCGGTGGCCTCGGTGGCCCCATCGCGAAGAAGGTGATGGAGGCGGTGCTGCTCCGGAAGTAGGGCGGCGCCCCTGCTCACGGCAGCCCTCGGCCCAGGCGCCGAAACCCTGTGCGGCCCCCGTCCGGTACCCCGGGCGGGGGCCGCTGCCGTTCGGCGGGCCGGGCGGTGGGTTCCACCGGTGCCTGGTGCGGTGGTGGGGCTGCTGCCCGGTTCGCGGGTCCCCCGGTCCACGCGCGAAGGCCGGGCCCTCCACCCCTGATGGAGAGCCCGGCCGGCCGTGCGGGAGCACCGCGCGGTGAACCGGTCTTCAGGACCGGGTCAGCGCCTGATCTCCTTGATCTTGAGCATGCGCGTGATGACCTTGTCGAGCTCATCGTCCTTGAAGACGTTCTTCCAGTCGTCACGGACGATCGACTCGCGCCCGTAGTCCATCGCGATCAGGCACGCGTCGGAGAACGGGTTGGACCCCTTGAGGGTGTTGGCCAGAGCGACCTGGGTGTGGCCGAGCAGCATGGCGCGGGCCGCCTTCTCCGGGACGCCCACGGTGTGCACGGTCTCGTGGAGGGCCTCGGTCAGCAGGGCGCCGACCATGCAGGCGATCGTCTCGACGAGGGTCGGCTCCAGGACCGCGAGCTGCTTGACGGTCACCCAGTGCACCTCGACGACCGGGGCGTACATGGTGGAGATGACGGCCTCGGCCAGCTCCTGGGCCGCCGGGTCGGCCGCCTCGGCGGCGGGCTCGAAGGAGGCCACGACCTCCTGCGGGGCCGCGATGCCGCCGAAGGTGTCCGCCCACTCCTCCTTCGTCGTGCGCTCCAGGAACACCGACGGGTGGCAGGGGTGCGCGACGGCGTTGTGCACGTCCGCGCGACGGGTCAGCAGACCGGCGTAGGCGGCGGCCGGGTCCAGGGTCAGCAGGATCGCGCCGGGCTTCATGACCGGGACGAGCTGCTCGGAGACCGTGCCGAGGACGACGTCCGGGACGGCGAGGATCACGACGTCGGCCCGGGCGGCGGCGTCGGCGCTGTCCGTCAGCTCGCGGCCGAGCTCACGGATCAGCTCCTGGCCCTTGGGGGAGTTCTCGGCGAAGAGGGTGGTGAAGTCGCTCTCGACCAGGTTGTCGGAGACGCGCCGGCCCATCTTACCTGCGGCCCCGATGACGGCGACGGTCCTGGATCCGGTGGCCATTACTTGCTCCTCAGAAGGGTGTTGATGCTGTGCCGGGTCCACCGGTCCTCCAGGCGGGCGGTTTCCTCGAAATCGCCCTGCCAGGGGAGCCAGTGCTCCACGATCTGGTTGATGCCGCGCTCGTCCGCCCCGACGGTGTCGATCATGTGGCGGTGGTCGAGCAGGCCCTCGCCGAGAAGGCAGCCGGCGAAGGTGAAGCCGACCCAGCCGTCACGGCGGGAGAACGAGAAGTCCTTGACGTGGATGTTCACCACGTAGGGGGCGGTGGCGTCGACGACGTCCACCGGGCGCTCCAGCCGGGCCACGCTGTTGCCCGGGTCCAGGACGACGCCGAGGTGCGGGCTGTCCACACCGCGTACGACGGCCAGCAGGTCGTCGGTGGAGACCTGCTCGTAGGTCTCCAGACCGAGCGTGACGCCCGCCGCCGCGTAGGCGGGGACGGTCTCGCGCAGCAGGGCGGTGGCCTCCGCGACCGTCGGCCGGTGGTCGGCCGTGTTCAGCATGGAGCGGACCAGGGTGACGCCCAGGCGCCGTGCGATGCGGAGGTAGGCGGCGAGGTGTTCCGTGCCGACGCCCCGGGTGCCGAGCTCCAGCGTGATGCCGTGCCCGGCGGCCGTGGCACGCAGGGCGTCGAGCCGCTCGTCGTCGTACGTCTCGATCAGCGGGTAGTCGCAGATCTGGAAGACCTCGCCGCCCAGCTCCCGGGTCTGCGCGAGCATCTCGTCGAGGGTGAGCGGGCGGGGGGCCCGGTCGGAGAGGCGCCAGAAGTAGGCGTAGGTGCTCAGGCCGTAGGACACGCGAAAGCCCCTTCCCGTGTCTCGTCGAGGATGCGTTCCACCGCCGCCGGGTCGTGGGCGAAGCGGCCGAGGAACAGCCCGTCGACGCAGGAGCCCAGCTCGGTCAGCAGGCCGGGGCCCGCGCTGCCGCCGTAGATCACGCGGCTGCCGGCCAGGGCCGGCTGGGTGGCGAGCCACGCCGTCAGGGCCTCGCAGACCGTGCGGATGTGCTCCGGGGACGCGGGCCTGGCGGCGCCGATGGCCCACTGCGGTTCGTAGGCGAGGACGACCGGGGCGGGCCGGCCGTCGTGGGCCGCGGTGGCCAGGAGGCGCTCGGCCTCGGCGACCGTACGGGCGGCGGCCTCCGCCGGCGCGACCTGGTCGAGTTCGCCGACGCAGAGCACCGGCGTGAGGCCGTTGCGCAGGGCGGCGGCGGTCTTCGCGGCGACGACCGTGTCGCCCTCGCCGAAGAGCCGGCGGCGCTCGGCGTGGCCGACCTCGGCGTAGCGCGCGCCGATCTCGTACAGGTGGGCGCCGCTGACCTCGCCGGTGTACGGGCCCGAGTCCTCGCTCGCCAGGTCCTGCGCCCCGGTCCGTACCGCCGTACCGGCCAGGATGCCGGTGACCGGGACGAGGGCGGGGAAGGCGGGCAGCACGAACAGTTCGGCCGTGCCGCCGGTGACCGCCGGGTGCCGGGCGGCCAGGGAAGCGATGCTGCGGGCCCAGTTGAGGGTCTGGTGGTGGCCGAAGTACATCTTCAGGCTCACCCCGATCGTGACCCGGGGGCTCTGCGGGGCGGACATCAGGCTGCGGCTTCCTGCTGGTTGTTCTCGTAGGCGTCCATGAGCGCGACCTTGGCGGCGGAGGCCGACGCCTCGTCGAAGCGGTACGTCAGCCACTCGGCGGCCAGCCGCCTGGCCAGCTCCAGGCCGACGACCCGCTGGCCGAAGGTGAGGACCTGGGCGTTGTTGGAGAGGACGGCGCGCTCGACGGAGAAGGAGTCGTGGGCGGTGACGGCCCGGATCCCCTTGACCTTGTTGGCGGCGATGGCCACCCCGAGACCCGTGCCGCAGACCAGCAGGGCACGGTCGGCCTCACCGCGGGCGACCATCTCGGCGGCGGCGATGGCCACCTTGGGGTAGGCGGTGAGCCCGTCCGCGTCGACACCCACGTCGGTGACGGCGGCGACGAGGCCGCTGGCCTCCAGGTCCTGCCTGAGGGCTTCCTTGTACGCGTAGCCGGCGTCGTCGGAGCCGACGACGATGCGGAGCTTTTCGGACATCAGTGGTTCTCCAGGGTGGGTACGAACACTCCGTGCACGGCACGGACGATCAGGGCGAGCGAGTGGGCTCCGGCGTCCGGGGTGCCGAGGCTCTTCCCGGCGTGCGGGCGGGCGCGGCCCATCCGGGGGAGCAGGTCGGCCGTCGCCTCCGCGGCGGCGGACGCGGAGTGCGCGGCCGTGTCCCAGGCGGCGGCCAGGGGCTGTCCCGCGTCGGTGGCGGCGGTGAGCGCGTAGGAGAAGGGGACGAGGACGTCGACCATCGTCTTGTCGCCGACCTCCGCCTTCCCGAGGCGCATGACGGCTGCCGCCGCCTCCGAGACCCCCGCGGCGACCACCGGGGCCGTGGGCCGGGCGGTGTCGCCGAGCGCGGTTCCGACGGCCCGGAGGATGACGCCCCACAGGGCGCCCGAGGTGCCACCGGCCCGGTCCGCCCAGGCGTCGGCGGCCCGGTACAGGAGCGTCCGGGCCCCGGCGCCGAGCGCCTCGGCGCGGACGGCCGCCTCGTACGCCCCGGTGGAGCCGCGCTGCATGCCGATGCCGTGGTCGCCGTCGCCGGCGACCGCGTCGATCCGGCCGAGCTCCTCGGCGTGGGTGTCGACGGTGTCCTTGAGGACGCGCAGGGCGGCGAGGGCGGTGCGGGCCGCGTCGCGCGAGACCCCGGAGGCGGGTGGGACGGCTTCGTCGGCCGCCTCGGCCGCCGCGTCGCCGGTGATCAGGTCCGCGGCCTCGACGGTGCCCTTGCGGTAGGCGGGGGCGTCGGCCGGGGCCGTCCACAGGGGTTCCAGCTCGTCGGTCAGCCAGCACAGGGTGAGCGAGACGCCGGCCATGTCGAAGCTGGTGACCAGCTCGCCGACCTCGGGGTCCACGGCCCGGACACCGGCCTCCTCCAGGAGCTGCGCGACCCGCCGGTAGACGACGAACAGCTCCTCGTACTTCACCGAGCCGAGGCCGTTGAGGATCACCGCCGCCCGCTGCCCGCGCGGTGAGGCGACGCCCTCGGGGAGCTCGCCGAGCACGGTGGAGACGAGGAGCTCGGCCGCCTCGTCGGCGGTCGGGACGGGCCGCTCGCCCATGCCGGGCTCGCCGTGGATGCCGAGCCCGACGGCCATCCGGCCCTCCGGCACGGTGAACAGCGGCCGGCCCGCACCGGGCAGGGTGCAGCCGGAGAAGGCGACGCCGAAGGACCGCGTACGGGCGTTGGCCAGCTCGGCGATCCTGGTCACCTCTTCGAGGGGCAGCCCGGCCTCGGCCGCCGCCGCGGCCGTCTTGAAGACGACCAGGTCACCGGCGACACCACGGCGCTTGTGGGCCTCCTCGGGAGAGGCGCTGGACATGTCGTCCGTGACGCCGACCGTGCGGGCGGGTATGCCCTCGGCGGCCAGCTGCTCGGCCGCCTCGCCGAAGTGCAGGACGTCGCCCGCGTAGTTCCCGTACGCGAGGAGCACCCCGCCACCGGTCTCGGCCGCCTGCGCGACCCGGCGCACCTGGTGGGCCGAGGGCGAGGCGAAGACGTTGCCGACCGCCGCGCCGTGGGCGAGGCCCTGGCCGACCAGCCCGGAGAAGGCCGGGTAGTGCCCGGAGCCACCGCCGACGACCACGGCGACCTGGCCGGGGGCGGTGCGGGTGGCCCGGACCACCCCGCCGGGGACCTGGCGGACCCTGCGGGGGTGGGCGGCGGCGAATCCTTCGAGCGCTTCGTCGGCGAAGGCGGCGGGGTCGTTGGACAGGCGGGTCATCAGCGAACCTCTGCGAGAGGCCGGCCGTGGTGCGCGTCGCGGCCCTCGGACCGCTTGGCGAGCCACAGCATCAGCGCGGCGGACATGAGCATGAAGGCCCCGACGAGGAACAGCGGCAGGTAGTACGCGCCGCTGAAGTCCTTCAGCCAGCCGGTGACGTATCCGGCGGCGAAGCCGGCCACGTTGCCCGCGGTGTTGATCAGGGCGATACCGGCGGCGGCTGCCGCGCCGGTCAGGAACTGCGAGGGGACGGACCAGAAGACCGGCAGCGCGGCGAAGATCGCACAGGCGGTGACGGTGATGACGGCGATCGTCGCGGCCGGTGAGCCCATGTAGAGGGCGACCGGGATGGAGATCCCGCCGACGACGGCCGGGGCCGCGATGTGCCAGGTGCGGACGCCGTGCCGGGTGGCGTGGCGGGACCAGAAGAAGAGGACGACCGCGGCCGGGAGATAGGGGATGGCCGTGATCAGGGCCTTGTCCATGACGCTGAACGTCGTGCCGAACTGCTCCTGGAAGTCGTTGATGATCGTCGGCAGGAAGAAGGCGAGGGCGTACAGGCCGTAGATGAAGCCGAAGTAGATGAGGGCGAGGGTCCAGACGCGGCCGTTGGTGAAGGCGGCCTTCAGGGCCTGCCTGCCGTGGCTGCTCCTCTCGTCGGCTCCCGTCTTGCCGGCGTTCTCGGCGGCCAGCTCCGTCGTCAGCCAGTTCTTCTCCTCGGCGGTCAGCCACTTCGCGTCGGCCGGCTTGTCGATCAGGTAGAACCAGGCGATGACGCCCAGCAGGATCGCGGGGACGGACACGCCGAGGAACATCACGCGCCAGCCCTCCAGCCCGAACAGCCCGTGCTGGTTGATGAACCAGCCGGCCAGCGGGGCGCCGATGACGGTGGTCAGGGGCTGCGCGAGGTAGAAGAGGCCGAGCACCTTCGTACGGTGCCGGGAGGGCACCCACTGGCTGAGGAAGAGGATCGCGCCGGGGAAGAACCCGGCCTCGGCGACCCCGAGCAGGAAGCGGAGCGTGTACAGCTGCTCGCTGTTCTGCACCCAGGTGAAGAGGAGGGCGACGATGCCCCAGCTCACCATGATCCTGGCCAGCCAGCGCCGGGCGCCGAACTTGTGCAGGGCCATGTTGCTGGGCACTTCGAGAATGATGTAGCCGATGAAGAAGACGCCCGAGGCGAAGCCGAACTGTGCCGCGGTGAGTGCGAGGTCCTGCCCCATGCCGTTCGGCTCGGCGAAGGAGACGGCCGTGCGGTCCAGGTAGTTCACGAAGAACATCAGGGCCACGAAGGGGACGAGCCGGATCGAGACTTTCCTGATCGCTGATCTCTCGATGGCTGAATGCGCAGTGGCGCCCATGGGAAGACTCCTCGCTTGCGGACCGCTTTGTCCGGTTCTGGTCTACTCCGGCAGGCGAAGTCGAACCGTTGAAGCTCGTGTTTCCAGCCGGTGAACAATCCCAAGCTAGCTCCGGAATCTAAATTGGTCACCAATTTACCAAAGTGACGTAGGTCGCTCCCCTGAGCTCTTCTCCTGGACCGATGAGCGCGTTATCGTCCGCCCGCTCCGGGCTTCCGCCACCCGGTCTGATGTACTGGTCAGCGTGTCCACGCAGCCCGAAGAGCCCGATTTCACGTCACTTCTGCGCCCCGTCGTCCGGGAGTCCTCGGTCAGTGAGGTGGCCAAGCGGCTCCTTGATCATCTGTCCGAGGGCAATCTGAAGCCGGGCACGCGCCTGCCCGCCGAGCGCCAGCTCGCCGACGCCCTCGGCGTCGCGCGCTCCAGCGTGCGCGGGGCGCTGTCGGCGCTGGACGTGCTGGGCATCATCGAGATCAGGCCGGGCTCCGGTTCGTACGTCCGCGAGGGGACCTCGGAGTTCCTGCCCCGCGCCATCAACTGGGGCCTGATGCTCGGTCAGCGCCGCACGCAGGACCTCGTCGAGGTCCGTACGTTCATGGAGGGCATGTCGGCGAGGCTGGCCGCGGACCGGGCGTCCGAGGAGGACGTCGAGCGCCTGGAGGAGCACCTGGAGCGGATGCGGGAGGCGGGGACGGACGTGAAGGCGTTCATCGACGCCGACATCGCCTTCCACCTGGAGACCGCGAACATCGCCCGCAACACGGTGCTCAGCGACATCCTGCACTCCATCCGGGCGCTGCTCCAGGTGTGGATGGAGCGTGCGGGGGACATCGAGGGCACGGTCAGCGGGACGCTGCACGAGCACGGCGCCGTGCTCGACGCGATCCGGGCCGGCGACCCCGACGGGGCGGACGCGGCGATGGCCGAGCACATGCGCCTGGCCAGCGACCGGCTGCGACTCTCGCTCCGGGGCGACGAGGGCTGACCCCCCGGGCCGGCGGCGGCTGACCCCGCCGGGTGGTGCCGGCCGGCCTCGTGCACCCGCTCCTCCGCCCCGGCGCGCCCGCGGTGGTGTCCGGCGCAGGTCCGCGCGCCCGGGCTGTCGGTTCCGGCGCGTGTCGGTGAGTCCGTGCGGTGTCGGCGTGCGCCGGCGCGTGTCGGTGAGCCCCGGTGCGGCGTGCCCCGCCATGTCCGCGTACGACGTCCTGTCCTGGCGCGGACCCGCCCGAGCCCGTGAGCCGCACCCCGGCGCCCTCGTTCAGCCGCGCGCCGCTTCCGGGGCCGCGGCCGGGGTCTTTCGCCGCCCGGCCGCGCCCAGCAGCCCCGGGAGTTCGGTGAGGGAGTCGACGCGCCAGTCGGCCGTCTCCATGACGTCGGGGTGGTCCGCCCACCAATGGCCGTACGGGCCACGGCGGATGTGTGCCGTGCGCAGCCCCGCGGACGTGGCGGGGAACAGGTCGTCGGCCGGATGGTCACCCACGTAGAGGGTGGACCCCGGGGCCGCGCCGGACACCTCCAGCACGCGGGCGAAGAACTCCCGGTGCGGCTTGGTCACGCCCCACTCCTGCGAGGTGACGACCAGATCCGCCGGCAGGTCCAGTGCCCGCAGCAGCTCGCCCGCCCGCGCCGACCGGTCGCCCGCGACGACGACCCGCAGGCCGAGCGCGCGCAGTTCGGCCAGGGCGGGCCGGACGTCGGGGTAGAGGTCCGTCTCGTCCAGGTGCTCGCCCCTGCCGGCCGCCGCCCGGGCCTGGGCCGCCTCCGTGACGTCCATGTCCGGGCGCAGGACGCGCAGGGCGTCGGTGCCGTCGCGGCCCTGCACGACCGAGGCGCCGACGAGGGCGCTGACGGTGTGCGGCGGGACTCCGAGCCAGTCGGCCCAGGACGCCCAGAGGCGGTCGTCGCGGACGAGGGTTTCTCCGATGTCGAAGACGATCGTTTCCATCACCCCTCCGAGCCTACGGGGCAAGGCGGACATAACGGCCAAGGCGCCAGCGGCGGACGGCCGGTTACGCCGGACAGAGGCCATGGTCCGGACGGAGTGCCGCGCTCGTATGCTCGGTCCATGACCGATGCTCAGCGCCCCACGACCAACGCCATGCGGCGTGCCCTGCGGCGGGCTCGCGACGGTGTCGCCCTCGACGTGGCCGAGGCCGCCGTCCTGCTCCAGGCGCGCGGGGAGGACCTCACCGATCTCGCCGCGTCCGCCGCCCGGGTCCGGGACGCGGGCCTGGAAGCCGCAGGCCGCCCGGGTGTGATCACGTACTCCCGCAAGGTCTTCATCCCGCTGACCCGGCTCTGCCGCGACACCTGTCACTACTGCACCTTCGTCACCGTGCCCGGGAAGCTTCGCCGCGAGGGCCACGGGATGTTCCTCTCCCCGGACGAGGTGCTCGACATCGCCCGCAGGGGTGCGGAAATGGGCTGCAAGGAGGCGCTGTTCACGCTCGGGGACCGCCCGGAGGACCGCTGGCCCGAGGCGCGGGAATGGCTGGAGGCCGAGGGGTACGACGACACCCTGGCGTACGTACGCGCCATGGCGGTCAGGGTGCTGGAGGAGACGGGGCTGCTGCCGCACCTCAACCCCGGCGTGATGACGTGGACGGACCTTCAGCGGCTCAAGCCCGTCGCCCCCTCCATGGGGATGATGCTGGAGACCACGGCGACCCGGCTGTGGTCGGAGAAGGGCGGTCCGCACCACGGCTCCCCCGACAAGGAGCCGGCGGTCCGGCTGCGGGTGCTGGAGGACGCCGGCCGGTCCAACGTCCCCTTCACCACGGGCATCCTGATCGGGATCGGCGAATCGTACGAGGAGCGTGCCGACTCCCTCTTCGAACTGCGCAAGACGGCCCGGGCGTACCACGGCATACAGGAAGTGATCGTCCAGAACTTCCGCGCCAAGCCGGACACCGCGATGCGCGGGATGCCGGACGCCGAACTGGAGGAACTGGCCGCGGCGATCGCCGTCGCCCGGCACATCCTCGGCCCCTCGGCCCGCATCCAGGCCCCGCCGAATCTCGTCGACGCCGAGTACGCCCTGCTGATCGGCGCGGGCATCGACGACTGGGGCGGCGTCTCGCCCCTCACCCCGGACCACGTGAACCCCGAGCGGCCGTGGCCGCACATCGACGAACTCGTCGCGCGGACGGCCGAGTCCGGCTTCCAGCTGCGTGAACGGCTCACCATCTACCCGGAGTTCATCCAGCGCGGCGAGCCGTGGCTCGACCCCCGCCTCCTCCCGCACGTGCGGGCGCTCGCCGACCCGGAGACGGGCCTCGCGAAGGAGGGCGCGATCCCCTCCGGGCTGCCCTGGCAGGAGCCCGACGAGGGCTTCAACGCCTCCGGCCGCACCGATCTGCACCGCACCATCGACACCGAGGGACGCACCGGCGACCGGCGCGACGACTTCGACGAGGTGTACGGCGACTGGGAGGCCCTGCGCGAGGCCGCCGCCCCCGGCATGGTGCCGTCCAGGATCGACGCCGACGTGCGCCAGGCCCTGAGCCAGGCCGCGGACGACCCCACGAAGCTCACCGACGACCAGGCCCTCGCCCTGCTCCACGCGGACGGCCCGGCGCTGGACGAACTGTGCGGGATCGCGGACACCCTGCGCCGTGACGTGGTCGGCGACGACGTCACCTACATCGTCACCAGGAACATCAACTTCACCAACGTCTGCTACACCGGCTGCCGCTTCTGCGCCTTCGCGCAGCGCCGCACGGACGCCGACGCCTACACCCTCTCCCTGGACCAGGTCGCCGACCGCGCGGCGCAGGCCTGGGACGTCGGCGCCGTCGAGGTCTGCATGCAGGGCGGCATCCACCCGGACCTGCCCGGTACCGCGTACTTCGACATCGCGCGGGCGGTGAAGGAACGCGTCCCCGGCATGCACGTCCACGCCTTCTCGCCGATGGAGGTCGTCAACGGCGCCACCCGCACCGGCATGTCCATCCGCGACTGGCTGACCGCCGCCAAGGAGGCCGGGCTCGACTCCATCCCCGGTACCGCCGCGGAGATTCTGGACGACGAGGTCCGCTGGGTCCTCACGAAGGGGAAGCTGCCGACCGCCACCTGGCTGGAGGTCATCAGGACGGCGCACGAGACGGGCCTGCGCTCCTCCTCGACGATGATGTACGGCCATGTCGACCAGCCCCGGCACTGGCTCGGCCACTTCAGGACGCTGGCCCGCCTCCAGCAGGAGACCGGCGGCTTCACGGAGTTCGTCACCCTGCCCTTCATCCACACCAACGCCCCGGTCTACCTGGCGGGCATCGCCCGTCCCGGCCCCACGGACCGGGACAACCGTGCCGTCACCGCGATGGCCCGCCTCCTGCTCCACCCGCACATCACCAACATCCAGACCAGCTGGGTGAAGCTGGGCACCGAGGGGGCCGCCGAAATGCTCCGCTCGGGCGCCAACGACCTCGGCGGGACCCTGATGGAGGAGACCATCTCCCGTATGGCGGGCTCCAGTTACGGCTCGTACCGCTCGATCCAGGACCTCGTGGCCATCGCCGACCTCGCCGGCCGTCCCGCGAAGCCGCGCACGACGCTGTACGGCGAGGTGCCCGAGGAGCGCGTCACGGCCGCGACGGCGTCGGACGGCCACCTGCCGGAGCTGCTCCCGGTGCTGGAGGGCTGAGGGCCCGCCGCGCGTGCTCCCCGTCGGCCGGGCCCTGGGCACTCAGCCGTGCCCGGCCGGCGGGGGCCGTAGCCGGACGGTGCTCTGGCTCCACACCCTCGGCTTGAACCGCGCGCCCGGCCGCAGGGCCCCGCCGAACTCCACGACCCGGGAGGCACGGGTCGCGGGCCGCGTCCTGACCGGCTCCGTCGACGCCTGACGTACCGGAGCCGGGCGGGCGGCTGCCCGGCAGCCGCCTGGCCGGGGCGGGGCGCGCATTCAGCCGCGGACCGGGTCCTCGCCCGCCGCCGTGGCGATCACCTCGTCCAGCACCTCCCGGGAGCGGAGGAGTTCGGCGATCTTCCGGTCGATGCGCTCGCGCTCCGTGGTCAGGTCACCGACCAGGCGCGGGGTGGCGATCGCGGACGGGCCGCCGTCCGTGTCCCGTACGCAGGGCAGCAGCTCGGCGATCTTGGAGCTGCACAGCCCGGCGGCGTAGAACTCCTGGATGCGGATGACGCGGTCGACGGCGCCCTCCGGGTAGTCGCGGTGGCCGCCGGGGGTACGGTCGGCCTTCAGGATCCCCTGGGTCTCGTAGTAGCGCAGGGAGCGTTCGCTCACGCCCGTACGCCGGGCCAGCTCGCCGATCCGCATGGTTGCCTCGCCTCCGGACTTGAACCTGACGCCGGTGTCAATTCTTACCGTTCCGGCATGACGCATGCAGCCGCTTCCCCCGCGAAGCTCTTCGAACCCGTCGCCCTCGGCTCCCTCGTGCTTCCCCACCGCCTCGTGATGGCTCCGCTGACCCGGAACCGTGCCACGCACGACGGCGTCCCGACCCCGCTCATGGCCACGTACTACGCCCAGCGCGCCTCGGCCGGCCTGATCATCGCCGAGGCGTCCACCCCGAATCCGGTGGGGCAGACGTATCCGAACATCACCGCCGTGCACAGCCCGGCCCAGGTCGCCGGCTGGCGTCGGGTGACCGAGACGGTACGGGCGCGGGGCGGCCGGATGTATCTCCAGATCCAGCACGGCGGGCGCGTCGGTCACCCCGACACCAGCGGGCTGACGCCTGTGGCGCCCTCACCGATCGCGCTGCCCGGCACGATCCACACCCCGGCCGGGCGCGTGCCCTCGGTCGTCCCCCGCGAGATGACCGCCGAGGACATCGGCTCCACCGTCGCGGACTTCGCCTCCGCCGCCCGCAACGCGATCGAGGCGGGCTTCGAGGGGGTCGAGGTGCACAGCGCCAACGGCCACCTGCTCCACCAGTTCCTGGCCCGGGGGACCAACCGGCGCACCGACGCCTACGGGGGCTCCGTGGAGAACCGGATCCGTTTCGTCGTCGAGGTCGTGGACGCGGTGGCGGCGGAGATCGGGCCGGAGCGGGTGGGGCTGCGCGTATCGCCCGGCAACACGGTCAACAGCCTCGTCGAGGGCGACACCGCGGCGATCTACCCCGCCCTCCTCGCCGCCCTGGCCGACCGGGGCCTGGCCTATCTGCACGTGGGGTACGCCGACCCGGAGGACCCCGTCTTCCAGCGCATCCGCAAGGACTGGCCCGGGACACTGGTCGCCAACCCCGTGCTGCCCGCGGCCCACATCCCGCGGGACGGCGGCATGGCCCACGGCGAGCGGCTGCTCGCCGCCGGGGCCGACGTCATCGCGCTCGGCCGTCCCTTCCTCGCCAATCCGGACCTGGTCCGCCGGATGCGCACGGGCGCACCGGTCAACAAGGTCAGGGACGCGTACATGATGTACGTCGGCGGGGAGACGGGTTACACGGACTACCCGTTCCTGCCCGCCGACGCCTGAACGGCTCCCCCCCCGGCCGTGGGGCAGACCCCGGAAAACCCTGAGCAATGCTGACCAAAGGGGGTTCTGGAGAGGTACTGCGTACATACCGCTGCACCCCTGAGACGGCCCATTCCGTTCGATTACAGTGCTTGCGCGGTCGCACACCAGGGCGGACGGAAGGGGCACGGTGAGCACAGGGACCACAGCTGTCTGGGGCCGTGTCCAGCAGCAGGACTTCCGCAGCCGGGTACGCGGTTCGCTGCTCGGGGGTGCCATCGGCGACGCGCTCGGGGCGGGGGTCTCGGGGCTCACGCTGGAGGAGCTACGCGCGGCCCACGGCGCGGACGGGGTGGCCGACTTCGTCGCCGCGCACGGCAGACGGGGGGCCGTCACGGCCGTCACCCAGCTCACCCTCTTCACCGTCGACGGCCTCATCCGGGCGCAGGTCCGGCGCGACACCGGCGCCTGGCACCCGCCCACCGACGTGTACCGGGCCCATCTGCGCTGGGCGGCGACCCAGAGCGCCTGGGGGCCCGACGAACGCCGTAAGGACAACGGCTGGCTGGCCCTGGAGGAGTGGCTGTACACCCGCCGCGCCCCCACCAGGGAGTGCCTCGTCGGCTTCGGGGACGCGACGATGGGCACCCTCGCCGTGCCCAAGAACCCTGCCGCACGGGACTCGGCCGCGCTCACCCGGTCCGCGCCGTTCGGTCTGCTGGTCGGCTGGGAGCCCCAGCTGGTACTTCAGCTGGCCGTCGAGTGCGCCGCCCAGACCCATGGGCACGCCACGGCGCAGTTCGCGGCGGGCGCGCTCGCCGTCATGGTCCACGGTCTCGCCCGTGGCGAGACCCTGGACGGCTCGGTCCAGCACACGCTGGCGCTGCTCGCCGAGCGGCCGGGCAGCGAGCAGGTCGCCGAGGCGCTGCGGCAGGCCCTCGGCTCCGTACGCCAGGGGATTCCGGGACCGGCCCTCATCGAGGCGCTGGGGGACACCGACTCCGCCGACGAGGTACTCGCGGTGGGTCTGTACTGCGCGCTGGTCGGCGAGGACGTACGCCACGGGCTGCGGCTCGCCGTGAACCACTCCGGGCCGTCCGCCGCCACGGGGGCCGTCTGCGGTGCTCTCCTGGGGGCGCTGCACGGCGAGACGTCCCTGCCGCCGGCCTGGCTGGCGGAGCTGGAGGGGCGCTCGACGCTGCTCGAACTCGCCGACGACTTCGCCATGGAGATGACCCAGGGCCCGGCCCTGCACAGCCCGACGGCGGTGGCCCCTGGCTGGCTGGCCCGCTACCCGCGGGACTGAGCGGGAGCCGGGGCGGCACAGGGCCTGGAGCCGAGTACCGCAGGCGGGTCCCTGGAGACAGCTCCCGGGGACGGCGGTGGGCGGACGCCGCCGCGTCCGCCCACCGTCCCCGCGCCCCGTGTGAGGGGGCAGGTCAGTCCTTCACGCCTTCGGGGACCCCGGTGCCCTCGGGGCCCTTCTGCAGCGGGATGCCGGCCGTCGCGGCGGCTCCGCCCACCGGGCCGGGGCCCTCCGTGTTGATCTGCTCGATCAGCGCGTCGCGCTCCGGGGTGTCCTCGGGCTTGACGAAGCCGATGACGATGTACAGCACCAGGGAGATCGCGAGCGGGAGCGCCACCTGGTACTGCAACGCCACGTCCGTCTTCACCGAACCGTCGAAGTTGTAGTTGGTGAAGTAGAAGGCCAGCAGACCGGCCGCCCAGCTGGTGAGCGCAGCCGTCGGACCCGACTTACGGAACCTGCGGAGCAGGCCCAGCATGAACGGGATCGCGATCGGCCCCATCAGTCCGGCCACCCACTTGATGACGACCGAGATGATGTCCTTGAAGGTGGGCGAGTTGATCTGGGTCGCCAGCGCCATCGACAGTCCGAGGAAGGCGAGCGTGGAGAGCCGCGCCGCCAGCAGACCGCTGCGGTTGCTCCAGGTGCGCGCCGACTTGGAGAGGACCGGCGCGATGTCCCGCGTGAACACGGCCGAGATGGCGTTCGCGTCGGAGGAGCACATGGCCATCGTGTGGGAGAAGAAGCCGACGACGACCAGTCCGAGCAGGCCGTGCGGCAGCAGCTGCTCGGTCATCAGCGCGTAACTGTCGGACGCGTCGGGCTTCTTGGCCTCGACGAGCAGCGGCGCGACCCACATCGGGAAGAAGAGCACCGTCGGCCAGACCAGCCACAGCACGGCGGAGAGCCGGGCCGAACGGGTCGCGGAGCGGGCGGAGTCCGTGGCCATGTAGCGCTGGGCCTGGTTCCACATGCCGCCGTTGTACTCGAAGGTCTTGATGAAGAGGTAGGCGAGCAGGAAGGTCACCGTGTACGGGCCGGCCGTGGGGCTCGTGTGTCCCTCGGGAAGCTTGTCCCAGACGGTCCACAGCGAGCTGAAGCCACCGAGCTTGCTCATCGCGATGACGAGCATGGTGAGTCCGGCGAAGAGCTGGATGATGAACTGCCCGAGCTCCGTGAGCGCGTCGGCCCACAGCCCGCCGACCGTGCAGTAGACGGCGGTGATGGCGCCGGTGATGAAGATGCCCTGGGTGAGGGAGATGCCCGTGAAGACGGAGAGCAGCGTGGCGATGGCGGCCCACTTGGCGCCGACGTCCACGATCTTCAGCAGCAGCCCGGACCAGGCAAGGGCCTGCTGGGTCTGGATGTTGTAGCGGTTCTTCAGGTACTCCAGCGGTGAGGCGACGTGCAGTCGCGAGCGCAGCCGGTTGAGCCGGGGCGCGAAGAGCTTCGCCCCGATGCCGATACCGATGGCGATCGGCAGCGACCAGGTCACGAAGGACGTGACGCCGTACTGATACGCGATACCGGCGTAGCCGGTGAACATCACCGCGCTGTAACCGGACATGTGGTGCGAGATGCCCGACAGCCACCACGGCATCTTGCCGCCGGCCGTGAAGAAGTCGCTGACGTTGTCCACGCGCTTGTGCGACCAGAGTCCGATCGCGACCATCACACCGAAGTAGCCGATGAGCACGGCCCAGTCGAGACTGTTCATGTGCCCCCTCCAGGGGTCCGCCTTGTGAACGGGAACGCACTTCGTCAGTACGGCCGTTCAGCGGGGCCCCGTGCGGGAACGGGGGCTTCGGGGATTGAACCGCTTGGCCGGGTCCCCGGTCAAGGTTTTCTCGATCAGAGATGTGAACGCGGATCAGCAAGTCGAACGATTTTACGTGTTCTTGACCTTGCGGGGCGTTGTCGTGAACGTGACCACGGCCACACGATGAGCGGGCACTTCGTCAGGCTGTGCAGAGATCGAAGCAAGAGGGCTCACGAACGCCGAGAACGCAGAAACGACCGCACGGGATGCGGGTCCCGTGCGGTCGGAGAAGGGGAAAAGCTGATCACGTGATGCTTGTGTACGGTGTGCGCCGACCGCGCAGTCTGTGAGGACCGCGCTGTCCGCGCCTGTACCGCCGAGGCGGTGACGAGCGGGGTGCGCCGAGCGGCGGGCGCTGTGTCCGGGTGACGCCCGGGCCCCCTCGGCCAGGACGGCGGGCCGGTCGAGAGGGCTTCTGGCGGTCGTGAGCTGACCGGAGACAGTGCTGCGCAACCGGCCGGCGCACCGGTCGGTCGTACCGGTCAGGCGTTGATGGAGCCCGATGCGACGTCCCGCACGAAGGTGTTCCACGCTCCCGGCACGAAGGTGAGCGAAGGGCCTTCGGGGGCCTTCGAGTCGCGCACGGCGATGGCCTGCGTGACGGGCGACTTCACTTCGACGCACGCCCCGTTGCCTCCGGAGTACGACGACTTCGTCCAGTTTTCCGTGGCGCCCTGAAGAATAGCCATGTTCACTCCGGTTCAGAGAGTTGATGTGAGTGGCACCAACTTCGTTCCTGTTGGCGTGATCGACGCTACTCGCCAACATCGCTTGGTGGTGGCGCCGTTCACTCGACCGGATGGCATATCCCGTGTGGGTCTTCCGTGGCGAGGTGGTGACGGTGTATCTTCCCGCCTCCACCCCGCTCACAAGGAGTTCACCTGGTGTACTCCTTGACGATGTCGCCGACGAACTGGCGGGTCTGGTCCACGTTCAGCGCCTGGGCGCGCAGGTGCTCGTACATGACGCTGTAGCGCTGGACGTCGTTCGCCTTCTCCAGGTAGAGGTCGCTGGTGACCCCTTCGATGTAGACCACGCTGGAGTCCGCCGCGTCGGGGAACTCCAGGATGGCGTACTGCCCGTTGATGCCGGGGTGCGCCCCCATCTCGAAGGGCAGCACCTGCACGGTGACGTGGGGCAGCTGCGACTGCTCGATGAGGTGTTCCAGCTGCTCGATCATGACCTGCTTGCCGCCGACGCGCCGGCGCAGGGCGGATTCGTCGATGACCGCCCAGAGCCGCAGGGGGTGTTCGGGGGCGTTGACCCGGTCCTGGCGGCGGGCCCGGACGTTCACCCGCTTCTCGATGTCGGTCGGCGGGGCCTCGGGCAGCGCGCCGTTGATCAGGGCTTCCGCGTAACTCCGCGTCTGCAGCAGCCCCGGGACGACCTGGGGCTCGTAGACCCGGAGTGACTCGGCGTCGGTCTCCAGACCGATGTACACGCTGTAGGGGATGTCGCCGAACGCGTGCCACCAGCCCTGCTGGCGGGAGTCCTTCGCCATCTGCATCAGCGAGTCGACGACGCGGTGGTCCTCGACCTCGTACACCCCGCAGAGGTCGCGGACGTCGCGCTGGCTGATGGAGCGGCGGCCGTTCTCCAGGCGGCTGATCTTCGACTGCGAGACCAGCAGCCTCTCCGCCACCTCCTCGGCCGTCATGCCCTTGATCTCGCGGAGGCGGCGCAATTCCTGACCCAGCCGGCGTCGCCTGACGGTGGGATTGACGTTGGTGGGCACGGGAACGGCACCTCCGGCTATGCAGCTCTTGTAGCTGTGCGTGTCTACTGCTCAGCAGATTGCCACCCGCGCACCCGGCCGCGCTGGGAAACGGCCACACGCGCCGGCGCACGCAAAAAGCGCGGGGCAGCCGGTGGATCCGGCTGCCCCGCGCCTGGTGCGGCTCCCGAACCGGGTCATGGGGACGTCGGTGCGGCGGTATGTGGAACTCCACGCAAGTGTCCGCGCGGTCGTGCGGTCAGTGGACGGAGGTGTGCGCCATGCTTCCGCGGCGCGCTTGCGCTTGCGGCTGCAACGGCACGCCTGCCGCCTGCTGGTTACGGCGTGGCTGGACGGCCACACCGTTCTGGACGTCCATCACGGCATGCGCCACGAGACCGCCCATCGGGTCGTGTCTGATCAGGTCCCGGAGCCGTGAGCGCGATGAACGCCCCTCGTTCCCGGGGTACAGGTGCTTGCCGAGACCGACCGCGTGGGCCAGTGCGGCGAGCGCCGCGGTCCGCGGGTCCGGCGGTACACCGGTGCGGATCGCACTGTCCAGCCGGGACCTGATGTCCCGGCTGATCGCCGTGTCCGTCGCCTGGTAGCGAGTCGTCGGCAGCACTCCGCACATCTGGCCCGCCACGGCATGAACCATGCCGCACCGCTCCAGATGAGCGAGATAGATCTGGCGAAGTCCCAGTCGGGGCCCGCCGATCCAGTGGACCGCCCGAACCGGACTGCCACGACGGCGCAGCAGTTCCAGTGCGGAGTCCAGAGTCGGATCTCCTGTCGGCCGTGGCATCACCACGGCGATACGATCCCCGTCAGGGGCTATCCGTCCTGCCAGAGCCAGCTCCACTAGCTGTGCCCCGGCCAGGCCGAGGTCGAGCGACTGCGGCTGCGCTGTGGTACCCGTTGTCGGGTCCAGAGCGAGCAGCAGAAGCTCCTCCGGAATTGTTCTGCGGCTCCTGCCCATCCATGCCTCCCCGCGTGGATGTCTGACAGGGTGACCCCTCTCACATTGGTCTGTCGAGGGTGCCTGGGTGCTTTGTGAGGGAACCGTTAGGTATGTCGTTCTCGTCTAGCGGCTCGTCCAAGGGTTCACACAGGACACTGGTAGATGGTTCGGACAGTGCGGGCATGACCCCGCGGCGCACAAAGGAGGCATCGGTGGCGGGCGAGTCCCCCGGCAAGTCGGAGCAGCGGAAGTCGTCGGGGACGGCTGAGGAACGCGATCCGCGTCTCGCCGTGTTCCGTGAACCGGGCGCTGCGGCGGACGGGAGTACGGCGGATGCCGCGACGGACAGCGCGACGGCGGTCTTCCGCGTGCCGCGCTCCGCGGAGGCGGACGCCTCCGAGGGGGCCCCGGGACCCCTGAAGGGCGCGGAGGGCGCCGAGGGCGCCTCCACGGCCCGTGGAGAGGCAGCGGAGGGCGAGGCGGCCGGAGAGGGCGAGGAGACCGGCGCGGCTGCGACGGCACCGGGTGCGCCGGGTTCGGTGGGCTCCGAGGAGTCCGGGAAGCCGAAGGGCTCCCAGGACGCCGAGGACGCCGAGGACGCGCAGGACTCCGACTCCGACTCCGACTCCGAGGACGCTGAGGACTCCGGGGCCGTCGACGCCTCCGTGGGCGGGTCCGCCACGGACGCCGACGCGGGAGTGGAGCGCGGCGTGAAGGGAGCGCCCGCCGAGGCGGAAGCCGCTCCGGCCGCGCGGCCCGAAGCCGGCTCGGACGGCGAGCCGTCCGACGCCCGGCTCCGTGCCGTCGTCGCGGAATGGGTCGCGGGCGAGGACGACGAGGCGGAGGCAGCCCGGTCCGGTACGGCCGGTGGCCGGGCCACGCCCGCCGAGGACGACGCCACCACCGAGGAGACCGACGCCCCGGCGCAGGCCGGCGCCGACACTCCCGCGAAGACCGACGCCCCCGCACAGGTCGAGGACGAGGACGAATCCCCGGCCGACGTCGAGGACGAGGTGCCTGTCGAGGACGAGGTGCCGGTCCAGGACGAGGCGCCCGTCGAGGACGACGTGCCGGTCCAGGACGAGACGCCCGTCGAGGACGACGTGCCCGTCCACGACGAGGTCGACGACGCTGCCGCCGAGGACGCCGCCGACGGCACCCCCGCCGCCCGCGACGCCTCCGCCGGCGCTCCCCGCATCCCGAAGACCCGCGAGGAGTCCCCGGCGGCAGAGACCGCCGCTGAGGCCGACGCCCCTGCCGAGCCCGCCGGCAAGTCCGCCGAGGACGGCCGTGAGCCGGCCGGGAAGGGCGACAAGGCCGGGGTCTCCGCCGTCGCCGAGCCCAAGGCTGACCAGCGAGGAATCGATCATCCGACCACCGCCTTCAAGGCGCCGCGGGTCCAGCAGGTCGACCAGCCGACGACCGCGCTGAAGCTCCCCCCGAGGGAGGACGCCCGGAAGCCCGCCTCCTGGGGTGCGAAGGCCTCCGGGGCCTCGGCCGCCCCCGAGGCCCCCGCCGAGCGGACCAGCAAGTTCGTGCCGCTGCGCTCGGACGACGTACGCCCCGCGCCCCCCGTCATCGGTCCCACCGTGACGCCGGACGTCTCGATCGCCGCGGGCGCTCCGGGAGCGCCGGGAGCCGGTCTCACCGAGGCCGAGCGGACCCGGCAGCAGCCCATGCCGCCCAAGCCGCCGCTCGACCTCCTCGCCGAACTCACGAACACGCCGCCGCCCCCGGAGACGCCGGTCCGCACCGCCGTCCGGCGGGTCAAGATCTGGACGCCGCTGCTGCTCCTCCTGGTGATCGTCTTTGCGATCGCGCAGGCGATGAGGCCGCTGCCGGAGCCCACGCTGACGCTCACCGCCTCGCCGACGTACACCTTCGGCGGCGAGAAGCTGGACATGCCGTGGCCCGCGGAGGGACAGGGCGCGGTCGAGGTCGAGGGCGTCGGAACCCTCGGCTCGTACGGGGCGGACAAGCCCGCGCCGATCGCGAGTATGGCGAAGGTCATGACCGCCTACGTGATCCTCCAGGGGCACCCGATCACCGGCAAGGAGACCGGTGACCGGATCACGGTGGACAAGCAGGCGGCCGAGGAGGCAGCCAACACGGACGAGTCGATGGCGGGCATCAAGGAGGGCGACACGTACACGGAGCGCCAGATGCTCCAGATGCTGATGATCCCCTCGGGGAACAACGTGGCCCGTCTGCTGGCCCGCTGGGACGCCACGACCGAGAAGGCCTTCGTTGAGAAGATGAACGCCGCGGCCGAGGACCTCGGCATGACCAACTCGACCTACACAGACCCGAGCGGCCTGAAGTCCTCCACCATGTCGACCCCGGCCGACCAGATCGCCCTGGGCAAGGCGGTCATGCAGAACGACATCTTCCGGGAGATCGTGAACATGCCGCAGGCCGACATCCCGGGCGTCGGCAAGATCTACAACAACAACACCATCCTCCTGGAGGACGGGGTCAACGGCATCAAGACGGGATCCTCCACCCCCGCCGGCGGCAACCTCCTCTGGACCGCCGACACCGTCGTGGACGGCAAGAACCGCAGGATCATCGGTGCGGTGATGGGCGCCGACACCGACGGCACCCTGTACGCGAAGCTGGAGCGTGCCATCCAGAACAGCCTCACGCTGATCCGGGCCGCCCAGAAGGGCGTCGACTCCGCGACCGTGGTCAAGAAGGGCCAGGTCGTCGGCTACGTCGACAACGGCTTCGGCACGCGGACCCCCGTGGTCGCCACCAAGGACCTGAAGGCGGTCGGCTGGGGCGGGCTGAAGGTGGATCTCGATCTCGGCGCCGGTGACGAGCCGCTCCAGCAGACGGCGAAGGCGGGAACCGTCGTCGGAGAGGTGACGGTCGGCACGGGCACGGGCAAGGTCTCCTCCCCCGTCGCGCTGCAGAGCGAGATGGCCGAGCCCGGCTTCGGGGACAAGTTCACCCGCATCACCTGAGCCGCCCGGCTGAGCTGCTCGTACGGCCCCCTGTCCCGCAGTCGCGGGGCGGGGGGCCGTCCCGTGGGGCAGCGCGGACAAAATGCCGCGTGCTAGCGTCCCGAAAGCAACGGATGGGCGCCGGGACGCGTCCTTCCGCACGGATGAGGCCGCAGTACACCGACGGTTCGGCAGGCCCGGGCGAGGACGGGGAGAGTCGCAGTGACCACCGCTGAGCCGACGCGGGCGAAGGACGGACCGCCCGCCGCGAGCGTGCCCGTGCGCATTCCGGCTCAGGCCACCGGCGGCGAGGGGCACCCGGACGGCTCGGCGAGGAGCCGCCTGCGGCGCCACCCCGTGCTGCTGACGACCGCCGTCGCCGCGGTGGCGCATCTGCTCTGGTTCTTCTTCTTCGCCAACAGTGGCGGCGACATCGCCGCCCAGGACGCCTGGGCCGAGTTCGTCGGCCGCCACCCGGGTACTGCGTACAACCTCGCGTGGTACGGCGGGATGCACCCGGTCTCGTACAGCGTGGTCTCCCCGTACCTGATGTCAATGCTCGGCGTCCGTACGACGATGATGATCGCCGGCACCCTGTCCTCGGCGCTCACCGCGCTGATCCTGGTCCGGGTGCCCGCGGTCCGCAATCCGCTGGCGTGTGCGTTCGCCGGGGTCTTCGCGTACCTGTGCAACGCCCTGTCCGGCCGGGTGACGTTCGGGCTCGGCATGATGTTCGCGGTGGGCGCGGTCGCCGCCGTCTTCTGCTGGCCCCACCGCTGGCGGTACAAGCGGTGGGCGAAGGCCGTCGTCGCCGCGCCGCTCGCCGCGCTGGCCACGGCGGGCAGCCCGGTCGCCGGGCTCTTCCTCGGTGTGGTCGCCGCGGCGCTCTTCCTGAACAAGAGACGCCCCGGGGCGTACGCGATCGGGCTGCCCCCGGTCGTGGTCGTGGTCCTGTCGGCGTGGCTGTTCCCCTTCTCGGGTACGCAGCCCATGTCGCTCGGGACCCTCTCCCTGCCCTTCGTCTTCTCCGTCCTGGTGTTCTTCCTCGTGCCCCGGACCTGGTACACCGTGCGCACGGCTGCCGCCGTGTACGGCGTCGGGACGTTGCTCACCTATGTGATCGACTCGCAGATCGGCTCGAACGTCTCGCGCATGGCGATGCTGGTCGCCGGCGTCGTCCTGCTCGCCGCCCTTCCGTACACGGCGCCCCGCACCCGCCGGTGGTACGCGCTGGTCATCGCCTTCGCCGGGCTGAACTTCTGGATCGGTTTCAAGGGCGTCGACGACATCGTCCGCACGGCGCCCACCGCCTCCTGGAACCGCGAGCTGGCCCCCCTGGTCAACCAGCTCCAGAAGGCGGGGGCGGAGCGGGGCCGGGTCGAGGTGGTCCCGGCGAGCAGCCACCGGGAGGCCTCGGCGCTGGACTCGTACGTGAATCTGGCCCGCGGCTGGAACCGGCAGGCGGACATGGAACGCAACCCGCTCTTCTACGACGACACCCTCGACGCCGAAAACTACCGGGAGTGGCTGGACCGCTGGGCCGTGCACTTCGTGGTGCTGCCCGCAGGCAAGCCGGACTCCAGCGGGGCCCAGCAGGAGGCGAGCCTCGTCGAGAAGGGGCAGCCCTATCTGAAGGCAGTCTGGAGCGACGCCAACTGGAAGCTGTTCCGCGTCCTGGACCCGGTGCCCCTGGCCGACCCGCCCGCCACGGTGGAACGGGCGGGCGCCGACGAGCTGACGATCCGGGTGCGGTCCGCGGGCCGGGTCCTGATCCGCATCCCGTACTCCCGCTGGCTCGCCGTCGTGGACGGTGAGGGCAAGGCGGTGGAGCGCCCGCAGGAGACGGAGGAGTCCAAGCGGCGTTCGGCGAAGGACGAGAACGCGCCCAAGGACTTCACGAACGCCCACGGCTGCCTGATCAAGGTGGACGAGGACGGCGACGAGTGGACCGAACTGCTCGCCCCGCGCCCCGGGGTCTACCGCCTGGCGGCTCCCTACCAGTTCCAGCCCGGCACACCGTGCCCGGAGGAGCTGCGCTGATCCTGCCGGATCCCTCCCTCCGGGCGGCCCGCACTGGCAAGGTGTCCTGTCATGAGGTGCCAACGGTGCGGCGGCGAGCACATCGGCGGGCTGCCGGGCATGGGCTGCCCCCGGTGCGGTTCCGTCGGGCGTTCTCCGGCGGGGAACGACTCCTGGATCGCGCGGGAGACGCTGGCGGGCAGGCTCTCCACGCTGCCCCGGCGACGGAAGGCCCTGCTGGCGGCGGGAGTCGTGGTGGCCGCCGGGAGCCTGGCCACCGCGGTGTCGCTGCTGGTGACGGGTGAAGGGGGAGGGCGCCCCGAGGCGGCGGGCCGCGCGGGCGCCGTGCCGGCGCCGATCGGCGGCGGAGTCCCGACCCGGATCGTGCCGGAGGACCCGGGCCTGCCCGGCGATCCCGCACCGAGCGGGCCGAGTGCACCGCCGAGCGGTCCCGCGGACACGGGCCGCTACCGCTACTCGGCGTGGGCGGGGCCCGGCTGCACCACCGGCGTCTACGAGGAGTTCGGGCGCTTCGAGAGCGGGGACGCGGGCTGGTACACCGTCGAAGCGGGCGGCTTCGAGGGGATCACCTGCGACGGCCGGTTCAGCGCCGTCCCGATGTCGGGCAGCCCGGTGGAGACGCGGGGGAGCAGCGCCGTCTGGTCCTGGCACCTGGGCGACGGTTTCCGCGAGTGCGCGCTCACGGTGTTCGTGCCCCGGAGCATCCGCGACACGGACGTGGCGGGTGACCCCTCCGTCTACCGGGTCCGCTCCGACCCGCGTGACCCCGATTCCGCCTACACGGGCTTCTCGGTGCGCCAGCCCGGCCACCGGGGGACCTCCGTGGCCGTGGGGACGTATCCGGTCAAGGGCGACACCTTTGCCGTGCAGCTGACCGACCGGGGCCGCGACTGGGGCGACGCGTCGCGGGTGGGGGCGCACCACGCGGCGGCGCAGATGAAGGCGTCCTGCCGCTGACCTGCCCGACCGGGCCGCGGCGGCGTCGCGTACGGGGTCACCGCACGAACGCGGCGTCCCGTTCCGCCAGGCGCGCGGCGGGCCCGGCGGCCCGGAGCACCACGTCCAGTGCGCGATCCGGGTCCGCCGCGTAACATCCGCTCGCCCAGGCCGCGTTGGCCTCGACGACCGCCCACCGTCCCGTAGCGGTGATGCCGACGTCGACGACGATCGCGGACGGCACGGTGTGTCCGGTGGCGGAGAGGAGCTCGTGGCCGAACGCGCGCGCCTCGGCGGAGAGCGGGGCCGGGCGCAGCTGCCCCGAGACGCCGTACCTGCTGCCGGTGTGGACCCGCCCGTCGAGGAGGTACAGCCGGAACTCCTCGTCGAACCCGAGGACGTCGCTCACCAGGACCACCGTCTCCGGATCGACCGCGTCCGGTCCCGGCAGCCGGGACCCGTCCGCGTAGACCAGCGCCGGAATGCTCTCGTCGTTCGGTGACTTGACGAAGACCGGTCGGCGCAGCCCGTACGCCTCACGGATCGGCACGGCACGGATCTCGCGCCGTACGAACGCGGCGGGGAGCCGGGCCAGCCAGTCGGCGGGAGCCTCGAGCAGGGCGACGGCCAGAGCCGGGGCCACGGCGTCCGCGAAGGAGGGACCGGCGTGCAGATACGCGTCCTCCTCGCGCAGAGCGTCCGGCACGTCGTGGACCAGCAACTGCACGGTACGCATGCCCCGCCGCCGCGCCGCCTCGCGCAGGGCCCGGGCGGAGGCGGTGAGGCGGGGCGGGAGTATGAGGGCCATGGGCCCAGATCCTGCCTCAGTGGGCAGACACGGCCCACGGAATATCGCTCGACAGCCCATACCGGATCGGTTTGCATGGGCCGGATGCACGCCGAAGAGACGAAGACCGACGTGGCACTCGTACGACGCCTGCTGGCCGCCCAGTTTCCCGCCTGGGCGGATCTTCCCGTCGAGCCGGCTGCCTCGCACGGCACGGTGAACGCGATCTACCGGCTGGGCGCGGACCTGACTGTGCGGCTTCCCCGGGGCGAAGCCGGTTCGAACGACGTGGCGGCCGAGCACCGCTGGCTGCCCCGCCTCGCCTCCCAGCTCCCCTTCGCCGTACCCGTGCCCCTCGCCGAGGGGGTGCCGGGCGAGGGATACCCCTGGTCCTGGTCGGTGTACGGCTGGCTCGAAGGCGAGAATCCGGCCGTGGGCTCGGGCCGAGCGGAACTCGCCGCCGACCTCGCCGAGTTCGTCCTCGCGCTGCGCCGCGTCGACACCGCCGGAGGCCCGCCCGCCTACCGCTGCGAACCACTGGCCGCGCGCGACACGGCCACCCGTGCTGCCCTGGACGCGCTGCACGGGGTCATCGACACCGGTACGGCGGCCACCGCCTGGTCGGAGGCTCTGGATGCCCCTGAGCCGCAGGGTCGCGCCGTATGGGTCCACGGAGACCTCCAGCCGGGCAACGTCCTGGTCGCGGGCGGCCGGTTGAGCGCGGTCATCGACTTCGGCTGCATGGGTGTGGCCGACCCCGCGGTGGACCTGATCCCCGGCTGGTACCTGCTGTCGGCAGGAGCGCGGCGGATCTTCCGTGCGGCGGTCGGCGCGGACCGGGCGACCTGGGCGCGGGCGCGCGGCTGGGCCCTGTCCGTGGCGCTCATGGAGCTCTCGTACTACCGGACCTCGAACCCGGTGATGGCCGGGACGGCACGGCACGTGATCGCCGAGATCCTGGCGGAGGCGGAGGCGGAGACGGAGACGGAGGCGCAGAGGTGGACGTAGGCGTGGAGGTGGGTGTCAGCACCGGGCGCCGGCGCACGCTGCGGCCGCCGGCACAGCCAGGCGCCGAACGGGCCCTGGAGGGAGGGGAGTAGTGGGAGATTCGGCATTGCGGAGAGCGGACCCGGGCCGGCGCCCACCGAGCCGGTGACGGCACTGGCGGAGCAACGAGGCCTGGGTGCCTGGGGCAGAGCGACCTACCTCCCGAAGAAGGGCCTGTTCCTCCGGAAGTGGGAGGGATCACGGCTGTACTTCTTCGACAACGGCCTCGTCGTCACGGGCCCCGGCGGCTACCGGGCGGCGTACGACTGGGAGACGGCGAGCGTTCTGCAGAGCATCACCACGGTCAACGGCTCAGCCGTGGCGGACGTCAGATGCACGCTGTTCGACCGGAGCGGGGCCGCCGTGGGCATCGGACGTGGCCTCGACATGGTCCTCCCGCGCCGGCGGGAGGAGCTCGGCATCAGGTCACTGGTGAAGGGCGCGCCATTCACCTTCGAGGGCGACTGGGGTCCGTACATCCAGCAGATGATCACCGGCGCCCAGATGACCCGCGTGCTGGAACGCCTCGCGCAGGGCGAGACCGTGCGCTTCGGCGCGGTGGCGCTGAGCGGCGCGGGCGTATCGGTGAAGGCTCGTTCCGCCGCGTGGACCGACCTGACGCGGATCGGCCCCTCCAACGGCCACCTCACCTTCCCGGCCGCGCACCGCCGGGGTCAGGCCCTGCCGCCGGTGCCCGTCTCACACGTCGCCAACCTGCACCTGTTCTGCGACATCTGCCGGCGCATGGGCTGCGCCTGAGACGGGCCCTTCGCCCCCTCCGCCCCCTTCGGCGCCAGGGGCTCCTCGCCTCCCTTGGGCGCTACCGGCTCCGCGCGAACCACACGGCGGCGAACACGGCGAGGCCGGCGACGGCGAGCACGGTGACGGCTGCGGCGATCAGGGTGCCCGCGCCCAGGGTTGCGATCATGTGCGTCTCCTCGGATGCCTGCCGTCAGCCGGCTGACGGCGGTGGCCACGGCACGCGATCGTGTGCCGTAGGGAGACGAACATGGCATCGTGCGCCCGTTGTCGTAACCCGAAACGGAAAGTCCTGAGGACCTTCTGAGCTTGAACTCCCAGGTGCAGTAGTACCGGGCCCGCCGGCGCCGTGTCGCTCGACGGTCAGCGGGCGAAACCCGACTCCCAGGTCCAGGCCGCGATCTCGACCCGGTTGCGGACCCCCAGTTTGCTCTGGATGTTGGTGAGATGCGTCTTCACCGTCCCCGCGCTGATGTGCAGAGCGGCGGCGATCTCCATGTTCGTGTGTCCCCGGGAGACCAGGGCGGCGACCTCGGTCTCGCGCTGGGAGAGGGGCGAAGGACGCGCCGGGGCGGCTGCCGCGGCGGGGCGGGCGAACTGCTGGAGCAGGCGGACGGTGATGGAGGGGCTGATCAGGGCCTCGCCGGAGGCCGCGGAGCGGACTGCCTCGGCCAGCAGACGAGGACCCGCGTCCTTGAGGAGGAAGCCGCAGGCTCCGGCGTGCAGAGCCTGATGGACGTACTCGTCGTCGTCGAAGGTCGTCACCATGACGACCTTCGGGGTGTGCGCCGCCCCGGGACGGTGGAGGTGCCTCAGCGCCTCGATGCCGTTCAGCCGCGGCATGCGGATGTCCATCAGGACCACGTCGGGGCGGTGCTGGTCGGCCTGCTGGATCGCGGCGACCCCGTCGGCGGCCTGGGCGACGACCTCGATGTCGTCCTCGGCTCCCAGGATCATGGCCATGCCGGTGCGGACGATCGTCTGGTCGTCCGCGAGAAGGACACGGATGGTCATCAGGACACCTGCCGGAGAGGGAGAGGGAGATCGAGCTCGACGTGCCAGCCGGTCTCGGGGCCGGGGCCGGGGCCGGGGCCTGCGGTCAACGTGCCTCCTGCGGCGTCCGTGACCTCGCGCAGGCCGCGCAGTCCGTAGCCGGAGCCGTCGGACGGGACGTGAGTACCGTCGTCGGTTATCCGCGCGGTGACCCGGCGGCGCGAAACGTCGAGGTGCACCTGTGCGTCGGTGCAGTCGCGGGCGTGCTTGCGGACGTTGGTCAGCGCCTCCATGACCACGCGTTCCACGAGGTGGGCGGCGTTCGCGGGGAGACTGTCGGCCGGGCCGGTCTCGGTGAAGACCACCGTGGCACCAGGCAGCCGGCACTCGGCGACGAGAGCGCGGACGGCGCCCGTGCCCGGTGCCTGTGCGTGCGGCAGGGTGTCGTCCCGCAGGGCGCCGACCATCTTGCGCATGGCGGTCAGGGCTTCGGCTCCGGTGGTCTCGATCAGTTCGAGGGCGTCACCCACCGCCTGCGGTCTCTTCGCCGCCACGGCCCGGGCACCCTGTGCCTGGACCACGATGCCGGATATGTGGTGAGCCACGAAGTCGTGCAGGTCGCGGGCGAAGCCCAGTCGCTGTTCGAGTCTGATCTGAGCTTCGCGCTGCCGGCGGGAGACGGCGACCAGCCGGCTGGTGAGGCCGGAGGCGAGCGCTCCGCCGGCCAGCAGAGTCAGGATGAGCGCGAGGATGCTGCTGGACTCGTCCACCTCGACCACCAGCGGACGCAGGATGAGCGCGGTCATGAGCAGCGGCAGGGCGACGGCGGTGCCGGCCGGGGAGCCCCGCCGTGCCGTCACGTGCAGCAGCACCATCAGGGCGGCCGGCTCGAACAGGGTGTAGGCGTCGGAGGCGTCGTCCAGGTTCGTACCGCCGCGCGCCATCACACCCAGTCCGGCCGAGCAGGCCAGCGACACCACGGCCACACCGCACGCAGCCCACGCCAGTGGCGCGGGGGGCAGCTTGATGCCCACGGCCGGAAAGGCCCCCGCCCCCGCCACGGCCGTCGACACGAACAACACGATCCCGGTGCCCTGATGTTCGAGGGTGCCGACGCTCAAGTCGATCAGCAGGGCCACCCCGAGGACGCAGAACAACAGGGCGCTGCCTACGAACCGGCCGACGGCCGCGGCGCGCGGTGATTTGAACATGGTCAGACCCTAGCCGCGCTCGCCGAGGGGGACGCTCTGCCGAAAGTCGTAGCCGTCCGCCGGAGAATGGGCCTTTCGGAAGATCCGCGGGGCCTGGCCCCGGAAGGAAAGTGGAGCACGTCAGCGCAGCTCGCCCCGACCGAAGGATCGCCCCTCATGGACATTCGCATCCAGGTGGACTCCGCACCCGTTCTCGGACCCCTGCTCGTCCTGTTCGCCGTCGGCACCGTCGTCCAGGTGTGGCGCGGAGCGTGGAACAAGCGTCGCGCCCTGCTTCAGCTCGCCGCAGCTGTCTACGTGGCCGCCGTACTGTCCCTGACGGTCTTTCCGCTGAACGTGACGTGGGGCGAATACGCCAACCAGGCTTCCTGGGTCGGGCAGATCAACCCCGTACCGCTGCTCACCGCCGACGTCACCATGATCCCCAACGTCATCATGATGGTGCCGGCCGGCTTCCTGCTGCCGCTGTTGTTCCGCCACGCGACCTCATGGTCGCGGGCGGCTCTGATGACGGCGGCGGCCAGCCTGTTCCTGGAAGCCGCGCAACTGCTGTCCTACATCGTCCTGAACAACGGCCGCTCCGTGGACATCAACGACGTCCTGGCCAACACGCTCGGCGGAATCGCGGGCTACGCCCTGGTGACGCTCGCCCTGCGCGCACCGGCCCTGAGCGGGCCGCTCCTGGCAGCCTCGCTGCCCCGCTCCGCCGCGCTCCAGGACGACCGCCGCCGGACAGCACCCGCCGGCACACCTGGACAGGCCCCGATCGCGGCCCCTGTCGTCCGACCTTGACCCCACGCTCCCATTGCTTCTTCCTTTGCCTCTTCCGCCGCACTCGGGGTGTACGGCGCGTACGCCCGCTCCTGAACACCTTTTGATCATTCCGGGAAGGAAACCCGCCCCCATGAACCGCCGTCTGCGCAACGCCCTCGTCGTCACCGTCGCTGTCACCGCCGGATTCCTGACAACCGCCTGCGGGGAAAGCAGGACCGGAGCCTCGCCCGTCGCCGAGTCCGACGCCGGCACCCCTGAGGCCGCCGCTCCGGCTTCGCCCGAGAAGTCCCAGGAGCCCCAGAAGTCCCAGGACAAGACCGCGGACTCCGGTTCCGGCCAGGCTGAGGGCAGCGCGGCGGACGCCTCCGAGGACTCTTCCTCCACCTCCTCCTCGGGCTCCTCGGAGGCAGGCGACAAGACCGGGTACGGCCAGCCCTGCGGCACGAACGACCTGGACTGGAACGGTGAGGAGAAGACCCAGGCAGGCGGCTACTACCAGATCAGCGTCAAGGCGAAGTCGGGCATCACCTGCGTCCTGCCCGGGGGCCTGCCCGTCATCGCCTTCGGCTCGGGCGGCACGGAGGCCGGGCCCGCGGAGCAGTCCGCCGGCGAGGAGATCACCTTGTCCGGCGGCAAGACGGTGTACGCCGGGGTGAGCCCGAAGAGCACCAACAGCGACGGCAGCACCGAGTACAGCACGGCCATCGTCTCCGTCACCGGCGACGACCCGAACCCCATCTCGCTCAATGTCGGCAGTGTTCTCGTCGACAAGCCGATCGTCACGAACTGGCACACCGATCCGCAGGCCGCCGTCCCCTTCACCTCCTGAGACCCGCCCCGGCAACTGGGCGAGCGAGCGCGGGATGCGCCTCCCGGCCCACCGGACGCAGGCGCTCGCCCTCCGGGCGGGCCGGCGTCACCGGATGTGCCGATTCACCCGTCCGGATCTCCCGGACTGCCCAGAGTGTGCGATCGGCATCACGCTGGAGGACAAGCTCGTAGGAGGGCCGGAGACTCGGCCGGACGTCCTCGTTCCGGGGGTGCCATGACGAACTGTCCGCCGTGCTGTCCACCCTCCAGGAGCGTGATCATGGCCCGGAATCGCCGGCTGATCCTGAGCTCGCCGCCCGAGATCTGGCGCCTGCTCTCGGACGGCCGCCGCTACGGGGAGTGGGTGACCGGGACCCAGGAGGTCCTCGCCGTGGACCCGCACTGGCCGGACGTCGGCGCCCGGCTGAAAGTCCGCATCGGGGCCGGTCCTGTCACCCTCGACGACACCTGTGTGGTCCGTATCTCCGAGCCGGGACACCGCCTGCAACTGGAAGCGAAGGCAGGCCCCTTCGGCGCAGCTCGCATCGCCATGTCGTTGACCCCCTGGGGCGAGCACACCCTTTTCACGCTCGACTGGCATCCACTCCGGGGCCCGGGCACGCGGATGCACGGCCTCCCCGTGGACTACGCCGTCGCGATCCGCAACGGCATGATGCTGACGAAGCTGGCCCGGATCGCGGTACGTGAACATGTCGCGAGCGACCGGCACCGGTGAGTGGACGTACGCCGTCGTCGCTGTCAGCTCAGGATGTCAGACAGCACGAGGCACGATGCTCACCGCGCGATAGTCATACCCGTCCTGCTTGAAGCCAGGGGCTTCCCACGTGAGGTCGACCTGCTGCCCGCTCGCCGGTGTGCGCAAGCCTGCCGCCTGGATGTCGGCGTAGTGGCCGAAGCAGCCGCCGGGGGTCTCGGGTGAGTCGAGAACACCCCACCTCTCCTCGTCGTTCCACTCGCGGACAGTCGCAGTCACCATGGACGGAACTCTGGGGCTTCCACCGTGCCGACGCGGCCGGCGCCGGAGCCCGGGAAGGCGGAGCGCTGCCTCACCACCCCCGCGCCGAGCGCAGGGCGGTCTCCGCCGGTCCATTGCCACGCCGGCAACGCAAATCGGACGGCGCCCCTCAGCGATCGCTCCGGTTTCCGCCTTGCTGATGGCGCAAGCGACCATTTCGCGCTGCCACGGGCAGAGGCTTCACCGGCCAGGTCAGCGACCGGCCGTAACCCAAGCCAGCAGGGCGTTGCCACGAGCGCACGGTTGTTCCCCCTCCACGGTGATCGTTCGTTCCGGCCCGCACGGACCCAGGAGAAGACGCCAGGGTGGCAACTGCTCTGCACGCATCCTCGGACTGTGGGACGGGGCGGGGCGTGCCGGCCAGGCGACTGCGGTTGTGGATCAACCGGGGCGACCATGTGTCGGGGCAAGACGTTGAAGCAGGTGCAGAAGGAGGCGTCTATCCGCCGGTTTCGTCCGAGCGCGCCGGGCCGGCCAACTGCGTTCCGGGCGGGGGGCCGAGCGCGGCTGCGAGGGCCCTCGCGGTCTCGTCCGTGCTCGCGTTCAATGTGGCGTCGACCCGTGCCCTTCGCAACTCGTACGGGTCCGGTCCGATGCTGTCGTCGGCCAGTGTGTGCGTGCCGGACGGGTGTGTTGCGGGGAGTGCCGGCTGGGGGAATTCGAATAGACCGTGGGCGCCGGCCAGGCCGAGCAGCCGCATGAGTTGGGCCCCGGCCCCGAACAGGCCCACTGTGTTGCGGGTGCGGGCCCGGAGTAGCAGGTTCAGGCCCGAGCAGTCGCAGAACGAGAGGCCGCGCACGTCGAAGTACAGGATGTGGGGCGGGCCACGGCGGGGGGCGATGTCGAGTGCAGCCTGAAGTTGGGGGGCGGTGTCGTAGTCGAGCTCCCCGGTGAGAATCAGCAGCGGATGGCCTTGGTGGAGGCTGGTTCGTATCCGCAGGCCCCTCATGGGGACAGCTCCTCGCTGGGGCCCAAGGTGAGGTACTCGCGGATCTTGCCCCGCACCATAGGGCGTGCGTCGCCGAGAGTGAAGGGAAGGACGGGGAACTGGTCGGCCAAGTGGGCCGCGGACAGGGGTGGTCCGACGGGCACGGCTACCTTGCCCTGCTCGTTCTCCTGCCAAGGGCCATCCAGGACAGCGCGTACCCGGCGCACCCGCCCGTCGGCGATGTAGACCAGGGCGCGCAGCAGGGGCCGCTTGTCCTGAGCGATCGTGAACCACATGCGGTCCGCATCGCGCTGGGCCGGGCTGTCCTCCTCGCCGGTCTCACCGTAGACACGGCCATCGGGACCCACCTTCTCGGTGTTGCTCCCCCGGTACAGGACCAGCGCCAAGTCGGTGGCCCGCTCCCGGGCCCGGACCGTCTTGCGGTCCAACCGCAGCAGCGCGGCGGCTTCCTTCACTCCGCCGGACGCCAGCACCAGCGACCGCATGACAGCGGCACGCCGCAGCCCGAGCTCATGCTGTTGTTTCTCGATCCGGTGGAGCTCGTTGACGAGTTCCCGCATACGATTTCCCTCAATGGTGCGGATATGACTCCCCTGCATGAGGCGGACTGTCCTCTGATCCACCCTCTGTGTCAATGGAGTGGATGAGAGCGGGCATCATTGCCTCTTTCGGTGACGTAAGCAGTGTGCGCCTTATGACCTTGCTCGTATCCGGCGACATCGCGGACCATTGCTGAGCGCTTCCGAAGACGTACCCGGCCCCCGGCCCAGATGAAGCGGGGGTGACGCTCGCCACCCAACTCCCCTCGGACGGCAACGCCAAAGCCGCCGCCGCAGTCGGCGCGACCGGCGGAAACGGAGGGCTCGGTGGGTCTGGCGGTACGAGTAGCTAGGGGGAGCGGGCGGCTACGGCGGGGCAGAGGCAGGGGCGGGAGCTGCGGCTGCCGCGACCGGCGAAGAATGCGGAGGCGGCGGGGGGCGACGGCGGTGATGCCGGAGCGCCGGTTCCCTCGTCGGGGCCCCGGTGGCTACAGCGGTGACGCCGGTTCTGGCGGCAGCGGAGGCGGTGGCGGCAGTCGGAACCCGTCTGTCGGCGGCGGCGGATCGCTGGGCACCGAAACTGGAGCAGCACCTCGGCGGCCATTTCTCGGGGCACAACCGTTTCTGGCCGGGCTGCAGATGGCTGCGTTCCCGATCGGGGCGGCCTGTAGGCGGCATTTCCAGCGAGGTGAAGCCGGTCCCGGCCTTGCCGTGCTCGACGGGCGCAGGGGCGGGCCGGCACAGAGTGGGCCAGGTTATTTGGTCCTACTGGTGTCACATACCGGGAATCACTCCTTCCGCCGGTCTTCGTCGGCGGGCTCGTCCTCCCACTCCCCTTCTGCTTCGTCTTCTTCTCCGTCTTCTGCGGCTTGGTACTCGCCGTCATCCTCCGAATCCTCGGCCTGTGCTGCTTCTTCCTCTTCCAGGGCTTCGTCGTGAGACATGACGACTTCGCCGTCTCGGATTTCGCCGCGCCAGCCCTCCGGCTCTTCCTCGGTGAGAGTGACATATCGCTGGAAGTGCTTGAAGTCCAGCCTGAGTCGGCGGCCCTGCGCCCGCCACAGGTTTCCGGTTTTTTCGAAGGGCCCGGACGGGTAGTACTCCACGACCAGGACGATCCGAGTCAGTGTGGGCGCCAGTTCGTGGAAACTGACCACCCCCTTGGTCGTCCCCTTTGCGCCTTCGGAAGTCCAGACGATCCGGTCGTCCGGGATCTGCTCCTGGACGGTAGCTTTGAAGCTGCGCGAGGAAGGGCCGACCTTGACCTTCCAGTCGCTGGTCATTTCGTCGCTCATTGAAACGCTGCGTACACCCTTGGTGAAGCTGCTGAACTCCTCGTACTGGGTCCAGTAGTCGTAGGCCGTGCGAAGGGGCACACCGACGTCGAGGACCTCAATGATGTTCATGCTCTTGCTGCTACCGGAATTGCCCTTGCCGCCGCCGAACGCTTCCTTGATCTTGTTCACGACGCTGTCCTTGAGGCCCTTGGCCTTCTCGGACAGGAATGCCTTCAGAGGGGATTCGCCCCCGAGGACGCGCGAGCCGATCTTGAGCAGGCTGCCGTTCTCGGCGGCATCGGTGAGCTGACCGGCGACGTCCGTGAGCTTGTCGCCGGCCTTCTCTGCAAGCCGTTCGACCTGCGAATCGACGAAACCCGACAGTGCCTCGCGCAGTCCGCCCATCCCCGACTCCTGCGTCTCCGGCTGCTTCATGTCCTTCCCGGTCATGACGGGCTACCTCCGGCGATCAGCGAGCTTGGACATCTTCTTCGCCGCTCGTCCTGAAGACGCAGCCTTCTTGCTTGGAGCCTGCTTCCGGGCGTCGGACTTCTTGGCTCGGGGTGCCTTCTCCGCGGCAGGCTTCGTCGCGGAGGACTTCTTCGCTGGGGCTGCCTTCTTCGCCTCTGCGTTTTCGTCCGGCTTCTCGTTCGCTTCCTCCTCTTCCTCTCCCTTACCGAGACCGGCCGCGCGGTCACGGAGGGTGCCCGTGAGCGTTCCCACGCCGCGTGTGGCAGCAGCAGTCACTGCCTTGCGGCCGGCGTCGACGAACTCCCCTTTCGTCTGTTCCTGTAGTTCGGCAACCTGGGGTAGTTCGCCCAGCCTGCGCATTCCCTCGGCAGCAAGCTGGCGCGGGTCCAGGCCGAACCGTCCGCCCGCCAGATACGTTCCCACGCTCAGGGCGAGCTTGCCTTTCTTCGTACGGCCCAGCACGTAACCGCCGACAACCGCCGCGGCGAGAGCAATTTTGGTCTGATCGTCCATGCGCACGTCACCTGTATCCCCGGGGCCGCCCGTGCCGCGCGAACTGCTGCGGTGAACGGTCCTGCCCAGCGGTGGCCACTGCGCCGGTTTGGGCACCGCGATGAAGGGGACCTGGTCCCGCACAATTCAGGCGGGGCCGGTCATTTGCCGACACGATGACTCCGGCCACGACGGGCGGTCGCCTCAGCCCGAGAGCCATCACTCAATGCCGGTCTTTTACCCCCAGTCTCGTCCGAATGGTGTCGGTCGCATCTTGACGCAATGGTTCCTGCTGCGGAGCCGGGGGCGCCGGCAGTCCGGGGTTGCGCGCCGGGCAGGCGAGGTCCGACGCCAGCCGTCGAGTGCTTCGCCACGGCCGTCGCCGATCAGTCTGTGATGTGAGGTGCTCGTCCACGCAGTGGTTGAGCCGCGGGAGAACTCCGCCGTACCAACCACCGCAGGCGTACGCGTATGTCGTGCAGAGCTGCCTGGACTTTGACCGACCGGATGCCGTCGGCGCAGTCGAAGAACTCGCGCCAGGTGGCCATCGGAGATGCTCGGCCACTCGTCGATCACCATTCCGGCGGACACGTACACCAGCCGAATGGTGCCGATCCGTGGGGCCAGATCGGGGACAGCTACTCCCCGTCCGCTCACGCATCGCTCACGCAAACGGCCCCGGACTAGGAGTCCGGGGCCGAGTGGAGCGCCTCCCTGAGGGAGAAACCCCAGGTCAGCGGCTTGTTGTGTCGTGCCCCCGGCAGGATTCGAACCTGCGACACCCGCTTTAGGAGAGCGGTGCTCTATCCCCTGAGCTACGAAGGCGGGGAACCGTCGGTGACCGTGGGCCGGGCCCGGCCCGGGTGGGCGGTGGGCTTCGGTCGGTTGCCGACAGGTCAATGGTGATCCGGTCCACGGGGATCGGGCCACCGCCGTCAGTGTAGCGGGTGGGCAGAGGTCGCTCCTTCGTGTTTGGGCGGTGAGCCCGGCCGTCCCGCTCCAGCCGGCCGCCGAGGGGGAGGGGCGCCAGCGGTTCGGCGGCAGGGGCGTCCCGTGGTCCGTCCCTGCCGGCCCCGTCGCCGGGGCGTCCGTGCCGGGGTCGGTCGGTTGACGAGGGCCTGGTGGGGGCATAGCTTCGCCGGGTCGCTGAGTCAGTACGTGGAGAGGCCGCTCGTGCCGCACGCCGACCCCAGCCCCGCGCCGGACCCCAGCCGGTCCCCGGGCGCCCACCGGTCCTCGGACCCCCACCGTTCGCCGGAGGACGCGGACTCGGGCCCCGGCCCTGTGGCCGGCCCCACCCCCACTCCCGACCGCGCCGCACGGTCCCGTGCCGAGGCCTCGCTGACCGCTGCCGGTTCTCCCTTCGCCGTCGTCCGGGACGAGCGCGAGGTCCTCGTCTACGCGAACGGGCCGCGCACGCTGCGGGAGTTCGTGGAGGCCACCTGGGCCTTCGGGGAGCAGCCCTTCCTGATCTCGGGCGGACGGACCTGCTCGTACGGGGAGTTCTTCGCCGCCGCGTCCGCGCTGGCCAGGCGATTCACCGAGACGTACGGGCTGCGGCAAGGCGACCGGGCCGTGGTGGCCATGCGTAATCACCCCGAGTGGCAGATCGCGTTCTGGGCGGTGCAGCTCGCCGGTCTCGTCGCCGTGCCGCTCAACTCCTGGTGGACCGAGGCGGAGTTCCGTCACGCGCTCGACGACTGCGAGCCTCGGGTACTGCTGGTCGACGGCGAGCAGCTGCCGAAGGTCGCGGCCTGGGGGGAGAAGGCCGGGGCGCGCGTCGTCGTCTTCCATGACGCTCACGACACTGCGGAGAGCGTGGCCGGGGCCGAGCGGTACGCCGGCTTCCCGGAGCCCGATCCGTGGGCGGCGCCCCCCGATGTGGAGATCCGGCCGGAGGACGACGCCACGATCATCTACACCTCGGGCACCACCGGCCGGCCCAAGGGAGCCGTGGCCACCCACCTCGCCCAGGTGGGGGCGGCGCTCAACCCCCGTTACCAGGCGGCGGTCTCGGCGCTGCGGCGCGGGGTCCTCCCGGGGCAGGGGCCCGCGCCGGTCACCTTGATGACCTTCCCGTTCTTCCATGTCGCGGCGTTCACCAGCCTGTACGCGGCGATGGCGGCGGGCGGCACCCTCGTCCTGATGCCGAAGTGGGACGCCGAGGAGGCCCTGCGGCTGATCCGGCGGCACGGGGTCACGGTCTACGCGGGCGTTCCGGCCACCGCGCTCCAGCTGCTCGGGGCCGCCGACCGGGCCGGGGACGGGCTGGAGAGCCTGCGGATGCTGAACACCGGGGGTGCGGCGGCCCCGCCCGACCTGGTCGCGCGGCTCACCGCCCGGCACGGTGAGCTGATCGAGCCGCGCAACGGGTACGGGCTGACCGAGACCAGCGGCGGGGTGCTGGCCAACTTCGGTGCCGAGTACCGGGCCCATCCCGACTGCGTCGGCACCCCCACGCCCGTCACCGAGGTGCGGATCGCGGGCCCGGCGGGAGAGGCCGTCCCGGACGGCGAGCCCGGTGAGCTCTGGCTGCGCGGGCAGTCCCTGGTCCGTGGGTACTGGCGCGACGAGGCGGCCACGGCCGAGTCGTTCGCCGGCGGCTGGTTCCGTACGGGGGACCTCGCCGTCCTCCGCGAGGGGCGGGTGGCCGTGGTCGACCGGATCAAGGACATGGTGGTCAGGGGCGGCGAGAACGTGTACTGCGTCGAGGTCGAGGCCGTTCTGCACGATCACCCCGACGTCGAGGACGCGGCGGTGCTCGGTGTCCCGCATCCGGTGCTGGGGGAGGAGGTCGCGGCGGTCGTACGACTGCGCTCCGGGTCCGTGGTCACGCCCGACGCCCTGCGTGCGCATGCGGGGCGGAGGCTGGCCGCCTTCAAGGTCCCCGCTCATGTGCTGGTGGCCAGGGAGCCGCTGCCGCGGAACGCCACGGGGAAGACCCTCAAGCGGGAGCTGCGCGACGCCGTTCAGGAGCACGTGCGCGGGGGAGAGGGACAAGGGTGAGGGCTCAGGGGCGGGTGATCCGCACCCGGTAGTTGCCGTCGCCGTCCTTCTCCAGCACGGATATTCGTATGCCGTTGGTGCGGTCGGTGAACGTCTCCCCGGGCTGGAAGGCGGCGTCCGAGAGCTCGGCGTGGACGTTCGGCCGCCGGGTGCAGCCGCCGCTGTCCTCCGTGCTGTCCTCGACCGACACCGGGCCCTGGCCGGTGTCGACGTCGGAGCTCACCTTGTAGATCAGGACGCCCGGACGGCAGACGGCCTCGTCGTTGCCCTCGGCGGTGCGCACCTCGACCGCGTAACCGGACTGGCCGCTCAGCGGCACGAACGCGAGCTTCGGGCCGCCCGGTGCGGCCAGCGGTTCCAGGGTGTGGTCGCTGGTGCCCGGCATCGCGGCGCAGCTGATCTGGTCCCCGCCCAGCCAGCCGAGCTTCCACTTGTGCCAGCCCAGGAGGTCGTTGTTGGCCCCCCAGTCCTCGGACATGATGTCCCAGTGCCCCACGGAGCCGCCGCCCTCCATCGTGTAGAGGTCGGGCAGCCCGAAGACGTGGCCGTTCTCGTGGGGGAGGACCCGGTAGCCGGTCTCGGCGTACGAGCCCGAGCCGTCGTCCTGGCGGCTGTAGACGAAGGACGTGTTGGCGAGCGGGACGCCGTCGGCGAAGGGGGCGTCGTCGTTGCCGGAGAAGGTCACGGACAGGACGGTGTCCAGGGCGGAGGGGCCTGCGTTGGGGGTGACGAGCACATTGACCAGGTCGTACTCGCCGAAGTCGACCTTGAGGTCGGCCACGCTCACGAGGTCCTTGACGAGCTTGCGGTAGCCCGGTTCGTACGGGGAGCCGCGCTCGATCCCGTACTCGGAGAACGGCAGCGGCATCCGGAGCCAGTCCTGGACGGGTGCTTCCGGCACATAGGTCAGCCGGCCGTAGGAGCTGGTGCGGAACCAGTCGGAGGTCTGCGGGAAGAACTCCGCGAGCCGGTCCGCCGCCGGTTCGGTCGCCTCCGCGTCCGGGAAGTCGATCATCAGGTTGAGGGCCCTGATCCGCCCGGTGGACCGGGCGTACCCGGGGGGCGTCGGCATCCCCTCGGACATCTGTACGCCCATGGTCGCGGGTATCCGGCAGGGGGCGAGACCGGTACCCCGGGGGGCGGCCACGGGCCCCGCCGAGGCCCGGCTCGCGAGGGGGAGCGTGGAGCTGGCCGACGCCATGGTCGCGATGACGAGGGCCGTCGCTCCCGCGAGCGCGAGAGGCCGGCGGTATCCGCGTATCCGGTGGCGGGGCTGCTGCATAGGGCTCGCCTTCGGTTCCGCGGCAGCCGGCCGGGCCCGGGCTGCGCTCTGGCGATCAGCCTCTGCGGGGTGACCGGGGCTCGCTCGCTGGGTGCGCCGGTCGGGTGACGCTGCGGCGAGAAATATGTGACTCAGGTCACATCGCGGTCAGAAATAACCGGGGACGGCTTCCCCGTTTGTACCTGTGTCCCCGCGAAACGGGGAAGTGGTCCCCGGTTGAAGCCGAGGGCCGGCCATACACCGCAAGGGAAGGGCAGCAGTCGTGGAGACCGTCGCCGAAACCGCCGCCTGTGCCGTGCGGCGCCGTACGCCCCGTCCGCGGGCCGACGCGCTGCGCAACCGGGAGCGGATCGTGACGGCCGCGCGCGAGATGTTCGTCGAGTTCGGGCCGGATGTGCCGCTTGACGAGGTCGCGCGGCGTGCCGGAGTCGGCAACGCCACGCTCTACCGCAACTTCCCCGACCGCGCCGCTCTGACCCATGAAGTGGTCCTGGCCGTCACCTCGCGCACGACCGAGCGGGCGGAGGAGGCCGTGGCGGCCGAGTCCGACCCGTTCGCCGCGCTCAGCCGCTTCGTGCACGCGGCGGCCGACGAACGGATCGGTGCCCTGTGCCCGATGCTCTCCGGCGGCTTCGACAAGGACCACCCCGAACTGCTCGCCGAGCGCCGTCGCCTCGAAGGTGCGGTCGAAGGGCTCGTGGAGCGCGCCATGTCCGCGGGGAGGCTGCGTACCGACATCGCCGTCGGTGACGTACTCGTCGCCCTTTCCCAGCTCACCCGGCCTCTGCCCGGCACCGCCTGCCTGGACATAGACCGGTTCACCCACCGCCATCTGCAGCTCTTCCTGGACGGACTGGAATCCCCGGCACGTTCCGAACTGCCCGGATCGGCGGCGACCTTGGAGGACCTGCGCCGCGGGCACTGACGCCCGCGCACCGGAAGATCCAGCAGACCCGCGCCCACAGAGGCCGACCCCACGCCCATGACGCAGGCCGGGACCTGAGCAGCAGGTCCGGTCCTCAGTACAGCCCGCCCTTTTTCGGTTGCGGGCGACGGTCCGTCCACGGCCCGCCGCCGGCACCGCATCTCCTCGTGTCCTTAGGTGGCTTCTCCCATGTCGAAAACAGCCGGCACCCTTCCGGATCCCAGTCGCTGGAAAGCGCTGGCCTTCATCGCCCTCGCCCAGCTGATGGTCGTGCTCGACGCGACCATCGTGAACATCGCCCTGCCCTCGGCCCAGACCGACCTGGGCATCTCCGACGGAAACAAGCAGTGGGTCATCACCGCGTACGCGCTCGCGTTCGGCGGTCTCCTGCTCTTCGGCGGACGCATCGCGGACCTCTGGGGCCGTAAGCGGACCTTCGTGGTCGGCCTGCTCGGCTTCGCCGCGGCCTCCGCCCTGGGCGGCGCCGCCACGGGCGAGGCGATGATGTTCGGCTCCCGCGCCCTGCAGGGTGCCTTCGGCGCCCTTCTCGCACCGGCGGCCCTCTCCCTGCTCGCGGTGATGTTCACGGACGCCAAGGAGCGGGCCAAGGCCTTCGGTATCTACGGTGCCATCGCGGGCGGTGGCGGAGCGGTCGGCCTGATCCTGGGCGGCTTCCTGACCGAGTACCTGAACTGGCGCTGGACGTTCTTCGTCAACATCCCCTTCGCGATCATCGCCGCCGCGGGTGCCTACTTCGTCATCCGCGAACCCGCCGGCAGCCGCAACCGCTCGCCTCTCGACATCCCCGGCGTCGTCCTGTCCACGCTGGGCCTCGTCGCCCTCGTCTACGGCTTCACCCGCGCCGAGGCGGCCGGCTGGTCGGACTCGCTGACCGTCGGCATGTTCGTCGCCGCCGGTGTGCTGCTCCTGGCCTTCGTCATCACCGAGTCGCGCGTGAAGTCCCCGCTGCTGCCACTGCGCGTCCTGACCGAGCGCAACCGCGGAGGCGTCTACCTGTCGCTGGGCCTGGCCATCATCGCGATGTTCGGACTCTTCCTCTTCCTCACGTACTACCTGCAGGTCGTCAAGGGGTACTCGCCGGTCAAGACCGGCTTCGCGTTCCTGCCGATGATCGCGGGCATGATCACCGGTTCCACCCAGATCGGCGCGCGGCTGATGACCCGCGTCCCGCCCAGGCTGCTGATGGGCCCCGGCTTCCTCGTGGCGGCCGTCGGCATGCTGCTGCTGACCCAGCTGGACATCGGCACCTCCTATGCCGCCGTCATCCTCCCGGGGCAGTTGCTGCTCGGCCTGGGTATGGGTACGGCGTTCATGCCGGCCATGTCGCTGGCCACGCACGGTATCGAGCCGCGTGACGCCGGTGTGGCCTCGGCCATGGTGAACACCTCGCAGCAGGTCGGCGGCGCCATCGGTACCGCGCTGCTGAACACGATCGCCGCCGGTGCCACCACCGCGTACATCGCCGATCACGCGGCGGGCGCCACCGACCCGAAGCTGCTCCAGCTCCAGGCCATGGTCAGCGGTTTCGCGAGCGCGATCTGGTGGGCGGTCGGCATCCTGGTCGTCGCCTCGGCGATCGCGGTGACGCTGATCAACACCGGCCGCCCGGGCGCCGGAACGGCCGGTCCGGCCGACGGATCGGGCCGTGCGGACGGTGTCGAGGACGAGTACAAGATCCCGGTCGTCGCGCACTGATCCGGTCACCCCGGTGAGATCTGCCCTGGTTCCGTCCGCCGGAGCCAGGGCAGCCGCGTGTCCGCGTCCCCTCGGCGGGGGCGGACACGTGCCCGACGCGTCCGTTCCGCTCGGCGGAGCCGGGGAAGGTCCGCGTCCGTTCCGCTCAGCGGAGCCAGGGAAGGTCCGCGTCCGTGCCCTCCGGCTGCAGACCGGCCGCGATGACCTGCATGATCTCGCCGAGGCTCGCCACCTGCTCGGGGCTGAGCCGGGCGAACATCGCCTGGCGCACGGCCTCGACGTGTCCTGGCGCGGACCGCGCCAGCATCTCGTACCCCTCGTCGGTGAGGACGGCGTTCTGGCCGCGCTTGTCGGAGGGGCAGTCCTCGCGTCGCACCCAGCCGTTCTTCTCCAGCCGGGCGATGGCGTGCGAGAGGCGGGAGCGGGTGATCTTGGCGTCCTTGGCCAGCTCGGTCATGCGCTTCTGCCGCCGGGGGGCCTGGGAGAGCTGGACGAGCAGTCCGTAGTAGATGTGCGGCATCCCGGCGTCGCGCTGCAACTGGCGGTCGAGGTGATCCTCCATGAGCGTGGTGGCGTGCAGGTAGGCGCGCCACACGCCCTGCTCTTCGGCGGTGAGCCAACGGGGCCCACCGGTGGTTGCCGTGGTCATGTACTCCACTGTACGACCTTTTCTTGAAAGTTGAACTAGATAGAGCTAAGGTCTCCGGTAGTGGGAACTTGAAGATTCAAGGGACTGTTTCGACGTATCGATCTGCCGAATTCCCGGTGCTTGCCGCAGATGCCCGTTCCCGGTGCCTGTAGAGAACACACATACCTTGATCGGCAGAGGAATGGGAGTGCCATGACCGTCACCGAGGAACGCATGCCCGCCCTCTACCTCTCGCACGGCGCCCCGCCGCTCGCCGACGACCCGGTCTGGCCCGGTGAGCTGGCGGCCTGGTCGGCCGGGCTGCCGCGCCCCAAGGCGATCCTGATGGTCTCCGCCCACTGGGAGGAGGCCCCGCTCGCGCTCGGCGCCACCGAGACCGTGCCCCTGGTCTACGACTTCTGGGGCTTCCCCGAGCACTACTACCAGGTGCGTTACGCCGCCCCTGGTGCCCCCGAGCTCGCCGAGGACGTCCGCAAGCTGCTGCGCGGCGCGGGGACCCCGGTCCAGGACATCCCCGACCGGGGGCTCGACCACGGGGCGTACGTCCCGCTGGTCGAGATGTTCCCCGACGCCGGCATCCCCGTGCTCCAGATCTCCTTGCCGACGCTCGACCCCCGCAAACTGATGGACATCGGCCGCAAGCTCGCCCCGCTGCGGGACGAGGGCGTGCTGATCGTCGGCAGCGGGTTCTTCACGCACAACCTGGCCGCCCTGCGGCACGGCGGCGGCACTCCCGGATGGTCGGCGGAGTTCGACGACTGGGGCCACCGGGCGCTCCAGGCGCAGGACATCGACTCCCTGCTGGACTTCGAGCACAAGTCACCGGCGGGCCGGCTGGCCCATCCCCGCACGGAACACTTCGCGCCGCTGTTCGTGACGCTCGGGGCCGCCGGGGACGAGCTCGGTCAGGGCCGCAGCGTCATCGACGGCTTCTGGATGGGTCTGGCGAAGCGGTCGGTGCAGTTCGGGTGAGCAGCGGCTTCTCGTACCAGGAGACGTCCCAGTAGCGGCCGAACTTCCTGCCCACCTCCGTGTACGTGCCGACGTGCCGGAAGCCGAAGGCGTCGTGCAGCCGGACCGAGGGTTCGTTCGGCTGGGCGATCGCCGCGTAGGCGCGGTGGAGGTCCTCGCCGGCGAGAGCCTCGAACAGGGCCCCGTAGAGGAGGGTCCCCACGCCGCGGCCCGTGGCCCCTGGGGCGAGGTACACACTCACCTCGACCGACGTGCCGTACGCGGCCTTCGGGCGGTACGGGCTGCTGGTGGCATAACCGAGGACATGCGGCGCGCCGTCCCGGGTACCAGGCTCCAGAGCAACCAGCAGCCTGTGAGGGCCGTCCTCAGGGTGGGAGCGCAGCCACGGCAGGCGCTCCTCCGGAGTGAAGGTGGCCGTGTCGAATGTGAGCGCGGTCTCACGGACGTAATGGTTGTAGATGTCCGTAAGGGGCTGCAGATCGGTTTCCGCGCCCGGCCTGACCTGCACTTCTGTGCGTATCTGCGACATCTGTCCTCCGTTGGAGGGCGACAGGGTACTGCATGATCTCGAAAGTGAATGGGCGCCGTGGGAATTCTGTCCGGATTCCAGTCGTTGTTTCCATCGGATGCAGGGCACCCGGGAGGGTGTCGCGACCTACTCAGCAAGGGAGCACGCATGGCAACCCGTGCCGTCGCCCGACGTTCGTCCGCCAGCACCGGCGGGACCGACCGGGCAAGCAGTGTTCGCGCCTCTGGCGAGATCGCCGATCGCGACCTGGTCGGCATGTACCTCGACGAGATCGCCCGCACACCGTTGCTCGACGCCGCCAAGGAGGTCGAGCTCTCGCAGACGATCGAGGCGGGTGTCTACGCCCAGCAGATCCTCGACGGTGTGGTGGAGAGCGAAGCCGGCGGAGCGAAGCGTGAGGAGCTGGAGGCGCTGGTCGCCGAGAGCGAGCGCGCCAAGGACATATTCATCCGCTCCAACCTCCGGCTCGTCGTTGCCGTGGCCCGGCGCTACCCGAGGGCGGGCCTGCCGCTGCTCGACCTGATCCAGGAGGGGAACGCGGGTCTGGTGCGCGCGGTCGAGAAGTTCGACTACGCCAAGGGCTTCAAGTTCTCCACCTACGCCACGTGGTGGATCCGGCAGGCCATCACCCGTTCGATCGCCGATCAGTCCCGCACCATCCGGCTCCCCGTGCACCTCGTGGAGGAGCTCGGCCGTATCCGGCGGGTGCAGCGTGAGTTCAACCGTGAGCACGGGCGCGACCCGGAGCACGCGGAGATCGCCGCCGAGCTTGACTCCAACGCCGAGCGCGTGGGCAACGTCCTGGACTGGGCCCGTGACCCGGTCAGCCTGAACATGTCCGTGGACGACGACGGCGACACGCAGTTCGGTGACCTGCTGGAGGACACCTCCGCCGTTTCGCCCGAGCAGTCCGTGATGACCTTGCTGCGCAGCGAGGAGCTCGAGGACCTGATCGGCAAGCTCGACAACCGCACCGCCTCCATCATCAAGATGAGGTACGGGATCGAGGACGGCCGCGAGCGGACCCTCACCGAAGTCGGCAAGCAGCACGGTCTGACACGGGAGCGGATCCGCCAGATCGAGAAGCACGCATTGCTCGAATTGAAGCGAATGGCTCACGACACGGGCTTTGACGCTGCGGCGTGAGCCGATAACCCGTAATCTCCCCATCAAGCCGGTTCGCACCGGCCCGACGACCGGTCTCCTTTCCGGTCCCCTGAGCTGAGTCCCGGCGCCCACCCCCCCCGGCGCCGGGGCTCATCCATGTCAGGCCCCTGGGTTCGTCCCCGGCCAGGCCCCGGGTTCGTCCACGTCAGGCCTCGGGCGGCGCCCCGCCCGAGACGGTGCGGCGGCGCGGGTCAGGCGGGCACCGAGACCGCGCAGGTGCTCCACCAGCTCCGGCGGTCCGTGAGCCTCGAACGCGCAGTCCACCATCGCGAGCCGCAGCGCCACCCACTCCAGCGAGTCCGTGGACGTCGAGCGCAGCCGGCAGCTGTCCTCCCCACTCGGTTCCACCGTGCCCAGCCCCGCGGGCAGCTGGGCCCGCACGGCCTCCGCCGGCGCCCGGAACGTCACGTCGAGACGCAGCTCCGGCTGCGTCCGGGACATCGAGACGGCCAGGAACTCCGCGGCGCCCCCGTCCCCGGCGGGCAAGTCGCGCGGGGTGAAGCGGGCGCCGGTGGCGAACGGCTCGCTCACCCGGTCCACCCGGAAGGTGCGCCAGTCCTCACGGTCCAGGTCGTACGCGACGAGATACCAGCGGCTGCCCGTGCTCACCAGCCGGTACGGCTCCGCCTGGCGCTTCGACGGCGTGCCGTCCCCCGCGCGGTAGGCGAAGCGGAGCCGCTCCCGCGCGGTGACCGCCGAGGCGATGGCGGTGAGCGTCCGGGGGTCGATGGTCGCTCCGTCGCCCCGGGTGAAGGCGACCGTGGCGTTCTGCAGCGAGGAGACCCGGTGCCGCAGGCGGGACGGGAGGACCTGCTCCAGCTTCGCCAGCGCCCGTACGGATGCCTCGTCGACCCCTTCGATGGCGTGCCCCGCGCCGGCCCGCAACCCCACCGCGATGGCCACGGCTTCCTCGTCGTCCAGCAGGAGGGGCGGCATGGCGGTGCCCGCGACCAGGCGGTAGCCGCCGATCGAGCCGCGCGTGGCCTCGACGGGATAGCCGAGGTCGCGGAGCCGGTCGACATCACGCCGGATGGTGCGCTGACTCACCTCGAGCCGCTCGGCCAGCTCGCGGCCCGGCCACTCCCGCGGGGTCTGGAGCAGTGACAGCAGGGTCAGCAGCCGTGCCGGGGTATCCGTCATGGGCTCAGAATGCCCTCCCTTCAGGTCACGCTCTGACCTGAAGGCGAAAGATCTTGAGCTCCGGCGAGGTGGGGGTGCCGACGGGCCCCGAGCGCCGGCTGCCCGGGCCCCGGCACGCCCCGGGGCGGCAGGACCCCGGCGTTCAGCAGATCCGCGTGCGGTTCTCCATGGCCCGGCGCGCGGCGTGCTCGTCGTCGTACACCTCGCACATGTGGCGGCCGTCGGGCGTGGCCGTGTGCTCGACCTCCCACAGGCTGGTCTCGCTGCCGTCCAGGAGCAGGAAGGCGTGCTCGTAGAGCGTGAAACCGGCGTCCTGGCCGTCGACCCGGCACTGGCGGCCGAAGATCTGGGTGATGTGGTGGGCGAAGGCGGCCCGCAGCAGCCCGGCCGTCGCGGCGCCCGGCCGGTCCGCGTTCTCCGCGCGGCGCAGGACGCGGCGGGCGTGGTCCGCGGAGTTGTCCGGCGCGTACATGCGGGGGAGCGGCACCGGAGGGACGCTCATCAGGATGCTGAGGGCCTCCAGGTCCTCCCTCAGGGTGTCGTCGCCGAACGCGGGAGTGTCCCAGAAGCTGCCGGCGAGGCGCGCCGCGGCGATCTGCGCGTCGGCCTCGTCGTCGTACAGCTCGTGCCGGAGGGGTTCGCCGGTCTCTCTGGCGCCGCCGTGCACCAGCTCCCAGAGGGTGAGCGTGGTGCCGTCGGAGAGCAGATAGGTGTGCCGGTAGGTCTCACGGCGCAGGACGGCGCTGTGGTGGGACGAATGCAGGGAGCTGCTGTGCGCCAGGGCCGTCCCGAGCCGGTCGACCGTGCTGTCGGACAGATCGAAGGAGTTGAGGGCGCATCGCAGGAGTCGCTCGAGGTGCTGCTCGGTTGTCTCGTACGGATCGCTCAAGGTGCTGTCTCCAGGCCGTCGCCGCGTGTTACCCGATGCGTGCATAACGTAGTCCCTGGGTCTGACATCGTGACCGGGGTTCGCAAAAAACGTACGGCTCGTGCGGAAAGTTCCCACCCCCCGTCAGGGTGCGCCGTGGAGCTCGCCCCCGGGCGCCTGCGGAGACGCTTCGGCCTCCCGGCCGGCGGTACGCCCGGCCGCCTCGCCGTAGAGCTCGCCGTACGAGGGGAAGGTGCCGCCCGGGCCGTCCACGCCCCGGGCCGCCCTGGCCGCCTTCACCACGGCCCGGGCCAGGGTGTCGGCACCTGCCGCCAGGATGTCGTTGAGCGTGGCGAGGGGCTCCGGCGGCAGGGCCACCGTGCCCGTGGCGAGGGTGAAGACGGTGTCCCCGTCGGTGAGCAGGTGGACCGGCCGCACGGCGCGCGCCAGCCCGTCGTGCGCCGTGCCCGCGAGCTTCTGCGCCTGCGCGCGGTCCAGCGCCGCGTCGGTGGCGACGACGGCGATGGTGGTGTTGAACGCGCCCCGATCCGGTGTGCCGCCCTCCCGCGCCTCCCGGATCTCCTTCAGCCGCCGGAGCGCGGCCTCGTGCACCTCGCGCGCGGGATGCGTGGGGGGCTCCCCCGCGCCGTACTCCCCGTACAGCACCCCGGTCCGCGGATCGACGACGGAACCCGCCGCGTTCACCACGGCCAGGGCCGCGACCGTGATCCCGGAGGGCAGCCGCAGACTCGCCGTGCCGACACCGCCCTTGAGCGCCCCGGCCACGGCGCCCGTGCCCGCGCCGACCGTGCCCTCGGCCACCGGCGAGCCGGGCTCCGAGGCCGCCGCCGCCTCCACGGCGGCCCGGCCGGTCGATGCGTCGGGGCGGGCCCGGTGGTCGCCGCCCCGGCCCAGATCGAAGAGGCATGCCGCCGGGACCACCGGCACCACCTGGGAGGGGCCGACCGGGACGCCGCGCCCCTGCTCCTCCAGCCAGGCCATCACGCCGGACGCGGCGTCAAGACCGAACGCACTGCCGCCGGTCAGGACGACCGCGTCCACCCGCTGCACCAGATTGCGCGGGTCGAGGGCGTCCGTCTCCCTGGTGCCGGGGCCGCCGCCGCGCACGTCGACGGCCGCCACCGCGCCGCCCTCGGGTGCGAGGACGACGGTGGTCCCGCTCAGCGCGCCGGCGCCCGGCACCCGGGCGTGTCCGACGCGCAGTCCGTCCACGTCCGTCAGCGCGTCCAGCGGGCCGGGTACGGGCACGTTCTCGGCGTCCTCGGTCATCACGGGCTCCTCGTGGCGTGCGGCGGTACGCGGCAGGGTGGCGCGGGGGCCTTGTCACCGGTGAACGTACAGGCGCCCGCCCCGGCTCGGGTCCCCGGCCCGTGGCGCTCCCGGCGCGGGCCACCTGGGCGACGCGCTCACCCCATAGGGGCACATAACGGGATCGAACGCCGCTTCCGGACCTACGGTGGCCGGGTGACCGAGCCACCAGAACCGCCCGCCGCAGCCGAGCAGTCCGTTTCCGGTGCCCGCACCGCTTCCTCCGGCGGGCCGGACGGCCACGGACCCGCCCAGCGCCCCTCCGTCGCCGTGCGGGCGGCCAGAGCCCTTCCGCGCTCCGTCTCGGGCCGGGCGACCCTCGCGGGCGCCGTCGTGTCGGCGCTGCTGATCATCGCCATCGTGTTCGGCAGCCGCCTGCTGCACGACTTCGACTCGGCGCTGCTCCCGTACGCCGTGGCCACGGTCTTCCTCGCCTTCGGTGTCGCCTACCGGTACACGGTCTGGGTCTCCGCCCCCGGTGCCCGACGGCTGTTCAAGAACGGCTGGCGCAGCCTGTTCTCGGCGGAGAACTTCCGCAGCGCCCCCACCGCACTGCCGAAGATGATCGCCACGTACCTCGGCTTCCAGAAGTTCCTCGGCGCCCGGTCGCACGCCCGCTGGGCCGCGCATCAGCTGATCTTCTGGGGCTGCGTCCTCGCCGCGCTGATCACCTTCCCGCTGACCTGGGGCTGGTTCACCTTCACCTCCGGCAACGGTTCGGGGCCCGGGTACGAGATGCGCATCTGGGGGTTCAAGATCCTCGGATTCGACTCGCTGAACTTCGTCGGCTGGGTGATGTTCCACGGCCTGGACCTCGCCGCCGTGCTGGTCATTCCGGGCGCCGCCTACTTCCTGTGGCGCCGGATGAAGGACCGCGGCGCCATGACCGGCCAGCGGTTCGCCTACGACCTGATCCCGCTGCTCGCCCTGATCATCATCTCGGTGACCGGGCTGCTGCTCACCTTCTCCTCGATCTTCCTGCACGGCGGCGGTTACGAGTTCCTGGCGATCCTCCACATGGTGTCGGTGGTCTTCACCCTCATCTACATCCCGTTCGGGAAGTTCTTCCACATCGTCCAGCGCCCGGCAGCGGTCGGCATGCAGCTCTTCAAGTACACGTCGCGCCAGGGCGACGAGGTCTTCGCCTGCCGGCGCTGCGAGGAGCCCATCGACACCGGCGCGTACGTAGAGAACCTCCGCGGCACCATGCGTGACCTCGACCTCGGCTTCGACGAATGGGCCGAATACTGCCCGCGCTGCAAGCGGGTGCTGCGCGGCAACGCTTACCTCTCCCAGGTGAAGAAGGGCTACAAGTGACCGCGGACCCACGCGCAGCCGACGGGCGTACCGTCCTCCCCCTCGACCCCTCCCTCGCCCCGCCGGGCTCCCAGGGCTTCCGGGACGCGGGCGGTATCCCGGCCGACAAGTGGCACGCCGACCAGAACGGCGAGACGCTCGTGCCCACCCACTGCTGCTTCTGCGGGGTCCAGTGCGGGATGTACCTCCGCGTGGACCGCGGGGGCAAGGTCTTCGGCGTGGAGCCCCGCAACCACGACATCAACCGGATGCGCCTCTGCCCCAAGGGTGTCAACGCCTATCAGCAGGTCAACCACCCCGACCGCCTCACCGCCCCCCTCATGCGCCGCTCCCGCGACGAGGAACTGCGTGAGGTCTCCTGGGACGAGGCGCTCGACTTCACCGTCTCGGAGATCAAGCGCATCCAGGAGGCGTACGGGAGGGACGCCTTCGGTGTGCTGGGCGGGGCGAGTCTCTTCTCCGAGAAGACGTATCTGGTCGGCAAGTTCGCCCGGGTGGCGCTCAGGACCAGGCACGTGGACTACAACGGCCGGCTCTGCATGGTCAGCGCGGCGGGAGCCAACAAACTCGCCTTCAACATCGACCGGGCCGGCAACCCGTTCTCCGACATCCTGCTCACCGACTGCCTGCTGCTCGCCGGGGCCAACGTCGGCGAGTGCTTCCCCGTGCTGACCCAGTACGTCTGGGGAGCCCGGGACCGTGGTGCCACCCTGATCGTGGTCGACCCGCGCGAGACAGCGGTCGCCCGCACGGCCGACATCCATGTCGCGCTCAAGTCGGGCACCGACTCGGCCTTCTTCAACGCGGTGCTGAACGTGGTGATCGAGGAGGGTCTCACCGACGAGAACTATCTCGCCGCCCATGCCACCGGCTGGGAGGAGGTCAAGGCCAACGCCGCGCTGTACCCCCCGTCCCGCGCCGCCGAGATCTGCGGCATCCCGGCGGAACAGGTCGTGCAGGTCGCCCGCGCGTTCGCATGCGCGCCCAAGGCCATGGCCTTCCACGCCCGGGGCATCGAGCACCACACGCAGGGGGTGGAGAACTGCCTCAGCGTGATCAACCTCTGCGCCGCCACCGGCCACATCGGCAAGCCCGGCGCGGGTTACGGCACCCTCACCGGCCAGGGGAACGGCCAGGGCGGCCGTGAGCACGGCCAGAAGGCGGACCTCCTCCCCGGCGGGCGCTCGATCCTCAACGAGGAGCACCGCCGGCAGATCTGCGAGATCTGGGGCATCGAGGAGTCCGAACTCCCCGCCGCGGGCACCTCGATGATGGAAATGGTCTGGCAGATGCAGCGGCAGGAGATCCGCGGCCTGATCGGTATCTGCAACAACCCCTTCGTGTCCCTCCCCAACTACGCCGTCGTCAAGGACGGCTACGACACCACCGAGTTCCACGCCCAGTTCGACTTCTTCCTCTCCGAGACCGCCGCCAACGCGCACGTGGTCTTCCCCGTCACCATCTGGGCCGAGGACGAGGGAGTGATGGCCAACGCCGAGGCGAGAGTCGTCAAGCACAACAAGGCGCAGGAACCACCGGCCGGGGTGCGGACCGACACCTGGGTGATGTGCGAGATCGCCCGGCGACTCGGCGCGGGGGACAAATTCGCCTTCGGCGGCTCCCGTGACGTCTTCGACGAGCTGCGCAGGGCTTCCGCGGGCACGATCATCGACTACTCCGGCATCACCTACGAACGCCTGGAGGAGACCGGCGGGATCTCCTGGCCCTGTCCCTCCACCGACCACCCGGGAACCCCCCGGCTGTTCGAGGACGGGAAGACCTACCACGCGGACGGCAAGATCCATCTTCAGGTCGTCGAGTGGCATCCGCCGGCGGACCCGTACGACGACGAGCACCCGATGACCCTGACCACCGGACGCACCGTCGCGCACTTCCTGTCCGGCAACCAGACCCGCAGGCTGGGCGCCCTCGTCGAGCAGACCCCCCGGCCCTGGGCGGAGGTCCATCCGTCCCACGGATTCCGCAACGGCGAACCCGTCCGGGTCGTGACCCGGCGCGGCAGCGAGGTCTTCCCCGCCCTGGTGACCGAGGCCATCCGGCCGGACACCGTGTTCATCCCGTACCACTGGCCCGTGCCCACCGCGGCCAACGCCCTCACCATCGACGCCCTCGACCCCCGCTCCAAGATCCCCGAGTACAAGGTCTGCGCGTGCCGCATCGAGCACGCTGCCGCCATCGACGAGGTCCCCGCGCCCCCGGTCGCGCCCGGCCACGTCGCCTACCCCGAGACCCAGGTCTCCCGTACCGACCCGCTGCCGCCCACGGCCCCGCAGGGCCGCGGCACCTCGGAGAGGGGCTGATGCCCGCATGATGGGCCGAACGATCTTCATCGACCCCGGGCGCTGCATCGGCTGCCAGGCCTGTGTCTCCGCGTGCCGGGAATGTGACTCGCACCGCGGCAAATCGATGATCCATCTCGACTACACCGACGAGGGTTCCTCCGTCGCCTCCCTTCCCACGGTCTGCATGCACTGCGAGGACCCGGTGGCCCCCTGCGCCGAGGTCTGCCCGGCCGACGCGATCCTGGTCACCGCCGACGGCGTCGTGCAGCAGGCCGACACCACCCGGTGCATCGGCTGCGCCAACTGCGTCAACGCCTGTCCCTTCGGAGTCCCGAAGATCGACCTCCAGGCCAAGCTGCAGATGAAGTGCAACCTCTGTTACGACCGCACCGCCTACGGGCTCGCCCCCATGTGCGCCACCGTCTGCCCGACCGGCGCCCTCTTCTACGGCACGGTCGAGGAGCTCCAGGCGGAGCGGCCCGGGGTCCAGGTCGCCGACACCTTCGTGTTCGGCGAGAGCGAGGTCCGTACCGGTGTCGCCATGGTGGTGCCGGCCGAACGGGTCCAGTGGCCGGTGCCCGGAGGACTCCCCGTCGTCGAGATCAACGGGAAGGACGTCCGCCGATGAGCGTCACCGAACAGCCGCAGCCTGGCCACGGACCCGACTCCGGCGGCGACCCCCGCGAGGCGCTGCACGACCGGATCGCCGCCGACTCGCTCACCACCCGCCGGGACTACCTCCGGATCGTCGCCACCGTCTCCGGGGGCCTCGCCGTGGGCGGCCTGGCCGTGGCGGGCGGGATCCTCCACCGCCACGGTGAGACGGAGGACGGGAAGGCGCCCGCCCCGAAGCAGATCGCCGCACAACTGCTGCCCGGTGAATCCCTCGCCTTCCGCTACCCGGGGGACGAGGACCGGGCGGTCGCCGTACGGATGGACGACGGCACCCTCGTCGGCTATTCCGCCGTCTGCACCCACCTCGCCTGCGCCGTGCTGTGGCGCAAGGACCGCGGCACGGAGGGCGAGCTCTACTGCCCCTGCCACGAAGGGGTCTTTGACGCCCGCACCGGTGAGGTCACCGCCGGGCCACCGCCCCGCGGACTGCCCAAGGTGGTGCTGACCGAGCTGGACGACGGCAGTGTGTGGGCCGTCGGGACCACCCGCTCCGGGGAGAGCGTGGAGGCGGGTCTGTGCCGCCAGCTCCGCGAGGACCGCCCCGATCTCGCCACCCGGATCGGCTGCCCCGGCACCGGCGGGGGTGCGGAGGGGCCGTCGGCGCCCGGTCGCCCCCCTGCCCGGACGTCCTCGTCGGCGGGTGAACCGCCACGCGGGTCCGCCGGCGCCACAGCGCACGGGAGTCCGTCATGACCGAGCCCCTCGACCCGATCGAGCCCCCGCGGCCCCCCAGGCCCGCCGGAACGGCCTACCCCGACTACCACCCGGGCAGCGAGCGCGCCGAGCTCAACCGCCCCGTCCACGAGCGCTATCCCCAGATCCGGCCCACCAGTGGCTACGCCGATCCCCGGGTCCGGCACACCGGTCCGGGCCCCGGGGCGGGGTCGGAGCAGGAGCCGGAGCGTTCCGCGAAGCTGACGGCCCGGCTGGTCCTGGCCCTGAGCGTGGTCATCGGTCAGCTGTGGGCGCTCACCGAGGTCGTCAACGTCTGGATGGAGGACGACACCGGCACAGCCTGGTGGGGCGCCGGCTTCCTGTGTCTGTCCTTTCTCGTCGTGCTGGGACTGTGGCTGCTCGATCCGAAGGACCGGTGAGTGCGGCCGTACCCTGGAGGTATGAGTACCGCCCCCGCCCCCGGACCGCGAGAATCGAAGCCGCCGCAGCCACAGGAGCAGCAGCCGCAGGAGCCCAGGCCCGAGCCGCCGGCTCTGATCTTCGACGATCCGCTGGACCGGCAGTCCGCGGACGACACGGACCAGGGGTGGGGCGAGCGGGCTCCGGCCAGCGGCAGCGCGGCCGATCTCGCGCGCTTCCTCGACGAGAAGCCGCCTCACCACTTCTGAGCCGCGCTGGTCCGGCACCCGGCCGTTCAGGACGGGCGACGCTGGGCCACCAGCTCGTCCCGGATCTCCTTCAGCACCTCCAGCTCGCTGACCTCCAGCGTCTCCTTCACGCCCTCCTTCGCCGCATGGGCCGCCGCGCGCCTGGCGAGGTACTTCGCCATGGGCATCACCATCAGGAAGTAGACGACGGCCGCGGTGATCAGGAAGCTGAGGCCGGCGCTGAGCACCGATCCCCACAGGATCTCGATCCCCTCCGCCTGACCGGTCTCCGGGTCCGCGCCGCACGGCCCGCGCAGGCACGAGCGGTACCGCTCCAGGTCCTGGGTGCCGAAGGCACCCACGAGCGGATTGATGATTCCCTTGACGATCGCGTTCACCACGTTCGTGAACGCGGCGCCGATGACCACGGCGACCGCGAGGTCGATCACGTTCCCGCGCATCAGGAAGGCCTTGAAGCCCTCCAGCAGACTGACCTTCTTCTCGCTCACACGTGAGCCTTTCTCCGGTCGGGCAGGACGGGAAGCCAACTACCCCGTCACGCACGGCGGAAGAGGGGCACGCTGTCCAATCCGGTCCTTCCGGGGAGCGAGTTCTTGGGACGTGTGCCCTATGCGGCATGGGACACCGCCACCGCGAGCCGTCCTGAGGCGCCCGCACCGGCCAGGGCCGCGGCCGTGTCCCGCTCCACGGACAGGACCACCAGCGCCCCGCCACCCTCCACCGCCTCACTGCCCAGTCCGGGTGACCCGTCCCCGCCGCCCGTCCGCCGAGGCACCTCCGCGACGCTCACGTCGCGAGCCACCACTCTGGCTTCGGATTCCCCGTCGACCGCCGCGATCACGTCGACGCGGTCTCCCGGCCGCAACAGCCCGACCGTCGCCGCGTCGGCGATCCTCACCGGAGCGGACACCAGCCGAACGGCCCGCCGCTCCGGCCCCGGTGGGGCGCCCCCGCCGGCGGCTGCCGCCCCTCTGTCCCCGCTCAGCCCCGAGGCGGCGAGCACGGCCGAGGCGAGCGCGAACCCCGCGGCCAGCGCGCGGCGCTGGCCCCTCAGCGCCCGCCGGAGCCGGAGCCCGCCGCCGCCCCGCACTCTCAGCGGCTCGAAGAGCGGGACCCCGCAGGGCGCGGGAGGGGCGGGACGTGTGTCGGGCACCGAGGGGAACATGGCCAGCACCACCTGCCGTGGAGTAGTCCGCGAGGGACGTCTGTGGACGTGAGGAGGAAGCGTCCGCGGCGTGGACGAAGAACGTCCGCGGGCGTGAACGAGGGGAGTCCCGCGGGATGCCCCGCCGAACTCCCCTCACCTTCCACCCTCCGCGCGCATCCCGCTCGGCCCTGTGGACAACTCCCGCGCTGTGGAAAAACCGGCCACCCGTACGAGTTGTCCGTGGAGCGCCCGAGTCGCTCAGCCCGTGAACGTACGAGGTGCCCGCCACCACCCCGCTGAGCAGCCCCGCTGCCCAGCCGCGCTCAGGCAGCCTCCCAGGGCCGCGGCCGGTCAGTCACTGGCCGCCTCGGACGCGGCCGAGCAGCCCCGCCGGGCCGAGGTCACGGCAGCTCGATGCCCGTGTCGATCCCGTCCAGCGCGTGGTGGCACACGCACGCGCGGTCCTCGTTCGCGGGCAGTGCGGCCACCGCGTCGAACAGCACCGTCCGCAGCCGGTCCACATTGGCCGCGAAGACCTCCAGCACCTCCGTGTGGTTGACGCCCTCCCCGGCCTCGGCCCCGGCGTCGAGGTCGGTCACCAGCGTCAGCGTCGTGTAGCAGAGCTCCAGTTCACGGGCGAGCACCGCCTCCGGGTGTCCCGTCATGCCGACGACCGACCAGCCCATGGCCGCGTGCCAGCGTGACTCCGCACGGGTCGAGAAGCGCGGGCCCTCGACGACGACCAGGGTCCCGCCGTCCACCGGCTCCCAGTCCCGCCCGCGTGCCGCCGCCAGGGCGGCCTTGCGCCCCTCGGGGCAGTACGGGTCGGAGAAGCCGAGGTGCACGACGTTCGACTCGGCTCCGTCGGCGCGGGGCACCCCGTCGTAGAACGTCTGGGTGCGGGCCTTGGTGCGGTCGACCATCTGGTCCGGTACGAGCAGCGTGCCCGGCCCGTACTCCGGACGCAGGCCGCCCACCGCGCACGGTCCCAGCACCTGACGCACACCGACGGACCGCAGCGCCCACAGGTTGGCCCGGTAGTTGATGCGGTGCGGCGGGAGGTGGTGGCCCCGGCCGTGGCGCGGGAGGAAGGCGACTCGCCGGCCCGCGAGTTCGCCCAGGAAGAGAGAGTCGCTCGGTGCCCCGTACGGGGTGTCCACCGTGACCTCGGTCACGTCCTCCAGGAAGGAGTAGAAGCCCGATCCGCCGATGACACCGATTTCGGCCGTGCCCGTTTCTGCGTTCACCATGCGGTCACACTAACGGGCGCGCACGACCGGGACCCCGCCGATCCGATCAGCGGGGTCCGGTGAAGCGTAAGGGCTGCGCAAGCTGCCTCAGGCGGCCGACGTACCGCTCGACGACGTCGAGGAAGCCGAGGAAGAGGACGAGGACGACGCCGAGGCGGCCGGCTTCGATTCCGTCTTCGCGGCGGACGACGTGGACGTGTCGGACGCCTTGGAGGACGACGTGGCCGGCGTGCTGCTCGACGAGGAGCCGCGGCTGTCGTTCCGGTAGAAACCGGATCCCTTGAAGACGATGCCGACGGCCGAGAACACCTTCTTCAGGCGTCCCTCGCAGTTCGGGCACACGGTCAGGGCATCATCGGTGAACTTCTGCACCGCTTCGAGGCCCTCGCCGCATTCGGTGCACTGGTACTGATAGGTCGGCACTTGCTCCTCCTGGCACTCTCACTCAATGAGTGCTAACGACGCTCCATACTGACGTATTCCGAGCGATCAGTCCACCGTGACCGGCTCGCGGTGACCGATCCCACGCGCCACCGTCCGTCCCGCGGACCGCGGAGCCAGCCGCGAGCGCAGGGCCAGCAGCGTGGCCAGGGCCAGGACGGTACCGGCCAGCGGGACCACGAAACCGGTGCTCGCGCCGTGGGCGTCCGCGAGCTGCCCCGCCACCGTGACGGCCGCCGCCTGGCCGAGCGCCACCGCGCCCGTCAGCCAGGTGAAGGCCTCGGTCCTGGCCGACGCCGGCACCAGCGCCTCGACCAGGGTGTAGCCGCTGATCAGGGCGGGGGCGATGCAGAGCCCGACCAGCAGGCCGAGCCCGGCCAGCAGCGGCACGGAGTGCACGGCCCAGAGTCCGGACGCGGTCAGGGTCAGGGCGGCGTATCCGACGATCAGGCGACGGCGCGGGCCGCTCTTCCAGGCGATGGCACCGCAGGCGATGCCGGCCAGCATGTTGCCGGCCGCGAAGACCCCGTACAGCAGGCCGTTCACCCCGGGGTGCCCGATCTCCTCGGCGAACGCCGTGAGGGAGACCTGCATGCCGCCGAAGACCGAGCCGATGCCCAGGAAGGCGATCGCCAGGACCCGTACCCCCGGCACCGAGAGGGCCGAGCGATGCGGCTCGGCCGTCGTGGACGCGTCACGGGGAGCGGGCTGGGTGGAGCGCCGGGCGGCGAACAGGAGGCCGCCGACCAGCGTCAGCGCCCCCTCGGCCATCAGCCCGGCAGCCGGGTGCACGCCTGTGCAGAGCGCCGTCGCGAGCACGGGGCCGACGACGAAGGTGAACTCGTCGGTCACGGACTCGAAGGCGGCGGCCGTGGACATCAGGGGAGAGGCCGGCCGTCCGGGGGCGGCTCCGAGCAGGGCGGCCCAGCGGGCCCGCACCATCGGCCCGATCTGCGGGATGGAAGCGCCGGTGGGCACCGCGGCCAGGAACAGCGCCCACAGGGGGGCGTGCGCCAGCGCGAGTGCGGCGAGAGCGCCGACGGAGGCGGCGTGCACCAGGACGCCGGGCAGGAGTACGGCGCGCTGTCCGAACCGGTCGGCGAGCCGGCCGCTCTGCGGCGCGAAGAGGGCCATGGAGACGCCGGAGACGGCGGCCACGGCGCCCGCGCTGCCGTAGGAGCCGGTGGTGTGCTGGACCAGCAGGACGATGCCGATGGTCAGCATCGCGAAGGGCTGCCGGGCGGCGAAGCCCGGGAGGAGGAACGTCCACGCACCCGGGGTGCGCAGCAACTGCCCGTAACCGGGGCGGTCGGAGACCGTGGTCGCCACGGTCCTTGCCTTTCTGCCGCCTGGTGGCCGTGCCCCCCGGGGTGTCCGCGCACGCGTGCGGGGCGGCCGGGGGCTGCCGAGAGCTGTCCTCTTCGCGCGGGCTGCGGTAGATGCCGGGCGCTCGCGTCAGAGGCGAAGGCGCCACGACCGCCATACGGTCGCGCCAGCTCTGCGTCAGGCAGAGTTGGTCGATCAGAACTGGTCGATCGGGTGGAAATCAAGCGGATCATGAGATCCGGTCCTTCATGTTACAGGTTCCTGCACTTCTGCACCTACGATTGCGCCTCGCCCCGGCAGCTGCCCCGCTGCTCGACGGCGCCCCGCCACGGCCCCCGCCTGGGCCGGCGCGCGCGCCCGGGGTCATGCTCGGCCCCGGGCTCCTGAGATCGCCGCCGAGGGCTCCTGAGATCGCGCCCCGGGCCCGCGCACCCGCGACGGCGCCCCGGCTTCCCGTCCGGCAGCGGGCGGTGCCGTCAGTGGTGCGCCCGCCTGCCCTCCGCCTTGTTCGCCGGCTGCTCACCGCCCAGGCCCAGCTTCCTGGCCAGCTGTGCGAGGTGGGGCGGCTCCGGCGTGACGGGTGCCTTGGCGCCGGTTCCCAGCCAGCCGGCCAGCTTGCCGCCCTCGCCGACGGCACGGAGCCGTGCCTCCGTCGCGTCGCGCACCGGGTCGGTCGCGACCACCAGCAGTTCGTCGCCCCGGCGCAGCACCGTCGTGGGGGCCGGGACGAAGCTCTTGCCGTCCCGTACGACGAGGGTGACGGCGGCTCCTGCGGGCAGTCGCAGCTCCCCGACCTCCACGCCGTGCATCTTGGACCTGCCCGGTACCTCGACGGACAGCAGATGGCCCCGCAGGCGCTCCAGGGGTGCCGATTCGATGCCCAGGTCCGCCGTCTCGGAGGGGTCGTCGCCGATCTTCAGGGCCCTCGCCAGCCAGGGCAGGGTCGGTCCCTGGATCAGCGTGTAGACGATGACGAGAACGAAGACGATGTTGAAGACCCGGGTGCTGCCCTCGATCCCGGACACCATCGGGATGGTCGCCAGGATGATGGGCACGGCGCCGCGCAGGCCTGCCCAGGACATCAGTGCCTTCTCGCGGTGCGGCAGCCGGAACGGCGCCAGGCTGATGAAGACCGACAGCGGCCGGGCCACGGCGGTCAGCACCAGCCCCACGACCACGGCCGGCCAGAAGTCGTCGATCAGGTCGTGCGGGGTGACCAGCAGCCCCAGCAGGACGAACATGCCGATCTGCGCCAGCCAGCCGAGCCCGTCGGCGAAGCCCCGGGTGGCGGGCCAGTGCGGAAGCTTGGAGTTGCCGAGGACCATCGCGGCCAGGTAGACGGCAAGGAAGCCACTGCCGTGGGCGATGGCGCCCGTGGCGTACGCGGACACGGCGATGGCCATGACGGCGATCGGGTAGAGCCCGGAGGCGGGAAGGGCGACATGGCGCAGTCCGAAGGCGCCGAGCCAGCCCACCGCGAGGCCGATCGCCGCGCCGATGGCCAGTTCGAGGGCTATCTCACCCACCAGCACGTACCAGTGCTCCACGGGCCCGACGGCGGAGAACGCCACCACCAGGATGACCACGGGGGCGTCGTTGAAGCCGGATTCGGCTTCCAGGACACCGGTTATCCGGGAGGGGAGCGGAACCTTGCGCAGGACGGAGAAGACCGCTGCGGCATCGGTCGAGGAGACGACGGCGCCGATGATCAGCGCCTGCCGCCAGTCCAGACCGACGAGGTAGTGCGCCGCGCTCGCGGTGACGCCCACGCTGATGCCCACGCCGACGGTCGACAGGACGGCCGCCGCCGGAAGAGCGGGCTTCACTTCTTTCCACTTCGTGCCCAGGCCGCCCTCGGCCAGGATGACGACCAGGGCGGCGTAGCCGATCACCTGGGTCAGCTCGGCGTTGTCGAACTTGACGTCGAAGATGCCGTCCTGCCCGATGGCGATCCCGATGCCGAGGTACAGGAGCAGGCTGGGGAGCCCGCTGCGGGATGAGATGCGTACGGCCGCCACGGCGACCAGCAGGACGAGAGAGCAGACGAGCAGAAGTTCGTTGAGCGCGTGGACAGTCAGGGTCCGTTCCTTCCCTGCGTACGCCTTCCGGATCGTTCTCCGGCGGCCGGTACTTCGTTACCTTACCTAATCTTTAACGTTTTCTTGACGCCTTCGAGTGTTCGTGCGAACCGGTGCGCAAATGGATGCATCCCCATACCGCGTCCGAGTGGCTTCGGCGGGGCGCCTATGGTTGCTCCTGCACTCCCAGGACCACCCTGCCCCTCGAAGGACAGCGATGCCCGCCAACACAACCGCCCCTTCCGGGTCTTCCGATGCGAAGAAGACCGGCAGGAAGAAGGGGCGACGCGCCCGCCTGTTCGTGCTCGTCCTGGTGCTGGCGCTTGTCGCGGGTGTCGGGTACGGCGCGTTCTGGTCCGTATCCACCGTGCGGGCCTCGTACCCGCAGACCACCGGGTCGATCGACCTGAAGGGTCTGACCGGCGACGTCGACGTCAGACGCGACGACTACGGCGTCCCGCAGATCTACGCCGACACCGACAGCGACCTCTTCCGCGCGCAGGGCTTCGTCCAGGCCCAGGACCGCTTCTGGGAGATGGACGTACGCCGCCACATGACGTCCGGCCGGCTCTCCGAGATGTTCGGCTCGGGCCAGGTCGAGACCGACGCCTTCCTGCGCACCCTCGGGTGGCGCAAGGTCGCGCAGGAGGAGTACGACACCGTCCTCGACGAGGACACCAAGAAGAACCTCCAGGCGTACGCGGACGGGGTGAACGCGTATCTGGCCGGCAAGGACGGCAAGGACATCTCCGTCGAGTACGCGGCGCTCGGCCTGACCAACGACTACAAGCCCACCGAGTGGACCCCCGTCGACTCGGTCGCCTGGCTGAAGGCCATGGCCTGGGACCTGCGCGGCAACATGCAGGACGAGATCGACCGCTCGCTGATGACCAGCAGGCTCAGCACGGACCAGATCGAGGACCTCTACCCGGGCTATCCGTTCGACAAGAACGAGACGATCGTCGATCAGGGCGGGATCTCCCCGGTCACCGGCGAGTACGACCCGGAGGCCGAGCCGTCGGAGGCCATCGGCTCGGGGACCGTCGAGGGCGCCGCCGAGGGCCTCAACACCCAGCTCTCCGCGCTCTCCGACACGCTCGACGAGATCCCGGCGCTGCTCGGTCCCAACGGCAACGGGATCGGGTCCAACTCCTGGGTCGTCTCGGGCAAGTACACGACGACCGGTGATCCGCTGCTGGCCAACGACCCGCACCTCGCGCCGCAGCTCCCCTCGCTCTGGTACCAGATGGGGCTGCACTGCCGGCAGCTCTCGGCGACCTGTCGCTACGACACCGCCGGGTACACGTTCTCGGGGATGCCGGGTGTGGTCATCGGCCACAACCAGGACATCGCCTGGGGCTTCACCAACCTCGGCGCCGACGTGACGGACCTCTTCCTGGAGAAGGTCTCCGGCGACGGCTACCAGTACGACGGCAAGACCGAGCCCTTCGTCACCCGCGAGGAGACCATCAAGGTCGCCGGCGGCAAGAGCCGGAAGATCACGGTCCGCGAGACCAACAACGGCCCACTGGTCTCCGACCGCAGCGGCGAGCTGGAGAAGGTCGGCAAGAAGGCCCCCGTCACCAACTCCGCGCCCGACCGGGGCGACGGATACGCGGTCGCCCTGAAGTGGACCGCGCTGGAGCCCGGCAGGACCATGGACGCGGTCTTCGAGCTCAACCGGGCCAAGGACTTCACGAGCTTCCGCAAGGCCGCCTCCCTCTTCGAGGTGCCGTCGCAGAACCTCATCTACGCCGACACCGAGGGCAACATCGGCTACCAGGCGCCCGGCAGCATCCCGGTCCGCCTGGAGGGCGACGGCACGATGCCCAGCCCCGGCTGGACCTCCAAGTACGGCTGGGAGAAGAAGCGCATCCCGTTCGACGAACTGCCGTACGAGTACAACCCGGAGCGCGGTTACATCGTCACCGCCAACCAGGCCGTCGTCGACGACAGCTACGAGCACATGCTGACCAGGGACTGGGGATACGGGGCCCGCAGCCAGCGGATCAACGACCTCATCCAGACGAAGATCGCAGGCGGGGAGAAGATCTCCACCGACGACATGCAGACGATGCAGATGGACAACCAGAGCGCCATCGCGGCGAAGCTGGTGCCGGAGCTGAAGAAGATCTCCATCTCCGACCCGAGCGTCCGCGAGGCCCAGAAGCTGCTCGAGGGCTGGGAGTACATCCAGGAGCCCGACTCGGCGGCTGCCGCCTACTTCAACGGCGTCTGGCGCAACATCCTCAAGCTGGCCTTCGGCAACAAGCTCCCCAAGGAGATGCGGGCCAAGGGCGACTGCATCTACGTGGAGCCCACCACCGGCACCGGACCGGTGGACGAACAGGACAAGCTCGTACGGGAATGCGGTCAACGCGCCCCGGACGCGGCTCAGCCCGACGGTGGCGACCGCTGGTACGAGGTGGTCGAGAACATCCTGGACGACCAGGACAACGAGTGGTGGAAGGTCCCCGCCAAGGGGCGCGAGCAGGCCATCGACAGCCGGGACGAGCTCTTCGCCCGCGCCATGGAGGACGCGCGCTGGGAGCTCACCGCCGAGCTCGGCAAGGACATCACCACCTGGAGCTGGGGCCGGCTGCACCAGCTGACCCTGCGCAACCAGACGCTCGGCACCGAGGGCCCCGATCTGCTGCAGCGGGCGCTCAACCGAGGCCCCTGGGACCTCGGCGGCGGCGAGGCGGCCGTCAACGCCACCGGCTGGAACGCGGCGGGCGGCTACGAGGTGATCTGGGTGCCGTCGATGCGGATGGTCGTCAACGTGGGGGACTGGGACAAGTCCCGCTGGATCAACCTCACCGGCGCCTCCGGGCACGCGTTCAGCGCGCACTACACCGATCAGACCGACAAGTGGGCCGAGGGTGAACTGCTCGACTGGTCCTTCGGGGAGGAAGCGGTGAAGGAGTCGACCGTCGACACCCTCACGCTCAAGAAGCCCTAGACGGGAAGCGCCGCGCTCCGGCCGGCGTGACCACGGCGTCCACGGGGTGGTCGTGCGGTTCCTCAGGAACCCGCGCGACCACCTCGTCGTCGTACAGCAGGACGATCAGGGCCGGGTGGGCTCCGGCGTCCGCGAGCCGAGCCAGCACCCGGTCGTAACTGCCGCCGCCGCGCCCGAGCCGCATCCCGCGCCCGTCCACGGCCAGTCCGGGCAGGAGGACCGCGTCCGCCTCCAGCACCGCCCGGGGCCCCAGGCGGGTGCCGCCGGGCTCGAGGAGCCCGCGGCCCGCGGGCAGGAGATGCTCCGCACCTTCGAACACGGCCCAGTCCAGGTCGTTGTCCGCCATCAGCACGGGCAGCAGGACGCGTACGCCTCGCGCGCGCAGGGCGTCCAGCAGCGCGTGCGTCCCCGGCTCGCGCCCGACGGACACGTAGGCCGCCACCGTCCGGGCGCCAGCGAGCTCGGGGAGATCCAGGGCGGCGGAGGCGAGAAGCGAGGCCGCCCGCCCGACGTCCTGCGAGGTGAGAAGGGCTCGGGCGGCGAGCAGTTCACGCCGCAGGGTCGGCTTTCGGGACATGTCGTCGTTCAACGGGTCCTCGCAAAAGCTCGTTTATGTGGATGAATGAGAACGAAGTTAACCGGACGCTCATCTTCCGCCCATAGGCACCGGTTACAGTTCTGCGCATGACTCAGTCGCACCCCAGGATCAGCAAAGCTGTCATCCCAGCTGCAGGTCTCGGCACCCGGTTCCTGCCGGCCACCAAGGCCACTCCCAAAGAGATGCTGCCTGTGGTCGACAAGCCCGCCATCCAGTATGTCGTGGAGGAGGCGGTCGCCGCCGGTCTCTCCGACGTGCTGATGATCACCGGCCGGAACAAGCGTCCCCTGGAGGACCATTTCGACCGGAACTACGAGCTGGAGTCCGCACTGACCCGCAAGGGAGACGCCGAGCGGCTCTCCAAGGTCCAGGAGTCCAGCGACCTGGCCACCATGCACTACGTACGCCAGGGGGACCCGCGCGGCCTCGGTCACGCCGTCCTGTGCGCCGCTCCTCACGTCGGGGACCAGCCGTTCGCCGTCCTCCTCGGCGACGACCTCATCGACCCGCGGGACCCGCTGCTGTCCCGGATGGTCGAGGTCCAGGAGCGCGAAGGCGGCAGTGTCGTCGCCCTGATGGAGGTGGACCCCGCGCAGATCCACCTCTACGGCTGCGCGGCCACCGAGAGCACCGCCGACGGCGACGTCGTCCGGGTGACGGGACTGGTGGAGAAGCCCGACCCCGCCGACGCGCCCAGCAATCTCGCCGTCATCGGGCGCTATGTCCTCGGCCCCGCGATCTTCGACATACTGCGCCGGACCGGACCCGGCCGCGGTGGCGAGATCCAGCTCACGGACGCCCTGCAACTGCTGGCCGAGGACGAGAAGATCGGCGGTCCGGTGCACGGCGTCGTCTTCAAGGGCCGCCGCTATGACACCGGTGACCGAGGCGACTATCTCCGTGCCATTGTCAGACTCGCGTGCGAACGTGAAGACCTGGGCCCGGACTTCCGGACCTGGCTGCGCAGTTACGTCACCGAGGAGTTGTAACAGCTTGAGCAGCACGATCTGGTCGGTGGACGAGCACCTGGACGACATCCTCGCCGCGGTGAGGCCGCTGGAGCCCATCGAGCTGCAGCTGCCCGACGCCCAGGGGTGTGTCCTGGTCGAGGACGTGGTGGTGCAGGTCGCCCTGCCGCCCTTCGACAACAGCTCGATGGACGGATACGCCGTGCGCGTCTCCGATGTCGAGGGCGCGACCGAGGAGTTCCCCGCCGTCCTCACCGTGATCGGTGACGTCGCGGCGGGTGACGGCGGCCTGGCCGACGGCCGGTCCGTCGGACCCGGCGAGGCCGCTCGCATCATGACCGGAGCCCCGCTGCCCGCGGGTGCCGAGGCCGTCGTCCCGGTCGAGTGGACCGACGGCGGCACGGGCGGTGGCCCCGCCTCCGCCATGCGGGCGCACAGCGAGTCCCCCGAGGGGGCGAGCGGCGAGGTCCGCGTCCACCGCCCCGTGAAGCCGCGCGCCCATGTCCGGGCCAAGGGCAGTGACGTACGGCCGGGGGACCTGGCGCTCAAGGCCGGCTCGGTCGTCGGACCGCCGCAGATCGGACTGCTCGCCGCCATCGGCCGCTCGACGGTGCGGGTGCGGCCCCGTCCGCGCGTCGTCGTGCTGTCGACCGGCAGCGAGCTGGTGCAGCCGGGCGAGGAGCTGACCGGGGGCCGGATCTACGACTCGAACAGCTTCGCGCTGACGGCGGCGGCCCGGGACGCGGGCGCGATCGCCTACCGTGTCCCCGCCGTCGCCGACGACGCGGAGACGCTCCGGGCCACGATCGAGGACCAGTTGATCCGCGCGGACATCGTCGTCACCACCGGCGGGGTGAGCGTCGGCGCGTACGACGTGGTCAAGGAGGCGCTGTCCTCCGTGGGTGACGAATCGGCGGGCGACGAGGGCGTGGCCGGGGGCGGCGTCGACTTCCGCAAGCTCGCCATGCAGCCGGGCAAGCCACAGGGCTTCGGCTCGATCGGCCCCGACCACACCCCGTTGATGGCGCTGCCCGGCAATCCGGTCTCCTCGTACGTCTCCTTCGAGCTGTTCGTCCGTCCGGCGATCCTGACGCTGATGGGTCTGCCCGACGTCCACCGCCCACGGGTCACGGCCACCCTCGCGACGGACGAGGCGCTCTCCTCGCCGTCCGGCAAGCGCCAGTTCCTGCGCGGGACGTACGACGCCGAGGCGGGCACCGTGACTCCCGTCGGGGGAGCGGGATCGCATCTGATCGCCGCGCTGGCCCAGGCCGACGCGCTGATCGTGCTGCCCGAGGACGTCACCTCCGCCGAGCCCGGCACGCGGACCGAGGTGATCCTCCTCCGCTGACCCGGGCCCCGTGGCGGTACGGTGTCTGGCGCTGTGCCTTACCGGGGGAAGCCCCCCGGGCCCCTCGGACCGCGCTCTCACGCGGCACGTGCGGGCATCCGGCGCCCTACCGCTAGGCGGAGTGAGTTGAGTACGCAGAACAGCCTGACGCACATCGACGAGGCGGGCGCGGCCCGCATGGTCGACGTGTCCGAGAAGGACGTCACGGCGCGCGTCGCCCGGGCGAGCGGCCGGGTCCTCGTGTCCCCGCGTGTCGTCGAACTCCTCAGAGGAGAGGGCGTCCCCAAGGGCGACGCGCTCGCCACCGCACGGATCGCGGGGATCATGGGTGCCAAGCGCACCCCCGATCTGATCCCGCTCTGCCACCCGCTCGCCGTCTCCGGCGTGAAGGTCGACCTGAGTGTGGCCGACGACGCCGTGGAGATCCTGGCCACCGTGAAGACCACGGACCGGACGGGGGTCGAGATGGAGGCCCTGACCGCCGTGTCGGTCGCCGCGCTCACGGTGATCGACATGATCAAGGCGGTCGACAAGAGCGCGGTCATCACGGACATCCGCGTCGAGGCGAAGTCGGGCGGCAAGTCCGGCGACTACCGGCGGCCCGCACCGGAGGGGTCGCCCGCATGAGCGCGCCCGGCACCACCCCCGCGCCCGGCGGCTACCGGGCCCTCGTCGTGACCGCGTCCAACCGCGCTTCGGCCGGTGTGTACGCCGACAAGGGCGGCCCGGTCATCGCCGAGGCGCTCGCCGGCCTGGGGTTCGCCGTCGAGGGTCCGCAGGTCGTCCCGGACGGCGACCCGGTCGAGGCCGCCCTGCGCGCCGGCACGGAGGCCGGTTACGACGTGATCGTCACCACGGGCGGTACGGGCATCTCGCCCACCGACCGCACCCCCGAGGCCACCCGCCGCGTCCTGGACCACGAGATCCCCGGCATCGCCGAGGCGATCCGGGCCGAGGGCCGGGACAAGGTCCCCACGGCCGCGCTCTCCCGGGGCCTCGCGGGTGTCGCGGACCGCACCCTCATCGTGAACCTGCCCGGTTCGACGGGCGGCGTACGCGACGGTCTCGCCGTCCTGAGCAGACTCCTGGTGCACGCCGTCGACCAGTTGCGCGGTGGCGACCACCCCCGACCGGGGAGCCCGAGCTGAACGTCCGGACCTGGCCGGTGATCCTGACCGACGGTGCCGTCACCCTCCGGCCGATAAAGCTCCGCGACCAGAGCGTGTGGCGCGAGGTCAACCGGCGTAACCGCGACTGGCTGCGCCCCTGGGAGGCGACCGTCCCGCCGCCCGCCCCCGGCGGTCCCGTGGCCCAGCGCCCCACCTACCGTCAGATGATCCGTCACCTGCGGACCGAGGCCAACGCGGGCCGGATGCTGCCCTTCGCCATCGAGTACGAAGGGCGCCTGGTGGGGCAGTTGACGGTGGCCGGCATCACGTGGGGCTCGATGTGCTCCGGCCACGTGGGCTACTGGGTGGACCGGAGCGTCGCGGGGCGCGGGGTCATGCCCACCGCCGTGGCGCTCGCCGTCGACCACTGCTTCCGTACCGTCGGGCTGCACCGGATCGAGGTCTGCATTCGGCCGGAGAACGCCCCCAGCCGGCGGGTCGTGGAGAAACTCGGATTCCGTTCGGAAGGGCTGAGGCCGCGGTATCTGCACATCGACGGCGCCTGGCGCGACCACCTGATCTACGCCCTCACCGCCGAGGAGGTGCCCGACGGGCTCCTGCGGCGTTGGCGCAGGGTGCGGCCGGGTACACCCGATACGCCACGGGCACCCGGGTAAATAAAATAAGTGTTCGAATTTGATTGCTCCGTGACGGTAATCGGTCCCACTTCCGTCGACTGTTGACCCGAACAATCGCAAAAAAAGTCCGTCATATGAGCCGGATCGTGCGACACACCGGGCCAATTGGCGGATGCTGCCGTGCAAACCCCTCTACGGTGTGAGCGTGAGCAGCAGCGGCCTGATCTACGCAGTCATCGTCGGGGCCTGGGCCGCCTACTTGGTGCCGATGTGGCTCCGCAGGCAGGACGAGCTCAATGAAGCCCGTCCGACGGAACGCTTCAGCACCGCCATCCGGCTGCTGTCCGGACGGGCGGCCATGGAGCGCCGTTACGCCAAGGAGCTGCGGGAGCGGGATGCCGAGCAGGCGCCTGGCGACGTGGACCCGGATGCCGTCACGGACCGATTGGAGTCCGTCGACGTCCGGGCCTTCTCCGCGCCTCCGGCACATACGGAAGCCCGGTTGCGCGATCCGGCGCACGAACGGCCGGACCAGCAGCGCCCGCACGACCGGACCGCCCGGCCGGCGCCCGTCAGGCGTCAGGACCGACGGCCCACCGGCGCGGAGTCCGAACGGGAGCGGCGACGGCGGTCGCAGGTCCTGGCGCGTCGCCGGCGTACGACCACCGTCCTGTTCATGGCGTTCACGCTCGGCGCGGTCGTCGCGGCGGTCGGCGGTCTCCGCTTCCTGTGGGCACCCGCCGTTCCCGCGGTGCTGCTGAGCACGTACATCGTGCATCTGCGGGCCCAGGAGCGCCGCCGGTTCGTCTTCACGATGGACCGCCGCCGCGCCGAGGTCGCCGCGCAGCGGCTGCGTGAGAACCGCCCGCGCAGGAACCAGCCCGCCGCATCGGCTCCCGCCGATCCCGACGAGGAGCCCGAAGCGCCGGCGCCCGCTCCCCCGGTCTCCCCGCAGGAGGCCGGCCGGCGTGCCCTGGTCGAGCAGACGGACCACGCGGAGTGGGTGGACCAGCAGCGTGAACGCGGCCCGGCCCAGGGCGACAGCTGGGAGCCGGTGCCGGTCCCGCTGCCGACGTACGTCACCGCCCCGGTCGCCCCGCGCGCCACGGGCGGGGTGGAGGTCGGCGACCCGGAGACCTGGAGCGCGGCCCGCTCCAGCCCGGCCGAGCCCACCCGCACGGGTTCCACCGACTCCCCGGAGCCCGACGCCGAGCCGGCGCCCCGCCGCCGCGTGAACCCGCCCAGGCGCTCCCGCGACCGCGGCCGGACGCCCCTCTTCGACCAGTACGACGACGAGGACCGGCCGCGCGCGGCCAACGAGTGAGACCGGCGGCGGACCCGACTCGGTGACCTGCCGGGATACGGATTTCCGAGCACCCCGATGAGGGTGCTAGAGTTTCACTCGTTGCAAGGGCCTGTGGCGCAGTCTGGTAGCGCACCTCGTTCGCATCGAGGGGGTCTGGGGTTCAAATCCCCACAGGTCCACCGCACACATGAGATCCCGTCCGATCGTCTCGATCGGACGGGATCTCTGTTTTTCCGGATGGTGTGGCGGCCACGGCAGACCGGGCGGTCAGCCGAAAATCCTCTGCGCTCCCGGCGAGCACCCGGTTAGGGTGCGCGGCATGACTGCCTCGGCCCTGCGCGGCGCCACGATCGAGTACGACGACCTCGGGCCCTCGACCGGCCTGCCGGTCCTCCTGATCCACGGCCATCCCTTCGACCGCACGATGTGGGCGCCCCAGGCCGAGGCCCTGACCGGAGCCGGGTACCGGGTCGTCACTCCCGACCTGCGGGGGTACGGCCGCAGCGACGTCACCCCCGGGAAGGTCCTCCTCGCCGACTTCGCCGACGACCTGGCCGCGCTCCTCGACCACCTGGGGATCGAACGGGCGGTGGTCGGCGGCGTCTCCATGGGCGGGCAGATCGCGATGGAGTTCCAGCTGCGCCACCCTGGGCGGGTGCGCGCCCTCGTGCTGTGCGACACCTCCGCCCCGGCCGAGACCGAGGAGGGCAAGGCGTTCCGCAACCGGGTGGCCGACGAACTGCTCGCCGAGGGCATGGACGGCTACGCGACGGGAGCCATCCACAAGATGCTCGCGGCGTACAACGTCGAGGCCATGCCTGAGGTGGCCGCGCGCGTCCTCGCCATGATGCGGGCCACCGACCCCCGGGGTGCCGCCGCCGCACTGCGGGGGAGGGCGGAACGGCCGGACTACCGGGACACCTTGGCCGGGGTCCGGGTGCCCGTGTGGGTCGTCGTCGGCGCGGACGACGTCTACACGCCCGTCGCGGACGCCGAGGCGATCGTCCGGCTGGTGCCGACGGCGTCCCTGACCGTGATCGAGAAGGCGGGGCATCTGCCCGCTGTCGAGCAGCCCGGGCGCTTCAACGCCGCGCTGCTGGACTTCCTCTCCACGCGGGTGGGAGCCGATGGCTGAACCGCACCCGCCCCCGGCCGACTTCATCGGCGCCGCTGCGGGGCGGCGTGACCGTCGCCACGAAGAGCAGCACTGCTGGGATGCCGGGGCGGACCTCTCGGAGCCGAAGCGGCAGACCGAGTCCGCGTACAGGAAGGGTGTCATCGCGCTCCGGATGCGGACGCGCGAGGTGGCCGAGCCCTTCTTCGGCGGGCTGGAGCGGGCTGGTCACGGCACCCGAGTGGGCTCCGTCACAGCGGCTTGGCCATGCAGATGCTGCTGTCGTACGTGCGATAGTGGCCGAACTTCGAGCAGGGCGTGTAGCCGCTCGACGTGTACAGCGCGATCGCCTCGGGCTGCTGGTCGCCGGTCTCCAGGACCATGCGGGTGCGGCCCGCCGCCCGGGCGTCGGCCTCCAGCGCGGCGAGGATGCGGCGCGCGAGGCCCCGGCCGCGGCCCTCCGGAATCACGAACATCCGCTTGATCTCGGCGTCGCCGTCCGCGTAGCCCTGGTCGTTCCGCTCCTGGGTGCGCCAGCCGCCGGTGGCCACCGGGCGTCCCCGCTCGTCGTAGGCGAGCAGGTACAGTCCGCGAGGCGGGTCGAACATCGTGGCGTCGAGCGGTGTGACGTCGCCCTCGTCGCCGTAGCGCGCGGCATATTCGAGCTGCACCTGGTCGTTGAGTTTGACGGCATCGGGGTGGTCGAAGGGCCGCTGCTGGATATTCATGCGATACATGGTACAGGTATGCATGGGGTGCATGTAGGTACTGTACCGGCATGCTGACTGTTACCTCCGTGAATGTGAACGGGCTCCGTGCCGCCGCGAAGAAGGGCTTCGTCGAGTGGCTGGGGCAGACCGAGGCCGATGTCGTCTGCCTCCAGGAAGTCCGTGCCGAAGCGCAGCAGCTGCCCGAAGAGGTGCGTGAGCCCGAGGGGTGGCATGCCGTCTACGCCCCCGCCGCGGCCAAGGGCCGTGCGGGAGTGGCTCTCTTCACGCGTCACGCGCCGGAGCGCGTGCAGATCGGGTTCGGCGGGTTCGAGGTGCCGGGCAGTGAGGAATTCGACACCTCCGGCCGGTACGCCGAGGTGGACCTCCCGGGTGTGACGGTCGCCAGCCTGTACCTGCCCTCCGGTGAGGTCGGTACCGAGCGGCAGGAGGAGAAGGAGCGCTTCATGGCCGCCTTCCTTCCCTACCTCCAGGGGCTGAAGGGACGGGCCGCCGCCGAGGGGCGCGAGGTCGTCGTCTGCGGTGACTGGAACATCGCCCACCGGGAGGCCGACCTCAAGAACTGGAGGTCCAACAGGAAGAACTCCGGCTTCCTCCCCGAGGAGCGGGAGTGGCTGACCCGGGTGTTCGACGAGGCGGAGTACGTGGACGTGGTCCGCGCACTGCACCCGGACGAGGAGGGGCCGTACTCCTGGTGGTCCTACCGGGGCCGGGCCTTCGACAACGACACGGGATGGCGGATCGACTACCAGGTGGCGACGCCCGGCCTCGCCGGGCGGGCGGTCAAGGCATGGGTGGAGCGCGCCGCCACGCACGGCGAGCGGTGGAGCGACCACGCGCCGGTGACGGTCACGTACGAGCGCTAGGGCGCGGCCGGGCGTCCCGGGGGGTCGCGTACGGGCGGCCGTGGGTCCGGTGCGTGGCGTCGGCTCGCGTGCGGACTCTGGAACGCAGTTCGCGGCCCGGAGACGGTCATGTGCGCGCGGCCCGAGGTCCGGCGGCGCGCGCCGTCAGGGCTCCTCGCGCAGCCGCCGGTCCAGGGCCATCGACAGCTCCGCGTCCACCACCGCCTGGGCGAGCGTGCGCAGTTGGTCCGGCTCGGTCTGTGCGGTGTGGGTCCGCAGGACGCGTACGAAGAGGTCGGCGAGGGCGTCGGCGTGCTCGCGGACCTGGCGGCCCGAGGTGAGCACGGCGTCGAGCGGAACTCCGGCCCGTACGAGCTCGGAGGACGCCTCCAGCAGCCGGCGGCTGATGTGGACGATCTCCTCGCCGTCGGTCCCGAGGTAGCCGAGCTCCATGGCCGCCGCGAGGTTCTCCGCCGTGGCCTGGTCCTGGAAGTAGTCGGCGAGCTGCTCGGGCGTGAGCCGGACCGGGGTCTCCTCGGTCGGCTCGCCCAGGCCCAGCACCTCGGCGACGTCCCGGCCGCTCTCGAACGTGCTGGCCAGGTCGGCGATGCCGTTCAGGGTGTGGCCGCGTTCCAGCAGCCCCGTGATCGTGCGCAGCCGGGCCAGGTGGCGGTCGTCGTACCAGGCGATACGGCCCTCGCGGCGGGGTGGCTGGATCAGTCCGCGCTCCCGGTAGAAGCGCAGGGTGCGCACGGTGATGCCGGCCTCCTCGGCCAGCTCCTCCATGCGGTACTCGCGGTGCTCGCGTCCGTAAGCCACACCCGCACCCTATGTTGTACCGCCGGTAACTTTCCTTGTCCCGCCCCCTACCCATCAGTACGGAGCTGCTCTACCCTCCCAACAATGCCAGTGATTGCTGGCAGAGTCGTGTGACGTACCGCGGGGAGGCGGCAGCATGGCCCAGCACGAGCATGTACGAGTGGCGGTGATCGGATCCGGATTCGGTGGCCTGGGTGCCGCGGTCCGGCTCCGCCGCGAAGGCATCACCGACTTCCTGGTCCTCGAACGGGCCGGCGCCGTCGGTGGCACCTGGCGGGACAACAGCTACCCGGGCTGCGCCTGCGACGTACCGTCCCACCTGTACTCGTTCTCCTTCGCGCCCAACCCCGACTGGCCGCGCACCTTCTCCGGCCAGGAGCACATCCGGGCCTACCTGGAGCACGTCGCCGACACCTTCGGGCTGCGCCCGCACATCCGGCTGAACCGCGAAGTCACCGTCATGCGGTGGGACATCGACGAGCTGCACTGGGTGATCGAGACGTCCGACGGTTCCACGGTCACCGCCGACGCGGTCGTGTCCGCCACCGGCCCGCTCTCCGACCCGAAGCTGCCGGACATCCCGGGGCTGGCGGACTTCCCGGGCAAGGTCTTCCACTCCGCGCAGTGGGACCACGACTACGACCTGAGCGGCAAGCGCGTCGCGGTGATCGGTACCGGCGCCTCCGCGATCCAGATCGTCCCGGAGATCCAGCCCAAGGCCGGTCGGCTCACCCTCTTCCAGCGGACGCCGCCGTGGGTGATGCCGCGTATGGACCGGGCCATCAGCCGGGCCGAGAAGTGGCTGCACCGCACGCTGCCCGTCACGGCGACCGCGCGCCGCGGACTCCTCTGGGGCATCAGGGAGTTGCAGGTCGGAGCCTTCACCAAGCACCCCGACCAGCTCGGGCTCGTCGAGACGATAGCCAAGTCGAACATGGCGCGGGCCATCAAGGACCCCGCGCTGCGGGCCAAGCTCACGCCCTCGTACCGCATCGGGTGCAAGCGCATCCTGCTCTCCAACGCCTACTACCCGGCGCTCGCCCAGCCGAATGTGGACGTGGTCGCCTCCGGCCTGTCCGAGGTGCGCGGCTCCACACTCGTGGGGTCGGACGGTACGGAGACCGAGGCCGACGTGATCATCCTCGGCACCGGCTTCCACGTGACGGACATGCCGATCGCCAGCCGGGTGGTGGGCGCCGACGGCATCACGCTCGCGGAGTCCTGGAAGGACGAGATGCAGGCGCTGCGGGGCGCGACCGCTGCGGGCTTCCCCAACTGGATGACGATCATCGGCCCCAACACCGGGCTCGGGAACTCCTCCATGATCCTCATGATCGAGTCCCAGCTGAACTACATGGCCGACTACCTGCGCCAGCTGGACGTGCTGGGCGGGCGCGCGGCACTCGACGCCCGGCCCTCCGCGGTCGGTGCCTGGAACCGGAGGGTCCAGGACCGGATGAAGCGGACGGTCTGGAACACCGGCGGCTGCACCAGCTGGTATCTCGACGCCAACGGGCGCAACACCACGGTCTGGCCGGGCACCACGGCCGAGTTCCGGCGCGCCACACGCTCCGTCGACCTGAACGAGTACGAGGTCGTCCGCCCGCCCGCCACCCGCTCCACCGCGCGGGCCGTGACCGAGGAGGCCGCACGATGAGCCGGCTGACCCAGCTCCCTGACACCCCGCCCGTGCCCGAGCGCGAGATGAGCGTCGTCTCCGCGGACGGCTCCCGCGTCCACGTCGAACTGCACGGCCCCGAGGCCGCGCCGGCCGTGGTCCTGGCCCACGGCTGGACCTGCAACACCCGCTTCTGGGACGCCCAGATCCGTGACCTGGCGGTGGACCACCGGGTCGTCGTCTACGACCAGCGGGGCCACGGCCGTTCGCCCGAGGCCGGGCCCGGCGGATACAGCACGCGCGCACTGGCCGACGACCTGGAGGCGGTGCTGAAGGCCACGCTCGAACCGGGGCGGAAAGCGGTGCTCGGCGGCCACTCCATGGGCGGGATGACGCTGATGGCGGCGGCCGGCCGGGCGGCCGTGCGCGACCACGGGGCGGCCGTGCTGCTGTGCAGCACCGGCAGCTCGCGGCTGACCGCGGAGTCGCTCGTGCTGCCGCTCAGGGCGGGCGCCCTGCGCACCCGGATGACAGCCGCCGTCCTCGCGGCGCGCGCCCCGCTCGGTCCGGTGACCGCGGCGTCCAAGGTGATCCTCAAGTACGCGACGATGGGGCGTGGTTCGGCCCCGGATCGGGTCGACGCCTGTGCCAGGATCGTGCATGCGTGTCCTCGCAGGGCGCGCGTCGCCTGGGGGCACGTGCTCGGGGAGCTGGACCTCGAGGCACGTGTACGGGAGCTGCGGCTGCCGACCGCGGTGATCGCGGGCACGGACGACCGGCTGACGCCGCCCGTGCACGCGCGGGCCATCGCAGCGGCGCTGCCGCAGAGCCTCGGGCTCACCGAGCTGGCGGGTATCGGTCACATGACGCCGGTCGAGGCTCCCGAGGTGGTCACGGCGAAGCTCCGTGAACTGGTGACCGCGTACGTCATCCCGGAAGGTGCGGGCAGCACGGCGGCAGCCGTGAGCGAGGAGGAGGTCGCATGAGCGGCAGGCGGAGTCTCGAAGGACAGGTCGTCGTCGTCACCGGCGCGGCGCGGGGTGTGGGCGAGCTGCTGGCCCGGAAGCTCTCGGCGCGCGGGGCCACGCTGGCGCTCGTCGGGCTGGAACCGGACGAGCTGAAGAAGGTCTCGGACCGGCTGCACTCGGAGAGCGACCACTGGTACGCCGACGTCACGGACCAGGTGGCGATGAGCCGGATCGCCGGGGAGGTCAAGGAACGCTTCGGGAAGGTCGACATCGTCGTCGCGAACGCCGGTGTCGCCACCGGCGGCCCGCTCGTGGACTCCGACCCCGAGGCATGGCGGCGCGTCATCGAGGTGAACCTGATAGGCGGCGCGGTGACCGCGCGGGCGTTCCTGCCGGTGCTGATGGAGAGCCGGGGCTACTTCCTCCAGATCGCGTCGCTTGCCGCGATCACCCCGGCGCCGATGATGAGCGCCTACTGCGCGTCCAAGTCGGGCGTGGAGGCGTTCGCGCACTGTCTGCGCGGGGAGGTGGGCCACCGGGGCGTGCGGGTCGGGGTCGGCTACCTGTCCTGGACCGACACGGACATGGTGCGCGGTGCCGACCAGGACGACGTCATGCGGGAGTTGCGGCAGCGGCTGCCGTGGCCGACGAACCGTACGTACCCCCTGGGCCCGGCGGTCGACCGGATCGTGGCCGGCATCGAACGGCGCTCCGCGCATGTGTACGCCCAGTGGTGGCTGCGGGGGATGCAGTCGATCAGGGGGTATCTGCCGGCGGTGATCGGGACCGTCGGACAGCGCGAGATGAAGCGCTTCGGGTCGCGCCTGGACGGTGTCGGCAAGGGGCTCGTGGGGGCCGGCGGAGAGGCGGATCAGGAGGCACGCGTCCGGCGCGGATGATCGAAATGCGGTGAATGTCCGGGTGTGTAAGTCTGAGCGAGGCCCCACCGGGGCCACCCCCACGCACCCACATAGGAGTGAACAGCATGGGTATCGCAGACCAGTTCAAGGACAAGGCGCAGGAGCTCGCCGACCAGGCCAAGCAGCAGAAGGGCGGCGGCAAGCGGGACGAGGCGCGTGAGCGTCCGTCCGGCGCGGACCGCACCGCGGACCAGGCGTCCGGCCGTCGCGCCGGCGCCCGGGACCGGGCGCAGGACGCGGCGGAGCAGACGCGTGAGCGCTTCGAGCGCTGACTGGCCGACGCGTTGATGCGTCTGCGGTGACGAGTGAGGGGCGTACCCGGGTGCCGGGTACGCCCCTTCCGTGTGTGCCCTAGGCCCCTTCCGTGTCGGCGGAGTGGCTCGCGGCCCCGGACGGGCTCACCGCGGGGGCAGCGGGGGGCGCCGCAGGTTCGGAGCCGTGTCGTACGTGGGAGGCGTGGCCGCCGGGTGGGCGCCCAGCAGGTCCAGCGCCACCCTGACCGCGTCGTCCAGCACCGCGTGGCGCCCCTCGGCCCAGTCCAGGGGGGTGCGCAGGGCCTCCAGATCGGGCTCGACGCCGTGGTTCTCGACGGACCAGCCGTACGTGTCGAACCAGGCGGCGTTCATCGGCACCGTGATCACCGTGCCGTCCCCGAGCCGGTGCCGCCCGGTCATCCCGACCACGCCTCCCCAGGTGCGCTGACCGACCACGGGCCCCAGCTTCAGCAGCCGGAAGGCGGCAGTGATCATGTCGCCGTCGGAGGAGGTCGCCTCGTCGGCGAGGGCGACGACGGGCCCCCGGGGCGCGTTGGACGCGTAACTGACCGCCTGCGCGTTGCGGGTCAGGTCCCAGCCCAGGATCGTGCGGGTGAGCTTCTCGACGACGAGTTCGCTGATGTGCCCGCCCGCGTTGCCGCGTACGTCGACGATCAGGGCGGGGCGGGCCACTTCGAGCCGCAGGTCGCGGTTGAACTGCGCCCAGCCGGACCCTCCCATGTCCGGGATGTGCAGGTAGCCGCACTTGCCGTGGCTCAACTCCCGTACGACCTCGCGCCGTTTGGCCACCCAGTCCTGGTAGCGCAGCGGCCGTTCGTCGACCAGGGGGACGATCGCGATCCGGCGGGACCGGCCGCCGCACTCGCCCCCGGCGGGCCGGAACGTCAGCTCGACCGTGGTGCCGCCCGCCGCCGTCAGCAGGGGGTAGGGCCCGGCCACCGGGTCGACGGGCCGGCCGTCGACGTGGGTGAGGACGGCGCCCTCCCGGATGCCCGTACCGGAGAGCGGGGAACGCGCCTTGGAGTCGGAGGAGTCGCCGGGCAGGATGCGCTGGACCGTCCAGTTCCCGTCCCGGCAGACGAGGTTGGCGCCCAGCAGCCCGATCGCCCGCTGGTAGTGCGGCGGCCCCTCGTTGCGGCGGGCGGGCGAGACATAGGCGTGGGAGGTGCCCAGCTCGCCCAGGACCTCCCGCAGCAGATCGGCGAACTCGTCGGGGGAGGCCACCCGCTGGACCAGCGGGCGGTACTGGTCCAGCACGGCGTCCCAGTCGATCCCGCACATGTCCGGCTCCCAGAAGTAGGACCGGATGATGCGGCCTGCCTCCCCGTAGGCCTGGCGCCATTCGGCCGCCGGGTCGACGTCGTGCAGGATGCGGCGCAGGTCGATGAAGACCGTGGAGTCGTTGTCACCGGGCTCGTTGGACGGCACGGCCCGCAGTTCCCCGTCGTCCATGACGACCAGCCGGGTGGCGTCGCCGCTGACCGCGAACCAGTCGAGGTGGCCGACCAGTTCGGTCTTGCGGGCCTTGGCGATGTTGAAGTGCTCCAGGGTCGGCCGGCCCGACATGTCCGCCGGGTTGGCGAACGTCTCGCCCAGGGCCCCGGAGATCGGCCAGCGGAGCCAGACGAGACCGCCGCCGCTGACCGGCTGGAGCGCCGAATACTTCGACGCGGCGACGGGGAACGGCGTGACCCGGTTCTCCAGGCCCTCGAACTCCACGGTGACCGTCGCCCCCTCGACCGTCCCCTCGGGGATGTCCACGGGGTCCAGGCCACCGGCCGCGGGCCTCCCGTCGGGGAGCAGCGCGAACGGGGAGGGGGTGGCGGAGGAGAGAGGGACCAGATACGGCCGGCAGCCCAGCGGGAAGGACAGGTCGCCGGTGTGGACGTCGTACACGGGGTCGAAGCCGCGCCACGAGAGGAAGGCGAGGTAGCGGCCGTCGCCGGTGAAGACGGGGTTCTCGTCCTCGAAGCGCCCGTTGGTGACATCCACTATCAGCGGGGCGTCGGGGCCGGTGATCCTGGCCAGCTTGATCTGCCGGAGGGACCGGCCGACGCCGGGGTGGGACCAGGTCAGCCAGTGTCCGTCGGGCGAGAACGCCAGATCCCGGACCGGGCCGTTGACGGAGCGGATCAGCTCGGTGACCCGGGGCGCGGCCGTCTCCGGCGCAGGCTCCGGCGGTGCTGCCTGCGCTTCGGATCCGTCGAGGTCGAGGGGTTCTGCCTCCTCCGTGGTGTCCAGCAGCAGCAGCCGGCCGTCGTTGCTCGCGACGGCCAGCCGTTCGCCCTCCGGATCGGAGATCAGCTCGTGGACCCTGCCGAGCTGCCCGGCGGCCAGCCGTCGCGGCGGGCGGTCGCCGCTGGCCCGGGGGAGGTAGGCGATCTCGACCGCGTCCTCCCCTTCCGCGTCGGTGACGTAGGCGACCTGGCCGCCGCTGCCCAGCATCTCGGGGAGCCGGACGCGCACCCCCGGGGTGTCGGCGATGGTGCGCGCGGGGCCGTCGCGGTGGGTGAGCCAGTAGAGGCTGCCGCGCACGGAGACGGCGCTCGCCCGGCCCGTCTCGTCCACGGACAGCGCGTCCACGTGGCTGGACGCCGGTACCTGGTACGTGCGCCGGCCGGTCCGCGGGCCCCCGAGCCGTACCTCCAGCTTCCGGGGCTTCGCGTCCGGCGTCTCCAGGTCGTCGACCAGCCACAGATCGCCCGCGCACTGGTAGACGACGCGGCTGCCGTCGCTGGAGGCGTGCCGGGCGTAGAACGCGTCGTGGTCGGTGTGCCGGCGCAGATCGCCGCCGTCCATCAGGCAGCTGTACAGATTGCCGACGCCCTCGTGGTCGGAGAGGAAGGCGATGCGCCGCCCGACGAACATGGGTGCGTCCAGATGCCCGCCGATGTCCGGCAGCAGGCGCTTGCCGTGCAGCCACAGCCGGCCCGTCGCCCCGCCCCGGTAGCGCTTCCAGGCCGCCGGCTCGTGCGGCGGCTTCCCCGTCAGCAGCAGGGTGCGCCGCTCCCCGTCGACGTCGGCGACCGCGATGTCGGAGACGGGCCCCCACGGCAGCTTGCCGCCGGGGCTGCCGTCCGTGGGGACGCTGTAGGCCCACGAGAAGTAGGAGAACGGCTGGTTGTGCGAGGACACGGCGAGGATCTGCGAGGAGTCCCCGGGGTCCGGGCTCCAGCCGCAGACCCGCGCGTCGGTCGACCCCCAGTAGGTGAGTCTGCGGGCGGGCCCGCCGTCCACGGGGGTGATGTGGATCTCTGGATCGAGCGTGCGCCAGGTCGTGTAGGCGATGCGGCTGCCGTCGGGCGAGAAGCGTGGATGGCTGACCCTCGTCCGGTCGACGGTCAGCCGCCACGCCCGGCCCGGCCGCTGCCCCGCCGGGGCGAGAGGGGAGACCCAGAGGTCGTCCTCCGCGGCGAAGCAGAGCAAGTCCTCGTGGAGGTGCGGGAAACGGAGATACGCGGCGTCGTCACTCACCCTCCAATGCTTTCCGTGCGAAGGGCCCCCGGCAACTTGTGGTGCACGACACAAGCGAAACTGCTTCGTTTCGCTCGGGGAGGGGGTACCTTCGAAGTGTACGAAACCGTTTCGTTCCGTTAGTTGATCTTCGGCTGACGTACCATCCAGCAGGCGCAACTCAGGAGGAGGTCGACCCATGGCACGCAGCCGGCTCACGCCCGAGCGCGAGAGCGAGCTGTACGCCGCGGTGCTCGATCTGCTCGGCGAGGTCGGCTATGAAGCCCTGACCATGGACGCCGTTGCCGCCCGAACCCGCTCCAGCAAGGCCACCCTCTACCGCCAGTGGGGGAGCAAGGCCGAACTCGTCGTCAAGGCGCTCAGGCACAACAAGCCCGTGCAGCTCGGCGAGATCGACACCGGTTCGCTGCGCGGTGACTTCCGCGCCGCGCTCCAGCGGACCGACGACTGCCAGATGGAGAAGAGCTCCGCGCTGATGCGGGGTCTCGGCCAGGCGGTCCACAGCAATCCCGATCTGCTCCAGGCCCTGCGTGAGCTGATGGTCGAGCCGGAACTCACCGGTCTCGGACTGATGATCGGGCGGGCCGTGGACCGGGGTGAAGTGCGTCCGGACAACCCGGCCCTCTCCTACGTACCCCACATGATGATCGGCGCCTTCGCCGCTCGCGAGCTGGTCGAGGGCCGCCCCGTCGACCAGGCGTTCCTCACCGACTACGCGGAAGCCGTGGTGTTCCCCGCCCTCGGCGTCTGACGTCCCCGCGTTCCCTCTCCTCCGTACGACCTGACTCCCCGACGCTCCACCTGACACGCCGCTCTCGTCGTCGGGCTGGTTCCACACGCCCTCTTCCGTACAACGACCTGACCGGGAGTACACCCCCCGTGGCCACATTCCTGTACAAAATCGGACGGCTCGCCTTCCGGCGTCGCCGCTACGTCGCTCTGATCTGGGTGGCGCTGCTGGCCCTGGCCGGCTTTGGCGCCTCCGCCGCGTCCACCGCCACATCGAGTTCCTTCTCGATCCCCGGCACCGAGGCCCAGCGCGCCTTCGACCTGCTGGAGGAACGCTTCCCCGGCGGCAGCGCCGACGGCGCGACCGCCCGGGTCGTCTTCAAGGCGCCCGAGGGCGAGAAGGTGACCGACGCGGCCAACAAGGCCGAGATCAAGGGGATCGTGGGTGAGCTGAAGTCCGGTTCGGACCAGATCGCCTCCGTCGCCGACCCGTACACGGCCGACGCGGTCAGCAAGGACGGCTCCACCGCCTACATCTCCGTCTCGTACGAGGTGAGCTCCATGGAGCTCACCGACGGGACGCGGGAGGCGCTGGAGGACGCCGGGCACGACGCGCGGAGCAGCGGCATGAAGGTCGAGATCGGCGGTGACGCGCTCCAGGTGATGCCGGAGACGGGCGCCACCGAGATCATCGGCGTCGCCGTCGCCGCCGTCGTCCTGGTCATCACCTTCGGTTCGCTGATCGCCGCCGGGCTGCCGCTGCTGACCGCCCTCATCGGGGTCGGTATCGGGGTCTCCACGATCACCGCGCTGGCCAACGTCCTGGACCTCGGTTCCACCACCTCGACGCTCGCCATGATGATCGGCCTCGCGGTCGGCATCGACTACGCGCTCTTCATCGTCTCCCGCTACCGCGCCGAACTGGCCGAGGGCCGGGAACGCGAGGAGGCCGCCGGGCGGGCCGTGGGCACGGCGGGATCGGCAGTGGTCTTCGCGGGTCTCACCGTGGTCATCGCCCTGGTCGGCCTCGCCGTCGTGAACATCCCGATGCTGTCGAAGATGGGCTTCGCGGCCGCCGGTACGGTCGCGATCGCCGTGCTCATCGCGCTCACCCTCGTCCCGGCGCTGCTGGGCTTCGCGGGCAAGCGGATCCTGGGGCGCAAGGCCCGCAAGGCCGCCGAGGCGGAGAACAGGCCCGAGGCGAAGCCGAACGCGGGCACCCGCTGGGCGCGGTTCGTGCTGCGCCGCCCGGTCTGGGTGCTGCTCGTGGGTGTCCTCGGCCTCGGGGCGATCGCCGTACCGGCCGCCTCGCTGGAGATGGGCCTGCCGGACGACGGCGCCCAGCCGAAGTCGACCACGCAGCGTCAGGCGTACGACATGCTCTCCGACGGCTTCGGCCCCGGGTTCAACGGTCCGCTGATGGTCGTCGTCGACACCAGGAACAGCGCCGACGGCAAGGCCGCGGTGACCAGGGTCTCCGACGAGATCGAGAGCTCCGGCGGTGTCGCGGCCGTCACCCCGGCCACCTTCAACAAGGCCGGCGACACCGCGACCATCACGGTCATCCCCAAGGACCGGCCGAGCTCCGTCGAGACGGAGAACGTGGTCCACGCCATCCGTGACGCCGGTGAGACCGTCACGAGCGACACCGGTGCCGAGGTGCTGGTCACCGGCGCCACCGCCATGAACATCGACTTCTCGCAGAAGATGAACGACGCGCTGCTGCCCTACCTGGCGCTCGTCGTCGGCCTCGCGTTCCTCCTCCTGATGGTGGTCTTCCGCTCGATCCTCGTGCCGCTCAAGGCGGCCCTCGGCTTCCTGCTCTCGGTCGTCGCGGCTCTCGGCGCCGTCGTCGCGGTCTTCCAGTGGGGCTGGCTCGGCTCGCTCTTCGGGGTCGAGCAGACCGGTCCGATCATGAGCATGATGCCGATCTTCATGGTCGGTGTGGTCTTCGGTCTCGCGATGGACTACGAGGTCTTCCTCGTCACCCGGATGCGTGAGGCGTACGTCCACGGGGAGACGCCCGGCCAGGCCGTCGTCACCGGCTTCCAGCACGGGGCCCGGGTGGTCACGGCAGCCGCCGTCATCATGATGGCCGTGTTCGCCGGCTTCATCGGCTCCTCCGAGCAGATGATCAAGATGATCGGCTTCTCGCTCGCCATCGCCGTCTTCTTCGACGCGTTCGTGGTGCGCATGGCCGTCGTGCCGGCCGTGCTGGCCCTGCTCGGCAAGCGGGCCTGGTGGCTGCCGCGCTGGCTGGACCGGGTGCTGCCGAACGTGGACGTGGAGGGCGAGGGCCTGCGCAAGGACCTCGCCGGCGGTCCCGCCGAGGGCGGCGGGGAGCGTGAGCTCGTCCGGGTGTGACGTCGGAGGACCCCGGGGCCCGCTCCTGCGCGGATGAGCGGGCGGGCCCCGGAGCGCCGGTCACCTGTGGGGACGGGGGACCGGGGCGGCAGGAGCCCCCGCGCCGCGCGGCGCGGGGGCTCCTGCCGTGTCGTCAGGTGCGGGTGGCCGCGGCCGGGGCGGCCTCCGGGCGCGCGGGGGCCGCCGCGCGCGTGCGCGCCAGGAAGCGGATCAGCGGGGCGTTGTCGAACTGGAAGACGGCGACGCCGTCCTTCGCGTGCAGCTCCAGGACCAGCTGGGCCCGGCCGCACGGCCAGACGCGTACGTCCCCGCGGCTGACGGGGGTGCGCATCCCGCGTTCCAGGAGGTCGAGGCCGAAGGTCCAGTCGACGTCGCCGGGGAGGCGGACGTGGACGGTCCGTGGATCCTCGGGGTCGTAGCGGAGTTCCACGGGGACCAGGCGAGGGTCGGGGCCGTCCGTGATGAGCCGGGCTCGTGCGTCTTCTTTGATCATGAGGGACATGGCCGGCTCCTCCTGTGTGAATATCGCTCCCCCTAATGTCCCATATCTTCCCATTTGGGCACTTTGAGGGGCGTGCTTAGTTGTCACCTCTGCGCTCTTGCGAACTCTTTGCAACAGGGCCCTATCATTGAGCGGTTCTCGACCCCGCCCGCAGCAACGCCCGAAAGCGGAGCCACTCCATGCATGTACCCGACGGATTCATCAACGCACCCGTCTCCGCCGTCGCCGGTGTCGTCGCCGCAGGCGCGGTCGCCGTCGGTCTCCGCGGCGCCCGGCGTGAGCTGGACGAACGCACCGCCCCGCTGGCCGGGCTCGTGGCCGCCTTCATCTTCGCCGTGCAGATGCTGAACTTCCCGGTCGCGGCCGGCACCAGCGGACACCTCCTGGGCGGTGCGCTGGCGGCGATCCTCGTCGGGCCGTACACCGGGGTGCTCTGCATAGCGGTCGTCCTGCTGATGCAGGGCGTCCTCTTCGCCGACGGCGGCCTGACCGCCCTCGGGGTGAACATCACCGTGATGGGCGTCGTCACCACCGTCGTCGCCTACGCCCTCTTCCGCGGGCTGACCCGTGTGCTGCCGCGCACCCGTCGCTCCACGACCGCGGCGGCCTTCGTGGCCGCGCTGGTCTCCGTGCCGGCGGCGGCCGTCGCGTTCACCGCCATCTACGCGATCGGCGGGACGACCGACGTCCCCCTCGGCCAGGTCCTCGCCGCGATGGTCGGCGTCCACGTCCTGATCGGCATCGGAGAGGCGGCCATCACCGCGCTGACCGTGGGCGCCGTCATCGCCGTACGCCCCGACCTCGTGCACGGCGCCCGTGGACTCGCCACCCCGCTCAAGCTCCGGGTCGGCGGCGCACTCGTCGACGCCCCGGCCGCCACGCCCGTGCCCGCCCGCGCCGCCGCACGCTCCACCCGCGCGGTCTGGGCCACCGGGCTGGCCGCCGCGCTCGTCCTCGCGGGCTTCGTCTCCTTCTACGCCTCCGCGAACCCCGACGGCCTGGAGAAGGTCGCCGCCGACAAGGGCATCGACGAGAAGGTCCAGGAGCACGACGCCGCCGGCTCCCCCCTCGCCGACTACGGCGTCGAGGACGTCAGCAACGCCCGGGTCTCCGGAGGCCTCGCCGGAGTGATCGGCGTCGGAGTCACCGTCGCCGTCGGCAGTGGTGTCTTCTGGACGCTGCGCAGCCGCCGTACGCCGCAGGAACCCGCCGCCCGCACCACCGAGACCGTCTGACGTGGGCGCCGGCCACGCCCACAAGCTCTACCGGCACGGGCACTCACCCGTCCACGCCCTCCCACCGCACTGCAAGCTCGCCGCCGTCCTCTGCTTCGTCGTGGTCGTCGTGTCGACCCCGCGCGAGGCGGTCTGGGCCTTCGCGCTGTACGCCGTGCTGCTCGCCGCCGTCGCCGCAGTGGCCCGGATCTCACCCGGGTTCCTGCTGAAGCGGCTCGTCATCGAGGTGCCGTTCGTCGCGTTCGCGCTCCTCATGCCGTTCGTCGTGCCCGGCGAGCAGACCGAGCTGCTCGGGATCTCCGTCAGCGTCCCCGGTCTCTGGGGCGCCTGGAACGTCCTCGCCAAGGGAACCCTCGGGGTGGCCGCCTCGGTGATCCTCGCCTCCACGACCGAGCTGCGGTCCCTGCTGCTCGGTCTCCAGCGGCTCAGGCTGCCGCCGCTGCTCGTCCAGATCGCCTCGTTCATGATCCGGTACGGCGACGTCATCACCGACGAGCTGCGCCGGATGTCGATCGCCCGCCGCTCCCGGGGTTTCGAGGCGAGCGGCGTACGCCACTGGGGTGTCCTCGCCAAGACGGCCGGCGCCCTCTTCATCCGGTCCTACGAGCGCGGCGAGCGCGTCCACCTCGCGATGGTCAGCCGTGGCTACACCGGCACCATGCCGGTGATCGACGAGGTGACCGCCTCCCGCACCCAGTGGGCGCACGCGGCGGCACTCCCCGTGCTCGCCCTCGCCGTACGTCTGCTGGGATGGACCGTATGAGCCTGCCCACCGCACCCGCGCCCTCCCTCGAGGTCAGCGGCCTCGCCTACGCCTACCCCGACGGCCACCAGGCCCTCTTCGGCGTCGACCTGACCGTGGCCCGCGGCGAACGCGTCGCGCTCCTCGGCCCCAACGGCGCGGGCAAGACCACCCTCGTCCTGCACCTCAACGGCATCCTGGACGCCGGAGCGGGCACCGTCCGGGTCGCCGGACTGCCCGTCGCGAAGAAGAACCTCGCCGAGATCCGCCGCCGGGTCGGCATCGTCTTCCAGGACCCCGACGACCAGCTCTTCATGCCGACCGTCCGCGAGGACGTCGCCTTCGGCCCGGCGTCGGCCGGACTGCGCGGCCCCGAGCTGGAGGAGCGGGTCATGACCGCCCTGAAGCGGGTCGGTATGGAGGAGTACGCGGCGCGCCCCCCGCACCACCTCTCCTTCGGCCAGCGCCGCCGGGTCGCCGTCGCCACCGTCCTCGCCATGGAGCCGGAGATCCTCGTCCTGGACGAGCCCTCCTCGAACCTGGACCCGGCCTCCCGGCGCGAACTCGCCGACATCCTGCGGTCCCTGGACGTCACCGTGCTGATGGTCACCCACGACCTGCCCTACGCCCTCGAACTCTGCCCGCGCGCCGTCATCCTCAGCGACGGGGTGATCGCAGCCGACGACCGCACGCAGGACCTGCTGTGCGACGACACGCTCATGCGCGCCCACCGGCTGGAGCTGCCCTTCGGCTTCGACCCGCGTTCCGTGTCCGTTCCGCGTCCGTGAACAGATGGTGACCCGCCCCCCGTTCCACCTGCGGCGCGATGCACCATGGGGGGATGAGCGGGAGCACGGGAGCAGGCGTGGACGTACGAGGCACGGTGGCACCGGGATTCGAGGCGGTACGGGACGCTTTCGTCCGTAACTTCGAACAGCGCGGGGAACGGGGCGCGGCGGTCGCCCTCTACCGTCACGGCCGCAAGGTCGTGGATCTGTGGGCCGGTACGCGGGACGTCGACGGCCGTGAACCCTGGGCCGTGGACACCGTGCAGGTCGTGCGCTCGGCCGGAAAGGGCGTGGCCGCCGCCGTCCCGCTGCTGCTGCACCAGCGCGGTCAGGTGGACCTGGACGCCCCCGTCGGCACGTACTGGCCGGAGTTCAAGGCGAACGGCAAGGAGCGCGTCCTCGTGCGCCACCTCCTCGCCCATCGCGCGGGGCTGGCCGCCCTCGACGTGGCGCTGACGCCCGAGGAGGCCGCGGACCAGGTGTCGGGGCCGCGGGCCGTCGCCGCCCAACGGCCGCAGTGGGAGCCCGGAACCGACCACGGCTACCACGCCCAGACCTACAGCTGGCTGATCGGCGAACTGGTGCGCAGGGTCACCGGGCGCACCATCGGCCGCTGGATCGCCGAGGAGATCGCGCGCCCGCTCGGCCTGGACTTCTGGTTCGGCCTCCCGGACGACGAGGCGCACCGCATCGGGCGGATCGGCCCCGTCGAGCCGCCGCCCGCCGAGGGCGGCGGAGCGCTCCGGGTGCGCCCCAAGCGGTCCGTGGTCGAGGCCTACGGCGACCCGGCCTCGCTCACCCGCCGCGCCTTCGGGGCGATCGACCCCTTCCCCGACGAGAACGACCCGGGCTACCGCGCGGCCGAACTCCCGGCGTCCAACGGCATCGCCACCGCGCGGGGCCTCGCCCGCTGCTACGCGGCGATGATCGGCGAGGTCGACGGCGAGCGGCTGTTCGCCCCCGCGACCCTCACCCTGGCCCGCACCGAGGAGTCCGCGGGCCCGGACCGGGTGCTCGTCGTCAGCACCCGCTTCGGCCTCGGCTACATGCTGCACGGCCCCGCCGCCCCGCTCCTGGGCCCCGGGGCCTTCGGCCACCCCGGCCGCGGTGGCTCGCTGGGGTTCGCCGACCCCGAATCGGGCATCGCGCTCGGCTATGTGACGAACGGTCTGCAGAAGGGAGTCACCGCCGACCCCCGTGCCCAGGCCCTGGTCAGGGCAGTACGGTCGTCGCTATGACTCCTCCTCGCTTCGACGGGTACGCCGCGCTCCTCACGGGCGCGGGACAGGGCATCGGGGCGGCCACCGCCCGCCGGCTGGCCTCCGAGGGCGCGGCCGTCCTGGTCACCGACCTGGACGCCGAGCGCGCGGAGCGCACGGCGGCGGCGATACGCGCGACCGGCGGCACCGCCGAGTCCCTGGCCTGCGACGTGGGCGACCGGGCGGCGGTCGAGGCGGCGGTGGCCCACGCGGTCGCCTCCTTCGGCCGGCTCGACGTCCTGGTCAACAACGCCTACAGCAACCACGAGGACGCCGCGCTCTTCGAGGACGAGGCCGACGAGCCCTGGGCCCGCACCCTCGACATCACCCTGAGCGGGCCCTACCGCTGCTCCCGTGCCGCGCTGCCGCACCTGGTGGCCTCGGGCCGGGGTGCCGTCGTCAACATCGGTTCCGTCAACGGCGAGCAGGACTTCGGCGGTCACGCCTACAGCGCGGCCAAGGCGGGCCTGGCCAGCCTGACCCGTACGCTCGCCGGTCACGCCGGGCCGCGCGGCGTGCGGGTCAACCTCGTCGCCCCCGGCACGATCCGCACGGACGCCTGGGCCGGCCGCGATGCCGATCTGGCGCGGGCCTCGGCCCTCTACCCGCTCGGCCGGATCGGCGAACCGGACGACATCGCCTCCGCCGTCGCCTTCCTCGCGTCCCGCGACGCGGCCTGGATCACCGGCACGACCCTGCGGGTGGACGGCGGTCTGCTCGGGGTCAACACGGGCTTCCGCAGGGCGATGAGGGGCGAGGAGGAAACCGGGTAGCGGGACCGGCGGGCCGCGCTCTACCCTCCCCACGTGATCGACCACGGCTTCACCGACAGGACCGGACGGCGCGTCACACTGCGCGAGGTGACCGACGACAACTGGCGCGCGGTCGGCGACGTCGCGCCGCTCGACGGCCAGCGCGCCTACGTCCCCGCGCTCGCGGCCCGCTATCTGCTCCTGACCCTGCGCGAGGACACCTGGCACTCGCTCGCCGTCCACGCGGGCGAACTCCCGCTGGGGCACGTGATGTGGGCCAGGGACGAGGACGGCTCGTACTGGATCGGCGGGATGCTGGTCGACGGGCCCGAGCAGGGCAGGGGCGTGGGACGGGCGGCCGTCCGCACGCTCACGGCCTGGCTGGCCGGCCTGGAGGACTGCGCGGTGATCCGGCTGTCGTACCACCCCGCCAACACGGGCGCCGCGGCGCTCTACACCTCGCTGGGCTTCCGCCCGACGGGGACCTTCGAGGACGACGAGGTGGTCGTCGAGCTGGACGCCTCCACTGTCGGTGCCGCGTGACAGGGTGACGGGACCGGCGGGAAGCCGGTTCCGGCACGAAGGGGCGGGTGGCAGCGACAGGTGACTTCTTCGAGCGCGTCGTCGATCTGGACCTGACGGGCGAGGAGGCGGGCGCGCTCGCCGGGCGGACGGTCGACTGGATGGTCGCCGAGGGCGTCGTCACGCGCGGGACGACCAAGGACGCGATGTACAGCCTGTTCGTGGACGTCGGTCACCGGCCGGGCCCCCACTGGGCGCGTGCGGTGGCCGATGCCTCCGATCCGACGTGGTACCCCGGCCCGGTCGCCGTCGTCGTCGGACGCCACCACCACGTCGGCGGCCAGGGTCAGGACGCGGCGGACTCGGCGACCTGCCCCCGGTGCGGGACACGCACGGTCGTCATCGATCACCCGCACAGCTTCGAGCCGGACGAGGAGGTCCGGCAGCCGTTCAGGTACGGCATCGAGACTCGGCGGACGACCGGGCGGGGTGACGTGGCCTGTCCCGCCTGCGCCGTCCCCGTGCCGGTCACCGACCGGGAGTTCGGGCCCGGGTCCTGCCTCGGGGCGCTCGCCTTCGACTTCTGGGGGTGGCCGCCGCTCTCCGTGCGCTTCCTCGCGGAGTTGCGTGCCCGGCCGGGGCACCGCGCCGAGGAGCACCCGGGCACGTTCTACGGTCCGGTGGGTGCGGTCCCCGGCCGTCAACTCGTGTGCAGCATCAGCCCGATGCCCACCACCATCAGCCCGGCCGCCGCGATCCTCGGAGCGCCGAACCTCTCCTTGAAGAACAGCGTGCCTATCGCCGCGCCCACGATGATCGAGGACTCCCGCAGCGCCGCGACCGGCGCGAGCGGAGCCTTCGTCTGCGCCCACAGGACGAGACCGTAGGCGGCCATCGCCAGGGCCGCGCCCAGCATGCCCCGCGCCGCGAACGGCCTGATCTGGGGCAGCAGTTCGCCCCGCCTGCGCAGCCAGGCGTACGGCAGGAGGGCCGTGCCCTGCATGACCATCAGCCAGCCGATGTAGCCCACCGGCGTACCGGAGGCGCGTACACCGATGCCGTCGACGGTGGTGTACCCGGCGATGGCCAGACCCGTCGCCAGGGCCGCCACGACCGCCGCCCGGTCGGGGCGTCTGCCGTGGCCGCGGGCCCCCCAGACCGCCAGTCCCACGAGCCCCGCCGAAGCCACCGCCACCCCCGCCGTCGCCCAGCCGTCCGGCCGCTCACCGACGAAGACGGCGGCGAGCACCGTCACGACAAGCGGGGCCGTGCCCCGGGCGAGGGGATACATCTGGCCGAAGTCCCCGAGGGCGAACGAACGCGTCAGCAGCAGCATGTACGCCACGTGCAGGGCCGCCGAGGCCAGCAGGCAGGGCCAGGCGCCGGCCGCGGGAAGCGGGGCGAAGCATGCCAGCACGGCGCCGATCAGCGCCCCGCCGCCGGCGATGAGCGTCATCGAGAGCAGCTGGTCCCGTATGGCGTGGGCGATCGCGTTCCAGCTCGCGTGGGTGATCGCGGCGGCCAGGACCGCCGCAGCCACCAGAGGGGTCACGTGGTCCGCTCGCGCACGTCGACGAGGGTGCCGCCCGCGAGCTCGATCAGGGTGGCCGGGTCGAGCCGGAACACGGCGTGCGGATGACCCGCCGCCGCCCACACCTCCGGGTGGCCCAGGAGCCCCCGGTCGGCCAGCACCCGTGTCTTCGTGCGGTGGCCGAAGGGCGGCACCCCTCCGATCACGTATCCGGTGGTCTCCCGGACCATGTCCGCCCGCGCGCGTCCGACCTCGCGCGCCCCCAGTTCGCTCCGTACGAGCTCCACGTCCACCCGCGAGGAGCCGTCCATCAGGACGAGGACGGGTTCGCCGTCCGCCTCGAAGATCAGGGACTTCGCGATCTGGCTGAGCTCGCAGCCGATCGCCGCCGCGGCCTCGGCTGCGGTGCGGGTGGCGTCGGGGAAGCGGCGTACCTCGACCTGGAGGCCCAGTTCCCGCAGGGCTTCGGCGAAACGGGGGTGGGCCTCGGAGGCGGCCGGGGCCGGAGTGGTGTCGGAAGTGCTCATGCCCCGCACGCTACTGAACCGGGGCCCGCGCGGGCCACAACGAGTGCGCCCCCGCGCCCGTCCTCCCGCACGGCCCCGGCTCCGGTCAGGCGCCGAGTTCGATCCTCGTCCCCGACCGCCGGGCGTGGGCGGCGTCGATCAGCAGCCGGGCCACCGCCAGGTCCTGGAGGCCGACCCCCACCGAGTCGAAGAGCGTCAGCTCGGTGTCCGAGGTGCGGCCGGGCTTCGTACCCGCGAGGACCTCGCCCAGTTCGCAGCGGAAGTCGTCCTCGCGGAGCGCGCCTTCGGCGAGCGGTATCAGGACCTCACCGGACTTCGCCCGGGCCGTGGAGTAGGCGTCGACGACGATCCGGCAGCGCACGACGCCTTCCGTGTCGATCTCCCGGTGGTCGGGGCGCGGCGGGGCGCCGACGGCGTTGATGTGCTGGCCCGGGGACAGCCACGCCCCGCGGATCAGCGGCTCGCGCGACGGCGTCAGCGTGCACAGGACGTCCGCCGCCTCCGCGACGGCCCGCGGCCCGGACAGCACGCTCACCTCCACGCCGAGCTCCTCGGTGATCCAGGCCGCGGTCTCCCCGGTCCGGCCGGGATCGCGTCCCCAGAGCACGATCCGCTCGTAGGGACGGCCCGGGAGCAGCGCACGGGCATGGGCACGGGCCAGTGGGCCGGTCCCGACGAGCCCCAGGACCCGGGCGTCCCGCCGGGCCAGGGCGCGGGTGGCGACCGCGGTGGCGGCGGCGGTTCTCGCACGGGTGACCTCGGCGCCGTCGAGGAGCGCCTCGCACGCCCCCGTCTCCGCGGACACCGCCAGGACGGCCGAGCGCTGCACCGGAAGCCCCCGCGCGCGGTTGGCGGGCAGGTCGGCCAGCAGCTTCACGGCGGCGAGGCCGTCCGGGGCGGAGGCCGAGGCCATGGCGAGGAAGGTGCCGTCCGAGCCCGGCAACGGCATGGCGGGCGGGGGCGGCAGGACGGCTCTGCCGAGGGCGAGATCCCGGTGGCATCCCTCCACGGCCGCCTCGATGTCGTCACGAAGGTCCGCGAGCAGGGCGGCGATGTCGGACCGGGTCAGGATCAGCGTCATGTCGTATGTCCTCGGGGAAGGGGTGCGGGGACGGCGAGCGGTCAACTGCCGCGCAGGAACGGGACGGTCAGCCCCGAAGGCGCCCGGCTGCGGCCGACGAGACCGCTCACGGCCAGCAGGGCGATGACGTACGGGAGCGTGGTCAGCAGCGGCGCGGACACGTGCAGTCCGAGCGCGGGCGCCGCGAACTGGAGCGACTGCGCCACGCCGAAGAAGAGGCAGGCCGCGATGGTGGGCCAGGCCCGCCAGCGGCCCGCGATCACCGCGACGACCGCGAGATAACCGATGCCGCCGGTGATGTTGTCGCTGAAGGCGTGGACCTCCGACAGGACCAACTGGGCGCCCGCCAGACCCGATACGGCGCCGGTCAGCAGCACGACGGCGAAGCGGACGGCCCGCACCGGAAGGCCGCAGCGGTCCGCGGTCGTCGCGTCCTCGCCGATCGCGTCGAGGGCCAGCCCCCACCCGGTGCGCCTGCTGAATCCCAGGGCGAGGGCGGCGGCGATGAGGAACGCGGCGTATCCGAGGGCGGTCTGCTCGAACAGGGCGGGTCCCAGGACAGGGACGGAGTGCAGGCCAGGTATCGCGATCGGGTCGAAGCCGGGCACCGAGTCGGCCGCCCCGTCGCCGAACAGCACCCGGGCGCCGTAGGTGGTCGCGCCGAGGGCCAGGGCGTTCGCCGTGATGCCGGTGACGATCTGGTCGGCGCGCAGGACGACGCTGAGCAGAGCCTGAAGGGCCGCGAAGAGCAGTCCGGCGGCCAGGGCGGCGAGCACGCCCACGCCCGCGCTGCCCGAGGCCAGGGCCCCCGCCGCGCCGGCGAAGGCGCCGGTCAGCATCATGCCCTCGACGGAGAGGTTGAGCACGCCGGCACGTTCGCTCAGCAGCTCGCCCGACGAGGCCAGCAGGAGAGGCACGGCCAGACGCACCCCTCCGGAGGCCAGCTCCTCCACGACCGCACTCATGAGCCGCTCCTGTCACGTGTGGTGGTGAACATGGCCGCGGCGACGAACAGCACGAGCAGGCTCTGCACGATCTGTACGGAGGAGGCGGGGACCTCGGCCGCGAGCTGGAGGTTGATGCCGCCGTTGGTGAGGAAGCCGAAGAGGAGCGACACGGCCGCCACGGCGGTCAGTGAGCCCCGGGCGAGCAGCCCCACCACCAGGCCGGAGAAGCCGTAGCCGGAGGAGAAGTGCTCGGCCAGCACATAGGGGGCGATGGCGACGAGGGACGCGCCCGCCAGTCCGGCCGCGGCGCCCGCGAACGCCAGGCCACCCCCTTCGAGACGGGCCACGGGAAGTCCCATCCGCGCGGAGGCGGCGGGGGAGTGCCCCACGGACCGCAGCCGCAGTCCCACGGCCGTGTGCCGCAGCACCAGGCCGGTGAGCACGGCGGCGACGGCGGCGATCAGGACGATCGCCGTGGCGGGAGACTCGACACCGCCGATCAGCGGCAGCCGTGCGCCCTCGGGCAGCGGGGCCGACTGCGGCAGCGTCTCGGACGACGTCACGGGCTGACGCAGGAGCGCCTCCTCATGGACGGCCACCGACACGAGCCCCACCCCGATGAAGTTGAGCAGCAGCGTCGTGATGACCTCGCTGGTACCGCGCGCGGTCCGCAGCCAGGCGGCGATCCCGGCCCAGGCGCCCCCCGCCAGGGCTCCGGCGGCGAGGACGAGCGGTACCCCGAGCGCGGCCGGGACTCCGGAGGGCAGGGCGGTCCCCACGGCGGCAGCCGCCAGCCCGCCCGCGCAGAGCTGGCCCTCACCTCCCACGTTCACCAGCCCGGCGCGGTGGGCGACGGTGAAGCCGGTGGCGATCAGGGCCAGTACGGCAGCCGAGTTGAGGGAACTGCCGACGGCGTACTGCGATCCGAACATCCCCTCGACGAGGGCGTCCCAGGCGACGGCCGGCTGTGTTCCGGCGCCCATGACGAGCCCGACGCCGGCCAGGCCGGCGAGCAGGACCGCGAGCACCGCGACGGCGACAGGGTGCCGCAGCGCGGAGAGGAGACGGATCCGTGCCGTACGGGGGGCGTGGGCGGTCGCCGGGGTGGAGGCGGGGGCGGTCTCGGGGGCGGACAGGGGAAGCGGTGGGGGCGACATGGCGGCTCCTTGCTCCTTACGGGTGTCGGGGCGGACGACGGGGTGCCGAGGTGCGCGACACGGGTGTCTTGGCGCGCGACAGGGTGGCGGGGGCGGACGACGTGGGTGCCGAGCGTGCGACCGGGCCGGGGGAGCGCCGGTGCGGTGGTGCGGATTTGGGTGCTGCGGGGTCCGGCCGTGCGGTCGCGGCGGGTTCGGTGGTGCGGGGGTGCCGGCGGAGGTGGGCGGTGCTCGGTGCTGCGGGGTCCGTTGGTGCGTGTGCGGTCGCGTGCTCGGCTGCTGCGGGGTCCGGGGGTGCGTATGCCGCGGGGAGTTCGGCGGGGCGCGGGCGTGGTGGGCCGGTGGTGCGCGGGCTCAGCGCCCGGCCGGCTCCCCGCCGGGGACGGGCTGGGGTGGTGCTCCCCGGGACCCGTTCTCGTCCCGGCTGGCCGAGGCGGACGCGTGGGCGCCGAGCATCAGGGCGCCGATCCGCTCCCGGGCGTCCGGTTCCGCCGGGTCGACGGGGCCCAGCAGCTTCCCCCGGTAGGCCACGGAGATCCGGTCGCACAGGGCGAGGAGCTCCGGCAGTTCGCTGGAGACCACCAGGACCCCCGTCCCCGCGGCTGCCGCCTGGCGGATGCGGGAGTGCACGGCGCCCACCGCTCCGATGTCCAGGCCGCGGGTCGGCTGCGAGGCGGCCAGGCAGACCAGCGGGTCGAGCGCCAGCTCCCGGGCCAGCACCACCTTCTGCTGGTTGCCTCCGGACAGCGACGCCATGAGGGCCCCCGGGCCGTCCGCCCGGATGCCGTGCTCCGTCAGCACCACCTCGGCGGCCCGGGCCATGGACCGACGGTCGAGGAACATCCCGTACCGGCGGAAACGGTCGAGCCGGCCGAGGAACAGATTCTCGGAGACCCGCAGCCGGGGCACGCAGCCCTCGTGGAGCCGGTCCTCCGGCACCACGCCCAGGCCGGCCCCGCTCCGCTCGCGGGGTGCCGCGCGTGTGACGTCCCGGCCGCCCAGCTCCACCCGTCCCGAGCCGGGCGTGAGCGAGCCACCGAGCAGCGCCATGAGCTCGCTCTGCCCGTTGCCCTCCACCCCGGCGATCCCGACGATCTCCCCGAATCCGACGTCCAGGGAGACCGCGTCGAGCGCGTGGGTACCGTCGGCGCGCCGCACACTGACGTCCCTCAGGCGCAGCGCCTTCTCCGTACCGCCCGGGACCGTACGCCCCGGAGCCCTGCGCTCCGGGGCGGGGGCCGCGTCCTCGTCGCAGGGCGCCTCGGGCGCCGGGGCCTGCGGGTCCCCGTCGAGCGCCAGGCCGAGCGTCCCGGCCGTTCCCGCGCCCAGCGACTGGGCCGGCCTCCCGATCATCAGCGGTACCAGCCGCTCCGGCGGGAGTTCGGCCAGCGGTCCGCCGCCGGAGACGCGCCCGCCGCGCAGCACCGTCGCCGCGTCGCCGGCCCGTGCGGCCTCACCGAGCTTGTGCGTCACCAGCACCACGGCGTGGCCCGATCCGGCGATCCTGCGGCAGGTCGCGAGCAGCGCGTCCGTCTCGGCGGGGCCGAGCACACCCGTGGGCTCGTCCAGCACGAGGAGCCGGGGCTCCCGCAGCAGCGCCTTGACGATCTCGGCCCGCTGACGCACCCCGACGGGCAGCTCGGCCACCCGCGCGTCCAGGTCCAGCTCCAGTCCGTACTCCTCGCGTACCCGCGCCACCCGCCGGGGCAGGTCTCGCAGCCGGAGCAGGCGCAGGTTCTCGCCGACGGTCAGGGTCGGTACGAGGCTGAAGTGCTGGTGCACCATGGCGATCCCGGCGGCGAGGGCGTCGGCGGGCCTGCGGGGGGCGTAGGGCGCCCCGTACAGCCGCAGGGCGCCCTCGTCCGGGACCAGCGAGCCGCCCACCATGTGACAGAGGGTCGACTTGCCGGCGCCGTTCTCCCCGAGCACGCAGTGCACGGTGCCGGCCTCGACGACGAGGTCCACCGCGTCCAGGGCGCGCGTCGCGCCGAAGGACTTGGTGAGCCCGGTGATCTCCAGGGCGGGAGCGTGCGCGCTCATCGGGTGGTGATCTCGCCGGCCGTGATCTTCCGCTTCAGCTCGTCGAGCTTCTCGCCCACCGCCGGGTCGGCGGTGTCGCAGAGCACGATGTCGTTGTGCGGCTCCTCGAAGGTCAGCCCGAAGTGGACGGCTTCGGCCTTCCAGTCCCCGGCGACCAGGTGGTCCACCGCGTACTCGATCTCCGCGCCGATGTCCGTCTCCACGTACCCGGCGTACGCCGGGTCGCTCCCGCACTCGTGGGCGATCGGGCCGCCGATGAGCGATCCGTCCCGCTGGCCGGCGGCCTGGGCGACGCCCTTGTGGCCGAGGTTGAGGACCTGTCCCAGGACGTCCGCGCCGGCTCCGAAGTCGGCCAGTGCCGACTGCTTGGCCTTGGCGACGTCGTTGAAGTCGCCGACGTACTGCGGGGCGAGGACCTTGACGCCCGGGTCGGCCGCCTCGGCTCCCCGGCTGAACTCCTCGGCCGCGTTCACGATGGCCGGCAGCTCCGCGCCCCCGATGAATCCGACCGTCCCGCTCTCGGAGAGCAGGGCCGCCGCGGCACCGGAGAGGAAGGCCCCCTCGGCCTGCTGGGGGTCGTACAGGGAGAGGTTCGCGAGCGGCTTCCCGTCGGCGGGACCGCCGATCTCCGCGAACTTCACCTGCGGGAAGCGCGCCGCCACGTTGCGCACGTCGGCGTCGGTCTGCCCGCCGATGGAGATCACGAGGTCGGAGGTGGTGGCGAACCGGACCAGTGCCTTCTCGTAGTCGGCCGTGGCCACCTGCTCGACCTTGCTGAACTCCACCGCGCCGTCGTGCTTCTTCGCCGCGCGCTGGTAACCGAGGTACGCCGACCCCATGAAGCCGTCGTCGGAGAGCGAGCCGGGAAAGAGGACACCGACCTTGAGCTTGCCGGCGTCCTCCCCGCCCTCGGCCGCGGACGATCCGCCGCAGCCGCTCAGCAGGAGGAGCCCCGACACGACGGAGGCGGCGACGGCGAGGGAGGAGAGGGGAGTTCGGGATGGTGCCACTGGGATGCCTCCAGGAGACGGGGCCCGCGAGCCGGTTAGTGGTATACCGCTATGGCGCCCCAGTTTCCGGGTCGTATGTTGCCGCCGTGTCACCGAGCGGTTAGCAGTAACGTCCCGGCCGCGTGGTCCGCTTACGGTGGGACAGGCCCGACAGCGGAGGAAGAGCCTTGGTGACAGCAGCCCGACCGTCCGACGAAGGGCGCCCCTCGCTGCGCGAGCGTGCGTACGAGACCCTGCGGCGGCGCATCATCGAGGTCGAACTCCAGCCGGGGGAACGGCTCGTCGAGCGCGACCTGGCCGCGGAGCTGGAGGTCTCGCGCATTCCGCTGCGGGAGGCACTGCGCCTCCTCGCGGCCGACGGACTGGTGGTGCTGGTGCCGCACCGGGGGGCTCTGGTCGCCCCCTTCACCCCGAGTGACGTGCGGGACCTCTTCGACGTCCGCGAGTCGCTGGAGTCCCTCGCGGCGCGTCTGGCGGCGGAACGGGCGGACGCCGAGGGGCTGGCGCGACTGGCGGACGGACTCGACGCGGCCCGGGCGGCGACCCGGGCGCACGACCGCGCCGCGATCGCCGCGGCCAACGCGGCCTTCCACAGCGACATCGTCGAACTCGCCGCCAACGCACTGCTCAGCGGGGTGATGCGCCCTCTGGGGGCGCGCATGCACTGGCTCTTCCGCTTGACGGCCCGACGCGATCCGGACCGGCAGTGTGCGGAGCACGAGCGGATGTACGAGGCCATCGCCGCACGGGACGCCGACCGTGCGGCGAGGCTGGCGCACGAACACGTCGCGGACGGCCGGGCCGCCAGCCTCGCTCTCGCGGCGCGGTGGTCCCGGCCGGACATCGACCCGGAGGCGATCGCCGCGCGCCGGCGGCGTGGCCGGGGTGACGCCGGGAAGCAGGCCGGGCCGGCGGCGTGATCCGCCACCGGCCCGGCCGTGATCCGTCGCCCCTACGACCCGGCGCGCAGCACCGCCGCCACCACCGGTCCCGCGGCGTCACCGCCGTGGCCGCCTGACTGGACGACCGCCGCGGCGGCGAGGTCGTCGCTGAAGCCCGTGAACCAGCTGTTGGACGTGCCCTGCCCGTCGACCTCGGCCGAGCCCGTCTTGGCGCCCTTGTCGCCGCCGACCGGGGCCATGGCCGTCTTGCCGGTGCCCCAGGAGGCGGTGGCCCGCATCATGTCGTTCAGCTGCCGGGTGACGTTCGGCGACAGGGAGCGTGACGCGGTGGCGAGCTGACGGCCGTCCAGGTCCTGGGGGACGATGACCGGCTGGTGGAACGTGCCGGTGCGGGCGGTCGCCGTGATGGACGCGACGGTGAGCGCGTTCATCTGGACGGTGCCCTGGCCGATGTACTGCGCGGCGGCCTCTCCGCCGGTCTCGTCGGGCACGCTGCCGTCGAAGGACGTGATGCCGGACTTCCAGTCGAGCCCGATCCCGAAGACGTCCCGGGCCTCCTTGGGCAGCGCGGAGTCGTCCTCCGTGTCGTCGATCAGCTTGATGAAGGCGGTGTTGCACGAGCGGGCGAAGCTGGTCGTGAAGCTGCTGGAGCCGGGAAGCTCGAAGTGGTCCAGGTTGTGGAACGTGCGGCCCTGGTACATCACTTCCCTGGGGCACTCCGTGGCGCCGTCCGCGGTGACCAGGCCCTTCTCCAGGAGCATCGCGGCGGTCACGATCTTCAGCGTGGACCCCGGCGCCTGCTTGCCCTGCATCGCGGCGTTGAAGCCGGTCGCCGGGTTGTTGGCGACGGCGCGGATCGAGCCGGTCGACGGCCTCACGGCCACCACCGACGCCCCGCTGTACTGCTTGACCGCCTTCTCGGCCGCCGCCTGGGCCTCCGCGTCGAGCGTCGTTCGGAGCTGCCCGGGCTTGCCCTTGGCCAGGGTCAGCAGCGTGATGTCCGCCGCGGCCTCGTCCTCGGGTTCGATCCAGGTCTCGATGCCCGGCGCACCGCCGGTCGTGTCGCCGTACTTCTCGCGCAGGCTGTCCAGGATCGGGCCGAGCGAGGGGTAGGTCTCCTTGTCGAGCACCTTCCCGTCGTGGTCGAGGGCCTCGATCGCCGCCGTCGACGACTCGCCGGTCCTGAGTGACGCGCCGTCGGTGAGCTGCGGGTGGATCACCGTCGGCTCCCAGTCGACCAGTGCCTTCCCGGTGGTCAGCCCCCGCACCACGGTCAGCTCCGAGGAGTACGACCAGGGCTTGGTCCTCCCCTCGTAGGAGACGGTCGCCTTCACCGTGTACGGCACCTTGGTGCCGACGGCGGGGCCTGGTGTGATCACGGCCTTCGTCACGTGGGCCTCTTCGGCGTACCCCGTGAGCAGCGGTTCGGCCACCGACTCGTTGTTCGTGAGCTGGGCCGCGGAGGTCGCGTCGCCGGACGCCCAGGCATCGAGGAAGTCCTTCGCGGTCTTCTCGGTCTCGTCCTTGCCGGGCGGCCCGGTCCTCACCTCCGAGGACGCGGACGCGCTCTCCGTGCCCCCGGCGTCCCCGCCTCCCAGCACCACGTCGTACACGCCGTAACCGAGCCCCCCGGCCACCAGCACGAACGCTCCGCCGACCATGGCGACCTTCGCCCCACCACGCATCTGTGCAGTCCCCCTCCCCGTGAACCCTTTCTTGAACGCGTTCAAGAAAGGGCCTTCCTTCGGCACCATACGGGACGGCAGGGGCCTCTGAGGAGGTTGTTATCGGACCGCGACGGTCTCGGGGAGAGCGCTTTCCGCTATGGAGGGCCTTCGGCGGCCGGGATGCTCCGGGGTTCAGTCGCGGCTGATGGACGCCTCGACGAGGGCCACCGTGGCGCGCGGGTCCTCGACCTCGATGACGAGGCGGTCGTAGGTCTCGGCCTCGGCCAGTTCGATGACGACCGCCTTGTCCGGGTTCTTCACGTCCCAGAAGAGGCGTTCGCCGTGGCGGACGAAGCGCCCGGCCGTGATCACGCCGGGGAAGTTGGTGCCGCCGACGCGCACCCCCTTGCGCTCGCGGGCGATGCCGGGGTCGTGGGTGGCGCCCCGCACGTGCGCGAGGGGGATCTCCAGGCGGCTCTTGAGGCTCCAGAGCTTGTCGAACCCCTGGATCTCGGCGGTCAGCAGGCCGCGTTCGTGGTCGATGGAGATCAGGGCCATGTCAGTGCTCCTTGGGGGCGGTGGGCCGCGCGTGCAGACGCAGGCGGGTGCCGAGGACGGTCGAGGCGAGCTGAGGGGCGGCGTCGCCGTGGGAGGGGCGCAGGGCGTCCTCCAGTGCGGCGATGCCTTCCGCGACGAGTGCGGCGACGTCCGGGTCGTGAGGGGCCCGCTCGGCCGCTGCGAGGAGGAGGAGCCCGGCGGCCGGGCCGCTGTCGTACGAGGCGATGGCCGAGGCCAGTGCCTGTGCGGGGTCGGTGAGTGTGGCGACGGCGGCGGTGGCGGGGTGGATCTCGTGGTCGAGGTGGTTGCGCAGGGCGGTCAGATGGAGGCTCCGCTTGGAGCCGAAGGTCTTGTAGAGGCTGCCCCGGTGGATTCCCGTGGCGGTGACCAGGTCGTCGACCGAGGTGCCCTCGAAGCCGTGCGTGGCGAAGAGGGTGGCGGCGGTGCTGACGGCCTGGCCGGTGTCGAAGGAGCGTGGTCGTCCCATGGGTATGACCGTAGGCGTTGAAGAACGATCGGTCAAGAACGATCGTTCTTCAACGCTGTCACGGGAAGGAACGCACCCCGCCGAAGGGCCGGAACCGTGTCCAGGAACGCCGGAGGGCGGCGCCGACGGCGCCGCCCTCCTCGTGCGAGGTCCCCGCTACACCCAGGTGTCCAGCCACATCCGGTCGCGCCAGGAGTCCTCGGGGATCGAGGTGCCCGTGTAGATCGGCCAGAAATAGACGAAGTTCCACACGATCAGCAGCACCAGCACGCCCGCGGCGATCGCCCCCAGGGTCCGTCTGCGTTCCCCCGTGGGGTCGGCCTTCTCCAGGCCCAGGCCGTGTCTGGTGCCGGTGCCGGCAGCGGGGCCGAGCAGGGCGCCGACCATCATCGTCACCGCCAGGCACAGGAACGGGACGAACACGACCGCGTAGAAGAGGAAGATCGTGCGCTCCTGGTAGAAGAACCAGGGCACCCAGCCCGCCGCCACGCCGCACGCGATCGCTCCCGCCCGCCAGTCGCGCCGGAAGAACCAGCGCCACAGCACGTACAGCAGCGCCACGCACGCCGCCCACCAGAGCAGCGGCGTACCGAGCGCCAGGACCTCGCGGGCGCACTTGCCGGTCGCGGACCGGGCGCAGCCCGTCTGCTCCTCGTAGAAGTACGAGACGGGGCGGCCCAGGACGATCCAGCTCCACGGGTTGGACTGGTAGGTGTGGCCGGAGGTCAGGCCGACGTGGAAGTCGTAGACCTGGTTCTCGTAGTGCCACAGGCTGCGCAGCCAGTCGGGCAGCCAGGTCCAGTTGCCGCCCTTGCCGTCGGTCGTGGCCCAGTTGCGGTAGTAGCCCTTGTCGGTGACGATCCAGCCGGTCCACGACACGATGTACGTGCCGATCGCGACCGGCACCGTGGAGACGAACGCGGGCAGCAGGTCCCGGAGGACCACCGCGCGGTAGGGCTGCACGGCGCCCGCGGTGCGCCGCGCGCCGACGTCCCAGAGCACCGCCATCACCCCGAAGGCGGCCAGGATGTAGAGACCGTTCCACTTCGTGGCGAAGGCCAGGCCGAGCATCAGGCCGGCCGCGATCCGCCAGGGCCGCCAGCCGAGGCGGAGCGTTTCGGCGATGTGCGCGTCCGGGCGCAGGAGACCGTCCTCGTCGACCGGCAGGGCGCCCGCCAGCTTGCGGCGGGCCCAGTCACGGTCGACGAGGAGGCAGCCGAAGGCCGCGAGCACGAAGAACATCAGCACCAGGTCGAGCAGCGCGGTGCGGCTCATCACGAAGTGCAGCCCGTCCACGGCCAGCAGGGTGCCCGCCAGGCAGCCCAGGAAGGTGGAGCGGAACAGCCGGCGGCCGATGCGGCACAGCATCAGCACCGAGACCGTGCCGAGCAGCGCCACCATGAAGCGCCAGCCGAACGGGGTGAAGCCGAAGAGCTGCTCCCCGATGCCGATGACCCACTTGCCGACCGGCGGATGGACGACGTATCCCGGGTCCACCGGGATGTCCACCGAGGCCCAGTCCTTCAGGATCTGCTTGTCGACGTCCTTCGGCCAGGAGCCCTCGTACCCCTGGTTGACCAGCGCCCAGGCGTCCTTGGCGTAGTACGTCTCGTCGAATATCACCGCCTTCGGGCTGCCCAGGTTCCAGAACCGCAGCACCCCGGCGACCAGGGCCACCAGCAGCGGACCGCCCCAGGCGGCCCAGCGCTCCAGGTGGCCGGCGAGCACCGGCGGCACGGCGAGTACGTTCCAGAACTGGCGGCCCGGCCGGGTGTACGGCGGGATCAGGCGCTCGCGCAGCCCCGTCCCGGGCCGTGGGGAATGGCCGAAGCGGCGCAGCCGCAGCTGCCAGGAATGCGGCTGGTCGCCGGTGTCATCCTCGGCGTCGTTGCCCTGCCGGGCCTCGGGCGCAGTACTCGTCACCGCGCCATCGTAGGGAACGCATCTGTGCGAGGGGGGCCGCCCGTGCTGGGAGGATGGCCGATGTGACTGGAACGACTGGAACGCTCGTACTCGCAGGGACCCCCATCGGCGACGTGGCGGACGCCCCGCCACGGCTCGCCGCCGAGCTGGAGACGGCCGATGTCGTGGCCGCCGAGGACACCCGGCGGCTGCGCAGGCTCACCCAGGCGCTGGGCATCCACACGACGGGGCGTGTCGTCTCCTACTTCGAGGGCAACGAGTCGGCGCGTACGCCCGAACTGGTCGAGGCGCTGGCCGGAGGCGCGCGCGTCCTGCTCGTCACCGACGCGGGGATGCCGTCCGTGTCCGACCCCGGCTACCGTCTGGTCGCCGCAGCGGTGGAGCGGGACATCAAGGTCACGGCGGTGCCCGGCCCCTCCGCCGTGCTGACCGCGCTGGCCCTGTCCGCGCTGCCCGTGGACCGCTTCTGCTTCGAGGGCTTCCTGCCGCGCAAGGCGGGCGAGCGGCTCGGGAAGCTGCGCGAGGTCGCGGACGAACGCCGCACGATGGTCTTCTTCGAGGCGCCCCACCGGCTGGACGACACCCTCGCCGCGATGGCCGAGGTGTTCGGCGCGGACCGCAGGGCCGCCGTGTGCCGGGAGCTGACCAAGACGTACGAGGAGGTCAAGCGCGGCCCGCTGGGCGAACTGGCGCTCTGGGCCGCCGAGGGCGTCCGCGGCGAGATCACCGTCGTCGTCGAGGGCGCCACGGACACCGGGAACGAGGGACTGGACGCAGCCGAGCTGGTGCGCAGGGTGCAGGTGCGCGAGGAGGCGGGGGAGCGGCGCAAGGAGGCCATCGCGGCGGTGGCCGCCGAGGCGGGGCTGCCCAAGCGCGAGGTGTTCGATGCGGTGGTCGCGGCAAAGAACGCGGCTCGGACCGGCCAGGAACAGGGCAAAGGACTAGCCTGAAATGTAAAGCCCGCGCCGCGGACCGGGCCCTTGGGCCACGGATCGGCCAAGAGCGTTCCAACACTCGGCAGACCTGGTGCCTCACCGCCGGTGAGGGCGTCCACTTGAGGGTGGAACGCACCATCCGGAGTGCTTGTCCGGAGTGCTTGTCCATCGGACAAGAGGAGCAGGCATGAGTGAGATCGCAGCCCCCACCGTGCACGAGGCGTACGCCTTCGCCTGCATGCGGTGTGGGTACGGCTGGGAACAGGCCTACGAGATAGAACACCACGTCGACCACTCGGGCAACGCCTTCGTGGTCTACACGGCGGACGGAGAGCGTGTGCCCTCACCGCTCTCCACCCCCACCTGCGCGAAGTGCGGCAGTCACGTCGTCCGGATCATGCGGGCCGGCCGGGTCTCCCTGGTCCAGCAGCTGCTCCGGCCCCAGCAGACCGTGCGCCCGGAGAAGCCCGCAGGGGGGACGCCGGCCGAGGAGATGGCCGTCGCGGCGGTGCGCGCCCCCGGGCCCGAGGAACACCACTGGCACCTGTCCGACCTGCTGCGTCCCTTCCACCGGCGGTGAGGCGGGGCTCGTGCCCTCGTAGAGTCGGGGCATGAGCCGTACCGACGCCCCCCCGCTCCCCGAACCCCTCAGGGTTCCGGTCGCCGATTCGCACACCCACCTGGACATGCAGGACGGAACCGTCGAGGAAGGTCTGGCCCGGGCCGCGGCGGTCAATGTGACCGCCGTCGTCCAGGTGGGCTGCGACGTGAAGGGCTCGCGCTGGGCCGCCGAGACCGCCGCCGCGCACCCCTCCGTCCACGCCGCCGTCGCCCTCCACCCCAACGAGGCGCCCCGCATCGTGCACGGCGACCCGGAGGGTACGGCCCGCCAGGGAGCCCGCGAGCCTGGCGGGAAGGCCGCACTCGACGAGGCGCTCGCCGAGATCGACGCCCTGGCCGCCCTCGGCCACGTCCGCGCGGTCGGCGAGACCGGCCTCGACTTCTTCCGCACCGGCCCCGAGGGCGTCGCCGCCCAGGAGGAGTCCTTCCGGGCCCACATCGAGATCGCCAAGCGGCACGGCAAGGCCCTGGTCATCCACGACCGTGAGGCCCACGCCGACGTGCTGCGCGTCCTCGCCGACGCGGGGGCGCCGGAGCGGACCGTCTTCCACTGCTACTCCGGGGACGCCGAGATGGCCCGGATCTGCGCGGCGGCCGGCTACTTCATGTCGTTCGCAGGCAACGTCACCTTCAAGAACGCGCAGCCGCTGCGCGACGCGCTGGCCGTCGTCCCGGAGGAGCTGGTGCTCGTCGAGACCGACGCCCCCTTCCTGACGCCCGCCCCGTACCGCGGACGGCCCAACGCCCCCTACCTCGTCCCGGTCACCCTGCGTGCCATGGCGGAGGTCCGGGGCACCGACGAGGACAGCCTGGCGGCGGCCGTCTACGACAACACGGCACGGGCGTTCGACTTCTGAGCACCGACGCCACCCCCGACACGTAGGGTAATCGTACGACTTTGGAGGGTGACGGGACCTCGGCTATCGTGCCCGCGCAAACGGGTCGGCAGCCGGAGTCTCTGGAGCGTCGTGGGCCATTCACAGGGCAGTCACCGTGCACCGCGCGGCGGTCCGCGTGCGAGGCAGGCCCCGGCGCGGGTCCCCGCACCCGCGCCGCCGCGCTCCCTCCACGAGGAGCGGACGATCGTCGCCGGCCTGTGGCCGGGCCCCCTGCCCGTCCACCACCCGACGGTGCTGGACACCCCGCTGGTGCCCCCGCGGGAGGCCCCACCGCGGCGGCCCGCCGGACACCGGGCCGCCGGGCGGCACCGCAGCGGCCCGGAGAGCCTGCGGAGGCTCGTCCCCCGCGCCCTGGTCCTCGCCGTCCTGGCCGGAGGAACCGCCGCCTTCCTCGCGCAGGACAAGGCCGTCAGCGTCAGCGTCGACGGCAGTTCGCGCACCCTGCACACCTTCGCGGACGACGTGGGTGAGCTCCTCGACGCGGAAGGCGTCAGGGTCGGCACCCGCGACACCGTCGCACCCGCCCCGGGCACCGGGCTCGACGACGGCGACGAGATCGTCGTCCTCCGCGAGAGGCCCGGCCCGGGGCCCGCGCCGGGCGGCGGAAGCAGGGCCCCGCGACGGCCGTAGGCTTGACGGGTGAGCACCACAGAGCCCGACGCCCTCCTGGGCCCCGCAGACATCCGCGAGCTGGCCGCAGCGCTGGGCGTACGCCCCACCAAGCAGCGCGGCCAGAACTTCGTCATCGACGCCAACACGGTCCGCAGGATCGTACGGACGGCCGAGGTGCGGCCCGACGACGTCGTGGTCGAGGTCGGGCCCGGTCTGGGCTCCCTGACCCTGGCCCTGCTGGAGGCGGCCGACCGGGTCGTCGCCGTGGAGATCGACGACGTGCTCGCGGGCGCCCTGCCCGCCACCGTCGCCGCCCGGCTGCCGGAGCGCGCGGGCCGCTTCGCCCTCGTCCACTCCGACGCGATGCTCGTCACCGAGCTGCCCGGCCCCGCGCCGACCGCGCTCGTCGCCAACCTGCCGTACAACGTCGCCGTCCCGGTCCTGCTCACCATGCTGGAGCGCTTCCCCACCATCGAGCGCACGCTCGTCATGGTCCAGGCCGAGGTCGCCGACCGGCTGGCCGCCCGCCCCGGCAACAAGGTCTACGGCGTGCCGTCCGTCAAGGCCAACTGGTACGCCGACGTCAAGCGCGCCGGGTCCATCGGCCGCACGGTCTTCTGGCCCGCGCCCAACGTCGACTCGGGTCTGGTGTCCCTGGTGCGCCGCACGGAGCCGATCCGGACCACCGCGAGCCGGGCCGAGGTCTTCGCAGTCGTGGACGCCGCCTTCGCCCAGCGCCGCAAGACGCTGCGCGCGGCCCTGGCCGGCTGGGCGGGCTCGGCCCCGGCGGCCGAGGCGGCCCTGACCGCCGCCGGTATCTCACCGCAGGCCCGCGGTGAGTCGCTGACCGTCGAGGAGTTCGCCGCCATCGCCGAGAACAAGCCGGAGCCCTCCGCATGACCCACAGCGTCACCGTCCGCGTACCCGCCAAGGTCAACGCCCAGCTCGCCGTCGGCGCCCCCCGGCCCGACGGCTTCCACGACCTGGCCAACGTCTTCCTCGCCGTCGGCCTCCACGACGAGGTCACCGTCACCCCCGCCGACGAACTGCGCGTCACCTGCTCGGGGCCGGACGCGGACCAGGTCCCGCTCGACACCACCAACCTCGCCGCCCGCGCCGCGATCGCCCTGGCGGCCCGGCACGGCATCGAACCCGCCGTGCACATCCACATCGCCAAGGACATCCCCGTCGCGGGCGGCATGGCGGGCGGCAGCGCCGACGGCGCCGGAGCCCTGCTGGCCTGCGACGCCCTGTGGTCCACCGGCGCCACCCGGGACGAACTCCTCGCGATCTGCGCCCAACTGGGCAGCGACGTGCCGTTCAGCCTCATCGGCGGAGCCGCGCTCGGTGTCGGCCGCGGCGAGCAGCTGACCCCTCTGGAGGTCGGCGGCACCTTCCACTGGGTCTTCGCCGTCGCCGACGGCGGACTCTCCACCCCGGCGGTCTACGGCGAGTTCGACCGCCTCACCGCGGGGACGGACGTCCCCGAACCCGCACCCTCCCCCGCCCTCCTGGCAGCCCTGCGTGACGGCGACACCGCCGCGCTCGCCGACGTCCTCGGCAACGACCTCCAGCCGGCCGCCCTCTCCCTGCGCCCCTCGCTTGCCGACACTCTCGCGGCGGGCACCGCGGCCGGGGCCCTGGCCGCGCTGGTCTCGGGATCCGGGCCGACCACGGCGTTCCTGGTGTCCGACGCGGAGTCGGCGCACAAGGTCGCCGACGCGCTGCGCACCTCCGGCACCTGCCGCGAAGCCCGGACCGCCGTGGCCCCGGCGCCGGGTGCCACCGTCGTCTGACCGCCGGTACTCAGACGGGAATTGAGTACGGTCGCGCTGCCACCCCCCGGGGTCCCGGCGCGACCGTAGGCGCATGGGATCACCTGTTCGCGAACTGGCCGAGGCCACGCCCGCCACCCGGGACCGCTACATCGACCTGCTGCGCGTCGCCTCGCTCGGCACGGTCGTCCTCGGCCACTGGCTGATGGCCGCCGTCACCACCGAGGGGGTCGGCAACCTCCTCGCCGTCGTACCGGGGCTCCAACTTCTCACGTGGGCCCTTCAGATCATGCCGGTGTTCTTCTTCGTCGGCGGCTTCTCCCACGCGCTGTCCTACCGCTCGCTGCTCCGCAGGCGGCCGGAGGGCTCCACCGGTTCCGTGTACCCGTCGTTCCTGCGGGCCAGGCTGCAACGGCTCCTGCGGCCGACCATGGTCTTCGTACTGGTGTGGGGGGTGGCCGCGCTCGCCGTCCAGCTCCTCGGCGGTGGCGGCGGGCTCACCGGGGTGACCCTGCGGCTGGTCACCCAGCCCCTCTGGTTCATCGGGATCTACCTGGCGATGGTCGCGTTCACCCCGGCCCTGCTGAAGCTGCACGACCGCTACGGCTGGGGCGCGTTCGCCGCGCTCGCGGGAGCCGCGGCCGTCGTGGACCTGCTGCGCTTCGCCGTCGGCGTCCCGTACGTCGAGTTCCTCAACTTCGCGTTCGTCTGGCTCGCGGTGCACCAGCTCGGATTCCTGCGCGCGGACGCCCGCATCCGCAGGCCCGCGCTCCTCGCCGGGGCCGGCCTGGCCGCCGCCGTCGCGCTGGTGGCCCTCGGTCCGTATCCGCTGTCCATGGTCGGCATGCCGGGCGAGAAGATCAGCAACATGGCACCCCCCACGCTCGCCCTGCTCGCTCACGGCCTCTGGCTGGTGGGCGCGGTCGAGCTGCTGAGGGCCCCCGGAGCCCGGCTGGTCGCCCGCCCCCGCGTCTGGCGCGCGGTCGTGGCCGCCAACGGCCTCGCGATGACCGCCTTCCTCTGGCACCTCACCGCGATGCTCGGCGTGTACGGGGCGATGATCGGCCTCGGCCTTCCCCTGCCCGAACCGGCCACCGGCGCCTGGTGGGCCCAGGTACCGCTGCGGATCGTCGCCGCCGTGGCGCTCACCGCGGTCCTGGTCGCGGCCTTCCGCACGTTCGAGCGACCCGTCCGCGTCGTCCCCGCCGGGGCCGCGAGCGGCGCCGGGGCCGTCTCCGCGCTCGGTGTGACCCTCGCCCTGCTCGGAGTGCTCGGTCTGTCCATGGTCGGCTACGCGGGCCTGCTGGAGGGCCGCACGGCACTCCTCATCGCCGTGCACGTCAGCGCCCCGGCGGCCGTGGCCATGGCGCTCGGCGGCTGGCTGCTGGTCGAGCGGGCGGGGCGGTGAGCCGGGAGGGGGCGGCGGGGGTGGTACGGGCGGAAGTGGTCAGCGACCGTAGTGGTAGCGGCACGAGACGATGCGTACTTCGTCCTCGAGCACGCGGTAGATGAGCCGGTGCTCCTCGCTGATCCGACGCAACCAGTACCCGTGGAAGTCATGCCGGAGAGGCTCCGGCTTGCCGATGCCTTCGTTTCCGTTGCGGTCGATGTCCTGGAGCAAGGTGTTGATCCGCTTGAGGATCTTCCGCTCCTGGGTCTGCCACCACACGTAGTCCACCCATGCGGATTCGTGCCAGACCGGCTTCATTCGATGAGCTCCCGTACAGTGCCGCCGCCGTTTTCAAGATCATCGATCGCTGCCAGAACGCGACGCGCGTTCTCGGGACTGCGGTACAGGTAAGCCGTCTCCTTCATGGCCTCGTACTCGTCGAGTGCGACGATCACCACGGGCTCATGCCCGGCGCGCGTCACTATGACCTCTTCGCGGTCGTTGACCACGGAGCTCAGGGTCTCGGCGTATTTGGCGCGAGATTCGGTATAGGTCATTGTCCGCACAGCAGCCTCCTCATGTACGTACAAAATCCTGTACGTACAGGATTTTGTACGCGGTATTCCGGTAGGCGGCAACGAGTGCGCCGGCGGCGTCAGCCCAGCTTCAGTGACGTCCTGGCCAGCTCGTACGCCGGGAGCATCTCCTCGTGCTCCTGCGAGTCCAGGCCGCCCAGGTGCACCACCACCGGGCCGTCGGGCGTCGCCACGGCGAAGGCCCGCTCCGTCTTCTTCCCGTCCAGCAGCTCGGCCTCCACCGTGTAGGTGACCTCCGCCGCCGCCACCGACCCCGCTTCGGTCTCCTCGTACGAGGCGCCCGTGGCGTTCGGGTCGCCCGCCACGAAGTCCTCCAGCGCCGCGCGCGGGGCCGTGCCGGCGCCCTTGCCCTGCCAGACCCGCAGGTAGCCGATGTTCCCCGCCGGTTTCGCGTCGATCTCGCAGACCATGGTGGCCGAGCCCTGCCGCCCCAGCGCGGCGAGCTCGGAGCCGGGCTCCACGTCGACGGCCTGCGGCTTCCAGTCCGCCGCCAGGTCGAAGGTCACCGGCAGCTCGCAGGCCGATCCGGCCCCGCCGAGCGTGACGCCCTTCTCCGGCGCTGCCGCGCTCTCCGCCGCCTGCGCGGGGGCGCCGTCCCCGTTCTTGCCGGGGTCCGCGCCACCGCCGGACGAGGACGAACAGCCGGCCATCACCACCGTCGCCAGGACCGCCGGAACCAGAGCCCGTATCGCGTGCCGCCTCATGAAGCTCCCACCCCAGACATGTTCCGAACCGCTCCGACCTGGGGTTACTCCCCATGATCGATCGCCGCACGCTATCGCACCCCACGCGGCGACTACTCTGGGACGTCGAGCGGTCCCCGACACAGGGATCCCCGAGGCAGGAGTGAAATGGCCGTCAATCTGGTCAATGTCGAGCAGGTCAGCAAGGTGTACGGCACCCGTGCCCTGCTCGACGGTGTATCCCTCGGGGTGTCCGAGGGCGACCGGATCGGCGTCGTCGGCCGCAACGGCGACGGCAAGACGACGCTCATCCGGATGCTGGCCAAGCTGGAGGAGGCCGACACCGGCCGGGTCACCCACAACGGCGGGCTGCGCCTGGGCGTCCTCACCCAGCACGATTCGCTGGACCCGCAAGCCACGATCCGGCACGAGGTCATCGGTGACCTCGAGGACCACGAGTGGGCGGGCAGCGCCAAGATCCGTGACGTGCTGACCGGGCTCTTCGGCGGTCTCGCCCTCCCCGGCTTCGAGCACGGCCTGGACACCGTCATCGCCCCGCTCTCCGGCGGCGAGCGGCGCCGGATCGCGCTGGCGAAGCTGCTGATCGCCGAGCAGGACCTGATCGTGCTCGACGAGCCGACCAACCACCTCGACGTCGAGGGCATCTCCTGGCTGGCCGGCCACCTGCGCGCCCGCCGCTCCGCCCTCGTCTGCGTCACCCACGACCGGTGGTTCCTGGACCAGGTCTGCACCCGCATGTGGGACGTCCAGCGCGGGAGTGTCCACGAGTACGAGGGCGGCTACAGCGACTACGTGTTCGCCCGGGCCGAGCGGGAGCGGATCGCCGCGACCGAGGAGTCCAAGCGGCAGAACCTGATGCGCAAGGAGCTGGCCTGGCTGCGGCGCGGCGCACCCGCCCGTACGTCCAAGCCGCGCTACCGCATCGAGGCGGCCAACGAGCTGATCGCCGACGTGCCGCCCCCGCGTGACACCAGCGAGCTGATGAAGTTCGCCAACGCCCGTCTCGGCAAGACCGTCTTCGACCTGGAGGACGTGACCGTCCAGGCCGGGCCCAAGACCCTGCTCACCCACCTCACCTGGCAGCTCGGCCCCGGGGACCGCATCGGCCTGGTCGGTGTGAACGGCGCGGGCAAGACCTCGCTGCTGCGGGCGCTCGCCGAGGCCTCCCGCAGCCAGGGTGACGTGCAGCCGGCCGCCGGGAAGATCGTCGTCGGCAAGACCGTCCGGCTCGCCTACCTCTCCCAGGAGGTGGCGGAGCTCGACAAGAACCTGCGCGTCCTCGAAGCCGTCCAGCAGGTGCGCGACCGCGTCGACCTCGGCAAGGGCCGCGAGATGACGGCGGGCCAGCTGTGCGAGCAGTTCGGCTTCGCCAAGGAGAAGCAGTGGACCCCGGTCGGTGACCTGTCCGGTGGCGAGCGGCGCCGGCTCCAGATCCTGCGTCTGCTGATGGACGAGCCCAACGTCCTCTTCCTCGACGAGCCCACCAACGACCTGGACATCGAGACCCTGACCCAGCTGGAGGACCTCCTCGACGGCTGGCCGGGATCGATGATCGTGATCTCCCACGACCGGTTCTTCATCGAGCGCACCACGGACAAGGTGATGGCGCTTCTCGGCGACCGCGCGCTGCGGATGCTGCCGCGCGGCATCGACGAGTACATCGAGCGCAGGCAGCGCATGGAGGAGACGGCGACGCCCGCGTCCTTCGCCGGATCCTCGGCGCCCAAGGCGGCGCCGGCCGAGACCGTCTCGCCGCAGGCCGCGCGTGCGGCGAAGAAGGAGCTGCAGAAGGTCGAGCGGCAGCTCGACAAGATGTCGACGAAGGAGACGTCGCTGCACGCCCAGATCGCCGACAACGCCACCGACTTCGAGAAGGTCGCCAAGCTCGACGCCGAACTGCGCGAGCTGGTGGCCGAGCGCGATGTGCTGGAGATGCGCTGGCTGGAGCTGGCCGAGGACGCGTGATCCCCCTGGCGTGACCGTAGTTGCCCGTGGGGCGGGTGGTGCATGGGTGGTACAAAGAAGCCCTGCCCGCTCCAGGGCACCGGACGCGAACGCACGAAGGGGGACGTGCTGATGACCCAGCCGCCCGGTCAGCAGCAACCGCAGCAGGGGGGCTTCGGGGCTCCGTACGATCCCCCGCCGGACACGGCCCCGCCGCCGCAGCCGGGCTACGGCTTCCCGCCCCCGCAGCCCGGCCCGTACGGCCAGCAGCCCGGCCCGTACGGCCAGCAGCCCGGCCCGTACGGCCAGCAGCCCGGCCCGTACGGCCAGCAGCCCGGCCCGTACGGCCAGCAGCCCCCGCAGCCCGGTCCCTATGCCCCGCAGCCCGGGCAGCCCTCGCCGCCCGTCCCCTACACCCCGCCGTATCCGCAGCAGCCCGGCCCGTACGCGCAGCAGCCGGGGTACGGCTACCCGCCGCAGCCCCCCACCGCCGCGGCGCCCCCGGCCACGGGCGGTCCCGGCGGCGGAGGGCGCTTCCGGAGCAGGCCCGGCGTGCTCCTCGGCGCCGTACTCGCCGCGCTCCTGCTGGCCGGCGGCGGGATCTGGCTGGCCACGGGCGACGACGGAGGCGGGAAGAAGCCCGTCGCCGGCCCGAGCGACGACGGCAAGAAGCCCACCGCCCCACCCACCTCCGACGACGAGACCTTCGCCGGGCCCACGGCCGCCGAGCTCAACGCCGGGCGGAAGACGGGCGAGGCGAAGGTGGCCTGGCTCCAGGAGAACGGGGTCGACCTCCCGCAGTACGGCGAGGAGACGCACGGCCCCTGGTTCGCCGGGGACGTCATCGCCAAGGGCATGTACCGCAAGGTGACCGGCTACGCGGTGGACGACGGGGCCGAGCGGTGGAGTCTCGCGCTGCCCACCGACCTCTGCGCCTCGCCCACCGCCCCCACGGCCGACGGCAAGGTCGTCGTCGGCATCGAGGACAACGTCTCGGAGTCGGAGGCGTCCTGCTCCGTCCTGCAGATGATCGACCTGCGGACCGGCAAGGCGGGCTGGAAGAAGACGGTCGACCGTTCCGGCCTGCAGGACGGTCTCTCGCACGTCGCCATGTCCATCAGCGGGGACACGGTCACCTTCGGACGCAACACCGCGTCGAACGCCTACCGGGTCAGCGACGGGAAGGAGCTCTTCGGGAAGCGTGAAGGCGTCTGCCAGCCCTTCGCGTTCACCGGCGGCCCCCGGATGATCGCTGCCGTCAGCTGTCAGGCCGAACCCGCCGACCCGGTCCGCCAGCAGGTCCAGGAGGTCGACCCGGTCACCGGAGCGCCGAAGTGGACGTACGAGCTGAAGGCCGGCTGGTCGGTCGCCCACGTCTACTCCACGAGCCCGCTGGTCATCTCGATCAAGCAGCCGGAGAAGTGGGCGGTCGTCGTCCTGAACGACGACGGGACCTATCGCTCGCAGATGGTGGGCGAGGAGGACTACGGCGTCCGGTGCGGCGAGGAGTCCGTGGAGACCGGCAGCAATCTGGACGACTGCGCGGGGGTCGCCGCGGACGCGAGCAGGTTCTATCTGTCGACCCTCCCCGAGGACGGCGCGAAGACGCAGACGAACAAGGTGGTCGCGTTCGACCTGGCCACCGGGAAGTCCGTGTGGAAGGCGCCCGCTCCGGCCGGGCGGCTCATGTTCCCGCTGCGCATGGAGAAGGGGAAGGTGCTGGTCCACGTGGAGGCCGTGTACCGCGGGGGCGGCGAGATCGGCACCCTCGCCCCGTCCTCGGGGACCTACGCGACCCTGCTGAAGCACCCCGCTTCGGCCGCCGGGACGGAGAGCTCGCTCTTCGTACCGAAGGTGGCCTACCGCGAGGGCCGTTCCTATCTGCTGCCGCAGAGAATCAGCCAGGACGAGGACGAGGAGGAGAAGGCGGCCACCGCCGTGCTCGTCTACGGCGAATAGCGGCCGGACCGGGGGTGTTCCCTGAAATCGGCCCTCAGTGGGTGGACTTGACGGAACGTCGGCGGGAAGGGCCCCGGCGGCCCCCGGACAGGCGCGTAACGAGGGCATCACGGGCCGGTTCTCCCTTGGGAACAGGGGATGGACCGAGCCGGTGCCACGCCGGTGCGGGTGGTACAAAGAAGCCCCGCTCGACTGTCTTAAAGCCGCGGAAGCCATGCCCGATTCGCTCCTTTCCGGGGGGAATTCAGAGATGTCTCGCACCTGACCTCTGAGCCCAGCGGAATCGCGGGGGAGACCGGACCGGGCACCGGACCGCACGAAGGGGGACGTGCTGATGACCCAGCCGCCCAGCCAGCAACCGCCGCAGGGGGGCTTCGGGGCTCCGCAGGACCCGCAGGGCACTCCTCAGCCACCCCAGCAGCCGCCGACCCCACCGGCGGCCCCGCCGCAGATGCCGCCCACGCCCCCGCCCACCCAGCCCGGTTACGGCTATCCGCAGGCGCCCGGGGCTCAGCCCGGCTACGGCTACCCGCAATCGCCCGGCCAGGCCACCCCCGGCCCGTACGCGCAGCAGCCAGGGCCCTACGGCGCCCCGGCCGGCCCCTACGCGCAGCAGCCCGGCCCGTACGGCCAGCAGCCGACCGTCGGGTACGGCTATCCGCAGCAGCAGTACCCCGGCGCACCCACCCCGGGCGGCTCCGGCGGCGGTCCCTTCAAGGGCAAGCCCGCGCTCGTCGTCGCCGCGGCGCTCGCTGGGCTCCTCGTCGTGGGCGGCGGCATCTTCCTCGCCACGAGCGGCGGTGACGACGAGAAGAAGCCCGTCGCCGGGTCGACCAGCGCCGCCCCCGGCCCGAGCGCCTCGCCCACCGTCGACCAGGGCGACGGCAAGGGGGACGGCCGCGAGGCCGACGACGACCTCAACGCCGGGCGCAAGGCCGGCGAGGCCAAGGTCCTCTGGCTGACGACGAACGACGTCGACCTGCCGCGCAACGGCGCCGACGTGTACGGCCCGTGGATCGTCGGGGACACCCTCGTCAAGGGCATGTACCGCTCGGTCACCGGCTATTCGGTGGCCGACGGGAAGAAGAAGTGGACCCTGGCGCTGCCCGCCGACATGTGCGCGGCACCCGCCACGGCGACCGCCGACGGCAAGGTCGTCATCGGCGTGAAGAACGGCACCACGGACAAGGCCGACTGCGCCGACCTCCAGATGATCGACCTCAACACCGGCAAGGCCGGCTGGAAGAAGTCGGTCACCCAGAACGGCACCTGGGACATGCTGTCGGACATCGGCCTGGCCATCAGCGGTGACACCGTGACCGTCGGCCGTACCGGCAACTCCAACGCCTACCGGGTCAGCGACGGCAAGGAGCTGTTCGGCAAGCCGTCGGGGAACTGCCAGCCGTTCGCCTTCGCCGGCGGTCCCAAGCTGATCTCCGCGTCGAGCTGCCGCACCGACGACGCGGCCAACCCGCAGCACCGGATCCAGGAGGTCGACCCCACCACGGGGAAGGCCAAGTGGACGTACACCCCCAAGCGCGGCTGGGAGGTCGACAAGGTCTACTCGGTGAGCCCGCTCGTCGTCTCGCTGACCCAGTCCGAGCAGAAGAAGTGGTCCATCCTCGCGCTCAAGGAGAACGGAACGCTCCGCTCCCAGCTGGTCGGTGACAAGGAGGACAAGTTCTCCGTCGACTGCGGCCACGACTTCGCCATCTTCGGGCAGCAGCTGGAGGGGTGCGCCGGCATTGCGGCCGACGCCAACACCTTCTACATGATGACCGAGGACGACACGAGCGGCACCGGCCGCACCAACAAGGTCATCGCCTTCGACCTGAACACCGGCAAGCCCAAGTGGAAGGCCGCGGCCCCCGCCGAGCGCACCATGAAGCCGCTCCGGATGGAGGGCGGCAACGTCCTCGTCTACCTGGAGCCGTCCTACGACAAGGGCGGGGCGATCGCGACGATCGCACCCACCGGTGGCGCGCCCAAGGTGCTGCTCCAGCACCCGGACTCGACGACGCAGATCGAGAACTTCTTCTCGTCCAAGATCGCGTACGTGGGTGGCCGCTCCTTCATCGTCAGCGACCGCGTCAGCGCGAGCAACGACGAGGAGGAGAAAGAGCAGACGACCATGATGGCCTTCGGCAAGTGACGCCCGGGCCCGGCAACCGCAGCCCCTCCTTCTCAGACCCCGCAGAGGTACGTACGCCATGACCCAGCCGCCCAGCGAACCGCCCCAGGGCGGGTTCGGCGCCCCGCAGGACCCGCCGCCCGGTGGATTCGGCGCGCCCACCCCGCCTCCCGCCGACCCGTTCGGCAAGCAGCCCCCGGCCGCGCCGCCGACCTCTCCGGCCGGTGGCTACGGCACCCCGCCGCCCCCTCCGGCCGGCGGCTACGGCAGCCCGACGCCTCCGCCCGGCCAGCCGCAGCAGAACCCCGCGTACGGCTACCCGCAGGCCCCGCCCCCCGGGCAGCCGCCCACCCAGCCCGGCTACGGCTTCCCGCAGGGTCCGCCTCCCGGGCAGCCCGGCATGCCGCAGGGCTACGGCTACCCGACCGCTCCCATGCAGCCGCAGTACGGCGCGCCGCAGCCGAGCGGCCCCAAGAAGTTCAGCACCCAGATGAAGATCATCGTCGCTGCGGCCGTCGCCGTGGTGCTGATCGTCGGCGGCGGAGTCATCTACGCCTCCAGCGGCGACGACGGCGGGAAGCAGGACGAGGCCTCCTCCGCGGGCTCCACCGGCGGCGGCGAGGGCAAGGGCGGCGAGGGTGAGGGCCTGGGCGGCGGCAGCGAGAAGGCCCCCGCGAACACCGCGTCCAAGGTCGGCTTCCAGCTCCCGCACCCGAAGGTCACCGACACCACGACCGTCGACGGCTCCTGGGTCACCGACAAGGCGTACGTGAAGACCGGCGTCAACGAGATCGTCGGCTACGACGTCGCCAAGGGCACCAAGCTCTGGTCGATCCCGCTGGCCGGCCAGGTCTGCGCCGCGTCCCGGCACATGAGCAAGGACTACAAGACCGCCGTCGTCTTCGAGGAGGGCAAGCCGACCGCGGCCGACAAGTACCCCTCCTGCAACAAGGTCGGCGCGCTGGACCTGGCCACCGGCAAGCTGATCTGGAGCAAGTCGGTCACCTCCGCGTCCAGCGGCGACGAGCCCATCAGGTTCAACGAGGTCACGCTCAGCGGCAGTACGGTGGCCGCGGGCGGCACCAGCGGCGGCGCGGCGTTCAACCTGGCCGACGGGGCCGAGCTCTGGAAGCCGCAGACCGACACCAACAACTGCTCGGACCGCGGATACGGCGGCGGCGAAGCCCTCGCCGTGGTCCGCAGGTGCGGCAGCTACGACGAACCGCAGCTCACCATCCAGGCGCTGAACCCGACCACCGGCGCACCGCTCTCCTCGTACGAGATGCCGGCCGGCGTGGAGTACGCGAGCATCGTCTCCACCAAGCCGCTCGTCGTCGCGGCCGACGTCGGTGACACCGCCGGTGACGGCAGTGGCATCTCGGACTTCTTCTCCATCGACGCGAAGACCGGCAAGCTCCTCGTCCGGATCTCCGCCGACGCGGACAAGTACGCCGCCGAGTGCGGCTCCACCGAGGTCGAGACGTGCAGCTCCGTGGCCGTCGGCAACAACAGGCTGTACGTGCCGACCGAGGAGCACGAGGGCGGCGGCGAGTACGGGGACACCAACGAGATCGTGGCCTTCGACCTCACCACGGGCAAGCTCGTCGGCGGCAAGGCGGACGCGGGCGACCGCTACACGCTGACCCCGCTGCGCATGGACGGCACGAACGTCATCGCCTACAAGCGGCCCCCGTACGACAAGGGCGGCCAGATCGTCTCCATCGACGGCTCCTCCTTCAAGGAGACCGTCCTGATGGTCAACCCCGACGACGAGACGGTCCGTGACGCGGAGACCAGCTTCTCCACCGACTACGCGGAGTTCCTCTACGAGAAGGGCCGGCTGTTCATCTCGGAGAAGATGATCAGCGAGCCCAGCAAGAGCTCCGGCTCGCTGGACGACAAGCAGTACCTCGTCGTCTCGTTCACCACCTCCTGACGACTCGCCCCCCGGTTCACGGGGAGCGGCCACGGCCCTGCCGGTCGATCTTCCGACCGGCAGGGCCGATCGCTTTCTGTCGTGCAAGTAGCCCTGAATGGCGCAGAATTCGGCATTCTGGGGGGCTTCTGCCCGGTAGGGGGCGCACGACGTCGAACAAGCGTGTAACTTGCCGGGTCAGAGGGGCCGGGGGGCCTGATCAGGTTTTGCGCAGCGGTACGGCGCTGTACACATGGGGGCTATCTCGATGGGCGTGCGGCTCATGGTGGTCGATGACCACCGTCTGCTCGCCGAGGCACTCGCCTCGGCTCTGAAACTGCGGGGGCACAGGGTGCTCGCCTCTGCCGCGCCCACGTCCGGGTCCGCGGAACTCGTCGTCAGCAGGGCGCCGGAGGTCTGCCTGTTCGGCACGGCCGCTCCCTCGGAACCCGGAGTGTTCGACCCGATCGTGCGGATCGGGCGGGAGCGCCCGCAGGTGGCCGTGGTGGTGCTCGGCCCGGTGCCGAGCCCGCGCGGGATCGCCGCCGCCTTCGCCGCGGGGGCGGCCGGCTACGTACGCCACGACGAGCGCATCGAGGGCGTCGAACGCGCGATGGTCAAGGCCCGCGCGGGCGAGGCGGCGGTCGCCCCGCAGCTGCTGCGGGGCGCGTTCTCCGAGCTCCTGCACCCCGCTGTCCAGCCGGACGACGAGGGCCAGCGGCTCCTGCGGATGCTCACCCCGCGCGAGGTCGAGGTGCTGGTGCGGGTCGCCGAGGGCGAGGACACCCGGCTGATCGCCGCGGGCATGGGCATCGCGCCCAGCACCGCGCGCACGCACGTCCAGCGGGTGCTGATGAAGCTGGGCGTCGGCTCCCGGCTGGAGGCCGCGGCACTCGCGGCGCGTACGGGGCTGCTGGACAGGGCGGCCGGAACGCCGCAGGGGCCGGACGGTCTCGCGTGAACGCGTGACGGTCCGGCCCCCCTGCCGACGGGCCGGTCAGCTCTCCGGCGTGCCGGCGACCTCCTCGGGCACCTGGGCCGGGCGCAGCTTCATCCAGATCAGGAAGAACAGCCCGAGCACCAGCATGGCCAGGCCGGTCCACAGGTTTATGTGGACGCCTTCGGCCTTCTTCAGGTCGGCCTCGGACGGGTCGATCCCGGCGATGGTGACGATCACTCCGTAGACCACGAAGAGACCGCCGATGATCCGCCGGATGTCGAAGAGCCGGGCCGCGGTCGCGGACGTGCGCTCCAGTTCGGAGACTTCCTTGTGCAGGTCGGACATGGTGATGCCTCCGATCAGAGCGAGTAGGGCAGGTAGCAGAGGGTGGCGAGGACGATGGCACCCCAGCCGAGCAGCGCCGGCTTGCGGTACCAGGCGTCGTCGCCCTCCTCCGGCGCCTCGTCGGCGTCCGGGGACTCCGTCCCGTAGACCAGACCGGCCAGCTCGGCCTCCGGCTTGGGGGCGGTGAACAGGGTGACGGCGACCATCACGACCGCGCCCGCCACGAAACCGACGATGGCGGAGACGAAGTTGGCGCCCTGGTCGGACGGGATGTCGATGATGCCCTGCTTGTAGATGACGAAGTAGTTCACCATCGCGGCCGTGGTGCCCGCGACGAGGCCCCAGACACCGGACTTCATCGAGGCGCGCTTCCAGAACATGCCGATGATGAAGACCACGAACATCGGGACGTTGAAGAACGAGAACAGCGTCTGGAGGTACGTCATGATGTTGGAGAAGCTGGCGGCGATGAACGCCGTGCCGATCGAGGCCAGCACGCCCACCGCGGTGATCAGCCGCCCGAAGCGCAGGTAGTACGCGTCGGGCTGGTCCTTCTTCACGTACCGCTGCCAGATGTCCGTGGTGAACACCGTGTTGAACGAGGACACGTTGGCGGCCATACCGGCCATGAACGCGGCCAGCAGGCCCGTCACCGCGATGCCCAGCACGCCGTTGGGCAGGAGTTCCTGCATCAGCAGCGGAATGGCGTCGTTGTAGGTGAGGTCCGAACCGGCGGTTCCGATCTTGGGAACGACCGCGGCGGCGACCAGGCCCGGGATCATCACCGCGAAGACGATGAAGATCTTCGGGAAGGCCGCGATCAGCGGGGTGCGCTGCGCGGCCGACAGGTTCTTCGCGGACAGGGCGCGCTGCACCTCGGCGAAGTTGGTGGTCCAGTAGCCGAAGGACAGGACGAAGCCGAGGCCGAGGATGATCGTCAGCCAGTTGGCGCCGAGCGGGTTGGCGTCACCGATGCCGGTGCCGCCCCAGGCGGACATGAAGTCCGTGCCGTGCTGCTTCTCCAGCGAGCCGCTGAGCCCGTCCCAGCCGCCGACACGCTTGAGGCCCAGCAGGGTCAGCGGTATCAGGGCGGCGAGGATGACGAAGAACTGCAGCACCTCGTTGTAGATCGCCGAGGAGAGGCCGCCGATGGTGATGTAGACGAGGACGAAGAGCCCCGCGACGACGATCGCGACCCACTGCGGCCAGCCGAGGAGCGCCTCCACGACGATCGACAGGGCGTAGAGGTTCACGCCCGCGATCAGGATCGCCGCGAAGGCGAAGAGGACGGAGCTCAGCAGGTGCGCCGACCTGTCGAAGCGCTGGAGCAGGAACTCCGGTACGGAGCGGACCTTCGACCGGTAGTAGAAGGGCATCATCACCAGGCCGAGGAAGACCATGGCCGGGATGGCGCCGATCCAGTACCAGTGGACGACCGCGACGCCGTACTGCGCGCCCGTCGCTGCCATACCGAGGATCTCGGTGGCCCCGAGGTTCGCCGCGACGAAGGCCAGACCGGTCACCCAGGCGGGCAGGGACCGGCCGGAGAGGAAGAAGTCGAGACTCGTCTTCACGCTGGCCCGGGCGGCGAAGCCGATGCCGAGCACCACGACGAAGTAGATCGCCAGAATTGTGTAATCGAGCCCGTTCGTGGGGAGCCGGAGCCCTTCGGCCAGATAGTGCATGGGGGGTACTCGCTTCGTTGCGCGAACTGAACCCGTCGGAACCTACGCCTTTGTGTTCAGAAAATGAACAGGTTGAGTGGCGTTCTTTGTTTGATCGTGATCGCACGCGGGGAAAATGTCCCGATCCGCCCGCCCCTGCGCCCGGCATGTCCACAGGAATCGTCGCCATTGACGTGCCGTGTTGACTTGTGATTTGTTATGTGCGGTTCTGTTTGAGGGCGTTACATGGAGGAGCCTGGTGAAGAAGACGGTTACGACCCTCGCCGACGGCCGTGAGCTGATCTATTACGACTCGGCCGACGACACCGTCCGCGACGCCGTCGACCTGCGGCCCCTGGACGCCGTCTCGACGTCGTCGGAGATCCGCCGCGACCCGCTCCTCGGCGACTCGGTGGCCATCGCCTCGCACCGGCAGGGGCGCACGTACCACCCCCCGGCCGACGAGTGCCCGCTCTGCCCCTCGCGCGAGGGGCGCCTCAGCGAGATCCCCGACACCGCCTACGACGTCGCCGTCTTCGAGAACCGCTTCCCGTCCCTCGCCGGTGACTCCGGCCGCTGCGAGGTCGTCTGCTTCACCTCCGACCACGACGTCTCCTTCGCCGGCCTCACCGAGGAACAGGCCGCCCTGGTCCTGGAGGCATGGACCGACCGCACCGCCGACCTCGCCGAGCTCCCCCAGGTCGCCCAGGTCTTCTGCTTCGAGAACCGCGGCGCCGAGATCGGCGTCACCCTCGGCCACCCGCACGGGCAGATCTACGGCTACCCCTTCGTCACCCCGCGCACCGAGCAGATGATGCGGTCGATGGAGAGCCACCGCGCCGGCACCGGCCGCAACCTCTTCGACGACGTCGTCGCCCGCGAGCTGGCCGACGGCGAACGCGTCGTCCTGGAGGGGGAGCACTGGGTCGCCTTCGTGCCGTACGCCGCGCACTGGCCCTACGAGGTGCACCTCCACCCGCGCCGCCGTGTGCCCGACCTGCGGGAGCTCGACGCGGGCGCCCGCACAGAGTTCCCACAGATCTATCTGGAACTCTTGAGGCGATTCGACCGGATCTTCGGCCCCGGCGAGCCGCCGACCCCGTACATCTCGGCCTGGCACCAGGCCCCCTTCAAGGCGCCCGGCCGCGAGGAGTTCGGGCTGCACCTGGAGCTTTTCACCATCAGGCGGACCTCCGGCAAGCTGAAGTTCCTCGCGGGCTCCGAGTCCGGCATGGGCGCGTTCATCAACGACGTGCCGCCGGAGGCCGCGGCCCAGCGACTGCGAGAGGTAGCGAGCGAATGAGCAGCAGCACCGGCAAGAAGTACCTGGTGACGGGTGGTGCGGGGTATGTCGGCAGTGTCGTCGCCGCGCACCTGCTGGAGGCCGGTCACACCGTGACCGTCCTCGACGACCTGTCGACCGGATTCCGCGAGGGCGTCCCCGAGGGTGCCGAGTTCGTCGAGGGCCGCATCCAGGACGCCGCCACCTGGCTCGACGCCTCGTACGACGGGGTGCTGCACTTCGCGGCGTACTCCCAGGTCGGCGAGTCCGTCGTCGACCCGGAGAAGTACTGGGTCAACAACGTCGGCGGGACGACCGCCCTGCTCGCGGCGATGCGCGACGCCGGGGTCCGGACCCTGGTCTTCTCCTCCACCGCGGCGACCTACGGCGAGCCGGTCTCCAGTCCCATCACGGAGTCCGACCCCACCGCGCCGACCAGCCCGTACGGCGCCTCCAAGCTCGCCGTCGACCACATGATCAGCGGCGAGGCGACCGCCCACGGCCTGGCAGCCGTCTCCCTGCGCTACTTCAACGTGGCGGGCGCCTACGGCAGCTGCGGCGAGCGCCACAGCCCCGAGTCGCACCTCATCCCGCTCGTCCTCCAGGTCGCCCTGGGGCAGCGCGAGACGATCTCCGTCTACGGCGACGACTACCCGACCCCGGACGGCACCTGCGTACGCGACTACATCCACGTCGCCGACCTCGCCGAGGCCCACCTGCTGGCCCTGGAGGCGGCCACCGCGGGTGAGCACCTCATCTGCAACCTGGGCAACGGCAACGGCTTCTCCGTGCGCGAGGTCATCGAGACCGTCCGCCAGGTCACCGGCCACCCCGTCCCCGAGACCGCGGCCCCCCGGCGCGGCGGCGACCCCGCCGTCCTCGTCGCCTCCGCGGCCACCGCCAGGGAGCGGCTCGGCTGGAAGCCGTCCCGCCCCGACCTGGCCGCCATCGTCGCCGACGCGTGGACGTTCGCCCGCCGAGAGGAGCCCACCGCACCATGACCGACAACGCCGAGCTGACCGCCTCCTTCACCGAGCTGTACGGGACCGCCCCCGAAGGGATCTGGGCAGCACCCGGACGGGTGAACCTGATCGGTGAGTACACCGACTTCAACGGCGGCTTCGTCATGCCGCTCGCCCTCCCGCACCACGCCCGCGCGGCCGTCTCCCGCCGCACGGACGGACAGCTGCGCCTGCACTCCACGGACGTGCCGGGCGGGGTCGTCTCCCTGCGCGTGGACGAGCTCGCCCCGCACTCCGGCCACGGCTGGGCCGCCTACCCGGCAGGTGTCGTCTGGGCGCTGCGCGAGGCCGGGCACCCGGTCACCGGTGCGGACATCCAGCTCACCTCGACCGTGCCCGTCGGCGCCGGCCTCTCCTCGTCGGCCGCCCTGGAGGTCGTCACCGCGCTCGCCCTGAACGACCTGTTCGAACTGGGCCTGAGCGCACCGGAGATCGCCGTGCTCGGCCAGCGCGCCGAGAACGCCTTCGTCGGTGTGCCCTGCGGTGTCATGGACCAGATGGCCTCGGCGTGCTGCACCGAGGGCCACGCCCTGCACCTGGACACCCGCGATCTCACCGTGCGCCAGGTTCCCTTCGACCTGGCCGCGCAGGGGCTGCGGCTGCTGGTCGTCGACACCCGGGTCAAGCACGCCCTGGGCGACGGCGCGTACGCGGAGCGCAGGGCCGGCTGCGAGGCGGGCGCCCGGGCGCTCGGCATCGGGACCCTGCGCGACCTTCCGTACGAGGGTCTGGACGCCGCGCTGGACACGCTCCGGGCGTCGGGCGAGGACGAGTCGGTCGTGCGCTACGTCCGCCACGTGGTGAGCGACAACCACCGCGTGGAGCAGGTCATCGCGCTGCTCGACGCGGGGGACGTACGGGCCGCGGGCCCGGTGCTCAACGCGGGACACGTCTCGCTCCGCGACGATCTGCGGGTCTCCTGCGCCGAGTTGGATCTCGTCGTCTCGGCGGCGAACGCGGCCGGGGCGCTCGGTGCCAGGATGACCGGGGGCGGCTTCGGCGGCTCGGCGATCGTGCTGGTGGAGGAGGCGATGGCGGACACCGTCGCCAAGGCCGTGACGGAGGCCTTCACCTCCGCCGGCTACGCCACCCCAGGAGTCTTCCCCGCCGTTCCCTCGGCGGGTGGCCGGCGGCTGGTTCCAGCCGCTTGACGAAGATGAACTCCACCACGCCGGGCGGATAGTCCTCGATCGCGCCGACCACCTCGTACCCCTGGTTCCGGTAGAAGCCAGGGGCCTGGAAGTCCCAGGTCTCCAGCCGGGACCGGGTGCAGGAGCGGTCGTCGCGGGCGAGGCGTTCCGCCTCGGCGAGCAGCCGTGCACCGTGGCCCAGGCCGCGGTGGCGGCCATCCACCCAGAGCAGGTCCACATGGAGCCAGTAGGCCCAGGTCCGTCCGCTCAGACCACCGGCCAGTTCGCCCTGGTCGTCCAGCAGCCATATGTCCAGCGGCAGTTCGTGTTCGGCCGGGGTGGAGTGCAGGGCACGCAGCCGCGGTGATCCCTCCCAGTTGTCCTCGTGCAGCCGACGGCCCAGCAGAATACGTCGTTCCTTGTCTACTTCTGTCTCAAGACGGAACATGCACAACACCCTAAACACCTCGGATGGTCAGTTCTGCGAATCGCCTTCCGCCGCCCATCGCCCGCCGTACGCTGATGCACAGCACCGGTGGGGGCCGGTGTCGTTTCAGGGGACGAGACAGTCGGATGCGACGCCCGGGGCGGGTGGCGGCCGGCGCACGGCGGCGGTCGTGGGCCTGCGGTTCACCGGAGTGCTCCGGGCGTCGCATCCGCCGTGGTCCGTCCTCGCCGGGGCCGGCCGTCCACGGGGTGCCCCAGGAGATCACACAGCATGGGGGTGTCTGTGGCGCGTATCCGGGTTCTGGTGGTCGACGACCACCGCATCTTTGCCGAGTCCCTCGCCGCCGCGCTGGCGGCCGAACCGGACGTCGACGTGTCCGCGGCGGGCAGTGGTCCCGCCGCGCTGCGGTGTCTGGAGCGCGCCGCCGCCGAGGGGCGGCGCTACGACGTGATGCTGGTCGACGCCGAACTGGGCATCCTCACCGCGAACGGCGTCCGCACGGTGCCCGCCCCGCGCGAGGCACCGGACGGCGGGCCCGGCCAGGGGGACGGCATCTCGCTGGTGTCCGGGGTCCGTTCGGGACACCCGCACATCCGGACGGTGGTGCTCGCGGAGAAGGACGACCCGCGCAGGGCGGCGATGGCGCTTCAGGCCGGTGCGTCGGGATGGGTCGCCAAGGACTGCTCGCTCCAGCGGCTCCTGACCGTCGTCCGCGGTGTGCTGCGCGACGAGACGCATCTGCCCGCGGCCCTGCTGACCGGGGTCCTCCGGGAGCTGACCGCGGCCCGTAAGCACCGCACCGAGAGCGAACAGCTCGTGGAGTCGCTGACACCCCGCGAGCGCGAGGTGCTGCGCTGCATGGTGGCGGGGCTGGGCCGCAAGGCGGTCGCGGAGCGGCTCTTCCTGTCCCCGCACACCGTGCGGACGCACATGCAGAACGTGCTGGGGAAGCTCGGTGTGCACTCGACCCTCGCCGCCGTGGCGCTCGCCCGGCGGGCCGGGGTGGGGCCGGTCCGGCTAACCGGGGACGTTGTCGAACGGGGCGGTCAACTGGCGTAGCAGACCGGCCAGTTCGGACTGCTGCTGGGACGAGAGCTCGCCGAGGATGGCCCGCTCCTGGTCGAGCAGCCCGGCGAGTGACTGGTCGGCCTTGTCGCGGCCCCGCTCCGTCAGCCGCACGAGGACGCCGCGGCGGTCGCTCGGATCGGGGAGCCGCTCCACGAGGTTCTTCTTGGTCAGCCGGTCGATGCGGTTCGTCATCGTGCCCGAGGTGACCAGGGTCTGGGTGAGGAGCTGGCCGGGGGAGAGCTGGTACGGAGGGCCCGCGCGCCGCAGGGACGTCAGGACGTCGAATTCCCAGGGCTCCAGTTGATGCTCCGCGAAGGCGATCCTCCGGGCCCGGTCCAGGTGCCGTGCCAGGCGGGAGACGCGGCTCAGCACCTCGAGTGGTTCCACGTCGAGGTCGGGGCGCTCACGGCGCCATGCAGCGACCAGTCGGTCGACCTCGTCCTCCATGACGATCAGTGTAGAGGGTCCCTCGACATGAAGTCTCTTGAATTCAAGTGTCTTGACATCAAGAGATCTCGCGGACGATCCTGCCATCATGACCGCACCCACCTGGGACCCCCACCAGTACCTCCGGCACGCGGACCACAGGACCCGCCCCTTCCACGACCTCCTCGCCAGGATCGGGCCCCTGCCCCACGAACCCGCACCCCGCATCGCCGACCTCGGCTGCGGCGCGGGCAACGCCACCGCCGTCCTCACCGCCCGCTGGCCGGGCGCCCGCGTCACCGGCTACGACAACGCGCCCCCGATGCTCGAACGCGCCCGCACCACCCACGCCGGGCCCCTCCTCGACTTCGCCGAGGCCGACGCCGCGACCTGGACCCCCACCGAGACGTACGACCTCATCGTCTCCAACGCGCTGCTCCAGTGGGTCCCCGGCCACGCCGCCCGCTTCCCCCTCTGGCTGGACGCCCTCGCGCCCGGCGGCACCCTCGCCTTCCAGGTCCCCGGCAACTTCGGCGCCCCCAGTCACACCCTCATGCGCGAACTCGCCGAGTCCCCCCGCTGGCACGGCCGCCTCGGAGGCCTCCTCCGCCACGAGGACGCCGTGCACAGCCCCGCCGCCTACCTGGAGCACCTCACCGCACCCGGCCGCACCGTCGACGTCTGGGAGACCACCTACCTGCACCTGCTCCAGGGCGAGGACGCCGTACTCGACTGGGTCAAGGGCACGGGCCTGCGCCCCCTCCTCGACGCCCTCGCCGACGACCCCGGGGCCCGGGACGCCTTCCTCGCCGAGTACCGCGACCTGCTGCGCACCGCCTACCCGGCGGCCCCGCACGGCACGGTCTTCCCGTTCCGCCGGATCTTCGCGGTGGCCAGGACCGCCGGGTGACCCGGACGGCCGCGCCCCACAGCGCGCCGAGAGCCTCCGGCGAGAGGTCCGGACCGACGGCGGACGGCGGCACCCCCGGCTCCAGCCGGTCGTGACGGACGCCCGTCGGGGCGTACGTCGTGCCCACCGGGTCCCGCTCGCATCCGAGTACGGCGGGAGACCGGGCGGCGTGAAGAGGGCGTCCACGGAGCAGCCGTCCTGCGGGGGCACCGGCCGGCGGCCGCGGTGCCCGGTGAGCACACGCGCACCGCGGCCGGGCTCAGTTTTTCCGGTGGCCTATCAGCCGCGGCTTCGACTCCAGGTTCTCCAGCCCGTGCCACGCCAGATTCACCAGATGGGCGGCCACCTCGGCCTTCTTCGGCTTCCGCACGTCCAGCCACCACTGGCCGGTCAGCGCCACCATCCCCACCAGCGCCTGCGCGTACAGCGGCGCCAGCTTCGGATCGAAGCCCCGGGCCTTGAACTCCAGGCCCAGGATGTCCTCGACCTGCGTCGCGATGTCACTGATCAGCGACGCGAACGTGCCCGTGGACTGGGCGACCGGGGAGTCACGGACCAGGATGCGGAAGCCGTCCGTGTACGTCTCGATGTAGTCCAGCAGCGCGAACGCCGCCTGCTCCAGCAACTCCCGGGGATGACCCGCCGTGAGCGCGCCCGTCACCAGATCCAGCAACTGGCGCATCTCACGGTCGACCACGACGGCGTAGAGGCCCTCCTTGCCGCCGAAGTGCTCGTACACCACCGGCTTGGAGACCCCGGCACGCGCCGCGATCTCCTCCACCGATGTGCCCTCGAAACCCTTGTCGGCGAACAGGGTGCGGCCGATGTCCAGGAGCTGCTCGCGGCGCTCCTTACCCGTCATGCGGACCCGCCTGGCCCGCCGGGTGGGGACAGGCATGCTCTTCTCGCCGCTGGTGCTTCCGTCGGTCGCCACGTCGTCAATCATGCCGGGTCGGCGGCTGCGGGCTTGCGGCGGGAGGCGATACGTGAAGCGTCGGGCCACCGCACGTCGTGCGCCCAGCCCAGCTTCTCGAACCAGCGGATCAGCCGGGCACTGGAGTCGATCTGGCCCTTCATCACCCCGTGCCGGGCGCTCGTCGGGTCCGCGTGGTGCAGGTTGTGCCAGGACTCACCGCACGAGAGCACCGCCAGCCACCACACGTTCCCCGAGCGGTCGCGCGACTTGAAGGGGCGCTTGCCGACGGCGTGACAGATCGAGTTGATCGACCACGTCACGTGGTGCAGCAGCGCGACCCGCACCAGCGAACCCCAGAAGAACCCGGTGAACGCACCCCACCACGACCACGTCACCAGACCGCCGACCAGCGGCGGGATCGCCAGCGAAAGGATCGTGAAGCTGAGGAAGTGGCGCGAGATCGCGCGGAGCGCGGGGTCCCTGACCAGATCGGGGGCGTACTTCTGCTGCGGCGTCTGCTCCTCGTTGAACATCCAGCCGATGTGGGCCCACCACAGCCCCTTCATCAGTGCCGGCAGGTTCTCGCCGAACCGCCACGGCGAATGCGGGTCGCCCTCCGCGTCGGAGAACCGGTGGTGCTTGCGGTGGTCGGCCACCCACCGCACGAGCGGCCCCTCCACCGCCATCGAACCCGCGACGGCCAGAGCGATACGGAGCGGACGCTTCGCCTTGAAGGAACCATGCGTGAAGTAGCGGTGGAAACCGATCGTCACACCGTGGCACCCGAGGTAGTACATGAAGACCAGGAGACCCAGGTCGAGCCAGCTGACACCGCGGCCCCAGGCCAGCGGCACCGCCGCGACCAGGGCCGCGAACGGCACCACGATGAACAGCAGCAGCGCGATCTGCTCGATCGAACGCTTCTTGTCGCCACCCAGCGTGGCGGAGGGGGGAACGCGACCGCCTGCCTCCGTCGGCAGGCCGTCGTCGATCAGATCGGGGCTGGTGGGCATGGTGAGTCCCCCGTGGGGTGAGGAAATATGACGGAATGAGCGGGCTACGCTTCCGTAACCTACGGCAACGTAAGTATGGCAGCGAGGCACCCCGCGACACGAGAGCGCCGCCGTCACAACCCTTGGGGGAACCGGCCCACGGCATCGCCACGGACCACCCCCAAGGGCAACGAGCACGCCCGCCCCCAGGACACCTATCCTGGGTGCGTCGGACAGCGCGGTCCGCACTCTGCATATCCGGGGTGCCCCCGTCAGCACCGCGAGCGCCCCGGCCCCCCTGACAGACGTGCTCAACCACTGCAAGGAGCCGCACACTGTGAGCAGTGCCGACCAGACCCCTGCCGCCAGCACCGAACTGCGGGCCGACATCCGCCGCCTCGGCGACCTGCTGGGCGAGACCCTCGTACGACAGGAGGGCCAGGACCTCCTCGACCTCGTCGAGCGCGTCCGCGCCCTGACCCGCACCGACGGCGAGGCAGCAGCACAGCTCCTCGGCGACACGGACCTGGAGACCGCCGCACAGCTCGTGCGCGCCTTCTCCACCTACTTCCACCTCGCCAACGTCACCGAGCAGGTCCACCGCGCCCACGAGATGCGCGACCGCCGGTCGGCCGAAGGCGGGCTCCTCGCCCGCACCGCGGACCGCCTCAAGGACGCCGACCCCGAGCACCTGCGCGAGACGGTCAAGAACCTCAACGTCCGGCCCGTCTTCACCGCACACCCCACCGAAGCAGCACGCCGCTCGGTGCTCAACAAGCTCCGCCGGATCGCCGAGCTCCTCGAAACGCCCGTCATCGAGGCCGACCGCCGCCGGCAGGACATCCGGCTGGCCGAGAACATCGACCTCATCTGGCAGACCGACGAACTGCGCGTCGTCCGCCCGGAGCCCGCCGACGAGGCCCGCAACGCCATCTACTACCTCGACGAACTCCACGCCAACGCCGTGGGCGACGTCCTGGAGGACCTGGCCGCGGAGCTGGAGCGCGTCGGCGTCGAACTGCCCGCCGGCACCCGCCCGCTCACCTTCGGCACCTGGATCGGCGGCGACCGCGACGGCAACCCCAACGTCACCCCCACCGTCACCTGGGACGTGCTCATCCTCCAGCACGAGCACGGCATCACCGACGCCCTCGAACTCGTCGACCAGCTGCGCGGACTGCTCTCCAACTCCATCCGCTACACCGGAGCCACCGACGAGCTCCTCACCTCGCTCCAGACCGACCTGGAGCGCCTCCCCGAGATCAGCCCTCGCTACAAGCGGCTGAACGCCGAGGAGCCCTACCGCCTCAAGGCCACCTGCGTCCGCCAGAAGCTGGTCAACACCCGCGAACGCCTAGCCAAGGGCACCCCCCACCGCCCCGGCTGCGACTACCTCGGCACCGCCGAGCTCATCGCCGACCTGGCCCTCATCCAGACCTCCCTGCGCGAACACCGCGGCGGGCTCTTCGCCGACGGCCGCATGGACCGCACCATCCGCACGCTCACCGCCTTCGGTCTCCAGCTCGCCACCATGGACGTCCGCGAACACGCCGACGCCCATCACCACGCGCTCGGCCAGCTCTTCGACCGCCTCGGCGAGGAGTCCTGGCGCTACGCCGACATGCCCCGCGACTACCGGCAGAAGCTCCTCGCCAAGGAACTCCGCTCCCGTCGCCCGCTCGCCCCCACCCCGGCACCGCTGGACGCCGACGGCGAGAAGACCCTCGGCGTCTTCCACACCATCAGCCAGGCCTTCGAGCGCTTCGGCCCCGAGGTCATCGAGTCCTACATCATCTCGATGTGCCAGGGCGCCGACGACGTGTTCGCCGCCGCCGTCCTCGCCCGTGAGGCCGGGCTCATCGACCTCCACGGCGGCGTGGCCAAGATCGGCATCGTGCCGCTCCTGGAGACCACCGACGAGCTCAAGGCCGCCGACGTCATCCTCGACGAGATGCTCGCCGACCCCTCCTACCGCCGGCTCGTCTCGCTCCGCGGCGACGTCCAGGAGGTCATGCTCGGTTACTCCGACTCCTCCAAGTTCGGCGGCATCACCACCTCCCAGTGGGAGATCCACCGCGCCCAGCGCCGGCTCCGCGACGTGGCCCACCGCTACGGCGTACGCCTGCGCCTCTTCCACGGCCGCGGCGGCACCGTCGGCCGCGGCGGCGGCCCCTCCCACGACGCGATCCTCGCGCAGCCCTGGGGCACCCTGGAGGGCGAGATCAAGGTGACCGAGCAGGGCGAGGTCATCTCCGACAAGTACCTCATCCCCGCCCTCGCCCGGGAGAACCTGGAGCTGACCGTCGCGGCCACCCTCCAGGCCTCCGCGCTCCACACCGCGCCCCGCCAGTCCGACGAGGCACTGGCCCGCTGGGACGCGGCCATGGACACCGTCTCCGACGCCGCCCACGACGCCTACCGCAAGCTCGTCGAGGACCCGGACCTGCCCGCCTACTTCCTCGCCTCCACCCCCGTGGACCAGCTCGCCGACCTGCACCTGGGCTCGCGGCCCTCCCGCCGCCCCGGCTCGGGCGTCTCGCTCGACGGCCTGCGCGCCATCCCGTGGGTCTTCGGCTGGACCCAGTCACGGCAGATCGTCCCCGGCTGGTTCGGCGTCGGCTCCGGCCTCAAGGCACTGCGCGAAGCCGGCCTCGACACCGTCCTGGAAGAGATGCACGAGCAGTGGCACTTCTTCCAGAACTTCCTCTCCAACGTCGAGATGACCCTCGCCAAGACCGACCTGCGCATCGCCCAGCACTACGTCGACACGCTCGTCCCCGACGAGCTCAAGCACGTCTTCGACGTCATCCGGGCCGAGCACGAGCTCACCGTGCAGGAAGTCCTCAAGGTCACCGGCAGCAAGGAACTCCTCGGCACCAGCCCGGTGCTCCAGCAGACCTTCGCCATCCGCGACGCCTACCTGGACCCGATCTCCTACCTCCAGGTGTCCCTGCTCGCCCGCCAGCGCCAGGCGGCCGAGCGCGGCGAGGAAGCCGACCCGCTGCTCGCCCGGGCCCTGCTGCTCACCGTCAACGGTGTCGCCGCGGGCCTGCGCAACACCGGCTGACCCGTACGGGAAGCGGGTGCGGACCCGTCAGAGGGCGATGAACGTCGCCGTCAGCAGGGCCGCACCCGCGATCCCCGTACCCCAGGCCGTCCGCGTCAGCCGCATGCCGCCGCCCATCACCAGGGCGGCCAGCACCAGCGCACCACCCAGCGGAACCCAGGCATGCAGAAAGCCCGGGACCCCGGTACGCACGACGTGCCCGGTCCCGGGCTTCACCACGACGGGGAAACGTTCCCCCTTCTTCACCGCGACGGACCGCTCGATCGTCACGGCCGGCCGCTCCCGCGCATCCGCTTCCGGCGAGAACGAGCCCGTGCACGCGTCCTCACCGCACGACGTCACCACCATCGTCCCGTGCTCGCGGCCCTTCGCCAGGACGATGTGGTGCGCGCTGTCCCACGACGACCACACACCGGCGGCCAGCAGCAACAGGACGACACACCCCGCCGCGAACGTACGGCCGTGGGCGAGCAGCCGGTGGGAGGAAGTCCGCTTCATGGGGGCCGATCCTTGGGCAGAGCCCTGCCGTCGGTCAACCTGTGGCCGAAAATCACCCAGGAAGCAGCGGGAATGTCAGGAGTTGTACGCGGACTGAGCCCGCTCCAGCCCCTCCGCCAGCAACGACTCCACCGAATCCGCCGCACGGTCCACCAGATACGCCAGCTCCTTGCGCTCCGCCGACGAGAAGTCCTTCAGCACGAAATCGGCGACCTGCATCCGCCCCGGCGGACGCCCGATCCCGAACCGCACCCGGTGATAGTCCGGACCCATCGCCTTCGTCATCGACTTCAGCCCGTTGTGCCCGTTGTCACCGCCGCCCAGCTTCAGCCGCAGCATCCCGAAATCGATGTCCAGCTCGTCGTGCACCGCCACGACATGATCGGTGGGCACCTTGTAGAAGTCCCGCAGCGCGGTCACCGGGCCCCCCGACAGATTCATGTACGACATCGGCTTCGCCAGCACCACACGCCGGCTCAGCGGCCCGGGCGGACCGATCCGGCCCTCCAGCACCTGCGCCTGCGCCTTCTGCGCCCGCTTGAACTTCCCGCCGATCCGCTCCGCCAGCAGATCGGCGACCATGAAGCCGACGTTGTGACGGTTCGCCGCGTAGTCGGGGCCGGGATTGCCGAGGCCCACGATCAGCCAGGGGTCGGTGGCTTCGGACATCAGAGCTCGGTCTCCTCGCAGTGCGTACGTACCGGTGGATACAGGGAAACGGGGCGGCGGAACCCCCGGAAGGGAACCGCCACCCCGTCAGTCAAGCAGGTGGGGCGAGGCTCAGGCCTCGGTGGACTCGGACTCGGCGCCCTCGGCGGCCGGCTCCTCCGCCTGCGCGGAGACGACCTGGAGCACCACGGCGTCCTCGTCGCCGGCCAGCACCGAACCCTTGGGGAGCGGGATGTCCTTGGCGAGGATCGAGTCGCCCGCGTCCAGACCGGCGATCGAGACGGTCACGGACTCGGGGATGTGCGTGGCCTCGGCCTCGACGAGCAGCGTGTTCTGCACGTACTCCAGCAGGTTGCCGCCCGGGGCCAGCTCGCCCTCGACGTGCACCGCGATCTCGACGTTGACCTTCTCGCCGCGCTTCACGGTCAGCAGGTCGACGTGCTCGATGTTGCCCTTGATGGCGTTGCGCTGCACGGCCTTCGGGATCACCAGGGCGTCCTTGCCGTCGATCTCCAGACCGATCAGGACGTTGGCGGTACGGAGCGCGAGAAGCAGCTCGTGGCCCGGGAGGTTGATGTGAACCGGCTCGGCACCGTGGCCGTAGACGACGCCGGGAACCAGGTTGGCGCGACGGGTACGACGGGCAGCGCCCTTGCCGAACTCCGTACGGACCGTTGCGTCGAGCTTGATCTCAGCCATGCTGCACTCCTCGTGAGGTGACGAAAAACCGATGGTCACCCGGCCCACGACAGGCCTGCTACGAAGAGCGCGTCGATAACGGACCACCGATCCCCATGACCACGCATGAGAACGGCCTCCCTCGCCGAGCAACTCGCTGAGTCTACCCGGCGGGGAGGCCGCACCCAAAGTCGATCACCCGAAGGCGGTCTTCCCGGAGCCCGAGGGCCCGGACGTGACTATCCCTGCTCCTCGAACAGGCTCGTCACCGAACCGTCCTCGAACACCTCACGGACCGCACGCGCGATCGTCGGGGCGATCGAGAGCACCGTGATCTTGTCGATCTCCAGCTCACCCGGCGTCGGCAGCGTGTCCGTGAAGACGAACTCGCTCACCTTCGAGTTCTTCAGCCGGTCCGCCGCCGGACCCGACAGCACGCCGTGCGTCGCGGTCACTATGACGTCCTCGGCACCGTGCGCGAACAGGGCGTCCGCAGCGGCGCAGATCGTGCCACCCGTGTCGATCATGTCGTCGACCAGGACGCACACCCGGCCCTCGACGTTACCGACGACCTCGTGGACGCTGACCTGGTTCGGCACGTCCTTGTCGCGGCGCTTGTGCACGATGGCCAGCGGCGCGTCCAGGCGGTCGCACCAGCGGTCCGCGACCCGCACCCGGCCCGCGTCCGGAGACACGACCGTCAGCTTCGACCGGTCGACCTTCGCGCCCACGTAGTCCGCGAGGATCGGCAGCGCGAAGAGGTGGTCCACCGGGCCGTCGAAGAAGCCCTGGATCTGGTCCGTGTGCAGATCGACGGTGAGGACGCGGTCCGCACCCGCCGTCTTCATCAGGTCCGCCACCAGACGGGCCGAGATCGGCTCACGGCCACGGTGCTTCTTGTCCTGACGGGCGTAACCGTAGAAGGGCAGGATCACCGTCACCGACCGCGCCGACGCGCGCTTGAGCGCGTCCAGCATGATCAGCTGCTCCATGATCCACTTGTTGATCGGAGCCGTGTGGCTCTGGATCAGGAAGCAGTCGGCACCACGGGCCGATTCCTGGAAGCGGACGTAGATCTCACCGTTGGCGAAATCGAAGGCCTTCGTCGGCACGAGACCGACACCCAACTGGTGTGCGACCTCCTCGGCCAGCTCGGGGTGGGCGCGGCCGGAGAAGAGCATCAGTTTCTTCTCGCCGGTCGTCTTGATCCCGGTCACAGCACAGTCTCCTCAGACGTGTATCTGGCACCGCGCGCATGTGTCCCGATGAGCGACGAGCCAGCCGAAATGGGTGAGCATCTATCACGGTACGCCGCCTTCGGCGCACCTGTTTCCGGTCAGCTTTCGCCGTCGGTCTCCTGCGCGGCGGCCTGAGCGGCCTGAGCTGCCGCGCTCCCGGGGCGCTTCCGGGCGACCCAGCCCTCGATATTCCGCTGCTGGCCCCGGGCGACGGCCAGGGAACCGGACGGTACGTCCTTGGTGATGACCGACCCCGCTGCCGTGTAAACGCCGTCCCCGACCGTGACAGGCGCCACAAACATATTGTCGGACCCGGTCCGGCAGTGGGACCCGATCGTGGTGTGGTGCTTGGCCACCCCGTCGTAGTTCACGAACACGCTGGCCGCACCGATGTTGGTGTGGTCGCCGATCGTCGCGTCACCGACATAGCTGAGGTGCGGCACCTTCGTGCCCTCGCCGATCGTCGCGTTCTTCATCTCGACGTACGTGCCCGCCTTGGACTTCGCGCCCATGCGCGTCCCGGGGCGCAGGTAGGCGAAGGGGCCCACCGTCGCTCCGGGGCCCACCTCGGCGCCGTCCGAGACGGTGTTGTCCACCCGGGCGCCCGCGTGGACGACGGTGTCCTTCAGCCGGGAGTTCGGGCCGACCTCGGCGTCCTCCGCGAGGTGCGTGGAGCCGAGCAACTGGGTGCCCGGGTGCACGACCGCGTCACGCTCGTACGTCACCGTCGCGTCGATCAGCGTGGACGCCGGGTCCACGACGGTCACGCCGGCCAGCATCGCCCGCTCCAGCAGCCGCTCGTTGAGCAGCCGCCGGGCCTCGGCCAGCTGGAGCCGGTTGTTGATGCCCAGGATCTCCCGGTGGTCGCCCGCGACCGAGGCGCCGACGCGGTGCCCGGCCTCGCGCAGGATCGACAGCACGTCGGTGAGGTACTCCTCGCCCTGACTGTTGTCCGTACGGACCTTGCCGAGCGCCTCGCTCAGCAGCCGGCCGTCGAAGGCGAAGACGCCGGAGTTGATCTCCCGGATGGCGCGCTGGGCGTCGGTGGCGTCCTTGTGCTCGACGATCTCGGTGACGGCGCCGGTGGCCGCGTCCCGGACGATCCGGCCGTAGCCGGTCGAGTCCGGGACCTCGGCGGTCAGCACGGTGACGGCGTTCGCGTCGGCCGCGTGGGTGGCGGCGAGGGCGGAGAGGGTCTCACCGGAGAGCAGCGGGGTGTCCCCGCAGACGACGATCACGGTGCCGTCCACGGTGCCGCCGAGCTCCTCCAGTCCCATCCGGACCGCGTGACCCGTGCCGTTCTGCTCGGCCTGGTAGGCCGTGCGTACGGGGGTGTCCCCGGCGGAGAGGTGGGCGGTGACCTGCTCGCTGGCGTGGCCGACGACCACGACGAGGTGCTGCGGGTCGAGCTCACGGGAAGCGGCGACGACATGTCCGACGAGCGAGCGCCCGGAGATCTCGTGCAGGACCTTGGGGGTCTTCGACTTCATGCGGGTGCCCTCACCCGCTGCGAGGACGACGACGGCTGCCGGGCTGTTGGCGCTCACGGATGTGCCCTTCGGCTTCGGGTGGTGGACACCCGCAGGATACCGGGGGCGTATATGCCCGAAACGAGCGCGGGCCCCGACCGGTGAGGTCGGGGCCCGCTGGCTGGGGCTCCCCCACCAGGATTTGAACCTGGACATACGAGACCAAAACTCGCAGTGCTGCCTGATTACACCATGGGGGATCAATCCCGACTAAACCGGACATTGCGCCGGTCTGCCGGTTTGGCACCCAACACTATGCCGTACCAAGCACCCTCTACGCGACGATAGAGCTCTGCACTCTTGGTCACGTAGATGACCAAGCAGCCGCGATACGCCTCACCTGTGTTCTTTCGAGTCGTCTTCGGGGAGTGCTTCTTGAGGGTGGCCCGCATGAAGTCTGTGCGGGGGACTCCCGTCAGGTCGGCCCAGAAGTCCTCCGCCTCTGCCACGTTCGCCGTCTCATGGATGCTGACGCGGAGGTGCAGGCGTTCGCGTGCGACGCCGAGCAGGTCGAGCCAACTCAGGTAGACCTTGATCACATTGGGGTCGCTGTTGATGAAGAGCAGGCTTTCCCGGCGGCTGTAGGGCTTGTCCTTCATGCCCTCGGCCCAGTAAAGCGCGACACCGGTCAGGAACAGCTCCCGGTCGGAGACCTCGCCCACCGACTCGCGCGCGATCCGTTTCGCCTCCAGTCGTTCCGCGTCCTGGTTGGCCCGCAGGCTGGCCAAGCCCGCGTTCATGCGGGCGAGCCGCTCATCCTCCGAGTAGCGCGGCTCCGGCTTCGGCAGATCCCGCACCCACAGCGAGATGGAGCTCTTCGAGCAGCCCAGCTCCACCTGGATCTGGTCGTAGGTCATCCCCTGGAGTCGCAGCTCCCGGGCCTTGGCGCGTAGGTCGTCCTTGGCGTTGGGTCGCTTCGTCCACTCGGGGGCGGGCTCGCCCTCCAGGAGGCGGTGGAGCATGTCGTTGTTGAAGACCTTCAACCGGTCCCTGATCTGCCGCACGCTGAGCCCCTCCCGCCGCAGCGCGATCGCCCGCTCCCGCAGCCCCTCGAAGTCCGCGTACTTGCCGGTGGCATGTGTCATAGGGACAGCCTCGTCCGGAAAGCGGACGTCCGGCTCGAAAGGGTGCGCGGTTCCCCGGATCAGGCGATCTGCCTGCGCTCCTGGCACGACCGGTCACTTTCTGTGCTGTCGGAGTCTCCGGAAAATGGGGTGCGTCCGCCCGTAGGCTGGATGCCATGACCGCAACGGGGGCAGACCGGGAAGCGGCGGGTCCGACCACCCGCGGCTACTGGTGGTGGGAGCGGCGGCGCAGTGTCGCCCTGGACGTGGGGCTGGCGCTGGTCTCGGCGCTGGAGTGTGCGCTGGAAGGGGTGACGTTCGCCGGGGACACGGGGCTGCCGGTTCCGCTGGGGGTGCTCTTCGGGCTGCTGGCGGGCTCGGTGCTGGTGCTGCGCAGGCGCTGGCCGATCGCCGTGGTGCTGGTGTCGATCGCGACGACGCCGGCCGAGATGGGCTTCCTGATGGCGATCGTCGGGCTGTACACGCTGGCCGCCTCGGATGTGCCGCGCAGGATCACGGTGGTGCTGACGGGGATGACGCTCGTCGGCACCTTCATCGTGTCGTACGTGCGGCTGCGGCAGAGCGTGAGTGGTGACACGGAGTTCGGGCCGGGCGACTGGTACGTCCCGGGGGTGTCCCTCTTCATGTCGCTGGGTCTGACGGCGCCCTCGGTGCTCTTCGGTCTCTACATCGGGGCCAGGCGCCGGCTGATGGAGAGTCTGCGGGAGCGCGCGGATTCGCTGGAGCGGGAGCTGTCGCTGCTCGCGGACCGGGCGGAGGAGCGGGCCGAGTGGGCGCGTACGGAGGAGCGGACCAGGATCGCGCGGGAGATGCACGACGTGGTGGCGCACCGGGTGAGCCTGATGGTGGTGCACGCGGCGGCGTTGCAGGCGGTGGCCCCGAAGGATCCCGCGAAGGCCGTGCGCAACGCGGCGCTGGTGGGGGACATGGGGCGGCAGGCGCTGACGGAGCTGCGGGAGATGCTCGGGGTGCTGCGGAGCGGGGACGCCCTGGCGGTCCCGCGGGCGGGCCGGGTGCCGCTGGCCTCGGTGGGGCGGGTGGCCGCTGCCGCGGCTGCCGCTGCCGCCGTGGAGGACGGGCCGCGGTTGTGCGAGGTGGAGGCGCTGGTCGCGCAGTCGCGCGAGGCGGGCATGACGGTGGAGCTGTCGGTGGAGGGGGAACTGCGTCCGTATGCGCCGGAGGTGGAGCAGACGGCGTACCGGGTGGTGCAGGAGGCGTTGACGAACGTGCACAAGCACGCGGCCGGAGCGAAGACGTGGGTGCGGCTCGCGCATCGGGGGGCCGAGGTGGCGATGCAGGTGGAGAACGGCCCCTCGGACGGTGCCGCGGCGGACGCCGGTCTGCCGAGCGGGGGGAACGGCCTGGTGGGGATGCGGGAGCGGGTGCTGGGGCTCGGTGGTGTGTTCGTGTCGGGGCCGACGGACGCGGGGGGCTTCCGGGTGTCGGCGGTGCTGCCGGACGGCGAGGCGGCCTGAGCCTGCTCCGCCGGGGGCCGGGTCGTCCCGGCCCTGGGGGTGGGTATCGCGCCGGGTCTCAGCCGGAGGTGAGGCGGGCGGGCTGGACGCCGGTCATGAGGGTTTCGAGGGCGCGGTCGATGTCGGAGCCGAGGTACCAGTCCCCGGTGTGGTCGATGGAGTAGACCCGTCCTTCGCTGTCGATGGCGAGGACGGCCTGGCCGTCGGCTTCCTCTCCGAGGGGGGCGACCTCGGTCTCGAGGGCGCGGCCGAGGTCGCCGAGGGTGCGTGCCAGGTGGAGTCCGCTGAGCGGGTCGATGCGCACGGTGGCGGTGGCGATCTGCCGGCCGGGTGCGGTCGAGGTGATGCGGAGCCCGCCGAACTCGGCCCAGGCCTCGACCGCCGCGGGGAAGACGGCGTGCTGGTGGCCGGCCGGGGAGGCGTGGGAGCGGAGGGCGTCGGCCCATTCCTCCGCCTGGCGGATGTCCCAGCGTCCGGGCTGCCATCCGGCGTCGCGGAGCGCGGCGTCGACGGCGACGGGGAAACGGGTGGTGGAGGTGCGGCTCTGCTGGGCGGGTACGTCGGGTCGTCCGTGCATGGTGCTGTGCTCAGCCCTTCTCGGCTGTGGTCGCCGTACCGGTGGTGAGGTCGACGGGGCGTACGCCGAAGTGGGCGAGCATCTCCGTGCAGGAGCGGCAGGGGGGCGCGTAGCTGCCGTGCAGGGGGTCGCCGTCCTCGCGGATGCGGCGGGCGGTGAGGCGGGCGTGCTTGAGGGCGCGGCGGGCCTCGCCGTTGGTGAGGGGCTTGCGCTGCGCGCGCTTGGAGCGGCTCGCGTCGGCCGCGGTGAGCTGGCGGGACAGGAGTATGGCCTCGGGGCAGCGTCCGGTGAAGCGTTCGCGCTGGTTGCTGGTGAGGGTGTCGAGGAAGTCCTGCACGAGGGGGTGGAGGACGGGTGGCTGGTCGCCCTTGCCCGCGGTGCAGGTGAGTGTCTCTCCGCGTACGGACAAGGCTGCGGCCACGGCGGGCAGGATGCCGTCGCGGCGGTGGTGGAGCTGGGGTGGGCGGCTGGGCTCGGTGGTGCTCCAACTGAGTCGCGGATCTCCGGATGTGACTGTTTGTGCTGTGTGCATGGCGCTGGTGTCCCTCCCTGCAATCCCCCGAGTTGCGGGGGACAGCCTGCCAAATATGCAGGGTGGTCGGGAAGCTGGGTGGGTGAAACGTGATCGCGTGTCGCGGCCGGGCGCCCCTGTTGTCGCGTGTCCGTCACCCGGCGGTGACGGTCGGTGAGCGGGGGTGCGGGGGCGGGGGGCCGTGTTGCGCCACCGCATAGGCTGTGCGGAACACCAGACGCAGCAGGGGGCTACCGCCATGACGACAGGTCGGCTCGGGCAGCAAGCCGCGCCACCGAACGCGGCCTATGCCGGGCAGGTCGTGCATTTCCCGGATCCTGTCCGGGCGTCCCGCCACCCCAGGGGTGTGCACGTGGACGGCAACGGCCATCCGGTGCTTTCGCCGTATGCGCGTGCCGCCGCGGAGATCGCGGATCCGCCTCCGGGGTTCGGGATCGACGAGCTGCGGCTGACGGACTACGTGTCGGCGAACGCGGCGCTGGCGGCGAGCGGTCATGAGCTGTGGGACACGATTCCCGCGGTGGCGACCCCGCACGGCTGGACGTGGCATCACGTGGCGGGTGGCCGGCGGATGGAGCTGGTGCCGGTCGAGGTGAAGGCGCTGCTGCGTCATCACGGCGGGCTGGCGACGACTCCGGTGGATCAGCACCGCCGGGGTACGCGTCCGCTTCAGGAGACGCGTCCCGCTCACTTCCGGCTGCCGAAGGGTGCCGTGGCGGTGGGCGAGGAGCAGATCCTGGGGGTCGAGGAGGATCTCGGTTACCGGCTTCCCGGTGCGTACCGGTCGTTCCTGAAGGCCGCGGGCGGTTCCGCTCCCGTGGGTGCCGCGCTGGACGCCGAGCTGGGTCTGCTGGTGGACCAGCCGTTCTTCACGGTGCGTGAGGAAGCGGCGATGAATGACCTGGTGTATGTGAACAAGTGTCTGCGTGATCACTTCACGAAGGATTTCCTGGGTGTGGCTTTCGTCCAGGGCGGGATCCTGGCGGTGAAGGTGCGGGGTGCGGACGTGGGGTCGGTGTGGTTCTGCGCGTACGACGACGCGCGGGATCAGGACGGCTGGGGTGTGCAGGAGCGGGTGGACCGGCTTCTGCTGCCGTGTGGTGAGGACTTCGATGCTTTCCTCCAGCGTCTGGCGGGCAATCCGCCGGAGCTGGAGACGGTGGCGAACCTGATGGTGGACGGTGGCTTCGCGCGGGCCGTCCCGGTGGAGGGGTGAGCGCGGTGGTGACGTTCGCGCAGGCGCAGGAGCGTGCGGATGAGTGGGTCAACGGTGGTGTGCCCGCGTATCAGCACCGTGAGGTCAGGGTCCGGGAGTTCGAGCTCGGTTTCGTGGTCTGGGCCGAGGACCGTGCCGAGGGCCCGGTCTCGGACGGTGGGCGCCAGCGGCTGGTGATCGCCCGGGACAGCGGTGAGGCCACGTTGTGGCCGGGGCTGCCGGTGGGCGAGGTGATCCGGCGGTACGAGGAGGAGTACGGGGCGCCCGCGGGTGCGGAGCCCGCTCCGGAGCCGCCGCAGCGCATCGATCTGAACCAGACGTCGTTCCTGCTGAGTCCGCCCGAGTGGCTTCAGGAGGCGGCGGACAAGCTGGGCATTCCGGACCGTCGCGCGGCGTCGGACGAGCCGTCCTCCGGCGGGGGGGCTGCTGCCCCCGCTGCTTCTGCTCCGTCCCCGGCTGCCCCCGCTCCTTCCGTCCCCGCGCCTGCCGTTGCGGACGACTGGCCTGCCGCCACGCCTGCCGCCGCGCCTGCCGGTGCGGACGACTGGCCGGCCGCCGCTCCGGCCCGTGCGGACGACTGGCCGGTCGCCGCTGGGCAGCAGGATCATGAGCCGACGGCGTCGGACGGGGTGCCGGCCGGGGGGACTCCCTGGGCGGGTACGGACACGAACGCGGACGAGGACGAGGGGAGCGTGCCGCTCCCGGCGACGGTCTTCGCTCCGCCGCTTTCGGGGTCGGACGACGACGGGGCCCCGCCGCCGGTGGTCTCGGCGGAGGCTCCCACGGCGCTGATGTCGGGCGGGAGCCAGCTGCCGCCGACGGCGCTGGTGCCCGGTCTGGATCCGAACGCGCCGCCGCCCGGGCCCCGTGGCCCCGCCGGTCCGCCCGTTCCGGCACCGCCGGCGGGGCCCCGCCCGGCCGGGGGCGACATCGCGGACGCGGCGACGAGCAAGGCCGCCGTGCCGCCGCGGGGTGCCCGGGGGACGGGGCCGACGCCTCCGCCGCCGCCCGGTGTGCCGGGTGCGCCGGGAGTGGCGCCGCCGCCCTCGGGGCCGGGTGCGCCCGGTGCTCCGGCCGGTGGCTACGTACCGACGCAGCTCGTCTCCCAGCTGGGCCCTCCGGGCGCGCCGGCTCCGGGGGGTGCGACGCCGCCTCCGGGTGCGCCGCAGCCGCCCGCCCCTCCTGGCCCGCCGGGACCTCCCGGGTCGACGCCGCCTCCGGGTGGCGGGATGCATCAGGCGGCCACGATGTTCGCCGACGCGAGCATCGGCGGTCCGAACGCGCCGCGCCCGCCGGGTCCGCCCGGTCCTCCCGGACCGCCGGGTGCGCCGGGTGCGACGCCGCCTCCGCCCGGCTCCACCCCTCCTCCGGGTCCTCCGGGTCCGCCCGGTCCTCCCGGACCGCCTCCGGGTGCCACGCCGCCGCCGGCCGGTGGGGTGCACCACGCGGCCACGATGCTCGCGGGTCCTGGGCAGGTGGGCCCGGCCGGCGTGACGCCGTCCGGTCCGCCCGGTCCTCCTGGCATGCCCGGGCCGCACACTCCGCCGCCTCCCGGTGCGTACGGGTATCCGCAGCAGCCGACGGGGCAGCCGACGGTCGGTCCTGGGTATCAGGCCGTGCTGCGTTTCCGTGCGGCCGACGGCAGCGAGCAGCAGCTGATCCGGCGTTCGGCGCCGGGCACGCCGCACCCCGAGTGGCAGATGCTGCACGAGCTGCGGGCGATGAACGTGCCGCCGCAGCAGGTCATCGAGCTGCACACGGAGCTGGAGTCGTGTGAGCTGCCCGGTGGTTACTGTGCGCGGATGATCCGGGAGACCTGGCCGCAGGTCCGGATCACGAGCGTGGCTCCGTACGGCACCGATCACGCGAGCCGACAGCAGGGGATGCAGCATCTGCTGACGCACCAGGGTGAGCTGCACCAGGTGGCGGACGGTCCGGCGCGGCCGGCTCCGGTGCGTGCGCCGTTGCCGCAGATGCCGCCTGCGATGCCGGTGCCTCCGGAGGCGCTGGCCGAGGAGCTGCACGGGGCGTTCGGGCCGGGTGTGCTGCGGTTCGACCAGCGGGCGGTGTCCCGTCAGGGCGTGCCGGAGGTCGTGGCGCGGACGCTGGTCTGGGCGGGGCTGCCCGCTGATTTCGGGCCGTTCTTCTGGGCGCAGCCGGGGCATCCGGTCGTGCCGACGCTGGCGGAGCTCGCGGCGCAGCGGCAGGTGCAGGCGGCGTCGGACGCGGGTTCGTACCTGGTGATGGGTTCGGACTTCGGCCGGGCGATCTGTGTGCAGTACGGGACGGCGAACATCGTCGCCGTGCCGGTGGAGGCGGGTCCGGGCGGTCAGCCGGTGCCCCCGCAGTTCGTGAACACGGGGCTGCCCGAGTTCGTGCGGTCCATGGCGTTGCTGGGCCGGATGTGGCGGCTGCGGTTCGGGCTGAATCCCGAGCAGGCGGGTCGCTGGACGGTCGATTTCCAGGCGCAGCTGGTGGCGATCGATCCGGCGGCGCTGGCGTCTCCGGAGAGCTGGTGGTCGGTCCTGCTGGAACAGATGTGGGACGGGTTGCTCTGATCCGGCCGGTTGTGTGCGAGAGGCGTCCGTCCCCTGTGGGGGCGGGCGCCTTTCGTGTGGAGCCGTGTGACGCGGAACGCTTCGGTCCTGAATGCTGCTGATCGATTCCGACTTCCGTGCCAATTACCGCATCCTTGACGTAATGCGTCAGGGTCGGGGTGTCGGAGAGCGGGAAAGAGGGCTTCAGGGATGAGTGGTGGACCGGTGTCCGGGCACGGTTTCGTCGGTGTACGGGGGCGTGGGTACCGCCCTGAGCAGGTGGACCGGGTGGTGGCCGAGCTGTCCGCCGGGCGGGACGAGGCCCTGGAGCGGCTGGCGCGGCTGACGGACCTGGCCGATGAGCTGGCCGCGGAGTCCGCGCGGCTGGGTGAGGTGGTGGCCTCTCTCGCGCCGCAGACGTATCAGTCGCTGGGGGAGCGGGCGCAGCAGATCCTGGCGCTGGCCCAGGCCGAGGCGGAGTCGGTGCGGAGTACGGCGCAGGAGGAGGGCCAGGCGCTGCGGGACGCGGCGGACGCGGCGGGCCGGGAGCTCCGCGAGGCGGCGCGTGCGGACGCGGGGGCGGTACGGGCGGCTGCGGAGGCCCGCGCGGAGGAGTCGCTGGCCGAGGCGCGGGCTGCGGCCGGCGCGCTGGTGGACCAAGCGCGTGAGGAGGCGGCCGAGGCGCGTGGGGCGGCTGAGGCGGAGATGGCGGAGACGCGTCGCCGTACGGCGGGTGTGCTGGCGCATCAGGAGCAGGAGCACGCCGAGCGGAGCAAGGCCGCGGAGGCGGAGTTCGCCGCGGCGGAGGCCGCCGCTTCGGAGCGCGAGGCGGAACTGACGTCGCGGGGTGAGGCGGTGCTCGCGCAGGCGCGGCGCCGGCTGGCGGAGGCCGAGGAGGCGGCGCGGCACGGTCAGGAGGACGCGGAGGCGCGCGCGGCGGAGCTGCTGGCCGGAGCCAGGATGGCGGAGGAGCGGGTCGTGCGGGAGACGGAGAGGATTCTGCGGGAGCACGAGGAGGGCCGCGAGGAGGTGCAGGCGCACATGGCGCACGTACGCAATTCGCTGGCGGCGCTCACGGGGCGGGCGGCCGTGGGGCCGGCGGAGTAGTACGGGCGCCGACAGGCCGGCCGGCCTGCGCGGGCGACCGGTGGGGGAGTCGCCGGAGGGGTCGCGGGGCCGGTGTTCCCCGCCCGGGGTGCGGTACGGCTCGGCGGTGCGTGCCGGCCGGTCGGCCGGAGGGTTCGCGCGGATGCGAACGGCTCGGCGGTGCTCTCCTGCCGGAGCGGGTCCGGGTGGTGTGGGGCTCCTGCCGGAGGACGCCCGCGGAGGCGGGCCCCCGGGGCGGCGCGTGGCGCGCACCCCCGGGGGCCCGCCTCGTGGCGGGTGCCCGCGTCACTTCAGGCCGAGGACCTGTTCCAGCGGGTCGATGGCGAAGTAGACGAGGAAGAGCACCGCGGTGCCCCAGAGCAGCCAGTGGACCTCGCGCGCCTTGCCCAGGCACGCCTTGATGACGACGTAGGCGATGAACCCGGCGCCGATGCCGTTGGTGATGGAGTAGGTGAACGGCATGACGACGATGGTGAGGAAGGCCGGGACGGCGAGTTCGTAGCGGTCCCAGTCGATGTGCTTGACCTGCGTCATCATCAGGAAGCCGACCGCGACGAGAGCGGGGGAGGCGGCCTGCATCGGCACGATGGTCAGGATCGGGGTGAAGAAGAGGGCCAGCGCGAACAGGCCGCCGGTGACGAGGTTGGCGAAGCCGGTGCGCGCGCCCTCGCCGACACCCGCCGCGGACTCGATGTAGGTGGTGGCGGACGAGGCGGAGGCGGCGCCGCCGGCGACGGCTGCCGCGCCGTCGATGAGCAGGACGCGGCCCAGACCCGGCACCTGTCCCCGTTCGTCGAGCAGCCCGGCTTCGGCGGTGACGCCGACGACGGTGCCCATCGTGTCGAAGAAGTCCGACAGGATGAGGGTGAAGATCAGCAGGACGACGGTCAGGACGCTGATCTGGCCGAAGGAGCCGAACAGGTCGAACTGGCCGAGCAGCCCGAAGTCGGGGGCGGCGACGGGCTTGTCGGGCAGGGTGGGCGCGGTCAGGCCCCAGGACGTGACCGTGGCGAGCTGGTTGACGATGATCGAGAGCACGGTCATCAGGACGATGCTGATGAGGATGGCGCCCTTGACCTTGCGGGCGAGGAGGACGACCGTCAGGATCACGCCGAGGCAGAACACGAACATGGGCCACCCGGTGAGGGCGCCGGTGCCGAGCTGAACGGGCACGGTGGTGTTCGCCGCGTCCGGGATGCGGGTGACGAACCCGGCGTCCACGAAGCCGATGAAGGCGATGAACAGGCCGATGCCGACGCTGATGGCCTGTTTCAGCGCCTGCGGGATGGCGGTCATGATCGCTTCGCGCAGACCTGTCATCACCAGGACGCAGATCAGCAGGCCTTCGAGGACGATGAGGCCCATCGCGTCGTCCCAGGCCATCAGGGGGGCCACCTGATAGGCGACGACGGCGTTGATGCCCAGTCCGGCGGCCAGGGCGAGCGGGAGGTTACCGCCGACGCCCATGATCAGGGTCATCACCGCGGCCACGAGGGCGGTGGCGGTGACCAGCTGGACGGGGTCCAGCTGCTCGCCGAACTTGTCCTCCGCGCCACCGAGGATGATGGGGTTGAGCACGAGGATGTACGCCATGGTGAAGAAGGTGGCGAATCCACCGCGGACTTCCCGGGCGTACGTCGAGCCGCGTTCGGTGATGCGGAAGAACCGGTCGAGACCACTACCTGATCTGTTCGGTGGTATGTCAACCGGGCTGGTGCTGGTGTGCATGACGGTGTCTCCTGGGCCTGCGATCGAAAGGGGATACAGGGAACCGCCACTGCCCCGGGGGCGGCAGGCAGTTGTGCGAACACACATGCGGTGCCTTGCGAGCGGATCATATGCGCATCGCGTCCGCCCACAAGTCACCTGTGTTTGCAGGAAGTTGCTGTTCAGACACTTCTGTCGCTTCCTACGGAATCGGCGGTGATCTATCACTCCAAACCGTCATGCAGGCGACAGCGGCCATGGATTTTTCCGTCACGCTCCCCTTACGTTCTGTGCGTGCACCCTCCACTCCCCTTCAATGCGCGTGCTGCCCGAGCCCTGCGTGAAAAGCTCGGGATGGCACACGGTCACGTCGCCTACGGCATGCGGGCCTCCTTCGGGATGTCCCATGTCTCCCCCGAGCACGTCGAAGCCTGGGAGCGCGGCGCGGCGCTCCCCGATCCGAGTGAACTCGCCGCTCTCGCAGGGGCGTTGTGGTGTCATCCCCGCGAACTCATGGGGCGCCCGCGGACCTTGCGCGAGCACCGCATCGCCCAGGGGATCGCGCCCGAGGACGTCGCCCGGGGCACGGGCCTGACCCTGCACGAGTACCTCCGTATGGAGGAGGCCGGCCGCTGGTCCGGGGACAGCCGTCAGTCCGCGAAGCTCGGCGGTGTGCTCAGGCTTCCCCCGCGTGACTTCGTCGCCGTCACCGGGCTGGAGGACGAGCTCGCCCGGCTGCTCACCGAGGCCGTCACCACCCGGTGGCAGGCGCACGTCCGCGCCATCGCCAAGCTCATCTCCATGGAGCGCAAGGAACTGCACAAGCCGCTGGACGGCATGTACCACGAATACCAGGCGCTGATGGCGGCCACGCTCAGCCGGGCCGGTGGCACCACCGCCTCCGGTGAGGACGGGCGGCGCTACCTCGAAGAGATCGTCGACCACTTCTGGGCCCGGATTCCCGAGTAGCCCCGGCCGGGAGCGGGCGGCTCACCGCTCGGAGGCCGCGGTGGCCTCCTCGTGCTCGGCCAGCACCGGGAAGCGACGCGGGGCGACGAACGTCACGACCAGCAGGGCCAGTCCGGCCGCCACCGCCGCGCCGGTGAAGACGTGGTCGGTGGCGGTGTCGACGGCACGGCGCAGGTAGTCGGTCGCCTCGGCCGTCAGGGCTCCGGGTTCCTCCAGGGCGTGGGACATGCCGTCGAGGTCACCGGGGAGCCCGTCCACCGGGGCGTCCGCCAGCCGGGAGGCGAGGGAGGCGTTGGCCACCGCACCGAAGAGGGCGGCACCCAGGCTCTGGCCGACCTGGCGGCAGAACAGTACGGACGCCGTCGTCGTGCCCCGCTCGGTCCAGCCGACCGTCGACTGGACCCCGACGATCAGCGGGAGCTGGAAGAGGCCGAGCGTCGCGCCGAGCAGCAGCATGAGCAGGGCGGGTTGCCAGGCGGCGCCGGGGTAGGGCAGGAGCGGGAAGCAGAGCAGGACCAGCAGGGCGCCGCACATGCCGGTCATCGCGGTGCGGCGGAAGCCGATCCGGTTGTAGACCCGGTCCGCGAGGGCCGCGGAGACCGGCCAGCTCAGGGTCATCACCGACAGCACGAAACCGGCGGCGATCGGGCCGAGCCCGAGGACCGACTGGGCGTAGGTGGGCAGGAAGACGGTCGGCGCGACCATGAGCAGCCCCATCGCGCCGAGGGCGAGGTTGACCGAGGCGATGGTGCGGCGCCGCCAGACCCAGCCGGGGATGACGGGTTCGGCGGCGCGCCGCTCGATCACGACGGTCAGCACGGCCAGCGCGGCACTCGCCCCCAGCAGTCCGAGCGAGGGGGCGGAGAGCCACGGCCAGGCGACGCCGCCCTGGACGAGTGCGGTGAGCAGCAGTGCTCCCGTGGCGAAGACCGCGAGGGCGCCCGCCCAGTCGATCCGCGGGCGGACCTCGGGGCGTGGCCGGGCCGGTTCGTGGAGGTGACGGGCCACCAGCCAGAGCGCGAGGGCGCCGACCGGCACGTTGATCAGGAAGATCCAGCGCCAGTCGGCGTAGGCGGCGAGCAGGCCGCCGACGGCCGGGCCCGCCACGGCCGAAGTGGCCCAGACGGTGGACAGTCTGGCCTGGATCTTCGGCCGCTCCCGGAGCGGGTAGAGGTCGGCCGCGATGGTCTGCACCGTCCCCTGGAGCGCGCCGCCGCCCAGGCCCTGCACGACGCGGAAGGAGATGAGGGCGGCCATGTTCCAGGCGGCGGCGCACAGGACCGAACCGGCCAGGAAGAGGATGATGCCCGCGACCAGGACGGGCTTGCGGCCGAAGGTGTCGGAGAGCTTCCCGTACACCGGCAGGGTGACGGTCACGGCGAGCAGATAGCCGGAGAACAGCCAGGAGAAGACCGCGAAGCCGCCCAGGTCGCCGACGATCTGGGGCACGGCCGTGGCGACGATGGTCCCGTCGATGGCGGCGAGGCCCATGCCGAGCATGAGGGCCGCGGCGACGGGGCGGCGGCCACGCGCCCTTTCCGCTGCCGCCGGCCCGGGGGTGGCCTCCCCGGGCAGCGCCTCCTGGCTCTCCGTACCTCCGACGCCGTCCGTGCCGCCCACAGGGTTTCCTTCCCTATGCATCTATTTCCCGGAGGACACTGTCTCACCGCACGCGGCCGTACGGGAGACGGAGGTCGAGGGCTGAGACCCTTACTCCCCTTCCGTACGAGGTGCCCGAACCCCTAGGGGGAGCTCCGTACTTCAGGCCGGGGGTGGTTCCTCCCGGCGGAGGACGAGGGGCGAAGGCCCCGTTCCCTACGGTGTTCCTGTACGGCGGATGCAGCCGGCCGCAGGGGGCGGGGTGGGGAAAACCCCCCTCGAAGACTGCGCCGGGCACCAGCGCGCCCGACCCCCCTCGCGACCCAGACTCGGAACGTACACAGAGACGTCCAGGCATCGACCGACATAGGAGACTTACCGTGACAACGGCTGTAACCATTCCCAGGCACGGGGACACTGGAGGGCGTACGGCCGTCGCCGCGCGAGCTCGGCAGGTCGTGAAGGCGTACGGGTCGGGGGAGACCCGGGTCGTCGCGCTCGACCACGTCGACGTGGACATCGCCCGCGGGCAGTTCACGGCGATCATGGGACCGTCCGGGTCCGGCAAGTCGACGTTGATGCACTGCCTGGCCGGCCTGGACACCGTGACCTCGGGGCAGATCCACCTCGCCGACACCGAGATCACCGGCCTCAAGGACAAGAAGCTCACGCAGCTGCGCCGGGACCGCGTCGGTTTCATCTTCCAGGCGTTCAACCTGCTTCCCACCCTGAACGCGATCGAGAACATCACGCTGCCGATGGACATCGCGGGCCGTAAGCCCGACGCCGCGTGGCTGCGCCAGGTCGTGGAGACCGTCGGTCTCTCCGAGCGCCTGAAGCACCGGCCCACCCAGCTCTCCGGAGGCCAGCAGCAGAGGGTGGCGGTGGCCCGCGCGCTCGCCGCCCGGCCGGAGATCATCTTCGGTGACGAGCCCACGGGGAACCTGGACTCGCGGGCCGGCGCCGAGGTGCTGTCCTTCCTGCGGAAGTCGGTCGACGAACTCGGCCAGACGATCGTCATGGTCACCCACGACCCGGTGGCCGCCTCCTACGCGGACCGGGTGCTCTACCTCGCGGACGGCTCCATCGTCGACGAGATGCAGAACCCGACGGCCGAGCAGGTCCTGGACCGGATGAAGGACTTCGACGCGCGCGGGCGGACGTCATGACCGTGTGGAAAACCTCGAGGCGCAACTTCCTCGCGCACAAGGGGCGGATGGCGCTCTCCGCCGTCGCGGTCCTGCTGTCGGTGGCGTTCGTGTGCGGCACGCTCGTCTTCACCGACACGATGAACACCACCTTCGACAAGCTCTTCGCCGCGACGTCCGCCGATGTGACGGTCAGCCCGAAGAAGGCCGAGGTCACCGACGTCCCGGAGAACGGCAAGCCGGAGGCGCTCCCCGCCTCCGTCGTGGCCGAGGTCGCCGGCGCCGACGGGGTGAAGAGGGCCGAGGGCGCGGTCACGAGCATGTCCGTCACCCTCGTCGACAGCCACGACAAGAACCTCGGGTCCGACTCCGGGGCCCCCACGATCGCGGGCAACTGGACCCGCAACGACCTGCGGTCCATGGAGATCACCTCCGGCCACGCCCCGCGCGGGCCGACCGAGGCCATGATCGACGCCGACACCGCCGAGAAGCACCACCTGAAGCTCGGCGACGAGGTGCGCACCATCGCCGTCACCGGTGACATCCGGGCGAAGATCACCGGGATCGCCTCGTTCACGGTGACCAACCCCGGTGCGGCCGTCGTCTACCTCGACACCGCCACCGCGCAGCAGAGGCTGCTGGGCGCGTCCGGCGTCTTCACGCACGTCTCGGTCACCGCCGAACCCGGCGTCACCGACACCGAACTGAAGAAGAACGTCGCCGCGGCCCTGGGTGACTCGGGTGCGTACAAGCTGCAGACCCAGAAGGAGGCGGCGGCGGCCGGCAAGGACTCCATGGGCTCCTTCCTGGACGTCATGAAGTACGCCATGCTCGGCTTCGCCGGGATCGCCTTCCTCGTCGGCATCTTCCTGATCGTCAACACCTTCTCGATGCTGGTCGCCCAGCGCACCCGCGAGATCGGCCTGATGCGGGCCATCGGGTCCAGCCGCAAGCAGGTCAACCGTTCCGTGCTGGTCGAGGCGGTGCTCCTCGGTGTCGTCGGGTCGGTCCTGGGTGTCGGGGCCGGCATCGGGCTCGCCGTCGGGCTGATGAAGCTGATGGGCGCGATGGGGATGGAGCTGTCCACCAAGGACCTCACCGTCGCCTGGACGACGCCGGCGATCGGGCTGGCGCTCGGCATCGTCGTCACGGTCCTCGCCGCGTACGTCCCCGCCCGGCGGGCCGGCAAGGTCTCCCCGATGGCCGCCCTGCGGGACGCCGGAACCCCGGCGGACGCCAGGTCCGGATGGGTCCGTGCCGGAATCGGCCTGGTCCTGACCGGGACCGGTGCCGCAGGCCTGTGGGCGACGACCCAGGCGGAGAAGGCGAGCGAGGGCTCGCTCTACCTCGGGCTGGGCGTGGTCCTCACCCTCATCGGCTTCATCGTGATCGGCCCCCTGCTGGCGGGCATCGTGGTGCGGGCGCTGGGCGCCGTCGTCCTGCGGCTGTTCGGTCCGGTCGGCCGTCTCGCCGAGCGCAACGCGCTGCGTAACCCCCGGCGTACGGGAGCGACCGGAGCGGCCCTGATGATCGGCCTCGCCCTGGTGGCCTGCCTGTCGGTCGTCGGCTCGTCCATGGTCGCCTCCGCCACCGACGAGCTCGACAAGTCGGTCGGCACCGACTTCATCGTCCAGTCGAACACCGGTCAGCTCATCGTGCCGCAGGCCGCGAAGGCCATCGAGAAGGTGCCCGGCATCGAGTACGTGACGGACTACAAGGTGCTGGCGGCGACGTTCACCAACCCCGACGGCTCCACCGCCGACGAGCACGTGACCGCGGCCGATCCGACGTACCCGCGGGACCTGCGGCGCACGACGGTCGCCGGCGACCTGGCGAAGGCGTACGGGACGGACGCCATGTCGGTGGGCTCCGACTACGCCACGCTGCACAAGATCGAGGTCGGTGACGAGATCACCGTCGCCTTCAAGGCCGGTGACACCGCGAAGCTGAAGGTCGCCGCGATCACCTCGGACGACACGAACGTGGACCAGGGGGCGATGTACACCAACATCACCACCGCCGAGCGGTACGTCGACGCCGACACGATGCCCCAGAACATGATCATGTTCGCGGCGGCGGAGGACGGCAAGGAGAAGGAGGCGTACGCGGCCCTCAAGAGCTCGCTCGCCGCGTACCCGCAGTACAAGGTGCAGAACCAGGCCGACTTCAAGGAGGACCTGAAGGACCAGATCGGCCAGCTGCTGAACATCGTCTACGGCCTGCTCGCCCTGGCGATCATCGTCGCGGTGCTCGGTGTGGTGAACACCCTGGCCCTGTCGGTGGTCGAGCGGACCCGGGAGATCGGCCTGATGCGGGCGATCGGCCTCTCCCGCCGCCAGCTGCGCCGCATGATCCGGCTGGAGTCGGTGGTCATCGCCCTGTTCGGCGCCCTGCTCGGACTCGGCCTGGGCATGGGCTGGGGCACCTCGGCGCAGAAGCTGCTGGCGCTGGAGGGCCTCGGGGTCCTGGAGATCCCGTGGCCGACGATCCTCACCGTGTTCGTCGCCTCCGCCTTCGTCGGGCTGTTCGCCGCACTGGTCCCGGCCTTCCGGGCCGGCCGGATGAACGTCCTCAACGCGATCGCCACGGACGGGTGACGGCGGCGGACGTAGGATGACCGGACCGGCCCCGGGGTGTTCCTCCAAACACCCCGGGGCCGGTCCGTGTCCGCTGCCTTCGTCTGCCTTTCCGCTTCGTCAGGCGTGCAGGACCGGCACGTCGTACTGGGGGATCCACTTGTCGCGGGTGACGACCGTCAGCCCTTCGGTCTGGGCCTGGGCGACGATGATGCGGTCGAAGGGGTCACGGTGGAGCGGGGGGAGGCGGCCGGCCTCGACCGCGTGTCCCGCGGTGATCGCGAGGCTCGTCAGCTGGCAGTCACGGACCCGCTCAGCCAGGTCGTCGGGTCCCGCGAGCCTTCCGGCAGACTGCTTGATGGCGATTTCCCAGGGGCTCGCGGCGCTGAGGAACACTGCGGGCTCCGTGTCGATCAGGTCCTTCACCTCCTCGGACAGCTCGGGGGAGTCGTCGAGCCACCAGAGAGCGATATGGGTGTCGAGCAGAAGACGCATCAGCGCATCCCGAAGGCTTCGGCGATGTCGTCCGGGAGCTCGTCGAAGTCGTCGGGGATGTGAATCTGCCCCCGGAGCGAACCGCGGCCGGTCCGTCGCACCTTCGGATGCAGCGGTACGACCTTGGCGATCGGCTCCCCGGCCCGGCTGATCACGACCTCCTCGCCGGTCTCGACCTGTTGCAGGATCCGGGAGAAGTGGGTCTTCGCCTCGTGCACGTTGTACTGCCGGGCTGCTTCCATGACGCCTCGCTCGGGCCATAAGTGGACTAGCTACCGGACTAAGGCTAGCCCCGCTGCCGCCGTACGGACAACGGCGTTCCCTCGCGCGAGTGACACACCGGCGTCGTACGCTGGAGCCCCCGGCCCGTGCCACGTGTCGGGCCCTTCGCGTTGCTCACTCGCCACACCGGACGGAACCTTCATGAGCCTGCACGGTCTGCTGGACGTCGTCGTCACCGACCCGGCGCTCGAAGAAGCGGTGAAGGCCGCGACGGACGGCCACCGGGCCCATGTCGACCTGGTCGGTCCGCCCGCCGCACGCCCCTTCGCCGTGGCCGCACTGGCCCGTGACGCCGGGCGCACGGTGCTCGCCGTCACCGCGACCGGCCGCGAGGCCGAGGACCTGGCGGCGGCGCTGCGGACCCTGCTGCCCCCCGACACCGTGGCGGAGTTCCCCTCGTGGGAGACCCTGCCCCACGAGCGGCTCTCGCCCCGCTCGGACACCGTGGGCCGCCGCCTCGCCGTGCTGCGCAGGCTTGCGCACCCCCGGCAGGACGACCCGGAGACCGGCCCCGTCAAGGTCGTCGTCGCCCCGGTCCGCTCGGTGCTCCAGCCCCAGGTCAAGGGCCTCGGCGACCTGGAGCCCGTCGCGCTGTCGGGCGGGCAGACCGCGGATCTGGGCGAGGTCGTGGACGCGCTCGCGGCAGCGGCGTACGCCCGCGTGGAGCTGGTCGAGAAGCGCGGCGAGTTCGCCGTGCGCGGCGGCATCCTGGACGTCTTCCCGCCGACCGAGGAGCACCCCCTGCGGGTGGAGTTCTGGGGCGACGACGTCGAGGAGATCCGGTACTTCAAGATCGCCGACCAGCGGTCCCTGGAGGTCGCCGAACACGGCCTGTGGGCCCCGCCCTGCCGTGAACTGCTGCTCACGGAGGACGTACGCGGCCGGGCGGCGGCGCTGGCCGAGGAGCACCCGGAGCTGGGTGAGCTGCTGGGGAAGATCGCGGAGGGGATCGCCGTCGAGGGCATGGAGTCCCTGGCCCCGGTCCTCGTGGACGAGATGGAGCTGCTGCTCGACGTCCTGCCGGAGGGCTCGATGGCGGTGGTCTGCGACCCGGAGCGGGTGCGGACGCGGGCGGCGGACCTCGTCGCGACGAGCCAGGAGTTCCTCCAGGCATCCTGGGCGGCCACCGCCGGCGGCGGCGAGGCGCCGATCGACGTGGGCGCGGCCTCACTGTGGGGCATCGCCGACGTACGCGACCGGGCGCGCGAGCTGGGCATGCTGTGGTGGTCGGTCTCCCCGTTCGCCGCGGACGACGAGCTGGACGACGACACCCTGAAGCTCGGGATGCACGCCCCGGAGGCGTACCGGGGCGACACCGCCCGGGCGCTGGCGGACACCAAGGGGTGGCTGGCCGAGGGCTGGCGCACGGTGTACGTCACGGAGGGGCAGGGGCCCGCCTCCCGTACCGTCGAGGTGCTCGGCGGCGAGGGGATCGCGGCCCGGCTCGACCCGGAGCTCGGCGAGATCACGCCGTCGCTCGTCCACGTCTCGTGCGGCGCCGTCGACCACGGCTTCGTCGACCCGGGTCTGAAGCTCGCCGTGCTCACGGAGACGGACCTGACCGGGCAGCGCACGGCCAGCAAGGACCTGGGCCGGATGCCGGCCCGCCGCCGCAAGTCCATCGACCCGCTGACGCTCCAGGCGGGCGACTTCATCGTCCACGAGCAGCACGGCGTCGGCCGCTACATCGAGATGGTGCAGCGCACCGTGCAGGGCGCGACGCGTGAGTACCTCCTCGTCGAGTACGCCCCCGCCAAGCGCGGCCAGCCCGGCGACCGGCTGTACATCCCGACCGACCAGCTGGAGCAGGTGACCAAGTACGTCGGCGGTGAGGCCCCGACCCTGCACCGGCTCGGCGGTGCCGACTGGACGAAGACGAAGCAGCGGGCCAAGAAGGCGGTCAAGGAGATCGCCGCCGACCTGATCAAGCTGTACTCGGCGCGGATGGCCGCCCCGGGCCACGCCTTCGGCCCGGACACCCCCTGGCAGCGCGAGCTGGAGGACGCCTTCCCGTACGCGGAGACTCCCGACCAGCTGTCCACGATCGCCGAGGTCAAGGAGGACATGGAGAAGTCCGTCCCGATGGACCGGCTGATCTGCGGCGACGTGGGCTACGGAAAGACGGAGATCGCGGTGCGCGCCGCCTTCAAGGCGGTCCAGGACGGCAAGCAGGTCGCGGTCCTCGTGCCGACGACGCTGCTGGTGCAGCAGCACTTCGGCACGTTCACCGAGCGGTACGCCCAGTTCCCCGTCAACGTACGGGCGCTGAGCCGCTTCCAGTCGGACACCGAGTCCAAGGCGACGCTGGAAGGCCTGAAGGACGGGTCCGTGGACCTGGTCATCGGCACGCACCGGCTGTTCTCGTCGGAGACGAAGTTCAAGGACCTGGGCCTGGTCATCGTCGACGAGGAGCAGCGCTTCGGTGTCGAGCACAAGGAGCAGCTGAAGAAGCTCCGGGCCAACGTGGACGTGCTCACCATGTCGGCGACGCCGATCCCGCGAACCCTGGAGATGGCCGTCACGGGCATCCGGGAGATGTCGACGATCACGACGCCCCCGGAGGAGCGGCACCCGGTCCTGACCTTCGTCGGCCCGTACGAGGAGAAGCAGATCGGCGCGGCCGTGCGGCGTGAACTCCTGCGTGAGGGCCAGGTGTTCTACATCCACAACCGCGTCGAGTCCATCGACCGGGCGGCGGCGCGGCTGCGCGAGATCGTGCCCGAGGCGCGGATCGCGACGGCGCACGGGCAGATGGGGGAGAGCCAGCTGGAGCAGGTCGTCGTCGACTTCTGGGAGAAGCGGTTCGACGTGCTGGTCTCCACGACGATCGTCGAGTCCGGCATCGACATCTCCAACGCCAACACGCTGATCGTGGAGCGCGGCGACAACTTCGGGCTGTCCCAGCTGCACCAGTTGCGCGGCCGTGTCGGCCGTGGCCGGGACCGGGGGTACTCCTACTTCCTGTATCCGCCGGAGAAGCCGCTGACGGAGACCGCGCACGAGCGGCTGGCGACGATCGCCCAGCACACGGAGATGGGCGCGGGCATGTACGTGGCGATGAAGGACCTGGAGATCCGTGGCGCCGGAAACCTGCTCGGTGGCGAGCAGTCCGGCCATATCGCGGGGGTCGGCTTCGACCTGTACATCCGGATGGTCGGCGAGGCGGTGGCCGACTACCGGGCGGCCGTGGACGGCGGGGTCGAGGAGGAGCCGCCGCTGGAGGTCAAGATCGAGCTCCCGGTCGACGCGCACGTCCCGCACGACTACGCCCCGGGGGAGCGGCTGCGCCTCCAGGCGTACCGCGCCATCGCCTCGGCGAATTCGGAGGAGGACATCCGGGCGGTGCGCGAGGAACTCACCGACCGCTACGGCAAGCTGCCGGAGCCGGTGGAGAACCTGCTGCTGGTGGCGGGGCTGCGGATGCTCGCCCGGGCCTGCGGTGTCGGCGAGATCGTGCTCCAGGGGCCCAACATCCGCTTCGCCCCGGTGGAGTTGCGTGAGTCACAGGAGCTGCGGCTGAAGCGCCTGCACCCGAAGACGGTCTTCAAGCCGGCCGCGCGCCAGATCCTGGTACCCCGGCCGACGGCGGGCCGGATCGGCGGCAAGCCGGTGGTGGGGCGTGAACTCCTGTCGTGGACCGGGGAGTTCCTCACGACGATCCTGGGGTCGTAGGGCCGTCGAGGGGGGCGGGGCCGCTGAAGAGGAAGCCGGTCAGCTGGTGGAACACCTCTCCGGGGTCCCGGCCGCCGACCGGTTCGTCCAGGTTGCCGCTGAGCAGCAGGGTTGCGAAGCCGTGGGCCAGGGACCAGGCGGCGATGCCGGCGAGCCGGGCGTCGCGGCCCCGGCCCGAGTGCGGGAGTTCGCCGATCCCGGCGCGCAGTTCCTCGGTGGCGCGGGCCTTGGCGGCGAGCAGGGCGGGGTCGTCCACGCGCAGGAGCTCCGGACGGAACATCACCTGGAAGTGCGCGGGGTGCCCCGACGCGAAGCGGACGTAGGCGACGCCTCGCTCCCGTAGGCCGGGGGCGTCGGCCAAGGCGTCGGCGAAGAGGGTGTAGCCCTCGGCGGCGACGGCGGTGAGCAGGCCGGTGCGGTCCTTGAAGTGGTGGGCCGGCGCGGCGTGCGAGACGCCCGCGCGGCGGGCCAGGTCGCGCAGGGACAGGGCGTCGGGGCCGTCGGTCCGGATGACGTCGAGGGCGGCGGCGAGGACGGCCCGCCGCAGGTCGCCGTGGTGGTAGCTGCGCTCACTGGTCATGGGACGTACGGTACGCGGAATCTAGGCATTGACAAGTTCGCGGGACGGGCGCACCCTGGGGATCTAGTCACCGACAAGATGTGGTCGAGCGGGAGGTTGGACATGTCCGACGATCTGGGTGCGGCACGCCGGATGTGGCATCTGCTGGAGCCGCTGCACGCCGTCGTCTACTACGCACCGGAGGCCTTCGAGGAGGCCGCCGCGCTCGGCCATGCCACGGACGAGCGCTGGCCGAGCTACTTCGCGTGGCGTGCCTCCCCGCTCGGCGCGGCGGGGGCGGAGCGGGTGACCGCCGTGTTCCACAGCTTCAGCCCGGCGATGACCGGGTCCTACGTTCCCGGGGGCTGGTCGGTGGCCGCCCCGCACGAGGTGCTCGCGGCGCGGAGCCGGGCGGTGGACCGGGCCTACCGCGCGCTGTTCGGCGAGCGCGTCCAGGGTCCGGAGCTCGCCGAGGCCGCCGCGCTCGTGAGCCGTGCGGCGCGGGCCGCTGACGTGACGGGGCGTCCGCTCGCCGCCGCCAACGCCGCGCTCCCGTGGCCCGAGGCACCGCACCTGGCGCTCTGGCACGCGGCGACGGTCCTGCGGGAGCATCGCGGGGACGGCCATGTCGCGGCGCTCATCGAGGCCGGCCTGGACCCGGTGGAGTCGCTGGTCTCCTTCGCGGCCGTCGGCGCCGCACGCCCGGAGGTGTTCGCGAGCCGGGGGTGGAGCGCGCAGGAGTGGGAGGCGGCCCGGAGCCGGCTCGCCGGGCGGGGACTGCTGGAGGCGGACGGCACGGCCACGGAGGCCGGGCGGGCCCTGCGGGCGGAGGTCGAACGGCGTACGGACGAGGCCGCTTCGGGGCCCTGGGCGGCGCTCGACGGCGAGGAGCGGGAGAGGCTCGCGGAGCTGCTGGGGCCGCTGTGGGTGGAGGTGATCGGCTCGGGGCTGCTGCCGTCCGAGACGACGCTCGGCATCGGGAAGGTCTGAGGGGCAGGTGCCGCCTCACCCTCCGCACTGCGTCAGCATCGCCTGCTTGTCCGCGGTCGTCACGGACAGCTCGTACTTCCGGGCGACCTGCGCGAACCGCACGGCGTAGGAGCAGCGGATCGCCTTGTCCGGCGGCAGCCAGGACGCCGGCCCGGAGTCGCTCTTGGCGCTGTTGGCCCGGCCTTCGACCGGCAGCAGGTTGAGCACGTCGTTGGCGAGTTGCTTGCGCTTGCTCTCGGGCCAGCGGGCGGCGCCCATCTGCCAGGCGTACGACAGCGGCACCACATGGTCTATCTGGACCTTTGAGGCGTCCGTCTTCTTCCAGGCGATGTCCTTGCCCGTGTACGGGTCGTGGAGGGTCATCGAGACGATCACGCAGTCGGAGCCGGAGCGGAACTCGATGTCCTGGCCGTCCCGTTTCAGCAGGTCGTTACGGGTGTCGCAGCCGTTCCTGGCGAGGGGGACGCCGTCGGCCGTGTCCATCCACGCGTAGCCGAACCTGTCGCGTTCGTACCCCGTCTTCGGTCCGCGTCCCTTGGTGGACAGCTTCTCGATGAGGGCGCGGCCCGTCGCCTCGTCCTCCTGGGAGGAGATCGCCGCGAGGCCCGGCTTCGTGCCGTCCGGGTCGTCCAGCGGGCTGGTCCCCTGCCCCCCGGAGGCCGCCGAGGAGACCCCGCCGCCCGGGAGGCCGCCGCCGTCGGGGAGGCCGGTCCCGTCGCACCCGGTCAGCAGTGCCCCGAGTGCCAGGGCGGCGCAGCCGGCGGCGCGGCCTCGGGAGAGCCGGATGCGCCCTGCGGGGCGGGGGGACGAGGGCGTTGCACGGAGACGGGTCACGAGGCATCAGGGTAGGCGCAGGAGGCGGGAGGCCGGGAGGGGGCATCCTGGGCCGGCCGGAGGGGGGCGCGAGACGCCGGGCGGCGGTGCAGATACTGAGCACCATGGTGAGATGGCGGTTGACGGCGGTGGGCGTGAACCTGCTGCTCGGGGTTCCGGGTGTCGTTCCCGCGTGGCTGGTCTGGTACGTCCTGGCCAACGGCCCGTTCGCGGACGCCGGCTGGACCGTGCGGGAGCCCACGGAGAACGACGGCATGATGCTCTGGCTGATCGTCGTCGTGCCGGTGGTCGCGGTGTTCGGGATCATCCGGTGGCTGGTCAACGAGCCGCTGGGCCGCAGGGCTGCGCTGGACGCGCGGCTGTACTGGCCGGCCTGTGTCCTGCTGAGTCTCGTGCCGACGGGCGCGCTCGTGGTGGGCAGTTACGTGTGAGACCGGAGCGGCCCGCGGAGTGCCCGTCGGCCCCCGGAGCGGCCCGCTGAGCGGCTCGTTCGTGGCCGGAGCGGCCTGCTGAGCGGCTCGTTCGCATCCGGAGCCCCCGGCCGTACGGGGAGCGCTCGGCCGGGCATGCCCGACCTGCGGGCGCGCGTCCGCGGGCGCGCCAAAACCGGTTGGAGCCGGGGGGTGCCCTGTCTACGGTGGCCGGATGGACGTGAAGATCACCACGCTCGCCGAGCGGCCCGAACTCGCCGCTGCGCTGGACGACATGCCCGACACCTGGCCCGCCTTCGTCCTGGAGGACCTGGTGGGCTGGGCGAACTTCCCCCGCATCGCCGTGGAGTTCCCCGAGTACGTCCTCGTCGCCACCGATGCCGAGGGTGCCGTGGCGGCCAGGGGGTACAGCGTGCCGTTCGCCCTCGGGGTGCCCGGACGCGGGCAGTTGCCGGAGGGCGGCTGGGACCAGGTGCTGCTGTGGGCGTTCTCGGACCTGCGGCACGGGCGCACTCCGGACACCGTGAGCGCGATCGAGATCACGGTCGCGGCGGGACGGCTCGGCCAGGGCATATCCGGGCAGATGGTGGCCGCGATGCGGGAGAACACGCGGCGCCTCGGATTCCGGGACCTCGTGGCCCCCGTCCGGCCGAGCGCGAAGCACGCGGACGCCGCCGTGCCGATGGAGGAGTACGCCCGGCGGACCCGGCCGGAGGACGGGCTGCCCGTCGACCCCTGGCTGCGGGTCCACGTACGGGCGGGCGGAGTCGTCGAGTCGGTGGCCCCCGTGTCGATGACCGTGAGCGGCTCGCTGGAGCGCTGGCGGGCGTGGACCGGGCTGCCGTTCGACGCGGAGGGGCCGGTGGAGGTCCCGGGAGCGCTGGTTCCGGTGCTCTGCTCGCCCGCGCACGGGTACGCCGTGTACGTCGAGCCGAACGTCTGGGTGCGGCACTCCACCAGCGGCGGTCGGTAGGGCGTACCGGCCGCGTCCCGGGACCGGGCCGCCCCGCCGGCCCCGGACGGCCGGAAGCCCGCGTCGTGCACGTCCGGCCCGGGGCGGGCCGGCCGCGCCGGGGAGCGGGGCCGGGCCGGTGACCTCCGCGCCATGAGCCGGGCCGGCCACATCCGAGGACGCCCCTCCGGTGAGCGGCGGAGGGGCGTCCTCGGATGTGGCCGGGCGTCATGTCAGAGCTTCAGGTCCCACTGGTCGGCGTCCCAGTCGAAGCCGGGCGAGACCTCCACGGTGAGGTTCTCCGCGTCGGCCGGGGCGTCGAAGGCGAACTCGGCCGTGATCTTCTTGCCCGGCAGGACCGTGCCGCTGAAGCCCTCGCCCACCGCGCCGTCGAAGATCTGCTCGGCGTCCACGCCGTCCTGTCCCGCACGGGCGTCGACGGAGGCGAGCGTCGCGTCGAACTTCTCCTTGCCCTTGTTCTCGATGACGACCGAGACCGTGTAGGCGCTGTTGCCCTTGGTGTGGCCGATCGCGAACTCGTCGGCGGTGTACGCGGTGGGGGCGCTGACGGTGACCTCCAGGCCGTCCTCGTACACAGCCGTGTCCCCGGCCTCCAGGGTCTCGGCCGTGCCCTTGGCGTCGTCCTTCGCCGCGTCGCCGCCGGACTCCGCCGGCTTCGCCGCCGCGCTCGCCGGGGCGGAGTCCTTGATCTCGTCCACCACGTCGTCCACCGCCTTGAAGGTGAGGACGGCGCCCACCACCGACAGCACCAGCGCCACGAGCCCCAGAACGGCGCCGAAGGTGGCCACGCCCTTGTTGGTGGCCTCACCGCGCTTGGCCCGTCCGCGCCCGGAGAGCCCCAGGATCAGGGCGATGAGGCCGAGGATCCCCGCGAGCCAGAAGAGCAGCGGGATGAGCCCCGAGACCGTGCCGATGATGCCGAGGACGAGAGCGGCGATACCGAGGCCGTTGCGGGCGGGGTGCGTGCCGGGCGCCTGTGCCGGTGCGTACGGCTGCTGGGGCTGGGGCTGCGGCTGCTGCGTGAACTGGGACATGGATGTGCCCTTCGGGGAAGACCGGGAGATGTGAGCGGTGTCGCGCACCTTTGCGGTGTGCGGTGGGTCAATGAGACCAGTTGCTGTGAACCAAGTCAACACTGTTCACATCGGGTACTGGTTGTGTGTCCTGTGAACCGATGGGTAGGGCGAGATCGGTATGCTCACCCACACAGCAGGCGACACGGATGTGCGCGGAACGGGAGACAGGCCAGTGCCGGAGAACTCGACAGAGGTGACCGCCGCCGGAATCGCCCGGCTCGCGGGCGTCGGCCGTGCCGCCGTGAGCAACTGGCGCCGCAGGCACGCCGACTTCCCGAAGCCCGTCGGCGGGACGGAGGCCAGCCCTTCCTTCGCCCTCGCCGAGGTCGAGGAGTGGCTCCGCGACCAGGGCAAGCTCGCGGAGATCCCGCTGCGCGAACGGGTCTGGCAGCAGCTGGCGGGTCACCCCGCCGGTGCTGTCACCGGCCTCCTCCACGCGGGCTGCGCCCTCCTGCTCGTACGGGACAGGCCCACCGCCTGGCTGGAGATCACCGCCGTGTCGGACGCCCGGATGGCGGGGGTCCTGCCGGACGCCGTCGACCACGTCCTCGCGGACCGCCTGGGAGCCGTGCGGGCCGTCCCCACCCCCACCGAGGCCGCGCTCCTCCCGTCCGTGCCGCTGCTGCGCGCCGTCGCCGAACTCGCCGCGGAGACCGGGGCCCGGCAGGCCTTCGACTTCCTCTTCGGACGGCAGCTCGACGCCAATCCGCGCCAGTACACACTCACGCCCCCGGGTCTCGCCGAGCTGATGGCCGACCTCGCGGAGCCGCCCCGGGACGCCGCCGGCACGAACGGCAGGCGGGTCTCGCGCACGGTGCTCGACCCCGCCGCCGGAACCGGCGCCCTGCTGCGCGCCGTGGGCCGGCCCACCGGGCTGTACGCACAGGAGGCCGACCCCGACCTGGCCGCGCTCACCGCGCTCCGTCTCGCCCTGCACGCCCCGGGGGGCGGGGCCGAGGGGTCCACTCCGGCCGTCCGGACCGGTGACACCCTGCGCACCGATGCCTTCCCCGGGCTCACCGTGGACGCGGTGCTGTGCCACCCCCCGTTCAACGAGCGCAACTGGGGACACGACGAGCTGGCCTACGACCCGCGCTGGGAGTACGGCTTCCCCGCCCGCACCGAGTCCGAACTGGCCTGGGTCCAGCACGCCCTGGCCCACCTCCGCGAAGGCGGAACCGCCGTGGTGCTGATGCCTCCGGCCGCCGCCTCGCGGCGCTCGGGCCGCCGCATCCGCGCCGATCTGCTGCGCCGCGGCGCGCTGCGCGCCGTCGTCGCGCTCCCGGCCGGCGCGGCGCCCCCGTACGGCATTCCGCTCCACATCTGGGTGCTCCGCAAGCCCGGAGCCGAGCAGCCCCCGGCGCCCGAACTGCTCGTCGTCGACACGGCGGAGCCCGAGTCCGCGGGCTCCCCCTCCGGCCGTGACCGGCTGGACTGGCCCGCCCTGCGCGGCGCGGTGCTCGACGCCTGGGCCGCCTTCGACGTGCCGGGGCGCCGGGAGCCCGTCGAGGAGCGCCCGGGGACCAGCCGGGCGGTCCCCGTCATCGAACTGCTCGACGACGACGTGGACCTGGCCCCCGCCCGCCACCTGCCGCCGCAGGCCGCCGGCGGGGGAGCGGCCGAGCTGGTCCGGGTACGCAAGCGGCTGGACGACACCCTGAAGCTGACCACCCGGCTCACCCCGCCGCCCGCCGTGCCGGGTGACCCGGCCCGGCGGCCCTTCACCACCGTCGGTGAACTGGCCCGCGCGGGCGCCCTGCACCTGCGCACCGGCACCGGTGCGCCGAGCGGTGCCACGCGGGTCCTCACCGAGCACGACGTCCTCGGCGGTACGGCCCCGAGCGGTACGGCCTCCGCGCCGCCGGCATCTCCGGAGACCGAGCCGCTCCTCCTGGAACAGGGGGACGTCGTCGTGCCGGTCCTGGGCGGCGGCTCGGTGGCCAGGGTCGTCGACGAGGCCACCGCCGGTGCCGCGCTGGGCCGCAACCTCCAGCTGCTGCGCCCGGATCCGGCCGCGCTGGACCCCTGGTTCCTCGCCGGCTTCCTGCGGGCCACCGCCAACAGCAGGCAGGCCAGCAGCTACGCCTCCACCGCGACACGGCTCGACGCCCGCCGCCTCCAGGTGCCGCGCCTGCCCCTGGCCGAACAGCGCGCTTACGGGGAGCAGTTCAAGGCCCTCGCCGACTTCGAGGACGCCCTGCGTACGGCGGGGAGGCTCGGCGGGCAGCTGGTGCAGGGGATGTACGACGGGCTCACCGAGGGCACGGTCGCCCCCGGGTGAGGTGAGCCCTGAGGCGACGGGTGAGGTGGAGCGCTCGCGGTGAACCGTGACGGGAACCACAACGGTTGTGCACAACCCGGGACCGGTTGTCCGTGTCGGTGTATACGCTCACTGCACACGTCCGATCCACGCCCTCCGGGAGCAGCACATGCACGGCTACGGCTATCCGCCGGAGCAGCAGCCGAAGCGTCGTCCGTCCTCGGCCGCGCTGGTCACGCTGCGCGTGGTCTTCGTGGCGCTCACCTTCCTGAGCTGCGGACTCCTCGCCTGGGCGGCCATGCTGCGACTGGCGATCGTGACCCGCAAGCAGCGTGACTGGTGGCTGCTCGCCCTCGTGTTCGCGCTGAACGTCGGACTCATCGCCTATCTCGGGTCGTTGCCGGACGAGGAGGAGGTGATGTCGGACGCCCAGGCGCTCATCACGCTCACCTGGATGCTGGTCCTCTTCGCCGGCACGGTCACCTACTACCTCTACGCCGAGATCCGCCACTACGGCCCGTACGGCGGCCCGCAGGCCGTCCCGTACGGTTACGGGGCCCCGCACCCGGGGGTCGCCGCGCAGCCGGCCGCCGGATACGGACAGCAGACCCTCCCCGTCCCGCCCGTGACGCCCACCCCGTCCTACGGCTACCCCCAGACCCCGCCGCAACGGCCCGCCGCCACCGCCCCGTCCGACCCCGCCAGGCCCGCCGCGCCCCAGCGTCTGGACCAGGTGCGTGCCGAGCTCGACGAGCTGAGTGACTACCTCCGCAAGGAGGGCGACGGCCGGTGAACGGACGTGTCATCGCCGGGCGTTACGAGCTGGCGACCATTCTCGGCCAGGGCGGCATGGGGCAGGTCTGGACGGCGTACGACCAGCGCCTGGACCGCAGGGTCGCGGTGAAGCTCCTGCGCCCCGACCGGGTCGCGGGCCCGTCGGGCAGCGTCGCCGCCGACGACCTGCGCCGCAGGTTCGTCCGGGAGTGCCGGGTCACCGCGCAGGTCGACCACCCCGGTCTGGTCACCGTCCACGACGCGGGGAGCGACGGCGAGGACCTCTACCTCGTCATGCAGTACGTCGAGGGCGCCGACCTCGCCGACCACCTTGCCGAGCACGACCCCTACCCGTGGCCCTGGGCGGTCGCGATCGCCGCACAGCTCTGCGCGGTGCTCTCCGCCGTGCACGCCGTGCCGATCGTCCACCGCGATCTCAAGCCACGCAACGCGATGGTCAAGCCGGACGGCACGCTCACCGTGCTCGACCTGGGCATCGCCTCGGTCATGGACACCGACACGACCCGTCTGACGCACACGGGCTCGCCGATCGGCTCCCCGGCCTACATGGCGCCCGAGCAGGCGATGGGCGGCGCCGTCGGCCCGTACACGGACCTGTACGCCCTCGGGGTGCTCCTGCACGAACTCCTCAGCGGGAACGTGCCGTTCGCGGGTTCCACCGCCCTGGGGGTCCTGCACCGCCATCTCTACGAGCCGCCCCTCCCGGTCCGCCATCTCAGGCCCGAGGTCCCCGAGGCGCTCGAAGCGCTCGTCCTGCGGCTGCTCTCCAAGGATCCGCAGCACCGGCCCGCCTCCGCGCAGGAGGTCTACGAGTGCCTGCGGCCCCTGCTGCCGTCGGGGGGCTCACCGGCCGGGCCGCTCGACCCCACCCGCCCCTTCCTCCGCCCGCAGGCACCCTGGCCCGACCGCGCGGCGGTCCCGGCGTCCTCGCCCGTCCCCGCCCAGCAGGTCCCGTCCCCACCGCACGAGCCGCCGGCCCGCCCGAACGTGGCGCAGGCCGTCGACGACGTGAAGCGGCTCCTGGGGGAGGGCCGCATCACCCAGGCCGTCGACATCCTCGGGGGCATCCTTCCGGCCGCCGCGGCCGAGCACGGCGAGCACTCACCGGTCGTGCGGATCCTGCGCAAGCAGTACGCGGCCACGCTGATGGACGACGGCCAGTACCGCCGCGCCCTCCCCGAGCTCCGCCGGCTCGCCGACGACCGCACCGCGGAGGCGGGCCCCGCGGACTCCCAGACCCTCCAGTTCCGCTACGACGCGGCGCAGTGCCTGGAGCAGCTCGGCGAGGCCGCCGCCGCGCTGGCCGAGTACCGCGCCGTCCTCCCGTACTACGAGAACGCCTACGCGCACTCCGAGGGCCCCGGCCGGGCCTTCGACATCCGCCACCGCATCGGCCACCTGCTGCTCGGGGTGGGCGACCACGCGGCGGGACGCGCCCAGTTGCAGGCCCTCCTGTACGACACGGAGCGCGCCTACGGCCCCCACCATCCGCTCCCCACGGAGCTGCGCCGTCAACTGACCCATCACCAGGACGTCCGCGGCTCGGTGTGAGCCCGGCGGTGGCCGAAAAGGTGAGCCGAAGGGGTTTTCGGCCGCGACCCCACACTGACCGGTCCGGAAATCGTTGGTCCAAGCAGTGGCCCGAATCACGTCCACTGCCTAACATCGATCACCGCAAGGCTTTGTGCACTGATGCACAAACTCTCCCCGGGAGGCTCCTTTGCACCGCCGTCGTCGCACCGCGCTCGCCCTTTCCGCCGCCACGCTCTTCGCGGCCCCGCTCCTGACCGCCTGCGGCAGCGAGGCCCATCCGGGTGCCGCGGCCGTGGTCGGCGGCGACCGGATCGACGTGGCCACGGTCCAGGCGCAGGCGTCCGACGTGCGCAGCGCGCAGCGGACGTCCGGGCAGTCCGACGAACTGGTGAAGAAGTCCGGGCAGTTGAACCGGGCGAAGCTGCACAGCCTGATCTTCGGCCGGGTCCTGGACCGGGCGGCGAAGGACGCCGGGGTGAGCGTCAGCCGTAAGGAGATCCAGCAGGTCCAGGCCGCCGCCGCCGAGCAGTCCGGGGGGGACGAGGGGCTGCGGACGGTGATGCTGGAGCAGCGCTGGGTGGCCCCGGACCAGATCGAGGACGACCTGCGCAAGGAGGTCCAGCTCCCGAAGCTGGCGCAGGCCCTCGGCGCCGACCTGCAGACCCCGGACGGCCAGGCGGCCGTCGGGAAGGCGCTCACCGAGGCGTCGAAGGCCCTGCACATCGACGTCAATCCGCGCTACGGCAGCTGGGACGACGAGAAGGTCCAGCTGAGCACGTACAAGGCGCCGTGGATCACCCAGGTCACCACCTTCCAGGCGCAGGAGCCCGAGGCAGGCGCCTGACCCCGTCCGGCCGGAGGTAGGTTCGAGGCGTGAACGCTGAAGACCCCGGCCGTATCGTCCTGCTCACCGCCAGCCACCGGGTCGCGCCCGGGCTGCTGTCCTGGCCCGCCTGGGAGACGCTGCGCGCCGCGGAGCGGGTGGTGTGCGCCGAACGGGACCACCCGCAGCTGCCGTACCTGAGGGAGGCGGGCGTCGCCGTCGAGTACGCCTCGCCCTCGGCCGAGGAGCTGGTGGACGACTGCGCGGGCGGCCGGACCGTGGTGGTGCTGGTGGGCGGCGAGGGCAACCAGCCGCTCACCGACGGGCTGGCGCGCCTCGGCGGTTCCGGCCGGGTGCAGATGCCGGACCTGGAGCTGCTGCCCGGTTCGTACGACCTGCCCGGGGCGCGGCTCCTGGACCTGGTGCAGGTGATGGACCGGATCCGGCTCGCCTGCCCGTGGACCTCGCAGAAGACCCACGAGGGCCTCGCGAAGTACGCCATCGAGGAGGCCTACGAACTGGTCGAGGCCATCGAGGACGGTGACCGGGACGAGCTGCGCGAGGAGCTCGGGGACGTGCTGCTCCAGGTGGTCTTCCACGCGCGCATCGCCCAGGAGGACCCGCAGGAGCCGTTCGGCATCGACGACGTGGCGGGGACGATCGTCGACAAGCTGATCCACCGCCACCCGCACGTGTTCGGCGACGAGACCGCCGAGACCCCGGAGGACGTCCGCGCGCACTGGCTGCGGACGAAGGCGATCGAGAAGCAGCGCGCCTCCGTCACCGACGGGGTGCCGCTGGGCCAGCCGGGTCTGGCGCTGGCGGCCAAGCTGGGCAGCCGCGCCCGTACGGCGGGACTCGACGCCGCGCTGCCCCAGGGCGAAGGGGTCGGCTACCGGCTGCTCGCCCTCGCCGTGGGCGCCGAGCGGGACGGCGTCGACCCGGAGGCCGCGCTGCGGGCCGCCGCCCGGGCCTACCGTGACGCGATCCGGGCGGCGGAAGGGCTCGGGACCGGTCCCGATAGCGTCGAGGAGTGAACGACAGCCCCGGCACCCCCTCCGCGCCCGACGCGGCACCCGAACTCTTCACCTGGGAGTTCGCGACCGACCCGTACCCCGCCTACGCCTGGCTCCGTGAGAACAGCCCCGTGCACCGCACGGCGCTGCCCAGCGGGGTCGAGGCCTGGCTGGTGACCCGGTACGCGGACGCCCGGCAGGCCCTCGCGGACACCCGGCTCTCCAAGAACCCGGCGCACCACGCGGGGCCCGCGAACGCCAAGGGGAAGACGGGCATCCCGGGGGAGCGCAAGGCGGAGCTGATGACCCATCTGCTCAACATCGACCCTCCGGACCACACCCGGCTGCGCCGGCTGGTGTCGAAGGCGTTCACCCCGCGCCGGGTGGCGGAGTTCGCGCCCCGTGTGCAGGAGCTGACGGACCGCCTCATCGACACGTTCGTGGAGGAGGGGAAGGCGGACCTGATCCACGACTTCGCCTTCCCGCTGCCCATCTACGCGATCTGCGACCTGCTCGGAGTGCCGCCCGAGGACCAGGACGACTTCCGCGACTGGGCGGGCATGATGATCCGGCACGGCGGCGGGCCGCGCGGCGGGGTGGCCCGGTCGGTCAAGAAGATGCGGGGGTATCTCGCTGAACTCATCCACCGCAAGAGGAAGAATCCCGGCGACGACCTGATCTCCGGGCTGATCCGGGCGAGCGACCACGGCGAGCACCTCAGCGAGAACGAGGCCGCCGCCATGGCCTTCATCCTGCTGTTCGCCGGTTTCGAGACGACCGTGAACCTCATCGGCAACGGCACCTACGCGCTGCTGCGCAATCCCGCCCAGCGCGCGCGCCTGGAGCGCTCGCTCGCCGCCGGGGAGACGGATCTGCTCGCCACGGGCATCGAGGAGCTGCTGCGGTACGACGGGCCGGTGGAGCTCGCGACATGGCGTTACGCCACCGAACCCGTGACGCTCGGCGGCCGGGACATCGCGGCGGGGGACCCCGTCCTGGTGGTGCTGGCCGCCGCGGACCGGGACCCGGAACGGTTCCAGGATCCGGACACGCTGGATCTCGCGCGCAGTGACAATCAGCACCTCGGATACGGGCACGGCATCCACTACTGCCTGGGCGCCCCGCTCGCCCGGCTGGAGGGCCAGGTGGCTCTCGCGACGCTGCTCCGGCGCCTCCCCGACCTGCGGCTCGCCGTGGAACCTGCCGATTTGCGATGGCGTGGCGGGCTCATCATGCGTGGACTGCGCACGCTTCCCGTCGAGTTCCGGCCGGGTGTCTCCGGCGAAAGAAGTGACACTCTGTCAAGTCTGTGACTTTCACGTGATCTCCGCTGCATCGACTTGTGACACACGTTCGAGTAGGGCTAGGTTCACCGTTCGACTCACCCGTCACATGTCAGTCACACGGAAGGCAATCCCATGGGCTCCGCGACCGGCAGACACCGTCGCCCTCGCCAGGCACCCGCCATCGTCGTCGCCGCAGGCGTCACCGGATCGGCCATCGCCATCCCGCTGCTCGGCGCGGGCGGCGCCCAGGCCGCCGAGGCCACGACCTGGGACCGGGTCGCGGAATGCGAGAGCGGCGGAATGTGGAGCGCCGACCTCGGCAACGGCTACTACGGCGGGCTGCAGTTCTCGCAGGACACCTGGTCGGCCTACGGTGGCACCGACTACGCGCCCCGGGCCGACCTCGCGAGCCGCTCGCAGCAGATAGCGGTCGCCGAGAAGGTGCTGGACGACAAGGGGCCTCAGGCCTGGCCCAGCTGCGCGGTCATCTCCGGGCTCGCCCTGGACGGGACGCTGCCGGGTGTCGACCCGGGCGGCGAGCCCTCCGACGGGACCACGGAGAGCGCGACCCCGTCCGAGACCCCCTCCTCCGAGGCCTCGCGGGACGCCTCGAAGGGCGCCGGCGGCAAGGTCGAGGGCGGCTCGGACGACACGACGGACACGTCCGGCAGGACCGGTCCGTCGGCGGACTCCGACGCCTCGCCGTCCGCCCCGCCGTCCCGCGAGACGTCCGAGACCCCGGACGCCTCGAAGGGCGACGCGTCGAAGGGTGGCAAGCACCGCGGCACGCCCGCCCCCGAGTCGAGCGTGGAGACGGGCCTGGAGGACGGCCGCGAGTCCGGCCGGCACGCCTCCCGCGGCGACGCGGACGCGCGTCAGGACGCGGCGGGCACGTACACCGTGCGCACGGGTGACAACCTCTCGGCGATCGCCGACGCCCAGGAGCTCCCCGGCGGCTGGCCCGCGCTCTACGAGGCCAACAAGGACGAGCTGGGCTCCGACCCGGACCTGATCCTTCCCGGCCAGAACCTCGACCTCGGCCTCGCGGCGGAGCAGCAGGAGGGCCAGGACGCCCAGGGGGCCCAGGGTGGTCAGGACGCCCAGGCGAAGGCCTCGGCGGACAACTGATCCAAAGCGGCAAAACACCCCGAAACCAGGGGTAGTTCAGAGGCCTATGTCCACTTATGCGTAAGTGAGACATGGGTCTCTTTGCTTCGATCGGTACCTCCGGCCCGTCCCGTCCGCCCATATCGGCTCCGACCTGCGCAAACGGCATCGAGTGTCGTTCCGGTACGGGCTGATTAACCGTTATGTCCACCTTTGAATGTCGGGGTTGGGTGTGTTTACGGTCGGAGCCGCTCGCACCGCGGGCACCTTCGACCGTCACGCCGAATCCTGCCGTCGGCCGAAGGGAACCGACGCGTAAAGCGCCGTAGGCAGGAGCGGGGGACCCAGGTAAGCGCCGGACCCGGCCGTCGGAAGACGGGCACGGGGAAGGCTCGGGGTGAAGTCGTCCGCGAGTGCGGGCGACCGGGCAACTCACAGGCCCGAACCCGACAGCTCACCTCGTAGGCGTCGGTGAGGAGAACCATGCTGCTTTCCAGCAAGGGCAAGCACCGCCGCCCGTCCATGGCCGTCCGTGTCGCCACCCTGGCGGGTGTCGCCGGTGCCGCCGTCGCCGTGCCGCTGATGGGCGCCACCAACGCCTCGGCCGCCTCCGTCGAGACCTGGGAAGCCGTCGCCCAGTGCGAGTCCGGTGGCAACTGGTCCATCAACACCGGCAACGGCTACTACGGCGGGCTGCAGTTCTCGCAGTCCAGCTGGGCCGCCGCCGGCGGTACGCAGTACGCCTCGCGTGCCGACCTGGCCACCAAGGACCAGCAGATAGCCGTGGCCGAGAAGCTCCTCGACCTCCAGGGCCCGGGCGCCTGGGCCTGTGCCGGTGCCGGCGGTCTGACCGATGACGGTGTGGACCCGGGTGTCGACACCGGCTCCGGCTCGGCCGAGAAGGCTCAGCCCGAGCGCACGGCCGAGCAGCCCGCCTCGCGCAGCGAGAAGCGCACGGAGCCGAAGGCCGAGGAGACCGTCACGACCCCGACCGGCGAGAAGGTCGAGAAGGGTGACGGCGAGTACAAGGTGAAGGCCGGCGACACCCTCAGCAAGATCGCCGACGCGAAGAAGGTCAAGGGCGGCTGGGAGAAGCTGTTCGAGCTGAACGACGACATCGTCGACGACGCCGACCTGATCTTCCCGGGTCAGCAGCTCCACCTGAAGTAGTCCGGCTCCACCCGAAGGGGCCCGGGGTTCCTTCCTCCTGCCCCGGCGGCCCGGCCCGGCGTGCTCACCCCCCTGCGCGCCGGGCCGTGCCGTGTCCAGGGCTCCGAGGGGCCCGGGGGCGGGCCCCGGAGCGCTTCGCCCGGCGGAGGCCGGCGGGGCCCTCGGGGCGGGCTTTCGTTCAACTGTTGTAGTTACTTGCCAGTAAAATTCTGGAGCTTTGCCCGTAATGCAGGTCCTTGGGTCCTTTTTCGTCCCAGGGGACGGGCGGACGGCCGACGGATCAGGCGGAGCCGGTTAGGCTCGTGCCGCAAGGCCACAGTGACCCTGCACAACCAGTGTCAGATCCCAGAAGGAGATGCCTCGTGCCGTCCATCGACGTCGTCGTAGCCAGGGAAATCCTCGACTCCCGGGGCAACCCCACGGTCGAGGTCGAGGTTGGCCTCGACGACGGCAGCACGGGACGTGCTGCTGTTCCGTCCGGCGCCTCCACCGGTGCGTTCGAGGCCATTGAGCTTCGCGACGGCGACCCCAACCGCTACCAGGGCAAGGGCGTCGAGAAGGCCGTCCTCGCCGTGATCGAGCAGATCGGCCCGGAGCTCGTCGGTTACGACGCCACCGAGCAGCGCCTCATCGACCAGGCGATGTTCGACCTGGACGCGACCGAGAACAAGGGCTCCCTCGGCGCCAACGCCATCCTCGGTGTCTCGCTGGCCGTGGCGCACGCCGCGTCCGAGGCCTCCGACCTCCCGCTGTTCCGCTACCTCGGCGGCCCGAACGCGCACCTGCTGCCCGTTCCGATGATGAACATCCTGAACGGCGGCTCGCACGCCGACTCCAACGTGGACATCCAGGAGTTCATGATCGCGCCCATCGGCGCCGAGTCCTTCTCCGAGGCCCTGCGCTGGGGTGCGGAGATCTACCACACGCTGAAGAAGGTCCTGAAGACCAAGGGCCTGTCCACCGGTCTCGGCGACGAGGGCGGCTTCGCCCCGAACCTCGAGTCCAACCGTGCCGCCCTCGACCTCATCGTCGAGGCCATCAAGGAGGCCGGTTACGTGCCCGGCCGCGACATCGCGCTCGCGCTCGACGTCGCCGCGTCCGAGTTCTACAAGGACGGCGTCTACGAGTTCGAGGGCAAGTCCCGCTCGGCCGCCGAGATGACCGAGTACTACGAGGAGCTCGTCTCCGCGTACCCGCTGGTCTCCATCGAGGACCCGCTGTACGAGGACGACTGGGCCGGCTGGAAGGTCATCACCGACAAGATCGGCTCCAAGGTGCAGATCGTCGGTGACGACCTGTTCGTCACCAACCCCGAGCGCCTCGCCCGTGGCATCGAGGAGGGCTCGGCCAACGCCCTGCTCGTCAAGGTCAACCAGATCGGTTCGCTGACCGAGACGCTGGACGCCGTCGAGCTGGCCCAGCGCAACGGCTTCAAGTGCATGATGTCCCACCGCTCCGGTGAGACCGAGGACGTCACCATCGCCGACCTCGCCGTCGCCGTGAACTGCGGCCAGATCAAGACCGGCGCCCCGGCCCGCTCGGACCGCGTCGCCAAGTACAACCAGCTGCTGCGCATCGAGGAGATCCTCGACGACGCCGCGGTCTACGCCGGCCGTTCGGCGTTCCCGCGGTTCCGCTTCGAGGGCTGACAGCCCGAGTCCGGGGCACCAGCCTCCGTCCGTCCCCGCATCCGGTCCCGTACCGTGTGCGGGGACGGACGTGCGTAACGGGGAGGCGTGAGACATGGGCGGGAAGGACCGCGACCGGTTCTCCACCGCGACCAGGCTGCGGCTGCTCGGTGAGCAGACGGCGGCCCGCGTCTACCGGTCCCAGAACCGCCGTCAGGCGCGGCGGTCCCGGCTCACCGGGCGGGCCGCCTTCCTGGCGTTGATCGTCTGCTCCCTGGTCGTCGCCCTCGCGTACCCCATGCGGCAGTACATCTCCCAGCGCGACCAGATCGCCGAGCAGGAGAGGCTCTCGCGGGAGGCGCGTTCGCGCACCGAGGAGCTGCGCGACGAGAAGGCCCGGCTCAAGGATGACGCGTACATCCGCCGGCTCGCGCGCGAGCATCTGCACTACGTGATGCCCGGCGAGACCGGATATACGGTGGTCGACCCGGACGCCGCCGAGGTGCGCCGCGGCGAGCCGGGGGCGACGGGACGGCCCTGGCACTCCAACCTCTGGGACGGCGTCGACAGCGCGGACCGGGAATGACCTTCCGGACGCCCCGAGCCCTCTTTCCGCACCGATTCATACAGTCCGACCGATGACATTCAAGGCAGGCATGGACACGCCCCCTCCGCAGACCGAATCCACCACGCCCACCGATGCGGACATCGCCGCGTTCGAGCTCCAGCTCGGCCGCCCGCCGCGCGGTCTGCGCGCCATCGCGCACCGTTGCCCGTGCGGCAACCCGGACGTGGTCGAGACGCAGCCCCGTCTGGAGGACGGCACGCCGTTCCCGACGACGTACTACCTGACCTGCCCACGTGCCGCGTCCGCGATCGGCACCCTGGAGGCCAACGGGGTCATGAAGGAGATGACCGAGCGTCTGGCCACCGACCCCGAACTGGCCGCCGCCTACCGGGCCGCGCACGAGGACTACATCGCCCGGCGTGACGCCATCGAGGTCCTGGAGGGCTTCCCGAGCGCCGGCGGCATGCCGGACCGGGTGAAGTGCCTGCACGTCCTCGTCGGCCACTCGCTGGCGGCCGGCCCCGGGGTGAACCCGCTGGGCGACGAGGCGATCGCGATGCTGCCGCAGTGGTGGGCGAAGGGCCCGTGCGTCACGCCGCCCTGCGGTGAGTCCGACGCGTCCTGACGCCACGCGGCCCACGCCCGACCACAGGAGCCCCATGACTCGCGTAGCCGCCATCGACTGCGGTACCAACTCCATCCGCCTGCTCGTCGCGGACGTGGACCCCGCCACCGGGCGGTTCGCCGAGCTGGACCGGCGGATGCGGATCGTCCGGCTCGGCCAGGGGGTCGACCGGACCGGCCGACTGGCCCCCGAGGCACTGGAGCGCACCTTCGACGCCTGCCGCGAGTACGCGGCCGTGATCAAGGAGCTCGGCGCCGAGCGCATCCGGTTCGTCGCCACGTCCGCCTCCCGCGACGCGGAGAACAGCGCCGTGTTCGTGCAGGGGGTGCTGGAGATCCTGGGCGTCGAGCCCGAGGTCGTCACCGGTGACCAGGAGGCGCAGCTCTCCTTCGACGGTGCCACCAAGGAACTGGTGGGCAGCGACCACCTGGAGAAGCCTTACCTCGTGGTGGACATCGGCGGAGGCTCCACCGAGTTCGTCGTCGGTGACGACCGGGTACGCGCCGCGCGGTCGGTGGACATCGGCTGCGTACGCATGACCGAGCGTCATCTCGTCCAGGACGGCGTGGTCGTGGACCCGCCCACGCCCGACCGGATCGCCGCGATCCGCGCGGACGTCGGGGCCGCCCTGGACCACGCCGAGGAGACGGTGCCGCTCTCCTCCGCGGCCACCCTCGTCGGCCTGGCCGGGACGGTCACCACGATCGCGGCGATCGCGCTGGGGCTGGAGGAGTACGACTCCGAGGCGATCCACCACTCCCGGGTCTCCCTCGGGCAGGTCCGGGAGATCACCGCGCGGCTGCTCGCCTCCACGCACGAGGAGCGCGCGGCGATCCCCGCGATGCATCCCGGCCGGGTCGACGTGATCGCCTCGGGCGCGCTCGTCCTGCTCGCGGTGATGGAGCGCAGCGGGGCCGGCGAGGTCGTCGTCAGCGAGCACGACATCCTCGACGGGATCGCCTGGTCGGCCGCCTGATCACAGGGGGGCGGCAGGCGCGGTGAGATGCCGCTCATACGCATCGCGGCCTGCACCTTTGAGCTGACCAAGGCCCCTCCGGACCCCTCCGGAGGGGCCTTTCGCGACGCGTCGCCACGAACTTCGTGAACTTCTTCACAAGGAATTCGGCCCCTGCGGGGGAAGTTCTTTCCCCGCAGGGCCGCGCGGGTCCTTCGCGGGGCCCTGCGGTGGTGCCACAGGGGTGTTTCGCGGGTGTGGCGGGGGCGTGTCCCGGGCCGCCGGTTCACCTCGCCCGGCGCCTCAAGAGCCAGCTCACAAGCGGTGAACAACGTTCGCCAGGGCGCTCGGGTTCCCCGTCGGCGCCATGACCTGGGTCACGTGGGCGGCGAAGTGTAGCAGAGGGTCGCGCATACCTTGTGAAGGGGCTCACGAGCATGCCCCCCGAGGGGGGTGGATACTCGATGGCATGAGCACCACGGAGCGTCCCAGGATCCTCGTTGTAGGCGGTGGGTACGTAGGCCTGTACGCAGCTCGTCGCATTCTGAAGAAGATGCGGTACGGGGAGGCGACCGTCACGGTCGTCGACCCTCGCTCGTACATGACGTACCAGCCCTTCCTCCCCGAAGCTGCTGCCGGCAGCATCTCGCCTCGGCATGTCGTCGTCCCGCTGCGACGCGTGCTGCCCAAGGCCGAGGTTCTCACCGGCCGAGTCACGACCATCGATCAGGACCGCAAGGTCGCCACGGTCGCGCCGCTCGTCGGCGAGGCCTACGAGCTGCCCTTCGACTACCTGGTCATTGCGATGGGCGCGGTCTCCCGTACCTTCCCGATCCCCGGCCTCGCCGAGCAGGGCATCGGCATGAAGGGCATCGAGGAGTCCATCGGCCTGCGCAACCACGTCCTCGAGCAGCTCGACAAGGCCGACTCGACGACCGATGAGGACGTCCGCCGCAAGGCGCTGACGTTCGTCTTCGTGGGCGGCGGCTTCGCCGGTGCGGAGACCATCGGCGAGGTCGAGGACATGGCCCGCGACGCGGCCAAGTACTACACCAGCGTGAAGCGCGAGGACATGCGCTTCATCCTGGTCGACGCCGCAGACAAGATCCTTCCCGAGGTCGGCCCGAAGCTGGGCGCCTACGGCAAGGAGCACCTGGAGAGCCGTGGGGTCGAGGTCTACCTCTCGACGTCCATGGACTCCTGCGTCGACGGCCACGTCGTCCTGAAGAACGGCCTCGAGGTCGACTCCAGCACGATCGTGTGGACCGCCGGTGTGAAGCCCAACCCGGCGCTCGCCCGCTTCGGTCTGCCGCTCGGTCCGCGTGGCCACGTGGACACGTCCGAGAAGCTCCAGGTGCAGGGCACCGACTACATCTGGGCCGCGGGCGACAACGCCCAGGTCCCGGACATGGTCGGCCGCCGTGCGGGCAACCCGAACGCCTGGTGCCCGCCGAACGCCCAGCACGCGCTGCGTCAGGCCAAGGTCCTCGGTGACAACGTCATCTCCGGCATGCGGGGCTTCCCGCAGAAGGAGTACAGCCACGCCAACAAGGGTGCGGTCGCCGGACTGGGCCTGCACAAGGGCGTCGCGATGATCGTCATGGGCAAGGTGAAGATCAAGCTCAAGGGCCGTCTCGCCTGGTACATGCACCGTGGCTACCACGGCATGGCGATGCCGACCTGGAACCGCAAGATCCGGATCTTCGCGGACTGGACGCTGGCGATGTTCCTGAAGCGCGAGGTCGTCTCGCTGGGTGCCATGGAGACTCCGCGCGAGGAGTTCTACGAGGCCGCCAAGCCGAGCCCCCCGCCCGTCGCGGCCAAGGCCGACGGCGACAAGAGCAAGACCGAGGGCGAGAAGGCCAAGGCCTCCTAGCTCCTGCCCGTCACCGAAGGGGTCGTCCGCCATCCGTGGTGCGGACGGCCCCTTCGGCGCGTCCCGGCACCCCAACTAGTTGGTATGTGCAGGCATTTTGCCGTTCCGTTGCCCTCCGGCGGGATGGCTCGGCGGCCCGCTCGCGTTGACGCTGGTGTACCTCGCCGCGGCCCCGAGGTGTCGCGGCCCGGTTCGGGTGCGTCTATGCGAATTTAGGCACGTTCGGAAACACCACCACGGAGGTGTGCGCCATGGCAGACGCCGCATCGCGGCTGACCGCTCTTGCCGAAGAGTTGCTGGGAGAACCCCTGCCGGTCCGGATCCGGGCCTGGGACGGCAGCGAGTCCGGGCCGCCGGGTGCGCCCACCCTCGTCCTGCGTCACCGCCGCGCCCTGCGCCGGCTGCTCTGGAAGCCGGGCGAACTGGGACTGGCCCGCGCATGGGTGGCCGGTGAGATCGACGTCGACGGCGACCTCTACGCCGTGCTGGACTCCCTGGCCTCGCTGCTCTGGGAGCGCGGCGCCGACGCGAAGGACACCGTCCATCCCGTCCGGGACCCGAAGGTGCGGGCGTTCGCCCGGGGCCTCGTCCAGATCGCGGGTCCCTGGCCCCCGCCGCCCCCGCCCGCCGAGGAGGTGCGGCGCCGCACGGGTCCGCTGCACACCAGGCGCCGCGACAAGGCGGCCATCAGCCACCACTACGATGTCGGCAACGACTTCTACGCCATGGTCCTCGGGCCGTCCATGGTCTACTCCTGCGCCTACTGGCAGGACGGCTCCACCCTCGAGGAGGCCCAGCGCGACAAGCTCGACCTGGTCTGCCGCAAGCTCGCGCTCAAGGAGGGCGACCGCCTCCTCGACGTCGGCTGCGGCTGGGGCTCCATGGCCATCCACGCCGCCCGCGAGTACGGCGCCCGGGTCACCGGGGTGACCCTCTCCACCGAGCAGGCCGCCTTCGCCCGCAAGCGCATCGCCGAGGAAGGCCTCACGGACCGGATCGAGATCCGGGTCCAGGACTACCGGGACGTCAGGGACGGACCGTACGACGCCATTTCCTCCATCGGCATGGCCGAGCACGTCGGCTCGGTCCGCTTCCGCGAGTACGCCGACGACCTCTACGCACTCCTCAAGCCCGGCGGCCGGCTGCTCAACCACCAGATCGCCCGTCGCCCCGAGAAGGACGAGTCGGCGTACCGCATCGACGAGTTCATCGACTCCTACGTCTTCCCCGACGGGGAGCTGGCCCCGGTCGGGAGCACCGTCGCCACCCTGGAGGCGGCCGGCTTCGAGGCCAGGGACGTCGAGGCGATCCGGGAGCACTACGCGCTGACCCTGCGCCGGTGGGTGACCAACCTGGAGCAGCACTGGAAGGAGGCCGTACGGGCCACGTCGCCCGGCCGGGCCAGGGTGTGGCGGCTCTACATGGCCGCCTCCGCGCTCTCCTTCGAGCACAACAAGATCGGCGTCAACCAGATCCTCGCGGTGCGTCCGCGGGAGGGCGGCGCTGCGGGCATGCCGCTGCGGGCCCGTGAGTGGACGGCGTCGGCGAACGGCTGATCGGTCCGCGCGCACGAAAGGGCCGGTACCCGTGGGTACCGGCCCTTTCCGCGGGGAGCGGGACGGGCTACTCCGTCTTGATCGCGGTCAGCATGTTCAGCTTCGCCCCGCTGCGGGCGGGCCAGAGGGAGGCCAGGACGCCCACGAGGCCCGCCAGCGCCAGGAAGAGCGCGAGCCGGTCCCACGGGATGACCAGGGCGTAGCCGGGCACCGACGCGGCGATGGTCTCACCGATCGCCCAGCCGAGGAACGTGCCGAGCGCCACCCCGACCACCGCTCCGAAGAGCGCGATGACCACGGCCTCCAGCCGGATCATGCGCTTGACCCTGCGCCGGTCGAGGCCGATCGCCCGCAGCATGCCGATCTCCTGCTGGCGCTCGAAGACGGACATGGCCAGCGTGTTCACGACACCGAGCACGGCGATGACCAGAGCCATCGCGAGCAGTCCGTACATGAGGTTCAGCGCGGTGTTGACGAAGCCGCCGAACATGTCCCGGATGCCCTGCTGGTCCATGACGCTCATGGCGGGGTTGTCCCCGAGCGCGTCGACCACGGCCTGCTCGGAGGCGTCGGAGGCGCCGCCCTCCATCTTCACGTAGATCTCGACGATGCTCGGCATCGACTCGTGCGGGCCGACCACGTCCGTCGACACCAGGACCGGCGAGACGAACTCGTTCTGCTCGAAGACCGCACCGATCTTCAGGGTCTCCTTCTTGTCGTCCTGGAAGGTCACCCGCACGCTGTCGCCGGTCTTCCAGCCGTTCGACTTCGCGGTCTTCTCCGCGACGGCGATCTCACCGTCGGCGAGGGAGCCGAGGGAGCCGGAGACCGTGTCGATGGCGAGCACCTTCTCCACGTCACCGGGGGTGACACCGGACGCCGAGAGGCCTTCGTCGCCGACCGTGAGCCAGACGGACTGCTGGGGCGAGACGGCTTCGACGCCGTCGGCCTTCTCCAGGGCCGTGAGCGCCGACGCGTCGAGCGGGCCGCCACTGGCCATCGAGACGTGGTAGTCGGCCTTGATGTGATCGGTGGTCATGCGGTCGATCGCCTGGCCGAGCGTGACGCCCAGGACCGAGATGCCGGTGACCAGGGTGAGCCCGATCGCCAGTGCGGAGGCCGTCGCTCCGGTGCGCCGCGGGTTACGGACGGCGTTCTGGGCGGCCAGCTTCCCGGAGACCCCGAAGAGCTTGCTCAGCGCCGGGCGCACCAGGGCGATCACGGGCCTCGACAGCAGCGGGATCAGCACGATGACGCCGATCAGCGCGAAGAACGCCCCGACACCGATGATCATGCGCCCGTCGTTGCCGATCAGCGCGCCCGAGACGATCGCCGCCGCGCCGAGGAGGGAGATCGCCCCGCCGATGGAGTTGCGCACGACCAGCGAGCGGGGGGTGGCCACGGCGTTGACGCTGTTCATCGCCGCGACCGGGGGGATCTTCGCGGCCCGGCGCGCGGGCAGCCAGGCGGCCAGCACGGTGACCAGGACGCCGACACCGAACGCGGAGAGCACGGCGGTGGGGGAGATGACGAGCGGGCCCCCGGGGATCTTGCCGCCGAAGAGACTCGTGGCGGAGCGCAGCCCGACCGCGAGGCCGAGGCCGAGCGCGAAGCCGACCACGGAGGCGATCGCGCCGACGACGGCCGCTTCGAGCAGCACCGCGCGCTTGACCTGCCGGCGGGAGGCGCCCACGGCGCGCATGAGCGCCAGTTCCCTGGTCCGCTGGGCGACCAGCATCGTGAAGGTGTTGGCGATCAGGAAGATGCCCACGAAGAGGGCGATGGCGGCGAAGACGAGCAGGATCTGGTTGAGGTTCTTCAGACCGGACTCGATGTCCTCGGCCTGCTCGTCGGCGAGGACCGCCCCGGTCTTCGCCTCGGCGTTCTCGGGCAGCAGCGGCTTCACGGCGGCGAGCAGCGCGCTGTCGGAGGCGCCGGGCTCGGCGACGACGGTGACGTCCCGGAACTCATCCGGCCGCAGGTACAGCCGCTGGGCGACGGCGGTGTCGAAGAGCACGAGGCTGCCGCCCGCGTTCACGGCGCCGTCCTCGGTGGTGAAGACGCCGGAGAGGGTGTACTCCTCCACCGGCCCGTTCGTCGCGACCCGGACCTTCTCGCCGACGCGGTAGCCGCCCTTGTCCGCGGTGGCCCGGTCGAGGGCGACCTGGCCGGCTTCGACCGGGCCCGTGCCCTCGGTGAAGTCGTACTGGGCGTCCTCGCCGTCCGCTCCCGGGGCGAAGTTCGACCCGGTGTTGGACCAGCCGTTGCCGATGAGCTTGCCGTCGGGGTCGGCGACGCCGGCGAAGCCGGAGACCCGTCCGGTGGCCTCGGCCACGCCGTCGAGGCCCTGGATCTTCTCCAGCGTGGCCTTGTCGACGGCGGCGGTCTCCTCGTCGCCGCGCTCGGCCCACGTCGTGACGGCGACCGCCACGTCGTCGTAGTTCTTGGCGGACTGGTTGCGGAAGGCGTTGCCGAGGGTGTCGGTGAAGACCAGGGTGCCGGAGACGAAGGCGACGCCGAGCATCACGGCGAGCACGGTCATCAGCAGCCTGGCCTTGTGCGCAAGGACATTGCGCACGGCGGTACGGAACATGTCGTCAATTCCTGGGGAGGGTGCGGGAGGCGGAGGGGAGGTACGGCAGCCGTCGCGTCAGCTGGTGCGGCCCTTCGCCTCGAACGCCTTCATCCGGTCGAGCACCCCGTCCGCGGTGGGCCGGGTCATCTCGTCGACGACGGCACCGTCCGCGAGGAAGATCACGCGGTCCGCGTAGGAGGCGGCCACCGGGTCGTGGGTCACCATCACCACGGTCTGGCCGAGCTCGCGCACGGAGTTGCGAAGGAAGCCGAGGACCTCGGCGCCGGAACGGGAGTCGAGGTTCCCCGTCGGCTCGTCACCGAAGATGATCTCCGGCTGCGAGGCCAGCGCACGGGCCACCGCGACACGCTGCTGCTGGCCGCCGGAGAGCTCGGTGGGGCGGTGCTTCAGCCGGTCGGAGAGGCCCACCATGTCGATGACCTTCTGCAGCCAGGCCGCGTCGGGCTTACGGCCGGCGATGTCCATCGGGAGCGTGATGTTCTCCAGCGCGGTCAGCGTGGGCAGCAGGTTGAAGGCCTGGAAGATGAAGCCGATCTTGTCCCGGCGCAGCTGGGTGAGCTGCTTGTCCTTCAGTGTCCCCAGCTCCGTCTCGCCGATGCGCACGGAGCCGCTGCTGAAGCTGTCGAGACCGGCGACGCAGTGCATCAGCGTGGACTTGCCGGAACCCGAGGGGCCCATGATCGCGGTGAACTCGCCCTGCGGGAAGTCCACGGTCACCCGGTCCAGAGCGACGACCTGGGTCTCACCCTGGCCGTAGACCTTCGACAGCTCCGTGGCACGGGCGGCGACCGCGGTGGTGCGGTGAACGGTGGTGGTGGTCACAGGGGTACTCCTGGTTCGGCGGGCTGGTCGCTGGGACACCACCATCGTCTCCGCCGTTTCCCGCCCGGTCGTCAGTCCCCGTGCCCGTTCCGGGGGCCCTCTTGAGTCGCATCCGCCCGTCCACGGCGTACGTCTGAGGTAGGAGACCGCCCCCGAGAGGCCCGGGTGGTCACCGGGGCGGGGCGGTGGATCCACGGGGCACGAGACGGGCCGCCGCGTCCTCGAAACCGGGGGCGGTGCCGTCGGCCACCATCGCCAGGAGCGTGCGGGCCGCGTGGCTGCCGTACGCGGAGATGTCCCTGCTCAGGGCGGTCAGCGGCGGCCTCACGACGCGGGAGAGCTGGGAGTCGTCCCAGGCCACGAGCGAGAGGTCGGCGGGCACGTCGAGGCCCATCTCCTGGGCGACGGAGAGACCGGCGACGGCCATGATGTCGTTGTCGTAGATGACGGCGGTCGGCCGGGCGGCCGAGCTGATCAGCCGCCGTGTGGCGTGCGCGCCCTCGTCGCCGGAGTAGTCCGTGTGCACCACCACGGGCTCGTCCAGCCCGAGTTCGGTGCTGATCTCGCGCTGGGCGCGGTCGCGCAGCTGGGTGTGGATCAGCTCGGGCAGGCCCGCGACCCGGGCGACGGAGCGGTGACCGAGCGCGCTCAGATACGTCAGGGTGTCCCGCAGTGCCGCGGCGTCGTCCGACCACACGGGCGTGAGCGATCCGGCCGCCGAGGGGTGGCCGATCACCACGGCCGGCATGCCCAGCTCGGTGACCCCCTCGATCCGCGGATCGGGGGAGCGCACGTCGGCGAGGAACACCCCGTCGACCCGGCCCTCGCCCCACCAGCGGCGGTACATCTCCAGCTCCTGTGCGGGGTCGGTGACCACCTGGAGGAGCAGGGCGCAGCCCCGGGCGGACAGCTCGGTCTCGATGCCGCTGATCAGCTCCATGAAGAAGGGCTCGACCCCCAGCATCCTGGCCGGACGCGACAGCGCGAGCCCCACGGTTCCGGCGCGCGCGTGGGTGAGGGCGCGGGCCGCGCTGTTGGGGCGCCAGCCGATCTCCTGCGCGATGGCCTTGATCGAGGCGCGGGTGGCGGGGGAGACCCCGGGGCGGTCGTTCAGGGCGTACGAGACCGCGACCTTGGAGACCCCGGCACGACGGGCGATGTCGGTGATCGTGGGGCGGTGCTTGGACATGCGACCTCGCTTAACCGGTTCGTGTTCCGGCGGCATCCTACCCGCAGGTCCCTGACCTCTGTCTTCCCTCGCGCGGTCCAGACCTCTCCGGGAATCCCTGGAAAAACTCGTATGGGAGCGCTCCCGCTCTCTTGACACGATTCCGGTGCCCCCATACCTTCACGGCACTTACCCGGTTCAGTAACTCCGCTCGGCAGGGACGGCGCGGGGAAAAAGGAGGGGCTATGGGTACGCGTACCCGGCTGCGGGTCACCACCGCACTCGCCGTGTTCACACTCGCCGCGACCGCGTGCACGGGGGGCGGTTCGGGCTCGGGCGGCACCGGCGGCCCGGTCGGCAAGGGGGGCTCGCTGCCGCGCAACGAGACGCTCTACACGACCGGCACCCAGTGGGGGCCCCCGGCCAACTACAACCCGCTGCGCAACTGGGACCACGCGACCGGCACCAAGGGGCTGGTCTACGAGACCCTGTTCCACTTCGACCCGAACGAGGGCAAGCTGACCCCCTGGCTCGCGGAGTCGGGCAGCTGGACCGGTGACAAGACGTACGAGGTGAAGCTGCGTCCGGGCATCACCTGGGCCGACGGCAAGCCGCTGACCGCCAAGGACGTCGCGTACTCCTACGGCCTCGGCAAGATCGAGGCCTCCGCCTTCCACTCGCTGTGGAGCTGGCTGTCCGATGCGACGGCGGTGGACGCCACCACCGTCCGGTTCACCTTCAAGGAGGCCCGCTACCAGGAGTGGGACTACACCCTCTACGGGCAGCCGATCGTCCCCGAACACGTGTGGAGCTCGCGCACCGACGAGGACATCCTCAACGGCGTCAACGACAAGCCCGTCGGCACCGGTGCCTACAAGCTGAAGAGCAAGACACAGGACCGGGTCGTCTGGGAGCGGCGCGACGACTGGTGGGGCACGAAGGCGCTGAGCATGACGCCGGCCCCGCGGTACATCGTCGACGTCTCCAACCCGAGCAACGAGGTAGTCATCGGCCAGCTGGGCCAGGGTCAGCTGGACCTCAGCAACAACTTCCTGCCCGGGGCCTCGTCGCTGATCAAGAGCAAGAAGGTCGTGTCGTATTACGACAAGGCCCCGTACATGCTCTCGGCCAACACCGCCTGGCTGGTGCCCAACACCACCAAGAAGCCGATGGACGACGCCGCCTTCCGCAGGGCGCTCGCCGCGTCCGTCGACACCGGGAAGATCGTCAAGGGGGTGTACGGCGACCTGGTCAAGCCGGCCTCCCCGACGGGTCTGCTGCCGCAGTGGGAGCAGTACGAGGACAAGGCCCTCATCGCGGAGAAGGGCTTCACGCACGACGCCGCCGCGGCGATGAAGGAACTCGCGGACGCCGGCTACAAGGACAGGAACGGCGACGGCTTCGTCGAGAACAAGGACGGCTCCGCCCTCAGCCTGAAGCTGGCCGTGCCCTCGGGCTGGACCGACTGGATGGAGGCGGCCAAGGTCATCGCCTCCGGGGCCAAGGACGCGGGCATCAGGATCAGCACCGAGTTCCCCGACCAGAACGCCCTCAACGAGCAGCGCGGCAAGGGTGACTTCGACCTCGTCATCAACAACGAGCGCCAGCTGTCGAACACCCCCTGGACGTACTACGACTACATCTTCCAGATGCCGATCCAGAAGCAGCAGAACACGGTCAACTTCGGACGCTACGAGAACGAAGAGGCCTGGAAGCTGGTGCAGGAACTCGGCGGGATCAAGACCGACGACACCGCGGGCATGAAGGCCGCCGTGTCGAAGATCCAGGACATCCAGCTGACCGAGATGCCCATCATCCCCCTCTGGTACAACGGCCTGTGGTCGCAGTCCACCACGGGGACCTGGAAGAACTGGCCGTCGGACGCCGCCGGAGCGCCGAAGACCGCACCGGCCCTGTGGCGCAACTGGCTGGAGATGGGCGGCTTCGAGACGCTCACCCAGCTGAAGCCCGCCAAGTGACGACGCCGACTCCATGACCGCCCCGCCGTGTGCGCACACCTGACCGTGCGCGCACGGCGGGGCTCTCCACCAGGGGAGCACACCCTTGCGCCGCTATTTCGCCCGCAAACTTCTCATCTACGGACTGACCTTCGTCGTCGCCGTCACCGTCAACTGGATGATCCCGCGCTTCATGCCCGGAGACCCGGTCTCCGCCATGGTCGCCCGCGCCCGGGTCTCGCAGCCCGAGGCCGCGGAGGCGATGCGCACGTACTACAACAACCTGTTCGGCTTCGACGAGCCGCTGTGGCAGCAGTACCTCCACTTCTGGGGGGCGCTGCTCCAGGGCGACTTCGGTATCTCCATCTTCGTCTTCCCCACGCCCGTCGGCGACGTCCTGCTCGACGCGCTCCCGTACACCCTCGGCCTGATGATCCCGGCCGTCCTGCTCAGCTGGTTCGTGGGCAACTGGATCGGCGCGCTGTCCGCCCGCCGCAAGGTCCTGGACAACACCGTGCTGCCGGCCGGCTACCTGCTCACCGCCATGCCGTACATGTGGATCGCCGTCATCCTCGCCTGGGCGCTCGGGGCCAAGGCGGGCTGGTTCCCCATATCCGGGGGCTACAGCCTGGACATCCAGCCCGGCTGGAACGCCGACTTCGCGCTGGACGCACTGCACCACTGGGTGCTGCCGTTCCTCTCACTGTTCCTGGTCGCGCTCGGCGGCTGGGCCATCGGCATGCGCAACATGATCATCTACGAGCTGGAGTCCGACTACTCGTCCTATCTGGCGGCCCTCGGCGCACCCCAGCGCCTCATCCGCCGCTACGCGTTCCGCAACGCCGTCCTGCCCCAGGTCACCGGTCTCGCGCTCCAGCTGGGCGTGCTGGTCGCCGGCGCGCTCGTCACCGAGATCGTGTTCGCCTACCCGGGGCTGGGGTCGCTGATCCTGGCCGCGATCCAGAACCAGGACTTCTTCCTGCTCCAGGGCGCGTTCCTGTTCATCGTCATCGGCGTACTGATCGCCAATTTCCTCATCGACATCGTGTACGTCGTCGTCGACCCCCGCACCCGTACGGGCATGGCAGGAGGCACGTCATGAGCACACTGCCCGACCCGGCGCCGGAGGCCCCCTCGGCCGAGGCGCCCGTGGCCAAGCCGGGCCGCGAGTCGCTGCACTACGCGGTGCGCAACCCCAAGCTGATCATCGGTGTGAGCCTGGTCGTGATCCTGCTCGCGATCGGCGTCGTCGGGCCGATGCTGCTCGGCAACGGCAACCCCAACGAGTACGTCGGCCCCCAGGCGTCCGCGCCCGACGGCACGTACTGGATGGGCACCACCACCTTCGGCCAGGACGTGTACGCGCAGTTCGTGCACGGGCTGCGGGCCACCTTCCTGGTGGGCGTCGTCGGCGGAGCCATCGCCGCCGTCATCGCCATGGTCGTCGGCTTCCTCGCCGGCTACCGGGGCGGCATCACCGACGAGATCCTCAACATGCTCACCAACGTCGTGCTGGTGATCCCCGCCCTCGCGGTCCTGCTGATCATCAACGCCTACATGGGGGTGCGCAGCGTCGCCGTGCAGGGCCTGTTCATCGGCCTCACCTCATGGCCCTGGGCGGCCCGCGCGATCCGCGCGCAGACCTTCTCGCTGCGCACCCGGGAGTTCGTGGACCTGGCCCGGCTCAGCGGCAGCGGGACCTGGCGGATCGTCTTCCGCGAGATCGCGCCCAACATGAGCTCGTACCTCTTCATGATGTTCATCCTGCTCTTCGGCGGCTCCATCCTCATCGCCTCCTCGCTGGACTTCATCGGGCTCGGCCCGACCGAAGGCGTCTCGCTGGGGCTGATGCTGCAGAGCGCCCAGCAGTGGAGCGCCCTGCAACTCGGCATGTGGTGGTGGTTCATCCCACCGGGCGCCGGGATCACCGCGATCGTCGGCGCGCTCTACGTCGCCAACGTGGGCCTCGACGAGGTCTTCAACCCGAAGCTGAGGGAGTCCTGAGCAGATGACCCTGACCGTCAACGATCTGCGCGTCCACTACCGCACGCTGCGCGGCGAGGTCCGGGCCCTGGACGGCGTCGGCTTCGACCTCGCGGACGGCGAGATCCTGGGCCTGGCGGGCGAGTCCGGCTGCGGCAAGACCACCCTGGGCAAGGCCCTGATCCGGCTCGACGGCCGGATGAGGCACGTGGGCGGCACCGTGACGCTGGACGGCGAGGAACTGCCGCTGTCCGACGACCGGGCGATGAACGCCTACCGTTTCCACAAGATCTCGCTCGTCCCGCAGTACTCGATGAGCGCGCTCAACCCCACCCGGCGCATCGGCCGCATGATCCGCGAGCTCCTCGCCTCGCGCGGCGTCACCGTGGACACCGACGAGCTCCACCGCCGCCTCGCCCTGGTCGGCCTGGAACCCGACGTACTGGAGCGCTATCCGATCGAGCTGTCCGGGGGGATGAAGCAGCGTGCCGTCATGGTGATCTCCACGCTGCTCGACCCGTCCGTCCTCGTCGCCGACGAGGTCACCTCGGCGCTGGACGTCTCCAACCAGCAGGCCGTGGTCGGCGCCCTCACCGGGCTGCGCGACAAGGGCCTGGTCACCAGCATGATCTTCGTGACCCACGATCTGGGACTGACCTCGCACATCGCCGACTCGATCATGGTGATGTACGCGGGCAAGCTCGCCGAGAAGGCCCCCACCAAGGTGCTGACGACCGAGCCGCGCCACCCGTACACCAAGATGCTCATCGGCTCGCTGCCGCAGGTCGGCGCCCGTTACAAGGACAAACCGCTCAGCGGCATCGAGGGCTCCCCGCCCTCCCTGCTGAACCCGCCCGCCGGCTGCCGCTTCCGCGACCGCTGCCCGCTCGCCGACAGCGGGTGTGCCGAGGAACCCCCGGTCGTCGAGGTAGCCCCCCGTCACTCCGTCGCGTGCTGGAAGGCGGCCTGATGCTGACCCTCGACCATGTCACCAAGACCTTCCGGGCCGGCGCCTTCGGCGGCGGCTCCACCACCGCCGTCGACCGGGTGTCCTTCTCGGCCGCGCCGGGCGAACTGGTCTCCCTCATCGGCGAGAGCGGCAGCGGCAAGTCCACCATTGGCCGCATGGTGCTCGGCCTCACCGAGGTCAGCTCGGGCAGCCTCACCCTGGACGGTGAACAGGTCCGGCCGGGCAAGGACTTCTACCGCCGCGTCCAGGGCGTCTTCCAGGACCCCTTCAGCTGCTACAACCCCGTCTTCAAGGCCGACCGCGTCTTCGCGCTGGTCCGCCGCGCCTACCACCCGGACGTATCCGACAGCGAGTGGGCCGACCGCGTCGAGAAGGCGGTGCGCGACGTGCGCCTGGATCCCGGTCAGGTGCTCGGCCGCTACCCGCACCAGCTCAGCGGGGGCCAGCTCCAGCGGCTGCTCATCGCCCGCGCCCTCCTGCTCGACCTGCGCTTCCTGGTCGCGGACGAGATCACCAGCATGCTCGACGCCTCCACGCGCATCGACGTGCTCAACCTCCTCGCCGGCCTCAAGGAACGCGGACTCGGCGTCCTCTACATCACGCACGACCTGTCGCTCGGCACGTATCTCGCCGAGAAGACCGTGGTGCTGCGCAGCGGCCGGGTCGTCGAACGCGGCGACACACAGAAGGTGTTCGGCAACCCCCTCCACCCCTACACGCGCACGCTGCTCGCCGCCGTGCCCCGGCTGAACCAGCCCTGGACGGCGGCCGAACCCGTGCGGAGCTGCGCCTACCACGAGGGCGGCGCACGGGACGGCGACCTGTACGAGACCGAGCCGGACCACTTCGTGGCCTGCGCCGGGCTCCCCGACTGCGGAAGGACCTCCGCGTGACACTCCGCCACCTGCCCCTGCACGACGGCTGGACGCTCACCGCTGACGGCCCCGTACCGGTGGGGCTCCCCGCGGGCGGCGTCCCGGCGGCCGTCCCCGGCTGCGTGCACACCGACCTGCTGGCCGCCGGGCTGATCGACGACCCGTACCTGGACGACAACGAGAAGCGGCTCGGCTGGATCGGCCGTACCGACTGGACGTACCGCACCGAGTTCCTATGGGCCGGGGACGGGCACGCGTTCACCGACCTGTGCTTCGACGGCCTCGACACCGTCGCCACGGTCCTGCTCAACGGCACCGAGGTGGGCTCCACCGCCAATCAGCACCGCGGCTACCGCTTCCCCGTGCGCTCGCTGCTGCGCGAGGGCCTCAACACCCTCGCCGTGCGTTTCACGGCGCCGTACACCTACGCCGAGGCGCTGCGCGACAAGCTCGGCGACCGGCCGGGCGCCTACACCGAGCCGTACGCCTTCATCCGCAAGATGGCCTGCAACTTCGGCTGGGACTGGGGGCCGACCCTGGTCACCTCCGGCATCTGGCGGCCGGTCGCGCTGGAGTCCTGGACCGGGCCGCGCATCGCCGAGGTGAAGGTCCTCGCGGATCTCGACGGGGACGGGGTGCCGCGCCTGGCCCTCACCCTCGACGTCGACCGGGCCGGGGACGGCCCGCTGGAGGCGTCGGTGGAGGTGGCCGGCGCACGGGCCGCGTTCACCGTCCCCGACGGTGAGGACCGCGGCGCCGTCACCCTCTCCGTCCCCGGGGCGGCCCGCTGGTGGCCGCACAGCCACGGCGAGCAGCCGCTGTACGACGTCACCGTCCGCCTCGGGGACGAGGCGTGGAGCGGCAGGACGGGCTTCCGGGCCGTCGGCCTGGAGCACGAGGCGTTCCGCATCTCGGTCAACGACGAGCCCGTCTTCGTACGCGGGGTGAACTGGATCCCCGACGACTGCTTCCCGGTGCGCGTCACCCGGCAGCGGATCTCCGACCGCCTGGACCAGGCGGTCGCGGCGGGTGTGAACCTCGTCCGCGTCTGGGGCGGTGGCCTCTACGAGAGCGACGACTTCTACGAGCTCGCCGACGAGAAGGGGCTGCTGGTCTGGCAGGACTTCCCGTTCGCCTGCTCGGCCTACCCGGAGGAGCAGCCGCTGTACGACGAGGTGGCCGCGGAGGCGCGCGAGAACCTTGTCCGGCTCGCCCCGCACCCCTCGCTGGTGCTGTGGTGCGGCAACAACGAGAACCTGGAGGGCCACGCCGACTGGGGCTGGCAGGAGAAGCTGGCGGGCCGCACCTGGGGCCACGCCTACTACCACGAACTGCTGCCGGCCCTCTGCGCCGAGATCGACCCGACCCGTCCGTACTGGCCGGGCTCGCCCTACTCCGGTTCCCCCGAGCTGCCCCCGAACGACCCCGCACGGGGCACGGTCCACCTGTGGGAGGTCTGGAACCGGGCCGACTACACGCACTACGCCGACGCTGCCCACCGCTTCGTGGCCGAGTTCGGCTTCCAGGGCCCGCCCGCGTACGCCACGCTGCGCCGGGCCGTCAGTGGCCCGCTCGGTCTGGGCGCCCCGCTGATCACCCACCACCAGAAGGCGGAGGACGGCGACGCCAAGCTGCTGCGCGGTCTCGGCGACCACCTCCCCCAGCCGGGGTCCTTCGACGACTGGCACTGGCTCACGCAGCTGAACCAGGCCCGCGCGGTCGCCTTCGGCATCCGGCACTTCCGCTCGCACACCCCGTACTGCATGGGCGCGATCGTGTGGCAGCTGAACGACTGCTGGCCGGTCGTCTCCTGGGCCGCGGTGGACGGCGACGGCCGCCGCAAGCCGCTCTGGTACGCCCTGCGCTCGGTGTACGCGGACCGCCTCATGGCCGTACGCGACGGTGCCCTGCACCTGGTCAACGACTCACCCCGCCCCTGGGAGGGGGCGCTGAGACTGACCAGGCGCTCGCTGGAGGGCGTGGTCCTGGCCGAGGAGACGGTCGTGGTGGCCACGGCGGCCCGCGAGGTGACCCGCGTGCCCCTGCCGCCCTCCGTCGCCGGGCCGGCGGACAGCTCCCGGGAGGTGCTCGTGGCGGAGCTGGGGGACCTGCGGACGGTCGAGTTCTTCGAGGAGGACCCGCGGGTGGCGCTTCCGCCGGCCCGCTACGACGTCACCGTGACCCAGGGTGACGAGTCGGGTATCGGCTACCGGGTGACGGTGACGGCGCGGACCCTCCTGCGGGACCTCGCGCTCTTTCCCGACCGGCTGGACCCGGCGGCCGAGGTGGACGACATGCTCGTCACCCTGCTGCCCGGCGAGAGCGCCGTGTTCCATGTCACGGGAGCGGTGCTGAAGGACCCGGAGGCCCTCGGCCGCCGACCGGTCCTGCGGTGCGTCAACGAGACCGCCGCCGTGTGAGGTGGCGCGACCCTGGCGAACGGTGGCGCGGCCCATGGCGAATGGGCCGTGCGGGTGCGGCGAGTTTCCGTCATTCCCGTTTGCCGGGGTTCGTACCGATCGGGCGGTCCGGGCGTGGACTGATGCGGTACGGACCGTCTGACGGACCCTCAAGCAGTCAATAAAATAAGACAACATCGAGCGGGTGTTCCGCTGTTCGAGGGATGCCCCCGGATAGGGTCTTGTGCCAACGCGGAATCGCGCGCGCCCACGCCCGGGTGGTGGAATGCAGACACGGCGAGCTTAAACCTCGCTGCCTCCTCGGGGGCGTGCCGGTTCGAGTCCGGCTCCGGGCACCACCGCTCCGCCGGTGGCGCCGGGCCGACCGTGCGGTACTTCAGGCGTCAACTTCCTCAAAGATCCTCCTCTGGCACTAGGGCCATTGTTTTGCCTACCCATTACTCTTGTGGCAAGGCCACGCACGGTGGCCATGGAGGAGTGAAATGAGGAGCAGCAACCCGGTCTTCTCGCGACGGGGGTTCAGCCGCGACAACGGCTACGCGGGCTTCAACGCGGCGCCGCAGGCCGGGGCCCCCGCAGCGGGTGCCAACCCGTACGCGCAGGGCGCCGCCGCCAACCCGTACGCCACGAACCCCTACGCACAGCAGGACACCCAGTACGGCGCCCCGCAGGCGCCGGCGCGCTCCGGCGCGATGACGATCGACGACGTCGTCACGCGTACGGCGATGACGCTGGGCACCGTGGTGCTCACCGCCGCGCTCTCCTGGGCCCTGCTGCCCGTCGACGAGGCCAACCTCGGCAAGTCCTACGGCATCGCCGTGGGCGCCGCCCTGGTGGCGTTCGTCTTCGCGATGATCCAGTCCTTCAAGCGCAAGGCCTCGCCCGCGCTGATCCTGGCCTACGCGGCCTTCGAGGGTGTCTTCCTCGGGGTGATCTCCAGCACGGTCAGCACCTACATCAGCCCTGGCACGGTGATGCAGGCGGTCATGGGCACCATGTGTGTCTTCGCCGGTGTCCTCATCGCGTACAAGATGCGCTGGATCCGCGTCACCCGCCGTTTCTACGGCTTCGTGATGGCCGCGGCCATGGGCTTCGTGCTCCTGATGATGGTCAACCTGCTGTTCAGCGTGTTCGGCGGCGGTGACGGCCTCGGCTTCCGCAGCGGCGGCCTCGGCATCCTCTTCGGAGTCATCGGCATCATCCTCGGCGCGTGCTTCCTGGCGCTGGACTTCAAGCAGGTCGAGGACGGCATCGCCTTCGGCGCCCCGCGCGAGGAGTCCTGGCTGGCGGCCTTCGGCCTCACCCTGACCCTGGTGTGGATCTACCTGGAGATGCTGCGTCTGCTCTCCATCCTCAACGGGGACGACTGACCCCGCAGGCGTCACGACGACGGACGGCCCGCAGGCGTTTCGCCTGCGGGCCGTCCGTCGTCACGGGGTGTCCGCGGTGCTCAGCGGAGCTTCCGCGCGGCCCGTCTCAGGTCGTACTCGTGGATGATCGCCTTCGCGTGGCCGTAGGCGAGCTCGTGTTCGCTCCGCAGCCAGCTGACCTTCTCCTCGAAGCGGAAGAGAGAAGGGCCTTCGTCGACGGTGCGGAGCCAGTCGGCGATGTCGCGGCCGGTGCAGTGGGGGATGCGGGAGAGCAGGTTGCGATGGGTTTCCTCGGAGAAGACTTGGGACATCGGCGCCTCCGACGCAGTGCGCGTTGCTGTTCCTTCCCGACACCGTGCCCGAGCATCCGCGCGTTGGCAACCATCCGGTGGGGGCGCGTAGGGTCACGGCGTGCTCGATACGACCCCTCTTGTCACCGCCGTGGACCGATTCGCCGACCGGCTGCGCAGCGCCCCGCAGAGCCGGCTGCAGCGCGGCGCCGCCGCGGAGGCCCTGGCCACCGCCAGGGAGCTGGCCGCCCGGGCCCAGCGCGCCGAGGCGCCCGGCCGGGAGCCGAGGGTCATGCCGGACGCCGGGATGTTCGCGGTCGGTGACCAGCTCGCCGTCGCGGGCCGGGACCTCGCGGTGGCACTGGAAACGGCCTCGTCCCGGGAGCTGGACGAGGCCGTGCGGTGTGTCGAGGAAGCGGCGGCGCGTGCGTTCGCACCCGGCCCGCGCTAGAACGAGGCGATGACGCGGTCGGCGAGGATGTAGACGTTCTCCTCGCCGCACGAGAAGGTCAGTGCGTAGGCGCCGGAGACCCCGGACCCTCCCAGCAGCACCGGCTGCTGACCCGAGCGCAGGGACTCGGCGAGCCGCTCGGCGGTCTCCCGGTGGCCGGGGGTCATGCAGAGCGTGGTGCCGTCGGCGAAGACGTACACGTCGAGCGTGCCGAGCGGGCCGGGGCGCACGTCCGTGAGCTCGGTGCCGGTGTCGGCGAGCCGCTCCAGACGGTTCACGGTACGCTCATGGTCGGTGACCACGGGTGTCTGCACGGGGACGAAGTCCGGGTGCGAGGGGTGGCGGCGGCGGGCCGCGGCCAGCTCGGGGGAGTCGTCCGCGAACTCCGCGTACTCGGCGATCTCGGGCAGGTCGGTGAGCTCCGCGAGCTCCGCCAGCTCGTCGAGGGCGTCACCGGCTTCGAGGTCCATCGCCTCCAGGCCCGCGAAGTCGCTCTGCCGGGGCATGAAGAACGGGGCGTCCTCGCCGAGGCCGCCCAGCAGGGACGGGGCGTCGGCGGCGTCGCGGGCTTCCTGGGCGGCCCAGAAGGCGCGCGCCTCGGCCAGTTCTCGCTCGCGCTCCTCGGCGAGCGCGTCGGCGACGGCCGCGCGTATCTCCTCGGCGGGCGTGGTGGAGCTTCGGTCCTGCTGCTCGGGCACGGACGCCCGGAGGGTCCGGCCCTCCGCCAGCTCCGTGCGCAGGGCGCTGACCTGCTTGCGCAGCCCGTGAGCAGCGTGCAGGGCAGCGGCGCCGACGGCCGTGGCAGCGGCGGTGGTCAGCAACAGGGCAAACGGCATGGCGCTCACTGACATACTCCCGGTTTCAATCGACACCCCCGACTTCCTACATCAGCTTGTCCTGTACCCGTGCTTCCTGTCAGTGCATTACGTCACGAATTGGACAGGTCTTTGGGCCCGGCGGTGCGTAGCAGGGCAGGTGTGACCTGCAGAAACGACTCTCCCCCGGGACGCAGATCACATCCTGGGGGAGATTCGGTCACGATCGGAGCTCGGCCGGTTCAACACGGTCCTCACGTGGGAGTGAGGAGCCCTCCTCAGCCGCTGCGCACGCGTGGTCGCGCTGGGCTTCGCCTCCGCTGCGGGCAGGTGCCGCCCTCGTACCTCGGACGACCCCTACCCTCCGCTACGGCTCAGCTCAGCCGCTCTGTGCCCGGGGTCGCGCTGTGCTTCGCCTCCGCTGCGGGCAGGTGCCGCCCTCGTACC
>NZ_JBIBEG010000008.1:287488-359033 GCF_042902585.1 Streptomyces argenteolus
CCGCTCTGTGCCCGGGGTCGCGCTGTGCTTCGCCTCCGCTGCGGGCAGGTGCCGCCCTCGTACCTCGGACGACCCCTACCCTCCGCTACGGCTCAGCTCAGCCGCTCTGTGCCCGGGGTCGCGCTGTGCTTCGCCTCCGCTGCGGGCAGGTGCCGCCCTCGTACCTCGGGCGACCCCTACCCTCCGCTACGGCTCAGCTCAGTCGCTCGATCACCATGGCCATGCCCTGGCCGCCGCCCACGCACATGGTCTCCAGGCCGAACTGCTTGTCGTGGAACTGCAGGCTGTTGATCAGCGTGCCGGTGATGCGGGCGCCGGTCATGCCGAAGGGGTGGCCGACGGCGATCGCGCCGCCGTTGACGTTGACCTTGTCCAGCGGCAGGCCGAGGTCCCGGTAGGACGGGATGACCTGCGCGGCGAACGCCTCGTTGATCTCGGCGAGGTCGATGTCGTCGACGGTCAGTCCGGCACGCTTCAGCGCCTGCTTGCTGGCCTCGACCGGGCCGTAGCCCATGATCTCGGGGGACAGGCCGGAGACGCCGGTCGAGACGATGCGCGCCAGCGGGGTCAGGCCCAGCTCGCGGGCCTTGGTGTCGGACATGATGACGAGCGCGGCGGCGCCGTCGTTGAGCGGGCAGCAGTTGGCGGCGGTGACGAGCCCGTCGGGGCGGAACACCGGCTTCAGGCCCTGCACGCCCTCCAGGGTGACGCCCGCGCGCGGGCCGTCGTCCTTCGAGACCACCGTGCCGTCCGGCGTGGTCACCGGAGTGATCTCGCGCTCCCAGAAGCCGTTCTTGAGGGCCTCCTCCGCGAGGTTCTGCGAGCGCACGCCGAACTCGTCCATGTCCTGGCGGGTGACGCCCTTGATCCGGGCCAGGTTCTCTGCGGTCTGGCCCATCGCGATGTACGCGTCCGGGACCAGGCCCTCCTCGCGCGGGTCGCTCCAGCTCGTGCCGGACTGCTCCGCGCGGGCCGCGGTGCGGGCCTCGGCCTCGGCGAAGAACGGGTTGTGCGTGTCCGGCAGGCTGTCGGAGTTGCCCTTCGCGAAGCGGGAGACCATCTCGACGCCGGCGGAGATGAAGACGTCACCCTCGCCCGCCTTGATGGCGTGCAGCGCCATGCGGCTGGTCTGGAGCGAGGACGAGCAGTAGCGGGTGACCGTGCAGCCGGGGAGGTGGTCCATCCCCATCTGTACGGCGATGATGCGGCCCAGGTTGTTGCCCTGCTCGCCGCCGGGGAGGCCGCAGCCGAGCATCAGGTCGTCGATGTCCTTGGGGTCCAGCTCGGGGACCTTGGCCAGCGCGGTCTGGATGATGGTCGCGGTCAGGTCGTCCGCGCGCAGGTCCTTGAGGGACCCCTTGAAGGCCCGGCCGATGGGCGAACGGGCAGCAGAGACGATCACGGCTTCGGGCATCACGCGGCTCCATGAGGACTGGAAGGCAGGAAGGCTGGGCTGCCTTGGAAGTTACCCGGACGTATAGCTGAGGTCACCCGACAGGCGATGTGATGCGGACCTCTTTTCTAAGCAACCGCTCAGTCGCCCGCATTGTTCCCGCATGGCCGGACCGCGCACTCATGCCCGGCGCCAGGTGGCCCCGAAGCCATGGCCGGGCAGCGGCCCCTTCGGGCCCGTCCCGGTGCCGGTGCCCGCATCCTTCCCCGGCTCCGGCCTGCTGCCCGTCCCCGCGTCCTTCGCCCCGCCGCTTTCCGGGCCGGTTGCCGGGCCGTTCTCCGTGCCGCTCCCCGCGTCCGTGTCGTCGTGGCGCACCGGCTCCGTGTGGGCGGGCAGACGCCGCCGCCTGCGGTGCTTGAGCAGGGCCCAGGGCGCCCGGGCCCCGGTGACCTCCGTGCCCGCCTCACGGGCGGCCCTGGAGGCCGCCTTGGCCACCGGCAGCATGTCCTCGCGCCGCGAGCTGTCCAGGTGGTCGGACTCCGGCCACAGCCCCAGCGCCGCGCACAGCGTCGGCAGCATCGCCATGGAGGCGGTCGCGTACCCCTCGGCCGAGGGGTGGTAGTTGTCGGGCCCGAAGAGCTCGCGGGGATTCGCCTCGAACTCCGGTCCGAGGAGGTCGCCCAGCGACACCGTCCGGCCGCCCTGCTCCACCGCGCCGATCGTCTGCGCCGCCGCGAGCTGCCGGCTCACCCGCCGCGCCAGCCAGCGCAGCGGCTGGTAGACGGGCTCGATCGTGCCCAGGTCGGGGCAGGTCCCCACGACGACCTCCGCGCCCGCCGTGCGCAGCCGCCGTACGGCCGTGCTCAGACAGCGCACCGACTGCGTGGCCGGCATCCGGTGGGTCACGTCGTTCGCGCCGATCATGATCGCGCAGACGTCCGGCACCCCGTACGGGTCCGCCAGGACCAGGGACACCTGCCGTTCCAGGTCGTCGGAGCGGGCACCGGGCAGTGCCACGTTCCGCAGATCCACCGGCCGCTCCGCCACCGCGGCCAGCCCGGACGCCAGCAGCGCGCCCGGGGTCTGGCCCGCCCTGCGCACCCCCTGGCCCGCCGCCGTGGAGTCGCCGAGCAGCACGAAGCGCAGCGGATCCGACGGGCCGGCGAAGGCCACCCCGTACCTCCCGTCCGCGCTCGGCGGGACCGGGGCCTTGCCGCCGCCCACCTGCCGTTTCGCCAGCTGCACCTCGGCCAGCACCAGGCCGACCGTCGCGGCACCGATCAGCCCTACGCTGCCGCCCCCGTAAGCCGCACCCGCCGCGATCCGCCGTGCCACCCTCGCTCTCGACACAGTCCGGTCCACCTCCTCCGTGCCGTACAGCCGTACACAGCACTACCTGCCCCGTGGGGGGCGTCGCTCAATCGCTTCGTCCAATCTCGTGCCCGTACGCATACTCTTGGCTGACCATCACGGAGATCCCGGAGTACACGGTGCAATTCCACGATTCGATGATCAGTCTTGTCGGCAACACCCCGCTGGTCAGGCTGCGCAATGTGTCGGCAGGCATTCAGGCGACGGTTCTGGCCAAGGTCGAGTACTTCAACCCCGGCGGGTCGGTGAAGGACCGCATCGCGCTGCGCATGATCGAAGCCGCCGAGCAGAGCGGCGAGCTCCAGCCCGGCGGCACCATCGTCGAGCCCACCAGCGGCAACACGGGGGTCGGGCTGGCCATCGTCGCCCAGCAGAAGGGCTACAAGTGCATCTTCGTCTGCCCGGACAAGGTGTCCACGGACAAGATCAACGTGCTGCGCGCGTACGGCGCCGAGGTCGTGGTCTGCCCGACGGCCGTCGACCCTGAGCACCCGGACTCGTACTACAACGTCTCCGACCGCCTGGTCCGCGAGACCCCCGGAGCCTGGAAGCCCGACCAGTACTCCAACCCGAACAACCCGCGCTCGCACTACGAGAGCACCGGTCCCGAGCTCTGGAAGCAGACGGACGGGCGGATCACCCACTTCGTCGCGGGCGTCGGCACCGGCGGCACTATCACCGGCACGGGCAGCTACCTCAAGGAGGTCAGCGGCAACCGGGTCCAGATCATCGGCGCCGACCCCGAGGGCTCCGTCTACTCCGGCGGATCCGGGCGCCCGTATCTGGTGGAGGGTGTGGGCGAGGACTTCTGGCCGAGCGCCTACGACCGTACGGTCACGGACGAGATCGTCGCGGTCTCCGACAAGGACTCCTTCCAGATGACCCGCCGCCTGGCCAAGGAGGAGGGGCTGCTCGTCGGCGGCTCCTGCGGCATGGCGGTCGTCGCGGCCCTGGAGGTCGCGAAGCGGCTGGGCCCCGAGGACGTGGTCGTCGTCCTGCTCCCCGACAGCGGGCGCGGTTACATGAGCAAGATCTTCAACGACGAATGGATGGCCGACTACGGCTTCCTGGAGGACTCCGGCCCCTCCGCGCGGGTCGGTGCCGTCCTCGACTTCAAGGACGGCCCGCTGCCCTCGCTCGTCCACATGCACCCGGAGGAGACGGTCGGCGAGGCCATCGACGTGCTCCGGGAGTACGGCGTCTCCCAGATGCCGATCGTGAAGCCCGGCGCGGGGCACCCGGACGTCATGGCCGCCGAGGTCATCGGCTCCGTCGTGGAGCGTCAGCTCCTGGACGCCCTGTTCACCCAGCGCGCCACGCTCTCCGATCCGCTGGAGAAGCACATGTCGGCCCCGCTGCCGCAGGTCGGATCGGGCGAACCGGTCGAGGACCTCATGGCGGTGCTCAGCGGTGCGGACGGTGCCGACGCGGCGATCGTCCTCGTCGAGGGCAAGCCGACGGGGGTCGTGAGCAGGCAGGACCTGCTGGCCTTCCTCGCCAAGGGCTCGGCGCCCAAGGCGTAGGGACGTGTTTCCCGGGTTCGCGCAAACGGTACGAGCGCGACACGTAGGCGCAGCACCGGCTTAACACGGCTCCGGCACAGTAAGGGGTGTCGGCGGGGGAACCCGCCGGCACCACGAACGGCGACACGGACTACGGAGCGGCTCCCGGACCTCCACCGTCGCCCGGACGCGAGACCCGGCCCTGACCCGGGACCGCGTCCCTCGCGGGGACCGCCGTCGTCCCGCCCCCTGGGCAACCGGGGGTGCGGCGGTCCCCGCGATTATTCGTGCGCGCGGGCCGGAGCCCGGCGCCTGTCGCCTCAGTCGTCCCAGCCGGACGGGGCCCGCTTCCCGGCCCGTCCCCACGGCCAGGAGCGGGCGGCATGCACGGCGTTCACCCCGACGATTCCGAGCCAGGCCGTGACGAGCCCCTCGATCCCCGCGTTCGCGACGCCGATCGCGGACAGCGGCACGGCCAGCACCAGCGAGACGACACCGAAACCGAACCGCTCCACGAAGGTCCCCCCGATCCCGGCGGGCTCCGCGCCGCCCCGGGCGGTGGTCGTCCGCTGCTCGGCGAGGCTGCGCCGCAGGTGCCGGTCGAGGGTGCTGTCCAGCCGCTGCTCGACCTTTTCCAGGAACGAGTCGACGAGCGCGGACTCGTACTCGGGCCCGAGCTCGGCGCGGGCCCGAAGGGTGGCGTCGAGCTCTCGCCTGAGCTCGGGTTCACGAGTTTCCATGCCCGTCACGGTACGGAGCCGGGACACCCGGGACACTGGGGACAGCCCCCCGGTTTCGGCGGTCCGCCGAGCAGGGCGGGCGGTGTCTCCCCGGCGTAGCGTGGATGCCGGGAGACGGGAGGCGTGCCCATGGCCACCACCACGACGTCGTCCGCCCGCGCCATTCCGCGTACGACCGGGACGCGGGCCCGCCTGGTCAACGAGGCGGAGCTGCGGGCGACGCTGTCCACGTTCCGTGAGCTCTCCGACGAGGACTGGCGGCGCCCCACGGTGTGCGACGGCTGGACGGTCCGGGACATGCTGGCCCACACCGTCGGTCAGTTCGAGGAGCTGCCCCGGCCCTGGGTCGCCCTGCGCCGGGTGCGCAGGGCCGCGCGGACCCATCCGGGGCTCGGCCCGCTCGACGGCCACAACGAGTGCCAGATCGAGGACCGGAAGGCGGTCCCGGGGCGAGAGCTGATCGGCGCTCTGGCCCACTTCGCGCCGCAGGGCCTCATCGCCCTGCGGCGGATGCCCGCCCCGGTCCGCCGCACGATCCGGCTGAGCCTGCTCTACCCGGAGGCCAGGGCGCTGCCCGACGACTCCGTGGACTACCTCGGCAACGTCCTGGTCACCCGCGACACCTGGATGCACCGGGTGGACCTCGGCGACGCCACCGGCGCCGAGCTGGTGCTCGACCGGCACGACCGGGAGATCGTGGGCCAGGTGGTGCTGGATCTGGCCCTCTCCTGGACGGGGCCGGCGGTGGCAGTCGACCTCCACGGCCCCGCGGGGGGCGTCTACCTGCTGGGCATCGGCGGTCCGGCCGCCACGCTCCACGCGGACGCGGTCGACTTCGCCCGGCACCTGTCCGGACGCCCGACGCGAGAGCGCCTGGAGCTTGAGGGGGATCCGGAGGCAGGGGCGGCGCTGCTGGCGGCCCGGGTGGTGTTCTGACGCCCGAGCTGCCCGCGCCGGGCCCCCGCCCGTGCCGCCGCGCGTGCTCCCGGGCCGGCCCCGCTGACCGTGCCGGCCGTGCTCCCGGGCCCGCCCCGCTGACCGTGCCGGCCGTGCTCCCCGGCCGCTCCCGCTGCCCGTGCCGGCCGGTGCCGGGCCCGTGGCGCACTCCCCGGGCCTCCGTGCGGCGTTCCGGGGCGGGGAACGCCGATGCCCCGGGGAGCTGCGGGCGTGGGGCCCGGCAGTTTCCCCGGCGCGCCAGGGGACCAGGCCGGCGGCTCTCGGGAGCGCCGGGGCTCACGGAGGAGTGACCTCGGCGAGGAAGGCCTCGGGTGTCACCGCGTACCCCATGCTGTTGATGACGGCCACCGGTGTGCTGTCGATCAGGACCGTCGGGGTGGACCGGACGCCGCTCTCCTCGAAGGCCGCCGACACCTGCGCCGCCCAGGGCAGATAGGTGCGCTCGGCGACCTTCTGCCGGAAGGAGTCGGTGTGCAGCGCCTCGACCTCGCCGGCCAGCCGCAGCAGGTTCTCCCGGTCGGCGAAGGCGTCGACGTCCTCGCTGGGCTGATCGGCGTAGAGGACCCGCAGGTACTGCATGAACGGCTTCTGTCCCTCGTCCGCCGCTGCGCCCAGCGCGGCCAGCGCCTCCAGGGATCCGCTGCCGCCCGCGGAATCGTCGATGAACGTGCCGAAGTGGTGGTCCACCGCGAATCTGCCCGCGTCCGCGGCCCGCTCCATCACCGCTCCGAGGTCCAGCTCCATGCGTTTGCAGTACGGGCAGCGGAGATCGGCGTAGACGCTCAGCACGTGTGCGGCCTCGGTGTCGCCGTAGCGGACGACGATGCCGCCGGGCCCTCTCGTATTGGCTGGGATCATGCTCCAAGGGTCGGCAGGGGAGAGCGGTCCCGCAATGCGAGCCCCGCCGGACCGGCGGGGCCCGGCGCCGCGCACCCGGCCCGGACCAGCGGATGTATATGGACATGCAGAGGACTTGCTGGCTGAATGGATTCCTCGGGGTGCCGGACGGGCGCGGCGGAATCGGTGGAGGGGACAGCATGAGCGTGAGCAGCCCGGCGGCGCGGTTGCAGCAGCTCTTCGAGGGGCGGCGGCTCACGCCCACCCAGCGGCGGATCGCGCACTCCATGGTGCGGCGGGCCGCCGACGCCCCGTTCCTGTCGAGCGTCGAGCTGGCCGAGCTGGCCGGGGTCAGCCAGCCGTCCGTCACACGCTTCGCCGTGGCGCTCGGATTCGACGGCTACCCCGCCCTGCGCAGGCACCTGCGGGAGGTCGCACCGGGCGGGGCGGAGGCCGGCTCCGGCGCGGAGGACGCCCTGAACGAATACCAGCAGGCGGTGCGCGCCGAGATCGAGAATCTGCGCCAGCTCGCCGAGCTGCTCGCCGATCCGGCCCCGGTGGAGCGGGCGGGGCGGCTGCTCGCCGCGTCCCGGCCGCTGCTCGTCGTCGGCCTGCGGGCAGCCTCCCCGCAGGCCCGGGGCTTCGGCTACTTCGCCGCCAAGGTGCACCCCGACGTCCGGGTGCTCGACGAGGGCGGCAGCATGCTGTACGACCGCATCGACGCCGCCCGGCGCGCGGGCGCGAGTGCGCTGATGTGCTTCGCGCTGCCCCGGCACCCCCGCGAGTCCGTGGACGCGCTGGCGTACGCGCGTGAGCAAGGGCTGACCGTCGTGACCGTGGCCGACTCGGCGTTCGCCCCGGTGGCCGCCCACAGTGACCTGCTGCTCCCGGCCGCGGTGGGGACGGGGCTGGCCTTCGACACGGCGTGCGCGCCGATGCTGCTGGGGCGGGCGCTGCTGGAAGCCATGTGCGACGGCCTGCCCGACGCGCAGGCGCGGCTGGAGGAGTTCGACGCCAATGCGGCGGCGCGCGGGCTGTTCGTCGAGTAGCGGGCGTCCGGGCGGCGGCCGTGGCTCCACCGCGCCCGCCGCCGTGGCACCGGAGGTGACGCCGTGGGCGTACGCCTGCCGTGCGGCCGGGTGTCTTCCGGAACTGGGAGCCCCGCTTGCGCCGATTCTCAGACGTCACTCATCTGCGCCCATTAATCTCCGCGCCCAGAAGGTGCACAGGGAGCTGCGGGAGAGGAGTACGGACGTGGGGCGCGGAGCTCAGTCGCTGGCGAGGGTGGCCGTGGTCGTGCGGGCCGGGGCCGCGCCGATGTGGTGGTCGGGCGTGGCGGCGGCGGTCGTCGGGGCGTTCGTGCCGGGGCTCACCGGCCGGCGGATCGGCCTCCTGGCCGGCGCCGCGCTGTTCCTCGTGACCCTGGCCGTGGTGGTGTTCGCCCGGAGGGGGCGGTACGCGGAGCTCGCCGCGGGCGCCACCCGGGCGGGCCGGAGCGATTTCCTCCAGGACAGGGACGTGACCGTACGGAACTGGCGGCGCGCGCACCGGTGGTGGCTGCTCGGCGCGTTCCTGGTGGCGGTGGCGAGCGCCGCCGTGCTCCCGGGGGCCGGCGGGCTCGTGCTGGCCGGGGCGGGTGCCGGGATCTGGCTGAAAGCCGTGCGGTTCGGGCGCCGGGAGGTTCGGGACGACGTCCTGTACTGGGTGCGTACGGACCGGGTGGAGAACGGCAGGCCTGCGGGCAAGCAGGTCGAGGCCTACCGGACGACCGGGCCCGTGGCGGGGGACGCCGCGCCGGGTGGGGCGCGGCGTCGCCGCCCGTGAGACCGCGGGTCAGACCTCCAGCTCGGCCTCGATGCGCTTCAGCTGGTGGCGGGCCATCGCGAGGTTGGCCCTGCCCTTGTCCAGGACGAGGTAGAGGAACAGGCCGTTGCTGCCACGGGTCTTGAGCAGCCGGATCAGGTGGTACTGACCGCCGAGGGTGATCAGGACGTCCTCGATCTCGTCCTTGATGCCCAGGTGCTCCATGGTCCGCAGCTTCGCGCGGATGACGTCCGTGTTGCCCGCAGCGGCGACCTCCAGGTTGAAGTCCTTGCCGCCGCCGAGGGTGCCCAGGGCCATGCCGCTCGTGTAGTCGACGAGTGCGACACCGAGGGTCCCCTCGATCGACGCCATCGCTTCCTTCAGTGACGCTTCGGTGTTGGCCATAGTGCTCGTTTCCTTTCCCTGGCCGGCCCGTTGGCCGGTCCGTTTCTGACTGCGTACGGGGGTCACGTGTGATCAGGTGTGGTGGCGCGTCGGGGCAGGGCCCCGGACTGCTGCGCCCGGGGAGGGGCGACGGTCCGGTCGGCGAGTTCCTGGACGGCGTCGACGACTTCGCCGATGCGGGCGCCCGCGCGGCGGCCTTCGAGGTGGAGGCGGCCGACGTTGATGCGGTCCTCGGCCAGCAGGGTGAGGACGGCGGAGGAGCCCGCTGCGTAGGTGGCGATGTAGCCGTTCTCGCCCCGGATCAGGAGTTCACGGAATCCGCCGCGTCCGGTGGCGTCGGCCATCCGGATCGACACGCCCAGTGCGGCGGCGGTGAGGGCGGCGACGCCCTCGGCCTCGATGCCCGGTGTGTCCTGGGCGACGATCAGGCCGTCGGTGCTGGCGGCGAGTGCGCCGGTCAGGAGCGGTACCCGGGCGCGTAACCGCTGGAGCTCGTCGAGGACATCCTTCACTTCGGCCTCGGGCACCATCAGCTGTCTCCTCCCGGCACGCTGTCTGAGCGCGCGTATCACAGTGCCTCCAATGCGTCTCTGAGCCGGCGGAGCAGGGCGACGTCGGGGTCGGTGGTGACCTCGGGAAGCGTGATCCGGCCGGGCTCGGACCCGGCACCGGCCGGGCGGACCGCTTCGACCAGTCCGGCGGCGGCGAGCCGGCGCAGGTCGACCAGGATGTGGAAGGCGGAGCGGCCCAGTTCCCGGGCGATGTCCGTGGCGGTGCGCTCACCGTCGACCAGAGCCAGGACGCGGCGCTGACGCGGGGGCACCGGCGCGTCCACCGGGTGCGCCGTGGGGACGAGCGGGGCGCTGTCGGTGAGCGCGTCCGGCCAGATCCGGTCCAGGAGTTCGCGGCGGCGCAGGGTCTCGCGCTGCACGGCGTGCACGGGCACCGGGCGGACGGGGCCCATCCAGTGGGAGACCCCGTAACGGAAGCGGGCCGGTGTGTGGGTGGGAGCCAGGGCGAAGAAGGCCGCGTCGTACAACGCCCCCAGATGGCAGAGCTCCAGGGCGCCGCCGGGAACCCGGCCGCTGTCCACGAGGTAGCGCCCGACCCGTCGGCCGGCGCCCGCCTGGGCGACCGCGTCCCACCAGCCCTCGGAGCGCAGGGCTCCACCCGCGGTCAGCAGGACGTCGATGCCGGGGGTGGCCGGGCTCTCCGCGTGGACGACCTGGCCGTCGGCGAGGTACAGGGTGCCGCGGTCACGCATCAGCGCACCGGTCGCGCGTTCGGCCGCCAGCCGCTGGAGCATCGGGGACGGGGCGGCCCGTTCGGGCAGGTCCGCCGGGGCGGCGGCGGTGTGTCTCATGCCAGGACCAGCCGCTCCGCTATCGCGCCGAGTTTGATGCGGGCGAGGGCGAGGTTGCCCTCCGCGCGGTCCAGCCAGAGGTGGAGGAAGACGCTGCTGTCGAACGCCGTCTCGACGAAACGGAGGATGTGGTAGCCGGGGCCGGTGGTGACGATGACGTCCTCGACGGCGGGGGCGGGCGGACCGGCCGAACCGGCGGGCGCCTCGGCCTGGGCGAAGACGGGCTGTTCCGCCGCCATCCTCGCCACCTCGGCCGTCTCGGCGGCCGTGGCCTCGTGGTCGCCGTTGGGCGACTCACCTATGGTGCCGAGGGCGAGACCGCTGGTCCAGTCGACCACCGCGGCGCCTCTGGCGCCGGGCAGCCTCATGACTTCGATGAGGCACTCGTCGATTCCGGGCACCGCGGATTCCCCTCCCGACGTGGCGTACGGATGTAGTGGAGAGGCTACGCAACGTGTGTGTGCCAGGTGGGAGTTCTGGCATTTTCCAGTGGTACATGCGAAGGACCGTGTAAGGGCCCGCAGGTGGAGGCGCGGCAGCCGGTCGGAAGTTGTCCGGCCGACTGCCCTCCCCTGGCTGAATCAGGCCCTCGGTGAGTGTTCTCAGACCCTTTCGGTCGCGATATCACCACCTTGTCGACCGCCCGGAGATCGATTCCGATCAGCAGGAGGATCCCGGCCCTGATGCCGACGTCCGCGATACCGGTCAGGGCTCACCGGCCGGTGAGCTCTGTGCCGAGGACGCCGACGATGACGAACAGGGTGAGGGGCTCGGGGCCGATGGCCCGCTCGGGCGGGGCCTCGCCGGTCCGCGGAGTCGTCTGGGGCGCGGTCAAGGTCCCTCCCGGAGAGTGAGGGGAGGACGACTGCCCGGCGGGGCCGGGGCCGCACCTGTTGACTAGGAGTATTCAGGTCGCCAGGATGTGAATAGGTGAGTCACATCCGAGGAGGCAGCCGCCATGTCAGGACCCCGCCCCGTACGGGCACCGCGCGGTACGGAACTGAGCGCCCTGGGATGGCAGCAGGAAGCCGCCCTCCGCATGCTCCAGAACAATCTCGACCCCGAGGTCGCCGAACACCCCGACAAGCTCGTCGTCTACGGCGGCACGGGCAAGGCCGCGCGTGACTGGCGGTCCTTCGACGCCATGGTCCGTACGCTGCGGACCCTGAAGCAGGACGAGACGATGCTCGTCCAGTCCGGGCGCCCGGTCGGTGTCATGCAGACCCACGAGTGGGCGCCCCGTGTCCTGATCGCCAACTCCAACCTGGTGGGTGACTGGGCCAACTGGGAGGAGTTCCGCCGTCTGGAGGCCCTCGGGCTCACCATGTACGGGCAGATGACCGCGGGCTCCTGGATCTACATCGGGACCCAGGGCATCCTCCAGGGCACCTACGAGACGTTCGCCGCCGTCGCCGCCAAGCGGTTCGGCGGGACGCTGGCCGGCACCATCACGCTGACGGCCGGACTAGGCGGTATGGGCGGAGCCCAGCCGCTGGCCGTCACGATGAACGACGGTGTCGCCCTGTGCGTCGACTGCGACCCGCGCGCCATCGAGCGCCGGATCGAGCACCGGTTCCTGGACGTGCGCGCCGACTCCCTGGAGCACGCGCTCCAGCTGGCCGTCGAGGCCCGCGACGCACGGCGCCCGCTCTCCATCGGCCTGCTCGGCAACGCCGCGGAGCTGCTGCCCCGCATGCTCGCCGAGGGCGCTCCGATCGACATCGTCACCGACCAGACCAGCGCGCACGACCCGCTCGCCTATCTGCCCGTGGGGGTCGACTTCGACGACATGGCCTCGTACGCCGCCGAGAAGCCCGCCGACTTCACCCGGCGCGCCCGGGAGTCGATGGCTGCCCACGTCGAGGCCATGGTGGGCTTCATGGACGCCGGGGCCGAGGTCTTCGACTACGGCAACTCGATCCGGGGCGAGGCCCAGCTCGCCGGTTACGCGCGGGCGTTCGACTTTCCGGGGTTCGTGCCCGCCTACATCCGGCCCCTCTTCTGCGAGGGCAAGGGCCCCTTCCGCTGGGCCGCGCTGTCGGGCGAGGCCTCGGACATCCACAAGACCGACAGGGCGCTGCTCGAACTCTTCCCGGAGAACGAGTCGCTGCACCGCTGGATCCGCATGGCGGGGGAGCGGGTCCACTTCCAGGGTCTCCCGGCCCGGATCTGCTGGCTCGGCTACGGCGAGCGGGACCGCGCGGGCGAGCGGTTCAACGACATGGTGGCGACCGGGGAACTGGCGGCGCCGCTGGCCATCGGACGCGACCACCTGGACTGCGGGTCGGTCGCCTCCCCGTACCGGGAGACCGAGGCCATGCTGGACGGCTCCGACGCGATCGCGGACTGGCCGCTGCTGAACGCCATGGTCAACGTCGCCTCCGGGGCGTCCTGGGTGTCCCTCCACCACGGCGGCGGGGTGGGGATGGGGCGCTCGATCCACGCGGGACAGGTGACGGTCGCCGACGGCACCCCGCTCGCGGGCGAGAAGATCCGCCGGGTGCTGACGAACGACCCCGGCATGGGTGTCATCCGGCATGTCGACGCGGGGTACGACATCGCGGAGTCGGTCGCCACGGACAAGGGCGTACGGGTCCCAATGGCGGAGGGCGACGCCCGGTGACCGGAACGGTGGACGCGGGTGCGGGCGTGGCCGGCGCGGGGCCGGGGCGGTCAGGGCTGCCGGGGCACGGCGGTGCGCGTCCGGGGGAGCCGGGGCGTCCTGGGAGCGGCGACGGGCGGCCGGCGCGCGAACCGCAGTCGTTCCAGGCGATGTGGCGAGACCTCGGGCGCATCGGCCTCGACCCGGGGAGCGGCGGCTACCGGCGGTACGCCTGGACCGGGGCGGACCGGGACTGCCGGGAGTGGTTCCGCGCCCAGGCGGAGGCCCGTGGGCTCACCCACGAGACCGACCGCAACGGCAACCAGTGGGCCTGGCTCGGCGATCCGCTCGCGGGGGACGCCGTGGTCACCGGTTCCCACCTCGACTCCGTGCCCGACGGCGGGGCTTTCGACGGTCCTCTGGGCGTGGTGTCCTCCTTCGCGGCGCTCGACGAACTCCGCCGCAGGGGAGCGGAGTTCACGAAGCCTTTCGCCATCACCAACTTCGGTGACGAGGAAGGGGCCCGCTTCGGGCTCGCCTGCGTCGGGTCCCGGCTCGCCGCGGGGCAGCTGACCGTCGAGGGCGCGCACCGGCTGCGGGACGGGGACGGCGTCTCGTTGCCGCAGGCCATGGAGGCCGCGGGACACGACCCCGACGCCCTCGGGCCCGACCCCGAACGCCTCGCCCGGATCGGAGCGTTCGTCGAACTGCACGTGGAACAGGGGCGGGCCCTCGACCTGAGCGGGGACCCGGTGGGTGTCGCCTCCGCCATCTGGCCGCACGGCCGCTGGCGGTTCGACTTCCGCGGGGAGGCGAACCACGCGGGCACCACCCGGCTCGCCGACCGCCGCGACCCGATGCCCACGTACGCCGAGACCGTGCTCGCGGCCCGGCGCGAGGCGGAGCTCGCCGGTGGCCTCGCCACCTTCGGCAAGGTCGCCGTCGAGCCGAACGGGGTCAACGCGATCCCCTCCCTCGTGCGGGGCTGGCTCGACTCACGGGCCGCCGACCAGGCCACCCTGGACACCGTCGTCGCCGGCGTCGAGCGGGCCGCGCGGGAGCACGCCGAGCGGGCGGGGATCGACCTCACCGTCGTGCGGGAGTCGTTCACGCCCGTCGTGGAGTTCCAGCACGCGCTGCGTGACGAGCTGTGCCGGCTGCTGGGGCGGTCAGGTCCCGGCCCTTCGGGCCGCGCCGTGCCGGTGCTCGGAACCGGGGCGGGACACGACGCGGGTATTTTGTCCGCTTCCGTGCCGACCGCCATGCTGTTCGTACGGAACCCCACCGGGATCTCGCACTCGCCCGCCGAGCACGCGGCGGAGGACGACTGCGCGGCCGGGGTGAGGGCACTCGCCGACGTACTGGAAGGTCTCGCGTGCAGCTGACAACGCAACCGACGGGCACACCGGTCACCGCGACGTACTGGATGTCGCACGCCTGGCTCGGCACCCACGTCGAGCCGGGGGTCCTCCTGGACGTGGCCGGCGGGCGCATCGCCGGTGTGCGAACGGGCATCGAAACGCCCCCGCCCGGCGCCACATCGCTGCGTGGCCTGACCGTCCCCGGGCTGGCCAACACCCATTCGCACGCCTTCCACCGCGCCCTGCGGTCCACGGTCCAGGTGGGCTCCGGCACCTTCTGGACGTGGCGCGAGACGATGTACCGCACGGCCGCCCGGCTCACCCCCGACAGCTACTACGACCTGGCCCGCGCCACGTACGCGGAGATGGCGCTGGCGGGCATCACCGCTGTGGGCGAATTCCACTATCTGCACCACGCGCCCGGCGGAACGCCCTACGACAACCCCAACGCCATGGGCGAGGCGCTCATCGCGGCGGCCGGCGAGGCGGGCATCCGCATCACCCTGCTCGACACCGCCTACCTCGCGGCCGGCTTCGGCGAGAAGCCCAGCCGGCACCAGCTCCGCTTCTCGGACACCACGGCCGACGCCTGGGCGGAGCGCGCCGGTCTCCTCAAGGGCGACGACGACCTGGTGCGCATCGGCGCCGCCATCCATTCCGTACGCGCGGTCCCGGCCGGGCAGCTGTCCACCGTCGCGGAGTGGGCGCGGGAGCGTGCCGCCCCCCTGCACGTCCACCTCTCCGAACAGACGGCGGAGAACGACGCCTGTCGCGCCGCCCACGGCCGCAGCCCCGCCCGGCTGCTCGCCGATCACGGGGTCCTCGGCCCCCGCACGACCGGAATCCACAACACTCACCTGGACGCCGAGGACATCGAACTGCTGGGCGGCTCCCGGACGGGCACCTGCATGTGCCCCACCACCGAACGCGACCTCGCCGACGGGATCGGTCCCGCCGCGGCCCTCCAGACCGCCGGCTCGCCGCTCTCGCTGGGCAGCGACAGCCACGCCGTCATCGACCTCTTCGAGGAGGCGCGGGCGATGGAGCTGAACGAACGTCTGCGCACCCATGTACGCGGCCACTGGACGGCTGCCGCCCTCCTCAGGGCCGCCTCCGCCGACGGGCACGCCGCACTCGGCCGTCCGGACGCGGGGGTGCTGGAACCGGGCGCGCCCGCCGATCTCACGACCGTCGCGCTCGACTCCGTGCGGACGGCCGGGCCGGTGCCCAGGCTGGCAGCGGAAACGGCCGTATTCGCCGCCTCCGCGGCGGATGTGCGGCACACGGTGGTGGCGGGACGGCACATCGTCCGGGACGGCCGGCACACACGGATCGACGACGTGCCCGGAGCGCTTGCTTCCGCGGTCGCCGCCCTGCACGGCTGAGCCCTCGGAAGGCGGCCCCGGCAGGGGCCCCCGCCCACGCTGGAGCCCCGGCCCCCACCGGAGCCCCCGCCCCCACCGCAGTCCCGGTCCTCACCGGTGCCGTAAGAACGCCCCCGCCCCCGGCAGCGCAGCCGGGCGGCGAACCCGACGAAAGCCGTGCCCTGATGACGAGCCCGACGAGCCCGACGACCGCCATCACCCACATCGCGAACCTGGTCACCAACAACCCCTCCCTCGGCGACGGGACCCCCCTGGGCCTGATCCGGGACGCGGCCGTCGTCATCGACGGCGACCGCATCGTGTGGACCGGTGAATCCAGCAAAGCACCCGCCACCGACAACGCCGTCGACGCGGGCGGCCGGGCCGTGATCCCCGGCTTCGTGGACTCCCACTCCCACCTGGTGTTCGCGGGCGACCGGACCGCCGAGTTCAACGCCCGCATGTCCGGCCACCCCTACTCCGCCGGAGGCATCCGCACCACCGTCTCCGCCACCCGCTCCGCCTCCGACGAGGAACTGTCGGCCAACGTCGCCCGCTACGTCGCCGAGGCACTCCAGCAGGGCACCACCACCCTGGAGACCAAGTCCGGCTACGGGCTCACCGTCGAGGACGAGGCGCGGTCCCTGCGCGTCGCCGCCCGGCACACCGACGAGGTCACCTTCCTCGGCGCCCACATCGTGTCCCCCGACCACGCGGACGACCCCGCCGCCTACGTGGACCTGGTCACCGGCCCGATGCTCGCCGCCTGCGCACCCCACGCCCGCTGGATCGACGTCTTCTGCGAGCGGGGCGCCTTCGACGAGGACCAGGCGCGCACCGTCCTCACCGCGGGCCTGGCCGCCGGTCTGCACCCCCGCGTCCACGCCAACCAGCTCGGCCACGGTCCCGGTGTCCAGCTCGCCGTCGAGCTCGGCGCGGCCTCCGCCGACCACTGCACCCACCTCGACGACGCGGACCTCGACGCCCTCGGCCAGGGGCACACGGTCGCCACCCTGCTCCCCGGCGCCGAGTTCTCCACCCGTGCGCAGTGGCCCGACGCCCGCCGGATCCTGCGCGCGGGCGCGACCGTGGCGCTGTCGACGGACTGCAACCCGGGGTCCTCCTTCACCTCATCCATGCCGTTCTGCGTCGCCCTCGCCGTACGGGACATGGGCATGACCCCCGACGAGGCGGTCTGGTCCGCCACCGCCGGGGGCGCCGCCGCGCTGCGCCGCACCGACATCGGCCGGATCACCCCGGGCGCGCGCGCCGACCTCGTGCTTCTCGACGCCCCCAGCCACGTCCACCTCGCCTACCGGCCGGGAGTCCCGCTGGTCAGGGCGGTGTGGCGGAGCGGACAGCGGGTCGTGTGACACGAGGGGAAGCGGACCGGTCCTCTCCGGTCGCGCACGGGAAGCGGAGGGGGTGGCCGCACGCGCGCGTGCCCCCGGCCGAGCCCGGCCCTCGTCGTCGCCTCCGCGGCACGGGCCGCGGGACCGTTCCGCCCAGGAGTCATGCCGTTCCCCCGAGAACCCATGTCCCATGTCCCGTGTGGGCCGTGACACGTCGTCAACCATGCGGAAGGACCTGCCCGTCAGCCGGGGCAGGTCCTTCCGCGGGGGCGTTCCCGGGGTGCCGGGACGCGGGATCACTCCTCGACGGTCAGCCCCTTGCGGAGCTTGACCAGCGTCCGGGAGAGCAGCCGGGACACGTGCATCTGCGAGATGCCGAGCTCCTCGCCGATCTCCGACTGCGTCATGTTGGCGACGAAGCGCAGGGAGAGAATCGTCCGGTCACGCGAGGGCAGCGAGGCGATGAGCGGCTTCAGGGACTCGACGTACTCGATGCCCTCCAGGCTGTGGTCCTCGTAACCGATGCGGTCGGCGAGGGCCCCGTCGGCGCCGTCGTCGTGGTCGTCGTGCTTGGCGTCCAGCGAGCTCGCGGTGTACGCGTTGCTCGCGGCCATGCCCTCGACGACCTCGTCCCTGCTGAGGCCGAGCCGCTCGGCGAGCTCCGCGACCGTGGGGGCGCGGTCCAGCTTCTGGGCCAGCTCGTCGCCCGCCTTGGCGAGGTCGAGCCGGAGCTCCTGGAGCCGGCGAGGCACGCGCACCGACCAGCTGGTGTCGCGGAAGAAGCGCTTGATCTCGCCGATGATGGTGGGCATCGCGAAGGTGGGGAACTCCACCCCGCGGCTGAGCTCGAAGCGGTCGATCGCCTTGATCAGGCCGATGGTGCCGACCTGGACGATGTCCTCCATGGGCTCGCTGCGCGAGCGGAACCGGGCGGCGGCGAACTTGACCAGAGCCAGGTTGAGTTCGACGAGCGTGTTGCGGACGTACGCGTGCTCGTGGGTGCCCTCCTCGAGGGTCTCGAGCCGCGCGAAGAGCGTCTTCGAGAGGGCTCTGGCGTCCAGCGCGCCCACTTCGGCGTAGTGGGGGATCTCGGGGAGACCGTCGAGCCCCTCGAACTCCTCGCCCGAGAAGTCGTCCTCCGGGGCCGGAGCGGTGGTGCGGGTGGTGCGGGTGCTGGTGCGCTGGCCGGGAACGGCGCTCGCGACAGCGGAGTCGGAATCGGTCGGTCCCTGAGGACATGCCGACGTCGCGATGTGGGTACGCGGTACGTCGAGCCGGGGTGACATGGTTCTCCTCCATCGTTCTCGGCATATGGCTGCCGATGCCCATACGTCTTCCTGCGGTGAAGCGGCGCCTCCGAAGCCGATCGGGTCCTGTGGTGATGTCCCTCTACCCTTACCCGGTTCCGACCGGCAGTCACAAGTGCCAAATACGCCTGTATGTCCGGTTTGTTGAGTTCTTCGACTACCGTGTGGCGAGGGAAACGCGTAATGTTTCAGGCACGTCGCGGGCAGCCACGATGACAACCGCGGGCATACGATGCCGCGGACAGTGATGGACGGCGAAGAGGGGCGGCATGGACCGCGGGACGGTCGGCAGTGCGAACCGGGGACGGCTACAGGTCGACGTCCGGACAGAAGGCGGCAGCGAGGTCGTGACGCCGGTGGGTGAGCTCGATCACCACACCGCCGATCTGCTGCGCGAGCCTCTGGAGAGCGCACTCGATCAGGGACGCACGCGTCTCGTGGTCGACTGCTCACGCCTCGAGTTCTGCGACTCCACCGGGCTCAACGTGCTGCTCGGCGCGCGCCTGAAGGCGGAGGCCGCCGGTGGAGGAGTTCACTTGGCCGGAATGCAGCCCGTGGTGGCTCGCGTCTTCGAGATCACGGGGGCGGAGGCGGTCTTCACCGTCCACTCCTCGCTCGAAGAGGCGCTCAGCAGCTGACGGGCGGCGTCCTCCATGCCTCTCCACCGCAGCGGGGTACCTCCCCTGTCGCAGGCGTCACGCTCACGGCGTAGGCGAAGTGGGTGTTGTCACCATTCAGCCGGGCAGGAGAGACCTCGTCGGGGTCGTGAAGCCCCACACTCTCTGTATCTGATCAGTATCTGTTCGATGGCAACACACGGTGAATCGGTGAGGTGAAGCGCTGATGAGCACCACCCGGCAACATCCGCCGGGCGGCCTCGGCCGCGAGCCCGACGGCACGGGCACCGCCTCTGTCGCGCCCACTGACCGGCAGTGGCGCACGCTCTCGTTGAGAGAGGCCACCGGCATCGTGCCCATGGCCCGCGACTTCGCCCGGCAGGCGCTCCACGACTGGGGCTGGCTTCCGGCCTCCGGCGCCGACCGGCGGGCCGCCGCCGAGGACGTTCTTCTGGTGGTCTCCGAGCTCGTCACGAACGCCTGCCTGCACGCGGGCGGTCCGGAGGAGCTGCGCATCGCCTACTCCCCGAAGATGCTTCGCGTCGAGGTCGCCGACGGCGGCGCGGGGCAGCCCGCGCCTCGCACCCCGCACCGCGCGGGGCGGCCCGGAGGGCACGGCATGTTCATCGTGCAGCGGCTCTGCCTGGACTGGGGCGTGACGCGCACCCCCGAGCAGCCGGGCAAGACCGTCTGGGCGGAGCTCGCGGCGCCCGCGTAGCTCCCGGCCGCCACCTCCCACCCGTACGCCACGACGACCTCGTACGACACGACTCAGGGCCCGCACCGATCGGTGCGGGCCCTGAGTCGTGCGGGCGGTGTCCGGGTCAGCGGACGTCGCCCATGAGCTCCTTGACCTTGCCGCGGTACATGAAGATCGCGGCACCGGCGACGACCGCGAGGGCCGCCTGGAGGGCCACCACCCCGGTGCCGTTGAGCTCGACCCCCGCGAGGGAGAGGAGGCCCGTGGTGCAGTCACCGGCGGTCACGGCCAGGAACCAGACACCCATCATCTGGCTGGCGTACTTGGCCGGGGCCATCTTCGTGGTGACCGAGAGGCCGACCGGGGACAGCGTCAGCTCGCCGACGGTCTGCACGAAGTAGATCGCGACCAGCCACATCGCGGCGGCCTTGTGGCCGTCACCCGCGATCGTCAGCGGCGCCAGGAAGAGGAAGAACGACGCGCCGACCAGCACCAGACCGGAGCTGAACTTCACGACCGTGCTCGGCTCCTTGCCCCGCCGGTTCAGCGCCATCCAGAAGGCGGCGAAGACCGGGGCCAGCGCCATGATCAGGACCGGGTTGACCGACTGGTACCAGGAGACGGGGAAGTCCCAGCCGAGGACCGAGTTCTCCGCGGAGGAGTCCGCGAAGATCGCCAGGGTCGAACCGCCCTGGTCGTAGATCATCCAGAAGATGGCGGCGGCCACGAAGAACCAGATGTAGCCGGACATCTTCTTCTGCTCGGTCTGGCTCAGCTCCTTGTCGCGCTTGATGCGCACCAGGACCATGACCGGGATGACCAGGCCGGCGATGGTGATCGGGACCAGCAGCCAGTTCAGCGTGTAGACGCCGGTGACGACCGTGCCGATGTAGAAGACGGCGGCGACGCCCAGCCAGATCATCGACTTGCGCAGCGTGGACGAGCGCTCGTCGGCGGAGAGCGGCTTCGGCACGACGAGGCTGCGCTCGTTCAGGTGACGGGTGCCGAGCAGGAACTGGGCGACACCGAGGCCCATGCCGAGCGCGGCCAGGGCGAAGCCCAGGTGCCAGTTCACGTTCTCGCCGACGGTGCCGATGATCAGCGGGGCGGCGAAGGCACCCATGTTGATGCCCATGTAGAAGATCGTGAAGCCACCGTCACGGCGCGGGTCGTCCGGGCCGTCGTAGAGGTGGCCGACCATCGTGGAGATGTTCGACTTCAGCAGGCCCGAACCGATGGCGACCAGGCCGAGTCCGGCGAAGAAGGTGCCCTCGGTGGGCAGGGCCAGCGTCAGGTGGCCGAGCATGATGACGCCGCCGGCGATGGCGACGGTCTTGCGGGGTCCCCAGACGCGGTCGCCGAACCAGCCGCCGGGCATGGCGAGCAGGTACACCAGCGACAGGTAGACGGAGTAGATCGCCGTGGCCGTGGCGGGGTTCATGTGAAGCCCGTTGGGAGCGATCAGGTAGAGCGGGAGAAGGGCGCGCATGCCGTAGTAGCTGAAGCGCTCCCACATCTCCGTCATGAAGAGTGTGGCCAGGCCGCGGGGGTGGCCGAAGAAGGTCTTCTCGGTGCCGGTGGAACTGGCCGAGTCCTTCGTCAGGCTGGACGCCATGGTCGATCCTTGCTGGTCGGGACGCGTCGCCTCGTGGCGTGCGCGCCCGGTGGGGGGTAGCCGGCACCGGTGCGTGGACGTCCCACCCCCGACGCCTCGAGGGGATTCGATCCGGCCACCGCTCCGTACGGAGTCTCGGGGGCGTCATCGCGGGACGGACCGCTCCGGGATCCACGCCCGTCGCGCGTCCTCGCGCTCCGGGCCCGGCCCACAGGTCATTCACTGGTCGGGGCCGGTGGAAACCGGCCCGTACACAAAAGCGACCCTTGGCGCGAAACGCTGCCCAAAGGTCCTTCGGTGGTGCAACAGGCGTCGAGCAACCATACGACACGACACACGCCGATATGGAAGGACTTGAGACATGGATCACAGGTTGCAGTGGAACCACGGTCGCATATTCAAAGGTGGATGACCGATTCGTGGCCCTGAGCCGCAGGGTCTGTCGAGCGCCTCACTCAGGCGGCCCAGCGCGGACTACCATCACTGCATGACCCGTGTACTGCTCGCCGAGGACGACGCATCCATCTCGGAGCCACTGGCCCGCGCCCTGCGTCGGGAGGGTTACGAGGTCGAGGTCCGCGAGGACGGCCCGACCGCGCTCGACGCCGGGCTCCAGGGCGGCATCGACCTCGTCGTGCTGGACCTGGGACTGCCCGGGATGGACGGCCTGGAGGTCGCCAGGCGGCTCCGGGCGGACGGCCACGCCGTGCCGATCCTGGTGCTGACCGCCCGGGCCGACGAGGTCGACACGGTGGTCGGCCTGGACGCGGGGGCCGACGACTACGTCACGAAGCCCTTCCGCCTCGCCGAGCTCCTCGCCCGGGTCCGCGCCCTGCTGCGCCGCGGTGCCACGGAGCCCGCTCCCCAGCCCGCCACCCACGGGGTCAGGATCGACGTCGAGTCCCACCGCGCCTGGATGGGCGACGAGGAACTCCAGCTCACCGCCAAGGAGTTCGACCTGCTGCGGGTGCTGGTCAGGGACGCCGGCCGAGTCGTCACCCGTGACCAGCTGATGCGCGAGGTCTGGGACACCACCTGGTGGTCCTCCACCAAGACCCTAGACATGCACATCTCCTGGCTCCGCAAGAAGCTCGGCGACGACGCGGCCAATCCGCGCTACATCGCCACCGTCCGGGGCGTCGGCTTCCGGTTCGAGAAGAGCTGACGTACAGAGACAGTCATGCGCCGTCGACTGATCAACTCCACGCTCGCCGTGGTGCTCGTCGTGATCGCCGTCTTCGGCGTGTCCCTCGTCATCGTCGAGACCCGCACCATCAGCAACAGCGCCCAGGAGAGCGTGGACTCCGAGGCATTCCGGCTGATCAGCGTCGTCGAGAGCCGGCTGCTCGGCGCCGAGCGGATCACTCCGCAGGTCCTGGCCGAGCAGGTCGACCCCAGCCGCTACGCCCGGGTCGAGATCCCCGGGCGACCGCCCATCGAGGTCGGTGACCGCCCCACGGACAGCGTCGTCCGCAGCACCGAGACGGGCGAGCAGGGCGAGAAGGTCACCGTCGAGGAGTCCCGCTCCGCGGTGACCCGCGAGGTCGGCAGGACCCTGCTCATCATCGGAGCCGTGGCACTGCTCGCCATCGTCTCCGCCGTCCTCCTCGCCGTACGCCAGGCCAACCGGCTGACCTCCCCGCTCACCGACCTCGCCGAGACGGCCGAGCGCCTCGGCTCGGGCGACCCGCGGCCCCGGCACAAGCGGTACGGGGTGGCCGAGCTGGACCGGGTCGCCGACGTCCTGGACTCCTCCGCCGAGCGCATCGCCCGGATGCTGACCGCGGAACGGCGCCTCGCCGCGGACGCCTCGCACCAGCTCCGTACGCCGCTGACCGCGCTCTCCATGCGGATCGAGGAGATCTCCGTCACCGACGACCCGGACACGGTGAAGGAGGAGGCCAACATCGCGCTCACCCAGGTCGAGCGGCTCACGGACGTGGTGCAGCGGCTGCTGACGAACTCCCGTGACCCGCGCACCGGGTCCGCCGTCGTCTTCGACCTCGACGAGGTCGTCAAGCAGCAGATCGAGGAGTGGCGTCCGGCCTACCGCAGCGCGGGCCGTGCCGTCGTCTGTTCGGGCAAGCACGGGCTGGAGGCCGTCGGCACCCCGGGCGCCGTCGCGCAGGTGCTCGCCGCGCTGATCGAGAACTCACTGATGCACGGCGGCGGCACGGTGGCCCTGCGCACCCGCGTGACCGGCAACCAGGTGGTCGTCGAGGTCACGGACGAGGGTCCCGGTGTCCCCGCCGACCTGGGGGCGCGGATCTTCGAGCGGACCATCAGCGGCCGCAACTCCACCGGCATCGGCCTCGCCGTGGCCCGCGACCTCGCCGAGGCCGACGGGGGCCGGCTCGAACTGCTCCAGCAGCAGCCCCCGGTCTTCGCCCTCTTCCTCAGCCGGGTCGCCCCGAGCCGCAAGGACTCCGCCCGCCCGGTGCGCTGAGCGCCGTGAGCCCGGCCACCGGGCCCGGCAGGCCCGCGCCGACGCCGTACGCCCGTGGGGCGAGGAGGCCGGAGGGCGTGGACGTCAGTGGGGCACGGGGCCGGGAGTCACCTCGTCGGCGGGCCGCCGCTGCTCCAGAAATCGTTCCGCGTCGAGCACGGCCTCCTTGGCGGGGAGCGCCCGGAACACCCAGGTGCGGTAGGACCAGAAGCGGAACAGGGTGGCGATCCCGATGCCGAGGACCTTGAAGATGTTGCTCTGGACCGGGCTGTCCCATCCGAAGCCGTACGTCGCCAGATAGAGGACACCCGTCTCGATCACCGCTCCGACGGCGCTGAACAGCAGGAACAGCATCAGCTCCCGGGTCCGGCCGGTCTTGTCGCGGTCCCGGTAGGTCCAGTAGCGGAAGCCCACGTAGTTGAAGAGGATGGCGACGACCGTCCCCATCAGCCCGGCCCGCACCACCGGAATATCCGTGGTCCGCCAGATCAGGTTGGAGACGACGATGTTGACGACCAGCCCGAGTGCGCCGACCGCGCCGAACTTGGCGACCTCCCGGGCCAGCAGATCAAGCCGGGTCCGCAGTGCGCCCCGTTCGCTCATGGTGATCGCTCAGCCCCGTCCGGTCGGTTTCGTCAACCCGGCCATGCTAACCAGCCCTCCCGTGTGATGCCTGTGAGCCGGCGGGCCCGTATGACGAGGGCGCCCGCGCTCCGGGGCGGCCGGCCCGGCCGGAGAGGGTGAGGGGAGCTCCCGGCCGCCCGATACCCTGGACTGGTGACGTTCCCTGTAGTCGGCATGGTCGGTGGCGGTCAGCTCGCCCGTATGACCCACGAGGCGGGCATCCCCCTCGGCCTGAAATTCAAGCTCCTCAGTGACACTCCCCAGGACTCGGCCGCCCAGGTGGTCGGTGAGGTCGTCGTCGGCGACTACCGCGACCTGGAGACGCTGCGCGCCTTCGCGCGCGGCTGCGACGTGATCACCTTCGACCACGAGCACGTGCCGACCGAGCACCTGCGGGCTCTGGAGGCGGACGGCATTCCCGTGCGCCCCGGCCCCGATGCTCTCGTGCACGCCCAGGACAAGGGGGTGATGCGCGCCAAGCTCATGGAGATCGGCGCGCCCTGCCCCCGCCACCGCATCGTCGCTGACCCGGCGGACGCCGCGGCCTTCGCCGAGGAGGTGGGCGGCTTCCCCGTCATCCTCAAGACGGTCCGCGGAGGCTATGACGGCAAGGGCGTGTGGGTGGTCCGCTCCGAGGAGGACGCCGCCGAGCCTTTCCGGGCCGGTGTCGCCGTCCTCGCCGAGGAGAAGGTCGACTTCACGCGGGAGCTGGCGGCCAACATCGTCCGGTCGCCGCACGGCCAGGCGGTGGCCTACCCGGTCGTCGAGTCCATCCAGGTCGGCGGGGTCTGCGACACCGTCATCGCCCCGGCACCCGACCTGGACGAGCGCCTCGCCGGCGAGGCCCAGCAGCTCGCCCTGCGGATAGCCGACGAGCTGGGCGTGGTGGGTCACCTCGCGGTCGAGCTCTTCGAGACGCGCGGCCCCGACGGGCGGCCCGGCATCCTCGTGAACGAGCTGGCGATGCGCCCGCACAACTCCGGGCACTGGACCCAGGACGGCGCGGTCACCTCCCAGTTCGCCAACCACGTGCGGGCCGTCCTGGACCTCCCGCTCGGCGACCCGCGCCCCCGTGCCCCCTGGACGGTCATGTGCAACGTCCTCGGCGGTGACTACCCGGACATGTACCAGGCGTATCTGCACTGCATGGCCCGCGACCCGCAGCTCAAGATCCACATGTACGGCAAGGACGTGAAGCCCGGCCGCAAGGTCGGTCACGTCAACACCTACGGCGACGATCTGGCGGACGTGCGGGAGCGCGCCCGGCACGCGGCCGACTACCTGCGAGGAACGATCACCGAATGACCGCACAAGGTTCCGCCCCCGTCGTCGGCATCGTGATGGGCTCGGACTCCGACTGGCCCGTGATGGAAGCGGCGGCCAAGGCCCTCGACGAGTTCGAGATCCCCTACGAGGTCGACGTCGTCTCCGCGCACCGCATGCCCCGCGAGATGATCGCGTACGGCGAGGGGGCCGCGGACCGCGGTCTCAAGGCCGTCATCGCGGGCGCGGGGGGAGCCGCACACCTCCCGGGGATGCTGGCCTCGGTCACCCCGCTGCCCGTGATCGGCGTACCGGTTCCGCTGAAGTACCTCGACGGCATGGACAGCCTGCTGTCCATCGTCCAGATGCCGGCCGGGGTGCCCGTCGCCACCGTCTCGGTCGGCGGCGCCCGTAACGCGGGTCTGCTCGCCGCCCGCATCCTCGCCGCCCACGACAGCGCGCTGCTGGAGCGGATGAAGGACTTCCAGCAGGAGCTCAACGACCAGGCCACGGAGAAGGGCAAGCGGCTGCGCGCCAAGACCCAGGGCGCGGACTCCTTCGGCTTCGGGAAGTAGGCCCCCGGTGAGCGACAACCTGGACCGCGCCCGGCTGCTCCTCTCCGGCCACCCCGTCGTCGACGGTCACAACGACCTCCCCTGGGCCCTGCGCGAGCAGGTCGGTTACGACCTGGACGCGCGTGACATCGCCCGGGACCAGAGCGGTTCCCTGCACACCGACATCCCGCGTCTGCGGGCCGGCGGCGTGGGCGCGCAGTTCTGGTCGGTCTACGTCGCGCCGCATCTGGCCGGTGACGACGCGGTGAGCGCCACGCTGGAGCAGATCGACGTCGTCGCGGAGATGCTGGCCCGCTATCCCGAGGACCTGCGGCGCGCGCTGACGGCGGACGACATGGAGAAGGCCCGCGCCGAGGGCCGTATCGCCTCCCTGATGGGGGCCGAGGGCGGCCACTCCATCAACAACTCGCTGGGCACCCTGCGCGCCCTGCACACCCTCGGCGTCCGCTACATGACGCTCACCCACAACGACAACACCGACTGGGCGGACTCGGCGACCGACTCCCCCCGCGTCGGTGGCCTCTCGGAGTTCGGCCGTGAGGTCGTGCGCGAGATGAACCGCATCGGCATGCTGGTCGACCTCTCCCACGTGGCGGCCACCACGATGCGCGACGCGCTCGCCACCTCCGTGGCGCCGGTGATCTTCTCGCACTCCTCCGCCCGGGCGGTCTGCGACCACCCGCGCAACATCCCCGACGACGTGCTGCGGATGCTCGCGGCCAACGGGGGCGTCGCCATGGCGACGTTCGTGCCCAAGTTCGTCCTGCCGGCCGCCGTCGAGTGGACGCTCGCCGCGGACCGCAACATGCGGGAGCACGGGCTGCACCACCTGGACACCACTCCGGCCGCCATGCGGATCCACGCGGACTTCGAGGCGCTCAACCCGCGCCCGATGGCCACCGTGGCCACGATCGCCGACCACCTCGACCACATGCGCGAGATCGCCGGGATCGATCACATCGGTATCGGCGGTGACTACGACGGCACGGCGTTCCTCCCGCTGGAGCTGGAGGACGTCTCCGGATACCCGTACCTGATCGCCGAGCTCCTGACACGAGGCTGGTCGGATGCCGACGTGGCCAAGCTGACGTGGCAGAACGCGGTCCGGGTCCTGCGCGAGGCGGAAGCCGTGGCCCGCGACCTGAGCGCGCGCGTCGGCCCGTCCCACGCGACGATCGAGGAGCTGGACGGCCCGCTGGGCTGAGAAACGGGCGGGAGGACAGGGCGGGCGCCGACGGCGCCCGCCCTGTCGCCGTCGCGCGTCCACGCATCGTGGTGCCCGACGCGTCGGGCGACAGCACCTTCGAACCGAGGTCCGTGGCGCCGACCGTGGCCAGGAGAGCCGCGCTTCACCGGGGACGGGATGCCGTGCCCTTCGCCGAAGGCACGCTCAGGGTCCCGGCCGCTGCCGTTTCCCCGCCGTGAACGACGCGCTCGCCGAGCGGATCGCGGCCGGTGCGCGCACCGGCCGGGTCGCGCTGAACGAGGGAGGGGGTGGGCCGGGGCCGGTCCACCCCCTCCCTCCGGCGTCAGGCCTTCGGGCGGCCCATCGCGCGGTAGGTCCACCCGGCTTCACGCCACACCAGCGGGTCCAGGGCGTTGCGCCCGTCCAGGATGATCCGCTCGCCCACGACCTCGCCGAGCGCGACCACGTCCAGCTCGCGGAACTCACGCCATTCCGTCAGGTGCAGCACCACGTCCGCCCCGCGCACGGCGTCCAGCGCAGTGTCCGCGTAGCCGAGGGTCGGGAAGAGGCGGCGGGCGTTGTCCATGCCCTTCGGGTCGAAGACGGTGACCTGGCCGCCCTGGAGGTGTATCTGCCCGGCCACGTTCAGGGCCGGTGAGTCGCGTACGTCGTCCGAGTCCGGCTTGAACGTGGCGCCCAGCACCGCCACGCGCTTGCCCAGGAAGGAGGCGCCGCCGACGGCCTCGCGGGCCAGCTCCACCATGTGACCGCGCCGCCGCATGTTGATCGAGTCGACCTCGCGCAGGAAGGTCAGCGCCTGGTCCGCGCCCAGCTCGCCGGCCCGCGCCATGAACGCCCTGATGTCCTTCGGCAGGCACCCGCCGCCGAAGCCGACACCGGCGCGCAGGAACTTCTTGCCGATCCGCTCGTCGTGGCCCAGCGCCTCCGCCAGCTTCACCACGTCACCGTCGGCCGCCTCGCATACCTCCGCCATGGCGTTGATGAACGAGATCTTGGTGGCGAGGAAGGAGTTGGCCGAGGTCTTCACCAGCTCGGCCGTCGGGAAGTCCGTCACCACGAACGGCGACCCCTCGCCGATCGGGCCCGCGTACACCTCGCGCAGCAGCTTCTCGGCGCGCTCGCTGCGCACGCCGGCCACGAGCCGGTCGGGGTGCAGGGTGTCGTTCACCGCGAAACCCTCGCGCAGGAACTCAGGGTTCCAGGCCAGCTCCGCGTCCGCGCCCACCGGGGCCAGCTCCGCCAGCCGGTCCGCGAGGCGCGCGGCCGAGCCCACCGGCACGGTGGACTTGCCGACCACCAGCGTGGGGCGCGTCAGCTGCGGGGCCAGCGACTCGAAGGCGCTGTCCACGTAGCTCATGTCGCAGGCGTACTCGCCGTGCTTCTGGGGGGTGTTCACGCAGACGAAGTGCACATCGCCGAAGGCGCCGACCTCCTCCCAGGAGGTGGTGAACCGCAGGCGCCCCGTGGACCCCTCGATGCCGGCGACGTGCTTGCGCAGGAGCTCCTCGAGCCCCGGCTCGTACATGGGCACCCGGCCCGCCGAGAGCATCTCGACCTTCTCGGGCACGATGTCCAGCCCGAGGACCTCGAAGCCCAGCTCCGCCATGGCCGCTGCATGGGTGGCGCCGAGGTAGCCGGTGCCGATCACGGTGATCTTGAGGGCCATAGGTGCTCCTGAACGAGGCGGACGACGTGCGGAGCCGAGCATATCCGGGCACCCGGACTCCGGATTTCCGGCCGTCCCGCACCCGTCCCAGGGGCCGCCCACCAGCCTTTCCGCGGCCCGTGCGGCTGTGGTCCGCCCGCTGTCGGCAAGGTCACGTGCCCCGCCCGTATGCCTTCCTGAGCCCGGCCCACTAAAATTGGGTTACTTAACGGTAGTTAGCATCCTTGGGGAGTGAACGTCTTGGCGGGTTCGACCGATTTCGACCTGTACCGTCCGGCCGAGGAGCACGACATGCTCCGCGAGACGATCCGTTCGCTCGCCGAGGCGAAGATCGCCCCGTTCGCCGCCGCGGTCGACGAGGAGGCGCGCTTCCCGCAGGAGGCGCTCGACGCCCTGGTCGCCTCGGACCTGCACGCGGTCCACGTCCCGGAGGAGTACGGCGGCGCGGGCGCCGACGCGCTCGCCACCGTGATCGTGATCGAGGAGGTGGCCCGCGTCTGCGCCTCCTCCTCTCTGATCCCGGCCGTCAACAAGCTGGGCTCGCTGCCGGTGATCCTCTCCGGTTCCGAGGCCCTCAAGAAGAAGTACCTGGGCCCGCTCGCCAAGGGTGACGCGATGTTCTCGTACGCCCTCTCCGAGCCGGACGCCGGCTCGGACGCGGCGGGCATGAAGACCAAGGCCGTCCGCGACGGTGACTTCTGGGTCCTCAACGGCGTGAAGCGCTGGATCACCAACGCGGGTGTGTCCGAGTACTACACGGTCATGGCCGTGACCGACCCGGAGAAGCGCTCCAAGGGCATCTCGGCGTTCGTCGTCGAGAAGTCCGACGAGGGCGTCTCCTTCGGCGCCCCGGAGAAGAAGCTCGGCATCAAGGGCTCCCCCACGCGCGAGATCTACTTCGACAACGTCCGCATCCCCGCCGACCGCATGATCGGTGAGGAGGGCACGGGCTTCGCCACGGCGATGAAGACCCTGGACCACACCCGCATCACGATCGCGGCCCAGGCCCTCGGCATCGCCCAGGGCGCCCTGGACTACGCCAAGGGGTACGTCCAGGAGCGCAAGCAGTTCGGCAAGCCGATCGGCGACTTCCAGGGCGTCCAGTTCATGCTCGCCGACATGGCCATGAAGCTGGAGGCGGCCCGCCAGCTCACCTACGCGGCGGCGGCCAGGTCCGAGCGCCTCGACGGCGACCTGACCTTCTTCGGCGCCGCGGCGAAGTGCTTCGCCTCCGACGTCGCGATGGAGGTCACCACGGACGCGGTCCAGCTGCTCGGCGGCTACGGCTACACCCGTGACTACCCGGTCGAGCGCATGATGCGCGACGCCAAGATCACTCAGATCTACGAGGGCACGAACCAGGTCCAGCGCATCGTCATGGCGCGCAACCTGCCGTAGTCCTCCGCGCACGCCGGACGACCTCCGCGCACGCCGGACGAAGAGGGCCCCTGCCCCGCGGGGGCCCTCTTCGTCGCGCCCGCCCGGCAGGCAGGCGCCGCGCCTCCGGCGGCCGTGGGGCCCCGGCCGGGGCCGTCCGTGGATGGCGTGCGGGGCAACGGGAGATGACCGGCCCGGGCGCTCCGGTGGAGCCCGCCGGAAGTGTCGGCCCAGGGGCCCCGGCGCCCTTCTCACCGCGCGCGGGTCCGCACACTCGGGCAGTGATCACCTCCCCTGGCGCGGCTGCGCGCCCTCGTCCTCGCGGGCATGTGGACGCTGACCGACGACACCGCCACCCAGGCCCCCGGCATCCAGCACGTGTACGGCGACCTCGCGGCGCCGGAGGTGAGCATCGAGCCCGCGACCCCCACCGACCACGACGCGGTTCTCGTACGCGCCCGTCTGCGGCGCTGAACCCGGCCGCCGCGCCACCACGGCGGAAGGGCGGGCCGGGGAGATCATCCCCGGCCCGCCCTCGCGTCGTCGGCCGTCTCCGGCGGCGCCGTCAGCTGCCCTTGACGGTGACCTTCTCGTCGTTCTTCAGTTGCTCCACGAGCTGCTTCACCTTGTCCTTGTCCCAGACGAGGTTGCCGTTCACGCTCTGGCCCGAGAGCGGGATGTTCATCGACGTACCCTCGCCGCCGGTGACGCCCTTCATCGCGAAGAACATGTTGCCGAGCGACCAGAGCGACATGTCCTTGTCCACGATCAGGGTGTCCAGGCCCGCGCCCATCGTCGGGTAGAGCTTGAAGGGGTTGAGGATCGTCGACGGGGTCGCCGTCTGGGAGGCCAGGGCCGCGAGGAACTTCTGCTGGTTCTTCGTACGGTCCAGGTCGCTGCCCGCGAAGGCGTAGCGGGTGCGGACGAAGGCGAGGGACTGCTCGCCGTTGAGCGTCTGCTTGCCGGCCTGGAAGTCGGCGCCGGACTTCTTGTCCTTGAAGGCCTTGGGGATGTCCAGCTCGACGCCGCCGATGGCGTCCACGATCTTGGCGAAGCCGCCGAAGCCGATCTCGACGTAGTGGTCGATGCGCAGCCCGGTGTTGAACTCCACCGTGCGCACGAGCAGTTCGGGGCCGTCCTCGGCGTACGCGGCGTTCAGCTTCACCTGGCGGCCGGTGCCCTGGAACATCTTGCCGGACTCGGACCCCTTGAAGGACGGGATCTCGACGTTCGAGTCGCGGGGGAGGGAGATCAGCGTCGGGCCGTTGGAGCCGTCGTGCAGGATCATCATCGAGTCGGTGCGCTTGCCCTCGGCGGAGCCGGTGTGCAGCTTCTTCTTGTCCTCGGACGTCATCCCCTCGCGGCTGTCGGAGCCGACGATGAGGTAGTTCGTGCCGTCGCCCTCGGAGGGGCGCTCGATGACCTTGGAGAGGTCCACCTCACGCTTGAGCTTTCCGTCGGCCCAGAAGTACGTGCCGATGGAGACGGCGAGCACCACGACGACCAGCGTGAGGGCGCCCACCTTGAGCCGCCGGCCCCAGTTCGGGGCGGGGCGGGGCTGGACGTATCCGCTGTCGCCGCCACGGCCACCGCCGTGACCGCCACTGCCGTGGCCGCCGCGCTGTCCGCCGCCGTAGACCTGGCCCGTGTTCCAGCCGCTGTCGTAACCGGCTCCGGCTCCGTCGTCGTATCCCTGCCCCTGCTGCGGGGGGATGCGAGGCGGGGCCTGCGGCGGCGTGGGGCGGCGCCGGACGTGCGGCATGGCGCGGGCGCTCTCGGGCTGGGGGCTGTCGCTGCCCCGCCCGTAGCGCTCGCCTGGTCCGCCGTTCCGCCCTTCGGGCCAATCGCTCATGCGGACCAGTGTGCCGTCTCGGCCTGTCGGTCTTACAGGGTGTAGGGGAGATCGGGTCAGGGCTGTTGCGAAGCTGATGCAAAGCAACCGGGGGCAAGCCCCCGCATAAGGTGGACGCCATGACAGATCAGCCCCAGCCGCCGGAGGGCGCAGTTCCGGTCAAGCCGACCTCGGCTTCCCGGACCACCCTCAGCCACATCATGACCAGCCACGACACCAACCTCCTGGGTACCGTGCACGGCGGCGTGATCATGAAACTCGTCGACGACGCGGCGGGCGCGGTCGCCGGCCGGCACTCCGGCGGCCCGGCGGTGACGGCCTCGATGGACGAGATGGTCTTCCTGGAGCCGGTCCGTGTGGGTGACCTCGTTCACGTCCGCGCGCAGGTGAACTGGACGGGCCGCTCCTCGATGGAGGTCGGCGTCCGCGTCATGGCCGAGCGGTGGAACGAGTCCACCCCCGCCCAGCAGGTGGGCAGCGCGTACCTGGTGTTCGCGGCGGTCGACGAGGAGGGCAAGCCGCGCCGCGTGCCGGAGGTCGTCCCGGAGACGGAGCGCGACAAGCGCCGCTACCAGGAGGCACAGATCCGCCGTACGCACCGCCTCGCCCGGCGCCGCGCGATCAAGGAGCTGCGCGAGCGGCGGGTGGCCGAGGGCATCGACGACTAGCGGCACCCGGGGCGGGCCGCGGCCCGGTACGGCCGTGGTGCGCCGGCGCGTGCTCCCCTCGGAGCGGCGCCGCCGGTCAGCGCGCCACGCGCAACCGCTCCAGCAGCGCGTCCTCGGCCCGCTCGGCCCCCGGCTCCTCCCAGAACGTCACGGGCACGCCCCGGATGTGGCGGCCCCGGGGATCGAGGAGATGCCCGGCGATCTTGAGCTGCCACAGGGCCACCGCCCGGTCCATGACGGCGAGCTCGGGAAAGCGGTCCGTGAGCCTGGCTTCGAACCCGCCTATGTCCTCGGCGGAGCGCAGCCACACCGTCAGCAGAAGGTTGTGCGGGCCGGTCAGGGAGGCGCAGAGCCGTGTCTCCCGCATCCGGATGAGCTGTGAGGCGATGCGGGCGGCCTCGCCCGCCGGAGCGACGCCCCAGAAGGTGACGGAGATCGGCCAGCCGGAGAGAGGGCGGGCCACCTCGCACCGGTAGATGAGCGCGTCCTGCCGGTGCATCCGGTCCAGTCTGCGGCGCACCGTGGTCGGGCTGACGCCGAGGCGCTCGGCCAGCCGGGCGGCGGGCTGCCGGAAGTCCTCGCTCAGCAGCAGGTAGAGCCGGGTGTCCAGCGCGTCCGGGGCGGCCAGCCCACGCCTCGGCGCGGCAGGCCCCCGGTCCTTCGCCAGTACGTCCTGGCTGTCGGGGGCCAGCCGGTCCAGCCGCCAGCGACTGCCCTCGGTGTGCACGGCGGTCGCGGTCTGGGAGCGGGTGGCCGACACCCCGGGCAGCCGGCCGAGGCGGAAACCGACGTAGCGGGCGAGCATCGCCAGGTCGGGGAAGGCCGCGGTCAGCAGCAGGTCCCGCGCGCCGGTGACGTGCTCGATGCTGATCAGATGCGGATCGTCGGCGATCTCCGCCGCCACCTCGTGGAGCGCGCCCGCCGCACAGTCCACCTCGATGAACGCGATGATCGGCGCCACGGGCCCGACCGCCACCGTGTAGCAGCTCAGCCAGGCGTTCCCGGCCTCGGTGAGCCGGTTCCAGCGGCGCGCGGCCGTGGACGCGTCCACCCCGAGCGCCTTGCCGATCTGGGCCCACTCCGCCCTGGGGGAGGTCTGGAGGGCGGTGATCAGCAGGTAGTCCAGCTCGTCGAGGAGCGCCGGCTGCCCGGTGCCCAGCAGGCCTTCGGAGGGCACGGCGGATTCATGCGTCGATGAGCTCATGAGGAGCGCTTTCCTGCGGACGATCATGGTCGGCGTGGTTCGCTCCGCACGATACGCCCATGTCCTTGCTCGACGAGGCCCGTGACCTCGCCCCCGACCTGACCGAACTGCGCCACGCGCTGCACCGTGAGCCGGAGATCGGCCTCGACCTGCCGCTGACCCAGGCGAAGATCCTCGCCGCGCTGGAGGGCCTCGGCCTGGAGATCCGGCTCGGTACCGCCCTGAGCTCCGTGACAGCCGTCCTGCGGGGCGGCCTGCCCGGACCCGCCGTGCTCCTGCGCGGTGACATGGACGCGCTCCCGGTCCAGGAGGACACCGGCGTTCCGTACGCCTCCGTCCTCGACGGCCGGATGCACGCCTGCGGGCACGACCTGCACGTCACCGGGCTCGTCGGCGCCGCCAGGCTGCTGGCCGCCCACCGCGCGGAACTGGCCGGGGACGTCGTGCTCATGTTCCAGCCCGGCGAGGAGGGGCAGGGCGGCGCGCAGATCATGATCGACGAGGGAGTCCTCGACGCCGCCGGGGAACGGGTCGTCGCCGCGTACGCCCTGCACGTGATCTCCCTCGGGGCCCCCACCGGTTTCGCCGCGACCCGGCCGGGACCCATGCTCGCCGCCTCGGACGCCGTGTCGGTCACGGTGCGCGGACGCGGCGGCCACGGGTCCTCCCCGCACACCGCCGCCGATCCGGTGCCCGCGCTGTGCGCCATGGTCACCGCCCTCCAGACCGCCGTCACCCGCGAGATCGACGTCTTCGACCCCGCCGTCGTCACCGTCGGCATGATCGAGGCGGGCACCGCGGCCAACGTCATCCCGGAGACCGCACGGTTCGCCGCCACCGTGCGGAGCTTCTCCGACGCCTCCCACGCGGCGGTTCGCGCCGCGTTCGAACGCACGGTGCACGGGGTGGCAGCCGCCCACGGGGTGACCGCGGAGATCGACTACGTCGAGCAGTACCCGCCGACCGTCAACGACGCGGACGAGGCGGCCTTCGCCCTGGAGACCGCACGCCAGGTCCTGGGCGAGGGGCACGTCTTCGAGGCGCCCAAGCCGATGGCGGGGGCCGAGGACTTCTCCTTCGTGCTGCGGAACGTGCCCGGAGCCTTTCTCGGCCTCGGCGCCTGCCCGCCCGGCACCGACCCGGCCCTGGCCCCGATGAACCACTCCCCACAGGCCGTCTACGACGACGGCGCCCTTCCGCACGCCGCCGCGCTCCTGGCCGGTCTGGCCCTGCGCCGGCTCGGTACGCCGCTCGCCGCGGAGTCCGCGGCCACACCCGCCCCCTCCCCCCAGGAGTGACCCGTGACCGCCACCGCCACCCCGCCACCGGCGAGCCCCGCCGAGCAGCCGCTGCCCGCATCCGTCACGGCCGTCGTCGGACTGCTGATCCTCTTCGAGGTCACCAGCGGGTTCCTCCAGGTCGGACTCGCGCCGCTGCTCCCCGATCTCGCCGGCCACCTCGGCATCGGTTCGGCCGCCCTGAACTGGGTCGTCTCCGTGCAACTGCTGGCCGCCGCCGTCTGCGTGCCGCTCTTCGGCCGACTCGGTGACCTGTACGGCCACCGCCGCATGCTGCGCGTCGCCCTGGCGGCGATCGCGGCGGGCACCCTGATCGTCGCACTGGCGCCCGACTACGCGACGCTGCTCGCCGGCCGCGTCCTCCAGGGGCCGATCGCCGCCCTGCTCCCCCTGGAGATCGCCCTCGTACGGGACCGGCTGCCCGTGGCCGAGGCCCGGCGGGCCATCGCGCGTCTGGTGGGCGCGCTGACCCTGGGCGCGATGGCCGGCGGGGTGGTGATGGGGCTGGTCGACTCCGCCTTCGGAAGTCTGCGGCTCACCCTTCTGGTGCCCGCCGCGCTCGCGGTGGTCTGCGTGCCCGTCTCGTTCGTGGCGGTGCCGGAGTCACGGACCAGGGCGGGAGGCCGGGTGGACTGGGCCGGGGTGGTGCTGCTCAGCGCCGGTATGGTCGCCCTCCTGGGAGGGATCTCCGGGGCGGAGGGCGGTTCCTGGGGCTCGGCGCGGGTGCTGGTGCCCGTCACGCTCGGGGTGGTGCTGCTGGCGGTGTGGGTGCGGGTGGAACTGCGCGGCTCCGAGCCCCTGGTGGACGTACGGGCGCTGGCCGCGCGGACCACGGCCCCCTTCTACTGCGCGGCGTTCCTGTTCGGGGTTTTCTACTTCGGGAGCCAGGCACCGAACTCCACGTTCTACGCGGCCGACCCGGAGGTGACCGGATACGGCTTCGGGCTGAGCGCGCTGTCCATCTCGCTCGTGCTGCTGCCGGGGGCCGTCGGCAGCGTCATCGGTTCGCTGGGGACGGCAGCCGTCGCCGGGCGGATCGGCTACCGGCGCACGCTGATGGTGGCGTTCGCGCTGGTGGCCCTGACCTTCCTGCAGTTCGCCCTCCTGCACGACGAGATCTGGCAGATGGCGGCCGGGTCGGCCTTCACCGGCCTGGGGATGGGGCTGGCCCTCGGCGCCATGCCGACGGTGATCGTCGAGGCCTCGGACCCGGCGAGGTCCGGTATCTCCGCCGCCCTCTACAACAACGTCAAGACGGTCGGCGGGGCCGTGGCGGGAGGGGTCTTCGCCTCCCTGCTCGGCGCCTTCGTGTCCTCCACCGGAGAGCCGGGGGAGGGAGGCTACGAAGCCCTCTGGCTGGTCGCCTCGGCTGCCGCCCTGACGGCCCTGGTGGCGACCGTCGTCGCCCGGCGCCAGGAGAGCTGAACCCGTACGCGGACGGCGGGAGGGGCGCCGGCGGCCGGCCGGACCGGGCCGCGAGCGGCGGGCCGGGGGCGGGCGCCCCGGCCCGCCGTGCTCACGGGCAGACCACCTGGTCCCCGGTGACCGTGCCGAACTCCCCGCGCCGGGTGTCCTCGGCCTTGACCCGCTGCACCTTCGTGAAGTCGGAGCCGGCGGTGACCTTCATCGTGCCGCCCTGCCCCTTCACCGCCAGCAGCTCACAGCCGGGCAGCGCCGCGGCCAGGGACTTCGCCGACCTGTCCCAGCGCGGGTCGTACCTGACCACCGTCCGGGTCAGATCGCTCGGCCCGCCGTTCAGCGGTGCGCGGGTGGTGTCGAAGCCGGTGGCGCGCAGGGCCGCGTCGACGTCCTGGCCGAGCCCGTCCTTCGGGGTCCCGTTGTAGACCTGGACCCGGATCTGCTGCGGAGCCACGTCGACGAGCTTCGCCTTGGGCTGCTCCGGCAGGTGTGAGGCGAGCGGCCGGTCCTCGCGCAGGGCCTGGAACAGCTTCTTCGACTTGCGCGCGTCCCACTTCACCGTGGAGCCGATGCCCTTGACCTGGTAGCCCTCCTCCTCCAGGGGCACGGAGGCGAACTCGGAGGAGGCCGGGGTGAACCCGCGCATGGCCTTGCCGAGCTCCAGCATCTGCTGCGTGCCGAAGCCCTTGTCGGCGCGTACGGATTCCAGCATGGTCGAGGTGACCTCCTGGAACTTCACCGGGTTCATCAGCACGCCGCTGCTGGTCGTCTGCTTGATCAGCGCGGCCATGAACTTCTGCTGGCGCTGCATCCGGCCCAGGTCGGCGGCTCCGTCCAGATGACGGGACCGCACGTACTGCAGGGACTGCCCGCCGTCCAGCTTGTGGGTGCCGGGGGCGAGGTCCAGGCCGGTGTACGTGTCCTTGAGCGGCTTCGCGGTGCAGATCTCCACCCCGCCGAGGGTGTCGACCGTCTTCATGAAGCTGGTGAAGTCGACCTCCAGATAGTGGTCGATCTTGATGCCCGTCATCTGCTCCACGGTCCGCACCGTGAGCTGGGGGCCGCCCTCGGCGTAGGCGGCGTTCAGCTTCACCGGATGCGGGGAGTGCTCCTTGCCGGTGGTGGCGTCGGTGTGGCCGGGGAGCTCGGCGTAGCTGTCGCGCGGCAGGCTGATGACGCTGGCCCGCTGCTTGTCGGCCGAGAGGTGGACGAGCATCAGGGTGTCGGTGCAGTGGCAGGGGGCGCCGCCCAGCTTGTACTTCTTCTTCTCCGCCGTGGTGATCCTGTCGCGGCCGTCGGTGCCGACGAGCAGGAGATTCATACCGTGGCCGCCCTGGGGCCGGTTCTTCATGTCCTTGAACGGGTCGACCCGGTCGATGCCGGTCTCCAGCCCGCTCACGACGGCATGGCCGATCCCGCCCGCGCCGAGCACCAGCACGGACAGCCCGGTGGCGACCCGCATGCCCCACCGGGGCTGCGCCTTCCGCCCGCCGGCCCGGTTCCGCCGCGCGGTGCGGCCTCCGGGCTGCCGGGCAGTCCTGCGCTGTGGGGGAGCGGTGCGGGGGTGCGGTGGACGGGGCGATCGGTGCGGCGTGGGCACGAGGGACACCTCCGCGGTGCGAGTGGGACTTTCGCACGGTAGGCCCATACGATCTGCAGACCGGGAGGAGACCCGGCGGGGCGCGCCGCTGTCCCCCGTTCGCGGTAACGTGGCGGCCGAATCACGCCGCCTCCTGGGGTGCGACAACCCCCGGACCCCCGGCATCCCCGAGGACCCCCGAGGACCACATGTCTGCCGCGCAGTACCCCGCCGTCTCCGTGATCATGCCGGTGCTCAACGAGGAACGCCATCTCAGGAACTCGGTCCGGCACATCCTGGAGCAGGAGTACGCCGGTGAGATGGAGGTCGTGATCGCCCTCGGCCCCTCGAACGACCGTACGGACGAGATCGCGGCCGAGCTGGTCCGGGAGGACTCCCGGGTCCACACCGTCGCCAACCCGACCGGACGCACCCCGGCGGCGCTCAACGCCGCGATCAAGGCGTCACGTCACCCGATCGTGGTACGGGTGGACGGCCACGGCATGCTCTCGCCCAACTACATCGCCACCGCGGTACGGCTCCTGGAGGAGACCGGCGCGCAGAACGTCGGCGGCATCATGAACGCCGAGGGCGAGAACGCCTGGGAGGAGGCCGTCGCCGCCGCGATGACGTCGAAGATCGGCGTAGGCAACGCGGCCTTCCACACGGGGGGCGAGGCGGGCCCGGCCGAGACCGTGTTCCTGGGCGTCTTCCGCCGCGAGGCGCTGGAGCGGGCGGACGGCTACAACGTGGAGTTCATCCGCGCCCAGGACTGGGAGCTGAACTTCCGTATCCGCGAGGCGGGCGGCCTGATCTGGTTCTCGCCCGAACTGAAGGTCCAGTACCGCCCGCGGCCCAGCGTGCGGGCGCTCGCCAAGCAGTACAAGGACTACGGCCGCTGGCGTCACGTCGTGGCCCGCTACCACTCCGGCTCGATCAATCTGCGCTACCTGGCCCCGCCGACCGCCGTCTGCGCCATCGCCGCGGGCATCGTCGTGGGCGCCGCCGTCACCCCGTGGGCCTTCGTCGTGCCGGCCGGGTACGTCGCGGCCATCGTGGCCGGGTCGCTGCCGGCCGGTAAGGGTCTGTCGCTGAAGGCACGGGCCCAGATCCCGGTGGCCCTGGCGACCATGCACATGTCCTGGGGCTACGGCTTCCTGACCAGCCCCCGCTCCCTCGCGAAGAAGGTCATCGCCAGCCGCCGCCCGGCCATCCAGGAGCAGACGGCCTGACACCCCCACGCACGAGGAAGGGCCCCGCCGTCGACGGCAGGGCCCTTCCTCGTCTCAGCCGTGGATCACCAGGTGAAACCGGGATTGACGTGCATGCACGCCTTCTCGTCCGCACCGTTGAGCGGGTTCGCGGAGGTCGGCGTCTTCTCGGTGTCCTTGGCCGGGTAGGCCCCGTCCTCGCGCCAGTCCGCACCGACGGCGAGCACGATCCCCGAGGCGTCCGTCGACTTCTTCACCTGGGAGACCGGGATGCCCAGCGCCTTGGCGACCGCCTGTGCGTCGGCCTCCAGGTCCGCGCTGGGGTAGAGGATGCCGGTCCTCGCGGCGCCTTCGACGTTCTGCGAGTCGACCGCGGCCCGGGTGAATCCGGCCTCCGTGAGCGTGGCCTCGACGGTGCTCGCACGGCCCTCGGCCGGCCCGAGCGCGTCGGTACCGGTCGCGTTGCGCACGGTGACCGCGATCTCCGCGGCGGGCGCGGCGGTGTCCTTGGTGACGGGCGTCTTGCGCTTGGACGCCTTGCCGTCCAGCGGGATGTCCTCCCGGATCATCCGGAAGACCTGCTCGGCCTCCTCGGCCTTCGGGTAGACCCGGCCCGCGTTACGGCCCGTGCCGTAGACGTTCGGCATGGTCGTCATGGTGATCCGGTCGGTCGGGGCCTTCTTGAGCTCCTCGGCCAGGTCGTACAGCTTCTTGACGGTGTCGAGGCCCTTGTCGACCGTCAGCGCGCTGGTCGCGGCCTCGGCGAGATTCATCAGCTTCCCGGGATCGGTGAGCTTCGTGCCCTTGCGCAGCTCGCGGACCATCGAGTTCAGGTACTGGTGCTGGGCCTTGGTCCGGCCGAGGTCCGTGTTGTCCTCGAAGCCGTAGCGCGTGCGCAGCCACTGGAGGGCCTGCTTGCCCTTGACCGACGTCGTGCCCTCCTCCAGCTTCAGCCCCGAGCCCTTGCCGTCGCTGGTGTGCGAGTAGACGTTGGCGTCGACACAGACCGGGACCCCGCCGACCGCGTCGGCCATGGAGACCACACCCGCGAAGTCGATCATCATGAAGTGGTCGATGGTGATGCCGGTGAGCTCGTACCAGGCGGCCACCGTGCATCCCGGGCCGCCGCGGCCGAGGCTCTCGTTGGTCTGGACGTCGACGGTGCTGGCCGCGTACACCTTGCCGGAGTCGGGGTCGGTGCACTTGGGCATCTTCAGCATGGTGTCGCGCGGCATGCTCACCACGGAGATGTTGCTCCGGTCCGCGGAGAGGTGGAGCAGCATCTGCACGTCGGCGAGCGGCGTGCCCCCGAAGGTCTCCTTGGCGCCGCCCAGCTTCTGGTTGGCGGTGGAGTCGCGGGCGTCGGAGCCGATGAGCAGGATGTTCAGCGGGGTCTGACCGGCGGCGTTGGCCTTGTGATCGGCCATGTCCTTGTCGCCGAGGGTCAGATTCTCCTTCCTGATGTTGCCGTTCAGGTGCTTGTAGTACACGTAACCGGCGCCCCCGGTCCCGAGTATCAGCAGGGCGAGGACGACGGCCACCCAGCGCAGTACACGCCTCTTGCCGCCCTTGGCGGCCCGCCGGGTACGGCGGTTCGGCCCTTGTCGGCCGTCCCCGCCCTTCTCCGGCGCGGACGGCTGACGTCGGCCGTGCCCCGCGCGCCCCGCCCGGCCGTCCATGTCGCCCGTGCCGTCGCCGTCGTGGCGGCCGCGCGGGCGAGTCCCCTCCCCGCGTGTGCTGCTCCGTCCCACCAGGACCCCCCTACTGCTCAGAATTCTGTTGTGGCGCGACGACGGTCGTCACTTCGCGCATACCGCCTCGTCGGCGCTTGCCTTCCGGATGAGCGTGTGCGCGACGGCCTGCGCGCGGTCCGTGACCCCGCCTGCCCGCGGCCGTGCCTTCCTCCGCCGTGATGCGATGCGAGGACCATGGACGCCGGAAGGACCGGCCGACTCTGTTCCGGAGTTGTTCCGTCGCAATTCGTAAGGGCCGGTCCGCGAGCCGGGCACCCACTGGTCGGCGGGATTTATTTCCTCCGCCCGCCCACAACTGTGCGCGTCCACGGCTGCCTGGATCCTCCGTCGGTGCCACGCGAGGCGCCTCCCCCGGCACGGCGCTCGGTTCCTCACACTCCGGCCGTGCGCGGTCTGGTGGCCGCCGGTGCCGGATCGCGTCACACTATCCGGCGGATTCGCCCACGGGGGGCGCGCGTGACACATTCCACGTTCCTTACAACCGGGCATTCCACCTATTCCGCGCCGATTGCCACCCCTGTTTGAGAATTGTTTTACGAGCCGCACGGATCCTCGGCCGCATTCGACCCCGAATAGGTGGGAGCAGGCGTGGGGCTCGCGTCCGTATCACCGGGCTTTTGGCCGGACGAGTCCTTCTCGGAGCTGTGGTCCGCCTGTGAATCCCCGGAATTGAGTTCGCCGGCGGGGACCACGGCCACGGGTTCGTCCTCGCGCAGCGCCGCGAACAGCTGGTCCGCGGCCGGCTGGACGAGCTCGTCCCGGTTCGCGTCGGCCCGGTAGGACTGGCGGGGCACGGTCAGGAACTGCACCTGGTCGGTCGGGACGTTGCGCATGCCGCGCACCAGGTCGTACAGGTCCCTCAGCGAGTCGAGGCCCGGGTCCGTGGTGAGCGACTTCGTCGCCGCGTCCAGCACCGGGTAGAGCCGCGTCGGGTTCAGCAGGACGCCGTTGCTCTGCATCTTGTTGACGAGGGCGCCCAGGAACTTCTGCTGGCGGTCCATGCGCTCGGTGTCGCTGCCGTTGCCGATCGACTTGCGCGCCCGCACGTAGCCGAGGGCCTCCTCGCCGTCCAGCTTCTGACGGCCCGCCGGGAGCTTGAGGTGCGCGTCGGCGTCGTCGACGGGCTTCTTCAGGCAGACCTCGACACCGTCCACGGCGTCCACCATGTCCTTGAAGCCGCTGAAGTCGATGACCATGTGGTGGTCGACGCGAATGCCCGTCATCTTCTCCACCGTGCGGATCGTGCAGGCCGTGCCGCCGAGCTCGAAGGCCCAGTTGAACTGCGCGAACTGCTCCCTGGTGGCCTTCCCGTCCGCCGTGTGGCAGCTGGGGATCTCGGCCATCAGGTCACGCGGGATGGACACCGCCGTGGCGCTCTTCCGGTCGGCCGCGAGGTGCAGCAGGATCGTGGTGTCCGAACGCTGGCTGCCGCCGTCGTCGCGCCCGTAGGCCCTGTTGTCGCCCGACCGGGTGTCGGAGCCGATGAGCAGGATGTTCTGCGCGTTCCGTGCGATCGGCAGCGGGCGGTCCTTCTCGTACGCCTTGAGCTCGGCGGCGGCGCTCGTGTCCGTCGTGATGTTCCCGTCGAGCTTCTTGTACAGCCACCAGCCGGCCCCGGCGGCGATCAGCACGAGGAAGGAGGCGGCGAGGGCGGTCCAGCGGAGCCAGTGACGTCTGTGCTGCCCGGGGTCGCGCTCGGGCCGGGCACCCCAGGTCCCGTCCCCGCCGTCCTCGGGCGCCGCGGGGGCGGCGGGGGCCGCGTCGTCCCGCGGAGCGGCGTCCGAGGTCTCCCGGGATCCCTTCGTCCGCCCCTCCCCGGCCGGGCTGTCCGCGCTGTCCGGGCGGTCCGGGTCGGCCGGGGTGCCGGGGCTGTCGCTCACGTCTGCGTCCATCCTCACGTTCGGCGGCGCGATGGGCCGCCGGTCGCAGAAGTAGACGGCTGAACCTCACGCTTGGTTGTGCATTCGGGCGGCGTTCTCGTCGGTGCCCCCGTACCGCCCGATCATGTACCGCCGTCGGTGCTCAGTCCCGGGGGCTCGGCCCGCCATGGGCCGGACGAGTGGCCCTCGGGGCGCTTGTCATACCGCGGTGCCGGTGATGCGCTCGCTCTCGACGCGCTTGGCCAGCGCGTCCGCGTCGAGCTGGTCCAGATAGCGGCACAGCACCACGGAGCCGCCCGCCGCGAGCGGCGCGAAGAGCCCGGCGGACAGGCCCTCCCACGTGTCGTACGCGCGCCCCGTCAGCAGCCGGGACCCCGGCCCGAGCCCCAGAGCCGCGGCGTCCTCCCGGGCCCGGGCGACCACCTGTTCCGCCGTCAGCCCGGTGCCCGCCACGGCCAGAGCGGGCGCCCCCGGGTCCACCGGGGCGTACGGGGCGAAGCGGTCGCCCTGGCCCGGCACCTCCACCGCGTAGTCCGCGAAGCCCTCGGGCGGCTGCGGGAAGCGGCCTCCCAGCGGGCGGAGCGCCAGCGCCATCCGCTCGCCGCGGCACGCCCGGGCGCGGTCGAGGCCGTCCGGCCCGCTGACCACCAGATCGGCGGAGGCGGGATCCCCCTGCACGTCCGCCACGACACCCACCGAGGAGCAGGCGAGCAGCCAGACGGCCGACTGCCAGTGGGCCGGAAGCAGCAGCGCGAGCCGGTCGCCCGGCTCGGCGGCCAGGTCACCCTGGAGCAGGTTGGCGGTCTTCGCCACCCAATTGGCGAAGGTGGCCACCGACAGTTCGACGCGCTCTCCGGTTGCGTCGTCGTAGAAGGTGACGAGAGGGCGGGCCGGGTCCGCGGCGAGCGCGGATCGCAGCAGGTCGGCGGGGGTGCGATCACTGGCGTTCATCCGCGCAAGGGTACGCGGCGGGCGGAAGCCCGACCGCGCGTGACGGGTGCCCGGTACACCGGTTCGGCAGACGGAGCGTCACATCGCCCCGTGTGTACTCCAGTAGCCGATGTGTCCGACTACGTCAAGGATTCTCCTCATGCGAGCACTTCTTGCGACTTCCATCGGCGTCACCTGCGCGACGGCACTCACCCTTCCGCTCGCCGCGCCCGCCCCTGCCACCCCCGCCACCACGGCCACGGTCGCCCCGGCGGCCGTGGCGTCCCCGGCCGAGCCCGCGGGCTCGACCCAGTCCCTGCCCCTGCGGGCACTCACCGCACCGAGGGCCACCGGCAAACCCACCGAATCCTCGAATCCCGCAGCCGCACAAGGGCTGCTCCGCCGGGACGCCCACCGTTTCTCGCTCGTCGGCGTGATCTGGGACGACGCCGACGCCGAGCTGCACGGCACCGTCCAGGTCCGCACCCGTGCGACCGGCACCGGCCGCTGGTCCGGCTGGCAGTCCCTGGAGACCCACAACATCGACCACGCCGCCGACTCCGGCAGCCCGGAGCGCGAATCGGGCAAGGTGCGCGGTTCCACCGCCCCGCTCTGGGTCGGCGACTCGGACGGCGTCGACGTACGCGTCCGCTCCGAGAGCGCCGGGACCCGCGACACCACCGCCGCCGGGGCCCTCCCCGCCGGGCTGCGGGTGGAGCTCGTCGACCCGGGCGAGGACCCGGAACAGCCGCGCACCGAAGGCGCCCCGGCCACGGGCAGCGCGACCGCCGTCCCCGCCGTGGCCCCCTCGGCGGGCACCACCACGGCCGCCCAGCCGGGGGCCCTGCCCGAGACCGCGGGCCTCACCCTGGCCGCGGCCGAGAGCTCGGCGGTCAACGCCGACCTCGCACCGCTGGGCGCCAGGGAGATCCCGGCCCTCGGCAAGGCGGAGTCCGAGGAACAGGCGGTCGTGGCGGCGGGCGCCAAGCCGTTCGTGGGACCGCGCCCGCGCATCGTCACGCGTAAGGGCTGGGGCGCCGACGAGAGCCTGCGCGAGCGCGCCTTCGCGTACACCTCGACCGTCAAGGCCGCCTTCGTCCACCACAGCGCCACCGGCAACAACTACACCTGCGCCCAGGCCCCCTCGGTCCTGCGCAGTATCTACCGCTACCACGTCAAGAGCAGTGGCTGGCGCGACTTCGGCTACAACTTCGCCGTCGACAAGTGCGGAAACATCTACGAAGGGCGCGCCGGAGGCGTGTCGAAGGCGGTCCTCGGGGCCCACACGCTCGGGTTCAACACCAACAGCATGGGCATCGCGGTCCTCGGGACGTTCAGCTCGAAGAACCCGCCCGCCGCCTCCGTCACCGCCATCGCCAAACTGACGGCCTGGAAGCTCGGGCTGTTCGGTCGCAACCCCAAGGGCAAGGTCACACTCGTCTCCGGGGGCAGCGGCAAGTACAAGAAGGGCGCGAAGGCCACACTCAACGTCATCTCCGGGCACCGCGACGGATTCGCAACCGAATGCCCTGGAATCCGTCTCTACAAGAAGCTCGGCACGGCCCGGACGAGTTCGGCCAAGCTGCAGGGCCGCTGACCGGGAGGGACCGAACGGTCTGCATACACTGGCCAGCCGATACGAGGCCCGGCCCCAGCAGGAAGCAGAGACGGTGCTGTGACAGAGGCAAGAGAAGCGATCCTCCTGGTCGGTGGCAAGGGCACCCGGCTGCGTCCGCTCACGGTGCACACCCCGAAGCCGATGGTCCCGGCCGCGGGGGTGCCGTTCCTCACGCACCAGCTCGCGCGTGCGAGGGCCGCCGGGGTGGAGCACATCGTGCTCGCGACGTCCTACCTGGCGGAGGTGTTCGAGCCGTACTTCGGTGACGGCTCGTCGCTCGGCCTCTCCATCGAGTACGTCACGGAACGCGAGCCGCTCGGCACCGGCGGGGCCATCCGGAACGTGGCCTCGCGCCTGGCCTCAGGACCGGACGAACCCGTCATCGTGTTCAACGGCGACATCCTCACCGGTCTCGACATCCGGGCCCTGGTCGCGGCGCACGCCACGTCCGGGGCGGACGTCTCCCTGCACCTCACGCGGGTGGAGGACCCGCGGGCCTTCGGTCTCGTGCCGACGGATCCCACGGGCAGGGTGACGGCCTTCCTGGAGAAGCCGCAGACCCCCGAGGAGATAGTCACCGACCAGATCAACGCGGGGGCGTACGTCTTCCGCAGGTCGGTCATCGACACGATCCCCACGGGCCGGCCGGTCTCGGTGGAACGCGAGACCTTCCCCGGGCTGCTGGCGTCCGGGGCGCATCTCCAGGGCATGGTCGACTCCACCTACTGGCTGGACCTCGGCACCCCGCAGGCGTTCGTGCGCGGCTCGGCCGACCTGGTCCTGGGCCGCGCTCCCTCCCCGGCGGTGCCCGGTCGCTGCGGCGACCGGCTCGTCCTGCCCACCGCCTCGGTGGCCGCCGATGCCAAGCTCACCGGTGGCACGGTCGTCGGCGAGGGCGCGCTGATCGGCGAGGGCGCGAGGATCACCGGCTCCACCGTGCTGGCCGGCGCCGTCGTCGAGCCGGGCGCGGTGATCACCGACTCCCTGGTCGGGGCGGGCGCCCGGATCGGCAGCCGTACGGTCCTCACCGGCGCGGTCGTGGGTGACGGTGCTCACGTCGGAGCCGACAACGAACTGCGCGACGGCATCCGGATCTGGTGCGGCGCAAGCCTCCCCGATGCCTCGGTCCGCTTCTCGTCCGACCAGTGAACGGTCCTCGTCGGCCTTACCCTCGACAGGGACCCCCGACGACCTAGGATCTTCACCCGTGGCAGGACGCTTCGTACCCCGCACCACCGCCGTGCCGCGCAGGCAGGCGGCGGTGGCGCAGACGTCCGCCGCGCCGCTGACCCGGACCTGGGCTCCGGCGGGGCCCCTCGACCTCCGGCTGGTCCTGAGCCCCCTGCGGCGCGGCCCGGCGGACCCCTGCTTCCGGGCCCTGCGTGACGGGACCTTCTGGCGGGCCACCCGCACCCCGGCGGGACCCGGCACCCTGCGCCTCTGCGCGGCCCGTGACGGCGGGGTCGCGGCGGCGGCCTGGGGTCCGGGCGCGCAGTGGCTGCTGGACGGCCTGCCCGCGCTCCTCGGCGCCGAGGACACCCCGGAGGTCTTCCGCCCGCGCCACCGGCTGGTCGCCGAGACCCAGCGCCGGCGGCCCGGTCTGCGCCTGCTGCGCACCGGGCTGGTCATGGAGTCCCTGATCCCGTCGATCCTGGAACAGAAGGTCACCACCGACGAGGCCTACCGGGCCTGGCGGCTGCTCGTCCGCACCTACGGCACCCCGGCCCCCGGCCCCGCCGACGCCGCGTTCGGGGCGTACGGACTGCACGTCATGCCGGACGCGAGGACCTGGTCGCTGATCCCCTCCTGGGAGTGGCACCGCGCGGGCGTCGACTCCAAGCGCTCCGCCACGGTCCTGCGCGCGGTCCGGGTGGCCCGGCGCATGGAGGAGGCGGCCTCGATGGAGCTGCCCGAGGCGATGGCCCGGCTCCAGCTCATCCCCGGCATCGGCCCCTGGACCGCGGCGGAAACCCTCCAGCGCTCCAACGGCGCGGCCGACGCGGTCACCGTCGGCGACTACCACCTGCCGGGCATCGTCGGTCACGCGCTCGCGGGCAACCGCGACGCGGGCGACGACGAGATGCTCACGCTGCTCGAACCGTACGAGGGCCAGCGCCACCGGGCGACCCGGCTGATCCTGCTCTCGGGCCACATCCCGGCGCGCCGGGCGCCCCGGATGACGCCGGGCGACATCGCCCGGCTGTGACCCCGCGCCTCACCGCACTTCGATGAACGCCCCGGCGTCACGCGGGGCCCGGGCCGGAGGAGTCCCCTTCGGATGCCCCACGGCCACCGCGCCCAGCGGATCCCAGGAGTCCGGGAGGTCCAGCACCTCGCGCACCACCGGCCGGCAGAACATCGTCGAGGACACCCACGCCGAGCCGAGCCGCTCGCCGGCCAGCGCCACCAGGAAGTTCTGCACACCCGCACCGGCCGCGACCACGAACATCTCGCGCTCCGCCGTGTCCCTGCGCTCGTCTCCGTAGGAGTGCGAGCCGTCCATCACGAGGCACGGCACCGCCAGATACGGCGCGTCGCGCAGGACGTCGCCCCGCCGCACCCGCCTGGCGACCGACTCCTCGCTGCGCCCGTCCCGGCGCAGGTCCGCGATCCAGGCGTCCCGCATCGCGTCGAGCAGCCCGGTCCGCGCGCGCTCCGACTCCAGCAGGACGAACCGCCAGGGTGTCGTGTGGTGCGGAGCGGGGGCGGTCACCGCCGCGGCCACCGCGCGCCGCACCGCGCCGGGATCGACCGGCTCGTCCGTGAACTCCCGCACCGTGCGGCGCAGACCGAGCGCCTCCCGCACCGCCTCGGACGTCCCCAGCCGGAACATGTCGTCGGCCGCGCCCCGCACCATCGCCCGCGCGCCCCGGTCCTCGTCCCCGGACGTGCCGGGACCCGTCGCCACCACGTGGGGGAGCCCGCGCACCACGGCGACCGGCAGTCCTGACGCCTTGCCCTTCACCAGGTCCCCGGCCGCCGCCAGCTCGTCGGCCGTGGCCACGACCGTGGCGCTCAGCGGATTGCCGTGGGCGTCGGTGCCGCCCCGCAGGTCGTCCAGGACCCTGACCCCGGCGGCGCCGATCGCCACGTCCGTCAGACCGTTGCGCCAGGGGCGGCCGAAGGTGTCCGTGACGACGACCCCGACCTCCACGCCGAGCGCGTCGCGCAGACCGTCCCTGAGGGTCCGCGCCGAGGCGTCCGGGTCCTCGGGCAGGAGCAGCACGGTCCCCGCCGGGGTGTTCGAGGCGTCGACGCCGGCCGCGGCCATGACGAGGCCCTGCCTGTTCTCCACGATCCTCAGCGTCCCGCGCCGGGCGACGACCCGGACCGTCTCGGCGTCGATCGCTGCCTCCCGGTCGGCGGCCTCGACGATCCGTCCCTCCGCCTTGGAGACGATCTTCGAGGTGACCAGCAGGACGTCGCCGTCCACCAGACCGGGGTCCGTGGCGGCGATCAGCTTCGCGAGGTCGTCGCCCTCCCGCACCTCGGGCATCCCCGGCAGGGCCCACACCCGGTACGAGGGTGCCTGGCCGCTCATGCCCGTACCTCCTCGGCCAGCGCCAGGGCCTGCCGGGCCATCTCGGCGGTGGCGTCCACGTCCGTCATCATCAGGGGAACGGCACGGCAGCGGATACCCGCCGCCTCCACCTCGTCGACCGATCCGGCGTCCACGGTGTCGACGAGCCAGCCGTCGAGCAGACCCGAACCGTAGTGACGGGCGACGGCCGAGGCGGTCGACTCCACGCCCACCGCGCCGAGGACCTTGTCGGCCATGCCCCGCACTGGCGCGTCGCCCACGATGGGGGAGAGCCCGACCACGGGGACACCGGCGTCGGCGATCGCCTCCCTGATGCCGGGCACGGCGAGGATGGTGCCCACCGACACCACGGGGTTGGAGGGCGGGAAGAGAATGACGTCGGCCTCGGCGAGGGCCTCCAGGACCCCGGGGGCGGGCTTGGCCTGCTCCGCGCCGACCGGCACGACGGCCCGCGCCGCCACGGAGGCGCGCATTTTCACCCAGTACTCCTGGAAGTGGATGGCCTTGCTCTCGCCGTCGACGTCCACGGCCACGTGCGTCTCGACGCGGTCGTCGGACATCGGGATCAGCCGGACCCCGGGCTTCCACCGGGCGCAGAGCGCCTCCGTGACCGCGCTCAGCGGGTAGCCGGCGCCGAGCATCTGCGTCCGGACGATGTGGGTGGCGAAGTCACGGTCGCCGAGGCCGAACCACTCCGGCCCTACGCCGTACTCCGCGAGCTCCTCCTTGACCCGGAAGCTCTCGTCGGTACGCCCCCAGCCCTGCTCCTCGTCGATGCCACCGCCGAGGGTGTACATCACGGTGTCGAGGTCGGGACAGACCTTCAGCCCGAACAGATGGATGTCGTCACCGGTGTTGCCGATCACCGTGATGTCCGCGTCGGGAGCGGCCTGTTTGAGGCCACGCAGGAAACGAGCACCACCGATACCGCCGGCCAGAACCACAATGCGCATGCCCGACAGTCTGTCAGGCGGAGCACGGTCCTCGTCGGGGTGGTGGCGGGCGGCGGGTGGGCCGTCCGGCGGAGGGCGGGCCTGGCGAGCCCGTCCCCGCGCGGAGGGGTCAGGCCGGGACGGAGGTCTCGGCCACCGGGGAGCACCGCGCCGAGTGCATCGGCATCTCGGTCAGGCCCGGGAAGTAGATGTGCAGGCTGACGGCGGGTTGGAGGGAGTCGTTGACGGCCTCGTGGACGTAACCGGGGGCGAAGACACGCTGGGCGCCGGGACCCAGGGTCAGCGGGCCGCGTGCGGTGTGCTCGGTCAACTCGCCCTCCAGCACCGTGAGGACGCCGGAGGACGGGCCGTGGTCGTGGCGCCCGCTGCCCTGGCCGGGGACCCAGCTCAGCAGCCACACCTCGTAGCCGGGGCCCGTGCGCAGCCGGTGGTACCAGCGGGTCGTGGTGTCGTACCGGACGAGCGGGGCCCAGCTGTCGCGGTCGGCCGCGAGGGAGCGGGCCAGTCCGACGAACTCGGCGACGGTGGAGGGGTGGGGGCGGGCAGGACGCAGAAGGTGCTGGACATCGAGGATGTCCCCGGCGATGGAGAGGTCGCTGTCGCTGTTCATGGGTGCGGTGGTTCCTCGGCATGTGGATGCGCGTACGTGGGGGTGTCGCGGAAGACCGGAATGCGGTGGAGCGGAAGACCGCGGTGACGCGGTGGGAGGAGCTGGATCAGAGCTGGAGCGCTACGGCTCAACAGCTGTGACAGCTGGAACAGCAACAGCGGGCCTGGACAGCCGTACGGAACCCGCGGATGCGGGTCGTGTACGAGGCTGCGGTCGCTGGCATGCGGTCAAGGAGACCGGCTCTGTGGGCGGTCTGTCAACTCAATGCCCGATTTGGCGGCAATGTTTCACACCATCCGGTCGCAGGGGGTGGAGAAAGGTTTTAGCTCCCCTCCGGCAGGCAAGGTGGCGCAACAACTGGGTCCGTGCGCAGGCCTGACGACCCGTGACCCGACTGTGATCTTGGTCGCTTCGGTGATCAAATCGAAACATTGCGGCCCGCTCGCTCGTCTCACTGGGTGAGAGGCCGCGATGTCGGACGCGCATGGCATATGTCAGATTTTTGGTGATTTGAACACTTTCTGTATACGCTTGGTTCCGCAGAGTGAATACCGAGGCCAATAGCAGATCTTCGCTTGACTGGCCCGAAGCTACACACTTGTAATTTCACTCGTGTCGTTCGGCCGCATCGATAACGGCCGCATCACGGGGACGCAAGAGACAGACGAGGGGCGCACATGACCGAGCTGTTCCAGCAACTGCTGGTCGAGGACGCGGACGAGGAACTCGGCTGGCAGGAGCGCGCGCTGTGCGCCCAGACCGATCCCGAGTCCTTCTTTCCCGAAAAGGGCGGCTCGACCCGCGAGGCCAAGAAGGTCTGTCTCGCCTGCGAGGTCCGCTCGGAATGCCTTGAATACGCCCTCAACAACGACGAGCGCTTCGGCATCTGGGGCGGCCTCTCCGAGCGTGAGCGGCGCCGCCTGAAGAAGGCCGCGATCTGACGCACCCGGCGCGAGCTGACGCCGGGACCGCGACGGCCCGGGGCCCCACCCTGCACGCAGGGTGGGGCCCCGGGCCGTCGCCGCGTCCGTCCGCCTCGAAGCGCCCCCGGATCCCGCCGGTCAGCCGTTCGGCGCGGGGCGCACATCCGTACCGTTAGTGTGGGGCCCCGTCCGAGAGACGCGCCAACGCCCCGCCGGGGCGCGCGTGTACACCGATGCAGCCCCCGGGGGGAACCCCCTCCGGATCCGGCCGGAGGGCCCCTACCCCGATGTCCGTGCACAGCCACCCGGCGGCGCCGAACGAGGCCGCCGCCCCAGAGTTCCCCCGGCACGTGGTCACCGCCGTGCTCGTCTCGCACGACGGTGCACGCTGGTTGCCCCGCGTGCTGGCCGGACTGCTCGGGCAGGAACGCCCCGTGCAGAACGTCGTCGCCGCCGACACCGGCAGCGCCGACGACTCCGCCCGCCTGGTCACCGAGGCGCTCGGCGGCGAGCGCGTCCTGCACCTCGCGCGGCGCACCAGCTTCGGCACCGCCGTCGACGAGGCGGTCCGGACGGCAGGGGTGCTCACCCCCGACGACCTGCCGTACCTGAAGCGCCCCAGCGGCTGGGACCCCGTCACCCGCAGCTGGCGCGACGACGCGTACGACCTGCCCGAACTCCCGCACGGCGAGCCCGTCCAGTGGCTCTGGCTGCTGCACGACGACAGCGCACCCGAGCCGGACGCGCTCGCCGAGATGCTGCGCGTCGTCGAGAACGACCGGCACGCCGCGATCGTCGGGCCCAAGCTGCGCGGCTGGTACGACCGCAAGCAGCTCCTCGAGGTCGGCGTCTCCATCGCCAACAGCGGACGCCGCTGGACCGGCCTGGACCGCCGCGAACAGGACCAGGGGCAGCACGACCAGATCCGTACCGTGCTCTCCGTCTCCTCGGCGGGCATGCTCGTGCGCCGTGACGTCTGGGAGGAGCTCGGCGGCTTCGACCGCAGGCTCCCGCTGATGCGGGACGACGTCGACCTCTGCTGGCGCGCGCACATGGCGGGCCACCGGGTGCTCGTCGCCCCCGACGCCGTGCTGCGGCACGCCGAGGCCTCCGCAAGGGAACGCCGCCCCATCGACTGTGCCGGACGCTCCGTGTCGAGCCCGCACCGCGTCGACAAGGCGGGCGCCGTCTACACGATGCTCGTCAACGCCCGCGGCAAGCAGCTGCCGTGGGCCCTGCTCCGCCTCGTCGTCGGCACACTGCTGCGCACCCTCGCCTATCTCGTCGGCAAGGTGCCGGGGCAGGCGCTCGACGAGGTCGCGGGACTCTTCGGCACGCTGCTGCGCCCCGGGCGGATCATCGCCGCGCGCCGCGCGCGCGGCAAGGGGGCGGTGGACGCGGCCGAGCTGCGGTCCCTGTTCCCGCCGCCCGGCGCCACCGTACGGGCCACCGTCGAGCAGGTCGCGGGCAACTTCGGCAGCCGCTCCGAATCCGATTCCGGCGGTTCCCGGCACGGGGCGGTCGAGTCCGGCCCCGGCGGCGACGACGCGGACTTCCTGGAGATCGAGCAGTTCGCGCGGCTCAAGCGGGTCGGCCGCAAGCCCGGCCCCGTGCTCTTCCTGCTCCTCCTCCTGGTCTCCCTGGTCGCCTGCCGCGGCCTCCTCGGCAGCGGCGCCCTCGCCGGCGGCGCGCTGCTGCCCGCCCCGGCCGACGTCTCCGACCTCTGGGCGCGTTACGCGGACGGCTGGCACCCCGTGGGGACCGGCGGAACCCAGACCGCGCCGCCCTACCTCGCGGTGATCGCCGCCCTCTCGGCGCTCTTCCTCGGCTCCACGGGCTTCGCCCTCACGCTCCTGCTCGTCTGCTCCGTCCCGCTCGCCGGGCTCACCGCGTACTTCGCCTCCCGGCCGCTGATCGAGTCCCGGCTCCTGCGGGCCTGGGCGAGCATCGCGTACGCCTTCCTGCCCGCCGCGACCGGAGCTCTGGCCACCGGCCGCCTCGGTACGGCCGTCCTGGCCGTCCTCCTGCCGCTGATCGCCCGGGCCGCCGTCGCGGCGCACGGGCTGCGCGGCGACGGCTCCACCGCACGCGGCAGCTGGCGCGCCACCTGGGCGTACACCCTGCTGCTCACCTTCACGACGGCGTTCACCCCGATCGTCTGGCCGCTCGCGCTGGTCCTCGGCATGGGGGTGCTCGTGCTGCGGCGGAGCGACATCACCGCGTACGGGCTGCGCTTCCTGGCCACGGCGGCCACCCCGATGCTCGTCCTCGCGCCCTGGTCGCTGTCCCTGCTGACCAGCCCGTCCGGCTTCCTGAAGGAGGCCGGGCTGGACATCGGCACGGGTACGGCGTCCGCCCTCGACCTGCTCGGCATCAGCCCCGGCGGCCCCAAGGCCGCGGGCGGCGTCCTGCTGCTGGGCATCGTGCTCGCGGCGCTGGCCGCGCTGCTGCGCGGGGAGCGGCAGTTCGCGATCCGTACGTCCTGGGTCGTCGTGCTCGTCGCCCTGGTGTTCGCGGGGATCTCCAACGGCTCCACCTGGGCCGGCCCCGCCACCCTCGTCTACGGCATCGCGCTGCTCTGTGCCGCCCTGCTCGGTGCGGACGGCGCCCGGGTGCGGGTGGCCGCGCTGAGCTTCGGCTGGCGCCAGCCGGTCGCCGCGCTGATCGCCCTGGCCGCCGGCCTCGCACCGGTCCTGGCCGCGGCGGGCTGGATGATCGGCGGCGCCGCCGGACCGCTGGAGCGCCGCGACCCCGTACAGGTGCCCGCCTTCGTCGCGGAGGAGAGCACCACCCGGGACCAGCCGCGCACCCTGATCCTCGGGGGCACCTCACCGGCGACCGTCTCCTACAGCCTGGTCCGCGGCTCCGGCGCACGGCTCGGCGACGCCGAACTCACCGAGGCCGGCGGCAGCAACTCCCACCTCGACAAGGTCGTCGCCAACCTGGTGGCCGGCTCCGGCGCCGACCAGGGCAGCCAGCTGAGCGGCTTCGCGATCCGCTACGTCCTCGTACGGGACGGAGCCCCGCGCCAGATGAGCCGGGTCCTGGACTCGACCCCCGGCCTGAGCCGGCTCAGCCAGCTGGACGGCAGTGCCCTGTGGCGCGTCGACCGCCAGGCGTCCCGCCTCACCATCGTCCCCTCCGGCGAGGGCGCCGAGCCCGTACCGGTGGGTTCGCTGCCGGTCGAGGCGCACACCGAGATCCCCGAGGGCGGGTCCGGCCGGGTGCTGCGGATCGCCGACGCCGCCGACCCGGGCTGGCAGGCCACGCTCGACGGTGTCGCCCTGACCCCGAAGACCGTGGACGGCTGGGCCCAGGGCTTCCAGCTCCCCTCCGGCGGCGGGACGCTCGACCTCACGTACGACACCCCCGTCGCGCACACCGCATGGGTCTGGACGCAGGTGGCGCTGGGCGTCGTCCTGGTGGTGCTCGCCCTGCCCGGCCGACGCCGGGAGATCGACGACGATCTGCCCGAGGAGACGGAGAACGTCCCGGCCGAACCGGTCGTCGGCGAGGGACGCCGGGCGCGCAGGCTGCGCGCGGCGGCCCAGGCGGACGCCGCTGCGGCGGCCGAGGGCGAAGCCGGTACGGCCACGGCCTACGCGGAGGCCTTCCCCACCGAGGAGGCACCCGCCGCCGACGGGCAGTACATCCCGGCGCAGCAGACCACCGATCCGTACGCGGCGGTTCCGGGTGACCAGGACGCCACGGGTGCGTACGCGGCTGTTCCCGGTGACCAGGACGGCACGTACGCGGCGGTCCCGCAGCAGAGCGGCTACGGGGAGTGGGACGCCCAGCAGCAGTACCAGGACGTGGACTACAGCCAGTACCAGGGCGGCCAGGACACCGGCCAGTACCAGGGCGGCCAGGACACCGGGCAGTACCAGGGCGGCCAGGACGCCGGGCAGTACTACCAGGGCGACGCCTACCAGCTGGACCCGTATCAGCAGGGCGCCTACGACCCGTACGGCTACGCCCAGCAGCAGCCCTACGGCGCAGCGGCCGAGGACACCTCGCCGTACGGCGGGCACGACGAGAACCCTGCACCGGGTCAGGACCCGTGGCAGAACGGCAACGGCAACGGCAACGGCAACGCATCGCGAGGCGAGTCCGAGTGAAGTCCACCCCCCTGTCCCTCATCGCGGGCACCGTCGCCCTCGCCGCAGTCACCGGCTTCGCCGCGCTCACCGCGCCCGGCGACGCGGACGAACCGGAGGCGAGGGCGGCGGCCCGGCTCCCGGTCGAGCGCACGAGCCTGCTGTGCCCCGTCCCCAGCATGTCCGACCTCGCGGAGACGACGTACACGTCCTTCACGCCGGCCGGGAAGAGCGGCGGCGAGGCCGGTGCCGCCGAGCTGGAGCCCGCCGAGGCCCTTCCCGCGGACGAGGACGCACCCGCCGACGAGGACGCGTCGGACGAGGACGGCGCCTCCGACGAGGAGAAGGAGAAGGAGAAGGACGCCGACAAGGAGACGGCGGCCGACGGTGAGCCCGTCATCTCCCTCAAGGACACCGGAAAGCCGTCCACCGCCGACACGGACAAGTCCGACGCTCCCGCGCTCATCGGCACCGCGACCGGCAAGCTGGCCCCCGGCTGGGCGGCCCAGCAGACCACCACGGCCGCCGCCGGCGGTGCCCGGGGTCTCCTCGGGGTCAGCTGCTCCGCGCCCGACACGGACTTCTGGTTCCCCGGCGCGAGCACCGCGCCGGCGCGGCAGGACTACATCCACCTGACCAACCCCGACGACACGGCCGCCGTCGCCGACATCGAGCTCTACGGGGCCGACGGTCCCCTCAAGTCCGATGTCGCCGAGGGCATCACGGTCCCGGCGAGGTCGAGCGTCCCGATGCTGCTCTCGACGTTGACCGGCGAGGCGGCCGAGAACGTCACCCTGCACGTCACCACCCGGTCGGGGCGCATCGGGGCGGACGTGAGCGTGGCCGAGGACGAGGTGGGCAGCGACTGGCTCGCCGCGTCCGGCGATCCGGCACAGACACTGGTGCTGCCCGGCATCCCGGCCGACGCCACCTCCGTACGCCTGGTGGCCTTCGCGCCGGGCGAGGACGACGCCGATGTGAAGGTGCAGCTCCTAGGCAAGAACGCGACGTTCGCGCCGGCGGGCAACGACACCCTGCACATCAAGTCGCAGATGACGGCGAGCGTCGATCTCAAGGACGTCACCCGGGGCGAGCCCGGCTCCCTCCGGCTGTCGCCCGCGGACGGCAGCGGCACCCCGATCGTGGCCGCGCTGCGCGTGGTGCGGGGGAAGGGGGCCGAGCAGGAGGTCGCCTTCATCCCCGCGACCGCGCCGGTGGGCGACCGCGCGAGCGTCGCCGACAACCGCGCCAAGGGCTCGGTGCTCTCACTGACCGCTCCGGGCGGCACCGCCAAGGTCAAGGTGACCGCCTCGGCGGGCAGCGAGGGCGGTGAGCCGACCGTCAAGACGTACACGGTCAAGGGCGGTACGACGCTCGAAGTGACTCCCGAGGTCCCGTCCGGGCTCAAGGGGAACTACGCGCTGACGGTGGAGACCGAGTCCGGCGGCCCGGTGCACGCGGCCCGCACGCTCACGCTCACGGAGGGCGGGATCGACATGTTCACCGTGCAGACCCTGCCGGACGACGGCGGCACGGTCGAGGTGCCCCAGGCGCGGCAGGACCTGTCGGTCCTGGACGACTGAGCGGGGCGCGCCCGCCCGTCCCGGACGACGGACGCGGGGCGCGTCGCGGGTGGGTCAGTCCTGCCCGTAGCGCGGGTCGACCGACTCGGGGGAGAGGCCGAGCAGCTCCGCGACCTGCTCCACCACGACCTCGTGCACCAGTAGGGCGCGCTCGTCGCGGCTCTTGGTGCGGATCTCGACCGGGCGCCGGTAGATGACGATCTGCGCCGGCTGCCCCTTCGCGGCGGACAGCGCGCGCCCCAGCGGGACGGTCTCCTCCAGCGATCCCGGTACATCGAGGACGAGGAAGTCGACGTCCGCCAGCTGTGGCCAGCGCCGCTCCAGCCGTTCCACCGAGTCCTGGACGAGATCGCGGAAGCTGTCGGCCCTGCTGACCGAGAGCGGCACCTGAGGCGGTGCGACCGGTCCACGCATGCCACGGCCGTGACGGTCGCGGCGGCGGGGCCGTGGCTCGGACGAAGGGGGCGGTACGGGACTGTCCATCACCGACGCAGCGTAACCCTCCGCCGCCGCCGGCGATCACGGCTTCCTCGCGGGCCCGCCGGATGTCCTGCCGGACGCCGGGCCGGGAGCGAGCCGCACGCCGGACCGGTCGTCCGACCGGATGTCCGCAGATGAACATTCCGGCCAGGGTTGAGTGCGGATCCGGCCCTTGGTCCGATCGCCGGACGTCCGCCTGATGACCGCACATGTTCTTCCCGGCGGCCGTGGAGCACCCTCCGCGCACCGCTGCGCGACGGCTGCCACGCAGGTCGGACCGGGTGCGTCCGAGCCCTCCGCGGCCGGGCCCGAGAGGCGACACGTGGGGGTGAGCTGAGGGAGAGTCGTCGCAGCCCGCTCAAGAGTGCGGTACCGTCCAACATCGTGAGCCCTGTACGTCGCTGTTCGCGAACTGCGTGCGGCCGTCCCGCCGTCGCGACACTGACGTACGTCTATGCCGACTCGACCGCGGTCCTCGGCCCGCTCGCCACCTATGCCGAGCCCCACTGCTACGACCTCTGCGCCGAACACGGCGAGCGGCTCACCGCGCCGCGTGGCTGGGAAGTCGTCCGGCTCTCCGACCCCTCGGCCCCCAGCCGCCCCAGCGGTGACGATCTCGAAGCGCTCGCCAACGCGGTGCGCGAGGCTGCCCGGCCCCAGGACCGGCAGCAGGGTGCGCGGGGCCCGCGCGCGGCGGACCCGGTCGAGGTCGCGCGCCGGGGACATCTGCGGGTACTGCGCTCACCGGACTCCTGACGCCCCCTCCGCCCGGGCGTTCATCACCCCGGCCGTGACCGCCGGGTCCACCCGGTGACGGTCGAGCAGCGTGGCCGTCCCGGCACGCGGTCGACAGGCCGTCGGCCATCGGACCGGCCCCCGCGGCCGTCGGACGATCATCGCCCATCGGCCCGACCGGGCGGCCGTCGAACGCTGTCGCGCGCGGGCAGTTCTTCCTCCGGCGATCGCCGGTGGTCAGATTCCGCGCTGGTGCTCCCGTGCCCCTCAGATGCCCGGCAGGTCCGTTTCGGGCGGCCTCCGCGTGCCACCGCCGCCCCACAGGCCCCACCCTTCACGCATCCACCCGAGAGAAGTTTTCCCGTACGGAGCATTGACGCTGACTTGTCGCGGACACGACCATTCCTCCACCCGTGAGAGATCGCTTCCGCATCACGGAATCCGGGGAGGTCTGTGTGTTTGTCCAGCAACTCGAACCCGTCGCCGATTCGCTCGCCCTGTCCGCCCTCGTCGCCTCGCTGCCTCTGGTCACCGTCCTCGTCCTGCTCGGCGCCGTACGGATGAAGGCCCACCGTGCGGGCCTCATCGGTCTCGCCGTCTCCGTGCTCGTCGGTGTGCCGGCCTTCGGCATGCCGCTCGGGCAGGCCCTCTCCGCAGGGGCGCAGGGTGTTCTCTTCGGGCTCTTCCCCATCATGTGGATCGTGGTCAACGCCCTCTGGGTGTACCGGATGACCGTCCGCACCCAGCACTTCGACATCCTGCGCCGCTCCTTCGGCCGGGTCTCCGACGACCCGCGCATCCAGGCGCTGGTCATCGCCTTCTGCTTCGGCGCGCTCCTGGAGGCCCTGGCCGGATTCGGCGCACCCGTGGCGATCTGCTCGGTCATGCTCGTCGCGCTCGGCTTCGACCCGGTGAAGGCCGCCGTCGTCTCTCTCGTGGCCAACACCGCGCCCGTCGCCTTCGGCGCGATGGGCACCCCGGTGGTGACACTCGCCCAGGTCACGGGACTGCCGCTGGACGACGTCGCCACGGTCGTCGGCCGCCAGACCCCGCTGCTCGCCCTGGTCGTCCCGCTGATCCTGGTCTTCCTCGTCGACGGCAGGCGAGGGCTGCGCGAGACCTGGATGCCCGCCCTGGTGTGCGGAGTGGCCTTCGCCGTCGCCCAGTTCGCCGCGTCGAACTTCCTCTCCGCGCAGCTCGCCGACATCGCCGCCGCCCTGGTCGGCGCGGGTGCGCTGATCGCCCTGCCCGGCGCCCGCAAGCCCGCCGCCGAACCCGTACGCGCCGCCGTTCTGACCGGCGTACGCAGCGAGGACCTCGACAAGGAGGACCCGCGCCGTGAGGTGATGCGCGCCTACGCCCCGTACGCGCTGATCATCGTGGTGTTCTCCGTGGCCCAGATCCCGCCCGTCAAGCGGCTCCTGGCGGAGGCGACGCGCGTCTTCGACTGGCCGTTCCTAAACGTCGCCGGACCGGACGGTGAGCCTGTCGGCGCCAACGTGTTCACCCTGCCGCTCCTCGGCACGGGCGGCACCCTCGTCCTGCTCGCCGGCCTGGTCACCGCCGTCGTGCTCGGCGTACGGGCCGGCACCGCGGCGCGGGAGTGGGCCGCCACCGTGCACGAACTGCGCTACGCCATCCTCACCGTGACCTCGGTGCTCGCCCTCGCCTACGTCATGAACCTCTCCGGACAGGCCGCCACCATCGGCCAGTTCGTCGCCGCGGCCGGTGCCGGTCTCGCCTTCCTCTCACCGGTGCTCGGCTGGTTCGGCGTCGCGGTGTCCGGCTCCGACACCTCCGCCAACGCACTCTTCGGCGCCCTCCAGGTGTCCGCCGCACGGGAGTCCGGCCTCTCGCCGGAGCTCCTCGCCGCCGCCAACAGCTCCGGGGGCGTCCTGGGCAAGATGATCTCCCCGCAGAACCTGACGATCGCCTGCGCGGCCGTCGGTCTCGCCGGACGGGAGGGCGACCTGTTGCGCAAGGTCCTGCCGTGGAGCCTGGGGCTGCTGCTGGTGATGTGTCTCGTCGTGATGGCGCAGAGCACGGTGGTGCTGGGCTGGATGCTCCCCTGACCGGGAGCCGGGAGGCTGCGGGTAGTTTGGGCGGTCCGTAGAGACCCCCAGGAGGACCGGCCGTGGTTGCTGATCTGTCGCAGCTCGTGAAGGCGTACGACGTGCGCGGAATCGTGCCCGACCAGTGGGACGAGTCGCTGGCCGAGCTGTTCGGGGCCGCCTTCGTCCAGGTCACCGAGGCGGACGCGATCGTGATCGGCCACGACATGCGGCCGTCCTCGCCCGGTCTGGCCGCGGCCTTCGCCCGTGGGGCGACCGCCCGCGGCGCAGACGTGACCCTCATCGGGCTCTGCTCCACGGATCAGCTGTACTACGCGTCCGGCGCGCTGGACCTGCCCGGAGCGATGTTCACGGCCTCGCACAATCCGGCGCGGTACAACGGCATCAAGCTGTGCCGCGCCGGAGCCGCCCCTGTCGGCCAGGACACCGGCCTGACCGAGATCCGCACCCTGGTCGAGCAGTGGTCGGAGCACGGTGCCCCCGGGAGCCCTGCCGGGACGCCGGGCACGGTCACCGAGCGCGACACGCTCACCGACTACGCCGCGCACCTGCTGGGTCTCGTCGGCCTCTCCGGGATCCGGCCCCTCAAGGTCGTCGTGGACGCGGGCAACGGCATGGGCGGCCACACCGTGCCGACGGTCTTCGCCGGGCTCCCCGTCGACCTCGTACCCATGTACTTCGAGCTCGACGGCACCTTCCCCAACCACGAGGCCAACCCGCTCGACCCGAAGAACATCGTCGACCTCCAGGCCCGCGTCCTCGCCGAGAACGCCGATCTGGGCCTCGCCTTCGACGGGGACGCGGACCGCTGCTTCGTCGTCGACGAGCGCGGCGAGGGCGTCTCCCCCTCGGCGGTCACGGCCCTGGTCGCGGCGCGGGAACTCGCCCGCAACGGCGGCGAGGGCACGGTCATCCACAACCTGATCACCTCCTGGTCGGTTCCCGAGGTCGTCCGGGAGAACGGCGGTACCCCCGTCCGCACCCGCGTCGGCCACTCCTTCATCAAGGCCGAGATGGCCCGGCACGGAGCGATCTTCGGCGGTGAGCACTCCGCCCACTACTACTTCCGCGACTTCTGGAACGCCGACACGGGCATGCTCGCCGCCCTGCACGTCCTGGCGGCGCTCGGCGGCCAGGACGGTCCCCTCTCCGGGCTCCTCGACCGCTACGACCGCTATGCGGGCTCCGGGGAGATCAACTCCACGGTCGCGGACCAGGCCGGAAAGCTGGCGGCGATCAGGGCGGAGTACGGGAGCCGCGAGGGCGTGGGCTTCGACGAGCTCGACGGGCTCACGGTGACCGGTGCCGACTGGTGGTTCAACCTCCGCCCCTCCAACACCGAGCCGCTGCTGCGCCTGAACGTGGAGGCGCGGGACGAGAAGACGATGACCGCCGTACGCGACGAGGTTCTCGCTCTCGTGCGTGCGTGAGGGGACGGCTGTGCGTGCCGTTCTCGTGTGTGGCTGAGGGGACGGCTGTGCGCGCGGTGGCGCCCTCGTGTGCGCGTGAGGGGACGCCGGCTGTGCGGGGCGCGGTGTCGTTCTCGTATGCGCGCGACGCTGCGACCGGGCGCGGGGCGTCGTCCCGGTGCGGGGGTGAGGACGACGTGCACGGCGGGTTTCGCCCTCGTGCGCGTCGAGGGGCCCGGCCGTGCGCGAGAGGTCTTCGCCGCCGTGCGTGAGGGAGGGCGCGGCCGTACGCTACGAAGTTCTCCCCTCGCCCGTGCGTGACGGCACGTGTCGCGGGCACACGCCCTCCGGGGCGTACACGGTGCCGCACGAGCCTCCGGGGAGCCACAGCCCGACGCATGCCCTGCCTGCCGGGGTCCGCCGGGCCGCGACCCTCCCGGCCCGGCGGTAGGCTGACCACGCCCCACGCTCCGCGGACCCCACCGGGCCCGGACCGGATCAGCCCGTTCGCCCGAAGGGACCCACCTCATGCCGCTCGAAGCCGGTCTTCTGGAGATCCTCGCCTGCCCGGCCTGCCACGCCGCGCTCGACGACCGCTCCGCGGCCGAGAACCCCGAGCTGGTCTGCACCAGCACGGACTGCGGTCTCGCCTACCCGGTCCGGGACGGCATCCCGGTCCTGCTCGTCGACGAGGCTCGCCGCCCCGCGTAACCACAGCACCCTGATCCGCACGGCGATCGGAGGCCCTACGCCATGCTCGACGAGTCGCTCCTCGACGCACCGGAAGCCCTGGCCCGAGCCGACCGACGAGGTCTGCTGCGCGGCGCCGCCGAGGCCGGGGCGCGTGTGCGCACCGCCGCCCGGCACGCCGCCGAGGCGGGCATCGGCGACCTGGCCCCCGAAGGCCGGCCGCGCGCCGTGCTCGTCGCGGGGCCCGGTACCGCCGCGACGGGCGTCGCCGATCTGATCGGCGCCCTCGCGGGCGCCGCCGCCCCGGTCACCTCCATCCGGCCCACCGGAGTCGCCGCAGCGGGCGGCGCGCTGCGCTGGACCCTGCCGGGCTGGGCGGGGTCCGTGGACCTGCTGCTCATCGCCACGGCCGACGGCTCGGAGCCCGGCCTGGCACTGCTGGCCGAACAGGCGTACCGCCGCGGCTGCACCGTCGTCGCCGTCGCCCCCGTCCGCTCGCCCCTGCGCGAAGCGGTCGACGGGGTCCACGGCCTCGTCGTGCCCATGGCAGCCGCCCCGCACGGGGAGTACGACGCCGAGACCTCCGCGGCGGGCCCCGGCACCCTCTGGGCCCTGCTCACCCCTCTGCTCGCCCTGCTCGACCGGGTGGGGCTGATCGAGGCCTCCCCAGACGCACTGCAGAAGGTCGCCGACCGGCTCGACCGCACGGCCGAGCGCTGCGGACCGGCCGTCGCGACGTACGGCAACCCCGCGAAGACCCTCGCGGCGGAACTCGCCGACAGCCTTCCCCTCGTCTGGACGGAAGGCGAGGCCGCCGGCCCCGTCGGGCGCCGGTTCGCCGCCGTCCTGGCCGAGCTCGCCGGGCGTCCGGCACTCGTGGCCGAGTTGCCGGAGGCGCTGCCCTCGCACGGGGGGCTGCTCGCCGGGGCCTTCGCGGCGGGCGCCGACCCCGACGACTTCTTCCGGGACCGGGTGGACGAACCCGAAGCCATGCGCGCCCGCGTCGTCCTGCTCCGTGACCGGCCCACCGGCGGTCTCACGGCCGCCCCGGCCGCCCGCGAACTCGCCCTGAGCCACGACACGGCCATCAGCGAGCTCGAACCGGAGGAGGGCACGGAGCTCGAAGCGCTCGCCGAGCTCCTCGCGGTCACCGACTTCGCCGCCGTCTACGCCTCACTGGCCTCCGACAACCGGGCCTGACGGCCCGCCCCTTGCCCCGGGCGCAACCGCCCCACGCACCCACGTACCACGAGGACGAATCTCCATGGACCGGCTGTCCAACACCGTGCGCCCCTACGCCTGGGGTTCCACGACGGCCATACCCGAGCTGCTGGGCACCGCCCCGACCGGCGAACCCCAGGCCGAGATGTGGATGGGGGCCCACCCGGGCGCCCCGTCCCGGCTCTCCCGCCCCTCGGGTCCCGGCGCGGCTACGGATGCCGCCTCCGCAGCGGACACCGGTGCGGGCTCCGCCCCGGGCGAGCTGTCCCTCACGGACGTCATCGCCGCCGATCCCGTACGCGAACTGGGCGCCGCGACCGTCGCCGCCTTCGGCCCCCGCCTCCCCTTCCTGCTCAAGCTGCTCGCGGCAGGCGCCCCGCTCTCCCTCCAGGTCCATCCCGACCTCGCACAGGCGCAGCAGGGGTACGCGGACGAGGAGCGCCGGGGCATCCCCGTCGACGCCCCGCACCGCACGTACAAGGACGCCAACCACAAGCCCGAACTCATCTGCGCACTCACGCCCTTCGAGGGGCTGTGCGGCTTCCGCCGGCCCGCGGAGGCCGCCGATCTGCTCTCGGCTCTGGGTGTCGACTCCCTCAAGCCCTACGTGGACCTGCTCCGCGCCCACCCCGAGGACGCCGCACTGCGCGAGGTGCTGACGGCGATCCTCGGCGCGGACCCGGACGAGATGACCCGTACGGTCGCGGAGGCGGCCGAGGCCGCGGGACGGCTCGGCGGTGACCACGCCCCGTACGCCCAGATCGCCCACCACTACCCGGGCGACCCCGGCGTCATCGCGGCCATGCTGCTGAACCACGTCCAACTCCAGCCCGGCGAGGCGATGTTCCTCGGCGCGGGTGTCCCGCACGCCTATCTCGGCGGCCTGGGCGTCGAGATCATGGCCAACTCCGACAACGTGCTGCGCTGTGGTCTGACCCCCAAGCACATCGACGTACCCGAACTGCTGCGCATCGTCCGCTTCGAGGCCACCGAACCCGCCATCCTGCGACCGGAGGCGGCGGCGTCCGGCGAGGAGCTGTACGAGACACCGGTCGACGAGTTCCGGTTGTCCCGCTACGTCCTGCCGGCCGGGGGAGCCCCGGTCGACCTCGGCGCCACGACCCCGCAGATCCTCCTCTGCACGGCAGGCGCCCCCAGAGCCGGGGACCTCACGCTCGCCCCGGGTGAGTCGGTGTTCGTCCCGGCGGACGAAACGGTCGAAGTATCCGGTACGGGAACGCTCTTCCGGGCCACCGTGGTGGCCTGACGTACCGTCCGCACCAGCGACTGCAACAATGTCCGGCCGTAACGCGGCGTCCGTGCCGCAGCACCGAGGAAGGGACACCAGGCACCCATGAGCGCGTCAGGCGGAACCAAGGCGATCGTGGCGGCACTAGCCGCCAACCTCGCGATCGCAGTGGCCAAATTCGTGGCGTTCCTCTTCAGTGGCTCGTCGTCGATGCTGGCGGAGAGCGTCCACTCGCTGGCGGACTCGGGCAACCAGGGCCTTCTGCTGCTCGGCGGCAAGAAGGCCCAGCGGGAGGCCACCCCGCAGCACCCCTTCGGCTACGGGCGCGAGCGTTACATCTACGCCTTCCTCGTCTCGATCGTGCTGTTCTCGGTCGGTGGCATGTTCGCGATCTACGAGGGCTACGAGAAGATCAAGCACCCGCACGAGATCGAGGCCTGGTACTGGCCGGTCGGCGTGCTGGTCTTCGCGATCATCGCCGAGAGCTTCTCCTTCCGGACGGCGATCTCCGAGTCCAACCAGACCCGCGGCAAGCTGTCCTGGACGCAGTTCGTCCGTCGTGCCAAGGCCCCCGAGCTCCCCGTCGTCCTCCTCGAGGACCTGGGCGCGCTCGTCGGCCTGATCCTGGCCCTCGTGGGTGTCGGTCTCGCCCTCGGCACCGGCAACGGTGTGTGGGACGGCATCGGAACCCTGTGCATCGGCATCCTGCTCATCGTCATCGCCATCGTGCTCGCCGCCGAGACGAAGTCGCTGTTGCTCGGTGAGGCGGCCGGCGTCGAGGACGTCGAGAAGATCCAGGCCTCGGTGGTCGACGGCGACACCGTCACCCGCGTCATCCACATGCGCACGCTCCACCTCGGCCCGGAGGAGCTGCTGGTGGCCGCGAAGATCGCGGTGCGTGCCGAGGAGTCCGCCGCCGAGGTGGCGGAGGCGATCAACGCCGCGGAGAACCGGATCCGCGCGGCCGTCCCGATCGCCCGGGTCATCTACCTGGAGCCCGACATCTACAGCGAGGCCGCCGCGGCTGCGGGCACCAACCCGGGCAAGACGCCGGGCGGCCCCAGCTCGCCCGGCGCACCGGACGGATCCGGCCACTGACCCACGGAGATCAGCCCCGAACGGCCCCGTGACCCACACCGCTGCCCCGGCGGACTGGGGCTCACTGGGCCGTTCGGTGTAGATTCGGGGGAGTACCAGACGTCGCTGCTGATGGCGGTCGTCCGGTCCGCCGACGCGGACCGGCCGAGGGAGAGAGGGCCTCCGACGGACTGCACTGTGGATCGCCCGGGCATTCGTATGTCCGTGGCCGCCGCAGAGCCAGCCAGCCCACCCTCGACCCATCACGAGGAGCAGCCCGTTATGACGACGGCCGCCAATCGCCAGGACTTCAAGGTCGCCGACCTCTCCCTCGCCGCTTTCGGGCGCAAGGAGATCACCCTCGCCGAGCACGAGATGCCCGGCCTGATGTCGATCCGCAAGGAGTACGCCGCCGCGCAGCCGCTGGCCGGCGCCCGGATCACCGGCTCGCTGCACATGACCGTGCAGACCGCGGTGCTCATCGAGACCCTCGTCGCCCTGGGCGCCGAGGTCCGCTGGGCCTCCTGCAACATCTTCTCCACCCAGGACCACGCGGCCGCCGCCATCGCGGTCGGTCCGAACGGCACCCCGGACGCCCCCGCCGGCGTCCCGGTCTTCGCCTGGAAGGGCGAGAGCCTGGAGGAGTACTGGTGGTGCACGGAGCAGGCTCTGACCTGGCCCAACACCCCCACCGGCGGACCGAACATGATCCTCGACGACGGTGGTGACGCCACCCTCCTCGTCCACAAGGGCGTCGAGTTCGAGAAGGCCGGAGAGGCCCCGGACCCGTCGACCGCGGACAGCGAGGAGTTCGCCCACATCCTCACCCTGCTGAACCGCACGCTCGGCGAGTCCCCGCAGAAGTGGACCCAGCTCGCGTCCGAGATCCGCGGTGTGACCGAGGAGACGACGACCGGTGTGCACCGACTGTACGAGATGCACCGTGACGGCACCCTCCTTTTCCCGGCGATCAACGTCAACGACGCGGTCACCAAGTCGAAGTTCGACAACAAGTACGGCTGCCGCCACTCGCTGATCGACGGCATCAACCGTGCCACCGACGTCCTGATCGGCGGCAAGACCGCCGTCGTCTGTGGTTACGGCGACGTGGGCAAGGGCTGCGCGGAGTCCCTGCGCGGCCAGGGCGCCCGGGTGATCATCACGGAGATCGACCCGATCTGCGCGCTCCAGGCGGCGATGGACGGTTACCAGGTCACGACGCTGGACGACGTGGTGGAGACCGCGGACATCTTCGTCACGACGACGGGCAACAAGGACATCATCATGGCCAAGGACATGGCCCGGATGAAGCACCAGGCCATCGTCGGCAACATCGGCCACTTCGACAACGAGATCGACATGGCCGGCCTGGCCAAGATCGACGGCATCGTCAAGGACGAGGTCAAGCCGCAGGTCCACACCTGGACGTTCCAGGACGGCAAGGTCCTGATCGTCCTGTCCGAGGGCCGTCTGCTGAACCTCGGCAACGCCACCGGCCACCCCTCGTTCGTCATGTCCAACTCGTTCGCGGACCAGACCCTGGCCCAGATCGAGCTGTTCACCAAGCCCGAGGCGTACCCGACCGATGTCTACGTGCTGCCGAAGCACCTGGACGAGAAGGTCGCCCGTCTCCACCTCGACGCGCTGGGCGTGAAGCTCACGACCCTCCGCCCCGAGCAGGCCGACTACATCGGTGTCCCGGTCGAGGGCCCGTACAAGTCCGACCTCTACCGCTACTGAGCCGACCGCCGGCCGACCGCCGGTTCAGCTTCGGCTGAGCCGGCCGGCCGCCCGTCTCGCAGCCGCAGGTCCGAGCGCAGGCCCCCGCACCCCCGTGCCGGGGGCCTGTCCCGTACCGCACGCGCACAGCCCGAGGAACCTGAAGGACCCCATGCCCCGCGGCCGTTATTCGCTCCACGATCTTCACGACCACACCCCCCTCGGTGAAGAACACTTCCACTGCGCGCCCGGCCCCTCGGGCTGGCGCTACGTCTCCCAGACCACGGGCCCCTCGGGCTCGCCCCTGGGCTCCGTCGATCTGGCTCTGGACGAACTCGGCCGCCCCATCCGCCTGGAAATGCACGCCGCGAGCTGGCAGATCCGCGGCGCCGCCCTGGACGGGGTCACCTGGGTACGGACCGATCCGACCGGCACCCATGCCACCGAAGGCAATGTCCGCGCCCACACCTTCTCCGGCACGTCCCCCGCGTTCCTCATCGCCGTCGCCCGGCTCCTTCGCCTCACCCCCGATTCCCCCGCGACCCGCGTCCGTCTGGTCACCTTCACGGACCCGGTCCTCGCCCCCCGTACCGTCGACCAGTCCTGGTCCCTGCTGAACAGTGAAGCGCACCCCACTGACAACGGGCCCCTGATCGTGGACGAGTACCAGGTCAACGCGCTGGACACCGGCGATCAGCACGCCGTCCACATCGCCGGTGACGTGGTGCTGGCAGCGCCGGGCATCGAGCTGGAGCACCTCGAGTCCCCTCCGTCGGTCATGCCCCGTCCCGCCGGACGGGACCGGCACCAGGGTGACGGCGAGAGCGACGGCGAGGACGAGGACCCGGACGAGTGGTAGGACACCGGCCCGGACGCAGGACTCAGGCGGGCGGGGCGAAACCGGTCGTGGACGGCCGGCCCTCGGCCGTGTCCCGAGCAGGAGCAGAGCCGGACGCAGGGCCAGGACCAGTGGCGGGAGTGGGACGGGGAGCGGAAGCCGGAGCGTGAACGGCGCCGGGCGCCTGCGCCTGAGCACTCCGCCCGCGAACCGCCGAGACCCGCCGGACGTCGCGCGCCTGCCGTTCGTTCACCACGGCCGCCAGATACGCGGCCGACGGCACCCCCTGCGGCACGGGCACGCCCGTCCGTGCGGCGAGATCGGCGGACAACCGCTCGGCCATCGACCAGCGCACGGAGGCGTCGAGCTGGTTCATGCGCGTCAGGTACTGGCGGATCGCCAGCCAGAGACCGTCCGGCACGCCCGACAGGTCGAGCTGCGCGAAGCGCCCCACCAGCCAGGGCGGCGGCGGTGGCACGGAGAGTGTCCGGCCGGCTCGCACCCGCTCACGTACGACGAGCGTTCCGGCGAAGACGTCACCGAGCCGCCGGCCACGGGCGGACACCAGGGAAGCGATGCAGGCCACGACGCCGACCGTCCCCAGAATCTCGACCATGCCCATGGCGCCGCGCACGAGTGCGTGCCGGAAGCGGATGGGCCCCCCGTCGTCCCGCACCACCCGCAGGCCGCAGGCCAGCTTCCCGAGGGAACGTCCGTGGGTGAGGGTCTCGATCGCGACCGGCCCGCCCACCAGCACCAGCAGGAAGACCGCCACCGCGATCGCGGCGGCAGCGGCCTCGTCCAGCGTCACCGTCGCCACGGCGAGACCTATGGACAGCAGAACGAAGACGGTCAGGATCACCGCGAGGTCGATGGCGATCGCCAACGCCCGGCTCGGCAGCCTCGCCGGCTGCAATCCCAGTACGACCGCGTCTCCGGTCACGAGCTCATTCATCGCCACCCCACCCCTCGCCACCCTTCCCTGCCCCTCGGGCCCACAGTCTGCCAAGCTGACCCGCAGCGCGCCGCCGGAGTACGGACCCGTACACACCCATGCCTGGAGCAGCAGCCGACCATGGATCTCGACGTCTTCGTGACCGCCCACCACACCGAGTGGGACCGCCTGGACCATCTTCTGCACCGTGGGCGCAGCCTGACAGGTGCGGAGGCGGACGAGCTCGTCGCCCTGTACCAGCGGACAGCCACGCACCTGTCCCTGATCCGGTCGAGCGCCCCGGACCCCGTGCTGACCGCCCGCCTCACCCAGCTCGTGGCGCGTGCGCGCTCGACCGTGACGGGGACCCGTCGTGCTTCATGGCGCGACGCCGTGCGGTTCCTGACCGCCGGCTTTCCGGCGGCCGTCTACCGCTCGCGGCACTGGTGGATCCCCACCGCCGTGCTCTCCGTACTCCTGTCGGCGGTCATCGGATGGTGGATCGGTGCGAACCCCGACGTGCAGGCGGCGATCGCCGCCCCGGAGGACCTGCGCGCCCTGACCCGCCCCGGCGGGGAGTACGAGACGTACTACTCCAGCCACCCGGCCGCCTCCTTCGCCGCACAGGTCTGGACGAACAACGCGCAGGCCGCGGCCATGTGCCTGGTCCTGGGGGCGTTCCTCTGCATACCGGTGATCTGGATCCTGTTCGTCAACGTGCTCAATCTGGCCGTGGGCATCGGGCTGATGTCCTCGGCCGGTCGGCTGGACACCTTCCTCGGGCTGGTCCTGCCGCACGGCCTGCTCGAACTCACTGCGGTCTTCGTCGCCGCCGGGACAGGCCTTCGCCTGGGCTGGACGGTGATCGACCCGGGGCCCCGTACCCGGCGCTCCGCACTGGCGGAGCAAGGACGAGCCGCGCTGGGCATGGCCATCGGCCTGGCGCTGGTCCTGTTCGTGTCCGGTGTCATCGAAGGCTTTGTCACCCCTTCCGGGCTTCCCACCTGGGCTCGCATCACCATCGGCATCGTGGCCGAGCTGGCGTTCCTCGCATACGTCTACGTCCTGGGCGGCAGGGCGGCGCGGGCCGGGGACGTCGGAGATCTCGAAACCGCCGAGCGGAGCGCGGAGCTTCCCTCCGCCGCATGAGGGGCGATGTGCGTACGACGTCGCTGACCTGCTACTCTCCTCTTCGCCCACCAAAGCCGTTGACACGGTCTGCGTGGGGAGGTAGATTTTAACGGTTGCAAGGGGCTGGACAAGCCCGGACGCGACGGCTAAAGTTCATCTCGCTCGTGCAGGGGACGTGGTCTCCGCCGAGCCAATCGATTCTTCTCTTTCAAGCAGTCAGCCGATTCGCTTCGGTCGAAATGCTTCTGATAAAGTCGAGTCAGCCGAAAGGCAAAGGCCATTCCGCAGGCCGCTGGAATCGAATTCGGACCGGAAACGGAACGGAAATGAGTCTGGTAAAGTCGGACTCGCCGGAAAGGGAAACGCGAAAGCGAAGAACTGGAAAGCGAAACAAGCAGTAACCCGCTTCGACCGGGAATCGGA
>NZ_JBIBEG010000009.1:0-137869 GCF_042902585.1 Streptomyces argenteolus
TCACACCCGACGCACGCCACACCTCAGCAAGCGACACCATCACCGCCCACAACAACGGCTGGACCACATCCACCCGATCCAACGACGGCGCACCCCCACACCCCCGCAACACATCCTCAGGCACCCAGTCGATGTGCGGAGCCAGAGCCGCCGCACACTCACCGAACCGCCCCGCGAACACCGGCGAAGAATCCAGCAACCCCACCGCCATACCGGCCCACTGCGAACCCTGACCCGGGAACACGAACACCACGTCCGAAGCGCCGTCCGACGCCACACCCGTGACCACACCAGCCGCCGGCTCACCGTCCTCCAAGGACCGCAGAGCAGTCAGCAGCTCCTCCCTGTCAGCGCCGAGCAGCACAGCCCGATGCCCGAGACCCGCACGCGAAGACGCCAGCGACCACCCGAGATCGGCAACCGAAGCCTCCGAGGAAGCCACGAACTCCCGCAACCGCCCCGCCTGCCCACGCAACCCCGCAGCAGACCGGCCCGAAACCACCCACGGCACCACACCAGAACCGGCCACCACACCGACCAGACCCGGCTCGCCATCCGCGACCGAAGCGGGCCCCGCCACGGGAGCCTGCTCCACAATGACGTGCGCGTTCGTCCCGCCCAGACCGAACGACGACACGCCGGCCACCAGCGATACGTCCGGACGCGGCCAGGGCGAGCGCTCGGACTGAACCTGGAGGTGCCAGTCAGCCAGGGGGATGGCCGGGTTGGGCATGTCGAAGTTGAGGCTGGCGGGGAGCTCCCCCGCTTCCAGGGAGAGCAGGACCTTGAGCAGTCCGACGATGCCCGCGGCGCCCTCCAGGTGGCCGACGTTCGTCTTGATCGAGCCGACCATCAAGGGTGCGTCCGCCGGGCGGGCGGAGCCGAGGACCGCAGCGAGCGCCGCGGCTTCGATGGGGTCGCCGACGGCTGTGCCGGTGCCGTGGAGTTCGACGTACTGGATGTCCTCGGGGCGTACGCCCGCCGCCGTGTACGCGCTGCGGAGTACGTCCTCCTGGGCTTGCCGGCTGGGGGTGGTGAGGCTGTCACCGCCGCCGTTGTTCACGGCGCTGCCGCGCAGCACCCCGTGGATGTGGTCGCCGTCCCGCAGCGCCTGCGCCAGGGGTTTGAGGAGGACGAAGCCGCCGCCCTCGCCGCGTACGTATCCGTTGGCGCGGGAGTCGAAGGTGTAGCAGCGGCCGTCAGGGGAGAGCCCGCCGAACCGGGAGACGCTCAGGGTGCCGTCAAAGCTGAGGTTGAGGTTCACTCCGCCGGCGAGGGCGACCTCGCACTCTCCGGCGCGGAGGCTCTGGCACGCCATGTGGACAGCGACCAGGGAGGACGACTGGCCCGAATCGACGGTGAGGCTCGGGCCGTTCGCGCCGAGGAGGTAGGAGAGCCGGTTGGCGATCATGCTTCGCTGCAGACCGGCGAGAGTGTGGTGCGAGACCGCTTGCGAACTGCGCTGTCGGGTGAGGGTCGCGTAGTCGTCGTTCATCGTGCCGACGAAGACCCCGGCGCGTAAGGCAGCCAGGCGTTGGGGGGTGATGCCGCCGTTCTCCAGCAGCTCCCAGCCGAGTTCGAGCGCGAGGCGCTGCTGGGGGTCCATGGCCGCTGCTTCGCGCGGCGAGATGCCGAAGAAGTCGGCGTCGAACTGATCCACCCGGTCGAGGAATCCACCTCGCTCGGAGACTAACTCCGCATCCTCCGTGGGGCGTTGCTTCCACCGCCCCGGGGGCAGTGGGGTGATGGCATCGACCCCGTCACGTAAGAGTTCCCATAATCGCACCGCCGAGTCGGCTTGCGGCAGGCGGCAGGAGAGCCCGATCACAGCAATCTGATCGCCATCGTCATCGTGCCGTACCGAACAAGCACTCCGTGACAAAGTGAACCCCCGTGAATCATCGAAGTTCGCCGAAGCGGCCGCGAGTAATCTCCGGGCCAGCTCCCGACCCCATCTGCGAATACACAATGACGACCGGTGCTGGTTCCCCGCTGCACAGCACTTATAAAACAGTTGGCAAACGCAAGATCGACCCTGCCATACCCCACAAGACCGAGGCAATGTGATCTAGCCCACGTTTAGCTGGCAACTGAACGTAGATGCATGTCACTTGTTGCCAGGGTCGTGCCCGGCGGACCCCGAAAACCCCGCAGAATCTGCGCCTATTTTCGGCCGCGGCGCACCATGGAAGTGTTGACAGCCGAACCCCGCGCGACGTAGGACTGTCAGGGTTCAGGAAGTCCTTGCACCAGACTCACTCCGGGTACAGCGGGAGTCGACAGCGCCTGACCGCTCCTGCGTGACAGTGCCTGAACGGGCGTTGCCGCAGCCGTCCCGAGTGGATGCATTCATTCACCCACCAGTAACACGCCGGCCACAATCCGCCCCAGGGAACAAGGAGCGACCACCGATGCCGCACGCCCTGCCGGGCAGCGCTGACGTCTTAACCAGGCCGGAGAACCGGTCAGCAGCCAGAATGGCCCGCTCCATGCACGACGCCGACCGGGCCGTCTCCAGCCTGGAAGCTTTTCGCAGATGGTTTGCCGCGTATGTCGAAACTGAAAGTTCAGAGATACACCGCATCCCGTTCACCGAACTGAAAGGCTGGCGTTTCGAGGAGCCACACGGAAACCTCGTGCACGAGAGCGGCAAGTTCTTCTCGGTCCGAGGTCTACGGGTTCGGAACGCCCCGGGTGCGGTGCCCGAATGGGACCAGCCGATCATCCATCAGCCGGAAGTCGGCATACTGGGCATCCTGGTCAAAGAATTCGACGGTGTACCGCATTGCCTGATGCAGGCAAAGATGGAGCCGGGCAACCACAACAGGGTACAGATATCGCCCACGGTACAGGCGACCCGGAGTAACTACACCCGAGTGCACGGCGGTCGGCCGGTGCCATATCTCGACTTCTTCCGGAACGTCTCCCGACACCAGATACTGGCCGATGTGCTCCAGTCGGAGCAGGGATCCTGGTTCTACCGGAAACGCAATCGAAACATCATCGTCGAGACACGTGACGACGTGGAATTGCTGGACGGCTTCTACTGGCTGTCCGTAGGGCAGCTGCACGCCCTGCTCTCCAGCCCCGACCTGGTGAACATGGACTCGCGCACGGTCATGGCCTGTCTCCCGTTCGCCTCCCCCTCTCCCTCCGGCCGGTGGGCCATCGACGGTGCACCGGCCGCGCGCCGGCCGGTGGAGGGCACGAGCATCGGCGCCGCGCTGGCCAGATCGCTCGATCCCGGATACGGCGCACTCCACTCCACCGGCTCCGTCCGCAACTGGTTCACCGGAGCGCGGGCCGGCTTCACGGGCGAAGCGCACCTGATGGATCTCGGCAGCGTCCGCGACTGGCAGCGCTCCGACGACCGCATCTCGCACGACTACGGTGTGTTCTTCGACGTGATGGCCGTGGACGTACAGACCGGCAGCCGCGAGGTCTCCAGCTGGACCCAGCCGATGATCGAGGCGCGCGGCCAGGGCGTCGCCGCCTTCCTGGTGCAGCGGATCGGCGGCGTACTGCACGTCCTGGTCCGGGTCGGCTCCGAACCTGGGTTCGTGGACGCGATCGAGCTGGCCCCCACCGTGCAGTGCACTCCGGAGAACTACGCCGTTCTTCCGGCCGAGGCCGCTCCCCCGTTCCTGGACGAGGTGCTGCACGCCCCGGCCGACGCCGTCCGATTCGACACCGTGCTGTCCGAGGAGGGCGGCCGGTTCTTCCACACACGCAGCCGCTATCTGATCGTCGAGCTCCCCTCGGAGCGCGAGCTGGCGGAGCCGGACGAGTTCCGTTGGCTGGCCGTTCACCAGCTGTCGAGCCTCGTGCAGCACAGCAACTACCTCAACATCCAGGCCAGGACACTGCTCACATGTCTGCACAGCCTGCTGGGGCCGGCCGGAGGAGATCGCACGTGAGTACTTCCCCCTCGCCCGGCCCCGTGCGGGTCGGCGTGCTCGGCGCGTCCTCGATCGCGGCGCGGCGCACCCTGCCCGCGCTGCGCGAGACACCGGACACCACCATCACCGCCATCGCCAGCCGGGAGCAGGCGAAGGCAGAGTCCTTCGCGTCCCGATTCGACTGCGAGGCCGTGCACGGCTACGAGCCACTGCTCGAACGGGACGACATCGAGGCGGTCTACGTGTCCGTCCCCAACGCCCTGCACTCCTCGTGGGTGCGATCCGCGCTCGAAGCGGGCAAGCACGTCCTAGCCGAGAAACCCTTGACCACCTCCGCGGCGGACACCGCCGCGCTGGCCCGGCTCGCACGGGAGCGCGGCCTGGTGCTGCGCGAGAACCTCGCCTTCGTCCACCACGGCTTCCACCGCAGCGTGGCCGACCTGGTCGCGAAAGGGCGGATCGGTCAACTACAGCACGTGGAGGCGGCGTTCTGCTTCCCTCCGCTGCCCCCGCACGACGTCCGCTACCGGCCGGAGCTCGGCGGCGGCGCCCTGCTGGACGCGGGCATCTACCCGGTGCGCCTCGCCCAGTACTTCCTCGGCGACGACCTCACCGTCGCCGGGGCCGTGCTGCGCCACGACCCGGTGTCGGACGTCGATGTCGCGGGAAGCGCGGTGCTCGCGTCGGCCACCGGGCAGATCGCCACGCTCAGCTTCGGCTTCGTCCACGCCTACGGCTCCCGCTACACCCTGTGGGGCAGCGACGCGCGGCTCAGCGTGGACCGTGCCTTCACTCCCCCACCGACCACGGCACCCCTGCTGCGCATCGAGGAGCAGAACCACACCGAGGAGTTCGTCCTGCCCGCCGAGCACCAGTTCGCCAACTCGGTGGCCGCGTTCGCCGCCGCCGTGCGGCAGACCCTCGCCACAGGAGCCGACCGGGACCACGACAACTGGGCCGCCACGACCTTGCGTACCGCCGAACTGCTGGACGACATGAAGAAGTCAGCAATCCGCGTCGTCGCCACGGAAGGCATCTGATGGAGATCGTCGGCAACGGCTTCATCGCCCGCAACCTGGCCACCGTCGGCGAACGCCATCCGCACGCCACGGTGCTCGCCGCCGGTGTCTCCAGCACCAGCGTCCTCGAGGGGGCCGAATTCGACCGCGAGGCAGCCGTGGTGGACGAAGTCACCCGCAGGTGTCGCGCCGACGGTCGCCTCGTGGTGTTCCTGTCCACCGCGTCCCACGCCCTCTACGGCACCGGGGACACGGCGATGGCCGAAGACGTCGAACTGCTGCCGATCTCGCCGTACGGCAGGCAGAAGCTCCGGCTGGAACGCATGGTCGCCGAATCCGGCGCACCCTGGCTCGTCCTGCGGGTGAGCCACGCGATGGGTCGCTGGCAGCGCCCGCACCAGCTGCTCCCCGCGTTCGTACAGCAGGTGCGCAGTGGCAGCGTGCGGCTCTTCCAGGGAGCGCACCGCGACGTGATCGACGCGGCCGACCTGACCCGGGCCGTCGACGGGCTGCTCGAACAGGGCGTGGAGAACGACGTCGTCAACGTCGCCTCCGGCAGGCCGCTGCCCATCCGGACGGTGATCCAAGGCATCGAGGACCGGCTGGGGCTCTCGGCACGGCACGAGATCGTCGACGGGCCCCTGACCATGACCCCCGTGTCGGTCGCGAAGCTCTGCGAACTGCTGCCCGAGATGCGGTCGGTGACCGACGCCGACTACCTCGACCGCGTGCTCGACCGCTACGTACCGTACTACTGAATCACCGCGGCCACCGGTCGGCTCCCCCTCTCACTCGCCCCTTTCGTACGGAGGACTCATGCAGGTCTCACTCCTTGTCACAGGGTCACGGGGTGATGTCCAGCCCTTCATCGCGCTGGGCGCCACCCTGATGTCCCGGGGGCACTCGGTTGTTCTCGCCACCCACGGAGACTTCGAGTCGCTGGTCAGGGAGTCCGGTCTGGACTTCGCCGAACTGCCGGGGAGCCCGCGGGACTTCCTGGCACATCCGGCGCTCACCGAGGCGTTGCAGCAGGGCGCCTCGCTCTTCAAGGCGGCCCGCAAGGTGCCACGCCCGACGCAGGAGCACATCCGGCTGCTGGCATCCCGCGTCGAGGACGTGTGCAAGGGCGCCGACCTGGTGGTCAACAGCGTCCTGAGCCGGATCATGTTCGAGGACAACGGCACGTCGCCCTGGGCGTCGCTCACCTGGTGGCCGCTCAACCCGACGAAGCAGTGGCCGGCCATGATAGCCCCGCAGTCCAGGCTCGGACCGGTCTACAACCGGCTGACGCACCGGATGGCGGGGCTGCTGGACTGGATCTCCATCCGGGGCTACCGCAAGCAGGCGGACATGCCGGCTCTGCCCTTCGGAGCGCCCTACCGCGAGCTGGGCCGCGACGTGCCGCTGCTGTGCCCGGTCACCCGCGAGATGTTCACCGAACCCTCCGACTGGCCGGCGCTGTCGCAGTTCACCGGGTACTGGTTCTGGGACCGCGAATGGACCCCGTCCGCGGAGCTGGTGGACTTCGTGGAGTCGGGGGACGCCCCGGTGTCGCTGTCGTTCGGCAGTATCTGGCCGGTGCACCAGCCGGAGAAGACACTGGAGAAGGTGCTCGGCGTTGTCCGCTCACACGGCCGGCGACTGGTTCTGGTGGGCGGGGGCCCGGACAACGTGCCGGACGACGTGTTTCGTGTCGATGACGTGCACTACCCCTGGCTGTTCCCCCGCTCCTCGGCCATCATCCATCACGGCGGCTGCAACACCACGGGCGAGGCGCTGCGTTCGGGCATTCCCCAAGTGGTCGTGCCGACGTTCGCCGACAGTCCGTTCTGGGCGGCTCAGGTCCACCGGATGGGTGTGTCGCCGGCGCCCGTCCCGTTCTCGAAGTTCACCGCCGAGCGCCTCGACGAGGCACTCGGCAAGGCACTCACCGACCGGGACATGGCAAAACGGGCAGCCGAGGTCGGGGAGGCCGTACGCGCCGAGAAGGGCACCGAAACGGCCGTCGACGTCCTGGAGGACTGGGTGGTGCGGTGGAACGACCGCAGGAAGGCATCCGACTCCGTATGACTGGGACTCAGGCGTGCACCGCGGATCCGATCACCAGGGAGTCGGCACAACCATGACCGAGACGACGGAACGCTCCGGCGGTTCCATCCGACGCTTCCACTCCTCCGAAGCGGACGTCCGTCTCGCATGCTTCCCGCATGCGGGCGGCGCCGCCAGCTACTTCTTCCAGGTCTCGCGGCAGCTGTCGGCGGTGGCCGACGTGCTCGCGGTCCAGTACCCGGGCCGGCAGGAGCGGCGCAAGGAGCCGTTCATCCCCGACGTCACCGAACTGGCCGACGTACTGACGGCGGAACTGCGCCAGTGGGCCGACCGGCCGCTGGCTCTGTTCGGCCACAGCATGGGTGCGCTGGTGGCTTACGAGGTCGCCCGCAGGCTGGAGCAGGAGGGGATCAAGCCTGTCGTCCTCTTCGCCTCCGGGCGCGCCGCGCCCTCGCTCTCCCGTGACGAGGGCGTGCACCTGCGCAGCGACGCGGGGCTGCTCGCCAAGGTACGGGAGCTGGGCGGCACCGCGGGTGCCCTGCTGGAGGACCCGGACGTGGTGGAGATGCTCATGCCCGCCATCCGCAACGACTACCGGGCGGTGGAGACCTACCGCCACACTCCGGGCCCGCCACTGGCCTGCCCGCTGGTGGTGTTCACCGGTGACGCGGACCCGCAGGTCACCGCGGCCGGGGCGCAGGCCTGGGACGCCTTCTCCACCGGCGGCTTCGAGCTGAACACGTACTCCGGCGGCCACTTCTTCCTCGATGCGCACGCCGCTGACGTGCTGGGGAAGATCCGCTCCCGGCTGGAGGGCTGAGCGCCTGCCGTTCGCTTCGTCCTTGCTACGGGAGGACCTCCGGGCACAGCTCCTGGCCCGGCGCCCTGTACCGAGATCCGGGGCCCCGCGGCCATCCGTGCGACCTGGGGTGGCGCCGGGAGTGTGGAGGAAGCCTCGGAGGCGTTCGGATTCTTACGGGCCGAGGACGACGCCCTGATTCGCCGGGGGAACGTTTCGGAAGCCATCTGACCCGTGCTTTTCGGGACTGTACTGGAGCAGTCCAACGCATCAGGACGGGCGGTCCTGCCTGTGCCAGGTGGGACCGCCGTTCGGGGCAGACCCCTACAGCCAACCAGTACGAGGGTCAGCACCGTGCCGGCACATCGTCCCGGACCGCGCGTCGCGGACGACGCGGATACCGACCACCGCCGCGCCCTCGCACCGTCCTTCCGTGGACCCGGATGGTGGCCACGCGCATAGCTGACCCCAGAACTATGTTGCCCCGCCACATGTGCGCTTGACCTGCGGATTCCTACGGTGTGGCGACACACAAACGTCCCCGTCACACCCAGGAAGTGGTGCCGATGTCGTCGCCCGCAACCACCCCACCCGCTCCGAACAACCTCAAGCGCATCGTCGCCGCGAGCCTCGTCGGGACCACGGTCGAGTGGTACGACTTCTTCCTCTACGGCTCCGCTGCCGCACTGGTCTTCAACAAGCTCTTCTTCCCCGAGTCCGACCCGCTCGTCGGCACCCTCCTCTCCTTCCTCACCTACGCGGTGGGCTTCGCCGCGCGCCCCCTGGGCGCTCTGGTGTTCGGCCATTACGGGGACCGGCTCGGGCGCAAGAAGCTGCTGGTGCTGAGCCTGCTGATGATGGGCGGTGCGACCTTCGCGATCGGGCTTCTGCCGACGCACGCCACCGTCGGTTCCGCGGCACCCGTCCTGCTCACCGTCCTGCGCCTGGTCCAGGGCTTCGCCCTCGGCGGCGAGTGGGGCGGCGCCGTGCTGCTCGTCTCGGAGCACGGCGACGCGAAGCGGCGCGGGTTCTGGGCATCATGGCCGCAGACGGGAGCGCCCGCCGGGCAGTTGCTGGCCACCGGGGTGCTGTCCGCGCTCACCGCGCTCATGTCGGAGTCGGCGTTCGAGAGCTGGGGCTGGCGCATACCCTTCCTGCTGTCCGGGGTGCTCGTGATCCTCGGACTGTGGATTCGTCTCTCTGTCGACGAATCGCCTGTTTTCAAGGCGGCCCTCGCCCAGGCCGAGCAGCGCAAGGCCGCCGCCGCGCCCGTCGAGAAGATGCCTCTCGTGGCCGTCCTGCGGGACCACTGGCGGGACGTGCTGGTGGCCATGGGTGCCCGTATGGCCGAGAACATCAGCTATTACGTGATCACCGCGTTCATCCTCGTGTACGCGACGACAGCGGTGGAGCTGAGCAAGCAGACGGCGCTGAACGCCGTACTCATCGCCTCCGCCGTGCACTTCGCCGTGATCCCCCTGTGGGGAGCTCTGTCCGACCGGATCGGGCGCAGGCCCGTCTATCTCATCGGTGCCATCGGCGTCGCCGTGTGGATGTTCCCCTTCTTCGCGCTGATCGACAGCCGTGGCTTCGGGAGCCTGCTGCTCGCCGTGACGGTCGGCCTGGTCTTTCACGGGGCCATGTACGCACCGCAGGCGGCGTTCTTCGCGGAGATGTTCGCGACGCGGATGCGTTACTCGGGCGCCTCGATCGGGGCCCAGTTCTCGTCCGTCGCCGCCGGCGCGCCGGCCCCGCTCATCGCCACCGCGCTGCTCGCCGACTTCGGCAGTTCGACGCCGATCTCCCTGTACGTCATCGCCGCCGCACTGCTCACCGTGCTGGCGATCGTGTGCGCCAAGGAGACCCGCAACCGGGATCTCGCCGAGATCGAGCCGGGAGCCGACAGGCAGGCCGCGGACTCCGCGCCCCTGCCCGCCGACGCCCGGTCCGTCTGAGCGGCCGGCTTCCACCCGGCGGCCCGATCCGGACACGCACGGCCGCCGGACACACGGCGATGACGCCTGGCGGCCCTGGCCCTCCCCCGCGCGGGGAGGGCCAGGGCCGTCAGTCCCTGGCGCTGGGCGCGAACCAGGTGGGGCCGTCCGTGAGGGACTGCTTGATCCGGAACAGCGCGAACTCGCTCAGCGGCGGCAGGGCGTCGACCTCGAACCACGCCACTTCCAGCGACTCGTCGTCGTTCACCCGCGCCTCCCCGCCGGTCGCCCGGCAGCGGAACGTGATGTCGAGGTACTGGCAACGGTCGCCGTTGGCGTACTGAACGGGCTGCAGCGCCTGCGTGAGCACCACCCGTTCCGCCACGCAGCGCACGGCGGTCTCCTCGAACACCTCCCGCTCCGCGGTCAGGGCAGGCTCCTCGCCGGGCTCGGAGATACCGCCGATGACGGACCACTTGCCCGTGTCGGACCGCCTGCCGAGCAGCACCCTTCCCTCGTCGTCGAAGACGACCGCGGTGACACCCGGCAGCAGGAGCAGCTGGTGACCGGCGGTGGCACGGATGGCACGGATGAAGTCGGGAGTCGCCATGGGCCGAGCCTACGTGGCAGCCGGCCCGCCCGGCCGACGGGCTGCCGGTACGTCCCGGAGTGACGGCGTGACGATCTCGTCGGCGATCCACCGTGCGACACCGTCGGGATGTGGCGCCGACAGCCCGAGGACGATGTGCGAGAAGCCGGCGCCGACGGCTTCGCCGACCGCCTTCCGCGTCTCGCCCGGTGCCTCGTAGGAGACGGGCAGATGGATCGATCGGGTGAGGGTTGCCGGATCGCGTCCCACCTCCGCGCAGTAACGGTCCAGCAGGGCGCTGCGCCTGACGACGTCCTCGATGTCGCCGCCGGGGATGTTCCACAGGTCGGCGTGCTCGGCCACCACCCGCAGCGTCGCGGCGGAACGGCCACCGATGAGGATCGGGGGGTGGGGGCGCTGCACGGGCTTGGGGTTCCCGAACGCTCCGGTGAGCCGGTGGTGGACACCGTGGAAGTCGAAGGGCCGCTCCTCGGTCCACAGGCGCCGGATCACGGTGCAGGCTTCGGCGAGGCTCTCCACGGCGTGGGCGGTGTCGTGGAAGGGCAGGCCGTGCGCCTCGTACTCCCGGCGGGCCATCGGATGGCCGGGCCGGGAGCCGACGCCGATGCCGAGGTCGAGCCGGCCGCCGGACACGATGTCGACGGTCGTCGCGATCTTGGCAAGCATCGCCGGGGGCCGGAAGCGGTTGCTGGTCACCATCACACCGAGCCGCATCCGCCGGGTCCGGGCGGCGAGGGCCGAGAGCAGTGTCCAGCCGTCGTAGGCCGATCCCTCCGGGTCGCCGAAGATCGGCATGAGGTGGTCGAACAGCCAGGCGTGCTCGATCTCGGGGACCGTGTCGGCCTCCTGCCAGACACGCAGGAGTTCGCCGTAGCCGACCTGCGACGGCGGGGTCATGATGCCGAAGCTGGGCCGGGGTGGGGTGTGGGGCACGTGTGCTGGTCCTTTCGGATCCGGAGGGGCTGACCGGCCTGCGTCACCCGGGGTTCAGCGCCGCCTCAGTGCCGGGTCGAGCAGCGACGGCGGGGTGTCGAACTTCTCGTGGGCCGCGAGATCGGTCCCGGGAGCGACGATGGCGTCGATCGCGTCCAGTACGTCCGCGCTCAGGACGGTGTCCGCGGCGGCGAGCTGGGAGTGCAGGTGCTCCGTGGTGCGCGGACCGATGATCGCGCTGGTCACGGCGGGGTGCGCGGTCACGAAACCGAGCGCGAGCTGAATCATCGTCAGACCGGACTCGTCGGCCAGCCGGGCCAGTTGCTCGACGGCGTCGAGCCTGGCCCGGTTGGAGGGCAGGGTGAGGTCGAAGCGCTCCGGCAGGATCTTCGAGCGGCTGGTGGTGATCGCGCGGCCCTCGCGAACGGCGCCGGACAGCCAGCCCGAGGCCAGAGGGCTCCAGGCGAGCACGCCGAGCCCGTACTCCTCGGTCACGGGCAGTACGTGGGACTCGATTCCGCGCTGCAGGATCGAGTAGCTGGGCTGCTCGGTGACGTACCGGCCCAGATGGTGTTCGCGTGCGGCCCACTGGGCCTGCACGACGCGGTAGGCGGGGAAGGTCGAGGAGCCGAAGTAGCGGATCTTCCCGGAGCGCTGGAGATCGGTCAGCGCCGAGAGCGTCTCCTCGTCGCTGACGCTCGGGTCCCACCGGTGGATCTGGTAGAGATCGACGTGGTCGACACCGAGACGGCGCAGACTGTTGTCGAGTTCGGTGACCAGCCAGCGGCGCGAGGCCCCCCGGTGGTTGCGCTCCTCCCCCATCGGCATGGTCGCCTTGGTGGCCAGCACGATGTCGTCGCGACGTCCGGCCAGGGCCTTGCCGACCATCTCCTCCGACTCGCCGTCGCCGTACATGTCCGCGGTGTCGATGACGTTGATCCCGGCTTCGAGAGCCGCATCGACGATCGCCGTGGCCTCGTCCTGGGTGGTGCGCCCGATCGCGCCGAAGTTCATCGCGCCGAGCACGAGCGTGCTGACCTGTACGCCGGTGCGGCCCAAGGTGCGGTACTGCATGTCTGTGTTCCTCCGTGACGGTGAAGCGGGAAGGCAGGTCCGACTTGGTCCCGGCCTCCCGCTCTGGCAGGATGAGCAAACGGAACCTCGTTCCGCTAACAATACGGAACAGCGTTCCGCTTCGCAAGACGGCAGGCATGCCCGGACCTCACGGACGGGCAGGACGGACGACGGAGGGCACGACGTGACGAACGACGACGGCGCGGGCACGGGGAGGACGGCTCCGCGCAAGCGGGCCGACGCCCTGCGCAACGAGAGGACGCTGCTCGACGCCGCGGCGGCGGTCTTCGTGACGTCGGGCGTCGAGGCGCCGGTGCGTGACATCGCGGCCAGGGCCGGGGTCGGGGTGGCCACGATCTACCGCCACTTCCCGACGCGCGCGGACCTGATCATCGGGGTGTTCCGGCACCAGGTCGAGGCCTGCGCGGAGGCCGGACCGGCCCTGCTGGAGACGAGTGCGACCCCGCACGCCGCGCTGCGCGGCTGGATCGACCTCTTCGTCGACTTCCTGGTCACCAAGCACGGGCTCGCGTCGGTACTGCAGTCCGACGACGCCGGTTTCGAGACGCTGCACGCCTACTTCATCGACCGGCTCGTCCCCGTGTGCGCGCGGCTGCTCGACGCCGCGGCCGAGGCGGGCGAGGTCCGCTCCGGCCTGACCGCGTACGAGCTCATGCGGGGCGTCGGGAATCTCTGCATCGGCGCGGAGCACGACCCGGACTACGACGCGCGCCGCCTGGCCGGTCTCCTCGTCGCGGGCCTTCGCCAACCCTGACGGCCGGCGGACGGGGGCGGCGGCCACGGCCCGGGGGCGGGGACGGCACAGAGGGCGTCCTCCGAGGCGCCCCGGAGGCGGTGACGCTACTTCCCGGCAGCCTTGCGCGCGCGCACGGAGCGGACCGCCACCCAGCCGAGGCCGGCCACGGCCAGCGCGGCCAGCACGCCTTCCGGCAGGGCCCCGAGCCGGGTGGCGGGCGTGAGCGAGGAACGCAGGGGGACGTCGTCGACGAGGGCGTCCGCGGTGAACATCTTCGTCTTCTCGACGATCGTGCCGTCCGGCCGGATGACCGCGCTGACCCCGCTCGTGACGGGCACGACGACGGCGCGCCCGTGCTCGACCGCCCGCACCTGGCTCATCGCCAGCTGCTGGTAGGTCATCTCGCTGCGGCCGAAGGTCGCGTTGTTGCTCGGTACGGCGATGAACTGGCCGCCGTGGCGGACGGTGTCGCGCACCGCGTCGTCGAACGCGGCCTCGTAGCAGGTGACGAGCCCGACCTTGGTGCCGTCCAGGTCGAAGACCCCGACCCGGCTGCCGGGGCCGAAGTCCCGCTGGACCCGGTCGACGTCCTTGCTGAAGATCCGCACGAAGGACCGCATCGGCATGTACTCGCCGAACGGCTGGATGTGCCGCTTGTCGTAGGTGTCGACGGGGCCGTTCTCCGGGTCCCACTCGATCAGGGTGTTGCGCAGCGGCCCGGTCTCGGGCGTGAGCACGGCGCCGATGACGGTGGGGGCGCCGATGGCCCGCACGGCCCGTTCGATGGCATCGGCCGCGTCGGCGTTGCGGAACGGGTCGAGGTCGGAGGAGTTCTCCGGCCACAGGACGAGATCGGGCCGGCGCTCCTTGCCCGCCGTGACGTCCCGGGCGAGCTGCTCCGTCCGCGCCACGTGGTTGTCCAGGACCGCCCGGCGCTGGGAGTTGAAGTCGAGCCCGAGCCTCGGCACGTTGCCCTGGACAGCGGCGACGGTCGCGGTGCCGTCCTCGGCCGAGTCGTCGACGAGCGGGAGGGCCGCCAGCGCCGCGACGACGGGGGCGGCGACGGTGACGGCCGCCGCGACCACTGCCGCGCGCGGGACGGGGCTTCCGGCGCGCCGACGACGTACCTGCCGGACGGCCTCCAGGAGCCCGAAGCCGCACAGCACGACCGCGAACGAGAGCAGCGGGGTGCCGCCGAGCGCGGCGAGCGGCAGGAAGGCGCTGTCGGCCTGGCCGAAGGCGATCTTGCCCCAGGGGAAGCCGCCGAACGGCACCCGGGCCCGCACCGCTTCGTCCAGCGTCCAGACCGCGGCGGCCCAGACCGGCCAGTACGGAAGCCTGGAGACGGCCGCGATGCCGGCACAGCCCACGGCGATGAAGAGCGCCTCGGCCGTCGCGAGCGCGAGCCACGGGACGGGCCCGACCTCTTCGCCCGTCCAGTGCAGCAGCGGCAGCATGAACCCGAGGCCGGCGAGCAGCCCGAGGCCCAGGGCCGCGCGCAGCCTGCGCGCGCTCAGGACCCAGCCCAGCAGGGCGAAGCCGGGCAGCACCAGCCACCACAGGGGCCGGGGAGGGAAGCTCGCGTAGAGCAGCGCACCGGACAGGACGGCTGCGGCCGGCCGGACGAGCCGCGGCCACAGCTTCGTACTGCGGGGCGCGGGGGCGGACGGCTGGTCGACGGTGGTGATGGTGGCGCTCACCTGGCGGAGTCTACGGTGAGCGGCTGTGCGAGCGGCAGGCACTCCGGCCGGGGGGCCGGAGCGGGGCTCAGGAACCGGAGGAGCCCTGTGCGTTCTCGGCGGGCACGAGGTGCAGCCGGTCACGGATGAAGCGCACAGCCGCCTCCGCGTTGTCCACGGTGACGGTGAAGGTCCTCCCGTCGCCCAGCCGCAGCACCAGCCCTTCGCCCCGGCGCACGACGACGGCGGTGCCCTTCTCGGGGCGCCAGCGGTATCCCCAGCCGCCCCACTGGCGCGGGGTGACCTTGGGGGCGAAGTCCGCGCCCACCACATGGGTGAGCAGGATCCGGCGCCTCGGGAGCCCCGCGTGACCGCAGCGGACCTCGAGGGCGTCACCGTCGACCTTCACGGCCACGTGCACGAAGGCGAGGGTGCCGAAGAGGATGAGGAGTCCGGCCGCGACACAGCCGATGACGGACATGAGGAGCGGGGCGATTCCCGCGCTCCAGGCAGAATCGACAGCCAGTTCGATGCCGAGCGCCAGACAGCCTGCTCCCACAGCGGCCAGCAGCCACTGGAAGCGATTGGTGGCCCGTCCCGTCCAGACCGTGCTCGGGGCCTGGCTCGAACCGTGCCGCGTGTTGCCGGGGTGGTCCGTCATGCCAAGCAGCGTACCCAGGTTCCGCGTGCCGGGGCGGCCGTGCGCGGGCCGTTCAGGACGCCTCGGCGGGTCGGAGCGCGGGGCCGACGGCCTTCAGCAGCAGCCCCTCGGCGTAGGCCAGAGCGGGTTCCGGCACGTCCCCGGCGTGTCCCGCGAGCAGGACGGTGAGGGTGCCGGCCGGTTCGGCCGACGGAGCGGGGGCCGCGCCGATCCGGCGAAGCGCCTGCGCGGCGACGGCTTCGGCGGAGCCGTGCAGCACGAGCGGTGCGAGGCCGGCGGACCGGCCGCCCTCGACGGCGGTACGAATGCGTTCGGCCACCAGTTCGTAGTGGGTGCAGCCCAGCACCACGTCCGTCACCCCGGCCGGGGTGAGCGCGGCGGCGGCGGCCACCGCACGGCCGATCGCCTCGTCGTCCGCGTGCTCGATCGCGTCGGCGAGCCCCGGGCAGGGCACCTCGGTCACGTCCACGTCCCGCGCGAAGTCGTGGATGAGCCCGCGCTGGTAGGGGCTCCCTGTGGTCGCCGGGGTGGCCCAGATGGCGAAGGGGCCGCCGCCCGCCGCGGCCGGCTTGATGGCGGGAACCGTGCCGACGACCGGCAGGGCGGGCTCGAGCTCGGCCCGCAGGGTGGGCAGGGCGTGGACGGACGCGGTGTTGCAGGCGACGATCAGGGCGTCCGGCCGGTGGGCCGCGGCAGCGCGGGCGACGGCGAGCGCGCGGCGGGTGACGTCCTCGGGCGTGCGGGGCCCCCACGGCATGGAGCCGGGGTCCGAGGACAGCACCAGATCGGCGTCGGGCCGCAGCCGGCGTACCGCGGCGGCTGCCGCGAGCAGGCCGATTCCCGAGTCCATGAGTGCGATCTTCACCCGGTCACCATAGTCGACCGCCCTTGCGGCGCCTCCGGAGTGGGGCACACTTCGACGGATGAGCGCCGTTGCCTGGATCGCCGTGGGTTCGCTGGTCGTGTGGGTCTGGCTGCTGCTGGGCCAGGGGTTCTTCTGGCGGACCGACCAGCGGCTGCCCGTGCGCGCCGAGGCCGAACCGAGGCGCTGGCCCTCCGTCGCCGTGATCGTTCCCGCGCGCGACGAGGCCGAGGTCCTGCCGAGGACCCTGCCGTCCCTGCTGGCCCAGGACTATCCGGGGGACGCGGAGATCTTCCTGGTGGACGACTGCAGCGGCGACGGCACAGGGGCCCTCGCCCGCACGCTGGCCGTGCGCTGCGGCGGGCTTCCGCTGACGGTGGTGTCACCCGGTGAGCCCGACCCGGGGTGGACCGGGAAGCTCTGGGCACTGCGGCACGGGATGGCGCTCGCCCGGCGCGGGAAGCCCGAGTTCCTGCTGCTGACCGACGCCGACATCGCCCATGAGCCGGACAGCCTGCGCGAACTCGTCGCCGCCGCGGGGAGCGAGGGCCCGTCCGGATTCGATCTGGTCTCGCAGATGGCCAGGCTCCGGGTGGCGAGCACTTGGGAGCGGCTGATCGTGCCGGCCTTCGTCTATTTCTTCGGCCAGCTCTACCCCTTCCGCCGGGTGAACCGGAAGCACGCGCGCACAGCCGCGGCGGCGGGCGGCTGCGTCCTGCTGCGGGCCGCCGCGGCCGAGCGGGCGCGGATCCCGGAGTCCATCCGGCAGGCGGTCATCGACGACGTGTCGCTGGCCCGTGCGGTGCGCCGTTCCGGGGGCCGGATCTGGCTGGGGCTCGCGGAGCGGGTGGACAGCGTACGGCCGTATCCACGGCTGGCGGACCTGTGGCGCATGGTCTCCCGGAGCGCGTACGCCCAGCTGCGGCACAGCCCTCTGCTGCTGACCGGTACGGTCCTCGGGCTCGGCCTGGTCTACGTCGCGCCGCCCGCCACGCTGGCCGCCGGGCTGCTGACGGGCGACCCGGTGGCGGCCTGGGCCGGCGGAGCGGCCTGGGCGGTGATGGCGGGCACGTACATGCCGATGCTCGGGTACTACCGGCAGTCGCTGTGGCTGGCGCCGTTGCTGCCGTTCACCGCGGTCCTCTACCTCCTGATGACGGTGGACTCCGCCGTGCAGCACTACCGGGGCCTCGGTGCGGCCTGGAAGGGGCGTACGTACGCCCGCCCCGAGGCCGCGCCCGAGCCCTGAGCCCGGCCGCCCGTGAGGGCCGGGCCCAGGAGGAGGTCACTTGCGTCCCGGGGTCCAGTTCATGCCCCACCCGTAGGCGGCGTCGATGGTCCGCTGGGGACTCACCCCGCGCTGCGGCACGAGATAGCGGGCCTCACGCTGCACCGTGAGGTCTCCCCCGTGGCTCGTGATCAGCGCGAGCGCGCACACGGTGGAGGGCACGGTGCACTCGTCGAGGGAGAAGTCGATCGCGGCGCCGTTCTGCGGCTGCAGCGTGACCGTGGCGTGCAGGTCGGCGAAGCTCCGGGCACCCTCGTAGATGGTCACGAAGATCAGTACGCGGCGCAGCCGGTCCTTGTGGTCGAGATTGACCGTGAGGTTCTCCCCCGTGGACAGCGCCCCGGTGCGGTCGTCGCCGTCGAGGTGGATGTACGGCGGCTGCAGCAGCGATCCGAAGGCGTTGCCCAGGGCCTGGACGACCCCCTTGCTGCCGTCGGTGAGTTCGTACAGCGCGCAGAGGTCGAGGTCGAGGTCGCCGTGCACGGCGACGGCCCGGCCGAGCTTCGCCCCCCAGCCCTTGAACTGCTTGCGCACCTCCCAGTTGAGATTGACGCGGAGCGCTCCGGAGGTGCCGCCCTGCTTCGAGAGCGAGACCGACGGGGCCTCCTTCGTGAGCGTGACCTTGGTCAGCCTCACGGCCTGCACGACGGGGGGCTCCGGGGGCGGCACGGGGGCGGCCCGGTGCGCGGCGGCGGGCACTGGAGGCTGCTGGGGTGCGCGTGCGGTCGGGCGCGCCGGCTGCTGAGCCTGTTGCGGCTCGTCGACGGAGATGCCGAAGTCCGTGGCGAGGCCCGCGAGTCCGGTGTCGTAGCCCTGCCCCACCGCCCTGAACTTCCACGCCCCCTGGCGGAGGTAGAGCTCGCCGAGGATGAAGGCGGTCTCGACCGTCGCGTCCGTGCTGTCGAAGCGTGCGATCTCCGTCCCGTTCGCCGCGTCCACGACCCTCACGTGGAGGCCCGTCACCCGTCCGAACGTGCCACCGTCCGCCGAGGCCGCGACGACGACGCGGTCGATCGCCGGCTCCATCCGCGCGAAGTCGACGGCGAGGCTGTCCGTGACGACTCCCCCGGCGGTGCGCTTGCCCTCATGACGCACCGCGCCGGAGCCGTGGACCGGCTGGTTGTAGAAGACGAAGTCCGAGTCGCCGCGGACCTTCCCCGACACGAGGAGGAGCGCCGAGCCGTCCACGTCGGGTGTCCCCGGAGAGGCGCGCCAGCCCAGTTCGACCCGCACGGCCGGAGCCGGCACCGCGACATTGGTTCCCTTTTGCATGGTCATGCTCGCCCCCATCACGAGTCCGGCAGCCCGGAGCGTTTCCCGACAACCTAATCCCCGGCCCACCCGGGAGCCCACAGTCGCGACCCGGCCGTCGCCGGCGATCCGCCGCCGGCCCTGGGTGCGCCCGCTTCTCCGGGGGTCACGACGGCGCTCGGCGCCCCATTTCGCCAAGTTCGCCCGCCACGGGGAACGACTCCGGCGCACGTCGGGCACCGGGAAGCACGACCGTCCGGGCCGCCTCTGCACCGTTCCACCGTCCTGGGGCGGCGGGGGCGGTGAGGTCCTCGTCGGTGAGGGCGCGGATCACTGGGCAGGGTGCTCCCCTCGCGACGGACAACGGGGACTGCTGCGGCTGACGACACCGCCGGATCCGGTCCGTACGGCGCTGTTCAGCGCGGCGGCGGCGAGGACAGCCACCGTCGCACGCGATAGACGGTGGCCGGCACGGGCGTACGTCATTGACCTGCCTCGTCTGGAGTGCGGTGGAAGACATGCCGTCTCCGGCACAACACACCCGCCCGCCCACCTCGCCGAACGACGGGGGCTGCCGAACGCACATCGGCCACGTCCGGCCGGTGTGCCGGCCGGACGTGGCTCCACGATCTCCGGTTCAGGCCTGTCAGGGGCCTCCCCTGTTTCTCATCGTCCCGGGCCACCCCGCCCGGGCGCCGATGAAGCGTCAGGGGTGTTCCGCTGACTACTCCTCGGTGAGCATTCCGGCCCGGAGCTTGGTCAGGATGCGGGCGAGGAGACGTGACACATGCATCTGGGAGAGGCCGAGGTGCTCGCCTATCTGGGACTGGGTCAGTTCCTGGCCGAAGCGCATCTGGACGATGACACGTTCGCGTTCGTCCAGGGTCTCCATCAGCGGGGCCAGGGCATGGAGGTTCTCGACCAGCTCCATGTTGGGATCGACGTCACCCGCGAGCTCGGCGAAGGTCCGGTCCTCCTTCCCCGAAGCGCTCTGCTCGGTGCTGTTCACGGGCAGATCGAGGGAGCCGGCGGTGTATCCGTTCGCCGCGATGAGGCCTTCGATGACCTCATCCTCGTCGATGCGGAGATGGGCGGCCATCTCGGCGACCGTGGGATCCCGGTTCAGATTGGTAGCCAGCTCTTCCTTGGCCTTGGCGAGAGTGACCCGGAGTTCCTGAAGGCGCCGCGGGACGTGGACCGACCAGGTGGTGTCCCGGAAGAAGCGCTTGATCTCGCCGACGATGTAAGGGATCGCGAAGGAGGTGAACTCGACTTCGCGGGAGAGCTCGAAACGGTCGATCGCCTTGATCAGCCCGATGGTGCCGACCTGGATGATGTCTTCCATCTGTCCGTCACCGCGGTTGCGGTAGCGCTTCGCCGCGAACTGGACGAGCGACAGATTCATCTCGATCAGCGTGTTACGCGCGTACTGGTATTCAGCGGTGCCCTCTTCGAGAACCTGGAGCCGGTCGAAGAACACCTTGCCCAGAGCCCGGGCGTCTTTCGGTGCGATCTTCAGCGGATCGTCGATCTGCGGCAGCTCTGTCTCTTCCGCCGGGGGAGCGACCGAAGCGCGTGCGAGTGTCGACATTCAAACTTCCCCTCCACGTGTCTGCTGCCCTGTGTGTCCCCCGTTGGCGATGGGCGCGTACCCCGGTGGAAACGACTCACACGTCCTGCCGCGGAAAATTCGTCGGAAACCGCAGGATCCACAGGTCGAGAGCGGCGCGGCCGGCCTGACGGGCCGACAGATCTCGATCCGGACTTAAGCATTCCGGATTATGGAATCCGGGCACCCACGCGCAGGAGAAATGGTTATGCCGCGGGCCCCTGGTGGTATCTGTTCGCGGCACGGCCCGGAGCGATACGCGAGGAGTCGAAGAAGATGCAGATCGGGTACAAACTGGCCGCCGAGGCTTTCGGACCGGCGGAACTGGTACGCCAGTCGGTGCTGGCGGAAAGGGCTGGTTTCGACTTCGTCGAGATCAGTGACCACTACCACCCGTGGCTGGACAACCAGGGGCATTCGCCTTTCGCCTGGACCGTCCTCGGAGCCATCGCCGCCCGAACCGAGCGGATCGGACTCGCCACCGGCGTGACCTGCCCGACGGTGCGCTACCACCCGGCGATCATCGCGCAGGCCGCCGCCACCCTGTCGCTGCTGTCGGACGGGCGCTTCACGCTCGGTCTGGGTTCGGGCGAACGGCTCAACGAGCACGTCGTGGGCAAGGGGTTCCCGGACACCGTCGACACCCGGCAGGACATGCTCAGGGAGGCCGTCGAGATCATCAGGCTGCTCTGGCAAGGGGGGTACCGGTCCTACGAAGGCAAGCACCTGCGGCTCTCCGACGCGCGTGTCTTCGATCTGCCCGGCACCCCGCCGCCGATCGCCGTGGCCGCCGGGGGCCGTCGGGCAGCGGTACTGGCCGCCGAGCTCGCGGACGGCCTCTTCGCCACGGAGGACCGTCCCGAACTGGTGCGGCACTACCGTGACGCGGGCGGGTCCGGACCTCTCTACGCCGAGGTCCCGATGGCCTGGGCGCCGGACGAGGAGACAGCGGCCCGAGCGGCCCTGGAGACGTCCCGATGGGCACTCACCGGCTGGAAGGTGATGAGCGAGCTGCCGAACCCGGTGAACTTCGAGGCGGCCACCACCACGGTCCGGCTCGAGGACATCACGGCGAAGTTCGCCTGCGGGCCCGACCCCGCCCGCTACGAGCAAGCGGTGCAGCCTTATCTCGACGCGGGCTTCGACCGGCTCGTCATGCAGAACGCGGGACCCGACCCCGACGGATTCATCGACTTCTACAGCCGTGAACTCGACACCCGGCTGCGCGGGCTCGGGCCCCGTCGGCAGAGCTCCTGAACGGGCCGCTCCGGCCCGTGCGTCGTCCCGCGCCCGGACCGCTCCCCCGGGCGGGGCGGTTCCGGTCACCGGGCGGCGCGGCGATCCGGCAGCGCCCCCACCTGCGCCAGGAGGGTCGGTGCGCAGAGGGCCGGTGGCGGCTTGGTCAGCTTTGACCGGCCGATCGGGGGCACTGGTGCGAAAGCCGCCCAGCGGGCTGCGGATCGTTGTGAACGCGAAAGCGAAGGACACCGAATGACCGAGAACGCCGCACGGCGCCTTGTCGTGCCGGAAGCCCCTCCCCTGCCTGGTGAAGCCGATGCATTCTCCGCCCGCGCCCTGCGGGCGGAGACCTCGGCACGCTTCCGCGCGGTGGTCGCGGACCTCGACGCGGGCAGACTGGACATCCCCCTGCCCGGCAAGGGCAGAACCCCCGAGCGATTCGCCGCCCTCCAGTCCGTCGCCGAGGACGATCTGTGCCTCGCGCGGCTGGTGGAGGGGCATGCCGACGCTCTGGCCGTCCTCGCCGAGCTGGGCGGTCCCGAGCCGTCGCCCGGACAGCGCTGGGGCGTGTGGGCGGCCGAACCCCCCGGCGAGGGCCTCTCGGCCACCCGGGACGCTGACGGGCAGTGGCGCGTGAGCGGCCTCAAGCAGTACTGCTCCGGGGCGCACAGCTGCACCCACGCGCTGGTCACCGCACGTGCCGAGGACGGCCGTCGTCTCTTCGCCGTCCGCCTGACGCAGGGCACGGCGGAGCCGGTCGAGGGGACCTGGCAGGCCCTCGGTATGGCCGGCTCGGACACGCCTGACGTGCGTTTCGTCTCCGCGGCGGCCGAACCGGTCGGGGCCGTCGAAGGGTACGTGAACCGGCCCGGCTTCCAGCACGGTGGCATCGGAGTGGCCGCGTGCTGGCTGGGCGGGGCACACGCGGTGGCCCGCCCCCTGCGGGGGGCGGCCGTGCGTGGCGGCGATCCCCATGCCGACGCCCATCTCGGCGCCGTCGACATCGACCTGCACGCCGCCGGTCTCCTCCTGTCTGCCGCCGCCGCCGCCATCGACGCCGACCCGCTGGATCGCAAGGGCGAGGCGCGCCTGCGCAGCCTGCGCGTGAGAGGGCTGGTGGAGGCCGTCTGCGACCGCACCCTCCGGCATGTGGGCCGGGCGACCGGAGCAGGGCCGCTCTGTCACGACCAGCGGCACGCCCGTGACGTCGCCGACCTCACCGTCTACATCCGCCAGCACCACGCCGAGCGCAACCTCGCCGAACTCGGCGCTCTCGTCAGCGGCAGGGACGGCCGATGAGCACGCGCACCGACGGCACCTCGCCGTACGCCGACGCCATCCAGGCCCCGGGCACCGACGAGAGTCTCTGGGAGAGGTGGCAGGGCTGGGAGGACCTGGCCGAATTCGCGCTCCCGCCCCGGGGCCGGGTCGTCGTGGTGGCAGCCCACCCCGACGACGAGGTGCTCGGTCTCGGCGGCACGCTCGCCCGCCTCGCGGCCTCGGGACACGACCTCACCGTGGTCTCGGTGACCGACGGAGAGGGGTCCCACCCCCGCAGCAAGGTGCTGCGCCCGCACGAACTGGCCACGATCCGCGCCGAGGAGACCCGCGCGGCCCTCGATCGGCTGGGCGCGGGGGCCGCGGAGATCGTGCGGCTGCGCGTCCCCGACGCAGCGGTGGACCGTCATGAGGAGGAGGTGCGGCGGGCGCTCGTCCCGCTGTGCTCGGGTGCGGTACTCGTCGCCGCACCGTGGACCGGCGACGTGCACAGCGACCACGAGGCGGCCGGACGGGCCGCACGCGCAGCGGCCGTCGAAGCCGACGCACCCTTCGCCGAGTACCCGGTGTGGCTGTGGCACTGGGCCCGGCCCGGCGATCCTCGCGTGCCCTGGGACCGGGCGGCCCGGCTCACCCTGTCCCCGCACGACCAGGCCCGCAAGCGGCACGCGGTCGACGCCTTCGCCTCACAGATCCGGCCGCTGGGGCCGGCGGCCGAGGATGCGGCGATCCTGCCGCCCGAGGAGCTCGCCCACCATCTGCGGCCCCGGGAGGTGGTGTTCCTGTGAGCACCCCGTCCCACTACTTCGAGGACATGTACCGCGGCCAGGAAGACCCCTGGCGCCTGCGGGAGCGCTGGTACGAACAGCGCAAGTACGCCCTGACCCTGGCTTCGCTGCCCAGGCCCCGGTTCCGCCGCGCCTTCGAGCCGGCGTGCTCCGTGGGGCAGCTCACGCGCCTCCTCGCCCCGCGGTGCGACCGGCTGATCGCCGCCGACCGGGTCGCCTCCGTGGTGGAGACCGCCGCCCGGCGCACCGAGGACCTCGACCACGTGGAGGTCGTCCGGCTCACCGTGCCGGAGGAGTGGCCTGAGGGACGCTTCGACCTCGTCGTGCTGTCCGAACTCCTCTACTACTTCGACGGGGCACGACTGGACGAGTTGCTGTCACGCACCGCCGGCTCCCTCGAACCGGGCGGGACGCTGGTCACCGTGCACTGGAACCACCCGGTGCCCGAGCACCTGTCCACCGGCACCCTGCTGGCCGAACGGCTCGCCCACGAACCGGGGCTGCTGCTGCGGGCCGACCACCGGGAGGAGGACTTCGTCCTCCAGACCTTCAGCCGTGCCCTGCCCGACGGGACGGCGCCCCTGTCCCCCGCCGGCTTCGAGGGGCTCGTGTGACGGAGATTTCTGCCATGGCCGTGGTGATACCGGCGCACAACGAGCAGGTCCTGCTTCCCGCCGCCCTCGCCGCGGTGGACCGGGCAGCCCGGCACCCCGCCCTCGCCTCCACCCGGCTGGTCGTGGTGGTCACCGCGGACGCCTGTACCGACGGGACACAGGAGGTCGCGCGCCGGGCGGGAGCGCTGATCGCACCGCTGGACGCCCGGAGCCCCGGGCCCGCCCGGGCCGCCGGAGTCGCGCTGGCCCTGCACACCCTCGGCCTGGACCCGGCCCGCGTCTGGATCGCCTCGACCGACGCGGACAGCGAGGTCCCGCCCCGCTGGCTCGCCCATCAGCGAGCCTGTGCCCGGGAGGGCTGGGAGGCGGTGGTCGGCACCGTCCGGCCCCACCGATGGCCTCCGGCGCTCGGCGGGGTCATCCGCGACCACATACGGAGCTACGAGGCCGCCGGCGGCCACGGGGACGGGCCGGACCTCCACCCGCACGTCCACGGCGCGAACCTGGGGGTGCGTGCCGACGCGTACGAACACGTCGGGGGGTTCCCGGCCCTGGCGACGGGCGAGGACCACGCGCTGGTGGCCGCCCTGCAGGCCGGCGGTCACCGCGTCCTGCGCACCAGGCGCTTCCCGGTCCTCACGTCCGCGCGCCTGACGGCACGGGCGCGGGGCGGTTACGGCGCTCACCTCGAACGTCTCGCACAGGACGTGCGACTGCCCGGCTGAAGGCGCGGCAACGAGACGGATCATGCGGAGCAGGGGCCGGTAGAGGGAGGACGTCGACGTTCATGACCGGTGTCACAACGACCGACCGAGAGGGGACGGGACGACGCGCCGCCATGACCCGGTGGTGGCGGCGCGTCTTCTCGTACGCGGGGGACGAGCGGGCGACCGTCCTGGTGATCGGGAAGAGCACCCTCGCCGCCACCCTCGCCTGGGTGGTCGCGTACGACCTGCTCGAAGCCCGCTCACCGGCCTTCGCGCCGTTCTCCGCCGTGCTGATCATGCAGGTGACCGTCTACCGCTCGGTCACACAGTCCCTCCGGTACGTGGGCGCGGTCGTCGCGGGGGTCCTGGTGCAGGCGGCCCTCGGTCTCCTCGTGGGCCCGGAGGTGCTGACCTTCGCGCTCGTCGCCCTGGTGGCCCTCACGATCGGGCGCTGGCACGTCCTGGGCGTCCAGGGGCCCCAGGTCGCCACCGCCGCCTTCTTCGCGTTCGCGACCTACACCTCGGCGTCCGGGGGCCTGGAGCGGTTCCTCCGGCTGGGGGAGATCGTGGTGCTCGTGCTCATCGGCTGTGCGATCGGTACGGCCGTCAACGTCCTCGTGGCCCCGCCCCTGCGCTACCGCAGCGCCGAGTACAGCATCCACAGTCTCGCCCACACCCTCCACGACCTGCTCGCCGAGATACATCCGGTACTCGCCGAGGGCGTGCCGGACCAGGAGACCACCGGACGGTGGCGGGCCCGCGCGGCGCACACCGGGGAGATGATCGGGCAGGCCAGGTCGGGTTTCCGCACGGCCAAGGAGAGCACGCTGCTCAACCCACGGCGGCTGATACGCCGTTACCGCGGTCACCCGGGTTTCCACGACTACGAGGCCGTGCTCGGAGCTCTGGAACGCACGCTCTACCAGGTGGCCGCCCTCACCCGGGGGCTCGACCGCTACGGCCAGGAGGACGAGGCGCGCAAGCCGTTCCTCCGGCGGTACGCGGCCTTCCTGGAGTCCGCCGGCGCCATCGCCGAGGTGCTCACGACGCTGGACGAGACGACCCTGCGTCAGCAGGCGAAACGCCTGGAACGCCTCACCGGCGAGGCGGAGAAACGTCGCGCCGAGGTGGCCGAGGAGACCGATCGGCTGTCCCTGTCCCTCGCCGATCCCTCAGCCCCCTACGGCATCCTCGTCATCGAGGCGACGCGGCTCATGGAGGAGTTCCGCCACACCTCCGAGGTGCTCCTCGACGCCGCGCGGGTCACCGACTGAGTGTCGCCGGAATCGTGGTCACGAGCACGACCGGCACGGGCCGTGTCACGACCGACCGGACGGTCATGGCCGTGTCGCCGATGCCCAGCATGGTGCCGACCTGGCGGGCGAGCCGGCGGTCCGCGCCGTGGGCGGACCCACTCGCACCGCTGGTTCCGTGCGGACACGAGGGTGATCGGCCTCCCGCCCCACGCCGGGCGGGTGACGGACCGGCGCCGTCAGCGGTGGCCTCTAGCCGATGCCCGCCCGCCGGGCGTGCAGTTCGGAGCGTACGAGTTCGAGCAGACGTCCTGTCCAGTTGCGGCCCCCGCCGCCGTTGTCACCCCAGAAGCCGGAGTCCGCGTCGTCGTAGACGAGGGTCGCGTCCCCGGTCGCCAGAAGTATCTCCGCCAGGTCGGGGTGCTGCGCGTACTTGGCGCGCAGGAGGGTCGTCATGACGGCGGTGCGGGCGTGTTCCCAGCCCTCGCGCCGGACGGCGTCGGCGGCCAGCCGCCTCGCCGCGTACGACGTGTCCGCGGACGCGACGGCGGTTCGCACCGTGGCGTCGGCGACCGACAGGGCCCAGTAGGCGTGGGCGGCGGACGGGTAGGTGACGCCGTCGATGCCCACGGGCGCGGGGTAGTCGTTGCGCAGACCGCCCTTGCCGGGGTCGCCGGTCCTCGTGCGCGGGTAGGAGTGGGGCACATGGATCGCCGGAGCGTGTGGTGTCACCGGGCCGTCGGCGGGAACCCGCGAGGGCCGTTCGGCGATCAGCCGGGCGCGCTCCTCGAAGTAGGCGAGAGCGCTCTCGTACGTCCTCTGGGAGACCGGCTCGTCGTCCCAGCCCTCCGTCGTGCCGCCCGGCCCGGCGACCAGCACCCGCAGCGGCCCGTCCTTCCGGTCCATGTCGCCGAGCGCGTAGTGGCGCCGGGTCTCGGGAATGGCCAGGTAAGCGGCCCGGGCGGTGGCGCGGTTCTCCTCGGTCCGGTCGGCGAGGAAGACGTCGACGGCGGCCAGGCACCGCGCGGTCGAGTCCGGCCTGCCGTTCAGCTGGTCGATGGTGTCCCGCACCTCGGCGAGCAGCAGTTCGGGGGTGAGCCAGGTGTGTGGCTCGTCGAACTTCCAGTCGGCCAGGCCGTGGGCCGACACCCTGCCGCCTTCCGGCAGGTCGGTGGCCACCCAGCCGGAGCGGAGTTTGCCCTCGAACTCGTCGAGGGTGACCAGGCCCCAGCAGTCGATGAGCCCGTCGGCGTAGACGAAGAGGTCGGTGAGGAAGTAGTTTCCGCCGTTGCGGATGAAGGTGTGACGCCACGTGCCGGGTATGCGGACGCCGTCCGCCGTTCGGTAGGTGATCCGGTTGCCGATCATCCGGTCATTCTGCCGCGTCGGGCGTCAGGGACCACCGGTCTTTTCGGCGGCCCCGCCGAGCGGCGGGGGCACGCCCATCGCCAGGAGTGCGGTGTCGTCGTCGAGGCCCTCGCCGAAGGAGTCCAGGAGCACGGCGAGTGCCTCGACGGTACGGGCGGCCGACGCGGGCGCGAGGTCACGTGTGAACGCCAGGAGGGCTTCGTCTCCGTAGCGTTCGCCGTCGGCCGTGGTGCGCGCCTCGGTCAGGCCGTCGGTGTAGAGCAGCAGTGTGTCCCCCGGCCTCAGATCCACGGTGACGGTGGTGAACTGCGCGTCCTCCACGACCCCGACCAGTTGGCCGCCCGGCGTGGGCAGCGGCTCGGCACTGCCGTCGGCACGCAGCAGCAGGGCAGGGGGGTGACCGCCCCCTGCCAGGACGACATGGAATCCCGCGCACTCCCGGGCGGGTGTGAGCAGACCGAAGAGGACGGTGCAGAAGCGTGGTTCGTCCTCCTGGAACTCACGGTTCAGCGCGGTGTTGAGGTTGGCCAGGACGGTGGCCGGTACCGGATTCGAGACCGCTGCGGCCCGCAGGGTGTACCGCGCCAACGAGGTCACCACGGCGGCGCTCGCACCCTTGCCCCGCACGTCCCCCATGAAGAACCCCCAGCGTCCGGCGGCCAGCGGGAACAGGTCGTAGAAGTCCCCGCCCAACTCGTCGGACGACGCGAAGTGGTAGCGGGCGGCGACGTCCAGGCCCGGGACCGATTCGAGGACCGGCGGGATCAGGGTGCGCTGGAGGGTGGTGGCGAGGCGGTGCAGGCGGGCGCGTTCGTGCTCCGCCTCCTGCCGGGCTCGCAGGAGTTCCCGTTCGTAGGTGCGCCGGTCCCGCGCGTCCAGCAGGGTGGTGCGGATCAGCAACGCCTCTCCGTCGGGGCCGAGCTTGACGGTGGAGGTCACCAGGACGGGCAACCGGCTGCCGTCCGCGGCCTTGAGTTCCAGGGCGATGCCGCTGACCTCACCCTGCATCCGCAGCAACGGCGAGAAGTGCGTCTCGTGGTAGAGCCTGCCGCCGATGGTCAGCAGGTCGGAGAAATGCCGTCGGCCGACCAGTTCCTCGCGGCGGTGACCGAGCCATTTCAGCAGGGTGCCGTTCACCTTGACGATCCGGCCGTCCATCAGGGTGGAGAGGTAGCCGCACGGCGCGTTCTCGTACAGGTCCTCGGCGCTGTCCTGCGGCAGGGCGGAGAACAAGGGCTCCTCCTGCTCCTGGTCCCCCTCCGTGCTCGCCCCGCCGGCCCCCTCGTCGTCCGGGTGCACCGTCACGGCCTCTCCGCGAAGGCGATGATCGCCCTGGCCGTCTCCTCGGGGGCGCTCAGCTGAGGGCAGTGCCCCGTCGAGTCGAGAGTCACCAGCTCGCTCCCGGGGATCCGGTCGTGGACGAAGGCGCCCACCTCGCGCGGGGCGATCGTGTCGTGCGCACTCTCGGCGACGAGCGTGGGGACGGTCACCCCGGCGAGGTCCGCGCGGTTGTCGGACAGGAAGGTCACTCGGGCGAACACGCGGGCGATCTCCGGATCCGTCCGGCAGAAGCTGTTGGTCAGCTCCTCGGCGAGGTCGGGGCGCTCGGGGGTTCCCATGATCACCGGTGCCATCGTGGCGGACCAGCCCAGGTAGTTGCTGTCCAGCGACTCGAGCAGTTCGTCGATGTCCTCCGCGCTGAACCCGCCCCGGTAGTCACCCTCGTCGATGTACGACGGCGACGGGGTGAGGAGGATCAGCTTGTGGAAGAGTTCGGGCTCCCTGACGGCGACGAGCACACCGATCATGGAGCTGACCGAGTGACCGACGAAGGTCACGGGGCCGAGGCCGAGGTCCCGGCAGATCTCGATGACGTCCTGCACGTAGCCGTCCAGGGTGGAGTACTTCTCCCGGCTCCACGCGGACGCGTCGGAGCGCCCCGCGCCCACGTGGTCGAAGCGGACCACCCGGAAGCGCTCCTCCAGGACGGGCGCGACAAGACGCCACAGGTTCTGGTCGCAGCCGAAGCCGTGGGCGAGCATCACCACCGGACCGCCCTCGCGGCCGGTCACCGATACCCGGTTCCTCTTGCGCACGTCCATGAGAACATCCTGACACCGTCGGCACGAGACGGCCCGGCGCGCCGGTGGCCCGCTCCGAGCAGCGCACATCACCCGCAGTGACGATGCCGGGCAGCGGGACGTCAGGCCCCGCACCGCACACGGGCCACCCGGGTGCGCCCGCCACGACGGGATGGGGTGGGATGCATCCCTGTCACCGGTCCCGCCACGCCGCGGTCCGGGCACACGCCGACCGAGCCGTCACACAGGGGAGACGCCGACGCATGAGCACACCACCTTCACCGCCGGAAACGGCACAGGCCGACGGGTCCCCCGTCCGGATAGGCGCCCTGGTTCCGCTGACCCGGCCCGGCTGGGTCGAAGCGGGCCGGCACCTGCTCGCCGGACTCGAGCTGGCCGTGGACGAGGTCAACGACGCCGGCGGGATCGGCGGAAGGCCCCTGGACCTGGTGGTCCGGGACACGGCGGCCGATCCACTCCGGGCCGCGGCGGCCGTGGACGAGCTGGCCCGCCTGGGGGTAGCCGCCCTGGCGGGCGAGTACCACAGCGTCGTCGCCCGGGCCGCCGCCGCACGGGCCGACGCCCTCGGCCTGCCCTTCCTCTGCTCCTCGGCGGTCCTCGACACGCTCACCGACCGCCCCACGGACCAGGTCGCACGGCTCGCCCCGGCGCAGTCCCACGGCTGGCGGATCTACGCGGACCACCTCCTGGGCGCGGGCCACCACCGCATCGCCGTGGCCGCCGAGCCGAGCGTGTACTGGGCGTCCGGGACCCGCATCCTGCGGGACCACCTCACTCCACGCGGCGGCACCGTCGTCGAACTCGACATGCGCACGCTCACCGCCGCAGACGTGTGCGACGCACTCGCGGGCAGCGGTGCGACGGCCCTCCTCCTGCTGGTCGGCGCCCCGGAGCCGGCGGTACCCCTCGTGAGGGCCGTCCGTCGCGACCAGCGGCTCACGGACGTCCTGATCGGTGCACCGGCCGGGCAGCCGGAGTTCCCCGGCTGGGTGGACGCGCTGGGCGAGGACGGCGCCGCGATCCCCTTCCTGCGCTACCTGCCCGAGCGCCTGGGCCCGCTGGGCACCCGGGTCGGCTCGGCCCTGCGTGAGCGGCTGGCCACCGCGCCGTCCTTCGTCGCGTTCGAGGGCTACGACACCGTCACCGTGCTCGCCGACGTGCTGCGTGCGCACGGCACGGACCGGGTGCGCACCGCCGCGTCCTGGCCGCGCGTCGCGGTCGAGGGCACCCGCGGGCGGATCCGGTTCTCCCGCGTACCGGGCATCGGAGTCCTCCAATGGGCCTGGGCACCGGTCCAGGTCGTCGACCGGGATCCGGCACGCCCCGATCGCTTCCGCGTCCTGCACTCCGGCTGAGGGGTCTTCGCAGGTCCGGTCGCCGCGGTCCGCCGGCGGGCGGTGGATGCCCCGCTGGCGCCCTGGGGTCCAGGTGCCGGACCGGCCCGTCGCTCCCGGTCCGGTCCGGCACCGTGCGACCGTCTCCGATGATCACGCGGTGGCCGTCACCCCCGCGGGCCTGCCGCTCGGCGTGGCTGCCGAGCGTCCGGTCAGGCGCAGAAGCCTCCGTCGACGGAGATCGAGGCTCCGGTGATGTACGCGCCGTCGGCACTCGCCAGGTGGGCCACGGTGGCCGCGATCTCGGCCGGCTCCGCATAGCGGCCCACAGCCGTGAAACCGGAGATCACCTCGGCGTTCGGGCCGTCGGCGGGGTTGGTCTCCGTGTCGGTGGGACCAGGATGCACCAGATTGACGGTGACTCCGCGCGGGCCGAGCTCTCGGGCCAGGCCCTTCGTCATCCCTGCCAGAGCCGTCTTGCTCATCGAGTACAGCGCAAGCCCGGGGAAGACCGCGCGCTCGGCGACGTTGCTGCCGATGCTGATGATGCGGCCACCCCGCTTCATGTGACGCGCCGCCGCCTGGGAGGCCGCGAACGGCGCCCGGACGTTCACCGCCAGGGTCCGATCGATCTCGGCCGGCCCCAGGTCTTCGAGTGGGCCGACGAGGAAGACCCCGGCGTTGTTGACCAGGATGTCGAGTCCGCCGAACATCGCGGCGGCCTCGTCCACCGCGGCGACGAGTGCCTCAGGGTCGGCACTGTCGGCCCGGACCGCCGATGCCCGGCGCCCGCTCTCCTTGATCCGCTCCACCACCTGCTCGGCGCGTTCCGCGTTGTTCTCGTACGTCAGGACCACATCGGCCCCTTCTTCGGCCAGGCGTACCGCCACGGCGGCGCCGATACCCCGGCTGCCGCCCGTGATCAAGGCCACGTTTCCTTCAAGTCGCTTCATGTCGTCGAGCATTGCCGTAACCACGGCCGGACGCTGGCGTCATTCGGACCTGGCGTTCGGCCTCCGGGCGGGAGGCTCGGCGGAGGACGGGCACCGCACGGCTCGGCCGCGACGGGTTCCTGTCACCTCGCCCGCTCGTACCCGAGTGGTCCATCCGCGTACGAGCGGGCGAGCAGGTCACGGAGCGTCCGGGGCCGCGCCGTGCAGGAAGAGATCCACGACGTCCTGTGCGAGGCGATCCGCCGACGACGGGGCGGAGGAGTCCTGAGGTGACGCCGGCTGGACCGTGGCCGCGAGCTCCATGAAGGCGGTGGCGAGGAACCCCGGGTCGCCGGTGCGCAGTTCACCAGCGCTGACCGCCGCCGCCATGAGGTCCGTGACGGGCTGGATGAGACCGCGCACATAGGCCGTGGAGACCTCGTCACGCCGGGCGTCGTCGAGGTGCCCGATCGCGTAGTAGATCTGGTTGCTGAGCGCGGAGTTGTAGGTCCCGTGGGCGTAGGAAGCGGCGAGGGCGAGAAGCTTGTCGCGCAGGCCGCCGGGGGTGGCGAGTGCGCTCTGGAGCAGCGCCGCCGCCTCCTGCGTGTAGTGGTCGGCGACCTCCATGAAGAGGGCGGGCTTTCCGCCGGGGAAGTGGTGGTAGAGGCTGGCCTTCCTCACATCCACGGCCTTGGCGATGTCGTCGAGGGAGACGCCTGCGTAGCCGCAGTCGGCGAGCCGACGGGCGAACTCGTCACGGGCGCGTGTACGGGTGTCGGTCTGGCGGGGCATGGCGTGCTGACTCCTGTGCCGGTACGGCGGAAGGGGCGGATGGGGGTGGTGTGCGTCGACCCACTCCCCAAACCTACCTACTGGTAGGTAGGTTTGCAACCCGTGCCTCACCGGGGCCCCACGATCGGGCCGCACGGCACCCGCATCGGGCCCTCACCCCCCTTTGTGGCGCGTGTGGATGCGATTCCACGGATGCGCTGTCGGGTATCGCTCCCCCGTGGCCGTGTTCGAGGTACTCACCGCGGTGTTCCTGGTACTCGTGGGGCTCGTCGTGGCCCTGGGGTGCTACCTGATCGGGTACGCCCTCGTGGACGGCGCCCGGCGGCGACGCGTCGTGCGCGTCGGTGTGCACACCTCGGCCCGCTGCATCCATGCCTACTACGGATCGTCCCACCCTTCCCTGGAACCACCGGAACACCCACGCAGGTTCAAGAGACGTTTCGTCCTCGGATTCACCGGACCCGACGGTGAGCTCATACGTTTCGAGGACATGTTCGTCCCCGGGACGACACGCGAGGGTGATGAACTGACCGTCGCCTACCTGCCGGGGCGACCGGCGAGCGCCGTGGTCGTGACCGGAGAGGAAAAGCCGGGCCTCGACGAGACGTTACGGATACTCGCCGCATTGTGCGGCTTCCTCGTGGTGATGGCCGCGGTCGCCTACGTGGGAGTGCTGATTCTGGAGGGTTATGCGTCGGCAGCGGCCGATCCCGACACGTGGATCGAACCGTGACGCGGAGGTTCCGGCCGGAGGGGGAATGAGGCGTTTCCCCACACGAAGATCCGCGTAGCCTCATCCCGCGTCTGCGGGCGGGCGAGGGGAAGGACAGGGGAATGAGCGGAAACGGGGGCGGGGCCGGGGCTCCGTGGAATCCGTACGGGGGCGGACAGCCGCCGGGGCCGTGGCAGCCGCCGGCTCACCGGTTGACCGTCGGGCGCCTCTTCAACCCCATCGCCGTGGGGCGTGCGGTCTTCACGCCGTCACGTCCGGATCGCGTGCAGGACCCCGCCGTGAAGAGAGTGCAGGTCCTGCGTACGGTCATCGGCCTGGTGGCCGTCACGTGGATGCTGCTCTCCTACGGGCTCGCCCCGGACGCGGACGCCGTCGTCGACGACCGCTTCGGCCAGATCCGGACCACCCTCATCGCGCTCGGGGTGACCTTCCCCGTCGCCGTCGCCGCCTTCGTCGCCGCGGCCCGACCACCCCACCGGCGGCTGTTCCTGCGCCGCGTGGGCAAGCCCGCCGGCGCATTGCTCGCGCTGGTCGCCACGCTCGCCGTGCCGAGACTGATCACAGGGCTGGGCTACGTCGACGAGGACACGGACTGGACGGCGTCCGCGGGGCGGGTGGCGCTCCTCCTCGCCCTGGGCGCCTTCCTGTTGTGGCTGGCCCCCTTCGCCCTCTACGGCATCGCACAGTCGCTCGTGCACGTCTTCCGGACGGCCGACCTCCACGAGACGGTTCCGCCGCTGCTCGCCACGTTGCTCGTGTGGGAGGTCGCCCTCTTCGACGTGTTCCGGGGCACGTACGACGGTGTGCCGTTCGGGGTGTGGGTGGTCTTCACCGCCGGGCCCCCCTCTCCGTCACCGCCGTGGCGATGTGGGAGCTGCGGCGGCTGCGCACGCGCCACGGAATCACGCTGCGGGGAGCGCTGCTCCGCTGATCTCCGGGGAGCCGATTGCCCTTCGGGCTCTCGGCTCCCATTCGGCTCCTGATCCATAACGCCGGGCAATCCCCCTTTCCTGGCAGGGGGGTTCGGCTTCGGGATCGGAGGGGATCCGACGGGCCGCCCACGCCCGAAGAGGAGGCGCACGGACGGCAAATGCCGGCGCGCGCCGCGGCGCCGGTGGCGTGCCTCCTGCGGTTGCCGTTCGATGATCCACCGATAGGCGGCACGCTGCGGGCACGCGAGGCCGGGAAGCCGTTCGGACTGGGCAGCGACGCACGGATGTCGCCCTTTGTAGCGCGTCCGACACTTCTTGTTAGCCACCCCCGTCGACGGAAATCCCTCCCTGTTAACGGAGGCTTTGACGCGGTCTTGGCAGGTGAGGCCGACAAAAGCAGCGTAAAACGGATAACCCCAAGATTGGGGCTCCCCAACCAGCACATCGTGGGCTTAACTTATGTGTCATGACCTCCCCCCGCTCCACCTACGGCAGCGGCTACTACGCCACGCCGTCGTTCCCCGACACCCCGATCTACGACTCCCTGGTCGCCGAGCGGGGGACCCCTCAGATCGCTCCGATCCGGGTCCCCGCTGCCTACGACACCGGGAACAGCTATCTGCCGGCCCTGCCGTCGGCGCTGCCCGCCCTGCCCGCGGCCCCGTCGCAGCACACCGGGTCCTACGGCTACCCGCAGCAGACGGCACAGCCGCAGTACCAGAACTCCGGGATGCAGCCCGCGCCGATGATGCAGCCCGCACAGCTGCAGCACGCACCGGCCCCGTACATCCCGCAGCAGCCCTCGGCGCCCCGCGGTTACCAGCAGCAGCCGCAACAGCAGCCGCAGCGGCCCGGCACGGGATACGAGGCGATGCGCCCCGCTACGCCGCGCCCCGCGCCCGCACCCGCCCAGTCCCCGTACGAGGACCCGTACAACCGTCCGTACCAGGGCCGGGGGTACTGAGCGGCGGGACAACCCCGCGGCAGGAGTGCTGGCAGGATGGGCGCATGCATTCCGCAGCCCTCGGCGCCGTGCGCATCCATCCCGTCAAGTCGCTGGCCGCCTGCGCGGTCGACGAGGCCGCCGTCGAGCCATGGGGACTCGGCGGCGACCGCCGCTGGATGCTGATCGACGGCGCGGGCAGAGTCGTCACCCAGCGTCAGCAGCCCCGCATGACAGTGCTGTCCGCGCAACCGCTGGCCGGTGGCGGGGTCGCCCTGTCCGGGCCCGGAGGTGAGCCGCTGCGCGTGGAGGTGCCGGAGCCGGGGCGCCTGCTCGTCGCGGAGCTCCATCGGAGCAAGGTCGATGTGGTGGAGGCGGCCGGGGCCGCTCACGCCTGGTTCAGCGCGCGCCTCGGTGCGGAGGTCCGGCTCGTCCATCTCGACGCGCCGTCGCACCGCAGGCCCGTCGATCCCGCGTTCGGCCTTCAGGGCGAGACCGTCTCGCTCGCCGACGGCTTCCCGCTGCTCCTCACCACGAGCGCGTCGCTGGACGCCCTCAACGTGCTGGTGGCGATGGGCGATCATCCGGACGAGGGACCGCTGCCGATGGACAGGTTCCGGCCGAACGTGGTCGTGGACGGCACGGCTGCCTGGGCCGAGGACGACTGGGAGCGGATCGCGATCGGGGAGGTCGTGTTCCGCGTGGTGAAGCCGTGCGGCCGGTGCGTCGTCACCACCACGGACCAGCACACGGCGGAGCGAGGCAGGGAGCCGTTGCGTACGCTCGCCCGCCATCGCCGGGCCGGCAAGGAGCTCCTCTTCGGCCAGAACCTGATCCCGGAGGGCACCGGGGTGATCCGGGTCGGAGATCCGCTGCGGGTCCTCGGCTGACGGCGCGACATCGTGGCGTACGGGGAACTGGCGCGGGTAGACGGAGTGTTGACGGCGTGAGGTTGCTCTCTCTTCGCCGACCGGGGACGTATTCGCCCTCCTGCCGGGTTATCACGGACAGGGAAGGGGGTGCATGACTGTGCGAGCGGTTCTGGGAATCCGGCGGTGGCGCCACAATCCGGTGTGCCGCCCCACCGACCGTCACGAGGCGTGGGTGGCGCTGGTCGCGCTGCTGATGATGGTGCTGGCGGCGCCGGTGCTCGGCTGGGTGTCCGGCTCCCTCACCGATGAGGCGCTCCAGCGGGTGGTGCGCTCCCAGCACGCCCAGCGCCATCTCACATCGGCCGTGGTGGTCAGAGGGGCCTCCGGCGGCTCCCTGTTCGCCCAGGACCCCGAGACCGCCGTCACGGAGGACACCACCCGCAGGTCGGTGGTGGCCGGGTGGCGTGCCCCGGACGGCACGGCGCGTACAGGCACCGTGTCGACCGCGTCCGAAGTCACCACCCCCGGCACCCGGATCCAGATCTGGACCGACCGCGAGGGCCGGCCGGCGATGCGCCCGATGGACGCCCCCACGGCGCGCACGCACGCGGTGCTGGCCGGCGTCGGTGTGGCGGTGCTCGTGGGCGGGCTGACGGAAGGCGTCCGCCGACTCGTCGTCTGGCGCATGACGCTCCGGCGCTACGAGCGGCTCGACCGCGCCTGGGCGGAAGTCGGCCCGGACTGGGGCAGAACGGGTACGGGGAGCTGACCCGAGGGGGGCGCCCGCGCCATGCGCGCACGCCCCAGCAGGCTCTTCGACGGCCTACCCGTCAACTCGCGCCCGCCGCGCGCGCTACGGTGGACCGGCCCGCCCGACCTCCTCGGCAGGCGGAGCAGCGGGCTGCCGGAGTACGCGGCGGCCCCGGCACATGCGGTCAGGCACGAGGCAGCGCACGGCACGAGGTGGGGGCACAGCAGCACCATGGCACAGGGCACGGTCCAGGTGACGCACACCGGCACATCGCGATGGCGGCGCCGTACGGGCGAATACGCTTCCCTCACCGCCGCCCTGGAGGCCGCAGCGGAGGGTGACATCCTCACCGTCGCCCCCGGTACGTATCGGGAGAACCTCGTCATCAGCCGTGCCGTGACACTGCGCGGTCCCGAGGGCTCCGCCGGCTCCGTGCGCATCGCACCGGCCGACGGGGTGCCCCTGACCGTCCGCGCCTCCGCCGTCGTCCAGGACCTCCATGTGGAGGGCCAGGACTCGGCCGCCCCCGCGGTGCTCGTGGAGGAGGGGGCGCCCGAGCTCACGGATGTGCGCATCGTGACCCGGTCGGCGGCCGGCATGGAGGTCCGGGGCGCGGCCAGGCCGACGGTGCGCCGCTGCACCGTCGACAATCCGGCCGGTGTGGGCATCGCCGTACTCGACGGCGCCGGTGGCGTGTTCGAGGAGTGCGAGGTCGTCTCGGCCGGGCAGTCCGCGGTCTCGGTGCGCGACGGCGCGCACCCCCGCTTCGAACGCTCCCGGGTGCACCACGCCTCGGGCGCGGGCCTCAGCGTGACCGGGGAGGGGAGCAGCCTGGAGGCGGTGGGCTGCGAGGTGTACGAGATCAAGGGCAGCGGTGTGCAGGTCACCTCGCGCGGCACCGCCCATCTCACCGACTGCACGGTGCACCGCACGTCCGCCGACGGCGTCACGCTGGACACCGACGCGGTGCTGACGCTCGCCGACTGCGACATCCACGACATCCCGGAGAACGCGGTCGATCTGCGGTCCCGTTCGGTGCTCACCCTGACCCGCTCCACCGTGCGCAGGTTCGGCCGTAACGGCCTCTCGGTCTGGGACCCGGGGACCCGGGTCGACGCCAACCAGTGCGAGATCCACGACAGCACGGGCGACTACCCTGCGGTCTGGGTCAGCGACGGGGCCACCGTGATACTCGACTCGTGCCGCGTCCACGACGTGCCCGACGCGCTGTTCGTCCTCGACCGCGGATCACGCGCCGACGTCGTGGACAGCGATCTTTCCCAGATCCGCAACACGGCGGTCTCGGTGAGCGACGGAGCGACCGCCCAGCTCGACGACTGCCGTATCCGTGAGGCGTCGACCGGGGCATGGTTCCGTGACCACGGCAGTGGCGGCACGCTGAACAACTGCACCATCGACGCGGCGCAGACCGGTGTGATCGTCACCAAGGGCGCCGACCCGACCATCGAGCGCTGCACGGTCACCTCACCTGCGGAGGCCGGTTTCTACGTCTCCGCCGAGGGGCGCGGCACCTTCGACAGCTGCCGGGTGACGGGGAGCGAGGGCTACGGCTTCCATGTGATGGACGGCTGCCGCTCCACCCTGACGCGCTGCCGTACCGAGCGGTGCGCGCGCGGGGGGTACGAGTTCCCCGAGGGCTCCGCCCATGGCGACGGGCAGACGGGCGGCCCGGTGGCCACGGACTGCACCAGCGACGAGAGCGGTCTGCGCGGTGCCACTCCCCCGGCCCCGGCGGTCCTGACGGCGACCCAGAGCACACCCGGCCTGCTCGGGTCGATGCCCGGGCAGCGGACGGCCGAACCGGCTGCCGTGGTGCCGGCTCCCGCCGAGCCGGTGCGGGACTCCGGCGCCGTCCTCGGTGAGCTCGACGCCCTGGTGGGCCTGGACAGCGTCAAGCGTGAGGTCCGGGCGCTGACCGACATGATCGAGGTGGGCCGCCGCCGCAAGCTGGCCGGCCTGAAGGCGGCATCGGTCCGCCGCCACCTGGTCTTCACCGGCTCCCCCGGTACGGGCAAGACGACGGTGGCCCGGCTGTACGGAGAGATCCTGGCCTCTCTGGGCGTGCTGGAGCACGGCCATCTCGTGGAGGTGTCCCGGGTCGACCTGGTCGGCGAGCACATCGGGTCGACGGCCATCCGTACGCAGGAGGCCTTCGACCGGGCGCGTGGCGGGGTGCTGTTCGTCGACGAGGCGTACGCCCTGTCGCCCGAGGACTCCGGACGCGACTTCGGCCGGGAGGCCATCGACACCCTCGTGAAGCTGATGGAGGACCACCGGGACGCCGTGGTGGTGATCGTCGCCGGATACACCCACGAGATGGAGCGCTTCCTCACCGTCAACCCCGGGGTCGCTTCGCGTTTCTCCCGGACCATCACCTTCAGCGACTACGTGCCCGAGGAGCTGCTCAGGATCGTGGAGCAGCAGAGCGAGGAGCACGAGTACAGCTTGGCGGAGGGGACCGGGGAGGCGCTGCTCACGTACTTCACCGCGCTGCCCAAGGGCCCCGCCTTCGGTAACGGCCGGACGGCCCGCCAGACCTTCGAGTCGATGGTCGAACGCCACGCGGGCCGCGTCGCCCAGCTCACGGAGCCGAGCACGGACGACCTGACCATGCTCTACCCCGAGGACCTCCCCGCGCTGCCCTGAGTCCCGCCTGCGGCCCTCCGGGTGCTCCTCTCCGTCTGCTGCGGCACGACGGGCCCGAGCCGTTCCAGGAGCGCGGCACGCTCCACGGCGAAGACCGGGTCGGCCTGGTAGTCCGAGTGGCCCAGGACGGGTTCGGGGAGAGGGAGTTCGGGGGTCCGGCCGTAGACCAGGGGATCCTTCAGCGGCCCTCGGTCGACTTCGGGGCCGTCGCCTTCGTCGATCCGCACGGGCCCGCCGATCGGGTCCGTCGCACGCCAGAGGTTGCGCCAGCAGTGCACCGACCGGTGCAGCCCGTACAGCGCGGCGGGCCCGAAGTACGCGGGGAACCACCGCCCGTACAGCCGCTCGATGGGAGAGCCGTAGGTGAGCAGCGCGACCCTGCGCCGGGCCGCGTCGGGCAGCTGCCAGACGGCGGCGGCGGCGAGCACACTGCCCTGGGAATGGCCCGAGATGACGAGCCGGCCGCGGGTGCGTCCCGTCCAGGCGCACATGCGTGACGAGAGGTCCGGAACGGCCCGTTCGGCGTAGCAGGGCGGCGCGAAGGGGTGGGCGGCGCGCGGCCAGAAGGTGCCCACGTCCCAGAGGATGCCGATGGTGCGCCGCGTGGAGGCGTCGCGGTAGGCGCGGCGGCCACAGGTGACCAGGACGATCACACCGACCCCTATGAGCCAGGATCCAGTCGCCTGGGCCGCCTCGGCGAACGCCTCGACGAAGGGGGCCGCGTCGTCCATCGCGAGGCCGGGGACATCGCCGGTGAGCCAGGAACCCGTCACCGCCGCGGCGCCGAGGAACAGGGTGGCGCCGGAGAGCAGTCCGAGGATCCCCGGAGCCGAGTCGGTGAGGGCGGCGGCGGCCCTGATGCGTGCGATCTGCCCGGTGCGGCCGGGCTCCGGGTGCTCCTCCTCGTACTCCGCCTCGACGACGGGGCCCAGGCGCCGGGCGCGCCGCGCGGTGCGTGCTCCCAGCCAGACCAGGGGCACGATGAGGAGCAGCAGCAGGACGGGGATGACGGACGCCTGCCAGCTGAGGAGGACGGGCGGGCCCGGTATGGCGGAACCGGCGCCCATACCGGGCGTCCCGGGCCCGTCGAGCCAGTCGGCGACCCGCTGGGAGATTCCGCCGGACATCACACCGCCGAGGGCGCAGGCCAGCATGGCGACGGCAGGGCCCCCGAGCCCGTGCAGGGTGGTGCGGGACTCGGGTGCGCTCCGGTACAGACGCAGGGCCACGACGGCCAGGACGACGACGAGCAGCCCCTGGCCGAGCGTGAGGACGCGGAAGGCCGTCTCACCGGGCAGGGCGCCCGAGGACTCCCAGCCGGGACGGGCCCAGCCCGCGTACACCACGGCGACGGCCAGCAGAACCAGTGCGGCGCCGGGCAGGTAGGTGGTCACGGCGCGGTCGAGGAGGGTGTCGACGCGGCGCTCGCTGCGCCCCCGGTGGCAGACCACCGCGACGACCACGAGTGCGCACAGGACGAGCGTTGCCTCGAAGAGGACGCCGATCGCCTCCGGTACGGGCCCGCCCGTGGTCCTGTCGTGCCGCGCCGCGGCCATGCCCACGGTGGCGGCGACCGTGAGGAATCCCGCCGCGGTGTGCGCGGCGCGCAGCCGGGCCACCAGCCTGCGGCCGTACCAGAAGCCGGGCCTGCCGAGGGCCGGGCGGGCCCTCGGCGCTCCGGGCGGGGCCGGCTCGTCCTCCTCGTCGTCCGGCTGCGGGCCGTCCGGCTCGTCCCAGGTCAGGGGGCGCTGAGCTTCGTAGGCGCTCCAGGTGCGGTGGGAGAGGTACCAGAGCAGTCCCACCAGGGCGACGGGCACGAGCGCGGCGACGGACAGCCTGCGGCCCGGCTGGGAGAACCATCCGTCCTGTCCCGCGGACAGGAAGCCGAGCCAGGACCGCTGGTCCGCGCATCCGGCGGTGCCCGCGCACTGCCAGGCCACGAGGTCGAGTGCCACCTCACAGACGGCGGCCGTCAGCAGCACGGTGAGACTGAGGGCGACCAGCCTGACGACCACCCCGTACAACCGGACCGTGCCGGAAAGCCCTCGTGCGGTGGGCCGCATCCAGTGGGCGAGGTTGACCACCATGAAGGGGAGCAGGAGCAGCCACAGGGCGCGGGAACCGTTGCCCGAGGTGAGGTTGGACCAGCAGTAGGCCTCGGCGACGGGGCCTTCCCGGTGCCGTTCGGGGTCCTGCTCGGCCTCCACGTCCTCGGTACGCCGGTAGATCGCGGCCGTGGCGTCACCGGTGATCCTGGTCGTACGCGGGTCGCCGAGCATCTCCTGCGGAGTGGCGCCGCCGACGCCGTGGACGAGGAGTTCCAGCGCGGTGCCGCCGCCGTGTGCGGACTGAGGGGCAGGGGGCAATTCGGTGACTCGCTCTCTGGTCCCTCCGGTTCGCGGCCGGCGGGAGGGGGACGGCTGGTTCCGATCTGATGCGCAGTCACCACCATCCCGGAAGGGAGGCACCCACCGCACCGACTTGCACCGAATCTCCCCAGTGGGATGACCGGCGGGCGTGCGTGGGAGGATGAGGCCGTCCCGCAGGGCAGCTGCGGGACCGTGCGGACAGAGCGAAGGGCCGGGCCGGCGTTGAGCGAGAATCAGAACCTGCTCGCCGAACAGCGGCGCGCGCTCATCCTCGACGACGTGCGCAAGCGCGGTGGTGTCCGGGTCAACGAGCTGACGCGCAAGCTGAGCGTCTCCGACATGACCATCCGCCGTGACCTGGACGCGCTGGCGCGCCAGGGAGTCATCGAGAAGGTGCACGGCGGGGCCGTCCCGGTCGTCGAGGCGAGCACGCACGAGCCCGGCTTCGAGGCCAAGTCGACCCTGGAGCTCAGCGCCAAGGAGGACATCGCCCGTGCCGCCGCCGTGATGGCGGTGCCCGGCAGCGCCATCGCCCTCTCGGGCGGTACGACCACGTTCGCGCTGGCCCGGCACCTCGTCGACGTGCCGGGGCTGACAGTGGTGACGAACTCGGTGCGGGTCGCGGACGTGTTCCACTCCTCGCAGCGTCCGACGGCGCCGGGCGGGGGAAGGTCGGCGGCGGCCACGGTGGTGCTCACCGGCGGGGTCCGCACGCCGTCGGACTCGCTCGTCGGGCCGGTGGCGGACCGCGCGATCAGCTCGCTCCACTTCGACGTCCTGTTCATCGGGGTGCACGGGATCTCGGTGGAGGCCGGTCTCTCCACCCCCAATCTCGCCGAGGCCGAGACGAACCGCCGTTTCGTGCGGGCCGCCCGCCGGGTCGTGGTCGTCGCCGACCACACCAAGTGGGGGACGGTGGGGCTCAGTTCCTTCGCGACGCTCGACGAGGTGGACGCCTTCGTCACGGACGCCGGCCTGCCGGACGAGGCCCGCGAGGAGATGGAGGAGCATCTGCCGGGCCTGGTGGTGGCGGGCGGTTCCCCGGACGCCTGAGGGCCCTCCCGCCCTCCTGGGAGCACCCGTCGCAGCTCGGCCACGCGCGGTCCCGTGCGTCATCGCACGACGACCTCCTGCGTCCGCGTACCGGCGCCGGCCCCGGCCCCGGCCCCGGCCCCGGCCTCAGGAGACCTGACCGATCCGTTCCGCCAGAGCGACGATGATCCCCGAGGGGCCCCGGAGGTTGCAGAGTCGGTAGGCATCCTCGTAGCGCGCCACCTCGCCGAGGAGTTCGGCGCCGTGGCGGCGCAGACGGGCGATCGTGTCGTCGAGGTCGTCGACGGCGAACATGACACGGTGCAGGCCCAGGGTGTGCGGCGGCGGGTCGAGCGGTGCGGCGGTGGCCGCCGCGGGGGCGTGGAACTTCGTCAGCTCCAGCTTGCCGTGGCCGTCCGGGGTGCGCATCATCGCGATGGCGCTGCGGACCCCGTCGAGGCCGAGCATCCGGTCCGCCACGGCCCCCTCGATCCGCGCTTCGCCTTCCAGCTCCATCCCGAGCGCGGTGAAGAACGCGACGGCGGCCTCCAGGTCGTCGACGACGACGGCTACGTTGTCCATCCGCTGAATCGTCACGGGGTGCTCCTGTTCGTCACGCGGACCGTTCTGGCCACTCGTACCCCTGGGACGGAGCCGGTGCCGCATTCTCGACACCCGCGAGGGACGGAATCCAGCATGTTCCCTCCGGCGCGGCGCGGGTGACCGCCCGGACGGCGAAAACCGAGGCCTCCTGGAGAGCCGCTCCGATACGGTCGCCCCGGAGGTGCACCGTGTCCTGGCCGTCCGTCGTCGTGCTCGCCCCCGCGGAGCTGGGTTCCTCGTTCGAGGAGCCGATACGCGCTCTCGGCGTCTTCCCGGATCCCGCGACGGGCGCCGAGCGCCTGCACTGGCGGGAGTACTCGTACTACCTGGACCTCACGGGCGGGATCCTGTCGGACTTCGAGCAGGAGGAACTGGACCAGATCACGGCCCTGATCGGTGAACCCCGCGGGTTCTACGTGTCGGGGCAGTCCATGGAGGCGATCCGTGCCCTCCTCGGGCACCTGTTGCCCGGCTTCCGCGGGCTGGTCGACACCGACCACGGCGACCTGCTGCCCGCCGAGGAGTTCCTCGCCCTCCTCGGCCGGTTTCCGCGATGGGACTGGCGCCGCGTACCGAGGAAGGACATCGAGCGGGAAGGCACGAGCGACCCTGGGTGACGAGGGCGGTCCGGGGGAAGCCTGCGCGGGCCGGGGGCGTGGGTGGACGCGCCCGGCGCAGTCGGGGAGCCGGTCGCCCGCTCCCCGCTCTCGGTCCGCACAGCTGTCCGTCCGTTCCGCTCCGCGGCCCGCGGGCGCCGGACGTCCTAGGATCGGTGCGTGGCCGTATTCCGCATCGAGCGCTTCACGCCCCTGCCCGCCGCCGAGGCGTGGCGACGGGTGACCGACTGGGAGCGGCACGGCGCCTCCGTTCCGTTCACCTCGGTCACCGTCCCCACGGGCCTGCCCACCCGGGCCGGGACGGTCTTCGTGGCGCGGACAGGCCTCGGGCCTCTGGGCTTCGACGACCCGATGGAGGTCGTACGATGGACGCCGCCCGCCGCGGGGCGCGCGGGGCTCTGCCGCCTGGAGAAGCGGGGTTCGGTGGTGCGGGGCCGCGCCTCGATCGAGGTCTGCCCGACCGGTTCGGGCTCGCACGTGATCTGGGTGGAGGAGATCCGGGTCGCGCTGCTGCCCCGCTGGGGCGATCCGGTGGTGGCGAGCGCCGGGCGCCGGGTCTTCGGCAGGGTACTGAGCGCCCTGCTGGAGGGGTAGGTTCGGTACGGGCCGTCCCGGACCGTGGGGCGGCCGTCCATGACATGCGTCCGAAGGTGCCGTGCCGCGTAGAACACCGGATTCACTTCGGTCGCGCGAACGCGGCCGGGGAAGCCCCTGGGTGCGGTATCGCGATGTCCCGGGTCTGTCGGGAGCGGCGAACGCCGCCGTCCGCGCGCTCGAACGGGAGCGCTTGTCCCCGGGCCTCGTGGCAGTGGCGCTGAGCGTGTGGTCCGTACGCGCCCACGGCGGCAAACGCCCGTGGAGGCGATGGGAAGCTGAGTTCACCTGTTCGTGCTGCGGTGCTGGATGGGCCCGGGACACGCTGCACGACGCCCTGTTCATGCTGCCGCCGAGGGCCGCGCACGAACTACGGGTGCAGGTGGAGCGCCTGGACACGGTGCTCCTGGAAAGAACGCATCACGAACCGGCGGCAGACCCCGAGTTGCCGTGGTGGCACCGCAGATGCTGACTGCACCCGCGTGGCCCGTCGCTTCGTCGGCCAGGGGACCGCGATCACCGGTGCGCGACCCGGTGGGCCGGGCATCCGCAAGCCGGACCGGCCGCCTCGGGATCACCTGCGCATCCCGCCCCTTCGCCCGTGAGCCGGACAGTGGGGCACTCGGCCGCCCCGGCCGGGCGACCGCCCGGACATCGCCTGGGCCCCGCAGGACCCAGGCCAGGAAGGCCTGGACCCTCCCGGCCAGGGCTCGGATCACCCGGCGGCCACAGTGGTCACGGCCACGTCCCGGTGGCCAGGAATCGGTCGATCGTGTCGTTGTACGGCCGGATGTCCAGGCCCTGTGCGCTCAGCCACTCGTCGGAGTAGTACTTGTCGAGATAGCGGTCGCCCGGGTCGCAGAAGAGCGCCACCACGCTGCCGGTGGTGCCCCGCTCCACCATCTCGGCGACGAGCCTGAACGCACTCCAGAGGCCGGTGCCGGTCGAGCCCCCCGCCTTGCGGCCGATGGCGCGCTCCAGCACCCGTACGGCGGCGACACTGGCCGCGTCGGGCACCTTCATCATCCGGTCGATGGCCCCGGGCACGAAGCTCGGCTCCATCCGCGGCCTGCCGATGCCTTCGATGCGCGAGCCGCAGTCGCTGGTCGCCTGCGGGTCGTTCCGGACCCAGCCGTCGAAGAAGCAGGAGTTCTCGGGGTCGGGCACGCAGATGCGGGTGTCGTGCTGCATGTAGCGGACGTAGCGGCCGATGGTCGCGGAGGTGCCCCCGGTGCCGGCGGTCGCGACGATCCAGGTGGGTTCCGGGTACCGTTCCAGCCTCAGCTGCTGGTAGATGGACTCGGCGATGTTGTTGTTGCCCCGCCAGTCGGTGGCGCGCTCGGCATAGGTGAACTGGTCCATGTAGTGGCCGCCGGTCTCGGCCGCCAGGGCCGCCGACTCCTCGTACAGACGGCGCGAGTCGTCGACGAAATGACATCGGCCGCCGTGGAATTCGATCAGTCGGCACTTCTCGCGACTGGTGGTCCGGGGCATCACGGCGATGAACGGCACGCCGATCAGCTTCGCGAAGTACGCCTCGGAGACCGCCGTGGAGCCGCTGGACGCCTCGATGACCGGCTTGCCCGGACGGATCCAGCCGTTGCAGAGCCCGTACAGGAAGAGCGAACGGGCCAGCCGGTGCTTGAGACTGCCGGTGAGGTGCGTCGACTCGTCCTTCAGATAGAGGTCGATGCCCCAGCGGTCGGGCAGCGGGAAGCGCAGGAGATGCGTGTCCGCCGAACGGTTCGCGTCCGCCTGGACCTTGCGTACGGCTTCCTTGAGCCACGCGCGGTAGTCGGGATCGCTGCGGTCGATGTCCAGGGTTTCCGTGACGCCGCCCGTAGATCTGTTCTCACTGGTGTCCATCGGCGGTCTCCTTCGGGTGACGGCGTGCTCCTGGGACTCCACGATATTCCCCTCACCTGCGCAAACGTTTCCTTTGGCCTGTCATAGCCTTCCCTTGGCCCACTCCTCCCGGCCCTCCGGACGCCCGGTGCGGGAAGCCGGACAGAAACGGTCCCCAGGCGGCCTGGTGCGCGCGCCCCGTCCGGGGCAGACTTGCAGAAGCCGGCACAAGGGGGGCGAAGTCGTCATGGCCGAGACGGAATTCAGCGCGACCGAATACGGGACGGCGGATTTCAGCGCGAGCGACGTCAGGATCCGGCGGTGGGCGCGCTCGCTCACCAGAGCCGGGCAAGTGATCGTCAAGGACGGCCGGATCGTGCTGCTGACGAGCAACGGCCGTGAGATCGCCAGCGCCCCGGTGTCGGCGGTGAGCGCGGGCAAGCCGTGGTTCCTGGCCTCCGACTCGGCGATCGCGCGCATCAACGGGGTGCGGTACCGGCTGACCATGGGCCAGCGCAACCGCAGACCGGGTGGCGCCGTGCCGGTCCGGCGGTTCCTGGCCGCGCTGCGGGGTGCGGCAGGGCGGCGCGGCTGACGCTGTGGTCCGGCGCGGACACCGCGAGTTGCGGACGTCAACCCCCTGGGTCACTCTGGTCACACGTCACTGATGGTGCACCGGCGGTGACAGCGAGAGCCGCCTCGCCGGGACCCACACAGGGCGGACCACGCATGACCAGAAACAGCAGCGAGCCATCTGCTGGATCCGTTCCTTCGTCTTCTTCCGGACCTATTTCGGGGAGTCGCAGCCGTGATCAGCGAGCCAAGCAGGCACTGCGCGGTGGAGCTCCAGGCCCTGCCGTCGCGGATCGGTCAGGTCCGCAGAATCATCTCGGCGCAACTGCGCTACTGGCATCTCGATCCTCTGATCGATCCGGCAGCACTGGGTGTCACCGAACTGCTGACCAACGTCCACCGGCATGCAGAGCCGGACAAATCGTGCACCGTCGAGATCGAGCTGCTGCTCGACCGGCTGACGGTCTCCGTCCACGACCATGACCCCCGGCTGCCGACCGTGTGCGATGCCGATGCGTCCGCCACTTCGGGGCGCGGACTGGCGATGATCGCCGCGGTCAGCGAGAGCTGGGGCGTACGACCGAGTAACGGCACGGGTAAGGCCGTCTGGTTCACCTTGTCCGCGCCGTCCTTCACCAGCGCCCTCCCTCCTCTCCCGGTGTACGGGTCCACGACCGACGGGCCGTTCGACTCCGGGCCCAGCATCCTCATGGAACCGGTCGCGGTGCGGACCCGGGCCAGATCGGCCGTGGTCGGCTGACGCCCACGGAGCGGTACCGGCGCCCGGATGCGTCCGGAGCGCCGGCCCGGGCCACCGGATGCACGGGAGCGCGTCGATCGCCGAGATCGACGCGCTCCCGCCGTGGTGCGTCCGACGCCGATTCGCCGGGCCCTCGGCCCGGCCGGCGTCACGCCGGGCCGTCCTTGTCGTAGCGGCCGTAGGGCTCGTCCAGGACGGAGAGCCTGCGCCAGTACTCGTCCTCGTCGATCTCCCCCGCGGCGAACCGCCGCCCCAGGAGGTCGATCGGCGACCGCTCGCCGGCCGGAGCACCTCCGCGCATGCCCTGCGGCTGCCGCCAGGGGGCACGGCGCTGGCGCGGGGCGGTGTGCCGCAGCAGCGTCACGACGCCGATGGCGACGGCCGCCCAGGCAAGTGGGAAGAAGAGGATCCAGGGCCCGGGCCCTCCGGTCTGTGCCAGGGTGTGCATCTCGGTCAGCTCCTCGGTCAGGGTTCGTGTGTTCGCCTCATCTACGAGCCTGTCTCGGCGCGTCGGCAGAAACGTCGTACGGGCGGCGGCAGCGCGCGTACACCGGCAGGAGTAGGTGACGCGCCGAGGCTGCTCCGCCGCAACGCGGCCACGGCCCTGGATTCTGTACCTACTGGTATGTACAGTCGCGGCATGAGTACTCCGGACCGGCTGATCGAGGCCACCCAGGAGCTCCTGTGGGAGCGCGGCTATGTCGGCACCAGTCCCAAGGCGATCCAGCAGCGGGCAGGGGCGGGCCAGGGCAGCATGTATCACCACTTCGCCGGCAAACCCGACCTGGCGCTCGCGGCGGTGGTCCGCACGTCCGCCGGTATGCGGGAGACCGCCGGGCAGCTGCTGGACGGTCCCGGCACGGCGTTCGACCGGATCTCGGCGTACTTGCTGCGCGAACGCGACGTGCTGAAGGGCTGCCCGGTGGGACGACTGACGATGGATCCCGACGTGGTGGCGAGCGAGGCGCTGCGCGCACCGGTCGAGGAGACGCTCGGCTGGCTGCGCGGACGGCTCGCCGAGATCGTCCAGGAGGGTCTGGACGAAGGGGAGTTCACTCCGGGCATCGTTCCCGACGAGATCGCCGCGGCCGTCGTGGCGACCGTCCAGGGCGGCTACGTCCTGGCGCGTGCCTCCGGCTCGACCGCCGCCTTCGACGCCGGGGTGCGAGGTCTGCTCTCCCTGCTGGTCCGGCACACGGATCCGGCCTGAATCGCGCCCGCGCCAGGGACCCGAGCAGTCACCCGAGCCACGCGGCGGTCCGGGGCCGCCGCGCACCGCAACCACCTCCGAGGAGCATGCGATGCACGCCATGCAGTACGAGATCACCCTGCCCGCCGACTACGACATGAAGATCATTCGTGAGCGCGTGGCGACCCGGGGACATCTCCTCGACGACTTCGCCGGGCTGGGCATGAAGGCGTACCTGATCCGCGAACGCGGTGACGCCTCGCCGGTCAACCAGTACGCCCCGCTGTATCTGTGGTCCGCCCCCGAGGGCATGAACTCCTTCCTCTGGGGCCCCGGATTCCAGGGCGTCGTCGACGACTTCGGCCGTCCCTCGGTGCGGCACTGGACCGGTCTGTCCTTCCAGGAGGGCCCCGCCTCGGGCGCACTCCCCCGCACGGCGGTCCGCCGCCGGGAGCGGATCCCCGACACGGTCCGTCCGGCGGAGGCGGTGGATGCGGCGCTGGAGGAGAACCGCCGCGCGGCCCTTCGTCCCGGCACGGTCGCCGAGGCGCTGGCCGTCGATCCACGTCACTGGGAGTTGCTCCACTTCACGCTCTGGGAGCAGGAGCCTCCCGCAGGGCCGGGCGACCGCTACGAGGTGCTGCACCTCTCGGCCCCGGAGCGCGGCCTGCTGGGCTCGGGCAGGCAGTGGTGAGCCTGGTCCGGACGGTCCTCGGGGACGTGCCTGCCGGGGAGTTGGGCCTCTGCGACGCCCACGACCACCTCTTCATCCGCACCCCCGCGCTCCCGGGCCAGGAACTGGACGACCGTGAGCTGGCCGGGCAGCGGCTGCGGGGCTTCCACGAGCTCGGCGGGCGGGCCGTCGTCCAGTGGACCCCGTACGGGATGGGCAGGCGGCCCGAGGACCTCGCTGCCCTCTCGCGCGAGACCGGAGTCCGGGTGGTCGCCGCCACCGGGCTGCACCACGCCGTGCACTACCCGGCCGACGTGCTCGACCGGATCATGCCGGCTCTGGAGGAGCTGTTCGTCACCGAGATCACTCGGGGGATCGGGACGACGGGTGTCCGGGCCGGGCTGATCAAGGTGGCCGGCGCCTTCCACGGCATCGACGAGCACGCCGGGCGGACCATGTCGGCCGCTGCCGGGGCCCATCACCGCACGGGAGCGCCGATCGCCGTCCATCTGGAGCTGGGCACGGCAGCCGCGGACGTACTGGATTTGCTGTGCGGGACGTTGGGCGTGGAGCCGAGACGGGTGATCCTCGGCCATCTCGGCCGCTTCCCCGACGGCGAGGCGCAGCTCGACGCCGCGCGGGCGGGGGCGTTCCTGGCCTTCGACGGCCCTTCGCGCGCTCACCACGCCACCGACTGGCGGTTGCCGCAACAGCTCGCCGCGCTCGCGGAGGCCGGGTTCGGCGACCGGCTGCTGCTCGGCGGGGACACGACGGTCCCGGAGACTCCGGGCATGCCCTACCTGCTGCGGCGACTGCGCCCCCGCCTGGAGCGCGCGCTCGGCGGGGAGTTGCTGCGTACGATCCTCGTCGCGAATCCGGCTCGGGCCTTCGCGCGGGCAGCGGCCTGAGCGGGCGGGGCCTGCGCAGCGGCAGCGGTCCGGCCGGCAGGCGCGGGCCCGGCGCGGCCAGGGCCCCGCCGTCCCCGGCCCGAGCGGAGGTCGCGGCCCCCGCGCTCCGCGCCGCTCAGGCCAGCGCCGCCAGCGGGTCGTCGAGCACGGGCTGCCAGGCGAGTTCGGCGGCGCCGACGAGGCTGTTGTGGTCCAGCGTGCAGGCCAGGATGGGCACGCTCCCGCTCCGACCCCACAAGCTGCGGTCCGCCACCACCGCGCGCAGCCGTTCCGGGTCCGCCTCCAGGAGGTCGCGGTGCAGCCCGCCGAGGATGATCCGGTCGGGGTTGAGGATGTTGACGAGCCCGGCGAGCCCGAGGCCGAGCCGGTCGATCAGTTCCTCGGCGGCTGCGCGGACCTGCGGGTCGTCGTACTCCGCGCGCAGCAGGTCTCCGGACTGCTTGAGCAGGGACTCCTCGGGGCCCGGCTCGCGGCGCGCGGCGGTGAGGAAGGCGAGAGGGTCCGTCTCGACGTCGAGGCATCCGCGTCCGCCACAGTGGCAGGGGCGTCCCTCAGGGTTGACCGTGAGGTGCCCCACTTCCAGGGCGAGACCCGAACTCCCGCTGTGCAGACGGCCGTCCAGGACGAGCGCGCCGCCCACTCCCCTGTGCCCCGTGGCCACGCAGAGCAGGTGCTGGGCGCCGCGCCCTGCGCCGTGCCGGTGCTCGGCGAGTGCGGCGAGGTTGACGTCGTTCCCGGTGAACGCCGGTCCGGCGATGCCCGCGGCGCGTACGCAGGCGGAGAAGATCTCCCGTACGGGGGCGCCGGCCGGCCAGGCGAGGTGCAGCGGGTTGAGCGCCGTGCCCTCGGGTTCGGCGACGGCCGAGGGGACGGCCAGTCCGGCGCCGACACAGCGCAGTCCGCTCTCGCTCAGGAGCCTGGCACCTGCGTCGACGACCTCGCCGAGGACCTGTGCGGGATCGGCCATGACGGCGACGCACTTCGGTGCCGTGGCCACGATCCGGCCGCCGAGCCCCACGAGCGCCGCGCGGAAGCCGTCGGAATGCACCTGCGCCGCGAGGGCCACCGGACCGCTGTCGTGGACGGACAGCCGGTGCGAGGGGCGGCCTTGCGAACCGGCCGCGGAACCAGGGCTGGAGTCGACCGTGATGAGCCCGAGCGCTTCGAGCTCGGCGGCCACCGCGCCTGCCGTGGCGCGGGTGACACCCAGCTCCGAGGTCAGCACGGCGCGGGTGGGAGCACGCCCGGTGTGCACGAGCTCCAGGGCGGGCCCGAGCGCGCTGCGGCCCCTCTCCAGCTTCGTCCGCGTGGTGGTCGACTTGCCGTTCATGGGGGCGAGTCTCCCATGATCCGGAGCCGTTGCCGACGCTCCGGCATCCCGCACGGTTCACCGGGCGGCCACCGGCGCAGCCGTCTTGCGTGGGTCGCCGGAACACCTCTATGCTCACTTTGTGCCGCAAGTAAACAAACTGCGGACGGCCCTGTCGGGGGGACTGGGCGGAGACACCGCCCCACCCTCGCTCGTACGCCTCCGTACCGCGCTGACCCTGTTCTTCGCCCTCGACGGTTTCCTGTTCGCAGGCTGGGTGGTCCGTATCCCGGCCATCAAGCACCAGACCGGAGCCACCGCCTCCACCCTTGGGCTCGCGCTGCTCGGGGTCTCCGCCGGTGCGGTGATCACGATGATGCTCACCGGCAGGCTCTGCCGTCGTTACGGGAGCCACGCCGTCACCGTGGTCTGCGGGGTGCTGCTGTCCCTGAGCATCGCCCTTCCGGCACAGACGGGTTCGGCTCTCACCCTCGGCCTGGTCCTCCTGCTCTTCGGCGCCGCGTACGGCGGGATGAACGTCGCGATGAACAGCGCGGCCGTGGACCTGGTCACCGCGATGCGGCGCCCGGTGATGCCCAGCTTCCACGCCGCGTTCAGCCTCGGCGGCATGGCCGGCGCGGGGCTCGGCGGACTGGTCGCGGGCAGCCTCTCTCCCGCGACGCACCTCCTCGCACTCACGGGGACCGGGCTCCTCGTCACCGCCGCCACCGGGCCGGTACTGATGAGCAGCCGTGCCGCCGCGCCACCTCCCCCGGAACCGGCGGCCGGCACCGCGGAACAGCCCAGGAAGATGGGCACACGCGCACGGCGGATCGTGGTCCTCTTCGGTGTCATCGCGCTCTGCACGGCCTACGGCGAGGGCGCCTTGGCCGAGTGGGGCGCCCTGCACCTCAGCCAGGACCTGGACGCGGCGCCCGGGCTCGCCGCCGCCGGATACTCCCTGTTCGCCCTGACCATGGCCATCGGCAGACTCAGCGGCACCTCGCTGCTCGAACGCTTCGGGCAGACCCGCACACTCGTGACGGGCGGGGTCACGGCCGCGGCGGGCATGCTGCTCGGCGCACTCGCCCCGACCGTCTGGCTCGCGCTGCTGGGCTTCGCCGTGGCCGGTCTGGGACTCGCCAACATATTCCCCGTCGCGGTGGGACGGGCGGGAGCTCTGGCCGGCCCGAGCGGGGTGGCCGCCGCGTCCACACTCGGCTACGGCGGAATGCTCCTGGGGCCGCCGGTCATCGGCTTCCTCGCCGACTGGTTCTCGCTGCCGGTGGCCCTCACCACGGTGACTCTGCTCGCCGCGACGGCGGCGGTACTGGGCTACGCGGCCAGCAACGCGGGGAACACCTGACCGGTTGAGCAGCCGCACTACGGACGTCTTGCCCGGCGCCCGGGGGAGCCCCCGCACCGGTCGCTCGGCGCACCCTCAGGGCGTCCGAGGTTCTGGCACAATCGCGGGCGTGGAGATATCGGAGCACCTCACAGCCCTTGAAGCGGAGGGGCTTTCACTCGCCTCCGCCGCCCGTGAAGCAGGATGCGACGCACCGGTCCCGACCTGTCCGGACTGGCGGGTACGCGATCTTCTCAGGCACACCGGAGTCGTGCACCGCTGGGCGACCGCGTTCATCGTGGAGGGGCACCGGGCGTACCACCCCGAGGGCAAGGAACCCGATCTGGACGGCGACGCGCTGCTGGACTGGTTCGCTGAGGGCCACGGCCTGCTGGTCGACGCACTCCGGGCCGCGCCCGCGGACCTGGAGTGCTGGACGTTTTTCGGGGCCCCGTCACCCCTCGCGTTCTGGGCACGGCGCCAGGCCCATGAGACCAGGATCCACCGGGTGGACGCCGAGTCGGCGCGCGGTGGAGCCCCGGCACCCGTGGCACCGCTTCACGCGGTGGACGGCATCGACGAACTGCTCGCCGGCTTCCACGCCCGCCCCAAGAGCCGGGTGCGCACGGACGCGCCGCGCACCCTGCGGGTGAGGACCACGGACACGGACGCGGTGTGGACCGTGCGCCTGTCCGCCGAGCCTCCCGTGACGGTACGAGGCCAGGAGGCGGACACCACGGCGGACTGCACCCTGAGCGGGTCCGCCGACCAGCTCCTCCTCACCCTGTGGAACCGCCTGCCCCCTTCGTCCGTCGAGCAGACGGGCGACCGCGAACTGGCGCGGCTGTGGGCTGAGAACTCCGCCGTCGTATAGGTCATGTCTCTGGAGTGGATCATGAACTCTGCATGATCTCGGTTCATGCGCAGGGGAGATCTCAGGGACGAACAGTGGGCGATGCCGGAGCCGTTGTCGCCCCATGGCAGGGGGCCGGGCACCCGCCCGTCCGGCCGCGGAGGCAGTTGCGTTCCATGGCCGGACCGGCACTCCCTGGCAGGACACGCCTGCGGAGTACGGGCGGCGGGCGGGGGCTACGACCGCGCCGCCTTCGCACGCGCGGCTACGAAACCCCTGTCCTCGTGGCGGCCGTCATCGAATGGCCGTGACGTACTGCTCCGACGAAAGTTCGAAGACCCGTACGCGACGACCGCAGCTTGGATCGACACTCTCCCGGACCGGTCGCATCCCCAGTTTCGTCATGATTCGTCCGGAGGCGTCGTTGCCCAGCTGGGCGACACCGACAATCCGGTCCACCCCGCAGTGCTCGAACCCGAACCGCACGGCAGCAGCGGCAGCCTCCGTGGCCAGGCCCTGCCCCCAGTGGGCACGACCCAGTCGCCAGCCGACCTCGGTCGCAGGCAGAAGCTCCGGCATGTACTGGGGGACCGACAGACCGGTGAACCCTGCCAGCTCGCCGGTGGAGCGAATCTCCACAGCGAACAGGCCGAAGCCCCGAGTCTCCCACTCGCGTTCCATTGCCTCGATGCCGAGGCGAGTCTGTTCCTCGTCACGGACACCTCCGTCGCCGATCCACCGCATGACCTCGGGATCTGCATGGAAAGCAGCCATGGGCACGACGTCATCCACACGCCAGCGACGCAGAATCACACGAGGAGTCTCAAGCCTGGCCATCTGAGCATTCTGGATCAGAGACGCACTCCGCACACTCCTTACCTGGTACTCCCGATACACGGCCGGGGTGAGCTGCACCAAAGATTCGCCACTGGTCGGGTGCGCGCCGCCCGGTTCAGCGGGCCGCCGCCGTTGTGGATCAGTCACTCCCTGCGGCGCTGCCCTCGGAGCCCCACGTTGCCGGGATCGCTCCGGACATGGTCCGTACCTCCTGAGGGTGACTTCGTCGCAGGTCGGTGCTCCGAAGCCCTCGACGCGGCGGGGTCACCCCGGGGTGCCGAGGGTGATCCATGGGGGTGACGGGGTGAGCGCCGGGCCGGCTCCACCGATGAGTTTGCGGCGCCCGGGCAGTCCACCCATCGACACGAAGGGAGCGCACACCATGCGTAAGATCATCGTTTGCACGTTCCTGTCGCTGGACGGCGTGATGCAGGCGCCGGGCGGGCCGGACGAGGACGCCGAGAGCGGCTTCGAGCACGGCGGCTGGCAGAAGCCGGTGTCCGACGACGAGGTCGGCGCGGCCATCGCCGGCTGGTACGAGCCCGCCGACGCGATGCTGCTCGGCCGCAAGACGTACGACATCTTCGCCGCGTACTGGCCGACCGCCGATCCCGGCAACCCGTTCACCGAGCGGATGAACGGCATGCGCAAGTACGTGGCGTCTCGGACCCTCACGTCCCTGGAGTGGGAGAACTCCACCCTGCTGGAGGGCGATGCCGCCGACGCCGTACGCGAGCTGAAGGCATCCGACGGCGGTGACATCAACGTCGTCGGGAGCGGCGATCTGGCCCAGACACTCATGCGGAACGATCTGGTCGACGAGTACCGGCTGACCATTCATCCGGTGATCATCGGCACCGGCAAGCGGCTGTTCGCCGACGGAGCGGTCCCCACCGGGCTGGAGCCGGTCAGTGTCTCGACGACGAAGAGCGGCACCGTCGTCGGCGTCTACCGGCCGACCGGCAAGCCCAGCTACGACAGCTACTAGGCCGTTTCGTTCAGCTCATCCGATCGCGTCCGGCGAGGGCTCGCGCCTGAGCCGGGCCCGAACCCCCTGACGATCAGCCACCCGGCCAGACCCAACTCCCAGGCGCACACCGGGAGCGCGCAGATCGACCCCGCCACAGAGAGCTGCGCCCAGGCACCGAACATCACGGCGACGGCCGAGGTGCAGATCAGTGGGCCGCCGACCAGCCCGAGCACGGCGACGAAACGCGGCACGAGCCGTGCGCGGTACGCCAGGTGGGCGAGCAGGACGGTGTTCAGGCCGAGGGCGATGTTGGGCCCGAGCAGGAACGCCCAGTCGTGCACGGCCACCAGTGCGGCGTCGGCGCCTTCCGCCGTCCCCGTACCCCGTCGCAGGGTGACGAGTGCGAGGACGGCGACGATCCCGAAGGCGATGATGGCCGCCTCCAGCAGTCGCCCGAAGGCGTATCCGAGCGCGAGCCCTTCGCCGTGGCGGCGCAGGACGGGGAACAACGCCGCCCCGGTTCCGGCCACCGCCGCCACCAGCACCACCTCGCAGACCACCCCGAGCAGCGCCCCCGTGTCGGCACCCTGCGCGAGCCGGCCGTCCGCCGCTCCCAGCAGAGGGCGGTACAGCACGGCCCCGGCTATCGCGGCGGCCTCGGTCAGCAGGAACAGTGACCCGACGGCCACCGCGGTTCTCCGGTCAGGACTCATCTTCTCGGTACCCCCCACTCGACGGTGGTGTACGCCGTACACCTGGCGGCGAGCATAGGTGTACGGCGTACACTCGTCAAGGAAAGGACGCTGTAGAGACGGGAAAGGGCCGAACCGAGATGACCCGGCAGGAAGCCGCACACACCCACCGGATCCCCCTGAACCGGGACCGCGTCCTGCGCGCCGCCGTCGCGCTCGCCGACGCCACCGGCATCGATGCGCTCAGCATGCGCAGGCTCGCGCAGGAGCTGGACGTCGTACCGATGGCCCTCTACAAGCACGTGGGCAACAAGGAGGAGCTGCTCGACGGCATGCTCGACACCGTGGTCGGAGAGATCGACCCGCCGGCTGAAGGCCCCGACTGGCAGAGCGTGGTCCGCGCACGGATCCTCTCCGCCCGGCGGGTCCTGCTGCGCCACCCCTGGGCAGCCAGGGTCATCGAGTCGCGGACCGGCCCCACCCCGGCAGTGCTGTCGTACCTGGACTCGATGGCCGGCAGCTTCCGGGAGGGCGGCCTCTCCGCCGACCTCACGCACCACGTCATGCATGCGATGGGCAGCCGCCTGCTCGGCTTCAGTCAGGAACTCTTCGACGCCTCGGGCCCCTCCGGACCGCCCGACCCCGGGCTGGCGGCGAGCTACCCCCACATCGCGGAACTTGCGGCGACGGCCACCCACGACGGGAGTCCCACGGTCGGTGGCGGCTGTGACGACCAGTTCGAGTTCGAATTCGCCCTGGATCTCCTGCTGAACGGCTTCGAAAGCCTCCGCCGCCAAGGCTGGACGTCCGCGCGTGCTGTTGACTGACGCGCAGTGCGCACAGATGGAGCCGTCCCTTGCGGACCGGACGCCGGAGCGGGGTGGGCGGTGCCGGGATCACCGGGAGGTGGTCGAAGCGATCGCAGTCAATTCCCGTCCCGGGAAGCAGGGTTGCTGGCCCCAGGCCGCCGGGTCCGCGCGTTCGGCCGCTGGGGCATGTGGGGAAGCAGGTGCCCGAAGACCCGCCCGGCGCAGCGGAGCCGGCGCCGCTCAGAGGTACGTCCGAGCAGCGCCGACATGACCGCGCGCGTGATCAGCTCGACGTCACCGAGCGTGTGCGCGGTCCCGGCGGCAACGCGCCACGGTCCTTTCGCAGGGCCTGGATGAGCCAGGGATACACCGGGGTCAGGTGCGGTACCACCTGCCAGCCGTTGACGATCCACACCAGCCGCCAGTACCGGTCCACCCGGGGGTCGTGCGCCTCTTCGAACTGCTCGGCCATCCAGTCCCGGAATTCCGTGTCAGGCGTGCGCGCGAGCACCGTGGCGAAGCGGTGCACGAGGTCGTCGATGACGGGTGCGGCCCTGTCGCCGAGCGGGTCGATGCCCGACTCCACGGCCCCGGCGACCTTCTGGCGGGTGAACTCCATCAGTTCCTCGCCTGCATCGCATTCGATGTCGAGGGGGCGCCCGGCGGCCTGGCGTACGGCCGCCCGGCGCATCCGGGCGCGGAAGTCCTCGTCTCCGACCAGCTCCGTGAGCTCCACCCACGCGGCGACCTGCTCGCCGGTCGGATCGTCGGGGAGGTCGGGCGTGGCAGCGCGAACCATGGCCACGGCGGTCGGGTCGGCCTCCACCGAGCCGAACGTGCCATCCACGAAGTCGTCGATCAGACGTCGGCGTTCCTCTCCGGACAGCTGTGTGAGCCTGTGCATGAGGTGGGTCTCCTCGGGACTGGACCCGCGTGCGGCCACGACGCGCAGAACGCTCCGACGCAGTTGCAGCAACCGGATCTGGACGTCCAGGGCATCGGCGTGCGCCGCTGCGACTTCCGCCACCGGGAGCTCGCGGTCCAGTACCCGGCGAATCGTGGCCAGGTCCATGCCCAGTTCGCGCAGGGTGCGGAGGAGTTCCAGACGAAGCAGTGCGTCGAGGCCGTAGAGCCGGTAACCGGCGGGGCTTCGGGTGGTCGGCGCTACCACCCCCGAATCGGAGTAGAACCGGATGGTCCTCACGGACAAGCCGGTCCGCCGGGAAAGCTCCCCGATCGAGTAGAGGGTCGTATCGTCCATGCCCCTACTCTGCTGTCTCCAGTCACTGGAGACTCAAGTCCATTCCCCACCAGGTCCCCGAGCACGAGATGACCTCCGGGTGGTGACCGAGGCATGCGTTGCGCGCACCCCTCACCGCCAGGAGGAAACAGCCACGCCGTGCACGTGCCGAGCGAGCGACGGCCGGGGGTACGTGGCGGGGCCGTGCTGTCCCCCGGGCAACCGGGCGATCAGTCACCGCTGAGCGAGAACACTGGACGGGGCGGGCTCTGGCCGCGTCCGGCCTGGCGAGCCCGCGGGAACGGTCCGCTCAGTGCGGGGACGGCTGCGGATCCAGGGCATTGCCGATGCTGCAGCCGCCCTCGCCGGGCATCCTCTGGATCCGAGACGGCACCCACACGTCGGTGCCGCCGGGCTCCACATGGGCGAGCAGGCAGTCCTGCGCGTCGAAACCGTTGCCCTCCACCGACAGCAGGACGCCGACCCGGCCCCCGTCGGCCTCGACCTCGGTACGGATCTCCGGGTGCAGGTCCAGGGACGCGAGCACCCGGCGGACCTCCGCCTCGTCCACCCGGCCGTCCTCGGACACCCTGGGCAGCTTCGTGCGGAGCTCCTCGTACGGCAGCGGGGGCGGCTCGGGTGGCGGGGGGAAAGTCATGGGAAGGCCGTCCGGACAGTCCACGTCGCGGGGCTCCTCGCCCCATTCCGTGCGGGGCGACACCCGCACCGTGAAGCAGCGGCTCACGGTGACCTCCTCGACGTCGAACCAGCCGTTGTACGCCGTGCCGGACGTACGGACGACCACGTCGATGCCGTCCCCGTCGTGTGTCGAGGCACCCGTCACCCGCAGTACCTCGACCCCGTCGATACCGGACGCGGAGCGGCCGACCTCCTCCGCCGTGCGCGGGCGCTGGCCGTGGAGCAGCTCGCCCGCCCTCCTGGCCACCTTCCGGGCGGCGTCGGTCGCCTCCTCGTCGGAGGACTGCACCACCCCGCAGCCGACCGTGAGCAGCAACAACGGAGCCAGCAGGAGTATTCGGCGCATGCCTCCCCTTTCCGGTGCCACGGGCGGCGGGCAGCCGTTCGTCTGCTCGCACCGGTCGGGGTGATCGTACTCAGCCGGACCGACAGCCGGGGGCCATGAGAAGACGGCGTCGGAGGTGCCGCCTGCGGGTGCCTGCTCGTAGGCTGCCTGGAGGAGTTCGAAGGTCCGGGCGGGCGGGTTCGGGCGGGAGGACGCACAGGTGCGCCTCACGGGCCGTCACCGAGTCTAGAATTCCTCGCACTTGCTGATCGGGATCTACCAGCACATCGCTTCGAGGGCAGGAGTCCATGCCATGTCCCGCGTGAGGGTCCACAACTTCTCCGTCTCCGTCGACGGGTTCGCCACCGGTGAGGGTCAGAGTCTCGACACTCCGTTCGGCCATGCCGGCGCGCGGCTCCATGAGTGGTTCTTCCCGACCAGGACCTTCCAGCGGATGCAGGGCCAGGCGGACGGGAGCACGGGGGTCGACGCCGCCATCGCCGGTACCTGGGATGCCGGCATCGGAGCGGAGATCATGGGCCGCAACAAGTTCGGTCCCCAGCGTGGGCCGTGGGAGGACGACGAGTGGAAGGGCTGGTGGGGGTCCAACCCGCCGTTCCACACTCCGGTGTTCGTCCTGACGCACCACCCCCGGCCCCCGGTGGAGATGGAGGGCGGCACCACCTTCCACTTCATCGACGCCACGCCGCAGGAGGCACTCCGTCAGGCGCGCGAGGCCGCGGGCGACCTGGACGTGAGGATCGGCGGCGGGCCGACCACGGTCCGCGAGTTCCTCGCCGCGGACCTCGTCGACCACCTGCACATCGCCGTCGTCCCGATCGTTCTGGGCCGTGGCGAGCGTCTGTGGGACGGCCTCGAGGGCTTGGAGCAGCGCTTCCGGATCGAGTCCGTGACAACCCCCAGCGGTGTCACCCACATGACCTTCACCCGGCCGTAGCGAGCGTCTGCACGGGCAGCGCTCCCTCTCGGTCTGCGGCCCGGGGCAACAGGACGCACATCCCGGCCCCGCGAGCGGTGCGCGTGTTCGACCGAGCAGCTGACCAGCAGGGGCAACGGGAGCACACGCCCCCGTTCCGTGCCGGGCCCCGCTGCCCGTCACCGTCACGCAGGGGTGAGAGCGCGCGCTGTCGGGGCGTCCCTCTCGTGCGCTCACGCGGGACCCGGCGCCCGCCCCTTGCAGAGCGGATCCATGGGGTCGTGTACGTGCGTCAGCCGCCCGTCCCGTTCAGCATCCGGGACAGCACGTCCCGCTGGATCGGCCGGGCCTCCGCATGGCGGTCCCGGCCGGCATCCGTCAGTTCCACGTGCACGCCGCGCCGGTCCTCGACGCACATCGCGCGGCGTACGAGGCCGTCCCTCTCGAGCCGCGCCACGAGCCGCGACAGCGCGCTCTGGCTGAGGTGGGTCCGGGAGGCGATCTCCTGGACGCGGAGGCAGGAGGGGCCGCCGTCGCCCGCGCGCTCCGCCAGGATGTCCAGGACCTCGAAGTCACTGGCTCCCAGCCCGTGCCGGTCCAGTGCCCGATCGAGCTCGCCCACGGTCCTGGCATGCAGCGCGAGCAGGGCACGCCACTCCTCGACGAGCGACCGCTCGGACTTCTTCGCTGCCATGACGGAACGCTAACAGAGGCGCTTCACCCCGATGCCCGCGCAGCGGAGCGCGACAGCCGCACACGCGAGGACGCATGGACGGGCTCGCCCAGCGCGTCGAGCCGGGCGAGGACGCATGACCGGGCTCCCTCAGCGCGTCGAGCCGGCCAAGGAGGCATGGACGGGCTCGCCCAGCGCCGTGGAGCCCGGTCCTGGCGAGGTCAGCCGAGCCAGCCTGGCCGCACGATCCCTGACTCGTAGGCCAATACGACGAGTTGGGCCCGGTCGCGGGCGCCCAGCTTGACCATGGCCCTGCTGACATGGGTCTTGGCGGTGAGCGGGCTGACGACGAGCCTGCGGGCGATCTCCTCGTTGGAGAGTCCCATGCCGACCAGCGCCATCACCTCGCGCTCGCGGTCGGTCAGCTCGTCCAGGACCGCGCCGCCGACCGGCTCCTTCGAGCGGGCGGCGAACTCGGCGATGAGGCGACGGGTCACTCCCGGGGAGAGCAGGGCGTCCCCGCCCACCACCGCGCGCACCGCCCGCAGCAGCTCCTCCGGTTCGGTGTCCTTGACCAGGAAGCCGGAGGCCCCGGAACGGATGGCCTCGAACACGTACTCGTCCAGTTCGAAGGTGGTGAGCATGACCACCTTCACCTCGTCGAGTTCAGGGTCGGCGGTGATGGCGCGGGTCGCGGCCAGCCCGTCGAGCCTCGGCATCCGGATGTCCATGAGCACCACGTCGGGACGCGATTCGCGTACCAGGCGCACGGCTTCCGCTCCGTCGGCGACCTCCCCCGAGACCTCGATGTCGGGCTGCGCGTCCAGGAGCGCGCGGAATCCCGCCCGGACCAGCACCTGGTCGTCGGCCAGCAGGACGCGGATCATGGCGCCTCCCCGCTCTTCCCCGAGCGTCTCTCCCGCTCGGCCGGCGAGGTGGGGCCGCTCCTTACGGGCCGCAGGGGCAGCTCCGCCGCTACCCGGAAGCCGCCGTCGGGACGTGGTCCGGCGTCGATCGTCCCGCCCAGCGCCGCCGCCCGCTCCCGCATGCCGACGAGTCCGCTGCCGCCACCCCCGGTGGGATCCCCCGTGGCAGGTCCCTCGTCGTCCACCAGCAGCTCGATGTGGGTCGCCCCGTGGGCGATCCGGACCAGCGCCGTACGCGATCCGGAGTGCCGCACCACGTTGGTCAGGGCTTCCTGCACGATCCGGAACGCCGCGAGGTCGGTCCCCGGCGGGATCCGGGGCAGGGGGTGCCGGCTCTCGACGGTCACGGTGAGGCCCGCTGCGGCTGCCTGGTCGACCAGTTCGGGCAGGCGGTCGAGTCCGGGGGCCGGGGCCCTTGGGGCGTCACCCGGAGCTCTGAGGTTCTCCAGCACCTGCCGGACCTCGTCCAGGGCCTCCTTGCTGGCCGACTTGATCGTCGTCAGGGCGGTACGGGCCTGCTCCGGATCCGAGTCGAGAAGCGCCAGGCCGACCCCCGCCTGGACGTTGATGACGGAGATGCTGTGGGCCAGGACGTCGTGCAGTTCGCGTGCCATGCGCAGCCGTTCCTCGTCGGCCCGCCGCTTCTCGGCCGCCTCACGCTCGGCCCGCGCGGCCGCCCACTGCTCACGGCGCACCCGGAGCAGCTCCGCCGCGGCGACGATCGCCACGACCCACGCGGTGACGAACGCTTCCTGAGCCCAGGGTGCGGGTCCGTCGCCGTCCGGTGGCAGCCAGCGGTAGAGCCAGTGCGCGGCCAGCAGGTGCCCCGCCCACAGCGTGCCCAGCGACCACCAGGCCGCCGCGCGGTGCCCCGACACGATGGCGCTGAAGCAGCCAACGGCCACGGCGAGGAAGACGGGGCCGTACGGATACCCCAGCCCGAGATAGACGAGCGTCGCCGCGCACGTGCCGGCGACGGCGGCGACGGGGTGGCGGTGGCGCACGAGGAGCACCGCGACCGCGGCCAGCAGGAGCAGCCGGGCGGCGAGCCCCAGCGGTTCGCGGTCCTGGCCGTGGGCGGCGACGTTCGTCCCGGCCATCACGACCACGGCGAGCACGACCGTGGAAGGCCACGGGAGCCGGCGGCTCCGCGGGCGCGGGTCTCCAGGCCTCGCCGGGGAACCGTACCGCCCGGGGTCGTCGTCGCCGCGCCCTGTCCGGCGGGTGAACCGCCCGTGCCACGGCGGACCGTGTCCGGCCAGGCGGCGGCCGGCCAACCCCCGGCGGGGCACGCCGGGGTCCGCTCGCTGCTCATGCATACGGCCCACGCTAGACGCGGGGGGCCCGGGCACGCATCAGCCGGGCGAGGTGGCGCCGTGTACTCCCCGCGGAGTACACGACCGGGCGGATGCCCCGCCGTTTCCTCGCGTCGCTCGGGGGCCTGCCGTACGCGAGGATCAGGCCGGCGGTGCAGCGGCTGGCCGGGAGCCCGCGTTCCCGGGCGCCTGCGTTCCCGGGCGCCTGCGTTCCCGGGCGCCTTCGTTCCCGAGCGCCTTCGTTCCCGAGCGCCTGCGTTCCCGGTCGCCTGCATACGGAGGCGTACTCGTACGGAGGCCTACGTGCCGAGCCTTCTCACCCCGGAGGCCCTTCCCTGACGCCGCCGGCGTGCTCGCTCTGCGACCGGGGGTCTCCGGCGCCCTCCCGGCCCCGGAAGCTTGGGACATGTACCGGCGTCCCTCACGGCGCCGCATGCTCAGGCCTGCGGTCACGGATCCGCCCGGAATCCCCGTATCGGAATGCCCGTACCGTCCCTGGCCCTCGCGGCACGGAGGCCTGTCTCGTGCCACCCGTACCCGACGGGCGACCCCTGAGCCCCTCCCACGAGCCGTAAGCCGGGCGCCGGGCTCCGGTTCGGGCAGCCATCTCCCTCGGACTCAGGGGCCGGCGGTCCCTTTCGTCAGATGCGGTCAGGCAGTCCGAGCCGTCAGATGCAGGTTCCGGCAGCGCTCTCTGCCGCACGCCGGTTCCGGCTGCTCGGCTACTCCTTCGCGGTCCGCCCGTCCAGCAGGCCGACCGACCGTCCGAGATCGGCGGCGGCGCCCCGGAACAGGAGGTCGCGTGCCTCGACGACGCGGTCGAACTGGCCGAAGAGCTCGAAGGAGATCAGCCCGAAGAGTTGCGCCCATGCGGAGACCAGGGCGGCCACGACGGCCGGTGGCAGGTCGGGAGCGAGGTCGGCGGCCAGCCGGGCGGCCTCGGGGCGCAGCTCTGCCTCCAGCCGGGGGGCGGCGAGTCCGTCCGTGCGGTGGGCGTCGCGGGCGAGGTCGATGAACACGAGGCCGACGCGCGACGCGGGGCCGACGGTGTCCTGCGGGGCGCTGTACCCGGGCACCGGCGAACCGTAGATCAGCGCGTACTCGTGGGGGTGGGCCAGAGCCCAGGCCCGGACGGCGCAGGCGACAGTCGTCCAACGGGCGGAGTGCGGGCCGGCCGAGCCTCCAGGGGTCGCACGTGCGGCCTCCGCGGCCTCGCCCACGGCGTCGTAGGCATCGACGATGAGGGCCGTCAGCAGGTCGTCGCGGCTCGGGAAGTAGCGGTAGAGGGCTGACGAGACCATGCCGAGTTCCCGGGCGACGGCGCGCAGGGAGAGCTTCGCGGCGCCTTCCGCCGCCAGTTGTCTCCTGGCCTCGTCCTTGATCGCCGCGGTGACCTCGACACGGGCGCGTTCCCTGGCTCCTCGGATGGTGCTCATGGAGATCAGTGTGCCACGCGATCGGAGCACTGAACACAAGCGAGAGCAGTGCTCTTGCTTCGGAGCGGCACACTCGTGCACACTGCTCCAAAGCGAGAGCACCGCTCTCTTGATGGCAGGAGCTCACCATGGCCCAGCAGCCGTACTACCTCCGGGGCAGCGCCCTCACCGTCCGGATGAACAGCGTCGTCGGCCGTCTCGCCCGTCACGGCCTGAGCTTGCTCGGCACCGCCGAGATGTCGGTGCGGGGCCGCAAGAGCGGGCAGATGCAGCGCATCCCCGTGAACCCGCACCGCCACGAGGGCATGCAGTACCTCGTCTCCGCCCGCGGCCACTCGCAGTGGGTGCGCAACATGCGGGTCGCCGGCGGCGGAGAGCTGCGGGTGGGCCGCACGATCCGCACGTTCACCGCCGTCGAGATCGCGGACGACGAGCAGAAGGTACGGATCGTCCGCGCCTACCTGAAGCGGTGGGGCTGGGAGGTCAACCAGTACTTCCAGGGCATCACGGCGAAGTCGACCGACGCCGAACTCCTCGCCGCCTGCCCCGACCACCCCGTCTTCCGCATCACGGTCGAGAGCTGACCCCGTCCGCTCCCTGGCGGTCCATCACATGGAGCGCGCGCTGGGCCAGCGGATGCGAGCGGACCAGCTCGGCGAGAGAGGTGGTCCCCCGGGTGACTCCCGCGAAGGCGTTCCACGCGGGCCGGAAACCCGTCAGGATCGCGTGCAGGAGACCGGGCCGCCGCTCGAAGAGCCGGAGCATGCGCCGTCCGACGCCCATCTCCACACCCAGTCCGGCCTTGATGGCGAAGGCGTAGTTGAGGGCCTGCCGCCGGGCGTCGACCGCGTCGTGCGACTCCGCGATGCGCACGGCCCACTCCCCGGCGAGCCGGCCGGAACGCAGGGCGAAGGAGATGCCCTCCCGGGTCCAGGGCTCCAGCAGCCCGGCCGCGTCGCCGCAGACGACCACGCGTCCGCGGGACAACGGGGAGTCCTCGCTCCGGCAGCGGGTCAGATGACCGGAGGAGATCTTCGGCTCGAAGCCGGCGAGACCCAGCCTGCCGACGAAGTCCTCCAGATACCTCTTGGTGCCCGCGCCGTCGCCGCGGGCCGAGATCACCCCGACGGTCAGGGTGTCGCCCTTGGGGAAGACCCAGCCGTAACTCCCGGGCATCGGACCCCAGTCGATGAGCACCCGGCCGGCCCAGTCCTCGGCCACCGTCTCCGGTACGGGGATCTCCGCCTCGAGGCCGAGGTCGACCTGGTCCAGCTTCACGCCGACATGAGCCCCTATCCGGCCCGCACTTCCGTCCGCGCCGACGACGGCCCGGGCGAGCACCGTCTCGCCTCCGGACAGCACCACGGCGACCGTGCGCCGGTCCGGCACGGCGGGGCCGTGCTGCTCCACCCGTACCACCGCCGCGCCCGTGCGCAGCTCGGCGCCGGCCTTCTGCGCTTCCTCCACAAGTCCCGCGTCGAACTCAGGGCGGTTGATCAGCCCGAAGAGCATGCGCTTGGACCGCCGGGTACGGGAAAGCTTGCCGTTCAGCGAGAAGGTCACCGCGTGGATGCGGTCCTTCAGGGGCAGTTCGAAGCCGGGCGGCAGCGAATCCCGTGAGAACCCGATGATTCCGCCGCCGCAGGTCTTGTAGCGGGGGATCTCCGCCTTCTCCAGCAGCAGCACCCGGCGGCCCGCCACGGCCGCCGCGTACGCCGCGGAAGCTCCGGCCGGGCCCGCGCCGACCACGACGACGTCCCATACCGAGGACTCCTGCGGTACCGACGACGACTCTTCCGGCTCACGTCCGGCGTCTGCGTTCTCGCTGCTCACGATGTGCTTCTGCTCCCGATCCGACCAGTGGCCCCAGTTGCTCACGGCATCCTACGGCGCGACGCGGCCGAACTCCGCTGTGGGAGGATCAGCCATGAATTCGTCGTACACGCAACGTCGCACCCACGGCGTCGCCCACGGTCGCGTACTCACCGCGCCACAGTCCTAACGTCGCACCCACGAGGAGCGTGCCCATGACCGCCCACCCGATTTCCGAGACCGTTGCCTCACTGATGCCCCGTGCGAAGGCGGAGCTCGCTGAGCTGGTGGCCTTCAGGTCGGTGGCGGACCCCGCGCAGTTCCCGAGGAGCGAATGCGAGGCGGCGGCCGGCTGGGTCGCCGACGCCCTGCGCGCCGAGGACTTCCAGGACGTCGCCCTGCTCGACACCCCCGACGGCACCCAGTCGGTGTACGGATACCTGCCGGGTCCCGCCGGCGCGCCCACGGTGCTGCTCTACGCGCACTACGACGTGCAGCCGCCGCTGGACGAGGCGGCCTGGCTCTCGCCGCCGTTCGAGCTGACCGAGCGGGACGGCCGCTGGTTCGGCCGGGGCGCGGCGGACTGCAAGGGCGGATTCATCATGCATCTGCTCGCGCTGCGCGCCCTGAAGGCGAACGGCGGTGTCCCGGTCTCGGTCAAGGTGATCGCGGAAGGATCCGAGGAGCAGGGGACCGGCGGCCTGGAGCGGTACGCCGAGGCCAACCCGGAGCTGCTGGCCGCGGACACGATCGTCATCGGTGACACCGGGAACTTCCGGGTCGGCCTGCCGACCGTCACCGCGACGCTGCGGGGCATGACCATGCTGCGGGTCCAGCTGGACACGCTCGAAGGCAACCTCCACTCCGGGCAGTTCGGCGGCGCGGCCCCCGACGCGCTGGCCGCGATGATCCAGCTGCTGGCGTCCCTGCGGTCCGAGGACGGCACGACCACCGTCGACGGACTGACGACGGACGCGGAGTGGGACGGACTGCAGTACCCCGAGGGCGAGTTCCGCAAGGACGCGAAGGTGCTCGACGGCGTGGAGCTGATCGGCACGGGTACGGTCGCCGACCGGATCTGGGCGCGGCCCGCGGTGACGGTCATCGGCATCGACTGCCCGCCGGTCGTCGGCGCCACCCCCTCGCTCCAGGCGAGCGCCCGGGCGCAGATCAGCCTGCGGGTGCCGCCGGGGCAGGACGCCGCCGAGGCGACGGAGCTGCTGACCGCCCACCTCGTGTCGCACGCCCCGTGGGGTGCGCGGATCTCCGTCGAACAGGTCGGCCAGGGGCAGCCGTTCCGGGCGGACGTCACCAGCCCGGCGTACACCTCGATGGCCGAAGCCATGCGGCTCGCCTACCCGGGTGAGGAGATGCAGACCTCCGGCATGGGCGGCTCCATCCCGCTGTGCAACACCCTGGCTTCGCTCTACCCGCAGGCCGAGATTTTGCTCATTGGGCTGAGCGAGCCCGAGGCACAGATCCACGCGGTGAACGAGAGTGTGTCCCCCGAGGAGCTGGAGCGGCTCTCGGTCGCCGAGGCGCTGTTCCTGCGGAACTACGCGGAGTCCAGGAAGGCCTGAGGTCCGCGACGAGCCCCCGCCCCGTGACACGGACCGCTCCGGGCGGCGCTACGCGCTGAGCGGAAGTCGCCCGGAGCAGAATTCCGGGCGACCGGCGCCCTCCTGCGCGTACGTTCCGGGCATGGACGTCGTCGAGGTGACCCCGCAGCTGCACATGTTCCGCTTCTCCGTCGCGCAGGCGTATCTCTGGCGTGACGGCACGGACCTGACCCTGGTCGACGCGGGCGACGCGCACGCCGCCGCCGCGATCGAGGACGGAGTGCGCGGGCTCGGGCTGGACCCGGGCCGGATCCGCCGGATCGTCCTCACGCACGGACACCGGGACCACTACGGCGGCGCCCAGGAGCTCGCCGACCGGCACGGCGCAGAGATCCTCGCCCACCGGCTGGACGCCCCCGTGGTCCGGGGCGAGGCGCCCACTCCGGAGCCCGTCCTGCACGACTGGGAGCGCCCCTTGTACGCCCGTGCGCTGACGGTTCCGGAGGCGCCGCCCACCCGGGTCGACCGCGAGCTGACGGACGGCGAGGAGCTGCCGTTCGGGGGCGGTGCCCGGGTGGTGCACTCCCCCGGGCACACACCCGGCTCCATCGGTCTTCATCTGCCCCGCCACGGAGTGCTGTTCACCGGGGACTCCGTGGCCTCGGTCGGCCGGGTGATGCTGGGTGTCTTCAACACCGACCACGCCCGGGCGCGTGAGTCGTTCCGGCGACTGGCCGCCCTCACGCCCTCGGTGGCGTGCTTCGGCCACGGTGATCCACTCACCGACGGCACCGCGGCCCTGCTGCGGGCAGCCGCCGGCTGACGGACGATCCGTGCACGAGCGGGGCGCCGGCCGGACTGGAGCATCGTGGCGCCGGCGGCCGGACCGCCGCTGCTCGTGGCCTTCCTCCTCCAGGTACCGACCGGGGCAGGCGCGATCGAGCCGGCCCGATCAGGGCGAGAGCCCCTGAACGCCCACCGGCACGCCTGCCTCAAGATTCAGCACGGTGGAGCGTTCGCGGGCGCGCAGGGCCCAGCGGAGCCGCTCGAAGCGCGTCGGGGGGAGCAGGAGTGCGGCCTCGTCCTCGGTGACGAACCGCCAGCCGCGCAGCTCCGCCCCCGGCAGCAGCAGCCGCGCCGCCTCCTCGCAGCCGAGCCGGCCCCCGTCGAACAGGAAGCGCAGCCCTCCGTACGCGGGTGGCTTCGGGGCCTCCCAGTCGACCACCAGCAGCTTCGGCTCCGTCGCGAGGCTGAGCCCCAGCTCCTCGGCGACTTCCCTGATGCCGGCCTGGGCCGGGGCCTCTCCGGTCTCCACCACCCCGCCCGGGAACTCCCAGCCCGGCTTGTACGTGGGGTCGACGAGCAGGACCCTGTCCTGCTCGTCGAAGAGCAGGACCCCGGACGCGACGGTCTCCGCGCGTGGTTCGGGGGTCTGGACTATCCCGCACTCCTTGGCCTCACCGGTGCGCAGCGCCTCCGCGATGCGCTGCGCTGTCTGGGAGGGGGTGAGGTCGCTGGTGTCGATCGTGAGGGCGTCCGCGCTGATCCATCCGAGCGCCGCCCGGTAGGGCTCGATGTGTTCGTACGCCCACTGCCGGATGCGCTCGCTGTGTTCGGGATCGTCCGCGAATTCCTCACGGCCCGCTATCCGCCGACGCAGGATCGTTTCCTCGGGTGCGAGCAGCACATGACGGACGGGTATGCGCCGGGAGGCGAGCCCGCCGAAGATCTCGTCGCGGTAGTCCTGCCGCAGCAGCGTCATCGGCACCACCAGCACGCCCGGGAGCTCCGCGAGCAGTGCCGCGGCCGTGTCGACCACCATCCGCCGCCAGATCGGCAGGTCCTGGAAGTCGGTCACCTCCGCGAGCTTCTTCTGCGGGAGCAGCATGCGCAGCCCCCCGCCGGTCAGCTCGGGGTCGTAGAAGGTGCTGTTCGGGATCAGATCGATCAGTTCGCACGCGGCGCTGGTCTTGCCCGCACTGAACGCACCGTTGATCCAGACGATCACGGGTCCCCCTCTTCCGTAGCCCCCTGTGGCTTGCCCGCAACACCCCGCTGCGGAAACCCCGCGGGGCGACGGGGTTGTGCCGAAGGGCTGCCGGGCGCGTCCCACTGTACGAGCCCGGCCGGGTGCCGGACCGTGACGAGGGACCGCCGGACGTCGTTGGAGCGGACAGCGACTGGAACGACGAGGGGGTACGCGGTGCGCCGCACGGTACTGGAGCAGTTTCCCGCGGGTGGGCCGCGGGGCAGCCGGCCGGCCGAGGAGTTCGCCGCGGCCCGCCGCGGCGAGGGCATGCCGGCGGAGGTGGTGATGGATCTCGAACGTGACGCCTTCCTGGTCGTGGTGCCCCAGCAGCCGGCCGACCGGGCCCATTGACGGGCGCGGCCCTCGCCGGGCCCGCCCGTTCCCCGTCCGTCGTTACGGCGCGGCCACGGCCCGCACGCCGTTCGCGGCGCCGGAGCGGACCGTCGAGGCCGCCGCCGCGGCACCCACCAGGCCCGCGTCGGTGCCCATCACGGCCGCGGTGACCGTGAGCCCCTGGACGAAGGAGAGCGTGGCGTAGTCCCGGAGGGACCTGCGCAGCGGCGCGAAGAGCACCTCGCCCGCGCCGGCCACTCCGCCGCCGACGACCGCGATGTCGATGTCCGTCAGCGTGGCGGTGGCGGCGATGCCGGCGGCGAGCGCCTGGGCGGCCCGTTCGAAGGAGGCGACGGCGACGGGGTCACCCGCGCGCGCGGAGGCGGCCACCGCGGCTGCCGTGGCGTCGCCGTCCGGGCCGGGCCGCCAGCCGTTGTCCAGCGCGCGCCTGGCGATGTTCGGACCGCTGGCGATGCGCTCCACGCAGCCGCGGGCCCCGCACGGGCAGGGGTCGCCGTCCAGGTCGACGCTGATGTGTCCGATGTGGCCAGCGTTGCCCGAGGGGCCGGGGTGCAGCTTCCCGCCGAGGACTAGACCGCCGCCGACGCCCGTGGAGACGACCAGGCACAGCGCGTTGTCGTACCCCCGGGCCGCGCCGAGCCAGTGTTCGGCCGCCGTCATCGCGACTCCGTCGCCCACGAGCGTCACGGGGAGTCCACCCGTCACCGCGGCCACGCGGTCCACCAGCGGAAAGCCTCGCCAGCCGGGCACGTTGACCGGACTGACGGTGCCCGCGGAGGCGTCCACGGGCCCGGCGCTGCCGATGCCGACCGCGCCCGCCCGGTGCCACAGAGGGGAGGCCGCCAGGTCGGCCAGGACGCCGCGGACCGCGCCCATGACCGCCTCCGCACCCTCCTGCGCGGGCGTCGGCCGCTGTGCCCGTACGAGGAGGGATCCGGCGCCGTCCACCAACGCCCCGGCGATCTTGGTACCGCCGATGTCGAGCGCGGCGACGAGGTCGGTATGCATCGGTGTGGACTCTCCGGAGGGGGTGAGGCGCAGGACCTGCGGCTTCAGTCTGGTGGTCCACCCAGTCTCCATTCTCTTGACAACGTTGTCCAGGGCCTATGCTCGACGCCACAGCAATCGGCCCCACCCCCGGTACCGCCGGGACGGCCGGAACGACCCGTTCCCGACGACAGGACAGCGCACCGTGGCCGAGACCGCCCGTCATTCCGAGACCCGTTACGGCAACAGGCCGACCATGAAGGATGTGGCGGCCCGGGCCGGCGTGGGCCTCAAGACGGTCTCCCGGGTGGTGAACAGCGAGCCGGGGGTCACCCCGGACACCGAGCGCCGCGTCCAGGAGGCCATCGAGGCACTCGGTTTCCGCCGCAACGACAGCGCGCGCGTCCTGCGCAAGGGCCGCACCGCGTCCATCGGGCTCGTCCTGGAGGATCTCGCGGACCCGTTCTACGGCCCTCTGAGCCGCGCGGTCGAGGAGGTGGCCCGCGCCCACGGGGCCCTGCTGATCAACGGCTCCAGCGCCGAGGACCCCGAACGCGAGCAGGAGCTCGTCCTCGCCCTCTGCGCCCGGCGGGTCGACGGCCTCATCGTGATCCCCGCCGGTGACGACCACCGCTACCTGGAGCCCGAGATGAAGGCCGGCATCGCCACCGTGTTCGTCGACCGGCCGGCGGGACGGGTCGACGCGGACATGGTCCTGTCGGACAGTTTCGGCGGGGCGCGCGCGGGAGTCGCCCACTTGGTCGCGCACGGCCACCGCAGGATCGGTTTCGTCGGCGACCAGCCCCGCATCCACACCGCGACGGAACGCCTGCGCGGGTACCACGCGGCCCTGACCGACGCCGGGATCGAGGTGCAGGACGCGTGGATCTCCCTCGGCCCGACCGATCCCGGCCGGGTCAGGTCCGCCGTCGAGGCCATGCTGTCGGGCCCGGAGCCGGTGACCGCGGTCTTCGCGGGCAACAACCGCGTGACGGTCACCGCCGTGCGGGTCCTCGCCGAGTGCGACCGCCGGATCGCCCTGGTCGGCTTCGACGACATCGAGCTCGCCGACCTGCTCGGCATCACGGTGATCTCCCAGGACGCCGCGGCCGTGGGCCGTACGGCGGCGGAACACCTGTTCCGCCGCCTCGACGGGGCCGCCCACCCACCGGCCAGGGTGGAGCTCCCGACCCGGCTCATTCCCCGCGGCTCGGGGGAGCTTCCTCCCGCGCCGTAGGCGTTACGGCGCCGTCACGGTGAGGCCGCCGCGGCGCGGCGACGCGAAGCCGTCCAGATCCGCGCGGGTCAGACCGGTGAGACCGGTGACCTCGCCGGCGTCCAGGGCGCCGCAGTCGATCCCGCGGAGCAGATAGCCACTGAGGGCCTTCGCGGTGGCGGGCTCGTCCATGACGTCTCCGCCCGCCTTCGCGACGTAGGCGGCCAGCCTGGACGCGGCCTGGGCCAGGCCCTCGCGGTAGAAGGTGTAGACGGCGGCGTAGCGCGTGGGCAGATGGCGCGGGTGCATGTCCCAGCCCTGGTAGTAGGCGCGGGCCAGGGCGCGGCGGGTGAGCCCGTAGTGCAGGCGCCAGGCGTCGTGCACCTGCTGGGCCGGACCGACCGGGAGGACGTTGGTGGAGCCGTCGCAGACCCGTACGCCGGTGCCGGCCGCCGCGACCTGCATGACGGCCTTGGCGTGGTCGGCGGCGGGATGGTCACTTGTCTGGTAGGCCGGGCTGACACCGACGCAGGCGCTGTAGTCGAACGTCCCGTAGTGCAGTCCGGTCGCCCGGCCCCGGGCGGCGTCGATCATGCGGGCCACGGCGGCGGTGCCGTCGGCCGCCAGGATGGACTGGCTGGTCTCGATCTGGATCTCGAAGCCGAGGCGCCCGGCCGGCAGGGCGTGGGCCTCCTCGAAGGCCTCGAGCAGCCGCACGAAGGCCGAGACCTGCTCGGGGTAGGTCACCTTGGGCAGCGTCAGGACGAGCCCGTCGGGCAGCCCGCCCGCCCGCATCAGCCCGGTGAGGAAGATGTCCGTGGTGCGGATACCCCGCTCGCGCACGGCGGCCTCCATGCACTTCATGCGGATACCCATGTACGGGGCCGCCGTCCCGTTGCCGTACGCATCGGCGACCAGGCGTGCCGCGCGAGCGGCGGCCTCGTCCTCCTCGGCGTCGGGACGGGGCCCGTAGCCGTCCTCGAAGTCGATGCGCAGGTCCTCGACCGGCTCGCGCTCCAGCTTCGCCCGTACGCGGTCGTGCACGGGCTCGGCGAGCTCCTGCGGGATACCAAGCACGCCGGCGAGTGCTGCGGCGTCGGGGGCGTGCTCGTCGAGGGCTTCGAGGGCCTGGTCGCCCCAGGTCCGCAGGGTGGTGGCGGCGAAGGTGTCGGCGGGGACGTACACGGTGTGGACGGGCTGGCGGGTGCCGGGATCTCCCGGGTAGCGGCGGGCGAGTTCGGCGTCCACCGCCGTGAGGGAGGCGCCGATCTCCGCACCGACCGCGCCGGCGAGGCTCGTCGCCACCTTCTCCTGCTGACCCATGGCCGTACCCTCCATACACTCGACTGTTTTCCGCTTGCCGGAATCCTTCATCCGCATAGTGAAGCTATAAGGTGCCTGGTCGCGCGTCAATGGTGATCGGAAACGGCCCGGGGCCGCGCGGTGAGAACACCACGCGGCCCCGGGCCGTCGTTCGGGCGATACCCCTGACGCGGTCAGCCCTTGCGGGACTTGACCTCGTCGGTGAGCTGCGGGACGACGTCGAAGAGGTCCCCGACGACGCCGTAGTCGACGAGGTCGAAGATCGGGGCTTCGGCGTCCTTGTTGACCGCGACGATGGTCTTCGAGGTCTGCATGCCGGCGCGGTGCTGGATCGCGCCCGAGATGCCGGAGGCGATGTACAGCTGCGGGGAGACCGACTTGCCGGTCTGGCCCACCTGGTTGGTGTGCGGGTACCAGCCGGCGTCGACGGCGGCACGCGAGGCGCCGACCGCGGCACCGAGCGAGTCGGCGAGCGCCTCGATGATCGCGAAGTTCTCCGCACCGTTGACGCCACGGCCGCCGGAGACGACGATCGCGGCCTCGGTCAGCTCCGGACGGCCGGTCGACTCGCGCGGGGTGCGGGAGAGGACCTTGGTGCCGGTGGCGGTGGCCGAGAAGGAGACCGTGAGGGCCTCGACGGCGCCCGCGGCCGGGGCGGCCTCGACGGCGGCCGAGTTCGGCTTGACCGTGATGACCGGAGTGCCCTTGGAGACACGGGACTTGGTGGTGTACGAGGCGGCGAACGCGGACTGGGTGGCGACCGGGCCCTGGTCACCGGCCTCCAGGTCGACGGCGTCCGTGATGATGCCGGAACCGATGCGGAGCGCGAGGCGGGCCGCGATCTCCTTGGCCTCGGCCGAGGAGGGCAGCAGCACCGCGGCCGGGGACACCGCGTCGTAGGCGGCCTGGAGCGCGTCGACCTTGGGGACGACGAGGTAGTCGGCGAACTCGGGCGCGTCGGCGGTCAGCACCTTGACCGCGCCGTGCTCGGCGAGCGCGGCGGCGGTGTCGGCGGCGCCGTTGCCCAGAGCGACCGCGACCGGCTCGCCGATGCGGCGGGCGAGCGTCAGCAGCTCCAGGGTGGGCTTGCGGACGGCACCGTCCACGTGGTCGACATAGACGAGAACTTCAGCCATGGGAAGTCAATCTCCTGCGTGCGAGGGAGGGCGGGGCGGTGGAGGGGACGGCCGGGGCTCAGATGAACTTCTGGCCCGCAAGGAACTCGGCCAGCTGCTTGCCGCCCTCGCCCTCGTCCTTGACGATCGTGCCCGCCGTACGGGCCGGACGCTCTGCCGCCGAGTCGACCGCGGTCCAGGAGCCACCCAGGCCGACCTCGTCCGCCTCGATCTCCAGGTCCTCGAGGTCCAGGGACTCGACCGGCTTCTTCTTGGCCGCCATGATGCCCTTGAAGGACGGGTAGCGGGCCTCGCCCGACTGGTCGGTCACGGAGACCACGGCCGGGAGGGACGCCTCGAGCTGCTCGCTCGCGGAGTCGCCGTCGCGGCGGCCCTTGACCGTGCCGTCCTCGACCGAGACCTCGGAGAGCAGCGTGACCTGCGGGACGCCGAGGCGCTCCGCGAGCAGCGCCGGCAGCACACCCATGGTGCCGTCGGTCGACGCCATGCCGCAGATGACCAGGTCGTAACCGGTCTTCTCGACGGCCTTGGCCAGCACCAGCGAGGTGCCGATGACGTCGGTGCCGTGCAGGTCGTCGTCCTCGACGTGGACGGCCTTGTCGGCGCCCATCGACAGCGCCTTGCGCAGCGCGTCCTTGGCGTCCTCGGGACCCACCGTGAGCACGGTGATCTCCGCGTCGTCCGCCTCGTCGGCGATCTGCAGCGCCTGCTCGACCGCGTACTCGTCGAGCTCGGACAGCAGACCGTCGACGTCGTCACGGTCCAGGGTCAGGTCATCGGCGAAGTGCCGGTCGCCGGTGGCGTCGGGCACGTACTTCACACAGACAACGATCCTCAAGCTCACGCCGGCTCTCCTACTGCATCGTCTTTTCTGGGCTGCCTTGTTGCACGCAGCATAGGCGCCTTATCGGGCGGTTTCCGGTCGGGGCGACCGAGCTCCCGGTGAAATATTACTCGCCAGTACACCCAGTACGTTACCCATAAGCAAGCGCTTGGAACTGTGACGTAGCCAACGGGCTGCGCTCCGGTACCGCCTTGCTCGCGCTCAGTCTCGCAGAGCCGTGAAACGACCCTGGTGGTAGACCAGCGGACGTCCGCCCTCGGAGGGTTCCCCGGCGACCACCTGGCCGATCACGATGCGGTGGTCACCGGCCGGGATCCGGGCCACCACGCGGCAGACCAGCCAGGCCACCACTCCGCCGAGGAGCGGAACACCCTCGGGACCCGTGCTCCAGTCGGTGGACGGGCCGAAGCGGTCGGCTCCGCTGCGGGCGAAGGTCGCGGCCAGCTCGTGCTGGTGCTCGGCGAGTATGTGGATGCCGACGTGCTCCGCCTCGGCGATCACGGGCCAGCTGGAGGCCGAGGCGCCCACCCCGAAGGAGACGAGGGGCGGTTCGGCGGCGACGGAGCTGAGCGAGGTGGCCGTGAAACCGACCGGACGCTCACCCGCCGCGGTGATCACGGCGACACCGGCGGCGTGGTGCCGGAAGACGGAGCGGAGCAGTGCGGGGGTGCCGGTCCGGGTGCCGAGATCGGGAGAGGCCGTCATGACAGAGTCCTTCTGCGAGGGGGCGTACGGGGCCGGGGATTCTTCAGAGACCCGGACAGCGCGCACTCGCGTGGCGCACGAGGTCGACGTGGACCCGGCCGTGGAGAAGGAGTTCAGGCGGCACGACGTCAGACTGACGATGCGTGGTGGGGGCAGTCAAGTGCGTCCCGTCATGTGGGAGAAGCGTCACGGCCCGTCACATGGCCCGTCCGAGGGCGGCGACCACGTCGGCCGTACGCGGCTGGCCGGCCGCCCGGCGGACGACACGCCCTTGTGCGTCGAGCACCAGCACCGTGGGGGTCCGGGTGATGCCGAGCCGCCGTACGAGGGTGAGATGCGCCTCGGCGTCGATCTCCACATGGGCGACTCCCTCGACCATGCCGGCCACCTCCGTGAGGGTGCGCCGGGTGGCGCGACAGGGCTGGCAGAAGGCGCTGGAGAACTGCACCAGCGTCGCCCTCTCCCCCAGTTCCGCACCGAGTTGGGCGGCGTCCAGCGTGTCGGCAGCCGTCTGCCCGTCCATCCCGGCCTCCTTCTCACAGCTCTGCGCAATGGGTCAGCACCGGGCGTCCGCATTACATTCCCGGAGGATTCACGTGACGAGAATCTCTCGCCCCGGAGCCTTTGGGGCTGGCCACGGCGTCACACATGGGGCACGATCGCCCCAATGCCGAAAACCTACGGCTGCGTAACTTCCGCCGGGAGAACCCTCCCCAGGCATTGAAGAAGGGTCTTCATCCAGATGGCAGAACTCGTCTATCGGCCGGTCATCGGCGCCGCGCGCACGCTGTTCAAGGCGCTCGACCTGAAGATCGACACCCAGGGTTCGGAGCACATCCCGAAGACCGGTGGCGCGGTTCTGGTCAGCAACCACATCAGCTATCTGGACTTCATCTTCACCGGCCTCGGCGCCCTGCCGCAGAAGCGGCTCGTGCGCTTCATGGCCAAGGAGTCGGTGTTCCGCCACAAGGTGTCCGGACCGCTGATGCGCGGCATGAAGCACATCCCCGTGGACCGCAACCAGGGCGAGGACGCCTACGCGCACGCACTCGCGTCGCTGCGCGCGGGCGAGATCGTCGGTGTGTTCCCCGAGGCGACGATCTCCCAGTCGTTCACGCTGAAGAGCTTCAAGTCGGGCGCCGCGCGCCTCGCCCAGGAGGCGGGCGTACCGCTGATCCCGATGGCGCTGTGGGGGACGCAGCGTCTGTGGACCAAGGGCCGTCCGCGCAACTTCCGGCGCAGCCACACCCCCATCACCATCCGCGTGGGCGAGGCCCTGGAAGCCCCCGCGGACCAGTACGCGGGTGCGATCACCCGTCGGCTCCGCGAGCGCGTCCAGGAGCTGCTCGAAGCGGCACAGCGGGCCTACCCGGTGCGCCCGAAGGACGCGGCCGACACCTGGTGGGTCCCGGCACACCTCGGTGGTACGGCTCCGACTCCGGCCGAGGTACGCGAGAACGGCTGACGGCCGCCACGCGGGGCGGATGAAACGTCACGCCGGGCCGCGAAGGACGGCCGCCCTCAGCGGCGGCCTCCACAGCGGCCCGGCGGGCCCGTGTCCACGTCGCCCAGGCCCCGTGGACACGGCGGAGCGGCCGACCGGTGCATCCGGTCGGCCGCTCGTACGTGCCGCTACTGCCTGGCCATCTCCTCCTTGAGCGCCAGCACGAAGGCGTCCACGTCCTCCTCGCGCGTGTCGAAGGCGCACATCCAGCGGACGTCACCGGCCGTCTCGTCCCAGAAGTAGAAGCGGAAGCGCTTCTGCAGCCGTTCCGACACCTCGTGGGGCAGCCGGGCGAAGACGGCGTTGGCCTGGACGGGATGGAGGATCTCCACCCCGTCCACCGCACGCACCCCCTCCGCCAGGCGCTGGGCCATGGCGTTGGAGTGGCGCGCGTTGCGCAGCCAGAGGTCGCGCGCGAGCAGCGCCTCCAGCTGGACCGAGACGAAGCGCATCTTGGAGGCGAGCTGCATCGACAGCTTGCGCAGGTGCTTCATCGCACGGACGGAGTCCGGGTTCAGGACGACGACGGCCTCGCCGAACAGCGCTCCGTTCTTGGTCCCGCCGAACGAGAGCACGTCGACGCCGACCGTGTTGGTGAACGTGCGCATGGGCACGTCCAGCGACGCGGCGGCGTTGGCTATGCGGGCGCCGTCGAGGTGCACCTTCATGCCGCGCTCGTGGGCGTGGTCGCAGATGGCGCGGATCTCGGCGGGGGTGTAGACGGTGCCGAGCTCGGTGTTCTGGGTGATCGAGACGACCTGCGGCATCGCCCGGTGCTCGTCGTCCCAGCCGTACGCCTGGCGGTCGATGAGCTCCGGGGTCAGCTTGCCGTCCGGCGTCGGGACGGTGAGGAGCTTCAGCCCGCCCATCCGCTCCGGCGCCCCGCCCTCGTCCACGTTGATGTGCGCGGACTCGGCGCAGATCACGGCGCCCCACCGGTCGGTCAGCGCCTGGAGGGCGACGACGTTGGCCCCCGTGCCGTTGAAGACCGGGAAGGCCTCGGCCGTCGGCCCGAAGTGGCTGTGCATGACCCGCTGGAGGTGGCCGGTGTAGTCGTCCTCCCCGTAGGCGACCTGATGGCCGTCGTTGGCGAGGGCGAGGGCCGCGAGAACCTCCGGATGCGCCCCCGCGTAGTTGTCGCTCGCGAATCCGCGTACCTGCGGGTCGTGATGACGTCGTGCATCGGTCTTCACGGTTGCGGGGTCAGCCACAGACGCTTTCCGTTCACTTCTCCGGCGGGCCGGTCCCAGACTCCGGCGATGGCCTCGGCCAGCTCCTGGACGTCCGTGAAGCCCGCGAACTTCGCATTCGGGCGCTCGGCGCGCATCGCGTCGTGCACCAGTGCCTTGACGACCAGGATCGCAGCAGCCGCCGTCGGCCCCGCGTCGCCCCCTGCCTTGCGGAAGGAGTCCGCGAGGGCGAGGGTCCAGGCCTCAGCGGCGGCCTTGGACGCGGCGTAGGCCGCGTTCCCCGCAGTGGGGCTGCTCGCCCCGGCGGCGCTGATCAGTACGTACCGGCCGCGGTCGCTGCGCTGGAGGACCTCCTGGAACGCCAGCGAGGTGGACTGGACGGTGCGGACCAGCAGCTTCTCCAGGAACTCCCAGTCGGCGAGGCTGGTGTCCGCGAAGCCCGCGCTGCCGCGCCAGCCGCCCACCAGGTGGACCAGGCCGTCGATGCGGCCGAACTCCTTCTCGGTCTTGACGACCCAGTCACGGGTGGCCGCCAGGTCGAGCAGGTCCACCGTGTCCCCGGTGACGGTCGCTCCCCCGTGGGCGTACCGCGCCGCGTCCACGGCTTCGACGAGCCGCTCGGGGTTGGCGTCGGAAGCGACGACGGTCGCGCCCGCCTCGGCGAGCCTGAGCAAGGTGGCGCGGCCCGCCGGCCCCGCCGCTCCGGCCACCGCGATCACCGCACCGTCGAGCGCACCGTTGTCGGCACTGCCTGTTCCGTTCATCGCCACCGCCTCCTCAGAACCCGCGCTCACGCCGCTGCCCGCCCGGCATCCGCCGCAGTGATCCCCTTGGTGGAGGCGATCACATGCTTCAGTTTCTTCGAGAGCGCCTCATAGAACATGCTCAGGGGAAACTCGTCCGGAAGCACGTCGTCGACGAGCTTGCGCGGCGGCTGATTCAGGTCCAGGGCCTCCGGGCCCTTGGCCCAGCGGGAGCCGGGGTGGGGTGCGAGATAGGTCGCGACCAGGTCGTACGCCGCGAACCAGTGCACGAGCTTGGGGCGGTCGATGCCGTCGCGGTAGAGCTTCTCGATCTCCGCGCAGAGCTGGTTGGTGACCTGCGGTGCACGCTCCCAGTCGATCCTGAGCGTGTTGTCGGTCCAGCGGACGACGTCGTGCTTGTGGAGGTAGGCGAAGAGGAGCTGGCCGCCCAGACCGTCGTAGTTGCGGACGCGCTCACCGGTGACCGGGAAGCGGAACATGCGGTCGAAGAGCACCGCGAACTGCACGTCCCGGCCCTGGCCGAAGCCGTCGGCCTCCAGCTTCACGGCCTCCTTGAAGGCGGTGAGGTCGCAGCGCAGCTCCTCCAGCCCGTACATCCAGAACGGCTGGCGCTGCTTGATCATGAAGGGGTCGAACGGCAGGTCGCCGTGGCTGTGGGTGCGGTCGTGGACCATGTCCCAGAGCACGAACGCCTGCTCGCAGCGCTCCTGGTCGCCGATCATCTCGCGGATGTCGTCGGGCAGATCGACACCCAGCAGATCGACGGATGCCTCGGTCACACGGCGGAAGCGCGCGGCCTCGCGGTCGCAGAAGATGCCGCCCCAGCTGAAGCGCTCCGGCGCCTCGCGCACGGCGATGGTCTCGGGGAAGAGCACGGCGGAGTTGGTGTCGTAGCCCGAGGTGAAGTCCTCGAAGGTGATGCCGCAGAACAGCGGGTTGTCGTAGCGCGTGGCCTCCAGGTCGGCGAGCCACTCGGGCCAGACCATCCGCAGCACGACCGCTTCGAGGTTGCGGTCCGGATTGCCGTTCTGGGTGTACATCGCGAAGACGACCAGGTGCTGGAGGCCGTCGGCCCGGTTCCGGGCGGGCTGGAAGGCGAGCAGGGAGTCCAGGAAGTCCGGGACTCCGAAGCCGTCGGCGGCCCAGCGGCGCAGGTCGGCGACGAGCGCGCGGTGGTAGGCGTCGTCGTGCGGGAGCAGCGGGGAGAGCTGCTCGACGGCGGTGATCACGCGGGCGATGACGGCTTCGGCCGCGGCGGCGGTGGGCGCGCCCTCGGCGGTGAAGTCGATGGAGCCGTCCTTGGACTGCCAGGGGCGGAACTCCTCCACGGCACTCTTGAGCGAGGGCCAGGCCGGATGCTCCACGACCCGTTGACCGGCAGCTATCGCGCCGGTGGCGGTCACATGCTCAAGAATTTCCGTCATAACACTTCCTTCACCGGAGAACCTCGCGTCAGGCAACCGTATCCATGTGCGGTTCCTTCAGACAAGTCAGGGACGAAAAATTATCCTGCCATCCCCCCATGCTCACCGTTATTTTTCCTGTCACACATCTCTGCGACAACTTCTTCCACCGCACGGGCCCCGCGCTCTCCGTCCCTGGGGCGGAAACTGCTTCCCTGGGGGCAGAAGCCGCACGCGGGACGAGGACGACGGACGGAAGCGGGAGTGCCTTGACTTTTCTCACCATCGGACATCGCGGAGTCATGGGTGTCGAGCCGGAGAACACGCTGCGCTCGTTCGTGCGCGCGGAACAGGCCGGTATGGACGCCATCGAGCTGGACCTCCATCTGAGCAAGGACGGCGCGCTCGCCGTGATGCACGACCCCGACGTGGGGCGCACGACGGACGGCCGGGGACTGATCTCGGAGAAGACGCTGGCGGAGCTGCGTGAGCTCGACGCCGGGCAGGGAGAGCGGGTGCCCGTCTTCGAGGAGGTGCTCGACGCGGTCGGCTCCCCCGTCCAGGCCGAGATCAAGGACGTCGCCGCGGCCCGGGTGCTGGCCGGCGTGATGCTCCGCCGCGATCTGGCCGGACGCGTCGAGGTGTCCTCGTTCCACGACGAGGCGGTCGCCGAGATCGCGCGGCTGGTGCCGGGCGTACGGACGGTGCTCATCGCCAGCCGCTGGGAGGGCGACGTGGTGGAGCGGGCGAAGGCGGTGGGCGCGGCGACCCTCGCACTCAACATCCGCCGCCTCACCCTGGAGGTGGTCGAGCAGGCGCACGCCGAGGGCCTGAAGGTGCTGGGCTGGGTGGTGAACACGCAGGACCACCTGCGTCTGGTGCGCGCCCTGGGCCTGGACGGGGCCACGACCGACTATCCGGAGATCCGCCGGGCCGGCCGCTTCACCGCCTGAGCGGCCCCCGGCCCGGGCGCTCGGGGGAAGGCCCACGCACCACCCCCGGAAAGGGCGCTCGCGGGAGCGCCGTCTCCCGGGCCGGCGTCTCCCGCCTGACTACAGCGCCTTCACCAGCAGCTCGAACGCGAGGTCCTCACGCTGCGGGATTCCGAAGCGCTCGTCGCCGTACGGGAAGGGCGTCAGCTCTCCCGTGCGGCGGTAGCCCCGGCGCTCGTACCAGGCGATGAGCTCCTCGCGGACGGAGATCACCGTCATGTGCATCTCGCGCGCGCCCCAGTCCGCGCGTGCGGTGCGCTCCGCCTCGGCGATGATCACCTTGCCCAGGCCGGCTCCCTGAAGCTCCGGCCTGACCGCGAACATGCCGAAGTACGCCGCCTCGCCCCGGTGTTCGAGCTGACAGCAGGCGACCGCCTCGCCGTCCCGCTCGGCGACGAGGATCCGCCCGGAGGGGGTCCCGAGCACCTCGCGCACGCCGGCCGCGTCGGTGCGCTGCCCCTGGAGGATGTCGGCCTCGGTGGTCCAGCCGGCCCGGCTCGCGTCGCCCCGGTAGGCGGACTCGACGAGCCCCACGAGGACCGGGACATCCGCCTCGGTCGCGTCTCGGAAGGTCAGGGGTACCCGGGCCGGGGCCGGTGCGATGTCCATGTGGCTGTTCTCCGGTTGGTGTGCTGCCGACGGTGCTGTCCGAGACTAACGCGGCCCCGGCCGCCCTCCGCAGGCCCTGTCGCGCTCCCCCAGTACCCCAATGCGCCCCGGTAGGCGCAGACGGAACGGGGCATCGATCGGACGACACCGGCGTCATTCGTCGTAGGGGGGAGGGCACCGTGCACGGACCGGCGCTGTCCGGCTGGCTGCTCATGGTCTTGTGCGGCTTCACGGGGGCGTACTGCCTCCTGCGGACCCGCGAGGGGCCTGAGCGGGAACGCCGCGCGGCACGCGCGGAGGCGGTGATGGGCTTCGGGATGGCCGCGATGGCGGTGCCCGCCGCCCTGCTCAGGCCACCGGAGTGGACCTGGGCCGTGTACGCGCTCGTGTTCGCCGGCGCCTCACTGCGCGCGCTGGTCCAGGCCTCCCGTGGCGGCGGCCATCACTGGCACCATCTGATCGGCTCGCTCGCCATGGTCTACATGGCGGTGGCGATGGCGCCCGGGGCGGCGCACCCCGGAGCCCATCTGTCCCACGGAGCGGAGGCCGGCGGCGTTCCCGCCCTGACCGGTGTGCTGCTGGCCTACTACGCCGTCTACGTCCTGCGCTCGGCCGGACGTCTCATACCCGCGCCCGCCCCCGTCGGCGTGGCGGCCGGCGGTGGGGCTCCGGGCGGACCGGGGCGCACGGCCTGGGGCTCACGACCGGAGTTGGCCCTCGCGTGCCGGCTCACCATGGGGATGGCCATGTTCGCCATGCTTCTCACCCTGTGAGACGAGCGGCCCGGTACTCCGTGGCGTACGTCACTTGGCGTGCGTGGCCATATCGGTGAACTGCGCGCCGCTCATAGGCTGACGCCATGTTGGTCTCCCTCGCGCTGCTGCTGCTCGGCGCCATGGCCGCTGTCGTGGCCCCGGGCCTGATGGCGCGGGCCCGATGGCCGGAGCGCGAGCCGGTGGTGGCCCTCTGGGTCTGGCAGTGCGTGGTGGCGGGGGTCCTGCTGTCGTTCGGGCTCTCCATGACCTTCAGCGCGGCCGCCGCCTGGCAGGCGGTACGCGGTCACGTCTTCGCGCCCGCGCCGCACGCCGTGGTGGAGGCCTATGCCCTCGGCGCGTACGGGCCCTGGTCGGCGGTCATCGCCGTACTGCTGGCGCTCGGCGGCGTGTGGACCGCGGCCATGCTCGTGCGGGAGATCCACCGGGCCCGGACCCGCCGCAGGCAGCGGCGGCGCGAACTGCTCGTCCGCTCCCCGCTGCTGCCCGGCGAGGAGCCGGGCAGCGGTCGCCTCGTGGTGCTGGAGGGCGAACGCCCGGACGCCTGGTGGCTACCGGGGGCGGCGCCCCAACTGGTCATCACCACCGCGGCGCTGGGGCGGCTGAAGGGACGCCAGCTCGATGCGGTGCTCGCACACGAGCAGGGGCACGCGCAGGCCCGCCACGACTGGCTCCTGCACTGCTCGGGCGCCCTCGCGACCGGGTTCCCGCAGATTCCGGTGTTCGCCGCGTTCCGGGACGAGATGCACCGCCTCGTCGAACTGGCCGCCGACGACGTGGCGTCACGGCGCTTCGGACGCCTCACGATCGCTCTCGCACTCGTCGAACTCAACGAGGACCGCGGCGTATTCGGCCCGTGCCCCACTCCCGGCGCCGACATGCCGCTCAGGGTGAACCGCCTCCTCGCCCCGGTGGAACGGCTCACCGCCGGCCGGCGGCTGCGGCTGACGGCCGCCGCCGCGCTGGTGCCCGTCGTTCCGCTGCTGGTGGCGTTCGTTCCGGGACTCAGCGCACTGGGTTAGCGTCCCGTGCGGGTCGTCCGCGAGGATCACCGCATGTACTCCCCCTCCCGAGCACCGAGTGGCCGAACCCCCTTCCTGGCCCTGGGCCTCGTCTGCGCCGCCCTGTCCGTCGTCCTGCTGGTGCTGGTGGCCGTGCGCTGGTCGCCCCTGATGTCGCTCGACGGCAGGCTGGCCGACGCGCTGCACCGCAGCGCAGTGACCGAACCAGGGCTGGTCCACGTCAACCGGGTGCTGACGGACTGGGTCTGGGACCCGTGGACGATGCGCGCCCTGACCGCCGTGACCGTCGTCGTCCTGTGGTGGCGCGGCGCGCGTCTGCTCGCCGGGTGGGTCGCCGCGACGAGTCTGTTCGCCACGCTCCTCCAGCAGGGGCTGAAGGCGGCCGTGGGCCGGGAGCGGCCCCGGTGGCCCGACCCGGTGGACTCGGCGCACTACGCGGCCTTCCCTTCGGGGCACGCCATGACGGCCGCGGTGACCTGTGGGCTCCTGATGTGGCTCCTGCGCCTGCACGGCGCACAGGCGCCCGTGTGGTGGGCCTCGCTGGCGCTCGCGGTGGTCTCCGTGGCCGGAGTCTCCCTGACACGCCTCTACCTGGGTGTGCACTGGCTGACCGACGTGGTCGGCGGGGTGCTGCTCGGAGGCGCCGTGGTCGCGCTCTCCGTCGCCGGATACACCGCGTACACGGCGAGGCGGGCGGCCGGCGGTGCGGACGCGCCCTTGTAGGACCCCGACCGCAGCGACGATGATCGGGCGCATGCCGATCAGAGGGGTACTTTTCGACTTCTCCGGGACGCTCTTCCGGATCGAGTCCGTCGCTGCGTGGCTGCGGGCGGCCCTGGACGCCCGGGGCACCACGGTTGCACCACAGGACTTCGAGCGTCACGTGCGTCTCCTGACGGCTTCCGGGGCACTGCCCGGGGGCCCGGCCCCGCTGGAGGTGCCCCCGGACCTGGCCGCCGTGTGGGCCGCTCGCGACCGCAGTGCCCGCCTGCACAGGGAGGCGTACACAGGTGCCGCCCGGCGGGTCGCGCTGCCGGACCCAGGGCTCTACGACGCGCTGTACGAACGGCACATGGACCCGGCCGCCTGGCAGCCGTACCCCGATGCGGCGGAGGTACTGCGGGGGCTGCGCCACCACGGCGTCGCGATCGGGGTCGTCAGCAACATCGGGTGGGACCTGCGTCCCGTCTTCCGCGCACACGGCCTGGACGAGCTGGTCGACGCCTACGTCCTGTCCTGCGAGCACGGCGTGCAGAAGCCCGATCCCCGGCTGTTCCGCACGGCGTGCGGGCTGCTGGGCCACGATCCCACGGGGGTGGTGATGGTCGGTGACGACCGCCACGCGGACGCGGGGGCGAGCGCCGTGGGCTGTGAGGTGCGTTTCGTGGACCACCTTCCGGTGGCGGAAAGGCCCGACGGCCTCCGGGCGCTCCGCCTGGTGGAACGCGCGGGAGAGGCGCCTGCGGGACCCGGTGCGTGAAGGATTCCTGGAGACGGTGTGAGGGATGTCCCTGTCCCGGAAGGCGACCCGGACCCCGGTGGGGGTTTAGTTTGGTGCACATGTCCCCGTATCCGAACACGTCCGTCACCGTGCGCCCCGCCTCCGTGGTCAACGAAGAGATTCGCGACCTGTGGCAGCGCTCGGGCGGTCTGCTGTCCCCGGACCAGGAGACGCTGTACCAGCGCCTCCTGGTGGAGTGGGCCGCCGCCTCGGGCACGAGTGTCCGGCCGGCTGCCTGAGCCTGTCGCGCGGCACGCGGCGGTACCCCTGATTCCGGCGATCCCCCGCATCGCCGGAATCAGGGGTACAGCATGTCCCCGTGCCGCCCACAAATCAATCGGATAGACGTGCCCCGCCGGGCGGAAGCCGCCCGGCGGGGCACTGTCGTCGACGCGCTCGGCGAGCGGTGGGTCAGCGGTCGAAGTAGTCCGGCTGCGTCTGGACGTTGAGCTCCTTCAGCCGCACCTTCTTCGCGGGGTCGGTCCGCCGGTCGTCGAGCTTCAGGACGTCGAAGCCCTTGGCGATGTCGTTGGAGTAGATGTAGCCGTTGTAGTAGTACGCCGACCACGGGCCGGCCGTGGTGACGGCCGTCGTGGAGACGGGACCGCGCTCGAAGAACGCGATCTCCTTCGGCTTCGAGGAGTCGGTGAAGTCCCACACGGAGACTCCGCCCTGGTACCAGGCCTGGACCATCAGGTCACGGCCCTTGACCGGGATGATCGAGCCGTTGTGCGCCACGCACACCTCGGTGTCCGCCTGCGGACGGTCGATCTTGAAGTAGCTGCGGAAGACGAGCTTGCGGTTGTCGCCCTTGCCCGTGATGTCGTAGACGCCGTCGGCACCGCGGTTCGGGCCGATCCGGTCGTTGCAGGTCGCCGCTCCGCCGCCGCCGAGCTCGTCGGTGAACACGACCTTGTCCGCACCCTGGTTGAAGGTCGCGGAGTGCCAGAACGCGAAGTTCACGTTGTCCTGGACCCGGTCGATGATCTTCGGGTTCTCGGGGTCCTTGATGGAGAAGAGCAGACCGTCACCCATGCACGCCCCGGCCGCCAGGTCCTTGGACGGCAGGACGGTGATGTCGTGGCATCCGGTGGTCTTGGAGACGCCCGGGTTGGTCGGCGCACCCGGGTTGCCGCCGTCCGGGAAGAGGACCGGGAAGTTCACGATCCGGGAGTCCTCGGGGGCGCTGCGCGGCACCTTGATGACGGAGATGCCGTCGTGCGGCGGCTGGCAGTCCGGGAACGTCTCGTTCGGCGAGTACGACGACACGTAGACGTAGACGTTCTTGCGGTCCGGGATGATCGTGTGGGTGTGGGACCCACAGGCGGTCTCGACGGCCGCGACGTACTTCGGGTTGCGCTTGTCGCTGATGTCGAAGACCTTCATGCCCTCCCACGAGGACTTCTCCGTCGCCGGCTGGGTGGTGCTGGCACAGGAGTTGTCGCTTCGTGAGGAGTCGGTCGACAGGAAGAGCAGGTTCCCGGAGACCGAAATGTCGTTCTGCGAGCCGGGGCACAGGACCTGTGCGACGGTCTTCGGCTTCTTCGGGTCGCGGATGTCGAAGATCCGGAAGCCGTCGTAGTTTCCGGCGTAGGCGTAGTTGCCCTGGAAGGCCAGGTCCGTGTTGAGCCCCTGGAGCGCGTCCTTGGGGACGTTCGTGAGGTGCTCGATGTTGGCGCTGTGGACGATCTCGTCCACGCCGGGTATCTCGCCGCTCTCGATGGCGGCACGTGCTTCGGCCTGCTCGCTCACGGAAACACCGCTGCGGGTGGTGGCGGTGTCGCCCGGGTCCGGCGTCGCGGCTGCGGGTCCGGCCGAGAACAGCGTGGCGATGAGCCCGGCCGCGGCTGCCGCCACACCCAGACGTCTGCGCCGCACGCTGGTGGTGTGCAACGAGGTCACTGCGTCCTCCCTTGTATCCGTTCGTCGACGAACGGTTCTTGGACCCCGGCAGTATCGTCCCTCTCATGTACACACCAACAGATGGCAACAGAGACGTAATAAAAGTTTTTGATCACCGGCCGGTGGAAGGTGTTAGGACGGTCTCCGACACACTCATGTGGCCATGGAGGTAGCTGTGTTGATCCACCGTCGGACCGCACACGTGCGCACGGCCGCTCTGGCGGCCACCCTCACGGCCGCCGTCCTCGTCCTGGGCGGCTGTGACGCGGGCAGCGACGACGGGGCGAAGGCGGGGGCGGACAAGGGACCTTCGGTCGTGGCTCCCGGGAAGCCCGGCGAACCCGCACGGACGCTGTCGGCCGAGGAGGCGGCGAAGGCCGTGGGCGACGACACGCCCAACTCCGCCGACTTCCGGTACACCCGCATGATGATCGAGCACCACCGGCAGGCGCTCGTGCTCACCTCGCTCGTCCCCGGCCGCGCGGCCTCCTCGTCCGTCGTACGGCTGGCGGAACGCATCTCGGCGAGCCAGGAACCCGAGATCGGCGCCATGGAGGGCTGGCTGAAGAACAACGGCGGGGACGAACGCGAGGAGACGCACGACCACGCGGCGATGCCCGGCATGGCGACCGAGGCGCAGATCGCCGGGCTGCGCGCCGCGCGCGGCAAGGCCTTCGACAGGCTCTTCCTCGAGCTGATGATCACCCACCACCAGGGGGCGGTGACCATGGCGACCGAGGCTCTGGCGGACGGCAACAACGTCCTGGTGGAGGAGATGGCCAACGACGTCGTCGCCCAGCAGACCGTCGAGATCGACCGGATGCGCGGGCTGCTGACCTGAGCGGCTCACCCGCTCGGCGGGTCCGTGTTCCTCCCCGCTGCCGCACGGCGGTGCCATGCTGGAGGCATCCGCGGGAAGAGGTGCGCCGTGCTCCGTGTCGCCGTCGTCGGTTCGGGTCCCAGCGGGGTCTACACCGCCCAGGCCCTGCTGGAGCAGTCGCGGGTGCCGGACGTGCGGGTGCACGTGCTGGACCGGCTGCCCACCCCGTACGGACTGGTGCGCTACGGCGTGGCGCCCGACCACGGGAAGATCAAGTCGCTGCAGAGCAGCCTCCGGGCGGTGCTGGAGGACGAACGGATCACCTTCGTCGGACACGTCGAGGTGGGGGGTGAGGGAGGGCTGTCACCGGCCCGCCTGAAGGAGCTGTACCACGCGGTGGTCTACTGCGTCGGAGCGGCGGCCGACCGTCCGCTCGCCGTTCCGGGCGAAGGGCTGCCGGGCAGCTTCTCCGCCACCGAGTTCGTCTCCTGGTACAGCGCCCATCCCGACGCGGCCACCTCCGGTTTCGCACTCCGCGCGCGCTCGGCGGTGGTGGTGGGCGTCGGCAACGTGGCGGTGGACGTGGCCCGGATCCTGGCCCGTGGCGCGGCGGAACTGCGGGGCACCGACGTGCCGCGCGCCGCACTGGACGCCCTCGGGGCGAGCCGCGTGCGCGAGGTGCAGATGGTGGGCCGGCGCGGCCCTTCGCAGGCCCGGTTCACCACCAAGGAGCTACGCGAGCTCGGCGCCCTGCCCGGAGCGCGGATCACCGTGGACGGTGCGGAGCTCGCGCTCGACCCCGCCTGCGCCACCGACCCGGCCGCTCCGGAGGTGCCACCGCTGCCCGCCGTGGTCCGGCGCAACCTCGACGTGCTGCGCGGCTGGGCGGCCCGGCCCTCCGCCCCCGCGGACGACACGGTGCGCCGCATCCGGCTGCGGTTCTATCTGCGGCCGGTCGAACTGCTGGAGCGGGACGGGCGGGTGGCGGGGGTGCGGTTCGCCCGGACGGCCCCGGACGGGGCCGGGGGCGTGCGGGACACCGGCGCCCACGAGGACATCGAGGCGCAGCTGGTGCTGCGGGCCGTGGGCTACCGGGGGACGCCTCTGCCCGGTCTGCCCTTCGACCCGGTCACCGGGACGGTGCCGCACGAGGGCGGCCGGGTGTTCAGGGACGGTGCCGCGTCCCCCGGGGAGTACGTCGCCGGGTGGATCAAGCGGGGTCCTACCGGGGTGATCGGCTCGAACCGGTCGTGTGCCAAGGAGACGGCCGCTGCCCTGCTGGCGGACGCGCCCCTGCTCGTCGGCAGGGAGGTCTCCCCCGATCCCCTGGGCGCCCTGCGGGCCGAGGGGCTGCGGCCGGTGGAGTGGGACGGCTGGCTGTCGATCGAGCGCGCGGAGTCGGCGCTGGGCCGTTCGCTCGGCCGGGGCCAGGTGAAGATCCCGGACTGGCCGGGGCTGCTCGACGCGGCCCGTGGACAGGGGTCGCGGCCGGGCGGCGCGTAGCGGGACCGGGCGGCGGTTGGCCGGTCGCCTCAGACCTCGCCGGCCCGCGCGCTCTGGCGCTCGGCCGCGCCGAGGACGCTGTCCAGCAGCCCGGGGAAGAGCGCGTCCAGATCCTCGGTCCGCACACAGCTCAGCTTCGCCGTCCCGCGGTAGAACTGCGTGATGACGCCACTCTCGCGCAGGACCCTGAAGTGGTGCGTGGTGGTGGACTTGGAGACCGGAAGGTCGAAACGGGAGCAGGCCAGCTCATCGGTCGCACCTGCGAGCTGGCGCACGATCCGGAGCCTGACCGGGTCCGAGAGGGCGTGGAGCACTCCCTCGACCCTGATCTCCTCGCGCGCCGGATGGGCGAGCACGCGAGCGGCGTTCGACGTCACGGTGGCTCCACTTCCTGCAGGGGTCCCTATTGTACGAGAGACGTCGTAGTTTTATCCACGAGCCGCCACGACGAGCCGGGCCCGGGGGCTGCCGTCCTGCCTCCGGCCGAGTTCCTCCAGGGGCAGCAGCCGTACCTCGAAGCCCGTCCGTACGAGGTCGTCCACGACCCCGGCGAGCGGGAAGGTGCGGTAGTACATGACGAAGGGCGGTCGCCACAGGGCGTTCCGCACCCGCATGGCCACGTCGAAGCCGAGCAGCGACCAGTACGGCCGGGAGCCCACCGCCGGTGGCGCGCCCACCGGGAAGACGAACAGGCCGCCCGGCCGTAGCGAGGCGAACACCTGATCGAACAGGAGCGGGCGTTCCTCCGGCAGGAAGTGCCCGAAGGCCCCGAAGCTCAGGGCGAGGTCGAAGACGGGTGCGAAGGGGAGCGCCCGGGCGTCGGCCCGTACCCAGTCCACCGGGGGCGCTCCCGCGGCCCCGGCATGAGCGGACCGGGCGACACCGAGCATGCCCGCACTGAAGTCGACGCCCGTGACCCGCTCCTGGCACAGCTCACGCAGGACGCCCACACCCGCGCCGGTGCCGCAGCAGACGTCCAGGCCCCGGCGGAAGGGACCGAGCGGCCGGACGGCGCTGGTGACGGCGTCCAGCACCCGGTCCGGCGTCCGGTAGGGCGTCAGGTCGAACTTCGGGGCGAGGAGGTCGTATCCGCGCATGGTCGAGGACAGCGCTTGTACGGCCAGTTCGCGCAGCGTGGGGCCCTGAGGAGTCGGCATCGCCGCTCAGCGTACCGACCGGTGCGGCGTCACACGGCGTAGCCGTAGGGTTCGGGCAGCTCGATGTCGCCGTCGAGCGCGCGTGAGGCGTTGCGCGCGAAGTAGGGGTCGCGCAGGAGCTCGCGGCCGAGCAGGACGGCGTCCGCGCTGCCGTCGGTGAGGATCTTCTCGGCCTGCACGGGATCGGTGATCAGCCCGACGGCGGCCACCGGGAGATCCGTCTCCCTGCGCACACGCTCGGCGAAGGGCACCTGGTAGTCCGGACCCACGGGGATGAGCGCCCTCGGGGCGAGTCCTCCGCTCGAGACGTCGAGCAGGTCCACGCCGTGGGCGAGCAGGTCGTGTGCGAAACGGACGGTGTCGTCGGCGGTCCAGCCTTCGCGCGGGTCCTCCGGGTTCTCGGTCAGCCAGTCCGTGGCGGAGATGCGGAAGAACACCGGGAGCTCCTCGGGCCACACGGCGCGCACGGCGTCCACGACCTCCAGGGCGAAGCGGGTGCGGTTCTCGAAGGAACCGCCGTACCGGTCGGTGCGGCGGTTGCTCTCCGGGGAGAGGAACTGGCCGATCAGATAGCCGTGCGCCCCGTGGACCTCGGCGACCTTGAAGCCGGCGTCGAGCGCCCTGCGCGCGGCGTCGGCGAACTGCCGCACGATGCCCTGGATGTCGTCGACGGACAGCTCGGTGGGCACCGTGTAGTGCTCGTCGTAGGCGAGAGCACTCGGCGCGACGGGCTGCCAGCCCTCCGGGGCGTCGACGGCGACGGGCCCTCCGCCTTGCCAGGGGCGGCCGGTCGACGCCTTGCGCCCCGCGTGGGCGAGCTGGATCCCGGGCACGGCCCCGTGTGCGGTGAGGAAGCCGGTGATGCGCCGGAACGCCTCCACCTGCCGGTCGTTCCAGATGCCGAGGTCGGCGGCGCTGATCCGCCCCTCCGGACTGACGCCGGTCGCCTCGACGAGCACGAGCCCGGTGCCGCCGACCGCGCGGGAGGCGTAGTGGGCGAAGTGCCAGTCGTTGGGCGCACCCGTGTCGGGACCGGCCGCGTCCGCGCTGTACTGGCACATGGGGGCCATCCAGATGCGGTTGGGGAAGGTCAGGGACCGCAGGGTGCAGGGCTCGAACAGTGCGCTCACAGAGGGCTCCGGTTTCTCGGAATGCGTCGGGCGGCGCTGCGGCCCGGTTGCCCCGGGCCGCAGCATCGTACGAGATTTACCGTACTACGAGAATCACCGTACTACGGCGAACGTCGAATTATGAACCCGCGTCTCTTCGAGGGCGCCCTGCTCACCTCCCCGGGGCCCGCCGGCTCCGGAGTCTGATGTCGGCATCGGCCCCGTACAGCTGGCTCCAACTGCGCCCGCCTCCCGAGGTCCACGTGACCTGCACGTCGGCCCCGTCGGTCCTGACCGCCTCCACGGTCATGAGCCGGTCCCCTTCCCGGACGTCGCCCCGCCGCAGCTCCCGCGCCTTGACGGTGACGGGCTCCGCGGACCGCCTCGCCTCCGCCTCGGCCGCCGCCTCGACGAGCGCCGCGGCCAGTTCCCTGGCCGCGGCCGGCGAGCAGGACCAGGAGGCGCCGGCCGACGGGCTCTCGATCAGGAGGGAGACCTGGAGGGGCCCCTCCGCCGGTCCCGGGGCCACCTCCAGCCTCGCACCGTGCCCCTCGGTGTCCCGGATCTCGATGCTCATCCCTGCCGCCTCCTCGTCCCGCTCCGGTCAGCTCAGCCGGAGACTCTCCGGCGGGCCCAGATAGCTGGGCTTGAGACCGCCGGTGTCCACCACGAGGTTCTGGAGTACCACGGTCGGGTCGACCATCCAGAATCTGAGCACGTGGGCGCCCGCCCGCTCGATACGGTGCACGGTGCTGGTGCGGTTGACGTTGTCCGAGGTCGTGCGCGCCCACTGGACGTTCATGGTGCCGTCGTCGGACCCCGTGACCTCGGTGATGTTCACGGAGCGCGGCGCCTCGTCGTCGAAGGAGACCGCGTACGTCAGCCCGTCGGTGGCCAGGGCGTTGTTGCGGGGCGACAGATAGGCCCACACCGTGACCGGCCCGGTGGTGAACAGGCTGACCCGGTACTCCAGCCTGGGCGCACCGCCGCCCGGGGTCTGCCGCGGGGCGGTGACGGGGAAGGGCTCCATGCCCGATCCGGTACGGCCGATGTCCGGGATGCGCCGCCAGGAGACGCCGTCGCGGCCGACCGCCCGGTGGAAGTGGTCGGCCTCGATGGAGACGTACCCGTTGGCCTCGACGAACCCCCTGAGCTGGGAGCGGTCCAGGCGCGGCCGGTCGGCCACAGCCGTGACCACGACCTCGCTGCCACCGGGACCGTGGACGGTCACGGGAACGCGCGTGATCCCCTTCGGTGCGCGCGACCAGTCGACCCGGAAGGTGACGCGGGTCTGGGCTTCCACCCGGCCGTGGGTGCGGTCGGCGATCAGCCAGGAGGCACCCGTGCGGATGCGGAAGTCGAACGGCTCGGTGCCCCGGTTGAAGACCTCGACGTACTGCGCGGGCTGGCTCTGGTACGGGCTGAACACCGGGAGCACCGCTTCGGTACCGTCCTCACCGGCCGCCGGCCACCAGGCGGCGGAGCCGTCGACGGCGACGCCCATCTCGGCGGCCCGCGGGAGCTCGATGCGGCGCACGGCGGGGAAGATCTCGTCGGCGATCGCGACGTTGTTCAACTCCGGCTGCTGCCACGGGGCGTTGGGACCGTAGCGGTCCACGTCCCCGTAGCCGATGTGGGGCTGGGTCTGGAACCCCTTCCACTTGCCGTCGGCCACCTCGGTGCCGAACCGCCGCGCCAAGGCGAAGTCCTCGGCGAGCCCCGCCTCGGCGGTGGCCGCGAGCTGGTTGGTCAGGGCACGGCCCTGGGGGGCGTAGTGCAGGTTCGTGAACTCGGCCTCCCGCAGGGAGTACAGGTTGGCGGTCGCCCGGACCGCGTAACCGACGAGTTCGTACCAGGCGTCCTGGGCGGAGGCCGGCAGCCTCCGGCGGACGCGTTCCGCGGCCGTGTCGAGGCGCCTCCAGTCCCCGGTGACCCGCTCCAGCTCGCGGTAGTCGACGATGCTGAAGGGCGTGGCCCGGTCGTCGTAGACGATGGCCGAGGGGTCCGTCGCGGGGTCCTTCGCCGGATCGACGGTGATCTTCCTGTTGAGCAGTTCGGGCTTGCGGCGGGACTGCAACCGGGCGTACGTCCGAAGGATCTCCGCGATCTCCTCGGCCTGCCGTTCGCCGAAGTTCTGCGCCGCGTACCGCTCCTCCCACTCCGGGAGCGCCTCCAGGGGCCACCGCTCGGGGTCCCAGGCGTACTCCAGGAAGAACTGGGTGGGCAGTTCGTTGCCCTTGAGGTCGCCCACGTTGGTGACCCAGAGGCCGTGGTTGCCGTAGGCCGCGCTCTGATGGAGCTGGTCCCAGAGGTTGGGGAGCGAGGCGGTGTCGACCCACTTGTAGTTGCGCCCCACCCCGACGTAGTCGAAGTGGTAGTAGAGGCCGTATCCGCCGCTTCTGGGGTCGTTCTCCAGGTCCGGCAGTTTGCGGACGTTGGCCCAGTTGTCGTCGGTGAGGACGACGGTGATGTCGTCCGGAACGCGCAGTCCACGGTCCCAGTAGTGCTGGACCTCCTTGTAGAGGGTCCACACCTGCGGGACGGCGTCCGCCGAGCCGAGTTCCTCGGCGAGGATCGTGCGCTGGGTGGCGATGATCTCGGTCATCAGCTCGATGCCGTCGCCGTCCGGCAGGCTGACGTCACCGTTGCCCCGCATGCCGAGGGTGACGACGCCCTCGAAGTCCTCGTCCGCCATGCGGCGGATCCCTTCACGCCAATAGGCCTTGATGGCTTCGGCGTTGCGGCGGAAGGACCACTCGCCGGTGCCGCCGTAGGGGTCGTGGCCCGGCTGGGTGATGTTTCCCGCGCTGTCGCGTACGGCGGCGACGGCATGCCTGTTCCACTCCTCGATGCCGCGCATCATGGGCGCCTCGTGCGAGGTTCCCATGACCACGCCGTAGGCCTTCGCGGTGGCGTGGTTCTGCGGGTCGTCCTCGGCGAAGGCGCGGCCCCAGACGGCCGGCCACAGGTAGTTGGCCTTCAGCCGCAGCATGACTTCGAAGACCTTGGCGTAGAAGCCGGCGTTGAAGCCGCCCTCGAAGCCGGGCGCCTTGCCCGGGCCGAAGAAGGCGGGGGCCCAGGTGCCGAGCGCGGGGTTCTCGTCGTTGATGAAGAACCCGCGGTACTTCACGGCAGGAGTGCCCTGGCTGTACCGGCCCGGCAGGACGTACAGCGCGTCGCGGTGGACCGGGACCACGTCGTCCCACCAGTACCAGGGCGAGACACCGATGCCCCGGGAGACGTCGTAGGCGCCGAAGATCGTGCCGCGCTGGTCGCTTCCCGCGATGACGAACGCACGGTCCACGCCGGGCAGCGGATGCTCGACCACGGTCTGCAGGCTGGTCTCCCACGCGCCCGCGATCCCCGGGACCTTCAGCCTTCCCGAGGCGATCAGCCCGTCGATCAGCGGGCTGCGGCCGATGGTTCCCACGAGGACGATCTCGCGACCCCGGGGCGGGGCCTCCTTCGAGAGCGTGGGACGGACGCCGGTGACCCGCTCAATGTCGTCCCGGAGATCGCCTGCCACCCGGACCACGCCGTCGTGATCCGCGTCGCTGACCACGATCGGGGCCGCCCTGCCGGACCTGACCAGGGGGAAGGCGCCGGAGCGGGGCGTGAACGATATGTACGCGCCGGGGTCGGTGGGCCGGACCGACGGGGAACCACCGGGTCCGGCCGACGCCGCGGCCGCCTCCCCGGCCGGCCCCAGCAGGGAGCCGAGCGGCGTCGCGGCCAGGGCGGTGAACCCGAGACCGGCCCCGAGGACCGCTCTGCGGCTGGTGCGCTTGTCCATGTTGCTCTCCATTTGTTCACACACATGACACATTGGGCGGGCGGGTGCCCCGGTGCTGTCCGGTACGGCCGTACGGCGCCGGTCGGTGACGCGGGGCATGGCGGGGCGCGGTGCGGGGTCCCGCCGGCGTTCCGTCCGGGACGGGCGGGAACGCGGCGCTGCTCGCGCCGGTGGTGTCGTCGGGGTCCGGGCCGATCAGTGAACCGGGCGGCCCGGCGGATCTACCGGCGGGACGTCTTCTTCTCGTGGGAGCGGCCGGTCCGGCGCGGTTGACCGGTGCCGTCCCGGTTGCGCAGGCCGCGGACGATGTACTGCTCGTGGAGCCGGGCGAGGGCGTCACGGTCCAGTTCCACGCCGAGCCCGGGGCCCCCGGGGACGCGGACCGCGCCGTCGGCGAAGGAGAGCACGCCGGGAACGACGACCTCTTCGGTCTTCCACGGCCAGTGGGTGTCGCAGGCGTACGGGAGATCGGGTGTGGCGGCGGCGAGATGGGTCATCGCGGCCAGGCTGACGCCCAGGTGCGAGTGGGAGTGCATCGAGAGGCCCATGCCGAAGGTGTCACAGATGCCGGCCAGCAGCCGGGAGCGGTGCAGACCGCCCCAGTGGTGGTGGTCCGCCAGCACCACCGCGACCGACCGCCGCTCGACCGAGGGCGCCAGGTGCCCGAAAGCGACGCCGCACAGGTCGGTGGCCAGCGGGACGCCCGTCTCACGCGCGACGTGCGCCATGCCGTCGAGCCCGGGCGTCGGGTCCTCCAGGTACTCGAGGACCCCTTCCAGGCGCCGGGCCACCTCGATGGACGTGTCCACGCTCCAGGCGGCGTCGGTGTCCAGCCTCAGCGGGACGCCGGGGAAGGCGTCACGCAGGGCCAGTACCGTCTGGATCTCCTCCTCTGGATGCCGTACCCCGCCCTTGAGCTTGATCGCCGAGAAGCCGTGGTCCTGGATCATGCGGTGGGCCTGGGCGACGATTGCGTCCGGGTCGAGCGCCTCGCCCCAGCCGTCGGGCTCCGCTCCGGGATGACCGGCCCACTTGGGGAAGAGGCAGGCGCCGAACGGCACGCGATCCCGTACGGCGCCTCCGAGCAGATCGCTGACGGGCCGTCCGGCCGCCTTCCCCTGGATGTCGAGACAGGCCACCTCGAACGGGGAGAAGACCCGGTCGACGGCGCTGCCGGCGGCGATCGTCCCGGTGAGCCCGGAGCCGTCGGGACCGTTGTCGTGCGCCAGCGCCTCGGCCACCTTGCGGTACATGGCTCCCAGGGCGTACACGTCCGCGCAGCTGATCGCGTCGGCGGCGGCCCGCAGCCGGCGCAGGTGCCGCTCGTCCGCGTAGGTCTCACCGAGGCCGACCAGGCCGTCGGCCGTGTCCACCTCGACGATCGCCCGCAGGACGAAGGGGTCGTGCACGCCGGCCGCGTGCAGCAGCGCCGGTTCCCGGAAGGCCACCGGAGTGATGCGCACTCCGGTGATCCGGAGGTCCGTCGTCATTCCGTCGCCTCTTCCCTGCCTGGGGGGTGGGATGGTTCAGTGCCTGCCCGCGGCGAGCGTCAGGGTCTGGCGCAGGGTGCCGTAGGCGGGCTTGGGGGCGTAGTTCTCGTCGAAGATGTTGGCCGCGCCCTCGCCGGGGAACGTATCCGGCACCCAGGAGTAGGTGTCGGTGAAGCCCCAGACGGTGAAGTCGTTGCAGCCAGGCGTGAGGAGGCAGCCGCGCAGCAGGACGCCGTAACCCTCGGCCTGGGCCTCGAGCTTGGTGCTGTCGGCCGGCATGGGCATCCGGACGTCGGCCTCGGTGATGGCGGTCTCCAGGCCGAGCCGGTCGAAGCGCAGCATGTTGTCGGCGATGTCGTGCGGCGCGCTGTACTGGACGCCCAGGTGGCCCTGGATGCCGACGCCGTGGATCGGTACGCGCTGCTTGCGCAGTTGGGTGACCAGGGCGTGGAGCGCCGTGCTCTTCGCGTTGACGCCCTCGATGTTGTAGTCGTTGATGAACAGCCGGGCCTTGGGGTCCGCCTCGTGGGCCCAGCGGAAGGCGTCCGCGATGTAGCCGGGGCCGAGTTCGCGCAGCCAGATGCTGTCCCTCAGCGTCCCGTCGTCGTTGAAGGCCTCGTTGACGACGTCCCACTGCCAGATGTCGCCCTTGAAGTGGGTGACCTGGTCGGTGATGTGCTCGTGCAGGATCTCCCGGAGCTCGTCGGCGGTGAAGTCGCCGTCGTTCAGCCAGGAGGGCAGCTGGTTGTGCCAGACCAGGGTGTGGCCACGGACCAGCTGCCCGTGCTTCTTCGCGAAGTCGACGAGACCGTCGGCGGCGGCCCAGTCGTAGGTACCGCGCGTCGGCTCGACCGCTTCCCACTTCATGACGTTCTCCGCGGTGACGGAGGAGAACTCCCCCGCGACCTTGTCCCGGTAGGGCGCGTCCTCGGCCAGTGCGGTGGTGTCGACGGCCGTGCCGATGCGCAGGCCGGCCTTCCTGCCGAGGCTCCCGAGCGTCTGCGGGGCCGCGCTGTGGCCCGGCCCCGCACGCCTGCCGGTGTCGTCGGTGGCGGCAGCGGCACTGGAGAGGGTGAACGCCGAGGCGAGGAGTACGGCGGCGGCCGAGCCGACCGCGAGCGCTCTGGTTGTCCTGTGCATGACATACGCCTTTCGGTGAGGACGCACGGCCGACGGCCGAGTACGCCGGGGATGACCTTTCGAAAGTTTCGACATCGCTCCGCACACCCGCGAAGGAGCGTGCGGAGCGGACGTCCCGGTGGGCTCGCGCCCACCGCTGTCAGTTCTCGGGGACCAGCGCGCCGAGGGAGGTGGCGCAGACCATGTGGCGCCGGTGGTCGACGGTGCGCTCGGGTCCCGTGAGACGCAGTCGTACGGTGTGCTGCACGTCGGCCGGGTCGCTGGACGTGGCGAACCGCAGCTCCAGGTCACCGGGTTCGACGATCCTGCGGCCTCCGACACCGGAGAAGGAGACCAGGTCCGGGTGGAAGCGGAAACTGACCCTCCGGGACTCCCCCGCGGCGAGGGGCACCCGGGCGTAACCGATGAGCCTGGTCTCGGGGCGGGTGGTCTGGGCGACCGGGTCGTGGACGTACAGCTGCACCACTTCGGCGCCCTCGCGGTCGCCGGTGTTGCGGACCGTGATCTCGAGGTCGGTCTCGCCGTCGGTGGGCAGCTCGGCCGGCACCTCGGCGCCCGGCTCCCACGCGAACGTGGTGTACGAGAGCCCGTGGCCGAAGGCGTGGAGCGGGGTCGGGTCCAGATTGCTGACCCCGTTGTTCTGTCCCAGCGGAGGCTGCAGATACGTCCACGGCTGGCCGCCGGGGCCGTTGGGCACGCCCAGGGGCAGGCGGCCGGACGGGTTGACCCGCCCGGAGAGCACACCGGCGAGCGCCGGGCCCCCCTCCTCGCCGGGGAAGAACGCCTGCACACAGCCGGCCAGCCGGTCGGCCTGCGCGCCGAGCGCGTAGGTGCGCCCTGTCAGGAGCACCAGGACCACGGGAGTGCCGGTGGCGAGCAGAGCGTCCAGCAGCTCACCCTGGAGACCGGGCAGCGACAGGTCCGGCGCGTCACAGCCCTCGCCCGAGGTGCCCCGCCCGAAGAGTCCGGCGCGGTCCCCGAGCACGGCCACGCAGACGTCGGCACCCGCCGCGAGGGCGGCGGCCTCCTGGATCCTGGAGGCGTCCGTCCCGTCCACCTCGCATCCTTCCGCGTAGCTGACGCCCGCCTCGGGGAACTCGTCGCGGAGTGCTTCCAGGAGCGTCGGCACCTCGATGCCCATGGGCACCTCGGGGTGCTGGACCCCGACGTGACTCGGGAAGGAGTAGCAGCCGAGCATGGCCAGGGGGTCGTCGGCGCGCGGTCCGACGACCGCGATCCGCCCCGTTCCGGTGAGCGGCAGCGCTCCGTCGGCATTGGACAGCAGGACGCAGGAGCGCTCGGCGAGCAGCCGGGCCAGGGCCCTGTTGCGCGGCGGGTCGAGGTCCACCGTGCCGCGCGCCTGCTCCGGGTCCACCCCGCTGAGCACCGCGGGCAGGAGAGGCTGGTCCGGATCGAGCAGCCCGAGCTCGCACTTCTGGAGGAGGACCCTGCGCAGGGCGCGGTCCACCAGCTCCTCGGCCACGAGACCGTCGCGTACGGCGGCGACCAGTTCGTCGCCGTAGCTGCGCACGGTGGGCAGTTCCACGTCGACGCCGGCGGTGAGGGCCAGTCGCGCGGCGTCCCCCCGGTCCGCGGCCACTCTGTGCAGAGTCTCGAGGAACCCGATCCCGAAGTAGTCCGCCACGACGGTGCCGCTGAACCCCCAGGTGTCCCTGAGGAGTCCGGTGAGCAGGGCCGGGTCGGCGGCTGCCGGGACCCCGTCGATCTCGGCGTACGAGTGCATCACCGAGCGGGCGCCGCCCTCACGCACCGCCATCTCGAACGGCGGCAGGATCACATCGGCCATCTCCCGCCCGCCGGCCCGGACCGGGGCGAGGTTACGGGCGCCGGCCGACGCGGAGTAGCCCGCGAAGTGCTTGAGCGTGGCGACGATCCCGGAGGACTCCAGCCCCCGGACGTAGGCCGTACCGATGGTCGCGACCAGGTAGGGGTCCTCGCCGATGGTCTCCTCGACGCGACCCCAGCGCAGGTCCCGCACCACGTCCAGGACCGGGGCGAGGCCCTGGTGGACACCGACCGACCGCATGTCGCTGCCGATGCGGTGGGCCATCTCGGCGACCAGCTCCGGGTCCCAGGCGGCGCCCCAGGCCAGCGGTACCGGGTAGGCCGTCGCCCCCCAGGCGGTGAAGCCGGCGAGGCACTCCTCGTGGGCGAGCGCGGGGATCCCGAATCTGCTCGCCGCGGCGATCCGGGCCTGGGCGGTGGCCAGTGAGACGGCACCGACACCCGGGTCGACCGGGGCGGTGCCGAACGGCCGGGTGAGCTGGCCGAGTCCGCGCGTGGTGATGTCCGCGAAGTCGACCGGGTCGACCATGTCGTTCTGGTGCGGCGCGACTCCGTCGCCCTCCGCGTCGGCGCCCACCCAGATTCCGTACAGCTGGGCGGCCTTCTCCTCCAGGGTCATCCGGGCCACCAGGTCGGCCACCCGCTCCTCGGGACTGAGTGAAGGGTCGCGCCACGGGCCGTCTACGGCGGGGGGCGGATCGGCCTGACGGGCCTGCGGGACGGGGTGGATTGCCATGGCGGCAGAGGTTCCTCTCATGAGTGCGGGGGTCCGGGGCGGCGTCGGTGTGCTACTTGCCGCCCACGCCCATCAGTCCGTTGATGAGCGCCCGCCGGGCCACGAGGTACACGGCGAAGATGGGAATGACGGAGAGGACGATCGCTGCCAGTACCGCGGGGATGTTCACTCCGAACTGGCTCATGAAGTTGAACAGCCCCAGCGTCAGGACGCGCTGCTCCTCCGACTGGGTCAGGATCAGCGGGAAGAGGAAGCCGTTCCACGCCTGCAGGGCGGAGAAGATCGCCACCGTGCTGATCCCCGCCTTGGAGAGCGGCACCGCCAGTTGCCAGAGCATGCGGAAGGGCGAGGCTCCGTCGAGGGCCATGGCCTCGTACATCTCCTCGGAGACGTCACGCATCGTGCCGCTGAGCACGAGGACGGCGACGGGCATCGCGAAGGCGGCGGTGGGCAGGATGATCGCCCACAGGGTGTCGTACAGCCCCATCTTGCCGATCATCAGGTACAGGGGCACGATCACCGCCTGCGCCGGGATCGCGACACCGAGCAGGAAGGTCCGGAAGGCGAGCGAGGAGAGACGGCTGCGGGTGCGTACCGCCACGTAGGCCACCGGGACGGAGAGCACCAGCACGATGACGACGGTCACCACCGCGACGATCGCCGTGTTGCCGATGAGCGAGAGGAACCCGCTGTCCAGGACGGTGCGGTAGTTCTCGAACGTGGGATCCGTGGGGATCGCCAGCGGGTCGCCGTTCAGCGCCTCGTCCTGCCGCATCAGCGATGCGGAGACCAGGGTGTAGAGCGGCACCAGGACGATCAGCAGCCAGACGAGCGAGCCGATGCCGGCCACCGGGTTGCCCAGGGACCTGCGCCGGCGGGCGGCTCCTCCTCGGCGCGGCGCAGTGGGGGTCGCGCGGTGCTGCGGCGCAGCGGGGCGGGTGTCGATCGACATCTCGTCACATACCTTCCCGGGTGGACCGCATGGACCCGAATCCACTGAGACGGACCATGATCAGCGAGATACTGGTGGCCACGACGACGAGCGCGGTGGCGATGGCAGCCGCATAGCCGAGGTCGTACGTCTGGAAGCCGGTCCGGTACATCAGATAGGGCAGGATCGTGGTGTCCGTGCCGGGACCGCCCTTGGTCATGATGAGCACGGTGTCGAAGTAGGTCAGCGAGCCGACGATCATCAGGACCGACGAGGTCGTCATCGTGTGCCGCAGCTGCGGCAGCGTGATGTGGAAGAACTGCCGCACCATGCCCGCGCCGTCGATGGAGGCCGCCTGGTAGAGGACCTCCGGGATCTGCCGGGCGCCGCCCTGGTAGATCAGCGTGTGGAAGGGCATGAACTGCCAGCCGCCGACGAACGCCACCACGAGCAGGGCGCCGGTGGACGAACCCATGACGTTGGGATCGATGCCGAGCCAGGGCCCGATCGTCTGGATCACCCCGAAGTTGGGGTCCAGCAGCGCGTGGAAGAGCATGGCGATCGCGGTGGTGGAGAGCAGCAGCGGGATGAAGAAGACCGCGGACAGGAACGCGCGGCTGCGCTGGCGGCCGGCTGCCCACACACCGAGCAGGAGGGCCACCGGGGTCTGGAAGACCCAGCTGATCGTGGTGAGGAGGAGGCTGAGCCAGGCGGCCTGGCCGAATTCGGAGTCCTTGAACAACCGGGTCCAGTTGTCCAGGCCGGTCAGGGTCGGGGAGTCGAGCCCGTCCCATTCACAGAAGGAGAGGTAGACGGCGATCGCCAGCGGGACGATCGCGAAGACGGCGAAGAAGAGGATGCCGGGGACGGCCCAGGCGACCGGCGGGCGGCCGACGTTGCCGACGGCCGCCTTCCTGTCTCCGTGCCTCTTCGCGACCGGAGTGGGGTGCGACATCGTTACTTTGCGGCCTTCATTGCTGCGACGAACTGCTCGGGAGTCGTCTTGCCGGCGAACAGCTTGCTGATCTCGGTGAGCAGAGGGGTGGCGTACTGGGCTTCGAGTGCCTGGTCCCACGAGAGGGTGAAGCTCGGGGCCTTCTGCACCATGTCGTACTGGTCGGTGGCGAACTGCGGGTTGGGGGAGCCGCTGAGCATCGACGCAGCGTTGGAGGTGGTGGGGACGTCACCGTTGTCGACGAGGGCCTGCGCGTAGGTCTTCGACGCCATCGTCTTCAGGAAGTCGATGGCCGCGTCCTTGTGCTTGGTCCGGGCGTTGACGGACCAGTAGTTCGTGGGGTTGCCCACCACGTTCGCCGGGTCGCCCACACCGCCGGCCACCGTCGGGAAGGCGGTCCAGCCGAGGTCCTTCTTCGCGAACTCGGGGGCCTTGCCCAGCTGGGTCGAGTACTCCCACGAGCCCATGAGGTGCATCGCGGCCTTGCCCTTGTTGAGCAGGGTCGGCGCTCCGCCGTTGCCGTAGTCGACCGAGTTGAAGTTCTTGCCGAAGGCGCCGTCGTCGATCAGCTCCTTGACGGTCTGCGCCGTCTTGAGCACCGCCGGGTCGCCCCAGCCCTCGGTGTCACCGTCCTGGATCTTCTTGAAGACCTCGGGACCGCCGATCCGGTCCAGCAGGTACTCCATCCACATCAGTTCGGGCCACTTGTCGGAGCCGCCGAGCGCGAACGGCGTGATGCCGGCTTCCTTGAACGTCTTGATGGCCGTCTGGAGGTCTTCCCAGGTCTTGGGCGGCTCGATCTTGTGCTCGGCGAAGAGGGACTTGTTGTAGAAGAGCATCACGGGCTGCATGCCGCGCATGGGCACCCCGTAGATCTTCCCGCCGAGCCCGCCGGCCGTCATGATCGAAGGAAGGAAGCCGTCCTTCAGCGTGGCGTCGTTCTTGACCGTCGACGTCAGGTCGACCAGGTCCTTGGAGTCGACGTACGGCTTGATGGAACCGCCGCCCCAGTTGAAGAAGACGTCCGGAGCGCTGGGCGATCCCATGGCGCTGCGCAGCTTGTTCACGTAGTCGGTGCCGGGCACCGACACCAGCTTGACCTTGACCTTGGAGGTCTTGTTGAACGTGTCCACCGCGGCCTGCTGCACCTTGACCGCGTCGTCGCCGTAGACGTAGGCGGTGATGGTTCCGCCGTCACTCCCCCCGGCCCCTGAACCACAGCCGGCCAGCAGACCGGCCATGGCCATCGCCGCACCTGCTGCGGCCCATCTCGTCGTACGTGTGCCCTGAGCGAATATCCCCGACCGCATGACCGCACCTCTGTCGAATGTTTCGGCGTGCCTTTCGAATGTTGCCGGAACCGTACGGTCGTGTTTCGGGCCAGTCAAGAGGGTGGGAGCAAGGATTTACGAACCTCGCCCGGACGCGTGTCCACGGCCGTCGGGGAGCTACGATTCGTGCATGAGCCCTGCAAAGGTCCAGCCCCAACAGGAGAAGGCGTCCGTCGACGAGTCGTCGGTGAGCACCGCCACGCTGGCAGAGATCGCCCGAGCGGCCGGAGTGTCGGCTCCGACAGTTTCGAAAGTGCTGAACGGCCGCGCCGACGTCGCCCCGGGCACGCGCACGAGGGTGGAGGAACTGCTGCTGAAGCACGGCTACCGCCGCAGGCGCGGGGCCTCCCAGCAGTCCCAGCTCATCGATCTGGTCTTCCACGAGCTGGACAGCGCCTGGGCGATGGAGGTCGTCCGGGGGGTCGAGAACGTCGCGCGGGAGGAGGGGCTGAGCCTGGTCCTCTCGGAGAGTGCGGGCCGCCTCACTCCGGGCCAGACCTGGGTGGACGGAGTCCTGGCACGCCGTCCCGCCGGAGTGATACTCGTGCTCTCGGATCTCGACGCGGCGCAGCGCGCCCAGTTGACCAGCCGTTCCATCCCCTTCGTCGTCGTCGATCCCGCGGGCGACCCCGGGGACGACATCCCTTCGGTCGGTGCGGCCAACTGGCAGGGCGGCCTCGCCGCCACCCGTCATCTGACGGGTCTCGGCCACCGCCGGATCGGCATCATCGGCGGCCCCACGCGCATGATGTGCAGCCGCGCCCGGCTCGACGGCTACCGCGCGGCACTGGAGACGTCGGGGGTCCCGATGGACCCCGAGCTCGTCCGGGAGGGCGAGTTCAACCATGAGGACGGGTACACGGCGGCGCTGGAACTGCTGCGCCTGCCGGAGCCGCCCACCGCGATCTTCGCGGGGAACGACCTTCAGGCCCTCGGTGTGTACGAGGCGGCACGCGAACTGGGCCTGCGGATTCCGCAGGATCTCAGTGTGGTCGGCTTCGACGACCTGCCCCTGACCCGCTGGATCGGCCCGCCGCTCACGACGGTGCGCCAGCCGCTGATAGAGATGGCCGAGACCGCCGCCCGGCTGGTGCTCGACCTCGGCAGGGGCAGGCAGCCCGCGACCACCCGGGTCGATCTGGCGACGAGCCTGGTGGTGCGCAACAGCACGGCGCCGCCGGCGCGCTGAGGAGACCGGCCGCGCCCGGGAGGGCACGTTCGGGCAGGCGGGTCGGGGGACGCGGGTCGCGCGGGGCGCCGGCCAGGCGGCTCGGGTGGTGAGACGGGTCGCTCGGGCATGCGCGCCGGGTCGCACGCGCCCTCTCGCGCGTCGGAGTGGCACCCTCGCACACCTTGGCGCCGCGTCGCACCCTCACGCACGCTGGGGTCGCTCGCGTCGCGCAGGCACGTTCGGAACACCTCGCGCAGATACGTTCCTCCCGCATGCCGGGGTCAGGGCGTAACCCGAGGCGCCCCGCGCGCGCTCCGGGGCGCAGGTCGCTTGTCGGGGCGGTTCGGGCGCGCCGGGCCTCGGGTTCGGGCGCGTCTGGCCGCGCGGGTTCGGGTTCGTCGGGCCTCGCGGGTTCGGGTTCGTCGGGCCTCGCGGGTTCGGGCGAGCCTGTCCCGGGCCGGGCGTGTCGGGCCGCGCGGGTTCGGGCGTTCCTGGTCGCCCCCATGATTCCGGGCGGGCCCTCCCCCACGCGCACATGTGTGCGCCCGCAGCGGTCGTGACGGCCCCGGCATCGCGGGCCACACGCGCACCGCACCGCCCGCGTCGGTCGCGCGCACGCCCCGGCAGCACGTTCGCCCGGCTCGAAGCGCGGCACCGACCGGCCCGCCGTGGGCCCCACCCCAGGGCCGCTGCGGGCCGCACGGCTGCCACGACCGCTGTGAGCTGCGCCGACGCCGCGTCTCCCGGCCACTGTCAGTGGCCGGGTGCAGACTGGCACCTGTCCGGCACAACGGCGTTTCGGGAGGTCTTGTCATGGCCGAGGTTCTGCTCACCGTAGGGACTCGCAAAGGGCTCTTCATCGGCCGCAAGCGCGGCGGCTCCTGGGAGTTCGGCGCCCCGCATTTCAATGCTCAGGCCATCTACTCGATCGGGATCGATACGCGCGGCGGGACGCCCCGGCTGCTGGTCGGCGGCGACAGCGCGCACTGGGGTCCCTCCGTCTTCCACTCCGACGACCTGGGCGAGACCTGGGTGGAGCCGAAGCAGCCCGCCGTGAAGTTCCCCCAGTTCACCGGGGCGTCGCTCGAGCGGGTGTGGCAGCTGCATCCGGCAGGGCCCGAGGCCCCCGGCGTCGTGTACGCGGGCACCGAACCCGCCGCGCTGTTCCGGTCCGACGACCGGGGCGAGTCCTTCGAGTTGGTCCGCCCGCTGTGGGAGCATCCGACGCGGTCCAAGTGGGTGCCCGGTGGAGGCGGCGAAGGGCTGCACACCGTCCTGACGGATCCCAGGAACTCCTCGGCTGTGACCGTCGCGGTCTCCACCGCAGGGGTGTTCCGCACCGAGGACGGCGGTGAGCGCTGGGTCCCGGCCAACAAGGGCGTCTCCGCCGTCTTCCTGCCGGACCCCGACCCGGAGTTCGGGCAGTGCGTGCACAAGGTGACGCGGGACGCCGCGGATCCCGACCGCCTCTACCTGCAGAACCACTGGGGGGTGTTCCGCAGCGACGACTCCGGGGAGCACTGGAAGGACATCGGGGCGGGCCTGCCGTCGGACTTCGGCTTCGCCGCTGTGGCACACCCGCACCACGCGGACACGTGCTACGTCTTCCCGATCAACGCCGACGCCGACCGCGTCCCCGCAGGGCACCGCTGCCGGGTGTTCCGGACACGGGACGCGGGAGAGACCTGGGAGCCCCTCACCCAGGGTCTGCCGGAGGACGACCACTACGGCACGGTGCTGCGCGACGCGCTCTGCACGGACGGGGCCGACCCGGCGGGGATCTACTTCGGCAACCGCAACGGCGAGGTGTACGCGAGCGCGGACGACGGCGACAGCTGGCAGCAGCTGGCCTCGCATCTGCCGGACGTCCTGTGCGTGCGGGCGGCGGTGCTGAGCTGACCGGCCCGCACGACGCGGCTGGCCGTCCCGCGGTATCCACCCCGGCCCTGCCCTGTCGGAGCTGCGGGAGTGCCTTCGGACCGTCTCGGGCGGCGGCAGGCTACGAAATTCGTCCCGGGGAGCCTCCCGGACGACCCCGGGGGCGCCGGGGCGCCACCGGACACAGCCGTCCCCGGCCGCCCCGGGTCTACGGCAGGCGCCAGTCCACCGGCTGCTCCCCCGCGCGTTCCAGGAACTCGTTGGTGCGGCTGAAGGGCCGGGAGCCGAAGAAGCCGCGGTCCGCCGACATGGGGGAAGGGTGGGCGGACTCGATCGCGGGGAGGTCGCCCAGCAGCGGGCGCACGTTGCGGGCGTCCCTCCCCCACAGCACGGACACCATCGGCTTGCCCCGCTCCGCCAGGGCCCGGATGGCCTGTTCGGTCACGGCTTCCCAGCCCTTGCCGCGGTGGGCGGCGGGCTTGCCGGGCGCGGTCGTCAGCGCGCGGTTGAGGAGCAGTACGCCCTGGCGCGTCCAGGGTGTCAGGTCTCCGTTGGAGGGCCGGGGCAGGCCGAGGTCGGAGTGCAGTTCCCTGAAGATGTTCTCCAGGCTGCCCGGCAGCCTCCGCACCTCGGGAGCCACGGCGAAACTGAGCCCGATGGCCATACCCGGCGTCGGATAGGGGTCCTGACCCACGATCAGGACGCGCACGTCGTCGAAGGGCTGCTGGAAGGCGCGCAGGATGTTGTTCCCCGCCGGCAGATACGTACGTCCCGCCTCGATCTCGGAACGGAGGAAGTCCCCCATCGCCGCGATCCGGTCGGCCACGGGCGCCAGCGCCCCGGCCCAGCCCGGCTCCACAAGTTCACTCAACGGTCGCGCTGCCACGGACGTCACTCTACCGGCCTAAACGGCAGCTGTGATCATGTGGCCCCACGGAGCGGAGTTGAGCGGTAGGGTGCCGCACGTCTTCGGTCCCCGTCCCCTGGAGTCCGCCCATGGAAGCCGTCCCGGCGTTCACCCGCAGGCGACGGTGCCCGGTGCAGCCGGTGAGCACGGCGCCCGCTCCCGCAGCGGCGGCCCGGAGGCTTCCGTGAGCGCCCCCGTGCCGGACGAGTACGTCCTCGGGGTGGACTCGGGCGGTTCAGGACTGAGGCTGGCGCTGCGGAGGGTGGACGGCGATCGCCCGGCTCTGATGTCGGTGTGCGCGGAACCCGTACGGACGGGGGCGGACGGCATCGACGCCGCGCACCTGCTGGAGCAACTGCTGCCCGCTGTCAGAGAGCTGCTGGAGCGGGCCGGGCAAGGGACGGTGGCCGCCGCGGCGATCGGCGCCGCGGGGATGGCCACGCTCGGCGGGCAGTTGCGCGAGCAGCTGCCCCCGGCGCTCGCCCAGGCGCTCGGAGTCCGGAGGCTGGCCCTGGCCGCCGACGCGGTGACCGCGTACGCCGGAGCGCTGGGGCAGCGCCCCGGGGCGGTCGTGGCCGGCGGTACCGGCATGATCGCCCTCGGCACCGACCTCACGGCATGGCGCAGGGCGGACGGCTGGGGGCATCTGCTGGGCGACAGCGGCGGCGGCGCATGGATCGGCAGGGCGGGGCTCGACGCCGCGATGCGCGCCCACGACGGCCGGCGCGGAGGCTCGGCCGCACTGCTGGCCAGGGCCGAGGCCGCCTTCGGGCCCCCCACCGGCATTCCGGGCCTCCTGTATCCACGGACGGACCGTCCCGCACTGCTGGCGTCCTTCGCCCCGGAGGTCGGGGCCTGCGCCGTCGAGGACGACGTCGCCGCCCGCATCCTGCGGGAGGCGGCCTCGCACATCGCCGAGGCCGCCGCCGCGGTGTGCCCGGCAGCCGAGGGCCCCCGGTCCGACGGGCTCGAAGTGGCCCTGACCGGAGGTCTGTTCCGGATGGGCGAGCCTCTCCTGGGGCCGCTGCACCACGAATTGGCCGAGCAGGTTCCGCAGGCGCGGGTCGTACCGGCCGCCGGCGACCCTCTGCACGGCGCGCTGGAGATCGCCCGCGCCCTCGCGGTGCCGGGAGCGGGGCCGCGGCTCCCGCCCCACCCGACCCTGCTGTTCGTACCGGGAGGTACGTAGCCGGATCGGTCACGCGTACCCCCGGACATAGCGGGTGAGTCGTCCACTGCGTCACCGAGCAGACATATATGGACAGATGACGCCTGGTCGCCCCCTCCCCGAACAGAGGGGTACCCAAAACCAGTAGCATGCGGCGCCATGAGCACCCCCACTGGGCCCGCTTCCGGCCTGCCTGTACGAATGCCGCGACCTCGCCAGTCCGGACGGCACCGCCGCCCGGAGCCCGTGGTCGCACCTGAGGGCGCTGCCGCGCTCGTTCTTGCCCTTCCCGGTACCCCTTCCCCGGCCTCGCGCAGCCTGGCCGAGGAAGTCATCAGCATCGCCCGTTCCGAGCTGCCCGGACTGAATGCCCAGATCGGCTACCTCGACGGCGACGACGCCGAATATCCCACGCTCGCCTCCGTACTCACCCATGCCGCAGCCGAGCGCACCGCTCGTTACGAGCAGGCCACCGCCGCCGGCCGTGAGGTCCCCGAGCCCTCGGGCGCGTCCGCCGTCGTGGTTCCGCTGCTCGCCGGGCCGGACAGCGCCACCATGCGGCGCATACGGCAGGCGGTCATGGACAGCGGCACGCAGGCCGAGCTGACCGATGTCCTCGGTCCGCACCCGCTGCTCGCCGAGGCGCTGCACGTACGCCTCTCGGAGGCCGGACTGGCCCGCGCCGACCGGGCACGGCTGTTCACGGTGGCGACCGCGGCCGACGGCATCGTGCTGGCCACGGTCGGCGGCGAGGAGGCCGTCCAGGCCGCCGGGATCACCGGCATGCTGCTCGCCGCACGGCTCGCCGTCCCCGTGATGGCCGCGGCCCTGGACGTGGAGGGTTCGGTCGCCTCGATCGCCGCCCAGCTCCAGAACTCCGGCTCCGCGCAGCTCGCGCTCGCGCCGTACCTGGTCGGCCCGGAGGTCGACGAGGGCCTGCTGGACGCCGCCGCGAAGGAGGCCGGCTGCGCGACCGCCCAGCCGCTCGGCTCCTACCCGGCCATCGGCAAGCTCGTGCTCTCGCTGTACGCGACGGCGCTCGGCATCACCCCGGCGACGCCGCAGGGAGCCCCGGCGCACTGATCCGCGCCTGGCCACGGACGACGGCGCGGCGCGTACCTGATCTCTCAGGTACGCGCCGCGTTCCGGTTTCCCCTTGCGCCCAGGGTGCGGGGGCAGGCCCCCCGGCCTCGAAGCGCGCGGGAACGCTCCGAGGGCGTCCCCGGCGCCGAGGACCGTGCGCTCAGGCGAAGACCACGCAGGAGGCCGCCGGAACGTCCACGGAGCCCACGTGGGCCGGGATGCCCGTCTCCGCGTCCACGGCGAACCAGCCGACACTTCCGGAGCGCTCGTTGGCGGCGTACAGCCACTGCCCCGTGGGGTCGAGGGCCAGGTCACGGGGCCAGTGCCCTCCGCAGCCCACGGCGGCGGCCAGGACGGCCTTCTCGGCCGTCTCGTCGAGGGTGAGCACGGAGATGCTGTCGTGCCCGCGATTGGCCGTCCAGAGGAACCGGCCGTCGTGCGAGACGACCAGCTCGGACGGGTACGTCCGCGCCTCGGCACCCTCGGCGTACGCGTCGTGCGGCAGCACCGGCGTCTCGCCGACCGGCTCCAGCCGCCCGGCGACGGAGTCCCAGCGGCAGACCGTGAGGGTCGGTTCCAGCTCGTTCAGGACGTAGGCGTGTCCCCCGGACGGGTGAAACGCCAGATGGCGCGGTCCGGTGCCGGGGCGCAGCGCCGTCTCGGCGTGCAGCCGCAGGGCCCCCGTACGGGGGTCGAGGGCGCAGACGCGGACGGAGTCCGTACCGAGGTCCACGCTCAGCACCCACCTGCCCGACGGATCGGCGAGCACCTGGTGCGCGTGCGGTCCGGCCTGGCGGGAGGCGTCCGGCCCGCTCCCCTCGTGCTGCAGCACACCGGCGGCCTGGCCGGGCGAGCCGTCGGAGAGAACGGGCAGGGCGGTGACGCTGCCGGAGCCGTAGTTGGCGGTGAGCAGATGGCCCGAGGCGAGGCTCAGGTGGGTGGGGCTGCTGCCGCCCACCGGCCGGACGTCACCGAGCAGCCGCGGTGTGCCGTCCGCGTCGACGGTGAACGCCGCGACGGCACCTTCGGAGGTCTCGCTCACCGCGTAGAGCAGGGTGTCACCCGTCCCGGGGTGGCGGCCGACCGCGAGGAACGAGGGGTCCGCCACGCTTTTCGTGGACGCGAGCGACGTCAGCGCCCCGGTGTCCCGGTCGACGGAGGCCACGGTGACGCCGTGGCCTCCCGCCGAGGTGAACGACCCTATGAATGCCCGTACGGCCCCGTGCGCGCTCATCGCGCCACCCCTCTCACCTACGCCACGATCTTCACGACCGACGGTAGCAGGCAGCACTTTTTGGTCCAGACCAATAAGCGTCTTCCGCGAAGAGGCCCGGCCGGCGACGAGCCCGGCCCCGCAGAGGGCGGGCGTCCGCGGGAGGGGTCAGGCCCCCGCCGGAAGGCGGTCGGCCCTCCTCAGCGGCACAGCGAGTTCGAGCAGGGCGCGTTCGAGCGCGTGGAGATGGGCGAGCATCTGCTCGGCCCCCGTCGGTTCCGCGGCGGGCGCGTTCTCGGGGCCCAGGGGCCGGCCGGCGGCCGGGGCGTCGGTGAGAGCCTCGACGGCCACTTCCACCCTCCAGCAGGCGGCGGCGAGCCGGACGTCGTGCGAGGCTTCCGGGTCGGAGGCGACGGAGGCAAGACCGCGCACCTCGCGTGCGCAGTCGTCGAGAAGTTCGAGGATCTGCCGCGCCCGGCGCTTGCGGGCCCGCATCGGGTTGAGCGGATGCACGAGGGGTGAGAGCGACAGGCGCAGCCGGCTGAGGATCGCCTCCAGTTCGGCGACGCGCCGGGCCGGGTCGGCGTCCCCGCTCCCGGCGAGCCGGGCGGCGGCGTCCGCCGTGCACGCGTGCACGCACCGCAGCGCACGCTCCACCCAGGCCTCGGTCACCGAGTGCGTGGTGACCGGCAGCACGAACAGCACCGCCAGCACGGCGCCGAGCGCCCCGACCGCCGTCTCCGTCACCCGGAGGACGAGCAGGTCCGCGTCGAGCACGCCGAGGACCCCGTACAGCATGCTCGCCATCGCGGTCACGGCCAGCATCATCCAGGTGTAGGAGACGGCGGCGGTGTAGAAGATCCCGAATACGCTGAGGGCGACGACGACGGCCACCGCGACCGGCTCGTGGTGCAGCGGTACGGCCACGGCGAAGCCCAGCACGATCCCGAGGACCGTCCCCAGGAACCGCCTGAACCCGCGCACGACGATCTCGCCTCGCGAGGTCGTCGCGACGAACACCCACCAGGTGGCGCCGACCGCCCAGTACCAGCGCTGGTCGGAGAGGACCTGCCCCAGCGCGAGCGCGAGTCCCGCCCCCAGCGTCGCCTGGACGGCATGGCGCGTCGTGATCCGTCCGAGCCCCTCGGCATCGTCGGGAAGGGCGGCCACCACGGGAGCCGGGAGCCGCCGCTCGTAGCACCACACCCCGAACCGCACCGTCGAGGACGCGACGAGCGACAGCAGCACGGCCGCGTACAGCTCGGGCAGATGGCCGGGCACGGTGTGCAGGAACTGGGCGGAGAAGTAGGACATGAAGGCGAACACGCCCAGCGCGTGCCCGCGAGGACCCCACCGGCGTGCGTACACCCCCGCCCCCACGACGGCGAGGAAGGCGAGGTCGCGCGCGACGGGCACGTCGTGCAGCAGGGCGGCGAGCGTGAGCACCGGGAGGCCGGCGACCGGGAGCAGGGCGGTCGTGCACGCCTGCCCCCGCACCGTCGGGTCGGTCACCGTGAACAGCGCGAGCAGCGCGGCCAGGCCCCCGAGGATGGCGGCGGCCGGGGTGTGCCCGGCGGCCGCGCAGAGCGCGACGGCGAGTCCGATGCCGAGCACGGCCCGGGATGCGAACCGCAGCCGCATCCGTCCCGGGTCCTGAGCGGCGAACGCCCTCTTCAGCAAGTTGTCCCGTCCCTTTCACCACAGATCACCGCGGACATGAGAAAGGCGCCACAAAGATCCCGGAAGGGGGACCCGCAGCGCCATTGACAGGACCATCCCAGCACCTGTGAGGCTGCTGGTTCAACCGGTGCTCGATCTGCTGGACCAATGGCCCGGAGAAGCTACGTCCCGTACGGCCATCGCAGAGCCAACGGACCACCCTCGCGCCCTCCACCGTCCGACGGACCCGCAGCGCGCCCGGGGCCTGCCGCGCGCATGGCGCGCGAGGTGTGTGCCGCGGCATCCGGCTCCGCTCCGGATCTTGACACCGGCCGCGACAAGTGGCGGTTCAGATCACTCCACCACCTGAATGTGATGGTCCACTTCCGTGGAGGTGCGGCTGCACAAGGCGCTGAGCGGGCGGCCGGCGGACTTCACCGAGGCCCGGGTCGAGCGGTGACCGTGCACGCCGGCAGGCAGCCCCGCGCGAGCGTCGGCGCCTACGCCGACGTGCTGGCCGGAGCTCCCGAGCGGATTCGGGCCGGTGTGGGGGACGCGGCCCTCCTGGCGCAGACGAAGCCGTGGCTGGACGCCCTCGACGCCTGGGGTGGTTCGTTGCACGCCACCCTCGACGGTCTGCGGGCCCGGCTGCGCTCGGGGACCGGCGAGGCGGACTGCGCCGAGGCCGCGGAGCTGGCGAAACGGGCAGCCGCGTACACCACCATCCCTGGGACGACGCGTCCGCAGGGCAGGTCAGGTGGCCGATGGTGTGCTGGACACGTGCGTCCAGCGGGCGCCGACGACGTGACGCGTGCCCCGGGCGCCGACGACGTGACGCGTGCCCCGGGCGCCGAGAGCCGGAGCCCGGGGCCTCCGCCTCGTACCGTGCGGACCGCGCGGACCGGTCGTCGCATCAGGCCCGTGCGCACCGTCGTCGCGTCAGGCCCGTACGGACCGCCGCCGCCGTATCAGACCCGTGCGGCGGGTGGCCGGAGATAGGTGAGCAGAGCCCCGATTCCGACGACCGGTCCCAGGACGAGGACGAGGAGTGCCGCCGTCCAGGAGACGGCGTCGGCCAGGACCGGCACGAGGTAGATCGTCACCGCCGTGGTCACGTATCCGATGGCGAGCTGCAACGACACGGCGCTGCCGACGTACCGCTGGTCGACGTTCTCGGTCACCATGGCGGAGAACTGGGCGGAGTCGGCGATCACCCAGAATCCCCAGAAGGCGCTCACGGTGAGGACGACCGGCAGGGGCAGATGATGGGCGAACGCCAGCACGGCGGCGGCCCCGCCCGAACAGCTGAGGCTGATCAGGGCCGCCTGCGCCCGGCCCTTGCGGTCACTGATCCGGCCGCCGACGAGACAGCCCGCGGCGCCGACCCCGATGCAGACGAAGGCGGCGAGCGCGGCGAGGCGAGGCCCGTCCGCCCGGTGGGCGAAACCGTCCAGGCCGGCCAGGAAGGTGCCGATCCACGCCCACATGGCGTACAGCTCCCACATGTGACCCGCGTATCCGATGTCGGCCAGCACCACCTGACGGTTGCGGCCGGCCCGCAGGGCGGAGCGCAGACTGAACTCCGACGTGGGGAACGGATACGGGCCCGCATGCCGGATGAGCAGGGTGGCCAGTCCGCCGAGTGCGGTGAGGACGGAGGTCGCGACGATCACGACGCGCCAGTCGACACCACCGGTGGCCTTGACCAACTGCGGGGCCGCGGAGCCGAGGGTGAGCGCGCCGATCATGACGCCCAGGGCGGTGCCGCGTCCCTCCCTGAACCAGGTCGACACCTCCTTGAGCGCCGGGGGGTAGACGGCCGCCAGGCAGGCGCCGGTCAGGGCGCGCAGCAGTACGGCGGTCGTGAATCCCGGTGCCCAGAGCAGGATCAGGTTCATCACCGCCGCGGCCAGGGCGCCGGCGCGCATCAGGCGCCGCCCCGGTACGGCGTCGGCCAGCCCGGTCGCGGTGAGGGTGAGGGCGCCGACCACGAAGCCCAGCTGTACCGCGATCGTCAGGAGCGAACTCTCCCCGCTGCTCAGGCGCCACATCTCCCGTAGCTGGGGGACGACGAACGACGCCGAGAACCAGACGCTCATGGACAGGAACGTGGCCAGGGCGATGAGGGCGAGCGCCCTCTTCGCGTGAGCCTGCTGCCCTTCACCGGGCGACGGCGTGGTCGCGATCCTCACTTCTCGGCACTCCAGCTCACTCGGTGCGGGTCGGGGCGGCGGGCCCGGCCGGCCTCTGCTTCGGTACGGTCTTCCCGCCGTACGACGGGAGCGCCGTGCGCTGCCGCCCTGCGCAGCGTACGGACACGCCGGCCCGTCCGTCCCGCCGCGCCCCACGTCGGGGCCCCTCCCGGCGCCGTTCGCGAGCGGGGTACGGCCCGGCGCGGGACGCGTCATCCCACCGCGCGGCCCATGGTCACTGCCCCGTGGAAGGGATCGGCGCGAGCGCCGACATCGGGTCGCGACGCGTCGGGAACAGGCAGCAGACGGGCGAGACTCCGTGGGTCGGTCAGGAGACCGGTCCGTCCGGCGTCGGAGTGGGCCCCATGACCCGGCGGAACGCGACGACGAAGGACCTGAGCTGCGAAGAAGACGTCGTGGCACTTCCCTCTCGCCGTCACCCGGCCCTCGTGCACCGCTTGGGCGGGCGTCCAGAGCCCGCGCCCCTCCGACACGGGCGAAGACGCGGTCGGTTCGGCCACCCGTGACGTCAGCGTTCCCCCACGCGCCCACACCAGCTCGTGCAAGGGAGACGGGTGCGGCCGCGGGACGATCGAACCGTGCCGACAAGCTTGACGGGCCCCCTGGGCCCCGGGCCCAGCCCGCGCGGCGCCTGGATGAGCGGCCGGCGCGGCACCGCCGGACCGGCCGCAGGCACGCGTCGCCCTCAGCAACCGGCCATGGGCAGGGTGCCGACGACGAGCGGACCCACCGTTTCGTTCCGTCCGCCGGGTGGCGTCACCTCTTCGTCGACCGGCGGGTCAACGCCCGTACGTCGTACGGCACAGGGCGACGATCTCGGCGGACGCCACGCCCTGGCCCGTCGCGCATACGGCGCGCATGTCGTACGCCTGCCGGCGCTGGTCACGGCGGGGTGAGCTGTCGCGGCGTGGGGCCTGTGGACGGGCGGGAGCCGCCCGCCGCGGCTGGTTCAGGGCTTCCCGCCGCGCCGGCGGCGCCACAGCGTCCGCCCGCCGGGCCGGACCACCGGCCGCAGGCTCCTTCTTCTTCCGCTTCTTCCCGCTCGCGCGATCCTGCCGCTCCTCGGTCTCCCCCAGTGCGTCGTGCACCGCCGGGGGCGCGGTCGGCGCCGTGGACGCGTGCGCGGCGGGCGCGTTCCCCGGACGGACCGGGCCCGCGGGCGCGGATCTGTCCGGCTCGGCCTGCACGGATACGCAACCGACCGTGCTCAGCAGGGCGACGAGCGTGAGGGAGACCGACCGCAGGTTCATGGCCTGATCAACGACGGGGCACCCCGCTGGACACGTCCACCGGGAGTCCCGCGGCCACCTGGAGTGCTGTGACGGACCAGTCGATCACCGGGGTGAGGCGTTCCGGCGTCGGCCAGCCGTTGATCAGCGCGAGCAGCCGGACGTACCGGTCCCTGCGCGGATCGCTCGCGGCTTTCAGGCGCCGCACCAGCCACCGGTGCGACTCGGCGCCGTCGGGGCGGCCGTGGGCGAGGGCGCAGTGAGCGGTGAGCGCCGCGACGACGGGGCCGGCCTGGGGCGAGTCGGGGGCGATGCCGCGCGCCACGGCCGGTCTGACGAGATCTCGGACCAGGGCGATCAGGTCGGGGCGCGGTGGCATGGGGGCGTCGTCGGGCAGGCCGGCCGCGTGGTCCTCGGTCAAGCGCCGCACACCGGCGCGGAAATCCGGGTCGAGAGACAGCTCGGCCAGCTCGACCCATGCTCCGACCTGTTCGTCCGTGGGGCTGTCGGGGAGCTCGGGCGTCATGGAACGCCGAGCCGCGGCATAGTGAGAGGCGCGAGGGAGTCCCTCGAAGACGCTGTCGAGGAAGTCGTCGATCAGGCGACGGCGTTCGGCTTCGGACAGCGTGGCCAGCTGGTGCATGCGTTCCATCTCCTCCGGGGTGGGTTCACGGGTGGCGGCGGCGGTCAGGACCGCCCGTCGCAGGCGCAGGATGCTGATCTGCGCGTCAAGTGCGGCAGCGTGTTCGGCGGCGACCTCACCGAGGGTGCGTTCCTGGTCCACGACCCGCCGGATCACGGCGAGACCGAGGCCCAGTTCTCGCAGCGTTCGCACGAGAGCAAGGCGAGCGACGGTGTCCGGGGCGTAGAGCCGGTAGCCGGCGTGGGTACGGTCGGCGGGCTCGACGATGCCTCGATCGGAGTAGAACCGGATCGTCTTGACCGGCAGCCCGGTGAGCTGCGCCAGTGCGCCGATCGAGTAGAGGGTGCCGTCGTCCATGAGCTGACCTTCCTGTCTCCCCCTGAAGGAGACTCAAGTCTGGTCCCGCTGTTGTCACTTCTGCCACGGTTCCGGCACGAGGTTCTACCGACACGGCCCCGCACCGGTGATCGAACTTCCCGAGTACATCGGAGACGAGGTCCGGCCGACGGTCTTCGCGCAGCTGATGCCCTTGATCGAGGCGCATCTCGGCGACGACCGTGTCCTGAGAGACGCAGACTCCTTCCTCAGGTTCCTCACCGCGCAACCACAGGTCGCCGCTGGCACGGTCGCGGTGACCGGTTACTGCATCGGCGGCCTCCTGGCGATGCGCACCGCCTCGGCGCACCCGGGCCAGGTCGCCGCCCTCGCCGGATTCCACTGCCCCGTGGTCGCGGACGGGCCCGATGGCCTGCACCGTCTCCTCTCCGGCATCACCGCCCAGGTCCATCTCGGCCACGCCGAAGGCGACCTCACGCCAGAGGCCCTGGGCGAGCTCGACCGGGCCCTGGACGCCGCAGGGGTCGACTGCACCTCCGAGATCTACCCCGGCACCGTCCACGGCTTCACCATGTCCGACACCGACGCCTTCGACCCCGCCGCGCTGCGGCGCCATTGGGAGCGCCTGCTGCCCCTCCTCGACCGCACCCAGTCCGACGGCCGAGGCTCCGGATCGGGCACCTGACGTTCACGGCCCCGCAGGTGGGACGAGCCGCCCCCGGAGCGGATCCACGGACTCTCCGCCCGCACAAGGATCGCCCGTGAGGACGGCGCCCGGCCTGCTCCTCAGCCGGACAGGCCCGCCCGGGCTATGCCCAGCGCGCGGGCGATGGCATCCGGGAGCGAGTCCGGCCGCGGGTCGGCGCCCCACGCCCACTGCTCGACCGCGATGCGCAGGGCCCCGTTGAGCAGGGTCGCCTGCACCCTCGGTTCCAGGTCGTCCGGCCGGTGCCCCGTACGTTCGGCGACGACCTCGGCGAAGATCAGCTCCGCGTCGTGGTGGACCTGGAGCCAGACGGCGCGCAGCCCGGGCTCGGTGCGGGTCAGCAGAACGAGGTCGCGCAGGGCCTCGGCGTCGGTGGAGGGCGATGCCTCCGAGAGCGAGGAAGGGCCGCCCGCGACGGCCTCGGCCAGCGGCCTGTCTCGCGGCCACGACCTCATGAGGACCGTGACGGAGTCGAGTGCGTAGGTCAGCAGCGGTCTGACGCAGAGCTCCTTCGACGAGGTGTAGCGCCACAGGGTCCGCTGCGAGATTCCCGCAGCGGAGGCGATCTCCTCGGCGGTGGTGGCGGCCACGCCTCGTTCGGCGAACAGACGCACGGCTTCGCGCGCGATCTCCAGGCGGGTGGCCGCCTTGCGGCGTTCGGTCAGCGGTGGCCGTCCGAGGCGGGCACCACTCTCCGCCGGTGCCCGGGAGGTCCTGGAAGCGCCAGAAGTCGCCGAGGCACTGGAAGAACCGGAGGGGGCCCGAGAGGTGGCGCCACCATCGGAGGCGACGGAGGCAAGGGACGCCCCGGAGGCTCCCGCGGCGACCGACACCCCCGAGAGGCCCGAAGCGACCGACGTCCCGGGCGCGCCCGGGGTCCCCGCGGTGACGGAGGGCCGGTCGTCCGTCCCGGCGTGTGCGATGTCCACGGCTTTCGGCCACCTTCCTTCCGCCTGGGCCCATCGTAGCGACTTCCCTTTCTGGCACCACTCGCCATTTTGGCACCGTGCGCCAATAAAGGTAGCGTGACGGCGGTATCACCGACCGCAAGGAGCATCTCGTGAGCGTCACCCCCAGCGGCCCCGGCCGCAGCGTCATCGTCACCGGCGCAGGATCGGGCATCGGCCGCGCCACCGCCCTGCGGTTCGCGGAGGAGGGCGCGCGCATCGTGGTCGCGGACGTGGACCCCGCGCGCGCACAGGCCGTGGCCGAGGAGATCGGCCGGGCAGGGGGCACCGCGGCCACCGTGATCGGTGACCTCCGGGACCAGGCCGTCGTCGACCGGGTCGCGGCGACCGCGGTCGAGGAGTTCGGCGGCATCGACGTCCTGGTCAACAACGCCGGGATCATGGACAGCATGTCGGCGGCGGCCGACACCGGCGACGACGAGTGGGACCGGGTCATCGGCATCAACCTGACGGCCCCGTTCCGCCTCACCCGGGCCGTACTGCCCCACATGCTCGCCGCGGGCAAGGGTGCCGTGGTGTTCACCGCGTCGGAGGCCTCGCTGCGGGGCAGCGCGGCGGGCGCCGCCTACACGGCGTCCAAGCACGGCATCGCCGGCCTGACCAAGTCGCTGGCGGTCATGTACCGCGACAAGGGGATCCGGTCCAACGCGATCGCCCCCGGCGGCACCATCACGAACATCCAGGTCGAGGCCGACCGGGGTGCCCACGGGCCCGCCGCCCTCGCCCCCTACATGGGCAACGTCGGCTCGCCCGCAGCGGCGGACGAACAGGCGGCGGCCATCGTCTTCCTCGCCTCCGACGCCGCGAGCAACATCAACGGGGCGATCCTCCCCGTCGACAACGGCTGGTCCGCGGTCTGAGCACCCGCCACCGAGCGCGGTCCGCCGCGCCGGCGCGCGGCGACCGCGGCCGGACCCGGCTCCCCACGCCGCCCGGTTCCGGCCATCCTCCGCGGCACCCACCGCACGGCCATGAGCGGCAAGGATCCCTGTACCCCCACCCCCAGGGAGGCCGTTTCAGGCCATACGGCCCTCCGCCCCCCGTCACCATCGATATGCATGGACCACACGATATGTATTCTGCAATCAACATGTACGGCGCACAACGCACCGCACCGGAGAGCTGAGGCACCAGTGGTCCGTGGACGCCCTCGGCAGGAGATCTCGCAGGCACGGAAGCGACGGCACCCCGTGGCAACGTGCGTGCGCGCCCCCTCCTGCCGGCCGGACACCCGGGCCACTCGCCGGACGGCGCCCCGGTTCCACCCCCAGCGGCATCCAGAGGAATGAGGCCCCCATGCCCTCCCCCCACACCTCACCCACCCCGCCCACCACACCCAGCCCTGACGAACTGGGATTCGACCCGGAGGCGCTGCGGGAGAAGTACCGGCAGGAACGCGACCGGCGGATCCGGCCCGACGGCAACGCCCAGTACCACCGCGCCGCAGGCGAGTTCGGCTACTACGACGCCGACCCGTACGCCGAACGGAACTTCACCAGGGAACCCCTGCACGACAGCGTCGACGTCGTGGTCATCGGCGGCGGATTCGGCGGGCTCCTCGCCGGAGCCCGGCTGCGCCAGGCGGGCGTCGAGTCGATCCGGGTGATCGAGAAGGGCGGGGACTTCGGCGGAACCTGGTACTGGAACCGGTATCCGGGCATCCACTGCGACATCGACTCCTACACCTACATGCCGCTGCTGGAGGAGGTCGGCTACGTACCGAAGTGGAAGTACGCGCCCGGCGAGGAGATCCGCGCACACGCACAGGAGATCGCGCGTCACTTCGGCCTCTACCGCGACGCCTGCTTCCAGACCGAGGTCGATGAACTGCGCTGGGACGAGAGCGCGTCGGAGTGGACGGTGCGCACGGACCGGGGAGACCGCATCCGGGCACGCCACGTGGTGGTGTCCAGCGGGACCCTCAGCCAGGCGAAGCTGCCGGGTATCCCCGGCATCGAGACCTTCGAGGGTCACACCTTCCACACGAGCCGCTGGGACTACGACTACACGGGAGGCGACCAGAACGGCGGCCTGACCGGGCTCGCCGACAAGCGGGTCGCACTCATCGGTACCGGCGCCACGGCCGTTCAGGTCGTCCCGCACCTCGGCGCCGACGCGCAGCGGGTCTACGTCTTCCAGCGCACCCCGTCCTCGGTCGACGTACGCGCCAACCGGCCCACCGACCCCGAGTGGGCCACGTCCCTGAAGCCCGGCTGGCAGCGCCGCCGGATGGAGAACTTCCTCAAGGTCGTCACGGGTAAGCCGGTGGACGAGGACCTGGTGGACGACGCCTGGACGAGCACCGCCCGCCTGCAGGAGAAACTCATCCCGACCGACTCCTGTGCGGACATCCCCGCCGAGGAGCGCGAGCGCGCGTACGAACTCGCCGACTTCCAGAAGATGAACGAGATCCGGGCCCGGGTGGACGCCCTCGTGGAGGACAGCGAGACCGCCGAGAAGCTCAAGCCGTGGTACCGCTACATGTGCAAGCGGCCCACCTTCAGTGACCATTACCTCCAGACCTTCAACCGGCCCGACGTGACCCTCGTCGACACCGCCGACACCCACGGGGTCGAGAGGATCACGCAGAACGCCGTGGTGGTCGGGGGCGTGGAGTACGAGGTCGACTGCATCATCTTCGCGACGGGCTTCGAGGTCGGCGTCTCCGGTGTGCTGTCCGGAAAGCTCCCGGTGTACGGACGGGAAGGTGCGTCCCTGCTCCAGACCTGGCGCGAGGGCCCCAAGACGCTCCACGGGTTCTACAGCCACGGCTTCCCGAACTTCTTCCAGCTCGGGCCGTTGCAGAACGCCAGCTCCGTCAATTACGTGCACATCCTCGACGAGCAGGCCACGCACGTCGCCGAGGTGGTGGCCGAGTCGCGCAGGCGCCGGGCCCGGGTCGTCGAGCCCACGGTCGAGGCGCAGGAGGAATGGGTGGCGACGATCCGCAGGAAGGCGGCCGGTCTGCACGCGTTCCAGGCGGAGTGCACACCCGGGTACTACAACAACGAGGGCAAGCCTCGGGCGCGGAGCGAGTCCTACGGTGACGGCCCGGTCGCCTTCCACGAGTTGCTCCGGAACTGGCGCGAGGGCGACGGCATGGACGACGTCATGGCGGCAGCCGAGTGAAGCGGACGAGCGGGAGCGGCACGCCGACGGACCCCTTTCCCAGCAGGTCTGGCGAACCCGTGCCCAGGGACGCGCCCCCGTCCGCCGTGCGGCTCAACCCGGCCAACCCGCTGTGGGGTTCCAACGGAATCGCGTTCGGCCCGGACGGCCGGCTGTACGTCGCGGAGTTCCTGGGCGGCCGGATCAGCGCGGTCGACATCGCCGGGGGCGATCTGGACGTCGTCGTCCCGGCGGGTGGCCCGGTCCAGTCACCGGACGACCTCGCCTTCGGTGCGGACGGCTCGATGTACATCGCCGACCTGGTCCCCGGCCGTGTCTGGCGTCGCAGCCCTCAGGGCGAGTACACCCTGGTCTGCGACGAGGTGGAGAACCCCAACGGGATCACCTGTGTCGGCGACCGGCTCTTCGTCAACGAGATGAAGCCCGGCGGACGTCTCCTGGAACTCTTCCCCGGCGGCGGTGCGCCGGTGGTGCTCACGCAAGGGCTCGCCATGGGAAACGCGATGCAACGGGGCCCGGACGGGTACCTCTACTACCCTCACATGATCAGCGAGCAGGTCTGGCGCATCCCACCGGACGGCGGCGCTCCGGAGCTGGTCGCGGACCGGGTGGACCGGCCGGTGGCCGTGCGTTTCGACCTCGGCGGGGTACTGCACGTCCTGTCGATGGGCCCGGAGGGCCGGGTGACCCGCATCGACCTGCACGGCACGGGGGCGCGGACACCGGTCACGAGTGGTCTGGTGGGCCTGGACAACGCGGCGTTCGACGCGGAGAACCGCATGTACGTCTCCAGCTACGCGAGCGGCGGCATCACCGAGATGCACCCCGACGGGCGGACCCGGGTGATCGTGCCCCGCGGGTTCGACGGCCCTTACGGCGTCACGATCGACCTCGGTGGCACCGTCTACGCGGCCGACCACTACCGGGTGGCGAGTCCCTCGTCCACCCATGAGGGCGCGCCGGCCGGCGAGGACGAGTCCGGGGGCGGTGTGACCAGCCATGTCCTGGCGCCCTTCGCTCACGGGATCGCGGCGGACGGTGAACTCCTGCATCTCACCTCGCAGTTCGGCCACGTCCGCACGTACGACCCGGCGCGCGGAACCATGCGGGCACGGGTCAGCGGCCTCGACCGCCCCATGGGCGTCGCCGTGGACGCCGACGGGTCGCTCGTGGTCGCCGAGAGCGACGGCGGCCGGGTCGTCACCGTCGCCCGGGACGACACGGTCACGGTGCTCGCCGAAGGGCTCGACCGTCCGGTCGACGTGGCCCTGGACGGCGCGGGCCGGTGTTACGTCAGCGACGAGGGGGCGGGCGCCGTGTATCGCATCGAGCAGGACGCACCGCCCGTGGTCGTCGCGGACGGTCTCGGTGCGCCTCAGGGGCTGACGGTCCTGGGGGACACCCTGTACGCGGTGGAGACCGGGAAGCGCAGGGTACGCGGGATCTCGCTCACCGGTCCGGAGAGCTGGACGGAGGCGGAGGACCTTCCGCTCGGCCCGGAGCCGGGCGGCGGGCGGCGGCACCCCGAGCCCGCGCTGTTCGCGCACGGGCTGCCGGGGATGGCCCGCCGCTTCGCCGGGATCGCCGCCGCACCGGACGGTTCGCTCGTCGTGTCGGCCGACGCCGAGGGGACCCTGCTGCGGCTGACCCCGTCCGGGAAACCGACTGCCGGATGACAGGGTGCCGGCAGCCGGCACCTCGCTCCGGCACGGCATCGGCCGTCGTGCGGGAGCGAGGCCGGCCGCCCCACCACCGTGACGGAACGGGGTGCCGCTGTGCGGTCCCGTGTGCCGGGCCGCGCCCTCCGCTCGCGCCCACCGGCCGGAACCCGTCCCGGGCAGCCCCGTGCCCCGCCGGGACGGGTTCCGGTCGCGCACGGTTGCGGCGACGGCCACGAGGAACCGGGTGCCTCCGGTGGAGGATCGGGACAAGGGGTACGCCCTCGCTCTGCGGGGGCCGAGCGCAGCGGCGACGGCTGTGCCGAACCGGTGGGGTGCCCGACGGCGCGTCAGCACAGGTGTCACCCTCGGCACCCTGTGAGATCGACACGAAACGGACAGGTCCACACCGTCGTACAGCAGGATCCCGCCACGACGTGCCGGTGAACCGTTCAGCCCTCGCCCGGACCGGCGCAGTGCACCGGAGGCCAGGCACGGAAGGCGCCTCAGAGCCCAGCCTCACACGGACGGCCTTGAGTCAAGTGGTGGCCGACAGGGGTGCCGGTGTGCCACGGTAGGGGGACAGGAGAGTGTCCGGCACCGTGGTGCCGGACTTCGGGTCCGGGCGGTGCCCCCTTCACGGGCTCCCGGCTCCCGCCATCGTCGTCCGCCCCGAACGGGGCGTCTCGTCCTTGAGCTCCCGACCCCCGGAGGGGGGCATGCCCGTCATGAACATCACCACGATGATCGAAGGCACCACTGCCCGGATCGTTCCGCACACCGCCATCGACCAGGACACCCTGCCCCTGCTGCGGGCCACCGCTGCCGCACTGCCGCAGTGGGTGACCGAGGTGGTCTGGGACCTGCACGACACCCCCTTCATGGATCTCGCAGGTCTCCATCTGCTCACCGACCCGGAACCGGCGGGACGCCCGCCCCGCCGTACCGCCGTCACCGGCATGAGGCCTCAGCCGCAGGAACTGCTGCGCGTCGCGGCGGAGCTCTTCCCGCCCCTCCGGTTCCCCCGACAGCTCCCCGGCGCGCGCCCTCACCAGGCGGCCTGACAGCCCGTCGGACGAGGTGTCGGACGCTCACCGCTTCCCGCTTCCGGGGCCCACCCGGCCCGCCGGTGCCGGAGGGCCGCCGCCCCTGCGGATGACCATCCCCAGGCCCGGCCCCGGGCGGCCCCCGCGGTTCCCGTGAGGCCGCGCGGCCGGTCGCTCGGTACAGTCTTGCCACTGATCGCCCAGCCGGGAGGAGCACGGCAGGACATGGCGGTGGACGCCCTCGACACCCGCATCCTGCGGCTGCTCATCGAGCAGCCGCGCACCAGCGTGCGCGAGTACGCGCGCATCCTCGGGGTGGCACGCGGCACCCTCCAGGCTCGTCTGGACCGGCTGGAGCGGGACGGGGTGATCACGGGGACGGGCCCCGTCCTCTCCCCCGCCGCCCTCGGTCATCCGGTGCTCGCCTTCGTCCACCTGGAGGTCACCCAGGGGCACCTGGACGATGTGGGGGACGCGCTCGCCGCGGTACCGGAGATCATCGAGGCGTTCTCGACCACCGGCGGAGGGGATCTGCTGACCCGCGTCGTGGCCCGGGACAACGGGCATCTGGAAGACGTCATCCAGCGGTTGATCCAGCTTCCCGGCGTGGTCAGGACCCGGACCGAGGTGGCCCTGCGCGAGAGAGTGGCCCACCGGGTGCTGCCGCTGGTCGAGGCCGTGGGGCGGGCGGCGGGCGGTCCCGGCTGATCGCGCTCGGGCATGCTGGATCCCATGGAGATCCCCCGCGTCCCGGCACCGTCCGTCCTCTTCGATCTCGACGGCACCCTCGTCGACAGCGAGCCGAACTACTACGAGGCGGGGCGCCGGCTCCTCACCCGGTACGGCGTGCGGGACTTCAGCTGGGAGGACCACACCCGCTTCATCGGCATCGGCACCCGTGAGACCCTCACGGTCCTGCGCGCGGAGTACGGCATCGAGGCGCCGGTGGACGAGTTGCTCGCCGGCAAGAACGCTCTCTACCTGGAGCTCGCCGGGACGTCCACCACCGTCTTCCCCGAGATGCGCACGCTCGTCGAGCAGCTGCACGGTCGCGGGGTGCCGATGGCGGTGGCGTCGGGGTCCTCCAGGGCCGCGATCGCTGCCACGCTCGCCGTCACCGGGCTGGAGGCGTACCTCCCTGTGTACGTGTCGGCGGAGGAGGTGGCGCAGGGCAAACCGGCGCCCGATGTGTTCCTGGAGGCGGCGAGGCGGCTCGGCGTGGAGCCGGGCTCCTGCGTCGTGCTGGAGGACGCCGTCCCAGGGGTCGTGGCGGCTCACGCGGCCGGCATGCGCTGTGTGGCTGTGCCCTACGCCCGAGCGGCGGAGGAGACGGCCGCCTTCGGTGAGGCGGAGCTGCTGTTCCCGGGCGGGCAGGGGGAGTTCACCGCTGCCGCCGTGCTGGACTGGCTCCCCACAGAGTGGTAACAGGCCGCTCCGCCCCGGCGATTGGCCGGATTCGGCGTCCGCGCCCCCGGCCGGGCGAGCGGAGGGCCGGAGGGCGGATATCCTGATCATGCCGCGCATCCCGACGCACCGTACCGAGGCGATGAGCCCGATGAGGTCGCCGCCGCGGCAGTTCGGAGCGGGCCACGATTCGAGATTGGTGTGCACAGGTGCTGGTTGCTGGACGGTACCGGCTGATATCCCCCATCGGCCGTGGCGGTATGGGTGAGGTGTGGCGCGCCACGGACGAAGTGCTGGGGCGGGCCGTGGCGGTGAAGCTGCTGCTGGGTGACCAGGCCGATGCCTCGTCCACCGCGCGCTTCCGCCTGGAGGCCCAGACCGCCGCGCGTCTGAGCCACCCTCATCTGGTGGCCGTCTTCGACTTCGGCTCCTGGGAGGACCGCTTCTACCTGGTCATGGAGCTGGTCGAGGGCAGGAGTCTCGGGGATCTGCTGGAGTCCCAGGAGACCGTCCATCCCGAGCAGGTGGCACGCATCGCCGGTGAGGCCGCCGCCGGTCTCGCCGCGGCCCACCGGCAGGGCATCGTCCATCGCGACATCAAGCCCGGCAACCTGATGCTGGACGCCGACGGGTCCGTGAAGATCGGTGACTTCGGCATCGCGCAGTTCGTCGACGATCCCTCGACGGCGCTGACCACGGCGGGCCACATCGTGGGCACGAGTCTGTATCTGGCCCCCGAGCGGGCCCTGGGGCGCACGGCCGACTCGGCTTCGGACATGTACTCACTCGGCTGTGTGATCTACCAGTTGCTGGTCGGGCAGCCGCCGTTCCGTTCCGACACGGCCACCGCGACGCTCTACCAGCACGTGGACACACCCCCGGTACCGGTGCGGCAGCGCGGGGCCGACGTCTCCCCCGCCTTCGACTCGTATCTGCTGGGTCTGCTGGCGAAGCAGCCCGAGGACCGGCCGAGCGCGCAGCAGGTCTCCGACTGGTTCCGCACGGACGCCTGGCGCGGGCGGCCCGAGCCGCTGCCCCGGCACGCCCCGGCCGCCCAGCGGCCCACGCCGCGGCCTGCTCCGGCTCCCGCCCCCGCTCCAAGCTCCCCCGCGACAGGAGGCGTGTCGACGTACCGCCTGCCGCAGGCCACCGGACGCAGACGGGCGGCCCCGGCACCCCGGGCGCCCAGATCCGCGTCCACGCGGCGGCTCAGCACGAGCGAGGCCATACGGCGCCGTCCGCGGGTCGCGAGCGCGGTGGCCGGCACGGTCGCCTTCCTGGCGGCCGTGTATCTCGGGACGATCCTCTTCGCGCCGGACACCGGAGCCGCGGACACCCCGGATCCGGCCTCCACGCCCACCGTCGGCGTCGGGACGCCCGGCCAGGCCGATCCGGCGGCGGACTCGTCCGCCGGCCCCGCCGCCGATCCCGCTCAGGACGGCGACGGGCAGGACGGCGAGGACGACTGAGCCCTCCGGCTCACCAGCGCGCGTGGACCTGCGCCCGGATCCGCCGGTCGTAGAGGTCGCGCACCGCCTCCAGCGTGCTGTCCGGCAGCGGGGGCAGCGCGGCGGCCGAGGCGTTGGCCACGGCCTGCTCCACGGAACGCGCGCCGGGGATGACACTGGTGACCCCGGGCTGCTGGATGATCCAGCGCAGCGCCGTCTGCGCGGGGGTGGCGCCGGCGGGCGCGAGCCTGGCGAATTCGGTGGCGGCGGACACACCCGTCGCGTAGTCCACGCCGGAGAACGTCTCGCCCTGGTCGAACGCCTCGCCGTGGCGGTTGTACGTGCGGTGGTCGTCGGGGGCGAACACGGTCTCCGCGGTGTATTTGCCGGACAGCAGCCCGGAGGCGAGGGGCACGCGCGCGATGATGCCGACCCCGGCTTCGACGGCGGCGGGGAGGACCTCGTCGAGGGGCTTGAGACGGAACGGGTTGAGGATGATCTGGACACTCGCGACGCCCGGCCGGGCGATCGCCGTGAGTGCTTCCGCACACGTCTCGACGCTCACCGCGTAGGCGGCGATCCTCTGCTCGGCGACGAGCGTGTCGAGCGCCTCGTACACCGCGTCCGAGGAGTAGACCGACGTGGGCGGGCAGTGCAGTTGTACGAGGTCGAGGGTGTCGACGCCGAGATTGGCGCGCGAGCGGTCGTTCCACGTACGGAAGTTGTCCAGGACGTAGTTCTCGGGCAGCTGTTCGACGCGGCGGCCCATCTTGGTGGCGACGAAGACGTCTGCGTCCGGCCGCTCCTTCAGGTAGCGGCCGATGAGCTGCTCGCTCCGTCCGTCGCCGTACACGTCTGCGGTGTCGAAGAAGGTGACGCCCGACTCGACGGCCGCGTCGAGGACGGCGAAGGCATCGGCCTCCCGCACCTCGCCCCAGTCTCCGCCCAGCTGCCATGTGCCCTGTCCGACGACCGATACGTCACGGCCGGTCCTGCCGAGTGCGCGCTGTTCCATGCGGATCATGCTACGTCGGCGGGCCGGACCGGCTGTGGCCGCCGCCGGTCCGCATCCGTGCCCAGTCGCCGGTGGTCACGCGGACGTGGTCGACGACCAGCTGCGGGGGGAAGCTGGTGCTGCCGTCCGGGTCACCGGACCAGGAGCCGCCCACGGCGAGGTCGAGGGCGAGGAAGAACGGCTTGTCGAACACCCACGCGGTGCCGTGCAGATCGGCCGGTGTCCGGCGCTGGTGGACGGCGCCGTCCAGGCCGTGCGCATCGTTCAGCACAGCGCCCGAAGGCCCGTCAAGGATCTGGTCCGGACCGGACGTGCACGGGTAGAAGTCGCCACGGACGGGAACGGACACCTCATGCGCATCCGTACCGAACTCGCCGTTCCCGCCGCCCTCCTCGTGGTCCTGGCCCTGGCGGCTCCGGCCGGCGCCGCCACACCCTCCTCCGCCGGGGCCGTCGCCCCCACTCCCCCGAAGTGCCGGGAGAGCAGCCTGAAGATCTCCGCCGGTCCTTCGGGCCGGCCGGAGACCCTGCGGGTCAGCGTCACCAACCGCGGCGCGCACGCCTGCGTGATCGACCGCGTGCCCACGGTGGTCTTCGGTGATCTCGACGGTCCGGCCCTGCCGGTGCCGGAGACCGTGAGCGGCCCGTACCGCGTACCGGCACGGGGCTCCGTCCACGCCGCGGTACGCACCCTGGACCCGGCGGCCACGGAGCTCCGTGTGGTGGACCGCCTGATCGTCGCCGGGGACCCCGCCCACCGCGGCCGTACGTTCGGCGCCGCGTCGCTGGGCATGCCCGACGGCATCCGGGTCTGGGAGCCGGTGACGACGCGGTGGCACCGCTCCGGGGCGGCGGCCGACGCGGCGCTCGAGCGGTACGCGGGCTGAGCCGCGCGCCGCCGGGCGTCCCGCCACCGTGCGGCGGAACGTCGGCGGCGGCACAGTGGAGACAGGGACGGTGCGGGCTCGCGTGGCCTCGGCCCGGCGAGGGCGCGCCGTCCGGCCGCACCGGCGGAAGGATCAGTCGTGGACAGTGAGAGCACGCGGCGTTTCGTGGTGCAGATCCACGACGCCCGGCGTATGCATTTCGACTTCCGTCTCGAGGTCGACGGCGTCCTGAAGTCCTGGGCCGTACCACGGGGTCCCTCGGACAACCCCCGGGACAAGAGGCTTGCCGTGCCGACGGACGACCACGCCTTGGAGTACCGCGAGTTCGAGGGCGTCATCCCGCAGGACGAGCAGGGCAGCGGCACGGTGATCGTGTGGGACCAGGGAACCTACCGCCCCACCAGTCACGACCTCACGGGTGCCCCGGTGCCCTTCGCCGAGTCCCTGGAGGACGGGCACGCCACGTTCTGGCTCGACGGGACCAAACTGCACGGTGAATTCGCGCTCACCCGCTTCCGCATCGACGACGAGGACGGAGTTCAGGGCCCGGAGGCCTGGTTGCTGATCAAGGCCAACGACCGGCAGGCCGTCCACGACCGGCCGGGCACTCCCGATCCGTACCACGCGCGCTCGGCCCGCACCGGGCGCACGCTGCACCAGGTCGCGCTGGCGGAGCGGGAGGAGCCCGGCTGAGGCATCAGGGCGCGGGCTCCCCTCCGCCGTCCCCGGCGATCCGGTCCAGGACGTCGGTGTAGCGGGAACGGCGGTCGGGCCTGGCCTGGCCGGCGGCGTGCCGCAGCGCCGGGACCGCGGGTGCGCCCATCAGCAGCAGCCCGTCGGCGGCCTCCCGACGGACCGCCGGATGACGGTGGCCGAGCAGGGCGACCAGCGTGGGGACGGCCGGTTCCCAGGCGGCGCCGCAGAGCGTCCTGATCGCCATGCGGCTGATGTCCGGCTGCGGGTCGTCCAGCAGGACGGCCGTGTGGAGCAGATGGGCGGTCCGGTCGAGCATGACGCGCGAGGTCCGGTGGGCGTGCAGCCTGACCTTGGGCCGGGGGTGGACGAGCAGTTCCTCGAGGACCTCCCTCAGGGCGGGGTCGCGGTCCGGGACCCGCCCGTCGTGCTCCTCGGCCAGCCTGGAGAGAGCCCTGCGGATCTGCTCCGGGCCTCCCGTACGGGCGAGGCGGAGCAGCTCCGCCCGCCCGGGCCGGTGGACGGGGCTCGGCGAGGTCGTCCGGGGATCGGCGTCCCGGGACGCCGGCCCCTCGTCCAGGTGGAGGGCGCCGGCGAGGTCCTCGCTCCCTTCCGCCCGCAGCCGGTCCCGGATCCGCTTCATGTCCGGGGTGCCCAGCAGCCGCAGGCCCGCCAGCAGGTCCAGGAATCCCCAGGCGCCCGCCTCCAGCCGCGGGCGGAGGTGGCCGGCCAGCACATCTGCGGGCGCCGCGCGCAGGGCGCGGGCGGCCTCGGTCCGCAGACCGGCGGGCCCGTGCTCCCACCAGCCGAGCAGGAGCGGTATCAACGGCACGACATCCCAGGGCCCGAGGTGCCCGGCCAGCTGAGCCACCTTGCCGGGCATGATCTCGGGGCCGGCCAGCTCCGCCGGATCGACGGCGGCCAGGGCCCGGGCCAGGCGGGCTCCCGGTGGCAGGGCGATCTCCCCACGGAGATACCCGTGGAGGACCGTGCGGCCGGGCTCCGGCTCCGGCCAGTCCAGGAGCTGCCGGGCGGCTTCGGCCCTGCGTACGGCGTCGGGCGCGTCCAGTGCGGCCAGCAGCCAGGCGCACCGCGCGGCGGAGCGCGGCCGGCCGGGATCGCCGCCGGCATCCGCGGTCCGTCCCGCTGTCTCGGCGAGCGTCCACGGGGGCGCGCCGAGCGGCTGAAGGTCCGTCATCCAGTCGAGCAGGAGCTCGCGTACACCGTCGCCGGAGGCCTCGGGCCAGGCCGCCATGAGAGCGGCGAGGCGCTGCCGCGAGTCCGGCTGACTCGGGACCCCGCCCCGCCGGAACTCCTCCAGTCCCCGGCGGGTGCGGAGGACCGCACGGAGCCCCGCTCTCCACGTCTCGGTCCCGGGAGCCGGCGGGGCGGGTGCTCCGAAGGCCTCCCTCAGCACGGCCGTCTCGGCGTCCTGTGCGTAGGCGTCGAGCCGGGCCGCGGCCAGCGCCCGGTCCAGATCGGCTCTGCCCAGCACCGCGTCACAGGCACGCAGGAGGCGGAGCGCCGGCACATGGTGCGGGGGTGCCAGGGCGCGCACCGCGTCGGCGACCGCCATGCGCTCGCCGCACGGCAGGCCGGGAGCCACTTCCTGGAGTACGGCGAGCAGGCCGGGCCGGTGCTCCGGTTCGCCCGCGAGTCCGTCGGCCAGGATCTGGGCGAAGTCCGAGAAGTGTGCCCGTTCCCCGGCCGGCCACGGCCCTGGGCACATCCGCAGCACGAGGCCGAGAATCCCTCCCCGCTCCGCCTCCGGCGCTGACCGGGCCAGGCGCAGCCAGTTCCCCAGCATGGGCCGCAGATCTCGCAGCGCAGCGGCCGGCAGGTCGTCCGCTCCGGCCGCCAGGCGCAGGGCGATCGGGGCGTTCCAGCCGCGGGCGACGAGCGCGGCGGCGCAGGACTGAGCGTCGGACGCGGAGGCGGGCACCGTGATGCCGTGCCCGGCGGACAGCTCCGCGAGGTCGGCCGGGGTCCCCGTGCCGAGACGGATCCGGCCGTCCGCGACCAGGGCGAGCAGACCGGGCACGAGCGGTGAGTCCTGGTCGGCCAGGGCCAGGACCGTCCGGGAGGAGAGCGCGCCGTCCAGCCCTTGCAGCAGCAGCGTGCGCTCACGGGCGTCCCGGGAGATCTCGGCGGCGGCGAGCACCGTGGACGTGCAGGCCTTGCCCAGTACCGCCCGCAGCGCCGCGACGAGCCCGGTGCGCAGCCCCGGGTTACCGGTGCGGCCGAGCGCGCGCAGGAGGCCGGGCACCGCCGCCGGAGTCCCGGCGCGCACCAGGGCCGAGGCGGCGGTCTTCCTGATGTTCATGGTCGGGTGGGAGAGCAGGGCGGTGATGGCCGGAGCGGCCCAGTACGCCTCGGCGTGGCCGAGGGCCAGCAGTGCCTGCCGTACGGTCCGGATGTCGTCGGCACGGGTCAGGGCGATGAGCGTGGCCGACAGGGCCTGTGCGTCCTCGCCCCGCGCGCCCACGGCCAGCAGCGCGATCGCGTGCTTGCGTACGTGCGGATCGCTGTGGCGCAGCAGCCGGTGCACGCGGGGGCGGGTCCGTGCGGACGGTGCCCGCCTGAGGAGTTCGAGCAGCACCGACTGCTGACGGGCCGGCAGGCCCGGCGTGTCCAGGAGCTCCAGTACGGTCCATGCCAGCAGCGCGTCCCCCGCCTCCCCCGGGTCCTGGGCACCGAGCAGACACGAGGGCCGGATGCTGCGCCGCTCGTGCAGCCGGCCGCCCAGGGCACGGACGGCGTCCACGACCTCCTGGGGCACCGCGGGCTCCTCGGTCCGGGGCGCTCGGGGGTCCGTCTCCACCGTCTCCCAGGACGCCGCCAGTTCGCTCACGACCCTCAGCAGCAGTCCGGCGACGACGGGCAGGGTGGCCGGGCTGCCGTGGGACGCGAGCGCGCACAGCGCGGTGACCGGATCCGCCGGATCCGTGCCCGCCGCCAGCAGGGCCACTTCCCGCTCGTCCGGGGCACCGAGTCCGGCGGCGACGGCCGGTGGCAACTCGGTCGGGTCGAGCCGTGTCAGGAGGTGACGCCGCAGGTCCGGGTCGGTGTTGAGCTGCCACAGGAGTTCGAGCGCCCGGTGACGTACGGGACGGAGGTACGCAGCGATGCCGGACCCGTCGGTGTCCGGGCCGAGCGCCTCTCGCAGGCCGGCGACCGTCCGGTGTCCGCCGATGGCTTCGAGCGTGTCCAGGGCTGCCGCCGGCGCTTCGGGGAGCAGGGCGAGCACGGCCTCCTCGGCTTCCTCGTACCGGAGTGCGCGGATCGCTTCGAGGAACGGCTCGGGCCTGCGCGCGGAGGCGAGCAGCCGGGTGACGGCCGCCCCGACGGGGAGGTCCTCGGTGCCCTGGCCGGCCAGGGCGACGAGGAGGTCGAGCCGTCGAGGCCAGTCCGGATCGTCCACGGCGGCGTCGACGAGCAGGTCCAGCATCTGCCGGCGGCAGGTGTAGAGGATGGTCGCGACCGTCGAGGCGTCGATCGAGTGATCGGCCAGTGCCACGCCTACGAGGGCGGCGGCATGGGCCGGCGCGGGGAAGTGTCCGCGCCGGTGGAGGCCCCGCAGACAGCTGACCGCGGGCCCGCCGAGAAGCAGCGGGTCCTGGGAGGCGATGTCCAGGAGCACGCCGATGTCGTCGCGCTCCGCGAGATCACCGAGGAGTTCCATCGCCCGTTGCCGGACCGCCGGGGGCATGTCGGGGTCGGCCGCGGTCCGCGGCAGCACCGCGCCGTGTCCGTGCCGGGCCGCCGCGACGAGGGCCGGAGCAGCCGTCGGCCCCGCGAGGGCGGGGCCGAGGAACGGGGCGAAGCATGCTGCGGGCAGGGGGTCCGACGCCGCCCAGGGCTCGGCCAGTTCCTCCAGGACGGCCGCGCAGACCCCTGCGGCGGCCGGGCCGGTGCCGAGCAGTGCCGCCAGATGGGCCCTCGCGGCACCGGGGGCCAGCAGGCCCGCGTGCAGGCCCTGGCGTATCAGCCGGACCGCTTCGGCGTGGAGGGCGGGGGCGCTCGCTCCCACGAGTGCGGCCACGAGCAGGTCCGGGCGGTGGGCGTCCTCGGCGTCGATGGCGCGCACGGCCTGGTACAAGGGCTCGCCCGGCGGCTCGGTCCGCAGCACCGACGGGTCGGTGAGGAGTTCGGCGCGCAGCCAGGCCACCCGTACCCGAACCTCCAGCGGTGCCGTGCGCCAGGCGGGCAGGCGCCGGCCGGGCAGGTGGACGCCGAGCCGGCCGTGGAGCGCGGCCAGGAGCAGCGACTCGTCCGGTGACTCCGGCATGTCCCGAGGGAGCAGCCGGGCCAGTTCGGCCGCCTCACCGGCCGCCAGGGGCCCGGCCGCCCGCTCGGCCAGCGAGGTGAGCCCCAGAAGTCTCGTCCGCGCGTCCGGGTGCCGCAGGAGCGGCCCGAGTGCGGAGCCCGGCCGATGGTCCGCCGCGCCGTCGTGTCCCGGACCGCCGGTGTGTCGCTGCTGGGTCCGCGCGGCGGCGGAGGTCGTGGTCACCGTCGGATAGTAGGTGGGGCGAAACGGCTCAGCCAGCGGATTCCGGCGCACCAGGTCGCGCGGGGCCGAAAGCGCCCTCCGTCATGCCTTCTTCGTGGAGGCCAGGTGGGCGAAGACCACGACGTTGTCCTCGTAGTCCTTCTTCTTCTTGTCGTACACGCCGCCGCAGGTGATCAGGCGCAGCTGGGCGGAGCCCTGGTCGGCGTACACGCGCTCGTTCGGGAAGTCGGCCTTGCTGAACGTCTCGACCGAGTCGACCTCGAAGGTGGCCACGATGCCGTCCTCGCGGGTGATGTCCACCGTGTTGCCCGCCTTGAGGGTGCTCAGCAGCAGGAACACCGCGGGTCCGGTCCTGGTGTCGACGTGTCCCGCGACCACCGAGGTGCCGCGTTCGCCGGGCGTGGCACCGTTCTTGAACCAGCCCGCCAGGTTCGCGTCGTTCGCGGGAGGCGCGTCCAGCTGTCCGGAGGGGCCGATCGCCAGGGGCGTGAAGGGCGCGTCCACCGCGATCGACTTGATCGAGATGCGCTTCGGATAGGACGGGGGCAGTGCGGGCGGAGCGCTGGACGGGGAGACCGACGGAGTGGGCACGGCGGGAGCGGACGCGGCGGGGAGGGACACCACGGAGGGGGCCGGCGGGACCCCGGCCGACGCGTCGAAGGAGTTGTAGACCAGGAGGAAGCCCAGGCCCACCGCCACGACGGGCCACAGCAGGGAACGGCCGATGGCCGGGGAGGCGGAGTCTGGTTCGGACGGCTGCGGGGCGGCCATGCTCATGCTGCCTTTCGTGTGCGAGGGGCGAGGGGCGAGAGGTGTACGGGAAACCCGCGCGGCCACCGCCCTGGGAAGGACGGCGGCCACGACACGATTCACTCAGCGGTACGGAACACCGGTCAGGCGGCCGCGGCACCCGAGGCGTTGCGGCGACGCAGCTTGTACGCCGCGGCACCGAGCCCACCGAGCATCAGGACCGAACCGGCGGCGAGGCCGCCACCGGAGAGCGCCATCGCGCCACCGCCGGTGTGGACACCACCCTCGGGCTTCTCGTGCTTCCAGGTCTTCTCGCCGTCCGTGCCACTGCCGGAGCCGGACTCCTTGTCCTTCTGCCAGTCGTCGGCCGACACACCGGCGAGCGCACCGCCACCGGTGTGAACGCCGCCCTCGGGCTTCTCGTGCTTCCACGAGTCCGGCTTCTCACGGTCGTCGTTGCTGCCGGAGCCGGACCCCTTGTCCTTCTGCCAGTCGTCGGCC
>NZ_JBIBEG010000009.1:137966-347201 GCF_042902585.1 Streptomyces argenteolus
GCCGACACACCGGCGAGCGCACCGCCACCGGTGTGGACGCCGCCCTCGGGCTTCTCGTGCTTCCACGAGTCCGGCTTCTCACGGTCGTCGTTGCTGCCGGAGCCGGACCCCTTGTCCTTCTGCCAGTCGTCGGCCGACACACCGGCGAGCGCACCGCCACCGGTGTGGACACCGCCCTCGGGCTTCTCGTGCTTCCACGAGTCCGGCTTCTCACGGTCGTCGTTGCTGCTGGCGGAGGAGCCGCTGTCCTTGTCCCAGCCGTCCGCGGAGGTCACGGCGTATGCGGCGGGGACGGAGACCGCGAGGACCGCCGTGACGGCGGCCGATGCGAACAGGGTGCGGGCAGAGCGCATGGGTACACAATCCTTTCGCCACGCCCGCGCTGACCGGCTGGTTGTCGGCTCATCGGATCACGGGTGCGACGTGATCCACCGTCAGCTGAAATCCGGGGGCGCACCACTCGGGAGACCCGCATTCGAGGGACGGCCTGGGCCCATCGTGTGACAGGGAGCCAGATGTCACCCGTTGGACGGCACGCCACGCCGAGGGGAGGTTTGGACGAAGATGATCTTCGGTGTAAGGGCTCTCGCGGCGCTCGCGGGGTCCCGGAACCCTCGGGGGCGCCTGCGGCCTCCACTCCAGGGCGGGAAACGCCCTGGAGCAGCGCCAGGACTTCACCTGCCCGGGGATGTACGCCGGCCCGTGGACCCATCCGCCACTTCCTGAAACCGGGCACCGCCGGAGCTCACGCTCCGTCACGGAGAAGGGCGGCACAGAGGGGGCGCCTTCGGTGCGCCGCCATCAGGTCTTGTCGGCAACAGACCCCAGGACACCCGTTGTTGCACATCTCTTGACGCGTTCGTAACAAGGGTGGAGTATCTCGCACAGCCGGAGAGAGCGCTCTCTGGCTGTGCGCGTCGTGTACCCGCCCCACGACTCAGGAGACCCCCATGTACGCACCTCCGAACCTCCCCGGACCCCCAGCCGCAGTGATCGGCAGACGCAGCGGTGTGCTGGCCGTCATCGCCGGGCTCGTCCTGTCGCTCCTTGCCCTGCTGCCGCAGACCACCGCGAGCGCCGCGGCCACCCTGCTCTCGCAGGGGAAGGCGGTCACCTCGTCCAGCCAGGAGAACGACGGAACCCCCGCCACCGCCGCGGTGGACGGCAACACCGGCACCCGCTGGTCGAGCGCCTTCTCCGATCCCCAGTGGATCAAGGTCGATCTCGGGACCGCCGCCTCGGTGAGCCAGATCGTGCTGCGCTGGGAGGCGGCCTACTCCACCGCCTACCGGATCGAGTTCTCCTCGGACAACAGCAGCTGGAGCACCGCGTACTCCACGACCACCGGCCCCGGTGGCACCGAGACGCTCAACGTCTCCGGCACCGCCCGCTATGTCCGGCTCACCGGCACCGCCCGCGCGACCGGATACGGGCACTCCCTCTGGGAGTTCCAGGTGTTCGGTACGACCGGCGGCGGGGACCCGCAGATCCCCGGGGGCGGTGACCTCGGTCCCAACGTCCTGGTCTTCGACCCGTCGACGCCGAACATCCAGGCCAAGGTCGACGAGATCTTCAAGAAGCAGGAATCCGCGCAGTTCGGCACCGACCGCTACGCGCTGATGTTCAAGCCCGGCACCTACAACAACATCAACGCCCAGATCGGCTTCTACACCTCCATCGCCGGGCTCGGCCTCAAGCCCGACGACACCACCTTCAACGGCGACGTCACCGTCGACGCCGGCTGGTTCAACGGCAACGCCACCCAGAACTTCTGGCGCTCCGCCGAGAACCTCGCCCTCAACCCCGTCAGCGGCACCAACCGCTGGGCCGTCTCCCAGGCGGCCCCCTTCCGGCGCATGCACGTCAAGGGCGGCCTCAACCTCGCCCCCAACGGCTACGGATGGGCCAGCGGCGGCTACATCGCCGACAGCAAGATCGACGGCCAGGTCGCCCCGTACTCCCAGCAGCAGTGGTACACCCGCGACAGCTCCATCGGCAGCTGGGGCAACGGCGTCTGGAACATGACCTTCTCCGGGGTCGAGGGCGCACCCGCCCAGAGCTTCCCCGAACCCCCCTACACCACCCTGAACACGACCCCCGTCTCCCGCGAGAAGCCCTTCCTCTACCTCGACGGCAACGCCTACAAGGTCTTCGTCCCCGCCAAGCGCACCAACGCACGCGGCGTCTCCTGGAACGGCACCCCTCAGGGCGAGTCCATCCCGCTGAGCCAGTTCTACGTCGTCAAGCCCGGCGCCACCGCACAGACCATCAACGCCGCGGTTCGGCAGGGCCTGCACCTGCTGTTCACCCCGGGCGTCTACCACGTGAACGAGCCCATCGAGATCAACCGGGCCAATACCGTGGCCCTCGGCCTCGGCCTCGCCACGATCATCCCGGACAACGGCGTCACCGCCGTCAAGGTCGGCGACGTCGACGGCGTCAAGCTCGCCGGACTCCTCGTGGACGCGGGACCGGTCAACTCCTCCGTACTCGTCCAGGTGGGCCCCGCGGGTTCTTCGGCCGACCACTCGGCCAACCCGACCAGCCTCCAGGACGTCTTCGTCCGCGTCGGCGGCGCGGGAGCCGGCAAGGCGACCACCGGCATGGTGGTCAACAGCGACGACACCCTCATCGACCACACCTGGCTCTGGCGCGCCGACCACGGCGACGGGGTCGGCTGGGAGACCAACCGGTCCGACTACGGACTCACCGTGAACGGTGACGACGTACTCGCCACCGGACTCTTCGTCGAGCACTTCAACAAGTACGACGTCCAGTGGAACGGCGAGAACGGCAAGACGATCTTCTTCCAGAACGAGAAGGCGTACGACGCCCCCAACCAGGCCGCCATCCAGAACGGCGACATCAAGGGCTACGCCGCCTACAAGGTCGCCGACTCGGTCACCACCCACGAGGGCTGGGGCATGGGCAGCTACTGCTACTTCAACGTCGACCCGACCATTCGCCAGCAACACGGTTTCCAGGCCCCGGTGAAGGCCGGCGTGAGATTCCACGACCTGCTCGTCGTGTCACTCGGCGGTCAGGGGCAGTACGAACACGTCATCAACAACACCGGATCTCCCACCTCGGGTACGTCGACCATCCCCTCCCAGGTGGTGTCCTTTCCCTGAGGGGGGATGAGGTGAGCCCTGTCCGCTCACCGCACGGCGTGGGGCCCGGCAGCCGTTGCCGGGCCCCACGTCGGTTCAGGCCCCGTGCCGGTGTCAGGCCCCGAAGAGTCTCCCCAGATGAGCGCAGATCTCCGGGCCGTCCGCTTCGGTGGTGCGCAGTCCCAGATACCCGTCCGGCCGCACGAGGATCGCCTCGCCGTCCCGGGCGCCGTACGACCGGCGGAACTCGCCGAGGCTGTCGCGCACCACGGGGGTGCGCAGCACCGGCGCCCGCGCATCGGGGGCGAGGACCACGCAGGTGTTCAGAAGGCCGTGTGCCGCCCGGACGGAGGCCGCCGCCACCTCGTCGAACACCGCTGCCCGCTCCTCGTGCTCCGCGTGGAGCAGCAGGGTGTGCTCCCGGCCCCGGAGCAGGGTGAACAGCCTTACGGGGAAGGCCGCGAGGGCGTACAGCAGGCCTCCGCAGTCCGGGGCGCGGTCCCCCGGGGCGGGACCGTCGTACGGCGCGCCGTCCGTGCTCACGAGAGGGCTGTCCCGGTAGCCGACGAGGAGCTGGGCCTCACGGAGCATGATCGTGGCAGGGTCGTCCGGGTCGGACGCGATACCGCTCCGCGCGTGCCGGAGCGTGCGCGCGACCACTTCCTCGCCGACCGGGTGGCGTTCGGCGCTGTAGCTCTCCAGCAGCCCCGCTCCCGCTCTGCCGCGCACGGCGGCTGCGAGCTTCCATGCCAGGTTGAAGGCGTCCTGGACGCCGGTGTTCATCCCCTGTGCGCCGGTGGGCGTATGGATGTGGGCGGCGTCGCCGGCCACGAAGACCCGTCCTCGGCCGTAGCGGCCCACGATGCGGTGGCTGATCCGGAACACCGACGACCAGCGCAACGAGGAAGCGGTGGTCGGGCGGGGTGAGAGCCGGTCGAGTACCGCCTGGATGTGCTCGATCCCGGGCAGGGGGCCCTGTTCACCGCTGAGCCCGTGGACCACCGGGTCGCTGCCCGTGGGCCCCTCGCGCCCGGCACGGGAGAGTTCGGGCGGCGTCGGCATCGACATGCGGTAGCGACGGTCGCCGGGCAGCGGGATGCACACGAGCATGTCGTCGGTACGGCCGTCGACGACGTGTGAGGACCTGATCCCGTAGCCGGCCGGCAGATCCCAGTCGACCTCGACGTCTCCCAGCATGTACTCCTCGGGCAGTGCGGCGCCGTCGAAGGTCAGGCCGAGGCCCTTGCGCACCGCGCTGTGCGCCCCGTCGCAGCCGACGAGATAACGGGCCGTCAGTTCTTTCGTGGCCCCCGACGGCAGCCGGAGCACCGCCCTGACCTCGCCGGTGTCCTGCTCGAAGGAGAGGAGTTCGGTGTCCCGTTCGACCCGGCCGCCCCAGCGGGTCAGCAGTTCTTCGAGGAGGCGCTCCGTCTCGTACTGCGGGAGGGCGGCGAAGCCGTACGGCACCTCGGGGGGCAGTTCCAGGTCGATGCGCGGGCCCTCCTCGCCGTTGACGTAGAGCAGCTGGCCCTTCAGCGGGACGGCTGTCTCCAGGGCCTCGCGGACCATGCCCATCCGGTCCCAGATCTCCAGCGTCCGGGGCTGGACGCCCACCGCCTTGGCATAGGGAAGCCTCGCCGGGAGCCGGTCGACGACTCTGCACGCCACACCACGCCGGCACAGTTCGGAAGCGGCCGTCAGACCCACGGGTCCCGCCCCTGCCACCAGCACATCGACGTCGACCACGGGTGCCTCCCAGGCGAGGTGCGTTCACTCCAATGCAGCACGCCCGGGGTGCTCTGTCCATTCGGCGGTCCACCGGGCCGGTGCGGGGCCGCTCTCCCCCGCACCGGCCCGCCGGGCTCAGCCGACGGTGCAGGCCTCCCCTCCGAGTGTGAAGGCGGCCGGCTCCGCGTTGCCGCCCGACCAGGTGCCGGTGAAGCCGAAGCCGACCGACGATCCCGGAGCCACCGTGCCGTTCCAGCCGACGTTCGTCGCGGTCACCTTCGCCCCGTCCTGCTGGTGGGAGGCGTTCCAGATCTGGGTGACCTTCTGGTTGCCCGGGAACGTCCAGCCCAGCTTCCAGCCGGCGTAGGCCGAGTGCCCGGTGTTGGTGACCGTCACATCGGCCTGGAAGCCGCCGGACCACTGATTGGTGACCGTGTAGGTGACGGCGCAGGCGGCGTCGCCCGGAGGGTCCGAGGGGTCGGGGGTCGGTGTGGGCGTGGGGGTGGGTGTCGGCTCCGGGCCTCCGCCGCCGGTGTCCGGGGACTCGCCCACCTGGATGCCGCGCCCGTTCGTGGAGACGTAGACCCTGCCGTACACCCGCGGGTCTCCGGTGATCGCCGCTCCGGTCCAGGCCCACTGGTGTGCGTCGTCGTTGATCCGGGTCCAGTTCGCGCCGGCGTCGGTCGACCGGAAGATGCCACGCACCCCGCCGATCTTCGCGCTGACGAAGACGGTCTGGTACGAGGCCCCGGAGGCGGCCTTGCCGAAGCCGACGCTGTCGGCCTGCTCCACGTTCGAGAACCTGGTGAAGCTCGCGCCCGAGTCGGTGGAACGCCACAGTCCGTACGCGCCGGTGGACGCGCCCGCGGCGAGCCAGATGTCACCCTCGGAGCCGGGCAACGCCTTGAAACGGACGTTGCCCTCGGCCGGGAGGCCGGTCGCCTTCGCGGTGAAGGTCGCGCCGCCGTCGGTCGAGACGTAGAAGGTGCCGGCCTTGAATCCGTAGAACTTCTTGGGGTTCTTCCGGTCGGACTCGACCGTCGCGCCTGCCGGGATCCCCGTGGAGGCGGTCCAGGAGTTCCCGTATCCGGTGGTGCGGTGGACCCCCGCGCCTTCCGGGCTCCAGACGAAGCCGCTGCCGTCCGCCGCGGCGGCGACCGTGCCCCCGCCCGTGACCCCGGAGGGCTCCGAACCCTGGAACCAGTTGGCGCCGTTGTCCGTGGAGAAACCGATGTGCGGCGCGGCGTCGGCGTTGCCGACCCGTACCACCGTCCCGGGTGACGACTCCGCGAAGTCCAGGCTGGTGGTCGAGTCCAGGTTCGGCGAGGTGAACATCATGGCGGGCACGGCGTCGAGGTCCGTGTGACGGAAGCCTCCGATGTCACCGAGCGCACTGAGCAGCGGCGCTCCCGAGGGCGGGCTCGCCAGGTCGTTGACGGCCGTCTCCTCCAGCCCCTTCACCATGGGCGTGATCTTGAACTGACCGCCGGAGTCCCATGCGGTGAGGTTCTCGGTGCCGAAGACCGTCGCACCCGTGCCGTACATCATCCGGTTCGAGTCGAAGGGATCGATCTCCAGCGACTCGGTCATCCAGCCCAGTTTGGGCGCGGTCTCGGGCGGCGAAGGGTTGGCACCCCAGCTGAGCCACGGGACGGAGGAGACGTCCTGGGTGTACCGGTTCAGGCGGCTGGGGTAACTGGTGTAGTCCCAGGCCTTGGTCCAGGTCGCACCGCTGTCCGTCGACCGGAAGATCTGGGTGTCCGGCCACCAGGAGCTGTAGGCGGTGGCCATCAGGGTGCCGGGCTTCTGCCGGTCGACGGAGAGCCCGCTGTAACCGAAGTAGGTGTCGGCCTCGGCGACGGGGCTGACGTCCTTCCAGGCTCCGGTCGCGGTGTCGTACCGCCAGACCTGGCCCTTGGCACCGTCGTACGGGCCGCCCGTGTCGCTCAGTGTCAGGTAGAGGTATCCCGTCGCGGAGTCGAGTACGCCCTTGTGCGCGAGATAGCCGGTCGGCTGTCCGGCGACGCGGGACCAGGTACTGCCGCCGTCCGTGGAGCGGTAGACGGAGTTCTCCTTGTCGGCCACACCGACGTAGATGTTCTTGGTCGCGCTGCCCGCGGTGCCGGAGCGCTCGTCGAAGGTCACCCACACGATGCCCTGGTTGTCGTTGCCGTATCCGCTGGTGTCGGACGGATCCTGGGCGTAGTCACCGGGGTTGGGGAAGGCGGTCACCTCCGACCAGGTCACTCCCGAGTCGGTGGAACGCCACAGGCCGTTTCCGCTGGGGGCGCCCAGGTAGAGCACGGAGTTCTTGTTCGGGTCGACGGCGAGCCGCTCGCCCATTCCCCGGCCCGGCATGTTGCCGCCGAGCTTGAAGGGCAGGGTGGCCGCCTTCCAGGAGGCGCCGCGGTCGGAGGAGCGCAGCACCGCACCGTTCGTCGGGTCCCAGCTGTTGGTGTACGTACCCACCGCCGCGTACACGTTGTCGGGATCCGCCGTGTCCGAGGCGAGGCTCACCACACCCGACCAGCCCCATCGGTCCCAGTCCACCCAGTCCAGGAGCGGCGTCCACTGCTTGCCCGACTGGTCCCAGCGGTAGGCACCGCCGATGTCGGTGCGGGCGTAGGCGAGGTTCTTCTCGGAGCGGCTGAAGACGATGCCGGGCACGAAACCGCCACCGTCGATCCGCGCGTTCTTCCAGCTGTAGGTGTCCGCCGCGATGGACACATCCGATGCCTCGGCCGCTGCGGGCCCTTCATCGGAGCGTGCCACGGCCGGGGTGCCGGTGATCGACAACCCGGCGGTCAGGGCGAGTGCCGCCAGTAAGGCGGCGATGGGTCTGGCGCTCAAGCGCACGGAAACGTCCTCTCCGAGCTGGTCCGCCGCACAGCGGCGGTACGGTACTGACAGAGATGGGAGCGCTCCCATAAGGCATCCCGATGGTAGCGCCGCGCGTCCCCCGAGAGAAGGGCGGTGCACGCGTTTCATCGGATGAATCGGGCGCCCCCCTCACTCACTGTTCGCATACCGTGCCGCGCAACCCTCCACGCAGTGCACGCCCGCACAGAACACGCCACACGTCCTCCATATCCCCGAGGAGACGAAGAAGCCGTCGGCACGAAAGGCCGGGAATTACTCCACAGGAATAGCGACACTTGGTCGGATCGGACCTCCGAAAAAAAGCGAGGCATAGTCATCTTCACGCCGCCGTGAATATCGATATCGCCCGGGCGGAGTGTGCGGGGCCAGGGACCACCCCAGGTGGCCGAGTGGCCGGACGGAGGGGAAACCTGCACACAGCGTGCGCACACCGATCACTCACTTCTGCACGAAATGCCTGGTCCGGGCGGGTCCGGACGGCGGTCCTGAGCACGGTTCGGCATGGCCGGGGCACCCACCTGCGAGGGCAGGGAATTCATCCGGTGAAGCTCGTGAAGGAACTGCCACCGCGAAATGGACGCTTCTGCACGTACGTCTGCCGAAGCGGCCCCGCAATCACCGATACGCATCGGTTCAATTGGCTGTGCGAGGCGCAGACATGCTTTGATCCTGGGCCATACGGAGACCGCGGCAACGGGTTTCCGTCATAGGCAATTTCCTTACGAAGGGCGCTCATCATGAACTACACCCCCCAGGTCGAGACCGCCGAGATCTCCGACGCCGACCTCGACAACGTCTCGGGCGGCCTCGTGGGCGGCCTCGTCGGCAACGTGGCGGGCACCGTCGAGGGCATCGTCCCGGTCGCGGGCGTCGTCGGCTCGGTCACCGGTCTCGTCGAGTCCGCCACCGGCGTGAACACGGGCGCGGTCACCGGTCTGGCCACCGGCCTGACCGCCGGTCTCTGAGAGACGGCAGTACCCCGCCGAGCCCCGGAACCAGCGGTTCCGGGGCTCGGTGCCGACCGCTGACCAGGTGAGGGAAGAGTTCCGTGCAGTTCCGCCAGCAGGCCCTTTCCAAGCTGCAGTCGCCCGAACAGCTCGATCTCCCGGTGCGCTTCGCCCGCCCTCAGGGTCTGCTCGTACTCGCCGTCACCCTGGCCGTGATGGCCGCCGCCAGTTTCTGGGCCGTCACGGGCTCCGTCGCCAGCACACTCGACGCGCCAGGCATCCTCACGCACCCGCGCGGCAGTTACGTCCTGCAGAGCCCCGTCGCCGGGCAGGTCACCCAGGTGCTGGCCGACGAGGGCGCGTCCCTCCCCGCGCACGCTCCCCTGCTCAAGGTCCGTACGGCACAGGGGGAACAGGTGGTGCGCACCATCGACGCGGGCCGGCTCACCTCGGTGACGGCCACCATCGGCGCGGTGGTCACCCCCGGCGCGGACGTGGCGAGCGTCGAGCGGATCGACGGCGCGGACGACCCGCTGGTCGTGCTGCTGTACGTGTCCGGCGCCGGCGCGGCCGCGGTCCCGGTGGGAGCGCGGGTCGACCTCACCGTCCAGTCCGTGCCCGCCCAGCGGTACGGGGTGCTGCGCGGCAAGGTGGCCGCGGTCGGCAGGGTGGCGCAGACCGAACAGCAGATCACCCGGTTCCTCGGTGACGCCCAGCTCGGCGCCCAGTTCTCCGAGCACGGCAGGCCGTTGGCCGTCCTGGTGAAGATCGAACGCTCGGACTCCACGAAGTCCGGCTACCGGTGGTCCTCCGCCGACGGTCCTCCCTACGCGATCGGCTCCATGACCCTGGCCACCGGCTCCGTCCGTCTCGCCGACCAGCGCCCGATCGATTGGCTGCTCCCGTGACCGCACCGCATCCCTCACCGGCCGCCCAGCAGCTGCCTCCCCCCGGCCGGGGCAGGCACCGCCCGGAGAGCGCGCCGGGCGGCCGGGGACGACGCTCACGCCCCGCGCCCCGCACGCCGGCGCGCGCGAGGACCGTCCGCACCCCCACCGTGCTCCAGATGGAGGCCCTGGAGTGCGGGGCCGCCTCGCTGGCGATGGTGCTCGCCCACCACGGCCGGCATGTGCCGCTGGAGGAGCTGCGCATAGCCTGCGGCGTCTCCCGTGACGGTTCGCGGGCCAGCAACGTGCTGAAGGCGGCGCGCGGTTACGGCCTCCAGGCCAAGGGCATGCAGATGGAACCCGCGGCGCTCGCGGAGGTCCCGGCGCCCGCGATCCTGTTCTGGGAGTTCAACCACTACGTCGTGTACGACGGCATGGGGCGCCGCCTGGGCCGGCGGGGCGTGCACATCAACGACCCCGACAAAGGGCGGCGGTTCGTGCCCACCGAGGACTTCGACACGAGCTTCACGGGTGTCGTCCTCGTCCTCGAACCCGGCGAGGGCTTCCGGCGCGGAGGCCGGAAGCCCGGTGTCCTGTCCGCGCTGCCGGCCCGGCTGCGCGGGACCACGGGCACGATGCTGGTCGCGCTGCTCGCCAGTCTGCTGCTGGTGGCGGTCGGGGCGACGCTGCCTGCGCTGAGCCGTACGTACATCGACATGTTCCTCATCGGCGAACAGACCTCGCTGCTGGGTGTGTTGTTCGCCGCCATGGGCACCATGGTCGCCCTCACCGTCGTCCTCACCTGGCTCCAGCAGGCGAATCTGCTGCGCGGACGCATCATCTCCTCCACGCTCGGCAGCGCGCGCTTCTTCCGGCATCTGCTCCGGCTGCCCGTCACCTTCTTCTCCCAGCGCAGCCCCGCCGACCTCGTGCAGCGGCTCCAGTCGAACGACGCGGTGGCCGAGACGCTCGCCCGGGATCTCACCGCCGCCGGGGTGGACGGCATCGTCGTCCTCCTCTACGCCTTCCTGCTCTGGACCTACGACCCGCAACTGACGGTCATCGGGGTGGGGATCGCGCTGCTCAACGTGGTGGCGATGCGCATCGTGGTCCGGCTGCGGGCCACCGGCACCCAGAAGCTGCGGGCGGACAGCGCGCGGCTGACCAACACCTCGTACACCGGCCTGCAGCTGATCGAGACCATGAAGGCCACCGGCGGCGAGGACGGGTACTTCCGCCGCTGGGCCGGTCAGCACGCGACCACTCTGGAGGAGCAGCAGCGCCTCGGGGTACCCAGTGCCTGGCTGGGCGTCGTCGCGCCCGCGCTGGCCACGCTCAACAGCGCGCTGATCCTGTGGATCGGTGGGCTCCGGGCCGTGGAGGGGCACCTCTCGATCGGCCTGCTCGTCGCCTTCCAGGCACTGGTGACCCGCTTCACCGCACCGGTGGCCCGGCTCAACGGTGTGGCGGGGCGGGTCCAGGACTTCGCGGCCGACGTGGCCCGGCTCAAGGACGTCGAGACCTTTCCGGTCGACCCGCTGTACTCCCGTCGTGAGCCGGCCGCCAGCACCCGCCGTCTCAAGGGTCATGTGTCCCTGGAGGACATCACCTTCGGATACAGCCCCCTCGACAAGCCCCTGCTGACCGGCTTCTCCCTCGCCGTGGGACCGGGGCAGCAGGTGGCCCTGGTCGGCGGGTCGGGCAGCGGCAAGTCGACGGTCTCCCGGCTCATCTCGGGTCTCTACAGCCCGTGGGAGGGCACGATCCGCATCGACGGTCAGCGCCTGGAGGACATTCCCAGGGGAGCCCTGGCCTCGTCCGTCTCCTTCGTCGACCAGGACGTCTTCCTCTTCGAGGGGACGGTGCGGGACAACGTGGCGCTGTGGGACCCGTCGGTCCCCGACGAGGCCGTCACCGAGGCCCTGCGGGACGCCGCCCTGTACGACGTCGTGGCCCGTCGCCCCCGCGGCATCCACAGCCGGGTGGAACAGGACGGGCGCAACTTCTCCGGCGGCCAGCGCCAGCGCCTGGAGATCGCGCGGGCGCTCGTGCGGCGGCCCAGCATCCTGGTCCTGGACGAGGTGACCAGCGCGCTGGACGCCGAGACGGAGCGGATCATCATCGACAACCTGCGGCGGCGCGGCTGCGCCTGCGTCGTGATCGCGCACCGGCTGAGCACCGTCCGCGACAGCGACGAGATCGTGGTCCTGGACCACGGGACCGTCGTGGAACGCGGCCGGCACGAGCACCTGGTGGCCGCCGGAGGCGCGTACGCCGAACTGGTCAGGGAGCACTGACGTGGCATCCGTACATCCCCTGGCGGGCACGGACGCCTCCGGGCAGGACCCGGTCGTCGACGCGCTGGGAACACTCGGGACTCCCGTCGACTGCACGGGTCTGCGGAGCCTGTCGCTGGAAGGGCCGCAGGTGCTGTGGCTGGTCGTGGCCGGCGCCCTCGACCTGTTCGCGGTGGACGCCGCCGAACAGGGGCACTGGCACTTCCTGGGGCGCCTCGAATCGGGGGCGCTCGTTCTGGGCCCGGTCGAAGGGCCGCAGCACACCCTGGTCGCGCGCCCCCTCCAGGGATGCGTGCTGCGCAGGATCCCGCTGCGGGAGCTGTACCGGCCGGAGTATGCCGGACAGGGGGTGTACGAGGGGCAGTACCTCAGCCACTACGACACCGGGGACGCGGCGCTGAGCCTGCTCGAGCACGCCTTCTCGCTCGGGGTGGGCCGCAGTCGGCGGGTGTTGTTCGAGGCCCCGCTCGACGGGCGCACCCCCTTCGACGAGGCGGGGGGCGACGAGGACGTCCTGTGGCTGCCGGTCGCGCCCGGCAGCGTGCAGTACGGCGCCGCCTTCAGCGCGGACGCCGCCGGTGACCTGCTGGTCGACGCCGTGCTGTGGCAGGGGATGGTCAACCAGCAGTTCCGCCTGCTCGCGGCGCTGGATCGCTGGATCGAACAGCTGGAGCGCGCCCACGAGGACCGGACCGCCGCCGGGATGAAGGCGGGCGAAGCCGTCCGCAAGGAGGCCGACCAGGCGCTGCTGACCTCGATCGGCCGGTCGGGGCGGGGTTCCGCGCCCGGGCCTGGGGCGTCGGACGACGCGGTGTACGCGGCGTGCCGCCTGGTGGCCCGCGACTCGGGGATCGTCCTGGCGGAGCCCGGCGCGGGCGGGGCGGTGAGCGGCCGGATCGACCCGGTGGAGCGGGTGGCGGTCGCCTCGCGCATCCGTACCCGCGCGGTGCGGCTCGACGGACGCTGGTGGAAGGAGAACTCCGGGCCGTTGGTCGGCAGCCGGGCCGCGTCGGGGGCACCCGTCGCGCTGCTGTGGCGCCGTGGCCGCTACGAGGCGGTGAACCCGCTGACGGGACGGCGCAGCCGGATCGACGCCGGCTCCGCGCAGGAGTTCGACGAGCGTGCCGTGATGTTCTACCGGCCGCTTCCGGAGCGGCCGTCCGGCAGGTGGCAACTGCTGCGGTTCGGCCTGTTCGGGACCCGGGCCGACCTGCGCAGGCTGGTCCTGGCGGGCCTGGTGACGGTCGCGCTGGGCTCGCTGGTGCCGATCGCCACCGGCAAGGTGCTCGGCGTGTACGTACCCACCGCGCAGACGGGTCCCCTCGTGCAGGTCTCGCTGGCCGTGATCATCACCGGTGTCGTGTCGGCGGCCTTCATGCTGATGCAGAACCTCACGATCCTGCGGATGGAAGGGCGCATCGAGAGCACGCTCCAGCCCGCGGTCTGGGACCGGCTGCTGCGGCTGCCGACGACGTTCTTCACCGAGCGCTCCACCGGGGAGCTGGCGAGCGCCGCCATGGGGGTCAGTGCCATCCGCCGGGTGCTGTCCGGCACCGGTCCCGTGGTGGTGCAGGCGGGCACGCTCGGGGCGGTGAACCTGGGCCTGCTGCTGTGGTTCAGCGTTCCGCTGGCGCTCACCGCCGTCGCCATGCTGGTGGTCATCGCCGGGGTCTTCCTGACCATGGGCATGTGGGAACTGCGCTGGCAGCGCCGGCTGGTCGAGCTCGGCAACAAGCTGAACAACCAGGCCTTCCAGACGCTGCGCGGGCTGCCCAAGCTGCGGGTCGCGGCGGCGGAGAGCTTCGCGTACGGGGCGTGGGCGGCGGAGTTCGCGCGCAGCCGGGAACTGCAGAAGCGGGCGGGCCGCATCAAGAACCTGACGACGGTGGTCAACGCGGTCCATCTGCCGCTGTGTTCCCTGGTCGTCTTCGTCCTGCTGGCGGGCCCGGCACGCGGTTCCCTGACGCCCGCCGAGTTCCTGACGTTCAACACGTCGGTGACGATGCTGCTGACAGCCGTCACCCAGCTCACGGGGGCGTTCGTGTCGGCCGCGGCCGTGCTGCCGATGTTCGAACAGATCAAGCCGGTGCTCGACGAGGCTCCCGAGGTGCGCGGCGCCAGTACGCAGCCGGGCGAGCTGTCCGGGGAGATCGAGGCCAGGGACGTCTCCTTCCGCTACTCCCAGGACGGCCCGCTCGTCCTCGACGGGGTGGCGCTGGCCGTACGGCCGGGTGAGTTCGTCGCGGTCGTGGGTCCCAGCGGCTGCGGCAAGTCGACACTGCTCAGGCTGCTCATCGGCTTCGACAGGCCGGTCTCGGGCAGTGTGCTGTACGACGGGCAGGACCTCTCCGCGCTCGACCCGGCGGCCGTGCGCCGTCAGTGCGGCGTCGTCCTGCAGAACGCGCAGCCGCTGGCCGGCTCGATCCTGGACTGCATCTGCGGGGCGGAGGTCTTCACCCAGGAGGAGGCCTGGGAGGCCGCCGCGATGGCAGGGCTGGCCGAGGACATCAAACGGATGCCGATGGGGCTGCACACGATGATCTCGGGCGGCGGCTCGATCTCCGGCGGGCAGCGCCAACGGCTGATGATCGCGCAGGCACTGGTACGGCGCCCTCGCATCCTGTTCTTCGACGAGGCCACCAGCGCGCTCGACAACGAGACCCAGCGCACGGTGATCGAGAGCACCAGGTCCCTGCGAGCCACCCGTGTCGTGATCGCGCACCGGCTGTCCACGGTTCTGGACGCCGATCGCGTGATCGTCATGGCGGAGGGCCGCGTGGTTCAGGAGGGGCCTCCGGCCGAGCTCCTTGCGGACACGTCCGGGCAGTTGCACGAACTGGTACGGCGTCAGATGAGCTAGACCTCCGCGCGGCTCGGACGACCGGGCGTACGCCGGACCAGAGGTGCGGACCCGAGCCGGGCGTGCGTCCGACCAGGGCGTGCGTCCGAGCAGGGCGTACGTCCGAACCGTGCGTACGGACCCGAGCCGCCGCGGTAAGGCCTGGGCCCGTCGCCTCGGCCGAGGCCCCGCGTGCGGATCGGCCGGGCCCGCACCGCCCGACGAGGGGCCGGGAGCGGCTAGGGCCGGCGCCCGCCCGGCCGGGGAGGCTCCACCGCGTCGCGGATGCTGCCGCGTGCCGCCGCGGCGACCGCTTCGGCAGTGATGCCGAACTCCTCGTACAGCCGCTGGTAGTCGGCGGAGGCTCCATAGTGCTCCAGGCTCACGATCCGGCCGGCGTCGCCGACCACCTCGCGCCAGCCCTGGCCGACCGCCGCCTCGACGCTGACACGGGCGCGCACCTCGGGCGGCAGCACCTCGTCCTGGTAGGCCACCGGCTGCTCGGCGAACCATTCGCGGCAGGGCATGGAGACCACGCGTACGGCCAGCCCCTCGTCGATCAGCAACTTACGCGCGCCGAGGGCGATGTGGACCTCGGAACCGGTCGCCACCAGGATGACGTCGGGGGCGGATCCGGCGGCTTCGGCCAGGATGTAGGCACCGCGCGCCGCGCCCTCGGCGGGGGCGTGCACTCCGTCGTCCCGGTCGAGCACCGGCAGGTTCTGCCGGGTCAGGACGAAGCCTGCGGGCCGGTCGGTGTGCTCCAGGATGGTCCGCCAGCAGACGGCGGTCTCGTTGGCGTCGGCGGGGCGCACGACGTCGAGGCCGGGGATCGCCCGCAGGGCCGCCAGGTGTTCGACGGGCTGATGGGTCGGGCCGTCCTCGCCGAGCCCGATCGAGTCGTGCGTCCACACGTAGGTGGCCGGAAGCTTCATCAGCGCGGCGAGGCGGACCGCGGGGCGCATGTAGTCGCTGAAGGTGAGGAAGGTGCCGCCGTAGGGGCGGGTCAGGCTCTGCAGGGCGATTCCGTTGAGTACGGCCCCCATGGCGTGCTCGCGGATGCCGAAGTGCAGGGTCCGGCCGTAGGGACCGCCCTTGAACTCCGAGGTCTGCCGGTCGACGGGGACGAAGGAGGGCTCACCTTCCATGGTCGTGTTGTTGCTCCCCGCGAGGTCCGCCGAACCGCCCCACAGTTCGGGCAGCACCGGGGCGAGAGCGGTGAGCACCTCGCCGGACGCTTTGCGGGTCGCCATGCCCTTGGCGTCGGCGGGGAACACCGGCAGGGCCTCGGTCCAGCCCTCGGGCAGTTCCTGCTCCCGCAGCCGGTCCAGCAGCGCGGCCCGGCCGGGATTCGCCGACCGCCACTCCTCGTAGACCTGCTGCCAGCGCTTCCGCTCCGCCCTGCCCCGCTCCCCCACCGCCCGGGTGTGGGCCAGCACCTCGCCCTCGACGGGGAAGTACGTCTCCGGGTCGAAGCCGAGGAGCCGCTTGGTTCCGGCGACCTCCTCGTCCCCCAGCGCCGCGCCGTGCGCCTTGCCGGTGTTCTGCTTCGTCGGGGCGGGCCATCCGATGATGGTGCGCAGCATGATCAGCGACGGCCGGGACCGTTCCTCCTTCGCGGCCTCGATCGCCGTGAAGAGGGCGTCGACGTCCTCGACGTAGTCCCCCGTGCGGGTCCAGTCCACCGTCTGCACGTGCCAGCCGTACGCGGCGAAGCGGGCCGGGACGTCCTCGCTGAACGAGATGTCGGTGTCGTCCTCGATGGAGATGTGGTTGGAGTCGTAGAAGGTGATGAGGTTGCCCAGCTGCTGGTGGCCGGCGAGGGACGCGGCCTCGGACGCGACGCCTTCCATCATGTCGCCGTCGGACGCCAGCACGTAGACGTGGTGGTCGAAGGGGCTGGTCCCCGGCGCGGCGTCCGGGTCGAGCAGGCCCCTCTCCCGGCGGGCGGCCATGGCCATCCCGACGGCGGCGCCCATGCCCTGGCCGAGCGGCCCCGTGGTGATCTCGACCCCCCGGGTGTGCCGGTACTCCGGGTGGCCCGGCGTCGCCGAGCCCCAGGTCCTCAGGGCCTTCAGGTCGTCCAGTTCGAGGCCGTAGCCCGCCAGGTAGAGCTGGATGTAGAGCGTGAGGCTGGTGTGGCCGCAGGAGAGGACGAAGCGGTCCCTGCCCAGCCACTGGTCGTCGGCCGGGTCGTGCCGCATGATCCGCTGGAACAGCAGATAGGCGAGCGGCGCCAGGCTCATCGCCGTACCGGGGTGGCCGTTTCCGGTCTTCTGCACGGCGTCGGCGGCGAGGACCCGCACGGTGTCCACCGCCCGCATGTCCAGGGGGGTCCAGCCGACTCGATCGGCCACGGGCAGGGCGAGGCCGGGGTCCCGCGTCGCCTTGCTGCCGGAAGAGGATCGCTCGGGCGCCATGATGTCGTCTCCCTCGGATGTCGCTTCTCGGTACGCCGGGGCCGGCAGGTGCGGCTCGCCATCCCTCGCATCCTCTGTTCCCTCGCCGCGGTCCGCACCCGGAGCGGGCCCGGCGGTGCGGCGGGGTCGTGGTGCTCGCCGGGCGCAGGGCGCCCGGCCCGGTGGTGTGGCGCACCTCCCGTCGACCGGTCGCCTACCCCCGGCGGTGCCCGGCAGACCACCCGGGGGCTACCCGCATTCACGGACTCCGGGCCGGGAGGAACGGGGATGTGGCACAGTCGTGCCGTGGACGAGCTGCGGCCCCAGGATCCCTCGCGCATCGGCGCGTACACGCTGATCGCCAGGCTCGGAGCCGGCGGGATGGGGCAGGTGTATCTGGGCAGGTCACCCGGTGGACGGCTGGTGGCCGTGAAGGTGATCCGGGACGAGATCAGTGATCACCCCGAGGCGCTGGCCAGGTTCCGGCGGGAGGCCGCCACCGTGGAGGCCGTCCGCAGCGCCTACACCGCCCAGCTGATCGAGGCGTCGCTCGACACGGCGCCCTACTGGCTCGCCACCGAGTACGTGGCCGGTCCCACGCTGCACGGCGCGGTGCGGGAGTTCGGGCCCTTCCCGCCGAAGAGCGCGCTGAAGCTCCTCGCCGCCCTCGCCGAAGGGCTCGCCGCGGTCCATGTCCACGGGGTCACCCACCGGGACCTGAAGCCTCAGAACGTGATCCTCTCGCCGCAGGGTCCGCAGCTGATCGACTTCGGGATCGCCCGGTCGCTCGGCCGGACGGTGCTCACGCGCGACGGCATGGGTCCGGGGACCCCAGGATTCGCGGCGCCCGAGGTCGTCATGCGCAACGAGGTCGGCCCGGCCGCGGACGTGTTCGCCCTGGGTGCGACGCTCGCGTACACGGCCACCGGCAGACCGCCGTTCGGTTCGGGGGACGCGGCGGCGGTGAGCTACCGGGCCGTGCACGAGGAGATCGACCTGTCCGGCGTGCACCCCCACCTGGCGGAACTGATCCGGGACTGCGTCGGTAAGGACCCGGCCGAGCGGCCTGATCCCGCGACGGTGATCGCGCGGTGCGCGGTCGACTCCGCCCTCGCCACGGACGCCCACTACCGGTCGCTGAACCGGGCGGACTCCGCGGCGACGCGCGAGGACGCCGGGGCCGGGGACGCCGAGGCCCCGGCGGTGCGGGAGGCCACCGCGGTACGGGAGAACACGGCCGTGCGGGAGAAAGCCGCGACCGGCCCTCTGCCGGCGGGCGCGGCGGAACCCGGCGCGGCTGCCGTGGCCTCCGCGCCCCAGGGACCCACCCCGTACGACGGCCCGGGACTTCGGACCGTGCCCTCCCGCACCGGCCGACGGGGGGCGGTGGGCTTCGCGGCGGTCGCGGCGGTGCTCGCCGCCTCCGTGACCGCCTGGCTCCTCTCCGGGCAGCCGGACGGCGGAGCGTCCGGCGCGGGACCGACTGCCGGGGCGACGCCGACCGCCGGGGAGAAGGGTGCACGGCGGCCCGCCACCTCCGCGCCGGCCTCCGGGCCGCCGGACCACATCGCCGGCGGCCGTGAGTCGCAGGACCACTGGACCTTGTCCGACGATCCCGCGCAGGCCGCCCAGGGCATCGGCTTCTGCGACCTCTCCGGCCTCGACATGGCCTCCTTGCCGGCCGGCCTGCGCTCCTCCGTCTCGCACACCACCGGGTCCGACACCGCATCGGTGCAACTGCGGCCGGACAAGGCAGGCCGGGGAAAGCGACCCGCGCCGTACTACGTGGCCGTCGGTGTCCGTCCTCCGCACGGGACCGACCCCGTGACGGGCCGGCCCACCGGATCCGTCAGCACGGGGATCGGCTTCACCAGCAAGCCCGTCGACGTCTTCTCCGCATGGTCGTCCGGCGGAACGATCACCTTCCGTTACCCCGAGGACTTCCAGGCCCACCTCGGCGGCCGGACCCTCGACGCCATTCCGGTGGGCGACGACAGGGGTGACTGGACGGTGGTGCTGTACCACGTCGAGGGTGGACCCTCCGATTTCACCTCCGTCGTCTGCAACGGCTTCCACGCCTGAGGGATCTCCTGGCCGCCGCGCCGTACCTCCGTGGTCGCGCCGGACCTTCCGTCGTGGCACAGGAGGGCCCCTTGTCCTGCGTCGCCCGGACAGGGCAGGCGGCCCGGCGGACGGGGCGGGCGGCCACACCCGGCTCACGCCACGGCCACGTGGGTGTAGCGGGAGGCGATGTGCAGTTCGGACTCGATACTCCCTGCGGTGAGGCGGAGTTGGGGCAGCACCTGTTCCAGGCACTCCTCGATGGTCCGGCTGCTGCTGTGCATCGCCACGTTGACGGCCGCGACGGTCGCACCGGCCCGGTCCCGGACGGGAACCGAGATCGAGCGCAGCCCGGCCTCGAGTTCCTCGTCGACCAGGGCGTACCCCTGGGCGCGCACCCGGTCCAGTACGGTCTCGAGCTCGGCGCGGCGGGTGAGCGTGTGCGGGGCCAGGGGGCGCAGCTCCGCGTGGGCGAGGACGGACCGGAGCCCGTCGCCCGACAGGCCGGCCAGCAGGACGCGGCCCAGCGAGGTGGCGTAGGCGGGGAAGCGGGTGCCGACGGTGATGTCGACGTTCATGATGCGGTGGGTGGCGGCGCGCGCCATGTACTGCACGGAGTCGTCCACGAGGACGGCGAGTGACGCGGAGTCGTGGATCCGCCCGGCCAGTGCGGCGAGGTGCGGTTCGGCGATCCGGGACAGGGTGATGCGGGAGAGCGCGGGATACCCGAGTGCCAGGACACGCGGCGTGAGCCGGTGCGCGCGCCCGTCGGCGGTGACGTAGCCGAGGTGTTCGAGCGTGATCAGCGCCCGGCGCGCCGAGGCACGTGACAGACCGGTGGCGCGGGCGACGTCGCTGAGGGTCAGGTCCGGGCCGGTGTCGCCGAACGCCGTGACGACGGTGAGGCCCCTGGCGAGCGATTCGATGAACTCCCGGCCCAGTTCCTGCTTCGAGGCCGCCGTCCACGACGCGAGGGGTGCCGGCGTGGGCGCGGAGGGGGGCGCGGTCCCCTCCCTGAGCCGGGACGCCATCTCGGCAGCAGCGTCGAGCAGCCGGGGCAGGAGACTTTCGCGGAGCCCGCGTGCGGTGTGCCGGCTGGTGTGGCTGACCACGCTGAGCGCGCACGCGATGCCCCCGGCGGGGTCGCGTACCGGTACGGAGAGGGCGATGAGGCCGGGCTCGATCAGCTGGTCGTCCAGCGCCCAGCCGTCGCTCCGCGCCGCCGCCACCCGCTCCTCGAAGAGATCGTCCGCCGGGCACGGGGGCGCCGGCAGGGACGGGAAGCCGGCTCCGTCCGGGTCCGAGGCCCTCTTCTCCCGCCAGGCCCGCCACTCCTGGGCGCCCCAGAGAGTGGCGAACAGCGCGCCCGGGCCCGTGCGTTCGGCGGGCAGCAGGTCGCCGATGCGGAAGCGCAGGGACATCGCCCGGCGCCGGACGGCCTGGTGCACGAAGCGGATGCCCCCGCCGTCGGGCACCGCGAGGGAAACGGATTCGTCGAGCTCGCCCGCGAGGGCGTCGGCCCCGTCGCCGAGAAGACCGGGGATGCCGACCGAGGACAGGTAGGCGTTGCCCAGTTCCATGAGGCGCGGAGCGAGGGTGACGGTCCGGCCCTCGAGGCGGACGTATCCCGTGCGGGCGAGCGTGAGCGTGACCCGGTCGACGGTGGAGCGGGCGAGTCCGGTGGCGCGCTCCAGCTCGCTGAGGCTGAGCGAGCCGTCGGCGTCCGTGAGCCGGCGGAGCACGGTGATGCCTCGTACGAGCGGGGTGACGGCCTCTGGGGGCGCCTCCGCGCCCGGCTGGGACGTGCCGGTCGGTGCCATCTGTTTCTCCGTCGGGTGGGGGCGGCGAGAGCCAGGACCGTTGACACGGCTCCGATCCGGGCGGCAAACTCAGCGCATCGTAGTGAAGGAAACTTCACTATGCGAATACTAAGGGATGGACGGTTCCATGGACAAGGTGGTCGCGTCAGCGGCACTGGCCGTCGCCGACGTGCCGGACGGCGCCTCGGTGGCGGTGGGAGGCTTCGGTCTCAGCGGGGTGCCGAACGTGTTGATCGATGCCCTGCACGCGAGCGGGGTCAGCGGGCTCGACGTGGTGTCCAACAACTGCGGAGCGATGGACACCGGGCTCGCGGTGCTGCTCTCCGCCGGCCGTATCCGCCGGGTCACCGGCTCGTACATCGGCGGGAACAAGGAGTTCGCACGGCAGTACCTCGGCGGCGAGCTGGAGCTCGAACTGATCCCCCAGGGCACCCTGGCCGAGCGGCTCCGGGCGGGTGGCGCCGGAATACCCGCCTTCTACACGCCCGCGGGTGTGGGCACACAGGTCGCCGAGGGCGGACTCCCCTGGCGTTACGACGGCGAGGGCGGCGTCGCCGTCGCCTCACCGGCCAAGGAGGTACGCGACTTCGACGGCACCGCATACGTCCTGGAGCACAGCATCCGCACCGACTTCGCCCTGGTCAGGGCGGCGAAGGGAGACCGGCACGGCAACCTCGTCTTCAACAAGTCCGCGCGCAACTTCAACCCGCTCGCCGCCATGGCCGGCCGCGTCACCGTCGCCGAGGTCGAGGAACTGGTGGAGCCGGGCGAGATCGACCCGGACCACGTCCACCTGCCCGGCATCTTCGTGCAGCGGGTCGTCGCCCTCACCGCCGCGCAGGCCGTGGACAAGAAGGTCGAGAAGCGGACCGTCACGGAGCGGGAGGCACGGGTCTGATGCCCTGGAACCGGAACGAGATGGCCGCCAGGGCGGCGGCCGAACTGCACGACGGCGAGTACGTCAACCTCGGCATCGGGCTGCCGACGCTGATCCCCAACCACCTGCCCGAGGGCGTGCACGTCGTCCTGGAGTCCGAGAACGGCATTCTGGGGACGGGCGCCTTCCCGTACGACGAGGACGTCGACCCCGACCTGATCAACGCGGGCAAGGAGACGGTGACCGTCAGGCCGGGAGCATCGTTCTTCGACTCCGCGCTCTCCTTCGGGATGATCCGCGGCGGTCACATCGACACCGCGGTGCTCGGCGCCATGGAGGTCTCAGCCCGGGGCGACCTCGCCAACTGGGCGGTTCCGGGCAAGATGGTGACCGGGATCGGCGGGGCCATGGACCTCGTGCACGGCGCCCGCAGGGTCATCGTGACCATGACGCACACTGCCAAGGACGGCAGCCCGAAGATCGTCGAGGAGTGCACGCTGCCGCTCACCGGCAAGGCGTGCGTCCACCGGATCATCACCGACCTCGCCGTGCTCGACGTCACCGCGGACGGACTGGTCCTGGTCGAGACCGCCCCCGGCGTGAGCGAGGCGGACGTGCTCACGAGGACGGCCGCTCCCGTCCGTACGGCCGAAAGGATCGTGTCATGAGTTTCCGCCCCCGCGACGTGTACGTCGTCGATGCCGTCCGGACCCCGATCGGCAGGTACAACGGGGCGCTCGCGCCGGTCAGGCCCGACGACCTCGCCGCCCACGCCATCCGCGCGCTGCTCGACCGCACCCCGGAGCTCGACCCCGCGCGCATCGGGGACGTGGTGCTCGGCAACGCCAACGGCGCCGGTGAGGACAACCGCAACGTCGGCAGGATGGCCGCGCTCCTCGCGGGGCTGCCGGTCTCGGTGCCCGGCGTCACCGTCAACCGGCTCTGCGCCTCCGGCCTGGAGGCCGTCGTGCACGCGGCACGCGCCGTGGCGCTGGGAGACCACTCCCTGGTCGTGGCGGGGGGCGTCGAGTCGATGACCCGCGCTCCGTACGTCCTGCCGAAGAGCGACCGCGCCTTCCCGGCCGGGCACACGGAGATGTTCTCGACCACCCTCGGCTGGCGCATGGTCAACCCGCGGATGGACCCGCAGTGGACGGTGCCGCTCGGCGAGAGCGCCGAACTGATCGCGGAGAAGCACCACATCAGCCGGGAGCAGCAGGACGAGTTCGCCCTCGCGTCCCACCGGAAGGCCTCGGCGGCACGGGCGGCCGGACTGTTCGACGACGAGATCGCGCCGCTGACGATCCCACGCCGCAAGGGCGATCCGCTCGTCGTGGACCGGGACGAGTGCATCAGGGACGACGCCTCGCTGGAGGCGATGGCCACGCTCCGGCCGTCGTTCCGTACGGAGAACGGAACCGTGACCGCCGGCAACTCCTCCCCGCTGAACGACGGCGCGGCGGCCCTGCTGCTGGCCGACGAGGAAGGACTGCGGGCCACCGGGCGCGAGCCGCTGGCCAGGATCACCGCGTCCGCGGTCTCCGCGAACGAGCCGCACTACTTCGGCCTCGCGCCCGTCGAGGCCGTGAACCGTGCCCTGGAGCGGGTCGGCAGGACCTTCGCCGATCTCGCGGCGCTCGAACTCAACGAGGCCTTCGCGGCGCAGGTGCTGGGGTGCGTCGCGGAGTGGCCCGACCTCGACCCGTCGGTGCTCAACCCGCGCGGCGGCGCGATCGCGATCGGCCACCCGCTCGGCGCCTCGGGAGCCCGTCTGGCGGGATCCGTCGCCCACCAGCTCAAGGCAGCCGGGTCCGGGGTCGGCGTGGCGACGCTGTGCATCGGGGTGGGTCAGGGCTCGGCCCTCGTACTGGAGAGGTGAGCCTCAGGGGGTGAGCCGGTGCCGGCCCGGCCGGCACCGGCTCCTCACGTCCTGCGTGCTCTCGCCTGGGCGAGGTGTCGTCGACCGACGGCTCCGGCGGTTCCCTGGGACGTCACCGGCGCTCTGCGACGTGACCCTGGGCGCAGGTCGCGGTACACCTCGCCCTCATGGCCCAGGGCGCATGGCAGCAGAAATGGCGGGGCGAGCTGACCACCGGCGCGATCCTCCTGGGACGTGCGGCGCTCCCGCGGGAGCGGCCGGAGCTGCTCCCGCGCCTCGCGCAGGCCCCCGGGCTGTCGAGGACAGTCGTCGCCGCCGTCACGACCCGCACCGGCCTCTGCCTCCGTACGACGGCGGCGCTCCTTCGCCGTGCAGCAGGCGGCTCGTCGCGTGTCGGCGCCCGATTCGGCCGATGACGCGGTCCTGGTGCCCGGGTGGGCGGTCGGGGCCGCGGGGGCCTGGCGCGAGAGGCACCGCCGGGCGGCTGAGAGCCGAGCGGGCCCGGCACACGACGGCCACAGCTCGCCGGCTGCCGACCGCACTCAGGGGCCCCCACCCCCTTCGGGTCCGTACAACCGCGACGGCGCTCCCGAGCGGCGGAACGGGCGTGCCGGATGAATGATGAACAGGTGTTGTGGTGCGGGCACCGTCCGGACCCCTCGCCGGGCGGCCCCGGCCCGGCTCCGGCCACGGAGTGGAAGGCATGAGCGCATGACCCCCCAGACCGCGTCCACGGTGGAGGTCCAGGTGCCGCAGGCGTGGCAGCTGCCGACGGAGCCTGCTGACCTGGTGAGGCCGGCAGGCGCCGCCGTCTGCCCGACGAGGACGGGGGTCACACGGTGAAATCCTCGGACGGGCTTCTGGAGACCGCCCTCATGCGGGCGGTCTTCGACAGCCTGGGCGCGGGGGTGTTCGTCACCGACACCACCGGCCGGCTCACCGCGTGCAATCCCCGTTCCCAACAGCTCCTCGACCGCCCCCAGGAACAGATGCTCGGTCAGGACATGCACGATCTGCTGCACCGGGACCGGGACGGCAGCCCGGTCCCGCGCGGCGAGTGCGGCCTGATGGCGGTCCTGGAGAGCGGCCGGCCGGCCGAGGGCAGCGAGGAACTCTTCCTGAAGGGGGACGGCAGCCTGGTCCCGATCATCTGGGCGGCCACTCCGCTCCGGCACGAAGGACGGACGGAAGGCGCGGTCGTCGTCTTCCACGACTTCAGCCTGCACCGGGACGCCGCGGAGCAGACTGCGGCCTACCTCGCCGCTCTGGAGGGACTCACCGCCCGGCTGACCATGGTTGCCGAGGTCTCGACGGTCCTCATCTCCACCCTGGACACGACGGAGATGCTGGGCAGGCTGACCGGTCTGCTGGTACCGGACATGGGCGACTGGGCCGCGATCGACGCGTTCGTGCAGGGAGAGGCGAAGGGCCTGCGGCGCGTCGCGGTGCGTACGGCCGGGGACCGGCCCGAGGCCGAGACACTGACGGGGCCCCTGCCCGCCCTGGACGAGTCGAAGGGTTCGGCGGTGATGCAGGCCCTGCGCAAGGCGCGGCACGTGGTGCTGGACGCGGAAGCCCTGGCGGAGGAACCGGACAGCCCTCTAGGCCGCGCCCACCGGGAGTTGTTCGACCGGCTGGGCGGCAGCTGCGCGGTCGTGATGCCCCTGCACACCCGCCGCCAGGTGTTCGGCGCACTCACCGTGGCGCGGGTCGCCCCGGACTCCTCGTACACCGACGCCGAACTGTTCATGCTCACCGACATCGCGCGACGCGCCGGCCTCGTCATGGAGGCCGCCCAGCTGTTCGAACAGCAGCGGCACGTCGCGGAGACCATGCAACGTCAGCTCCTCACTCCCCTGCCGCAGGTCGACCACCTGAATCTGGCGGCCCGTTACCGGCCGGCCGAGAGCGCCGCGGAGATCGGCGGGGACTGGTACGACTCCTTCCTCCTCGGCGACGGCGTACTGACGATGGTCATCGGGGACGTCGTCGGCCACGATCTGAAGGCCGCCGCCCACATGGCAGAGGTCCGCAACATGCTGCGCGCCCTGGCCTGGGACCGGACGGAACCCCCCAGCCTGATCATGCGCCGGCTGGACGAGGCCATGACCCACACCAGCGACGCCCCCATGGCCACCTGCGTCTTCGCCCGCATCGAGGGCCCGGAGGGCGGACCCTGGCAGTTCCACTGGGTCAACGCCGGGCACCCTCCGCCCCTCCTGATCACCGCGGAGGGACAGGCCCGCTTCCTCGAAGGGGGACACGGCCCGCTCCTCGGCCTCAGCTCTGCCCTGCACCTCGGGCTGGGATGGCCCGACGCCCGCGCGGACCTGCCGCCCGAATCGACCCTCCTGCTCTACACCGACGGGCTCGTCGAGAGCCGCAACCGTGACATCGAAGCGGGCCTCGCCTCGCTGCGCCGGCACGCGGCCGCCCTCGCGGGCCTCGGCATCGAGGACTTCCTCGACGCGCTCATGCGGCGCATGGACCCCATGGGCGACGACGTGGCCCTGCTGGTCCTGCGCCTGCCGCCGGCGGGCCTCCCGGCAGACGACGTGGCACCGCCGCAGCACGCGCACAGCCCGGCCGCCGGCAATCGTGGCGCACCCGGCTCCCGCATCGAGGACACCCCGGTGCGGGACACCTCCGAACCGGCCTGACCGCCCGGCCGGCACCCCCGCCTGCGAGGATGCCGGGCTGCGGGCTGCGGGCTGCGGGCTCAGACTTCCGGGCTCGGGCTCCGCGCTCCAAGCGGCCGGGCGAGGACTGCGCCCCAGCCGAACCGTCCGTGCGGCTCCCGCCGGCTCCGTGGCGGGGTAGGGCGCCTCTCGTGCGCCGGGTCGGTGGGATCCCCCATGCCGACCGCCGGGCAGCCCTCCTCCCTGGGCAACCCTCGTACGGCCCGCAGGAATGCCCCGGCCGCCCCTGACCGCCGGGTCGCCGATCTCCCGCTCCTGAACGGTCCTCACATGGCCGCCCGACCGACCATGTTCCCCAGCGCGCGACCCACCGGCCGCCAGCCACAGCCTTCCCTGCGTGTCCCTCACATCCGTAACACGCGGGATACACGTGCCTGTTGAAGCTTTCTCGCGGTGATCATAGAATCGCTCGCCGTCGGCCCCGGTCCGCGTCCGCGACCGCAACCCCGCTGTGCGGACGCGGCGCCACCACCGTCGCGCCCTCTCACCACGGGCCGGGGTCCGCTGCTCGGCCTGCACCACTGCGAAACCCCGTATCCACCCAGCCGGGAGAAGCATGTGAGAGCACGTCGCACGGCCAGATGGGCTGCCTCGGCCCTGGTCACCACCATCGCGCTGACCGGCGCACTCGCCGCCCCAGCAGCCGCCTCAGGGCCCGCTGCCCCACCCACCCGCGCGGCGACGGTAGCCACCGCGACCGACCCCGTCGGCCACGAGGAGAACGACCGCGTTCCCGAGGGCTCCCTCTGGACGCAGCACTACTTCCCCTCGTCGGACCGCTCCGGCACCGAGCTGCACGCCGACGTGCTGCTCCCCGAAGGCCTCCCGAAGAGGGCGAAGGTCCCCGTCATCCTTTCGGTCGGCCCCTACTTCAGCCACTCCGGGCAGTCCGGCGTGGAGGGCTGGACCCACACCGGCCCCTCCGCCCGCTTCCAGGACTTCATCGAGGGCACCGACCTGTTCGACCAGGGGTACGCCTTCGTCATGGTGGACCTGCGCGGCTTCGGCGGCTCCACCGGGTGTCTCGACTGGGGCGGCCCCGGAGAGCAGGCCGATGTGCGGGCCGCGATCGACTGGGCCGCGAAACAGCCGTGGTCCACAGGCGCGGTGGGCCTCTACGGGAAGTCGTACGACGCCGTGACGGGCCTCATCGGCAACAACCTGGACCAGCGCGCCCTCAAGGCGGTCGTCGCCCAGGAACCCCTCTGGGACATGTACCCGTACATCTACTCCAACGGAGTGCCCCGCCCGAACGTCACGGGCACGGCGAACGCCTACAACTCCATCGCCACGCAGCCCCAGATGGCGGACGACGACGCACGCTACCTGGCCAACGCGCGTTACGAGCAGAGCCATCCGGAGTGCCTGACGGACAACGCCGCCGGATACCGGATCGCCGACCAGGACGACCCCTTCTGGACCTCCCGCGACCTGGCGAAGTCGGCCGAAGGCACGGACACCCCCCTCTTCGTGACCCAGGGCTTCATCGAGAACAACACGAAGCCCGAGGAGATGCAGGAATACCTCGACAACCACCAGGGCCCGGAGCGCGGTTGGGTCGGCCAGTGGGACCACGTACGCGGAGGTGACCGTACGAGCGACGGCAGGCTGGCCATGGGGCGGGAGGGGTGGTATGACGAGACCCTGTCCTTCTACGACCAGTACCTCAAGGGCGTCCGGCCGGCGGTCCGCTACCCGGCCTACTCCGTCGAGGACTCCACCGGCGCCTGGCGGGCGCAGAAGACCTGGCCGGTCGTCGAGCGCTCCGTCACCCTCCCGCTCGGCGGCGGCAGTTACGTCGACGACGGCGGTCTCTCGGCACCGGCTGCCACCGGCGTCCCGGCACCCAGGGAGAGGGAGCGACCTTCGGGCGGGTGGGACCTGGAGAACGCGCCCGCCACCGACCCGGTGGCTCCGAAGGGGCTGACCGGAGGGCTCGCGCGGCTCCAGGAGGCGGGGGCGGTCACATCGAGCTTCTTCGTGTGGTCGAAACCGGTCGAGCGCGCCGTGCGCGTGACCGGAACCCCGCAGATCTCCCTGACCGCCGAGGGGCGGGGCAACGTCATGCTCAAGCTGTACGACGTGGCCCCGGACGGCACCGCCGTCATGTTCGACGAGCAGGTGTCACTCCTGACCTCCGGGCGGCTCCGTGTCGATCTCAAAGCGACCGACTGGACGCTGGCGGCCGGCCATGTCCTGGCGGTGGAGATCGGCTCCATCCGGACCGGGTCGTGGCGTGACACGCCGTCCGGCGAGACCGTCCGGGTGAAGAACGGACTGCTCCGGCTGGCCCTGGACGACCCGGCCGACGACGTCGCGACCGGAGGTGCCCGCTCTCCGTACCTGGACACGTATCTGCGCCAGTACACGGTGGATCTGCCGGCCGGGCCCCCCACCTTCACCGTGGTCCCGCGCGGTCGCCTCTGATCCCGGCGCCGGCCACGGCCGCCTCCGGAATCCGGCTCACGACGGCCTCCCGGTCGGCCCACCTCGACGGTGTGCCGGCCGGGGGGCAGTTCCCTCCTCCGAGGTGGGGGCGCACCTACTTCCGGGTGCGCCCTGATGCTGGGGTGCCGTGGATGACGAACTGCGAGCCGGGTCCGATCACGCCTCGACCTCGACCTCGGCCGAGCCGGTGTCGTTCAGCGGACGCGGCGGCCCGCAGTGGCGGCGACCCCCAGGGCCCCCGTCAGCGGCTGTCCGGGCTCCAGTCCCGAAGGGCGGCCCGGAGGGCGAGGCGGCTGTCCCAGTCGGCGAAGAAGCGGATGCGCCGGTCCAGCACCAGCCCCAGTTCCTGCTGGGCGCGGGCACTGCGCGCGGTGCCCGCGGCAAGGGCCCTCCGGCGTTCGGCGGGGACACGGGCGATGTCCAGCAACCCCCACACCACGGCGGCGGATCCGAGGACCATGCCGAGCCACACCAGCGCACCGTCCAGGAGGAAGAGTGCGAGGACGAGAGCTGCGGCCCCGCCCGTCACGCCGCCGATCCGGCGCGGCTGACGGGGCCGTACGGCACCGGCCTCGGTCTCGGCACGGGTACGCAGCTCGGCGGTCAGCTCGTCCGCGAGGCCCCGCGCGTCGACGGGGACGGCGAGGGCGGCCGGCAGCTCGGCGCTCCATCCCTCGATCGCGACCGTGACCGTCCGGGGCCTCAACCGACTTGACCGCTGCGCCAGTTCCTCGGCCGTGGTGCGGATGTCGTCCAGCACCGTGCCGAGCACGAGCCGCCGCGCGTCGTCCCCGAGAGCGATCAGGCTCGGCCGGAAGACAGCGTGGTCGAGGAGGGTGGCGACGTCCATGACGTCCGCGTCCGCGTCGAGAAGCCGGTCATGCTCCCGCCGGGCGGCTTCCTCGTCGGCATCGTGCGCGATGTAGTGGTTCCACCGCCCCATCGCCGCGTGCATCGCGGCCTCGTCCGGGTCCATGTGGTCGATGAGGCGGTCGACGGCTGCCTCCGCGTAGGGGGTCCTGTGCCCCGTGGCCTCCGGTTCGGCGGCGCGAGGCGGAAACTCCTTGCGCAGGTGCGCCAGGGTGGCCTGGGTGACGTCGGCGAGTTGCAGTCCTCGCCGGAGTTCGGACCACTGGGCGCACGCCCGGTCGAAGGGGGCGTACGCGTCGCCCGGAGGCGTCGGAAGGCCCTCCAGTCGCGCTCGCCACCGTCCTCCGCCTGCTCCCGACGCGGCGTGGAGGCCCGCCGCGTCGGCGGCCCAGCGTTCCAGGGCCGCGCGGACGTGGGTGCGAGCCCGCTCGCCCAGCTCCATGGCCGCCGTGGCGTCGAGCACGGCGAGGAAGTCCCCGCCGAGTCGGTCCGGGTCGGCCTCCCGGAGGTACTCGTCCATCCGGTCGCCGGCCCGTGCGTGATCACCCGACTTCGCTGCGACGAGGGCGAGGAAGAGAGGTGTCCTGCCGGGTGCCAGCTCCTGTGCCTGCCGTGCGGCCACGCGTTCGAACTCGTCGTTCCCCGCCAGACGCGCGGAGACCGCGATCATGGCGTGGGCGAGCCAGAAGCCGGGATCCTGGAGCAGGTGTTCGCGCACGGACCGGTCGATGTCAGCGGTGTCGATCGAGCCCTGCCGAACCGACTCAGGGGTGACGCGCCGGACCAGCCGACGGGCCAGGTCGCGTATCCGGCGGCGCCCGCCGAAGGTTTCACGCCACTCCTCGGTGACCCGGCTGAGCTCGAAGCGCGCCGTGAGGACCGCCTGGTCGCGCGCGTACTGCTCGAGGAGGCCGGCGACGTCGCCGGTCACCCGATCGAGGTCGGAGCGCACCTCGTCGAGGCGGCTCTCCAGCGAGTCCGTCCGCGCACCCACGGAACGGACCGTTCCCGAGAGGGAAGCCGTCCGCGCGTCGAGCTCCCCGTGCTTCCGCGACAACTCGGTGAACCGCTGGGTCAGGGCTTCCAATTGGGTAGCGCGGTCCCGCACGGTCTCGTGGATCTTGTCGATCTCCTCAACCGGATCCCGTTGAGATTCCTTACGCGGCTGCCCGTTCACGGTGCTCCCCCTTCACCCTGCCTGCACGTACCTTCGGCCCGAGCACCGGTTCCGCACAAGAGCGCGTGGGGTCGCCGGGGGCGCGCCCCGGCCCTCCGTCGCGCTCATCGCGTTTTGGCAGGATTCGGTCACCGCACAACTCCGCGATGGCTATGCTCACGGCGACTCACGCACTTACACACACGGGGACGGTGGGGTATGAGGTTTCGCATTCCGGCGGACGGCGACGAGGAGTCGCTCCTCGACCTCCAGGACTGGCTGGCGGCCGACCCCGGCACCGCTCGGGTGCGGGTCGCACCCGTCGGCGGTGGCGGCGGCCCCACCATGAACGTACTCGAAGCCGTGGATGTGATCCTCGGCAACGGGGTGGACCTCGCGAACTTCGCTCTCGCCTACGCGACCTGGCGCTCCGTGAAGCAGGATGAGTCCCCGGCGCGTGCCGACGGCGAGGGGCCGGGCGGCCGGCGCCTCGTCCACGGTGACGTCAGCGTCGACATCGGTCATCTCTCGTCCGAGGAACTGGCCGATCTGCTGCGCCGCCTGCACGACACTCCCGCCACGGGATCCGACGGATGACCTCCGCTCCCGGCCGGTCCAGAGCGGTCCTGTTCGGAGTCCACGCCTTCGGCCAGCTGACGCAGCTCAGCGGTGTCCAGCACAACATTCCCGCGCTGCGGTCGCTCCTCACCAGCGACGACGTCGGTGGCCTCGCGGAGCAGGACTGCACGGTCGTACCGCCCGACGGCACGCAGCAGCAGCTGCTCGACACCTTGCACGACGCGGCCGAGGAGGCCACGGATCTCCTACTGTTCTACTACGCGGGACACGGGCACTTCGGCGGCGGCGACCGCTCGTTCTTCCTCGCCACCCAGAACTCCAGTGGCCGGCGGCCGTACCACTCGGTCAAGTACAGCGACATCCGTGACCTCGTGGCGGGGTCGCGGGCACAGCGGAAAGTGGTCGTCATCGACTGCTGCTTCAGTGGCCGGGCCCTGCCGATGTCGGACGAACAGACCCCGACGCAACTGGACATGGAGATCACGGGCGCCTGCGTCCTGACCTCCGCCGCAGACACGGAGCGCTCCCTCTGCCTGCCCGAGGGAAGCGTCTTCACCCTCGAGCTGACCGCTCTGCTGAGCGACGGCCTCCGGGGCGAGCTGACGGGCGGGCGTCAGGGTGAGCACCTCCCCGACCTCACCATGACCGATGTCTTCAACGCCCTGAACACAAGGCTGCACGGGCGGTCGGTGGAGGGCATCCGGGTCCCCCAGCCCAGGATGAGCACCCGCGACCTCGGCCATCAGATCGTGCTCGCCCGCAACCGCGCGTACGCCGGCCCCCCGGAGGGCGGCTCCGGCTATGGCACCGAGGACCAGGCAGAGGACCACGAATGGGTGACCGCTGCACGCGACCACCCGCTGTGGAATTACGTGGCCGACAAGCGTGGGCTGTCCCTGCTGCGGGACACGGCCACCGCCCTCGCCGCACGGGCCGCCGCCGCGACGACGCGGGACGGTGCGGCCTGTTCCGGTGACCCCTGGAACTCCCTGTCGTACGCCGACCGGGTGGCCGAGTGGACCGACAGCCTGCTCCTCGACAGCAGCGCACGCCCGGAGGAGCTCGAACTCTCCGCCGCCGAGGTTTTCCTCCTTGTCACCCACCCCTATCTGCATGCCGCCTTCTGGATGTACAACGCGAGCCGTTACAGCGCTATCGCTCCGACCGACCTCACCGATGTGGAGAGCACGTCCCCGGGTCGGAGGAGTTACGAGGCCTTCCTGCGGGGGCAGCCCCGGTTGATGCGCCGCGCCCTGCGGAACAGCGACGGCGCCTCCTCCGACGCCATCGGCTGGTGGCTCTTCCACCGCTGGCTGGTACGGCAGGTCCGGCTCTATGAGCCCGCCTCGGTCGAGACCCTGCTGGACCACCTCGCGGTCCCGCTGGGAAAGCGGTCGCCGAGGGAGAAGCGGCTCGTCGAGGACGTACTGGAACCGCGGTTGCTGGCCCAGCTCCTGCGCGCACCCCAGCTCCCCGGCAGGCCCGAGGAGGCCGCCGTCGGCCCCCGCAGTGTGGGCGTGGCGGAGACCGCGCAGCGGGTCCGCGTCCACCAGCTCGCCGAACTGCTGCGTATCGCACATCTCTTCGCCATCGACCCGATCACCCTGTCCGACGTGGTCGTCGACCACATCGGCATCGGATACGCCGTAGATCTCCCAGGCCTGCACGACACGCTGGCCGATGTCCGCTGGGAGTCGAGCGGGCGGACCAGGGTCCTCACCGCCACCTGCGGCCACCTCGCGGTCGACCTCGGGCTGCGCCAGCACGCGGCGGCGCTCGACACTCTGCTGGCCAGCATCGACATCAGCACAGGGGACGAGCAGCGGCCGGCGCTGCTGCGCAATCTGCCGTTGCACGTCACCGCCGAGCGTGTGACGCCCGCTGTCGAGGAGAGCGGGCGACTGGCGTATGAGTCCACCGAACTGCGTTTCCGTCTCGCGGACGACCGCATCCAGGAACTGCTGATGGGCGAGGAGCTGTACGGAGACCCCGCCCTCGCGATACGTGAGTTGTACCAGAATGCCCTGGACGCCTGCCGGTACCGAGATGCGCGCACCCGCTACCTGCGTGCCACCGGCTCGCAGGTGGCCCTGTACAAAGGCCACATCACCTTCAGCCAGGGAGTCGACAAGGCGGGCCCCTACCTGGAATGCCGTGACAACGGCATCGGTATGGGGGAGGTCGAGCTCCGTGACGTGTTCTCGCACGCCGGTATGCGGTTCGCGGACCTGCCGGAGTACATCGAGGAGCGGGCACGATGGCAGGACCACGACATCGTCATGCATCCCAACAGCCAGTTCGGCGTGGGGGTCCTGAGCTACTTCATGCTGGCGGACGACATCACCGTCACGACCTGCCGTCTCACACCGGACGGGCTGCCGGGCGAACACCTCAGGGTCGAGATCGCCGGACCGGGCTCCCTCTTCAGGATCCAACGCCTGGAGCGCTGCACCGAGGCCTACACCAGTGTCCGGCTCAGGCTCCGGTCGCAGGAGGTCGGCTCCTGCGTCGACGTGTTGCGTCGCATCCTGTGGGTGTCCGAATTCGACGTGACGGCTGCGGACGCCCAGGGGCGGACGCTGACCTGGGAGGCGAACCGTCTCGGCGAGGAGGCCCCGCTCGGTTCGGACGATCCCCACTCCCCGCACAGCGTGCGGGAGGAAGAAGTGGTCACGCTCGCCGGTACGAACCTCGCCGTCTGGTGGTGCAACACCGGCGGCGCGGTGCTCGCCGACGGTCTGTGGGCCGGCGAGCACCGATTCGGAGCGGTGGTGAACCTGTCGGGCGCCCATACCCCGCGTCTGACGGTGGACCGGCGCAGGATCATCGACCCCGACACGGTCGAGATCGAACGGCTCATACGCCAGGAGATCCCCACCCTGCTCGCGGCGAAGGACGCCGTGTTCCAGCACGCGTGGCTCGCTCGGGTGCTCCAAGAGAGCGCTGCGATCGCTGACGAGATCTTCGCCGAAGCAGTGGGCATGGGTTTCGCGCCCTGGCGGCTCGCGGGTCGAGAGATCGACATCACCAAATCTGGGTACTTCGCGGAGGACGAACTCCTGGACCACTCTTCCGAAGCCGGGGACCCCTGGTCGCCCGCTCTGGACAACCCGAGCGTGGGCGATTTCAGGGAAGAAGCTCTTACGGACGCCGGCTACTTCCCAGGGTTCGCCGCGGCACCATCCTCGTCGAAGGTGCTTCCCATACCCTCCGACATTTACCTCCTCATGCCCGAATGGGCGGGCAGGGGGCAACTGTCCTGGGCGGGATCGGTCTTCTCCCACACCTCGACGATCAGCATCGGACTCATCGCCCAGGCTGCCCGCAGGACAGGGCGCTCTCCTGAGGACGTCGCCTTCCGGCTGAAGGATCTTGGCCTGCCCGCACCCGCCACCCCTCTCCCCGAGGTCGAGGACGGCGATCTTCGCATCATCAGCGAGGCCTTCGGGGGCGGTTCAGCCCCCTGGATCGACTCAGCTATGCCTGTCGACCCGGTGCGTATCATCCAAACGGCCCGGCGGACCGGTCACAGCCCTGCCGACGTCACAAGACGCTTGACCGAGCTCGGCTACCGCACGCTCGTCGATCCCATGCCGGTGGAGGATGACGAGGACCTGGTGCTCCTCAGCCGCGATCTGGATGCCGCGGCCCCCTGGCTCAGCCCGGAGAGCACGGTCAGCGTTGCTCACATCGCCCAGGCGGTCACCAAGACGAAGCGGTCCCCCGAGCAGGTAAGCGCTCGGCTGGCCGAACTCGGGTTTCGGGTTCCCGTCGCGGCAATGCCGTCACTGACACCTGAAGATTTCCGCCTTCTAAGTGAGAACCACAACGGGGAGGCTCCGTGGCTGAGTCCGGACAGGACCGTCAGCCCGGCCCACATCATCCAGACCGCTGCTCAGATGGGCTGGTCCACGGATCACCTCGCCGGTCACCTGTCCGAACTCGGTCTACGCACACCCAGCACTCCGGTACCCCAGGACGAAGCGAATGACCTACGCATTATCAGTGTCAACTGCAACGGACGATCACCCTGGCTGAACATCGACGCAGCGGTATCTCCCAGCCACATCGCCATGGCCTCATCAATCACCGGATGTACGCCCGAACAGATCGCCTCCCGGTTGACCAGGTTCGGCTACGTTCTTCCAAACACTCGCCTGCCACCCCTCGAACCGAGCGACCTGCACATCCTCAGCCGCGATCTCGACGCTGTGGCCCCCTGGCTCGACCACCGCGAGCCGGTTCCGCTGTTTCACATCTCACTGGCCGCCCATACCCTGAAGCTGACTCCTCACACAGTCGCCACACGGCTGCTCGAGCTCGGCTTCAGGCTGCGGGACTTCGTCACCCTGAGCCCCCAGTCCCCCGCCCTCCCACCGTCGATTACGTAGCGGCCGGACCGACAGGGCCAGGCCGCGCCACTCCCCTCAGAGCCTCCCCGCCACCCGGAGCGCACCGTCGGTGGCCAGGCCCAGACGGGCGGCCAGGGCCAAGGCGTCCTCGTAGGTGACGTCCGCGCCGGCCAGGCGGGCCGCGGCGAGTACGGGCGGAACCTTGCCGTGGTCGAGCAGGGCTGCCCACTGCTGCCGGTCGAGCGCGAGGTAGCGCAGGCCCGGGAGGTTCACGAGGACGGTCAGGTCGACGGCCTCACAGCCCGAGAGGTCGAGACCGCGCAGGTTGGGGACGGTGAGGAGCGGTGAGAGGTCGGTCGGGGCGGTGGTGTCGAGCGCGAGTGACGACAGGTGGGGGTGGGCCTCCAGGGGCGTGAGGTCGCCCCCGTCGAGGGCGATGCGCAGCGACTCGACGGGCAGCTCTCGCACGGGCGCAAGATCGGCTGCCACGGAGCGGTTGAGATGCAGACGGCGCAGGCGGGGTGCGGCGGTGAGCGGAGCCAGGTCGACGGGGCCGGTGGCGTTGTTGATGTGGATGGCCTGGAGGCTGGGCGGGACCTCGGCGGGTATCTGGCCGATGATCTGCACCTCGCCGGGATCCTCGTCTTCCCGGCTCAGGGAGATGTGGCCGTCGTACACCTCGTAGCTGCCCTGCTCCAGCAGTTCCACGTGCCGCTGGAGCAGGGAGGTGAGGGAGTCGGCGACGTACACGGGGCCCTCGTCGTAGTCACGGCCGGTGGCGATGACCTGCCCGGGGCGCCCGTCGCGGGCGGGAGCCATGTCGACGGCGAGGTAGTTGCCGTCCTCGGAGGTGGCGAAGCGGATCCAGCCGGGATGGCCTCCACAGCGGCGAACGGTGTCGGGCGGGGTGCCGTCGAAGACCACCGCGTCCCATTCGAGGTCCCATCCGTACCAGGGGCGGGTGCCCCACTCCTGCTCCTCGGTGTACTCGGCGACCAGGCTCTCCAAGGACAGCCAGGCGTTGTTCTCGATCAGCAGGCGGTGCCGGTAGCCGATGCCGTCCCCGTCCGCCGACAGGTACAGCGCGCGCAGGTCGGCGGGGAGCGGGTGGCCGATGCGGCGCTCGGCGTCGTCGAGTTGGGCGGCGGTGACGGGCGGGGGGAGCTCCTCCTGGTGCCCGAGGACGGCGGCGCGCCGCTCCAGGTACGTGCGGAACGTCGCCGTGGCCAGGTCCGGATCTCCGGCCGGGGCCGCCGTGCCCGCCTCCTGACGCATGCCGGCCTGGGGCAGCCGGTAGGAGGGGTCCAGTTCGATCTGGTAGCCGCCTGCTGGTTCGAGGATGCGGCCGATCTCCTCCGTGAAGGTGACGAGGGTGTAGGCGCCGGTGTTCCGGCAGTCCATCTCCCATCTGATCCGCTCCCAGCCCCGCTCGGCGTGTACGGCCTCGGCCAGTTGCTCCAGCAGCGGGTGCAGCTCGGGAAAGTCCGGGGAGCCGTGTCCGCCGGAGACCGTGTAACCGCCCGTCATCCCGCTGCCACCGTCGCCCGCGTGGCCCGAGAGCAGTGCCCTGGTCCAGCCGCCCGGCGCGAACCTCACGATCTCCTCGGCCATACGGCGGGCAGCCTGCTCAACCATGTCCTGGTACTCCCTCTGTGTGACGAGGGGGCCATCCTGGCAGCAGCCACTGACACCGGCACCAACACCCCTGCTCCTCCAAGGGCCTGGGGCCGGCGTCAGTAGAACTGGGTGATGCAGAACTCGTTCCCCTCAGGATCGGCCATCACCAGGACCACGCCCTCGTCGTACTCGTGGCGCTCACCGGTGAACCGGCCGCCGAGGGCGACGACCTGGGCCGTGCCCTGCTCGGCGTCGTCGACCACGACGTCCAGGTGCAGCCGCGCCTTGCCCCGCTTCGGTTCGGGGACGGGCTGGAAGACCAGGCGTGGCTGCGGGTCCCCGATCTCGCCGAGATAGACCCAGCCCGGCATGGACGGACCCTGCGGCCGGTCCAGAAGCGCACTCCAGAAACGCGAGACGCGCTCCACGTCGACGCAGTCGACCGTCACTCCGGCCCAGCGGTTCGCCACGATTCCGCACTCCTTGCCGTGTCTACGGCGGTCGGTCGAACGCCGTACCCCCTCCGTGCGCCCGGCCGTCCCGGACCGCACCGCCCCCGAAACTACTCACGGATCCGAGGACCGCGCTACCCCGGCAGCGAACAATGAGTTAGGTTAGGCAAACCTAAGTTACAACCATGAGGTCTGTTCACCCCCGCCCCTGGAGAACGTGGATGCGTCCTTTCAACTCCCGTGTCACGCAGCCGACCCCCGCCGAACGCGTGCTGTCCGTCCTGATGGCGGCCCACTCCATGACGGTCGTCAGCGACGGGCTCGATCCGATCGAGATCCACCGCCTCGACGGCACCGGCGCGATGGGCCACATCCACCTGCACGAACCCTCCGAGGCAGGCCCCGACCGGACCGGTCCGCGCATCCCCGTCCGGTTGGAGTTCACCGACATCGCCCCCACTCCCGTGCGGGACCGCATGCGCGCCCGTGTCACCGTGACCGGGCTGCTCTCGGCCCCGTACAGCACCGAGACCGCGGACAGCACCTGCATGGAGTTCGGCCAGGCCGTCCTGGAGGACCACCAGGGGCGGACCTTCGTCACGCTGGACGCTCTGCAGGAGACCGAGCCCGACCCGATCGCCACCGTGGAGGCGGGCATGCTGACCCACCTCGTGGACGAGCACGGAGAGCTCGTCCCCCTGCTCCTGCGCCTCGTGCAGCCGCAGCCGGAGAAGGGCGTCGTGCGCGTACTGCCGCTGGCCATGGACCGTTACGGCGTGACACTGCGCCTGGAGTACCCCGGCACCCACCGCGACGCGCGCCTGCCGTTCGCGAAGGCCGTGTCCCGGATCGACCAGGCCGGACCCCAGATCCATGCCCTGCTGGCCGCCGCCCGCCGCGCCTCCCGCCGCAACCACCTGCTGGCCTGACCCGGCGCCCCGGGAAGCGGCCGTGCCCGGGGCGCCGGGTCAAGGTCACCCCACGCGAGGACACCCACTGCCGACCGGGGCTGCGCGCGGGCGGTCGTCCGCTCTGCGCCCACGATTGACCCGATCTCCCGGCGGTCCACGCGACGCGGGGGCACCGCCTGCCCGGCTCGATTCGGCCGTAGCCGCCGCCCGTACGCCTTGCTGACTTCCCGGTCCCCGAGGCAGCAGGACGTCCGCGCTGGCTCAGCCCGGTGGACCGAGCTGTCCGGAAGGGGCCCGTCCACCCGCAGTCAGATCGTCGCCGACCCGAACCGGCGCCTGTACGCCGACGGCGTGATGCCGGTCGTGCGACGCATCAGCATGCGCAGATTCGCCGCGGTGCCCAGCCCGCTGCGTCGCGCGACCACCTCGAACCGGGACTCACCTCGCTCGATCAGCCGGCACGCCAGAGCAAGGCGCTGCCCTGTGAGCCACGCCAGCGGCGTCGTGCCCAGTTGCGCCCGGAAGCGGCGATGCAGAGTCGCCGGACTGACCGCCGCGCGTGCCGCGAGGCCCGAGACGGTGAGCGGTGCGTCCAACCGCTCCTGAGCCCAGGCCAGGACAGGCGCCAGGGACTCGTCCGGCAGGTCGGGCATGGGGCGCTCAACGAACTGCCGCTGCCCGCCGTCCCGGTGTGCCGCGAAGACCAGGCGCCGGCTCACGGAGTTGGCGACCTCCGCACCGTGGTCGCGGCGCACCACGTGCAACCCGAGGTCGAGCGCAGCCGCGCTCCCCGCCGCGGTCAGGATGTCACCGTCATCCACGAACAGGACGTCCGATTCGAGCTGGACGGAGGGGAAGCGGGCGCGGAAGGAGTCCGCCCACTGCCAGTGCGCGGTGGCCCGGCGCCCGTCGAGGACACCGGCCTCGGCCAGGGTGAAAGCACCACTGCAGAAGCCGACCAGGCGCGCACCGCGCGCGTGCGCCCGCCGGACGGCATCGAGCACGACGGGGCGGCGGGGCACTTCCACGTCCGGGCGGTTGGGGACGATCAAGGTGTCCGCCGCATCGGCCGCTTCCAGGCCGGCGACTCCCGTGAGCGTGAAGAAACCGTCTCTCATCAGGGTGCGGGGCTCGGGGGAACAGAGCCGGAAGTCGTAGAGATCACGGCCGATCTCCGGTCTGCGCAGGCCGAAGATCTCGGTCGCACAGCCGAGCTCGAAGGGATTCGAGTTCTCGTCCACGATCACGACGACCCGGTGTACGCCCGCCCCATGAGCCGCGTGCGAGGATTCTTCTGTCATGTGCAATTCCTAGCACTCACGGCGGCCACACGAAACGGCTCAGGATGGGCCCATGAGCAACGAACCCATCGCCCTCAGCACGGCTCTGGCCTCCTTCGACGCCCTCTGGAGCCCTCGCATCGTCACACGCGTCAACGACTACGACGTCCGCGTCGCCAAGGTCGAGGGCGAGCACATCTGGCACGTCCACGACGACACCGACGAGTTCTTCCTGGTGCTCGACGGCGAGCTGCACATCTCCCTGCGCGAGCCCGGCGGCGAGCGGACGGTCCTGCTCCCGCGGGGCGCTGTCTTCACCGTCCCCCGGGGCACGGAGCACAGGCCCTACGCCCCGTCCGGCGCCGCCATCCTCATGTTCGAGCCCACCGGGACACCGACTGTCGGTGATCGCCACGACGAGATCCCCGCGCACGTCGACGCGACGACCGGGCACGCCCTCACCACCTGACCTGACAGGCTTCCAGCCGGCCGCCGGGTCGGCGACGAGCGTCGGTGGCCCGGCGAGGGCGACGCGGGCTCGATCCTCGGGGTGGCCGGATCGCGCGGAAGCCCCCTTCCGCCAGGACAGGCCGGACGGTCGTCAGGAAGGCCTTCCGGGCATGTCGCTGGGCGGTGACGCACGAACGGCGAGACGTGGGCGAGATCCCCTCGCGGACCCCGACGCGACAGCCCGACACGCCCCGGCTCCACCGCGGGCCGAACAGGCCCCAGTGCGTCGTGTCGTGGAGCGGGAGCATGCTGAGGCTGTCGTCTTGCGGCGTCGGCCGACGGAGCCCGGGCCTCTTGCGGGCCGAGTCGGCCGACGGCGAGTGAGCAGGGAGCGCTGCGCGCAGGTGCTCCGGAGCGTCAGTCCTCCAGCTGGGCGCGGGCGAGAGAATGCGCGCGATCCAGTGCGCCGGAGGCATCGCAGGCGATGTCCGGCTGTACACCCGTGCCCTCCCAGTTCGTGCCGGAGACGGGGTTGACGGCGCGGCCGATCGGGATCGAGGCTTCCAGATGTGGGTGCACCGTCCAGCCCTCCCGGGGGTGCGCTCCGCCACGGGTGCGCTCGCCGACGACCACCGCGCGGCCGAGCTGCTGGAGGTCGTATGCCAGCTCCTCGGCAGCGGAGAAGGTGTGGTTGCTGGTCAGCACATACACCGGCTTGCTGCCACCGAAGCGGGCGCCGGGGACGTGCGGCTGGCTCCAGGACTGCTCCGTGCGGTCGCCGTCCCGCCAGTACATGGAGTTGAGATGGGTGCGCTCGTCCAGCAGGTAGCTGCAGATGAAGGCCACCGCGTCCGGGTCGCCACCCCGGTTGGCCCGGAGGTCCACGATCAGCGCTTGGGCACGGGAGGCCAAGGCGAGCGCGGCGGCCAGGGGTTCGGCGGACCAATCCAGCGGAAACAACATCGGTGCCAGTTCCAGGAGGGCGACCCCGCCGTCGAGCAGTTCCACGCGCGGCACTCCGCCCAGCGAGGTGTCGAAGTCTCCGCGGATGGACTCCAGGACCGCCGCTCCCTGCTTCTCGGGCACCTGGCCGGCGTGATATTGCAGGCTCAGGTGCTGGTCGCCGTTGACGGACCGCAGGTCCGCGGTGACCAGACGGGCGAGCTCCTCGGCGTCGTCCACAGCGTAGGCACCCTCGGCGTGGCGTCGTTTCAGCAGCTCGGCGAGCTGCCCTGCCGTGTCGGGGAAGACGTAGTGCTCGGTCAGGAGCCGGACCGTCTCGTCGATGACACGGCCGGGCTGAACCTTCGTCACAGTCGTCATGGCACGCAGTAGATCACCGCGCTCGCGAAGGCGTCCATACGTGTAAAGCGTCCCCGCTCTCCCCGTCCTGCCGGGACTACCGCCCCCAGACCTGGAAACGCGTCCGGGGGGCGGCGCATGCCACCCCCCGGTACGTCGGCGACCGCTCTCAGCTCTGCGGACGGCTGCCGTGGTTCGCGCCGTTCTTGCGGCGGGCCCTCTTCTTGCGACGTCGTTTCGAGGACATCGATCCCTCCTCATCTGTAGCTTTTGCGTTCTATCCGCCGGATTGTCGGCTCCGGCGACCACAGTGCCCCTTACCCACCGACAGGACGGCAAACACACCGGGCCGACCCGAACGAGTGGTGATCATCACAGCGCGTGACGACGCACTCGCGCGCCTGATGCCCGGGACCCGCACCGCCGTACGGCGCCGGGGCCCGCTCCGCACACGGGTTCCAGCGGTGCCGGGGCGCGGGAGCCGGGCGCAGGCGCCCCTCACTTCGCACCTGCCACTCGTTCGCAGGTACGGGCGGGGCCCGCTTGTCACCGTCCCCGGCCTGGCACTAGTGTCGCCACGCCTTGGTGAACGGGAAATCGGTGTGATGCCGGTGCGGCCCTCGCCACTGTGATCGGGAAGTCCGGCTCCGGCCCTCACGGGCAGCCACTGGGTCCTCGGGACCCGGGAAGGCGGAGCACGGGCGGTGTCACCCGTAAGCCAGGAGACCGGCCAAGGCGCTTCAACCATCCACGAGGTGCTGGAGAGGGTCTGCTGAGCCATGCACATAGCCGAGGGTTTCCTCCCCCCGGCGCACGCGATCGCCTGGGGTGTCGCGTCCGCGCCGTTCGTCGTCCACGGAGTCCGTTCACTCACCCGTGAAGTCAGGGAACATCCCGAGAGCACCTTGCTCCTCGGAGCCGCCGGAGCCTTCACGTTCGTCCTCTCCGCCCTGAAGCTGCCCTCGGTGACGGGCAGTTGTTCGCACCCGACCGGCACCGGACTGGGTGCCGTTCTGTTCCGCCCACCGATCATGGCGGTCCTGGGCACCATCACCCTGCTGTTCCAGGCCCTGTTGCTGGCACACGGTGGCCTGACCACGCTCGGCGCCAACGTCTTCTCGATGGCGATCGTCGGCCCCTGGGCCGGATACGCGCTCTACCGGCTGCTGCGCCGGTTCGGCGTCCGGCTGATGGTCGCGGTGTTCTGCGCCGCGTTCGTCGCGGACCTGTCCACCTACTGCGTCACCAGCGTGCAGCTGGCACTGGCCTTCCCGGACCCGGGCAGCGGATTCCTGGGCGCTCTCGGCAAGTTCGGCTCCATCTTCGCGGTCACCCAGCTGCCGCTCGCCGTCAGCGAAGGGCTGCTCACCGTGCTGGTGATGCGTCTTCTGGTGCAGTCCAGCAAGGGCGAGCTCACCAGGCTCGGCGTCTTCCTCTCCGGCAAGGCGGACAGGACCCGCAGGCCCGAGACCGAGGCGGTGGCCTGATGACCGGCAACACGAAGATCAACGGCCTGCTGCTGCTCGTCGTGGCCGCCCTGGCCGTCCTGCCCCTGGCCCTCGGCCTCGGGGACGACGAGGAGGAACCCTTCACGGGCGCCGACGCCCAGGCCGAGACGGCGATCACCGAGATCGACCCCGACTACGAGCCCTGGTTCTCCCCGCTCTACGAACCGCCGTCCGGTGAGATCGAGTCCGCGCTGTTCGCCCTCCAGGCCGCTCTGGGGGCGGGGGTGCTCGCCTACTACTTCGGTCTGCGGCGCGGGCGCCGGCAGGGCGAACTGCACGCCGGAGCACAGCTCGACACCGACCGCGACGCGAGCGGCGCCGGGGAGTCCACGGCCCAGGGGACCTGAGCACACATGCTGCCGATCGACGCGGCGGCGCACAGCAGTCGCTGGCGCCGCCGCCATCCCCTGGACAAGGCCGTGCTCGGTCTCGGACTCACCGCACTGGCGGTCTCGCTGCCGCCCTGGCCCGGCGCCGCCCTCGTCCTGGTCACCGCGCTCACCGCACTCCTGGGCCCGGCGGGCGTGCCCGCGCTGCGGCTGTGGCGCGCCTACCGGGTACCCCTGGGCTTCTGCGTCACCGGGGCAGCGACACTCCTCGTGCAGGTCGGAGGCCCGGAGGGCTTCGTCGCCCCGGCGACCGGGGGGCCTGCCCGCGCGGCGGAACTGCTGCTGCGGACCTCGGCCGCCTCGCTCGGCGTCCTGCTGTTCGCCTTCACCACCCCGATGTCCGACCTGCTGCCCCGCCTGGTCCGGGCGGGGGTCCCCGCGCCCGTGGTGGACGTCGCCCTGGTGACGTACCGCATGAGTTTCCTGCTCCTCGACTCGATGCGCCGGATACGGGAGGCCCAGGCCGCCCGGCTCGGGCACACCACGCGGGCCGCCGCCTGGCGGTCCCTGGCCGGGCTCGGAGCGACCGCCTTCGTCAGGGCCTTCGACCGGGCGGCGAAGCTCCAGGCGGGGCTGGCCGGGCGTGGATACGACGGCACCTTGCGTGTCCTCGTGCCCGAGGCGCGCGTCTCCCCCCGCTTCGTGGCCGTGAGCGGCGCCCTGCTCGCGGCGCTCACCGTCCTGACCTTCGCACTGGAAAGGCCGCTCCCATGAGCGATTCACCACTGCTCTCCCTGCGGGGCGCGTCCTTCGCCTACGAGGACGGCCCGCCTGTGCTCAGCGGCCTCGACTTCGAGGCGCGGGAAGGCCGTGCGCTCGCGCTGCTCGGCCGCAACGGCAGCGGAAAGACCACCCTGATGCGGCTCCTCAGCGGCGGACTACGCCCGCGCGAGGGCCGGCTGACGGTCGCCGGCACCCCGGTGACGTACGACCGCAAGGGGCTGACACGGCTGCGCACGACCGTGCAACTGGTGGTGCAGGACCCGGACGACCAGTTGTTCGCCGCCTCGGTGGCGCAGGACGTCTCGTTCGGGCCCCTGAACCTGGGCCTGCCCGACGGTCAGGTGCGGCACAGGGTGGCCGAGGCGCTCGCCGCGCTCGACATCACCGCGCTGGCCGACCGGCCCACCCATCAGCTCTCCTACGGACAGCGCAAACGGACCGCCATCGCGGGGGCGGTGGCGATGCGCCCTCGCGTGCTGATCCTCGACGAACCGACCGCCGGGCTCGATCCCGACGGCCAGGAACGGCTGCTCGTCACGCTCGGCGCGCTCCGCGCGAGCGGCACCACCGTGGTGATGGCGACCCACGATGTCGATCTGGCGCTGCGCTGGGCCGACGACTGCGCGATCCTGACTCCCGCCGGTGTCCGTTCCGGGCCGGCGGACGCGGTGCTGGCCCGCACGGACGTCCTGCGGGAGGCGGGCCTGCGGCTGCCGTGGGGCATCGCCGGTGCCCGGCTGCTGCGCTCCCACGGGCTGCTGGACGCCACGGTGCCCGGCCCTCGCACCGCCGAGGAGCTCGCCGCGTTCGTCGCCTCCCCCGTCTCCACCGCCTCCGAGCGGGCGGCCACCGACGGCTGACGGGCGACGGCTGCCCCCGGCGGAACGTGTGCGCGGCGGTGCCGGGCGGCGCGACCGGCCGATACGGGTTGTAATTGCGGGTGGAGAGGCCGGCGCAGCCGGCAGCGCAGCACACGGAAGAACCTCCGGCAGACGACGTGAGGAGAACCCATGGCCGCCCGTCAGCCCCTCGTCCCTCCGTGCGGGCGCCGCCGCACCGGCCGGAGGGAGGCGCCGTGGCCGACGCCGTGGTGATCGGAAGCGGGCCCAACGGCCTGGTCGCGGCCAATGTGCTCGCCGACGCCGGCTGGACCGTGGAGGTCCTGGAGGCGCAGGACGAGCCGGGCGGCGCGGTACGCAGCGACCGCGGGGTGCACCCCGAGTACGTCAGCGACATGTTCAGCTCGTTCTACCCGCTGGCCGCCGCCTCTCCGGTGCTGTCCGGGCTGCACCTGGAGCGGGAGGGGCTCCGCTGGAGCCACGCCCCTCAGGTGCTCGCGCACCCCTTGCCCGACGGCCGCTGTGCCGTGCTGGACCGTGACCGGGCGGTGACCGCCACGGGGCTCGACGGCTTCGCGTCCGGTGACGGGCAGAACTGGCTGGAGCTCTGCCGCATCTGGGACCGGCTGGGTGACGACATCGTCCGCGCCCTGTTCTCGCCCTTCCCGCCGGTCCTCGCGGGAGGCATGCTGGCGGCGCGGCTGAGGGCGGCGGGCGGGCTGAGACTGGCCCGCAGCCTCCTCCTCCCGGTGCGCAGGCTCGGGGAGGAGGAGTTCACGGGCGAGGGAGGGCGGCTGCTGCTGGCCGGCAACGCCCTGCACGCCGACCTGGCGCCCGAGGCCGCCGGCAGCGGCGGGTACGGCTGGCTGATGTCCATGCTCGGCCAGGCTCACGGTTTTCCCGTACCGGTGGGTGGGGCCGGCGCCCTCACCGCCGCGCTGGTGCGGCGGTTGCGGGGGCGCGGGGGCACCCTGCGGTGCGGACAGCGGGTGACCGAGGTCGTCGTACGGCGCGGTCGTGCCGTGGGGGTCCGCACGGAGCCAGGGGACGCGGTGCCCGCCCGCAGAGCGGTGCTGGCCGATGTGTCGGCCCCTGCTCTGTACGGGTCACTGGTCGCCCCGGAGCATCTGCCGCCCGGGCTCATCGACGACATGCGGCGTTTCCAGTGGGACTTCGCCACCTTCAAGATCGACTGGGCGCTGAGCGGACCCGTCCCGTGGAACGCCCGGCCTGCGGCCTCCGCCGGCACCGTCCATCTCGCGGACGGGGTGGACGGCCTCACCCGCTTCGCCGCCCAGATCGCCCAGGGCCTGGTCCCCGACCGTCCGTTCCTCCTCGTGGGGCAGATGACCACCGCGGACACCACCCGCTCACCGCTGGGCACGGAGTCGGCGTGGGCCTACACCCATGTGCCGCACACGGTGAAGGGGGACGCCGGCCCGGACGGTCTGTCCGGCAGGTGGGACCAGGCGGAGTGCGAGAGGATGGCGGACCGGGTGGAAGAGCAGGTGGAACGCCACGCCCCGGGCTTCCGCAGCCGTGTCCGCGCCCGCCGGATCCTGTCACCCCCCGCGCTGGAGGCCGCCGACGGCAATCTGCACAACGGTGCGATCAACGGGGGCACGGCTTCGCTGCACCAGCAGCTGGTCTTCCGGCCGGTTCCCGGCACCGGCCGTCCGGAGACGCCGGTGAGGGGGCTGTATCTGGCTTCCGCCTCCGCGCATCCGGGGGGCGGCGTACACGGCGCCCCGGGTGCCAACGCGGCCCGTGCGGCGATCCGGTCCACGCGGGGCACCACCGCGGTGCTGACCGGCGCCCAGCGGCTGCTGAACCGTCGGGGCCGGGGCGGTTCGGACGCCTCCGTTCCCGGGTGATGTCCTTCCGGGACGCGGGCCACGGGTCACCCGAGCGCCCCGTCCCGCAGGCGTCGGCCCTGCCGGGGCGGAAGCATGTGCGCCGACGGGAGTCCGGCACCGTTTCCGGCCGTCCCGGTCTCCGACCGATCCGATGTGCCAGGGAGTTCCTGTGGGCGCTGACAAGCACGTTCTGCGAGACCGCACAGCCGTGGTGACGGGCGCCGCCCGCGGGGTGGGGGCGGCCGTCGCCGCACGGCTGGCCGCACGCGGTGCCCGCGTGGCCCTGCTAGGGCTGGAGGAGGAGGCGCTGGCCGAGGTGGCCGCCGGGCTCCCCACCGAGGCCCGTCACTGGCACGTGGACGTGACGGACGACGCCGCGATGGCGCGGGTGGCGTCGGAGGTACGCCGCCGGCTGGGCCCCGCGTCGGTCGTGGTGGCCAACGCCGGGGTGGCGGACGGCGGTCCCTTCGCCGACTCGGACCCAGCCACCTGGCGCCGCGTGATCGAGGTCAACCTGATCGGCAGTGCCGTGACGGCGCGGACGTTCCTCCCCCAACTGCTCGACACCCACGGTTACTACCTGCAGATCGCCTCGCTGGCGTCGATCGGCGCGGCCCCGCTGATGAGCGCGTACTGCGCGTCCAAGGCGGGTGTGGAGTTCTTCGCGCACTCCCTGCGCGCCGAGCTGGCCCCCAGTGGGGTGGGCGTGGGAACGGCGTACCTGAACTGGACCGACACGGACATGATCCGCGACGCCGACCGGTACGCCGTGCTGCGGGAGCTGCGGGCCCACATGCCGCCTCCGGCGCGGAAGGTGTACCCGGTCGGACAGGTGGCCGACGTGCTGGTCGGCGCCGTCGAGCGGCGCGCCCCCACGGTGTACGTACCGGGGTGGCTGCGCGGGGTGCAGGCCGTGCGCGCGCTCCTGCCGGGTGTGGTCGCCCGGGTCGCCCGGCAGGAGCTGATGCGCTCGGAGTTCACCTCGACCGGCCTCCTGGGGGCGGGCGGCAGGGCGGCAGCGGTTTCGGGCCGGGACACCTGAGCAGGGCCGGACGAACCGCGCGGCACGTAACGGGGTGCCTGAGCACGGCCGCCGGGCGAACGGCGGCCGTGCTCAGGGACATCGGAGCGACGTCATGACGTGCTTGATCCGGGTGCGGTCCTCGAAGCCGTACGCGGAGAGGTCCTTGCGTCCTTGGACGCGCTCTGTGCGACCTCGATGCCGGCGCGCACGGACCCGGTGACGGACGCCGTCGCCGGGGTGGGGTCAGCCCCTCCATGTACTCCCCCGCGGCACCGGACGGCCGGATACCGCCGACAGGCCTGCTGCCGCGGCTGAATCCATCCGGTACCCGGACAAACATCAGGCGGACGCGATCATCGTATCGAGTTAATGTCGGCAACTTTCCTTGGTGCGGGGGCCGAATGGGCCATTAGTGTTCACCTCGATCTGGACGGGTTCCCGTCCGTCTGCCCCTTATCCATCCCTTTGCCCGATGGTGCCCATGTTCGCTTGTCACCGCCCTGACCAAGGAGAGCGTGCCCGATGACTGTTGGCTCGAGCCAGGACGTACGACCGGAGCCACCCCGGCAATCCAGCCTGAGCACGGCGGCCGCCCGCAATCTCGCCACCACGGCCAAGTCCGCCCCGCAGATGCAGGAGATCACCTCCCGCTGGCTGCTGCGCATGCTGCCCTGGGTGGAGACCCAGGGCGGGGCCTACCGGGTGAACCGTCGGCTGACGTACACCGTCGGCGACGGGACCGTGGAGTTCGTCCAGGACGGCGCCCAGGTCCGGGTGATCCCCCGCGAGCTCGGTGAACTGGCCCTGCTGCGCGGCTTCGACGACGTGGACGTGCTGACCGCCCTCGCCGACCGGTGCGTCCAGCACGACTTCCGCGCCGGCGAGACGCTGGTCGAGCGTGGGGCGCCCGCGGACAAACTCCACCTGATCGCCCACGGCCGCGTCAACCGCACCTCCGTGGGCAGTTACGGTGACGCGGTGGCCCTGGACGTGATCGCCGACGGCGACCACTTCGGTGAGAACACCCTGCTGGACGAGGACTCCCGGTGGGACCACACCGCCACCGCCGAGACCTCGGGCACGCTGCTCACGCTGTCCCGGTCCGACTTCGCGGCGGTGCTCTCCACGGCCCCGACCCTCCGGACCCACGTCGACGCGTTCTCCACGCTGTCCCAGCAGCGGCAGAACCATCGCGGCGAGGCGGAGATCGCGATGTCCGCCGGCCACAGGGGCGAGCACGAACTGCCCGGCGCGTTCGTCGACTACGAGCTGAAGCCGCGCGAGTACGAACTCTCGGTCGCCCAGACCATTCTGCGGGTGCACACGCGGGTCGCGGACCTCTACAACGGGCCGATGGATCAGACCAAGGAACAGCTCAGGCTCACGATCGAGGCGCTGCGCGAGCGCCAGGAGCACGAGCTGATCAACAACCGGGAGTTCGGTCTGCTCCACAACGCCGACTTCAAGCAGCGCATCCAGCCGCACTCCGGACCGCCGACCCCGGACGACATGGACGAACTGCTCTGCCGGCGCCGCGGCACCAAGTTCTTCCTCGCCCACCCCCGGACCATCGCGGCGATCGGGCGCGGCTTCAACGCCCGTGGTGTCTACCCGGACCACGTCGACCTGGGCGGGCAGCAGGTCCCGGCCTGGCGCGGGGTCCCGATCCTGCCGTGCAGCAAGATCCCCGTCACGAAGGAGAAGACCAGCTCGATCCTCGCCATGCGTACGGGTGAGGAGAACCAGGGCGTCATCGGTCTGCGCCAGACCGGGCTGCCGGACGAGTACGAACCGGGGCTGTCCGTCCGCTTCATGGGCCTGGACGAGAAGGCCATCACGTCCTACCTCGTCAGCACGTACTACTCCGCCGCCATCCTCGTGCCGGACGCGGTCGGCGTGCTGGAGAACGTGCAGATCGCCCACTGGCCCAGGTAACGGGCCCGGCCCGGGGCACGAACCTCCGCGACGACCCCGCGACCGCCCCGGGGCGGTCGCCCGTGCCCGGAGCGTCGGGACAGCCCCCCACCATCAAGGAGTCACGCATGCCCGTGCCCGAGCTGCCACCGCCACAGTCGAGTGTGCCCGGGGCCGCCTCCCACTTCGGGATGCACGTACTCGCCGCGGCGGCCCGCACCTTCGGTGCCGAGGCCGTCCCTGGCAGCCCGCACCGCACACCGGCGGTACCCACACCGCCCTCGGCCTCCGCACCCGCACCGCCTCCCCCCGGCGCCACGGCCGCCGGGGCGCCCGCACCGGCACCCGACCTCGATCGGATCCTGCGCGGCCCGAGCGGTCTGGGCACGGCCGGCCTGCGCCTGATCCTGCGCGAGGACCCCGCTGCGTACTCGTCCCCGGCGTCCTCCCCCTCGGCGGACACGTCGGGAGGCAGGCCAGTGCCGGGCCTATACCACCACCCCGTGCCCGAGCCCGACCCGGTGCGGGTCGAGGAGGTCAGCCGACGGATCAAGTCCTGGGCCCTGGACGAGGTCTCCCTGTACCCCGACGACTGGGAGGAGCAGTTCGACGGCTTCTCCGTGGGCCGGTACATGGTCGCCTGTCATCCCGACGCGCCCACCGTCGACCATCTGATGCTGGCCACCCGGCTGATGGTCGCCGAGAACGCGGTGGACGACTGCTACTGCGAGGACCACGGGGGCTCGCCCGTCGGTCTGGGCGAACGGCTCCTGCTGGCGCACACGGCCCTCGACCCGCTGCACACGACGAAGGAGTACCAGCCCTCCTGGGCGAAGTCCTTGCACGCGGACGCGCCCCGGCGCGCCTATCGCTCCGCGATGACGTACTTCGTCCAGGCCGCCAGTCCTTCCCAGGCGGACCGGCTCCGGCACGACATGGCCCGGCTGCACCTGGGGTACCTCGCCGAGGCGGCCTGGGCGCAGCTGGACCACGTCCCCGAGGTCTGGGAGTACCTGGCCATGCGCCAGTTCAACAACTTCCGCCCCTGCCCGACGATCACCGACACGGTCGGCGGATACGAACTGCCGGCGGATCTGCACGCCCGCCAGGCCATGCAGAGGGTCATCGCTCTCGCGGGGAACGCGACGACCATCGTGAACGACCTGTACTCGTACACCAAGGAACTCGACTCGCCCGGGCAGCACCTGAACCTGCCCGTGGTGATCGCCGAACGGGAGGGCCTCTCCGACCGGGAGGCGTACCTGAAGTCGGTGGAGGTCCACAACGACCTCATGCGCGACTTCGAGAGGGAAGCCTCCGCCCTGGCCGAGTCCTGCCCCGTCCCGAGCGTGCAGCGCTTCCTGCGGGGCGTGGCCGCCTGGGTCGACGGCAACCACCACTGGCACCAGTCCAACACCTATCGCTACAGCCTGCCGGATTTCTGGTAAGAGAATGGACTCATCTGTGACCCACACCGAACTCGCCGCCACCGCCGCCCCCTCCGCCCTGCGCATCCCCAGGCCCGCGACGCCCTATCAGGGGGACATCGCCCGCTACTGGGACGGGGAGGCCCGGCCGGTGAACCTGCGTCTCGGCGATGTCGACGGCCTCTACCACCATCACTACGGCATCGGTGAGGTGGACCGCGCCGCCCTGGGAGACCCCGAGGACAGCACCAGCGAGAAGAAGCTGATCGCCGAGCTGCACCGGCTGGAGTCGGCGCAGGCGGAGTACCTCCTCGGGCACCTCGGTGACATCGGGCGCGACGACACCCTGGTGGACGCCGGCTGCGGCCGGGGCGGCTCGATGGTGATGGCGCACCAGCGCTTCGGATGCAAGGTCGAGGGAGTCACCCTGTCGGCCAAGCAGGCCGACTTCGCGAACGGCCGGGCCCGTGAACTGCGTTTCCAGGACCACGTCCGGGCCCGTGTCTGCAACATGCTGGCGACGCCCTTCGAGACCGGGTCGGTCGCAGGCTCGTGGAACAACGAGTCGAGCATGTACGTCGACCTGCAGGACCTGTTCGCCGAGCACTCCCGCATTCTCTCGGTCGGCGGCCGGTACGTGACCATCACCGGCTGCTGGAACCCGCGGTACGGCCAGCCCTCGAAGTGGGTCTCGCAGATCAACGCGCACTTCGAGTGCAACATCCACTCGCGCCGGGAGTACCTGCGCGCCATGGCCGACAACCGTCTCGTGCCGCAGACGGTCATCGACCTCACCCCCGACACCCTGCCCTACTGGGAGTTGCGGGCCACGTCCTCGCTGGTCACGGGGATCGAGGACGCGTTCATCAACTCCTATCGGGACGGGTCCTTCCAGTACCTCCTCATCGCGGCGGACCGGGTCTGACCCGCTGACGGGCCCGGCCCGCCCCGAGGCGCATGCCCCGGGACGGGCCGGGCCCGCGAACGCCGGTACGGCGGAGGTCAGTTCAGCCGGAACACCGGGCCTCGCGGTGTGAACGGCAGAGAGGCACCGTGCGGGATCAGGAAGGCGTGCTCACGCCGGATCCGCAGGGTGTCACACCCCCCGTCGGTGATCACGAGCACCGGGGCGGCGGGCGGGAAGTCGTGCGCGCGGTGCAACAGGTCGATGCCCGGCTGCAGTTCGGTACCGCCACGGCCGCGCACCCGGACCCGGCCGGCGATCTCGGCCGGGTGCAGGTACCCCACGTCGTACGGCGCCGCGTCGCAGAACACCACACGCACCGCCGGGACGTCGCGTGCCTGCGCGTACGAGGCGATCGCTCCCAGGGCCTTGCCCAGCAGGGTGCTGTTCATCGAGCCGGAGGTGTCGAGTACGACTCCGAACGTGCAGCGGGCCGTCTCCTCGGGAGGGAAGTACTGCCCGGCGCGCGGGATGTCAGGGGTCGACGCCTGCCGTCGGGCGGGACGGGCGTAGGAGCGTACGGGCTCCGGCCGGGGCACGTACGCGTCGAACCAGCGGGCCAGTCGCGCGTCCCACGGGACGGGCGGGTGGGCCAGCGCCCGGATCTCCTGCACCAGCCCGGCGGGCAGCAGCCCTCGCTCGCCGTACTGATGGAGGTCGAACCCCTGGACCAGGCCACGCCGGTAGAAGTCCTCCAGGTCCGTGTACGGGCGGGCGCCTGCGTGCGGCACCGGCTCGCCGAGGATGTCACCCCGCCCCTTGCCCCGCAGGGTCGCGAGTCTCCGCCGGCGGCGCAGGTCACCGGCGATCCGGTCGTACACCTCCTCCGCCGACAGGTCCCGCAGCTGCGGGTCGTACAGCACACCTTCGGGCATGTCGCCGACACGCATCTGGACGAGCCAGTCGTTGACGACGTAGTCGGCGGCGACGTTGAAGAGGAACGGGTCGCGGCCACCGCGGCGTTCGCCGTGGCGCAGGGCGGCGTGGAGCATCTCGTGGGCGAGCACGAAGCGCCACTCCCCGTCGGTGAGTGAGCGCAGCGGGTTGACGTAGATCTCGCCGGCCACGGAACTCACCGCGGCGATCGCGATGCCCTGGGCCCGTGCCAGCTCCTCGTCCGCCACGACGGAGAGCCCCGCCGCGAGACCGCCCAGCAGCGGGTACGAGGACACGAACCAGTTCAGGGCACGGTCCCAGGGCTGCTGCGGAGCCATGTCTCCGGTCTCCCTGTCGCGGCGGCCTCCCGCCGTGTCCATGGCGGCGGAGACGCTGCGGGTGAGGGCGCGGGCGAAGGCGGTCTCCCAGTCGGGGACGGCTGAGTTCCACGCGTTCCAGGTCGTGAGGACCTGGTCCGGATGCCCGCCCGCCGTGCCGCACTGCTCGTATGCGGCGGGGATGCCGTCGCGCCGCCAGCGGGCCGCGAGCTGCTCCTCGTCGCCGGCCGGGTAGGCCGCGGGCAGGTGGTCGGGGGGACGGCCCACAGGCAAGGTGAGCAGGAAGCGGTTGACGACCGTGCAACGGGCCGCGAGCGCGTACCGGTCGGGCTGTACCCGCGGATCCTCCTTGGACGCGGGCACATGGCCGAAGCCCAGGTGCAGCGCGCTGTGGGCGAGGACCCAGGCCCACACGGCCGGTTCCGCGCGCTTCGTGGGGTGCACGTGGACGATGCCCCCCGACGTGACCGCGGCCAGTCCCCCGGCCGGTGTCAGGGCACACCCGGTCTTCCTGCAGACGGAGAGCCTGACCGCTCCGAATGCCGGGTACCGGTTGAGGAGCAGGAGGCCCGCGGCGAATGCCTCGGTCGCGGGATCGGGCTTGTCACCCTTCTTCTTCCGTCCCCCGCCCGCCGTGCCCCTCACTGCCGTGCCTCGACCAGCCGGGGCATGTCGCGTGCCGCCTCGACGAGGAACCAGGAGGGCAGCACGGGCCGGCCGTCGGCGTCGTCCGCGATGACGGTCTGGGCGACCTCGACCGAGATCTCGGCGAGCCGCACGAGCAGCGCCTTGGCCCGGTAGGAGGTCTGCCGCATCGACTCGGACACGTGCTCCCGCTGCCGGGGAAGCTCCTTCACCAGCCGTCCTCGGAACGCCTCGGCCAGGTAGTACAGCAGGTCGCGGTCCTCTAGCCGGGTCGGCCAGGAGGCCTCACCCTTGAGGATCGCCTCGATGCCGAAGGTGTGACGCACGATCTTCGCGTAACCGCAGAAGGAGACCGCGTGCGCGGGCGTCAGCGTGCCGTGCACGATCACCTTGAGCGTGTCCTCGTCGATGTCCGGGCCGAAGGAGTGCAGGGCGTCGGAGAGCATGTGCCAGGAGCGGGGTGTGGAGAACGGCTCCTCGGTCTTCGGCGGCTGCGACCACAGGTGGTCGGGCCGGTCGGTGACGTAGTCCGTGACCCAGGAGTGGATCCCGTTCTCCCCGGCCCAGACCAGCCAGTCGGCGGCCGAGGCCCGCAGGTGGACATGGGTGAGCCGGTTCACCAGGGCGGAGGCCACCGGCCTGGCCAGCGCGTTGTCCGTGGCACGGTTGCCGGCCCCGATGACGATCGAGCCGGCGGGCAGCTCGTACGATCCGATCCGCCGGTCCAGGATCAGCGAGTAGAAGGCCTTCTGGACATCGGGGGTGGCGGCGTTGAGCTCGTCGAGGAAGAGGCAGTACGGCTCGTCGCGCGCGATGCTCTCCGGCGGGCAGAACACCGAGCGCCCGTCACGGATCTGAGGTACGCCGATCAGGTCCTCCGGGGCCAGCTGCGTCCCGAGGAGACTGACGCACTCCAGGCCCAGCGACTCGGCGAAGCCGCGTACGAGCGACGACTTGCCGATCCCTGGCGCTCCCCAGAGGAACACGGGCCGCACGGTGGCGAGGCCGAGCAGCAGGTCGGGTATCTGGGCGGGGGTGACGGTGACGGCAGCCTGCACGCGGAGCTGTTTCCTTCGGGAGGCGGGACGCGGGAGATCGAACGCGCTCAGTATGGGAGGCCTCAACCGGCCGTCGCAGCCGAATAAACGGCGGTGACGGTCCGCCAGAGGGCGGTCGCTGCCCGGCGTCCCGCCCCGGACGGCCCGTTGTCCCGCCGGCCGGGGACGGGAGCCAGGCTCACCGGCCGGCGCCGATGGTGTGGAGCCCGGCCTGCGTCAAGCTCAGCCTGCTGTCGGGTCCACCGCGCACGAGGTGTCCGTCCGCGTCCTCCTGGCCGCCGTCCTCCCACGCCTGCCGGGCAGGGGAGCGGTACGGGCACGCGTACCGAGTCGTGGACCCAGGCGTCCGGCGCTCACCGAGCGTCGCGCCTCCGTGATCGCGCGCCGTCGTACCGTCCCCTTCCTGGGCAGTTCCCACACCTGCCCCGCGAACTCCGAGTCACTGCGGTCGGCACCGCCCCCGACAGCGTGCTCCTCGTCGACGCGTTCGAGCACTGCCAAGGCCTGGAGGGCTGGCTGCGCGACCACTTCCTGCCCCGGCTCCCCGATCGGGCTTTGGTGGTGATCGCCGGACGGAAAGGCCCCAGCCCGGCCTGGACCGCCGACCTCGCCTGGAGCGAGGCACTGGCCGTCGTCCCCTTGGACGACCTCGAACCGGCGGACGCCGAGCGTCTGCCTCGGCCGGCGCTCCTGTGGCCGGGCCCTCCGGTGGGCGGCCACAGACGCCGCACCGGGCATCCTGTCCCCTGCGGTTCGGCTACAACTCCCGTCAGCGGGAGGCACGTACGACCAGGACGTCACAGGTCCTCGGCGCTCAGTCGCCTCGTCCCGTCCAGGCGGCCCCTATGGTGAGCGATCACCCTGTGGGGCTCGCCTCGGCGTACCGCTTCATCTCCTCCACCGGCAGCGACGGGTTGGACGCCGCGGCCTCCACCACCTCGGGGTCGTCGTCGGCGAGGAGCCCGACGATCGTCCGCACGCGCAGACGGGGGTGCCGCGCGGCCACGAAGCGGGCCCGCTGGTCGGCCAGACAGGCTTCCAGGGCCCCGGCCGGCGCCTCGGGATGCTGCGCGATGACGCGCAGGGCCCTCCGGCCGCGAGGGAGCCGTCCGGCCAGGTCCTCCAGCAACCCGGGCGGAACACCGGGGTTGGCCGCCACCTGGGCCGCGACCCGCTCCCCGTGCCGTTCCACCAGCCCTCGAAGCTGGGTCCCGTCCAGGCCGGGGTGCGGGGCTATGTTCTTGAGCACTTTGGCGTCGCGGTCGGCAGCCAGCATGTCCCGCACGCCGGACGGGAGATCACGGCGCGCTGCCACGAGCATCCTGACCGCCGGGTCGGGGGACGCGGCGAGCCGTGCCGCATCGGACAGGGATGCCCGGGCCACACACGGCAGCACGGTGCTGCCCGCCTTGATGCGGCCCGCAAGCCGGCCGAGCAGGTCCAGGGGCAGACGGGGATGGTGCGCGAGTTCCCCGCGTACCGAAGGATCCGTGTCGGTCGCCAGCGCACCCATGACGTCCTCACCGATCGCGGGATTCCTGGAGAGGGCTGAGCGGACCCCTGAGGACGAGTCCTCGGCAAGGCGCCGGCAGACCTCCGGGGGAAGCCCCGGCCGCTCGGCGACCAGCGCGCGGATCCACCACACCGGATCGTCGGCGAACCGCACGGCCGCGTCCACCGGTACAGCCGGATTCCGCAGTGCCCTCTCCCGCATCCGGGACACCGTAGACCGGTGGGTCCCGTCACAGGCCGCGTCCGGGGGCAGTTCGCAGTTGGTACGCGGGCAGTCGGCCGCGTGGACGAAAGGGATCGGCTCGCGGTCACAGACGGAGCAGTGCCGCGCCGGGGGCAGGCCCTGCCCGGTGAGCAGGGCCCGCAGGACCTCCGGAGACGCCGCCTCGTTCTCCGCCACCGCGGAGCGGACGTCGGCATGCGGGTGCCGGGCGAGCCGGGCCGCGATGTCGGCCGGTGCCCACAGGGCGAGTTCCACGACGACTTCGGTGTCGGAGTCGTCGAGAAGCGCCTCCAGCACGTCGGGCGGCAGTCCTGGGCACGCAGCCAGCTTCACCCGGCACCGTGGGTCCGCGTGCGCGGCGAACCGCCGCGCCCACCGCGTCGGCCCCACCCCTGTGTCGAGGAGAGCCAGCACCGCATCCGGAAGCACGGCGGGACCGACCTGGTCCTCGCTCAGCAGTCCCTCGTACGCCAAGGGGACGGCCGTTCCGGGACACCGTGTGACCAGGGCGGTCACCTGAGCGGGGGTGAGGCCGGGGCGGTGCGCGAGCCGCCAGGCGATCTCGTCGTCCGCCGTTTCGATCAGCCGGTCGAGGAGTTCTGCGGGAAGGGAGGGGTTGGCGGCGAGGCCGGCCGACACTGCGTTCACCCGCTCACCTTGCCCCAGCCTCGGCCGGCGGTACCAGCGCATATGACCGGCCCGCGCACCGAGACCCGGGTCCGGCTCCCGGCGAGCGCGGGCGCGGGCCTGGACGGGCTCAGTCCGACGGCGTGACGGGAGTCAGCACGCCGAACCACTGCTCGGCGCCGTACTCCTCGAACCTCTCCGCCTCGGTGAAGCCCAGCTCTCGCGCCAGACGCGTCGAGCGGTGGTTGTCGGTGCGGGTGCAGAGCACCACCGGCTCGCCGGGCAGCGCGCGGGCGAACCACCGGAGTGCCGCCGCGCACGCCTCGGCGGCGTAGCCCTGGCCCCACGCTTCCGGCAGGAGCATGTAACCGATCTCGGCCTCCCCGGCATCCGGTCGGACGTGTCCCGGGCGCTGTGCATCACGCCGTTCGAGCGTGACCGTGCCGACCATCGCTCCGTCGGCGTCGATGACGAAGACACCGGGGCGGCGCCCTGGCACCTCGGGTACCGCACGCTCCAGTTCGTCGCGCGGGCGAGGGCCGCCCAGGTAGGTGTGCACCTCCGGCGACGCGAACAGCTCGATGAACGCCGGCCGGTCCCGGGCTTCCGACGGGCGGAGCACGAGCCGCTCGGTACGTATAGGAGCGGGGGGCCAGACGGATGCGAGGTCGGTCATGGGGGCAACCTAACCCACACCCTGGCGGCCGACGCCCGGGCCGCCGGAACCCGCCGCTGCCGGCGGTCTTCGCCTGCGCGTGCGGCACTGGCGCCCGGACGTTCGCGACAGGGGCGCTCCGAGAAGTCCCCGGCCGGCACGTGCGGTGCCGGCGGCATCGGTCGCGGGGTCAGCCAGACTCGGGCGGTTTCCGGGCGTCGAAGGCGAAGAGGGTGTTCTCTGCAGCGGCCACGATCACCGCACGCCCCGCAACGGTCACGCGCGGACTCGCTCCCTGCTCACCCGTGAGCCCGTCGGCCTGCGGGTCCGTGGCCCACAGGAGTCGGCCGTCGTCCGGCGCCAACGCGACCACCCGCCCGGTGGCGGAGCTGAAGTACACCGCGTCGTTTCCAGCGACGGGGCCCGACGCGCCCTCCACGCTCGTCTGACGCGACCACTTCTTCCTGCCGGTCGCAGGGTCGAGGGCGGTGACGAGGCCGGTCTGCCCGCTCAGGTAGACGGTGCCGTCCTCCATGCCTGGGGTCCCCGCGTAGGCCTCGGCCAGCCGGGAGTACGTGACCTTCCGCGACGCGGGGTCCACCCGCACCACTCCGTCGTAGCCCGCCAGCGCCGTTCCTTCCCTGTACTCCTGGAGGAGGACGAGCCTGCCGTCGGCGAAGCCCATGGGCACGGCGGGGCCGTCGACCGCGACGGGCCTGCCGAGGGTCCCCGACGCGCGGTCGACCGTGTACAGGACGGGGCTGGTCACGTCCAGGGCGTCCAACTCCGCGTCCGTCGCACACATCGCGGCGATTCCGGTGCCCACCGGGACGGGCGCGCACCGCGTGCCCGAGGGGAACGGCCTCGTCCAGATCTCCTCCCCGCTGTGTGCGTCCCGGGCCTCGAAGCGGGAGTTGGACGCGTCGACGGTCACGACGGCGGAGCCGGCCACCACGGCGTCCTGGGTCCGGCCCGTGACGGCCGTCGACTGGGCACCGGACGGCACGGACCACAGCTCGCGGCCGGTCTCCGCGTCGAGCGCCACCACCTCGGTGGGAGGGTCCTGCGGGGCGTCCTCGGCGGCGAAGCGGTAACCGAGAACCGTGTCGTCGGTGGCGCCCACGAGGTGCAGGCCCTGGACGGGGACGCCAGGGCTCTTCGCCGTCCACACCCGCGATCCGTCCTCGGCTCTGATACGGGTCGCCACGACGCTCCCTCCCCCGCAGAACAGCGCCTCCCCGCGCGTGACGCAACGCAGTTCGTCGGGAATGTCCTCGCGCCCGCCTCGGACCGTGGTGCGCCATGGCCGGAAGCCGTCCGGGAGTGCCACGTCCGGTGCCGCGACCCTGTCACCCTTGCCGCCCGGGCCGTGATCGTCGTCCCCGAGGCCGCCCGCCTGCAGGGCGGCCACTCCTCCGCCGATCGCGGCCACCGCGACCGCTGCCGCGAGCACAGGACGCCAACGCCGGCGCAGCCGACGGCCGAGGGGAGTGCGCCCGCTCCCCGTGCCGGAACCGCCGGGACCGGTGGCCGGGGCGGTCGGCGCCGGGGTGGCCCGCGTCGCGATGTGGTGCTGGGTGTCCATGTCACGGGTGCGTCCGGCGACGGTGCCGCCGGCGTCCGTCCCACCGAGGTCCGCCGGAAGGTCCCGCAGCAGGACGAGGAGTTCGTCCGCCGAGGGGCGTCCCTCCGGCTCCTTGTCCAGGCACGCCTCGACGACCTCGCGCAACGCCGTCGGGACGGCGCCGAGGGACGGTTCCTCGTGGACGACCTGATAGGCCGTCATGTAAGGGCTGTCCGCGTCGAAGGGTCCGTGGCCCGTCGCCGAGTACACCAGCAGGGTCCCCAGCGAGAAGACGTCGGAACGCGGTCCCACCCCCCGCGGAGCCTGCAACTGCTCCGGCGACATGAACGGCGGCGTACCGATGACCCGTCCGGTCATCGTCAGCGTCTGCTGGTCAACGGCACGCGAGATGCCGAAGTCGATGACGCGGGGGCCCTCGGGCGAGAGCACGACGTTCGACGGTTTCAGGTCACGGTGGACGACACCGACGCGGTGGATGTCACGCAGCGCCTCCGCGAGCCCGATGGCGAGCTTCCGCAGCTCCGCGCCACCCAGCGGGCCCTCGGTGGCGATGCGCTGGGTGAGCGTGGGCCCCTCGATGTAGGCCGTCGCCATCCAGGGCTGGTCGGCCTCGGGGGCGGCGTCGACCACGGCGGCGGTGAACGCCCCGCTCACCCGCCGCGCCGCCGCCACCTCCTGCCGGAAACGGATGCGGAACTCGTCGTCCCCGGCGAAGTGCTGGTGGATCAGCTTGACCGCGACGGGCCGCCCCGAACTCGTACGGGCCAGGAAGACCGTGCCCATGCCGCCCGAGCCCAGCCGCGCTTCGAGCGGATAGCCGCCGATCTCGGCTGGATCCCCTGGGCGCAGCGACACTCTTTCCCGACCTTCCCGTTCCCCGTGCACCTCTGCAAGCACGGGACCGCGTATCTGTCCTGCACACAAACTAGTCGCAGGGTGGTGCGCCGGAGCAAAGCGGGTGCGCGGGAGCCTGTCCGCGCGGGACCAGCACGGGACTCGCCCCGGACCCGTGCTGCACCGCGCCGGAGCGTCACCGGACTCGCCCCGGTGCGAGGCCGCCCGCGGCCGTGCAACGGCCGGGAATCGCGCATCGGTGATCGGCGGTCAGGAGTGGAGAGGCGGCCACCGTTCGGTGGGCCGTCCCCCATCGGTTCCGGAGCCGGCGCTCGGCGGTCGAGGCCGGCGGTCGCGTCCGCCTCCGGTGCGGTGGAGTCCGACAGGCGAGCGCCACGCTCAGCCATGTCCCTCCTTGATGTCCCCCACTTGATGACGACTCTCCGCTGTCATGACCCTGGCGGGACCACCCGATCACCCCCCACAATGCGGCTGGGAGCGCTCCCACTCACACGGGAGGCCGCTCTCCCATGCCCATCGCCCCCGTCGACGAAAGGCTTCCCCGGTGAATGCCTCACCACTTTCCGCACGGCCTGTGCGCACCCGCCCCCGGCACGGGCGACGTGTGCTCGGGATGTCAGCCGCCGCCTTACTGTTCTCGGCGGCGCTGGCGGTGCCCGGAACGGCCGGTGCGCTCGAAGCCGAACCCGGCCCCGAGCAGATCTCCAACGGCGATTTCGCCGCCGGTACCGCCCCCTGGTGGTGGACGGCGAACGCGCCGGCGGCGGTCACGGACGGCCGGCTCTGCGCGCAGGTGCCCGCCGGTACGACCAACGCCTGGGACGTCATCATCGGCCAGAACGACGTACCGATCGTCGCGGGTGAGAGCTACGAGCTGTCCTACACGGCCACTTCCACCGTGCCTCTGACCGTCCAGACCCGGGTCCAGGAGGCGACCGAGCCGTACACGACCGCGCTCGCCACGGCGGACCCCGTGGGCACGGAGGTGACCGAGGTGACGCGTACGTTCACGGCCTCGGTCGACTTGCCGGCCGCGTCGGTGCAGTTGCAGATAGGCGGCGGCGAGCGGGCGACGACCTTCTGTCTGGACGACGTCTCACTGCGGGGCGGGGCCGAACCGCCCGTGTACGTGCCCGACACGGGCTCGCCCGTACGCGTCAACCAGGTCGGCTACCTGCCCGACGGCCCCAAGAGCGGTACCGTGGTCACCGATGCCGACGCACCGCTGACCTGGACGGTGAAGGCCGAGGACGGTTCGACGGCAGCCACCGGGACGACCGTTCCCCAGGGCGAGGACCCCACGTCGCACCAGCGGGTCCACACCTTCGACTTCGACGGCCTCACCGAGGCGGGGGACGGCTACACCGTGGAGGTGGACGGCGAGGTCAGCGAGCCGTTCTCGATCCGCGGCGACCTGTACGACAAGCTGCGCTCCGACGCGCTGGCGTACTTCTACCACAACCGCAGCGGGACGCCCATCGAGGCGGACCTCGTGGGTGCGGAGTACGCACGCCCGGCCGGCCACATCGGTGTCGCGCCCAACAAGGGCGACACGGACGTTCCCTGTCAGCCCGGAGTCTGTGACTACCGGCTGGATGTGTCGGGCGGTTGGTACGACGCGGGCGACCACGGCAAGTACGTGGTCAACGGCGGCATCTCGGTGGCCCAGCTGATGTCCACCTACGAGCGCACCCTGACCGCCCCGAACGCCGAGTCGGCGGAACTGGGCGACGGTGAGCTGCGGGTACCCGAACGCGACAACGGGGTGCCGGACATCCTGGACGAGGCGCGCTGGGAGATGGACTTCCTGATCAAGATGCAGGTACCGGCCGGCGAACCGCTGGCGGGGATGGCGCACCACAAGATGCACGACGCCGAGTGGACCGGGCTGCCGATGAAGCCGCATCTCGACCCCCAGCAGCGTGAGTTGCACCCCCCGTCGACGGCCGCCACGCTCAATCTCGCCGCCTCGGCCGCACAGTGCGCACGGCTCTACGCCCCCTTCGACGAGGACTTCGCCGACCGTTGCCTGCGGGCCGCCGAAACCGCGTGGGCCGCGGCGAAGCAGCACCCGGACGTGCTCGCCGACCCCGCTGACGGAACCGGCGGCGGCGCGTACGGCGACAACGACGTCTCGGACGAGTTCTACTGGGCAGCCGCCGAGCTGTTCACCACCACGGGCAAGGACACCTACCGCCAGGCGGTGCTCTCCTCCGACCTGCACGGGGACACGGACGCGGTCTTCCCGGCGAGCGGCGGGATCTCGTGGGGATCCACCGGTGGACTCGGTGTGCTCACCCTGGCCACCGTGCCGAACGGTCTGACGTCGGCGCAGCTCGACGAGGTCCGCTCCGTCGTCACCACGGCCGCCGACCGCTATGCCGCGCAGTCCGGCGCCCAGGCGTACGGGCTGCCGTACGCCCCTCAGGGCGGGGACTACGTCTGGGGGTCCAACAGCCAGGTCCTGAACAACATGATCGTGCTGGCCACGGCCCACGACCTGACCGGCAAGGCCGCCTACCAGGGCGCCGTGTTGCGGGGCGCCGACTACCTGTTCGGCCGCAACCCCCTGAACCAGTCGTACGTCACCGGCTACGGCGAGCGGGACTCCCATAACCAGCACCATCGCTTCTGGGCGCACCAGAACGATCCCGCCCTGCCCCACCCGGCCCCCGGATCGGTGGCCGGTGGGCCCAACCTCACCGCGGCCGGCTCCGGAGACCCGGTCGCGAAGGACAAGCTGAGCGGCTGCGCCCCGGCCATGTGCTACATCGACGACATCGGCTCCTGGGCGACCAACGAGATCACCATCAACTGGAACGCGCCGCTGGCCTTCATCGCTTCCTACCTGGACGACGCGGGCGAGGGCGACCCGGCCGCCCAGGCCCGTACCTGCGAGGTCACCTACTCCTCGCACCCGTGGAGCAGTGGCTCGACGGTGACGGTCCACGTCGAGAACACCGGCTCCGAGCCGGTCTCGCCGTGGGAGCTGACCTGGCTGCTCTCCGGCGAGCAGAAACTGAGTCACACCTGGAGCGCGGAGTTCACCCAGTCCGGCCGCACGATCAGCGCGAAGCCGCTGACGTGGAACCGGACACTGGCCCCTGGGGCGGCGGTCGACTTCGGCTTCAACACCTCGGCAACGGGCCCGGCGCCGGATCCAGCGGCGTTCAAGCTGAACGGCCGGGCCTGCTCGTCGGGCTGACCTCACCGTAGGTGCCGCCCGAGCCCGCGGGCGGCACGCTGACACCACCTCAGGCCCATGAGCCCTGCCCGCACCGCGGGGAGGGCTCATGGGCTGGGCTCGGGCTGGGCGTGACGAGCGCGAGGGTACGGCGGCAGCAGTTCCAGCCACGGGCGAAGCCGGGGTCCACGAGAAGCCTCCGAGATCCTCCCCACGGGCGGGCGGCACGTGGCCGGCGTGGAGGTGAATCCTCCGTAGCCCAATGGAATGACCCTGCACGGCGGGCGAAGCGCGGCCTCGGCGAGGAGGCGCCCGGTCCGGTCTAGCGTGAGGAAGCCCCTTCCCAGCGAGTCGACGGAGCACCCCATGACGACGCATGCCCTCGCCGATCTGACCGGCACGTACGTGCTGGATCCCGCGCACACCCGCATCGGCTTCGTGGCTCGGCACGCGATGATCACCAAGGTGCGTGGGGCGTTCCACGCATTCGAGGGCACCCTGCACCTGGACGGCTCCGACCCGTCCAGGTCGAGCGCGTCGGTCACCATCGAGGCGGACAGCATCGACACCGGCAACGCGGATCGCGACGGCCACCTGCGGACGAACGACTTCCTGGACGCCCCCACATACCCCAAGATCACCTTCACCTCCACCGCGTCCGAACAGCTGGATGACAGCCACTTCCGGCTGACGGGGGATCTGACGATCAAGGACACCACCAAGCCGATCAGCATCGACTTCGAGTTCACCGGCGCCGCCCGGGACCCGTTCGACAACCAGCGGGTGGGCTTCGAGGGCGCCATCACGGTGAGCCGCAAGGACTACGGCCTGACGTGGAACGCCGCGCTCGAAGGGGGCGGTGTCCTGGTCGGGGACAAGGTGGTTCTGGAGTTTGACATCTCCGCGATCAAGCAGGTCTGACAGCGGGGCCACGACCGGAACCCAGGTAGGGCATCTGCCTGCTGAGCGCCGGCCATAGGCCCCGGCCGGCACCACAGGACCGGCACGCTGGAGACCCTCCCGCCGGCACGCCGGCTGCGTGATCGTCGCGACAGCGCGGCCATGGGTCTTCAACCGCCTGCTGCCCCTCGGGCCCCGCCCACAGGCCCGAATCCCGCTACGTCCGGCGGACTTGGGAGCCGTGTTCCGTGGCACCTCGCGCGCGCCTCGGAGCATGGGCATCGCCCGGTAGCGTGATCGCCTGCCGCATGGATCGCCCATGCGGCAGGCCGGCCCCTGCGGGGATGCCGGTGGCGAGCGACAGGACTGTGATGAGCGAACTGACGAAGCCCACGATGACGGTTCCGGAGGGTGACGCGCCCACCGAGCTGACGATCCGGGACCTCGTGGTCGGGGACGGAGCCGAGGCGCAGCCGGGCAGGGTCGTCCAGCTGCACTATGTCGGGGTCACGTTCGCGTCCGGGCGGGAGTTCGACTCCTCGTGGGAGCGGGGCCGCCCGTTCAAATTCGCCGTGGGCGGTGGCAGGGTCATCAAGGGGTGGGACCGGGGGGTGAGGGGCATGAAGGTCGGCGGCCGACGCGAGATCATCGTTCCTCCGCACCTCGGTTACGGCAAGCAGTCACCCTCGTCGCTGATTCCGCCGGGCTCGACGCTGATCTTCGTCGTGGACCTGCTCACCGTCGTGGGCGGGCCCGCCGGAGCGAAGCCCGCCTGACCGGCTTCGGCTTCGACTCGGCGCTCCTCGGGCAGGGTCACGCCGACACTGCGCCTCTTCCAGCCCGGCTTCTGTGCGAGGAGAAGTGGGCCGTCTTCACAGGGTCGTTGCCATGACACGCACCAGGAGGCGGCCTCGCCGACGGCATCCCAGCGACCGGTTTGCCACGGTGCGCGCCCAGCGCGGTGCACCTCGCGGAGACGACCCGCGGGCAGCCGTGGACAGTGCGCCACTGATCTCCTCGCGTTCCGCCCAGAACTCAGCTGATGTCCGCGCCATGCGCGGGCTTGGGAGCACCCGGCGGTACGAAGCAGGCGGTGACGGTCTTGCCGGACGCCTGCGGATGCGTGGCCCAGCCGTCGGACAGCGCGTCGACGATGGCCATCCCGCGCCCTCCGGTCGTCGTGACGTCCTCGGGCTGCTTGGCGGGGGGCAGGGGGTCGGAGTCGTGAACACTCACATGCAGGCAGTGGCTGTCCCAGGTCAGAACCAGTTGGGCGTCACTGTGCGCGTGCACGTGTGCGTTGGTGACCAGTTCGGAGACGCTGAGCAGGATCGCGTCCACGATGTCGGGGGCGTCCCGGGTCCATTCCAGGGAGGCCAGGTGCTCACGCGTCCACCGGCGGCCGGCCCGCACACCTTGCGAGACCGGAAACGACTGAGCCCATCCCACCGCGCGCAGCGATGTGTCCTTCGTCATCGTCCCTCCCTCACTCGGCAGTCCTCACTCCTGTACCCCCGTCTTCGAGGACCACCCGCGCGCCCCGGCTCCGACCCGGAGCCTCGGCGGAATCGAGGACTCGGTCCTTCTGGCGGGCGCCGGGCCACGCACCTGGCTCCCGAGGGGTGCTCGGTGCACGATCTGCGTCACCTGCCCGGCCGCCGCACGCGTCCTGCGCCGCATGGAGACCTTGCCAGGGCCCTGGTGCGTGGAACAGCGGCCGGGCAGGCTAGTTTGCTCGAATGAGTCTCCTTGATGACGTGGCCGAACGCGACGGCTGGCGATGCTGGGTGTGTGACGAGGCGGTCGACCCCCACGAGTCGGTGAACGACCCGCGAGGGCCCAGCGTCGACAGCCGGACCGCCGACCGGAAGGCCAAGGTCGTCGAGCGGCTCGCGCACCGCGGGTGCAACACCCGCAAGGGCGCGGTCAAGGTGGCCATCGCCTGGCCGGACAACCTGTACGTGGTCGAACCCGCGCCCCTGATCACCGTGGCCGGGAGGCTGGAGCGCAAGGGGGGCCGCGAGATGGTGGGCCGCTGCCCGACCGAGCGGGACGCCCAGGAGGCGGCGGACTGGCTGGTCGACCGGTTCTCCCGTCTGGTACCAGGGCTACCGGTGACGGCCGACATCGAACCGGGCGGCGGCCAGTTCCTCGTCATCCTGTCCACCGGCCGCCGCTGAACCGTCGCCCGCCCGCACGCGCGTCGCGCTGGGAGCCCTCTGGAACGTTCCGGGAGTCCGGCGTCACATGTCGCCTCGAGCCCGCGGCCTTCACGGAGGCACCGCTGCGCGGCGGCGAACGGCGCGCGCGGTGCACCGGCCGCCCGTACGGCAGTGCTCGGGAATCACGGGACGGGCAGGACCGTCGGCGGCCTCGCCGCCGTGCCCGGGACGCAGCCGAAGGAGGGCGTGAGCGCGCGGACCTGGCTACCGACGCGCTCTTCCGGCCATTCGGCAGCGATGAACAGCGGGTCCGTCTGCGCTGACGGGCCTACATTGCTGGACGCCTGACATCTGAACGAAGGACACCTATGGCTCGCCCCTACATTCCCGGACCGAAGCAGTTCGTCTTCGCTGCCGGTGACGGCAAAGACCGGCAGGTATCCGTGGGTGACCCTCAGGAAGCGTACGTACAATTCTCCGCATTCTTCCGGGAGCGACAGTCCGCCACTTACACCATCGAAGATGTGTCGGCGAGCCAAAGACTGGCGCTCATGCCAGGGCAAGGGGTGATCGCCCGGTTCGACGTGGCGGACCCGCACCGGTCCGAATACCTCAAGGTCCACAGGGCCAATCGCTACATGCCGAGCGCGATGCTGTTCTTCGAGAACGGATATGCCGGCCTCGACCACTTCGGCCAGTGGTTCACGGACCTCGCTGACCTGGACGCGACACCGGAGGCTCGCGGCGCTGCCCGCGCCGCCACGATCACCACCGAAGCCGCGGCAATCGAAGCAGTGGCCCGGATCTGGGCGAATGCAGGGATCGTGGACCCGAGCGACCAGTTCTACGTCTTCTTCGACTCGCATGATGCCGACGATGACCGAGCCGAACGAGCCGAACTGCTCACGTTGATCGAATTCCTCGGTCTCGAACGAGTCGACACTCCGGCTGAGGCCGCCGATGGCGAAGTCTGGGTGCGCACGGAGACACGCCTCGACGTCGCATATGAACGGTGGTCGTGAAGAGGGGGAGGTCTTCCAGCCTCAGCCCCGAGGCGTCCGCCCCCCTCGCTCTGTTGGCCGCGCAAGGTGACCGCTGGTCAGGACCTGGTCCCGCACCACCGCCCATCCCGCTCTCCCAGGGCCCGGAGCCGCGCGGGAGCGGTGTTCACGGCTTGCTGACCTGCAGGACAGTCACTCTCCTCGGTCAGGGAAGCGCACACGGACGGCGCCGTTCCTCTTGTGCTTCCCGGAGCGGAACGGGCGGTGTGCGGCGGGACGTTCGATCGTCAGCAGCGTTCCGTCCAGGATCACGAACGCCTTACGGGGTGCGGACGGGATCGCGCTCGTCAACCGCACCCCCTCACGTGGAGCAAGACCGGACGTCCCCTCCACAGCCGCGTCCAGGCACGGCGCTATCCGAGGAAGCTCAGCCTCACCTGCCGGTCCGCATTGTCGACGTTCGTGTCCACCAGGCAGACCGATTGCCACGTCCCGAGCTCCAGACGCCCTCCGATCACCGGCAGGGTCGCGTGCGGCGGGACGAGGGCGGGAAGTACGTGGTCGCGGCCGTGGCCCGGGCTGCCGTGGCGGTGGCGCCAGCGGTTGTCGGCGGGGAGCAGCGTCTGCAGGGCGGCCAGGAGGTCGTCGTCGCTGCCGGCCCCGGTCTCCAGGACGGCGACCCCGGCCGTCGCGTGGGGAACGAAGATGTTGAGCAGGCCGTCCCTGCCGTGGGAGACGCGGGTGAGGAACTGCGTGCATTCCTCGGTCAGGTCCAGGACCGTTTCGGTCCGCCCCGTGGTGAGGCGCAATACGTGGGTGGCGAAGGTGTCGGGCATGACCCCATTGTGTCGTCGAGCTGGGGGACCGCGCCCGGGAAGCCCCGAGGGCCCGACCCGGAGACCTGCCCGGGAGGATCTGGAGACCCGCCCGGTGGATCGCGTCCGGGAAGATCCGGAGACCTCGGCCGGTTAGTAGAATCGTGAACAATTTTGGGACGCGCGAGCTGGACGTGGTCGTCATCGGTGCCGGCCAGGCGGGGCTGTCCGCCGCCTACCATCTGCGGCGCACCGGGCTCCTGCCCGGGGAGGACTTCGTCGTCCTGGATCACGCGCCCCGGCCGGGCGGAGCCTGGCAGTTCCGGTGGCCCTCGCTCACGTACGGCAAGGTGCACGGCATGCACTCCCTGCCCGGCATGGAGCTGACGGGTGCGGACGACGCCAGGCCCTCCTCCGAGGTGATCGGCGAGTACTTCGAGGAGTACGAGCGCCGCTTCTGCCTCATGGTGCACCGCCCCGTCGAGGTGAGTGCCGTGCGGGAGGGGGAGGCCGGCCGGCTGCGTGTCGAGACGTCCGAGGGCGTCTACGCCTCTCGCGCGCTGATCAGCGCTACCGGCACCTGGGACCGGCCGTTCTGGCCTCGCTATCCGGGCCAGGAGACCTTCAGGGGCCGGCAGCTGCACACCGCGAACTACCCGGGGCCCGCCGAGTTCGCCGGCCTGAGGGTGGTGGTGGTCGGCGGCGGTGCGTCGGGCACCCAGCATCTGATGGAGATCGCCGAGGTGGCGGCGCAGACGTACTGGGTGACGCGGCGGCCCCCGGTTTTCCGTGAGGGGCCGTTCGGCGAGGACCAGGGGCGGGCCGCCGTTGCCATGGTGGAGGAGCGGGTACGCCGAGGACTCCCGCCGCAGAGCGTGGTGAGCGTGACCGGACTGCCGCTCAACGACGCCGTCCGGCGCGCCCGCGAGCAGGGTTTCCTCGACCGGCTCCCGATGTTCGAGCGGATCACACCGGACGGGGTGGTCTGGGCCGACGGCCGGTCCGTCGAGGCCGACGTGATCCTGTGGGCGACGGGTTTCCGGGCCGCCGTCGATCATCTGGCGCCGCTGAGACTCCGTGAGCCCGGCGGGGGCATCCGCGTCGAGGACACCCGAGCCGTACGCGACGGGCGTGTCCACCTCGTCGGGTACGGGCCGTCCGCCAGCACGATCGGTGCCAACCGGGCCGGCCGGGCGGCGGCACGTTCGGTCACCCGTCTGCTGGACCTGGACGGCGTGCCGGCCTGACGGACGCCGCCTCGCATCCCGTATCGCCGCAACTCCCCGGCAGGGCTGTTCCGCACGCCCCGGGGCTGCCGCACGGCAGGACGGCCACCGCTCAGCTCGAAGGCCCACAGTGAGCCCTGGGGCCACATCAGCACCAGAGGTCCCTAGGTGTACAGAACACGCGAACACGGGAGCGGGTGTTCGCTCGAACGCGTGGTCGTGGCGGATTCAGTTGCCCGTCACCCCACCGGCGGCAGATGCTTACCGAGCGCACACAGTGGGCTGCAGACCGCTACGGCGCGTGTCCCGAAGATGCACCACGCACGAGGAGAAATACCGATGAACTTCCTGACCAACCTGCTTGCCGGCGTCGTCCACTTCGTGGGTTGGCTCGTCTGATCCATCGCTGCACCACGGCGCCGCCGCTCCCCGTCCCACGGGAGCGGCGGCGCTGCCGTGTACCCGGCGGCGGCCCGGCGCCCCGGTCCTGCGGCCCGGCGCGTCAGGCTCGGGCGACAGGTCCGGCGAACGGAGGCAGGGCCGCGAAACCCGGGTCCACGGTGACCGCCTCCGCGAGCGCGTCCAGCGTCCGACGCACCCGGCTCAGCGGATGGTCGGGGAACTCCGCGTCCCACTGGGCGTGGTCCGCCGCGTGGAACGGAAGGCCGCCCTGCACCTCAGGGGCGTAGGGGTGCGGCCGGAAGTACGCGTCGGGGCCGACCTTCGCCATGACGACGGCTTCCCGCATCCCCGTCATGCCGCGCTCGGGAGCCTGGATCTTGACCACGGTGCTGCACCCCTGGCGCGGCACCGTGAAGCTGCCGATGAAGACCTGCCCGCTGGGCTGCTGGGGCAGGGGCACCTTGAGTATCTGACGGAGGGCCGGCAGCTCACCCAGCCGTTTCACTGTCGCCTCGATCAGCCCGCCCCCCGCCTGCGCCGTCCAGTGGGTCAGGGCGTGACGCAGGGCCGGCCCGTCGTCCAGGGCCGCCGGGAGATCCGGCTGCAAGCCGAAGTAGTGCAGGGACAGCACATCGCCTTCGTCGTTCATCCAGGCGTCGCCGTGCTCGCCGCCGCTGTTGTCCAGGGGCCGGTATCCGGGGAGTTCGACCCCGAGCAGTGCTCTCATGGGCCGTGATCATGCCGCACCACCGGACGGCCGTGCAGCCCCGTCCGCCCTTCAGGTGCTCGCTCCTGGCCTTCAGGTGGTCGCGGGGGTCAGACTGCTGTCGCGGCGGATCAGGGCGGCATAGCGCCCGTCCAGGGCGAGCAACTCCTCGTGCGTCCCGCGCTCGGCCACTCGACCGTCGTCAAGGACGACGATCTGGTCCGCGTCCCGGACGGTGGAGAGCCGGTGCGCGATGGTCAGCGTCGTGCGGCCCTTCGACAGGGCGTCGATGGCCTGCTGGACCGCGTGTTCGGTGCGGGTGTCGAGGGCGCTGGTCGCTTCGTCGAGGATCAGTACGGGCGGGTCGCGCAGAATCGTGCGGGCGATCGCGAGCCGTTGCTTCTCGCCCCCGGAGAAACGGTACCCGCGCTCGCCGACGAGGGTGTCGTAGCCGTCGGGCAGGGCGGCGATGTGGTCGTGGATCTGGGCGGCGCGGGCTGCGCTCTCGATCTCCTCCTCGGTGGCATCGGGCTTGGCGAAGCGGAGGTTCTCGGCTACGGAAGCGTGGAAGAGGTAGGTCTCCTGGGAGACCACACCCACGGCCCGCGCGAGCGTGTCGAAGTCCAGATCCCGTACGTCGACCCCGTCGAGGGTGACCCGGCCGCCGGTGACGTCGTAGAGCCGTGGCACCAGATAGCTGAGCGTGGACTTGCCGGATCCTGTGGAGCCGACGACGGCCAGGCTGTGCCCGGCGGGCACGGTCACGTCGATGCCGCTCAGCGTGGGGCCGCTCTTCTCGTCGTAGCTGAAGGTGACGTCCTCGAAGGCGATCTCACCCCGGACGCTCTCCAGCCGCACGGGCTTCTCGGGCTCGGTGATGTCCACCTCGAGGTCGAGGTACTCGAAGATCCGCGCGAAGAGCGCCAGGGACGTCTGCATCTGCACTCCGGTGGAGAGCAGGCTCACCGCCGGACGGAACAGTCCCTGCTGGAGGGAGACGAAGGCCACCAGGGTGCCGACGGAGACGCTGCTGACACCCGACTGGAGGGTGAGCCCGGCGGCCCAGTAGATGACGGCCGGCATCGCGGCCATCACGATCCCTATGGTCGACATCCTCCAGCGGCCGGCCATGTTGGAGCGCACCTCGAGGTCGACCAGTCGCTCGGACTCCTCCGTGAACGACTTGGTGAGGGAGTCCGAACGCCCCATCGTCCGGCCGAGCAGGATTCCGCTGACGGAGAGCGATTCGGTGACCGTGGCAGCCATCGCCGCCAGCTGGCGCTGCCGCTGCGTGGTGATCTTCTTGCGCTCCCGGCCCACACGGCGGCTGATCCACACGAAGACGGGCAGCAGGAGCAGCGAGACCACCGTGAGCCGCCAGTCCAGCGCGAGCATGGCGACCACCGTGGCGACGACCGAGGTGAGGTTGGAGACCAGGGAGGTCGCGGTGGAGGTCACCGTCGCCTGCATCCCGCCGATGTCGTTGGCTATGCGGGACTGGACCTCGCCCGTGCGGGTCCGGGTGAAGAAGGCGAGCGGCATGCGCTGCAGCTGGGTGTAGACGGCGGTGCGCAGATCGTGCATGACGCGCTGGCCGACCGTCGTGGAGATCAGGGTCTGCAGGACGCCGAAGACGCTGGTCATCACGGCGGTGAGGATCATGCCGAGCGCGAGCAGCGTGAGCAGCCCCGTGCGCCCCTGCGGAATCGCGGTGTCCAGGATCTCGCGGAGCAGGAACGGGGAGGCGACCGTGACCAGCGAGGCGGCGCCGACCAGCAGCCCGACGACGGCGAGCCTGCCGCGGTACGGACGGAAGAGCCGGAAGATGCGGCGCAGCTCGGCAGGCGGCTGACCGGCCTCCGCGGGGGGAGGTGTCCAGGTGGGTCCGTCGGGTTTCATGGGCTCCTTCGACAGCGTGCGGGGAGGAAGAGCGCTCGGGCTCGCGACAGCAGCCGCGACCTCCGGGAGCTGACATGTGAGCCGACTTCGGAGAGCCTAGCTCATTGTTACCTCTATTCACAATGAACCAGGTCCTGATAATGTTCCCTCATGGACACCCCCGACTCCGACGGCATGCTCGCCGAACAGCTGCTGCGGCTCACGCGCCGTCTCCAGCGCATCCAGAGCCGTCAGCTGGAGCCGATCGGCATCACTCCGGCGCAGTTCCGCCTCCTGCGCACGACGGCGCACTACGACGGCCCGCCCCGGATGGCCGATCTCGCCGAGCGGCTGGACGTCGTCCCCCGTGCGGTGACCACCCTCGTGGACGGCCTGGAGGCCGCCGGCCGGGTGCGGCGCGCCCCGGACCCGACCAACCGCCGGGTGATCCGGATCGAGATCACCGAGGAGGGCCGCGCCGTACTCCGTTCGATGCGCGACGCGCGCAAGGCCGCCGCGGAGGAGATCCTGGCTCCACTGACCGCCGATCAGCGCGAGGTGCTCGGCGGGCTGCTGACCGCTCTGGTCGACGGGATGCCGGAGCGCCGCCGCTGCTGAGGCATGCGGTGCGGCCACCGCACCGCGTCGTCGAGGGGACCCTGACATGCCGCTGCTGGAGCCGAAGCCCGAAGCCCTGCGCCCCCGCACGGCGCGGGCCCCGTCCCCCGATCGGGTGCCCGACCGGAAAGCGTCCGGGACCCCTGCCGAGCTGCGCGCCGCCCTGACCGCCCTGCTCGGTCCGGAGAAGGTGCTGTGGAAGGTCTCCGACCTCGTGCGGTACGCCTCCGATGCCAGCCCGTACCGCTTCCTCCCCCAGGTCGTGCTGGTCCCCGAGGACCTGGACGACATCTCGGCCATTCTTTCGTACGCGCACGGCAACGGGCGTGATGTCGTCTTCCGGGCCGCCGGCACCAGCCTCAACGGTCAGGCACAGGGCGAGGACATCCTCGTCGACGTACGCCACCACTGGAGGGGGATCGAGGTGCTGGACGGCGGCGCCAGGGCGCGGATCCGCCCCGGGACCACCGTGATGCGGGCCAATGCCGCGCTCGCCCGGCACGGCAGGATCCTGGGCCCCGATCCCGCCAGCGCCATCGCCTGCACCGTGGGCGGCGTCGTCGCGAACAACGCCTCCGGGATGACCGCGGGCACCACCCGCAATTCGTACCGCACGGTCTCCTCCCTGACGTTCGTCCTGCCCAGCGGCACCGTGGTGGACACGGGCGAGGCCGAGGCCGACGAACTGCTGCGCCACGCGGAGCCCCGCCTGTGCGACGAGCTGCTGGCCATCAAGGCGGACATCGAGGCCGACGAGCCGCTCACCGCCAGGATCCGCGCCAAGTACGAGATCAAGAACACCAACGGCTACCGCCTCGACGCGTTCCTCGACGGATCGACGCCCGTCGAGATCCTGCGGGGGCTCATGGTCGGCTCCGAGGGCACCTTCGGCTTCATCTCCGAGGTCGTCTTCGACACCCTGCCCCTGGAGCGTCTCATCTCCTCCGCGCTCCTGTTCTTCCCCTCACTCCCGGCAGCGGCGGCGGCGGTTCCCCTGTTCAACGAGGCGGGCGCCGTCGCCGTCGAGCTGATGGACGGCAACACCCTGCGCGCCTCGGTGCGCGTCCAAGGGGTCCCGGCGGACTGGGCGGGGCTGCCGGAGGGGACGACGGCGCTCCTCGTGGAGTTCCGCGCGCCCGACGAGAGCACCCTGACGGACCGCGAGCGGGCCGCGGCATCCGTCGTGGCGGAACTCGACCTGGTGACACCGGCCGTCTCGGTGACCAACGAGTTCACCCGGGACGCGGCCACCGTCTCGGGGTACTGGAAGGCGCGCAAGGCGTTCGTCACGGCCGTCGGCGGCTCCCGGCCCTCGGGGACCACACTCATCACGGAGGACTTCGCCGTCCCGCCGTCCCGTCTCTCCGAAGCCTGCGAAGCACTGCTCGCCCTCCAGGCCGTCCATGGCTTCGACGCCGCCGTCGCGGGTCATGCCGCCCACGGCAACCTGCACTTCCTGCTCGCCTTCGACGCCGCGAAGCCCTCCGACGTGGAGCGCTACGCGGCCTTCATGGACGAGTTCTGCACGCTGGTCGTCGACCGCTTCGACGGGTCCCTCAAGGCGGAGCACGCCACCGGCCGCAACATCGCGCCGTTCCTGGAACGGGAGTGGGGCGCCCGGGCGACGGCTCTCATGTGGCGCACGAAGCAGGCGATCGACCCCGACGGCGTGCTGGCACCCCGCATCGTCCTCGACCGCGATCCGCTGGCGCATCTGCGCGGGCTCAAGACGATCCCCAAGGTCGAGCCGGTCGCGGACCCGTGCATCGAGTGCGGCTTCTGCGAGCCGACGTGCCCCAGCGAGGACCTGACCACCACTCCTCGGCAACGCATCGTGCTGCGGCGGGAGATGATGCGGCAGCCCGGCGGCTCCCCGGTGGAGACCGACCTCCTCGACTCGTACGGCTACGACGCGGTGGACACCTGCGCCGGGGATTCCACCTGCAAGCTCGCCTGTCCGGTCGGCATCGACACCGGGGCACTGATGAAGAGCTTCCGCCATCTGCGCCACTCCCCCCGGGAGGAGCGGGTGGCGGCGCTGGCGGCCCGGCACTTCAAGGCCGTCGAGGCCACGGCACGGATCGCGCTCGGCGTGGCCGACGCCGTCTCCCGGCGGACCGGGGACCGTCTGCCGGCGTCCCTGACCCGGCTCGCCCGCAAGGCGGTGCGTCCGGACCTGGTGCCGGAATGGCTTCCCGAGATGCCCGGGGCCGCCTCCCGCGCCCTGCCGCCCACCTCGCGGGCGGGGGCCGACGCCGTCTACTACCCGGCCTGTGTGAACCGCATCTTCGCCGGGCCCCCCGACGCGGGAGCGCTGTCGCTCGCCGACGCGGTCGTCTCCCTGTCCGCGCGAGCGGCCAGGCCTGTCTGGATTCCCGAGGATGTCGCGGGGACCTGCTGTGCGACGATCTGGCACTCCAAGGGGTACGACATCGGCAACGCGGTCATGGCGAACCGCATCGTGGAGGCCGCCTGGGGCTGGACCGCGGGCGGCGTGCTCCCGCTGGTCGTCGACGCCTCCTCCTGCACGCTGGGCCTCGCCCGCGAGGTGGTGCCGTACCTCACCGAGGACAACCGCGCGCTGCACAGCGAGCTGAGAATCGTCGACTCGCTCGTCTGGGCAGCCGAGGAACTCCTCCCCCACCTCACGGTGTTCCGCAGGACCGGATCCGCCGTACTGCACCCCACCTGCTCGATGGAGCATCTGGGTGACGTCGCCCAGTTGCGTACGGTCGCCGAGGCCTGCGCCGACGAGGTCGTCGTCCCGGACGACGCCGGCTGCTGCGGATTCGCGGGCGACCGTGGACTGCTGCACAAGGAACTCCCGGACAGCGCCACGGCCAGGGAGGCAGCGGAGGTCAACGCCCGTGCGTACGACACGTATCTCTCGGCGAACCGGACGTGCGAGATCGGGATGGACCGGGCGACGGGCCACCGCTACCGCTCGGCACTCATCGAACTGGAGCGGGCGACCCGGCCTGTCCTCTGAGCCGGTCGGCGGCTAATAAATCGGTTGCCTCCGAGGGGGGCGGGACGCGAACCTTGCACGGTTTGGTCCCCCCACGGCTCCGCGAGGTCCGTCGTGGAGGGATCTCCCGCTCCACGAGGTCCGTCGGGATCTCCTGTTCCACGAGATCCGCACGCGATCTCCGCCGTCCGATCCTTGGGTTGTCATGCAGATTCGCGATCTTCCGTACTCGGATCCCGGCGATCCCGACGTCCGTTCGGGTCCCCGTTTCCTGGTCTGGCTCGGCCGCAGCCAGCTCACCGGTCAGCTCAAGTCCCTCGCGTGGGGACTGCTCCACCACTGTGCGATCGCCGGTCTTCCGCTCGCCGTCGGACTGGCCGTGCAGGCCGTCATCGACCGTTCCGGGCAGGACCTGGCGCGGGCCGGTGTCCTCCTCGTCCTCCTCGGTGTCCTCATCGCCGTGGGCGACACGATGCTCCACCGCACGGCCGTCACCAACTGGATCACCGCGGCGGCACGCGTCCAGCAGTTGCTGGCCCGCAGGACCGCCGAACTGGGCTCGGCGCTGACCCGCCGGGTGGCGGCGGGTGAAGTGGTATCCGTCTCCACAGGTGATGTCGAGAAGATCGGCTGGTTCGTCGAGGCCCTGTCCCGCTTCGCCGCCGCCGCGACCGCGCTCGTGCTGATCTGCGTCGGGCTGGTGATCTACCTGCCCTCGCTCGGTGTGCTGGTCGCCGTCGCGACCCCGGTGCTGGCGCTGGCCGTTCTGCCTCTCCTCCCCCGGGCCACCCGCCGGGCGGACCTCCAGCGGGAGAAGGCGGGCCGCGCCACCGAACTGGCCTCCGACACCGTCGCGGGACTGCGGGTCCTGCGCGGGATCGGCGGGGAGGAGCTCTTCCTCGCCCGCTACCGCCGCGCCTCGCAGGAGGTGCGCAGGGCCGCCGTCCGCAGCGCGCGGATGTGGGCCCTCATCTCGGCGATCCAGGTGCTGCTGCCGGGACTCCTGCTGATCTCGCTGGTCTGGTACGGGGCGACGCTCGCCCGCGACGGCCGTATCGAGATCGGTCAGCTGGTCACGGTCTACAGCGCGGCGACGCTGATGCTCTTCCCGCTGCGCAACGTGGAGGAGATCGCCATGGCGTACTCCTTCTCCCGCCCCTCGGCGCAGCGCGCCGTGCGGGTGCTGTCGCTGCGGCGCACCGCCGGCCCGTCGACGCTCGACGCCGTCAGGCCTCAGGGCGACCTCTACGACCCGGTGACCGGGCTCATGGCGCCGCAGGGCCGGTTCACCGCCGTGGTCTGCGGAGATCCCGACGAGGCGGGCCGGCTCGCGGAACGGCTGGGCGGCCACGCCGAGCCCGGGGACGCGTCGGCGCCCCTCCCGTCGGTGCTGCTGGGCGGTGTGGCTCTGGACGAACTGCCGCTCGGCACCGCGCGCACGGCGGTGCTGGTGCAGGACAAGGATCCCGTACTGCTCTCGGGGACACTGCGGGAGCTGCTGGAGGTGCCGTCGTCGGGCGGTGTCACGGCCGAGGAGGCACTGGACGCCGCCCAGTGCGGTGACGTGCTGGACGCGTTGGCCCAGGCGTCCGTCGAGGTGGACGGCGATCCGATGAACACCCGGATCACCGAACGCGGCAGGTCCCTGTCCGGCGGCCAGCGGCAACGGCTCGCGCTGGCCCGTTCGCTGGTCACCGACCCGGAGGCGCTGGTGCTCGACGAGCCGACCTCGGCCGTCGACTCGCACACGGAGGCCAGGGTCGCCGCCGGTGTCCAGCGGCTCCGTCGCGGCCGTACGACGGTGGCGTTCGCCTCGTCCCCGTTGCTGCTGGACCTCGCCGACCGCGTGGTGCTCGTCCATGGCGGCACGGTCGTGGCGGCGGGCTCCCATCGCGAACTGCTGCGGGACGAACCGCGTTACCGGGCGGTCGTGACCCGTGACAGCGACGACGGGAGCTCGGCGGCGGACGGCCTTGCCGCGGCCGACAGGCTGCCGCCGGCCCGGACGATCGAGGAAATCGAGGAGAGAGCATGATCGGCCTGGCACACCCGGCGTACGACCCGGCGGCCCCGGAGTCGGCGACGACCCTGCCCGTCGGTACGCCGACGACCGTACGGACCTATGTGCGCGGTCTGCTGCGTCGCCACCGCAGGCCGTTCGCGGTGCTCGTCGCGGTCAACGCGGTCGCCGTGATCGCGTCGATCACCGGCCCCTATCTGCTGGGCGGACTGGTCGAGGACCTCTCCGCCGGGGTCACCGACCTCCATCTGGAGCGTACCGCCGCCGTGTTCGCCGTGGCGCTGGTCGTCCAGACCGTGTTCACGCGGACCATGCGGCTGCGCGGAGCCATGCTCGGCGAGGAGATGCTCGCCGATCTGCGCGAGGACTTCCTCGTACGGTCGGTCGGGCTGCCGCCCGGCGTCCTGGAACGGGCCGGTACCGGGGACCTGCTGTCCAGGATCACCACGGACATCGACCGGCTCGCCAACGCCATGCGTGAGGCCGTGCCACAGCTGGCGATCGGCGTGGTCTGGGCCGGGCTGCTCCTCGGGGCGCTCACCGTCACCGCCCCTCCCCTGGCGCTCGCCGCGCTGATCGCGCTGCCGGTGCTGATCGTGGGCTGCCGCTGGTACTTCCGGCGTGCGCCCTCGGCCTACCGCTCGGAGGCGGCGGGCTACGCGGCGGTCGCCGCGGTCCTCGCCGAGACGGTGGACGCCGGGCGGACCGTCGAGGCCCACCGTCTGGGTGACCGCCGGGTCGCTCTGTCGGACCGCCGGGTCGAGCAGTGGACCGCGTGGGAGCGGTACACCCTCTTCCTGCGCTCGGTGCTCTTCCCCGTCATCAACACCACCTACGTGACGATCCTCGGCGCGGTTCTGCTGCTCGGCGGCTGGTTCGTGCTGGAGGACTGGATCACCGTCGGGCAGCTGACGACGGGGGCGCTCCTGGCGCAGATGATGGTGGACCCGATCGGCCTGATCCTCCGCTGGTACGACGAACTCCAGGTCGCGCAGGTCTCGTTGGCGAGGCTCGTCGGCGTACGGGAGATCGAGCCCGAGCCGGGCGACGGCCTGATCGGGCCGGACGGCCGCGAGGTACGCGCCGACGACGTGCGCTTCGGCTACCGGGCCGGGGTGGACGTCCTGCACGAGGTGTCGCTGGACGTGGCCCCGGGGACGCGGCTGGCCCTGGTCGGCCCGTCCGGTGCGGGCAAGTCCACCCTGGGGAGACTGCTGGCGGGCATCTACGCTCCGCGGTCGGGTTCGGTCACCCTGGGTGGTGCCGAGCTGTCGCGGATGCCGGCGGAGCGGGTGCGCACCCATGTGGCCCTCGTCAACCAGGAGCATCACGTGTTCGTGGGCTCGCTCCGGGACAACCTCCTGCTGGCCCGTACGGATGCCGGGGACGCGGAGCTCTGGGCGTCCCTCGCCGCGGTGGACGCGGACGGCTGGGCGAAGGCCCTCGACGCAGGGCTGGAGACCGAGGTCGGCTCGGGTGGCCTGGCCCTCACCCCGGCACAGGCGCAGCAGATCGCCCTGGCCCGTCTGGTCCTGGCGGATCCGCACACGCTGGTGCTGGACGAGGCGACCTCGTTGCTCGACCCACGGGCGGCCCGCCACCTGGAGCGTTCGCTGGCGCGGGTGCTGGACGGCCGTACGGTCGTGGCCATCGCCCACCGCCTGCACACCGCTCACGACGCCGATGTGATCGCTGTCGTCGAGGACGGGCGGATCAGCGAACTGGGCAGCCACGACGAGCTGGTGGCCGCGGACGGCGCGTACGCGGCGCTGTGGCGCTCCTGGCACGGCTGAGCACCGGGCGCCGGGCACACCAGGGGCCCACCGGGGCACGGTGGGCACCGGCCCCGGTGGCGGCGAGGGGCCGGCGTGAACGGGGCGGATTCCCCTACGAACAGGTCCAGCATCCGGCCACGGGGAACCCGCGCCGCGGATCCTTGCCCGGACAGGCGACCGAGCGACTGTACGCCGGATGCCACGTCCCACCGGGCGACGCCGGCCGTGGCCGGTCCCGGACGTGCGGCGGGGCGGACGTGCGGCCGGGCCGGGTGCTGCTGTGGCGGGCCGGTGCCGGGGGCCCGGTCAGGTGGCGGCGACCGCCGCACAAGAGGCGAAGTCCGTCGCGTCCGGTGAGGATGAGGGGTGACTGGCCCCGGATACGGGGCAGGCGAGCGATGACCGCGTAAACCCGAGAAGGGACGCACACCGTGGCACGACCCAGGATTCTCGTTGTCGGCGCCGGCTTTGCCGGGGTCGAGTGCGTGCGCCGGCTGGAACGCAGCCTCACCCCCGGTGAGGCGGACATCGCGCTCGTCACCCCGTTCTCCTACCAGCTCTACCTGCCGCTGCTGCCTCAGGTCGCCTCGGGGGTGCTCACACCCCAGTCGGTCGCCGTCTCCCTGCGCCGAAGCCGCCGTCACCGCACCCGGATCGTGCCGGGCGGGGCCATCGGGGTGGACACGAAGGCGAAGGTCTGTGTGGTCCGCAAGATCACGGACGAGATCGTGAACGAGCCGTACGACTACATCGTGCTGGCCGCCGGAAGTGTCACGCGGACCTTCGACATCCCGGGCCTGGTCGAGAACGCCCGGGGTATGAAGACCCTGGCCGAGGCGGCCTACATCCGGGACCACGTCATCTCGCAGCTGGATCTCGCCGACGCGAGTCATGACGACGAGGAGCGGGCGTCCCGGCTGCAGTTCGTGGTGGTGGGCGGTGGGTACGCCGGTACGGAGACGGCCGCCTGCCTGCAGTTGCTGACGACCAACGCCGTCAAGCACTACCCCAGGCTGGACCCCAAGCTGATCAAGTGGCACCTGATCGACATCGCGCCCAAGCTCATGCCGGAACTGGGTGACAAGCTCGGCAGGAGCGCCCTCGAGATCCTGCGCAAGCGCGGCATCGAGGTCTCCCTGGGTGTCTCGGTGGCCGAGGCGGGCCCGGACAAGGTGACGTTCACGGACGGCCGTGTGCTGCCCTGCCGGACGCTGATCTGGACCGCCGGAGTCGCCGCGAGTCCGCTCGTCGCCACGCTGGGGGCAGAAACCGTACGCGGGCGGCTCGCGGTGACCCCCGAGATGACGCTGCCCGGCGTCGACAGCGTGTTCGCACTCGGCGACGCGGCAGCCGTGCCCGATCTGGCCAAGGGCGACGGGGCGATCTGCCCGCCCACCGCGCAGCACGCCATGCGCCAGGGCCGGGCACTGGCGGACAACATCATCGCGCGGCTGCGGGGCCGCCCGCTGCGTCCGTACGTCCACAAGGACCTCGGTCTCGTCGTGGACCTCGGCGGACGGGACGCCGTGTCCAAGCCGCTGGGCATCGAGCTGAAGGGGCTGCCGGCCCAGGCCGCGGCGCGCGGCTACCACTGGGCGGCGCTGCGTACCAACGTCGCCAAGACCAGGGTCATGACCAACTGGCTGCTGAACGCGATCGCCGGGGACGACTTCGTCCGCACGGGCTTCCAGGCCCGCAAGCAGGCGACCCTGCGCGACTTCGAGTACACGGACGCCTATCTGTCGCCGGACGAACTCCACGCGCACACCGCGGGGATCGAGTCCCGCGGCTGAGACCGGGCCGTGCCCGCTCCTCCGGCCCTCTCCCCCGGCCTCCGGCCGCGACGGGAGGGGGCCGGAGGCGTGCCTGGCGTGACGGAGCCTCACCGGCGAGGATCAGGGCCGTGCCCGGCGGGGAACCGGTCGGCCCGGCGACGACCGCACGCGCACCCGGGGGCCGCGTCATGCACGACGCGGACCGGCCTCATACCCGTCGGGAGAGCACCGTCTCGACCGTGTCCGCCTCCTCGGCGCTCTTGTCCTCGCGATAGCGCAGGACACGGGCGAACCGCAGGGTGACGCCCTCGGGGTAGCGGGTCGAGCTCTGGAGGCCGTCATAGGCGATCTCCACGACCAGCTCCGGGCGCACCGTCACCACGTGTCCGTCGTCCGCGGTGGCCAGCTCCCTGAGGCGTTCGGTCTGCCAGGCGAGCAGGGTGTCCGTGAGCCCTTTGAAGGTCTTGCCCAGCATGGCGAACGTGCCGTCGTCCCTGCGCGCCCCCAGATGCAGGTTGGAGAGCCGCCCGGTGCGTCTGCCGTGGCCCCACTCTGCGGCCAGGACCACGAGGTCCAGGGTGTGCACGGGTTTCACCTTCAGCCAGGAGGCCCCGCGCCGGCCTGCGCTGTAGGGCGCCTCGGTGCCCTTGATCACGACACCCTCGTGGCCACGGGCCAGGGTCTCCTCGGAGAACGCCACCGCGGCCGCCCGCCCGCTCTCGTCCCCGGGGTCGTCCACGACGAGGCGGCGCACGCGCATCGGCTCCGGGACCAGCTGGGCCAGCTCCCGGTGGCGTTCGGCGAAGGGGAGGTCCAGGAGGTCGCGTCCGTCCGCGTACAGCGCGTCGAAGAAGACCGGGACCACGGGGACGGCGTCCGCCGCCGTGGCGACGTCGCGCCGGGACCCCACCCGTCCGGCGGTCTCCTGGAACGGCCTGGGCCTCCCGTCGGGCCCCAGGGCGATGACCTCGCCGTCGAGGATGAACCGTTCGTCGGGAAAGCCCGTCACCGCCGCGGCCAGTTCGGGGAGCCGGTCGGTGATGTCGTCGAGCGTGCGGGTGTAGACGCGCACCCGCGGTCCGTCCCGGTGCACCTGGACGCGGATGCCGTCCAGCTTCTCCTCGACGGCGCAGGGCCCGCCGAGCCGGTCGATCGCTTCGGCGACCGAGCGGGCTGTGTGGGCGAGCATGGGCTGGACCGGACGGCCGACGGTGAGCCGGAAGGAGGCGAGAGCCCCGGGCCCCTCCGCGAGCAGGGCACGGGCGACGGGCCCCAGCGAGCCGGCGAGCATGACAGCGCGCCGCACTTCGGGCCGTGGCGCCCCGGCGGCGTCCGCCAGGGCGTCGACGGCGAGGGCGTCCAGCGCTCCCTGGCGCACTTCTCCGGTGAGCAGCCCCCGCAGGAAGTACTGCTCGTCCGCGGTGGCGGCGCCGAGCAGCCGCACCAGCCGCTCCTTGCGCGCGGCCTGCGAACCGGGGCCGGTGAGAGCGCCGATCGCCGTCAGTTCCGCGTTCGTCTCCGCCACGGTCAGGGTGGGCTCGTCGGCGGGAGTGACCGGGACGCGCAGGCTGCTCCATCCGATCCCGAGCCGCCCCTGTGGCAGGCGGCCGGCGAGATACGGGATGACGACCGGGACGTCGTCGGGCCCTGCGTCCCGGAAGAGCCCGGCCAGCAGGGCGGTCTTCCGGGTCCGCGCCGAGGTGGCGGCGACCTCCAGGGACACGTGGGCGAGCCTGGCGAGCAGCATGCGGCCATGGTGCTACGTCGGGCGGCTCGCCGCCCCCCGGACGGTGCGAGGGATGTCAGATCACGTTGAGGGCGGCTGCGGCGCCCACTCCCCCGAGGATCATGAAGGCGGGCATCAACACCTTGATCTCGACCCAGCTGCCGGCCCGGAAGCGCATGAACTTCGGCGGCCCGAGGGGGTACCAGCGCTTGCGGCCCATCGGTATGGGCCACAGGATCGGGCAGCCTGAGACCGTGAGCGCGTCACCGATGTCGTGGACGAGGGCGCCGAGGACGATGGGCAGTCCGAGCCACATGTACTCCTGGCCGGGCGCGTCGAACAGCCAGCCGGAACCGTTGCCGGGCTGGTCCAGTACGCCGGCCAGGATCCACGCGCTGGTCGCGCCGAGCAGCCAGACCAGGACGTCGCTGGAGACGCGGGCCGCCCGCCACAGCAGTCCTTCGACGGCGAGCACGAGGTGGACGAACAGGATGGCCAGGACCGCCCACCGCCCGCCGGTGATCGCCGCCACCGAGCAGCCCGCGCCCACCAGCACCGCCCACAGCCAGGTGTGGGTGAGGGTGCGGTGGCCGCCGGTCCTGCGCGGGTCGCCGGCTCCCTTGGTCGCCTTGTAGACGGCGTAGGAGAGCTTGTCGACGATCTCGCAGAGCGCCTTGGAGACCGGTCCGAACGCGCGCGAGATGGTGGCCGACTTGTGGTCCAGGTCGGGGGCCAGCGCGGCACCGGCGGTGATCAGGGCCCCGACGACCAGGACCGGCCAGGGCATGGTGTGGCCTGCGGCGGCAGCCGCGGCGCCCACCCCCAGCCAGGCCGCCGCCCCTGACAGAGAGTGTGCCGGTCCCATCATGACTGTTCCCGCCCCCATCGTGATCCGGCCACATCGCCTGTGCGCGACGGCCGAGTTGAGTGGGCAGCGTATCGTCCGTGATCTTCCTCCGGTCCTCCGGTTCCCTCATCCGGGCGGGAGGCAGGCAAGATGGGGGCGTGACCCTTATCGATCAGCTGCCCCCGACCGCCGACCCGGACGCCCTCTTCGAGGCCTTCTCGTCATGGACCGAATCGCAGGGCATCACCCTCTATCCGGCTCAGGAGGAGGCGCTGATCGAGGTGGTCTCCGGGGCGAACGTGATCCTCTCCACCCCCACGGGCTCCGGGAAGAGCCTGGTGGCAGCGGGTGCGCACTTCACGGCACTGGCGCAGGACAAGGTCACGTTCTACACCGCTCCGATCAAGGCGCTGGTGTCGGAGAAGTTCTTCGACCTCTGCAAACTCTTCGGTACGGAGAACGTCGGCATGCTGACCGGCGACGCCTCGGTCAACGCCGACGCCCCGGTCATCGCCTGTACGGCCGAGGTGCTCGCGTCGATCGCCCTGCGGGACGGCAAGTACGCCGACATCGGCCAGGTCGTGATGGACGAGTTCCACTTCTACGCGGAGCCGGACCGCGGCTGGGCCTGGCAGATCCCGATCCTGGAGCTTCCGCAGGCCCAGTTCGTCCTGATGTCGGCGACCCTCGGCGACGTCAAGATGTTCGAGGAGGACCTGACCCGCCGCACCGGCCGCCCGACCTCCGTGGTGCGCTCCGCGACCCGGCCGGTGCCGCTGAGCTACGAGTACCGGCTGACCCCCATCACGGAGACGCTCACCGAGCTCCTGGACACCCGGCAGTCGCCCGTCTACATCGTGCACTTCACGCAGGCGGCGGCCGTGGAGCGGGCGCAGTCGCTGATGAGCATCAACATGTGCACGAAGGAGGAGAAGGAGAAGATCGCCGATCTGATCGGCAGCTTCCGCTTCACCACCAAGTTCGGCCAGAACCTTTCCCGCTACGTACGCCACGGCATCGGGGTGCACCACGCGGGCATGCTCCCCAAGTACCGCCGTCTCGTGGAGAAGCTCGCCCAGGCGGGCCTGCTGAAGGTGATCTGCGGGACGGACACGCTGGGTGTCGGCGTCAACGTCCCCATCCGCACGGTGCTGTTCACCGCGCTCACCAAGTACGACGGCACCCGGGTCCGCACGCTGCGTGCCCGCGAGTTCCACCAGATCGCCGGCCGGGCCGGCCGGGCCGGGTTCGACACGGCGGGCTTCGTCGTCGCCCAGGCTCCCGAGCACGTCATCGAGAACGAGAAGGCCGTCAAGAAGGCGGGCGACGATCCCAAGAAGAAGCGCAAGGTGGTCCGCAAGAAGGCTCCGGAGGGCTTCGTCGCCTGGTCGGAGACCACCTTCGACAAGCTGATCCAGTCCGAGCCCGAGCCGCTGACCTCGCGCTTCCGCGTCACCCACACGATGCTGCTCTCGGTGATCGCGCGCCCGGGCAACGCCTTCGAGGCGATGCGGCGTCTGCTGGAGGACAACCACGAGCCGCGCAAGGCGCAGCTTCGGCACATCCGGCGGGCCATCGCGATCTACCGTTCGCTCCTGGACGGCGGCGTCGTGGAGCAGCTCGACACGCCCGACGCGGAGGGCCGGATCGTACGGCTGACGGTCGACCTCCAGCAGGACTTCGCTCTCAACCAGCCGCTGTCGACGTTCGCGCTGGCCGCCTTCGAGCTGCTGGACGCCGAGTCGCCCTCGTACGCCCTGGACATGGTCTCCGTCGTCGAGTCGACGCTGGACGACCCGCGGCAGATCCTGGCGGCCCAGCAGAACAAGGCACGGGGCGAGGCGGTCGGGCAGATGAAGGCCGACGGCGTGGAGTACGAGGAGCGGATGGAGCGCCTCCAGGAGGTCACGTATCCGAAGCCCCTGAGCGAGCTGCTGTGGCACGCCTACGACGTGTACCGCACCAGCCACCCGTGGGTCGGCGACCACCCGGTGTCGCCGAAGTCGGTGATCCGGGACATGTACGAACGGGCCATGACCTTCACGGAGTTCACCTCCCACTACGAGCTGGCCCGCACCGAGGGCATCGTCCTGCGGTATCTGGCGAGCGCGTACAAGGCCCTCGAGCACACCATCCCCGACGACCTGAAGTCCGAGGACCTGGAGGACCTGATCTCCTGGCTGGGCGAGATGGTGCGTCAGGTGGACTCCAGCCTGCTGGACGAGTGGGAGCAGCTGGCCAATCCGGATGTGGAGACCGCCGAGCAGGCCCAGGAGCGGGCCGACGAGGTCAAGCCGGTCACGGCCAATGCCCGCGCCTTCCGGGTCCTCGTGCGGAACGCGATGTTCCGCCGGGTGGAGCTCGCCGCCCTGGACCGGGTCCGCGACCTGGGCGAGCTGGACGCCGACGCGGGCTGGGACGAGGACGCCTGGGGCGAGGCCATGGACGACTACTGGGACGCGCACGACGACCTGGGCACCGGCCCGGACGCGCGCGGACCGAAGCTGCTGAAGATCGACGAGGACCCCGCGCACGGTCTGTGGAGGGTGTGGCAGGCCTTCGCCGACCCGGCCGGGGACCACGACTGGGGAATTCGTGCGGAGGTCGATCTCGCGGCCTCCGACGAGGAGGGCCGGGCAGTCGTCCGGGTCACGGCCGTGGGCCGGCTGTGACGGCGCACCGGCCAGGAGAGTGGAGAAGAACCGCATGACGAACCCCGCCGACAGCCTGGTCGACCTGCTCGACCTGGAGCGGATCGAGGTCAACATCTTCCGGGGCCGCAGCCCGGAGGAATCCCTGCAGAGAGTCTTCGGCGGGCAGGTCGCCGGCCAGGCACTGGTCGCCGCCGGCCGCACGACGGACGGGGACCGGCCGGTCCATTCGCTGCACGCCTACTTCCTGCGGCCCGGGCGGCCGGGTGTGCCGATCGTGTACGACGTGGAGCGGATCCGGGACGGCCGGTCCTTCACCACGCGCCGGGTCACGGCCGTGCAGCAGGGGCGCACGATCTTCAACCTGACGGCGTCCTTCCACCGGCCGGAGGAGGCAGGCTTCGAGCACCAGCTCCCGCCGGCCCGTGTCGTGCCTGATCCCGACGAGCTGCCGACCGTCGCCGACGAGGTGCGTGAGCACCTGGGCGGGCTGCCGGAGGCGCTGGAGCGGATGGCCCGGCGTCAGCCCTTCGACATCCGCTACGTCGACCGGCTGCGCTGGACGAAGGAAGAGATCAAGGACGCGGACCCGCGCAGCGCGGTGTGGATGCGCGCGGTCGGCCCGCTGGGCGACGATCCGCTGGTGCACACCTGCGCGCTGACGTACGCGAGCGACATGACGCTCCTGGACGCGGTCCGGATCCCCGTGGAGCCGCTGTGGGGGCCGCGTGGCTTCGACATGGCCTCCCTGGACCACGCGATGTGGTTCCACAGGCCGTTCCGGGCGGACGAGTGGTTCCTGTACGACCAGGAGTCCCCGATCGCCACTGGGGGCCGGGGTCTCGCCAGGGGCAGGATCTACGACCGGCAGGGGCAGCTGCTGGTGTCCGTGGTGCAGGAGGGGCTGTTCCGCCGGCTCGACGCCCAGGCATAGGGGTGGTCAGGTGCCCGGGAGCGGGTCTTGTTCCACCTCGTGACGGCGGGTGCGGATGTCCGGCCCCGGCGGGTGCAGTTTGGCGTCGCAGGCGGGGCCGAGTCCGGCACGGCGTGAGTCGGCCCCGGTGAGGGGCCGCCCGCACAGGGCGCAACGGACCGGGCGCCGGCCCGCCGGCGGCTCCGGCCGGGCCGGCGGCTCGGGGAAATCGGGAAAGGGCTCGGGGGACTCCACGGGAGGATCCTCTCAAGCCAGTGCGGTGTACGGCGAAGGCTCGTGCGGTACGGCGAAGGAGAGCGACGGTTGAGCAGCGTACTGAGGATGGAGCCCGCTCCCCGGGGCCGCGGGACGCAGGCCGGGGGCGGTACGCACGCTCCGGTGGGCGATCTGGTGCGGCTCTCGGACGGGGCGGGCGGCGACCGCGTGGTGGCGTACGTGGAGCGGGAACTCCCGCCGGGCGGGATACCCGCCTACCGGGCGGCGCGGGGCTCCGGTACCCGCTCGTTCGTGTTGTGGGCGGACGAGCACCGCGAGGAGCGGCTGGCCACCCTGGTGACCGTGTCGGCCGGAGGCGGTGTCGCGCGCTACCAGGTGATCGGGGCGCACGGCGAGCTCATCGGCACGCTCGTCCGCGAGAAGGCGCTGCGCGGCAGGGGTCTGCGCACCCGCTGGACGGTGACTCCGGCGGGCGGCCCGGAGGCGGTCGGGTTCAAGGGCCGGATCTTCTGGTGGTACGTGTGGTGGCTGCTGGCCCCTCTGCAGACGTTGATCATCGTGCTGAGCCTGTTCAGCGGTGACGGGGACGCGGCACGCGGGCCGCGCCGCATCCTGTGGCGTGCGGGCGGCCAGGTCCCGCTGGAGTTCAGGTCGAAGGGCGACACGGTGCACCTGCACGCGCGGGGGTACGACTGGCGGCTCGGTGCGGCGCTCGTGGCGGTGCTGCGGACGTTCGACAGCTGGCTGCTCGGCAAGGAGTGGGACGACAGGAAGGATTGAGGGCCGCTCAGGAGGCGTCCTCCCCACCGGACCGTGCACGGCGTGGGAAGGTATCGGTCCATGACCGTCCGATCACTGCCATGTCACCGCAGAGGCTACTTTCCGGCACCCGCAGGCGGGCGGTCCTCCCGGCCGGGCCGGGACGCCTGATGGACATGATCCACATCCGCGTCGTCAGCCCGGCGGACCTCACCGACCAGGTCGAGGGGATCCTCACCGGCAGCCCCTACGTCCTGAATCTGATCGTCCAGCGTGGCGCGGCGCGCAACCCCGAGGGGGACGCCGTGGCCTGTGACGTGGTGGGCGGAGCCGCGAACGAGGTGCTGCGCGGTCTGCGGGACCTCGGGATCGACACCCGGGGGACGATGGTCGTCGAGTCGGTCGACATGGCCTTCACCGGACAGGCCTCGGACCGTGCGGCACGGCGGCTCGGCACGCTGGCGAACGCCCCCGTCTGGGACCAGGTCGAGGCACGCATCAGGTCCGAGGGGAGGTACGCGCCGAGCTTCTACCTGTACCTCGTCATCGCCGGTCTCATCGGGTCCGTGGGCATCGTGACCAACTCCCAGATCCTCATCGTCGGGGCCATGGTCGTCGGCCCCGAGTACGGCGCGATCGTCGCGGTGGCGCTGGGCATCGACAGGGGTGAGCGGACCATGGTCCGCAAGGGGCTGTCCGCACTGGGCGCGGGACTCCTGCTGACGATCGCGGTCACCTTCCTCTTCAGCCTGCTCATCCGGGGGTTCGGGCTGGAGTCCCAGGCCTTCCAGAAGGGGCTGCGACCGGTGTCCGACCTGATCAACACCCCCAACTTCTTCTCCGTCGCCGTCGCCGCCCTGGCCGGCGTCGTGGGCATCGTGTCACTCACCGAGGCGCGCACGAGCGCCCTGCTCGGGGTGTTCATCTCGGTCACGACCATCCCGGCGGCGGCTGCCATCAGCGTCTCCACGGCCTTCGCCAGCTGGTCCGAGGCGCGGGGCTCGCTCATCCAGCTCCTGGTCAACATCGCGGTGCTCATCGTGGTGGGAGCGGCGGCGCTCAGGTGCCAGCGGGCGATCTGGCGGAGGGTGGCCCTGCGCCGGGCGGGACAGACCGGGGCGCCCTGACGGCCCCGGCCGGTCCCACCCGCCGGCAACGGGCCGGAAGGCCGCGGAGCCGTAATGATGGGAAGGCGGGCTCACACAGCGCAGCCCGGCAGTCAGGAGGGTCACCATGCCCCAGGACGCCCCTTCCCCTCTTCGCGCCGTACCCGGCTCGACGCCCGAGGAACGGGCCGCGCTCGGCAAGGCGGCCCGCCGGCGGGCTCCCCGCTCCGGCCACTGCGTGTACGACCCACCCGGCGACCGGCCCGATCCGCTGGCCGTCCTGGAGGTCCAGTCGGCGGCCAGGGTCCCCGAGCTGGTGCCGATCCGCTACGGGCGGATGACGGAGTCGCCGTTCCGCTTCTACCGGGGCGCGGCGGCGATCATGGCTTCCGACCTGGCCGGAACCCCGGACTCGGGCATCCGTGCGCAGCTGTGCGGTGACGCCCATCTGCTGAACTTCAGGTTGCTCGCCTCCCCCGAACGCCATCTGCTCTTCGACATCAACGACTTCGACGAGACGCTGCCCGGCCCCTGGGAGTGGGACGTGAAGCGGCTCGCGGCCAGTCTCGTCATCGCCGGGCGCGCGAACGGTTTCTCCGCCAAGGAGCGGCGGCGCATCGTCCGCGCCACGGTGCGCTCGTACCGGGAGTCGATGATCCGGTTCGCGGACATGCGCAATCTCGACGTCTGGTACGCCCGTACCGAGGCGGACCAGCTGCGGGCGGTCGCCGCGGAGCGACTCGCCTCCCGGGGCCGCAGACGTCTGGCCAGGGCGGCCGAGAAGGCCCGCGCCCGGGACAGCCTCCAGGCCTTCGGCAAGCTCACCGAGGTCGTGGACGGGCGGATCCGGATCGCCGCCGATCCGCCCCTGCTCGTCCCGCTGAGGGATCTGCTGCCCGCCCCGGAGCGCGGCCTGATGGAGGCCCAGCTGGGGAAGCTGCTCCGGCGCTACGGCCGCACCCTGCCGTCGGACCGCAGCTCTCTGCTGGCCGACTACCGGCCGGTCGACATGGCCCGCAAGGTCGTGGGGGTCGGCAGTGTCGGCACCCGCTGCTGGATCATCCTGCTGCTGGGCAGGGACGGCGGTGATCCGCTGTTCCTCCAGGCCAAGGAGGCCGACACCTCCGTGCTCGCGCCGCACGTGGGGGCGAGCGCGTACGGGAACCAGGGCGAGCGGGTGGTGGCCGGCCAGCGTCTGATGCAGGCGGCTGGCGACATCTTCCTCGGCTGGCAGCGGGTGGACGGGATCGACGGGAAGCGCCGCGACTTCTACGTGCGCCAGCTGCGCGACTGGAAGGGCATCGCCGAGCCGGAGCAGATGGTGCCGCGCGGCATGGGCGCGTTCGGCGAGATGTGCGGGGCGACCCTGGCCCGTGCCCACGCGCGGTCCGGGGACCGGATCGCCATCGCCGCCTACCTGGGCGGCGGCGACGTGTTCGACCGGGCCCTCGCGGTCTTCGCCGAGCTGTACGCCGACCAGAACGAGCGGGACCACCGGGCGCTGACCGAGGCGGTGGCGGCGGGCAGCCTTCCCGCGGCGGCCGAGGCGGACGCGCGGTAGCGAAGGCCGAAACGTCACACCGGGACAGCGGGTACATCGCAGACATAACGCCACATCGTGGTATCACCGTGGGGATCCCGGCGGGACAGCGCGTTCCGGCCGGGACCCGACGCTGAGGAGACCATGACGATGTCGGCCGAACCCGGCGCAGGACCCGGGACCGAGCACCCGGATCCACTCACCGTGGCACGCACCCGGGGCTACGCGGTCCTTCTGCTCATGGTGGCGATCCTCGGCGTCCCCATCTCCGCGCTCGCGTTCGGGTTCCTGGCCCTCGTGCACGAACTCCAGGCGCTGACCAACGACGACCTGCCCCGGGCCCTCGGGTTCCACGGGACTCCCTCGTGGTGGCCGGTGCCCCTGCTCGCCGTGGCGGGCCTGCTGACCGGGCTGACCATCCGCCACCTCCCGGGCACGGGCGGGCACAATCCGGCGGAGGGCATGGCGCACGGAGAACCGCCGGCGTCGGTGGAACTGCCCGGCATCGCCCTCGCCGCGCTCACCTCGCTGGGACTCGGGGCCGTGCTCGGGCCGGAGGCGCCGCTCATCGCCCTGGGCGGCGGACTGGCCCTCTTCGCGGTGCGCCTGGTGAAGCCCGGCCTCCCGCCGAGCGCGGGCGCCATGGTCGCGGCCGCCGGGAGCTTCGCCGCCGTCAGCACCCTGCTCGGCTCACCGCTCCTCGGCGCGTTCCTGTTGATGGAGGCGTCCGGTCTCGCCGGGATGACGCTCGGACTGGTGCTGGTCCCGGGCCTGCTCGCCTCCGGCATCGGCTCGCTGATCTTCATCGGGCTGGGCTCGTGGACAGGGCTGGGAACGTACTCCCTGACCCTGCCGGGCGTGCCGCACGCCGACGACCCCACTGTGGGGGCGTTCGGCTGGGCACTCGTCCTGGGGGCCGCTGCCGCCTTCGCCGGAGCGGGGATCAAGCGGCTGTCCCTGTCGCTCCAGAAGCACACCGGACGGCGGACGGTTCCGTCCGCCGTCGCGATGGGGCTCGTCGTCGGCGTGCTCGCGCTCCTGTACGCACAGAGCACGGGTGACGAGGCGTCCCAGGTGCTCTACTCGGGCCAGGACGCCCTCGGCCCGCTGCTCGCCTCGGACGCCGGACTGTCGGTCGCCACCCTCGTGCTGCTGGTCGCGTGCAAGGGCCTCGCCTACTGCGCGTCGCTGAGCAGCTTCAGGGGCGGCCCCATCTTCCCGGCCATGTTCATCGGGGCGGCAGGCGGGCTGGCCCTGTCCCACCTGCCCGGCCTCGACACCACGTCGGGCTTCGCGATGGGCATCGGTGCCATGTGCGTGGCGATGCTGAGACTGCCGATGACATCGGTGCTGCTCGCCACGCTGCTGCTGGGTTCCGAAGGGATCACCGTGATGCCGCTCGTCATCGTGGCGGTGGTGGTCTCCTACGTCCTGACACTCAGGTTCGACTCCGGTGCGGCCCCGCACACAGCGCCCAGATGACGAAGACGTTGATCGCGATCAGCACCAGCGACCAGAACGGGTAGTAGGGAAGCCAGAGGAAGTTCGCGATCGCCAGGAGGCCTGCGAGCAGGACACCGACGGCGCGCGCCCAGAGGGCTCCGCTGAAGAGCGCGCAGCCGGCGACGACGACCACGATCCCCAGAATGAGGTGCACCCAGCCCCAGCCGGTCAGGCTGAACTGGAAGACGTAGTTGCGTGTCGAGACGAACAGGTCGTCCTTGGCGATGGCCGCGATGCCCTCGAAGATGGCCATGGCCCCGCCGAAGATCATCATCACCGCCGCGAAGACGGTCCAGCCCGACTGGGCCGCACTGCCGCCCGTCGTGCCGTGCCCCTCCCGGGTTCCACTCACACTTCCAGCCATGTCGGCCTCCTCGTGTTCCAGCCGATCAGCAACTCGGACGAGCCGCTTTGCGGCTTATATGCCTTTTGTAAGACTGACACGGCATCACCTGTTCGGCACACCGAACCCCCCTGCCCGCTTTCTCGTATCCGAGATAGAATCCCGAATGTGAGAGACCATGAGGTGCCGGACACCGTCGATGCCAGGCTCGCAGCCCGGCTGGGTCTGCTCCGCACCGAGCACGGCTGGTCGCTGGACGAGCTGTCGCACCGCGCCGGCGTGAGCCGCTCGACGCTCTCCCGGCTGGAGCGCGGGGAGCTGAGCCCCACCACCACCGTGCTGGGGCGCCTCTGCACCGTCTACGGGCGGACGATGTCGCGCCTGCTCATGGAGGTGGAGACGGAGCCGCCGCAGCTGGTTCCGGCCGCCGTGCAGCCGGTGTGGCGGGACGAGCGCTCCGGGTTCCTCCGCCGCTCCGTCTCGCCACCGCATGCCGGCCTGCGTGCGGAGATCGTCGAGGGCACACTCGACGCGGGCGCCGACATCGCCTACGAGAACGCGCCCGTGCCCGGCGTGGAGCAGCACATCTGGGTACTCGAAGGCACGGTCGAGATCACCGTCGACAGCACGGTGCACACCGTGCGCCAGGGCGACTGCCTGCGCTTCAGGCTGCGCGGCCCGTCCCACTTCCACTGCCCGGGCCCCGGCCCGGTCCGCTACGCACTGATGATCGTCCTGCCGTGAATGTGAAAGGACCCCGCTCCATGACCGAGATCGTCTCCGTCTCCGGCCCCGAACTGATCACCTACGCCGATGAGCTCGCAGCCCTGTTGATCGAGGCAGTGGAGGGCGGGGCGTCCGTGGGGTTCCTCGCCCCGCTCGACCGCGCGGACGCGGCCGTCTGGTGGCGGGAGCGGGCCGCAGCGGTCGATGCGGGGAGCCACAAGGTCTGGATCGCCCGCGACGACGAGCGGGTGGTGGGCACGGTCGGCCTGGTCAAGGCCCCCCTGCCCAACGCCCGCCACCGCGCGGAGGTCGGCAAGCTGATGGTCAGGCCCTCCGCGCGGGGCAGGGGGATCGGCCGCGCACTGCTCACGGCCGTCGAGGAGTGGGCCGCCGGGGAAGGCCTGACGCTCCTCGTCCTGGACACCGAGACCGACAGCCTCGCCGAGCGGCTGTACGCCTCGGCGGGATGGACGCCGTGCGGCTCCATCCCCCGGTACGCGGCGGACCCGTCCGGCGTCCTCAGGGGAACGACCCTCTACTACAGGGAGCTCGCCCGCCCCGCCGCCGCCGAAGCGGGGACGTCACAATGACGGTGACGCCCCACGACCGAGGAGATCTCGCATGACACTGCACGACATCCCGCTCCGCACCCTCACCGGCGAGCCGACGACGCTGGGGGCCTACGAGGGCTCGGCGGTCCTGCTGGTGAACGTCGCGTCCAAGTGCGGGCTCACGCCGCAGTACGCGGGCCTGGAGCGGCTGCAGAAGGAGTACGGCGACCGGGGCTTCACCGTCCTCGGCGTGCCCTGCAACCAGTTCGCGGGCCAGGAGCCGGGCAGCGCGGAGGAGATCCAGACGTTCTGCTCGACGACGTACGGCGTGAGCTTCCCGCTGCTGGAGAAGATCGACGTCAACGGTGACGACCGCCACCCGCTCTACGCCGAGCTGACGAAGGTCAGCGACTCCGAGGGCGCGGCCGGTGACGTCCAGTGGAACTTCGAGAAGTTCCTGATCTCCCCGGCCGGTGAGCCGGTCGCCCGGATCCGCCCCCGGACCGAGCCGGAGGCCCCGGAGGTCGTGGCGGCCATCGAGGCACAGCTTCCCCGGTAGCGGGCAGCAGCACGCGGGGCCGGACCGGTGGACGGTCCGGCCCCGCGGCAGCACGGCCCTTCGTCCGGAACAGGCGCTGAGCGCTCCCCGGACGAGCGGCCTCAGCGGATGGGCATCCCCGAGAGGGTGCGGGCGATCACCAGACGCTGGATCTCGCTCGTCCCCTCGAAGATGGTGTAGATCGCGGCGTCGCGGTGCATGCGCTCCACGGGGTACTCACGCGTGAAACCGTTGCCGCCGAGGATCTGGACGGCCTGGGCGGTGACCGACTTCGCCGTCTCGCTCGCGTAGAGCTTGGACATCGAGCCCTCGGCCGCCGTGAACGGCTTGCCGGCGCTGGCCATCCAGGAGGCGCGCCAGACCAGGAGCCGCGCGGCGTCGATCTGCGTGCGCATGTCCGCCAGCTGGAAGGCGACGCCCTGGTTGTCGATGATCGGGCGGCCGAACTGGCTGCGGGTCTTCGCGTAGTCGAGGGCGACCTCGTACGCCGCACGGGCCGTGCCGACGGCCATGGCACCGACGGCGGGGCGCGACGCCTCGAAGGTGGCCATCGCCGCGTTCTTGACGCGCTCCCCGCCGGTCCTGGCGCGCTCGCGGGCCCGGGCGAGGCGCTCGTCGAGCTTTTCCTTGCCGCCGAGCAGGCAGTGACCGGGGACGCGGACGTCCTCCAGGACGACCTCGGCCGTGTGCGAGGCGCGGATGCCGTGCTTCTTGAACTTCTGCCCCTGCGAGAGGCCGGGGGTGGCCGGCGGGACGATGAAGGAGGCGTGCCCCTTCGAGCCCAGCTCGGGGTCGACCACGGCGACGACGACGTGGACGTTGGCGATGCCGCCGTTGGTCGCCCAGGTCTTGGTGCCGTTGAGGACCCACTCGTCCTTGGCCTCGTCGTACACGGCACGCGTGCGCATCGACGCGACGTCCGAGCCGGCGTCCGGCTCGGAGGAGCAGAAGGCGGCGACCTTCACATCGGAGGCGTCGCCGTACATCTGGGGGATCCAGGTGCCGATCTGCTCCTCGGTGCCGTTGGCGAGCACGCCGACGGCCGCCAGGCCCGTACCGACGATCGACAGGGCGATGCCGGCGTCACCCCAGAAGAGCTCTTCCATGGCCATGGGGATCCCCAGCCCCGTAGGGTCGAAGAACTGCTGGGCGTAGAAGTCGAGGGAGTAGATGCCTACCTTGGCGGCCTCCTGGATGACCGGCCAGGGCGTTTCCTCACGCTCGTCCCACTCCGAAGCGGCCGGCCTGATCACCTCGGCGGCGAATCCGTGCAGCCAGTCACGGACCTGCTTCTGGTCGTCGTTGAGCTCGAGCGTGAACTCGGCCATGTTCCCTCCATGCACTTCCGGATCAACCCGTTACTAGCGGTAACAACAGTCTGTTACCAGCAAGTAGCTTCTGTCAACCGGTCAGCTGGGGATCCGCGCGTGGCGGAGCAGGGTGTTACGTTGCCCGGGCGTGACGAGATCGCAGGACAGCTGGGTGGGGCGGGAGAAACGACATGGAGACCGCACGAGGGGCCGAACGGCAGCGGACGGCGGCCGAGAGACGCCGCAGGGAGCTGCTGGAAGCCGCGGACCGAGTGGTGCTCAGGGACGGCCCGCAGGCCTCGATGAACGCGATCGCCGCAGAGGCGGGAATCACCAAGCCCATCCTCTACCGGCACTTCGGCGACAAGGGCGGCCTCTACCGCGCACTCGCCAAGCGCCACACGGACGCCCTGCTCAGCGCCTTGAGGGCCGCGCTCGACGCGCCCTCCGAGCGGCGCGCACGGGTGGAGTCGACGCTGGACACCTACCTCGCGGCGATCGAGGCACGCCCGCAGGTCTACCGCTTCCTGATGCATCCGTCCGACGACGCGGCCCCCTCGCCCGAGCAGGGCTTCGACGTGGGCCGGCACTCGGCCCCGCTCCTGCGCCGCCTGGGCGAGGAACTCGGCAAGGTGATCGTCGAGCGGGTCGACCTCGGCCCGGACGGCGAGCAGATGGCACGCATCTGGGGCCACGGCATCGTGGGCATGATGCACGCCGCCGGGGACTGGTGGCTCGGTGACCGGCCGTGTTCGCGCGAACAGCTGGTACGCAGTCTCGCCGACCTGCTGTGGGGCAGGCTCGCCGAGGCCGGCGACCTGCCGGGCGGCCCGGGGTTCTGAGCACCGCCGCCACAGGCGCCGCGCGCCCGCTGCCGGTCTTAGGCAGGGGCCGTACGGCCCCAGGGCGCCCTCCGGACGGCCCGCAGCGCCCTGGCCCGCCGCAGGCCCGTCAGCCGGTCCGTGTAGACGCGGCCTTCGATGTGGTCGCACTCGTGCTGCAGACACCGGGCGAACCAGCCGGTACCCGTGATCCGCACCGGCTCCCCGGTCATGGACCGGCCCTCGACGACGGCGTGGTCGAAGCGCGGGGTGCCGGCTTCCAGGCCCGGAAGTGAAAGGCAGCCCTCCGGTCCGCGTACGGTGATCCCGTCGGCCTCGACGAGGACCGGGTTGACGACGTGACCCAGGTGACGGATCTCGTCGTCGTCCGGGCAGTCGTACACGAACACCTTGAGCGGCACGCCGATCTGGTTCGCGGCAAGTCCTACGCCGTTCGCGGCGTACATGGTCGCGAACATGTCCTCGACCAGGCGGGCGAGGGAAGGACCGAAGTCCGTGACGTCGTCGCAGGGGCCGTGCAGCACCGGGTCACCGAACAGGCTCATGGCACGAACGCGTCCGGAACTGCCGGGGATCGGGCGGTTTCGCATGGGGAGAAGCGTACGTTCCACGTGACCTCCACCTTCCCCGTGGTGCCGAGGTGCGGTCGCCGCGCCGGACATCGATAGGCTGGGCGCGGACTTACGCAAGGAGGATCTAGGACGATGGCAGGCAACACGGAGCCGTTGTCGCCGCGGGCCAAGCTCGCCGTGACGGCGGGCAAGGCCGCGGCGGCGGTGTCGCGCGCTGCGGGGCGCGGCAGCGGATCGGTGATCGGCGGCCGGGTGGCGCTCAAGCTCGACCCCGACCTGCTGGGGCGGCTGGCGCAGCACCTGGACGTGATCCTCGTGTCCGCGACGAACGGCAAGACGACGACCACCCGGCTGATCGCCGAGGCACTCCGGGCCGCTGGGCCCGTCGTGTCCAACGCGCTCGGGGCCAACATGCCCGCGGGGATCACCTCCGCGCTGGCGGGCGGCTCGGACGCGCGCTACGGCGTGATCGAGGTGGACGAGAAGTACCTCGCCGGTGTGGCACGCGACACGACGCCGAAGGTGATCGCGCTGCTCAACCTCTCCCGCGACCAGCTGGACCGCGCCGCGGAGACCCGGATGCTGGCGGAGAAGTGGCGTGAGGGGCTGTCCGGCTCCAAGGCCGTGATCGTGGCCAACGCCGACGACCCGCTGATCGTCTGGGCGGCTTCCTCGTCCCCCAACGTGGTGTGGGTCGCGGCCGGACAGGCGTGGAAGGACGACGCCTGGTCCTGCCCGTCCTGCGGCGGTGTCATGCAGCGCCCGGGCGACGACTGGTTCTGCGGTGAGTGCGGCTTCCGCCGCCCGGCGCCGAGCTGGGCGCTGAACGGCGACTACGTCCTGGACCCGCACGGCTCCGCGTGGCCGATCCACCTCCAGCTGCCGGGCCGGGCCAACAAGGCCAACGCCACCAGCTCGGCCGCCGTGGCCGCCGTCTTCGGTGTGCCGCCGCAGGTCGCGCTGGAACGCATGTACCAGGTGCAGGCGGTGGCCGGACGCTACGACGTCGTCACCTTCCTCGGCCGTGAACTGCGGCTCCTGCTGGCGAAGAACCCGGCGGGCTGGCTGGAGACGTTCTCGCTGATCGACCCGCCGCCGACCCCCGTGATCCTCTCGGTGAACGCACGGGGCGCCGACGGCACGGACACCTCCTGGCTGTGGGACGTCGACTACACACAGCTCTACGGGCACCCGATCTTCGTGCTCGGCGACCGCAAGCTGGACCTGGCGGTCCGGCTCGAGGTGGCCGGTCTGGACTTCCGTGTCTGCGAGAACCTCGACGAGGCGGTCCAGATGGCTCCGCCCGGCCGCATCGAGGTCATCGCCAACTACACCGCCTTCCAGGATCTGCGCCGTCGTGTCGGCAACTGACCCCCGCGCGGGCAACCCCCGGAGAGGACGAAGCATGAGCAACAACAGCCTGCGGCTGGTGTGGGTCTACCCCGACCTCCTCAGCACCTACGGCGACCAGGGCAACGCCCTGGTGGTGGAGCGCCGGGCACGCCAGCGCGGCCTGGACGTGTCGCGTGTCGACGTGCGCAGCGACCAGCCCATCCCGACGTCGGGCGACATCTACCTGATCGGCGGCGGGGAGGACCGGCCCCAGCGGCTCGCGGCCGAGCGGCTGCGCCGTGACGGCGGGCTGAGCAGGGCCGCGGCCAACGGTGCGATCATCTTCTCGGTCTGCGCCGGTTACCAGATCCTCGGTCACGAGTTCATCAACGACCTCGGCGAGCGGGAGCCCGGCCTCGGTCTGCTCGACGTCGTCTCCACCCGGGGCGAGGGAGCCCGGTGCGTCGGCGACGTGCTCGGCGACATCGACCCGAACCTGGGTCTGCCGCCGCTGACGGGCTTCGAGAACCACCAGGGCGTCACCCATCTCGGACCGTCCGCGCGCCCGTTCGCCCGGGTGCGACTCGGCCGGGGCAACGGCACGGGGGACGGCACGGAGGGCGCGTACAACGACACCGTCTTCGGTACGTACATGCACGGGCCCGTGCTCGCACGGAACCCGCTCATCGCGGACCACCTGCTCAAGCTGGCCCTGGACGTGAACGCCCTGCCGCCGAGCGACGACCGGTGGTACGAGGCGCTGCGTGCCGAACGGATCGCCGCGGCGACCCAGCCCGCCTGACGCGTTTCCCGCGGACCGGCCCGTCCGACGGGCCGGTCCGCGGGTGTGAGCGGCCGGTGGACGTCCGGTGGACGTCCAGCAGTCGGACAGTGGGTTCGGTCCCGTCACCCTGCGCCGGTAGGGTGGCAGGGATCCAACCGGACGACGTGGTCCGGCGTCGGCCCACGTTGCAAAGGTTTCCCGGGCAATGCGAATTGGTGTGCTCACCTCCGGCGGCGACTGCCCCGGCCTCAACGCCGTCATCCGTTCCGTCGTGCACCGCGCGGTGGTCGACCACGGCGACGAGGTCATCGGCTTCCACGACGGCTGGAAGGGCCTCCTCGAGTGCGACTACCGCAAGCTCGACCTCGACGCGGTGGGCGGCATCCTCGCTCGTGGTGGCACCATCCTCGGTTCCTCCCGCGTCCAGCCCGCGCATCTGCGTGACGGCGTCGAGCGGGCCAGGGGCCATGTCGCGGACCTCGGCCTGGACGCGATCATCCCGATCGGCGGCGAGGGCACGCTGAAGGCCGCCAACCTGCTCTCCGAGGCCGGCCTGCCCATCGTCGGGGTGCCGAAGACCATCGACAACGACATCGCCTCCACCGATGTGACGTTCGGTTTCGACACGGCCGTCGGCGTCGCGACCGAGGCGCTGGACCGGCTGAAGACCACGGCCGAGTCGCACCAGCGGGTGCTGATCGTCGAGGTCATGGGCCGTCACACCGGCTGGATCGCGCTCCACTCGGGCATGGCGGCCGGTGCGCACGCCATCGTCGTACCGGAGCGCCCCTTCGACATCGACGAGCTGACCGAGCTGGTCGGCCGGCGCTTCTCGGACGGCAAGAAGTTCGCGATCGTCGTCGTCGCGGAGGGCGCCAAGCCCCGCGAGGGCTCCATGGCGTTCAACCAGGGCACCAAGGACATCTACGGCCACGAGCGTTTCGCCGGTGTGGCGACGCAGCTCTCCGGTGAGTTGGAGCAGCGCCTCGGCAAGGAGGCCCGGCCGGTGATCCTCGGCCATGTGCAGCGCGGCGGCACCCCGACCGCGTACGACCGCGTCCTCGCCACCCGCTTCGGCTGGCACGCGGTGGAGGCGGCGCACCGCGGCGAGTTCGGCATGATGACGGCCCTGCGCGGCACGGACATCACGATGGTGCCGCTGGCGGCGGCGGTGGAGACCCTGAAGACGGTCCCCGCCGAGCGCTACGCAGAGGCGCAGGTCGTCCTCTGACCGCCACGACATCCGCAGAACCGCCCCCGGCCGCACCCGCGGCCGGGGGCGGTTCTAGTCTGGTCCGGACAACAGGCACGAATCGGGGACGTCCCCGGCGGGAGTGAACAGATGGATCACAGCGGGCACGGCATGAACATGGATCTGCCGCCGTTCACGCTGGGACGCGGGCTCGCGTTCTCCGCGGACCCGTTCTTCCTGATCGGATGCGTCGCGGCACTCGCGCTGTACGGCTACGCGGTCCTGCGGCTTCGCGGGCGTGGCGACAGCTGGCCGGTGAACCGGGTCGTCTTCTTCGTCCTGGGCGTGCTGACCATCGCCCTGGTGATGTGCACCGGTCTCAACGACTACGGCATGGTCATGTTCAGCGTGCACATGGTGCAGCACATGGTGATCAGCATGGTCTCGCCGATCCTGCTGCTGCTGGGCGCACCCGTCACGCTCGCCCTGCGGGCGCTGCCGGTGGCGGGACGGGACCGTACGGGGCCGCGCGAACTGCTGCTCAAGCTGCTCCACAGCCGCTACCTGCGGATCATCACGCACCCCGCGTTCACGATCCCGCTCTTCATCGCGAGCCTGTACGCGCTCTACTTCACTCCGCTGTTCGACTTCCTGATGGAGTCGAAGCCCGGCCACATCGCGATGATGGTGCACTTCCTGGCGGTCGGCCTGGTGTTCTTCTGGCCGATCATGGGCGTCGACCCGGGGCCCCACCGGCCCGGCTACGTGATGCGGATGCTGGAGCTCTTCGCGGGCATGCCGTTCCACGCCTTCTTCGGGATCGCGCTGATGATGGCGAGCCAGCCGATGGTGAAGGCGTACGAGAACCCTCCGGCCTCCCTGGGTGTCGACGCGCTGAGCGACCAGTCGGTGGCGGGGGGTATCGCATGGGCGTTCAGCGAGATCCCGTCCGTCCTGGTGCTGATCGCCCTGGTCTTCCAGTGGTACCGCTCCGAGCAGCGGTCGGCGAAGCGCTCCGACCGCGCCGCGGACCGCGACGGCGACCAGGAGCTGAAGGCGTACAACGCCTACCTCGCCTCGTTGCAGACACGCGGGCAGTAGCGGTGGGCACGCTTGAGGGGTGACCATGGCTCCAACGGCCGTGCGGCCGGGTGAGGAGCGTGCGCTCATGCCTGGATCCACGAAGACCATGGGGGTGCTCACCGTCGGCACCCTGGTGGCGGTGACGGCGTACACGGTGGCGCTGGGGAGCAACGGCTGGCTGTGGTTCGGCTGGGTGGTGCTGGGCCTGGCCACGCTGGGGATGGTCGCCACCCGCGACACCTGAGCCGTCGGCGGGGCGGCGCCTCGGGCGGCAGTCGGACCCGCCTCCGGCTCGGCAGGAGGACCGGACGGCCGGGCGCCGTTTTCGGGGCGCACCTGGGCCCGCGTGCGGCCAATCCTGGCGGCGTCGTCCCACACGCCGCCCGCCGACGTGGTCAAGCACGCCCTTCCCCCCTCGCCGAAGGCAGCACGGACAGACCAGGTCACCGAGCCCCAGCGGGCGCGCCGGCCGGGTCACCTCGATCGTGGAGACGTGACCTTCGCGCAGCACGACCGGGGGCGGGTGCCGCAGTCGATCATGTGCACCCGGCCGGGCTGGTCGGGGATGTGCAGAGCGGCGGCGGTGAGGAAGGTCTCTCCGGACTGATCCCCCTCACCCGGTTCGGTCGTGCCCCAGCACCCACGTCCGTCGAGACAGGTGACCGGCTCGGTCAGCGTCGCCTCGCGGTGGGCGGCGGCCCGGAACGCACCGAGCGGCACGGCCGCGTCGCCGACGGTGGTCAGGCCCTTGCCACGGACGTCGCCGATGATCAGCCGGGGCCCGGAGCCGGCGCCCGCCCAAGATCTTCGCGGACGCCGCCGGAGCCGTCGGCCTCCCCGTCGTCTTCGGCCTCCTCGCCTCGGCCCCGGTGGCATCCTGCCCGCCGCCGACGAGGGCGTGGTCCTCCTGCCCGACCGCACCCGACCGCACAGCACAGCACTCAACGGTTCACCGCGCGGCTTCCGTCCGGCTCGACGTCATCCGGGGAAGGTGAGCGCCCGAAGGCCGTCGTCCAGCAGGCGGATCAGCTCACCGACCCGGCCGCCGCCACGCGGCGCGGCCGGGTAGCGGCGGAGCACATCGACGACGGCCGGTGTCGCGCGGTGCACCGCCCACCGCACATGGGCGGCGCCGACCTCCCGGTCGTCACCGGCGGCGAGCTCGGCCGCCCGGGCGGCGTAGGCGCCTGCTCCGAGGATGTGTCTGACCTGGGTGGCCTTGGCCAGCGGATGCAGATAGGCGGAACCCGCCGCGGACATGGCGGCCCACGCAGCCTCGCGCCCGGCCTCGCTCTCCGCGCTCCGGGCGGCCTTGAGGGCCGCCGACGCCGTCTCCCGCAGCGCCCTCCCCCGTTCCCCGCCCCGAGCGAACTCCCTCGCGGCGCCGACGGCCGCCCGAGGCCGCGCGTCGTCGGGCTGATCCGCCTCGAAGACGGCGAGCACCGTCTCCGCGCACGCTACGGCGAACGCGGAGACCTCCCGTAGATCCTGCTTGCTCAGGACGATTCCGCCCGCGTCTTCCGCGTCTCCTGTCATGGCTCCATCCTCCATGGCCGCACCGGACCGCAGCGGCGCGACGGGACATGGTGTGCCGCTGCCGTGCCGGGGGCCCGCGCGCAGGCCGAACCGAGCCGCACTTCCCCGGACCCTCGGTGGGCGACGGAATCGGAGCTACGATCGATCGTTCAGGAGTAGCACCGAGTTCGAACGGTCTGCCGACTGATGGCGCGTCAGGTGAGTCGGTCAAGAGCGACACCGTCATGTGTGATCCGGCAGAACGCGGCAACCAGCCCGGTCAGAAGGCTAGGAGAGAAGCTGTGTTCTATTACATCCTGAAGTACGTCGTCCTGGGCCCCGTGCTCCGGCTGGTGTTCCGTCCCCGCATCGAGGGGCTGGAACACGTTCCCGACGAGGGTCCGGCCATCGTCGCGGGCAACCATCTGTCCTTCTCCGACCACTTCCTGATGCCCGCGATCATCAAGCGCCGCATCACCTTTCTCGCGAAGGCGGAGTACTTCACCGGCCCCGGGATCAAGGGCAGGCTGACCGCCGCCTTCTTCCGCGCCATCGGGCAGATCCCCGTGGACCGTTCGGGCAAGGGAGCGGGCCAGTCCGCGCTCCGCGAGGGCCTGGCGGTGCTGGAGAGGGGGGAACTGATGGGTATCTACCCGGAGGGCACCCGCTCGCGCGACGGGCGGCTGTACAAGGGCAAGGTGGGGGTCGCCGTGATGGCGATCAAGGCCGGGGTCCCCGTCATCCCCTGCGCGATGCTCGGGACGTTCGAGATCCAGCCCCCCGGTCAGAAGGTGCCTCGGATCAAGCGGGTCACGATCCGCTTCGGGGAGCCGCTGGACTTCTCCCGTTACGCGGGCATGGAGAACGAGAAGGCCGCGATCCGCGCGGTCACGGACGAGATCATGTACGCCATCCTCGGTCTCTCCGGGCAGGAGTACGTCGACGAGTACGCCGTCAAGGCGAAGACGGCACCGCCCGAGAAGCCCGGGAAGTTCCCGCGGCGCTCACGCTGAGCGAGGATTCTGCCACCGGCAGATGTGCCTGGTCCCGGGGGTGAGACGGCCGTAGCGTTCGGTTCATGACCGGAGGACGAGCGTTCGTGCTGGGCGCCACAGGACAGGTCGGCAGGGCCGCGGTGCGGGCCCTGGCCGAGGACGGCTGGGAGGTCACGGCGGCTTCGCGCGGCGGTGGCGGTGACTCCGCGTGGGGCGACGGGATCCGCACCCTCGCCCTCGACCGGGAGGAGGAGGGAGCGCTGGCGGGCGCGCTGGGAGAGGGATACGACGTCCTGGTGGACATGGTCGCCTTCGGCCGGGATCACGCCACCCAGCTGACGGAGCTCGCGGACCGGACAGATTCCGCGGTGGTCATCTCCAGCGGCGCGGTCTACGAGGACGACCGGGGCCGGAGTTTCGACACCCAGGGCGAGCCGGACGGCTTCCCGGAGTATCCGGTGCCGATCCCGGAGTCCCAGCGCACGGTCGCCCCGGGGGACGCGACGTACGGCACCCGGAAGGTCGCGCTCGAAGAGGCACTGCTCGCTGCCGGGCGAAGGCTGCCGGTGACACTGCTGCGGGCGGGCGCGATACACGGGGAGCACTGCCGTACACCGCGCGAGCTGTACTTCGTCAAGCGCGCCCTGGACGGCCGTGATCGACGGGTGCTCGCCTACGGCGGTCGGAGCCGATTCCACCCGGTCCATGTCGCCAACCTCGCCGAGCTGATACGCCTCGCTGCCCGCCGGCCCGGCTCCAGGGTGCTCAACGCGGGTGATCCGCAGGCACCGACGGTCGCGGAGATCGCCGCCGCCGTCGACGACGTGCTCGGTGTGAGGCCGGGGACGGTGCTGGTGGAGGGCGCGCCGCCCGAGGGGGGTGTCGGGGAGACACCGTGGTCGGGCGCCCACCCCGTGGTCTACGACATGGCACTCGCCGAAAGGGAGCTGGGCTACCGCCCGGTCACGGGCTACGTGGAGTCGCTTCCGGGGACCGTCGAATGGCTCACCGCCCAACTGCGCGCCCGGGACTGGAGGCAGGCCTTCCCGAAGATGGTGCGGAGCTACGGCGAAGGGCTCTTCGACTACGCGGCCGAGGACGCCTGGCTGGAGCGGTACGACCGCGGATACCGGAACGGGCGGCCGTGAGTATCACGACCGCCCGCTCGTCTCGCCTGGTCCCTACGGCTTCGGTGTGGCGTGCGGAGCGCACGTCACATCGCGCCGGTCGGTCTCCCCGGTGAGCAGGTAGGTGTCCACCCGCTCGTTGATGCAGGGGTTGACCAGGCCGGTGACTCCGTGCGAGCCGGCGCCCTCCTCGGTGATGAGGCGGGAGCCCTTGAAGCGCTGGTGCAGCTCGACGGCGCCCTCGTACGGGGTGGCGGCGTCACGCGTGGACTGCACGATCAGCACGGGAGGCAGTCCCTTGCCGGTACGCACGTCCAGCGGGGTCTGCTGCTTGGACGGCCAGGTCGCGCAGGGCAGGTTCATCCAGGCGTTGGCCCAGGTCATGAACGGGTACTCCTGGTGCAGCCTGGTGTTGTCGCGGTCCCACTTGCGCCAGCTGGTGGGCCACTTGGCGTCCGCGCACTCGACGGCCGTGTAGACCGCGTTGCCGTTCTCCGAGCTGATGTTGCCCGCGGTGTCCGACAGGTCGGGTGCCGCGGCGTCGATCAGCGCCTGGGTGTCACCGCCCAGGTAGTCGCTCCAGACACGGGCGGTGGGCGCCCAGGCGGAGTCGTAGTACGGAGCCCCCTGGAAGAAACCGATGAGCTCGGCGGGTCCGACGACGCCGCCGATCGGGTTCTTCTTGGCCGCGGCACGCAGCGTCAGCCACGCCTGCTCGACCTTCTCGGGCGTGTCACCGATGTGGTAGGCGGAGTCGTTCGCGGCGACCCACGCCTTCCAGTCGTCCCAGCGTGTCTGGAAGGCGATGTCCTGGTTGAGGTTGGCCTCGTACCAGATGTTGTCCTTCGCGGGGTTGACCACGCTGTCGACGACCATGCGGCGTACGTGCGACGGGAAGAGCGTGCCGTAGACCGCGCCCAGGTAGGTGCCGTAGGAGACGCCCAGGAAGTTGAGCTTCTTCTCACCGAGCGCGGCCCGGATGACGTCCAGGTCGCGTGCGGTGTTGGGCGTGGTCATGTGCGGCAGCATCTCGCCGCTGCGCTCGGCGCAGCCGTCGGCGTACTCGGCGGCGAGCTTGCGCTGTGCGCGCTTGTCGGCCTCGCTGTCGGGCACCGGGTCGGCCTTCGGGGCCTTCACGAACTCCTGCGGGTCGATGCAGGAGATCGGCGCCGAGTGGCCGACACCGCGGGGGTCGAAGCCGACGAAGTCGTATGCCTTCGCGGCCTTGGTCCACAGCGGGTTCTTGTTGACGATGCGCTTCGGGAACGCCATGCCGGAGCCGCCCGGGCCTCCGGGGTTGTAGACGAGTGCGCCTTGGCGCTCGTCCTTCGTGCCCGTGCTGACGTGCCGGTCGACGGCCAGCTTGATCTGCTTGCCGTCGGGCTTGCTGTAGTCGAGCGGCACCGTCACCCAACCGCACTGGATGGGCGCGGCGATCGCCCAGTCGGCCGGACAGTTCGTCCAGTCGATTCCGGCCTTCGCCGCCCGGGCCGCGGCGGTCTGGACACCGCGTGCCTCCCGGTCGCCCTGGTGACGGCTGTCGGCGCCTGCGGCCGGTGCGGCTATCGCCCCTGCTATGAGCGTGCCCGCGATCAGAGTGCCGGCCGAACCGAGCACCGCTGTGCGTCTCAAGTGGAACCTCCCCCTGCGTGATGCGCCGCCGCCGGCGGCGCGTGGTTCGTTCGTCCCGTGGATCCTTTCGCCTGTGAGCCTGCTGAGAACAGGGCGTACACGTGTTTCTTTACCGAACCAATAACCGGTGTCGCTGTTCCGCTGAGCGAACTCAGCCCCTTCCGGGCGTCCTTGTCTCCTTCAGGAGGCCGTCCAGAGCCTCGTCCAGCACCGCGCGCAGCAGCCGCGCGTCCGGGGCGAGCGCCGTCACGAGGACGGCAGGGCCGGCGAGTGGCGTCAGCGCGGCGGTGGGACCGAGGACGCGTGCCGCGGGGGGCCCCTCGGCGAACGCGGGATCGACGACGAGCAGTTGCCCCACGGCCCGGTGGCCGCCCAGGACGGCCGGCCCGTCCCAGCCGCCCGGCGCCCCCGGACCGTACGCCACCTGCTGGTCGAGGAGCGGGCGGCCGGCCCGGCGGACGATCAGGCGGGTGGAGAGCCTGCCGGTGGGTTCGCCGTGGCGGCCCAGGACCTGTTCCTCGCGGAGCACCAGTCGTGCGCCGGCCGCGAGTTCGGCGTGTGTGGTCATGTCGAGGTCGCTGCCGTGCGCGGAGACGAGCTGTTCGGGGAGCCAGCGCAGCTCCGCCCCCTCCCCCACGCTCAGCCGCACCTCGTACGTGGCCGGCCCCGCGTCCGGGTCCGCTCCCGGAAGCGCCACGGTCGCGGCGGCGGAGTCCACGTCCAGCCGCGCGCCGTCCTCGGCCCGTACCTCGATGGCCAGCCGGTCACCGCCGAGGGGGGCGCTCATCGCGCCGACCACGGTGACGCGTGCGTACGCGGTGTCGGGGGATCTGGTGCGGCGCACGGCGAGGGGTCCGGCGCTCTCGAGGACGGGGAGCACCGTGGCACCCCGGTCGTCGGTGACGGCGGTGATCCGGGCGGTGGCTCCGACGCTCATGCGGCCCAGGCGGCAAGCTGCGCCCGCACCCAGTCGGCGACGGGGGTGACTCCGTCCGTACCCGTCAGGGAGGTGAACACCACGGGGAGTTCGCCCCGCTGCGCCGCGGCGTCCTTGGCCATCCGCTCCAGATCGGAACCGACGTAGGGGGCGAGGTCGGTCTTGTTGATGACGAGCAGGTCGGCGGTGGTGACACCGGGCCCGCCCTTGCGCGGGATGTCGTCGCCACCCGCCACGTCGATGACGAAGATCTGGGCGTCGACGAGTCCCTTGGAGAAGGTGGCGGTGAGGTTGTCGCCGCCGGATTCGACGAGGATCAGGTCCAGAGGCCCCACGGAGTCCTCCAGGTCCTCCACCGCTTCGAGGTTGGCGGAGATGTCGTCCCGGATGGCGGTGTGCGGGCAGGCGCCGGTCTCGACCGCCTGGATGCGTTCGGGGGGAAGCACCGCGTTGCGCAGCAGGAAGGCGGCGTCCTCGCGGGTGTAGATGTCGTTGGTGACGACGGCGATGGAGACGCGGTCGCGCAGGGCACGGCAGAGGGCGGCGACGGTGGCGGTCTTGCCGGAGCCGACCGGTCCGCCGAGGCCGATGCGCAGGGCGCGCCGGGTGCCGTCGGGACGTGCGGCGTCGGCGCTGACGGCTGCGGGCCCGGGATGGGCGTGGTCGAGGTGCATGGAATGCGGCTCCTGGTGAGGACGGTTCGGTCGGGAATCGGAGGGCAGGACGGTCAGGACGCGAACAGGCGGACCGGCCAGGCCGCGTGGGCCTCGGCCGAGATGTCGAGCAGCGGGGCGGAAGCGGCGGGCAGCGCCTCGATGCCCTGGCGCGCGGCTTCGGCGGCCTGCTCGGCGACCTGGTCGAGTGCCGGGACGAGCCGGGCGAGGACGGCGGTGGCCTCGAAGGGGTCGAGGGAGAGCAGCCGCACCACCGCGGTCGCCGGGCCGCTGACCGTCTCGTAGGCGACGCAGTGTGCGGCGTCCTCGGGCCCGAGGCCGGCCGCCCGCGCCGTGAGGCCGAGGACGACGGGCTGGTGGGCACCGCGCGGCCTGGCTTCGGCGAGCGCGGTCAGTTCGGGGCTGGGCCACGTGGCCCGGGCGGCCCTCATGAGCTGCCGGCCGAGCCTGCGCGCGACGTTCCTGAGCGCGGGTGAGGGTGTCCGGGCGTCAGCGGCCTCGTCGAGCGCGAGCGGGTCGAGGCCGTGGGCCGCGGCGGCGGCGAGCGCGGCGGAGGTGAGTCCGGTGGTGTGGAGCCGTCCCAGGCAGAAGGCCGCCAGATCCTGGGGGTCGCGGATGCGTCCTGCCTTGACGGCCGGTTCGGCGCCACCGGAGTGGGCGTGGCCACCGGCGGGGAACCGGCCGTCGGCGAGGACGAGCAGGGCTGCGCGTGTCGTCATGAAGTGCTGTCCTGCCCTCAGAAGAGGAAGTACCGCTGGGCCATCGGGAGTTCGGCGGCGGGCGCGGGTTCGACGGGGTCACCGTCGATGGTCACGGCGAAGCTGTCGGGGTCGACCTGGACGCGGGGCAGGGCGTCGTTCTCCCGCATGTCGGCCTTGGTCACGCCTCGGGTGCTGCTGATCGACACGAACTCCTTGCCGAGCCCCAGACGCTCCGGGAGCCCGTTCTCGAGGGCGGGGGCGGACACGAAGTTGAGGGAGTTCGCCGCCGGCGCCCTGCCCACCGCTCCGAACATCGGGCGGGGCATGACCGGCTGCGGGGTGGGGATCGAGGCGTTGGCGTCACCCATCTGCGCGTACGCGATCTGGCCGCCCTTGATCACCGTCTGCGGCTTGACCCCGAAGAAGGCCGGGTCCCACAGCACCAGGTCGGCGAGCTTGCCGGTCTCGACCGACCCGATCTCCCGGTCGAGGCCCTGGGCGACCGCGGGGTTGATCGTGTATTTGGCGACATAGCGACGTGCGCGGTGATTGTCGGCCCGTCCGTCGCCCGGCAGGGAACCGCGTCGGCGCTTCATCACGTGCGCGGTCTGCCAGGTCCGCAGGATCACTTCGCCGATGCGCCCCATCGCCTGGGAGTCGGAGGAGATGATCGAGATCGCTCCGAGGTCGTGGAGGATGTCCTCGGCCGCGATGGTCGAGGGCCGGATGCGGGATTCGGCGAAGGCCAGGTCCTCCGGCACCGTGGGGTTCAGGTGGTGGCAGACCATCAGCATGTCGAGGTGTTCCTCGATGGTGTTGACGGTGTGCGGCCGGGTCGGGTTGGTGGAGCTGGGCAGGACGTAGGGCTCCGAGACCACACTGATGATGTCGGGCGCGTGCCCACCGCCCGCGCCCTCCGTGTGGTACGCGTGGATGGAGCGCCCCGCGATGGCCGCCAGCGTGTCGGCGACGAAGCCCGCCTCGTTGAGGGTGTCCGTGTGGATGGCGAGCTGGGCGCCGGTCTCCTCGCAGACGCCCAGGCAGGCGTCGATGACTGCGGGGGTGGCACCCCAGTCCTCATGGATCTTGAATCCCAGCGCTCCGGCACGCAGTTGCGAGTGCATGGCCTCCCGCGACATCGTGTTGCCCTTGCCGAGCAGCCCGATGTTGACGGGGTAGCCGTCGAGCGCCTCGAACATCCGGGCGAGATGCCAGGGGCCCGGTGTGATCGTCGTGGCCTTGGTGCCTTCGGCCGGCCCGGTGCCACCCCCGACGAGCGTGGTGATGCCGGACGAGAGTGCCTGGTCGACGAGGGTCGGCGAGATGAAGTGGACGTGCGCGTCGATGGCTCCGGCGGTGACGATCTTGCCGTTGCCCGCGATGATCTCGGTCTCGGGTCCGATGACCAGCTCGGGGTGGACACCGTCCATCGTGTCGGGGTTTCCGGCCTTTCCGATGCCGGTGATCCTTCCGTCACGGATACCGATGTCGGCCTTGACGATGCCCCAGTGGTCGATGATGACCGCGCCGGTGACGACGGTGTCGGGCGCGCCCTCCGCACGGGTGGTGCGCGCCTGGCCCATCGACTCGCGGATCACCTTTCCCCCGCCGAACACGGCCTCGTCACCCGCCCGCCCGGGGCCGCCGGACCGGTCCTCCTCGATCTCGACGAGGAGGTCGGTGTCGGCGAGCCGGATGCGGTCTCCGGTGGTGGGCCCGAACAGATCGGCGTACACGGGGCGGCTGAGTTCAGGCATCGAGAGGACCTCCGGTGTCGCCGCGCAGTCCGGGGACGATGCGCAGCCCTGCGAGCGGGACGAGTTCGACGTCGACGGGGATACCGGGCTCGAAGCGCACGGCGGTTCCCGCGGCGATGTTCAGCCGCAGTCCGCGGGCGGCGTCGCGGTCGAAGTCCAGGCCCGGGTTGGCCTCGGCGAAGTGGTAGTGCGAGCCGACCTGGACGGGCCGGTCCGCGGCGTTGAGGACGGTGAGGCGGGTGACGGGGCGCCCTTCGTTGAGGGGCACCGGGCTGTCCGCGTACAGGATCTCTCCGGGAATCATCGGCCGGCCCCGTCAGACGATCGGGTCGTGGACGGTGACGAGCTTGGTGCCGTCCGGGAAGGTGGCCTCGACCTGGACGTCGTGGATCATCTCCGGGATGCCGTCCATGACGTCCTGACGGGTGAGCACCTTCCGGCCGGAGGCCATCAGTTCGGCCACGGTCCTGCCGTCGCGTGCGCCTTCCAGGAGGTGCGAGGTGATCAGGGCGATCGCCTCGGGGTGATTCAGCCGCAGCCCGCGCGCCCGGCGCTTCTCTGCGACATCGGCCGCCACATGGATGAGCAGGCGTTCCTGTTCGTGCGGAGTCAGTTGCACGCTTCCACCCTCTTCGTCTTCCGCCCGGTACCTGCCCCGGGCGCAGCGGGACCCTATCCCGCCTTCAACACTCTGTTGAACGATGAAGAGGATTCCGCGGCCAGGTATTGCACGTTAGGGCGGAAGTTTTTCCGGCGCGTTAACTGATCTTTTGCGGATCCATGGACATCAGCCCCCGCAACCCGTTCTCCAGGACCTCGGGCTCCACCCCGCCGAACAGCGCCTCCTGCGCCATGAAGCCCTGGGCGGCGGCGATCATGGTGCGGGCCACATCGTCGGCGGGCACACCGGGAGGCATCAGACCGGCCGCACGATAGGCCTCCACCAGCTTCGTCCAGGCCTCGCGCATACCCGCGTACCCCTCGCCGAGCGTCCGCGCGAGCTGCTCGTCACGCAGGGTCTCGGCCCACACCTGGACGATGAGCGCGGCGCACTCGCGGCGCCCCATGCCGAAGATCCGCCCCTCGAAGACCCCCCGCAGCACCCGGCCCAGCAGGATGTCGGGGGTGGGCGGAGGCACGAGGTCCGCGGCTTCCTCGAACGACTGCCGGATGATCCTGAACGCGTCGTCGGCGATCGCCGCGATCAGGTCCCCCTTGCCCGCGAAGTAGCGGTAGACGGCGCCCGCCGACAGTCCGACCTCCTTCAGCACGTCCTGCATCGATGTGCCATGGAAGCCGCTGCGGGCGAAGCAGCGCGCGGCGCCCGCGAGGATCTGCCGGCGGCGGGCGTCGAGGTGCTCCTGGGATACGCGTGCCATGGACGCAACCTAAAACGAACATTCATTCTTGACAAGCCCGGATCGCGGCCCCGACAGTGGAGGCGTTCCTAAAACGAACGATCCTTCTCTTTGAATCGAGGCGCACGTCATGCCCGCATCACCGAACCACCGCGCGGTGGCGGTCGCCCTGCTCGTCCCGCTGATCGTGTCGCTGACACTTTGGGCCTTCTCCTGGCCTGCCGCGCGGATCGCCCCTCGGGACCTGCCCGTGGGCGTCGCCGGCGCGGCACCGGCCGCCGATGCGCTTGCGCAGCGGTTCGAGAGCCGTGCGGGCGCCTTCGAGGTCCACCGGTACGCCGACGCGGACGCCGCCCGCACCGCGATCGAGGAGCGGGCCGTATACGGCGCGGTGATCCTCTCGGCCGAAGGCCCCCGGCTCCTCACCGCCTCGGCCGCGAGCTCCGTCGTCGCCCAGCTGCTCACGGAGGCGGTCACCCAGGCGGCGCCCGACGGGGCCGCGATACCGGTGACGGACGTCGTCGCGGCCCCCGACGCCGACCCGCGCGGCAGCGCGCTCGGTGCGAGCGTGCTGCCGCTGACTCTCGCGGGGGTCGCCGCGGGTGCCCTCGTGACCCTGATGCGTCTGCGCGGCGCCCGGGCGGGGGCGGCCCTGGCCGGCGCGTCGGTACTGGTCGGCGTCGCCGCCACCACCCTGGCCCACACCTGGCTGGGGGTGATCACGGGCGACTGGTGGACCGAGGCGGCCGCCATCGCGTCGACCACACTGGCGGCGGGCGCGACGGTCGCGGGCCTCGGCGCCCTGCTCGGTACGCGGGGCATCGGCGTCGGGGCACTCCTGGTCGTCCTCCTGGGCAACCCGTTCTCCGGCGTCACCAGCGCGCCCGAGCTGCTGCCCGCTCCGGTCGGCACGATCGGCCAGTGGCTGCCGCCGGGCGCAGGCGGCTCCCTCCTGCGCTCCGTCGCCTTCTTCGACGGAAACGCGTCTGGCCGGCCCGCCCTGATCCTGGCTCTCTGGGCACTCCTCGGCCTGACCGCCGTACTGCTCGCCGGCCGTAGGCGCCCGGAATCCGCCGCCCCCGCTCCCGCCGGGCGCACCCCGGAGCCGGCGCTCACCCCCTGACCGTCCCGCACCCGAAGCGGCCGTGCACCCCCCGGCACCGACCGGGGAGTGCACGGCCGTCCGGCGTCCGGCCGCCCTGGGGTGCGCGTCGCGCCGGGCCCCCTCCGGTCAGCCGTCCCGGTCGTGCCCGGGGTGCTGTGCGGCGATACCGAAGCTGCGCCGTTCGCTTCGAGCAGACGCCGCCGAGTGGATCGACGAGACCGAGCGGATCACCTGCTCCTCGGCCTCCTGCTCCTCGTTCTCGAGTCGTTGCAGGTCAGCGGCGGAAACCAGCGCCACGAGGGGCTTGCCGTGCCGCGTCACGACCACCCTCTCCCCGCCGTACACCACGCGGTTGATCAGCTCGGCGAGCTCTGCACGGGCTTGCGTCACCGGAATCTCGTAGGCCATAGTCCCCATCATAACCGTCTGTACGTCCTGTACATTTTTTACGTGCAGGTCCACGGATCGGTTCCGCCCGTGGGGAATCGAAGGAGAGGGCCCGCCATGTTCCGTCCCGCCGCCCGTCACGTCCTGCCCGAGTTCACCGAACGCACCGCCTACGGGTCCCGGAGCATGGATCCCTACTCGAAGCTGCTGTCCGAACGCATCGTCTTCCTCGGCACACCCGTCGACGACGCGGCGGCGAGCGACCTCATCGCCCAGTTCATGTACCTGGAGCACGCGGACCCGGACCGCCCGCTGTCCCTCTACATCAACTCGCCCGGTGGCTCCTTCAACGCCATGACGGCGATCTACGACACCATGCACTTCCTGGCCTGCGACGTGGAGACCTTCTGCCTCGGGCAGGCGGGCTCGAACGCCGCGGTACTCCTCGCCGCGGGTTCGCCCGGACATCGACATGCCCTGCCCGGCGCCCGGGTAGTCATCCAGCAACCCGCCCTGGACGAGCCGGTGCGAGGCCGGCCCTCCGATCTCGCGATCTCGGCCGCGGAGTTGCTGCGCGAGCGCGAGCTGCTCACGGCCATGCTGGCCCGTCACACGGGGCGTTCCGCACAGGAGATCGGCGCCGCCATCGAACGGGACACCATTCTCGACGCCTCCGCCGCCCTGGCGTTCGGACTGGTGGACCACGTCATGGAGAACCGCATGCCGACCCTGCCACCGCATTCCGCGAGGTGAACACCCGATGCTGTCGCCCCAGTTCCCGCCGCTCCCCGCACTGACCCGCGCCGAGGCCGAGTTCATCGACTGCTACCTGGAGGCACTCGACCAGCTCGGGCGCATCAATCCCGCACGGGGCAGCGACACCTACGGGGCGCTCCGTGCGGCTCAGGCGCTCGCGTCCCGCGCGACCGCCCTCCGTGACGCACTGACGCTGATGCACGAGAGGGGCGAATCGCAGATCCACGCGGCGACGCTGGCAAGGGCCCTGCGGGTGCTGGACGGGGAGCGCCGCGCCGGACGGGTCGCCCTGCCTCCCACGGCGCCGAGTTGATCATCCGAGGTGCCCGACTCCGCTGTCCCGCCCGGCTTTCGGCGCGCGTTCGCGACACGCCCGGCCGAGTGATGAGTTTTCCTCGCCCGTTCGGCGCAGGGGCTCCCCCGCCCGGGGGACGGCCCAACTTGCGCGACAGATGCGGACGCTGAGCGGAATACCCCGTTCCGTCGCTGGTGCGCGGCTGGTCGGACGGGGGCGCCGAGCCGCCGGGCGAGCCTCGTCCACCCGAACGGATCAGTGGTGACGACTCTCACATATCGGAAGTTCAACAAGGAAAAGCGGCAGTGCGTGAGTAAAGATCCCTGGGACGACAAGCCCCCGCCACCGCGGCGGGGCGGTCCGGGCGGACGCCGAGTCCTGCCGCCGTCCGGATGCCTGGTCGACAGGAGTGGATCGGCAGGAGTGGAGGACCCGAGCACAACGGGCCGACCGGTCATCCGGACGTCCCTCGGGGTGAAGCCGCTGCGTGCGGCCGGGCAACTTCGCCAGCCCGAACCCGACAGGTCATCCTTCACAGGCGGCTGACGAAGGGTTGCGCATGCCTGCGCAGGTTCATGTCCCGTCTCTCATCGCCCGGGTCGGTACGGCCTCGGTTCTCACATTCGCCGTCGGCACCACGATGCTGACCCCCGGTCTCGTGAACGAGGCCGAGGCAGCGGGCCATTCGACGAGGGCGCTCGACATCGCGGCCTCCAAGAAGGGGGCGCCGTACAGATGGGGGGCCACCGGCCCCCACCGGTTCGACTGCTCCGGTCTCACGCTCTACTCGTTCAAGAAAGCGGGCAAGAAACTCCCCCGCACGGCCCAGCAGCAGTACAACAAGACCCGCCATATCTCCAGGTCGCAGCGGAAACGCGGCGACCTGGTCTTTTTCCACGCGGGCCGCAGTGTTTACCACGTCGGCATCTACGCCGGCAACGGAAAGATGTGGCACTCACCGAAGACCGGCGCCGTGGTCCGGCTGGAGCGGATCTGGTCGAACAACGTCTGGTACGGGAGGGTCCGCTGACGGATCTCCCTCCGGTTCAGCGCAGCAGGGGCCCGGTGACCAGCACGAGTCCCAGCGCGGTGAGCGCCGTGCCGCTGCCGCCCTCGATCGCACGGGCGGTACGCGGCCGGCGCAGCCACCGGCCCAGCCGGTCCACCAGCAGCGCCACGGCCGGGAACCAGACGAGCGCGAGCAGCACGACCACCGAGGCCAGCAGCAGGGTCCTGGGGAGCGGAGGCGAGCCGTCGGGGACGAACTGGGGCAACAGGCTGAGGAAGAGCACCGGCGCCTTGGGGTTGAGGGCGTTCGTCAGAAAGCCCTGGCGCAGGGAACGGCGCCAGGGCGTCGGCGCCCTGCCTCCCGGCTCCTCCCGCGCGTCCCCTGCCCCGGCCGCGTCCCGTCGCAGCGCGTGGAGGCCGCTGAGCCCGAGCCAGAGCACATAGGCGCCGCCGAGCAGCTGAACGGTGCGGAACAGGACCGGCATGGCCACGAGCACGGCGGCGAGCCCGGCGACGGCCAGGGCGGTGTGCACCAGCAGCCCTCCCGCGACCCCCACCGCCGTGGCCAGCCCTGACCGGCGCGAGGCCAGTGCGTTGCGGACGACGACGGTGAAGTCCGCGCCGGGCAGCGCGACCATTCCCGCGGCCACGGCGACGAAGGCGAGGAGTTGTGTGTCCATGGGTACAGCCTGACCGCCCGAAGCCTTTAGCGTGTACTTGCAATCTCCTGGGTCTGCCTGAAGGAACGCTTAATGTACGACCCCACACGGCTGGCCGCCCTGGTGGCGGTGGCCGAGGCCGGCTCGATCACACGGGCAGCGGCACGGCTGGGATACACCGCGCCCGCGCTCTCGCAGCAGCTGGCCAAGCTGGAGCGGGAGGCCGGGGCGGCCCTGCTGGTGAGGCACCATCGCGGGGCACGGCTCACGGCGGCCGGCGAGCTCCTGGCCGGACGGGCCAGACGGGTGCTGGACGAGATGGACCAGGCGCGGCACGAGCTGGCCCGCCTGGCCGGCCTGTCGGGCGGCCGGCTGCGGGTCGGGACGTTCGTGACCGCCGGGATCCATCTGCTGCCGCCGGTGCTCACCGCGTTCCGCCGCGCCCACCCTGACGTCGAGCTGGCCGTCACGGACTACGAACCGCCCGCCGGGGTCGCCGCGGTCGCGGCGGGCGACGTGGATCTGGCGCTGACCCACGCGTACGAGCCGGCGGCCCCCGAGGCCCTGCCCGCGGGGGTGCTCTCGGAACCGCTGCTCGTCGAGGAGCTGGTGCTCGTCACCGCGCTCGGCCAGATGCTGTCCGAGGGCAGCGGCCCCCTGCCCGTCTCCGAACTGGCCGGCCGGCCGCTGATCAGCAGCGCGCCCGAGCATCCGCCGAGGCGCGGGGTGGAACGTGCGCTCGCCGAGGCAGGGGCGACCCCCGCCGTGGTGTGCGAGTCACCTGGCTACGCCCTGGTGTGCGCGCTGGTCAGCGCGGGCCTCGGCGTGGCAGTGGTGCCGGAGATGGTCGCGGCGATGTCGCCGGCGCCGCTGGCCGTACGGCGCCTGGAGCCGGCCGCGTTCCGGCGGACGATCTCCGTGGTCCATCGGGGCACCCAGAACACACCGGCCGCGTCGACGCTGATGGCGCTGCTGCGCAGCGGGTTCGGCCGGGCCGCCGCCTCGTAGTCGCGGGCCGTCGCACCCGCCGGGTGCGAGGGCGCGGTGTGGGTGCACGGGCAGGCGGGCCGGCGGACCGGCGGGCCCTGACCGGCAGGCGCGTCGGCGTCCCGGCACGGGAGCCCGCCCATGAGGTGTCAGGGCTGCAGGGCAACAGCCCAGGGCAGCTCGACCGACACGGTCTTGCCGCCGTCCGGGGTGGGACAGACGCTGAGCCGCCCACCACGTTCCTTGACGAGCGCCCGGACGATCACCATCCCGCGGCCGTTGTCCTGCCGGACCGCCGCGGGCAGGCGCTGAGGCCAGCGCGGGTGACTGTCCGTCACTCCCAGGTAGAACTCGACGTCGCGGTCGAGGCGCAGGTCCACGGTGAAGGTGGGTGACTGCCCGAAGGTGTGCTGGACCGCGTTCGTGGCCAGCTCCGAGACGATCAGCTGGATGGCGTCGGCGGTCTCGCCGCCGTCGGCAAGGCCCCACTCGGCGAGTACGCGCGCCACGTGTCTCCGGGCCTGGGACACCGCGACCGGCTCGCTCGGCAGAGTGACAGTTGCTTCTTGGTGGTCTGCCATGGCGACGCCGTCCCTTTCCCGCCTGACCGACCCGCGATCGGCCTGGACTGTGCTTCGCGCCAGAGTGCCACCGATGCAGCCCTCCGTGACGGCGATCCACCAAGATATGCATATATCTGTCGCCCATTCCGGTGAACTCTCACCCGTAGCCGTACACAAGCGTCACACTGGCCACTTTCCGAGCCGCCGCGGAAGGCGGCTCTCCGCGGGAGGAAGGAGCCGACATGCGCCACGGCCCGGCGGTACGCCGACGCAAACTCGGGGAGGAACTGCGCGGCCTGCGCAATGCCTCGGGACTCACCAGCCGGGAGGCTGCGGACCTGCTGGGCTGGCACCAGTCGAAGGTGAGCAGGATCGAGACGGGCGCGAGCGGGGTGACGCCGGGCGACGTGACCCGGCTGCTGGACGTCTACGGCGTGGACGACGGGCAACTGCGCTCGCTGCTCCAGCATCTGGCCGGCTCGGCGGGCGGCGGTGGGAACGGCTGGTGGCACGCCTACCGAGGGCTGATCCCGCCGCAGTACCGGGACTTCATCAGCTTGGAGTCGCAGGCCGGTACCGCCCGGACGCTGGAGACCTCCGTGGTGCCGGGACTCCTCCAGACCGCCGACTACGCGCGAGCGGTGACCCGGTCCACCCTGGACGGCCTTCCCCCGGCCCAGCTCGACTCCCTGGTGGAGATCAGACTGGCCCGCCAGAGTGTTCTGTACGCGCCCACTCCCCTGCGGCTCAGCGCCGTGATCGACGAGGCCGTCCTGCGACGGCGGGTCGGTGGCCCCGAGGTGATGCGGGAACAACTGCGCCACCTGGCTCGTTCGGCGCAACTGCCGCACGTGACACTCCAGTTACTGCCGTTCGAGGCGGGAAGCTACATCGGGCTCACCGGACCTTTCGTAATCTTCTCTTTTCCGAACACTTCCGATCTGGATGTGGTCGTTCTTGACCATTTGACGAGTAGTCTCTATCTGGAGCGGAAAGAAGACCTTGCGGCGTACAGCTCGGCCTTCCGCTCCATGCAGGCCCACGCGCTGTCGCCGGAGCGTTCGCTGGACCTCATCGTCGCCCTGGGCGGCGATCAGGCGGAACCTTCAGACTGCCCGAGGGGGGCACGATGTCCGACCGTCCCGCACAGCCCGGCCCCAGGTGGCGGCGCAGCAGCCGCAGCACCGGGATGAACAACTGCGTGGAAGCCGCACCGCTCGGCGAGGGCCGGCTGGCCGTGCGGGACTCCAAGGACGTCGCCCTGCCGCCGCTGCGCTTCTCGGCGAGGGCCTGGGCGTCCTTCGTGGCCGGACTGCACGGCCCCGGGGTCAGCTGACCGAGACGGGAGCCGTCGCCACGACCGTCCGTACGGCGAAGGCGATCTGCTCGTCCGTGAGGTCGGCACGCGCTGTCAGCCTGAGCCTCGAGATGCCGTCCGGTACCGAGGGCGGGCGGAAACAGCCCACCGCGAGGCCGGCGCCGCGGCAGTCGGCCGCCCAGCGCACCGCCGACTCCGCCGAGGGGGCGCGGACCGACACGACGGCGGCTTCGGGGCGTACGGCGGTCAGGCCGGCAGCGGTGAGCCGCTCGTACAGTGCGGCGGCGACCCTTCCGGCGCCGGCCGCGCGTTCGGGCTCCCGGCGCAGCAGCCGCAGAGCACCCAGCGCACCGCCCACCGCCGCCGGAGCGAGCCCGGTGTCGAAGATGAACGTACGGGCGGTGTTGACGAGGTGCCCGATGACGTGGGCCGGGCCGAGGATCGCGCCGCCCTGGCTGCCCAGCGACTTGGACAGGGTGAGCGTGGCGACGATCCCTTCGCCGCCCGCGAGCCCGGCGGCGGCGAGGGCGCCGCGGCCGCCCTCCCCCAGCACGCCCAGCCCGTGCGCGTCGTCCACCAGGAGGGCCGCGCCGTTCTCGCGGCAGGCGTCCGCGAGGGCGGACAGAGGGGCCGCGTCGCCGTCGACGGAGAAGACCGAGTCGGTCACGGCCAGCGCCCGTCCGCAGTGCGCACGGAGCGCCTTGCGCACGGCCTCGGGGTCCGCGTGCGGTACGACGGCGACGGCTGCCCGGGAGAGGCGGCAGCCGTCGACGATGGAGGCGTGGTTCCCCGCGTCGGACACGATCAGCGAATCGTGTCCGGTGAGCGCGGTGAGGGCCGCCAGGTTGGCCGCGTAGCCGGAGGAGAACACGAGGGCGGCTTCGAATCCGCAGAAGTCGGCGAGTTCCCGCTCCAGTTCGGCGTGGAGTGCGGTGGACCCGGTGACCAGCCGCGAACCGGTGGACCCCGCGCCCCACTCCCGGGCCGCCGCTGCCGCGGCCGAGGTGACCTCGGGGTGCCGGGTGAGCCCCAGGTAGTCGTTGCCGGCGAGGTCCAGCACGTCCGCCGCTGAGGGCCGGGGGCGTAGCGTCCGGACGAGGCCGGCGTCGGCGCGGCGGCGTGCCGCGTCGTCGATCCAGTCGAATGGGGCGTAGGACATGAGCGGGTCCCTTTTGTAGGCAGCTCACAGACCCTAACCGGGGGCGCAACAGGCCAGGGTGTGGCAATACCCACAGCATCGGCCGGCTCTCCTGTCCGGTTCCTCCTTGGCCGATGGTGGTGCCGTACGTCAGGATCAAGCCCATGGACCTGCTGAACACGCTGGTGGACAAGGGGCTGCGGCGCGAACTGCCGACCCGTGACGAGGCTCTCGCCGTGCTGGCGACCTCCGACGACGAACTGCTCGACGTGGTGGCCGCGGCCGGAAAGGTGCGTCGCCAGTGGTTCGGGCGCCGCGTCAAGCTGAACTATCTGGTGAACCTGAAGTCCGGGCTCTGCCCCGAGGACTGCTCCTACTGCTCGCAGAGGCTCGGCTCCAAGGCCGAGATCCTCAAGTACACCTGGCTGAAACCGGACCAGGCGACGAAGGCCGCCGCCGCGGGTGTGGCCGGGGGCGCCAAGCGGGTCTGTCTGGTGGCGAGCGGGCGCGGGCCGACCGACCGGGACGTCGACCGGGTGTCGCAGACGATCGAGGCCATCAAGGAGCAGCACGAGGGCGTCGAGGTGTGCGCCTGCCTCGGTCTGCTGTCCGAGGGCCAGGCCGACCGGCTCCGGTCCGCGGGCGCCGACGCGTACAACCACAACCTCAACACCTCGGAGGAGACGTACGGGGACATCACCACCACCCACACGTACGCCGACCGGGTGGACACCGTGCAGCAGGCCCAGGCGGCCGGCCTCTCGGCCTGTTCCGGCCTGATCGCCGGGATGGGTGAGAGCGACGCCGATCTCGTGGACGTCGTCTTCTCGCTGCGTGCGCTCGACCCGGATTCGGTGCCGGTGAACTTCCTGATCCCCATGGAGGGGACCCCCCTCGCGAAGAAGTGGCATCTCACCCCGCAGCGGTGCCTGCGCATCCTGGCGATGGTGAGGTTCGTCTGCCCCGACGTCGAGGTGCGGCTCGCGGGCGGACGCGAGGTCCATCTGCGTTCCATGCAGCCGCTCGCCCTGCACCTGGTCAACTCCATCTTCCTCGGGGACTACCTGACCAGTGAGGGCCAGTCCGGCCAGACCGACCTCGACATGATCGCGGACGCCGGTTTCGAGGTGGAGGGAGCGGGGACGACCACGCTGCCCGAGCACCGCGCGCCGTCGGCGGGCGACTGCGGATCGCACGAGGGCGGCTGCGCTCCGTGCGGTGAGCCGGCCGGGAGCGACCGGGCCACGTCGGAGGCTTCGGGACCGGCCGCCGCTCAGCCTGTCGGCGCGCCGGAGGCCGTCGCGGCGCGTACGGACCTCGTGGCGGTCCGCCGTCGTGGCGCCGGGACGGACCTCGCACCCAATGCGTGATCCGCTCCGGCCCGCCGATCTCCTCGCCCTGGACCGGGCTCACGTCTGGCACCCGTACGGCCCGATGCCGGGCCGGCAGGAGCCGCTGGTCGTGGACTCCGCGTCCGGCGTACGCCTCCGGCTCGCCGAACCCGCGCACGGGCGGTCGGAGTTGGTGGACGGCATGTCCTCCTGGTGGTCGGCGATCCACGGTTACAACCATCCGGTGCTCAACGAGGCGGTCCGCGGGCAGCTGGACCGGATGAGCCACGTGATGTTCGGCGGGCTCACCCACGAGCCCGCCGTCCGGCTCGCGGCCCGGCTGGTGGAGATCACTCCGGAGCCGCTGCGGCACGTCTTCCTCGCCGACTCGGGATCGGTCTCGGTCGAGGTCGCGGTGAAGATGTGCCTGCAGTACTGGCGCTCGGCCGGCCGCCCGGGCAAGCACAGACTGCTCACCTGGCGCGGTGGGTACCACGGGGACACCTGGCAGCCGATGTCCGTGTGCGACCCGGAGGGCGGGATGCACGAGCTGTGGTCGGGCGCCCTGCCCCGGCAGGTCTTCGCGGACGCGCCCCCGGACGGCTTCGACGCCGAACCGGACGAGGCCTACGTGACGCACCTGCGGGAGCTGGTCGCCGCCCACGCCGACGAACTGGCCGCGGTGATCGTCGAACCGGTGGTCCAGGGCGCGGGCGGGATGCGGTTCCACTCCCCCGCCTATCTGCGGGTGCTCCGCGAGGCCTGCGACGCCCACGACGTCCTGCTGGTGTTCGACGAGATCGCGACGGGCTTCGGCCGTACGGGCTCGTTGTTCGCCGCCGGGCACTGCGGTGTCTCACCGGACGTGATGTGTGTCGGCAAGGCGCTCACCGGTGGTTATCTGACGCTGGCGGCGACGCTGTGCACGTCGCGGGTGGCGGAGGGCATTTCGAGCGGAGAGGTGCCGGTGCTGGCGCACGGGCCCACGTTCATGGGAAACCCGCTGGCCTCGGCGGTCGCCTGCGCCTCCGTCGACCTTCTCCTGGGCCAGGACTGGGGGCAGGAGGTCAAGCGGATCAGCACGGGGCTGCGGCACGGTCTGGCCGAGGCCACGGAGCTGCCGGGCGTACGGGACGTCCGGGTGCTGGGCGCGATCGGTGTCGTACAGCTCGATCACGAGGTGGACATGACGGCCGCGACCCGGGCGGCGGTGCGCGAGGGCGTGTGGCTGCGTCCCTTCCGTGACCTCGTGTACACGATGCCGCCCTATGTGACCGGCGACGACGATGTGGCACGTATCTGCCGGGCCGTGTGCGCGGCGGCGAAGGAGGGATGAGATGACGATCCTGGTGGTGACCGGGACGGGCACGGAGATCGGCAAGACGATCGTGACGGCAGCGGTGGCAGCGTCCGCCCGGGGTCGCGGGGTCGCGGTGCTCAAGCCCGCCCAGACCGGTCTCGCTCCGGGGGAGGCGGGTGACGCCGCAGAGGTGGCCCGGCTGGCCGGCACCCATGTGACCGCGGTCGAACTGGCCCGTTACCCCGAGCCGTTGGCGCCCGAAACGGCAGCACGCCGAGCCGGCCTCGCCCCCGTACGCCCGTACGAGATCGCGGATGCCGCCCAGAAGCTGGCGACGGAGCACGATCTGGTGCTGGTCGAGGGCGCGGGCGGACTGCTGGTGCGCTTCGACGAGCAGGGGGCCACACTCGCGGACGCCGCACGGCTGATGTCCGCGCCGGTGCTGGTCGTGGCCCCCGCGGGGCTGGGCACGCTCAACTCCACCGCTCTGACCACCGAAGCCCTGCGGGCGCGTGGGCTGGTCTGCCCCGGCGTGGTGGTGGGCAGCATGCCGGCCGAGCCGGACCTCGCTTCACGGTGCAACGTCGAGGATCTCCCCGTGGCGGCGGGAGTGCCGCTTCTGGGCGTTGTTCCGGCCGGCGCGGGCGCGCTCGCACCGGCCGACTTCCGTGCGCGCGCGGCGAGTTGGCTCGCGCCCGAACTCGGCGGAAACCGGGTCCCCCGATGAGCGGCTGAGCGCGCCCGTACGGGGGAGAATCGAGGAAGAGCGGTATCCCCGTGCGCGAAGGAGGCCCGTCATGAGTCGGCGCAGCACGAAAAACCCTCGGGACGCGGTGCACCATCCCGTCTTCGCCCGCTTCTACGCCAGGTTCAGCGTGACCGCCGACCTCAAGGGCGGCATCGCGGCTCATCGCGAGGAGTTGCTCTCCGGTCTCTCGGGACGGGTCATCGAGATCGGCGCGGGCAACGGCCTCAACTTCGCGCACTATCCGGGTGCCGTCTCGGAGGTGGTGGCGATCGAGCCCGAGCGGAACCTGCGGCGGCTGGCGGCGGGCGCCGCGCTGCGGGCGGAGGTGCCGGTCGATGTGGTGCCGGGCACGGCGGAGGCGCTGCCGGTGAAGAGCGAGGCGTTCGACGCGGCGGTGGCATCGCTGGTCCTGTGCACCGTACGGGACCTCCCCCGGGCGCTGGCGGAGATCAAGCGGGTACTCAGGCCGGGCGGCGAGCTGCGCTTCTTCGAACACACCCTGGCGACCGGCCGAGGGCTGGCGACGGCACAGCGCGCGGTGGACCGCACCGTCTGGCCCCTGCTCTTCGGGGGCTGTCATACGGCGCGCGACACGGTCGGCGCTCTGGAGGACGCAGGGTTCGAACTGGGGTCGTACCGCAGATTCCGTATCCCCGAGCACGGCGTGCAGCTCCCGACCTCCCCGTGCGTGCTCGGGGTGGCCCGGCGGTCGGCGGTGGTGGACCGGTCGAACCCGCCCCACTAGAGCGGGGGCCGGGCTCCCTCGGCGGATGCACGGAAGCCGCCCTCGCCCATGCCCGCCGGAACGGTGAGGGCGCGGTCAGAGGCTCCAGGTGCGCAGTTCGTCCGCGATGGCCCTGACGTCCGCCTTTCCCTCCTTCACCAGCCGCGCGAGGTCGCGCACCTGCTCGGGCGAGGTGATGATCTTCAGTCCGGAGGCGACGAGATAGCCGTAGGCGACGGCGGAGGCGAACATCGCGTTCGAGTGTTCGAGCGCGGGCACATGCAGCAGGAGCTGCAACAGCGCGGCAGCCCGGGAGTGCGGGTCACTGTAGACGGGGCTGCCGAAGATCTCCGCCTCGTGCCGGCTGACCGCGGCGACCAGCGCGCCCCAGTCGACGACCTGTGGATCACCGGGCGTCTTGTGCTCGGCGACCATGAGCAACCAGGAAAGATCGATCTGCAGGTTCAACGGGTGCCTTTGCGCTCCGTGCCGAACTCCTCGGCGAACACCGACTCGTACTGCTTCATGAAGTCGGCGGCGGCTTCGACGAAGGTGTGTCCCACCTCGCCGGCATCCTGTTTGACGAGTTCCTCTATGTATCGGTTCACGCTCATCCCCCGCTGGAGGGCACGCTGTCGCGCGGCCTCGGCGGTGGCCTCGTCCACTCGAACGTTCAGCTGAGTCTTGGGCACGCCCTCACGCTAGCGCGTGCGCGCTAGCACTCGCAAGAGGAGCGCGGAGGCACGCACCCCTGCACACGGAGGGGAGGCGCGCGCTCCGCCCGCTCGCGGTCTGATTGGCTTCCTCCATGACCGATCTCGAGATACGCCACGCCACCCTCTCCGACATCGACGCGATTCTGCGGTTCTGGCGCGAGGCCGCGGAGGGGACCAGCATCACGGACGACCACGACGGCGTCGCCGGGCTGATCGACCGGGACCCCGAAGCCCTGCTTCTCGCGGTGCGCGACGGCAAGCTCGCCGGGACCGTCATCGCGGGGTACGACGGATGGAGATGCTCCGCCTACCGGCTCGCCGTGCATCCGGACGCCCGCCGGCAGGGCATCGCCCGGGCGCTGCTGGATGCCGCGGAACAACGTTTCCTCGCCCTCGGCGGCCGACGGGTGGACGCCATGGTCCTGGAGGTGAACACTCAGGCCCATCACACCTGGGCAGCCGGTGGCTACCATCGCGAGGACCACTGGAGGCGGTGGGTCAAGTCCCTCTGAGCGGGTAACCGGGTCACGTCGCTCCGAGCGGGTGACGGGCTGCCGGATACCGTTGACCAGCCGCTCCCGCCTCTGCGGCAAGCATGATTTTGCCGATCCTTTACTATGGATTCCCGATTGTCCGCCCCCTTCGAAAGGTGTGAGCGTCCGCCCATGGGCGAGCCCCCCAGTAGTAGACACCGCCGATATCGCGCGAGCCCTCTGTCCCTGGCCGATCATGGGACGGAGGTGAACCGATGACCGAAGTGCTTCTGCTCCTCGTGGCGGTACTGCTCTCCCTCGCCTGCGGCGCCTTCGTGGCGGCCGAATTCTCCCTGACGACGCTGGAGCGCGGTGAACTCGAACGGGCCGTCGAACGAGGGGAACGGGGTGCGGCGGGAGCGCTCAAGGCCGTACGCAGCCTGACCTACCAGCTCTCCGGCGCGCAGCTCGGCATCACCGTCACCAACCTGGTCGTCGGCATGCTCTCCGAGCCGTCCATCGCCAAGCTGATCCGGGGCCCGGTCGAGGCGATCGGACTGTCGCCGAGCATGTCCTCCTCGCTGGCGCTCGTGATCGGCACCGCCCTGTCCACCGTGGTTCTGATGGTGGTCGGCGAGCTGGTGCCGAAGAACTGGGCGATCTCGTCCCCGCTGGCGGTCGCGAAGGTGGTCGCCACCCCGCAGCGGATGTTCACGGCCGTCTTCCGGCCCTTCATCAGCCACCTGAACAACACCGCCAACCGGATCGTGCGCCGTTTCGGCCTCGAACCGGCCGAGGAGCTCGCCTCGGCCCGCAGCCCTCAGGAACTGGTGGCTCTGGCACGCCATTCCGCGAAGGAGGGCGCGCTCGAGGCGGACACGGCCGAGCTCTTCGTCCGTACCCTCAACCTGTCCGAACTGACCGCGGAGAACGTGATGACCCCCCGCGTCCAGGTCACGGCCCTGGAGGTGCAGGCGACCGCCGAGGACGTCGCGAACGCGACCCGGGCGACGGGCCTCTCGCGCTTCCCCGTCTACCGGGGAAGCCTGGACACGGTCGTCGGCGTCGCGCACATCAAGGACGTGCTGGCCGTGCCGGCGGAGCAGCGACCTCGTAAGCGCGTGTCGGAGATGCTGCGGGAACCGCTGCTCGTGCCCGAGACGCTGACCGTGGACCGGCTGCTGGACCGCCTGTCCGGCAAGCTCGCCATGGCGGTCGTCATCGACGAGTACGGCGGCACGGCGGGAGTCGTGACGCTGGAGGACATCGTGGAAGAAGTCGTCGGCGAGGTGCGCGACGAGCACGACCCGCACGAGACTCCCGACCTGGCGCCCGCCGGCGAGGACGCCGACGGCCGGACCCTGTGGTCCGCCGACGGAGCGGCCCGCACGGATCAGCTCCGCACCATCGGACTGCGTGTCCCGGACGGGCCGTACGAGACCCTGGCCGGTCTGATCGCCACGGAGGTCGGACGCATCCCGGTGGTCGGAGACACCATCGAACTCACGGACTGGCGGATCGACGTGGTGGACGCCTCGGGCCACCGTGCGGCGCGTGCGTTGCTGCACGCGCCGATCGCGGTGGACGACGAGTCGGCGGAGGCTGAGCGATGACCGCGATCCAGCTCTTCATCGGCCTTCTGACCCTGGTCGTCAACGCGTTCTTCGTCGGAGCGGAGTTCGCCCTGATCTCCGTCCGGCGCAGTCAGATCGAACCCGAGGCGGAGGCCGGAAACCGGCGGGCACGCAGCGTCATCTGGGGCCTCGAGCACGTCTCGGCGCTCCTCGCCGCCGCACAGCTGGGGATCACGCTCTGCACGCTGGTGCTGGGTATCGTCGCCGAGCCCGCGATCGCCCATCTGCTGGAGCCCTTGTTCGACTCGGTGGGCGTGCCGCACGGACTGGTCCACCCCATCTCGTTCGTCATCGCGCTGACGGTGGCGACGTATCTGCACATGCTTCTGGGCGAGATGGTTCCGAAGAACATCGCGCTCGCCGAACCCGTCCGCACGGCGCTGCTGCTGGGTCCGCCCCTGGTGACCCTGGCCAGGGCACTGCGCCCGGTGATCTTCACGATCAACGCCTTCGCGAACACCCTGCTCAAGCTCCTGCGGGTGGAGACGAAGGACGAGGTCTCCGCGACGTTCTCCGACGACGAACTGGCACGGCTCGTCAAGGACGCCGAGGATTCGGGGCTCGTCGACGACCGTTCGGCCGACCGGCTGCGCCACGCGCTGGAACTGGGCCGCCGCCCGGTCAGGGACGTACTCCTGCCAGTCGACCGGGTGCTGTACACCAGGGTCGGCACGACGCCCGAGGAGCTGGAGCGGCTCTCGCACGAGTCGGGCTTCTCCCGCTTCCCTGTGATGGACAGTGAACAGCGGATCATCGGCTATCTGCACGTGAAGGACGCCCTGGACGCGACGCCCCGCGATGTCCCGTTCCCGGTGACGGCTCTGCGGCCGATCGCCCGGGTACGCGCGGCGACGCCGCTGGACGACGTCCTGACCGCTCTGCGGCGCAGCCGTACACATCTGGCGGCGGTGCTGGACGAGGACGGCCGCCTGGCCGGCATGATCACGATGGAGGACGTCCTGCGCGAGCTGGTGGGCAGGCCGCAGACCCGCTGAGTGACGGCGTGACGGCGGGAGGGGGCGCGACAGCGGTCGCGCCCCCTCCTCCGCATTCCGAGGCCCCGGTTGCCCTTTCTCCCTCCCACGCGGAGCGGGAGGGAGGCGGCCCCGGCGTCACCTCGACCGGGGGGCTGGTTCATCGACCGCTCGCGTCGTCCCGGACAGTGCCACCGTCGGCCCAGGTCCACAGCCACCGACGCATCGACGCGGTCGCGGGGCGCAGCCCGTCGTGGGACGCCCGCCCCCATGGGGGATCCCGGCCCTCGGGGTCGTGGGGCAGCAGCGGGTTGTCGACGGCGAGCAACGAGACACACCACACCATCGAGCAGCCGCCTGAGGTCAGGTGGAGCCATGACGCCGACATCCATCGCGCACGGCCGCGTTCGTCGCTTCGGACCGCGGAGTGCGGACTACGGGGTGCGGGGTGCGGGGTGCGGACTGCGGAGTGCGGACGGTCAGTCGACCGGGGACCGGGCGGTCGGTGGGCGATTGCCGTCGGTCAGCGGCGTGAGCCCGCCACCAGGTCCGAAGCCGCTGATTCCCTACCTCCGTGTACGCGCACCGGAGCAAGCTGGGCAGCGGTCGCCCGATGCGCATCCCCGTCTGCTCGAGCTCAGCCGGGCTGATCAGCGGGAACGTGGGCCCGTGAGGCGTGCGCCCGTACAGGTCGGTCAGGTGCCCCATGGGAAACGCAGGCCGGGGTCGTCGGCGCGCACGCAGCTCCTCGATCAGCGCGCCGTCGCCCCCCGCCTCCCCCACCGGCCCCACCGGGGCGTGTCGGGTGGGGTAACCCCGGGCCGTCGGACGGGGCTGAGATCGTGGATCGGGAGCCCCTGCGAGGCCGAACGCGGCCGCTGGTCAAGGAGGCCGCCAGAAAGGCGCCGGGGCGGGTCGCCGCGTGAATGTCGTCGGCGCCGGTCCTGCGGCCCGTCACGGTACGATCGGCAGCGCCATGGAATTGAATGCCTCCTACACCAGTCTCGTCGCGGTCGGCGACTCGTTCACCGAGGGCATGTCGGACCTGCTGCCCGACGGTTCGTACCGCGGGTGGGCCGATGTGCTCGCCTCCCGGCTCGCGGCCCGCACACCGGGGTTCCGGTACGCCAATCTCGCCGTGCGGGGCAAGCTCATCAGCCAGATCGTGGACGAGCAGGTGCCGGTGGCAGCCGCCCTGCAACCGGATGTGATCACGCTCGTCGGTGGGCTGAACGACACCCTTCGGCCGAAGTGCGACATGGGCATGGTGCGTGGCCGGCTGGAGGAGGCCGTGGAGCGGCTCGCGCCGTCCTGCAAGACCTTGGTGCTGATGCGAAGCCCCGGCAGGAACGGTCCTGTGATGGAGCGCTTCCGTCCTCGCATGGAGGAGCTTTTCTCGCTGGTGGGGGACCTGGCCGAGCGCCATGGCGCACTGGTGGCCGACCTGTACGGCGCTCCTTCGCTGGGCGATCCTCGGATGTGGGACGTCGACCGCCTGCACCTGACTGCCGAGGGGCACCGCAGGGTCGCTGAGGCGGTCTGGCAGACGCTCGGGCTGCCCGCGGAGGACGACTGGCGGCTTCCCATGCCCATGACCCCGCCGGCACGGTGGGTTCAGCGACGGGTCGAGGACATCCGCTTTGCCCGGCAGCATCTGATGCCCTGGATCGGGCGGCGGCTCACGGGGCGCTCGTCGGGCGACGGCCGTGCGGGAGCACAGTTCGACGCGGGGCTCGGGAGGGCCTTCTGGGTCACTCCAGAGGACGCGACCACTCCAGGCCCGGTCACGGGCTGGCGCCGTCTGGACAGCTGACCACCGGCGGCCCACCCGCCGACAGCTGACTGCTGGCCTGTCCCCCCTGCCCCGTCGACCGCCCGCTGGGCACGACTGCCGTCCGACCGAACCCTCGACGCCCTCCGTCTGCCTCTGCCGTCCGACCGAACCGACGCCCTCCGTCTGCCTCTGCCGCCTGCCTCCGCCGTCTGCCGTCTGCCGTCTGCCGTCTGCCGTCTGCCGTCTGCCGGGATACGACCGACGGCGGCCGGGCCGACCGGCCACGACTGTGCTGGTGACCCGCCCTCCGCAGGCTCTCGTAGGCCTGCCGCGGCGCCGGAAGGCGCGAGCAGGTCGATCCGCGGGCGGTGATTCGTGGCGACAGCGGTCTCCTGGGCCCAGGTCGGACCTGGGCTTGTACGAACACACAGACCGGCCCGCGGCACGGACCTGCAGAAACCGCCAGTAGAATCCGGACACGTGACTGCTGTGTCTGCGAAGCCTCGCATCCCCAATGTCCTGGCCGGCCGCTATGCCTCCACGGAGCTGGCCGTCCTCTGGTCCCCCGAGCAGAAGGTGAAGCTGGAACGTCAGCTGTGGCTGGCGGTGCTGCGCGCTCAGAAGGACCTCGGCATCGAGGTGCCCGACGCCGCGCTGGCCGACTACGAGCGTGTGATCGACCAGGTCGACCTCGCCTCCATCGCGGAGCGCGAGAAGGTCACGCGGCACGACGTGAAGGCCCGGATCGAGGAGTTCAACGCCCTCGCCGGCCATGAGCAGGTCCACAAGGGCATGACCTCCCGGGACCTCACCGAGAACGTCGAGCAGCTGCAGATCCGGCTTTCGCTGGAGCTGATGCGCGACCGTACCGTGGCGGTTCTGGCTCGGCTCGGAAAGCTGGCTGCGGAGTACCGCGAGCTGGTCATCGCCGGCCGTTCGCACAATGTCGCCGCACAGGCGACGACGCTCGGGAAGCGCTTCGCGACCGCGGCGGACGAGCTGCTGGTGGCGTACGGGCGGCTGGAGGACCTGCTCGGCCGATACCCGCTGCGTGGCATCAAGGGGCCCGTCGGCACGGCGCAGGACATGCTCGACCTGCTCGGTGGCGACGCGAGCAAGCTCGCCGACCTGGAGCAGCGCATCGCCGGGCACCTCGGCTTCGCCAAGGCCTTCACCTCCGTCGGTCAGGTCTACCCCCGCTCCCTCGACTACGACGTGGTGACAGCGCTGGTCCAGCTGGCCGCGGCACCCTCGTCGGTCGCCAAGACCATCCGGCTGATGGCCGGCCACGAGCTGGTCACCGAGGGCTTCAAACCCGGCCAGGTCGGCTCGTCGGCCATGCCGCACAAGATGAACACGCGCTCCTGCGAGCGGGTCAACGGCCTCATGGTGATCCTGCGCGGTTACGCGTCGATGACCGGCGAACTGGCCGGCGACCAGTGGAACGAGGGCGACGTGTCCTGTTCCGTCGTCCGCCGTGTCGCACTGCCGGACGCCTTCTTCGCGTTCGACGGTCTGCTGGAGACCTTCCTCACCGTCCTCGACGAGTTCGGCGCGTTCCCCGCAGTCGTGGCACGCGAACTGGACCGCTACCTGCCCTTCCTCGCCACCACGAAGGTGCTCATGGGCGCGGTCCGGGCCGGTGTCGGCCGGGAAGTCGCCCACGAGGCCATCAAGGAGAACGCGGTTGCCTCGGCACTCGCCATGCGGGAGCAGGGAGCGGAGCGCAACGAACTGCTGGACAAGCTGGCCGCCGACGAGCGCATCCCCCTCGATCGCGCCGAGCTCGACGCTCTGATGGCCGACAAGCTGTCCTTCACCGGTGCGGCGGGCGATCAGGTCACCTCCCTGGTGTCCCGTATCGAAGAGATTGCCAAGCAGCACCCGGAGGCTGCCGGATACACCCCCGGCTCCATCCTCTGACGGCACTCCACCCGTGCGGATGACGCCCGACAAACTCCAGGCTGCCCGCGATCGCGTCGTACCCGACGTGGCCGCGGGCGGTCTGCGTGTGCTGTTCTGCGGTATCAATCCCAGCCTCATGACCGCGGCTACGGGACACCATTTCGCGCACCCCGGAAACAGATTCTGGCCGGTGCTGCACCGGTCGGGTTTCACACCCAGGCAGCTGAAGCCCTCGGAACAGGACGAGCTGCTGGGATACGGTCTGGGCATCACCAACGTGGTGGCCAGGGCGACGGCACGGGCGGACGAGTTGGACCCGGACGAGTTCCGTGAGGGTGGCCAGCTGCTGTCGGCGAAGGTGGAGACTCTCGGCCCGCAGTGGCTCGCGGTCGTCGGTGTGACCGCCTATCGCACCGCCTTCGGTGAACGCCGTGCGCGCATAGGCCCGCAGGAGCGCCTGATCGGCGGGGCAAGGGTCTGGGCCCTCCCCAACCCAAGTGGTTTGAACGCCCACTGGTCGGTGAGCACCATGGCGGCCGAGTACGCCCGACTGCTTGCGGCCGTCGGCCAGGGCCCCTCCGCCTAGCCAGAGCCTCACCCCTTCTCCGATTGCACGAGCAGGCGTTCAGGGATGGCCGGCATCTGTCGCCCTCCGCGCATCCGACAGGAAGCTCAGGGCGGGTCGACCACGGTCACCAGGACTCCCAACTCGCATCCCGGGCCCTCGTCCTCCGTGTAGAGCAGCACAGCTATCCACCGGTCCTCCGCGCGCCACAGTTGGACGTACTCGCAGCCGGCGACCGGCTCGCTCCAGGGTTCCGCTATCGTCTCCCCGGCCAGCAGCCGTTCCTGTGCGCTCCACAGGCTGATGACCTGTGGTTCGCCCCAGCGCAGCGTGAGCAACGTGAGCAGGGCGTCGTGTTCGGCCAGGCACTGCGCCCGTCGTTCCGCGCGGTCTGCCTCGTCTCCCTCCTGCTGGCCGTCCTCGCTGTGGAGGAGTGCGGTGTGGTAGCCGGGTCCGCTGACTCCTGAGCCTGACGGCACGCGCTCCGGAGGAAAGTCCTTGGCGCGCATCCCGTCGATGAGGCGGAGGTGGTGTGCGGTGGTCATACCGTCAGTAAACCTTCCACCACTGACACATGACCTCCGCCGGGCAACATCACGCGCTCCCAGAGACTCCGGCTGCCGATGCTCAGCTTCTCGGTAGCTCGGCACCTTGGTGCTTTGGCGAGCCGGTGCCTCGATGCTGATGACTCGTCAGCTCGGCAACTCGGCAACTCGGCAACTCGGCGACTCGGCGAGACCAGCCGTCATGCGTCGCGTCTCCGCAAGGTCCACCATCCGGCTACCAGGGCCAGGCACGTCCATCCACCGGTGACCACCAGCCCTGTCCACGGTCCGAGACTGCCCGGGTGATGGCCGTGCAGAATCAACTGGCCCGCGCGGTCCGGTAGATACTCAGCGGCGCCCCCCGCTATGTCCCCGATCACGAAAGAGACGATCAGAATGAAGGGAATGAGCAGGCTCAGCACCATGACCGCACTGCGCAGCAGCGCGGTAAGTCCTGCGGCCAACAGCGCCATCAGTGCGAGATAGACACCGCCACCGAACGCGGCGCGCAGCACTCCGGAGTCGCCGAGACCAATCGCGTACTCCCCCATGAACATCTGGCCCACCAGTAGAGAGGCAAAGCTGGAGACCAGACCCACGGCGAGGGCGAGGCCGCCGATCACCGCCATTTTGGCGGTGTAGAGCAGGTTTCGGTTCGGTACGGCCGCGAGCGATGTCCGCAGCGCCCCGTTCAGGAATTCCGTCGACACCGCGGTCGCTCCGAAGCCTATGGCCGCGATCTGACCGAAGCTGAGTCCGTAGAAAGCGGAGAAGAGCGGGTCATTGCCCTCCTCACCCGCCTCCGCCTGCCCCACCGTCGCGACCACGAGCACGGTGACGGCGAGCGTGGTGGCGAAAACCGCCGCAAGTGCGCCTGAAACCGGCCTCAACGATCTGATCTTGATCCATTCGGACCGCACCACTGCTGTCTTCGAGATGGTCACAGCGCTCAGGCCTCCGTGCGAGTGGTCGGTGAATGTGGAGCGGTGAACTGTGCCGCGCTCGTGGTGAGATCGAGGTAGGCCTCTTCCAGGCTCGGACGTACGTCGCTGAGTTCCATGAGCGGAACACACTCGGTCGCCGCTATGGCCCCGATCTCCTCCGCCGTGGCCCCGCCGATGGTCCAACGCCCGTCCGCGCCCGGTACAGGCTCGTACCCCCGGCGGATCAGGATGTCCCGGAGCCGCGTGGCATCGGTGGTGCGGAGTCGAACCGCCGGCCTGCTACGGGAGTCGAGGAACTCCTGCATCGGGAGGTCGGCGAGGAGCCGGCCCCTGCCGAGAACGACCAGGTGGTCGGCAAAGGAAGCGGTCTCGTGCATCAGGTGACTGGAGACCAGGACGGTACGACCGTCGCGAGCCATGCCGCGCATCAGCTCGCGGATCCAGATGATGCCTTCCGGGTCCAGGCCGTTCGAGGGCTCGTCCAGCATCACCACGTCCGGCTCGCCGAGCAGTGCTGCCGCGATGCCCAGTCGTTGCCGCATCCCGAGCGAGAAGGTCTTGATCCGACGTCCTCCCACGCCTGCGAGACCTGTTTCCTCGAGCACCGCGTCGACCCTTCGGTCGGCTATGCCATTGCTCGTGGCGAGCGCGAGCAGGTGGTCGGGAGCGGTACGCGAGCCGTGCGCCGCCCGTGCGTCGAGCAGGGCACCGACGCGGCACAGTGGGTCAGCCAGCGATGCGTAGGAGCGGCCTCCGATCGTGGCCGTGCCGGCCGTCGGCCTGTCGAGCCCGAGCACGAGCCGCATGGTGGTGGACTTACCCGCGCCGTTGGGGCCCAGAAAGCCCGTGACCCGGCCAGGTCTCACACTGAAGGTGAGCCTGTCCACGGCACGTGTGGAACCGTAGTCCTTGGTGAGGGCGTGTACGTCGATGCTGGTCATGTATCGAGCGTGGCGCCCGGCTCCCTACGGTGGCCTCCCCCGTCCGAGGGGTTCGTCTCCCTCGCTGGAGGGAGCCGCTCATCGCCTGGCGCTGACACGATGGCGGACATGCGCCACTTCCTGAGGGCCATGGCAGCGCCCGTCACCTACAGCCGCTGGCTGCACCTGCTCATTCCGAGTGCGGTCGCCAGCGTGTGGTTGTTCATTTCCATCGACACACCGTGGGTGCCCTTCGCCCTCGCGCTTCCTGCCGGATTGCTGCCGGTGGTTCGTCTGGCCGAGGGCATACAGGCACAGCTGCTCCTGACTCCCGCCGAGCGTGGCCGCCCGGACGCCTCGATCTCCGCTGTGCCCGCCGCCACGTGGGCGGAGCGCTGGCGCACCGTGGCTTGGCTCGAGGTACGGCTGCTGCTCGCCACCGCAGCCATGTTCGCGACCGTCTGGCTCCCGGCGACGACGTTCGACCTGGTCCGCGCCTCGACCGGTGCGGGCCCCGACATGGACTGGCTGGCCGCTCTGCTCCCGTCCCGCTGGCTGTACGCGTTGGTCGCCCCGCTGCCGATCCTGATGCTGCTCGGGCTGATCGTCCTGTGCGGTGAGGTGGCCACGGCCGCGGCCCGAGGACTGCTCGGGCCGTCACCGGCCGAGCGGCTCACCGCCCTGGAAGAGCGCACGGAGCAGCTGCTGGAACGCAATCGGATAGCGCGCGAGCTCCACGATTCGATCGGGCATGCACTGACCGTCGCGGTGGTGCAGGCGGGGGCAGCCCGGACCACGGGCGATCCGGAGTTCACCGCTCGGGCACTGGCCGCTATCGAGGAGACGGGGCGCAACGCGCTCGATGATCTCGAACGTGTGCTGAGCGTGTTGCGGGAATCGGGTCCCGGCCACGCCATAAGCCGACGCCCGACGCTGGTCGAGGCCGACCGCCTGCTGGAATCGGCCCGCGGTTCCGGAGTGAAGATCGATGCGGCCATGACCGGCCCGCTGGATCTCGTCCCCGGACCGGTGTCCCGGGAGGGGTACCGAATCCTGCAGGAGTCGCTGACCAATGTGCTGCGTCATGCCGGCGCCGTTCCCGTACGGGTGAGGCTTGGGGTCGTGGAGGAACGACTGGAGCTGGAGGTGTCCAATCCGCTCACCGGAGCCTCGCAACGGCGGAGCGGCGGCAGCGGGCTGAGAGGCATACGGGAGCGGGCCGCGCTGCTGGGCGGCGAGGCCAGGACCGGGCCGCACGAAGGGGAATGGAGGGTGCACGTGAGCCTGCCGATGGACCACATACTCTGACCGGATGCCGGTTACCGTTCTTCTGGTCGACGACGAACCCCTCGTGCGTACGGGACTGCGCGCGGTCCTGGCGGCGCAGTCCGACATCGAGGTGGTGGGGGAGGCCGCCGATGGTGCGGCCGTGATCCCTCTGGTGCGCCAACTGCGGCCGGACGTCGTGGCGATGGATGTGCGCATGCCACTGATGGACGGTATCGAAGCGACACGTGCGGTTCTGCGCACTGTCGTCGATCCACCGAAGATCCTGGTGGTGACCACGTTCGAGAACGACGAATACGTCTACGAGGCCCTGCGCGCCGGCGCGGACGGGTTCTTGCTCAAGCGGGCCAGGCCGACCGAGATCGTGCACGCCGTGCGTCTGGTGGCGGAGGGTGAGTCGCTGTTGTTCCCCGCTGCGGTCCGGCAGCTCGCAGCAGATTACGGCACGACCAAGGCGCGGGCCGCGCTGGACAGGGCGGCGCTCACAGAGCGTGAAGCGGGGGTGCTGCGCCTGATGGCTCAAGGGCTGTCCAACGCGGAGATCGCGGCGCAGCTCGTCGTCGGCGTGGAGACGGTGAAGAGCCATGTCAGAGCGGTACTGGCGAAGTTGGGGGCACGGGACCGCACCCAGGCGGTGATCGCCGCCTACGAGTCCGGCTTCGTGGCTCCCCGCTGAACCGAGGCCCCTCTCGGCCCCGCAGCCCGCTCCGCTTGTCATCTCAGGGGGCCGGTCGCCGCAGTCGGGACCAGCGAGTACGATCCGGCAGACACGCGCACGACCTGGGAGGACACACCGTGAGTCGGCTGACCGGTGGGGACCCGTCTCTGCTGCGGCGGATCAATTCCGCTGTGGTGCTGCACGCTCTGCGAGGGGCGGACTCGCCCACGCTCACGGATCTGACCCGGATCACAGGTCTGTCCCGCCCCACGGTCGAAGGCGTCGTGGAAGGACTCTTCGCCGCCGGCTTGGTGGTCGAGGCCGTGCCCGACGAGAGCGGAGCGCGACGGCAGGGCCGCCCGGCCAGGCGATTCAGGTTTCGTGCGGAGGCAGGCTATCTACTGGGCATCGAGATCGGTCCGCACCGGGTCTCAGCCCTTCTGTCCGGACTGGACGGCCGGATCATCGGTGCGGGGTCACGTGACGTGTCCGAGACGGCGAGCGCGGACGACCGGCTCGACTCCGTCCGCGCGATGATCGCCGATGTGCTGCGTCGCGCAGGAGTGCAGCGGAGCAGTTTGCGTGCGGTCGGGGTGGGCAGCCCGGGCATCGTCGAGGCCGACGGCACCGTACGGCTGGGCACCGCGCTGCCGGGCTGGACCGGCCTGGCGCTCGGCGACCGACTGCGGCGGTCCTTCCGGTGCCCGGTCCTGGTGGAGAACGACGCCAACGCGGCTGCGGTGGCCGAGCACTGGAAGGGAGCGGCGACCGAGTCCGACGACATCGTCTTCGTGCTGGCGGGCCTCAGTCCGGGCGCCGGTTCGCTCATCGGCGGGCGGTTGCACCGTGGGTTCGGCGGGGCGGCCGGAGAGATCGGGGCCTTGCATCTGCTCGGCCGCGAGGTGACACCGGAGCACCTGCTCTCGACGACGGACACCCCGCTCGACCCCCTGGACGAGCACGCGGTCGCCGCGGTGTTCGCCAAGGCCAGACACGGAGACGCCGGGGCCCAGGCGGCCGTCGCTCGGTTCATCCAGCGGCTGGTGCACGACGTGGCGGCTCTGGCGCTGGCACTCGATCCGGAGCTGGTCGTGGTCGGAGGGTGGGCCGCAGGCCTGGACGGTGTACTGGACCCGCTCCGTGACGAGCTCGCACGCTATTGCCTGCGCCCCCCTCGGGTGGCCCTGTCGCTCCTCGGCGAGGCAGCCGTCGCCACGGGGGCGCTCCGGCTGGCACTGGATCACGTCGAGGAACAGCTGTTCGCCGTAGAGGGAACAGTGACTGCCCGTCACTGACGGCGGCTAACCAGAAAAGTCCCCCTGACAGCGATACGGAACGCGGCCTGCGCGCCGTGGGCGACAGGGGGCGGCGACAAACGGCAGGCGGCAGGCGGCAGGCGGCCGAGGAACGGTGGGGCGGCCGACGAACACATGCGGGGACGCGGTGGAAAACTCGCACCGCTACGGGAGCCGGAGCGCCACCGGCGTCAGCAGGGTCTTCGGCCTTCCCGAGGGGCACGGCACGCAGGGACAGCGCAGGATGGAGGCACTGGGATGCTCAGCGGTGCCTTGAAGCCCGTCGCGTCGGGGGGCATGACGCTTCGTCGAGGGGCATGCGGCCTTCCGTCCAGCGGTGCAATGCACCGGCGCGTAAGGCAGCCACGCGAGCGCGCCAGCTGTCGGCGCGCGTTACCGCTCAGCCCACCCGCACCTGGACGCGCAAGGTGCTGAAGTGCGCCGCGACGCAGCTCCAGCCCAGCTAATTACGCAAAGCGCCACGCCACCCTGCCACACGGACATCGCCGGAGAGCGGCAGGCAGGCAGTCAGGCAGGCACCGGAACACGGCGCCACGCGGAACAGGTGCGGAAAGCGCCCGCGCATGGGGCCGCGTTTGTCGGCCTCAGGAAGCCTGACGCTCCTGCTCGTCGTGGCTGATCTCCAGTGCCCCGGAGTCACCGAACGTCAGGCGGCAGGTGTCGGCCCGGTAGGTGGCGACGGAGACAGCCGCCGTTCCGGCCGAAGCGAAGTACCGGGTGGTGACCACGAGAACCGGCGCGCCCGGAAGCCTGTCGAGCTCCTTCGCGTCGTCCGCCCGCGCCGACCCGAGCTCCACGGAGCGGTCCTGACCTTCGAGGCCACGGCGGTGAAGCTCACGCATGACGCTACGAGCACGGGCGGCCCCGGACGGCGCGTCGATCGCGGACAGTTCGGGCACGGAGGATGCCGGAACGTACAGCAGCTCAGCCGCCACCGCCTGCCCGTGGGTGACCCGGATACGGCGTACGACGTGCACCTCTTCGTCGGCGCTCACGTCGAGCACGGCGGCGATCGCGGCAGGAGCCGTTGCGGTGGTGCACTCGACGGGCTGCCACGCCTCGTCGGGGCCCCCGCCCGCCCAGCCGTTCTGGGCCGTGGCGACAGCCACTCCGACGCGCGGCGGGGCGACGGTCGTCCCCACGCCCCGGCGTCGTTGCAGCCTGCCTTCGAGCTCGAGCTGTTCCAGAGCCTGCCGGAGCGTCGCTCGGGCGACCCCGAAGCGTGCCGCGAGCTCTCGCTCGTTGGGCAGTACCTCTCCCACCGCGAAGTCCGAGTCGAGTGCCTCACTGAGCACGGTCTTGAGGTGCCAGTACTTCGGCTCCTGCACCGATTCCAGCTGCGTGGTCCCCACCCTGTCCTCGCAATCGCTCGGCGGCTTTTCCGCGACGTTATTTATTAAAGGTTCCTGCCTTAACGTTCAGACCTTAGGACGGTGCAGGACCTTGGTCAAGACCAATCCTCTCCCCGTAACAGAGCGGAACCAGGCGCTGCCGCAGAGCGTTCACGGGACGTTCGCGCAGCCGTGGGGCCAGGCAACACTGAGCCGTCGTGATTCCCGGAGCCGTCGGGCATTACCCTGCCGCCTCGGTGAGTTCCGCCGTCCGGCCGAGCCCCGACTGATCCGCACCGAGCCGCGTCAAGCCCGGGCCCAGGCCGACCGAACCAAGTCCGAACGAAGCGGGCTGGACCGTGGCCTGGCCGAACCGACCCACGCTTCCCATCTCGCCTTCCCCAGCGGGCGCGCCCGCTGGGGAAGGCCCCGCTCCGGCCCCGCGACGACCAGGGGAGGCAGCGCTGGCCGCCGTCGACGGGGCGTCCCGAAAGTCCCCTGAGTGGTGGGACCCTCCGCAGCTTCGATCCTTGGCCCGGCCGGCCGCCGACACCACGACCGGAGCAGGTGGCCGAAGTCGCTCTGATCGGCGGCTTTTCCGCCTCCGACCGGCACGCCTACGCCGATCACTTCGCGATCGAGGGCGGCCTATGCCCTCGCCGGGCTGGTCCCCCTCCGAGGGCGCGGGCGCCCACGCCCCGGACGAGCGGACCGTGCCCGCGTCGGGTCCGCCACCGTCCCCGTCCCCGTCCCCGTCCCCGTCCCTGTCCCTGTCCCTGTCCCTGTCACCGACCGCGATCGCGATCGCGACCCCACCCCCGCCCCCGACCCCGCCACCGCCACCGAGGCCGTCGCCAGAGGAGTCGTGCGCCTGACCGACGAGCGCCGCTTCGGCGGCCCCGCGGTCGTCGGTCTGCCCCGAGGTCGGCTCCGCCCAGGCCGAGGAGTGGATCTCCGGCGGCGAAAGTCCTGAGCTCGCCCGTGCCGGGAACGTGGAGCTCGACTCGGGCCACTGGCCGGTGGCCACCCGCCCCCGAGAGCTCGCCCGTCTCCTGGCGAAGGCGGCCACCTCGCCATCACGCCCGGGCCGGCGGACGGACGCCGCCCTGTCGTCAGTCGATCGCCAGCGAGGCCAACTTGTCGGGGTTGCGGAGGATGTAGACACACTGGATGACCCCGCCGTCGACTTCTGCCTGCACGACCGTGTCCGCCTTCCCGTCCGAGCTGAACACCAGGGCCGGGGCCCCGTTGATCTCCAGGGGCCGCACGTCCAGCGTCCCGCGCCAGCCCTGCCCCACGGCCACGAGGAAGCGGCCGACCTTGCGCGCGGTCTCGATGATCCGCCGGGGCGCCTTCGCGTTGCCTCCGCTGTCACTGACCAGCCGCACATCGGGGGCCAGCAGCGTCAGCATTTGCTCCAGATCTCCCCCGGCAGCCGCGGAGAGGAAGCGTTCGGTGAGGTCACGCCGTACGGCCGGATCCACGGCGTACCGTGGCTTGCGCTCCTCCACATGACGCTTCGCCCGTCCTGCCAGTTGCCGGACCGCCGGCTCGGACCGGTCCAGGGCGGCGGCGATCTCCGCGTAAGGAAAGCCGAAGGCCTCGCGCAGGACGAAGACCGCACGCTCCAGCGGCGAGAGCGACTCGAGTACCACGAGGACGGCCAGGGACACGGATTCGGCGAGAACCGCCCGTTCCGCCGAGTCGGGCACGGTCCGGCCGAATTCGGTGACCACGGGTTCCGGCAGCCAGGGCCCCACGTACGCCTCGCGCCGGGACTGCAGGTGGCGCAGCCGGTCGATGGCCAGGCGCGTGGTGGTCGTCACGAGGAAGGCCCGCGGCTCCCGCACGTCCCCCCGGTCAGCGGACGACCAGCGGAGCCACGCCTCCTGGACGACGTCCTCGGCGTCGGCGACACGTCCGAGCATCCGGTAGGCGACCCCGGTGAGGACGGAGCGGTGTTCTTCGAAAAGATCCGTAACGGTGTCGGCAGTCACTTTCCCATCCCAGCGGACGCGCCGAAGGGTGTCCAGCGGGAATCGCGCCCACCGCCGCCCGACGTGGTGGCGACGGGTGCCCGCTCCGACGGGAACTCCCCTCGCGGCGCTACCCCTTGAACTGCAAGCTACTCGACGGTAATCATGGGTGACGGACCGCCTCGTTCCTGTCCGGCCCGCAGTACCGTCCCGAGGAGCAACATGACCACCACGGTCTCGTTCGCAGTCGACTCCCCCGCCGGCCGTCGCGTCGTCAGCGTGGCGTACGAACGCCGTGGCTCGGGCGCGCCGCTGGTGCTGCTGCACGGGATCGGTCACCACCATCAGGCCTGGGAGCCCGTGCTGCGCATCCTGGCGGCGGAGCGGGACGTCATCGCCGTCGATCTCCCCGGCTTCGGCGCCTCGCCGGCACTTCCCGACGGCCTCGGGTACGACCTGCGGACCTTGGTTCCACTGCTCGGCTCGTTCTTCGAGACGCTCGGTCTCGAACGCCCGCATGTCGCCGGGAACTCCCTGGGCGGGCTGATCGCCCTGGAGCTGGGCCGGCGCGACCTCGTGCGTTCGGTGACGGCGTTCTCCCCTGCCGGCTTCTGGACCCAGGGCGAACGCCGCTACGCCTTCGGGGTGCTGCGGGCGATGCGCGGAGCAGCGCTTACGATGCCGATGCCCCTGATCGAGCAGCTCTCGAAGAGCGCTTCGGGGCGTACGGCGCTGACGAGCACCATTTACGCGCGGCCCGGCCGCCGTTCACCCGGCGCGGTCGTGTCGGAGACCGTCGCCCTCCGCGAAGCCACCGGATTCCACGAGACACTGGAGGCCGGTCTCTCCGTCGCGTTCACCGACGACGTGCCCGACGTGCCCGTCACGGTCGCCTGGGGCACCAAGGACCGTCTGCTCCTTCGCCGTCAGGGCATCCGGGCCAAGCGCACCATTCCGGGAGCCCGCCTCGTGCGCCTGCCCGGCTGCGGCCACGTTCCGATGAACGACGACCCCGCCGCCGTCGCCCGGGTCGTCCTCGACACGAGCCGTTGACGAGGCCGGGCGTCCCCACCCGAGGACGCCGGAGCCGAGGGCGACTCCCAGGCCCACGAGGAGACTCCCGGCACCTTGACCGACGCCGTACGTCCCTGTGCCCACCAGAGGTGCGGTCAGCGCGGCGGACACGGGGATGAGCCCCGAGAAGAGGGCGGCCCGCTCGGCGCCGATACGTCGCATCCCGCTGTACCAGCACACGAAGCCGATCACCGTGACCACGGCTGCCTGCCAGAGCAACGCGGCTGCCTCCGTCGGCGTGGGAACCCGCAGGAAGTCTCCTCCGTCGAGCAGCACGCCGAGAAGCGCGGACTGCACGGCCGCGACGGCGCACACAGCCGCGGACAGCGCCTTGGGTCCGAGCCGGCGCAGCAGCGGGACGGCCAGGACCGCGAAGCCGACCTCTCCCGCCAGCGCGCCCACCGAGTAGAGGATGCCCGCCGGGTCAGTCCGTCCCCACCCCTGGACGGTGAACGCTCCCGCGGCGACGAGGCCGGCGGCTCGGAGAACCGCCCCAGACGGCCTGCGCCCTTCCAGGGCGGGCACGAGGACTCCCACGACGATGGGCGCGCAGCCGACGAAGACCCCGGGGACCGCCGGCTCCGCGGTGCGTTCGGCAGCCAGGACGGCCAGGTTGAAGCCCACCATCCCGATGGCGGCGAGTGCTCCCAGGCGGCCCCACTCCCGGTGGATGAGCTTTCGAGGAGCGGCCGTCGTCCCTCCGCGGCCTCTCCGGTCGAGGAACGGCAGGAGCAGTACGGCCGCCAGGCCGTAGCGCAGCGCCTGGCCACCGGCGTACGGATAGTCGCCGAGCACGCTGTTGGCGGTGAAGGACGCGCCGACCAGGGTGCAGGCGAGAGCGGCGAGCAGCGCTCCGCTCACGGAGGGCGAGCGAAGCCGGGCTCCGCGCGGGGATGTTGGGTTCATGCGGATGACGCTAGGTTTCCGGGCGGTCCCGCTTAAGGTCCACTTCCATGACGTCTACGGGGACCAATCCACCGCCCGCCTCTCCCCCGCGCGCGGGCGGCCCGCCCGCGTCGGCCGCCTGGGAGCTGCTGCTCCCCGCCGTGTCCGCACCCCCACGCCGCCGCGGTCGCGCCCTGCGGTCGGCCTTGCGCGAGGCCGTGCGTTCGGGTCGGCTGCCGGCCGGGACGCGACTGCCCGCCAGCCGTGAGCTGGCCGCCGATCTCGGCGTGTCCCGCGGGCTGGTGACCGAGGCGTACGAGCAGCTCACGGCGGAGAGTTATCTGCGCGCCGGCCGGGGCTCCGGGACCTGGGTGAGCGACGCGGTGCGCCCCTCCGCCGGGCGTGCGCGGGACCTGTCACCGCGTGCGCCGGGCGCGCGGGTGGACTTCCGTCCGGGCACACCTGATCTGGCGCTCTTCCCGCGGAGCGCCTGGGCCTCGGGCCATCGGGCGGCCCTGGACCGGCTGCCGCACGGCTCCCTCGGCTACCCGGACCCCCGCGGGCTTCCCGAACTGCGCACGGCACTCGCCTCCCTGCTGACCCGGCGCCGCGGGGTGGTGGCCGATCCGGAACGGGTGGTGGTGTGTTCGGGAGTGGCCCAGGCGACGACACTGCTCGGATTCGTCCTGCGCGGCCGCGGTGCGACGGCGGTCGGGGTCGAGGATCCCGGAAGCCCGGAGCACGCCTCCCTGTTCCGCTCCACCGGCCTGACAGCGGTCCCCCTTACGCTCGACGGCGAAGGGCTCGCCATGGGGCCGCTGCTGAGTTCCGGAGTCCGCGCCGTGGTCACGACTCCGGCGCACCAGTTCCCGACCGGCATCGCCTACTCCGCCGGTCGGCGCGGCGCGCTGCTCGACTGGGCCCGCGCGACGTCGGGGGTGGTCATGGAGGACGACTACGACGGTGACTTCCGCTACGACCGGGCGCCGGTCGGGGCGCTGCAGGGCCTGGACCCGGAACACGTCGTGTACACGGGCTCGGTCAGCAAGTCCCTCGCGCCCGGGCTGCGGCTCGGCTGGCTCGTGGCGCCGGAGTCGATGACCGACGAGATCGTCGCCCGCAAGCGCACCATGGACCTGGGAAACCCCTCCCTCGACCAGGCGGTGCTGGCCGACTTCATCACCGGCGGCGGGTACGACCGCCAACTGCGGCGCTGCCAGCGTGCGTACAAGGAACGCCGGGACGCCCTGACCGGAGCGCTCGCCGCCCACTTCCCCGGGGCGGAGGTCAGCGGGATCTCCGCGGGCCTGCACATCATCGCCCGGCTGCCTCGGCGGTACGGCCCTCAGGGCGTCTTCCTGCGGCTGGCGGAGGAAGCGGGAATCGCGCTGCGATCGCTGGACTCCTGCACGGCACAACGTCCCGGCAGGACCGGGGACGCCGGGGGCTGCGGCACCGACCAGGACGGCGGCGGTGGGGACGGCACCGTCCGGCTCGTGCTCGGTTACGCACATCTGGCCCCCTCCGCCATCGAGAACGGGGTCCGCCTCCTGGCGGACACGGTCCTGGCGCAGGGACGGCGCGACGGTTGTTCACCTGCGGTTGGCGTGGCCGCTGCCGCCGGGGACTAGGTATGGGTGCGCACACAGCCTGTACGGAAACGCCGTTCCGGCAGCCCCGCTCGCTTCTTGGAGGCGCATCGATGTCGCACCGTCCCCGCATCCCGGCCCCGGGCCGCCGTACCGTGCTGCGCGGCTCGCTCCTCGCCTCGGCCGCGGCTGTCGTGCCTCCGGCACTCACCACCGCGCCCGCCTTCGCTCTGTCCGGCCGCCCCAGCGCGTCGTGGGGCGTGCAGGTCGGTGACGTGACGTCCTCGTCGGCCCTGGTGTGGGTACGTTCCGACCGACCCGCCCGGATGGTGGTGGAGACGTCCGCGACCGAGTCCTTCCGCCGCGCCCGCAGGTGGCACGGCCCGCTGATCGGCGCTCTCACGGACTTCACCGGGACGACACCCCTGTACGGGCTGCCGGCCGGTGAGCAGGTGCACTACCGCGTCGTCCTGGAGGACCCGCACGACCCCCGGCGTACCGGCAGGCCGGTCCACGGAACCTTCCGCACCGCTCCGGCCACCCGCCGGGACGGGGTGCGGTTCCTCTGGTCCGGCGACATCGCCGGCCAGGGGTGGGGCATCAACCCGGACATCGGCGGCTACCGGGTCTACGACGAGATGCGCCGCCTGGACCCGGACTTCTTCCTGTGCAGTGGTGACAACATCTACGCGGACGGGGTGCTCGAACCCAGTGTGACCCTGCCTGACGGGCGGATCTGGCGCAACCTCACGACGCCGGAGAAGTCGAAGGTCGCGGAGACGCTGGACGAGTACCGGGGGAACTTCCGGTACAACCTGCTCGACGACAACGTCCGGGCCTTCAACGCGCAGGTCCCCTCCATCGTCCAGTGGGACGACCACGAGGTACGGAACAACTGGTACCCCGGACAGATCCTCGACGACGCCCGCTACACGGAGAAGAACGTCGACCTGCTCGCCGCGCGTTCGATGCGGGCGTTCCGCGAGTACTTCCCGGTTCCCACGCTGCAGGGTTCTCCCGAGGACAGGCGGCTGCACCGCGTCGTACGCCACGGTCCGCTGCTGGACGTGTTCGTACTCGACATGCGGTCGTTCCGGGACGCCAACTCCCCCAACCGGCGGCCCGAGGACACCACGGGCATCCTCGGTGCCGAGCAGCTGCGCTGGCTCAAGCGTGAACTCTCGCAGTCGCGTGCCGTGTGGAAGGTGATAGCCGCCGACATGCCGCTGGGGCTCGTGGTACCCGACGGTGCCACCGACTTCGAGGCGATCGCGCAGGGCGACCCCGGCGCGCCGCTCGGACGGGAGCTGCAGATCGCCGAACTGCTGCGTCACATCAAGCACCAGAGGATCACCGGCACGCTCTGGCTGACCGCCGATGTGCACTACACCTCGGCCCAGCACTACGCGCCCGAGCGGGCCGCCTTCAAGGACTTCGCCCCGTTCTGGGAGTTCGTGTCCGGGCCGCTCGCCGCGGGAGGCTTCCCGGCCAACGCGCTGGACGGGACGTTCGGGCCCGAGCGTGTCTTCGTCCGGGCACCGGACCGGGCGAACGTGTCCCCGATGGAGCAGCCGCAGTTCTTCGGTGAGGTCGACATCGACGGCGGGAGCGGGGAACTGACGGTGCGGCTGCGTGCCCAAGGGGGCACGGTCCTGTTCACCAAGGTGCTGCGGCCGGGGCGTACGGGGCAGTGACGGCAGGGCCCCCGAGGGCGCGGGCCGACGCCACCCCCGCGAAGGGCTCACCCTTGCGGCGGCCCATGGCCGGAGTGGATCACACCCCGTGACCGCAACGGTCCCCACGCCCGGGTTCCGGGCGGCGCCGGACCGGGCGGCAGCGCTCGGGGGCACCGGGAAAAGGTGCTGAAGACCGACCAGATCCACACGTAACCCATCGGTCACAATCCGTTCGTGATCAGGCAACACCCTTCGGTCACAGTAGGGACATGACTGATGTGACATCCGCGAAGAGTGCCCGCCGCCCGCACCACTGGCGGCGGGACCTGATCGAGCTGGCAGCACTGTTCACGGCCGTGGCCGTGGCCGACGCGATCGCCAATCTGATCGGACACCAGCCCGACGGCCCTTATCTCCTCGGTGCCTCGGCCGTGGCCCTGGTGGCCACGGCCGCGTTCCACACATGGTGGTCACGCAGGCACAGCCACGCACCGCCCCCGGATACCGGCGCCGGCGCGGAGCCCGGGTTCCTGTCCACCGACGCCGGCACCGATGAGGCCGGGGAGGCCGGAACGGTGCTGTGGCGGATGCGGACGACCGTGCGGGACGCCCCCGGCACGCTGGCCGCCCTCTGCATCGCCCTGGCCCGCCACCGGATCGACATCCTGACCCTGCAGACCCACCCGCTGGCGGAAGGCACCGTCGACGAGTTCCTGCTGCGCGCCCCCGCGGCGCTTCCCGCCCAGCAGCTGATCCGGGAGATCGCGGCTGCGGGCGGCTCCTCGACCTGGATCGAGCGCGCGGACGCGCACGACCTGGTGGACACCCCCACCCGGGTCCTCGGCCTCGCCACCCGCACCGCCCTGGACGCCGCCGAACTCCCCCTCGCCCTGCGTCAGCTCCTCGGCCGGTGCACCATCCACTCGTTGCCGGCCCTGTCCGTCACCGGACGTCCCACCGGGGAGAGCGCGCCGGTGGAAGGCGTCCTGGAGGACACCGTGATGCGGCTGCGCGATCCCTCCGGCGGCGTGATCACCGTGGAACGGCCGTACCTCCCGTTCACCCCGACCGAATTCGCCCGCGCCCGCGCCCTGGTCGAGCTCGACAACCGGCTCGGCCCGCGCGTCCCGCGCAGCGAGGACGTCCTCACCCTCCCCGAGGGCAACGAGATCACCGTCCGCCGCGCGGACCGCTCGGACCTTCATGCCGCCCGCGCCATGCACGACCGCTGCTCCGACCGGACCCTCGGCCTGCGCTACCACGGCCCGGTCCGGGACGCCGACCGCTATCTGGACCACCTGCTGAGCCCGCGTTTCGGCCGCACCCTCGCCGTGCAGACGGCTTCGGGCAGGCTGGTGGCGCTCGGCCACCTGCTCTGGGACGGGGACGAGACCGAGGTCGCCCTGCTGGTGGAGGACGACTGGCAGCGCCGCGGTATCGGTTCCGAGCTCCTCGGCCGGCTGGTCGCTCTGGCCGTCGAGGCCGGCTGCGACAGCGTGTACGCGGTGACGCAGGCCCACAACACCGGCATGGTCGCGGCGATGCGGGCGCTCGCGCTGCCGCTCGACTACCAGATCGAGGAGGGCACCCTCGTGATCACCGCCCGGCTGACCCCGTCCGCTCCGCAGCCGACGGCCGGGTCCGTGGAACCTGCGCAGCAGCCGACGACCGAGCAGGTGCGGCAGCTTCGGCGCTGAGCGCCTGACAGAGGTCGGCCCAGAGGTCCTCGACGTCCTCGAGGCCGACCGACATACGCAGGAGACGTTCGCCGACTCCCGCGGCCCGCCGGTCTCCCTCGGCCACGATGCGGTGGCTGATGGAGGCCGGATGCTGGATGAGCGTGTCCACGCTGCCGAGGCTCACGGCGGGGGTGATCAGCCGGACGTCGGAAATGATCCGGTGCGGATCCCCGAAGACCTCGAAGGACACCATCGCCCCACCCACCTCCGGGTAGTGGACCCGGGCGACGCGAGGGTCGGCCGAAAGCCTGCGGGCCAGCTCCGCGGCGGAGGCCGAAGCGGCCCGGATCCTCACCGGCAGCGTGGACAGACCGCGCAGCAGCAGGTAGCCGGCCATCGGGTGCAGAACACCTCCGGTGGCGAACCGCACCTGCCGCAGGGTGGCGGCGAACTCCTCGTCGCAGGCGACGACTCCGCCCATGACGTCTCCGTGGCCGCCGAGGTACTTCGTGGCGCTGTGGAGGACGATCCGGGCGCCGTGTTCCACGGGCCGCTGGAGCACGGGCGTCGCGAAGGTGTTGTCCACCAGCAGCGGCACGGACCCGCAGGAGTGCGCGACGGCCCTGATGTCGATCTCGGCCAGCGTCGGGTTGGCGGGGGTCTCGACCATCACCAGGCCGGTGTCGGGCCGGATCGCGTCGGCAATGCCCGCCGGGTCCGTCCAGGTCACCTCGGTGCCCAGCAACCCGGCGCCCAGGAGGTGGTCGCTGCATCCGTAGAGCGGGCGCACCGCGACGACATGGCGCAGGCCCAGGCTCGCACGGGCCAGCAGCACTGCGGTGAGCGCCGCCATCCCGCTGGCGAAGGCGACCGCGCTCGCGGTGCCCTCCAGACGGGCGAGGGCCGTCTCGAAGCGAGCCGTCGTCGGGTTGTCCAGCCGTGCGTAGACCGGCGGGCCGTCCGGCCTGGCCCCCGTGGTGGCGAAGGCGTCGATACGCGCGGCCTCGCCCCGGGAGTCGTACGAGGGGTAGGTGGTGGACAGGTCGATCGGCGCCGCGTGCAGCCCGAGAGAGGCGAGATCGTCGCGTCCCGCGTGCACGGCTTCGGTGGCGAGCGCCCTGGACCGGAAGGGTGCGGGGGGCGTCGGTGACATGGCTTCGGTGTCCATGGAAGCCAGCTTGAACATCGACCGGCGTCCTGGGCTCCCATGCCGTGCTACGTTCGCCGAATGCCTGACTCCGTCGCTCTCGATCCGGTCGATCTGCATATTCTGCGATTGCTGCAGAACGATGCCCGGACGACGTACCGGGAGCTCGCGGCCGAGGTCGGGGTGGCCCCCTCGACGTGTCTGGACCGGGTGGCGCGGCTGCGTCGCTCGGGGGTGATCCTGGGGCACCGGCTGCGGCTCGACCCGGCCAGGATCGGGCGCGGTCTGGAGGCGCTGCTGCTGGTGCAGGTCCGTCCGCACCGCAGGGAGCTGATCGGTCCGTTCGTCGAGCGGATCCGGGCCCTTCCGGAGTCCCGGGCGTTCTTCCACCTGACGGGGCCCGACGACTATCTGGTGCATGTGGCGGTGGCCGGCCCGGCGGATCTGCAGCGCCTCGTGCTGGACGAGTTCACCTCCCGTCGCGAGGTGGCGCGTGTGGAGACGCGGCTGATCTTCCAGCAGTGGGAGTGCGGCCCCCTGTTGCCGCCGTCGGAAGGAGCGCGGGCCCCGGAGTCGCAGCCCGGCTCCCCCGCGCCGTAGAGGCTCCTGCCCAGGCGGGAAGTCGATACCCCGTGACGAACGGGCCTTCGCCGTACGAGGATGTCCATATGTCAGACACTTCGAGCAGCGCACTGCCGCGCCAGGTCGCCGACGCGTACGTCGACGCATACATCGAACTCGACCCGATCACCGGTACCTACCTCGGTGTCGCGGAAAGCGCCCGCCGGCTGCCCGATTTCTCGCCCTCCGGTCAGGCCGCCCAGGCCGAACTCATCCGCCGCACCCTCGTGGAGCTCGACGCCGCCGAGCAGGTGCCGGGGGCGGAGGCCGAGGAGGAGAGGCGGTGCGCACGGCTGTTGCGGGAACGCCTGACGGCCGAACTCGCCATCCACGAGGCCGATGAGGGCCTGCGGGCCGTTTCCAACATCCACTCCCCCGCCCACAGCATCCGCGAGGTGTTCACCGCGACACCGACGGCGACGGACGAGGACTGGGCGGCGGTCGTGGACCGCCTGCGGGCCGTTCCCGCCGCGCTGGAGGGGTATCGCGCCTCGCTCGCACTCGGCCTGGAGCGCAAGCTGTACGCCGGCCCGCGCCCCACGGCGACGTTCACCGGGCAGCTGGGCACCTGGGCCGGTGAGGACGGCCCGGGGTTCTTCCAGGACTTCGTGGCCGCAGGCCCGGACCCGCTGCGCACGGAGCTGGACGAAGCAGCGCGGCAGGCCGCCGCCGGGCTCCTCGCGTTGCGGGACTGGATGAGGGACGTGTACGCCCCGGCCGTCGAGGGTGCTCCCGACACCGTGGGCCGTGAGCGCTACGCCCGCTGGTCGCGCCAGTTCAACGGCACGGATCTGGATCTGGACGAGGCGTACGCGTACGGCTGGTCCGAATACCACCGGCTGCTGGCCGAGATGAGGACCGAGGCGGAGAAGATCCTGCCGGGCGCGGGGCCATGGGAGGCGCTTGCCCACCTCGATGTGCACGGCAAGCACATCGAGGGCGTCGACGAGGTCCGGGTGTGGCTGCAGAGCCTGATGGACGAGGCGATCGAGGCGCTGGACGGCACGCACTTCGAACTCGCCGAGCGGGTACGGAAGGTGGAGTCCCGGATCGCCCCGGCAGGTGGCGCCGCCGCACCGTACTACACCGGGCCGTCGGAGGACTTCTCACGCCCCGGCCGTACCTGGCTGCCCACGATGGGCGAGACCCGCTTCCCCGTGTACGACCTGGTGTCGACCTGGTACCACGAGGGCGTGCCGGGCCACCATCTGCAGATCGCCCAGTGGACGCATGTCGCCGAGAGCCTCTCGCGCTACCAGGCGTCGATCGGCCACGTCAGCGCCAACGCCGAGGGCTGGGCCCTGTACGCCGAGCGGCTGATGGACGAACTCGGTTTCCTGCCCGACGCGGAGCGCCGGCTCGGCTATCTGGACGCGCAGATGATGCGCGCCTGCCGGGTCATCGTCGACATCGGCATGCACCTGGAGCTGGAGATCCCGGCGGACTCGCCCTTCCACCCCGGTGAGCGGTGGACGACGGACCTGGCCGAGGAGTTCTTCGGCAACCACAGCGGCCGTCCTGCCGACTTCGTGGAGAGCGAGCTGACCCGCTACATGTCGATGCCGGGGCAGGCGATCGGTTACAAGCTGGGCGAGCGGGCCTGGCTGCTGGGCCGGGAGAACGCCCGTAAGGCGCACGGCGACGCGTTCGATCTGAAGGCCTGGCACATGGCCGCCCTCTCCCAGGGCTCGCTCGGCCTGGACGATCTGGTGGACGAGCTGTCCAGGCTCTGAGCCGGGGTGCCCGGGGTCCGGTGGGCTGCCACCGGCCCCGGGCACACGCTCCTCCCGCCCGGCACCTCCCGGCACCAGGTCCGCCGCATGCTCCGCGTGCACGGCCCACCCCACGTCACGAAGGACGAGTCCCGCATGACCGCGCCCGGTTTCCTGTTCTGCCGCGACCCGCTGCGGCCCGGGCGCCCGGACCCGCAGTTCGCCCCGGAGGCGGAGGTGCTGCGGCAGACCGGTGCACGGGTGGTGCTGGTCGACCACGACGCGTTGCTCGCCGGGGACGCGGAGACCGCCGTGGAGCGGGTACCGCGGGCTTCGGGGGCCTACCGCTACCGTGGCTGGATGGTGCCCGCCGCCCGTTACGAGGCGCTGGAGCGGGCCCTCGCCGCTCGGGACTGCGCCCTGCTCACCGGCGCCACCGCGTACCGCACGGCCCACGAACTGCCCGGCTGGTACGACACGTTCACCGGCCTCACCCCGCGCAGCGTCTGGCGCGCGCTGCTCCCGGGAGAACCCTTGCCGGGCCCGTCCGTCTGGGCGGCCCTGGCGTCGGGACTCGGCCCGGGCCCAGGCATCGTCAAGGACTTCGTGAAGTCCCGGAAGCACGAATGGCACGAGGCGTGCTTCGTCCCGGACCTGACGGACACGGACCGGCTCGCCTCCGCCGTCGGCAGGTTCGTGGAACTCCAGGGCGGATTCCTGGCGGGCGGCGTGGTGGTGCGCGCCTACGAACCCTTCGTCCCGGGCGGTGAGGCGCGGGTGTGGTGGGTGGACGGTGAGCCGGTGCTGGTGACCGCGCACCCGGACACCCCGGGCCAGGTACTGGCGCCCTGCCTCGACGACGTCGGCGAGGCCGTGCGCCGGCTCCGCTGCTCCTGGGTGACCACCGACATGGCGCTGCGCGAGGACGGCGTGTGGCGCGTGGTGGAGGTGGGCGACGGCCAGGTCAGCGGTCTGCCCGCGGCGGACGACGGCCGGGATCTGTTCGGCGCGCTGCTCGGCCACGGCAGCGCATGAAGCGCGCCCTGGGTCAGCAGCCGCAGTCCTCTTGCCTCGACGGGCCCGGTGAGCGGGTCGGCGTCGCGCCGCTCCACGACCTGACGGAGACCACGCCGGAGATCGTGGAGGCCCACCACGTGACCGGGGACGACTGCTTCGTGCTGAAGGTGACCGCCAGGTCCATGCGTCACCTGGAGGAGGTGACGGGGAGGATCGGCATCCTCGGGTCGGTGACCACCAGCATCGTGTACTCCTCGCCTCTCCCCCGCCGCCCGGTCAGCCGCTGAGCGTGCCGGACACCCGGTGGCGGACCGCCGAGCCGTGACGCTCCTTCACGACCTCCAGCTGGGCGGGGATACGGCGGCGCAGGTCGCCCACGTGGCTGACGATGCCGACGCTCCGGTCACGTTCGCGCAGTGAGTCCAGTACGTCGAGCACCTCGTCCAGGGTCTGGTCGTCGAGACTGCCGAAACCCTCGTCGATGAACAGGGTGTCCAGGCGTACGCCCCCCGCCTCGTCCGTCACCACGTCGGCGAGACCGAGTGCCAGGGCCAGGGAGGCGAAGAAGGTCTCGCCGCCGGAGAGCGTCGCCGTGTCGCGTTCGCGGCCCGTCCAGGAGTCGACGACGTGCAGTCCGAGCCCCGCCCTGCGTCCTCCGCTGCGCTCGTCGGAGTGGACCAGCGTGTAGCGGCCCGAGGACATCCGCCGGAGGCGGGCCGTCGCGGCGGCGGCCACCTGTTCGAGCCTGGCCGCCAGTACGTACGCCTCCAGCCTCATCCTGCGCTCGTTGTCGGCCGAGGTCCCCGCGGTCAGCCCTGCGAGACGGGCCACTCTCTCGTACTCGCGGCGCAGTGGCCCGAGCGCGCGTACCCCGTCCTCCACGCGGCGGGACAGCCGGTCGAGCTCCGCGCCACGCTCGTGCGCTGCGGCGTGCCCCGCCGCGCTCTCGCGCAGCAGCTTCACGGACCGCTCGTACGCCTCCTGCGCGGCGTCCGGCGCGGCGGGCGGGCGGGCGGCCGCTTCCCTGGCGTCCCGCTCTGCCAGCCGGTCGGCGACCGTTGCGGCCTCCGTCTGCCACGCGTCGATCCGGTGCTGGAGCTCCCGCTGCGCGGTCTCGCCCAGCAGCTTCGCCTCGGCGGCCTGCGGAGTCTCGAAGCCGGCCCGGAAAGCGGCGTCCGCCAGCCTGCCGTCGGCCTCCTTGAGCCGCTCGGCGGCACTCTGCTCGTCGCGCAGCGCCTCCGCAGCACCGGCGAGAAGCCCGGCCCGGTGCTCCAGCAGACGCGCGTGCGCGGCGACGGAGCCACCGGCGCCACGCGCCTTCACCAGCTCGGCTTCCAGCGCGGCCTGCTCGCGGTCGAGTGCCTCCCGCTGCGAGGTACGGGCCGCCGCTCGGCGCTCCGCCTGCTGCCTGTCCTCGATCCGGCCGAGGTGCTCCCGTTCGGCGACGGCGAGGGCTTCCCTGGCGGCGTGCGTACCGGCGGCGAGGCGGTGGGCGTCCGCGTGTTCCCGGGTCAGCCGGTCAGTGAGCTCCTGGAGCGCGGCCACGGAGGCGGGAAGGCGGTCCTGCGGACCGGGCGCCCCGGCCTCGCTCTCGGCCCCACCCGGCACGGCCGCGTCGGCCTGCTCCTGCGGACCCTCGGCTTCCGCACGCGCCGCCGCCAGACGCTCCCGCAGGACGCCGAGTTCGGCCTCGGCCTCCGCACGCGCCTGGGCCGCGCGCTGGTGGGCGGCGAGGGCCGCCTCCTCGGTCGCCCGGTCCACGTGCCCGTCCCCGGCCCGCGCGGGGTCCGGGTGCTCGGCCGATCCGCACACCGTGCAGGCCACACCGTCGACCAGCCCGGCGGCCAGTTCCGCCGCGATGCCCCGCAGCCGCTGCTCCCGCAGCCCCAGCCACGTCTCGTGCGCGGCCGCCGCGCGCTCACGCGCCGCCGTCAGGGCCGCCGCGGCTGCTTCCTCCTGCACGCAGAGGGCGTCGCGCCGCCGCGCCGCGTCCAGCCGCCTGCGCGCGGGACCGAGCCGGCCGGCCAGCTGCTCAGCCAGGGTCGCCGCGTCCTGTGCCGCCTCGATGCGCGCCCTGAGGGTGTGGCGCGTCGCCTCCCAGCCCGACAGCCAGGCCTCCGCCTCCTGGATGAGCTCGTCGTCGGCGCGCGACTGCCTGTCGAGGCCGGCCCGTTCGGTGTCGATGTCCCTGCTGCGCTGTTCGGCACGGCGCGCGGCGTCGAGGGCGCCCAGCTCCGCTCGGATCGCTCGTTCCCTCTCGGCGAGCTGCTCGATCCCCGCGTCCGCCAGCTCGGGCGGCAGCTCGGCGCGGGAGCGGTCGCGGGCGAGGACGGCCGTGCGGTGGGCCCGCTCCGCCTCGTTCCGCAGGTCGAGAGCCGGGGCGACCAGGTCCGCCTTGCGCGCACGGGCCAGCTGCTCGTGGCACCGGTCGCGTTCCGCGCGGCGCTCCTCCAGCCCCGCGGCACGGCGCCGGGTCTCCTCGTACCGCTGCTGGAGCCGGGCGAGTTCGCGCTCGGCTTCCACCGCGTGGCGTGCGTCGGCGTTCCGGCCCTCGGCCTCCGCCAGGACGCAGCGGGCGATGTCGAGCCGCTCGCGGGCTCCGCTGCGTGCGACGGCCGCCCACCGCAGGACGCCGTCGGCCAGCCCGGGCTCACCCGGGCGCTCCCCGGGCTGCGGCATCTCGTCCGCGGCCGGCCCGGCCGCCTGCGCGATGCGCTGGGCGAGGGCGAGGATCTGCTCGTCCGCCGCCTTGACGCGGGCCTCGGCGGTCCGGCGCAGCTCGGCCAGGCGTTCCTCGACGGCGGCGAACCTCCTGGTGTCGAAGAGCCTGCCGAGCAACTTGCCGCGTGCCTCCGCGTCCGCGCGCAGGAACCGGGCGAAGTCGCCCTGGGGCAGCAGCACCACTTGGCAGAACTGGTCCCGGCTCATGCCGATGAGGCCGCCGATCTCCTCACCGATCTCCTGGTGGGAGCGGCTGAGCGCCTTCCAGCCGTGCTCGGGGTCGTACTCGCGCAGCCAGCTCTGAGCCTTCTCCGTGGTGAAGCCGCCGCCCCTCTTCTTGGGCCGGGGCTGGGCGGGCCGCCGGGTGACCTCCAGCCTTCGCCCTCCGACGGTCAGCTCCAGGCACACCTCGGTCGGCCGGTCCACCGCGGCGTGGTCACTGCGCAGAGAGGCGCCGGGACTCTGCCGCGCCCCGGGCACCGCCCCGTACAGCCCGTAGCAGACGGCGTCGAGCACCGAGGTCTTGCCGGCGCCCGTCGGTCCGTGCAGCAGGAAGATCCCGGCCGAGGAGAGCGCGTCGAAGTCGACCTCCTGGGTGCCGCCGAAGGGTCCGAAGGCGGTCAGGGTGAGCTTGTGCAGCCTCAACGGGACACCTCGTCGACTGCGTCGTCCACGCGTACGTCGTCGAAGGCCGCGCGCAGCACCGTCCGCTCCTGTGCGCTGGGGCCGCTTCCGCCGCGTACATGGGCCACGAAGTCCTCCGCGATCTGGTGGTCGTCCCGGCCCTTGAGCCGCTGGGCGTACGAGGCGGAGGGGTCCTCGGGGGCGCGCTCGGGCTCGAGGACCAGGCTGAGGGTGTGGGGAAAGCGTTCGAGCAGCCGGGCCATCGGCTCGTCCGGCCGGACGGGGTCCGTGAGGGTGGCCTCGACCCAGGACTCCCGGTGCCGTTCGGCGGCGGGGTCCTCCAGCAGCGTGCCGAGGCGCCCGCGCAGACGCGCGAGCGGGCGCGGCACCGGGCAGTCGAGGCGTTCTGCCGCGAGGTCGCCGCCCGCGCCGAGGTCGATCAGCCACATGGTCTTGCGGTGGGCGTGCTCGGAGAAGGAGTAGGCGAGCGGGGAGCCCGAGTAGCGGACGCGCTCCGTGACGGTCTGGCAGCCGTGCAGGTGGCCGAGCGCCACGTAGTCGACGCCGTCGAACACTCCGGCGGGTACGGCCGCGACGCCGCCGACGGTGATGTCGCGTTCGCTGTCGCTGGGTTCACCGCCCGCCACGAACGCGTGGGCGAGGACCACCGAGCGGGTTCCGGCGGGGCGGGACGCGAGATCGGCACGCACTCGCTCCATGGCCGCCGTGAGGACCGCTTCGTGCCCTGCCTTCGACGCGCCCAGCGTGTCCTTGACGAGAGCGGGTTCCAGGTAGGGCAGGCCGTAGAAGGCCACGTCGCCATGGGCGTCGTGCAGCACGACCGGGGTGGCGCAGTCCCCGGGGTCCGTACGCAGATGGATGCCGGCCCGTGCGATCAGCCCGGCCCCGACGCCCAGCCTGCGGGCCGAGTCGTGGTTCCCGGAGATCATGACGGTCGGGACCCCGGCCGCCGCGAGCCGGTGCAGTGCGTCGTCGAACAGCTGGACCGCCGACAGCGGCGGCACCGCCCGGTCGTAGACGTCGCCGGAGACGACGACCACGTCGACGGCCTGCTCCCGCACCGTCTGCACGAGGTGGTCGAGGTAGGCGGCCTGGGCGTCGAGCATCGGGACGCGGTGGAAGGACCGGCCCAGATGCCAGTCCGAGGTGTGCAGAATCCTCACGACATCACTCCGACGGCTTCGACCCGCATGTTCCACTTCCTCCGCCCCCAGGACCCCACCGGTCCGGTACTCCGCCCGCCAGGAAATCCGCCGCGGACCGGACCACGCTAATGCCGCGCGGCCCCGGATCCCTCATCGGCCTCAGAGGTTCCCGTATGCCTCGCCACCCAGTTCGAGTGTCGCGGCGCCCTGGGTGGCGTCGGCCAGCCAGCCTCTGAACCCGTCCACGTCGGCGTCCGGCAACCCGATCCCGAAGGTCACGGCCTCGGCGTACGCCACCTCTCGCACGGCCACGCCGGTGGCGCGCAGATCGTTCTCCAGCTTGCCCGCCCGCTGGTGGTCGACGGTGACGGTGGCGAGCCGGAAGCGCCTGCGGGTGATCGTGCCCAGCGCGTCCAGTGCCTCGCCGACGGCCCCGCCGTACGCCCTGATCAGACCGCCGGCGCCGAGCTTGACGCCGCCGAAGTAGCGGGTGACGACCGCGACGACGTATCGCGTCTCACGGCGCAGGAGCATCTGGAGCATGGGGACACCCGCCGTCCCCCCGGGTTCACCGTCGTCGCCGGCCTTCTGCACGGAGGCGTCGGCGCCGATCACGTAGGCGAAGCAGTTGTGGTTGGCGGTGGGGTGCTCCTTGCGCACACGGGCGATGAAGTCCTGCGCCTCCTGCTCCGTGGCGGCGGGGGCCAGCGCGCAGAGGAAGCGGGATCGGCTGACCTCGGTCTCGTGCACGCCCGCGCGGGCGACTGTCCGGTACTGCTCCTGCATCGCCCCAGCCTATGCGCCGGTTCGACCACACGTTCACCCTCCCGTGGGGAATGTGCCGGGCGGGCCGTCCGTTGTCCCGGCATGTACGCAGACGACGAGACGATCCGCAGGATTCTTCTGGACTCGGGCGACACCTGGGCGGTGGTCGGCCTGTCGGGCAATCGCTCCCGCGCGGCCTACGGGGTGGCCGGGGTGCTCAAGGCCTTCGGCAAGAAGGTGGTGCCGGTCCATCCCAAGGCGGAGACGGTCCACGGTGAGCAGGGTTACGCCTCACTGGCGGACATACCCTTCCCCGTCGACGTGGTGGATGTCTTCGTCAACAGCGACCTGGCGGGAGGTGTCGCGGACGAGGCGGTCGCGGCCGGCGTCAAGGCGGTCTGGTTCCAGCTCGGGGTGATCGACGAGGAGGCGTATGCGCGCACGCGCGCTGCGGGGCTCGACATGGTCATGGACCGTTGCCCCGCGATCGAGATACCCAGGCTGAACAGCCGCGCCTGACAGGGGGATCCGGCCGGCCCGGCAGTACCGCCGTCCCGTCCGGGCGCACCGTCGCACCCTGTCCGGAAGGTGTGGTGCCACGGCTCCTTCCCGGCGGGGAGAATGTGCGCTGTGACACAGCCTCTCCTTCGGCGCGACGATCGCACCGCCACCCGGCCGGACAGGTTCGGCGAACGCACCGCCGCCCAGCTGGACAGGCTGGGCGTGCGGCGGGGCGGCATCCTGCTGGTGCATGCCTCGATGCGTAGCGCGGGCGGGAGCGCCGACGCCGTGGCCGCCGCCCTTCGCCGGGCTCTGGGGCCGGAGGGGACCCTGGTCGTGCCCGCCTTCACCCCGGAGAATTCGGACACGTCCCGTTCCTACCTCGACCGGGTCCGGGGACTGAACGCGCCGGAGCGCGCCGCCGTGCGGGCGGCCATGCCGCCGTTCGACCCGGCGACGTCGTCGGCCCGCTCGATGGGCGCGCTCGCCGAGACGGTGCGGCTGACACCGGGTGCGCTCCGCAGCGGCCACCCACAGACCTCGTTCGCGGCGATCGGTCCGGCGGCCGGGATGCTGCTCGGCGAGCATCGCCAGGACTGTCATCTGGGCGAGGCCTCACCCCTCGCCCGCCTGTACGAGGCCGACGCGCAGGTCCTGCTGCTGGGCACCGGCTTCGAGAGCTGCACCGCCTTCCACCTCGCGGAGTACCGCGTCCCGCACCCGGTCCGGCGCCCGTACCGCTGTGTGGTGGCGTCGGAGGGCGGGCGCCGTTGGTGGGAGTACGAGGACATCGAGCTGGACGACAGCGACTTCGCCGCCCTGGGAGCCGACTTCGTCCGCCGTTCGCCCGTCGGTACGGTGCGCACGGGCCCGGTGGTCTCGGCGCCGAGCCGGCTGTTCGGCTTCCGCGCGGCGGTGGATTTCGCCGCGGGATGGTTCGGGAACCATCGACCCCGAGGCGCCTGAGAAGCCCCTCCGTCACCGGCACCGGCAGCGCGACCGGCCCGCGGCCCCTCCGGCTCGGCGGAGACGGTCCGTGTGCGCCTCCGCCCGGCGGAGACGGTCCGGTCCCTCCCTGCGCTCGGCGGGCGGACCGGTCGCTCCGATCGCTGTCCGCCCGGCTCGACGGACGGTCCGCCATCCCCCGGAGCTGTGGGCCGGCACGCGGCGGACGGCCTGAGTCAGACCCCGAGGCCCTCCACCAGGACCGCTCCCGGGAGCGCCGCGAGGGCCTTGCCCGGGACGATCAGTTTGCCCCGGCGGCGTCCGCTGCCGATGAGGACCCATTCCTCGTCGGCCACGACGGGGTCGAGCAGCAGCGGCCAGGCTCGAGGAAGGCCGACCGGAGTGATCCCGCCGTACTCCATACCGGTCTCGCCGATGGCCACGTCCATCGAGGCGAAGGATGCCTTGCGTGCGCCGAGGTGCCGGCGTACCGCCCCGTTCACGTCCACGCGGGCGCGCGAGAGCACCACGCACGCGGCGAGGGTGACGTCGGATCCCCTCTTTCCCGCGACCACCACGCAGTTGGCCGACCGGTTCAGCAGTTCCGGGCCGTAGTGCTCAGCGAAGACGGCTGTGTCGGCCCACTCCGGGTCGGTGTCGACGTGGACGACCGACTCGGCGGGCACGCCGCCCCAGCCCGCCGCAACGGCGTTCGCGACGGGCGCGGGAAGCAGATCCAGCCGCTCCGCGGCAGGTGAGGCGTCGGTGAAGGTGCCCAGAGGTGCGTGCATGCCGTCACGCTAACAGCCTCCGACCACGGCTCACTTGCCCTCTCCGCGTACCGGCGGGACCGATACCGCCATGGTCATCTCGGCCGGTTCGGTGCCGTCGTTGCGGTAGACGTGCGGCACGTGTGCCTCGAACGTGGCGGAGGTGCCGGCCGGCACCTGGTGCGCCTCGCCGTCGACGACCAGGGTCAGTTCACCCGCCGCGACATGGAGGAGTTCCACCGTCCCCACGGGGTGGGGGTCGGAGGCGCTGCTGTCGCCGGGCATCAGGTGCCAGGACCACAGCTCGAGCGGCCCCCGGGCGTCCGTGCCGACCAGGAGCGTGGTCGAGCTGCCCGCCTCCGTGGACCACAGGCGCACCGCCTGACTCTCGGGAACCAGCCGCACCTGGGGGCCCTGCTCGAAGTCGAGCAGGGTGGTGATGCTGATGCCCAGCGCGTCGGCGAGCTTGACGGTGGTGCCGACGCTCGGGTTCGTACGCGCCTGCTCGATCTGGATGATCATGCCCCGGCTCACGCCCGCCCGGGCCGCCAGTGTGTCCAGGGTGAAACCACGCTCACCCCGCCACCGCTTGAGGTTGCGCGCGAGCGACTGCGTGAGCTGATCGAGGTCAGACACATTCCGTCCAATATCATGGATGACAGAGTTCAAAATATTGCACTACGGTGTGGTGTACCCACCGACCACCCGACTGTACTGCGAGGCACTTATGACGGCGCTGTTCGCCCTGGCCACCAGCCTCCTGTGGGGCCTGGCCGATTTCGGCGGCGGAGTGCTCACCCGACGGGTGCCCGCGCTCACCGTGGTGGTCGTCTCGCAGTGCATCGCCGCGGTGGTGCTGGGTGCCGTCGTGATCGCGACAGGCGGCTGGAGCGAGGCCGGCGGGCGGCTCTGGTTCGCGGTCGCGGCCGGTGCGGTGGGCCCGGTGGCGATGCTCAGCTTCTACAAGGCCCTTGCCCTCGGGCCGATGGGGGTCATCTCCCCGCTCGGCTCGCTCGGGGTCGCGGTCCCGGTGAGCGTGGGCCTGATCGTCGGCGAGCGGCCAGGGCTGTTGCAGGCGGCGGGGGTGGCGGTCGCGGTCCTCGGTGTCGTACTGGCCGGCGGGCCGCAGTTGCGCGGAGCGCCCGTGCAGCGCCAGGCGGTCGTGCTGACCCTGCTGGCCGCCTTCGGCTTCGGGGCCGTGATGGCGCTGATCGCGGAGGCGTCGACGACGGTCACCGGCCTCTTCCTCGCCCTCTTCGTCCAGCGCGTCACGAACATCGTGGTCGGCGGAACGGCGCTGTACGTCTCGGTGCGCCGGGGCGGTCGCGCGCTCCCCGAGGAGGGTGGAGTCGGCGTGGTGCGGGCCGCGCTGCCCGCGCTGGCGTTCGTGGGCCTCGCCGACGTGGCGGCCAACGGCATGTACGCGGTCGCCGCTCAGCACGGCCCGGTCACCGTCGCCGCCGTCCTGGCCTCGCTGTACCCGGTGGTGACGGCGCTGGCCGCGCGGGGCGTACTGGGCGAGCGGATGCGCGGGGTCCAGGCCGCGGGCGCGGGCCTGGCCCTGCTCGGCACGGTCCTGCTGGCCACGGGCTGACGCCTCCCGCCGGTCGCGGAACGGCCCCGGGCTCAGGCCCGCTCGACCGGGTCCTCCGGGAGCAGCGCCACGGCGGCCAGCTGTTCGGGGGTGACCCCTTCGGGAATCGGTACGGGCGCGGGGGTGCGCAGCGGTGGCTGCCAGCCCTCCTCCGGGTCCCAGCTGCGCACGACGCGGGCCGGCGCCCCGGCCACCACGGCGTGGTCGGGAACGGTGCCGCGCACCACGGCCCCTGCCGCGACCACGACGTTGCGGCCGAGTGTGGCCCCGGGGAGGATCACCGCGCCGGTGCCGATCCAGCACCCGGGCCCGACCACCACGGGTTCCATGCGGGGCCACTGTTTGCCGACCGGCTCATGGGGGTCGTCGTAACTGTGGTTGGTCGACGTGATGTAGACGTACGGACCGCAGTACGTGTCCGAGCCGATGGTCACCGTCGTGTCGGCGATGACATGGCTGCCCCTGCCCAGCACCACGCCGTCGCCCAGGGTCAGGATGGGCTCGGAACCGAGGTCCAGATCGGGCATCAGACCGGCGGTGAGTGTGACCTGCTCCCCGATGATGCAGTGATCGCCCAGCTCGATCCACGGTTCCCCGAACACCGTGCCCTGCGGGAAGGCGAGCCGGGTCCCGGTGCCGATACGGCCGAAGCGCAGGCGCCCCGGATGCTGCGCGGTGACGGCCCCGGTCTCCTGCACCCAGGCCCAGACCCGGTGGACGGCGCGGGACATGACACCACGCCGCCGGAGGCTCAGGGAGGAGAACAGGTCTCGGTTCTTCGGCACCCGCTCACGGTAGTCGGAGGCATCCTGACGGGTCCGCGCGGCCGGCTGTGATGTTCACCCCACCTGCCGGGGCCGACAGGACCGTCGATTAGGTTCGTCCGGAGCACGGGACGCCGCGCGCACCCCCGATGGCGCGCACCCCACCCGACCGGAGGAGCAGGCGATGGCAGAGCAGGCATTGGTCACCGGAGTCGGTGGCAAGGAGCCGGACGTGGATCCGGACGCCTTTCTCGCTCCGACGTCCGTCGTCATCGGCGAGGTGTCGCTGGCGGCGGGATCGAGCGTCTGGTACCACGCCGTGCTGCGCGCCGACTGCGGTCCGATCTCGCTGGGTCCCGACAGCAACATCCAGGACAATTGCAGCGTCCACACGGACCCCGGCTTCCCGCTGACGGTGGGCGCCAGGGTCTCGGTCGGGCACAACGCCGTCCTGCACGGCTGTGTCATCGAGGACGACGTGCTGGTCGGCATGGGCGCGACCGTGCTCAACGGCGCGCACATCGGAGCGGGTTCCCTGATCGCGGCGCAGGCGCTCGTGCCGCAGGGCATGCGGGTGCCGCCGGGTTCCCTGGTGGCCGGCGTGCCCGCCAAGGTCAAGCGGCAGCTGACCGCGGAGGAGCGCGAGGGCATCGCCTTCAACGCGGCCGGTTACGTGGAGCTGGCGAAGGCCCACCGCGCGGCGCACGAGGGCTGACGGCCCGCCGCCCGAGGGCCGCGCACCGGGGCGGGACTCCGGCACCGCGGGACTCCCGGAAGGACCCGCGTGCCGGCCGGGGCCCGTCCGGCGTCCGGGCCGGTCGCGTGGTTCACGTGCCCGTTCGCCATGAACAGCCAGGCCGCCCCCGATCCGTCCGCCGCCGGGCACGTCCGCCGAGGGATCAGTCGGCCGGTTCACGGGCCCGTTCGCCGTGGGCAGCCACGCCGCCCCCCGACCCGTCCGCCGCGGGTTCAGTCGGCCGCGGGAACCGCGTCCGGCTCGGCGACCGGCGCCGGGCTGTCCGCCTGCTCCGCCGCCTTCTTGGCCCGGTTCTTCAGGACGAGCATCGAGACGACCCCGATGAGCACGGCGGCCAGCAGCCCCAGCCACGAGAAGCGCTTGAGCCACGCCTCGGCCACGACGCCCACCGAGTAGATGACGGCGGTGGTGCCGCCGGCCCAGACGATCCCGCCCAGCACGTTGGCGATCAGGAACTTCCAGTACGGCATGCGCAGGACACCGGCCAGCGGGCCCGCGAAGATGCGGAGCAGTGCGACGAAGCGGCCGAAGAAGACCGCCCACACGCCCCACTTCTCGAAGGACCGCTCCGCCAGAGCGATCTGGGGCGCCCCGAAGTGCTTGGGGAATCTGCCGCCGAGCCAGGCGAGCATCGGGCGCCCGCCCTTGCGGCCGATCGCGTAACCGATGGAGTCGCCGATGATCGCCCCGGCCGACGCGCAGGCGCCGAGCACCACGGGGTCGACCTCACCGTGCTGGGAGGCGAGGAGCGCCGAACTCACCAGGATGATCTCGCCGGGCAGCGGGATCCCCAGACTCTCGAGTCCGATGACGACCCCCACCAGGAGGTAAATGCTGACCGCCGGTACGGTCTCGAGCCACTCCTGGACGTGCAACGCCGGTCCCTCCGGTTGGAATCTGCCGCCGGGCACCGAGGTGGTGCCCGGCGGCAGCCTACCGGTCCGCCCGGAACGGGTGGCCGCGGCGGCTCCCCGAGGGGCCGGCGCCGGGCCGCCCGTACGCCGGGCCCTGCGGTCCAGGGCGGCGAGGGCGAGCGATCGGGCGCCGGCCCTCGGGGCCGGACAGCGGCTCAGCTGTTGGGACGCAGGGTCCAGACCACGCTCATCTCACTGGTGACGGCGCCGTCGGCACGCCGGATCTCGACCTGCACGGGGAATTCCGGGCGCTTGCCCTCGTCGAGTTCGGCGACGACCTCGGCGATCGGGCGGGCCAGTACCGCGGTGGCGGTGAGGTCGCCCTTGGCCACCTTCTTGAAGGCCATCTGCGTGGTGACAGGCAGCGGAACGGCTCGGTGCAGCTGGTCACCGAAGGCCGCGACCACGATCGCGCCGCTCGCCGACTCGGCGAGCGTGAACATCGCTCCGGCGTGCGGTCCGCCGATGTGGTTGTGGTATTCGGCCTGGTCGGGGAGCGACAGGACGGCGCGCTCCGCGGTCGTCTCCAGGTAGGTGATGCCAAGGGTCCTGACCATCGGGACGCTCGCGGACAGCATGTCGCCGACCGTCGTTTCAGTACTCATGGGCCAGATGTTACTAGCGGGTAGCAGGCCTTGACCATCCCCTCACAGGGGCGGCCGTAGCAGCGGGTACCCACCCCCCTCTATGGTTACTGGCCATGTGGCCAGGACAGCAGCCGCCCGGGGGCGAGCAGAACCCGCAGGACCAGAACCCGTACCAGCAGCCGGGGTACCAACAGCCGAATCCCTATCAGCAGCCGGGATATCAGCAGCAGGGCCAGCCCGGGCAGCCGGGGTGGCAGCACAACCCGTACCAGCAGCCGACCGTGCCGCAGTACGCCGTGCCGGGTGGGCCGGGCGGTCCGCCGCCGGACGACAAGAAGAAGACGACGATCGTCGCCGTCGTCGCGGCCACCGCGGTCGTCGTGGCCGCCGTCGTCACCGGTGTCGTCGTCATGAACAAGGACGACAAGGGGGGCTCGACCGTGGCCGAGGGCAAGCCGTCCTCGTCACCGTCCGCCGAGCCCTCCGACACCGCCTCGTCCCCCGCGGCGAACCCGCGGGGCGGTGAGGAGGCCGCGCCGTCGATTCCCGGCTGGAAGGTCGTGACCAACCCCAAGTGGGGCACGCAGTTCGACGTGCCCGGGGACTGGGAGGTCGCCGGCACGGGTGTGTTCTCGGGCTTCGAGAACGTGAAGGACCCGACCGGCCCGCCGGCCGCCGGCTTCTCCGCACCGGCGTACTACAAGAGCAAGTGGTGCGTGGACGACGCCGACAAGGACGGTTCCAAGGAGGACACCGGCCTCGCGGGCGTCGGCACCAAGGGGGCCCAGGGCGCCAAGAGCACGGACGAGGCCGCCACCAACGAGGCCGCCAACTGGGTCTGGGCCGCCTACGCCCAGAAGGACCCCAAGGAGAAGGTCAAGATCGGCAAGGCCGCGCCCTACACGACCAAGTCGGGTCTCTCCGGCAGCGTCGTGACGGCCACCGCCACCGGGCTGGCCAACAAGGACAAGTGCGACACCGACGGCAAGTCGACCGCGTTCAGCTTCAAGAACGGCAAGGGCGAGTACTCGACCTGGGTCCTCTACGCCAACGCCGGCGTGGACGACGAACTGCCGGACGCGACGATCCAGAAGATCCTCAGCACGGTACGGCTCGCGGAGGGCACGGAGAGCACCTCCTGAGCCCGGTGCGGAGGGAGCCGGGTCCGCCCATTTGGCGGCAGGGGGCCCGGGCGGGGATAGTCCCCTGGTGACTTCCGCCGTTTCTCCCTCCCCCGCCCCCGGCCCCGCGCGGGCCGGCCGCAATTTCGGTCTGCTGACCGCCGCCGCGATCATCACGAGCCTGGGTACCCACGGCGCACTGATCGCGGCGGCGTTCGCCGTTCTGGAGTCGGGCGGCGACGGAGGCGACGTCGGTCTGGTCGCTGCCGCACGCACGGCGCCGCTGGTGCTGTTCCTCCTGATCGGCGGCGCGGTGGCGGACCGGCTGCCGCGTCACCGGGTCATGGTGGCCGCGAACGCCCTCAACTGCGTCTCGCAGGCGGTGTTCGCGTGGCTGGTCCTGACCGGCGGCGCCGAACTCTGGCAGATGATGCTGCTGACGGCGCTCTGCGGCACGGGCCAGGCCTTCTTCAGTCCGGCGGCCGAGGGCATGCTGATGTCCAGCGTGACCGGGGAGCAGGCGGCCCGCGCCTTCGCGTTCTTCCGGATGTCGATGCACGGTGCGGCCATCGGTGGGGCGGCGCTCGGGGGCGCCATGATCGCTGCGATGGATCCGGGATGGGTGCTCGCCGTCGACGCCGCGGCGTTCGCCGTCGCCGGCGTCCTGCGGGCCTTCCTCGACGTGAGCCACATCCCCGCCCGGGCACCCGGCGGCGGGCTCCTCGCCGATCTCCGCGACGGCTGGAAGGAGGTCGCGGGACGGCCTTGGCTCTGGGCGATCGTGCTGCAGTTCTCCGTGGTGGTGGCCGTGGTCGGAGCCGCGGAGGCGGTGTACGGGCCTCTCGTGGCCAGGGACGAGCTCGGAGGAGCCCGGCCCTGGGGGTTCGCGCTGGCCGCGTTCGGGGTCGGCACGCTGGGCGGCGCGCTGCTGATGATGCGCTGGAAACCACGGCGCCTGCTGCTGGCCGGCACGCTCTGCGTCTTCCCTCTGGCACTGCCGTCGGCAGGGCTCGCCGTGCCGCTGCCGGTGGCCGGCCTGTGCGCGGTCATGTTCGTCACGGGGGTGGCGATCGAGGTGTTCGGCGTCTCCTGGATGACGGCGCTCCACCAGGAGATCCCGGCGGAGAAGCTGTCCCGGGTCTCCGCGTACGACTGGTTCGGATCCGTCGCGATGGTGCCGCTGGCCACCGCGGCGGCCGGTCCGGTGGAGTCCCTGGTGGGCCGCAGTGAGGCCCTGTGGGGGTGCGCCGGGCTGATCGTGCTGGTGACCGCGGGCGTGCTGCTCGTCCCGGACGTACGGAATCTGACGCGCCGCAGCACGGTGAAGGGAGTCGCCGTGCCCGTCCCCGCCCAGGGGTCAGCCGATGCTGAAGGCGCCGTCGGGAGGCTCGGGTGAGGCGATGGCCTCACTGTCCCGCACGGGTCTCGCGCCCCTGGCGAGCCGGGTGAGCGTCGCACCGTACTCGACCCGGGCGGGGAAGGCGTCCGCCGCGCACAGCCTGGTCAGCGCGGCGATGTCGAGGGGCGTGTGTGAGGCGACGAGCACGGCGTTGCCGAAACGCCGCCCCCGCAGCACGGCGGGTTCGGCGATGAGCGCGAGCTCCTCGAACACCTCGGCGAAGTTCGCGAGTTGTGAGCCCAGGAAGGCGAACGGCGCACTGTCGGCGAGGTTGGCCGCGTAGATCCCGTCCCTCCTCAGCACCCGGCCCGCCGTGCGGGCGTACTCGACGGACGTGAGGTGGGCCGGGACCCGTGCACCGCCGAAGACGTCGGCGATCAGAAGGTCGGCGGAGTCCTGCGGTGCCTGTTCGAGCCAGTCCCGGGCATCGGCGCCGTGGACCGTGACCCCGGCGCCCTCGGGCAGGGGCAGATGCTCATCGACCAGCCGGGCCAGGCCCCGGTCCGCCTCCACGACGTCCTGCCGGGAGCCGGGCCGGGTCGCGGCGACGTAGCGCGGCAGGGTGAGCGCCCCGCCGCCGAGATGCACGGCGTCGAGCGCAGCACCCGGCGCCCCCGCCCGGTCCACGACGTGGCCCAGGCGACGCGCGTACTCGAATTCGAGGTGCTCCGGCTCGTCGAGGTCGACGTACGACTGCGGGGCCCCGTCGACCGTGAGCAGCCAGGCCCGGTCACGGTCCACGTCGGGCATCAGCCGGGCGGTGCCGTGGTCGGTGTCGCGGATGACGGGTATCGGCTCGTTCACCCCCTCATTGTGACGGGCTCCGGCCCCTGTCCGGACGACGCACCTGCCCCGGCGGCGCGCACCCGTCCCGGCGGCCCCGGCCCCCGGTCGGGCCCCTCTCCCCACGCGGCCGGCCGTTCGGGCGGGCCATCTGTCCCCACGCGGCCGGCGGTGGCGGCGGGCCACCCGTTCACGGAGTCGGCCGCTCCGGGGCGGTCAGCCGTTCCACACCGCGGCGACCGCCTCCGTGTGCGCCACGGACTGGGCGAGGCCGGCCCGGGCGGCGGGGGCCCGCCGGGCCGGGTCGAGGGAGTTGCGGCCGATGGCCTTCCGCGCCCCGGCGTCCGGGGTGATGACCTCGACACGGGCGCCGGCCGCCTCCAGTTCGGCGGCCTGTGCGCGGGGCGAGGCGATCACCCTGCTGCCGCCGGCGGTGGGGGCGATCACGACGACGCGTTCGTACCCGGCGGCGAGATGGGCGTTGGCCGGGGAGTGCACGCCGCCGTCGATCCAGCTCCCGCCCCCGGCGACGACGACCGGCCAGACCGCGGGGACCGCGCAGCTGGCGGTGACCGCGTCGGCGAGCGGAACCGTTGCCGTCCTGTCGAAGGTGTGCAGAGCTCCCGTGGAGGCGTCCACCGCGGTGACCAGGAGGTGCCGATCGGGCCAGACGGACGTGGGGAGGCGGCTCACGATCATCTCCCGGCGACCGGCCGCTGTCGCGCCGGTACGGCTCTCCCGGGCCAGGGTGCCCAGTCTGCGACCGTACTCCTCGGGCGTGCGGGAGGACATCACGGCGCGCGCGTACCGCAGGACGGTGACGGGGCCGAGCCGTGCCACCGGCTCCTGCTCGCTCCCCGGGCCGGCGAGCTGGCGCTCGTAGAGCTCGCCCACCGCGACGAGGCCCGAGGCCAGCTGGGCCCCCACGATCGCCCCGGCCGAGCTCCCGACGATCAGATCGGCGGTGGAGAGGTCGACGCCCGCCTTGGCGAGTCCGTGCAGGATCCCGGTTTCCCATGCGGTACCGGTGACGCCTCCGGCACCCAGTACGAGAGCTGTGTCTGCCATGCTCCCCAGTGTGCTGCACAGCGCACGGCGCGCCTCCCCGGGGTGGAAAGGCGCGCCGCACCGCAGCCGTCAGAGGACGGCGGTCACCGTCCCGGCGCCGACCGTGCGCCCGCCCTCGCGGATCGCGAAGCCGAGGCCGGACTCCAGCGGGACGTCACGGCCGAGTTCGACGGTCATCGTGACCGTGTCCCCGGGCCGGGCCACCGCCGCCTCGCCGAGGTCGACGTCTCCGACGACGTCCGCCGTACGGATGTAGAACTGCGGCCGGTACCCCGTGGTGACCGGGGTGGTCCGACCGCCCTCGCGGGCCGACAGGACGTACACCTGCGCGGTGAAGCGGCGGCTCGGCGTGACGCTTCCCGGCGCGGCCACCACATGGCCCCGGCGGACCCTGTCCCGCTCGACACCGCGCAGCAGCAGTGCCACGTTGTCGCCGGCCTCCGCGGACTCCATCGGCTTGCCGAAGGTCTCCAGACCGGTGACGACCGTCTCGACGTCCGCTCCGAGCACCGTCACGCGGTCACCGACCCGCACCGTGCCGCGCTCGACCGCACCGGTGACGACGGTGCCGCGCCCGGTGATCGTGAGCACGTTCTCCACGGACAGGAGGAACGGCGCGTCGGTGTAGCGCACCGGCATCGGGACGTACGTGTCCACCGCGTCGAGCAGACCCTCGACGGACGCCGTCCAGCGTGGGTCCCCTTGCAGCGCGCCGAGCCCGGAGACCCGTACGACGGGCACGGTGTCCCCGCCGTATCCGTGCGCGGAGAGCAGTTCACGGACCTCCAGCTCGACGAGGTCGGTGAGCTCGGGGTCCCCGGCGTCGGCCTTGTTGAGGGCCACGACGATGTGGTCGACGCCGACCTGACGGGCCAGCAGCACGTGCTCCGCGGTCTGCGGCATGATGCCGTCCAGGGCGGAGACGACGAGGATCGCCCCGTCGAGCTGCGCCGCTCCCGTGACCATGTTCTTGATGTAGTCCGCGTGACCGGGCATGTCGACGTGCGCGTAGTGCCGGGTGTCGGTCTCGTACTCGACGTGCGCGATGTTGATCGTGATCCCCCGCTGCGCCTCCTCCGGCGCCCGGTCGATCCGGTCGAACGGCACGAAGGTGCCGGTGCCGCGGTCGCTGAGCACCTTGGTGATGGCGGCGGTGAGGGTGGTCTTGCCGTGGTCGACGTGGCCCATGGTGCCGATGTTGAGGTGCGGCTTGGTGCGCACGTAAGCCGTCTTGGGCATGGCTGACTTCCTTGGTGTTCGAAGCTGAGAGAGAAGACCCCAGGGCCCCGCCGACCCTCCCCTTGCGGGGTCCGCCGGACTGTCGGGGGAGGGTCAGCTTCGGGCGCCGCCGAAGGGCGCCGCCGCAGCGGTGAACGCTGCGTCAACTGCTGCTGCTGCGGTCGCGACCGCAGGGCTCACGGCAGCCTTCGGCGTGTCCGCGACTGCGGACTGCGCTGCGAGGAAGGCGTACCGGAACATGCCCCTGATCATGTCGGAGCGGTGCGGCGCCGTCGAACGGTTTTCGTGACGCCCGCGCCGAGCGCGGGGACGAGGGACCGGCCCGCGTCGCTCAGGATCCGGTGCCGCTCCCCCCGCCGAAGGCCCACGCCTCGATGTCGCGGTAGTGGATCGGTCCACGGCTGCGGCCTGCGTTGCTGCCGACCAGGTGCAGGCGCTCGGCGTGCCAGGCGCGGCCGGTGAACCCGGCGAGGCCTTCGGCGATCTCCGCGGCCGACGACCGGTCTCCGCGGCGGGCGCGAGCCAGCGTCAGATGCGGGCGCAGAGGCCTGCCCTCGAAGACGACGCCACAGTTCTCGACCACGGTACGCACCTGCGCGGCCAGCGTGTTCAGCGCGTCGAGCTCTCCGTCGATCCCGCTCCACAGCACTCGGTCGTCGAAGACCCCGCTGCCTCGCAACGCCAGGCGCACGGGCCGGTGGCCCGCCGCGAGACCGGCGAGCGGCGCACGCAGCAGCGGCACCGTGTCCGTCGGCAGTTCACCGAGGAAAGCCAGGGTGATGTGCCAGTCCTCGATGCGGTTCCACCGCATCCGCGGGTGCGTTCCGTAGGCGCGGTGCAGCTCCCGGGCCAGTTCTTCCTTCGCGGGGTCGGGCGGGGCGAGGGCGATGAACACACGGACGGTCGCGGGCTGAGTCTGATTCTCCACACCGGACTTCGTACCGCATCACGGTGGCCGAGGCCCCGGCCGGGCCGTGCCGGAGAGCCGCCGGCCGGGGGAACGGGACCTCCGGGAGCGTCCTACCGCCGTGGGTCCTCCCCCGGCCGTCACGCGGCTGTCGTCAGGCTGTTGCATGCCTGCCGCACGCACATTACGGCGATCACACACCCATGTCGGTTACGCTCCCCAGATGTTCGACCCCGTCCCCGCAACACGGCCCTCCGGCGGCCTCGCAGTGCGCTGTACGAGGGCGCTGCTGTCCCCCTGGTCCCGGTTCTCCCTGCTCGTAGCGGTCCTGCTGGCCGCGGCGGCCACCATGCTGCTGTTCGAACCACAGAGACTGCTCGCCTCCGGCTGGCCGTCCGAACTGACGGGTTCGGGCGCCGCGATGCTGTTCGGCCTGGCGTACGGCGTGTGCACCGTGGCCTTCGTCCCCCGTCCGTTGCTGAATCTCGCCGCAGGTGCGCTCTTCGGCGCGCAGGCGGGGCTGGCGGCGGCGCTGGCGGGCACGGTGCTGGGTGCGGGTGTCTCCTTCATGCTGGGCCGCGTACTGGGCCAGGACGCGCTGCGCACCCTGCTGCGGGGAAAGTGGCTGAAGGCCGCGGACGGGCTGCTGAGCCGGCACGGATTCCGCTCCATGCTCGCGATACGGCTGTTCCCGGGTGTTCCGTTCGCGGCGGCCAACTACTGTGCGGCGACCTCACGGATGGGGTACCCGCCGTTCCTGCTGGCGACCGGCCTCGGGTCCATCCCCAACACGGCGGCGTACGTCGTCGCGGGCAGCCAGGCCACCTCACCGACGTCACCCGCCTTCCTGGCGGCCATGGGCTTCATCGTGCTGTCCGGCGCGGGCGGGGCGCTGGTCGCGTGGCGCAGGCGGCACCGGCTGGGCGGCGGCGCTTCCTGAGAGATCGGCCCGTGGAGCCGGGGGCAGCGGGTGTCCGTTCACCTACAGGCGATACGCTGCGCGCGACCGACAGAGGATGTTGGGGCCGTGACGTCCCGTCCCCCTTTTCTGACCACATCCGCACACAGACGACGGTTTTCTCGACCGTCGGCCGTGGCATGAGCACCTCCGGGATGGCCAAAGCCCCATGAGCTGGTTCGAATCATTCGTCCTGGGCCTCGTTCAGGGACTGACCGAGTTCCTTCCGATCTCCTCCAGCGCGCATCTGCGGCTGACCGCGGCGTTCGCGGGCTGGCACGACCCGGGGGCCGCGTTCACCGCGATCACCCAGATCGGCACGGAGGCCGCGGTCCTCATCTACTTCCGCAAGGACATCGCCCGGATCGTCTCGGCCTGGTTCCGCTCGCTGACCGATTCCTCGATGCGATCCGACCACGACGCCCAGATGGGGTGGCTGGTCATCATCGGCTCGATCCCCATCGGTGTGCTCGGCGTGACGTTCAAGGACCAGATCGAGGGCCCGTTCCGTGACCTGCGCCTGATCGCGACGACGCTGATCGTGCTCGGCATCGTGCTCGGCATCGCGGACCGTCTCGCCGCGCGCGACGAGACGGGCGGCAAGCACCGGGTGGTGCGGGAGCGGAAGTCGCTGAAGGAACTGGGGGTCAGGGACGGTCTGATCTTCGGCTTCTGTCAGGCGATGGCCCTGGTCCCGGGCGTCTCGCGCTCGGGCGCCACCATCAGCGGTGGTCTGCTCATGGGCTACACCCGCGAGGCCGCCGCCCGCTACTCCTTCCTGCTGGCCATTCCCGCGGTGCTCGCGTCCGGCGTCTTCGAGCTGAAGGACGCGGGTGAGGGGCACGTCTCCTGGGGGCCGACGATCTTCGCGACCGTGATCGCCTTCGCCGTCGGATACGCCGTCATCGCCTGGTTCATGAAGTTCATCACGACGAAGAGCTTCATGCCCTTCGTCATCTACCGCGTCCTGCTCGGCATCCTGCTGTTCGTGCTGATCGGGGCCGGTGTACTGAGCCCGCACGCGGGCGAGTCCGCCGGCTGAGCGAGGTCACGAGCGGCGGGGTCCGCAGGGCCGGGCGGCACGAGCCGCACCACGGTGACCGCCGCGGCCGTGGTGCGGGTCCCTGAGCCGAAGCCCGGGGAGCGGATCGCGGAGCGGTTCGAGAGGGACAGCCTGGCGTTGATGCCCGGCCGGACGGTGCGGGCGGGTCCTGAGTCCGGTCCCGTGCGCGGAGCCGTCCGAGCCAGGCCGTCGCCGGCTCCCCGGCCCGTCCGGTCCGGGAGTCAGTCATTTCGCCGATGACGGGGGAACCCGGGGGCGCGAGGTTGGACACGGTCACCGCCGTCGCGCGGCGGCCGTGCACCCGCCCCTTCCGTCTCCAGTCCTGGGAGAACCCATGAACCTGACCCGCCCGGCCGGCGCCGTGCTCCTCGCCCTCGCTCTCGCCTCGGTCCCCGTGACCGCCGCGCGGGCCACGACGGCGGCCGACGAGGTGAACTACGTGGCCCTCGGCGACTCGTACGCGTCCGGCACCGGCGCCGGGAACTACTCCGACGCCCTCTGTACGCGCAGCCGTAACGCCTACCCGGCGTTGTGGGCCGCGGCCAACGACCCGGCCTCCTTCTCCTTCGTCGCCTGTGGTGGTGCGAAGATCCCCGATGTGCTCGACGACCAGGTGAGTGCGCTGGACGAGGACACCACCCTGGTCAGCCTGAGCATCGGCGGCAACGACTCCGGGTTCGCGTCGACCATGCTCAGCTGCCAGTACTCCACCCTGTCGGCCTGCGAACGGGCGCTGGCGACGGCCGGCGAGTACGTGGTGAACGAGCTGCCCGGCGAACTGGACGGCCTCTACGCGACGGTCCGCGCGGAGGCGCCGGACGCCGACGTCGTCGTCATCGGATACCCGCACCTCTACAAGGAGGGCGGCCTCTGCCTCGGCGGGCTCAGCTCGGCCAAGCGCACGGCCGTCAACAAGGGTTCCGACCTGCTCAACGAGACCATCGCGGAGCGCGCGGCGGCGGCCGGCTTCGCCTTCGCCGACGGCCGTCCGGCCTTCGCGGGGCACGAGATCTGCACCGGCGACGCGTGGATCAGCAGCTCCAACGTCCACCCGACGGCCGAGGGCCACGCCTCCGCGTACCTTCCGGCCTTCACGGCGGCCGTGGCGGGCAGCTGATCCCCACGCGGTCGTGGCCCCTCGCCGCCGGGGCGTCCGTGGTCAGTACACGTCACGCACGTACCGTTTGTCGGCGGCGAGCTGCTTGACGTACACGGCGGCGGCGTCCTCCTCCAGCCCCCCGTGGGCCACCACGATGTCCCGCAGCGCCCGGTCCACGTCCTTCGCCATCCGGGAGGCGTCGCCGCAGACGTAGAAGTGGGCGCCGTCCTGGAGCCAGGACCAGAGCTGGGCGCCGTGCTCGCGCATCCGGTCCTGGACGTAGATCTTGGCCCGCTGGTCCCGGGAGAAGGCGGTGTCGAGGCGGGTCAGGGTGCCGTCGCGGCGCAGGGAGTCGAGCTCGTCCCGGTAGTAGAAGTCGGTGTCCTTGCGTTGCTCGCCGAAGAAGAGCCAGTTCGCGGCCGGGTGCCCGAGCGCGCGCCGTTCGTCGAGGAACCCGACGAACGGCGCGACGCCGGTGCCGGGGCCGACCATCACCATGGGGGTGGCGGAGTCGGCGGGTGGCCGGAAGTGCGGGGCGCGCTGAACGAAGAGCGGGACGGTGCTGCCGTCCGGTGCGTCGGCGAGGAAGGTGGATGCCACGCCCTTGCGCAGGTGCCCGTGGCGGTTCTCGTAGCGGACCACGGAGACGGTCAGGCGGACGAGGCCGGGGTCGGTGCGCGGACTGGAGGATATGGAGTAGAGCCTCGGCTTGAGCCGCTTGAGCACGCCGGCCCACTCGGCCGCGGTGGCGCGGACGGAGTGCTCGGCGACGACGTCGACGGCCTGCCGGCCCCAGGTCCACTGGGCCAGTTCGCCCTTGTTGTCGGGGCGCAGGAGCTTCTTGAGGGTGCGGTCCTGCGTACGGTCGGAGACCAGGCGCAGCAGGCCGGGCGTGATCCGGGCGATGTCCAGGTGGCGGTGGAGTGCCTCCCCGAGGAGCACGGCGCCGATGCCGGTCACCTCGACCGGCTCGGCCGGGTCCAGACCGGTGACGGCGAGCCATTCCGCGACGAGCTCGGGGCAGTTGAGCGGCTCGACCCCGAGTGCGTCCCCCGCCTCGTACGTGAGGGGCACGGGGCTCTCACGGGTGTCGAAGGTGAACTGGCGCACCTCCTTGGTGGCCCCCGGGAGGCTGAGCAGCGTGTTGCCGACGAGCCTCCCGACGGCCGTCCTGGTGGGGCGGGCGGGCGCCGAGGGGGCGGCGGGTGCGGCGGAGGGTGCCGGCGCCGCCGGGGTTCCCAGAGCGGCGGACACGTCGTCGAGCCACCGGCCGGCCGGCTCCTCGTAGTCCGGTTCGCAGTCCGTGCGCGGTACGAGGCGTACGGCGCCCAGTTCCCCGAAGCGCTCGTCGAGTCGCCGGCCGTGGCCGCAGAAGTCGTCGTACGAGGAGTCCCCCAGCGCGAGGACGGCGTAGCGCACCCCGTCCAGGCGGGGGGTGTCGGGCGCGCTGAGGGATTCCCAGAAGCCCGAGCCGTTGTCGGGTGCGTCCCCGTCGCCGAAGGTGCTGGTGACGACGAGCAGGTCGGCGGTGCGCGGGAGCTCGTCCAGGGGACTGTCGTCCATCCCGACGAGTGTCGCCGCCCGCCCCTGGGCCGTCAGTCTCCGGGCCGCCGCCGCGGCGACCTCCTCGGCGTTGCCGGTCTGCGAGGCCCACAGGACCACGATCTGCCGGCCCGCCGCGGCCTCGGGGGCCGGCTCCGTGCCGCTGTGCCCGGCGGTCGCGTCTGCCGGGAGCCGGGAGAACATGCCGGCCAGTACCCCGTTGACCCACAGGGCGTGGTCGGGGGTGAACGGCGCGTGCGCGGGCAGTACGGGGGTTCCCGCGCTCCGGGTGTCGAGCCCGGCGAGGAATCCGGACAGATAGCGGCGCTCGTGTTCGGCCAGGACGGGCGGGGCGGATTCGGCGATCCCGAAGACTCCGGCGAGGGCGCTGGGCGGGGGGAAGGACGCGCCGGTCACCCCCGCGAGGGCGCCGGCCGGGTGGGGGACGTCCCCGGACACCCCCGCGGGGCGGTCCGCCGGGTCCTCGACGGGCGCGGGTGTGACGGCGGCGACCTTGGCCAGGGTCACCGCGCAGACCTTGAACTCGGGCTGGAAGGACACCGGGTCGACGGCGTCGTTGGTGACGGCGTTGACACTCAGGTACTCGCCGAAGAGGTCGTTCCAGTGGAAGGGCGCGAAGCAGTCACCGGGCCGTACGCGGTCGGTCACGACGGCCGGCAGGACGGCCCGGCCCCGTCGCGAGGCGACCTCGACCTGGTCGCCCTCCCCGATCGAGAGGGCTTCGGCGTCCTGGGGGCTGATCTCCACGAAGGGGCCCGGGTTCAGCCGGTTGAGCTTGGCGACCTTGCCGGTCTTGGTGAGGGTGTGCCACTGGTGCTGCAGACGGCCGGTGTTGAGTACGTAGGGGAAGTCGTCGTCGGGCATCTCTGCGGGCGGCAGGTGCGGGCGGGCGTGGAACACCGCGCGCCCGCTGGGCGTGGGGAAGGCGAGCCGGGGCACGGTCCCGTCGGGGCGCACCGTCAGGGTCTGGCTGACTCCGTCGTTGAGGTAGCGGACGGGGTTGCGGGCGGGGCCGTCCTCGGCTGCGCTGGGCCACTGGACGGGTGTCCTGCGCAGTCTCTCGTAGCTGACGCCGCGCAGGTCGTAGCCGGTTCGCGGGTTGTGGGCGCGCCTGATCTCCTCGAAGATCTCTTCGGCGCCGGTGTAGCCGAACGCCTCCTCGTACCCCATCGCGCACGCGATCCGCGCGATGATCCGCCAGTCCGGCCAGGCTTCTCCCGGCGGGTCGACGGCCTGCCTGGCGAGGGTGAGGCTGCGTTCCGAGTTGACCATGACCCCCTCGGCCTCGCCCCAGAGCGCCGCGGGCAGGGCGACATCGGCGTAGGCGTTGGTCTCGGTGTCGGAGAACACGTCCTGGGTGACCACGAACTCGGCCGCTTCGAGGCCCTCGATGACGGTACGCCGGTTGGCCACGGAGGCCACGGGGTTGGTGCAGATGATCCAGCAGGCCTTGATCTCCCCGTCGGCCATCCGCCGGAACATGTCGACGGTTCCGGTTCCCACGGTGTCCGTGCGCAGCGTTCCGGGGGCGAGCCCCCACAGCTCCTCGACGTCGGCCCGTTCGCCGTCGGACTGCAGGGCGCGCTGCCCGGGGAGTCCGGGGCCCATGTAACCCATCTCGCGGCCGCCCATGGCGTTGGGCTGGCCGGTGAGCGAGAAGGGGCCGCTGCCGGGGCGGCAGAGGGCGCCGGTGGCCAAGTGGAGGTTGATCAGGGCGTTGGTGTTCCAGGTGCCGTGGGTGCTCTGGTTGAGCCCCATGGTCCAGCAGCTCATCCACTCGCCGGCCTCGCCGATCCAGCGGGCGGCGAGGCGGATGTCGTCCTCGGGGATGCCCGTGATCTCCGCGACGGCGGCGGGTGCGTAGTCCCGCAGGAAGGCGGGCATCGCCTCCCAGCCCTCGGTGTGTTCGGCGATGAACTCCGGGTCGGTGTGCCCGTTCTCGACGAGGAGGTGCATGAGGCCGTTGAGCAGCGCCAGATCGGTGCCCGGGCGTATCCGAAGGAACAGGTCGGCCTTGTCGGCGGTGGCGTTGCGCCGGGGATCGACGACGATGAGCTTCGCGCCCGCCTTCACCCGCTCCATGAGGCGGAGGAAGAGGATGGGGTGGCAGTCCGCCATGTTCGAGCCGATGACGAGGAAGGTGTCGGCGTGCTCGAAGTCCTCGTAGGAGCCGGGCGGGCCGTCGGCGCCCAGGGAGAGTTTGTAGCCGGCGCCGGCGCCGGCCATGCAGAGCCGGGAGTTCGACTCGATCCAGCTGGTGCGGACGAAGCCCTTGGCCAGCTTGTTCGCCAGGTACTGCGCCTCCAGCGTCATCTGCCCGGAGACGTAGAGGGCCAGCGCGTCCGGTCCGTGCTCGTCGACGATCGCGCGCAGCCGTCGCGCGGTCTGCGCGACGGCGGTCTCCATGGACAGCGGCTCCGGTTCCTCGCTGCGGTCCGCGCGGACCAGCGCCGTCGTCAGCCGGCCGGGAGCGGCCAGCATGTCCGCGCTCGTCGCTCCTTTGGTGCACAACCGCCCGCCGTTCGCGGGGTGGGCCTTGTCGCCCGCCGCCTTCAGGACGGTGCGCCGTCCGTCCGGCCCCCTGCCGATGTCGAGGACGATCCCGCAGCCGACACCGCAGTAGGAGCAGACCGTCCGCACCGGGGCGGGGATGTCCGGCTGCGGGTTCGGCACGCTCATGGACGGCCTTTCATGGGGGACGCTGACACCGCGACGGTACGAAACGTCCGTTTCCCGGGTGTCACGCCGGACGATCGAGCGGGGTTACGTCCGCTGCACAGCGGTCCGGGACCGCCGGTGAGGCCCACCGGGCCGGGTCCACGCCAGCGGGACATAATCGCGAGGGCGGGGCCGACCCGCCTCGGCCCGGGAGATCTCCGACCTTCGTGGAGGATGCATGACCGCCGACGCCCGTCCCGTGATCGCAGCGGTGGACGGTTCCGCACACAGCTGGGAAGCGCTCGACTGGGCCGCCTCCGAGGCGGTGCTCCGCGGTCTGCCGCTCCTGATCGTGCACGTCCGGCCACCCACCCGGCGCACGGACGAGGAGGGTGTGATGCGGGAGGCCGAGGAACTGCTCGCCCAGGGGGTGCTGCGGACCTCGCGGCTGGCGCCCGAACTGCGCACCTCGACGCTGACCCCGCAGGACTTCCCTTCGGCCGCACTGGTCTCGCTGAGCCATGAGGCGTCGATGGTGGTCGTCGGCTCGCGCGGGCTCGGCGGCTTCCGTTCACTGATGATCGGGTCCAACAGTCTGGCCACCGCCTCGATGGCCCGGTGCCCGGTCGTGGTCGTCCACACCGGCCGGACCGACGAGAGCGAGGGCGAGGCGGTGGAGAACTTCCCCGACGTCGTCGCGGGGGTCGCCGCCGACGAGAGCAGCGGGGCGGTCCTCGACTTCGCGTTCGAGACCGCCGCGCTGAGGTCGGACGCGCGGCTGCGCCTGGTCCACGGCTGGACGATGTTCTCGTCGATGCTGTCCGGGGGGCCGGTGTTCGACAGCGACGCGGCGGCGGCCTCGGCGGAGCGCTCCCTGGCCGAGCTCACGGCCGGCCGGCGCGAGAGGTATCCGCAGCTCGACGTCGTACGCGAACCGGTGCGCGGCTCGGCCTCACGCACCCTGGTCACGGCCTCCGCCACGGCGGCACTGACGGTGGTCGGGCGGCGCAGGGGCGGTGAGGCCCTCGGTCTAGGCCTCTCCCCCGTCGCGCAGACGACCGTGACACACGCCCTGGGACCGGTGGCCGTCGTCCCCACCTGACCCGCCGCGGGGAGCGTGGGCCGGGGGTGCGCGGCCCTTGGCCTGCCGCTCCCGGGGGACGAGACTTGGGCGATGACACAGCGCGTGGCTCTCGCGACGGTGATGGACCGGCTCTCCATCGATGCAGTGATCACCGACTACGCCGCGGCGGTGGCCGACGGCGCCTGGGACGACCTGGCCGCCCTGTTCACACCGGACGGCCGCGCCGACTTCCGGGGCGCGGGCGGCCCCGAGGCGGCGGCGCCCGCGGCCGTGCGGTGGCTGGCGGAAAGCCTCCGGCCCTTCCCGGCCCGCCAGCACCTGATCGTCAACCGGCGCCTGGAGCTCCAGGACCTGGGCGGCTATCCCGGTGACCTGGCCCAGGTCCGGGCCGACTACCTGAGCCCTGCGGGAGGGGAGACGGAGGACGGCGGGGGTGTCCCCGCCCTCGTCACCGGCGGTCGCCACGTCTTCGAGCTGCGGCGTACGGAACCGGGCTGGCGCCTCCTGGGCGTCACCGCGCTCCGCACGTGGCGGTACGTGCCCGGGGCGGCCGGCGCGGGCTGATCTCCGGGCCGAGGAGCGATGCCCGCCCCCGTCGGCCCGGCACGCCCTCTGGGCGCCGCTGATCTTCTGCACCACACTGGGGATCAGCGCGGAACCGGCGAGAAGGAGATGCGTGCCGATGCGGGTCGGGCGGCTTCCGGACGAACGGCGGGACGAGGGCGGTGCACGGCCCGGTGAGCGGCTGCTGCACTCGCGTATCGCCCGGGGTGTCGCGGGGTTGTGCGCGGGCGCCCTGCCGGCCCTGGCGTTTCCCGCGCCCGCGCTCTGGTGGTTCGCGTACGTCGCGCTGGTGCCCTGGCTGCTGCTGATCCGGTCGGCGGGCACCTGGCGCCGGGCGGCGGCAGACGGCTGGCTCGGCGGGACGGGCTTCATGCTCGCGGTGCACCAGTGGCTGATGCCGAGCCTCCATGTGTTCATCCTGGTGCTCGCGGCACTGCTGGGGCTTCTGTGGGCGCCTTGGGGCGTCCTGGTGGCCCGGCTCATCGGCGGATCGCCGTCCGTCCTGCGGTCGCTGGCCGCGGTGGCGGTGGTGCCCTCCGGCTGGCTGATGATCGAGCTCGTCCGCTCCTGGGAGGGGCTCGGCGGCCCCTGGGGGCTGCTGGGGGCCAGCCAGTGGGAGGTTCCTCCGGCACTGCGCGTCGCCTCGGTGGGAGGCGTGTGGCTGGTCAGTCTGGGAGTGGTGGCCGCGAACACCGCGCTGGCGCTGCTGGTCGCCGTCGCTTCGGCTCGCAGGACGGCCGGCGCGTGTCTGGTCGCGGGGGCGGTGGCCGTGGGGGCGACGGTGGTGTGGGCACCGCGGCCCGAGGAGAGCGGATCGGTCCGGATCGCGGTGGTGCAGCCGGGCGTCGTGGAGGGCCCCGGCAGCATCGACCGCCGGTTCGCGCGCGGCGAGGAACTCACCCGTGGTCTGGCGGGCCGTGACGTGGACCTGGTGGTCTGGGGCGAGAGCAGCGTGGGGGTGGACCTGTCCCGCAATCCGGACGAGGCGGACCGCGTCGCGGCGCTCTCGCGGGAGGTCGGGGCCGATGTGCTGGTCAACATGGACGCCCGGCGCGCGGACGGCCCCGCCCGGGCCGGAATCTACAAGTCCGCAGTGCTCGTGGGCCCGGACGGCCCGACCGGGGACCGCTACGACAAGATGCGCCTGGTGCCCTTCGGGGAGTACATCCCGGCGCGTGCGCTGCTGGGCTGGGCCACCTCGGTGGGCAAGGCGGCCGGGGAGGACCGGCTGCGCGGCAGCGAAACCGTGGTGATGGAGCTGCCGGACGGGCTGCGGCTGGGGCCGCTGGTCTGCTTCGAGACGGCCTTCCCCGACATGAGCCGGCAGCTGACGAAGGACGGGGCCCACCTGCTGGTGGCCCAGTCGTCCACCTCGACCTTCCAGCACAGCTGGGCCCCCGCGCAGCACGCCTCGCTGGGCGCGCTGCGCGCGGCCGAGACGGGCCGCCCGATGGTGCACGCGACACTCACCGGCGTGAGCGCGGTCTACGGCGCCGACGGCGCGCGCCTGGGAGCCCCGCTCGGTACCGGCGCGAGCGAGGCCGCCGTCTACGACGTCCCACTCGCCCGGGGCACCACCCTCTTCGTGCGCCTGGGTGCCTGGCCGGTGTACGGCGCGCTCGCGGTGCTGGCCGTCTTCTTCGGTGCGGTGGGGCTGCGGTCGCTCAGGACGCCTGCTCCAGAGCGTCCAGAACCACCCGCTCGCACAGCCGGTGGGTCTCCAGAGCGTCCCGGGCACTGAGCAGCCGGCCGTCCCGGACGGCGTCCAGGAAGGACACCACGCTCTGCTCGATGCCGCGCTGGCGGGCGACCGGCACCCAGTCGCCGCGTCGCCGCAGGGTGGGCTGGCCCTTGTGGTCGATGACGTCGGAGAGGTTGAGCACCTGCCGCTTGGTGTCCTGGCCCGAGACCTCGAGGATCTCCTCGGTGGATCCGTTGAGCCGGTTCATCATGCCGATGGCGGTGAATCCTTCTCCGGAGAGCTGGAGCACCACGTGGTGCATGAGCCCCTCCTCGATCCGTGCCCGCACGGTGACGTGCGAGACGGGGCCGGGCACCAGGAAGCGCAGGGTGTCGACGACATGGATGAAGTCGTCCAGCACCAGGGTGCGCGGGTCCTCGGGCAGTCCCACCCGGTTCTTCTGCAGGAGGATCAGTTCGCGAGGGTGCTCGGCGCACTGTGCGTACGAAGGGGCGAGCCGGCGGTTGAACCCGACGGCGAGCGTGACCCCGCGCTCCTCGGCGAGGGCCACCAGCCTTTCGGAGTCCGCCAGTTCGTAGGCGAGGGGCTTGTCCACGTAGGTGGGGACACCCGCTTCGAGCAGACGGCCGACGATCTCCGCGTGCGCCGAGGTCGAGGCGTGCACGAAGGCGGCGTCGAGCCCCTGGGACAGGAGCGAGTCCAGGTCCCCGTGGCACTGACGCTCGGGGATGCGGTGGGTGCCGGCGACGGCCGCCAGCGTGGCCGGGGTCCGGGTCTGTAGATGCAGTTCGACGCCGGGCAGAGTCGTCAGTACCGGCAGATACGCCTTCTGCGCGATGTCGCCGAGCCCGATGCAGCCGACCTTCACGAGGTTCTCCCTGTCGCTTCGACCAGGGCTCCGTCACGGTCGCGTCGTCTGTCCTTCCCTGGTCCCGGCAGCATACGGGCGCTGTGGCGGCCGCCAGTCGGCGATGCCGTCGAACGTGCGGAGCACGAGGCCGGGACCGAGGCGGGACACCGTGGCCATGAGCCCGTCGCGCAGGGCGACGGCCGGGGTGCCGGACAGCTGCATCATCCGGGAGAGCCGGGCCGCCTTGCGGACGAGGGCGGTGGTGCGCGGCTGCCTCTCGGCGCTGTACGCGGCGAGTCCGGCACCGAGGTCCGCGCCCGGCGTCACGTGGTGGGCGAGCACGATCGCGTCCTCGATGGCCTGGTTGCCGCCCTGGCCCAGGGTGGGCGCCATCGCGTGGGCGGCGTCGCCGAGGAGTGCGGCACGGCCCCGGTGGTGGGCGGGCAGGGGTTCGGTCATGTGGTGCACGTCGTGACGCAGGACCTGAGCGGGCTCCACGGCTCCGATGACGGCGGGCACCGGGTCGTGCCATTCGCCGAACCTGCGTAGCAGCTCGGCCTTCTCGTCGTCCGCCGCGTGCGCTCCGGCCGGGGCGGTGGCCGCCGCGTAGGCGTAGGTCCAGCCGTCCTTCAGCGGGTGGCTGCCCCACAGCGAGCCCCGGCCCCAGGTCTCGTGCGAGGTGAAAGACCGGCCGAGCGGGGGCGCGAGGACACGCCAGGTGGTGAATCCGCTGTAGGAGGGCCCGCGATGGTCCGGGAAGAGCGCGGTGCGGACGGACGAGCCGATTCCGTCCGCGCCGACGACCAGATCGGCCTCGATGTCACCGGTGGGCGTCCTGACCACGGCCGGTCTCCCGCCCGCACACCCCCGATCGAGGAGCTGCGAGGGCGCGCCGGTGCGCACGGTGGACTCCGGCAGCCGGGAGCGGAGCAGATCGATGAGCGCGGAGCGGCGCAGCAGGACGAGAGGCCCTCCGAACCGCTCGGCCGCGGCGGAGCTGTCGGTGCGGGCGAGCCAGCGCCCGGACGGTGTGCGCAGGCCTCCGTCCCCCTGCCAGGCCGCCAGAGACCTCACCGCGTCGCCCAGCCCGATGACGTCCAGCGCGCGCTGGGAGTTGGGGGCGAGGCTGATGCCGGCGCCGATGGGCTCCAGCGAGGGGGCGCGTTCGAGCACGGTGACCTGCCACCCGCTCCGGTGCAGCGCCGCGGCGGCGGTGAGCCCGCCGATTCCGCTGCCGATGACCACTGCTCGGGACGTCGTCATGACGGGGCCCTCCTCGGGACTACAGCTGTAGTGACTTCCTTCACGGTACTACAGCTGTAGTGAGGCGCGGTAGATTGATCCCATGCCCCCACGCCCCACGCCGAAGGCTCCCGCCTCTCCAGGTTCCTCGCGGCCCCCCTCGCCCTCCCGTGCCGAGCTGGTCGCCGATGCCGCGCTCGCCCTCCTCGCCGAGCGCGGCATGCGCGGCCTCACCCACCGGGCGGTGGACGAGAGGGCCGGTCTCCCCCAGGGGTCGACGTCCAATCACGCCCGCACCCGCGAGGCCCTGCTGGAGGCCGCGGTACGGCGCCTCGCCGAGCTGGAGGCACGGGTGCTCGCCCCCGGCGCGCTCCGGACGGACGGGAGTGAGGGTCAGGACGAGGCCGCCGCAGGGCTGGCGAGCGCGCTCCACCGGTATCTGACCGGCAGCCCCGAACTCCTCGTCTGCCGCTACGAGCTCGCACTGGAGGCCACCCGGCGCCCCGCTCTGCGGGTGTTCTACGACGAGGCCGGCAGGAGGTTCCGCGAACCGCTGGTGGCCCTGATGGCCGCGGCCGGATCGGCCGAACTGGAGCGGCACGCGCTCTCGGTCGTGGCCTGGGCCGAGGGAATGATGTTCGCGTGCGCCGTGGGTTCCTACCACCGCACCGTGCCGACGGAGGCGGAGCTGCGCACGGGCTGCGCCGAACTGCTGCGCGGGTTGCTCGGCACGGCGGAGGGCTGACCGGTGACGGCGCCGGGCCGGCTGACAACCGGATCCGCGAGGGCGGGACACCAGCCGCGCCGGCCGTCACCCCCACCCGCCGAACTCGGTGGCCTCGCCGCTCGTCACCGCGAGAGGATGCTCCGCATGACGACTGAAGAACGGTCCGAGCCCGCGCTCGACGCGACCGAACGACAGATGCTCGAAGGGTGGCTGGACTACCACCGCGCGACTCTGGCCATGAAGTGCGAAGGGCTCACCGACGCCCAGCTGCGGGAGGCGTCCGTGCCCCCGTCCGAGTTCACCCTGCTCGGCCTCGTGCGGCACCTGGCCGAGAACGAGCGCGGCTGGTTCCGCGAGGTGCTGGCAGGTGAGGAGCTGCGGCCGATCTACGGCACCGACGAGGATCCCGACGGGGAGTTCCACCTCACCGAGGCGGACACCTGGGAGGAGGCCAGGGCGACCTGGCTGGCGGAGATCGATGCGGCCAGGGCCAACGCCGCGAAGGTCGAACTCGACCACCTGTCCGTCGGCGTCGACAGCCAGGGCAAGTCGTTCAGCCTGCGGTGGATCTACACCCACATGATCGAGGAGTACGCCCGGCACAACGGCCACGCGGACCTCGTACGGGAACGGATCGACGGCGCCACCGGCGCGTAGGGATCCCGGGGGCGCTGCGGGGCGCCGCGGAGGCCCTGGCGAGCTTCGGACCGGGGACAGGACCTCGCCCCGGCCCGCGCCGCCACTCGCCCCGCCGGATCCCCGCAGCCGCCGCCCGCCCCGGGACCGCCCGGGCCGGCGGGGAGCCGCCCGCCCGGCCGGGCACCGCCGGTCACAGCCCCCCGGGGCCACCCCGCAGCCGCTGCTCCATACGCCCGATGGCGGCGCGGACCGATCCGCCGTAGTCGTCCCGCTCCAGCGTCCCGGCCGCGTCCCACGCCCGGTCCAGATGGAGACGGGCCGCCTCGAAGCGCTGGAGCTTGAGGTAGTCGGCCGCGAGGTTCAGATGCAGCGACGGGATGAAGGCCCGTACCGCGGATGCGTCCGGATGCTCTCCGGACGGCTCGCGGGCCGCCCCCTCGCTCAGACCCTCCGCGGCCGTCAGTGCCCGGAGGTCCCAGGCGAGCTCGTCCCCGGGGTCGTCCTGCGTGTCGGCCATGTAGTGCGCCAGGGTGCAGCGGTGCAGGGCGTCGCCGTGTTCCCCGATCTCCGACCAGAGGTCTCCGAAGCGATTGCGGGCCTCTTCCCTGTCCCCCGCGTGGAGCAGCATGATCGCCTGGCCGATCCTGGTCATGACGACGTCCCCCGACGCTTCCCGCTGCTCCACTACAGAGGTCTCCCTGATCACCGCCGGCCTGTTCCGGTGGCTCAGACGCTAACCGCAGGCACCGGCAAACTCGCTCAGGCGCGGGCCCGAGCCGCAGGCCGGGTCGCCTGGACCCCCAGGTCCGGGATGCGCCAGTCGATCGGCTCGTGGCCCTGGGCGGCGACGGCCTCGTTGATCTGGGTGAAGGGGCGGGAGCCGAACCACTTCTTGGCGGAGAGCGGCGAGGGGTGCGCGCCCTTGACCACCACATGGCGGTCCTGGTCGATCAGCGGGATCTTCTTCTGGGCGTAGTTGCCCCAGAGGACGAAGACGGCCGGGTCGGGCCGCTCGGCCACGGCGCGGATCACCGCGTCGGTGACCTTCTCCCAGCCCTTGGCCTTGTGCGAGTTCGCCTCGCCGCCGCGCACCGTCAGCACGGCGTTGAGCAGCAGCACGCCCTGCTCGGCCCACGGCATCAGATATCCGTTGTCCGGGACCGGCAGGCCGAGCTCGTCGTTCATCTCCTTGTAGATGTTGCGCAGCGAGGGGGGCGTCCTGACGCCGGGCCTGACCGAGAAGCACAGCCCGTGCCCCTGCCCCTCGCCGTGGTACGGGTCCTGGCCGAGGATGAGCACCTTCACCCGGTCGTAGGGTGTGGCCTCCAACGCGGCGAAGACCTGCTCGCGCGGCGGATACACCGGCCCCCTGGCCCGCTCCTCCTCGACGAAATCGGTGAGCTCCTTGAAGTAGGGCTTCTGCAGCTCTTCGCCGAGGACGCCGCGCCAGGACTCGGGCAGCAGGTCGGTGTCGGTCACGTCCACAACCTCCGGTAAGCAATCGGTTCTTGACCACAGAACCTACCGGGGACCACTGACAAGGGACCCGCCGAGCCTGCCGCGGCCCTTCTACCAGCTGGTCTTGCGGTACAGCTCCCACATCTGCATGACGGTCTGCGGGTCGAGCGCGCGCTCGCCCCCGCCGATGTCCTCACCCGCCGCCACGTACAGCTTGCCCTGCCACAGCGGGAGCAGCCGCACGTCCTTGACCAGGATCTCCTGGGCCCGCCTGAACTGCTGGGAGACGGCTCCCCGGTCGCTCTCCTTTCGCGAGGAGGGCAGCAGCTCGTCGGTGATCTCGTCGGTCAGGTAGGGAGTGCCGGTGACACTGTCCTTGCCGACGAAGGGTGCGATGAAGTTGTCGGGGTCCGGGAAGTCGGGGAACCAGCCTCGGCCGAAGACCGGGTAGTCACCCTCGTTGAAGCCCTGCTGGAACGACTTCCACGGAGCGCTCTTCAGCGTGATCCGGAACAGGCCTGACGCCTCGAGCTGACGCTTGAGCTCGGCGAACTCCGGAGCGGTGGAGGAACCGTAGCGGTCCGTGGTGTACCAGAAGGTCAGCTCGACGGGCTCGGTGATCCCCGCCTTGGCGAGTATCTGCTCGGCCTTGGCCGTGTCGGGGTCGCCGAAGGAGTCGAAGAAGCTGGTGGTGTGCCCGGCGATGCCCTTGGGGACCATCGAGTACAGCGGTTCCGCGGTCCCCTGGTAGACCTTGGCCACGAGTGCGTCGCGGTCCACCACCTGGGCGATGGCCCGGCGGACGGCGAGCTTCCCGGAGGCCGGGTCCTGGGGGTTGAAGACGAGGAAGCGGATGTCGGCGCCGACCGTCTCGACGATCTGGAGGCCGTTGTTGTCGTCCTTGTTGTCCTCGAGGCCGATGACCTCCTCCGCGGTCAGACCGCGGTAGGTGGCGTCGATCTTCTTGTCCTTCAGCGCCGCCACCATGGGGGCGGAGTCGTCGAAGTACCGAATCGTGACCGCGTCGTTCTTACGGTCGGCGAACCCCTTGTAGCCGGGGTTCTTGGTGAGCTCGGCCTTGCTCCCCGGTTCGTAGGAGTCGAGGACGTACGGCCCCGAGCCGGTGACCTTGCCGTCGTCGCGGATGCTTTCCGCCGGGTACTCGCTCGGGGGGACGATCGACATCGCGGGGGTGGCCAGTATGAACGGGAAGGTCGCGTCCGCCTTGGCGAGGTGGAAGACGACCGTCTTGTCACCCTTGGTCTCGACGCGGTCGAGGGATCCGAGCAGCCCGGCCGGGCCTCCCTTGACCTTGATCTTCATGATCCTGTCGATGGAGTACTTGACCGCCTCGGCGTCGATGCCCTCCCCGTTGGAGAACTTCAGCCCCGAACGCAGGGTGCACCGGTAGGCCATGCTCGTGGCGTCCGTGAACCGGCATTCCTCGGCCGCGTCGGGCTCAGGGCTGGTGCTGCCGGTCGGGAAGCTCACCAGGGTCTGGAAGACGTTCCTCATCAGCTCCCAGGAGCCGTCCCACGCCGCCGCCGGATCGAGGGTCGAGGGCGAACTCGTCGTTCCGACCGATATGTGCTGGTCCGTCTCGGAACTGCTGTCGGACAGCAGTCCGCAGCCGGCCAGCACAGAAAGGGAAGCAAGGGCTGCAGCAGCCTGCAGACTGGCCCGGTAGAACACGTGCACGCTCCTCGATCAGCCTTGGGGTCGGCAGACCATACCGCAGTGCCCCACCGGACCAATCCGCTGGCCCGGCGGGGCACTTGAGTCAATCAGGGCCAAACTGGCGCAGGCCTACCTCAGGCCACGCCCGCATTCAGGAAAATACCGCCGTCGACCACGAGCGTCTGCCCCGTGACCCAGTCGGACTGCGCGGACGTGAGGAAGGCGGCGGCACCGCCGATGTCCTGCGGAACACCGAGTCGGCCGAGCGGATAGGCCGCGGCGGCCTCGGCCTCACGGCCCTCGTACAGCGCCTCCGCGAACTTGGTCTTCACCACGGCCGGAGCGATCGCGTTGACCCGGACCACCGGCGCGAACTCGTGCGCCAGCTGGAGGGTCAGGTTGACCATGGCGGCCTTGCTCATCCCGTAGGCACCGATGAACGGCGACGCGGAGACCCCCGCGACCGACGCGATGTTGACGATCGCCCCGCCGTTCTCCTTCTGCCACGCCTTCCAGGTCTGCTGGGCGAAGCCCAGCGCCGAGATCACGTTGGTCTCGTAGACCTTGCGGGCGACGTTGAGGTCGAGCTCGGCCATGGGGCCGAAGACGGGGTTCGTCCCGGCGTTGTTGATCAGGTAGTCGACCCGGCCGAAGGCCTCCATCGCACGCTCGACGGCTGCCGCCTGGTGCACCTCGTCGTGCGCCTTGCCCGCGACGGCGACCGCCCGGTCGGCGCCGAGCTTCTCGACGGCCTCCTTCAGCGCGTCCTCACCACGTCCCGTGATGACGACCTTGTCGCCCCGGGCGACGAGCGCCTCGGCGATGCCGTAGCCGATTCCCCGGCTCGCGCCCGTGATGAGCGCGACCTTGCCACTGTCCTGCACAGTCATGTTCTCCGTTGCCCTTCCGGGGTCAGTTGAGCGGTCCGCCGGCGACGTACATGACCTGGCCGGACACGAAGCCCGCGTCCTCCCCCGTGAAGAAGGCGATCGCGTTGGCGATGTCCTCGGGACGCCCCACGCGCTGCACCGGGATCTGCGTCGCGGCGGCGGCCTGGAACTCCTCGAAGCCCATGCCGACGCGGGCCGCAGTCTGGGCGGTCATCTCGGTGACGATGAAGCCGGGGGCCACGGCGTTGGCGGTGACGCCGAACTTGCCGAGCTCCTTGGCGAGCGTCTTGGTGAAGCCCTGGAGGCCGGCCTTCACCGCGGAGTAGTTGGCCTGGCCACGGTTGCCCAGCGCCGAGGAGGAGGAGAGGGAGACGATGCGGCCGAACTTGGCCTCCACCATGTGCGACTGGACGGCCTTCGCCATCAGGAACGCGCCCTTGAGGTGCACGTTCATCACGAGGTCCCAGTCGGACTCGCTCATCTTGAAGAGCAGGTTGTCACGGAGCACACCCGCGTTGTTGACCAGGATCGTCGGGGCGCCGAGCTCGGCGGCGACGCGCGCGACGGCGGCTTCCACCTGGGCGCCGTCCGACACGTCACAGCCGACGGCGAGGGCCTTCCCGCCGGCATCGGTGATCTTCTCGACCGTGTCCTTGCACGCTGCCTCGTCGAGGTCGAGTACGGCGACGGCGCGGCCCTCGGCCGCCAGGCGTACGGCGGTGGCGGCGCCGATGCCCCGTGCCGCTCCCGTCACGATGGCGACGCGCTGCTCGGTGGTGGACATGCTTGGTTCTCCTCGCCCTTGGATAGCGGCTCAGCGGACGTCAGGAAGTTCCCGATAACTGAGCAACCGCTTAGTACCTTCAGCAGACGAGACGCTAGAAGCCCTGGCACCCGGTGTCAACGGCACACGGGGGCACGGGCGCATGTCACACCGGACGGCGCCGCGGCCCGCGTGTCGCGGGCGACGGCGCCGTCGGTCGGATCAGCGCACCAGCAGGTCGAGCAGCCGCTCGACCTCGGCAGCCGGATCGGCGGTCAGACCGCTGTGCACGGCACCTGGCTGCACGACCGTGGAGCGGGGTGCGATCAGCCATCGGAAACGCCGGCCGGGGTCGTCACCGGCGGCCTGGCCCGCTGCTTCACCGCCCGTGCAGACCCCTTCCACCGCCTGTAGCGCGGCGCGCACCCCGAGCACGTCCGCCTGCGGGTCGAGCGCCTTGAGCTTGCGCTCGTCCAGGTGCGTCCGCGCGGCCACGAAGGACTGCGCGCGGCAGTAGACCAGCACGCCCGCGTTGAAGCACTCGCCGCGCTCGACGCGGGGCACGACGCGCAGAAGCGCGTACTCGAAGACGTCCCGCCCGGTCATCGGCCCCCCTCCTCGGCGGCCTGCCCGGCGTCCGTCCGTGCGGTGCGGTCCTTCTTCGTCGGATGGGGCCAGGGCGTGAGGTGCTCGGTGAGCCAGCCCGGTGCCTGGGAGGGCCGCGTCCTGGTGGGTGCCTCCATGACGATCCGCTCGTGAACAGTCTCGGCGCGGGCCAGGAGCGGCTCCACGTACGCCCGGCGCAACTGGTCCGTGGTCTCGAAACCGGGTTCGCCCGCCAGCCACTCGTCGGGGACGGCGGCGGCCACCTCGGTGAGCAGCTCCTCCGTGACGAGCGGCGCCAGCTCTGCGGCAGCAGCCGCGATGTCCGGGCCGAACGGCGCGAGGACGTGGTCGGAGGCGTTGTACGGCTTGGCTGCGGAGGCCTGCGCACCCGGCCAGTTGTGGTGCCAGATCATGGTCGCCCCGTGGTCGATCAGCCAGAGATCACCGTGCCAGACGAGCATGTTGGGATTGCGCCAGGATCGGTCCACGTTGTTGATCAGCGCGTCGAACCAGACGATCTTCCCGGCCTCCGCCGCCCCGACCTCGTAGGCCAGCGGATCGAACCCGAGCGAGCCGGGCAGGTAGTCCATTCCCAGATTGAGCCCGGCGCTGCCCTTCAGCAGCTCCTGCACCTCCTGGTCCGGCTCGGCTAGACCGATCACGGGGTCGAGCTGGATGGTCACCAGCTCCGGCACCCGCAGACCCAGCCTCCGGCCGAGCTCGCCGCAGACGACCTCGGCGACCAGGGTCTTGCGGCCCTGCCCCGCTCCGGTGAACTTCATGACGTACGTGCCCAGGTCGTCGGCCTCGACGATCCCGGGCAGCGAGCCACCCTCACGCAAAGGCGTGACGTAGCGGGTCGCTACGACCTCTTCCAACACTTTGGCAGCTCACCTATCTCTTCAGCCTGACAGACCACGGGCGGCCCTGTCGGTGCGCAGGGGCGGGAATCACCCGTCGACGGCGCCGGGAACAAGCGGGACGTTGCGGCCGTCAGTCGGGTTCCCGGCCCCGAACAGGCCGTCGACGGTGCCGCGCCCCTTGTGCTGCCGGCCTCCGGCACGAAGTGAGCATAGTAACCGAGGGTGATCGCGGGCGGGGAGAGACCGAGCCGTCGAGCCACGGCCCCGAGGGCTCGGCCGCGTCCGGCGTGATCGAGGCGGCTGAGTCGCAGCCGCCCTGTCGGGCCGGCGGCCCCTGTCCTGCGCCCGCACCCGAGGAGGGGACACCAGGGCCGGCGACGCCTTTCAGGTGCGCAGACGGCAGGTGCGCCGGCCGGCGTCACCCCGGGGGCATGGCGGGGACGGGGCGATGAACCTCCAGGACGACTGCGGTGCCCGCCACGGATCGGTCCTCGTGCATCGTGATCCGTCGGCCGGGCTCGACGTGCGCCCAGCGGGCGGGGGTGAGGGGCACGAGGCGAACCGTGGCTCTCCCCCCGGCCTCCAGACAGGGCATCTCCTCGACCCAGAGGGCGGCGATGTCGACCGCGCGTCCGCCGGTGGGTGAGCGGTGTCCGGTGTCCCACATGGGCCGCAGAACACCGCGGCCGGAGATGGGCGTCGTGCGGCGCGCCTCGGCAACCGGACGGAGCGCCAGGTCCGCCCGGATCACACCGTTGCGGATCTCGGAGCACCGCCAGTGGCACCACGCCGCGCTCCGCTCCAGCCGGAACTGCTCCGCCGCGTCGGCGAGCTCCTCCCAGAACGCCAGAGGAAGTGGAGGACCCTCCCGGAGCTCCTCCAGCAGACCGAGGGCGATCTCCCACTCGTCGTGGACGAGGTGGTCCCAGATGTCCCGCACCGTGATGTCGTTCTCGGTGGCGGCCTCTTCCGGGACCAGAAGGGAAGCCGATACGAGCAGCTCAGGGACATCCATGCGCTCATTGTCGCCCCCCTGGGTATCGGGGCGCGTCCTCCCGGCTCGATCGACGGCGGTGAGCCGCAGACCCCACCTTCGTCACCTGCGCCTGCCCGGGCGGTCGTGCCGTCCGACGTGGTCCCCGTACTGCGCGAGGGAGCAGCCGATGTGACGTTCCTTCAGGTTGGGCCGTTCCTGCGTCGTACCGGCAGCCCAGGAGACGGCGACCATCGGTGACGATGCGCAGCCTCCCGAAGAAAGCCAAGGAACTCGGAGCCGCCCTCATCACCGATTACCGAACTCGGCACTCCTCTCCTGGTGCATGTGCGGCCGGCATTTCATACGCGCCCGTCGCGAGGAATAGGGAAAGGCGAGACAGCCCACGCATCGCGGCAGGCAAAAGGGTGACTGACGGCCGGTCGCATTCCGACAGCGGAGCCCTGGATTCCAACCGACGGGTTCAATTGAGCGTTCGCGAGCGCGCACCACCGAAAAGACAGCCGCCGCCCCACACTCGGTGGGACGGCGGCTGGGGGACGACTGCGGGCTTCAGCTCTTGGTTCCCACCGGGTTCGCGACGCCGGGAGCAGCGGAGGGCCCGTCCGGCTCGTCCGCGACCTCGGGCGCTTCCGCCACGGCGGGTCCCGCGGCACCGCGCATCAGCAGCACGACCAGCACGGATGCGAGCAGCAGGACGCCCGCGCCGGCCAGCGCCGCCGCGTTCAGGCCGTCGGTGAAGGACTCGCGCGCCGCGGTGAGCAGCGCCCCGCCGACGTCGCCGGGGAGTTCGCCCGCGACCAGAACAGCCGCCGCGAGGGTCTCGCGCGCCGCGTCCAGCGCCGCGTCAGGCAGCCCGTCGGGCGCCGAGCCGTCCAGGTTGGTGCGGTAGACGGCGCTGCCGAGCGTGCCGAGGGTCGCCAGACCCACAGCGCCGCCCAGTTCCTGTCCGGTCTGGAGCGTGGCGGAGGCGAGGCCCGCCTTCTCCGGCGGAGCGGAACCCACCACCATGCCGGTGAGCAGAGGCATCGTGGCGGCGACACCGGCGGACAGCCCGCCCGCGCCGACCAGCACCATCCACAGCGGGGAGTCCGCACGGACCTGGGTGAGGAAGAGCAGACCGCCCGCGGTGAGCACGAACGCACCGCCCACGATGAACGCGTGGTCCACGCGCTGCGCCAGGCCCGTGGACAGCCCGGTGGCGATGAAGATTCCGACCGACGGGGTGAGGCTCCACAGAGAGGCCTCCAGCGCCGACATCCCCTGGACCGACTGCAGATACTGGGTGGTGAAGATCGCGAAGCCGATCATCACCCAGGAGGCGACCATCGCGAAGAGCACGCCGCCGCGGAAGGCTCGGGTCCGCAGCAGCGACAGGTCCAGCAGGGGCGCGGCGGCCGTGCGCTGGCGCAGGACGAACAGGAAGGCGACGACCAGGCCGACGACGATCGCCACCACCGGGACGACCTCGAAGCCGTCCGTACCGAGCTCCTTGATCCCGTAGATGACCGGGAGGATCGCACCCAGCGAGAGCAGGCAGCTGAGCGCGTCGAACGGACCCGGGTGCGGGTCCTTGAACTCGGGCAGCAGACGCGGGGCCAGGATCAGGAGCAGCACCATCACCGGGGCGTTGATGAGGAACACGGATCCCCACCAGAAGAACTCCAGCATCACCCCGGAGAGCACCGGACCGAGGGAGACACCCGAGATCAGCACGGCCGACCAGACGCCGAGGGCCTTGGCCCGCTGCGTCGCGTCGGTGAAGATGCTGCGGATCAGCGAGAGCGTGGAAGGGAGGAGGCAGGCGCCACCGACGCCGAGGAGCGCACGGGCACCGATCAGCATGCCCGCGCTGGAGGCGTAGGCGGCGATCAGCGAGGCGCCACCGAAGAAGACCGTGCCGGCCATGAGCAGCTTGCGCCGCCCCATCCGGTCGCCGACCGACCCCATGGTGATGAGGAGTCCGGCCAGGACGAAGGCGTAGATGTCGAAGACCCACAGCAGCTGTGTCCCGCTGGGCGACAGGTCGGCACTGATCGCCGGCACGGCGAAGAAGAGGATGGAGATGTCCATCGAGACCAGCAGCAGTGGCAGCGCCAGGACGGCGAGCGCCAGCCATTCTTTGCGTCCTGCGAGGGCAGGCTCGGTCGTCATCGCTGTACCTTCCTGATGAAAACGGTACGGCAATCGTCTCGTCCGTACTCACGGCCTGACACCCCTAGGGCCCCCTAGGCGCGCGGGGGGACAGGGCCCCTGGAATGCTCGCTCGACGTACATGACTTCCCCGTACCGCCGCGCCGTAGAGCTCCCGAAGCACCCGTACGCCGCAGACCCGATTGCACGACATGCCCGACGGCTTGAAACAAGCGGAATATGGCTGGCAGTCGGCGTCCGATTCGTGAAATTCCACCGGGAATCCAATTGCTTACACCGGAACACTTTCGGCCACTGCCTACGATTCGGCCATTTCCGCCCGCCGAGCCCTGATCGGGCCGGGTCTCAGGTGCCACCGCCCGTGACCACGAGATGTCCGAAAGGGAGCTGGCCCCGTCCGGGAACGAGCCGCTCCACGCGAGCGGAGCGAGAGCCCTGCGGGCGCGCCCGGCCGGCGATCAGCACTCCGACCTGGGGCGCCCCGCGACGACGGTTACCGGCCACCGCGCACAGGCCGATCACGCCGGTCCCGTACACAGGCGACTTCGCGGCAGGCCCGGGGACGCGCGCCGTATACGCACCGGAGCCGCCCCCGCCCGTCCTGTCGAGGGGCCGGGACACCCGAGGGGCGACCCCACGGGCGCCGGAACTCAGGGGATCCACCCAGGATCGCCGTGCTGACCACGTGAGAGCCGGATATTCCGCGAGCGCAAGAGCGCCTCGGCGCGGGTGAACCGATTGGGTCCGGCGGCCATCACGTGTAATACGGCCTTCACTTTGTCGTCGTACAGCAGCATCGAATGGGGTGCTATCGTCGGCCGCTGAGTGCCGGGGGGCCGTTACCACATCTGACGGGCAGTCCTTGCGCACGCAACACAGAACCTTGCATGCGAACCATTTCAGACAATGGTGTAGGCGATAGGCAGCAGCCCGGGGCGACTTATCAGGGCTCGGGTGTGGAACGGGGGTACCACGATGCTTCTTGAGTACGTCGACGCACTGCGCCATCTAGGCGATCAGCTCACGGACACCGCGGAGGGAAGAGGCCGTCTGCTCATCGTCAACGGTGGGCTGACGAGCGGTAAGGCCGAGCTCCTGCAGGAGTTCGCGACCCGCGCGGACCGCGCAGGCGCTCTCTGCCTGACCGCGACCGCCGCACGCGGACTGCAGTCGCTCCAGGCAGATGTCGTCGACCAGTTGTTCCACTCCCGGGGGCTGCCCCCCGAGACCACCGAACATGTCTCGGCGTTGCTCAGCCCGGCCGTGGTGGCCGCTCAGCCGGGAAGCCCGGACCTCGAGTCCTTATCCGGAACCGGCGCGCGAGCCGTGCGTGACACCTGCGCCGAGCTGCTGCACCTGTCCCGGGCACGCCCGTTGGTCATCGGTGTCGACGACGTGCAGTTCGCCGACGCTTTCTCCCTCCAGCTGCTGCTCTACCTGAGCCGGCGCATGGAGTCGGCGCGGATCATGATCGTGCTGAGCAAGTGGGACTGGTCCCAGCCGACCCTGCCGCGCTTCTACGCGGAGGTCACCCGGCTCCCGCACGGTCTCATCCGGCTCGTGCCGCTCTCCGAGCACGGCATCGCCGAACTGATCACCCAGCGCACCGGGGAGCAGCCCGACCCCGGGCTGGTCGCGGCCTACTACGAGCTGACCGGCGGCAACCCCAAGCTGGTGGACGCCCTGCTGGAGGACCAGAGGACGGCGGATGTCGAGTCCCCGGGCCGCGTACCGGCCGGACCGGCCGCCGTGGGGAGTCACTACCAGCAGGCGGTACTCGCCTGTCTGTACCGCTGGAATCCCCAACTCCTCGAAGTGGCCGAGGCGTTGGCCGTCCTCGGCGACGAAGGAGCCGCAGGTCCGCTGAGCCGGCTGAGCGGTCTCAGCATGGACACCACCGAACAGGTGCTGCACACCCTGGTCGCGGAGGCGCTCCTCACCTCCGGTCCGACGCCGGGGAACTACCGGTTCCGTCATCCCGCGATCGCCAAGACGCTGCTCAACAGCCTCTCCACGACCGAGCGCACCCGTCTGCACCTGCAGGCGGCCAAGCTCCTGCACCAGCAGGGAGTCGGCCCGCGCTCGGTCGCCCGGCACCTCGCCGAGGCCGGCATCGTGATGGAGAGCTGGGCGACCGGAGTCCTGCGCTCGGCGGCGGAACAGGCGCTCGCCCACGACGACTCCAGCACAGCCGTGCGCTACCTGGAACTGGTGATGAACGCCTGCACCCCGGGTACCGAGCACGACAGCGCGCGGCTCGCCCTCGTCCACGCCTCGTGGCGGACCAGTCCGGCGGTCTCCGCCCTGCATCTGGCCCTGCTCCCGGAGGACCTGGAGATCGAGACACTCGGCCGCCGGGACACCGCCACCCTGGTCCGGCACGCTCTGTGGCAGGGCGATACGGAAACCGCCGCGCTGGGACTGAAGATGCTCGAGGCATCCGGTGGAGCCGTCGACGACAGCACGATCGCCTGCCTGCGGCTGGCCGAACGGTGGGTCTACGGCCCGGCGGTGGAGGAATGGCGCCGCCCCGCCACCAGACCCGAGCACAGCGCGGAGCCGACCGGCGGTGGGTCCTCCAGCTGTGCGCACGCCGTATGGGATCTCGCCGCACTGTCCACCCGCACCGGCGCGGACCACGCCGCCGTCAAGGCCCGTCGCGTGCTGGAGAACTGCGCGCTCGACGACGTCTCACTGGAGACGGTCGTCGCGGCCGTCCTGGCCCTGCTGCACGACGGGGAGACCGAGTCGGCCGTGGGCTGGTGCGACATCCTCCGTGAGGAGGCCGCTCGCCGGCTCGCCCCCACCTGGCTCGCGGTGCTGGACTGCCTGCGCGCCGCGATCGCCCTGCGACAGGGCGATCTGGCTGCCGCGGCGAAGCTGGCCGCCACCGGATACGAACGTCTTCCCGCCTCTGCTTGGGGCGTGTTCATCGGCTATCCGCTGAGCATCCTGATGATGGTCGACACGGCTCTCGAGAACCACGAGGCGGCGGCGGAGCGCCTCCGCCAGGTCGTGCCGGAGGCGATGTTCAGCACCGTGTGGGGCGCACACTACCTGCGGGCCCGCGGCCACCACTTCCTGGCCACCGACCGGGCGTTGTCCGCTGTCAGCGACTTCCGCGCCGCAGGGGGCCTCTCCGAACGGCTGGGCCTGGACTTCCCCGCGCTCTTCCCGTGGCGGGGCGACCTCGCCCTGGCCAACATGCGGCTCGGCCGCACGGTCCTCGCCCATCGCCTGCTCACCGAGGAACTGGAACACCCCCGGCTGGACGTCCGCGCGAAGGGTGTCACCCTGCGGCTGCTGGCCTCGTGCAGCGACCCGAGCCGCCGCCAGGTCCTGCTGGAACGCGCCATCGACCATCTGGAGCGGTCCGAGGACCGGCTCGAACTGTCCCGCGCGCTCAGGGCGATGAGCCGTGTGCTGCAGCAGTCCGGCCAGAACGAACAGGCCCGCTCCACCGCCCGCCGGGCGGCGCAGGAGGCGCGGATCTGCCGCACCGGAGGCGAGGAGCCGACGGAGCGGGAGTCCCCGGAGCCCGACCCGGCCGTGCCGGGGCCGAGGGCGGCCACCGCCTCGGAACACGAGCAGCTGAGCGAGGCGGAGCGCAGGGTGGCCACCTTGGCCGCGCGCGGTCTCACCAACCGGGAGATCAGCGGGCAGCTGTTCATCACGGTGAGCACCGTCGAGCAGCACCTGACGCGCATCTACCGCAAGCTCGGGGTCACACGGCGCAGCAATCTTCCCACCCACCTGGCGGACCGGCGCGGCGCGATGGAGGGCCGGGCCCAGGGCTGAAGCCGGTGGCGTGTCCACACTTCAGGTCCCGTTCGCTGCGAGGCGGACGGGACCGCTGTCGTCGTGCATCGCGGACTGCTGTGTTCGTGTGCGGCGGAGAGGGCCGCTGTCGTCGTGTGCGGTGCGGGTGACGGTCAGGTGGATGTCGCCCGGCCCTCACGGGGGATGCCCGTGTACGCATCGAGCGGAGCGGGCGCCGGGCGCTTCCACGCTCCGCCGTTCCCGTCCCGGAATCCGGCCACAGCGCATGCCGGAGAATCGCTCACCACAGACGCGTGGTGAGCGATCTCGGAACGGAACGAGGGCCCGATCGGTTGACCCGCCGGGACGGGCGTCAGGTGGAGGACCGGGCACCCGGCAGTGGGCGGCCCTCGCCCTGGCGGGTGGGCGACGAGACACGACGGTCCACAGCGGACCCGCTTCCGTCCCCGCCGGAGGCCGGCCGCTCGGCTCCGGGCACCCAGAAGCCGATGCCGAGCAGCATCGGCAGGGTCGGCAACTCGGGGAGATCGGCGAACTCGGGCGCCGGCGCGCGGGGTACGCGCGCCGCCTCGTCGTGCGGCGCCCGGGGCGCTCTCCCGGCGGCCACGGCCGATCCGTTCACCGCCCTGCCGCGGCCGGCCGCCCGGCGGGAGCGGCGCGCCGCGGCGGCGGTCGACAGGGATACGGTTCCGGGCGGAGCGGACTGAGTGTTCGGAACGGTTTTCTCGGCGCCCATGAGGGCCTCCAGAACGTCGGTGTCACGCTTCGGACCGTTGAGCTCACCCTCCTGGCCGGGCTCCGGCCACGCGGAGGGCGGTGCCGTACGTCGTGCGCCGCGTCCGACCGCTCATCGCAGCGGGGTCGCAGCGCCTCCGCCCTCGCCCGCGGGGTGCACCGAGTCGGTGAACTCCCGTATCTCCCGCAGGACTCCGGGGGCCTGCGCGACAAGGTAGAAGTGGCCGCCCGGGTAGGTGCGAAGCCGGAACGGCGCGTCGGTGTGCCGCTCCCAGGCCTGGGCCTCCTCCGGCGTCACCTGCGGATCGTCCCCTCCGACGAGCACGGTGACCGGGCATCGCAGCGGCGGTCCCGGCCGGTGCTGGTAGGTCTCCACCGCCCGGTAGTCGCTGCGCACCGCGGGAAGGATCATCCGCAGGACCTCCTCGTCCGCGAAGACCTGGTCGTCCGTTCCCTGCATGCGCTTCATCTCCGCGACGATGCCCTCGTCGTCGGCGGCGTGGACGTTCTCGTCGCGATAGGTGGACGGCGCACGACGACCGGAGGCGATCAGACCCGCCGCGGGCGCTCCGCGCTCCTGGAGCCGGGTGGCCACCTCGTAGGCGACCATGGCCCCCATGCTGTGGCCGAACAGGACGAGTGGCCGGTCAGCCCAGCCTGCCAGCAGTTCGTCCGTCACCACGTCCGCGAGCGCGTGGACGGAGTCCACCGGCGCCTCCGTGTGACGGTCCTGACGGCCCGGGTACTGCACCGCCAGGACGTCGAGGTCGGGGCTCAGGGCACGGGCCACCGGGAAGTAGAAGGTGGCGGACCCACCGGCGTGCGGAAAGCAGACCAGTCGGACGGCGGCGTCCGGGGCGGGGTGGTACCGCCGGGCCCAGACATTGGATTGCGCCGGTGCTGCGGTCATGGCAGGTCGGATTCCTCTCGGGCGTTGGACCGTTGCGACGGAAGCCGCGCGCTGACGCCACAAGTATGCCCTCGGGCCTTTACGAGTGGCCAGAATCGACCACCCCTGAACTCCCGTGACAACCCCCTATTCTTGGCCCGCCATAGGTGAGCAGGTAATGCCCTGGTAACACTGTTCTGCAGGACGGTTGCAGGGCCGTCGCGCTTCCGGAACTACGGACGCGCACCATGTTCGTAGGCCTGGAGCACCAGGCTCGTGGCCACGCCTCGGCAATCGAAGGGTATGTGTGATGGGCCAGAGATGGCGCCCCCGATGTCATAGAGAATTTCCGCCCCGCGCCAATTTCGTCGCACAATTCCCGGAGGACGAGTGAAAACCGACGACCGCCATCCGCCGCCGTTCCGGCACCGTGTCATGGTCACCGGAACCGGTGCGGTCACCCCGTTGGGCGAGGGAGTGGCGGCCCTCCACAACCGGGTGGTGAACGGGGAGTCGGGGCTGACGGACGGCGAGGGTCACTGTCAGACGTTCGACCCGCACGCGGTGCTGAGCCGCAAGGGGATCCACGCCACCGACCGCTTCAGCCAGCTCGCGCTGGTCGCCGCCGAGGAAGCGATCCGGCAGGCCGGCTGGTCCGACGGCCTGCCCTACGCACCGGAACGCGTCATGTGTGTCATCGGCTCCGTCGCCGGCGGTGTGCTGACCTTCGAGGAGCAGCTGACCACCATGCGGCGCAACGGGACCGATGCCGTCTCACGGCATGCCGTGCCGATGATGGCCTCCCATTCGGCCGCCGTCCAGATCGCCGTCCGGCACCGGCTGCGCGGTGAGACGTACTGCGTGACGTCGGGCTGCGCCTCCGGAACGCAGGCCATCGGGCTGGGTGTTCGGGCCATCCGCAGCGGCGCCGCCGATGCCGCCGTGGTGGGCGGCGCGGACGCTCCGCTGACCAATTTCATGCGCTCCGCCTACCTGAACGCCGGGATCATGTCTCCCACCGGCATCTCCGTCCCGTTCGACGAGGGCCGGGACGGATTCCTGATGGGTGAGGGCGCGGGCGTGCTGGTCCTGGAGTCCGCGGAGAGCGCCGAACGGCGGGGCCGGACCGCCCTGGGCGAGATTCTGGGCTACGGCTCCAGCTGCGACGCGTTCCACGTGCTCTCCCCCGCCGAGGACGGCGTAGCCGCCATGGACGCCGTCCGGCACGCACTCGGCGACGCGGGCATCGCTCCCGGCGAGCTGAGCTACCTCAACGCGCACGCCACCGGCAGCGCGCGTGACGACCGGCTGGAGATCGCCGCCGTGCGCGGTGTGCTGGCCGACGCGCTGGAGACCCTGCCGATGTCCTCCACCAAGTCGGCCACCGGCCATCTGATGGGTGCGGCCGGCGCGGTCGAGGCGATCGCCACGCTGATGGCGCTCAACGCGAGGGTCGCGCCGCCCACCGTGGGTCTGCGGCGGCCGGACGCCTCGCTCGGGGCGCTCCGGCACGTCCTGCACGCCGTGCCCCTGACCACCGCTCCGGGCCGGCGCCCCGTCGGGATGTCCACGACGTTCGGGTTCGGCGGGCACAACGCGGTCCTGGTGCTCGAAGGGGCGACCGCCTGAACGGCGGGGCACACGGAGGAGGCCTCCCGTCGTGCGGCTTAGGGGCGGCTAGGGGTGCTGTGCCCTCGCCCGGAACGCCAACACTGTCGCCATGGACAAGGAGACTCGCACGGGCCATGCCGTGGTCTTCCCGGGGATGGGACCCACCCGGTTCGAGGACGTGGCCCGATTCATGGTGATCAACCCGCAGGCCCGGAAACTGGTGGCCGCCGCCGACGAACGGCTCGGCTACTCCCTCATCGACCGCTATCGCGACACGGAGGGCGACTACTCGGAATACGCCCAGGTCGCCTTCCTCGTCAACAGTCTGGCGCTCGCCCGGTGGGCCGAGTCCGCCCTCGGCTGCGAGACCACCGTATGCGTGGGGCCGAGCTTCGGCAACAAGGCACTCGCCGTCCACTCCGGGGCCCTCGACTTCGCCGACGGTGTGACGATGACCGCGCGCTTCGCCCGGGTGCTGGACGACTACTTCGCGACGGAGCACCGCGAGGCGGTCACGCTCTCGTTCGCCCGGACCCCGCCCGAGACGCTGCGCACGGTGCGCGACGAGCTGGACGCCATGGGCGAGTGGCACGACATCACCTGCCAGGTCGACGACGACTTCGCCATGCTGACGCTGTCGCGGTCCCGCCTGGAGTGGCTCCAGACGCGGCTGCGCGCCCTGGGCGGGCTGCCGCTGTACGTGATGCACCCTCCCATGCACTCTCCGGCCTTCGACGGGCTGCGCCGGCGCATCGAGGACGAGGCGCTGGCGGGGCTGCGGTTCAGCGATCCTCAGGTGCCGGTGATCTCCGACCACGACGGGAAGCTGCTGACCACCGGGGCCGAGGTGCGCGAGCTGATACTCGACGGCTGCGTCCGTGCGGTGCACTGGCCGGACGCCCTGACGGCGCTCCGGGACCGCGGTGTCGGCCGCCTCTTCGTCGCCGGCCAGGACGCGCTGTTCGGGCGGGTCTCCGTCGCCACCCGCAACTTCGAGGTCACGGCGGTCGATCCGCGGCTGGCACTGCGCCCGCAACGCCGCGGCGGGGCCCGCTGAGCCGAAGCCCCGCGAACCCCGCCGCACACGCACGGCCGACTCCGGTCAGCCGTGCGTGACGTGCACCAGCTCCGACGTCTTGGCCCAGAGCACGCCGGGCGTGGCGAAGGTCTGCATGCTCAGTGCCTCGTCGACGAAGCGGACCCCGTAGGAATTCTCGAGCGCATTGAGCAGCTCCACGGTTCCCATCGAGTCCAGGCCGAGATCCCGCAGTCCGGCATCCTCGTCGAGCGGCTCGTCCGCCGAAAGGAACGGCAGATAGCTGCGGATGATTTCTTCGAATTCCTTGTCCCACGTACTCATGTGTTCGGGCCCCATTCCGGTTCCGGCTTCGTCCACGGACCTGCTAAGGGTGGTGACGCTAATCGCCCTGCGAGAACCCGAACAACCGCTACCAACCCCTGTCCCGCTTAACGCGTCCAGGGAAACCCCTGTCCGTGGGCCGGCAGCCGGGATGACGGTAATGCGCGGCCTGCGGGAAACGACCACCCACAGGAGGAAGTATGTCCGGCACCGTCGAGTACGCGCTCCATCACCGCTTTCTGCGCGGACTGGAGATATCCCCTGACGGCACGGCGCTTCGGCTCGGCACCCTGGCCGCACTCAGCTACCGCGAGGTCCATGGCCTCGCTCTCGCCTGGGCCGGCGCCCTGTGCGCCGACGGGACCCCGCCCCGCGTGGTCGGAGTCCTGGCGGGCAAGACCGTTCCCGCGTACGTCGGCCTGCTCGCCGGGCTCTACACCGGCGCCACCGTGGTGCCGCTCAACCCCGACTTCCCCTCGGAGCGCACCCGCCGGATGCTGGAACTGTCCGGGGTCGAGGCGATCGTCGTGGACGAGGAGGGCGCGGAGGCGCTGTCCAGGCTCCAGCTCCGAGCCACCGGACCGGCCTCCGTCCTGTCCTCCCGCACCGTGGTGCTCTCTGCCTCGGCGGACGGCACCGTGCTCACCGGCGCCGACGCGGCGGCTCCCTGGCGGCAGATCACCGTGGACCCCGCGGCGGCGCTGAGCGTCCCTCGGACGGTCGCTGCCGACGACACGGCCTACATGCTCTTCACCTCCGGTTCCACCGGCAATCCGAAGGGGGTGCCGATCAGCCACGGCAGCACGTACCACTACTTCCAGCTGCTGGACGAGCGGTACGACTTCACGGCGCAGGACGTCTTCTCGCAGACGTTCGACCTCAACTTCGACTGCGCGATGTTCGATCTCTTCTGCGCCTGGGGCGCCGGCGCGACCCTCGTCACCATCCCCCCGCACAGCTACCGCCGGCTCCCCGACCACCTGCGCGAGGAGGGCATCACGGTGTGGTTCTCCACTCCCAGCGCCATCTCCCTCATCCGCCGCACGGGCACGCTGACCCCCGACTCGCTCCCCACCCTGCGGTGGAGCTTCTTCGCGGGTGAGGCCCTGCACTGCCAGGACGCGGCCGACTGGCACGAGGCCGCCTCGGGCTCGTACCTGGAGAACATCTACGGACCCACCGAGCTGACGATCACCATCACCGGCCATCGCTGGGACCCGGTGGCGTCGGCAGAGCACGGCGTCAACGGCCTGGTCCCCATCGGCGCGGTCCACCCGGGCCATGACCACCTGCTGCTCGCGGACGACGGCTCCCTCGCCGAGGAGGAGGGCGAATTCTGCGTCACCGGCCCGCAGATGACCGTCGGCTATCTCGACCCCGCCGACGACGAGGGGCGCTTCCTGGAACGCGACGGCCGCCGTTGGTACCGCACCGGAGACCGGGTGCGCCGGCTGCCCGGCAGCGACGAGCTGCTCTACCTCGGGCGGCTCGACTCACAGATACAGCTTCAGGGCTGGCGTGTGGAGCTGGCCGAGGTCGACCACGCCGTACGCTCCTGCCCCGGGGTGGAGGACGCGCTCACGGTGGTCCAGGAGGTGGAGGGCGGTAGCGAGCTGGTGGTCTTCTACACCGGCACACGTACGTCTCCGGTGGTGCTGGCACGTGCCCTGCGGGAGATCCTGCCCGCCGGGATGCTCCCGCGCCGCTACGAGCACCTCGGGGAGTTCCCCCTCAACTCCAACCGCAAGATCGACCGCAAGGCACTCACCACGCGCGCCACGGCACTGTTCGGCGCCTGACGGCACGGAGGGCCGGGTGCGGGAAGGGGGGGCCGCCGGCCGGCGGTCCCCCCTTCCCGCACCCGGCCCTCACGCCGGTTTCCGGCCACGACCGCGCCCGGGCCGCGGCCAGACCTTTCGTGCCGGCCCGTGGTCAGCTTCGCTCGCGCAGATAGCCGAGCATCACCTCGACGAACCGCTCGGGCTCCTCGAGGTGGGGCAGGTGGCTGGAGTCCTCGAAGATCTCCCACCGCGCTTGCGGGATCAGCTCCTCGTAGGGACGCACCGTGACGGGCGTCGCCTCGTCGTGGCGGCCGGAGAGCACGAGGGTCGGCACCTCGATGTCGGCGAGGCGGTCCTCCACGCCCCAGTCGCGCAAGGTGCCGACGACGTGGAACTCGCTCGGCCCGTTCATCGTGAAGTAGACCGTGGGGTCGTTGTACACCTCGTAGAACGAGGCCTGGTAGTCCCGCGGCCACGGCTTGATGCGGCAGACGTGGCGGTCGTAGAAGGGGCCCATGGCCTCGTAGTACTCGTTGGACCCGGTGGTCCCCGCCGCCTCGTGCCGCAGGAGCGTCTCGTTGACACCGGGCGGCAGCTGCGCGCGCAGCACCTCCATCTCCTGGAGCCAGAGCGGGTAGGAGGCCGGCGCGTTGGCGATGACCAGCCCGCGCAGTCCGGCGGGCTTCCGGGCAGCGTGCTCGGCCACGAGCAGTCCGCCCCAGGACTGGCCGAAGAGGACGTAGTTGTCGGCGACACCCAGCTCGCCGAGCAGATTGTCCAGCTCCGCGAGGAACAGGTCGACGGTCCAGAAGTCCGCGCCGCGGTCGGGCAGATGGGTGGAGCCGCCGTTGCCCAGCTGGTCGTAGTGGACGACGGGCCAGCCGTGGTCGGCGAACACCGCCATGTTCTGCAGGTAGTCGTGCGTACTGCCCGGGCCGCCGTGCACCACGACGAGCGCGGGCTTGTCCGAGGTCACGTCCCCGGTGATGCGGTACCAGGTCCGGTACTCGCCGAACGGCACAGTGCCCTTGGTCACGGCCCTCTGGGACCCGGCGGCCACACTCATGTTCGATCACCCTTCGTCGGTCGCTCGGTCGGAATCTCATCGATCGGTCGGCCGGGGAGCGGGCGGTGCCATGATCGGCTGACGCGTACTCCCTTCGGCCGGTTCGGCTCCGGGCGCCGTGACCACGGGTCACGGCGCCCAGGGCCGTCGTGCGTCAGTCCAGCGTGCCGAGCCAGTCCTCGATCGCCCGCGCACAGTCCGACGCACCCTCTTCCAGCATGGTGAAGTGGTTGGCGCCCACTGCTCGTACCGTCTGGGTCGCGTTCCACGGCGCGGCCTGCCAGGCGTCGCCGGGCCCGTCCGTGTCCGCGCCGGGGAAGGGGCGGGCACATTGCAGGAAGAGCACCGGGGCACGCAGCCCTTCCAGGGGGAACGAGCCGAGCATGTTGCTGTAGCGCCCCATGGAGGACAGCCGGGCGCTGTCGAACCCGTCGAAGGTCTGCTCCATGTCCAGCATGGTCTCCAGCAGGCCGTCGAGCAGGGCGTTGGAGACATCGGGCAGATAGGAGTCCATGAGGACGACGCCGGCGGGACGCATGCCGCGCTCCTCGAGGTGCATCGCGGCGGCGTGGGCGAGGATGCCGCCCGCCGAGTATCCGGCCAGCACGAACCGTTCGCCCCCCGCGGCCTCGAGGGCCGCCTCCGCCAGCACTTCGGCGGCGGCGTCGTTCGTGGCCGGCAGGCTGTCGCCGCGTACGAAGCCCGGCAACGGAATGCCCGCCACGCCGCGGATGCCCTTGAAGTGGTTGGCGATGTGCGCGTGCTGATAGACGCCGCTGGTGGCCATGGGCGTACTCAGGCAGATCAGCCGCGTACGTCCTGCGGGTCCCTCCATGAGCCGGACCGGCACCGGGAGGGCGGGAATGTCCGAGGCAGAGGTGAAGGCGGGCCGCGTCTCCGCGACCGCGTTCAGCATGGTCATCGCCTTCTGGAGAGGGCCGTTCCGGAGAGCCTCGCGGAACAGCTGGCTGAGGGTGTCGGCCGCCGCACCGGACGGGCGTCCCGCCCCCTGGCCCGTCTGCTGCGCGTCGCCGTCGGACGGTACGCCGGAGAGCGGACCGGCAGCGGAGAGCTCGTCCAGGAGGAAGCGGGCCAGCGCCGCCGCGCTCTTGTGGTCGAAGACCACCATCGACGGCAGCCGCAGCCCGATCGCCTCGCTGAGAGCGGACCGCAGCTCCATCGCCATCAGCGAGTCGAAGCCCAGCTCCAGGAAATCACGTTCGGGGTCGATGCCCCCGGCGTCCTGGTATCCGAGCAGGCCGGCGGCGAGTCCGGTGACCAGTTCCTGGAGCACCTCGTGCTGCCCCTGCGCGTCCAGCGCTTCGAGCGTACGGCGCAGCGTGCCAGGGTCGGCCTTGCCCGCGGCGGAGCGCCGCCGGTTGGGCGGGGCCAAGGCGTGCAGGAGCTCGGGGAGGTTGTCGGCGGCTCGGCGGAGGGTGGGAAGGTCGAGCTGGATCGGGACCAGAGCCGGATCGTCAAGACCCATCGCGGTGTCGAACAGCTCAAGGCCACGCTCGGCCGACAGCCCCTCGATACC
>NZ_JBIBEG010000010.1:0-298478 GCF_042902585.1 Streptomyces argenteolus
GTCGATCCGGTACTGAGGAAACTGGTGGCCCGGTTGGAGGAGGTGGTCAGATCGGCGAATGCCTGGGACGTTCGCGCGGAGGATTCACCACCAAGGTCCACCTGGCCGCCGAGGGACGATGCCGGCCCCTCGCCTTCGTCCTGACACCCGGACACTACGGTGACGGACCCCAGCTCGAGCGGGTCCTGGAGCAGGTATCGGTGCCCCGAACCGGAGTCGGCCGGCCTCGCACCCGGCCCGACCGTGTTCTGGCGGACAAGGCGTACACGTCGCGCAGAAACCGCCGCTACCTGCGGCGACGCGGTATCCCGCACACGATTCCCGAACGTCTCGACCAGCAGAGACACCGCAAGAACCGAGGCTCCAGAGGCGGTCGCCCCACCGGCTTCGACAGCGAGCGCTACAAGAAGCGCAACACCGTGGAACGCACCATCAACCGCCTCAAGGGCTTCCGGTCCGTCGCCACCCGCTACGAGAAACGCGCCTACATCTACCTCGGTACCGTCACGCTCGCAGCACTCGTTATCTGGCTCAGAACATGATCCGAGAAACAGTGCCTAGGGCTCCATCGGCCCCGCGCGTGTCGTTGACGGTCGCGGTCACCCGTTCCCGGTCCATCCAGAGGAAGGACTGTCCGAGGGTCGCCACGGTGAATGTCCCCAGCCCGGCGGCCAGATCCTCGGCCCGGGCGGCACCCACCGGGCCTTTCCTCTCGCTCCACGCCGTGCCGCGTCCTGCCCGGCGACGGTCGGGATCTCCCCGTCCGGGTCCACTCCGACGATCTCACCGACGACGGAGGCACGGCCAGGGCCAGGGCCAGGGCGTTCCCGGCCCGCATCCCACGTCGAGGAGGCGTTCCCGGCCGTCGAGCGCCGGGGCGCCGGTGAGCAGGCCTGCCAGCCCAGGTGCGCAGGGAAGCCTGCCTCGCGGGTAGTCGACGGCCGGGCGGCGATTCAGGACGCGCGATGCCCGAAACACGGGACGGGAATACCCCTGGGGGGTATATTGTTGGCTGAGTACGGAAGAGCTCGTGACGAGCACCACGGACGAGAACGGGGAAGCGGCCATGGACGACAGCACGCACCACACCGGCGACGCGCACGGCCACGCGGGTCACCACGCCGGCCACGACCACGCGGCGCACCAGTCAGGCCACACTGCCGGGGCCACCTGGGCGACCGCGGCGAAGGCCACGCTGCACTGCCTCACCGGCTGTGCGATCGGCGAGATCCTCGGGATGGCCATCGGCACCGCCCTGATGTGGGGCAACGTCCCCACCATGGTCCTGGCGATCTTCCTGGCCTTCGTGTTCGGTTACTCGTTCACGCTCTTCGCGGTCCGCAGGGCCGGTCTGGGCCTCAAGGCCGCCGTCAAGGTCGCGCTCGCCGCGGACACCGTCTCCATCGCCGTGATGGAACTCGTCGACAACGGCATCATCGCCCTCGTCCCCGGCGCCATGGACGCCCAGTTGTCCGAAGGCCTCTTCTGGTCCGCGCTGCTGGGCGGCTTCGCGGTCGCCTTCCTGGTCACCACGCCGGTCAACAAGTGGATGATCGGGCGAGGCAGGGGCCACGCCGTCGTCCACGCCCACCACTGACCACGGCACCGTACGGTCGGCCGACCGGGCAGGGCGCTATGCCGGCGCCTACATGCCCGGTCCGCCGAGGGCAGACGGTCGGTCCTGTCCCGGGCCCCGCGCCCGCGTCCCGTCGTGCTGCTCCGACGGCAGGCCCGGCCGGCCGCCGACGCCCCGGTACCGCCCGGCTCAGGGGCGCGGGAAGCGTGCGCGCATCGCGTCGACGCAGATGTCGCGTGACGTGGGACCGCCGAAGCGCAGACGGTCGTAGCCGGTGAACATAGGTTCCAGGGCGTCGAGTTCGTCGATCAGGAGGTGGAGACGCTCCGACCACGGTGCCGACCCGGCCTCCGGCTCGTCCGGTGCGGCGGTGATCGCGGCCGTCAGACGGTCCTTGCGCCGGATCGTCTCGGGGGTCACCGAATGGAGGCAGACGTACCGCCCGCTGAGGTAGGCCTCCCACTCCTCCTGCCCGGTGGCCCGGTCGCTCCAGTGGGCGGTGAACCACGCGGGCAGCCTCTCCGTGCCGCCCGCTTCGGCGGCGAGCGCGAAGAGATCCGCGGGCACCATCTCGCGGCCGTCGGAGCGCAGGTATCCCGGAAGGGGCAGGCGGCGCTCCAGCATCAGACGACGGACCTCTTCCGGGTCACGGCCCTCGGCCGCGCACAGGTCCTCCAGCGCGACGAACTGCCCGTCGACGTACGCGTCGTCCGCATCGGTCATCGGATGGTCACCGTTGACCGCGCGGAACCTCTCGGCCAACCGCCGCTTCAGGTCTGTCTCCGCCATGCCCCTGCCCTTCGCTCTCTCCCGCGCGGGCGTCTCCCACCCGGTCACCGGCACGCTACGAGCCAGGCGCTTCGGTGCCGGCCGAAGTGTGCGCGTCCCGCACCGGCCGGGACCGCTCGGCGACGGACCGGCCGGGCCGCGTGGTCGGAGCCCTCCCGGGTGCCCCGTGGGCACGCGCCCGTCAGGGACGGAAGCACGACGACGGCGGCCCGCGCGGTTCACGCGCGGGCCGCGGTCGCCCTTCGTCGTACGTCGGCACCGGGCCGCCGTCGCCCTTCGCAGGGCGTCGGCTCGGGCGGGCTGCCGCCCTCGTGGCACGTCGGTGCGCTCTGTCGGCGCACCTCGTCCGTCGGCCGGGGCGGGCTGGCGGCGCCCCTCGTCCAGCGGAGCCCGGACGCGGCGCCTTCGCGTACGTCAGACTCCCGCCAGCAGTGCCTCCAGTGCCCCTGCGGTCTCCGGGTGGCGGGCGGTGAGGACCGCGCCGGTGGTGGGGGTCGCCGCCTGCGTCTCCCAGGTGTCCTCGCAGCCCAGCAGCTTCGCCAGGCTGTCGCACGTCTCCGGGTGGGCGGCGAGCAGCACCGCGCGGCCGGCCGCGCCTCCGGTCGTCGCCGGCGGGAGCGCGGGGGCTTCATGGGCGGCCTGCCACGGCGGCACCCAGGCGTCCAGTGCGGCGAGCCGGCCCGGGAAGACGCGTCCGGCCTCGCGGATCAGCAGCGGGGCCAGGTCCGCCCCCTCGGAACGCAGCGTGGTGATGAGCTTCGGCAGCCACGGCAGCAGCACCGGATCGGGCAGCCGCGCGAAGGCGTTCGACACCGCTTCGACGACGAAGTCGGCCAGCTGCGGCACCGGCTCCAGGGCGTGCAGGAATCCGCTGAGGTAACGCGGATAGGCCGGGACGACCAAGGGGTTGTCCAGCAGCGCGTCACACCGCTCCCGCAGCTCGGCGCGGGAGAGCTGCCCGAGGTGCACCCGCGCCGCCCAGAGGAGCGCCACCCTCGACGGCTCCTGCGGGTGCGACTGCGCGAAGGCCAGATCCAGCTGGGTCCGGTCGCAGCCGAGCGAGAGCGCCAGGCTCTCCATGCTGAAGAGGAAGCCCAGCATCGCGGCGACCTGCCGTACCGTCGCGTCCTCGTCGGTGAACGCCGTCGGCAGGAGCGTGCAGTAGTGCGCGTACCCCGTCTTGGCGAAGGACTCGATCCACGCCGGCAGCTCCGGCCGGCCGATGCGGTAGTACGCGAGGAGCCTGCGCACCCGGCGCAGTACCTCCGGCGCACCGTCCACGCTGCGCTCGGTGGCCAGCACCTCCAGGGCCCGGGTGCCCAGCTCGTCGGCCAGCCGGCCGCCGCGCAGATGGAGCTCGGCGTCCTCGACCGCTGCGAGGACCTGCGCCGTGGTGGCGTTCGGGGCGTACGCCACGCGGCGCAGACGCTGTTCGAGGACCTGCTCGATGCTGACGCCCTCGTAGCCGAGCTCGATGAGCGCCCGCTGGTGGGTGCCCAGCGCGAGGTCCCAGGACTCCTGCACGGACTGCTTGCCGAGCTCCCGCTCCCCCATGATCGGCCGGGCGGCCCCGTGCGGCATCAGGCGGCGCAGCATCCACAGCACGTCGGAGCACCGGCGCAGCTCCTGCTGGGTGGACAGGTCCAGCAACGCCCGCTGCACACCACGCTGCTGGAGTTTGAGGTTCAGCGGAGCGAGCCGGTCGTGCACGTCACGGGCCAGGGGCGGCAGCGCGTCGTAGCCGACCTGGCCGATCCGGTCGCCGCCCATCAGGATCTCGACGAGGCGGCGCACGTCACGCCGGCCCGGCACGGTCTCCTTCTCGATGCAGGTGACCGCGGCGTCCTGGAAGTCGTACGGGGTCGGCCTGGCCCGGTCCCGCATGCCCGCCAGCAGGATCGAGGTCTCGAACACGGCGATCGCGTCGGCGGTCGAGGCGAGGTAGCCGTTGCGGCGGGCCGAACGGACGATCTCCACGGACCAGCCGAGCAGTTCCGCCTCGTCCAGCCGGTCGAGGGCGGGCGGGCTCTGCAGGAATCCGGAGAGCTTGTCGGAGGGCGCCTCCGGGGCCGCGGGGACGGCCGGAGCCGCTGCCTTCCCGGACGTGGCCGTCTTCCTGGCGCCCGCCTGGCCGGCGAGCCGGTACGGCCGCACCCGGGTGCGCTTGAGGTTCTTCGCCCACTGGGTGGCGGCGATCGACACGGACCCCGCGGCGAGACCGAACTGTGCCTCGATCGCGGAGTGGCTGGACGGGATGAGGCCGTGCTGCCAGGTGCTCTCGCTCGGCGGGGAGATCTCGAAGGTGCCGCTGCCGTGGACCCCGAACTCCTCCACGCGGCTGGCGGCGTGGAACGCCCCGCAGACGTAGAGGCAGTCCTGCGGGTCGGTGCCGGTCGCGCCCAGGTGCTCCCGCATGCGGGTCCACATGTAGCGCTCGCGGTCCTCGTCGACGCGGACCCGGTCGGCGTCACCGGGGGCCAGTCGCCGGAACAGGCTGCCGATCAGAAGCATGACCTGGCGGTAGGTGTCGTGGTCGCTGTCGCCGAGGGGCAGTTCGACGTACTGGTGCCACCACTCCGACCAGTGGCGCACGCGGCCGTGGTGCAGGAGGTGCTCCTCCAGCTCGGCGAAGCGGGGCCGCAGGTCACCGATCTCCACGCCGACGGCGTCGCCGTGCAGCGCCGCCTCCTCCTCGGCGGGCGGTGCGTCCTGGTCCGGGGGGTCCACCGTGTCCGCCTGCCACTGGAACACGTGGTCGGAGGAGCGGTCCACCAGGACCAGCTCCACCCCCGGGGTGTCCAGGGCGTAGGCGATGGCCTGGTACTCGGCCGAGGCCTCCGTGATCGGGGCGACGACCGAGAGCGGCGCCCACTCCGCGGGGAAGCCCTTGACCTCGCTCGCGAACGCCTGGACCGCCACCGGGAGCCGGCAGTTCCTCAGTTCCTGAAGGAGCGGTGCCATGTCCTCGCACAGCTCCAGATAGACGACCTTCGGCTGCTTCTCGCGCAGCCGCCGTGCCATGGCGACCGCCGAGGCGGGCGAGTGGTGGCAGACGGGGAAGATCTCCAGCGGTTCGCGTACGGCCCGGTCGACGTCGTCGACGATGCCGAGCAGGATGCCCTCCAGCGCGTCCGGCCCGTCGGCGAACTCCGTCGCCGCGTCCTGCAGTTGCCCGCGCAGCGCCGCGAACGCCGTGCTCTCGTCCACGCCGCTCATGACAGGGTGGCGATCGCGTCACGACCGCCCTCCAGGAACTCCGGCCAGGAGCCACCCTCCTCCTTGCTGCGCGGCTCGACGACGCCGTGCAGGTACTTGTTGAGGATGGCGAGGTCCTCGGGCTCGCGCCGTGCCAGTGAGCCCACGAGGGAGGAGGCCAGGGTGCGGGCGGTCAGCGCGCGCTCTCCGAAGAAGTTGCTGTGCAGGATCGCGTCCTCCAGGACGCCGATCTGCTCGGCGCTGGACAGCGCGGACTCCAGCTTCTCGTCGTCGCTGCCGGCGGCCGCCGCGGAGGCACGGAGGTCGGCGAAGCTCTGCAGCAGGACGTCCAGGAGGGTCGGCGGCACGTCCAGCTCGATCTGGTGGCGGCGCAGCAGTTCCTCGGTGCGGAAGCGGACGATCTCGGCCTCGCTCTTCTTGTTCGTCACCACCGGGATGCGGACGAAGTTGAAGCGTCGCTTGAGCGCGGAGGAGAGGTCGTTGACGCCGCGGTCACGGCTGTTGGCCGTCGCGATGACGGAGAAACCGGGCTTGGCGAACACGATGTTGTCGCTGTCCATCTCCGGGACCGAGATGTACTTCTCGGAGAGGATCGAGATCAGGGCGTCCTGGACGTCGCTCGTGGAGCGCGTGAGTTCCTCGAACCGGCCGATCGCACCGGTCTCCATCGCCGTCATGATCGGCGAGGGGATCATCGACTCCCGCGACTGCCCCTTGGAGATCACCATGGACACGTTCCAGGAGTACTTGATGTGGTCCTCGGTGGTGCCGGCCGTGCCCTGCACCACCAGGGTGCTGTTGCGGGAGATGGCGGCGGAGAGCAGCTCGGCCAGCCAGCTCTTGCCCGTGCCCGGGTCGCCGATGAGGAGCAGGCCGCGGTCCGAGGCGAGGGTGACGATGGAACGCTCGACGAAGCTGCGGTCCCCGTACCACTTCTGGGAGATCTCCCGGTCGAGGCCGTCGGAGCGCTCGGATCCGAGGATGAACAGCCGGACCATCTTGGGCGAAAGCCGCCAGGAGAAGGGCTTGGGGCCGTCGTCGACCGATTCGAGCCAGTCCAGCTCCTCGGCGTACTTGATCTCGGCGGGGGCGCGCAACAGGTCGGACATGTCTGTGAGCCTTTCTGGGAATGCGGGTTGACTGCACCGGGGCCGAGAGGCGTCAGGTGAGGAAGGTCTTGAGCTCGTGGACGAGCTTGCGGATGTGGCCGGAGAGCACCGGCGTCCCCTGGTCCTTGAAGCGCTCCCGGAACCACGGGTTGACGCTGGCGCGGCCGGAGCTGGTCACCGAGCCGACGGGGATGAACTTGGCGCCGGAGCGGTGGATGGCGGCCATGCTCTCGAAGAGCGGCTCGGTCTGCCATTCGTAGAAGTCCGATATCCACACCACGACGGTGTTGCGGGGCTCGGCGATCTTCGGCTGGGCCAGAGCCATGGCGACCGTGCCGTCCGTGCCGCCGCCGAGGTTGGTGCGCAGCAGGGTCTCGAACGGGTCGTGCACCCATGGGGTGAGGTCGAGCGCCTGGGTGTCGTACGCGATGAGGTGGACGTCCACCTTGGGCAGCCCGGCGAAGATGGAGGCCAGGATGGTGCAGTTGACCATCGAGTCCACCATGGAGCCCGACTGGTCGACGACCACGATGAGCCGCTGGGGCGTGGTCTTGCGCGCGGTGTGGCGGTAGAAGAGGCGGTCGACGTAGAGCCGCTCCTCCTCCGGGCTCCAGTTGGTGAGGTTCTTCCAGATCGTGCGGTCGAGGTCCAGGTTGCGGAAGACCCGCTTGGGCGGGACCGAGCGGTCCAGGGCGCCGACGGTCGACTTCTCCACCTGGGTGCGCAGCACCTCGGCGACCTCGTCGACGAAGCGGCGGATCAGCGCCTTGGCGTTGGCCAGGGCCACGCCGGAGAGGTTGTCCTTGTCGCGCAGCAACTGCTCGATCAGCGACATGCTCGGGGTCAGCTGCCCCGCCAGCTGCGGGTCGGCCAGCACCTCGCGCAGTCGCATCCGCCTGACGAGCCCGGCCTCGATGGCGCCGAGCTCCGGGCCGATCTCCGGGATCAGCCGGCCGAGGTCGGGGCTCCGGCCGTCACCGCCGGTGCCGGTAGGACTGACGCCGACGCCGCCGGAGCGCCCGCCGCGCAGTTCGCCGGGCTTGCAGCCGAGCGCACGCTCCAGCCAGGCGGCGTCGGACTGCCACCGGGACAACTGGCCCGCGGTGACGGTGCCGGGCGGGGAGTGGAAGACGTTGAGCAGCACCTTCGACACGAGCGCGGCACGCCGCACCTCGGCTGCCCTGTCGCGGGCGCCGTCATCGCTCTTCTCGTCCGCGTCCGAACCCGTGTCCGTGTCCGTGTCCGCGTCCTTGTCCGCGCCGGAAGTCCCGTCCGCCTCCGGCACCATCAGGCCCTCGAACTCGGCCGCCAGCCCGGGATGGCGCTGCACCACCGAGTCGACGGACGCCTTGGGGTCCAGCAGCGCGGCCGGCAGCCCGATGTCCTTGACGACGGCGAGGCTCGCCGACTCCAGGGCGGCCTGCTCCTCGTGATCGAAGAGCCGGGCCAGGAGGCGCCAGTACATGACCTGACGGCGGTTGTCGTGCGAGGTCTCCCCGCTCGCGCCGTGATTCTGCTGTCCGGTCATTTCCGCAACAGCCTTCCCGCGCGCTCGCTCAGCACCTTCGCGGCGTCGGTGGCGGCCTTCTCGGCCCGGACCCCGGCCTTGTCGGCCGTCCCGCCGGCCCACGCCCCCGCGTGCACCGAGGTCACCTTCTTCCGCACCGTGGTCTCGACGGCGAGCGGCTGCACCCCGAACGTGCCCGCGTCCCAGCGGATCAGCGCGATGCACGCGCTCGACCTGGCGACGGCCTCGGGGGTGAGCGGGCCCGCGGCAGGAATACGGTCGGTGTCGACGGTCAGTTCGACCCCGGCGACCGTGAAGGTGAGGACGCCGTCGTCGTCCGTCCGGGCGGTGTACCCCTCCAGGAAGACGGGTACGGCGATGCGCGCGGGGTGCCGGTCCAGGGGCGCGGTCACGGCGGCGACCGCGGAAGGCAGGGCCACGCGGGCGGTCGCGAAGGCCTCCGCCGGCTCGCCGGGCCGTGCGTGCTCGTCGCTCCAGAGGAGGTCGCCCTCCGCGGTGACCGGCATGGCCGTGAGCTGCATGGAACGGCCTTCACCCACGGCTGCCAGCAGGGACATGTGCGGGCGCATCAGTTGCCAGATCCCGGCTCCGACGACCGTGTCGGGCTTCGGGACCGACACACCGGCCCGCACGAGGCGGGGAGCGGAGCCGTCCGCGGGCTCGAACACCGCGTGCACCTGTGCCTGGGCCGCGGTCGCGTGCTCCTGTACGTCGATCCCGAGGGGCAGCAGCCGCCCGTCGGCGGTGCCGGTGACCGGTGCGACGGCCGCGCCGGGCACCGTCAGCAGCATGCCTCGCGACCAGAGGTCGGCCCAGCGGCGTACCGGGAAGCGCTCGGCCGATGCGCCGGGACAGGAGGCGGCCAGCTCGGCCGCGAAGCCGTCGAGGAGCGTCGCGAGGCGGCGCAGGGACGGGTCCGGAAGCATCGCGGCGACGACCTCCGCCGCGCCGGAGACCACCTCGTGGTCGATGCCCTGCCATCCGCAGCGTGCCAGATCGGACAGCCAGGCCCGGGCCGCCGTCAGCAGATTCGCGGTCGGCTGCCCGCCGGGCGCCGCCGGAGCCGCCGCTTCACCGCGTGCGCGGCCCGCCGCCTCCTCGATCCGGATCAACAGCGCGTCGTGCACGGAGCCGAGCAGCGCGGTGCGCCCGGCGGCCAGGGCCACGAAGTGGTCCTCGCCCGCCGCTCCCGCGGCGGCCTTTCCGGCCGCCTCGGCGACCCGGCCGGCCAGCGGCGTGCCCGCCACGGCCTGGGCCAGGACGGTGGGGCCGGCGGGCTCGGCGGACTGCGGGCGGAGCAGACCGGCGACGAGTGAGCGGTCGAAGGCGTCGACGGCGTCGAGCGCCTCGTCCAGCCCTTCGACGGGCTCGGCGAGCAGGTCGGCGCGCATCACGCCACCGCCCTGGTGGGCGGGAAGAAGTGCATCTCGGGCAACGGCGCGGTGACCGGGCCGTGTTCGAGGTAGGCCAGGTGGCGGAGGAATCTGCTGAAGACGGAGGCCGCGGCCTTGGTCTCGTCCATCTGCGGCCGGGTGCTCCGCATGGCCGACGCCAGCACCGCCCCGTCCACGTCCCCCTCCGGCACCTCGGCCTTCAGATACCGCACGACGCGCTCGGCGCCGTACTGGAGGACCGACTCGTTGATCAGGGCCCCGATGTGGTTGCAGAACGATCCCCGCGCACCGCCGCAGGGACGGTTGTTGTTGGTGCTGCAGGCGAACGCGTAGGTCCCGGCCGCGACCGAGGACACGTAGACCCGCCCGATGTCCGAACCGCTCGACACCACACCCTGCAGACGTCCGTCGGCCAGCTCGACGAACGGCACCTTGGCGAGCTTGCGCGGCCGCGCGGGTGGTATCACCCGGGCCGTGCTCGACCTCTCCCAATCCGACAACGTGCCATCTCCCATGCACAACGAAGGGGTTGTCCCCGCCGGATCGGCGGAACACTGATCAACCTACGTGCGCCCACTGACAACGCCGCCGTCGCAGGGGAGAAGCGTTCCGGCTACGAGAGTCCGGTGACCCGCATGGTGATGTTCAGCCGGCCCGAGGCCAGCCCGGTCGCCGGATCGCCCGTGCCCTCGTGGACCTTGGGCACCGCGTGGTGGACGAAACGCGAGGGGCCGCCGAAGACGAACAGGTCGCCCGATACCAGCTCGACGTCGGTGTACGGCCTGGTGCGGGTCTCGGTGTTGCCGACGCGGAAGACGCAGGTGTCGCCGATGGACAGCGAGACGACCGGGGCGGACGACCGCTCGTCCTTGTCCTGGTGCATGCCGAGCCTGGCCTGGCCGTCGTAGAAGTTGATCAGCGCGGTGTCCGGGGTGTACTCCCGGGCGGCCTGTTCGTCGCCGTACGCCGCCAGGAGGGCGCGGCGGCCCAGCTCGACCATCCAGTCGGGGAACTCGGCCACCCGGCGGCCGTTCACGTCGTCGGCGGTGCGCGTGTACCGGTACGGCTGCCAGTGCCAGCCGATGCAGACCGTGCGTACGGACATGACGCCGCCGCGCGGCAGCCGGGTGTGGCGGATCGGTACGGGGCCGGTCGCCCAGGCCCGGCAGGCCGTCACCAGTTCGCGCTGCTGGTCGAGGGTGAGCCAGTCGGGCACGTGCCAGGCCCCCGGGGCGACTTCCCTGGCTGGGCGGGGAATCAGGGCGTCCATGGGTGCGTCTCCGGGGGCGGGGCCGCGGCCGTCGGCCGTGTGCGGGGGCGCCCGGCCGGCGGCCGGCCGGCCGGGGATCGGCGGCACAGGGCACTCCCCCGGCCGTCCGCGCATTCCGCGAGCACGGTCCTCAGACCGCCTGCCCGCGGTTCTCCAGGTCCAGCAACTGCCGCTTGCGGTCGATGCCGCCGGCGTATCCGCTCAGCGCGCCGCTCGCACCGATCACCCGGTGGCAGGGACGCACGACCAGCAGCGGGTTGGCCCCGATCGCGGTGCCGACCGAACGTACGGCGGCACGTGACGCGCCGATCCTCGCCGCGATCTCGCCGTAGCTGAGCGTCGTGCCGTACGGGATGGCCTCCAGGGCCGCCCACACGCGCCGCTGGAAGTCGGTGCCGCGCCCGCCGGCGTACTCGATGCCGAAGCTCGTCCTGCTGCCGTCGAAGTACGCGCGCAGTTCGGCGGCGATCGTGGTGAAGGCCCCGGCGTTCTCCGTCCAGTCGTCCTGGACCGTGGCGCCGCCCTTCTGACCCGGCACGGAGAGCGAGGCGAGGGCGGTACCGCCCGGAGCGGTGGCCGACTCCTCGCCGACCAGCAGCAGCTCGCCGAGCGGGCTGTCCATCGTGGTGTAGTGCGTCATCTTCCCGTCCTTCATCCTTCAGATCCGTCCCGCAGCGGCGGTGCGGCGCCGGTCCGCCGCCGCGTTCCAGAAGTGGTGTACGGCGTACGTGCGCCAGGGCCGCCAGGCCTCGGCGTCCCCCGCCTCTGCGCCCGCCTGCCGCATCCCGGCGCGGAGCGCCACGTCATCGGCCGGCAGCACGTCCGGATCGCCCAGCGCCCGCATGCGGACGTATCCGGCCGTCCAGGCGCCGACCCCCGGCAGGCGGAGCAGGTCCTTCTCGGCCTGGTGGCGGTCCGCCCCCGGATCGAGGCAGATGCGGCCGTCGGCGAGTGCGGCGGCCACGCCCCGCAGCGCGGACCGCCGTGGGTCCGGCAGTCCGAGCTCCTCCAGGCTCGCCCCGGCCACGGCGCCGGGCTCCGGGAACGTGTGGGTGAGGGTGCCGTCGGGAGTCCGCAGAGGGGTGCCGTAGGCCGTCACCAGCGCGGCTCCCAGGCGGCGTCCGGCCGGGACGGAGACCTGCCGGCCCAGTACCGCCCGGAGGGTCAGTTCGTGGGGGTCGACGGCGCCGGGGGCGCGCAGCCCGGGCCGCAGGGCGACGAGCGGGGCCAGCGCGGGATGCGCGCCGAGGCGCTCGGCGACGGCGTGCGGGTCGGCGTCGAGGTCGAAGAGGCGGCGCACACGCTGGGTGGCGGTCGTCAGGTCCCGCAGATCGTTCAGGTGCAGCCTGCACTCCAGCCAGCCCTCGCCGGTCTTCTCCTCGACCTCCGCGATGCCGGCGCCGTGAGGGAGGCGCAGGGTCCGCCGGTACGTACGCCCGCCGCGGTCGCCTGTCATCTCCTCGACGCCGGCGACGACGTGGGCCTCCAGATGGTCGAAGACCTCGGCCGCGGCGTACGGGCCCCTGTGGGCGAGCCTCAGGGGCACTCCCCCGGCCCGGTCGGCGGCGGGGCGGGAGACGCGGCCGGGGCGGGCGGCACGCAGCTCGCCGGGGGTGAGGGCGTAGATCTCCCGCACGGTGTCGTTGAACTGCCGCACGCTGGCGAAGCCCGCCGCGAAAGCGATCTCGGCCGCCCGCAGCGTGGTGGTCTGCAGCAGGATCCGCGCGGTGTGCGCCCGCTGGGCGCGGGCGAGCGCGATGGGGCCCGCACCCACCTCGGCGTTCAGCTGGCGCTGCACCTGGCGGGCGCTGTAGCCGAGGTGGGCGGCCAGACCGGCCACTCCCTCGCGGTCGACGACACCGTCGCCGATCAGCCGCATGGCCCGGCCCACCAGGTCCGCACGCACGTTCCAGCCGGCCGAGCCGGGGACCGCGTCCGGGCGGCAGCGCCGGCACGCGCGGAATCCCCCGCCCTGCGCGGCGGCGGCGGTGCGGTAGAAGGTCACGTTCTGCCGCTTGGGCGTGGTGGCCGGACAGCTCGGGCGGCAGTAGATGCCGGTCGTCGAGACGGCGAAGAAGAACTCGCCGTCGAACCGGGCGTCACGGCTGCACACCGCCTCGTACCTGCTGTCGTCGTTCGTCACGCTTCCAGGGTGCGGCATGGCGCGGGGGCGCGCTGGCGGGAATCGGACATGGCATCGGGCACGGGCGCACGGGAGCGGAGCGGGCGAGCGGCACGCCTTTACGTGGCGTTGATTGGAATCATTCCAGAAAAGTGCTTCACTGCGCAGGTGATCGAAACCGAGGCCAGGACTCTCCTGCGCGGAGCGTCGTTGCGGGTGACCCGACCCAGGGTCGCCGTGCTCTCGGCGGTCCACGAGGCGCCCCACGCCGACGTCAGTACCCTTCTCACGCTGGTACGGACACGCATCGGCGCGGTCTCGACCCAAGCGGTCTACGACGTGCTCAAGACGCTCGTCGACGCCGGACTGGCACGACGGATCGACCTGCCGAATTCCCCGGCACGGTACGAGGGACAGACCTGGGACGACCATCAGCACGTGGTCTGCCGCTCGTGCGGCACGATCGCCGATGTCGACGCCCCCCAGGCCGCTCCGCGGCTCGACACCCAACGGAACCACGGGTTCACCATCGACCACGTCGAGGTGACGTACTGGGGTCTGTGCCCGGTATGTCGGACCGAGCGTGATCAGCGTGATCCGGAGTCGGTGCACTGAAGTTTTCACACGGAGGAGCAGAAAAATTTCTGACAACCTGAAGCCGCTTACCACTGCCGCCGGCGCACCGGTCGCGAACAACGAGAACGCCGTCACCGCCGGGCCGCGCGGCCCGATGCTCCTCCAGGACGTCTGGTTCCTGGAGAAGCTGGCCCACTTCAGCCGCGAGGTCATCCCCGAGCGCCGTATGCACGCCAAGGGGTCCGGCGCCTTCGGCACCTTCACGGTGACGCAGGACATCACCCGCTACTCCAGGGCCGCGCTCTTCTCCGAGGTCGGCAAGCAGACGGAGATGTTCGCCCGCTTCTCCACCGTGGCCGGCGAGCGCGGAGCGGCGGACGCGGAGCGCGACATCCGTGGATTCGCCCTCCGCTTCTACACGGAGGAGGGGAACTGGGACGTCGTCGGCAACAACACGCCGGTCTTCTTCCACCGCGACCCCCACCACTTCCCCGACCTCAACCGCGCGGTCAAGCGTGACCCGCGCACCAACCTGCGCTCGCCGGAGAACAACTGGGACTTCTGGACCAACCTCCCCGAGGCCCTGCACCAGGTCACCATCGTGATGTCGGACCGCGGCATCCCCGACGGCTACCGCCACATGCACGGCTTCGGCTCGCACACGTACTCGTTCATCAACGAGAGCAACGAGCGCTTCTGGGTGAAGTTCCACTTCCGCACGCAGCAGGGCATCAAGAACCTGACCGACGAGGAGGCCGCCGCGATCGTCGCCGCCGACCGGGAGTCCTCGCAGGCGGACCTGTTCGACGCGATCGAGCGGGGCGACCACCCGAAGTGGACCTTCTACATCCAGGTCATGCCGGAGGCTGAGGCGGCGACGTACCGCTACCACCCCTTCGACCTCACCAAGGTCTGGTCGAAGAAGGACTACCCGCTGATCGAGGTCGGCGAGTTCGAGCTCAACCGCAACCCGGAGAACTACTTCGCGGACGTGGAGCAGGCGGCCTTCACCCCGGCCAACCTGGTCCCCGGCGTGGGCGCCTCGCCCGACCGCATGCTCCAGGGCCGGCTGTTCTCGTACGGTGACGCCGCCCGCTACCGCGTCGGGGTCAACCACCACCAGATTCCGGTCAATCAGCCGCGTGGCGCGAAGAACGTCAACACCTACCACCGCGACGGCCAGTTGCGCGTGGACGGCAACCAGGGCGCCGTGCCGGGCTACACCCCGAACAGCTACGGCCGCTGGGCGGAGCAGCCGCAGTTCGCCGAGCCGGGCCTGGCGCTCGACGGCGCCGCCGACCGGTTCGACTACCGCGAGGACGACGACAACTACTTCGAGCAGCCCGGCAACCTGTTCCGGCAGATGACCCCGGACGAGCAGGACGCCTTGTTCGGCAACACCGCCCGGGCCATCGACGGTGCCTCACAGGCCACGATCGAGCGTCACATCCACCACTGCACGCAGGCCGACCCGGCCTACGGCGAGGGTGTCCGCAAGGCGATCGAGGCCCTCCAGGCGGCCAAGCAGGCCTGACCCGCGGGACGGACGCGAGGGGCCCCGGGTGACGCGCGTCACCCGGGGCCCCTCCTCGTTCCGTGGCTCGGCAGCCGCTGCGGCACCAGGACGTGCGAGCCCGGCATGATCGGGGCGACAGGCCCTACGGCAGCAGCGCCGTCCTCCCGAACATCTGCGCCGTGACCCGTGCACTGGGGGTTCCGGCGTCCAGGTCGGCGCCCGCTGCGACGAGCGCGGCGACGATCTCGTCCTCACCCTTGAACAGGGCGCCCGCCACCGGGGACTGATTCCGGCCGTTCGGCAGATCGACGTCCGCGCCCCGGGCGATGAGCGCGCGTACCGTGTCCGCGTGCCCGTGGTACGCGGCGAGCATCAGCGCCGTGTTGCCCTCGGGGTCCTGGACGTCGACCGGCAGCCCGTGGTCGAAGAACTCCAGGAGCTCCTCCGAGCGGCCCTCCCTGGCCAGATCCATCACGATCGCGACGAGCCTGCCGGTCTGTTCCTCGGAAAGCGGTTCCATGGCTCCACTCTAGGCGGGCCCTCTCCGGGTGGCCGGAGTGGCGCGACGCAGATCACTACGTCCGGGCTGTCTGAACTTCACGGGAACTCCAGCGAAATGGCACGTGTGTGGATATCGTGCACCGAGCGAGGGCGCATCCGTCAGTCCATGGGATCGGCGGATGCGTCCCGTTTGTGGGGATGCAACTGTGGCTGGGGGGTTCATGGGGCATGTCGAAATACCTGAAACGGATATATCCGGGCCTGCGGGGATCGCGGAGGCACCACGTCCGCGTACCGGCGGGTCCCGGAACCGCACGGTGGCTCCGGAGCGTGTGTGGAGAGCACCGACGACCGTGGAGCGCGACCACACGGAGAGACCACGGGCGAGAAAGAGACCCGATCCGCGTGTACCGCTGCTCGTTCTGACCGATCTGCTGGGACTGGGAGTTCCGGCCTGGCTCGCTCTGCGGGCCGGGGACCAGCCGGACCCTCTCCTCACGGCGGCGTCGGCCGCCCTCGTCTGGGCCGGCGTGCGCGCGGCGCGCGGCCGGTACGCCCCCCGGCCGCCGGGGGAAGCGGCCGGGGCGGCCCTCGGTTCGTTCGGTGACTGGCTGGCGCTCGTCGGGGTGCTGGCGGTGCTGGTGGCGCTCACGGGCAGAGGACTCGACCCGGCTGCCGGCGTCACGGCCCTGACACCCGGCCTCGCGGTCGCCGCCTTCGCGGGGGCTGTGGGCCGCCGACGGTCCGCCGCGGGGCGGCGGGTCCTCGTGGTCGGCGGGGCCGCGGGACTGGACCGGGCGGTGAAGCAGCTCAACTCCCGTACGGATCACCCGTTCAGGGCCGTGGCCGTGGTACCGGTGGGACCGGCCGCGCCCGACTGCGGTACGCCCGTGCCGGGGCGGCTCGCGCCCGAACCCGCCGACGACGACGTGTCCACGGTGCTGGGGAGCGCCTTCGCCCACGACGCGGATCTGGTGCTCGTCGCGCCCGGGCCGCAACTCGGTGACGACCGGCTGCGCCGGCTCGCCTGGGGCCTGCACGACAGCGGGCTGGCGCTCTGCGTGCTGTCGGAGCTGACGGGTGTCGCGGCGGCCCGGGTGCGGCCCGTCGCCGCCGCGGGACTGACCCTGCTGCACGTCACTCCGCCGGTGCGGCGGGGACCGCAGGCCGCTCTGAAGACCGTCGTGGACCGGGCCGGCGCGGCGTTCGGGCTGCTCCTGCTCGCCCCGCTGTTCTTCGCCGTGGCACTGGCCGTGCGGCTGTCGTCCCCCGGGCCCGTCTTCCACCGCCAGACCCGGCACGGGCAGCACAACGCGCCCTTCACCATGTGGAAGTTCCGCACCATGGTGGAGGACGCGGAGTCCCGCAGGGAGCACCTCTCGGCAGTGAACGAGAGCGAGGGCCCGATGTTCAAGATGCGCCGGGACCCCCGGGTGACCCGGATCGGCCATGCGCTGCGCAGGACCTCCGTGGACGAGCTGCCGCAGCTCCTCAACGTTCTCAGGGGTGACATGTCCCTGGTAGGCCCCCGTCCTCCGCTGCCGGAGGAGGTGTCACGGTACGACGAGCGCGAGCTGAGGCGACTGGCGGTCCGCCCGGGCCTGACCGGCCTGTGGCAGGTCAGCGGGCGTTCCGACCTCTCCTGGCAGGAGACGGTCTCGCTGGATCTCTGGTACGTCGACAACTGGTCGGTCGGCACGGACATGGGGCTCCTCGCCCGCACGGTCCGTGCCGTCACCGACGGCCGCGGGGCGTACTGAGACGTGCTGGGGGGACACGAGGGGGTTCGCGTGGGGGGTCGTGCACACGCACGCAGGACGTGCCGCGGCCGTGCGGACGGGGGGTCAGCCAACGGTGGCGTGTGCGCCGAGCCACCAGGCGTAGGTGCGGGCGATGCCGTCGCGGAGGGGAATCCGCGGGGTGAAGCCGAGGGAGGAGAGGCGGGAGACGTCGAGGAGCTTGCGCGGGGTGCCGTCGGGCTTCGAGGTGTCCCACACGATGGCTCCTCGGAAGCCGGTCACCTCCTTCACGGTCTCGGCGAGTTCACGGATGGTGAGGTCCTCGCCGCAGCCGACGTTGACGGGCTCGTCCCCGTCGTAGGACTCCAGCAGCCGTACGCACGCGGCGGCGAGGTCGTCGACGTGGAGGAATTCGCGCCGGGGGCTGCCGGATCCCCACAGGGTGACCTCGCCCGCCCCGTCCCGCTTCGCCTCGTGGAAACGGCGGATGAGCGCGGGCAGTACGTGCGAGGTCTCCAGGTCGAAGTTGTCGCCGGGGCCGTAGAGGTTGGTGGGCATGGCGCTGATGTACGAGGCGCCGTGCTGCCGGCGGTAGGACTGGACCTGCACGATTCCGGCGATCTTGGCCAGGGCGTAGGCCTCGTTGGTCGGTTCGAGCGGGCCGGTGAGCAGCGCGCTCTCGGGGATCGGCTGGGGGGCGTGCTTGGGGTAGATGCACGAGGAGCCGAGGAAGAGCAGCCGGCGGATTCCGGCGGCGTGCGCACCGGCGATCACGGCGAGCTGGATGCGGAGGTTGTCCTCGAGGAACTGCACCGGGTGGGTGCTGTTGGCCATGATGCCGCCCACCTTGGCGGCGGCCAGCACGACGGCGTCCGGGCGGGACTCGCGCAGGAAGGCCTCGGTGGGCGCGGCGTCGCGCAGATCGAGTTCGTCCCGGCCGCGGGTGAGCACCTCGTGGCCGTCGGCGGCGAGGCGGCGCACCAGCGCCGAGCCGACGAGTCCGCGGTGGCCCGCGACGAATATGCGGGAGCCCGGGCGCAGCAGAGGGCGGACGGATTCCTGGGAGGGGCCGGGGATGGCAGGCGTCATGGCTCGGATTGTGCCAGCAGCACGGCACCCGGGTGCCTCTTTGCCTCATTTCGCTCAGATCCTGATATGTCGGTGAACGAAAACGCCCGAAGGGCGACCACAGAGGGGGACTCATGGGAAAGACCGCACTCATCACGGGTGTGACCGGGCAGGACGGTTCGTATCTGGCGGAGCTGTTGCTCGACAAGAGCTACACGGTCCATGGGCTGATACGCAGGTCGTCGAGCTTCAACACCGAGCGGATCGATCACATCTACCAGGGCCCCGAGGAAGCGAACCGTTCCTTCGTGCTCCATCACGCCGACCTCTCCGACGGGGTCGCGCTGGTGAACCTGCTGCGCGACATCCAGCCCGACGAGGTCTACAACCTGGGCGCCCAGTCCCATGTCCGGGTCTCCTTCGACGCCCCCCTCTACACCGGTGACGTCACCGGGCTCGGCACCGTACGGCTCCTGGAGGCGGTGCGGGCCAGCGGGATCGACACCCGGATCTACCAGGCCTCCTCCTCCGAGATGTTCGGCGCGAGCCCGCCCCCGCAGAACGAGAAGACCCCGTTCCACCCGCGCAGCCCGTACAGCGTGGCCAAGGTGTACGCGTACTGGGCGACGGTCAACTACCGTGAGGCGTACGGGATGTTCGCCACGAACGGCATCCTCTTCAACCACGAGTCCCCGCGCCGCGGCGAGACCTTCGTGACCCGGAAGATCACCCGGGGGGTCGCCCGGATCAAGGCCGGCCTGCAGGACCGGCTGCACCTGGGCAACCTCGACGCCGTACGGGACTGGGGTTACGCCCCCGAGTACGTGGAGGCGATGTGGCGGATGCTCCAGTGCGACACGCCCGACGACTACGTCGTGGCCACCGGCGAGGGCGTCAGCGTCCGCCAGTTCCTGGAGTACGCCTTCGAGCACGCCGGTCTCGACTGGACGGAGCACGTGCGCTACGACCCGAAGTACGAGCGTCCCAGCGAAGTGGACGCGCTGATCGGTGACGCCTCCAAGGCGGAGGAACTCCTCGGCTGGAAGCCCGAGGTGAAGTCCCGCGAGCTGGCACGGATCATGGTGGACGCGGACATCAGGCTCCTGAGCGACCAGCTCGCGGGGTCCGCGGTCCGGGTGGACCGGTGACAGGGGCCGGACGTCTCGGACGCGTCCGGGGAGGGGCCCTCCTCCCCGCCCTGGCCCTCACGGCGGGCGCGCTCGGCGCCACCCCGGCCACCGCTCCCCCGGCGGCGGCGCCGACCCCTCCGGTCGGCTCCACCGGCCGGCCGGCACCCCGCCGGGGCCGGGCGGCAGCACGGTCAACGTCACCCCGGACGAGGACGCCTACGCCAACAGCGTGGCGGCGAACACGAATCACGACGACAGCCGGCTCGTCTCCCGGGGCGCCACGGCCTGTGTCGGCCATCCGCGCTTCACCCTGCCGTCCGCTCCGGCCGGCCAGGTGCTCAGGAGCGCGGCTCACCTTCCGGACGTCGTCGGACTCGACGGCGGGTTCGGCCGAGAGCCACAGCATCGTGCCGGTCACCGGCGCGTGGACCGAATCGGCGGTCACCCACGACACCCGGCCGTCGCTCTCCACGACCGTGCTGGGGACCATCACCGGCGCTGCTTCCGTCTCCACCGACTGTTCGGCGGAACTGAACGCGTCCGCACTCGGCGGGGCCCTCGGCTCCGCCACCTCACTCGCCCTGACCAGCAGCGGGACGGACAGTCTCCGCATCTGGTCGAGCGAGGCAACCGCGGCCTACCGGCCGCAGCTCGTTCTCACCTTCGGAGATGAATGATGAACGGAAGTACGGGGCGGAGATCTGGGGGGAGCGGCCGTGTGCGGGCCGCGTCCGCCGCACTCTGCCTGTTCGCCGGAGCCCTGACCGCGACAGCGGCCGGGGCCTCCCCGGCGGCGGCGCTGACACCGCCGGTCGCGATCACCGCGGACGACCTCACGACCTGGCAGACCAACGGCATCGTGTGGTCGATGGCCGCGACCGAGGGCACCGTCTACGCCGGCGGCACCTTCTCCACCATCCGCCCTCCGGACGCGGCGGCGGGCACATCGGAGCAGCCGGCGGTGAACTTCGCCGCGTTCGACGCGGCGACGGGCGCGCCGACGGGCTGCAGCCTGTCGTTCACCCTGTCCTCGGGCACGGCGACCGTACGGGCCCTCGCGCTCTCCCCCGACGGGGGGACGCTGTACGCGGGCGGGCAGTTCGGCGCGGTGAACGGGGTGGGCGTCAGCAACATCGCGGCGGTCGACACCGCGACGTGCACCCCGCGCCAGGACTTCAAGATCGCCGTGTCGGCGACGGTGCGGGCGCTGGACGCGACCGCGGACACCGTCTATCTGGGCGGTGACTTCACCAGTGTGGGCGGCCAGACGAGGAACAGCTTCGCCGCCGTCACCACGGGTGCGGACCTCCTGCCGTGGACGGCGAACGCCGACGAGGTGGCGCGGGCGGTCGAGGTGACCCCCGACGGTCAGCACGTGGCGCTCGGCGGTGACTTCTTCACCGTCAACGGCACCATCTCGCACGCCCTCGCGGTGGTGGACGCCACCACGGGCGCGCTCACCACGAGCTACCCGGGCTTCATCCCCAACACCTCGACGGTGCAGGACCTCACGACGGACTCCACCGGGCTCTACACCGCCAACGAGGGGACCGGCGGCGGGGTGTTCGACGGCAGGATCGCGATCGACCTCGACGACTACCAGCAGCGCTGGCGCGACACCTGCCTGGGCGCCACCCAGGCCGTCCTGGCCCATTCGGGCGTGCTGTACAGCGGAAGCCACGCCCACGACTGCGCCAGCATGGGCGGGTTCCCGGACCAGCCGCGCAGGCACCTGCTGGCCCAGTCGGTCGACGATCCGACGCTGCTGCCCTGGTTCCCGGACACCAACGACGGCCTCGGTGAGCCCGTCGGGCCCCGGGTGATGGCCCAGACCGACAAGGGCGGACGCCACTACCTGTGGGTCGGCGGGGAGTTCACCACCGTCAACGGCGCGGGGCAGCAGGGTCTCACCCGGTTCGCCGACGGCCCGGACACCGGGGCGCCCTGGGTGCCCAACGTCAGTCTCTCCACGGTCACCCCGGGGCAGATCGACGTCCAGTGGCAGACCAGCTTCGACACCGACGACGGTGAGCTCACCTACCGGATCTACAAGGACGGGGCGAGCACACCCGTCCACACCACCACCGGGTACTCGCTGTTCTGGGACCGCCCGCAGCTGAAGTGGACGGACACCGATGTGGCGGTGGGCGAGACGCACTCGTACCGCATCACGGCGAGCGACGGCACCAACACCAGTGCCAAGTCCCCCGCCCAGTCCGCGACGGTGGCCTCGTCCACCCAGGCCTATCCGGCGCGGGTGCTGTCCGACGGTGCCTCGCTCTACTGGCGTTACGACGAGGGCGCGTCCACCTTCGCGGCGGACACCACGGGAGCCCTGAACAACGGCTTCCTGCGCAACGCTCCGGCCTACCGGCAGACCCCGGCCGCGATCGCGGGCGACTCGACCGCGATCGGCTTCGACGGGGCGAGCGAGTACGCCTACAGCAACAAGCGTCACCCGCAGCCCACCCGCTTCTCGGTCGAGACCTGGATCAAGACCACGACGACGCGGGGCGGCAAGATCATCGGGTTCGGCAACCTCACCATGCAGAACAGCACCCGCTTCGACAAGCATGTGTACATGACCAACGAAGGGCGGCTGGTCTTCGGTGTCTACAGCGGCGGCCGGCGCACCGTGACCACGAACGGGTCCTACAACGACGGCGCGTGGCACCACGTCGTCGCCACGCAGGGTCCCGCCGGAGTGGCGCTGTACGTGGACGGGCAGCTGCGCGCGTCGAACTTCCTCTACACCTCCAACGAGAACTACCCGGGCTACTGGCGGGTCGGCGGAGACAACCTGGCCAACTGGGCCAACCGTCCCACCAGTAACTTCTTCGCCGGTCAGATCGACGAGACGGCCGTCTACCCGACCGCGCTGAGCGCTTCGACGGTCAGCGCGCACTACGCCCTGAGGACGGGTGGATGAGGTATCCGTTCCTGGCCGGCGCCGCCGTCGCTCTCGCGACGGCGGCGCTGGCCGCCTGCGGTTCGTCCGGCGGGTCCGGTGACGGAGGCGGGAAGGCCGCCGCGGGTGGCACGCCGTCCGCTGCGGCCTCCGCCGCGCCCTCCGTCGCCGGGCCCACGGCCTCCCCGTCCGGCTCGCAGGCCGCGAAGCCCAGCAGTACGCCGAAGGCCCCCGCCGGGGACATCACACCGGCCACCGGGACCTTCACCAAGAAGCAGAAGGAGTATCTGACCGACCGCGTGCCCAAGGGGATGGACCCGGCCGCGGTGCTCCAGACCGGGCAGGAGACCTGCGACCGGCTGCGCTATCTGGTCAAGGCCGACCGGGACATCGCCGTCGCCGCGGTCGTCTCCGGTGAGGTCGCCGACGCGGAGCCCGCCGTGACCCACCTGTGCCCCCAGCACCAGGACCTGGTCGACGAGGCGGCGCTCGGCTACGCCGACGGCACGCACAAGGGCCCCGCCCTGCGACCCGGGCGCTACCGGGCGCCCTCCCCCACCAAGGCCTGCAGCTGGCAGGTGGCCGGAGCCAAGGGCAAGGAGCTGGAGGCGGGCTCCTCCGGCACCGGAAAGCAGGTGGAGATCACCATCGCCGACTCCGCCCGCACCTTCACCTCCACAGGCTGCTACGCCTGGCTGCCGCAAGGAGACAACGGATGACCAAGCTGCCCATCGCCGTGGCGATCCCCACGAAGAACGAGGGCCTGAACATCGCCGAGGCGGTGAAGTCGGTCCTGGGCCACTTCGAGGCGGTCGTCGTGGTGGACTCCCACAGCACCGACGACACGGCGAAGATCGCCGAGGAGTGCGGGGCCGAGGTGGTCACGTACACCTGGGACGGAGGGCACCCGCGCAAGAAGCAGTGGTGCCTGGAGAACGTCCGCACGGACCTGGACTGGATCCTGCTGCTCGACGGGGACGAGCGGCTCAGTCCGGGGCTGCTGGCGGAGTTGCGCCGGATATTCGCCGACCGGGACAGCCCCAAGCCGGCGGCGTACGACATACCGCTCGGCTACTGGTTCTCGGGCAAGCGGCTCCGGCACGGCTACACGATCCGCAAGCGTTCCCTGACCGACCGGACCAAGTGCTACTACCCGGAGGTCGGTGACCTCGCCGCGCCGGGGATCGGAGAGGTCGAGGGCCACTACCAGCCCGTCGCCGCCACCGCGGAAGCGCTGAGCAACCCCATCGAGCACCAGGACCTGGACCCCGTCACCGCCTGGTTCGAGCGGCACAACCGCTACTCGGACTGGGAGGCGTGGCTGGAGCACCACCCCGAGGTCAAGGAGCAGGTGCGCAAGGTGAAGTCCCGCCAGGGGCAGCTCTTCCACAAGGCGCCGTTCAAGCCGCTGGTGTCCTTCGCCTACATGTACGTCTACCGGCGGGGCTTCCTCGACGGCCGGGCCGGCCTGGACTTCGCGCTCGCCATGAGCTTCTACCGCTGGCAGATCGCTCTGAAGTCGCGTGAGGGAAGGACGGGTTGAGTCAGCGCACCCTCCGGCGGACCACGTCCTCGTAGGTCTCCCGGAGGGTGGCGGTGACGGCCTCGATGGTGAACTGGTCGTTGACCAGCTGCCAGGCGGCCTTGCCCGCCTGCTCGGCGGCCTCCGGCTCCAGCAGCTCCAGGATCGCGTCGGCGACCTTGCGGGCGTTGGCCGCGTCCTCGCCGACCCGGCTGTCGATGACCCGGCCCGCACCGGCCCCCGACACATCGGGGCCCTGCCCGCAGGTGCGGGTGATGACGACCGGGGTGCCGACCGACATCGCCTCCAGGACCGAGACCGGGAACGGCTCCTCGATCGCCGGCAGCACGTACACATCGGCCTCGCGCCCGGCGGAGAGGACCGCGTCGTGCTCCAGCGGGCCCACATGGTCGAGGGAGTCCGTGACGCCCAGCTTCCTGGCGAGGGCGAGGGTGCCGGCCAGCGCGCCCGTGTCCGGGCCGGCCAGCACGAAACGGGCGTCCGGGTGGCGGGCGAGGACGTGCGGCATCGCGGCGACGAAGTCCTCGGGCCGCTTGCGCTCCTGGATGCGGGCGAGGTAAAGCACGGTCGGCGGGCGCCCGGGTTCGCGGGCGGGCTTGCGCTCCTGCGGGCGGACACCGTTGACCAGCCGCACGGTACGCGTGAGCGGCACGGGGGCTGCGACGGCGTTCACGTCGACCCGCTCCATCTCGGTGAGGTGCAGGACCGCGTCGGCCTCGCGCAGCACCTTGCGGACCCCGAGAACGTCCGTGAGCTGGGCGACCTTCTTCTCGGTGGGGTCGATCATGCCGTGGGTCTGGACGACCAGGGGGGTGCGGGTCGCGAGCGCGAGGAGCGCCGCCGGCAGGGTCACCAGGTCACGCATCAGATGGACGTGGACCAGGTCGGCGCCCCGCATCATGCGGCGTGCGGTGCGCAGGAGCGCGGCGGAGGTGATGCCACTGACCTCGAACATCGGGAGCAGGTGCCGCGCCTGGAACAGATGGACGGGAACACCCTCCACGTGACTGGGCAGTTCACCGTCGGGGAAGCCGTCGCCGAGGGCCATGACGCGTGCGTCGTCGCCGTTCGCCCGCTGGACCTTGGAGAGGTTGAACGCCACCCGGGTCGGCCCGCCGAAGGCGTGGTCCGGAGTGTGGAGCGTGACAACATGCAGGATTTTCACCAGAGTTCCCCTCAACTGCGGCTAATACTTCACAGACTAGTCATCGCGCCCCCTCACGTGGGGTGATTCGTTAGAGTGTTCAGCGGTTCACTGATCCCGGGGGGGCGCATGACGTCGGTGCACACATCGGCGCAGGAGCAGGCCGCCCGCCCGGTCACGTCTCCGCAGTGGCCACGACGGAGTGGCGCCCCGGAGCCGCCCGAGCATCCGATCGCCTGGTCGATGCTGTCGCGGGCCCTGTCCGTGCCGCTCATCCTCGGCCTGGTGTGCTTCCTGCCCGCGGTGATCGCCGCCCAGCCCGGCAGCGGGGTCCGGGACACCGCGTACTGGCTCCAGCTGGTGCTGACCTGCTATGCGGGGGCCCGGCTGGCGACGATGATCCTCTCCACCCGGCGGCGGCTGCTCCAGGGTGTCTTCTGGATGTTCGTGTACATCGCGATGGGCGTGGCGCCCTTCGCCCAGGTGGTGATCGGGCAGACGCCGACGCCGATGGTGGGGCCGCGCCAGGACCTGGTCACGGCCATCGCGATGGTCCTGGTGGGGTGTGCCGCCTTCGACCTGGGGGCGCTGCTGGCCTCGCGGCGACCGCTGCGGCGCCGTCCGCCCTCCACGCGGGGCCCGGGCGGAGGGCCGGCCGTGGCGCATCCGGTGCGACTGCGGCTGCTGGTGCTGCTGGCCTTCGCGGCGAGCGCGTTCTATGTGATGAAGCTGGGCGGGCCCTCGGTCTTCTTCTCCAGCCGGCAGGAGATCAACGAGACCGTCGCGGCGAGCGGGGTGGCATCGGAAGGGTCCAACGTCGGCTCGGCGTTCGTCAAGGGCTTCGGACAGGTCCCGGCGCTGCTGGCGCTGCTCTTCTACACCCGCCGTCTGGCAACCTCCTACCGGGCTCGGCGCTCCCCGTCGACGGTGCTGGTGTGGGTGGCGTCGGTGGCGCTGAACCTTGTGGTGAACAACCCCGTGTCCAATGCCCGTTACTGGTTCCTGACAGTGCTGCTGGCCTTCGTGTTCACCGCGTTTCCGAGCAGTGCGGCGATCTACCGCATCGTGCTGGCGACGGGGGTGGTGGGGGCCCTGGTGGTGTTCCCGTACGCCGACAAGTTCCGGTACGACGACGCGGGGCAGCGGCCCGCGCAGTCGGCCTCGGTCTTCGAGCCGCTGGTGACCAAGGACTACGACCAGATGGTGATGTTCGCCAACAGCATCTCGTGGGTCGACACCCGGGGCCACACCTACGGCCGCCAGCTGACGGGCTCCGCCCTGTTCTTCGTGCCGCGCGCGGTGTGGAGCGGGAAGCCGGAGGACACCGGGGTCCGGGTCGGGCAGTGGATGGGGCTGCGGATGACGAACCTCTCGGCCCCGCTGTGGACCGAGTTCTGGGTCGACTTCGGAGCGTCCGGGGTGATCGGCGGGCTCGCACTGATCGGATACGCGGTGGCGCGCACCGACCGCCGTTACGCGCTGGCCGTCACCCGGGCGGGGCCCGGCCCCGGGAGTGTGCTGGCCATCGCCGCGCCGCTGATCGCCGGATACACCTTCATCCTGCTGCGCGGCCCGCTCCTGCAGGCAGCGGGGAAGCTGGCCATCGCCGCGCTGTGTCTGCTGCTGATCAGCACGTTCAAGGACCAGAGGGCAGCGCGTCGGCGGTGACGGCCTCGTCGGGCGCCGGTATCCCGCGCCGGATCCGGGCCACCCGGATCCAGGTGGCGACGGCCTTGCAGAGCGAGCCCAGGCACAGGCCCCAGGCGGCACCGGGGACACCGCCGAGGGCGTAGCCCCCGGCCATGAACGCCACGGCGGCGAGGGAGAACACCACCTGGATGCTCAGCGTGGTGCGCGGGTCGAGCATGCGCAGGGCGAGCAGCCCGCAGGTGCCGAGGGCCATCGCCGCGTACTGGCTGCCGGTCGCGGGGAGCAGGGCGGCGGCCGTGGGCCAGGTGTCGCCCAGGAGCTCACGCCCCGCCCGCTCCGGCAGCAGGGCGAGCACGGTGGCCCAGAGGGCCGCGGTGGCCGCGAGCAGGGCGCCGAGGCCCGCGGTCGCCCGCACCCTGCGCCGTTCCCCGGCGATGCGGCCGAGCAGCGGCGGCCCGAAGGAGGTGGCGGAGGTGAACAGCACGTTGAGCGGCCCGAACAGGGTGGTCGCCCCGCGCAGGGCGCCGACCAGGAGCGGATTGCCCACGGCGCCCAGACCGAGCACGGAGAGCTGGCTGGTCGCGTTGCCCACCCCGAACTCGACGACGAAGCGCCGCCCGAGGTGGCCGCGCCGCAGCATCGGGCGCAGCAGCAGGGGCGCCCCGGCGGTCGAGCGGTGCAGCAGAAGGGCGGACAGCCCGAGGGCCGGCAGGGCGGACAGCCCCCAGACCAGGATCAGACGGGCGGGACCGGCACCGTACTGCTGGACGGACAGGGCGCCGAGGACGCAGAGCAGCCGCACCAGGTCGGCCGTCAGCGCCAGATGGGGCAGCTGGAGCGTGGAGAAGGCGTAGCGCAGGACGTCCTGGCCCAGCACCACCGGCAGGACGAGACCGAGCATCGTCAGCGCGCGGGCGGTCTCCCCCGGGACGGCGAGGCACACGGCTGCCAGCGGCGCGCCGAGCGCCGCCGCAGCCGCCACCGTGAGGACGACGGCCGAGCGGCAGGCGCCCTGGGTGGCCTCCCCCGCGCCGCGCCGCAGGACGAGCGGCTGCCCCGTGTAGGCGCCCGAGACGCCCAGCAGCACCGTGAAGACGAGGTAGACGGCGGAGAAGCGGGCGAAGTCGGCCACGGTGGAGAGCCGGGCGGCGGCGACGAGCACCAGGATGTTGGTGAGCGCGGCCACGCCCTGGTCCGCGACCGAGCAGAGGATCGCGGTACGGGCTCTCACCGGCGCGCCCCCGGAAGGGTGAAGGAGCGCAGGCCCATGGTCTCGGCGGGATCCCCCGTGGTCCCCGGCGCGTCCGCCGCGGCGGCCGGGGTCCCTGGCCCGCCACCGGTGCGGCGCCGGGCGGACCGGGGCCGGTGCTCCACGCGGCGCAGGCGGCCCCGGCCGGGATGGAGCAGGGCGCCGAGCACCGAGCCGCCGGAGGCGCTGATGATCTCGCGGATGCGTTCCAGGTCGCTGCGGTGCACCTCACGCGGGTCACAGACGATCATGACGCCCTCGACCCGGTCGACGAGGGCGACCGCGTCGGCGTACGAGAGCACCGGCGGGGCCAGCACGATGACCACCGCTCCGGGGCGGTCGGCCTCGGCGACGATGCGGCCCACCGGGACGGAGGTCAGGGCGCGCGGCACGTTGTCCACGGTGACCCCGGCGATCAGGGCGAATGCGCCGGAGCCGGGCACGTCGACGTTGAAGCGGGCGCCCGTCGGCCAGCTGCCGTCGCCCTCCTCGCCGGCGGCCCAGCGGGGCGGCCGGACCTCGTGGGCGGAGGAACCGAGATCGCGTGCGAGCGAGGGGGTGCGCAGGTCCGCCTCGACGAGCAGCACGTCACGGCCCATCTCGGCGAAGGCTGCCGCCAGGTTGACCGCGGCGGCAGCGGCGGCGGCGTTGTCACCGCGCGGGGCGGTGACCAGGAGGCGGCGGCTCTCCGCGAAGGATGGGTCGTAGGCGAGCCGGAACGCCACGGCCCGGTACTCCTCGGCCAGCCGGGAGCCGCTGCGCCCGATGGCCAGCAGGGTGCCCACGGCCCCGCGCTCCCTGGGCAGGGTGCCGAGCAGCGGGCCCCCGAGCGAGCGGACGAGCTCGCGGGGGGAGCGCACGGCGGGGTCGAAGACGAGGCGGACCCAGGACAGCAGCAGCCCGAGTGCCAGCCCGACGACGGCGCCGAGCCCGAGCAGCAGGGGAAGTCCGGCCCCGGTGGGCTCGGTGGGTGCGACGGGCTTCTTGTTGAGATAGCCGGGGGTGGTGTCCAGCGCCTTGAGCTCGGAGATCTTCCGGCTCAGCTCGGAGATGGAGACGATGATGTTGGCGCGGGCGCTGCTGACGTCGTCCGCCGCGTCGACACCCGTCCGCTCCTCCAGCAGGTCGCGCTTCTCCTCCAGCGGTTCGAGCTGGGCGCGGTAGCCGTTCGCCATGTTGTCGATGCTTTCCTGCGTCCGCGCCTTGCGGTGGGCGAGGTAGGCGTTGGCCAGGGCCTCGGCGCGGGAACGGGCCTGCTCGGGGGCCGCGCCGGTGTAGGAGAAGCGCAGGGTGAGAGTGTTGGGCGGGTTGGTGACCTGGAGCCCGGCCAGCAGCTTCCGGGCGGTGACGTCGTCGCCCTCCTTGAGCAGGGTGGCGGCGGCCAGGTCACCCACGGTGTCGCTGACCGCGGTCTGACGCTCCGAGCCGATGTTGATGCCCTTGTCGGCGGAGGCGCCGGTGGCGAAGGGGTCGGAGGTCGCGGAGCGCACCTGCACCTCGCCGGTCGCGGTGAAGGTGTCGTCGCCGCTCAGGGCGAGGAAGCCGCCGCCGAGCAGGCCGACGACGACTCCCCCGGCCAGGAGGGCCCGGTAGCGCAGGAGCTGGCGGAACTGATCGCGCAACAGCGCCGGTTCGTCCTGGTCGTCCAGGGGACGGATCGGATGGCTCATCGGCGTGCTCTCCCTTGTGCGTCCCCAGGCTCTGCTTCCCCGGCCGGCGCGTCCCCGGCGTCCGCCGCCCCGGCCCGTACGTCGCCCGCGGCATCCCCCGCCCCGGCCCGTACGTCGTCCCCGGCCCCCGCGCCCCCGGTCCGTACACGACCGCCCCGTGCGTCGCCGAGTGCCTCGGTGAGCAGGGCGTCGAAGCGGGCGAGGCCCGCCTCCCTGCTGAGATGCTCCGCCACGTAGCGCGGGCCGTGGGCACCCAGGGCGTCCGCGGCCTCCGGGTCCGCGACCAGTGCGCGTACGGCGGCCAGGAGTGCGGCCGGGTCCTCGGGGGCCACGAGGACGCCTGCTCCCGAGCGGCGCACCTCGTCGGCCGTTCCGCCCTCACCGGCCACGGAGGCGACGACGGGGCGTCCGGAGACGAAGTACGAGGTGAGTTTGGACGGCACACTCATGTCGAGCACGGAGGCCCGCTGCGTCACCGCGAGCACGTCCGCCGCGGCGAGCACATCGGTGAACTCGTCCGCGCCCGCGGGCGGCAGGAAGTCCAGATTGGGCAGCCCCGCTGCGAGCTCGCGCAGTCCGTCGCGCTGGTTGCCGTCGCCCATCAGCACGACCCGGACGTCCGGGGCCAGGCGCGCGAGCCCGACCAGGACGTCGAGGCCCTGCTTGAGGCCCATGTTGCCGGAGTGCAGGAGCACCGGGGTGCCCTGCCGCCAGCCCAGCCGGCTCCGGGTGGCGGCCCGGTCGGCCGAAGGCCTTTCCACGTGTGTCCAGTTGGGGACGACACGGATGCGTCCGGGGTCCACGCCGAGTGCGGTGACGCCCTCCACGAAGCTCTCGTGGATCACCCCCACGAGAGCGGCTCCGCGCAGCGCGTAACGCTCCGCCTTCGCGGCGACGGCGGCGGCCCTGCCCCCGCCCCGTATCCCGCTCTGCGCCGCCGCGGCACCCATCAGGTCCTGGACGACGGGTATGTGGGGAACACGGTGGCGGCGCGCCAGCCGGGCGGCGATGACACCGCCCGCGAGGCTCGGCATCTGGGAGACCACCGCGTCGGGGCGGCCCGGTGGCGGGGCGAGGATGCCGTGGGCGAGGACCGAGGCCTCGAACGCCGCTCTGCGCAGGGCGGTCTGACGGGGCGGCACGTAGTGGCGCCTGCGGTGCACCCGTACGCCCTCGCGGCTCTCCACCCTGCTCCACACCCCCTGGTAGCGCCCGTCCACGCGCCAGGCCGGGTAGTGCGGCATTCCGGTCAGGACCTCGGTCCTGGCCCCCGACGCGGCCCAGTGCTCGGCGAGCTGCGTGGCGTACGGCCCGATGCCCGTCACCTCGGGGGCGTAGTTCGTGGAGACCACAAGGAGTCTGCGGTTCTCGAACGGTCTCTGATGCTCATCAGCGGACAACGGATGATCGCCTTCCCCCCGGAACAGCCTCTTCGCCGAGCTTATCCGTTCACGGGTTGCACAAGTGTTCTTCACAGTAAGGTCGTTGCACCAGTTCCACCGTGGGGGGAGAGAACGGATGGTGCAGCACAGGGTCGGATACGCGCCGGGGGTGTACGACTTGTTCCATGTCGGGCACCTGAACATCCTGCGGCATGCCCGCAGTCAGTGCGACTACCTGGTGGCAGGGGTGGTGTCCGACGAGATGGCCGCGCTGGCCAAGGGCCACAAGCCGGTGATCCCGCTGACCGAGCGGCTGGAGATCGTGCGCAGTGTGCGCCATGTGGACGCCGCTTTCGTCGAGACCGTCCCGGACAAGGTGGAGACCTGGCAGCAGGTCCGCTTCGACGTGATCTTCAAGGGCGACGACTGGCGGGGCACGGAGAAGGGCGAACGCCTGGAGCGGGACTTCGCCGAAGTCGGCGTGGAGGTCGTCTACTTCCCGTACACCGTGCACACGTCCAGCACCCAGCTGCGCCGTGCACTGGACGTCCTCGTCAGCCGGCCCGGAGCGCTTTCAGCTCCCTGAACCACTTGCCCAGGAACGCCACGAGGAAGACGGCGTGTACGACCGCGAGTGCGGCGTACCCGGCGCGGAACGCCCCGGGTGCGCCGAGCAGCAGGAAGACAAGGCAGAACACCCCGTAGTCCGCAGGCAGCAGCGCCACGGCCCGCACCCGGGACACCGGAGCCGCAGGGCCCGCGGGAGCGGGTGCCGCACGGGGCGCCGCCTTGCCGAGCTGCTCCCTCAGCAGTCCCGCGCAGAACGTGAGCACGGCCACGAACAGGAAGCCCAGAGGCAGCAGGAGCCAGCCCTCACCGGGCAGTTCGGCGAAGCGGTGGAACGAGACCAGCACGGCGGCGTGGACGAGGATCATCTTCGCGCAGTCCACGACATGGTCGAGCCACTCGCCGTCCGGCCCTCCCCGCCCGGTCAGCCGGGCGAGCTGCCCGTCGGCCGAGTCGAAGGCGAAGCCGACGGCCAGGCCCGCGTAGACGAGCACGCCGAGCCGCCAGGACGGCTGCACGAGCGCCACGGCGGCGATCGCCGCGAAGGTGAACGCGGCGCTGACCAGCGTGACTTGGTTGGGTGTCAGCCCGGCGCGGTACGCCCCTGCGGCAAGCAGGCGGCCGGCCGGCCGGTTCACGTATCGCGAGTAGAGCGAGACACCCTTGGACGACTTCTGTGCGCCGCGCAGTTCGCGCAGCACCGTACCCGTACCCGACATACGCCCCCCAGCGCCCGGTGGTTTCCCGTCGCATCATGGCAGAAACGATGTGCCGTGCGGGGAGATACGCGGACGCGGGCGGGCGCGACGTCGGCTCCCGGGGGCTCAGCCCCGCCCGTCCGCCGCGCCCGTGTCCTCGTCCGGTTCCGGATCCTGGCGCGTGAGCTGTGCGTCCAGGTCGTCGAAGAGCAGCTCGCCCCGCTCGATCTGGCCGGTCCGGTACGCGGACCGCGCCACCAGATGGGCCGCCACCGGACCCGTCATGAGCTGGAAGAACCCGATGAGGGCGAGCGTCGCCACGTCCATGCCGCCGCGCAGCCGCAGCGCGACACCCGCCAGGACCAGGAGCAGCCCGAGGGTCTGCGGCTTGGTCGCCGCGTGACTGCGCGAGAGGACGTCCGGCAGCTTCAGCATGCCGACCACCCCGAGGAGGCAGATCGCCGCGCCGAAGAACACGAGGGCCGCCCCGGCCGTGTCCATGATCTGCAGCCAGACGCTCACTTCTCCCCCTTCCCGCCCGCGGGCCTGCGGTGCGCCAGCGGTTTGTCCCGTACGGCGATGAAACGGGCGATGCCCACCGACCCGGTGAACCCCAGGAACGCGAGCACCAGCATGATCGGGAAGTAGAACGAGTCCCGGGCGAAGGCGGACTTGGCGCCCAGTCCCGCGATGACCACGGCCGCGAACACGTCGAGGCCGATGGCCCGGTCGAGCATCGAGGGACCGCGGCTGATCCGGACGAACAGGAGCGCGACCGCGACGACGACGAAGACGACGGCGGCGGTCATCAGCACCCGGTCGACGGTCTCGGGGCCGCTCATGCGTCCTCCTCCACGTGGTCGGATCCGGGGACCGGCGGGGGTGGCTCGCCCACCCGCGCGATCTCGTCCGGCGTGCCGAACGCCCGTACCGTCAGCTCCTCCAGCTTCCAGACCGAATTCCGGGCGGCCTCCAGCTGCGCCGGCTCGTCCGCGTCCAGGACGTGCAGGAAGAGGGTGGCCGTGGCTCTGCGCACCTCGACCACGGAGCCTCCGGGCACGTTGGACACGGTGACGGCGGTGGCGGCGAGCATCAGGTCGCTGCGGCAGCGCAGCGGTACGCCGATGACGGCGGGCCGGTGAGGGTGGTCGGAGAAGATCTGCCGGGTGACCCTCACCCCCGAGGTGTACATGTCGTAGAGCAGATAACCGGCGAGCCTGAGGATGCCCCAGAAGTGCAGCCGGAGCCCCAGGTCGACCTGCGGCAGCGGGAAGGCGAGGCAGACCGCGACGGCGACCGCCACCCCGGTGACGACGTTGGCCCAGGTCAGCGTGGACCACAGCAGGACCCAGATGAGAGTGAGCCAGGCGATCAGCGGGAGGTCGAGCACCCGGCGCCGGCGGCCGGCGAACTGAACGCTGTAGGGGGGCAGTTCGGGATTGCGGTACGACAGGGTGATCAGTCGCCTCATGGACCGAGCACCTCCTCCACGTAGGGGCGGCGCGCGATGAGTTCGGCTGCCGAGCGGTCGGTGAAGGCTGTCAGCGGACCGGCCAGCACGGTGAAGGCGAGGCCGAGCACGACGGCGCCCGCGGTGGCGCCGGTCATGGCCTTCGGCGGGTGGATCGTGGTGGTGACGGCCCGGCCCTGGAGGGTGGCCGCCACCGGCTGCCCGGCCGGGGAGGGCCCCACCCCTTCGTCCCCGGTGCCGGGGATGCGGTCGGGCCCGGTGTCGGCATCGTCGTCGTCGGTGTCGTCGGACGTCTCCAGGACGGTGCCGTAGGCGGCCTGGCCCGGCGGCTCGGTGCGCCAGAAGGCCAGGTTCCAGATCTTGGCCATGACGTACAGCGTGAGCAGACTCGTCACCGTCGCTCCCGTGACGAGGATCCAGGCCCAGACACTGCCGTCGGCGACGCCGGCCCGCATGAGCCCGAGCTTCCCGATGAAGCCGGAGAGCGGGGGAATCCCGGCGAAGTTCATCGCGGGGAGGAAGAAGAGGACCGCGAGCAGCGGGGCGGCCCTGGCGAGTCCGCCGAGCCTCGTGAGCTCGTTGGTGCCGCCCCGGCGCTCGATGAGTCCGGCGACCAGGAAGAGGGTGGTCTGGACGGTGATGTGGTGGGCCACGTAGAAGATGGCGCCGCCGTACGCCTCACGGGTGGCGAGGCCGATGCCGAAGACCATGTAACCGATGTGGCTGATCAGCGTGAAGGAGAACAGCCGCTTCAGGTCGGTCTGGGCGACCGCCCCGAGGATGCCCACGATCATCGAGGCGAGGGCGACGGCCATGAGCAGGTCACCGAGCCGGTTGCCGGGGAAGAGCAGGGTCTCGGTGCGCAGCATGCAGTAGATGCCGACCTTCGTCAGCAGGCCCGCGAAGACGGCGGTGACGGGCGCGGGCGCGGTCGGGTAGGAGTCGGGGAGCCAGGCGGCCAGCGGGAACACGGCGGCCTTGACGGCGAACACGGTGAGCAGCATGGCCTGCACCAGGGTCTGCACGCCCAGGGAGAGGTCGGGCAGCCGGACGGCCAGCTGGGCGAAGTTGGCCGTGCCCGTGGCGGCGTACGTCATGGCGATCGCCGTCAGGAAGAGCATCGAGGAGAACAGCGAGATGATCACGTACGTGGAGCCGGCCCGGATGCGGGGCCCGGTCCCGCCGAGCGTGAGCAGGACGAAGCTGGCGACCAGCATGATCTCGAAGCCCACATAGAGGTTGACCAGGTCGCCGGCGATGAAGGTGAGGGAGACCCCGGCGACCAGGATGAGGTAGGCGGGATGGAAGACGGCGACCGGAGTCTCCTTGTCCCGGTCCGCCATGCCCTGGCCGAGCGAGTAGACGAGGACGGACAGGGTGACCGCCGAGGAGACGGTCAGCATCAGTCCGGACAGCCGGTCGGCGACCAGTGTGATGCCGAGCGGCGGGGCGAAGTCACCGAGGTGCACGGAGAGCGGCCCCTGCCGGTCCGCGGCGATCATCAGGGTCACCGAGAGGGCGAGTACGGCGGTGAGGACCGCGACGCTGATGAAGCGCTGGAAACGTGCGAGGCGGGTGCCGAACGTGAGGCTCACCCCGGTCGCGCAGAGCGGCAGCAGCACCGGCAGGGGGACGAGCGCGTTCATCCGGCGGCTCCTCGGTCGTGGTCCTGGTCGTTCACGTAGTCCTCCGGGTCGGCTCCCAGCACGTCGTGCCACAGGTCGCCGCCGGCGTCCCGGCCGCGGGCCTGACGGGCGCGGTCGGCGCGCAGCCGGGCGACCAGCCGGCGGTGCTCCTGGCGGTAGCGTGCGCGCTCCGACCGGGTGCGGCCGGACTCCGCCCGGTACTCCTCCCGGAGCTCGGCCCGCTCCCCGAGCACCTCGGCGCGCAGGTAGATGCGCCGGTCCTCCAGGTCGTCGTGGACCTCGTCGGTGCCGGTCAGCTGGTAGCTGCGGTAGGCCATGGCGAGCAGGAAGGCGGTGGTGGCCAGGGTGATGACGATGGCGGTGAGGGCGATGGCCTGGGGCAGCGGGTCGGTGACGCGGCGCAGCGGCACACCGTAGAGCAGGGGCGCCGCGCCCGCCGAGCCGGTCGCCGAGAGGACCAGCAGGTTGATGCCGTTCCCGGCGATGACCGCGCCGAGCAGGATGCGGGTGAGCGGGCGGGTGAGCATGAGGATGCCGCCGACCGCGCAGAGGACGACGGCCGTGGCGAGGAGCGAGGCGCTCATGGTCATCGGTTCGGCTCCCCCTTCCCGGTGCCGGGCCCCGTGCCGGTGGTGGGGACCAGTGCGCCCGCCGCCCGCTCGATCTGCCGGTCGATCTTGGCGCCCAGCGCCCGCACGATGTCCAGGACCACACCGAGGACCAGCAGGTAGACGCCGAAGTCGAAGAGGACCGAGCTGCTCAGGTGGTAGTCGCCGAAGACGGGAAGATGCCCGTGGTAGGTCCAGGCGTGCAGCACCGTCCCCTCGGCGAGGCCGCCCAGGGCGACACCGGTGGAGACGAAGAGTCCGAGGCCGGTGAAGAGGCCGGGCTGCAACGGCGCGGCCTCGGCGAGCTCGAACCGGCCGCCCGCCAGGTAGCGGGTGATGAGGCCGAGCCCGGCCACGAGCCCGGCGACGAAGCCGCCGCCCGGCATGTTCTCCGCGCAGAACAGCAGGTAGAGGGAGAGCACCAGGATGGGGTGGAAGAGCAGCCGGCCGACCACTTCGAAGACGACGGAGCGGTGTTCGGGCGCGAGGGTGGATCCCGCGGCCAGCCAGTCCCGTTCGGGTGCGGTGTCGTCGCCCTGGGGCAGGCCGGACAGTTTCGAGGCGGACAGCGCCCAGGCGGTCGCCCCGCGCAGTTCCTCCCTGCTGGAGGAGTCCTCGCTGCGGCGGTGCAGGTAGATGAGACTGGTGACCCCGATCGCCGCGGCCGCGAGGACGGCGGACTCCCCCATGGTGTCCCAGGCCCGCAGGTCGACCAGGATGGTGGCCACCACGTCCTTCAGGCCGTGGTGGGCGACCTCCTCGACCATCGCCGCGCCGGCGGGCTCCGCGATGCGCGCGGCTCCGGTCACCCAGACGGCCACGCCGATCGTCGCCGCGGCGCCCAGCGCCACCGGGATGCGCAGGGCCCGCCGCCAGGTGCCGATCGACTCCTCGAAACGGACCGGCATCCGGCGCAGGACCAGGACGAACACGATCATCGACACCGTCTCGACGCAGAACTGGGTGAGTGCCAGGTCGGGGGCGCCCTGCACGACGAAGAGCAGCGCCGCCCCGTATCCCGTGAGTCCGGCCAGGACGACGGCCTTCATGCGGCGGCTGACGGTCAGGCAGGAGAGCGCGGCGGCGCAGGTCAGCACGGCCACCGCACCCTGGAGGGGGACGTCCCACAGCCGGGGGGCGACCGCTCCTTCCCAGGGCCGGTCCGTGACCATGACCGCGAGCTGGCCGGCCAGCATCACGAGCAGGGTGATGGCGAGGTAGCCGGAGAGGGAACCGCGCTGGACGAAGCCGGTGACCTGGAGGGCGAGGCGTTCCAGTCCGAGCAGGAGGTACCCGAAGACGTTGTCCGCGGTCGGCCAGGCGACGCGGCGGGAGACACGGGTGACCCGCGCGCGTGCGGCGAAGAGCACGGCCCCGGCCACCCAGGTCACCGCGGACAGCAGCAGGGCCGTCCCGAGGCCGTGCCAGAGCGCGAGGTGGTAGGGGTGGGCCGGGGCGGTGAAGGCGTCGGCGTACGTGGCGAACAGCGGGTCCGTCCATCCCACGCCGGGGCCCAGCACCAGCCCTGCGACGGAGAGTACGGCGGGCGCCGCCAGGAGGGCGCCGACGCGGTGGGCGGGGGTGTCGGCGAGCCCCGGCTTACGGGCGAAGGCCCCCCACACGAAGCGCAGGGTGTAGGCGACGGTCAGCGCCGAGCCCGCGACGACGACCGCCAGGGTCCAGCGGTCGGCGGTGTCGCCGTGCAGCAGGGCGTCGAGTGCGGCTTCCTTGGCGGCGAATCCCAGGAGCGGCGGCAGCGCGGCCATCGAGGCGGCGGCGAGCACCGCGACCGCGCACGTGGCGGGCATGGCGCGGCCGACGCCGGAGAGCACCCGCAGGTCCCGGGTGCCGGTCGCGTGGTCCACGATGCCGGTGACGAGGAAGAGAGCCGCCTTGAACAGGGCGTGGGCCAGGATCATCGCCTCGGCCGCCAGAGCCGCGTTCCGGTTCCCCGCACCGGCGAGCACCGTGAGGAAACCGAGCTGGCTGACGGTGCCGTAGGCGAGCACGAGCTTCAGGTCGTGCAGCCGCAGCGCCCGCCAGCCTCCCAGGAGCATGGTCGCTCCGCCGAGCACCAGGACCGTGGGCCGCCATACGGGGACGTCGGCGAAGCCGGGCGCGAGGCGCGCGATCAGGTAGACGCCGGCCTTGACCATCGCCGCGGCGTGCAGATAGGCGCTGACGGGGGTGGGCGCCGCCATGGCGTTGGGCAGCCAGAGGCTGAAGGGCCAGATCGCCGACTTGGACAGGGCCCCGCACAGCACGAGGACGACGGCGACGGACACGGCGAGGGTCGGTGCGGGAGGGTCGGCGACGATCGCGGAGATCCGGTAGGTGCCGGCGGCCTCGCCCAGGATCAGGAAGCCGATCAGCATCGCGAGGCCGCCCAGCGTGGTGACGGTGAGCGCCTGGAGGGCGGAGCGCCGGTTCTTCTTGTGTTCGCTGTTGTAGCCGATGAGCAGGTAGGAGAAGACCGTGGTCAGTTCCCAGAACACGTAGAGGGTGATCAGGTCGTCGGCGAGGACGAGCGCGAGCATGGCGCCGGCGAAGGCCAGCAGGTTCCCCGCGAAGGAGGCCAGTTGGGGTGCGTCGTCCCCGAAGTAGGACACGCAGTACAGCAGGACGAGCATGCCCACCCCGGCGGCGAGCAGCACCATCAGCTCGGCGAGGGCGTCCAGACGCAGGGCGACGGACACGTCGTACGTGCCGATCCACTCCCAGGACCAGGTGACGGCGCGTCCGGACTCGGTCCCCGTCCACTCGGTGACCGCCCAGACGGTGGTGGCGGCGGGGGGCAGCGCGAGCACGGCGAAGGCGTATCTGCCGAGGCGCCGGACCAGGGGCGCCGCACACGCCGCAAGGGCGAAGTGGCTGAGGATGAGTACGATCACGACGGGAAATCCGGAACAAAGGGCACCGAATACAGATATATCCCCTGGCGCGGTTCACCCGTCCGGCGCGCCGCGCGGTCCGCGGCCCACTGGTCAGGGTCCGCCTCGGTGGGGGGCCGCTCTCGTCCCGTCGTGGTCACAGAACGGCGTGTGCCCTGTCCGGCGACGGCCACACGGCATGACGTGGGGTTCCTCCGGTACGACGCCCTCCCGCGGGCGGAACACCCGGTCGGCGTCGACGGACAGGTGTGACGGTTCGTCGGGCACCTCGTCCGCCATCCCGCGGCCCCCTTCGGTCACCCTCAGCCGGCAGTGCGCGTCAGCGTTCACGGTGACGCCGCCGCCCTCGCGGGACCTGGTCGCGGCGCCCGGCGGCCCGGTGACGGCGTACGGCCGGTGACCGTCCATCTCCGCCGCCTCCCGTCCTGTCGCCTCCGGAGCCGGGGACCGCGCACGGCGGCCCGGAGCCCCGTACCTCCGCGGCCCCGAAACCCCGCACACGCGCGGCCCGGAAGCCCCGCACCCGCGTCACGCGGCGGGTCCGCGGGCGCGGAAGGTATACCCACACCCTCAGCCTCACTCCGGAGCGTGCACACCGCTACCCGGGCATGACAGGCCTTCCCGACACTTCGGCAGGCATCCGTATGCACCGTGTGTGCGCGCGGTGTTGCACATGTGAGGCCACTTCCTTTTCTTTTTTGCACTGTGACTAATATCAACGCGTCCAAGTTCTTAACGTATTTGACCAGTCACCGACTGGCATCATCGTCAAGGAGCCTCCCCTGCGCACGCGCGCGTCACGGCGGACCGACTCGGCACCCATGTCGTTGCGGACAGCCCTTCTCGTACTGGCCGTCGTCCCCGGAGTCGCACTGGCCGCCCTGTGGGCCGTCACCAGTGGCCAGACACTCCTGGACTTCCAACGCCAGGCAGCCCAGGGACTCTTGGCCGAACAAGCGGGCCAACCGTCCAACATCGTGTACTACAACCTGCAGGAGGAGCGCCGCCTCAGCGCACAGGCGCTGGCCCGGCCCGGTGGGTCCACCACTGCGCTGGAGCAGCAGCGCACGCTCACCGACGAGGCGATCAAGACCTTCCAGTCCCTCTCGGACGTGACCGCGGACGACGCGCCCCGTGAGGTGCGGGACGCCGTCGGCAAGGCGCGGGAGGCCATCAACCAGTTGCCGGCCCAGCGCACCCTGGTCGACGAGGGCGACAAGGACCAGCAGGCCGTGGTCTACGGCTACTACACCGACCTGATCGCGGTGGACCTGACACTGTTCTCGGCGCTCAGCCACGTGGACAACGGCGAGGTGACCACCCTGGGCCAGCCGCTCGTGGACCTCTTCTGGGCCAAGGAGATGATCTCCCGCTCGGACGCGATCCTGGCGCGCGGATGGCCGACGGGCAAGCTGAGCACCGAAGACCTGCGCGAGGTGCGGAACGCGGTCTCCGGCCAGGCCTTCCAGGCCGGGACCAAGGTCGTCCCCTACCTCCCCGAGGAGGAGCGGGCGCAGTGGCAGAAGCTGACCGAGAGCTCCGCCTGGGCCGCCAAGACCGAGGTCGAGGAGCAGGTCCTGCGCCCGGCCGAGGCCGACAGATCCGGCTTCGTCACACTGGAGGCCGACGAGGAGACCTGGCGCAGGGCCATGGACGGTGTCACCCCCCAGCTGGTCGACCTGCTGGAGAAGCGCACCGCCGCGGTCGTGGTCACCGGCAAGGACACCGTCATGTCCCTGCTCGTCAAGATGATCGTCACCTCGGTCATCGGTCTCCTCGCCGTCGTCGCGGTCGTCTGGACCACCTGGCGCCTCACCCGTAACCTGCGCCGGCGGATCTCCGGCCTCCAGGAGCGGGCCGAGGAACTGGAGAGGGCTCTGCCGGACGTCGTCGAGCGGCTGGCCCAGGGCGAGAAGATCGACGTCGAGGCCGAGGCCCGTGCGATCGACACCGCGGGCGAGGGCGGGGACGAACTCACCCGGCTCGGCGGCGCGCTCAACCAGGCCCGCGCCAGCGCCCTCCAGGCCGCCGTCAAGCAGGCCGACCAGCACCGCGGCTTCGAGCGGCTGCTCCAGCGCATCGCGCGCCGTACCCAGCAGCTGATCGGCCAGCAGCTCAAGAAGCTGGACGAGCTGGAGCGCAAGCACGAGGACCCCGAGGTGCTCGACGGGCTCTTCGACCTGGACCACCTGACGGCACGTCTGCGCCGGTACGAGGAGAACCTGGTGATCCTCGCCGGAGGTTCGCCCCACCGGCGCTGGCGCAAGCCCGTGCCGCTGCTGGACGTCATGCGGTCCGCGCAGGGCGAGGTGCAGGACTACCGCCGGGTGGTGCTGGACCTCGACGGCTCCCCGTGGCTGGCCGAGCGGGCCGTCGGCCCGGTCTCCCACGTCCTGGCCGAGCTGATCGAGAACGCGCTGAGCTTCTCCCGCCCGCCGAGCCCGGTCGAGGTCCGGGCGGCGAAGGTGAGCCGGGGCCTGGCCATCGAGGTCGAGGACCGCGGTCTGGGCATGGACGAGGACCAGCTCGCCGACGCCAACGAACTGATGAGCCGTCCGCCCAGGATGGACGTACTGGCCCACTCCGAGGACATCCGGCTCGGTCTGTACGTCATCTCGCGCCTCGCCGACCAGTACGGTCTGCGGGTCGAGTTCCGCCCCTCCGCCTTCGGCGGGACCCGCGTGGTCGTCCTCGTCCCCGACTCGCTGACCGTGCCCGATCCGGGAAGCCGGTCCACAGGCGTACCCTCCGGCGCGCCCGAATCGGCGGAAGAGGCCCCGTCGGCCGCCCTCCCGGCTCCGGGCGCGCTGCCGACCCGGGTGCAGGGCAGGGCGATGGCCGGGGTCACGGCACTGTCCGACCACGCCGCGAGGTCGCGGCCCGCCGAACAGGCGCCACCGGCCGCCGGCCGGCCCTACGACGGCGGGCCCGGGGACGGCTTCCCGGTGCCCGGACAGCCCTTCCCGCAGGAGGAGGCTCCCCCTGTCCCGGTGGAGCCCCCGTACGCGGAACAGCACCGCCCGGCGGAGTCCGGCCCGTCCGCGGTACAGGAACAGCCGTACGCCGGGGCCGGACTGCCCTACCCCCTGGACAGCACCGCCTACCCGGTGCAGGAACAGCCGTACGCCGAGGACCCCTACCCGGGCCCCCGGCAGCCGTACGCGGACGACACGTTCACCGGCCACGAGCAGCCGTACATGACGGCCGCCGGTCAATACCCCGTCCCGGGGCACGCGTACACGGACGTCTCCGAGGAGCCGTATCCGGTGCCCGAGCCGTCCTACCCGCAGCCCTACCCGACCGCGGCCGAACCCACCGCGCGCGCCTACGGCGGGCCGGCTCCGGCCGCGCCGGAGGCCGGTCCCGCGATGCCGGGCCCGTTGCCGGCGGGCGGGGAGCCCCCGCTCCCCCGTCGCGTACGCCAGGCCAGCCTGGTGGACGAACTCCGGGTGGACCCAGCCTCCCGGAACGCACCGCCCAAGCCCCCGAGCTGGGACGAGAATCCGCTGCTGCGCCCCGTCCCCCGGCGGGCCGGTGCGGCGATCGGGGCATTCCAGCGGCGCTCGCGCGCGGCACGTGCGGCACAGGAGCCGCCGGGCCCCGCCGCCGCACCCTCCCCTACGAGAGAAGAACGGTCATGACACGCACAACGGCCACCCTCCAGGATCTGGACTGGCTGCTCGACGGTCTCGTGGACTCGGTCGCCGAGACACTGAACGCCGTGCTCCTGTCCGACGACGGACTGGTGGTGAGTCACTCCCGCACCATCGAACGCGCCGACGCGGAACGGCTCGCCGCGATATGCACCGGCCAGCAGAGCCTCGCGCGGGGGGTCGGCCAGCTGTTCGACGGCGGTTCGGTGCACCAGGTGATCGTCGAGCTGGCCGATCTCTGGCTCTTCATCATCGCGGCGGGCCAGGGCACCCACCTCGCCGTCGTCGCCTCCCAGGAGGTCGACGCGGAGGTGATGTCGCTGGCGATGCACAACCTCGTCCAGCAGGTCGGCCAGAAGCTCACCGCCCCGGCACGTGGCGACTTCGACGCCTTCGGTACGGGGGACGGGCAGCGGGTGTGAGGCCCTACTGGGACGAGGAGGAGGCCGAGGAGGACGGTGCGGGCACGATGGTGCGCCCGTACACGATCACCCGTGGCCGGACCGCTCCCGAACGGGACGACTTCAGTCTCATCACCGTGCTCACCACCGCCGACGGAGCGGTGGACGAGCACGGCACGCCCCTGCGCGTGGGCCGGCTCCAGCCGGAGCACCGCATGATCCTGGACCGGTGCCGCAGGCCGGCCGCGGTCGCCGAGGTCGCCGCCGGCCTCGATCTGCCGGTCTCGGTGACCAAGATCCTGCTGGCCGACCTGGTCGGCCAGGGCCTGCTGCTGGCGCGCGCTCCCCTGACGGTGGCGCGGGCGTCCGGCGGGGCCGACATGGGCCTGCTGGCCGCCGTACGTGACGGACTCCGGAGACTCTGACCCAAGATGACAAGCAGTCAGGCGGCGCCTGCCGCCGTAAAGATCCTCGTCGCCGGTGGCTTCGGTGTCGGGAAGACCACGCTCGTGGGCGCCGTCAGCGAGGTCGCCCCCCTGCGCACCGAGGAATACCTCACCCAGGCGAGCATCGGTGTCGACAGCCTCGCCGGTGTCGGCGAGAAGAACACCACCACCGTGGCACTGGACTTCGGCCGGATCACGGTCAGTCCGGAGCTGGTGGTCTATCTCTTCGGCACGCCGGGCCAGGAACGTTTCTGGTTCATGTGGAACGACCTGGTCAACGGGGCGCTCGGCGGGGTGGTGATCGCCGACACCCGGCGTCTGGAGACGAGTTTCGCCTCCATCGACTTCTTCGAGAGCCGGGACATCCCCTTCGTGGTGGCGATCAACTGCTTCCACGGGCACAACACCCGTACGACGGAGGAGATCCGGACCGCCCTGGACCTGGATCCGCATGTGCCGCTGCTGATCGGTGACGTCCGGCAGCGTCCCTTCGGCCGCGATGTGCTGCTCGCGCTCGTCGACCATCTGATGAGCCTGCCCGCGGCCGTCGGCTGACCGCACCTCACCCTTTCCCTTCCTTCTCGCCTGGAGAGAACTGAGATGGCAACACCCTTGCGTGTACTGGTACACGGCGGCGGCATCGGCGGCCTGACGCTCGCCGTCGCGCTCGCCCGGAGCGGGCACACCGTCGAGGTCGCCGAGCTCCGCGGCGAGCTGGACGCGCTCGGCGTCGGCATCATCCAGCCGTCCAACGCCCTGCACGTCATGGGCGAGCTCGGCGTGCTGGACGCCTGCGTGGCGGCCGGCTTCCCGTGGGAGGTGCTGACCATCTGCGACCAGGCCGGCGCCACGCTCGCCAAGGTCCCGCAGCCCCGCATGGGCGACGCCCCCGCCGGCAACGGCATTCCGCGCCCGGAGCTGGCCAGGGTGCTGGGCGAGGCCACCTCGGCCGCCGGGGTCCCGATCCGTCTCGGGACGACGATCACCGAGCTGACCGATGACGGCGCCGGGGTCGAGGTCACCCTGTCCGACGGCTCCCGTGCCCGCTGGGACCTGGTCGTCGGCTTCGACGGCATCGGCTCGCCGCTGCGGACCCGGCTCTACGGCGACCGCTTCGCCCCGGAGTACACCGGCTTCGCCAACTGGCGGGTCACCGTGCCCCGGCTGCCGGAGGTCCAGGGTGTCGTGGTGAGCACGGGCAGGACGTCCACCAAGGCGCTGCTCACACCGATCACGGACGAGCTGATGTATCTGGCCGCCGTGACCGCCGAGGAGGAGGACTTCCGCCCGGATCCCGCCCGGGCGCACGAGCAGCTCAAGGAGCGGCTCGCCGCGTTCGGCGGGCCCGTCGCCGAGGCCCTGGCAGCGGTCACCTCGCCGGACGGTGTCGTGTACTCGCGCATCTCGCAGGTCACGGTGGAGGAGCCCTGGCACGTGGGCCGGGTCGTCCTCGCCGGTGACGCCGCGCACGCGAGCACCCCGAACCTCGCGCAGGGCGCGGCGATGGCCGTGGAGGACGCCCTGGTCCTGGCCCGCTCGCTCGACGCCGCGGACGACGTGCCCACGGCGCTGGCCGCCTGGGAGGAGCGCCGCCGTGCCCGCGCGATGTTCGTGCAGAACCTGTCGCGGGCCCTCCTCAAGGAGGAGACGGGCAGCCCGACGACGCCCGAGGAGGACGAGCTCCTGAAGGTCGGCATGCCGGGCGCCGCCCACGTGCTGGTCGAGCCGTACTGATCCGGGCGGCGGGCAGGGGCGGGGCGGCCGAGCCGCGCCCGCCCCTGCCCTGTTCCGGCTCAGTCCAGTACGGCGATGCCGTCGATCTCGACCATGGCCTGTTCGTCCCAGAGCCTGGCCGCCCCGATCACGGCCATGGCGGGATACTCACGCCCCGCCAGCCGCCGCCAGATCTCGCCCAGTTCCGTGGTGTGGGCGCGGTAGGCGGCGACATCGGTGGCGTACACGGTGACCCGTGCCAGCGAGGACGGGGCGCCGCCCGCCGCGCGCAGGGCGGTGAACAGGTTGGCCAGGGCCGTCTCGAACTGCTCGGGGAGCGTGGCGCCGACGACCTTGCCGTCGCCGTCCAGCGCGGTCTGTCCCGCCAGGAAGACGAGCCGGCCGCCGGTGGCCGCGACGGCGTGCGAGAAGCCGGTGGGCGGGGCGAGTTCGGCGGGGTTGATCCGGGTGAGGGGATTCATGCGGACGTCTCCTGGGTCGCGTACAGCTCCTTGGCGATGATGGTGCGCTGTACCTCGGTGGCGCCCTCGTAGATGCGGGGCGCGCGGACCTCCCTGTAGAGGTGTTCCAGCAGATGGCCCCGGCGCAGGGCCTGTGCGCCGTGCAGCTGGACGGCGGCGTCGACGACGAACTGCGCGGTCTCGGTGGCGTACAGCTTGGCCATCGCGGCGCACCGGGGCACCCCGGGCTCACCCGCGTCGTGGGCCGCGGCGGCGGCGTACACCAGCAGCCTTGCCGCCTCGGTGCGGGTGGCCATCTCGGCGACCTGGTGGGAGACGGCCTGGAGCTCGCGCAGGGGGGCGCCGAAGGCGGTGCGGCGCGCCGTGTGCTCCAGGGTGGCGTCGAGCGCGGCGCGCGCCATCCCGACGGCGAAGGCTCCGACGCTCGGCCGGAAGAGGTTCAGGGTGTCCATGGCGACCCGGAAGCCCCGGCCGGGCTCCCCGAGTACGTCGCCGGCGGTCACGGGCACGCCGTCGAAGTGCAGCGCGCCGATGGGGTGCGGGGACAGCATCTCCAGGGCCGTGCCGGTGAGTCCGGGCCGGTCGGCGGGGACGAGGAAGGCGGTGACGCCCCGGGCCCCGGGGCCCTCGCCGGTCCGGGCGAAGACGGTGTAGAAGTCGGCCTCGGGGGCGTTGGAGATCCAGCACTTCTCGCCGGTGAGCCGCCAGCCGCCGGTCCCGGGGTCGCGGCGGGCGGCCAGGGAGAGCGCCGCCGCGTCCGATCCCGCTCCGGGCTCGCTGAGCGCGAAGGCGGCGACGGCGCGGCCGGCCCGGACCTCGGGGAGCCAGCGGGCGCGCTGGGCCTGCGTGCCCGCGAGGCGGACCGGGCCGGATCCGAGGCCCTGGAGGGCGAGCGCGGTCTCCGCCTCGGTGCAGCCGCGGGCCAGTGACTCGCGCAGCAGGCAGAGGTCGAGGGCCCCGGAGCCGAGGAGCCGGTCCAGCAGGCCCAGGCCGCCGAGCGCGGCGACCAGCGGGCGGTTGACGCGGCCGGGTTCGCCCTTCTCGGCGAGGGGCCGCAGTTCGTCACGGGCGAGGGTGCGGAGCTCCTCGCACCAGGCGGTTCGACCGGGATCGAGGGAGAATGCCGTCATACCGGCGCCTCTCTTGTCACGACTTATCGCGGACCGTTGACTACCGTCACTCAAACGATACGCTCCAAGGGCGACAAGGGGGCGATGCTTCTTGAAGCCGTCAGGTACCGCGAGCGCGCACACCGACACCTTCGCGCGCGATCATCTTCCACCCGCCCAGGACTGGCCCGAGCTGGTCTTCGACCTCCCCGAACTGGCCTATCCGGACCGGCTGAACTGCGGGTACGAACTGCTCGACCGCACCCTGGAGCGCTTCGGCCCGGACCGGCCCGCCTTCCGCACCCCGGACGGCGGCAGCTGGAGCTACGGGGAGTTGCTGGACCGGGTGGACCGGATCGCCCAGGTGCTGCGGCACGACCTCGGGGTCGTCCCGGGCAACCGTGTACTGCTGCGTGGCCCCACCACGCCCTGGCTCGCCGCCTGCTGGCTCGCCGTGATGAAGGCGGGGGCGGTGGCCGTGACCGTGCTGGCGCAGCAGCGGGCCTCGGAGCTCGCCACGATCTGCTCCATCGCCCGGGTGGGCCACGCCCTCTGCGACATCCGGTCCGTCGGGGACCTGACCGCCGCCGAAGTGCCCGGACTGCGCGTCACGACCTACGGCGGCGGCTCGGACGGCGATCTGACGCGGCTCGCGGCGGCCAGGCCCGGGCCCTGCCCCGCGGTCGCCACCGCCGCCGAGGACGTCGCCCTGATCGCGTTCACCTCGGGCACCACCGGAAGGCCCAAAGGGTGCATGCACACCCACCGCGACGTGCTGGCGGTGGCCGACACCTTCGCCCGCCACGTCCTGCGGCCGGTCGCCGAGGACGTGTTCGCGGGCAGCCCGCCGCTCGGTTTCACCTTCGGGCTCGGCGGGCTCGTGATCTTCCCGCTGCGCGCCGGGGCGTCGGCCCTCCTGCTGGAGCGGGCGGGACCGGAGCAGCTGCTGCCCGCGCTCGCCGCCCACCGGGTCTCGGTCCTGTTCACCGCGCCGACCGCGTACCGCGTGATGCTCGACGGGCTCGACGGCCATGACCTGTCCGCGCTGCGCCGCTGCGTCTCGGCCGGCGAGAACCTTCCGGCCGCCACCTGGAGGTCCTGGTACGAGCGGACGGGACTGCGCATCATCAACGGGATCGGCGCGACCGAGCTGCTGCACATCTTCATCTCCGCCGCCGACGAGGCCGTCCGGCCCGGCACCACCGGCGTACCCGTGCCCGGCTGGCAGGCACGTGTGGTGGACGAGGACGGCACGCAGCTGCCGGACGGCGAACCCGGCCTGCTGGCGGTGCGCGGCCCGGTCGGCTGCCGGTATCTGGCCGACGAGCGCCAGCGGACCTACGTACGCCACGGCTGGAACATCACCGGCGACACCTACGTCCGCGAGCCGGACGGCTACTTCCGCTACGTCGCCCGCGCCGACGACATGATCATCTCCGCCGGCCACAACATCGCGGGCCCCGAGGTCGAGGAGGCGCTCCTGCGCCACCCCGACGTGGTCGAGGCCGCGGTGGTGGGCCGGCCGGACGAGCTGCGCGGCCAGATCGTCGCCGCGTACGTCGTGGCGCGTGAGGGCGCGGTGCTGTCGGCCGACGACCTGCGGACGCACATGAAGGCCGAGCTGGCGCCCTACAAGTGCCCGCGCGCCGTGGAGTTCGTGCCCGCGCTCCCCCGCACCGCGACGGGAAAGCTCCAGCGCTTCCTGCTGCGCGGCACGGCGCCTCTAGAGTGATCACGTGGCCGAGCACACTCCCCGTTCCCTGATCGTCACCCTCTACGGCGCGTACGGCCGTCGCCCCGGCGACGCGCCGCTCGCGGTGTCCGAGCTGATCCGGCTGCTGCACGCGGTCGGCGTGGACGCCCCGTCGGTGCGCTCGTCCGTGTCCCGGCTCAAACGCCGCGGGCTGCTCGTCCCGGCCCGCACGGCGGACGGCGCGGCAGGCTACGCGCTCTCGCCGGACGCCCGCCAGCTGCTGGACGACGGTGACCGGCGCATCTACCGGCGCCCGCCGCCCCGGCCCGGTGACGGCTGGGTGCTCGCCGTCTTCTCCGTGCCGGAGGCGGAACGCAACAAGCGGCACCTGCTGCGTTCCCGGCTCGGCAGACTGGGCTTCGGCACGGCGGCGCCCGGGGTGTGGATCGCGCCCGCCGGACTGTACGAGGAGACGCGGCACACCCTGGAGCGGCTCGAACTCGCCCCGTACGTGGACCTGTTCCGCGGGGATCACCTCGGCTTCGCCGCGACGGGCGAGGCGGTGGCGCGCTGGTGGGACCTGGAGGCCATCGCCCGGCTCCACCTCGACTTCCTGGCCCAGCAGGAGCCCGTGCTGCGCTCCTGGGAGGCGCGGCGCGACGCGGTCCCGGATCCGGAGGAGGCCTACCGGGACTACCTCCGCGCGCTGGACTCCTGGCGGCAGTTGCCGTACGCGGACCCCGGCCTGCCCGAGGAGCTGCTGCCGAAGGACTGGCCCGGTGGCCGGTCGGCCGAGGTGTTCGGTCTGCTGCACGCCCGGCTGCGGGACGCGGGGGCCCTGTTCGCGGCGGGGAGCGGCTGACGCGGCCGGGAAATCGGGATGCCCGGGGCCGGGGTGAGCGGACAGGATGAGCCATGACCTGGACCTTCACGGACGACGTGGCCGTCTTCCTGGACGCCGCCGGAGCCTCGCTGGCCGCCCGGCCCGCCGAGAACACGCTGGTGCTGACCGTCACCGCCACCCTGCGGGACAGCGGCCCCCACGCCTACGGGGAGCAGCCGCCGGTGCTCGGCTGGTGGCGCGGGGCGGACGGGGATGTGGCCGGGACGCTGGTGCGCACGCCGCCCTTCGTGCCGATCCTGGGGACGGCCGCCCCGGAGGCCGTCGACGCGCTGCCCGGCGCGCTCCCGCTTACCGGCATCAACGCGGAGCGGGCCGCCGCGCAGTCGCTGGCCTCCCGCTGGCCCCGCCACCGCGTCGACGAGGAGCACCGGCTGTACCGGCTGGGCACGCTCGTGCCGCCCTCCCCGGCGCCCGCGGGGGCGCCCCGGACCGCCACCGCCGCCGACCGGGCACTGCTGGTGGACTGGGTCCGCGCCTTCGGTGCGGAGACCGGCCAGCCGGGCGGCCGCGCGGAACGGATCGTGGACGACCGCACGGCACACGGCGGACTGACCCTCTGGGAGGCGGGCGGGGTGCCGGTCTCGCTGGCGGGCGTCTCGCGGAGGTCCGCGGGGACGGTGCGGGTGACGACCGTCTACACCCCGCCGGAGCACCGGGGCCACGGCTACGCGGCGGCGGTGACGGCCCGGGTCAGCCGGGTGGCGCGGGAGGAGGGCGCACGCGAGGTGCTGCTCTTCACTGATCTGGCGAACCCGGTGAGCAACGGCGTGTACCGGCGCATCGGCTACGAGCCGCTGGGCGACCGGGTCCTGATCACGGCCGAGCCTCGGTGAGCGCCGGGGACGGGGAGACACCGGCGGAGCAGAGCCGGCTGATCGCCGCGAACGTCGTACGGTGGCGGCGCTACGGCGAGGGGGGCCAGGAGCTCAGGCCCGGGACCACGTCGTACCGGGGTGGGTCGACGGCGTACGTGATCGAGACCTGTGCCGGTACCGGCCACGAGCAGCTGACCACGATCGGGCGGGGCGGCACACCGGCTCGTACACCAGGATCGACATGGCGACGCGCAATCTGCCCACCTTCAGGGCCGTGCCGGTGTACGGCCCCACCGTGCTGCGGCTGTGCGCGGAGGCGGGCGTGGGCGGCTCCTGGCAGCAGCGCGGTGCCGCGGAGGAGCTCGCCGCCCGGCTCGGGGTGCCGGCCGCCGGATACCGCACCGGTCACTGGGACGCGCCCCATCCCACGCCGTGCCGCTGCCACGAGTGCCTGTGACGGTCAGCCGAGCGTGAGCCGGGGCCTGGGGCCGTCGGTGCGGCCGGCCGGCGGGGTGCGGCTGCCCGCGCGGTACGGCAGGGGCCAGGAGACGCCGGGTCCCGTGTATCCCTGCTCGGCCGCCGCGTGCAGGGTCCAGTGCGGGTCGTAGAGGTGGGGGCGGGCGAGGGCGCAGAGGTCGGCGCGGCCGGCCAGAAGCAGCGAGTTGACGTCGTCCCAGGAGGAGATGGCGCCGACGGCGATGACGGGCACGTCCAGGGCGTTGCGGATGCGGTCGGCGTACGGGGTCTGGTAGGAGCGCCCGTACGCGGGGCGTTCGCCGGGGACGACCTGTCCGGTGGAGACGTCGATGGCGTCCGCGCCGTGGGCGGCGAAGGCGCGGGCGATCACGAGGGCGTCCTCGTCGCTCGTACCGCCCGGTGCCCAGTCGGTGGCGGAGATCCGTACGGTCATGGGGCGTTCGGCGGGCCATACGGCGCGGACCGCGTCGAAGACCTCGAGCGGGAAGCGCAACCGGTGCTCCACGGAACCGCCGTAGGCGTCGGTGCGCAGGTTGGTCAGCGGGGAGAGGAAGCCGGAGAGCAGGTAGCCGTGGGCGCAGTGCAGTTCGAGCAGGTCGAATCCGCAGCGGCCGGCCCGCCGGGCGGCCTCGGCGAAGCCGTCGCGGACGGCGTCCATGCCGGCCCGGTCCAGGGCCTGCGGGACCTGGTTGACGCCCGGGGCGTACGGGACCGGCGAGGCGGCGCTGACCTGCCAGTTCCCCTCGTCCAGTGGCTGGTCGATGCCCTCCCACATCAGCCGGGTGGAGCCCTTGCGGCCGGAGTGGCCCAGTTGCACACCGATCGCCGCGCCGGGGGCGTTCTCGTGCACGAATCGGGTGATCCTGGCCCAGGCCGCGGCCTGGTCGTCGGTCCACAGTCCGGTGCAGCCGGGGGTGATGCGGGCCTCGGGGCTCACGCAGACCATCTCGGTCATGACGAGCCCGGCGCCGCCGAGCGCGCGGGCGCCGAGGTGGACGAGGTGGAAGTCGCCGGGCATCCCCTCGACGGCGGAGTACATGTCCATAGGTGAGACGACGACGCGGTTACGCAGCACGAGACCGCGCAGCCGCAGCGGGGTGAACATCGGCGGGGTGCCGGGCGGGCACCCGAACTCCTCCTCGACCGCCCCGGTGAAGCCGGGGTCGCGCAGCCTGAGGTTGTCGTGGGTGACGCGCCGGCTGCGGGTGAGGAGGTTGAAGGCGAACCGCCGGGGCGGCTGGTCGACGTACCCGGGGAGTTCCTCGAACCAGCGCAGGCTGGCCGCCGCGGCGCGCTGGGTGGACAGGACGACGGGGCGGCGTTCGGCCTCGTAGGCGGCGAGGGCGGTGGGCAGGTCGGGCTGCTCCTCGACGCAGGCGGCGAGGGCGAGGGCGTCCTCGAGGGCGAGCTTGGTGCCCGAGCCGATGGAGAAGTGGGCGGTGTGGGCGGCGTCGCCGATCAGGACCGTGGCGCCGTGCGACCAGTGGGCGTTGGTGACGGTGGCGAAGGTGAGCCAGGCGGATCTGTTGGAGCGCAGCGGCCTGCCGCCCAGGGCGTCCGAGAAGACCTCGGCGCAGCGGCCGGCCGACTCGGCGGTGTCCCGGACGTCGAGCCCGGCGGCCCGCCAGACCTCTTCGCGCATCTCGACGATCACGGTGGAGGCGTCGGCGGCGAAGGGGTAGGCGTGCAGTTGCATCACGCCGTGGGGGGTCTCGGCGATCTCGAAGCGGAAGGCGTCCAGGGCGAAGTCGGCGGCGAGCCAGATGTAGCGGTTGCGGTGGTGGGTGACCGTGGGCCGGAAGTGCGCGGCGTGGGCCTCCCGGGTGGCGCTGCGCACCCCGTCGGCGGCGATGACGAGGTCGTGACGGGCGGCGAGCTCGGCTGCCGGGGGTGCCTCGGTGCCGAAGCGAAGCCGTACGCCGAGGGAGGCGCAGCGCTCCTGGAGGATCCGCAGCAGGGTGCGCCGGCCGAGCGCGGCGAACCCGTGACCGCCGGAGGTCTGGGTGACGCCGCGGTGCACCACGTCGATGGTGTCCCAGCGAACGAACGCGGCGCCGAGCGCCCGGTGCACGACGGGGTCTGCGTGCTCGATGCCGCCGAGCGTCTCGTCCGAGAGGACCACGCCGAAGCCGAAGGTGTCGTCGGGGGCGTTGCGCTCCCAGACGGTGATCTCGCGGTCCGGTCCCAGCCGCTTGAGGAGGGCTGCGGCGTAGAGCCCGCCGGGTCCGCCGCCGATGACCGCGATGCGCCGTGTGGCCGGGGAGCGCATCGCGCTACCTGCCCCGCCACTTCGGTGGGCGCTTCTCGGTGAAGGCCGCGTGGAACTCGGCGTAGTCCTCGCCGTTCATCAGGAGCGCCTGGGTGGCGGCGTCCATCTCCACGGACGCCGCGAGCGGCATGTCCAGCTCGGCGGTGAGCAGTGCCTTCGTCTGGGCCAGGGCGAGCGCGGGCCCGTCCGCGAGTCTCCGGGCCAGGGCTGCGGCGCGGGTGTCGGCCTCACCCTCGCCGGTCAGCTCGCTGATCAGCCCGATCCGCTCGGCCTCGGGGGCACGGACCGGCTCGCCGAGCATGAGGATCCTGGTGGCGTGCCCGAGGCCCACCACGCGTGGCAGGAGGTAGGCGGCGCCCATGTCACCGCCGGAGAGACCGACGGCGGTGAAGAGGAAGGCGAAGCGCGCGGAGGGGGCCGCGATGCGGAAGTCGGCGGCCAGGGCGAGGACGGCCCCGGCCCCGGCGGCCACTCCGTGGACGGCGGCGACGACGGGGAAGGGACACTCGCGAAGGGCCCGTACGACCTGGCCGGTCATCCGGTTGAAGTCCAGGAGCTGGGCGGTGTCCATGGCGAGCGTGGCACCGATGATCTCGTCGACGTCCCCGCCGGAGCAGAACCCCCGGCCCTCTCCGGCGAGCACCAGGGCACGCACGGAACGTTCCCGGGAGAGCTCGGCGAGGAGGTCGCGCAGGTCCGCGTAGGCGCCGAAGGTGAGCGCGTTGAGCTTCTCGGGGCGGGCGAGCGTGACGGTCGCCACGCCGTCGTGCGTCGTCAGGCGCAGATGCCGCCAGCGCTCCGTACGTGGGGCGGAGCCGGTGAACGGGCTCATGGAAGGGTCCCCTCCAGCCGTCGGGCTGCTGCTGATCCACCTCGAAGCTATCACTCGTACGTGACTTCCGTCACGAGTACGCGACATCGCTGGGAGGGCGATGTGGCGAAGGTCCCTTTTGTGGCGGTCGGCAGCCCCTATGTCTACGCCGGGGCACTTCGTATGGTTGGGGGCAGGAAATCCCGGTACAGCACGCCGTACCCTCCGGTAGCGGAAACGCCGTCCGGACCCCGCCCCCGGAACGCGATCCCCCCACCGGCCGCTCGCCCCCCGAACGGACACTCCCGCCTTGCCGTCAGACGTCCCCGCGCCCCCGCCCGCCTCCTGGCGTATCGCCCTGCCGCACACCACGGCCGCGGTGCCCATCGCCCGCGCCCTGGTGCGCACGGCGCTGGCGGAGCTCGACGCGCCCGCGGACAGCGACACCGCCGAATTGCTGACGGCGGAGCTCGTCGCCAACGCGGTGGAGCACACCGACGGCTCGGGCCCCATCGAGCTGGTGGTCGAGCTGATGGCGTCCGGGTGCCAGGTGGAGGTCCACGACCACGACCCCGGTCCCCCCGGGGACCTGTCCCGCCTGCTGCCCGGCAGCACGCCGGACCCGTGGCAGGAGCACGGCCGCGGACTGCTCCTGATCCGCGCCCTCAGCTCGGCCTGCGGTCACCGCCCCACGGAACACGGCAAGGCGGTCTGGTTCACCCTGCCGTCGGGCCCTGCGTCACCGGGTCGCGGGGCTCCGCGGGACTGACCAGCCGGGAGCGGCTGCGGCCGTATCCCGCGTAGACGAGGGCGCCCACCGCCAGGAAGACCACGAACTGCACCCAGGTCGTCCAGCCCGTCCCGTACATCAGGTACAGACAGAAGCCGACGCCCAGAATCGGGCTGAGCGGATAGAGCGGCACCCGGAAGGAGCGCTTCAGCTCCGGGTTGCGGCGGCGCAGCGCGATCACCGCGATGTTGACGACGGCCATGATGGCGAGCGTGCCGATGGTCGTCAGGTTCACCACCGCGTCGAGGGACGAGAACGCGGCCGGGACCGCGAAGACGACGGCCACGATCCAGGTGTTGGCGACCGGGGTGCGGGTCTTCGGCGACACGCGCTCGAAGACCCGGGGGATCAGTCCGTCGCGGGACATGGACATCAGGATCCGGGTCTGCCCGTACATCACCGCGAGCACGACGGACGCGATGGCGACGACCGCGCCGAAGGCGATGATCCCCCCGCCGACGTCCGAACCGGTGACCTGGTCGACGACCAGGGAGAGCGCCGCCGGCTTGTCGGACACGGCGTCCGCTCCCAGCGCGCCGATGGCGCCGAGGGCGACCGCGCAGTAGAGCAGGGTGACCAGGCCGATGCAGATCATGATCGCGATCGGGATGTTCCGGCGCGGGTTCTTGACCTCCTCACCCGCGGTGGTGATGGCGTCGAAGCCGATGTACGAGAAGAAGGCCACCGACGCGCCCGCGGTCACCCCGGCCATGCCGTGCGAGGCGAAGGGCGAGAGGTTGCCGTCCTGGAACGCGCTGAAGGCGATCGCGCAGAACGCGACGAGGATGCCGATCTTCAGCACCGCCATCGCCGCCGTGGCGGTGGCGCTCTCCCTCACGCCCCTCACCAGCAGGGCGGCGGCCATCATGACCACGACGATCGCCGGCAGGTTGACCACGCCGCCGTCGCCCGGCCCCGAGGAGAGCGCGGCGGGGAGCGTCCAGCCGGTGAGGCTGCCGAGCAGCTCGTTGACGTACTGGCTCCAGCCGACCGCGACCGCCGAGACCGAGACGCCGTACTCCAGCAGCAGGCACCAGCCCACGAGGAACGCGACGCGCTCGCCGAGCGTGGCGTAGGCGAAGGAGTAGGAACTGCCGGACACCGGGATGGCGCCGCCGAGCTCGGCGAACGAGAAGGCGGTGAAGATGCAGGTGATCGCCGCGAGGACGAAGGAGATCACCACGGCGGGGCCGGCCTCGGCGACGCTGTCGGAGAGGCCGACGAAGATGCCGGTGCCGACGATCGCGCCGACGCCGAAGCACACGAGCTGGAACAGGCCCATGCTGCGCCGCAGGCCGTGCCCTTCGAGGTCGGCGCCGGACTCGGCGAGCAGCAGTTCGGGGCTCTTGATGCGTGCCCCGGGACCGCAGGACGGGATCACCGGGCGCCGCGGGGCGGGGGGTGTGGAACTCATGGGGGGACGGTCTCTTCTCCGGTGGTGCGGGAATGAGCCTGTGGGGGGCCCGGACATGCGCGCGAGCTCGTGACCCGGCACATGAAAAGGGGTCCGGACGTGCGAGCCCGAACCCCACCAAGTGGCACCATGCTAACCACTTGCACGCATGTTCACCCAATCAGGTGCATGTTCATACGGTTGTCGTGCCACCCGAGAGGGTCGCGACGAGGACGGCCTTGATCGTGTGCATCCGGTTCTCGGCCTCGTCGAAGACGACCGAGTGCCCGGACTCGAAGACCTCGTCGGTGACCTCGAGCTCCGACAGCCCGTGCCGCTCGTGGATCTCCCGCGCCACCTTCGTACCGAGGTCGTGGTAGGCCGGGAGGCAGTGCATGAACTTCACGCCCTCGTTGCCCGTGGCGCGCAGGACGTCCATGGTCACGGCATAGGGAGCGAGGGCGGTGATGCGCTCGTCCCAGACCTCCTTGGGCTCACCCATCGAGACCCAGACGTCGGTGAGGACGAAATCGGCGCCCAGGACACCCTCGGTGATGTCCTCGGTGAGGGTGATGCGCGCACCGCTGGACTCCGCGAGCGAGCGGGCGCGGTCGACGATCTCCTGTCCCGGCCAGTACGCGGCGGGGGCGACGATCCGGACGTCCATGCCGAGCAGGGCTCCGGTGATCAGGTAGCTGTTGCCCATGTTGAAGCGGGCGTCGCCGAGGTAGGCGAACGAGATCCGCTCCAGAGGCTTCTCGCTGTGCTCGGTCATCGTCAGGACGTCGGCAAGCATCTGGGTGGGGTGCCAGTCGTCGGTGAGGCCGTTGAAGACCGGCACACCCGCGTACGCGGCCAGCTCCTCGACGGCCTGCTGGCTGTCACCCCGGTACTCGATGCCGTCGAACATCCGGCCGAGCACCCGGGCCGTGTCCTTCACCGACTCCTTGTGCCCCATCTGGGAACCGGAGGGATCGAGATACGTCGTCGAGGCACCCTGATCGGCCGCGGCGACCTCGAAGGCGCAGCGGGTGCGCGTCGACGTCTTCTCGAAGATCAGCGCGATGTTCCTGCCGCGCAGCCGCTGCACCTCCTCGCCGGCCTTCTTCGCCGCCTTGAGCTCGGCGGCCAGGGCGATCAGGCCGCGGAACTCCTCGGCCGTGAAGTCCAGCTCCTTGAGGAAAGGGCGGCCTGCGAGGTCTATGGCCATGGTGACTGCTCCTGGGACGGGCTGAGGCGTACGGAAAGACTTTCTGGAAGTCTATACGATGCCCCGTATTGCTATACAGGGCCACAGCGGCTCTGGCCCCCGCCCAACCCCGCCCGGCAGGGCCGCCGAACGCCCGCCCACCACCGGCCCCGCTCGACAGGACTTCGGCGCCCCCGGCCACCACCGACCCGCTCGACAGGACGGCGACCCACCCGGCCACCGGCCGCCCGTCCGCGGTCACACGGGGTCGCGGACCACCGGGCAGCTCATGCAGCGCGGGCCTCCACGACCCCGGCCCAGCTCGCTGCCCCGGATCTCGATGACCTCGATGCCCTGCTTGCGCAGATAGGTGTTCGTGGTCGCGTTGCGCTCGTAGGCGACGACGACCCCGGGCTCCACGGCCAGCACGTTGCAGCCGTCGTCCCACTGCTCACGCTCGGCGGCGTGCACGTCCTGGGTGGCGGTGAGCACCCGGATCGTGTCGAGGCCGAGCGCCGCGGCGATCGCCCGGTGCATGTGCTCGGGCGGATGGTCGGTGACCTTCAGTTCCCGGGGCCCGCTGCCGGGTTCGATCGTGTAGGAGCGGAGCATCCCGAGCCCGGCGTACTTGGTGAAGGTGTCTCCGTCGATCATCGTCATCACCGTGTCGAGGTGCATGAAGGCCCGGCTCTTGGGCATGTCGAGCGCCACGATCGTCCGGGCCGACCCGGCGTCGAAGAGCCCTCTGGCCAGCATCTCCACGGCCTGCGGGGTGGTCCGCTCACTCATCCCGATCAGTACGGCGCCACGGCCGATGACCAGGACGTCGCCGCCCTCGATGGTCGACGGGTAGTCGTCCTGCCCCTCCGACCAGTGGTGGAAGACACCCGCCTCGGGGCCGGTGAACAGCGGGTGATGCCGGTAGATCGCCTCGAAGTGCACGGTCTCGCGCTGCCGGGCCGGCCAGCGCATCGCGTTGATGGACACACCGTCGTAGATCCAGGCCGAGGTGTCGCGGGTGAAGAGATGGTTGGGCAACGGGCTGAGCAGGAAGTCGTCCAGATCCATGACGTGGAAGCGGACGGAGGTCGGTTCGGGGTGCCGGTCCAGGAACTCCCGCTTCGTCATCCCGCCGACCAGGGCCTCGGCCAGCTCCGCCGCGGGCAGCTCCTCGTAGACGGCGCGCAGATGCTCGGTGGCGAGCGGGCCGTACTCCTTCTCCGCGAAGACCCGGTCGAGGACGAGGCGGCGCGCCACCGGGATGTCGAGTGCCTCACGGAGCAGGTCGCCGAAGAGGTGGACCTCCACACCCCGGTCGCGCAGCACGTCGGCGAACCCGTCGTGCTCCTCCCTGGCACGGCGCACCCACAGCACGTCGTCGAACAGCAGCGCGTCCTTGTTGCTGGGGGTGAGCCGCTTCAGCTCCAGATCGGGGCGGTGCAGGATGACGCGGCGCAGCCGCCCGGCCTCGGAATCGACATGGAATCCCATGTCTCCATCCTCACCGCGCGGAGCACCCTTCACCCCGCGAACCGCCAGCCGATTACGGTCGGCGGTTCACAGCCGGGGGTCCACCGGCTCCGACTCCAGGGCCAGGATCGCGAAGACCGCCTCGTGGATCCGCCACAGCGGCTCCCCCTCGGCCAGCCGGTCGAGGGCCTCCAGACCGAGGGCGTACTCCCGCAGGGCCAGCGACCGCTTGTGGCCGAGGAACCGCGAGCGCAGCCGTTCGAGGTTCGCCGGCCGCGTGTACTCGGGGCCGTAGATGATCCGCAGGTACTCCCTCCCGCGCACCTTGATGCCGGGCTGGACCAGCTTGCCCCCCGCGTCCCGCACGAGGGCGCCGAGCGGCTTGACGACCATGCCCTCCCCGCCCCGGCCCGTCATCTCCAGCCACCAGTCGACGCCGGACCGCACGGAGGCCTCGTCCCCCGTGTCCACGACGAGGCGCCGGGTGACCTGGAGCAGGCCCGTGGGGTCGTGCTCGACGAGCCGGTCCAGCCAGGCCAGCTGCTCGTCGTGCGGTACGGAGGCGAGCGAGCGGCCCTGCACAGCGAGGATCTGGAACGGTGCGAGCCGGACCCCGTCGAGCCCTTCGGTGCTCCAGCAGTAGCGCCGGTAGGCGTCGGTGAAGGCGGCGGCGTCCACGGCCCGCTCCCGCTGACGGCCGGCCAGCTCACCTACGTCGACACCACGTGCGGTCGCCGCGGACAGCGCGTTCCCGGCCGCGGGCAGGACGGCACCGGCCGCGGCGCCCACCGAGGCGTACTGGGAGCGCAGCAGACCGGCAGCCTTGAGGGACCAGGGCATCAGCTCGGCGTCCAGCAGCACCCAGTCGGTGTCCCACTCCTCCCAGAGCCCCGCGGCGGTGAGGGCGGTGCGGAGCCTGCCGAGGACGACCTCCGTCAGCGCCGTGTCGTCGAGGAACGGGCGGCCCGTCCGGGTGTGCAGGGCGCCGGTGGGGCCGTCCGCGCCGAAGCGCTCGCGGGCGGTCGCGGCGTCACGGCAGACCAGCGCCACGGCGCGCGATCCCATGTGCTTCTCCTCGCAGACGACCTTGGCGACGCCGTCCGCGCGGTACTGCGCGAAGGCCTCGGCCGGGTGCTCGAGGAAGCCGTCCTCGTGGGACGTGGCGGTCGGCGCCATGGTCGGCGGGAGGTAGGCCAGCAGCCTCGGGTCGACGGCGAACCTGCTCATGACTTCGAGCGCCGCCGCGGCGTTCTCCTCGCGCACCGCGACCCGGCCCATGTGCCGGGTCTCCACGACACGGCGCCCCTGCACGTCGGCGAGGTCGAGCGGGCGGCCCTCACGGCCCCCGGGTGCCTCGGTGACCAGCGGCTTCGCGGGCTCGTACCAGACGCGCTCGGCGGGTACGTCGACGATCTCGCGCTCCGGCCAGCGCAGCGCCGTCATCTTCCCGCCGAAGACCGCACCGGTGTCCAGGCAGAGGGTGTTGTTCACCCAGGACGTGGTGGGCACGGGTGTGTGTCCGTAGACGACCGCGGCACGGCCCCGGTAGTCCTCCGCCCACGGGTAGCGCACGGGCAGGCCGAACTCGTCGGTCTCACCGGTGGTGTCGCCGTACAGCGCGTGCGAACGGACCCGCCCGGAGGTGCGTCCGTGGTACTTCTCGGGCAGCCCCGCGTGACAGACGACCAGTCTGCCCTCGTCCAGGACGTAGTGACTGACCAGCCCGTCGATGAACTCCGCGACCTGCGTGCGGAACTCGGGGTGCGCGGCGTCCTCCCGCTCCAGCTGCTCGATGGTCTCGGCCAGGCCGTGGGTGTGCTGGACCTTGCGGCCCTTGAGATAACGGCCGAGCTTGTTCTCGTGGTTGCCGGGGACGCACAGGGCGTTGCCCTCTGCCACCATGGACATGACGCGGCGCAGCACGCCCGGGCTGTCGGGTCCCCGGTCGACGAGGTCGCCGACGAACACGGCGGTGCGGCCCTCGGGGTGCGCCCCGTCCTTGTACCCCAGCTTGCGGAGCAGCGTGTCGAGTTCGGAGCTGCAGCCGTGGATGTCGCCGATGATGTCGAAGGGGCCGGTGAGGTGCCGCAGGTCGTTGTAACGGCGCTCCAGGACGACTTCTGCGGTGTCCGCCTCCTCCTCGGTGCGCAGGACGTGGACCTTGCGGAAGCCCTCGCGCTCCAGGCCGCGCAGGGAGCGGCGCAGCTCGCGGCGGTGGCGCTGGACGACATGGCGCGGCATGCCGGCGCGGTCGGGCCGGGCGGCGTTGCGGGCCTGGCAGAGCTCTTCCGGCATGTCCAGCACGATGGCGATCGGGAGCACGTCGTACTGCCGGGCCAGCTGGACGAGCTGCTTGCGGCTCTCGGACTGCACGTTGGTGGCGTCCACGACGGTGAGCCGGCCCGCCTCGAGGCGCTTGCCCGCGATGTAGTGGAGCACGTCGAAGGCGTCCTTGCTGACGCTCTGATCGTTCTCGTCGTCGGCGACCAGGCCGCGGCAGACGTCCGAGGAGATGACCTCGGTCGGCTTGAAGTTCTTGCGGGCGAAGGTGGACTTGCCCGATCCGCTGGCGCCGATGAGCACGACGAGCGACAGGTCGGTCACCGGCAGCGAGCGAGAGGTACTGGTCATGCGGCCTTCGCCTCCTTCGTCGTCTCCTGGGTCGTGGTCATCGTGAACACGGCCATCTGTGTGGGAGGACCCACCTCGGGGTCCTCCGGACCCACGGGCACGAACTCCACGGCGTACCCGTGACGCCGGGAGACCTGCTCCGCCCAGTCCCGGAACTCGGCCCTGGTCCACTCGAAGCGGTGGTCGCCGTGGCGTACGTGCCCGGCGGGAAGCGTCTCCCACCGGACGTTGTACTCGACGTTGGGCGTGGTCACGAGCACGGTGCGCGGTCGCGCGGAGCCGAACACGGCGTACTCCAGCGCGGGGAGCCGCGGCAGGTCGAGGTGCTCGATCACCTCGCTGAGCACGGCCGCGTCGTACCCCTTCAGCTGCTTGTCGGTGTAGGTGAGGGCGCCCTGGCGAAGGGTGACCCGCCCGGCCTGCCTCTCCCCCATGCGGTCCAGCTTCAGCCGGCGGGCGGCGACGGTGAGGGCGCGCATCGACACGTCGACGCCGACGATCTCCGTGAAGCGCACGTCCTTGAGCAGCGCCTGCACCAACTGGCCCTGGCCGCAGCCGAGGTCGAGCACCCGGTTCGCTCCGGCGGCGCGCAGCGCCTCCAGGATCGCGGCGCGGCGCCGCTCGGCCAGCGGTACCGGCTTCTCCTCCGTGTCGGTGGTCTCGTCGACGGCGTTGTCCACGCTCTCCACCTCCAGGTCGTCGGTCTCGGCGAGCCGGACCAGCTCCAGCCGCTCCATGGCCTGGCGGGTCAGCCCCCAGCGGCGGGAGAGATAGCGGCTGGTGATCAGCTTCTGCTCGGGGTGGCCGGCCAGCCAGCCCTCGCCCGCTCGCAGCAGCTTGTCCACCTCGTCGGGTGCGACCCAGTAGTGCTTGGCGTCGTCGAGCACGGGCAGCAGCACATACAGCTGGCGCAGCGCGTCCGCGAGCCTCAGCTCGCCCTCCAGCACCACCCGTACGTAGCGCGAGTCGCCCCACTCGGGGAACCGCTCGTCCAGCGGCACGGCCACGGCGTCCACCGTGGTCCAGCCGAGCGGTGCGAAGAGCTTGTCGACCAGCTCCGCACCGCCGCGCGCGGGAAGCGCGGGCACCTCGATCCGCAGCGGCAGGGGAGCTTCCGCGCGCTCGGGCATCGCGCGGCAGGCCCCGTTCAGTGCGGACTTGAACACGGTGCTCATCGCGACCGAGAGCAGGGACGAGGCCGCGTACGGCCGGTCGTTGACGTACTGTGCGAGCGCCGCGTCGGGGGCACCGCCCCGGCCCTTGCCCTTGCCGCGCCGGACCAGCGCCACGGGATCGACCTCCAGCAGGAGGGCGGCCGTGCAGCGCTCCGCGGATGCCTCGGGATAGAAGACATGGGCGGTTCCGTGCGAGGTGGAGAACGTCTGCGCCTTGTCGGGGTGCTTGTGCAGCAGAAAGCCCAGGTCGGTGGCGGGACGTTCAGGGGTGCCGGTGGTGCTGATAGTCAGGAACACCCGTCCGATTATGGGCGCCGACGCACCCGCGGCGGTAGCGGATTAGCGGGACACGGGGGCGAGCCGCACCGGGCGGGCCCGGCCGGTGCGGCTCGCCTCCGGCCCGGCTCGTCTCCGACAGTCGGATGTCGTGGGCCCTCGTGGTGACAGTCCCGGACCAGCAGCGGCCATCGGGGCCGTCGCTCATCGGTTCTGACGGGCCGTCGCTCCTTGGGCCCGACGGGCCGTCGTTCTTGGATCCGACGGGTCCTTCGGTTCGCCGGGCCATCGGCCGTCGGTCGACGTCCGTCGGGCCCGCCGATGCATGTTCACCGTCCGGGCGGTGGCGCGAGCTGGTCGGCGAGAGCCGCGATCGTGGACGGGCCGACCCGGCAGCATCCGCCGACCAGCCGGGCGCCCGCCCGCTGCCATGCGCGGACCCTGGACGGCTCGAAGCTGCCGTCGCCGGTCCAGGTGCGGCCCTCCGCGTCCCACTCCTCCCCGCTGTTGGGGTAGACGACGACCGGTTTGGCGGTCGTCGCGCTCGCCACCTCCACCGCACGGTCCGCATCGGCGGGGTCGCAGCAGTTGACCCCCACCGCGACCACCTGGTCCACGCCCGCGACCAGCCCGAAGGCCTCCGCCAGGGGCTGGCCGGCCCTGGTCAGGCCGTCGGCCACGCTGAACGACAGCCAGACGGGGACCTGGAAGTCCTCGACGGCCCGCAGCAGGGCTTCCGCCTCCTCGATGTCCGGCACCGTCTCCAGGGCCAGGACGTCAGGGCCCGCCGAGGCCAGCACCTCCACCCGGGGCCGGTGGAAACGCTCCAGCTCCCGGACCGTCGGCCCGTACCGGCCCCGGTATTCGCTGCCGTCCGCGAGCATCGCCCCGTACGGTCCGATCGAGGCCGCGACCCAGAACTCCCGCCCGGCCGCCGCGCCCGCCCGTCGTGCCGCCGCCACACTGCCGGCCATCAGCTCCGCTGCCCTCGCGCGCCCGATCCCGCGCCGCCCGAACCCCTCGAAGGTCGCCTGATAGCTGGCGGTGATGAGCACCTGCGCTCCCGCCCGCGCATAGGCCGCGTGCGCTGCCTCGATCTGCTGAGGAGCGTCGGCCAGCAGACGGGCCGACCACAGGGCGTCCGACAGGTCGCAGCCCTGGGCCTCCAACTGGTTGGAGAGACCGCCGTCCAGCAGAACGGTGCCCTCGGCGAGCGCGTCGCCGAGCGTACGGCCGGGCGGGACCTCCTGGGTACGGGCGGGGTGCACGGCTGCTCCTTGCTGCTCGGCTTCTGCTCTCGGGTTGCTGCTGACTACATGGTTACGCGGCCGTCCGCGCTCTCGGCCCGGTTCTCCGCACGGCCCCCCGCAGGCTCACGCACGGCCCCGCCTCGGCTCCGGATCCGGCTCCCTGCGTACCCCTGCCGGTCCCGGCCCCGCAGGCCAGGCCCGTACGTGAACCGTGCCCGCGCGTGAGTCGGGCCGAAAGGCGCCGTGCCCGAAGTCCTCCCCGCCCCCGGAAAGGCGCTCCGGGCCGCCCCCACCGGAAAGTGCGCACCGTGGGAGGCGGCCCGGAGCCCGGCAGGGGCACCGACGAGAGGGATCCGTCAGCTCAGCTGCGACTGCACCCGCGACGAGATCAGCTCCAGGTGCTCCAGGTCGTGGAGGTCCAGCACCTGGAGATAGATCCGGGAGGAGCCGATGGTCGCGTAGCGGCCGATCTTCTCGACGACCTCGTCGGGAGAGCCCGCGAGGCCGTTCGCCTTGATCTCCTCGACCTCGCGTCCGATGGCGGACGCGCGCCGCGCCACCTCGGCGTCGTTCTTCCCGACGCAGACCACCAGGGCATTGGAGTAGACGAGGTCGTCGGCTCCCCGCCCGGCCGCCACGGCGGCGTCCCTGACACGGCCGAACTGCTTCTCGCTGTCCTCGATCGACGCGAACGGGATGTTGAACTCGTCCGCGTAGCGCGCGGCCAGCCGCGGGGTGCGGACCGCGCCATGGCCTCCGATCAGCACCGGCACCTTGGCCTGCGCGGGCTTCGGCAGCGCAGGCGAGTCGCTGAGCTGGTAATACGTGCCGTCGTAGCTGAAGGTCTTGCCCGTCTCCGTCTCCCACAGGCCGGTGATGATCGCCAGCTGCTCCTCCAGCCTGCCGAACTTCTCCTTGGGGAACGGAATGCCGTAGGCCTTGTGCTCCTCCTCGAACCAGCCCGCCCCCAGGCCGAGTTCGACCCGGCCTCCGGACATCTGGTCGACCTGGGCCACCTGGATGGCGAGGACGCCGGGCAGACGGAAGGTGCCGGCCGTCATCAGCGTGCCGAGGCGAATCCTGTTCGTCTCCCGGGCCAGACCGGCCAGGGTGATCCATGCGTCGGTCGGCCCGGGCAGTCCGTCCCCGGAACCCATGCGCAGGTAGTGGTCGGACCGGTAGAAGGCATCGAAGCCGAGGTCCTCGGTGGCCTTGGCGACGGTGAGCAGGGTGTCGTAGCTCGCCCCTTGCTGGGGCTCGGTGAAGATTCGAAGATCCATGCATCCATCCTGCACCTTCGAAACCGTCGCACCCCGCCTGCCCCGGCCCCGCGCCGGACGTCGGGATATCCCACCCCGCCCGCCGGGCTCAGGGCTGACCGGCGACGAAGCCCGCAGGTCCACGGATCACCCCGTACGGACCGTCGCCCTCCTGGTCCCCCTCCTGCTCCCGCTCCATCTCCGCGAGCCGTCTCACCATCCCGTGGATCCGGTCCACCGACTCGTCCACGGCGTCTATCGCCTCGATGCACTGCCAGTACAGCCCCTCCTCCTCCGTGCCGCAGGCGACGCCCACGAGCGCGATGCCCGCCTCGCCCAGGAGCTGCGCGAGTGCGTCCAGAGCCCCGGGCACATCGGACACCTCCGTGAGCTGCGAGGCCCGCACAGATCCGGCCGGGACCATCGGATGGTCGAACACCGCGCTGCCCAGGGCACAGATCTCACTGAGCCCGCGCGCGTCCGTGCGTAACTCCGCCGGGCCGGACCGCGCCAGCTGTCCGCCGACCGCACGGGCGAGTGCCTGCGCCTGCCAGGCTTCCGCCATGACGGCCGGCACCCCCCTGCTGTCCGCCAGGGCGCTGCGGCCCGCCTCGATCAACCGCTCCGCTTCCATGCGCCGTCCCCCGTCGTCGAAACCGCCCTGACGAAACCTGCTCACCTCTTCATTACCCACAGTGAGGTGTGCGGCACACGAAAGCCAGAGGAAATCGGAAATCTGTGGACAGGAGTCCGGTTGTGCATAAATCGATCACTCCGAAGAGTGACGACCCATGGGCCCGTTGCTGTCGGCGGCCGGGAAACGCGCCTCGTTCCGCTCGATCTTCGCCGCGAGGGCGGCCAGGGGATCGACCCCCAGGACCTCGCAGAACTGCAGCAGATAGGCCAGGACGTCCGCCACCTCGTCCTCCACGCGGAACGCCGTGTCAGGGTCCTCCATGACCCTCGCCGACTGCTCCGGCGTCAACCACTGGAAGATCTCCAGCAGTTCGGACGCCTCGACGCTCAGCGCCGCGCAGAGGTTCTTGGGGGTGTGGTACGGCGCCCAGGCCCGGGTGGCAGCGAAGTCGGCGAGCCGCCGCTGCAGTTGCTTCACATCCAGTTCCGTCACGGTGCCAGGTCTACCACCGTGACGCCCGCCGTGCCCCGGGCGGCCAGGGCGGTCGCCTCACCGACCGTCCCGAGCAGACGCATGTGCCCGTCGGCGCAGATCGAGGCCGCCAGCGCCAGCAGTTCCGCGGTCTGCCGTCCGTCCAGGCTCCGGTCCAGCCCGTCGGCGAGCACCGTGAGCGCCTGCATGGCCGAGGGGACCTCCGCCGCCGGGTCCACGACCAGGACGTGCGGGCCGGTCAGCAGCACCAGGGCGAAGGCGAGGTACCGCAGTTCGCCGTCGCCGAGGCGGGCGAGCGGGGTGGCATCCCCCTCCCCCCGCTCCGCCAGGGCCCGTACGGTCCCGTCCTCCAGTCGCTCGGCGGTCAGGCCGGTCACCCGTCCCGCACACCCCCTGTCCGCCGCGGCGACGAGCCGGGCATGCCGCTGCGCGCACTGGCTGCGGGTGCGGTGCAGGACGTCGGCGAGGTTGTCGCAGGACGAGGTCAGCCGCCCCTCCCCGAGCGGGACCGGTACACGCATCCTGCGTGGCTGCGGATCGCACGCGAAGGCGGAGCGCAGCGCCACGACCACCTGCTCGGCGGCGGCCAGCACCCTCAGCTGGCCGTCCGTGGTCCCCGCGACCCGTAACGGCAGCAGCGCCGTGCCGAGCCGGTCGTCGGGAAAAGGAGCACGCGTCACCGCCACCGTCCCCGCCGTGTGCCACGCCGCCTGCACCACGGAGCGCCGCGGATCGAGCAGGGCCGTGCTCAGCAAGGTCTCGTCACGGTCCCGCAGCCGTTCGCCGACGATGCGCAGCGTCGGCTCGGCCTGCACGGCGACGTCCAGCCCGACGGGACCGAGAGGCCCCTCCACCGTGCAGCCGAGCCTGAACCCTCGTCGTCCCTGCGCGTCGGTGCCCGCTCCTTCCGGCACCCAGGCCACCGGGTCGGGGAAGACCTCCTCCAGCGGGTCGCCCGCCGCCAGCCGCGCCAGCGCCTCGTACCCGCGCAGGGCGGTCGACTTTCCGCTGCCGCTGCCGCCGGTGAGCAGGGTGAGCGGACCGAGGGGGATCACGGTGCGCCGGTGCGAGGCGAAGGCGTCGAGCCGGAGCTCGCCGACGAAGGGGCGGGCGGGACGGTCCGCTCCGGACGGTGAAGGAGCCGTCCTTGCCGTGGGGAGCGTGGAGAACGTGGGGGTCGCAGTCATGAGCGGACCGTACGCACACCCCCGGGCGGCGAACCGTTTTGTCCGCACGGTCTTCCTACGATTGAGGTACGCCCGCCGCGGTGACCCCCTCGACCTCCATACCGACCGGTGCGAGCAGGAAGACGTTGCGGTCCACCCGGTGCATCCCGCTGCCGAGCCCGAAGACCACGCCGCTGCTGAAGTCCAGGATCCGCTTGGCCACGTCGCTCTCGGCACCGGTCAGATCCAGCAGGACCGGGATCTGCGCCACCAGGTACTCCGCCACCTCGCGCGCGTCCGCGAACACCTGCACCCGCAGGACGACCAGCCGCCGCTGCTCGACGGACTCCTCACGGTCGGGCACCGTCCGGTGGTCCACCCGCGACGGCCACTCGTTGCGTCCCCTCAGGGGTACGACCTGGGCGAGACCCTCCCACTGTTCGTCGGTGGCGTCGTACCTGTCGTACCTGTCGTACCTGCTCACAGATCCACCCCGTCCGTGTGCCGGTTGGCTGTGCGCCGGCTGCGCTCGCTGTTCATCGGGCAATTCTCTCGCCCCTCACCCGTTCGGCGTACCACCGACACGGATCGGAACGTGATCGACAGCGTCCGGGGCGTCGGGCGCCTCGGGGTCGGGGAGCGTGTCGAGAGGGGTGAAGCGGACCGGGAGGTGCGCCGGAGCGCGGTGGAAGGGACCCGGACGCCAGATCAGCGCTTCGGGGGCGACGGCCAGTTCGAGGTCGCAGAGCTGGCTGGTGAGCTGTTCGATCGCGGTCATCGCCATCAGCAGGGCGGGCTGTCTGGCCGGGCAGCGGTGCGGGCCGGTGGACCACGCCAGATGGGCGCTGTCCCCGGAGCGCACCGTGGACTCGGAAGGGGACGGCGGTGACTGGGTGTTGGCGGCGGCGAAGGAGACCAGGACCAGTTGTCCGGCGCGGAGCGGGACCCCGTGGAACTCGGTGTCGTGGCGCGGGAAGTGCGCCCCCATGTTGGCCAGCGGCGGATCACGCCAGAGCACGTCGTTGACCGCCTCCTGAGCGGTGATCGCCCCGCCGTGCAGCGAACCCCCGTACCCCCCGTCGCTGAGCATGCGCAGCAGCGCGTTGCCGATCAGGTTGGTCATGGGGTCGTGGCCGCTGCTCATGATCAGGGTGATCTGCCGTACGGCCTCGTCGTCGTCGAGGTGGGCAGGGTGCGCGAGGAGGTACGAGGTGAGGTCGCGGCCCGGGGCGGCCCGGCGCCGGGCGACGAGGCCGGTGACGACGCCGACCAGGTCGTCGTAGGCGGCTGTCGCGTCCGCCGCGGAGTCCATCATCGCGGCGGTGCCCCTGACCACCCGCTCGGTGTCCTGCGGGGCCACCCCGAAGGCGGCGGTGAACACGTGCAGCGGGAGGCGGCGGGCGTACTGGGCGATGAGGTCGCCCGACCCGGCGGCGGAGAAGCCGGCGATGAGCCGCTGGGCGACCCGGGCGACCTCCGCGCGCAGCAGGTGGGGTTCGATCAGCGCGAGGGTGTCGTTGATGGCACCTCGGTAACGGGCGTGGACGTCCCCGTCGCTGAAGAGCGCGGTGGGCCGGTGGCCGAGTACGGGCAGGATCGGCGAGTCGGCCGGCACCCCCGCCTGCCAGGCGCGCGGGTCTTTCGTGAAGGTGTCGGTGTCCCGCAGCAGGTCGACCGCCGCGTGGTAGTCCGTCACGAGCATGGCGTCGACGTCCGGGGCGATGCGCACCCTGGCCAGCGGCCCCTGGGAGCGCAGCCTGCGGTAGTGGCCGTGGGGATCGGCGGCGAAGTCGGGGCCGTACAGGGCGAGCCGCTCGTCGGGCGGGGCGGCGATCAGGGGCGATGTGCCGGGCACGGGCGGGGTCATGGCGTTTCCTGGGAGGCGGGGAGGCAGGTCAGCGCGTGCTCGGCGAGGGCGATCAGGGCGTCGATGCTGCCCCGGCGCTCGCGGGCGTCGCACTGCACCAGGGGGGTGCGGGGGTCGAGGTCGAGGTGCTTGCGCAGGACCTCGTCCGCGTGGGCGGGTGCGTCGGGGAAGCGGTTCACGGCGACGGCGTACGGGAGTCCCTGTTCCTCCACCATGTCCATGACGGCGAAGGAGTCCTCGAGGCGGCGCGTGTCCACCATGACGAGGGCGCCGAGCGCGCCGCGCGCGATGTCCTCCCAGAGCGGGAGGAAGCGCTCCTGCCCGGGCGTGCCGAACATGTAGAGCACCAGGTCGTCCTGGACGGTCAGCCGCCCGAAGTCGACGGCCACGGTGGTCGTGGTCTTCTCCGGGAGTCCGGCGGTGTCGTCGAGTCCGGTGCTCGACTGCGTCATCGCCTCCTCGGTGTGCAGGGTCGGGATCTCCGACATCGTGCGGATCAGGGTCGTCTTGCCCACGCCGAAGGGACCCGTGACGACGAGTTTCATCAGGGTCTCGGCGGCACTCGGCAGATAGCCGATGCCGCCCCGGTCAGTGGAGGGAACGGAGTCCAACGAGCAGCCTCTCGACGAGCGACCGGTCGATCTCACCGGCGCTGGGGATCGGTGGTCGAGCGAGCAGATGTCCTGCGGCCACGAGATCCGTGGCCAGGAAGACCGTTGCGCTGACCGGGAGGTCCAGGTGGGCAGCGCACTCGACGACGGTGAGGGCTCCCGGGTCCAGGAGCTCGCACAGCCTGCGCTGCTCCGCCCCGGTCTCCGGCGGAAGGGCCGAATCGGTGCGGAGGAGCACGGCGAGCCGGTCGAGCGCGGGGCCGGTGGGCGCGAGACGGCCACCGGTGACCAGATAGGCGGGGATCAGGCGGCGCCCTGGGCCGGGGCTCATGGCTGGTCGGCGGCGTCCGGTCGGCGGGTGGGGGCGTGCATGGCACGGGTCAGCGCGGTGACCTGTACCTGCATCTGGTACGCGATGTTCCCCAGGTGCGCGTCGGGGGCCGCGAACAGGGCCAGCGTCGTGTTCCTGCCGGCGGGTACGACGATGGCGAAGCCCAGGTCGGACTCCACCACCGTCTGGGCCAGGCGTGGGGACTCCGCCTCGGTGAAGGCGGTGGTGAAGGCCCGGGCGGCGGCGTGCAGGGTGGCCGTCATCGCGGCGACCCGTTCGGCGGACGCGCGTTCCAGTCCGGGTGACGCGCCCTCGACGAGCCCGTCCCCGGTGGCGACCACGGCATGCTGCACGCCGGGCAGTTCCAGCAGTGGGGTCAGCACCCAGGCGAGATCACCGGTGGTGGGAGTGGTGCTCACTTCTCGTCGTCTCCTTGGTCGTCCGATGAGGATGCTGAGGGGGATTCCGTGGGCGCGGAGTCCGGGGTCGCCGGGGCCTTCCTGCCGCTGAGGGTGCCCTCCTGGAGAGCGGACCAGGCCGCTCCGGCCTGTTCGGGCGTGCGGGGCGCCGGTTCCTCCTCCGCCGGCCGGCGGGAGGAGGGCCGCACGTCCGGGGAGGCGGTACGGCGGCTCCTGCGCCGGCGGCTGGGCAGCCCTGCCGGGCGCTCCCCACCGTCCTCGGCGGTCGGGGCCGTTCCGGCGCGGGGAGCGGGTTCGGCAGGCACGGCGGATTCAGGGTCTCCGGCGGGATCGGCACCGGCGGACGGCTCGGGGAGCCCGGCGGGTGCGGGAGCCGTCACGGGCTCCGGGGCTACGGCGACGGCACCGGTCCCCCGTGCGTGCACGGGCTTCGGCGCGAGCACGGACAGGGTCCGGTCGTCGTCCATCACGGTCAGCAGGTGGGCCGGGATGCGCAGCATCGCGCGCATCCCTCCGTACGGGGAGGACTCGATGTGGCAGCTGAAGCCGTAGCGCGCGATCAGCCGCCCGACCACGGCGAAGCCGGTCTGCGGGGGGTCCCCCAGCTCGGTGAGCAGAACCTCGGAGGGCCCGGAGAGCAGCGTGCGGGCCCTCTTCAGCGCGTCGTCGTCCATGCCGATCCCGGCGTCGTCGACCAGGATCATGGCGCCGCGCCCCGGGGTCTGCTGCACGGTCACCGGCACCTCGGTGTCCGGGTGCGAGTACGCCGTCGCGTTGGCCAGCAGCTCGGCGAGCGCGATGGCGAGGGGCTCGGCGGCCCGGGCCACCAGCGCGAGCCGTTCCTGACGCAGGTGGTTGGCGACCTTGATGCGCTCGTAACCGGCGACCCGGGACTGGGCTCCGAGCACGACCTCGACCAGTGAGGAGTTCTGCCGGGCGAGCCCCGGCCAGGCGTCGCAGAGCACGGCGGTGGCCTGGGTCCGCCGCAGCGCGAGTTCGTTGCGGAAGTCGAGCTGCAGGATCCGCGGGTCGTCGTACTCGTGCTGGAGTTCGTGCAGCAGGTGCTGGGACTGGTTGAGCAGCGACTGGATCTTGGCCGAGGTGCCGCGCATGGCCGACCTCGCCGCGGCGTCGACGCGTCCGCGTTCCTCCAGGACCGCCGTGCGCGCGGCCTGTACGGCCTCGGTCAGCAGACGGGCGGCGTCGCCCTCCACCCCGGCGGCCTCCCGCAGTCCCGGGACGGGCGCGGAGCGGTGGGAGAGCGCCGTGGCGGCGGCGGGTATCCGCTTCTGCGCGAGCTGGCGTATCTCGTCGGTGAGGGCGAGGGTACGCGCCTCGGCCGCCTTGAACTGGCGCTCGGCCAGCTCCGCGCGGGCCGCGGCGTGGTGCGACTCGCGTCTGGCCCGGTCCATGCGGACGGCCGACCATATCGCCGCCACGACGGCTGTCAGGGCCAGGATCCATGCCACCACGGCGTCACCGCGTCTCTGTTGTCGGGGACGGCCGGTGTCCCGCGCGGCGGGAGGCCGGGCCGCCGGGCCGGCCGGCGGTCATGCCGGCTCGCCGGTACACGCCGTGCCGGTCTCGTGGGCGACGGCCGCCACGTCGGCCATCACCTGGAGCACTCCGGGCAGTTCGGAGCCGTCGAGGTGACGGTATTCGCTGCCGATGGTCACCACCAGGCGCTCCGGCAGGCCGAGCGCCGGGTGGCGGCGCTCGCGGATCACCCGCCGGGCCGCCTCCAGGGCGGGCACACCGGCGGCGTGGAGGGCGTGGGCGCGGTCGCGTACGTGTGCCAGGTAGCCGATGTGCTCGCGCACCCCGGCCGGGTCGAGCAGCGGGCCGTGGCCGGGGACGATCACCTCGGCCCCGGTGGCCAGCACCCGCTCACAGGCGTCGATCACGTTGCTCAGAGGGCCCGCCCAGTGCACCGGGTGGTCCCCCGGCTGCCGCGGGGTGGAGGCGAAGATGACGTCGCCGCTGAACACCGTGCGCCGCTCGGGCAGATGGACGATCAGATCACCCGTGGTGTGGGCCGGTGGCAGGGAGGTCACCTGGACCGTGTGCTCCCCCAGGGTCAGTTCGAGCTCACCGGTGAAGTAGGTCGTCGGCAGCCCCTGTTCGGTGGCCGACCAGTCGAAGGCCCCGAAGTGACGGGTGAGATAGGCGCCGAGGGGCGTCTCCGGGTCGCTTCCGGTCACCAACGCGTGCTGCTGCCGCGGCGTGGGGTCGTAGTGGATGTGCTCCCGGGCTTCACGGGTCGCGATGATCTCCGCGTCCGGGAGCACGCCGGCGCCCCAGAAGTGGTCCCCGTTGGCATGCGTGACGATCACACGGTCGACGCTCACCCCGGCGGGCAGCCGCTTGGTGCTCTCCGCGAGGAACTGCCCGGCCAGCAGGGGGTCGTACGGGGCGTCGATCCACAGGGCGCCGCGCCGCGACACCAGGAGCCCGCAGTTGGCCAGGCCCCAGCCCCGTTTCGGCGGCAGCCAGGCGTACAGGCCCGCGCCGAGGTCGACGATGTCCCCAACCGTGATCGGCATGGGGCGATTATGCCGACCACGATCCGGGCGCGCGTTCGAACTCGGCCAACATATGGACGCCCTGACGCATAATCGCCCTTCCGCCCGGCCGCCGAGGCCGCCCCGGTGACGGTCCGGGGTCGGCCACGAGCGTCGACGCGGATGATTTCTCCCTTATGCCCGGGAGACCACCCGCCACGACCATGGCGGGCGATCGGTACCCAGCCTGGACCGGCGGAACCGGATCGAGCCGACTACCCACCGAGCATGGCCGAAAACCGCCGTACCGTACGCCACTTCCCCCGAAGCTCTTTGCTTGTTCCTGCTCGTTTGCCCCATGTAACATGCAGAATTGAACAAAGTGGCGACGATTTCCCCCAGTCCACCCTCAGGTGCGAGCAGCAGTGGAAGCGGAGTGCGCACATGTCCCATGCGGAGAACGAGACGGCGAGCCAGCCGGAGTGCTGGCGTCGCGCCGCCGAGGTCGCGGTCGGCCGGGCGGCGGCACTGCCCGCCACCGGTGAACGCGTCGCCGTGGTCGGCTGCGGAACGTCGTATTACATGGCGCAGGCCTACGCCGCGCTCCGCGAGGCGTCCGGGCAGGGCGAGTCGGACGCGTACGCCGCCTCGGAGTTCCCCTTCGGGCGCGCCTACGAGCGGGTCGTCGCCCTGACACGGTCGGGCACGACCACGGAGGTCCTCGACCTGCTGAGCCGGCTGCGCGGCACCACGCGGACCGTCGTGGTGACCGCCGATCCGCACACCCCGGTCAAGGACGCGGCGGACGAGATGGTCCTCCTCGACTTCGCCGACGAACGGTCCGTGGTGCAGACACGGTTCGCGACCACGGCGCTGACCCTCTTCCGCGCCCATCTCGGGCTGTACACGGACCAGGCGGTGCGGGACGCGGAGACCGCGCTCGCCGAGCCACTGCCCGACGGGGTGCTGGAGTGCACCCAGTTCAGCTTCCTGGGGCGCGGCTGGACGGTCGGGCTCGCCAACGAGGCGGCGCTCAAGATGAAGGAGGCGTCCCTGTCCTGGACGGAGTCCTATCCCGCGATGGAGTACCGCCACGGGCCCATCAGCATCGCGACGGCCGGGACCGCCACGTGGATGTTCGGCGCCGCGCCGGAAGGACTCGCGGACCAGGTGCGGTCGACGGGCGCGCGGTGGGTGGAGAGCGCACTGGACCCGCTGGCCGACCTGGTGCGCGTGCAGCGGCTGGCGATCGCCCGCGCACAGGCACGCGGTCTCGATCCCGACCTGCCGCGCCATCTGACGCGGTCGGTGGTGCTCGACGGGGCGGCGGGGGCCTGAGCGCACGTCAGGGCACGCCGCGCACCGGGCCGACGGGCAGCCCGGTGCGCGGCCGTGACCGTGCGGGTCAGCCCTCTTCGAAGTGAGCGTCCAGCGCGGCGTCGAGATCCGCCGTCCACTGCTTGAGGCTGCTCCTGGCCTCCGCCTCGACCTCGGCGTTGAACCACCGGCGGCTCGACAGGTGGACCGTCACGGTGAACCGGCGTCCGAAGCGGCCGGTCTTGACCTCGACGGCGCCGATCTCGGCCCAGTCGAACTCCGCTTCCTGGTCGTCCAGCCGGAAGCGGACGCCTTCCGCGTCGACCCGGATGGACCCGCGCCGGTCGCTGACCTCGAAGACGGGACCGTCCTCGTCGCCGCCGCCGTCACGCACCGCGTCGGCTTCCGGGTCCTCCTCACCCCCGGACACCGCCTCGGCACCGCCGGGCGCCTCACCGGGGGCCGGCGCTCCGGCGTCGGCCGCGTCCTCCACCGGAACGACGACGTCCTCGGGCTCCCTGTCCTCCTCGGAAACCTCCGCCTTCTCCGCCCCCGTCCGGGCGGGGACAGGGGCCGTCAGGCCAGGGATGTACGCCGGGTCTGTCCCCGCGGCGAACTCGGGCGTCGTGTTCGAATCTATGCGCTGCTCCACGGCGGGCAGTATGGACGACGAATCTGTACGAGACCAGTCAAGCGGCTCTCTCCCGGCCTGTCGGCCCCCGTCGGCGGCCCCGGTTCACCTCCCGGCCGGGGGCGCGCACACGAACGACGGGTGGTGCGGGTTCCGCCGAACCCGCACCACCCGTCGGTGATGTCCCGCTGTTCCCGCCGTCACGCCTCGCGCGTCAGCCGCTCATGCGTCCGCGAGGCTCAGTAGGCCCCGAAGACGTTGTCGATCGAGCCGTACCGGTCGGCGGCGTAGTTGCACGCCGCGGTGATGTTGGCGACCGGGTCGTAGCTGTCCATCGACGTGCCGGGCACGTGGTAGGCCTGGAAGGTCGGGTCGATGACCTGCAGCAGACCCTTCGAGGGGATGCCGGCGGCGGCGTTCGAGTCCCAGTTGTTGATGGCCTGGGGGTTGCCCGAGGACTCACGCATGATGTTGCGGTGGATGCCCTCGTAGCTGCCGGGGATGCCGTGCTCGGCCATGATGGCGAGCGACTCCTTGATCCAGCCGTCGAGGTCGTTCGTGTACGCGACCGGCTCGACGGCCGGAGCGGCCTCGGCCGCGGCGGGCGCACCCTGGGCGGCGATCGACGTGCTCGTACGCTCCGAACGGTCGACGCGGTCCGCACTCTCGGTACGGTCGGCGGCCTTGTCGGCCTTCTTCGACGTGTCGGACGACTTCTTCTCGGCCTTGGCGCCGATGGTCAGTTCGAGGCCGGGGTGAATGAGGTCGGGGTTTTCCCCGACGGCCTTCCGGTTGTCCTCGTACAGGGCCTTCCAGCCACCGTTGACGGAATGCTCACGGGCGATCTTGGCGAGAGTGTCACCCAAGATCACGGAATAGGTGGTGGAGCCGGACTTCTGCGCGGCAATTCCCTTACCGGCAACGGAAGTCGGCGTCGCCGCCTTTTCGACGGTGGCCGTCGGGGCCGGGGCGGCGAACGCACCGGTCGCACCGACGATGGGAAGGGCGAGAGCGCCCGTGGTCACGACGAGAATGCCGCGAGTCAGCGAACTGGTCCTGGAACGACGGTGCTTACCGTTTTCGGGCATGCTGGATTTCCTCTCCGCCGCCTACGAAGTGAGCTGTCGGGTTCGGGCTGGAGATGCCCGGCCGCATACGAATGCGACTTCACCCCGAGCCGTTCCGGATACCGGATCGGCGCTTACCTGGGTCCCCCGCTCCTGCCGTACGAGATGTGGTCGGGTAACCGGACGGCGGCAGGATTAGGCGTTCCATCCGGAGTGATGGTGACCGTAGGCGAGGAATAGCGAAAGGAACAAGCCCGATCTCGTGATCACAATTCACCGGCAAGATCGATTCACGGGAATTCGTGTAATCCATCGCACACCGCTCCGGGCATTCTTCTTGGCACAGAAGGGAACCGGCCCCTCCATCAGGGCGTCCACGCCCCGGCCAGTGACGCTGGTCACGGAGTCCGATAAGGGCGTTTTGCTCTCCCTTGAAGGTCCCAGGTCACACGAAATGGCCTTTTATGGATTACGGGATCAATTCCAAGAAAGACCTCTAAATCGGGCATAAGGCTCACAACCGGCATCGCCGGGCATACCATCAGACTCCGCGTGGAATCGATCTCCGCATGACCGAGAACCCGTACGCCTCGTACCCACGGATCACCGTGCTGCCCGTCCAGCCCGGCGACCCGCCCTTCCGCATCGTGGAGATCGACGGAGAGGTGATCGGCAGGGCGACCGCCATGACGGACGTGCTGATCGCGGCCTCGACAGCCGGCATCCAGATCCACGACCTCGACGATCCGGCGGTCGTGCGGTGGGTGGGCGGCGGCAAGCTCAGCTGGCGGCCGCACTGACGGCCCGAGGGTGGCGCGTACCTCATGGCGCGACGACCGCGCGCCGATCTCCGAACGGCGCAGACGGGCCTGTCCGGGCATGTTCCAGCCGATGACGCCCGTGACCGTGCCGTCCTGGGCGCAGCGTGTGACGCAACGCCCGGCGGCGGGGTCGCCTTCGACGGCACTCCCCTGCGCGCCCGGTCCGAAGCGGCCGTGGGCCTGTATGCGGGCGTCGAACTGGTCGGTCCAGAAATACGGCACCGGTACGCAAGGGCAGGTGCCGCTCGTCGCCGAGCAGCGTCAGCCTGCCCTCGTATCCCTTGCGGCGCAGGGCCTCCGCGGTGGTCGGTCCGGCGGGCGTACGCACCGGCCACGAGGGCGTGCGAGGGGTGACGGCTCATGCGCCCGCCCGGGGTGAGCGAACGCCGTCCCCGCCTGCGGCGCGCGGGTCCGTGACGAGGCACGGGGGCGTCACGGGGCACGGAGACCTGGCGGGGTACGAGGACATGGGGCCTCAGCTCTCGGCCCGGGCCGCTGACGGACTGTCGCAGCCGGACCCGGCGGGGGATGTGGGGCAGAGTTCAGGGCGTCAGCGGCAGGAGGTGACGGGGGCCGTCCGCAGACCGACGATCGCGTCGATCAGCCCGGTCGCGGTGGCGTGCCAACTGGTGCGGGGCGTGGGGGTGTTCTCCGCGAGCGCGCGTTCACGCTCGGCGCAGGTGTGCAGGATCAGATCGCGTGCCATCGCGCCCCGTTCGACGTGGACGTCGGCCGGCAGGTCGGGCAGGCAACGGTTCAGCCCTTCCAGGGTCCGCAGCATCGGCGGCGAGGCCAGCGATTCCTCGGCCATGATGTCCCGCAGCGCCGGGTCGGTCATGACCTGCGCGCAGAACCGCGCGAACCACGTGGGACTGCCGAGATCCGCCAGGTGCTCGGTGGTGGGGCGCACCAGGCAGGCCACCCACTCCCCTGTGTCCGTACGATCGCCGACCTCCCCCAGCCGGCGCGCGCGGGCCTCCTCGATCCGGCGGGTGTGCTTCCGGGTGATCGCACGCACCAGGTCGGCCTTGGTCCCGAAGTGGTAGCCGACCGCGGCGTTGTTGCCCTGCTGCGCGGCCTCGCTCACCCGGCGGTTGGACACGGCGTGGACACCGCGCTCGGCGAAGAGCCGCTCCGCCGCGTTCAGAATCCGTTCCCGGGTCTCGCCGACCTGCTCGGCCCGCGCGGTCCGCTGCACAGCCGTCTCCTGGGTCGAGGGCGTCTCGGAGCACCAGGCAATCCGGCCGCACGGCGCCGGTCAATCAGTTGCTTCACATATGGCCGAGATGGTCACGCGCCCGCCACAGCCCACTCCGGAGGCCCCCGATCCCGGGTGCGGCCAGTCACGGCTGCCTCCCCGAAGGCGTGGATCGCGCCCGAGGGTGCGGCCGGGCCCGCCCGCGCCGGGGCGCACGGTCCCGCAGGACAACGGAGTTGGCGGAAATCCGCCGGGCCGGGGCACTCGTCCGGAGAGCGCGAGACACGTGCACGAAGGGGCGGCCCGGGAAATGCGCGCGCGGTGCGATCGGCGCGGCGCGACAACCGTCGACCGTGGCGCCCTCGGGAGCACGCATCTACCAAGGCCAATGCCTTATGAGCATTGCAGATACGAGTGGTATCCACCTATCGTGTCGCACATGCAGTCCTACACCATCGGGCAGGCCGCCCGGCTTCTCGGCGTGAGCCCGGACACCGCCCGACGCTGGGCGGACGCCGGACGCGTAGCGACCCGCCGCGACGACACCGGGCGCCGCCTCATCGACGGCCGGGACCTGGCCGCGTTCTCGATCGAGGTCGCGCAGGCGGGCCCGGGCGAGGACGAGGTTCCCTACACCTCGGCACGCAACGCCTTCCCGGGCATCGTCACCGCGGTGAAGCTCGGCGACGTCGCCGCCCAGGTGGAGATCCAGGCGGGCCCGCACCGGCTCGTCTCACTGCTGACCCGGGAAGCCGTCGAGGAACTGGGGCTCGAGGTCGGTACGCAGGCCACGGCCCGCGTGAAGTCGACCAGCGTGCACATCGACCGCACCTGACCGACCGCCGGAAGCCGTACAGATGTCCGCCGGCGAACGGCGGCTCGCACCGAGGAGTTCCCTCCGATGTCCCTCTCTCCCACCCGCCGCCGGGGCGCCGCCGCGGCGTTGGCGGCGGCGCTTCTGGTCACCCTCGCCGCGTGCGGCGGTGACGACGGGGACAAGGACTCCGCCGCCCGGAAGACCGAGCTGACCGTGCTGGCCGCGTCGTCGCTCACCGACGTCTTCACGACCGCCGGAGCCGCCTACGAGAAGGACCACCCCGGCACGGAGGTGACCTTCTCGTTCGCGGGGTCGCAGGAACTCGCCGCCCAGGTCGGGCAGGGCGCTCCCGCGGACGCGCTCGTCACCGCCGACACCAGGACGATGGACGGCCTGAAGCCGGAGACCGGCACCCCGGTCGTCATCGCGAAGAACCGTCTGGTCATCGTCACCGGTGAGGGCAACCCCGAGAAGGTCGCAGGCCTCGCGGACCTGGCCGATCCCTCGCTCAAAGTGGTCCTGGCCGCGCCCGGGGTGCCGGTCGGCCGCTACGCCGGACAGGTCCTGGACGCCCAGAAGATCGAGGTGAGGCCGGTCTCGCAGGAACCCAACGTCCGCGCCGTCCTCAGCAAGGTGGAGCTCGGCGAGGCGGACGCGGGCCTCGTCTACCGTACGGACGCGGCGACCGTCGCCGACAAGGTCGACGCCATCGAGATCCCGGACGCGCAGAACGCGATCGCGTCCTACCCGGCCGCCACACTGAAGTCGTCCGAGAACTCCGGGGCCGCAGCCGCCTTCGTCTCCTGGCTGTCCTCCCCGGAGGCACAGAAGATCCTCCGGGACGCGGGCTTCCAGAAGCCGTAGCCCAGGCAGCCCCAGGGAACCGCGATGAAACAGCTCCGCACCCGTCCGTCGGGACCCCGTACGCCGCTCACCCTGGCGGTCCCCGCGCTCCTCGCCGTCGTGTTCCTGTCGCTGCCGCTCGCCGGCATCCTGGCGCGCACGTCCTGGGGCGAGCTCGGCACCCATCTGACCGACCCCGCGACCACCCAGGCCCTGAAGCTGTCGCTGCTGGTCTCCGGCTGGGCGCTGGCGCTGTCGCTCATGCTGGGTGTGCCCCTGGCCTGGCTGCTGGCGCGCGTCGACTTCCCCGGCAAGGCTCTCGTACGCTCGCTCGTCCTTCTCCCCATGGTGCTGCCGCCGACCGTCGGCGGCGTGGCGCTGCTGCTCGCCTTCGGACGGCGTGGGCTGCTGGGGCCCTGGCTGGAGGAGACCTTCGGCGTGACGCTGCCGTTCCACACCTCGGGGGCGGTGCTCGCCGCGACCTTCGTCGCGATGCCGTTCCTCGTCATCAGCCTCGAAGGGGCGCTGGGAGGCCTTCATCCACGGTACGAGGAGACGGCGGCCTCCCTGGGCGCCTCCCCGGTACGGGTGTTCTTCACCGTGACCCTGCCCATGGTCGCCCCCGGGCTCGCCGCGGGCGCGGCACTGACGTGGGCGCGGGCGCTGGGTGAGTTCGGGGCCACCATCACCTTCGCGGGCAATCTGCCGGGCACCACGCAGACCCTGCCCCTCCAGGTGTACCTGCTGCTGCAGGAATCCCCCGCGGCGGCCACCTCCGTCTCGCTGCTGCTGCTCGCCATCGCCATGGCGGTGCTCGTCGCGCTGCGAGGCCGGTGGGCCGGGCCCCGGGCGACCGGGGCGCCGCGCCGCCCCGCCGGTGAGCCCGAACCAGGACCCGAACCCGGACCCGGGCCGGAGCCGGTGGACGAGCCGTCCACCGCAGGCGCACCCGGGGAGAGGTGGCCGCTGCGCGCCGAGGTCACGGGCTTCGACCAGCTCACGATCGAGGCGGAACCCGGCACGACGATCGCTGTCGTCGGCCCCAACGGCGCGGGCAAGACGACCCTCCTGCGCGCCCTGCTCGGTCTCACCCCCCGCGCGCACGCGGATCTGCGCCTGGGCGACACCGACACCGGCAGCCTGCCCCCACACCGTCGGGGTGTCGCGTGGGTTCCGCAGGACGGCGCGCTCTTCCCGCACCTCTCCGCGCTGGCCAACACCGCCTACGGGCTCCGCGCCCACGGCGTGCCCCGCGCCGAGGCCCGTGAGGAAGCCCGGCGCTGGCTCGTCCGGCTCGGTGTCGGGCACCTCGGCGGCCGTAAGCCGGCGCAGCTCTCGGGCGGCCAGGCCCAGCGCGTCGCGCTCGCCCGCGCGCTCGCCGCGCGTCCGCGCCTCCTGCTGCTGGACGAACCGCTCGCCGCGCTCGACCAGACGACCCGCGCTCAGGTGCGCCACACCCTGCGCACCCATCTGGCCGGCTTCGGGGGCGTCTGCCTGATCGTCACGCACGACCCCGTCGAGGCGGTGTCGCTGGCCGACCGGGTCCTCGTGCTCGACGAGGGGCGCGCCCTGCAGGACGCGCCGCCCGGGGAGGTCACCCGCCATCCGCGCTCCCCCTGGGTGGCGCGGATGCTCGGCCGCAACGCCTGGCCCGGGACGGCCACCGCCGACGGCCTCCTGCTCTCCGGCGGAGGCCGTCTCGTCGCGGCGGAACCACTGCCCGCCGGGACTCCCGCGCTCGCCGTCATCGGTCCCGAAGCCGTCTCCGTGCACCGCGACAGGCCCGGCGGCAGCCCGCGCAACGTCTGGCCCGGCACCGTACGGGAGATCACCGCCAGTGGCAGCAGACTGCGGGTCCTGGTCGGCTCGGCCGAGGCACCCGATCTCGTCGCGGAGATCACCCCGCAGGCCGCGGCCGAGCTCGGCCTGGCCGACGGGGTGCCGGTCTGGACGAGCGTCAAGGCGACCGAGGCGACGCTCGTCCCGCGGTGACCCGTGGCCCGGTGCGCCCCGGCGGCGCCCTCAGGCCGTCAGTCCCGCGGCGACCGTCGCCCCCAGCTCCCAGCACGCCTCGGTGTCGGCCTTGCCCGGTTCCCCCGTGACGGTCACCGCGTCGGCCGCACGGCGCCAGCCGAGCCCGGTGGTGAGGGACTCGATGCCCCGTACGGCGCCGGTGACGTCGTTGCCCCCGTGGACGTAGTAGCCGAAGGGGCGCCCCCGCGTCTCGTCCAGGCACGGGTAGTAGACCTGGTCGAAGAAGTGCTTCAGGGCACCGGACATGTAGCCGAGGTTCGCCGGGGTGCCGAGCAGGTAGCCGTCGGCCGCGAGCACGTCGGACGCCGTGGCGGAGAGCGCCGCGCGCCGGACGACGTGTACGCCCTCGATGTCCGGCGTCGTCGCCCCCGAGACGACGGCTTCGAACAGTGCCTGGCAGTTCGGCGAGGGCGTGTGATGCACGATCAGAAGAGTGGCCACACCCCCGAACCCTGCCGCCCCGGCCCTCCGGAAGCAAACCGGACGAGGGCGGCCGGGCCGGCCGGGATCCCGGGTCAGTCCATCGCGCGGAAACCGCGCAGCCGCAGGCTGTTGCCGACGACGAAGACCGAGGAGAGGGCCATGGCCGCCCCGGCGATCATGGGGTTGAGCAGGCCCGCCGCCGCGAGCGGCAGAGCGGCCACGTTGTAGCCGAACGCCCAGAACAGGTTGGAGCGGATGGTGCTCAGCGTCCGGCGGGAGAGCCGGATCGCGTCGGCGGCGGCCCTCAGGTCTCCGCGTACGAGCGTCAGGTCTCCGGCCTCGATCGCGGCGTCCGTGCCCGTGCCCATGGCGAGCCCCAGGTCCGCCTGGGCGAGCGCGGCGGCGTCGTTGACACCGTCGCCGACCATCGCCACGCTGCGCCCCTCCGCCTGGAGCCGCTTGACCACGTCGGCCTTGTCCTGCGGCATCACCTCGGCGACGACCTCGTCGATGCCCACCTCGGCGGCGACGGACGCGGCGACCGCGTGGTTGTCGCCGGTCAGCAGGATGGGGGTCAGCCCGAGACGGCGCAGGCGCCGGACGGCCTCGGCGCTGGTCTCCTTGACCGCGTCGGCGACCTCGATCAGCGCACGGGCCTCACCGTCCCAGGCCACCGCGATCACGGTCCTGCCGGCCTTCTCGGCCTGGTCCTTGGCGTCCTTGAGCTCCTCGGGCAGTTCCATGGCCCACTCGGTCAGGAGCTTCTCGCGCCCGACGAGCACGGCGTGGCCGTCGACGACGCCCTGGACGCCGAGTCCCGGGAGTGCGGCGAAGTCCTCGGGGGTGGGCAGCGGGCCCACCGCCGCTGCCGCGCCCGTGGCGACCGCGCGGGCGATCGGGTGCTCCGAGGCGTGCTCCAGCGCACCCGCGAGGCGCAGCACCTCGTCCTCCCGCGTCGCACCCGCCGTGCGGACTGCCAGGAGCGTCATACGGCCGGTGGTGACCGTGCCGGTCTTGTCGAGGACGATCGTGTCCACCCTGCGGGTGGTCTCCAGGACCTCGGGGCCCTTGATCAGGATGCCGAGCTGGGCACCGCGGCCCGTTCCGACCAGCAGGGCGGTGGGGGTGGCGAGCCCGAGGGCGCACGGGCAGGCGATGATGAGGACGGCGACCGCGGCCGTGAAGGCTGCGGTGAGCCCGGCGCCCGAGCCGAGCCAGAAACCGAGCGTGGCGAGCGCCAGCCCGATGACGACCGGTACGAACACGGCGGAGATCCTGTCGGCCAGCCGCTGGGCTGCGGCCTTGCCGCTCTGGGCCTCCTCGACGAGCTCGGCCATACGGGCGAGCTGGGTGTCGGCACCGACCCGTGTGGCCTCGACGACGAGGCGTCCACCGGCGTTGAGGGTCGCACCGGTGACGGAGTCCCCCGGAGAGACCTCGACGGGCACCGACTCGCCGGTGAGCATCGAGACGTCCACGGCGGAGGCGCCCTCGATCACCGTTCCGTCCGTGGCGATCTTCTCGCCGGGGCGCACCAGGAAGCGGTCCCCGACGTTCAGTGCGCTCGTCGGCAGGGTGAGTTCACGGCCCTCGCGCAGGACCGTGACTTCCTTGGCGCCGAGTTCCATGAGTGCCTTGAGCGCGGCGCCCGCCTTGCGCTTCGAGCGGGCCTCGAAGTACCGGCCGGCCAGGATGAAGGCCGTGACGCCCGCGGCGGCCTCCAGGTAGATGTTCCCCGAACCGTCGCCACGGGTGATCGTGAACGAGAACGGGTGCGTCATGCCGGGCATCCCGGCCGTTCCGAAGAACAGCGCCCACAGGGACCACAGGAAGGCGGCCGACGTGCCGACCGAGATCAGGGTGTCCATGGTGGCCGCGCCGTGCCGGGCGTTGGTCCAGGCGGCGCGGTGGAAGGGCCATGCCGCGTAGGTGACGACGGGGGCGGCGAGCGTGAGGGAGAGCCACTGCCAGTAGTCGAACTGGAGGGCCGGGACCATCGCCATCGCGATGACCGGGACGGCGAGCGCGACGGCGGTGACCAGGCGCTCGCGCAGGGACCGCAGCTCGTCACCGGCGCGGTCGTCCTCGGCCGGTCCGTCGGCCGGCGCGCCGTGCCCGGGGCGCGGGGGCGGCTGGGCGGAGTAGCCCGTCGCTTCGACGGTGGCGATCAGGTCGTCCACGGAGACGCCGTCCGCGAAGGTGACTCCGGCCTTTTCCGTGGCGTAGTTGACCGTCGCCTCGACGCCCTCCATGCGGTTGAGCTTCTTCTCGATCCGGGCCGCGCACGAGGCGCAGGTCATACCGCCTATGGCCAGCTCGACCCGGGTGGTGCCGGGGGTCGTGGGAGTCATGTCCTGCTCCTCGTCCGAACGGTGAAATTATACCCCTCCTGGGTATCTTCCCGCCTCAAGAGATATACCCCCCACCCGTATTGCGCAAGTCTCGGCGAGCCCGCTTGCGCATACCCCCCAAGGGTATACGCTCGAACGCGTCGGACCATCGCGGGCCCCTCCGCGCAGACGTCAGGAGCAGTCATGAGAACCGCCGCGAAGATGACCGCGTTCACCGCCGCGCTCGCTGCGACCTTCGGCGCGGCCTGGGGGGTGGGAGACGCCGTCGGACCCGAGCCGTCCGCACCCCCCGGCAGCGCCGCGCACACCGGGAGCGGAGACCACGCGGAGAGCGGTGCCCGGCCCTCGGGTGGGGAGGACGGCGGGGCGGGTGACGCGACCGCGCCCGAGGCCGGCGGGCTCCGGACCTCCGAGGGGGGCTACACCCTCGATCTGAAGACCCCGCGCGTGGCGGCGGACCGCGAGAGCGAGCTGCGCTTCGCCATCCGTGACCGCACGGGGGAACAGGTCACCGCGTTCCAACGCGAACACGACAAGGAACTGCACCTGATCCTCGCCTCACGCGATCTGGCCACCTATCGGCACCTGCATCCCACCCGGGCGGCCGACGGCACCTGGAGCACCCCGGTCGACCTGCCCGCGGCGGGCCCCTACCGGGTCTTCGCCGACTTCACCCCCGCCGGGAAGAAGGCCACGGGGCTCACCCTGGGGGCGGACCTCGCCGTCTCGGGCCCGTACAAGCCGGCGGAACTTCCGAAGCCCGCCCGTACGGCCACCGTCGACGGGTACACCGTCTCGCTGAACGGGACCTTGCGCCCCGGCACTCCGGAGCGCCTCACCTTCACCGTGCGCAAGGACGGCCGGCCCGTGACCGATCTCCAGCCCTACCTGGGCGCGTACGGGCACCTGGTGGCCCTGCGGGCCGGTGACCTCGCCTATCTCCACGTCCACCCCGGCGGCGAAGCCGGGGACGGCGCCACCGAGCCGGGTCCGGACGTCTCGTTCTCCGCCACGGCACCCGGCTCGGCGTCGTACCGCCTGTTCCTGGACTTCAAGCACGAGGGCACCGTCCGCACGGCGGCCTTCACGGTCCACGCGGGGGCGGCGACGCAGACCCCCGCACCGACCGGCCCGGCGGACGGGCACGAGGAGGAGGCACCCCACGGGCACTGAGGGCACCCCGAAGGCCGGGCCCGGCCTCCGGACGCGCGCCCTCCCGCCCTCGGGCCGGGCGTCTCATCGAGCGGCCCGGCCTACCGGACGAGGCAGGGCCGCTTGGCGTCGAACGTCCAGCCGGGCACCAGGTACTGCATGCCGGCCGCGTCGTCGCGGGCCCCCAACGCCTCCGTCCGGTAGAGCTCGTGAGCCGCGAGGAGACGGTCCATGTCCAGCTCGACGCCCAGGCCGGGGGCGTCGGGAACGGCGATCTCGCCGTCCCTGATCCGGGGCGGGGTGACGGTGAGGCGTTCCAGCCCCTCCTGCCAGATCCAGTGCGTGTCCAGGGCGTTGTAGTCACCGGGGGCCGCCGCGCCGCAGTGGGTGATCATCGCCAGGGAGATGTCGAAGTGGTTGTTGGAGTGACAGCCCCAGGTCAGCCCCATGGCGTTGCACAGCTGGGCCACCCGCACCGAACCCCGCATGGTCCAGAAGTGCGGATCGGCCAGCGGGATGGAGACCGACTGCAGGGCCAGGGCATGGGTCAGCTGCCGCCAGTCGGTCGCGATCATGTTGGTCGCCGTCGGAAGCCCGGTGGCGCGGCGGAACTCGGCGAGGACCTCGCGTCCCGAGTAGCCGTTCTCCGCCCCGCAGGGGTCCTCGGCGTAGGCCAGCGTGCCCACCAGCGGGGCGCACAGCTCGACCGCCTCGCTCAGCGACCAGGCACCGTTCGGGTCCAGGGTGATCCTGGCCGAGGGGAAGCGTTCCTTGAGCGCGCGCACCGCCCGGACCTCCTCCGCGCCCGCGAGTACCCCGCCCTTGAGCTTGAAGTCCCGGAAGCCGTAGAGGCCGTACGCCGCCTCCGCCTGGCGGACGATCGCCTCCGGGGTGAGGGCCTCCTCGTGACGGACGCGGTACCAGTCCACGTCCGAGCCGGGCTCACGGACGTAGTCCAGATCGGTGCGGTCGGGGTCCCCGACGTAGAAGAGATAGCCCAGGACCCTTACGGAGTCCCGCTGCTGACCGTCGCCCAGCAGGGCGGCGACCGGCACCTCCAGGTGCTGGCCGAGCAGGTCGAGCAGTGCCGACTCGACGGCGGTCACGGCGTGCACGGTGGTGCGCAGGTCGAAGGTCTGGGCGCCGCGCCCACCCGCGTCGCGGTCCGCGAAGCGGCTGCCGATCTCGCGCAGGACCCGCTGGTGGTCGCCGAGCCTGGCACCGACGACCAGCGACGCGGCGTCCCGCAGCGTGCGGGTGATCTTCTCGCCGCCGGGCACCTCCCCGAGCCCCGTACGGCCCTGCGAGTCCGTGAGGACGACGACGTTGCGGGTGAAGTACGGGCCGTGGGCGCCGGAGAGGTTGAGCTCCATGCTGTCGCGGCCCGCGACGGGGTAGACGGCGAAGTGGGTGACGGTCGGCTGGCTCATGCTGGTCGGGTTCCTTGGGTGCGAGGGGCGGGCTGGAGTCGTGGGTCAGAGGCCGAGGAGGTCGAGGGCCCGTTCGGCCGCCAGTACGCCGCCGAGGCCGAGGACGGCGAGCACCGTCGTGTAGCCGGTACGGACCTTGATCGCCTCGATGACGGAGAGGTTGAAGTACTCCTTGAACAGCCAGAATCCGGGGTCGTTGACGTGGGAGAAGGCGATCGACCCGCACGAGACGGCGAGCACCATCATCTCGGGGTGGGTCCCGCTCCCCGCGAGGAGCGGCAGCACCACGCCGGAGGCCGTGACGACGGCGACCGTCGCCGAGCCCACCGCGACACGGAGGATGGCCGCGATCAGCCACGCCAGGATGATCGGTGAGATCGGCCAGTGCTCCGTGACGTCCTTGATGTAGTCCGATATCCCGCCTTCGACCAGCACGTTCTTGAACGCACCGCCCGCGCCGATGACCAGGAGGATCATCGCCATCGCCTGGGCGGCCGAGGCGCAGGAGGCGCTGACGTCGGCCAGGCTCCGGCCGATGCGGGGCCCGAACGCCCAGACCGCCAGCAGGAGGGCCAGCAGGAGCGCGATCGGCGCCGACCCGACAAAGGCGACGACGTGCAGGAGCGGGCTGTCGCCGGAGACGGCCATGTCGGTGACGGCTGCTCCGGCGATCAGGACCACCGGGAAGAGGGCCACGAAGAGCGACCAGCCCATACCGGGCATCTCCTCGTCGGTGAACTCACGCTCACTGACCAGGCCCTTGGGTATGGAGGGGTTCATCGCCCGGACGAACGGCAGACGCGGCCACAGGAGTGCGACGAGGGCACCGGCGGGCACGGCGATGAAGAGACCGTAGAAGAGGGTGTGGCCGACGGACGCGTGGAAGGTCGTGGCCACGGCGGTGGGGCCGGGGTGCGGAGGCAGGAAGCTGTGCATCGTGGAGAGCGAAATCGACATCGGCAGTCCCACCCAGAGCAGGTTGACCCGGGTGACCCGGACCAGGGTGAAGGCGATGGGCACGATGATGATGAAGGCGACCTCGTAGAACATGGTCACGCCGATGAGCATGGACGTGACCACCATCGCCCACTGGACGCCGCGCGGCCCGAAGGCGTCGAGCAGTCTGCCCGCGATCCGCTGGGCGGCTCCGGAGTCACCCATGACCCGGCCGACCATGGCGCCGAGCCCGATGGTGAGCATCGTGTCGCCGATCTGGTCCCCGATGCCCGTGGAGAGCACGTCGGGGATCTCGACCACCGGGATGCCCTGGACGAGGGCTACGCCCACCGCCACGAGCAGGAGCGCGGCGAAGCCGTTGAGTTTCAGGCGGGTCATCAGGAGCAGCAGCACCAGAACGCTGATCCCGACCACGAGGAGCGGCATGTCAGTTCCCCTTTGAACTGTGGAACGTGTCGAGCTGTCGGAACGGCCGAGCTGTCGGACCGCCTGCCTGCTCCGGCTCCGCCCGGGAGCCGCCGGCCACGGCGGTGGGCTTCGCTCAGGCGGTACGCGGGCGCGCGGCGCCGACCAGCGCCAGCCCGGCGTCGAGGACGATTTCCAGGTCGGCGAGGTCGGCCGGGCCGAGGTCGGTGAGCGGGGCGCGTACGGGCCCGACCGGCAGCCCGCGCAGCCGGGCGGCGGCCTTGACCAGGGAGACGGCGTACCCGGGGGCCCGGTCGCGCAGCTCGACCAGCGGGACGTAGAACTCCCGCAGCAGGGTGGTCAGGGTCGCCCCGTCACCGTCACGCAGGGCGGCGAAGAAGGCGTCGGCGATCTCGGGCGCGAAGGCGTGGACGGCCGAGGAGTAGGCGGGGACACCGACGGTGGCGTACGCACGCGCCTGGATCTCGGCGGTGGCCGCGCCGTTGAAGAAGAGGAAGCCGTCGGGTGCGGCGAGGGTGAGGCGCTGGAGCCGGTCGAGATCGCCGTGCCCGTCCTTGAGGCCGATGACCCCGGGGATCTCCGCGATCCGGCGCAGGCTCTCGGCCGTGAAGGTGACCTGCCCGCGCTGGTAGGCGATCAGCGGGAGCCGGGTACCGCCCGCGATCCGGCGCAGTTGCTCCACCAGGCCGTCCTGCGGGGCGGCGACGAGGTAGTGCGGCAGGACCAGGAGGGCGTCGGCGCCGGCCTCCTCCGCGATGCGGGCGAAGCGCAGCGCCTGCGCCCAGCCGTACCCGGTGCCCGCGACGACGGGCATCCGGCCGTCGGCGACCTCGACGGTCGCCGCGACGACCGCGCGGTACTCGTCCTCGTCGAGCGCGCCGAACTCGCCCGTACCGCAGGCGGGGAACACCGCGCCGGGGGCCGTGGCCAGCTGGGCGGTCAGATACGTGCGGTACGCGGCCAGGTCGAGGCGGCCGTCGTCCCGGAAGCTCGTGAGAGGGAAGGACAGCACGCCGCCCGCCATGCCTTCGCGCAGCCGCCGGGCGGCCCCTTCTGTTTCCGCACTGAACCGCTCCACGATCTCATCTCCATATGCAGATGGCGTACATGTATGAGAACGGAGGCTAAGCGGGTGAACGCTTCGGGGTCAATGGGTGCGGCAGCACGGATTCAAGGGGCACGCCGACGCGGATCTAAGATGTGCGCATGCCGGAGAACAGTGGTGTCCGTGGCGTGAAATCGGCGTCCCGCACCGTCGCACTGCTCGAACTGCTCGCAGCGCGGGGGGACCGGCCCGCCCGCCTGGACGAACTGGCCGAGGAGCTGGGCGTTCCGCGCAGCAGCATGTACCAGTTGCTACGGACGCTCGTGGACTGCGGCTGGGTGCGCACCGACACGACGGGCTCGCTGTACGGCATCGGCATCCGCGCGCTGCACACGGGCACGAGCTACCTCGACAGCGACCCGCTCGTGCGCGCCGCCCGCCCGTATCTGGACGAGGCCTCGGACGCGCTCGGCGAGACCGTCCACCTGGCCCGGCTCGACGGCCCGAACGTCGTCTATCTCGCGACGCGTGAGTCCCACGAGTACCTGCGCACGATCAGCCGGGTCGGCCGACGTGTCCCGGCCCACGCCGGGGCGCTCGGCAAGGCACTGCTCGCCGAGCGCCAGGACGACGAACTCCCGCTGCCGGAAGGCCCCTTGGAGGCCTGTACGGAGAACACGCACACCGGGTACGCCACCCTGCTCACCGACCTGGCCGCGATACGCGAGCGCGGGTACTCCATCGACCGCGAGGAGACGGTCATCGGCATCGCGGGTTTCGGTTTCGCCCTGCGCCACGACACACCCGCCGTAGACGCGATCAGCTGCTCGGTGCCGGTGGCTCGGCTGACCGGCGAGCACGAAGCCAGGGTGGTGGCGGTGATGCGGGAGATCCGGACGAAGATCGAGGGCGCCAGGGCCCCCGCACCGGGCGCCCCCGACTGGCGCTGAGCCGGCCGGCGTCGGGCCGGCCGGCGTCGGGCCGGCCGGCATACGCCAGGCTCCGGAGCCGTGGTTCTTTTCCGCGCCGACCTACTGACGGCATGCCAGTCGCAAATCTCGGTCGGCGCCTCGATGAGCCGGTGCGTCCTCGCCGCTCGTGCAGGGCGCGAGCCTCACGCGCACACCGCCCTCGTCGCCCGGCCCGAGCCGGTGGGACGCCTCCCGCAGCGCCGGGATGGTGGCCGTCGGTGCCTGCCAGGGCGCTCCTGGGCCGGAGCGACCGCCCTGCCGTGCCACGGTGGGGCGGCCCCCGTCCAGGTCCCGGTGTCCGAGGACCCGGTGGTGCGCCGCCCCCGAACCGGGCCGCCCCGCAGGGGGATTCGGCCGCGCACCGGGCCGGGAACGGGGACGGAGGCCGTCGCGAGCGACGGCCTCCGTCTTGTGCGTGCGTACCGCCCGGAAAGGGCCTCGGCCCCGGGGCGGCGCGTTGCCGGGCGCCCTGCCCCGGGGCCTGGGCCCGGACCGTTCGCTATCCGGCGTACGTCTCGAATTCGGCGACCTTCGGGGTCCCCGTCGAGCTGGTGATCTCGAACGTGACCTTCTTCAGCGAGGTCTTCGCGAAGCTGATCGCGCCCGCCCCGCTGCCCGAGGTCAGGACGGCACCGGTGTCACCGTTGAGGACCCGCCAGGATCCGATGCTGCCGGCCGAGCCGGAGGCCTCCCGGATGTTGATCTTCGACACGGCGGTGGCGGTGCCCCACTTGATCGAGACGGAGCCGGTCGAGCCCGCCGGGGACCAGAAGGTGCTCAGATCGCCGTCCCGCACGTTGCCGTAACTCGACCCGTCGGCCTTGCTGGAGCCGTCGGCGCCGGCGCCGAGGCTGAGGTTGGTCCCGCTGGGCTGGGTCGGGTCGGGCGTCGGCGTGGTCGGAGCCGGCGTCGTGGGGGTCGGCGTGGTCGGCGTCGGGCTCGGCGTCTGCGGCGTGCAGCTGCCGTCCGAGACCTTCAGGCCCTTGCCGGCGCCCGCCGTCTGGCCCACGATCGACGGCACGCAGCTCGCGGCGTCGAGAGTGAAGGCGTACGGAATGCTGACCGTGGTGTTGGACGTCGGGTCGGGCCCGGCCGGGTTGTTCTCGCTGCCGCGGGCCGACCAGGTCACGTTGTCGAAGGTGTTGCCGCTGACCTGCCAGTATCCGGCGGCGTCCGTGTAGAACGTACCCAGGACGTCCTTGGAGTCCTTGAAGTAGTTGTTGTCCACCTTCGCGCGGGCCCCGGCCCGGGAGTTGATGCCGGACTCGTTGAGCTTCACGTAGTAGTTGTTGTACATGTGGGCGATGCCGCCCCGCAGCAGGGGCGCCCGGCTGTCGATGTTCTCGTACAGGTTGTGGTGGTAGGTGATGAAGCCGTTGGACAGCTCGGTCTCGCTGGAGCCGACCAGACCACCGCGCCCGGAGTTGCGCAGGGTGCTGTAGGAGAGGGTGACGTACTGGGTGTTGTCCTTCATGTCGAACAGGCCGTCGTAGCCCTCCGACTCACCGCCCGACGCCTCCAGGGTGGTGTGGTCGACCCAGACGTTGCGGACGTCGCTCTCCATGCCGATGGCGTCACCGCCGTTGGAGGTGGGCGAGCCGGATTTCTTGACGTTCTTGACCGTCACGTTCTGGATGATGATGTTGCTGGACTCGCGGATGTGGATGCCGAGCTGGTCGAACACGGCTCCGCTGCCCACGCCCACGATGGTGACGTTGCTGATCTGCTTGAGCTCGATCACGCCCGCGGCGGTGTTGCAGCTGCTGCCCGACACCTTGGCGGTGTTGGCGTGGTTGATCGTCCCCTCGACCTCGATGATGATCGGGGTGCTGCTGCTGGCCCGGGTGCACAGGGCCGTGTGGATCGCGGTGCCGGTGGTGGCCCGCACGGTCTGCCCGCCCGCTCCCCCGGTGGTGCCGCCGTTCTGCGTCGCGTAGCCGGTGGCGCTGCCGGTCACCGCCGCCGATGCCTCGGGCATCGTCAGAACCACACCGGTGGCTCCCGCCACGGCCATGGTGGCCATGGCCGCGAGAAGTCGCCGTGCGACTGGTCGTCTCATGTTCGTGTCCCCATTCGTCATTCGTCTTCGCATGCTGGGTGGTGCCGCGGAATGCGATCGGGGCGGCGCGTGCGCCGCTGCCCGGACGTGCGAGTCCGTCGGCATCGGCCGCGCGATGGGGGGTGTGCCATGCGGTGCGCGGCGAGTCGACGTCCTGGGTGAAGCCCTGATCCGGGCCGGTGGCGGCTCATGCGCATCCGTCACGGGAGCCGCCGCTACGGACGCTTCCACCGGACGGGATCCAGAAGGGGAAAGCGCTTTCTGTCCGCGACAATAGAGCGGCTCCGGGCGAGCTGACAAGGTTCATGACACGGAAGAAATGACGGCCCGTCGCGTTCCGCCAGACCGGCGCGACGGGCCGGGAACGAGCGAATTCCGGTTCAGAAGCACGCACAACCACCCTCGCGAAAAGGGCAGTTGACCCAGATGCGCGGGTGGGGTCGCGCGTGGTGCACCGCCGGGGCCACGACGGCCTGATCCCGAGGTCACCGCACGCGCGCTCAGGCGTCGAGCCCGCTCGTTCGACCGGTTGCCTCGCGATGACGTCGCGCGGTTCCCGAAGGACTCGCGCTCCCGCGCGGAGGCGAGCGAGTCCTCCGGCGCGGCCCGGCGGACGCCGAACGCGGGCCGCGACCTGGAGGCGGCCGACCTCCAGGCCCTTCACCATCTGGCCGAAACCCTGCCCCTCGGCTGCGCCGAGCACCGCGTACACCGGCACCCGGTAGCCCTCGGAGGACAGCTCGCGGCTCTCCACGCTGTTGCCGCCCGGTTCGGGCAGATCCCGGGAGAGCATCAGCCCGGATCCGTGTTCCACGAGCAGGATGGAGATCCCCTGGCGCACGGGGGAGACCTGCGGGCGGGACCTGTCGGAGCAGCGCGATCAGCTGCGAGCGGCGGGAGTTGGTGATCCAGGCCTTCGCCCCGTCGACGACAGACTCCTCACCGCCCCGGCGCGCGACGGTGCGCATGACCCGGAGGCCGGAGCCGCCGCCCGGTTCGGTGAGGGCCGTCATGGGCCTGACCTCACCCGTGGCCACCTGAGCAGACAGTGCCGGGCGGCCTCATTGCCGCGGGCCTGCCCGGGTGCCGGTTGGCCGGAAAGCGCCGGTGCGCCGACGACGCCCCCGGCTCACACGGCGCCGATCCGGCCCCGGACGGCGTGACGACCGCCGTACTCGACCCCGCCCGCGTGGTCGACAGGGCGGTCCTGGACCACTCCCGGCGGATTCCGGCGCAGGCCCCGGGGGCCGTCAGTGCGGGCGAGCCGGGCGGCAGGACCGGGGAAGGGGCCCGAGCGTTGACATGCTCAGGTCGAGTCGTGATGCTGTGAGAGCGCTCTTTTCATCGATGTGGAACCGGCCCCTACGGAGCGGGACGATGAAGCTTTCTCGTTACCTGTCCGGTATCGCAGCCTTCGCCCTGTCCGCCGTCCTCGCCGCGGCGATGTCCCTCTTCTCCGCAGGTCCGGCGCTCGCCGGGCAGACAGGTCTGCGCGCCGCGGATCCCAGTGTGCTCCGCGTCGGCGGCACCTACGTCTCGGTGCAGTCGACCGGGGGCGGCATCGCCGTCCGGCAGGCCGCGTCCACGGCGGGCCTGGCCTCGGCGCCCGCCCGGCAGGTGTGGTCGGACGCCCGTGGCCTCGGCGAGGTGTGGGCCCCCGAGATCGTGCGGGACAGCGGTCGCTACTACGTCTACTTCTCGGCCGGCCGCGGCGCGGCGCACCGGATGTACGTCATCAGCTCCGCCTCCCCCGACAGCGGATACACCGCCGAGACGAAGCTCGCCCTGGCGGACGACAGGTGGGCCATCGACGGCACCCTGTTCACCTTCGGGGGGCAGCGCTGGTTCGTGTGGTCCGGCTGGGCGGGGGACACGAACGTCGAGCAGAACCTCTACATCTCCCGGATGAGCAGCCCGACGACGCCCGTCGGCGCACGGTACGTCATCTCCCAGCCCCGGGAGAGCTGGGAGAGGGTGGTGGGCAACCCGTACATCAACGAGGCCCCCGAGGCGATCAAGGACCCGAACGGGCAGCTGCACCTCGTGTACTCCGCCAACGGCAGCTGGAGCGACCGTTACTGCCTGGCCGACCTCCGCCTCCGCGCGGGCGGCGATCCGACGTACGTCTGGGACTGGTACAAGTCGAACGGCTGCCTGTTCGGATCCAGCGGCGCGACGATGATGGCCGGCTGGGACCCGACGCTGTACGTGGACGGCCCCGGTCACCACAGCTTCGTCCTCCTCGACGGTGACATCGCCACGAGCCCACCCGCCGGCCCCCGGTTCCCCCTGATGTTCCACGCCGTCCCGAAGGGGACGCCGTACACGTGGGAGAACCGCTACTGGTACACCGGCACGTTCGCCTGGTGGGGCGGCACCACCTACCGCCGCGCCGACGTCCCGGGGCCGAACACGGACACCGGCTGGAGCCTCAAGTTCTTCGAGTGAGCCGCGCGGGCTTCCGGTACCGCCTGCCCGGAAGCCCGCGCCTCGGGAGTCCGTGCGTCAGGACCCGTAGCACCCGTACCTCAGGAGCTCCTGAGGATCACGAGCCGCTGGGTCGCCCGGGTCATCGCGACGTAGCGGTCGACCGCCCCTTCGACCCCCTGGCCGAAGCCCTCCGGGTCGACGAGCACGACCAGGTCGAATTCGAGCCCCTTCGAGAGCGCGGGGGTGAGCGACCGGACGCGCGCGGTCCCCCGGAATCCGGTAGCGCCGATCACACAGGCGGTGCCCTCCGTGTGTCCGGCGAGCCAGTCGTCGAGCACGGCGGACAGCTCCGATGCGGAGCCGTGGGTGACCGGGAGGCCCGTGCTGCGGACCGAGGACGGCACGTTGGCGTCCGGCAGCGCGGCCCTGATGACCGGCTCCGCCTCCGCCATGATCTCCTTCGGCGTCCGGTAGTTGATGCCGAGGGACGTCAGCGTGATCCGGTCCAGACCCACCCGCTCCAGCCGTTCCTTCCACGACTCGGTGAAGCCACGCCGCGCCTGCGCACGGTCCCCGACGATCGTGAAGCTCCGGGACGGGCAGCGGATCAGCAGCATCTGCCATTCCGCGTCGGTCAGTTCCTGTGCCTCGTCCACGACGACGTGCGCGAACGGCCCCGCGAGCAGGTCACGTTCGCTCCCGCCGACTCCGGCCGTGTCGACGAGGGCATCCTTCAGGTCCCGGCCGTGCAGCATCGCCACGGCGCCCTCGCTGTCGGCATCGGCGTCGGCGAGGGTGTCGACGGCGAGGAGGGAGTCGATGACCTCGGCCATCTGCGCGCGCTCGGCGGCCACCGCCGCGCTGTGCCGGTCCTTGCGCCGCGACGCCTCGGGGTCCCCGAGCCGCTGCCGTGCGGCGTCCAGGAACGGCAGGTCGCACACGGTCCAGGCCCGGGGGTCGGTCCGTTGCAGCCGGGCCACCTCGTCGCGGCCGAGCCACGGGGCGCACAGGCGAAGGTAGGCAGGGACCGTCCACAGGTCCCCGACGAGATCGGCCGCGTCGAGCAGCGGCCACGCGCGGTCGAAGATCGCGCGAAGGTTCGTGTTCCGCCGCAGCGACGTGCGGAGCGCCTCCTCGGGGGCGTCGCCGTCGTGCTTGTCCACGAGGATCGTGAGCAGTTCCTCCCAGATCTGGTCGCGGGCCTCGTTGTGCGCGGCACCGGGGTCGGCCGCGTCGAAGGCGGCGGCCCAGTCGGCGGCGCTCAGCCGGATGTCGGACCAGTGGGTCTCGACGGTCAGGCCCTTGTCCGGCGGTGTCTCGTAGAACCTGACGGCCGCCTCGACCGCCCTGACCAGATCGGCGGAGGACTTGAGGCGAGCCACCTCCGGGTCGGGCTCGGGCCCGGCCCCTGCCCCCTCGGCCACCAGGTCGCGCAGGGTGCAGGTCTGCACGCCCTCCTCCCCGAGGCTGGGCAGCACGTCGGCGACGTAGCCCAGGTAGGGCTGGTGGGGCCCGACGAACAGCACACCGCCCCGGCGCCCGCCCAGGTGCGGGTCGGAGTGGAGGAGGTAGGCGGAACGGTGCAGGGCGACGACGGTCTTGCCCGTGCCCGGACCGCCGTCGACGACGAGGGCGCCCTTGGACCCCGCGCGGATGACGGCGTCCTGGTCGGCCTGGATGGTTCCGAGCACGTCGCGCATGCGGGACGACCGGTTGCTGCCCAGACTGGCGATGAAGGCGGACTGGTCGTCGAGCGCGGCGTGTCCTGCGAAGCCCTCCGGCGTGAACACCTCGTCCCAGTAGTCGCTGATCCGGCCGTGGTTCCAGCGGTACCTGCGGCGGCTCGCCAGACCCATGGGGTGGGCGTGCGTGGCCCCGAAGAACGGCTCGGCCGCCGGGGAACGCCAGTCGATCAGCAGCCGGCGGCCCGAGCTGTCCGTGAGGCCCAGACGGCCGACGTAGACGGGGTCGGAGCCGTCGTCGCCGGCCATGTGCCCGAGGCACAGGTCGAGGCCGAAACGGCGGAGTGTGCGCAGCCGGGTCGTCAGGCGGTGGATCTCGGCGTCCCGCTCCATGGCCTGCCGGCCCACGCCGCCCGGCGCCCTTCGCTCGGCGTCGAGGCGGTCGGAGAGGTCGGCGATCGACTCCTCCAGGCACTGCGCCACGGCGGCGAAGTGCTGCTCGTCGCGGGCGATGAGCGCCGCGTCGGCCTTGGAGGAAAGACGCTCGGGAAGGTCGAACGCACTGGTGGTCAGGGGGTCGGTGAGGGGGTTCACAACATCAGCTCCGTACGGGGCCGGCCACGCCAGGGGCGTGGACGGCCCGCTGGGGTGACCGGCGGGAGGTTCGGGCGGCCGTGCGGGAAGGCGCCGGTGACCGGCGAGGGCCGAAAGGGTGGCGCGGCGTGGGTGATCGGCCTGGCGGGCGGGTGGGTGGCACGGCGTGGGTAACCGGCCGGGTGGGCGGGCGGCGCGGCGCCGTGGGTGATCGGCCTGGAGGCCGGGTGGCGCCGGGAAGGCGGTCAGGCGGTGACCGGCGGGCGTTCCCCGCCGGTCACCCGGGCCAGCAGATGGGCGGCGACGCTCGTCCCGTCCGTACGGATGGTCCGAGCCACGTCGGCCGCCCGCGCACGGGTCTGCGGGGTCAGGGCCGTGCGGAGCGCGGTGGAGAGCGAGTCCAGGGTGGGAGCAGGCCCGTCGTGGCCCACGCCGATGCCCAGGGCGGCCACCCGCTGCGCCCAGTACGGCTGGTCCGCGATCTGCGGCACCACCGCCTGGGTTGCTCCGGCCCGCGCGGCCGTCGTCGTCGTACCGGCGCCGCCGTGGTGGACGACGGCCGCCACTCTGCGGAACAGCGCCTTCTGGTCCACCTCGCCCACGACCAGGCAGTCCTCCCCGTCGTCGACGAGGGCAAGGTCCGCCCAGCCACGCGCGAGCAGGACCCGGCGGCCCTGTGCGCGGACCGCTTCGACGGTCACCCGGGCGAGTCGCTCCGGCTCCCCCATGGGCATGCTGCCGAAGCCCACGTACACCGGCGGGGTCCCGGCACCGAGGAACTCCTCCACGTCCTCAGGCAGCGGGAGTTCCCCGGCCCGGAACCACGCTCCCGTCTGCACCACGTCGAAGCCCGGGGACCGCGCCCACGGGGCCAGCACCGGGTCCGCCGCCAGCCACGGCCGGCGGGTGAAGACGTGGTCGCGTACGTCGTCCACCGGGGGCAGGCCCACCGAGGCCCTGTGGCTGTTGACGCCCTCGCCGAACAGCGCGTTCATGGTCCCGGCATCCAGGTCCCACAGGTCCAGGTTGCCGGTCACCTCCGGCGGGAACGGCCGGCCCGCCCAGGCGAACGGCGGGTGGTGCGGGGAGGGCAGGTAGGTCGGGAAGTAGGCCACCCACACATAGGGGATGCCCAGCTTCTCCGCCACCGCCCGCGCACCCGCCCCGGCGGGGATCAGCCCGGTCGCCAGCACCACGTCGCACCCGTCCGCAACGGAGAGGACCGACTCGTACGTCGAGGCGGTGAGCGCCGCCGCCCGCCGGGGCAGGTCCGCCTGCGGGAGGGGATTCGCCCCCGTGACCTCCCCCTCCACCATCGGGCGCAACGGCCGGCCGAGCGGCGCGAACGGGAGGCCGGCTCCCTCCAGCAGATGCGCGAAGTCCGGGGGCGCGCACACCTGTGCCTCCCACCCGAGATCCCGCAGGCGCAGGGCGAGACCGACCATCGGCTCGATGTCCCCGCGTGACCCGTACGCCACCAGCAGCACACGCAATTCGTGACCCTCGATTCCTTCGGTTCCGGGTTCGGCCGCCGATTCTGCGCCACGGAGGGGGCCTTGCCGCAAGGCCCCCTGTGCGCTATACCTTGAGCATGGAAAGGAGTGGGTCCTCCTCCTTCCGCTCCCCCTCGCCCTTCGGACGGGCCACCCCCACGCGCGGTGACGCGCGTCGCGTACGGCGTCGGCTGCCCGCCTCCCGGTCAGGCGTTCTCGAGCCAGTCCGTGTAGCGGGTGGCGGCGATACGGGCCCCTCGTCCGGCGGTGAGGACGCTGCCGGGGACGGCCGCGAACATACCGGCGGTGTCGTCGGTGGTCACCGACCGCCCGTCCCCCCTGAAGGTGAGGGTGAGCCGCCCGAGTTCGTCCAGGGGATAGACGTCCGGACCCGCGACATCGAGGATGCCGCCCAGCGGGGGCCCGGCCGCGACGTCGGCGACGGCGGCGGCGACGTCCGCCGCGGCGATCGGCTGGATCGGCGTGCGGGGCAGCCGGACCGTCGTGGCGTCGGCCGTCCAGGACAGGACGGCGTCCATGAACTCCATGAACTGGGTCGCGCGGACGATGGAGTACGGAACGGCGCCCTGTTCCAGCAGGTTCTCCTGGAGCGTCTTCGCCCGGTAGTAGTCGAGTTCGGGCACCTGGTCGACGCCGACGATGGACAAGATGACGAAGTGCCCGACCCCCGCCCGCTCGGCCGCAGCGATGAGGTTCTCCATCGAGGTGCGGAAGAAGGCCGGGGAGTCGTCGTCGAACGTGGGCGAGTTGGTCAGGTTGACGACCACGTCGGCCCCCGCGAGCGCCGCGTCCAGTCCCTGACCGCTGAGGACGTCGACCCCCGTGGAGAGCGAGTGCGGCACCGCCTCGTGCCCGGCCTCGGCCAGCTTCCGGACCACTCGTGAGCCGATCAGCCCGGTACCCCCCACAACTGCGAACTTCATCTCGCGCCCTGCCTTTCCTCGCCGCCGGCCGGACCTCGCGTCCGCCCTGGAGCCCATGCCAGCCTGTGGGGTCCGGTGACTCCGGCAGGAACACGCGGGTGCGCCCCGGACGGCCGAAAGGCACGCACACGCTTCGGCGGAGCGCGGAGTGCGGATTGCGGATTGCGGAGTGGGGGGATACGGAGTGCGGCGGGGCGCGGGGCGCCGCGCAGGAGCACCGCGAAAAATGATGTGGTCCCTGGAGCGGCTTCGGACTACGCTCCCGCTCGATGACTACTCGATGTGTTCAGAGATGGGGGGTCCCTACCGCGCAAGGTGAGTGCTGATGCTCACCGATACCGCGTTCGGGGATTCCCGCCTTTCCTTCTGGCTGCGCGTGCGTGACGTCGCCGTGCCGCCCTCCATGATCGAGACCGCGACGGCCCGGCGTACCGCCGGCGACTGGGCGGGAGCGTGCGCTGCTGCCGGTTTCGACGTCGATCTCGATCTGCGTACCGTGACACGGCTCCACGGCAGCGGTACGACCGCCCGCGTCCGGGCCGATCTGCGCCGGCTGGCGCCGGATCTGCTGCGGTGGCACATGCCCAGAACCGCGCCCGTCGGCTTTCTGAGACCGGGGACGACCCTCACCCTCGCCCGGTACGACGTGCCCGGGCGCGTGCGCCCGGTACATCTCGTGGTGCGCACCGCTCCCGCCTGGGCGGACGCCGGCCAGCGGATCAGCCTGGCCGTCCTGGACGGCCACGAGCCGGCCGGCCGCGGCGGGAGCCCGGACGGCTACCGCGCACCCGACCGCCGGTTCCGTCTGGATCTGCACCGGCACCTGTGGGACGCGAGCCGCAGCGCCGAACTGCGCGTCCGTGCGGGGGCCGAGGGGCCGCCGGGCGACGGCGGACCTCCGGCGCCCGCACCGCCGTGGGCCTCGTCGGTGCCCGGCCCCGAGCGGTTCGCGCTCGGCCGGTGGGCCGACGAGGCGGCCCTGTTGCTGGCCGCCGAGGGTCGTCCCGGAGGTGGCCCGGTCTCCGTACGCCTCGGAGCCCGGCGCCGGCTCCTGCTGGACGTACGCCTCGCCCCCGGCAGTGGTGGGGCACCCGGAACGCCCGAGGTGCGGTCGGCCGAGGTGATCCGGGCGAGCGCGCCGGCGGGGCTTCCGGTCCTTCCGGACGCCGCCACCTGGGTGCTGCCCGACCTCGCGCTGCTGCGCGGCGGCCTCGCGGGGGCCGACCGGCTGCATCCGCTGGTCGCGGCGGCGCTGGCGCCGGGCGGACGACGGGGCGCAAGTGACGGCGCGGAGGCGGACGGCCTCGCGGCCTCGCGGGTCGTGGACTGCCGCGGCGCCCGTCACCGGATCGCTCTCGTAGGCGGGGAACTGGTCGCGCTGGACCACGATCCCGCCGAGGTGCGGCGCGAGGAACTGCTGGCCGCGCTGACCGGCACCCCGCTCCCCTGCCTCCAGGCCATCGACACGGCGCACCGCCGGCCGCACGGCCTCGCCGACATCCGTGACCGGCTGGACCACGGGGACACGGCCGGCGCGCTCTCCAGGATCGAGGACCTGCTCGGCACCGGGGCGCGTCTGCGGGACGGCGACCTGCGCGACCTGTTGCGGGAAGCCGCCGAACAGCGCGTGACGCACGGCCTGTTCAGGGCCGGTCTAGCCGATCCGCGGCCGAAGGAGGACCGGCGCGAGCGGGACCGCTTCCGCGCCGGCATCCACCGCTCCCGTCCCCGGCAGGCTTCCTCCCGCTGACATGGGCGGCGGTTCCGCCTCGCGCGCCCGCCGGCCCGTCCCCCCGACCCACGACGTGACGTACGACCCCCTCGCGCGCCCGCGCTCCGGGCCGCGACCGCCTTCGACGACCCCTCAGGTGATGCCTCATGACCACGTACACTCCGCCGTCCTCCGCAACGCCGCCTGCCGCTCCCGGCGGGACCCGGTCCGACGCCCCGCCCGCGGCCGTCCCTGAACTCCCCTCCCCCCGCACCGCCGGGGCCGGGGACCCGTCGGGGACGCCGGGGACCCCTCCCGTGGCGGCGGCCTCCCGGCTGGAGGTGTCCGGCGCGCTGCTGGCCCTGCTGCGCGACACGGCCACCGCTCCGCACCAGGACCCGCAGCTGGAGGCGCTGACCCTCGCGGTGTCGGCCGATCTGCCGGTGCTGCTGTGGGGCGAGCCGGGCATCGGCAAGACGGCTGCTCTCACCCAGCTGGCCACGACGCTGGACCTGCCGCTGACCACGGTGATCGCCAGCGTGCACGAACCCTCGGACTTCTCCGGTCTGCCCGTCCTCGGGGACGATCCCGCGACCGGCGGTGTCCCCATGGCCCCGCCGGACTGGGCGGTGCGGCTGGTGCGGGCGGGCCGCGGACTCCTCTTCCTCGACGAACTGTCCACCGCCCCTCCGGCGGTGCAGGCGGCGCTGCTGCGGCTGGTGCTGGAACGCCGGGTCGGCGCCCTGGCACTGCCGCCGGGTGTACGGATCGTGGCCGCCGCGAACCCCCGGTCCTCGGCGGCCGACGGCTGGGAGCTGAGCCCGCCGCTGGCCAACCGGTTCGTCCATCTCACGTGGACGCACGACCCGGACGTCGTGGTGCGCGGCCTGGGCGGCACTTGGCCCCGGGCCGTGCTGCCGGCGCTCGACGGCGACGTACTCCCGGAGGCGGTCGCCTTCGCCCGCCGCGCCGTGTGCGGACTGCTCGGCGCGCGCCCTGCCCTCGTGCATCAGCTGCCCTCCACCGAGGCCCGGCGCGGCGGGGCGTGGCCGTCGCCGCGCAGCTGGGACATGGCACTGTGCCTGACGGCCTTCGCGACCGCCGCCGGGGTCTCCCGCGACGTGCTGTCCCTGCTGGTCAGGGGGACGGTGGGCGACGGGCCCGGGCTGGAGCTGCTGTCCTACCTGGACCGGATGGACCTGCCGGACCCGGAGGATCTGCTGGCCGACCCCGCACACACTGAGCTCCCGGAGCGCGGGGACCTGCGACAGGCGGCGCTGGACGCGGTGGTCGCCGCGGTCCGCGCGCACCCCGGGCGGGAGCGGTGGGACGCGGCCTGGACGCTTCTGGCACGGGCGGCGAGCACCGGCGCGCCGGACCTGCTGGTGGTCCCCGCGACGACGCTGGCCACCCTGCGCCGTGACGACTGGGAGGTGCCGGAGTCGATCGAGCAGCTCGCCGGGGCGGTGGCGGTGTCCCGGCGCGCCGACCGGGCGAAGGCGCGCGCCTTCACGATGACCGGGCCGGGCCGATGAGCGCCCTGCCCTCGGGCGCGTCGGCCGCGCCCCCGCCGCGGCTCCCCCGCGACCGGCACGGCAGGCACCCTGCGGGGGTCTCCCCCGACTCCCCCGGGGGCACCCTGGACACGGCGAAGCTCTTCGCCGCCCGGTTGCAGGCGGCGAGGGTGCGGCCGTACCTGGCGACGGCGCTGTTCGCTCTGCACCCGGTGGAGTCCCGGCAGGTGCCGACGATGGCCGTCGACGCGCACTGGCGGTGCTACGTGTCTCCCGGCTTCGTGGACCGCACCTCCGTGGAGAGGCTGGCGGGCGCGTGGGTGCACGAGGTCTCGCATCTGCTGCGCGACCACCACGGGCGCAGCGACCGGTACGCGCACCGGCACGAACTGACGGGCGCGGCGGAGCGGTTGCGGATGAACATCGCGGCGGACTGCGAGATCAACGACGACATCTTCGGGAAGGGGCTGGTGGCGCCCGAGGGAGCCGTCCGCCCAGCGTCCCTGGGGCTCCGGGACGGCGAGCTGATGGAGGACTACCTCCGCCAGTTCCGGCTCGGGCCGCACACCGCCCACCTCGCGTGGCTGGAGTGCGGCAGCGGGGCGGACGGTCTGCGCCGGCCCTGGGACCTGGGGCCGGACGGTGCGGACGGGATGAGCGCTCAGGAGCGCGACGCGGTGCGCTTCAGGGTGGCGCAGGGGATCGTCGGCCACCCGGGGAACGCGCCCCGGGGCTGGCGCCGGTGGGCGGAGGAGGCGTTCCACCCGCCACAGCAGTGGCGGGAGCTGCTGGGGTCGGCGGTCCGGGCGGCGGCGTCCGCCCCGGGCACGGGCGAGGACTACGTCTACGGCAGGCCCGCGCGGCGCTCCGCGGCGGTGCCCGGCGCCGTCCTGCCGAGTCTGCGGCGCAGACCTGCCCGGGTCGTCGTGGTGATCGACACCTCGGGCTCGGTCAGCGACGCCGAACTGGGCAGCGCGCTCCTGGAGGTGGCGGCGATCTCCCGGGCCCTGGGCGGGCGCCGTGACCTGGTGGGCGTGCTTCCCTGCGACGCCGCGGCGGGCCGCGTCCGCACCCTGTGCGGGGACGCCGCGGGGGTCGAGTTGCTCGGCGGGGGCGGGACGGACCTGCGCGCGGGGTTCGCCCGCGCGCTGGAGTCCCGCCCCCGCCCGGACGTCGTGGTCCTGCTGACCGACGGCCAGACCCCCTGGCCGTCCCGGCGCCCGGGGTGCCGGACGGTGGTGGGCCTGTTCGACCGGCCCCACCGGCGTTCGTCCTACGACGAGTCCGACGCGGAGTACGTCCCGGACGGGCCGCCCTCCTGGGCCCGGGTGGTGACCATCGGTTAGGTGTCCGCGCCCGGGCCTCGACGATCCGCCCGGGGCGCGGTGGTGCGTACCTTCTTCCGCCGTACCGCGAGGAGATGCGGCCCACCCGCCGGGGGTCAGCGCAACGAGGGGCGCGGGTGGGTGGCCCAGTGCTCGTCCGCGGTGATGCCGAACAGCACGACGTCGTGGTGGGCGCCGGCGAAGACTCGTGCTGGCGCAGCCGCCCCTCCTCGACGAAGCCGAGCCTTCGGTACAGGGCGAGGGAGGCGTCGTTGAAGGCGTAGACCTCCACCTCGCACTTGTGGTGGCGCTGTTCGGCGAACATGTAGGTGAGGACGAGCCGGGTCGCCTCGGCCGCGTAGCCCCTGCGGCGGTGCTCACGGCTGATCTCGATGCCCGTCCTGAAACGTCCCGCACGGCTGTCGATCTCACCGACGGTCACGGCCCCGGCGAACGCGTGCCCGTCCAGCACCTCGACGACCAGCCGGAAGGCGTCACCGCCCGGGGGACGCCCGGCACGGTCGGCGGTCCAGGCACGGAAGCCCTCGTCGGAGCGCGGGGGCTCGATCAGGTCGGCGTTGCGGGCGTCCAGCGTGTTCCGTGCCAGATCGCGAAAGTCCTCCCAGTCCCCGGGCTCGACGCCCCGCAGGCGAATCCTCTCCCCGGTCCACATGCCTGCCATAGCTGCCCCCACCTCCGTGTCGGTCGCGGGCGCCGGTGGCCGGGCCCTTCACGCCGGGCACGCCTGTACGCCGTGCGTCCGCCCACGGGTCACCGCACCGCGCGGGTCCCGGCGCGGTCCGCGGCGAGCCCGTCGGGCACGCTACCCGAACGGGCGGGTCCGGCCCGCCCCCGGACACCGGCCGCCTCCACGCGTACCGCGGGGTGGTCGAGAGAGCGGCGTCCTGGCTTGCGGGCTGCCGCCGACTCCACCCTCACTCCGCACGCACGGCCGAGCAGTTCCCCGCCTTCGTCGGCGTCACGGCGCTCCTGACCGTATCGACGTCTCGACAAGCGGATCAGACCGAGAAACCGGTGAGCCGAGGCCGGGCTTCCTCACGTCCGAAGGTCAGCACCTTCACCAGCACGTCGCGCATCTCGTCCATGCTCTCGGCCGGCACGTCGAGCACCGCCTCGATCTTCGCGTCCTCCAGCTCCAGATCGTCCAGGCAGTCGGGGTCCAGCGACACCGTGAGCAAGGTCCCTGCCAGATCCACCTCGCGGACACAGCCATAAGCCGTGCACTGGTCCGGGGTCATCACGCAGTACGTGTCCAGCCCGAGCGAGATGTCCTGTGCAGACGGCTCATCGACAGCGCTCGTGAACAGGAGGAAGAAGCCCTCGTCCTCCTCCGCGACGCCGGCCTGCATCTCGCCGTCGACGTCGACCTCGGCCGCAACCGCACGGGCGGTGAACCTGTATGTCATATGCCGGTTCTACCAGCACCCACGAAGTGCTCGGATGGCGGCGGTGCAGGCATCGGCTTCCGACAAGCCCTCTCCGGCCGCCCGGACACAGGACCGGGTCGATCGCGCACCGCGACCGGTCCAGCTCGCCCCGGGCCCCCAGTCCGTCCAGGACCACACGGTGGAGCCTGGCCCACACCCGGTCACGACTCCACCGGGAGAACCGCCGGAAGACCGTCCGCCGAGCCGGGCCGAACCCCGCCATGCACAGCTCGACGAACCATCAAGCCGTGGGAAACGGCCCCAAGGGGCCGTAGTGCCATGTGAACGCGCGTCTCCATGAGGGGAGTTGGCCGGAACTGTCCGATGGAAGCCCTCCGTGCGTGACAGTGCTCCCGCGCCTCCTTACAGTGACCTTCCCACGTCTCACGCGTTCTCGGGATTGCCCGGCGCCGACCACCCGGTGGCGGCGCATGCCGCACGGAGAAGAGAAGACGTGTACGAGGTGGTCAGCAGGCTGGGGGACCGATGATCATCACCGAGCAGTCGCGCGCCGCCACGGAAGAGGTCGTCCGGAGCGATCAGACGCTGCTGGGCCAGGAGGGCGAGAGCTCTCGTCCCGGCAGTGATCCGCACGCGGAGCAGCACACGACGGTCCTGTCCGATGAGGCCAAGACGGCCGCCGCACGGATCGTCCCCGTACAGCCCCTGGACAATCTGCCGGCCTCCTCGAAGCAGCCCTTCGTCGGCCGCACCGAAGCCCTCGCGCGGCTGGCCGCCTCCCTGGCCGACGGCGGCGGGGTCATCACCCAGAAGTCGACGACCACGGTGAGCGGTCTGGGCGGCATCGGCAAGACGGCACTGGCCCTGCACTACGCGCACGCACGCCGCGACGAGTACACCCTCGTCTGGTGGATCACCTCCGAGAGCGAGGAGCAGATCGCCTCGGGACTCGCCGATCTCGCGCTGACCCTGTACCCGGACTGGGCCCGGCGGGCCACTCCCGTGGAGCGCACCGAGTGGGCTCTGGTCTGGCTGGAGGAGCACCCCAGCTGGCTTCTCATCTACGACAACGTCGAACGCCCCGAGCACCTCACGCCGTTCCTCGGCCGGCTGCTCTCCCGTGGCCACCAGCTGGTGACCAGCAGATGCCGTACGGGCTGGCCGGAGGGCGCAGAGCTGATCAGCCTCGACGTGCTCAGCCACCAGGCGGCCGTGGACCTGCTGTGTGCACCGGCGGCGGGCCAGGACGGGGCGGGGCCCGTCCCGGCGGGGCGCACTCCGGCCGACCGCGCCCAGGCGGAACTGCTCGCGGACGACCTGGGCTATCTGCCCCTGGCCCTCGCCCAGGCGCGCGCCTATCTGCGGGAGACCAGGACCGGGTTCGCCGCGTACCGGACGAAACTGACCCACAAGGCGGAGGTCGGTCTCAGCGGTGACAGCGCGGCGGCCCGCGCGGTCGCCCGGATCTGCCGCACCAGCCTGGAGGCCATCCGGACCCGGCATCCGCTGGCGGTTTCGATGCTCCACACGCTGGCCTGGTACGCCCCCGAGGCCCTTCCGCTCGCCGTGCTCAAGCACATGGAGGGCAGCCCGAAAGAGACGGACGCGGCCCTTCAGGCGCTGAGGAACTACCACCTCGTCACCATGGGGCCCGCCGGGATCGCACTGCACCGGCTGCTCCAGCGGACGTTACGGGAGGCGGCGGCCACCCAGGTGCCGGACGCCCGGGGACGCGCGGAGCGGGCCCTGGCCGCCGCGGTGACCGCGGCGCCGGACGGCGTACGGCCCTTCCTCACCCACATCCAGGCGCTGGCGGCCACGGGAACGGCCGAGGACGCCGAGGCGGACGCCGGACTGGTCGCCATGTACCGCCAGGGCGCCGAGGAGCTCGTCGCCCGCGAGCAGCACGTGCTGGCCATCCCGCTGATGCAGAGGGTCGTCGACTGCGGTACGCGTCTGCTGGGCATCGACCGCGAGCCCATGCTCGGCCACCGCGACCGCCTCGCCGAACTCCACGCGAAGGCGGGCGACCCGGTCGCGGCCGTCAGCCTCTGCAAGGACCTCTTCCTCGACCGTACGGCGGTCTCCGGTCCCGAGGCGCCGGAGACCCTGGCCAGCCGCGAACGGCTTGCGTACGCCTACCGCAAGGCCGGTGAGGTGATGCGCGCGGTCAGGGAGCTGCAGGCGGTCGTCACCATCCGACTGCGCGTGCAGGACCCGGACCACGAGGACACGCTCCGCAGCCGCAACGACCTGGCGTACGCCCTCCAGACCGCCGGACGTCACGTGGACGCGGTCAGGGAGTTCGAGGCGGTCGTGGCCGACCGTGAACGCATCCTGAGCCCGCAGCACAAGGACACCCTCACCAGCCGCACCAACCTGGCCTACGCCTACCGGTCGGCCGGCGACCACGCGACGGCGCTGCGGCTGTACGCGCAGGCGGTGGAGGACCGGAGCTCCGTGCACGGCCCCGACCACCCCGACACCCTCACCAGCCGTGGCTGGCTGGCCAGCGCGCACCTGGCGGCGGAGAACCCGAAGGCCGCCGTCGGGATCTACACCGAGGTGGTGAGCGCCCGGACCCGCGTGCAGGGGGCGGATCACCCGGACACCCTGCGCAGCAGACAGGACCTCGCCTACGCCGTCGTGGACGCCGACGGCCCCGACGCCGCCCTGCCCTCGTTCGAGTCGCTGGCCAAGGACAGCGCGCGTGCGCAGGGCCCCGACCACCCCGCGACGCTGGACTACCGCAACGACATCGCCGTGGTGCACCGGCTCCGGGAGGACCACGCCCAGGCGACCGCCTGCTACGACGCGGTGATCTCGGACTACACCAGGGTCCGGGGGGAGTTCCATCAGGACACCCTGCGCGCCCGTGGGGCCCTCGCCTACACCCTTCAGCTGTCCGGGGACCTGCACCGCGCCCTGGAGGAGCGCCGGAAGCTCGTCGCCGACCGGACCAGGGTCCAGGGCAGGGACCATCCGGCGACCCTCACGGCGCGCGGGGGCCTGGCCAACACCCTGCGCGCGGCGACCGAGTTCAAGGACGCCATCAGGCTGCTCACGCAGGTCCTGGACGACCGGACCAAACTGCTCGGACCGGAGCACCCGCACGTCCTGGGGACCCGCGAGCTCCTCGCCTTCACCCTCCAGGACGACGGACGGCACCCCCGGGCGGTCGAGGAACTGCGGAGCCTGCTGGCCGACATGGAGGGGTTCCTGCGGCCCGACCATCCACGCATCCTCGCGGTCCGGCGCTCCCTGGCCGAGCTGTACGCGGCGGAACGCCGTCACCCCGACGCCGTGCGTGCCTACCGCGCGCTGATCGAGGACCACACGCGGGTGCACGGCCGGGACCATCCGCGGACCCTGCACATCCGCGAACGGCTCGGCGTGGCTCACCACGCGGCCTCCGAGTTCGACCAGTCGCTCGCGATGCTCGAGGACCTCGTCGCCGACCGGACCCGCGCGCAGGGCCCTCGTCATCCGCAGACCCTGGGCACCCGCGACCTGCACGCGTGGGTCCTGCGGTCCGCCGGCCGTCACGACCGGGCGATCGCGGAGTGCGAGCGGCTGGTGGAGGAGCGGACGCGGCTGCTGGGCCCGGAGGCGCCCGCGACGCTGGACACGCGCAACTGGCTGGCGCTGTCCCACCTGGGTGCGGACGATCACCGCACGGCCGTCGAGGTGTTCACCCAGCTGCTCGGCACCCGCCGCCGGCTGCTGGGGGACGAGGCGCCTGCGACCCTGCTGGTCACCGAGAACCTGGCGGACACCCATTCCGCCGCCCAGAACCACCAGCAGGCCATCCTCCTGTACGAGGAGGCGGTCGCCGCGTGGAGCCGGGCCTGGGGGCCCGGTCATCAGCGCACCCTGTCCGCCCGGCGTGACCTCGCTCTGGCCCAGCGGGCTGCCGGACGGCACGAGTCCTCCCTGTCCACCCTCATGGCCGTGCTGGAGAAGCAGGCGGAGCGCGGCGGGGACGACCACCCCGGCGCACTCGGCATCCGGCTCGACATCGTGGCCGGGCACATCGCGGCCGGAAACCACCTCCTGGCCGAGGAGCTGGCCGGTCCCCTGGTCGACGACTACGTGCGGGTGCGGGGCCGGGACCACACCGACACGCTGAACGCGCGCTCCTGGCTGCTCTACGCGTGGACGAGATCCGGCCAGGTCCGGCGTGCCGTCGACGGGCTCCGGTCCCTCCTGGAGGACCGCGTGAGGCTTCAGGGGCAGGCGCACGTCGCGGCGATCAACACGCGCGCCATGCTCGCGTTCGCCTTCGAGGCGACGGAGGACTACGAACAGGCCATCGCCCTCGGCGAGTCGGTGGTGGCGGACCGGACCCGCGTACAGGGCGCGTCGCATTCCGAGACCCTGGCCGCCCGCGCCGTCCTGGCCCGGCACCGCGAGCTCGCCGGTGACCGCGGCGGAGCCCTTCTCGTTCTGTCGCGGCTCCTCGCGGACCACGAGCGCCTCCTGGGACCGGAGCACACCGACACGCTCGAGGTGCGCGACGACCTCGTCTGGGTCCTGCTGGGCGGTTCCACGGCCCGGGAGGGCCTGCGCGCGGCCCGGCACCTGGTGACCGTGTGCTCCCGCGCGCTGGGCGCGGACCATCCGCGTACGCTCGGCGCCCGCGCCCGGCTCGCCCACACCCACACGTACGCCGGGGACCTCCGCCAGGGGCTGCGGCTCCGCGAGGATCTCGTGCGGGACTACGGCAGGGTGCTCGGCGCGGACCACGCCTCGACCCTCCTCGCACGCCTGAAGCTCGCCTCCTCCCTCCGGCAGGTGGGCGAGCGGCAGCGGGCCGTACGGCACCTGCTCGACCTGGTCGCCGACAGCGACCGGATCCGGGGCGCTGACCACGTCGCGACCGTGGCCTGCCGCTCGAACCTGGCCTTCGCCATCTGGGAGACCGGCGACCTCGCATGGGCCCTCCCCGTGCTGGAGGAACTGCTCAAGCAGTGCGAGGAGGTCCTGCCCGAGGAGCACGAGTGGACCTCCCACGTCCGGGGCAACGTGGCCTGGATACTGGCCGATTCGGGGCTGACGGACCGCGCGGTGCACCTGGCGCGACGGACGGCGGAGGAAGCCGTACGTCTCTTCGGCGCGGGTCACCGCCGTGCCTGGGGCCCGTCGGCGGTCCTGGGGCACACGCTGCTGCAGGCGGGGGAACCCGGCGAGGCCAGGAGGGTGCTGGAGAGCCTGCTCCACGACGTGAGCCGGCGGCTGCCCGGCTCCGACTGGCCGCGGGACATCGGCGAACTCGTGCGGGTGCATCAGCGGGCGGCGGACCTCGAACCCTCCGGGGATCCCGGCACCGAGGGGTTCGCCCCGGGGGCCCTGGCGTCCGGTCAGGAGCTCCTGCGGCTGCGCCTGGTGGTCGAGTTCTACGCCGAACGCCGGGGTGCCCGCCTGCCGAGCCTTCCCGTCGAACTCTCCCGGGCGCTCTCCGACCTGGAGCACCGCGCGGAGGCCGTCACCTTGTTGCGGGCCGTGCACGCGGGCCGTTCCCGGGTGCTGGGGCCCGACCATCCGGACACCCTGGAGAGCTACGCGGAACTGGTGCTCGCCCGCCTGGAGACCGACGACCCCGTCAGCCCCGGCCGGCAGGAGGACCTGCTGCGCCGCTGGGAACGGGTCTTCGGCGCGGACCACCCCGACACCGGGGAACTGCGCTGGCGGCTGCGCACGGCACGGCCGGCCTGGCAGCCGAGACTCACGCTCCTGGAGGACGCCGCGGTCGGCGTCACGTCGTCCGTCGAGGTGCGTCTGGAGCGGCAGGCGGACGTGCCGGCACCCGAGCTGGACCGCATCGAGGTGGTGGCGGACTGCCGTACGGACGCGGTGGTCCTCCCCGCCGTGGTGGAGTACACCCCCGGTGGCCCGCCCGCCGTGTTCTCCTTCACCCCACGGGAACGCGGAGCGCACAAGCTCCGTTTCACCCTGTACGACCACGCGTCCGGGCTCGCGCTCCAGGAACTGGAGACCGCGGTCCACGTGCCCGATGCCGGAGAGCGCGGCAGCGCGCGCGAGCAGGGGAGCGACTGACCCGGATGGCACAGGAACTCACCGTCGAGATAGTGCGCAACCCGTCGTCCGGGTACACGGTCCCCCCGCCCCGCGGCGAGCGGGACCCGGCCGCCAGCGGGCACCGGGACCTGCGCATCCTGCTGCGCCACGCGGAGCGCGACGGCCTGACCGTCACCGCCTTCGCCTCGTGGCTCCCTCCGCGGGAACAGTGGCGGGGCGCACGCCTGGAGACGACACCTCAGACCCTGGTCAGCAAGGCCGGTACGCTGCGCTTCGAATGGAAGCGTCTGGTCGTGGACCACATCGACGACAGTCCCGGACCGGGGATGCGGATCGGGGGGCGCCCCCTGTCGGAGCAGACCGATCTGACCGGCCACTCGGCCCTGGTCGAGACCCTGGTGAAGAATCTCGCCGAAGAGGGCTTCGACGTGCTCGACGTCATGCTCGACGGCAACGACCCCGGTCTGCGGAGCTTCCGGGCGTTCCTCCTGGACACCCTGGCGCAGGAGGAGAACCTGCGCATCAGCTTCGATTCGGACCTGCCTCTGCCCTGGCCCATGCTGGCCGTGGACCCGTCGCGCTGCGCGGATCCGTGGGACGCCTTCCTCGGTCACCGGCACCAGGTCGAACAGGCCAGTCCCGCCTACTCCTGGGTGGAGCAGATGGCGCTGGAACCGCGCCGCCGCGCGGTCACCAGCCTGAACACCGACACCACTCTCGACCGGGTCGGCCGTGCGTCGGACGTGCGGGACCTCCTGGACAGCCGTTCCCACCTCACCGTCCGCACCCGGGCGGAGGATCTGCTGGACGCCCTCAACAACGAGGTGCTGCCGGAGGACCTGATGTACTTCTGGTGCCACGGGACGTTCATGGACGAGGGCACCCCCGACCGGCGTCTGGTCATCAAGCTGTCCGACGCGGACCTGATCGACAGTGCCAAGGTGCGCCGCAGGCGCAGGCCCCTGCGGGGCAGGCCCCAGCGCTTCAAGCCCTTCGTCCTGCTCAACGCCTGCCACACCGGCCAGGCGGCGACCGGCACGCATGTCGACCATCTCGGGGCGGCCCTGATCGACCTCGGCGCGGACGGCGTCCTCGGCCCGCAGATCGAGATACCGCAGGTCTTCGCGTCGGAGTACGCCTACTCCTTCCTGGAGATGTATCTGACGGGACTGCACACCGCGGGCGAGATCAGCCAGATCCTGGTCAGGGCCTTCGCCACGAAGTTCCGCAACCCCCTCGCGCTCACCTACTCGCTGCACTGCGGCCTCCACAGCCGGCTGGACCTGGCCTCGTGACCGCCGCCGACGCGCTCCCCCGCACGGTCCCGGAACCGGTCGTGGTCGATCTGGACGAGCAGGGGCGGCTACGGACCCCGGAGGGGGTGCCCGTGCCGGTAGGCCAGGTCGCCGCCCATCTGGCGAGGCGGCTGCGGATTCCCCCCTGGGCGACGGACATCCACGTCTACGTGCACGGCTGGCGGACGCCTCCCGCGACCGCCGCGCGCAACGCGACGAAACTGCTCGGCCAGGCCGTGCGCCTGCGGGCGGACCGCCCCGGCCTCTACCCCGGGCTGGCGGACGCCTACCGGCCCTGGAGCGTCGTGGTGCGCTGGCCGTCCTCCAGCCGTCCGACCCTGGGCGGCTACCGCCTGATCCGGGACCGGGCGCACGCGATGAGCGCCGACGGCGCCGGCCACGCCCCGTACGTCATCGGGCACCTGCTCGGATACCTCGACGCCGAACGGGCCGATCCGCACGCCTCCGCCGTGCTCGCCAACCGCAACGGCCAGTACCTGCACCTGGTGGGCCATTCGTTCGGCGGCCGGTTCCTGTGCGAGGCCGTTCAGCGCGCCGCGGAGCCTCCTCCTGTCCTCTCGTGGAGCACTCCGTACGACTCCCGGCGGCCCTTCACCGTCGACAGTGCGCTGATCTTCCAGATGGCGGCGCCACGGGACGCCTTCGTCCGGCAGTTCGCCGCACTCTTCCCGTCCCCCGGACATCCCGGCGCCCCGCTCCGGGGGCCACTCGTGCTGACCCACTCGCGCTGGGACCGGGCCACCGGTTTCTGGCACCTGCGGGCCGAAGGCGAACCGGGCATCGGTCACTCGGGAGCGGGGCCCGCTCCCGTTGCGCAGTTCTCGACCAGGCTGCTCGCTCCGGAAGCGCCCTATCCCCAGGACGTCCTGGACCACCGCGTCGTCAACGTCAACGCGGACCGCGTCTACCGGGGCAGCCGCCTCACCCGCCTCTCCCCCGCGGGCGCGCACTCCGACTTCCTGCGCCCCGAGTCCGCCCACCTGCTGCTCACCCTGGCGGAGCGCTCACGCTGATCCGGCGGATGGACGCGCTCGCCCCCGCCCACCGGGGTGCGGGCGGTGCACGGGCACCGGCCCGGCGGGCGACCGCGCGGCGGCGGCCTGCGGGACCTGACCGCCGCTCACCACGCCTCCGCGTCCTCCGCCTCCCCGGGACCGGGCCGGTCCGTGTTCCGGGCGGGCCCGGCACGGGAGGAGCGCAGCCGGGTCGCGAGCAGAGGAAGGAGGAGTACGGAGATCATCGCGGCGCCCACCAGCGAGGCGGCCCGTTCCGTGTCGAGGATCTTCTGGTCCACACCGATGGTCGTGACCGCGACGACGAGCGGCAGGCACGTCGAGGCGAACAGTGCGAGCGCCAGCCGGTCCGTACGGTGCAGGTCCTTCGGAGCGAGGACGTACACCGGTCCGCCTCGTACGAGCAGGCACAGCAGCAGGAACACCGGAATCAGCAGCAGGGACACCGGGTTGTCGAGCAGCGCGTCGAGGTCGAACTCGATGCCCGTGACCACGTAGAACAGCGGGACGAGGAAGCCGAACCCCATGGCCTCCACCTTGCCCAGGACCTCTTCGCTGCTGACCGGGTCCGACCGGTGCAGGACGAGGCGCGTCAGGACACCGGCGGCGAACGCACCCAGCAGCACGTCGAGGCCGAAGACCTCGGCGAGGCCGAGCATGCAGGCCAGCAGCAGCATGACGAACCGGACCGCGAACTGCCCGCTGCTGTGCAGGGTCCGCTCGGTCAGCCGGCCGAACCAGGCCGGGCGCGGGCGGAGCGCCCAGAAGACGGCCGCGGCGGTGATCGCACCGAACGCGATCAGCAGGGCGGCCGATTCGGCGGGCCTGCGTCCGCTGAGCAGCAGCGCCATGGCCACGACGGGGCCGAACTCCCCGACCGCTCCGAACGCCGACACGACCGTCCCGAAGCGGCCGTTCAGCTCACCCCGGTCCCTGAGCATCGGCAGGATCGTGCCGAGCGCCGTACTGGTCAGCGCGGTGCCGACGACAAAGGCCTCGAACAGCTCGCCCTCGCTGATCAGGAAGCCCAGCCCGATGCCGAGGACGAGCGAGACCGGCCAGGCCCACAGGGAGCGGCGCAGCGTGTCGCCACGGACGGCGGCGAACTCGATCTCGTAGCCCGCCAGGAAGATCAGCATGGACAGCCCGAGGTCGGCCAGGGTGTCGACGACGTCGTCGGGGTGCGCCCAGCCCAGCACCTGCGGGCCGATGAGGACGCCGAGGGCGATCTCGAAGATGACCAGCGGCACACGGACCCGGCGCCCTGTGACATGGACGAGCAGCGGCGCCAGCACGGCTGCGGCCAGGATGAGGATGAGGGTGCCGGGATGGGACATGGGCAGCCGCCGCTCGCCGGGTCAGGGGGTGACGACGGAGAAGCCGGGCATCGTGGTCTCCCTCGCGGACGTCATGCGGAGGCCGGAGCCGTGTCGGCACCTCCGGCGACCGCCACTCTCGCCTGCCGAGGCTGCCGGGACGACCGGATGTGGGCCGTACGGAGGAACAGGTGCACCCCCGGGTGGCCCGCTCGCCCCCCGTCGGCCGGCCGGACGCCGGAACACCACCTCGGCGCCCGGCAGCCTCTGTGGTCCCCGCCGTGGCGGCGCCCGTGTCCCCGGCGCGGCGACCGGCCACGACGTCCGCTCGCCGTCCCTGACGAACAGGCCCCCCTCACCCGTCCGTTGCCACCCGCCGTCCACCGTCGCCGCGACGGCCCTCAGACGACGTCGAATTCATTGCCCTCGGGGTCCTGCATGGCGGCGGCGTGGAGTCCCGAGTCCGGATCGTCCCTGATCCGCAGCACGGTGGCACCGGCCTCGACCAGCCGCTCCACGGTGGCCTGGACCCGCTGGACGCGGACGTCCCGCGGGACGTCGCGTCCCCCTCCGACCTTCAGGTCGAAGTGCCACCGGTTCTTGGCGGCCTTCGGCTCGGGAACCTGCTGGAACCAGACCCTCGGCCCGCGCCCGGCGGGGTCGATGATCGATTCCGCGAGGTCCCCCGCACCGGGCGGCAACTCCTCCTCGGGGACCCCCGCGCTCGCCCAGTAGGCACGCCAGGTGGCGTGCCCGGCCGGCGGGGGCTCAGGCACGTAGCCCAGGGCTTCGGCCCAGAAGCTCACCATCGTCCGCGGATCGGAACAGTCGATCGTCAGCTGCACGGTCATCTCCATGCCCGGAGCATCCCAGGCGGGTCCGACAGCGGACCGGCTCCCGCCGGGAGGGGCTCGCCGTCCGTCCGGCCCTCCCGCGTGTGAGGGTGCCGTTCGGGCCGCTCACCCCTCGACACCGGTGGAGGTGTGCGGGGCACCGACGGGCTTGGACTCCGGGGACCCGCGCTGGCGCAGGTAGACGGAGAGGATGGCCATGGAGGCGACGGCCAGGAGCTCGGACTGCCAGTTCTGCAGGCTCCGGCTCCAGAAGTCCGCCGACCCGATGTACTGCGTCCAGCCCATGGGGGCTTGGAGCCGCCTCAGCTGTTCCGCGTTGTAGGCCGCGACGCCCGCGACGGACTGGGCCAGCCAGGACAGCAGGAAGATCCCGGCCATCACCAGACCGAGCGACCGGGAGAACACGGCCTGGCGCGCCCCGCCCACCCCGGCCCAGCGCGGCGATCCCTCGCGGGCGTGGGCACCGGCCCACTGTTCCTCGTCCGATTCGGTGCCGGCCTTGTGCATCTCCTTCGACTCCGGCGAACCACGCTGGAGCAGCCAGACCGTGGCGAAGATGTACAGGAAGAACTGCAGGTATTCCGACTGCCAGTTCTCCGTCACATCCACCGCGAAGTCCGAGGTCGTCAGGTAGTCGAGGAAGCCGACCCGCGCCAGACCGTCGGTGATGAGCTGGTTGTTGAACTCCGCGCACCCCGCGACGGCCTGCCCGGCGAGCGCCAGCAGGAAAGCGCCGCCGAAGCCGAGACTCATCCCGTTGTCCCGCACGAACCGGCGCAAGCTGCGTTCCATCGAGGTCTCACCCCTCCCTCTGGCCGAGGACGCCCTGGAGCGGCGGGCGGGTGGCGGTCATCGCTGCATCAGCCCCACCGCGATGAAGTAGGCCAGACCGCCCAGTACGACGATCAGACAGAGCGAGAACATGAGGCGCATCCGTCACCCTCCTTGGACCGAGCACCGGTACGGGCGGCCCGAACGCGGGACGCACCCCGCGGCGACGATCTTCCAGCCGCCCGGGAACCGGGACAGGAACAGGGTGTCCGACCGCAGCACCGCCCGCGCCTGGTGCCCGTACACGTCGACGCTCCGGACCGGCCCTCCGGCCGGGAGATCCTGGGCTCCTACGGCGTCGAGGCACGGCTTCTTCTCGGACTCCTCCACCTCGCTCCGCGTCTCCGGGGCCAGAGCCGCACACAGCGCCGCCCGGTCGTCCCCGTCCAGCGCGCGCTCGAACGCCGTGGCCGCGGCGGTCACCTGGTCACCCCGTTCGCCGGGCCCGCCGCAGCCGGCCAGCACCGGCAGCACGGCGCACAGGGTGAGGAGGACACGAGGGACGCGCCGGCCTCGTCCGTTCACGTCGGCTCCCTTCGCCACGACCCTTCACCCGGCCATCGTGGGCGACCGCCCCTCCGAATCGGCGCGGGACACGCCCGCCCCGCCCCTCACCGCGCGGGGGCGGCGAGGGCGCTTCGCCGTCCAGCGTCCGAAACCTCGCAGGTCACCGCGGCCCGAGGCCTCGGGCGGGCGAATTGTCCGTACGTTTTCGCGCCGGGCCCGGCGTGGGGTATAACCAGCCGGATTTAACCGCCACGCACTTCGGGAGGGGCCGCACGCGCGTGTCCGCACCCGGGCGACGTGCCCGCCCGGACGGGAGGCCGGAAGCGGCTGGATCGGGCGCCGAGGCGGTGGCCGCCTCCGTGGGCCGCCGTCCGCCGACGCGGTCCGCTCCCTCCCACCACCGCCCCGCCCAGGGGCCCGATCCGTCGGCGTACGGGCAAGCGAAGGACATGCGATGCAGGAGCAGCGGCACCCGTCCACCGGGCGCGGCGTACTGATAGTGGGAACGGTCCTCCTGGCCCTCGGGGTGGTCATGGCCGCCGGGGCCCTCTGGTCCCTCCGGACGTCGTACACCTCGGTGACCGCCCGTGGGGCGATGGAACCCACCTTCCCCGAAGGCACACGAGTCCCCGTGGAGAGGGTCGGCGGCGACGCGGTCCGGCGGGGCGACGTCGTCCTCTTCGCGCTCCCGAACCGGTACGGCGGACTGCCGGTGCTGCAACGCGTCGTCGGGCTCGGCGGCGATCACGTGGTCCTCGCGGGCGGCGTCCTGACCGTCGACGGCCGTCCGGTCAAGGAGCCGTACGTGAAGCCGGAGACGTTCGCGCCCGCCGGCCCCGACGTCGACGTGGTGGTGCCTCCCGGGCGAATGTTCCTGCTGGGGGACAACCGGGGGAACGCGAACGACTCTCGGTACTTCCTGTCCGAGGACTCGGGCACCGTGCCCGTCACCGCGGTCCAGGGGCGTGCACGCGCGGGGAGCGCCGCCCCGGCGATACTCGGGCTGTCCCTCGTCCTGGGGGTGCTCCTCGTGGTCGGCGGAGGCGTCTGTGTGCTGGTCGGCCGCAGGACCCGGCGGCGCGTGACCACGCCGGGGCCCGTGATGTACGTGTAGCGACAGCCCCCGGCCCCGAAGACGGGCCAGGACCCACCGCCCGCTCAGGGACGCGCCGTGCCCCCGTGGGGGCCGTGCTCCCCCCTCCGTCCCCTCGCCGGGGGTGACACGGGGTCCTCCTTCGGCCGGCCGGGGGCGGCGGACGCCGCCGGCGCGGCCGGGGCGGGGCTGCCCGCCCTCGCGCAGTGGTCCTCGACGGCGCCCTCCCCTCCCGCCGCGTCCACCGGTCGCCGCCCTGAACCCTGGAGCCGGCGTTTCTCCCACGCGTGGCACGGCGCCGCGTGGTCCGGCGGGCCGTGCACCGTCGCGGGTCCGGAGGCCGCTGGAGAGGGGAGACTCCGGCCCGGCGCCCCGGGTGTCCCGGCCGCCCCGGTCCCGGTGGGGGTGCGCGGAGCGTCCACGCCCGGCGCCCTCCCCGGTCTGTGCTCGGGTTGCCCGGGACCGGCCTGCCCGGGGAACATCCCGCTGCCGGCCGCCAGGGCCACTCCCCCGAGTGCCACGCCCGCGACGGCGGCGCCGAGCGCCACCCTGAGGGGGACGCGGACGGTGGAGCGGCGGCTGCCCGGACGCCAGTCGTCACGCCGACGGGGCCGCAGGCGCGGGCCGGCTCCGCCGGTGGCACCGAACGCCGCGCGGAACGCCGCGAGCGCCCGGTCCGCACCCTCGGTCCCGGCGTCGCCGCGGACGGCCTCCGCGAGCCTCTCGATCTCGGGCGTGACCCGCACCGCCTCCGTCGTCCGCGCCCTGCGCTTCATGCCTCGTCCTCCGATACGCACAGCGCGTCCCCTGCCCCGTCCCCGGTCCGGCCGGCGGCGTTCAGCTGTTCGGCCAGCCGTCTGAGCCCTCGGTGAGCCGCCGTCCGCACGGCTCCCGGGCGCTTGCCCAGCACGCGCGCCGCGGCGAGGCCGTCGAGCCCCACCACCACCCGCAGCAGCACCGCCTCCGCCTGGTCCGGCGGCAGCCCGGCTATCAGCGCGACCGCCCGGCGCGTCGACACCGACTCCAGCACGGCTTCCACCGTGTCGGCGCGTCCGGGCAGGTCCAGTGCGTCCTCCTCGATCAGTGAGGTTCGGGGTCTGCGCTTCTGCCGCCGCAGATGATCCAGCGCCCGGTGCCGTGCGATGGTCGCCGTCCAGCCGCGAAAGCCCGCCCCGTCACCGCGGAACCGCCGCAGATCCCGGGCGATCTCCAGCCAGGCGTCGGAGGCCACGTCCTCCGCGTCGGCCCCCACCAGGCCACGCAGGTACCCGAGAAGCCCGGGGTGGACGAGGTGGTACGCCGTCTCGAAGGCACCCTCGTCCCCCTGCTGGGCGAGCGACACCGCCCTGCCGAGCTCCAGGTCGCGCGCCTGCTCCCGTCCCCGATCCCCGCCCCTGACCACGCATGCCTCTTCGGTCGCCCAGCCCTGCTCCCCCTTCCTTCTGCGGCCTGACACACGGAATCGTCACAGCTGACGGCGAGTCGCTCCCGTCTCCGCGTACGGAGACCGGGCTAACCCGTTCACCGGCGCCCTCCCGTGCAGCAGGAAGTACATCTGCTGCACGGACTCCTCGGGCCCGACGGCGAAACGGTTGACCACCTTCCCGAGCGGGTTCCACACCCGCCCGTCGGGCATCCGGATGCCCACCGGCTGCCCGAACAGCTCCCGCTGCCCCGGGTCGAGATCCACCCACTCGGCGCCTGCCCGCCGGACGAACACCTCGCCCGCGTACGCCCCGAGCCAGAACAGGTCGCGCGCCACGGTCTCCCGCCCCGGCCCGGCCGCACGCAGCCCGTCGGTGACGCGGTCCACCACCCGCAGGCTCGCGACCGAGTAGTCCAGCGGCAACCGGTTCCGCACGGTCACCCTCCGTATGAACTCGGCCACTCCCGGCCGTATCTGACCAGCAGTCGGACGTCGCCCCGCATCCCCGCTCGCCCCCACCGTGCCCCCACGTCTCGCTCCTGGCCGGGTGTCGTCGCACCACCCGGCGGGGGCCTGATCCACCCCCTCTCCTGTTTAGCGATCGCGCGGCCCGGGACGTCACAGTGCCGGTCCGGAACAGCGCCCGCACGGGCCTGGACACGGCCTCGGCGGCGGCGTCACCAGGCCGGACGTGGTGCCCTCGGGTAGCGTGCGAAGACGATCTCGCAGCCGAGGAGTGTGACCGTGCCCCGCCCCTTCGCCCTGACCGGTGCCACGATCGTCGACGGTGACGCGGAGGGCACGGTCCTTCCCGGACAGACGGTCGTCGTCGGCCGCGCAGGACTCATCGAGGCCGTCGGGCCCACCGTCACCACCGAGGTCCCACCTCGCTACCGGCACCTGGACGTCACGGGACGCTTCGTCGTACCGGGGCTGATCAACGCCCACGCCCATCTGTTCTCCGACGGTCTGCCGCTGCCCCGGTACCTGGTGGCCGAGAGGACGAGCGGGCTGGTCGCCGCCGTGGGCAGGAGCCCGCTCGGCAGGATGGTGTTCAAGAAGCGCGCCAGGGCCAACGTCCTCACCCAGCTGCACTCCGGTGTGACGACGCTGCGCAGCCTGGGTGATGTCGCCTACGAGGTGGTCGAGGTCGCGGCGGAGATCGAGAGCCGCAGGTACCCCGGCCCGAGGGTGCTGGCGTCGGGCCCGCTCCTCGCCGTGACCGGCGGGCACGGCGCGCCACAGATCGCACTCGTCAGCGACTCCCCCTGGGACGCCCGCCGCAACACGCGCATCAACCTGCGGCACGGTGTCAAGGCCATCAAGATCGCGGCCACGGCGGGCGTGACCGACGCCCGGTCGGTCGGGTCCGCCGGGCGGCAGGAGATGACCGAGGAGGAGATGACGGCGATCTGCGAGGAGGCGCACAACGCGGGTATCCGCGTCGCCGCGCACGCCCAGGGCGCCGCCGGCATCCTCGCCGCGCTGCGCGCCGGGGTCGACACCATCGAGCACGGGGCGGGCATGACCCCGGAGATCATCGACCTCTTCCACGACAACCCCCGGTCGCTGGCGGGTTCGTCGGCCCTCGTCCCCACCCTCCAGGCGTGCCTGCCGCTGGCCAGGCTCGACCGGCGTACGACCGGCATCGACCGCATCGTCAAGGCCAATGCGGAGATGGTCCTGGACGAGACCCTGAAGGGCATTCAGGACGCTCGGGACAACGGCATCGCGATCGGCATGGGCACCGACTCGGCCCTGACCTACGTCACGCACTACAACACCTGGCGCGAACTGGACCTCCTTGTCCGTCACGGCGGGCTCACCCGGCCCCAGGCCCTCGCTGCCGCGACCCGGACCAACGCGGCGATCCTCGGCCTGGACGCCGTCACGGGCTCCGTCGAGGTCGGCAAGGCGGCCGACCTGGTCGTCCTGGACGCCAACCCGCTCGACGGGTTCCGCGCCTTCATCGACCCCGTCATGGTCGTCGCACGGGGCAAGATCATCGACCGCCCGGCCGTCACCCGCCACCCTGAACTGGACGTCCAGCTCGACATGCTCTGAGCCCGTTCCGCTGTCCGTGCCGCCGCGCGGTGCGGAAGGGCCGGGCGGTGCCGGGGCCTTCGTCCGGGGACGGGACGCCCCCACGCGTCCTCCCCGACGCGAGCGTCCACAGCGTCACGACCGGTACGCCGGCCCCGGGCCGTCGGCGGCGCTCATCGGCCTGCGCACACGCTTCGCACGGGGCTGCCCGAGGTGGCCGTCCGCCTGGGCGCCGGATCACCTCATGAGGGAGGGCTCACCTCATGAAGGGCCGGCGCGCGGGAGGGGCGATCCGGGGAGGCATCCGCGAGCCGCGATGAGTTCCGCGGGCGCCGGCGGTCATAGTGTCGAACCTGATACCGAGGAGGACTTCGTATGCGCAGCGTGACCTACTCGATGGGCGTCTCCCTCGACGGCTACATCGTCGATCCGCAGGGCAGCCTCGACTGGGGGGCACCCGACCCGGAGGTGTTCCGCTTCGTCACCGACGAGACCCGGGAGCTCGGCGTCCATCTGATGGGCCGGCGGCTGTACGAGACGATGCTGTACTGGGAGGACGCCGACCCCGAGGCGCTCGACGCCTCCGAGCGCGAGTGGGCGGCGCTCTGGAACCCGCTCCCGAAGGTGGTGTTCTCCACCACGCTGGGTTCGGTGCGGGGCAATGCCCGCCTGGCGTCCGGCGGCCTGGCGCAGGAGATCGAGCGGTTGCGGGCCGAGCCCGGAGAGGGCGGCATCGCGATCGGCGGCGCGACCCTCGCCGCCGAGGCGGCCTCGCTGGGGCTGATCGACGAGTACCGGACCCGGGTCCATCCGGTGCTGCTGGGCGGCGGCATCCCCTTCTTCCCCCGGAGTGAGCGCCGGGTGGACCTCGAACTCGTCGAGAACCGCACCTTCGCCTCAGGGGTGCTCTACCTCCGCTACCGCGTGAAGCGCGAGGCGTCGCACTAGAGCGCGCCGGCACCCCGGGGGCGTTTCCCGGGCGTCCCTCGAGGGCGCCCAGGATCGGCACGCGCCGAGGGGCCCTGGTGCCGTGCGGCACCAGGGCCCCGAAGGAACTGCTACACCATCCGCCGGCTCGCGTACATCGCCGGCTCTTCGTTTCCGCGGACCCGGCCGGAATGCTGTCGGGCGCGCGGGGATCGCGGTTGCCTGACCGGAGACCACCTCACTGTCGATGTCCTGCGGTACCCGGGCCCGTTACGTCCTCCCGGGCGATCCTGATGGCGCCTCGCTCCTCCGTTCTTCCCTCTGGTACCGATCACTTGCTGGTGCCGAACCCCCGGTGCGCGCGTCCGCAGCCGACGCCTTCACCGAGGTACTGCTCACCGACTTCGCTGCTGTGTCCTGCTCATGGCGGCCCCTGACTACCTCGGGCCCCCCGGTCCGATGGTCAGCCCCGTCACCGTCCTGCGACTTCCCTGGCTCCGGAACTCCACCACCGCACCGTCCTGCGACGTGCACCTACGCGAATCTCCCGGCAGTTCGTCTCTGCCAGGCCCTGCTGTCCCTCTGGGTACGAAAGAAACCCTAGCCGCACCACGCTCCAAAGTCTACTTCCATCGACATAGATTTCCGCGCGCTCAAAGATGAGGTAGTCGACTACGGTCCGCACAGGCGTGCGCCGGGAATCGCCACCGCCCGGAAGGAACGTTTCCGCCCGTATGCCCGCCGCGTCCGGAATGAGGGGCGGACCCGTCCGGGCCGGCAGGGCCGGGGCCGCCCGTTCCGCTGCACCCGAGGACGCCACCCCTGGAGCGGCCGATCGGGCAGTGAATAGAATCAGCCCCATGTCGAAGCCTGACGAGCTGCTCGTTGACGTCGCCGCCCTGGTGGAATCCGGGCAGAGCAATCAGATGTCGCTGACCGTGGTCACCGGTGGTGCTGTCATCACCGGTCGACTGGCCCCCGAAGCCGTGTGGAGGCTGAGGGTGTCGGATGTACTGACGGACTCGGACCGCCTGGGAGAGTTCTCGTCCGTCTTCGACGCACCCCCTGAGAGGGTCGGGCCGCCCACACATCTGCACTTCCACGTCGCCCGCATCCTGCAGGGCACGGTGGGCATTCCGGAGACGGGCGGGATGTACCGGGTCGCGATCAAGGACGTCAGCGCCTGGAGCGTGGGCGACTTCCGCTATTCCGACCACTGACCGGACCTCCTCGCCGACCCGGCCCCGCGAGGGCCGGTCGGGACCCCTCACGATGCCGAGGGCCGGTACCGATTCCGGTACCGGCCCTCGGCCATGTCCGCGCCTCCCCGCGAGAAGCGGGAGCCCTCCCGGCCGACACCGCGACGGAGCCAGGGTGACGAAGCGCCACCACCGCGGTTCCAGCCGCGCTTCCGGACCGAGCGTGTCGCCGTCGCCGCGGTCCCGGCCACGGCGAGGCGACCTACCTACCCACAGCCCGCCCACACTGCGGGCGGGAGTGGGTCACTTCAGCGCGCCCTCCAGGACCGCCCGGCCGAGCAGGGTCCGGTGGTGGAGCACACGTACCCCCTGGCGCCGGGACAGCAGCAGCCCGGCCTCACGGAGCACGGTGGCGTGACGGCTGGCCGTGGACGGTGCGAGCCTCAGGGCCGCCGCGATCTCCATCGTGCTCATCGGCCGGTCCAGCATGCGCAGCAGCTCTGCGCGTGAGGCACCGATGAGCTGGGCCGCCGGGGCGTGCGAGTCCCGGCGGGCGCGTTCGAGCCAGCCGGGAGCGGGCGAGAGCGGATGTACGAGGACCGGAGGCAGCGCCTCGTCGACCAGGGCGAGCGGGGCGCGCACACAGAAGAACGCCGGGACGAGCGTCAACGCCCGCCCACCAAGGCTCAGTTCGCGCTCCACAGGGTACGGCGCACGCAGCCTTCCCTCTTGGTAGCGCCAGCCGGGCAGGTGGTCGTACCCCTGGAACAGCCCCTCCGCACCGTGGCTGAGCACGGCGTCCGCCCGTACGGCCCGGTCGGCCGCGGCCTGGGCCCGCATCGCCGGCAGGTAGGGCTCCACGGCCACCTGGTGATAGGCGCGCAGGGCGGATCCGAGACGGTTCAGCGCCCTCGGACAGCCGTCCGCCAGCGGGTTCCCGCCCGCCGGGACGGGGCGCCCCGTGTGCGCGTGCAGCCGGGTGAGCTCGGCGCGCAGGCGGCGCCGGGGGGTGGAGAGCAGCCGGTCGAGGCCGGTGTCGAGATCGGCGTCCCCACGGCCGGGCGTCAGGAAGTCCGGGAAGTAGGAGCCGTCCGGGCACAGACGCGTCAGCGCCCCGGTGACAGAGACCAGCCCGGACCGTCGCAGGGCCGCGCCGACCTCGCGGCGCCAGGCTCCGAACACCAGGGGCGCCTGCCGGTTCTGGAGCAGGTGCAGGCTCAGCGCCGTCTCCCACAGCAGGTCCAGGCCGGGCGCGAGGCGCAGGCGGGCCAGCTCCTGGCTCGTCAGATCCACCCGCAGCACTGCGCACCCCCGGTGGTCACAGGCACGCGCCGGCACCCGCCCACCCCGGACTCTACGCGCATCACGGGCATGACGCATACATGCCACGCACCTGCGCGGTGGCCTCCCGGCAGGTCCGGCGGGGAGGCCACCGCGGTCAGGGTCCGGGGTCAGGCGTCAGGGGCCAGGAGACCGTGATCAGCAGAGCGGAACTCCGGGCAGCTTCGCGTCCGGGTGGTCGATGTAGATGTTGCTGATGAAGCCGTTCTGGTCGCGCAACTTGCTCCACCAGTTGTTGCTGTAGCCCTCGGCGTTGACGGTGTCGCCCTGCTTCTGGCACAGCACCCGCACGGCCGTCGGGCCGGCGAGGGTGGTGACGACGGGCGCGTCGACGCGGGCGTCCGCGCGTACGTTGACTCCACTGCCCCAGGTGCTGAACGGGTAGCCGCTGCCGCCGCATCCGTTGTCGCTGGTCAGGTACGCCTGGTAGTAGCTGCCGGGGTAGGACAGCGCGGCGCCGTTGATGACGATGTTCTGGCCCACGCCGTTGTAGAGCTGCTCGTAATGGATGTGCGCGCCGGAGGAGTTGCCCGTACTGCCGGTGACACCGATCTGCTGCCCCTGGGCGACCGACGCCCCGCTCGCGACCGAGTAGGCCGACAGGTGGAAGTAGTACGTCTTCCAGCCGCCGCCGTGGTCCACGGCTATGTAGTTGCCCGCGCCGCTGGGCTGTGAGTAGCGGGTCGCCGTGCCGGCCGCCGAGGCCAGCACCGGGGTACCGGCCGTCGCACCGCCGTCGGAGCGTACGAAGTCCAGGGCGCGGCGCACCTCGGCCGAGTGATGGCTGTACGTCCATTGCTGGCCGCAGGGATAGGGCGCCTTGAAGAGGGGCCCGGCCGTCGCGCCGGTCTCCCCGGCCTGTGCCGGGGTGGCCGACAGGCCGGCCAGTACCAGAAGGGCTCCGGCGACGAGGGCCGGAAGGCGTCTGAGGATCCTCACGGTTGCTCCTAGGTGGGGGTTGCGGCCCGGACGGAACACCGGGCCGAGGCGCAGTGAGACGTCGGGAACGTAACGGCGGCCCGAGCCGGTGACAAGCGTGCGGCGGACTCCTTCGACCAGGAACGAATGGCTTGCGCGGCAGCCCGGGCCTCACCACCCTGGCGCCACGTGCCCCGCCCGGCGCCGCGCCGGCGGCCCTCCGCTCCCGTGTGCCGGTACACCTGTAGGTCTGTGCGCCGTGCACCCGTACGCGACCGCCCCCCACCCCGAAGGAGTCGAACCGTGCGCCCCAACCGGAGACCGAACTCCCGCGCCTTCCTGACCCCCTTACGCCGCGGGCCGATCCTGGCCGTGTCCCTGCTGGCCGTCGCCGCGCTCTCCCTCACCTCCGGCCCTGCCGCGGCGGCCCCTGAGGCGGCGCCGGAAGGGGGGATCAGCTGGCGGGTGGACCTGTCCACGCCCGTCGGGGACGAGACCAACATCAGCCGGGCCGCCGGCACGGTGCGCCTCCGCGACCCGGGACCGCGCCTCTCCTCCTCCCGCTCCCCTCTCGGGCAGGGGACACTGCTGTCGCCCGCACGCGACCTCGGGCGCGCGGTCGACACCGTGGTCCCGGAACTCGAAGCCGCCGTTCCCGCCGGAGCCCAGGTCCTCGTGGACGTACGCGGGCAGGACGGTCAGGGCCGCTGGACCGAATGGCGCGAGGCCCGTGAGGACGCCCCGGCCCGCCTGCCGCGGGCCGTCACGCGTGTGCAGGCGCGGCTGATCCTGGTCTCGGCGCCCGGCGGCACGGCACCGGTCGTCAGCGCCCTGCGCCTGAGCGCCGAACTCGGCGTCGTGGCGGGGGAGGCCGCAGCGGCCGAGCCGTACACCGCCCGTGTCTACGCCACCCGGGAGGGCCTGGTCGGCGGCACCACCGCGAACGGGCACGTGATCGTCCCCGAGGATCACTTCGTGGCACTCCCCTCCCGGCGCGGCCTCTCGCCGGAGGGCAGCGGTCAGTACTCCGTGCGCGTCTGCGGTCCCGTACGCTGCGAGACCGCGCCGGTGTGGGACGTGGGCCCGTGGAACACCCGTGACGACCACTGGAATCCGTCCTCCGTACGCGAGAGCTTCAAGGACCTGCCGCAGGGGAAGCCCGAGGCGCAGGCCGCCTACGAGGACGGTTACAACGGCGGCCGGGACGAGTTCGGGCGCCAGGTGCTCAACCCGGCCGGGATCGACCTCGCGGACGGCACCTTCCACAACGTCGGCCTGAACGACAACGGCTGGGTGACCGTCACCTATCTGTGGACCGGTGACGGTGCAGCGACCACGTCGTTCCCGACCTGGGGCACCTCGGTCAACATACGCCTGCAGCCGACCAGCACGTCCGCGCGGGTCGCCCAGCTCGCCGGCCCCACGACCGTGCGCGTGCGGTGCCAGGTGCGCGGTCAGCTGGTCCAGGTCGACGGTCACAGCAACGACGCGTGGTCCTATCTGCCGGACTACGGGGGTTACGTCTCCAACATCTTCATCGACGTCGCCGACAGCTGGCTGCCCGGCGTCCCGACCTGCTGAGCCCCGGTGCGCACGGTCCTCGGGCGCCGCCGCGCGGCGCCCGAGGACCACCGCCGCTCGACCGGATCCCGCTTCCGCGTGTGCGCCGCGGTGTCCAGGGGACCTCGGTCGCTGCGGGACGGAACCCCCGTGCTCCCGGGGCACGAGCTGAGCCAGGCTCTAACCCCTGCTCCCGCGCGGTCCGGCGGCGGTCGGGTCACGCAGGGCCCTCGCGGCGGCCTCCGCGAAGGAACGGACCAGCGGATCGGTGGCCCCCGCGTTCCACGCCACCACCGCCCGGCTCGGCTCCATGTCGACGAGCGGTACGACGACGAGCCCCGCTCCCGGCTCGTGGGTCAGGAGCGTGATGCCGACCGTGCCGTTCCAGAGCACGGCTTGACGGCACTCCTGGACGGCGCGCACGACCGGCCCTTCACGCCGCTCACCACCGTTCCAGTACGACTGCCACAGGGGGTCGGTCCCCTCCGGGAAGACGAACCACCGGCGGTCGGCCAGATCTGCCAGGCGCAGGGCCTCGGAGTCCGCCAGCGGATCGTCGGCACGCAGCAGCACTCCCACCCGATCGGCGCTCAACTCCTGCACGGTCAGGCCGGTTTCGTCGAACGGGGCCCGGGTGAGCGCGATGTCGACCAGCCCGGCGCGCAGTCCGCAGGTGGGGTCGGCCAGGCCGGCCTCCCGCACGTGGACGTCGACGTGCGGATGACGGCGGCGGTAGTCGTCGGCCAGCCGGCGGACACCGGGATCGGTACTGTCGCCCAGGAGTCCCACGGTGAGGGACGCGGTACCGGCCGCCGCGGCCACGCGTACACGCACCCGGTCAGCGTGGTCGAGCAGACCGCGCGCCTCGTCGAGGAGCACCGCCCCCACCTCGGTGAGGGAGACGCCGGCGGACGACCGGTCGAACAGCAGGGCGCCGGCGTCCGCCTCCAGCCGCTTGATCGCCCGGCTCAGCGGCGGCTGGCTCATGTGCAGCCGGGCGGCGGCCCGGCCGAAGTGCAGCTCCTCGGCGACTGCCACGAAGTAGCGCAGCGTGCGTAGCTCCATGCCGCAACGATACCCATTCGGTATCGAGAGTCCGCAAAGAGTCTTGGACAGCCCGGCGGCCCGTCCCGTGGAATCGGCACATGCCCCGCCGCCGCGGTACGCCTGCGCCGTACCGCCCCCGGGAGACGGCAGGACCTTCACGCCCTTCCCGCGTGTGGACGCGGGTTGACGGGCGCCCCCTCAACAAGGAACGGACTTCCGTGGACGTCGCTTACTGGATCACCGCCGGCCTGCTGGCCCTCTTCTACCTGTACGGGGGCGGCCTGAAGCTGCTCCGCAGCCGCGACCGGCTCCGCCCGATGATGGCCTGGGTGGACACCGTGCCGATGCGGACCGTCCGGATGATCGGCCTGGTCGAAGTGGTGGGCGCGACCGGGCTCGTGCTCCCGCCCCTGACCGGCATCGCCCCCTGGTCGGCCCTCGTCGCGGCCATCGGCTTCGTCCTCCTCCAGATCGCCGCGACGGCGGTCCACCTGCGCCTCGGGGACCGCAGGATCGCCCTGAACCTCACGCTGATGCTGCTCGCGGCAGCGACAGCGACCGTCGGACCGGCGACGACCTGGCTGTGACGCCCCGGCCGGCCGGCGCGGCGGGTGCGGGCGCCATCGAAGCCCTCCCGAACCGGCCGCCGAGGCGGATGGTCACGCCTGTGGCGCTTGATCAGGCGCCTCGGCCAAGGCCGCGTGCGCGGCGGCAAGGATCTCCCCGGAGAGCGGGGAGCCCTTGGTGGCCCGGGACAGCACCAGCGCGCCGAACAGGGTGCAGAGGCGGACGATGCCGTCCTGGTCGTCCCCGGCCAGGAAATCGGCGAAGTCGGCCACTCCCTCGGTGTAGACGCGACGGGCCTCGCGCCCCCCACCCTCGCGCGCGATGTCGGCGGCGAGCCCGGCGACCGGGCAGCCGTCCGCCGGATCGTCGCGGTGCTCCACGGAGAGGTAGCTGTCGATCAGCGCCTGCTGGGCGGAGGCGCGCCGCCCGTCGTAGCGCTCGAGTCCGGCGCCGTAGCGCTGGGCGAGCTCGGCGAAGGCATGGGCGGTGGCCTCGTCGACGAGAGCCTCCTTCGAGGCGAACTGCTTGTAAAAGGCACCGTGCGTCAGACCGGCCGCCTTCATCAGGTCGGCGACGCTGACCTGCGTGCCCTGCTCCCGGAACAACCGGGACGCGGTGTCCACCACTCGCCTGCGATTCTCCTCCGCCTGCGCCTGCGATACGCGGCCCATGGCCACCTCCCATTTGGATGTCGACTGGCATCTATCATAGACCCGTGCTTAGATTTAGTTCGTAATCTAATTTCTCGCGGGTGCCGACCGTACCCACGACGACCAGGAGCAAGCATGGAACTGAACAACGCCGTCGCCCTCGTCACCGGTGCCAATCGAGGCCTCGGGCGGCACGTGGCCCGCCAGCTCGTGGAGCGCGGCGCGAAGGTGTACGGCGCGGCGCGGCACCCCGAGTCGGTCGACGTCCCGGGCGTCGTCCCGCTGCGGCTGGACGTCACGGACGAGACGTCGGTACGGGAGGCCGCTCGTACCGCTTCCGACGTCACGCTGCTGATCAACAACGCCGGCATCTCCACCGGTGCGACCCTGATCGGAGGCGACGTGGCCGAGGTGCGCCGGGAGATGGAGACCAACTTCTTCGGTCCGCTCACCGTGACCCGGGCCTTCGCCCCCGTCATCGAGGGCAACGGCGGCGGCGCCGTACTCAACGTCCTGTCCGCCCTGTCCTGGCTCCATCCGGCAGGGCTCGGCTCCTACGCCGCGTCCAAGGCCGCCGCGTGGGCGCTGACCGGTGCCACCCGCGAGGAGCTGGCGCCCCGCGGCATCGCCGTCTCGGCACTGCACGTCGGTTACATGGACACCGACATGGCCGCCGGCGTGCCCGCCGATCAGAAGGTCGCCGCCACCGACGTCGCGGCTCAGGCCCTGGACGGCATCGCGGCAGGCCTGCCCGAGATCCTCGCGGACGACGCCAGCCGGTACGTCAAGCAGAGCCTGTCCGCGGCCCACCAGCCGGCCACGGACTGACGCTCCCCCTCCACCCCGACGCCACCACCCATTCCTCCGAGGACAGCTCATGCGTCACACGGCCTTCGGCCACCGGACCGGACTGCGCGTCTCCGCGTACGCGCTCGTCACCGCGGACTTCGGCACCGGCTGGGGCGCGGGCGCCGAGCCGGCCGCCCAGCCCGAGAGCTGCCTCGGCACTCTCGAGGTCCAGCCGGCCGACGCGCAGTGCACCCGTCCGGCCGAGGTCAGCAGGGTCCTGCTCGGCGTGTCCCACGAGGGGATCGCCGCCTCCCCGGACCGCCTCCAGGAAGGCGCTGTCGATCGCGTCACGACTCCGGTGCCGCCGGTGGCCTGACGGGTGAACGCGGCTGAGGACGCGGTGCGCCCGCGCCCCGGCCAGGAGAGCGACCCACGCTGTCCCGTACGGGGAGACCCGGGTGAGCGAAGGCCCGACCCTCACGGACGGGAAACGAAAGGAGACGACGATGAAGGCTTTCACCCTTGAGCGCTACGGCGACCGGACCGGGATGCGCGCTGCCGATCTACCCGACCCCCAGGTAGGGGCCGACGACGTCTTGGTCAAGGTCCACGCGGCGAGCGTCAACCCGCTGGACATCAGGATCCGCAACGGGGACTTCAAGACGTTCCTGCCCTATCGTCTCCCGCTCGTGCTGGGCAACGACCTCGCGGGAACGGTCGTCAGGGTCGGGCCGTCCGTCACCCGCTTCACGGTGGGCGACGAGGTCTACGGCAGGCCCGACAAGGACCGCATCGGCACCTTCGCCGAACTCATCGCCGTACACCAGGACGACCTGGCGCCCAAGCCCGCCACGCTCACCATGGCCGAGGCGGCCTCACTCCCCCTGGTCGCCCTGACCGCATGGCAGGCCCTGGTCGAGCGGGCCCACGTACAACCCGGCCAGAAGGTCCTCATCCACGCGGGCGCCGGCGGTCTCGGTTCCGTAGCCGTCCAGCTCGCGCGGGCGCTCGGCGCGCACGTGGCCACCACCGTGAGCACCGCCAAGGTCGACCTCGCCGAGGACCTCGGTGCGGACGAGGTCATCGACTACCGCACCCAGGACTTCGAGACCCTCCTCGACGGCTACGACGTCGTCCTGGACAGCCTCGGCGGAGAAAACCTCACCAGGTCCCTGCGCATCCTCAGGCCCGGCGGCACCGCCATCTCCGTGGCGGGCCCGCCCGACCCGGCCTTCGCCCGCGAACTCGGCGCCAACCCGTTCCTGCGCCTGGCCATGACCGCGCTCAGCTTCAGGACGCGTCGCCAGGCCAAGAGCCTCGGAGTGACGTATGCGTTCCTGTTCATGAAGGCCGACGGCGACCAACTGCGCCGGCTCACCACCCTCGTCGACACCGGCGAGATCCGCCCCGTCGTCGACCGCGTCTTCCCGTTCGAAGAGACTCTCCAGGCCATGGAGCACGTCGAGAAAGGGCGGGCGAAGGCGGGCAAAGTCGTCGTCTCCATGGCATGACGCGGCAGAGTCCGGACACCGCTCACCTCCCGGAACGACAAACCGCTGCACACCCGGCCCCCGCATGCCCCCGGCCGTGAACGCACCGCCCGGCGCCTCCGCCCGTCCCGACGCCGGACGGGAAATACGCCGAACCGCGCCGCGTCCGTACGTGGCGTGACCCGTCGGCCGACGACCCGGCCCCGACGACGGCGTACCCCCTGGTGCCCCTCCGTCCGCAGTCCCGGACGAACGGCGCATCCGGCAGACGCGGACGGCCCCGGCCCATCCCGACGGCCGAGCCCCGCGGGCACCCGGTGAAGCGAGCGGGAGGCAGGGGACAGGACCCCCGCCTTCGGCGGGCACCTGCCGGCTGCCGGCCGCCACAACCGCATCACCGATGAGGTGGCCTCCTACCGCTTCTTCAACCGCGGCCACGTGACCGCCCTCAGGGACACCCGACCGAAGCCGGCACGGTTCGAGGGCCCCTCAGCCCGCCGTCAGCGCCGCCAGGGCCCGGTCCATCGCGGCGTTGAACTCCTCCGGCGCCAGCGGCAGTCGGGACTTGACGTCCCGGCTCCACCGGTCGGCGAGGACCTCGGCGGAGCCCGCCTCGACACCGTCGAGCGCCGCGTCGGCCAGGTCCGACGGCGCGATCTTGTCCACCGGCCAGCCCGCGGCCATGTCGGTGTCCGCCAGGCCAAGGTGCACCGCTGTCACGAGCGTGCCCTGCTCGGCGAGTTCGAGGCGGACGCCGTTGGTCATGGCCCAGGCGGCGGCCTTGGTCAGGTGGTAGGCGTTGGCACCCTTGCCCCCGAACCACGCCATGGCGGAGAGGACGTTCACGATCGCGCCCCCGCCGTTCCTGGCGAGCGCCGGCGCGAACTCCCGGATCATTCCCAGGTGGCCGAACACGTTGGTCTCCAGCTCGCGTCGCACCGCGTCCAGCGAGCCGGTGACCAGGTCGGTCCCTGTCTGGATCCCCGCGTTGTTGACGAGCAGCGAGACGTCCGGTGCGGCCTCGGCGGCGGCCCTCACGGATGCGGGATCGGCGATGTCGAGAGGCAGCACCTCGACCCCGGGCAGGTCCACGGTCTCCGGTCGGCGGGCCGTCGCGTAGACCTTGCGTGCGCCCCGTTCGACCAGGCGCTGGGCGAAGGCGCGGCCCAGGCCACGGTTGGCTCCGGTGACAAGGGCGACTGAGTTGTTGATGTCCATGCCCGGTACGCTAAAACCTGACGTTGACGTCAGAGGCAAGTGCCGGCCGTCAGGACTGAGGTGAGAGGAATCACCATGACCGTCACGGAACCTGCGGCCGAGCGGCTGGTCCGCATCGGCGAGGTGGCGCGGGCCGCCGGCGTCTCGGTGCGCGCCGTGCGCTACTACGAGCAGCAGGGACTGCTCATCGCGGAGCGCAGCCCGTCCGGCCAGCGCCTCTACCGGCAGGACGCCGTCGCCCTGGTGCGCTTCTTCCAGCAGATGTTCGCCGCCGGTCTGACCAGCCGAAGGATCACGGAACTCCTCCCATGCTGGGACTCCGGGCACACCGACGCCGGACAACGAGCCATGCTGCGCGCGGAGCGCGACCGCATCCAGGCCAAGGTCGACGACCTGCAGGCCGCCCTGGACCGCCTCGACGAGGTCATCGCGACCACGGACACGCATCCGTAGGCGCGGGAGGCCAGGACGGCGTACCGGCGATCCGCGGCTGGAGCACCCCCGACGCCGCGTGAACACTCTGTGCGCCTGGACGGCCCCGCCAATCCCGGACCGCAGGGCAGGCGCCCTGATCGGCGGGCTCCGGAATCGCCGCGCACCCCACATGAGGGGTCACGAACCTCGTCAACGGGGCACGGAAGCGGCGCGCACCAAGGCGGCCATCGACCGGCCGGCCACCCGGAGCGGTTCCGGATCGCGGGCAGCACGGCTGAGCATGAAAGCCCCCTCCAGCAGCATGACCAGGGAGTACGCGAGGGACTGCGCCGCCTTCGGGTCGTCCACCCACTGACCGAACCACCCCGTCGCCATGCCGACCCACTCCTCGAAGACCTCCGCAGTGGCGACCCGCAACACGTCATTGCTGCTCGCGACTTCCAAGGCCACGGTTCCGATCGGGCACGCGTCGGCGTAGTCGGCCGCGGCAAGGTCGCCCGCAGCTGCTTCGAACGCGCGCACGAGAGATTCCTCGGGATCCGACACGCTGTCCAGGAGAGCCAGGACCATGCGGCCGTACTCGGCTCCGGACGTACGGATCGTGTCCTCGGCCAGCTGTTGCTTGCCGCCCGGGAAGAAGTGGTAGATCGATCCGAACGGCGCGTCCGCCTCTGCCGCGATCCGCTTCAGGCCGGTGGCCGCGTAGCCGTGCCGGCGGAACAGCACCGTGGCGGCGCTCTGGATCCTGGCTCGTGTGCCCGACTGCCCCATTGCCCTTCCCCCCTCTTTCGTCCAATCTTACTAGAACGATCTATCAAGAGAGAGGTCGCGATGCCCAGAATCCAGTTGTCGTGCGGACCGGTTGACTACCAGGACACCCGCGGCCCAGGGCCCGTGCTGGTGTTCGGCCACGGCCTGCCGATGAACGAGACCCAGTGGCGCAAGGTGATCCCCATGCTGGGCGGATATCGCTGCATCCTGCCCACGTTGCCCCTGGGCGGGCACCGGCAGCCGATGCACCCGGATGCCGATCTCTCCCAGCGCGGCGTCGCCCTGCTTCTGGGTGAGTTCATCGAGCGGCTCGGGCTGGGCGCGGTGACCCTCGTGCTCAATGACTGGGGCGGGGGCCAGTTCCTGGTGTCCGAGGGTCAGGACCAGCAGATCGCGCGCCTGGTGCTGGTGGCCTGCGAAGCCTTCGACAATTTCCCTCCGGGACCGGCCAAGGCACTGGCGCACGTGTGCAGGGTTCCCGGCGGCGTATGGCTCCTGACGCGCCTCATGCGCGTCCCCGCCGTCCGCCACAGCCGGGGTGGATACGGCGGAATGAGCCTGCGCGGGATCCCTGACGAGATCATGGACGACTGGTTCGCCCCCGCCGGCCGCGACAAGGCCATCCGCAGGGACTTCGCCAAGTTCGCCACCGGAGCACCCGGACGGGAGACCCTGCTCGCCTGGAGCGAGCGCCTGCGTGACTTCGACCGCCCGGTGCTGGTCGTCTGGGCGACCGAGGACCGATTGATGCCGCGTGAGCACGGTCCCCGGCTGGCCGAGTTGTACCCGCAGGGCCGACTGGTCGAGATCGCGGACTCGTCCACCCTCATCCCGGAGGACCAGCCCGAACGGCTCGCCGAGGTGCTCACCGACTTCCTGATCCACACCGGAGCGGAGCCGGTCCGGCCCCTGCCCTGAACGCGGGCGGGGCCGGAGGGTCCGCAGCCGCTGCCGCCCTCCCCTCGATGCCGGACCGCCGTGGCAACGGCAGGTCCTCGCCCACCCGATCCGCCGACACTCCGGTCGCCGCGGCGCGGGGAGCGCTGCTGACACGAAGGCGGCCATGATGACGGCAGCGCCGTTCGCGGCGCTGCCGTCGCCCACTGCCGTGTGGAGGGCCTACCGGCGCGGGCCGTCGGTCCGACGACCCTGCGGTTCCTGCGAGACCGGCCCTGGCTGCGTCGTGCGGCTCTCCGTACCCCGTGCAGGGCCGGGGCGCGTGCCGCCGGCGTGGTGCTCGGCGGTGAGCGGTCGTGGGGCCGGGGAGGTGGCGGCTGCGGTCGTCTGCGTCCGGTGCGCGCCGAAGACGATCAGCGCCCACAGCAGGCAGCCGAAGGCAGCGGTGTGGAGCAGGGCGCGCACGATGTTCCCGGCAACCCAGGTGCTTTCGAAGTTCTCCCGTACAGCTGCGGGGTCCCTGATGTGATCGGGGCTGCCGGCTCTGGCGAGCTGGTCGTTGAGCGGGACGTTGAGGCCGCTGGTGACCACGAAGGCGAGCAGGTAGAGCACCAGCGCGGCCATCAGCCATGGCAGCGTGGCCCGTCCGTGGCCCCGCCAGGCCAGAACGACCGCAAGGCCGAGCAGGGGGATCGCGGCCATGAAGGGGAGCATGAAGACGGGATTGAGGATCGCCTTGTTGATGTTCTGCATCGCCTCGACGAAGGTCCGGTCGGAAGAGCGCGCCAGGCCCGGCATCACGGAGTAGGCGAAGGCCGCGAACAGTCCGGCCATCAGGCCGGTGGCGAGCGTGGTCAGGAGCAGGACGGCCTGCTGGAGGTTTTTCATGGTGTCACCTTTCGTTCCAGATGCGGGCCGCGGCGCGGCGGGCGCAGTCGGCGAAGTCGCAGGGTGGCGTCCCGGAGGGCGTCGGACGCCGGGCCGAACGCCCCACCGTCCACTGCGCGCCGGACTGCCTCAGGGCCTCCTCCGCACGCACCGCTTCGGGCTCGTCACGGCGGGAGAGCAGCGCGAGCCGGCGTACCCCCCACGCCACCGCGAGATGGCCGACCTCCTCTGCGGCGCCCGGGGCGGCAGGTCCGGGCTGGTCAGCGACGTACGCCGCACGAACGTCGGCAAGCACCGCTTCCCTCGCGGGGGGCCGCTGCCCGTCGAACGGCAGGCCGCCCGGACGGGACCCGCTCCGTACGGGAAGGCGCGGAGCCGCACGTCGCTGGACCACCCGGCGGCCCGTCCTGCCGGTACCGCCGGGAACCAGCATGGGTGGGTGTGCGCGCACGGTGGGGCTCCTTCGACCTCTTCGCTTCGATCGCTGCATCGGTCCGCGCGTCCAGCATCGGGCCGCAGCGGGTACCAGCCAACTCCGTTTGCAGACACGGTTGTTGATGTAAGGGTTGCCCCAGCGAGGCGGGGCGTCGCCCCGAGCGGGCGTGGCAGGGAGTGTCGCGGCATCGAGATCTTCCTGACCGTTGCCGAGGAACTGCCCTTCGGCCGCACTGCCGCCCGGCTGCGTGTCTTCCCCGCCCGGGTGGTCGGACCGTCAGGCACCTGAAGCGCCGCTCAGGCGAGATGCTGTCGGAGCGGTCCAGCCGCTGGGTCGCGCCCGGCCCCGTGGGACAGCGCCTGTACGACGACATCCGCCACGGCTACGACCGGATCGTCGAAGGCGTACGACGCGCCGAAACCACTGCCGGGCCACCGGAGGCATCCGGCGCGCAGGGTTAGCCGGAGCGTCGGGAGGCTTGTTCAGCCTTGTCCACGAGACCAGCTCCGGGCGGAGGACCGGACCCGGACTCCAGTTCTGGGAGGCTCAGCGTCTGGCACGGTGAGGACGGCCGATGAGTTTCCCCCTCCCCGACGGTCTGTCCAGCACCATGACCGTCCACGACAGGAGTGCCATGTCCACCATCCAGCCGGTGATCCTGACAGCCGACCAGAAGTCTCTGGCCCACTTCTACACGCAGTTGTTCGGTGCCGAGGAGATCTTCCGGATTCCCGAGAAGGGGCCCACGTTCTACCTCGGCCTGCGCATCGGCGACACGGAGCTCGGGCTGGTGGCCGATGCGGGCACGGAAGACCGGGCGGCGCCGCGGATCCTGCTGAGCATCGGTGTCGCCGACGTCGACGAGATGCTCGCCCGGGTGGAGGCACTGGGCGGTTCGGTCCGCGGTGCCCCCAACGACATGCCGTGGGGGCAGCGCGTCGCCCACATCTGTGACCCGGACGGCAACCCGGTGAACCTGACCCAGCCGATCCCGGCCCGCTGAGCACCGTCCGAGCGTCCGCAGCGGCGGCGGTGATGACGGCGCCCACGAGGGGGCTCTCGGTGCGGTACCGGTGGAGGATGTCGGCCGCCTGAACCTCTGGGCCGACCTGCCACGCGTCGCCGTCGGCATCCAGGGATTCGATGACCTCTTCTGCCCCCACCACGACCGCACGGAACCGGAACCGTTCGACGTCGAGGGCGTGATGCTGGACCAGACCGAGGCAGTGCCGACCGAGGGCAGCGGAGGTCGGCGCAGGACATCGGTGGCGAGGCCGCCCCTTGGCCGACTGTGTACACGAGTGGCGGCAGCGAGCCTTTCGCTCGTTGGAAGGCTCTCACTCGGCCGGGGTCCGATGGTCTCGACAACGGCAGCACCTCGCCCGGCAACTGACGAGCCGGGCGAGGTGAGCCTGTGGGTGCGACGGATCGACGGCTACGAGCCGGCCCCCGGGACAGCCCGCGACCGGTCAGCTGAGCCGGGTTGTGGCGTACGCCTCGATGGCGTCGCGCTGGTACGCCGCCAGGCCCGGTGCGATCGCCTCGTACGCGGAGCGCCAGGCGCTGTTGTCCACGCAGGAGCGCCCGACGGCACGGAACTCCTCGGCCGACACGGGCCGCAGTTCGGTCATGGCCTGGTACTGCGCGTCGATCTGGGCCTGCACAGGCGCGGCGTCCGCCGGGTGACCGGCGGCCATCAGGTCGGCCAGCAGGATCATCTGGGTCGTTCGCTCGCGCTGGCCGGCCTCGATGTCCTGCGGGGTCATCGCGGCAACCCTTCGGGCGACTTCCTCGGCGTGCTCGGGGAAGTCGTGCAGGCTCTCGTGGTACTGGGAGGGCTGGATGCCCTCGAACAGGTTCTCCGGTCGGTTGATGGTCATGGGATCGCCGTCCTTTCTGGACTGTTCCAGTTCGGCGATCGTGCGGGAGACGGTGCCTGCCAGGGCGTCGAGGCGGTCCCGCTCGGCGAGCAGCCGCAGGTGGTGGCCGCGCAGGGCGTCCACCTGGTCGACCTGCTCTGCCAGGATCCGGCCGACCTCGGGAAGCCCCACGCCCAGCGCCCGCAGTACGAGAATCTGCTGGAGTCGCAGCAGCTGCTGCTCCTCGTAGTAGCGGTGGCCGTTGGCCCCGATCCGGGCGGGCGGCAACAGGCCGACCTCGTCGTAGTGCCGCAGGGTCCGGGCGGTCACGCCCGACATCCGAGCGACCTCCGCGATAGGCCAGTCCATCGCTGTCTCCCTCACGATCGCGTCACCGGGCCGGCTTCTCCGGCCCTGTCAAGGACGGTAGAAGCTGCCGCAGCGGCAACCGCAAGCCCGCGCCCTCACCATCCGGAGGGCGGCCCGCGCCCCTCCCCGACTGCCCACCCAGCACAACGGCAGCTTCCCGATCACGGCCCGGGTGTGTCTCTGGGATCAGCCTGACTCCCCCCTCGGTGCCGGCCCCCGTGTGAGCGGTTCGATGGTCCGCACCACACCTTTAGGCTCATCCCATGACGGAGAAACCCCTCACCGAAGCGGAGATCGTCGAGGCCGAACGAGAACTCGGTGTTGCCTTTCCCGATGCGTACCGGGTGTATCTGCGCGAGGTGAGCGCCGGCGGGGCACTCCTCCGGCTTGAGCGGACAGGGCGTGGCTGGTGGTGGGCCGGGAACGATGAGGGGCGGCGCGAGCTGCTGACCATCCCCTTCCCGCATCCCGACTCCTACGCCGGCGCGGACGACGAACTGCTGGAGCGTGAGCCACAGCCTGAGGCGTTCGAGGGCGACGCAGCGTACCGGAAGGCTCGGCGTGCTTGGGACGACGAGGCCGACAGGTTCGAGGATGTGAAGACAGCCGGTGCGGTCGTCATCCAGGAGCATGGCTGCGGCTTCTCCACCTTGTTGGCCCTGACCGGCCCTCTGGCCGGCACGGTGTGGTGGGATGGACGGGCTACCTGCGACCTGATCGTCCCGCTGTCCTTGGATCACGTCGGCGGCGCCCAGCCCGTGGATTTCGGGCAGTGGTTGGAGCACGGTTCCTGGGCACTCCTGCCGCCGGGCTGGGGGCCATCCGTTCCATCGAGTCCCGTTGTTCACCGTGAGAGTCCGCGCAGATAGGCGCGGTGGTACCCAAACAGCGAGGCGGGTACTGGCCCTGGCGATCACGAAGGTGCAACGCTCTGTGATCATGGATTTGAGTGCCGCCTTTCCTAAGTACACCCCCTCACTCGACGGCCACCGTCGCCTGCCATGCGCCCGGGCGCATGCCTGTCGCCTTCCGGAAGAACACCGAGAAGTTGGACGCGTCGGGGAAGCCGAGCGTGTTGGCGCAGGCGGCTGCGGTGAGGCGGTCGTGTGCGAGGAGCCGTTTGGCTTCCAGGACGATCCGCTCGACGATGTACGCCTTCGCGCTGCGGCCGGTGACCTGCTGCACCGCTCTTGAGAGGGTGCGGGGCGCGTATCCCAGCGTCCGGGCGTAGTAGCCGGCGTCGTGATGTTCCCGGTAGTGCGCCTCGACGCTGGACCGGAACAGTCCAAACACCGGATTGATCGACCGTGCTTCGGCGTGCGGGGGCCGGAGCCGGGCGATGAGCGCGGAGAGCAGGATCTCGGGCAGCTCCGTCGAGCTATCGCCTGGTGGGGCGGATGCTTCGAGGAGGAGATGGTTGCGGGCGGTGTCGACGAACGGCCAGTCGGCGTCGGGAATGTTCCAGTGTGCAACCAGGTCCAGGGACCCGACGAGCTCCCGGGTGGCGTGGGTGACCGGCGCGGTCGGCACGAACAGCACGACGTGCCCAGCCACGCCAGCGATGTCATCCCATCGGTGCACAGCTCCAGGAGCGACCCACACCGCGGACCGCTCCTGGAGCGGGTGCCGGAGGAAGTCCACGGTGACGGATCCGTGCCCGGCATCGACGACGGCCAGGACGTGGAAGTCGGCACGCTGTGTCCCGCCGTCGTTCAGCTCGCGAAGGCGGTCGAACGTCATGGTTTCCACAGTGGCGGCACGGCACCCGACGGGCTGGTAGGCCATCTGCCGGATCACAGTCATCTGTCCAGTTTCCACCATCAGGCGACCAGTCATGCCGATGCCCCGGCACAGCGGCAGAGATTCAATGAAAACAAAGCACAACTGCCCCAGAACACTGATCGAGAGATTCACGATGAACACGACGCAGCAGCCGCTACTGCCCACTTATGACCACCGGCCGGGGGCCGGACCGACCCTGGTGTTTCTGCACTACTGGGGTGGATCCGCCCGCACCTGGGACCTCGTCGTGGACCGCCTGGCGGGACGCGACATGCTCACTGTCGACTTCCGCGGGTGGAGCCGCTCGAGCAACCTGGCCGGGCCCTACACCCTCCGCCAACTCGCCGGTGACACGCTCGCCGTGATCGCCGACGCGGGCGTCACCGACTACGTCCTCGTCGGACATTCCATGGGTGGCAAGGTCGCGCAGCTCATCGCGGCGACCCGGCCCGTCGGCCTCCGGGGGATCATCCTCGTCGGTTCAGGTCCGGCGAAGCCCGCCGCATGGATCACTCCCGAGTACCGGGAAGGCCTTTCCCACGCCTACGACTCCGACGAGTCCGTCGCCGGCGCACGGGATCACATCCTCACCGCGACCGAGCTGCCTGAATCGATCAAGTCGCAGATCGCGACCGACTCGCGGGCCAGCACCGACGCCGCCCGCACGGAGTGGCCGCTGCGCGGCATCGCGGAGGACGTCTGCGAGCACACCCGCATGATCGGCGTCCCCGCCCTCGTCGTCGCCGGGGAGAACGACCATGTCGAGCCCGTCGACGTGCTCGTCAACAACCTGATGCCCTACCTCTCCGGAGCCGATTTCACGGTGATTCCGAACACGGGTCACCTGATCCCGCTGGAAGCTCCGGCCGACCTCGTCGACGCAATCACGGCATTCGCACCAGCAGCCTGACCATCCGCGCTTGGGTTGCGAGCCCTCGGTCAGCGTCGGCTCCAGGTGAGGATGCCTGCGAGGTGGAGTGCGGCCTGGGAGCGATCGCGAGTTCGTCGGCTCGTGCGGCTACGCCGCGCCACTGCTTCCAGGCGGTTGATGGCGATCACTGATGCGATGTACCACCCCTGGCCCTCCGCACTACCGCAGACCAGACAGGCGACGTCCCGGCTTTCGGGAGCTGTTGTGGTCGGCATCCGCTTTCCGCCGATCGGACCCGGGTGACCGAGGGCTCGACCCGACGCCTCGCCGGCGACCGCGCGCACGCCGTCCCGCGCGATGCGGAGTCACCTCCGCCGACGCGACATCGACGCTGTCCTCCTCCACCCTTACGACCAGCTCGGCCAGCACCGCGCCCTTGCCCCCCAGCCACCTGAGCGGACCGGAGACCTCACTGCACCGGTGGCCGAAAGACGACGCCTATGCACCGGATCCTGGCCGTGAACGCCGCTCGAGCTGACCTCGGGTTCTCGTGAAGCGGGCTCCGGCAGGGGATCGGATCAGGAGCAGGGTCGCCGCCGAGACGCCATGCACGCGGTCGAACTGGTAGGCCGCTGAGCTGCACCCCTCCGCCAGCCGGTCGAGCGACCAGCGCGGATTCCCGGATCACCCGCTGCCAAGACCGGCCCAGCAACCCCACCATGCCGGTACGCCGGCGCCGGAAACAGCGTGCGCCTTCCGGCTCAGGAACAGCAGCGCGGAGGAAGCTGGCGGCGCTGTACCCCGATGGGCACCCAGGAGAAGGCCGCCCCGGCACGAACGCCGTCCCACGTGCTCCGCGCTCCGGGCGGGGAACCGGCAGAGAAACTGCACCCGCCGTACCGTCGGAGCCGGTGCGGCGGGTTCGCGTCGGAGCGGCGTGAGGCGCGGCTTCCGGTGCGTCTCAGCTGGTGGCGGGGCCGGTCCAGTCCGCGGGAACGTGGCCGAGGCGGACCCGCTGCGGGTGGTCGCCGACGGGGATGGAGAGGACCTTCTTGCCAGTGGAGAAGTCGATAGCCGTCACCTGGTCACTGCCGCTCTCGGACACCACGCAGTGCTTGCCGTCTCCGCTGACGGTGGCCCAGTACGGCTTGGAGGCGGTGACGAGCGGGCCCTCCTGGAGCGTCTCGCGGTTCACGACGGAGACGTAGTCGTCCATGGTTCCGGCGATGCAGAGCTTGTCGCCCCCGGGACTCATGGACATGCCGTGATGGCGGGAATCGTTGACGTAGGTGGTGCGTTCGTCGCTGGTGTCCGGGTTCTTCGGCAGCGTCTTCACTCGGGTGATCTTGTCGTTCTGCACGTCGTACTCGACGAAGCCGTTGAAGAAAGAGACCTGGAAATACATTGTCGACTCGTCGGGCGTAAAGGCCACGGGCCGCAGCGCGTCGGACAGGTCCTTGCGGCCGAAGGCGTCGAGTCGCTCGCGCATGTCGATGATCTTCTTGACCTCGAAGGTCTTCGCGTCGGCGACGGTGATGCGGCGGTCGCCCTTGGTGAAGTCCTGCCAGGGCGCGTCCATGTCGGTGTTGACCTCACCGATGGCCATGTTCCAGAGGTACTTTCCGCCGTCGGTGTACACGTTCTCGTGCGGCTTGTCGCCCGTCTTGAAGCTGCCTGCCTCCTTGCCCGTCGCCATGTCCAGGACGTGCACGGTGTTGGAGATGGAGGAGGAGACGGCGACCTGGGTGCCGTCGGGGGTGACCGCCATGTGGTCGGAGCGGAACCCGGACACCGGGAAGCGCCAGTTGATCTTGCCGCTGTTCACGTCGATGGAGACCACATCGGCGAAACTCGGCCGGGAGGCGACGACGGACTTACCGTCGTTCGTGGTGTACATGTCGTCGACGTACTGGTCATGCCCCTCGCCCGGGCCGAGCCGGATACCGAGGAAGAAGGCGAGCTTGACGGGGTTGAGGTAGATCTCCCGCAGGCGCTCCTTCTTGTCGGGGATCATGTCGATCCGGCCGATTTTGGCGTAGTCGCCACGGGATTTGATGACGTCGGCGGTGCCTTCCCAGTTGTTCCCGACGAAGAACACCTCCTTGAGCTCCTCCGGGGCGGCTTGCCGCGCCTGCCTCGGGATCTCGCTCGCGCCTGCCGGGCCGGAGATGGCCGGCAAGGCGCCTGCGGTCAGTCCCGCGACGACAAGGGTGGTCGCGGCGAAGGTGCGTCGGCGGTGAGGACGGGGGGTGCAGGGACGCATCACGGTGAACTCCGGAGGCAGGAAGGGGCGGCGCGCCGTCGGACAGGCCCGCATCACGTGTTACCAGAGGTAACGTAACCAGGAGACAGGGAACTTGAACAGAGCCCCATCGACATTCCTTGACGCGCGCCCCTCGATCGCCCGCCGCTTCACCGGGCCGCACAGCCGACCCGCCTCGCGCAGTGGCCGCAGCGGGAGCAGACAGCCGGTGGGCCCCAACGACCCGCTGTCCGGGTACAAGCAGGGCGGTCCGAATGCCCAGACGAACGACGTGAGCTGCGTCAACACGCGTATCCGCTACGAGAGCAGCCGCCACCCTCCGTTCACTGTCATGCCGTCGATGCCCTCCAAGCCCTGGCGAAAGCCGAGAAAGGCCAGCACCACATGTCCCTCGACCAGACGTCCTGGGAAGCCACGGCCCGCCACCTGTACGAGGACGCGTACCCGTACGACGCCACGGGCCCGCGCCGCCACGAGAACTGGGTCCTCGACGTCCTTGCTCTTACGGCTACGACCCGTCGGACAACCCGACCATCGTCACCGATCCGCTCGGCAACGTGACCAGAACCGAGTACGACGCCGTCGAAAACGTCACCTGGAGCACGGACGCCGAGCAGCGCGCCACCACCTACCGCCACGACAAGCTCGACCAGCGGTTGGACGACCGCGTACCGGCTGATCCGCGAGCACGAGTTCCCCTGCCCAGCCCTCCGCATCGGACGTAGGTACAGGATTCCGACCAACGAGCTGATGCGCGCCCTGGGGATCGAGGACCGCCCGCTGTACAGCGTGAACCCGGAAGAGGACACGGGCGATCCGAGCGTCAGCTTCTGACGGTAACCACCGTGCGGCTCCGTGGCATCGGCCACGGGCCGCACGGCCCTGCCTCCTACGACGGGCCGTTCGCCGCCGACGTGCGCCGCACGGTTCTCCACGGCTGCTCGGCAATCGGAGGGCGCAGGAAGGCGCTCCTTCTTCGCCGAGCGGTTCGGCGGCCGACAGCCCGCGCGCGTCGGCCAGTTCGTGAATCCGCCGGCGATCACCGACCCGAACTACGGCGAGCACGCCCGTCAACCCCGAAACTGCCGGCGAGCTTCCGACGCACGCTTCGGCGCCCGCGTCATGATCGCCGCGCCCGGCCGGGGCGCGGAGCTGAACGGCCCGGCGGCCCAGCCCTACGCACCGCTCGGCCACGACCGCCTTCGAGGGGATGCCCCCGAAGGTTCTCGTCGTCGTGGGCACGAAGGACTGGCGCCCACCCAATTCTTTCCGACCGGCAGGTCTGGGGAAGCGACGCCTACACGGCGCCTCCCGCAGCGAAGACCAGGTTGGACAACTTCGACGACGCGGAGCACGGGCTGGGCGGCATCCCGGCCTTCGATTCTGCCGAGGCCACCGACGAGAACCCCGACCGCGTCACCGCCGCACGAGCCCTCCTCCGGGGCGCCTACGCGCCCGAGTTGTGCCCGCAGGAACCAGACTGGTACCGGGCCACCGCCGTCCGCGCATCAGCTCCCACTGCTCCCGGTCCCGCTTTGTGAAGCCGACGCGCGTGACGTCGTGCCCTGGCGCCTTCAGTTCCAGGAAACCGGTGATGCGCCCCGATGTCTTCACCGCGTAGTCCGGACGCACCCGGGCCTCGGGCAACGGATACTCAGGATGAAGGCGAGGACTCAGCTTCCAGCGCGCCCCAAATGTTTCGACCAGCTTCGCCACCGGCAGGCTAATTGCCGCCTCCGTGTCGCTGACCCGCAGACGCTCTCCGCACTCGGATCCACAGTCCGCCACGAGAGCCCGTATCCATTCCTCCGGCACCTTGTCCCCCCTTCCGAGCTGTGGAGGTGGACGGTGGATACCGCAGACACAGCTTGTTGGAGACGAGAGGACCGGCTCAGTGCGCACGGGGGGCGCGAGGGGCACGGACAGCGCGTTCCGTGACCGCTGGGAGCAGGGGCGGGTGTTGGTCGGGAAGAAACCGCCGTAGCCAATGTGGACCTTGCCTGCCGCCCCAACGGGAAGGCGCGTGGGACGCCGTTCTCGCGCCGAGTGGACCCGCTGCCCCATCTCGCGAAAGCATAAGAATCCACCAGCTGAATGAACGGGTCAGCCCCCCGGCGGACTGCCAGAAGCCAGCACCGCTCCCAGAACCTCATTCCGTCCCGTACCCACGACGTCGAACGTCAGGAAACGGGGAACCAGGCCGAGAGCTGCTTGGCAATAGCCGGTACATCGATGGTGTCCTGCGCGACTTCCTCGACGAACGGGCCAGCCACGGAGACGGGTGGCGGCGCGGTACTGGCGCTGACGCCGTTGAACCGCAGGAAGACACGCATGGCAAGCCAGGCGGTGCGCTTGTTGCCATCGATCAGCGCGTGATTGCGAGCGACGGAGTGCAGCAGTGCCGCCGCCTTCTCGTGCAATGTGGGATACAGCTCGGCCCCGAACACGTTCGTCCGGGGCCGTTCGATCGCTGACACCAAAAGTCCCATGTCACGCACGCTGTGCTCGGTACCGTTGACCGCGCGAGCGATGGCCAGGATCTCGTCGATCTGGATGTAGCGAACGTCCGTCACTTCAAGTAGTCCAGGATCTCCGCATCGCTGTCCATCAGCTCGGCCAGGACGTCATCGACCTTCAACTCGGCCCGATCCTGGGCGTCGCGGATGGCCTCGATGGCAAGCTCCTGCTTGCTGCGACGCTCTCGACGAGCACGCTCGGTCAGCTTCGCGTCCAGGTCGTCAGGAAGTCGGAGTGTCATCGCCATACAGGAATGATACCGGACTGGTATCTGGGTGGCGAGGTGATACCAGCCACTCAAGACCTCGGACCTCGACGCCGTCCTTCGTGGCCGGTCGGGCCGCGGTCTCGGTTCCGAGGTGCGTGCGACGGGCTAGCAGCACGCGCAGCCGCTGGCAAGGTGCAGTCGGCCCCCGAACCGGATTCCTTGCCCCGCGCCGACGGCCCCGGTCTGCGGCCCAGGGCCGGACAGGTCCGAGGTTGAGGCTTCCGATATTCGAGCGTCATCCGAGCGTCAAAAATTCTGCATTGCGCATCGCCACGTCGCCGCGAGACCCACGCCGGCCCTTGAACCTGCGGCTCAGAGCGTTCTGCGCAAGCGAACGTCAGTCGACGCAATCCGCGAGCGAAACAGGTCGAGCTGACCATATGAAATGCAAAACCGCAGGTCAGGCACCCTTGTCCGCAGGCTCCAGAATCGCCACGCACTCCACATGGTGCGTCATCGGGAAGAGATCGAACGCCCGCAGCGTCCGCACCCGGTACCCGCCCTCCCGGAAGTACGCGATGTCCCGGGCCAGCGCCGCCGGGTCGCACGCCACGTACGCGATGCGGCGCGCGCCCAGGGAGGCCAGGTGCTTGACCGTGGCCTTGCCGGCGCCCGCGCGCGGCGGGTCCAGGACGATCAGGTCGCACTGTGTGATGCCCGTGCGCGGCAGGACCTGGTCGACCTTGCCGTGCTCGATGCGGACGCGGTCCAGGTCCTTCAGGTTGTGCCGGGCGTCCTCGACCGCGCGCTTGCCGGACTCGATGCCCAGCACCGCGCCCTTCTCGCCGATGCGCTGGCCGATGGCGCCGGCGAACAGGCCGACGCCGCAGTAGAGGTCCAGCGCCATGTCGGTCTTGCGGGGCAGCAGCCCCTGCATGACCGCGCGGACCAGTGTGTCGGCGGCCTGCGGGTGGACCTGCCAGAAGCCGCCGGAGCCGACGCGGTACGTGCGGTCGTCGGCGCGCTCGCGTACGAAGGCGCGGCCGTGGACGCGGTGGACACCGCCGTCCTTCTCCTCGACCCGGAGCACGGAGACCGGCTTGTCCAGCTCGACGAGCGGAAGCCGTCCGCCCGCGCGCGGGGTCAGGATGACCTGGCGGTCATGCGAGCCCGTGGCGGAGATGGCCTCCACCGCGGCCATCTGCGGCCAGTCCTGCTTCTCGATGCCGAGTTCGGAGACGCCGGGGGCGGCGATCAGGCACTCGTCGATGACCTCGACGTCGTGCGAGCGGTGCTTGCGCAGGCCGACCCGGCCGTCCTCGTCGATGGCGTACTGGACGCGCGTGCGCCAGGCCGGCACCTCGCCCGGCGGGAGCTTGTCGCCCTCGGCGGGCATGACCGTGCCGTCCCAGCCGGCCTCGTCGGGCGTGAGACCCGCGAGGCGCATGAGCTGCTCGGCGATCACTTCGCCCTTGAGGCGGCGCTGCGCGCCCGGCTTGGCGTGCTGCCAGTCGCAGCCGCCGCACTTGCCGGGCCCGGCGTACGGGCAGGGGGCCTCGACCCGGTCCTTGGACGCCTCGACGACCGTGACCGCGTCGGCGCGCAGGAAGCGGGAGCCGACCTCACCCTCGGTGACCCGTGCCACGACCTTCTCGCCGGGCAGGGTGTGGCGTACGAAGAGGACCTGGCCCTCGGCGGTACGGGCGATGCAGTGGCCGCCGTGGGCGACGGGGCCGACCTCGACCTCGTACTCCGTCCCGATCAGGGATTCCCCGGCCTGCTGCTCCCCGGTCGGCTGCTCCCCGGTCCGCGACGAGTTGGATTCGTTCTGCATGAGGGGGTGGCTCCAGAGATCAAGGGGAAACAGGGGACCGCGAAGCGGCCGGACAACAACCTACGAGTCTACGTGGGTGTCGGCCGACCGCTCACCACGAGCGGGATCCGCCCGCGTCAGCTCTTGGTGCCGTGCTCCTTGTGGTGCCGCCGCTCGACGGGACCACGGCGCACCGAGCCCGGTGCGTTCCAGTCCGCGCGCCTCCTGGCGCGCACCTTCGCCGCCTCGGAGGACTCCAGCTGGTACGGGACCGAGGTGACCATCACGCCGGGGGTGAACAGGAGCCGGCCCTTCAGCCGCAGCGCGCTCTGGTTGTGCAGCAGATGCTCGTACCAGTGGCCGACCACGTACTCCGGGATGTAGACGCTGATCACATCGCGGGGGCGGTCCTTGCGCAGGCTCTTCACGTACTCGATCACCGGCCGGGTGACCTCGCGGTAGGGCGAGTCGAGGATCTTGAGCGGGATGTCGATGCCACGGCGCTCCCAGTCCTCCCTGAGCGCCTTGGTCTCCTCCGGATCGACGCTGATGGACAGGGCCTCCAGCTGGTCCGAGCGCACCAGCTTGGCGTACGCGAGCGCGCGCAGCGTGGGGCGGTGGATGCGCGAGACCAGGACGATCGAGTGGACGCGCGAGGGCCTGACGGTGTCGTCGGACGGGGTGTCGCCGGCCGCGATCTCCTCGGCGACCCGGTCGTAGTGCCTGCGGATCGCGGTCATCGTGCCGAAGAAGATCACCATGCCGAGCAGCGCGACCCAGGCACCGTGGGTGAACTTGGTGGCCAGGACGACGACCAGGACGAGGCCGGTGAAGAACGCGCCGAAGGTGTTGATCGCGCGCGAGCGGATCATGTGCCGCCGTGCCGCCGGGTCCGTCTCGGTCCGCAGATGGCGGTTCCAGTGCCGCACCATGCCGGTCTGGCTGAGGGTGAAGGAGACGAAGACGCCGACGATGTAGAGCTGGATCAGCCGGGTCGAGTCGGCCCCGTAGATCCACACCAGCAGGATCGCGGCCCCGGCCAGCAGGACGATGCCGTTGGAGAAGGCGAGCCGGTCACCGCGGGTGTGCAGCTGACGGGGCAGGTAGCGGTCCTGCGCGAGGATCGAGCCGAGCAGCGGGAAGCCGTTGTAGGCGGTGTTGGCCGCCAGGAAGAGCACGAGGGCGGTGGCCGCCGCCAGGAACACGAAGAAGAACGTGCCGTCGCCGAAGACCGCCGCGGCGACCTGGGAGATCACGGGGTCCTGGACGAACCCCGCCCCGACGGCGGCGCCGTTGTGGATGAGGTCCACGGCCGGGTTCTCCGCCATCTTCACGTCGGTGGCCATGGCCAGTCCGATGATGCCGCAGAACATGGTGACGGCCAGGAGGCCCATCGCGGCGAGGGTGGTCGCGGCGTTCTTGCTCTTCGGTTTGCGGAAGGCGGGTACGCCGTTGCTGATCGCCTCGACGCCGGTCAGTGCGGCGCAGCCGGAGGAGAAGGCGCGCAGCAGCAGGAAGACGAGGGCGAAACCGGCCAGGCCCTCGTGCTCCGGCTTGATCTCGTAGTCGGAGGTGGGGGCGTGCATGGTGTCGCCGAGGACCAGCCCGCGGAACGCGCCCCAGAGGATCATGGCGAAGACGCCGGCCACGAACAGGTACGTGGGGATGGCGAAGAGCTTGCCGGACTCCTTGACGCCCCGCAGGTTCATCAGCGTCAGCAGGACGATGGCCCCGATGGCGCAGACCGTCTTGTGCTCGACGACGAAGGGGATGGCGGAGCCGAGGTTCTCCACGCCGGAGGAGATCGACACCGCGACGGTGAGGACGTAGTCGACGAGGAGGGCGCTGGCGACGGTCAGACCGGCCTTGGGGCCCAGGTTGGTGTTGGCGACCTCGTAGTCGCCGCCTCCGCTGGGGTAGGCGCGCACGTTCTGCCGGTACGAGGCGACGACGGTGAACATCAGGACCACGACCGCGACCGCGATCCACGGGCTGAAGTGGTACGCCGACACACCCGCGATGGAGAGCACCAGGAGCACTTCTCCCGGTGCGTACGCGACGGAGGACAGAGGGTCGGACGCGAAGACGGGGAGCGCGATGCGCTTGGGGAGGAGCGTTTCCCCCAGCTTGTCGCTGCGCAGCGCCCGGCCGATCAGGATCCGTTTGGGCACGTCGGTCAGTTTGGACACGCAGAGGATCGTAAGCGCTGGCGAGACACGCCGAGACGTCACCACCCGCCCCGCCGACGGAAAACCTTCATAATCACCCGCCCTCACCGCAAAAGTCCATGGAATCCTTAACGAAATCCTTGCAGTGCGGAAGCCGGCGGACCCGCGACCGGGAGCCTGCGGGCCTCCGCGCCGCAGGCCCCGGGCCCTGGCCGGTCGCCCCCCTTTGCCCATCGGGCCGCGGGGTACGCACACTCGGATGAGGCGGTACGGGCACGGCCGCATAAGCTCATCCCCGGGCAACGGCGGAAGTGGTTGCCCCATTGTTTGCCCCGCAAGCTGAGAGAGAAGTGTGAGCAGGGTGTTTTCGCAGGTCATCCGGATGACCAGGACGGCGAGGTAGGCGCAAGGTGCACATCGTCATCATGGGCTGCGGGCGTGTCGGAGCCGCTCTCGCGCAGACCCTGGAACAGCAGGGGCACACGGTCGCCGTGATCGACCAGGACCCGACGGCTTTCCGCCGCCTCGGTTCGGGGTTCGGCGGCCGGCGTGTCAGCGGGGTCGGCTTCGACCAGGACACCCTGCGGGAGGCGGGGATCGAGGAGGCCGGAGCCTTCGCCGCCGTCAGCAGCGGTGACAACTCCAACATCATCGCGGCCCGGGTGGCGCGCGAGATGTTCGGCATCGAGAACGTCGCGGCGCGCATCTACGACCCCCGGCGTGCCGAGGTCTACCAGCGTCTGGGCATCCCCACGGTGGCCACGGTCCGCTGGACGGCGGACCAGATGCTGCGGCGGCTGCTGCCGTCGGGCGCCGAGCCGCTGTGGCGTGACCCGAGCGGCGGGGTGCAGCTCGCCGAGGTGCACACGACACCGTCCTGGATCGGGCACAAGATCAGCACCCTGCAGGAGGAGACGGGCGTCCGTGTCGCCTTCCTCACCCGTCTGGGTGAGGCCATCCTGCCCACGTCGCAGACGGTTCTGCAGGAAGGCGACCTGGTCCACGTGATGATGCGTACGGACGAGATCGCGAAGGTCGAGGAGGCCTTCGCCGAAGGTCCCGAGGAGGGCGGTCACTGATGCGGGTGGCGATTGCCGGGGCCGGCGCGGTGGGCCGTTCCATCGCGGCCGAGCTCCTGGAGAACGGGCACGAGGTACTGCTGATCGACAAGGCGCCGACCGCCATCTCGGTGGAGCGGGTCCCGATGGCCGAGTGGCTTCTCGCGGACGCCTGCGAGATCACGTCGCTCGACGAGGCGGCCCTCCAGCGGTGCAACGTCGTGATCGCCTCGACGGGTGACGACAAGGTCAACCTGGTCGTCTCGCTGCTGGCGAAGACCGAGTACGGCGTGCCGAGGGTCGTGGCGCGGGTGAACAACCCGAAGAACGAGTGGCTGTTCAACGAGTCCTGGGGTGTGGACGTCGCGGTCTCCACCCCACGGCTGATGTCCGCCCTCGTGGAGGAGGCGGTGAGCGTCGGCGATCTGGTCCGGCTGCTGCGCTTCAGCCACGGCGACGCCAACCTGGTCGAGCTGACCCTGCCCCCGGAGTCGGCGCTGGCCGGCATCAGGGTGAGCGACGTGGACTGGCCCGAGGACACGTCGCTGGTGACGATCATCCGCGGCACCCGTGTGCTGACGCCGAGCCCGGAGGAGACCCTGGAGGCCGGCGACGAGCTGCTGTTCGTGGCCGCCCAGGCGCGCGAGGAACAGCTGGAGGACCTGCTGTCGGTCCGACGCGAGTCCGTGGAGGACTAGCGCCCCCGGCGCATGCGGAAGGGCCCGGACCGTTCGGTCCGGGCCCTTCCGCATGCCTGCACGAAACCCTGAGGTCAGGGCCTCCGGTGGTCTCCGGTGCGTCCCGCTCCGTGCTCGGTGTCCCCGAAGCCCGGGGCCAGGACGTCGCCTTCGGCGCCGGCGAACCCGGGGGCCGCATCCCCCTCGGCCGCCGTGCGGGCCCGGTTCTCGCCGGCCGCCTTGCGGTCCTTCTCGGCCTGCTCCTCAGCTTCCATCTCGGCGAAGACGTCGATGGGCGCCGGCGCCTTGGCGAGGAAGACCCAGGTCAGGTACACCGCGAGCAGGAACGGCGGGATCTTGAGCGCGACGAGCACCCAGCCGAGCTCGGTGGTGTCGGCCCACCAGTACAGCGGGAAGAGGATCGCGCACTTGGCGAGCAGGATCAGACCCCAGGCGTAACTGGCCTTGGTGTACGCCTTCTTGCGGCCGGGGTTCCTGGTGCGCCAGGAGAGGTTCTCCTTGAAGACGGGTCCGAGGATCAGCCCGATCAGCGGCACCCCCGCCAGGGCGGTCACGAGGTAGGCCAGGGCCAGCCCGAGCGTGTAGAGCATGCCCGGGAGGTAGAAGTCCTTGGCGTTGCCCGTCATCATCGCGAAAGCCACACCGAAGGCCACACCGAAGACACCGCTGAAGGCGTGCTTGACGGTGTCCCTGCGGATCAGCCGTACGGCGACGAGGACCAGGGAGACCGCCAGGGCGGCGATCGCCGAGGCCTTCAGGTCCTTGTTGATGGTGAAGATCGTGACGAAGAGCAGCCCGGGCAGGACTGTCTCCACCATGCCGCGCACGCCGCCGAAGGCCTCGAAGAGCGCGGCTTCCGTGACCGCCTTCGCGTCGTCGGCCTGCTGGTCGGTGCGGTGGGGCTGGTCCGTGTCGGACGTCGGCTTGTCGAGAGACGTCACCGGCTACTCCTTGCCGAGTGGTCGGAGTTCGTATTTGGGGTTGAACAGCACCCGGCGGCCGTGGCTGATGGCGATACGGCCCGACGCTATGAGCTTGCGGCCCGGTTCGATGCCGACGATGGACCGCCGGCCGAGCCAGACCACGTCGAGCGGCGCGGTGCCGTCGAAGAGCTCCGCCTCCAGGGCGGGAACTCCCGCCCGCGGACGCAGGGTGACGGTCCGCAAGGTACCAGTCACCTTGACGATCTGGCGGTCTGAGCACTCGGAGATGCGAGTGCACCCCGAGGCGTGCGCGTCCTCCCGCAGCTCCTCGGACTCCAGGTCCTCCTGGGAGCTGGACAGCCGGTCGAGCATGCGTCGGAAGCGGCCGGACGGCTTCTCCGTCCTGCCGGGCTTCTCGAATCGGGGAACAGCGCTCATACCCGAAGGGTACCGGTCTCCGGTGTCAGGGGCGGGGTGGCGGGGGTCTCACCCGGACGAGTGAGGCCGCTCCTCCGGGAAACCGCTCTCCGTGCTCGTCCGGAAGCTGCTCCGTCGGTCACTCGGGCACCTGCTCAGCTGCTCCGACGGTCACTCGGGCACCTGCTTGCCCCGCTCGAAGCGGTAGCCCATCCCCGGCTCGGTGACGAAGTGCCTGGGGTGCGAGGGGTCCGCCTCGAGCTTCCGGCGCAGTTGGGCCATGTAGACCCGCAGGTAGTTGGTCTCGGTGCCGTACGAGGGCCCCCAGACCTCCTGGAGCAGCTGCTTCTGGCTGACGAGCCGGCCCGCGTTGCGCACCAGCACCTCAAGGAGGTGCCATTCGGTGGGGGTGAGGCGTACGTCCCGGCCCTCGCGCTGCACCTTCTTCGCCGCCAGATCGACGGTGAACCCCTCGGTCTCGACGGTCACCTGGTCGTCGGCCCCGTCGGGGCCGACGGGTTCCGCCCTGCGCACGGCGGCGCGCAGCCGTGCCAGCAGTTCGTCCATGCCGAACGGCTTGGTGACGTAGTCGTCGGCGCCGGCGTCCAGGGCCTCGACCTTCTCGTCGGAGGTGTGGCGGGCGGAGAGCACGAGGATCGGCACCCGGGTCCAGCCGCGCAGGCCCTTGATCACCTCGACGCCGTCCATGTCCGGGAGCCCGAGGTCGAGGACGACCACGTCGGGGTGACGGGCCGCGGCGAGCTGCAGGGCGGTCGCCCCGTCGGGCGCCGCGTCCACCTCGTACCTGCGCGCCTTGAGGTTGATCACGAGGGCGCGCACGATCTGCGGCTCGTCGTCGACCACGAGCACCCGGGTCATCGCGGACCTGCCTTTCCGGAATACGTGGAGGGGGCGGTGGTACGCCCCGTGGATCTCATGACGTCACCCGCGCGGACGGCGGGGAGGCGGGGCGCACCTGTCCCGGCGCGGCGGTGAGCGTGAGGACCATGGTGAGCCCGCCGCCGGGGGTGTCCTCGGCGCCCAGTGTGCCGCCCATGGACTCGACGAATCCGCGGGCCACGGCGAGGCCGAGACCGACCCCGGCGCCGCGCGGAGCGTCTCCGTACCGCTGGAAGGGCTCGAAGATGCGCTCCTTGGCCTCGTCCGGGACCCCTCGGCCTCGGTCGGCCACCCGTAGCTCGACCCGCTCTCCGAGGGCGCTGGCGGCGACGATGACGCGTTCCCGGCCGTTGCTGTACTTGACCGCGTTCTCGACGATGTTGGCGACCGCCCGCTCCAGCAGCCCCGGGTCCACGGCGACCATGGGCAGCGTCTCGGGAATGTCCAGGTCGACGCTCCCCTCGGGAACGCCGCCGAGCGCCATCGGGACGACCTCGTCGAGGTCGATCTCGCGGATCAGCGGGGTGACCGTGCCGGTCTGCAGGCGTGACATGTCGAGCAGGTTGCCGACCAGGTGGTCCAGGCGGTCGGCGCCGTCCTCGATGCCGGCGAGGAGCTCCGCCTCGTCCGACTCCGACCAGGAGACGTCGTCGGAGCGCAGGGAGCTGACGGCGGCCTTGATCGCGGCGAGCGGGGTGCGCAGGTCGTGGCTGACGGCGGCGAGGAGGGCGGTCCTGATGCGGTTGCCCTCGGCCAGCCGCCTCGCCGCCTCCGCCTCGCCCACCAGGCGCTGACGGTCGAGCACGACGGCGGCCTGCGCGGCGAAGGCGCCGAGGACCCGGCGGTCCTCGGCGGGCAGCACCCGGCCGGAGAGCGCCAGGGCCATGTGGTCGCCGACGGGCATGTCCACATCCGCGTCGTCGGGGCGGGCCACCGGGGCGGGCCCGACGGAGCCCGCGCAGGTCCACGGCTCGACGTCGCTCTGCCGCTCCAGGAGGGCGACGGACTCCATGCCGAAGGTCTCGCGCACCCGGTCCAGCAGGGCGTCCAGGGCCGTCTCCCCCCGCAGGACGCTCCCGGCGAGCGCGGAGAGGATCTCGGACTCCGCCCGCAGCCGGGCGGCCTGGTGCGTACGCCGGGCCGCGAGATCGACGACGGAGGCGACCGCGACCGCCACCGCGAAGAAGATCACGATGGCGACGAAGTTCTCCGGGTCCTGCACCGTCAGCGTGTGGGTGGGCGGGGTGAACCAGTAGTTCAGGAGCAGGGAGCCGACGGCCGCCGAGGCGAGGGCGGGGGTCAGCCCGCCGAGCAGGGCGGCGGCCACCGTCAGGAAGAGGAAGAGCAGGACGTCGTTGGCGAGTCCCGGCCCGTTCTCCATGCCGTGCAGGAGCAGGGTCAGGAGAGCGGGTCCGCCGACGCCGGCCAGCCAGCCCGAGATGATCCGGGTGCGGCTGAGTCTGGCCCCGCGGGCGATGGGCAGCCCTCGCCCCTTGGCGACCTCTTCGTGCGTGACGATGTGGACGTCCAGGTCGGGGCCGGACTCGCGGGCGACGGTGGCGCCCACCCCGGGGCCGTAGATGTACTGCCAGGTCTTGCGGCGGCTGGACCCGAGGACGATCTGGGTGGCGTTGACGCCCCGGGCGAAGGCGAGGAGCGCGGTGGGTATGTCGTCGCCGATGACGTGGTGGAAGGTGCCGCCGAGGTCCTCGACGAGGGTGCGCTGGCCGGCGAGCTCCTTGGGCGAGGCGGAGGTCAGTCCGTCGCTGCGGGCGATGTACACCGCGAGGATCTCGCTGCCGGAGCCCTTGGCGGCCATCCGGGAGGCGCGGCGGATGAGCGTTCGGCCCTCGGGACCTCCGGTGAGCCCGACGACGATGCGCTCGCGGGCCTTCCAGGGGGCGCTGATGTCGTGCTCGCCGCGGTACTGCTGGAGGTACTCGTCGACCCGGTCGGCGACCCACAGGAGGGCCAGCTCGCGCAGGGCGGTGAGGTTGCCGGGGCGGAAGTAGTTCGACAGGGCCGCGTCGACCTTGTCGGGCTGGTAGACGTTCCCGTGGGCCATGCGGCGCCGCAGCGCCTCGGGCGACATGTCGACGAGCTCGATCTGGTCGGCCCGCCGGGCGACCTCGTCGGGGATGGTCTCCTGCTGCCGCACGCCGGTTATCGACTCGACGACGTCGCCGAGGGACTCCAGGTGCTGGATGTTGACGGTGGACACGACGTCGATGCCCGCCTTGAGGAGCTCCTCGACGTCCTGCCAGCGCTTGGCGTTGCGGGAACCGGGCACATTGGTGTGGGCCAGCTCGTCCACCAGGGCGACGGCCGGCGCGCGTTCCAGTACGGCGTCGACGTCCATCTCGGCGAACACGGCCGAGCGGTGCTCGATCTCGCGCCGGCGGATCTGCTCCAGGCCGTGCAGCAGCACCTCGGTGCGGGGGCGGTCGTGGTGCTCCACGAACGCGACCACGCAGTCGGTGCCGCGTTCCACCCGGCGATGGGCCTCGGAGAGCATCGCGTACGTCTTGCCGACGCCGGGTGCCGCACCCAGGTAGATCCGAAGCTTGCCGCGTGCCATGGCCCCATTGTCTTCTCTGATCAGGCTTCCGCAGCCGCGGGAGCCCGCCTCGAAGTTACCCCGAGAATTTCCGGCACATGGGGCCAGGGGCGGACGGGGGGTCCGTCTTGACAGGATTCTGATGCGGCCGGACGCTCACCCGCGCACTGCCGTGGCCTTACGCGTGCTCGACGATGTGCCCGTCGCTGAGCTCCAGGACCCGGTCGGCGAAACCCAGCAGCTGGGGGTCGTGGGTGGCGACGAGGAGGGTGACGCCCTCGCTGCGCACGACGGCCCGCAGGAGCTGCATGACCGCGAGTCCGGTCTCCGCGTCGAGCTGGCCGGTGGGCTCGTCGGCGATCATGAGCGCGGGCCGGTTGGCGAGCGCGCGGGCGATGGCGACCCGCTGCTGCTGGCCGCCCGAGAGCTCCCCGGGGCGCTGCTGGGCGTGGTCGCCGAGGCCGACCAGGGACAGCAGCAGGGCCACCCGGTCCTCGCGCTCACCGGGATCGGTCCCCCGCAGTCGCATGGGTACGCCGACGTTCTCCGCCGCGGTGAGGATCGGGATCAGGCCGAAGGACTGGAAGATGAAGCCGATACGGTCCCTGCGCAGCCCCAGGAGCCCGTCCTCGCCGAGGCCGGAGAGGTCGGTGCCGCCGACGGCGATCCGGCCGCTGTCCGGTGTGTCGAGGCCGCCGACCAGGTTGAGCAGCGTGGTCTTGCCGGACCCCGAGCGCCCCTTGAGCGCGACGAGCTCGCCTCGTGGGATCTCGAAGGAGACCCCGCGCAGCGCGTGCACGGCGGCGGCGCCGGTCCCGTACGAGCGGTGCAGGTCCTCGACCCGCACCATGGGGCCGTCGGCCGGGCTCTCGGCCAGGGCCGTACCGCTCTGCGCGCCGGTGCTGCGTGTCATCGTTCTCCCCCGTGCGTACGCGGCCGTGCGTACCGCTCCCTCGGCAGCCGCCAGTATGGGCGCGTGCCGCCCGGTGAGGCAATGCGTGGGGCCGGTGGGCCGTGCCCGGGCAAGGGCACGGCCCACCGGCCCCACGGCTGCGGGGCGGGGTGGCTCAGCGCACCTCGGTGATCTCGGGTCCGCGCTGGAGCTGGCCCATGCCACCGGAGAACTTCGAGCTCTCCTGGTCCTCCTGCTGCACGCCTTCCGGCACCATCTGGGCGTCGTTGGGCAGCTTGAGGACGATCGGGTCGCGCGGCGCCATCGGGCCCTCACCACGGACCACGACGGTGTCGCGGAAGATCGTCTCCAGCAGCCCGGCGGCCTCCGGCTGCACGGCGCCCTGACCGGAGATCACTCCGCGCAGGAACCAGCGCGGCCCGTCGACACCGACGAAGCGCACCAGCTGCACGCCGTTCTTCCCGTCCGGGAGCTGTACGGGGACCTGCGCGCGCAGCTCCCAGCCCAGCGGGCCCTCGACCTCGTCGATGATCCCGCCCTGCTGGGTGATGCCCGAGGCGATCTCCTCGCGCACCTCGCCCCAGATGCCCTCGCGCTTGGGGGCGGCGAAGGCCTGCAGCTGCACCGCGCTGTCGCGCAGCACGACCGTGGCCGCGACGATCGCGTCGCCGGCGACCTCCACCCGGAGCTCCATGCCCTCGACCCCGGGCACGAAGATGCCGCCCAGGTCCACCCGGCCCTCGCCGGGCTGGGACACCTCGGAGATGTCCCACGGCCCGTCGGGACGGGGCGCGGGGGGCAGGTTGGCGCGGCGCGAGCCGCTGCCGGTCCCGGCGTCGTCGAGCTCGTCGGCGACCTGCTCGGCCTCGCGCGCTTCGTCCGCCGTGTCCTCGGCGGAACCACTGTTCTTGCGACGTCCGAACACGTCAACGTCCTTCCCGGTCGGATACGACCGAAGCGTAGCTGTTCCCACCCTGGGTGTTACCGCCCGTGACGCCGTCCACAGCGGCATGGCCGCCGGTGGATCCGAAGCCCCCTTCGGCACGCGCCGAGCCGGGGAGTTCCGTCACCTCGTGGAAGCGCACCTTCTCGACCTGCTGGACGACCAGTTGGGCAATCCGGTCGAACCGTTCGAACCTCACGGTCTCGCGCGGATCGAGATTGACCACGATGACCTTGATCTCCCCACGGTACCCGGCATCAACCGTCCCTGGGGCGTTCACGAGAGCCACTCCGCAGCGGGCCGCGAGGCCGGAGCGCGGGTGGACGAAGGCGGCGTAGCCGTCCGGCAGGGCGATGGACACCCCGGTGGGGAGCACCGCCCGTTCCCCGGGGGCGAGCTCGGCGGCCTCGGTGGTCACCAGATCGACGCCGGCGTCGCCCGGGTGCGCGGAGGACGGGATCGGCACGTCCGGGTCGGTCCGGCGGACGAGGACGTCGACAGGGTGGCGCGTCACGGGTTCACCTCGAAGGCTCGGGCACGCCTGACCTGATCCGGGTCGGACATCGCCGCCTGGATCTCCTCGGGCCGGCCGTTGTCGATGAAGTGGTCCACCTTGACCTCGATGAAGAGTGCTTCCGCCCGGACCGCGACCGGACCCTCGGGGCCACCGATGCGCCCCGTGGCGCGGCAGAAGATCTTCCGGCCGAGCACGGCCGTGACCTCGGCCTCCAGGAAGAGCACCGTGTCCACCGGTACCGGCAGCACGTAGTCGGTCTCCAGCCGTCCGGTCACGGCGATCACGCGCAGCAGCCAGTTCAGCGAGCCGAGGGTCTCGTCCATGGCCGTGGCCAGGACGCCTCCGTGCGCAAGTCCCGGAGCGCCCTGGTGGGCGGCCTTCACGGTGAACTCGGCGGTGACGTCGACGCCCTCTCCGGCCCGCGCCTGGAGATGCAGCCCGTGCGGCTGTCCCCCGCCGCAGCCGAAACAGTGTTCGTAGTGGGAGCCGAGGAGCTCGCCGGGGGCCGGGGCGTCGGGATGGCGGACCGGTTTCACCGCTCCGGCCGGGGGTGTCAGACGTGCAGATGTTCCACTCACAGGCGCAGACCTTACCCGCGCGCCCGGCCGCGGGTCGCGCCGTGCCAAGCTTGCTTTCATGCAGCCTTCCGCACCTCCCTTCGACGAACGTCTCACCGCGCCTCGCAGCTGGTGGCTCATCGCCTTCGGGATCGGCGTCGCCTGTGCGCTGATGCTCCTGCCCCTCGGCCTCCTGCCCATGCTCGGCGGCCTCGTCGCCGGGACGGCGGCGGCATGCGCGGGCGTGAGCTCGTACGGCTCCGCGCGTATCCGGGTCGTGGCCGGCGCGCTCGTCGCGGGGGATGCCCGGATCCCGCTGGACGCACTCGGAGACGCCGAGGTGCTGGACGGGGAGGAGGCGCGCGCCTGGCGCTCGTACAAGGCCGATCCGCGCGCTCACATGCTGCTGCGCAGCTACATCCCGACGGCGGTGCGGGTGAAGGTCACGGATCCGGCCGACCCGACGCCGTACGTCTACCTCTCGACCAGGGAGCCCCAGGCGCTGGTGGCGGCCCTCGCGCCCGTCCCCGCCTGAGGGTTCAGCCGTCCGCGGGGCCTTCCAGGCCCTTGGGCAGCTCGTGCGGGGGCTCCGCGGGCTGCTCCAGCGGCGGGAGCTCCGGGAGGCGGTCCCAGGGGATCTGCCCGCGCCGCAGGTCGTTCCTGACCCGGTCGGCGAGCTTCTTGGTGTCCCGCCGGTTCATCATCGCGCCGACGGCGGCGCCGATCATGAACGGGATGAGGTTCGGCAGGTCGCGCACGGTGCGCTTCATGATCTGCTGGCGCAGTTCACGCTTCATCTGCCCGCCGAGGGCGGCGTTGAGCGTGGTGGGGCGGGAGACGTCGATCCCGCGCTCCTCCGTCCAGGAGGTCAGATAAGCGGTGCTGCGCTGCCCCAGATTGCCCGGGGGGCGTCGGCCGTAGACCTCGTGGAGCTCGGCGACGAGCTTCATCTCGACGGCCGCGACGCCGGTGATCTCCGCCGCGAGTTCCGCGAGCATGGCGGGCGGTACGGGCATCATCGCCGCCGCCCCGATGCCCGCGCCGACCGCGGCTGTGGCCTTGCAGGCACCAGCGACCAGCTTGTCGGCGAGCTCTTCGGGGCCGAGCCCCGGGAACTGCCTGCGCAGGGTGGCGAGGTCCCGCACGGGGATCCGGGGAGCGATGTCGATGATCCGGTCGGCCACCACGCCGACCGCCGCGACGGCGCTCTCCCTGCTCTTGAGCACGCCCCGTTTCAGTGTGTTCAGCCGGCCGGTTCCCTTCGGGGGCCCGTCCGGGCCGTCCTGTCCGGGCTCCTGGGAGCCCGCGGCGCGTACTGCTTCGAGCGAGGCCGCAAGGCCCCGCTCGTCGTCAGATGCGCCGGGGGAGGCCGGCAGGGCGGTCCTGTGCTCGGCAGCGGGGCTTGTGCCCTCTGCCGGGCGCGTGCCGCCCTGATGCGCCTCCGACGACTTCGTACGCCGCAAGCGCCGCTTCCACAACGGTGTGTCGCCTGCCACGGCCGGCCGACTCAGTCGCAGTCGCGGCAGATGGGCTGACCGTTCTTCTCTCGTGCCAGCTGGCTGCGGTGGTGCACGAGGAAGCAGCTCATGCAGGTGAACTCGTCGGCCTGCTTGGGCAGGACCCGCACGGCGAGCTCTTCGTTGGACAGGTCTGCGCCGGGCAGCTCCAGTCCCTCCGCCGCGTCGAACTCGTCGACGTCGACGGCGGATGCCGTCTTGTCGCTCCGACGAGCCTTGAGCTCCTCCAGGCTGTCCTGATCGACGTCGTCGTCGGTCTTGCGTGGGGTGTCGTAATCCGTTGCCATGTCGCTCTCCCCCTCATGGGTGTCTGCGGTGTCTCAGCGCACGTAACGCGTGAGAGGCCGGACTTGTGCCCGACCTGAGGCGGAGATTTTGCCTCACATCAAGGTCTGTTACTCAATCGACACCCAACCGGACCGCTCGTGAGCGATCAGCTTGGGTGGCGATGGGGACCGTACACGGTCCGTTTGCTGCACTTCACGGGCGCCACCCCGTGTACTTCCCGTGATATCGGCCCCCGGAAACCCGGACGTTTCCAGGCTTTCGAGCACAGATGTGATCACGGAGAGTGGAGGGACGAGAAATCGCGCCTGTGATCGATCACACAGGGACGGAATGGTGATCAGGTTCTAAAATTCCGCCCAAAGCGAACAGAGCGATCCCATACGGCTTCACCCGGTGAAGCCTCTCAGGCCGGCAGGGTGACGCGCATCACGAGACCACCGCCCTCGCGGGGCTCCGCGATGATACGGCCTCCGTGCGCCCGAGCGACGGACCGTGCGATCGACAGGCCGAGTCCGACCCCCTTGTCGCTGCCTGTCCGCTCCGTGCGCAGACGCCTGAACGGCTCGAAGAGGTTGTCGATCTCGTAGGCGGGGACCACGGGGCCCGTGTTCGAGACCAGCAGGAGCGCCTGGCCGTGCTGGAGCTCGGTGGTGACCTCCACCCAGCCGCCCTCCGGCACGTTGTACCGCACGGCGTTCTGCACGAGGTTCAGAGCGATCCGCTCCAGGAGCACGCCGTTGCCCTGGACCACCGCCGGAGCACGCTCCCCCCGGATCTCCACGCCCTTGTCCGCGGCCTCCGACCGGGTCTGGTCGATGGCGCGGTCGGCGACCTCGGCCAGGTCCACGGGCTTGCGCTCGACGATCTGGTTGTCGCTGCGGGCGAGGAGCAGGAGCCCCTCCACGAGCTGTTCGCTGCGCTCGTTGGTGGCCAGGAGCGTCCTGCCGAGCTGCTGGAGCTCCGTGGGGGCCTCCGGGTCGGAGAGATGGACCTCCAGCAGTGTGCGGTTGATCGCGAGCGGTGTGCGCAGCTCGTGCGACGCGTTGCCCACGAACCGCTGCTGGGCCGTGAAGGCCCGCTCCAGGCGGTCCAGCATCTCGTCGAAGGTGTCGGCGAGCTCCTTGAGCTCGTCGTCGGGCCCGTCCAGCTCGATCCGGCGGGACAGGTCGGTGCCGGCCACCCTGCGGGCGGTGCGGGTGATCCTGCCCAGCGGGGACAGCACGCGGCCCGCCATCGCGTAGCCGAAGGCGAAGGCGATGATGCTGAGGCCGACAAGGGCCAGCAGCGCCCTGTTCAGCAGGCTGTCCAGGGCGTGCTGGCGCTGCGCCGCCGTGCAGTCCTTGATCGCCTCGTTGAGCTGGCCGTTGTTCTGGGCGGAGCCGAGCTGCGGGCACATCTCGCTGGAGATCTGGACGTTCGTCCCGGAGACCTGGAACTCCAGGCCGCCGGCGTCGTGCAGGGCCTGCGCGGCCAGCATGTAGATGATCGAGAGCAGCAGGATGCCCGCGATCAGGAACATTCCGCCGTAGAGCAGCGTGAGCCGTATCCGGATGGTGGGCCGCAGCCACGGATAGGGGGCCTCCTGCTGTTTCGGCTCCCAGGTCGGTTTCGGGGGCGCGGCGACCGGGCCCGGAGAAGCTGCCATCACGCCCTCAGATCCGGTATCCGGAGCCGGGGACGGTGACGATGACGGGGGGCTCGCCGAGCTTGCGCCGCAGGGTCATGACCGTCACCCGCACCACGTTGGTGAACGGGTCGGTGTTCTCGTCCCATGCCTTCTCCAGCAGCTGCTCGGCCGAGACGACCGCGCCCTCGCTGCGCATGAGGACCTCCAGCACGGCGAACTCCTTCGGGGCGAGCTGGATCTCCTGCTCGCCCCGGAAGACCTCGCGGCGGTTGGGGTCCAGTTTGATCCCGGCCCGTTCCAGCACGGGCGGCAGCGCGACGGTCGTACGGCGCCCCAGGGCGCGCACCCGTGCGGTCAGCTCGCTGAAGGCGAAGGGCTTGGGCAGGTAGTCGTCCGCTCCGAGCTCCAGGCCCTCGACCCGGTCGCTGACGTCGCCGGACGCGGTGAGCATCAGCACCCGGGTGGGCATGCCGAGCTCGACGATCTTGCGGCAGACGTCGTCGCCGTGCACCAGCGGGAGGTCCCGGTCCAGCACGACGACGTCGTAGTCGTTGACCCCGACACGTTCGAGGGCCGCGGCTCCGTCGTAGACGACGTCGACGGCCATGGCCTCCCGGCGCAGTCCGGTGGCCACCGCATCGGCGAGCAGCTGCTCGTCCTCGACGACGAGTACGCGCACGGCGCAGTCCTTCCCTAGATCCAGAAAAACGGCGAGCGGCCCTCGTTCCGGCCGCTCGCTGCACGTCAGCGGCACCGACTGTGCGCGTCCATCCTGCCCGCAACGCGCATAAACCGGCGGTAAGACGGCGCGGGAGGGGCCGCCGCCCCGGGGAATTGGTCGGACTCCTCTGCAAGTTGAGGTTTCTCGCGGGGCGCGCACGGGGAGGACGACCTCACACCCGCGATCACGCCCTGCATGGGGCGCACCACAGCCCGTCCCGCATCCAGAGGGACTGCGTGATCACCCGCACTCCGGCCCCGGGCCGGGGACCTCCGGGCACACCCCCGTGCCACCGACCCACGATGAGGGGGCGCTTCATGGACGCTTTCACCGCAGGTCTGCTGCAACGAATCAAGACCACCGAGTCCGACCTCACCAGGGCTCGCGAGACAGGCGACGACTTCCTCGCGGACGTCGAGCAGGGAGAGCTCGACGACCTGCACCGCCTCGCCGCCGAGCACGGCGTCGAAATCGGCGCCACAAGCGTCTGAGCCGCTACGAGAAGGCCCCGGGAGCCGTACCGGCTCTTCCGGGGCCTTCTCGCATCACCGCGCCCTCCACGGCGCCGTCAGGGCCGCCGGGAGCGGTACCTCAGTCGTGCCAGGCGCCCAGCTCTTCGAGGATCGCCTGGAGAGGTTCGAAAACGCCCGGCGTCGCCGCGACGGTGAGGTCGTTGTCGGCGGGCAGGCCCGGCCGGCCGCCGGTGAGCGCGCCGGCCTCGCGTGCGATGAGATCGCCCGCCGCCACGTCCCACGGATGCAGCCCGCGCTCGTAGTAGCCGTCGAGCCGGCCGGCCGCGACGTCACAGAGCTCGATGGCGGCCGATCCCCCGCGCCGGATGTCGCGCAGCCGCGGGATCAGCTGCTGGGCGACGGCCGCCTGGTGGGTGCGTACCTCGGTGACGTAGTTGAAGCCGGTCGACACCAGGGCCTGGTCGAGGGGCGCCGTCGGGCGGCAGTGCAGCGCCTGTCCGTTGCCGTACGCGCCGCCGCCGAGGACCGCGTGGAACGTCTCGCGCCGCATCGGGGCCTCGACCACCCCCACGATCCGCTCCCCGTCGCGCTCGGCGGCGATGGAGACCGACCAGGTGGGCAGGCCGTAGAGGTAGTTCACCGTGCCGTCGAGGGGGTCGATGACCCAGCGGATGCCGCTGGTGCCCTCGGCGCTGGCGCCCTCCTCGCCGAGGAAGCCGTCGGCGGGGCGGTGCTCGGAGAGATAGCCGGTGATCAGCTTCTCCGCCTGGATGTCCATCTCGGTGACGACGTCGATGGGGCTGGACTTCGTGGCGGCCACCCCCAGGTCGGCGGGGCGGCCGTCCCGGAGCAGGGCTCCGGCCCGGCGGGCCGCTTCCAGGGCGAGGTCGAGCAGTTCGGGCAGGAGAGGGTCGGTCACGGCGCTCCAGAGGTGGTGGCGCGGGGGGCCGGACGGGCTGTCGGCTCCCGCGGGGAGGGCGGGCGGCCTTTCGGCCCCCGGGGCGGCGGCTCTGCCGGACCCGGGGGCCGGGGAAGGCGGGACTCAGAAGGGGCTGTCGGCTCCCGCCGCGGCCGGCTTGGGGGCCCTGGCCGGACAGCAGCCGACCGGGCAGACGTCGTGGGAGGGGCCGAGGCCGCCCAGGGCGCACGGCGTGACCGGACGCTCCTGTTCGGCGGCGGCGCGTTCCAGGAGGAGCTCGCGCACGGCCGCGGCGAACCGGGGGTCGGCGCCCACCGTCGCCGACCGGCGGACCGGCAGCCCCAGCTCGGCCGCCTTGGCGGTGGCCTCGGTGTCGAGGTCGTACAGCACTTCCATGTGGTCCGAGACGAAGCCGATGGGGGCCATGACGACCGCAGGGACGCCTTCGCCGTGCAGCGTCTCCAGGTGGTCGCAGATGTCGGGCTCGAGCCAGGGGATGTGCGGGGCACCGCTGCGCGACTGGTAGACGAGCTGCCAGGGGTGCTCGACTCCGGTCTCCTCGCGCACGGCCTCGGCGATCAGCCGGGCGACGTCCAGGTGCTCGGCCACGTAGGAACCGCCGTCGCCGTGCGTCTCGACCGGCCCGGAGGTGTCGGCCGCGGAGGTCGGGATGGAGTGGGTGGTGAACGCGAGGTGCGCTCCCGCCCTGACGTCCTCGGGCAGGCTCGCCAGCGAGTCCAGCACGCCGTCGATCATGGGCCGTACGAAGCCTGGGTGGTTGAAGTAGTGCCGCAGCTTGTCGACCCGGGGCACCGGAAGCCCTTCCGCCTCCAGCGCCGACAGCGACTCCGCGAGGTTCTCGCGGTACTGGCGGCAGCCGGAGTAGGAGGCGTAGGCGCTGGTGGCGAGCACGGCGATGCGCCGCCGGCCGTCGGCGACCATCTCGCGGAGGGTGTCAGTCAGGTACGGAGCCCAGTTGCGGTTGCCCCAGTAGACCGGGATCTCCAGGCCGTGGCCGGCGAAGTCCTCGCGCAGGGCGTCGAGCAGGGCCCTGTTCTGCGCGTTGATCGGGCTCACGCCGCCGAAGAGGAAGTAGTGCTTTCCGACCTCTTTCAGCCGTTCCTCGGGGATTCCCCGGCCACGGGTCACGTTCGCGAGGAACGGGACCACGTCGTCGGGGCCTTCCGGACCACCGAAGGAGAGCAGCAGCAGAGCGTCGTAAGGAGCGGGACCACGCGGATCGGACATGCACCCGATCCTGCCACCCGCCTCCGGCGGCGCGGCAACCGCCGTCGGCGCGTCCTGGGAGCACCGTGGGCGCCCGTAAGCTGTATCGGCCCCCCGCACACCTGACAGGCTTCACCGGAGCTCCCCCTTGCCCAGCCCTTACCGCGCCATCTTCGCCGCTCCCGGCGCCCGGGAGTTCTCGGCGGCCGGATTCTTCGGCCGGATGCCGCTTTCCATGATGGGGATCGGCGTCGTCACGATGATCTCCCAGCTCACCGGCCGTTACGGACTGGCGGGGGCACTGTCCGCGACGCTCGCCATGTCGGCGGCGGTCATGGGACCCCAGGTGTCCCGGCTGGTCGACCGCCACGGGCAGCGCCGGGTGCTCCGCCCCTTCACGCTGTTCGCCGCCGCGTCGGTCGCGGGGCTGCTGGTCTGCGCGCAGCAGGGGCTGCCCGACTGGACCCTGTTCGTCTTCGCGGTGGGAGCGGGCTGCGTCCCGAGCGTGGGTTCGATGGTCCGGGCCCGCTGGGCGGAGATCTACCGGGGCTCGGGCCGGCAGCTGCACACCGCGTACTCCTGGGAGTCGATCGTCGACGAGGTGTGCTTCATCTTCGGGCCGATCGTCTCCATCGGGCTGTCGACGGCCTGGTTCCCGGAGGCCGGGCCGCTGATCGCCGGTGTGTTCCTGGTGGTCGGCGTCTTCTGGCTGACGGCCCAGCGCGCCACCGAGCCCGCACCGCACCCCACGGAGCACCACACGGGCGGTTCGGCGCTGCGCTCGTCCGGACTCCAGGTGCTGGTCGTCACCTTCGTCGCCACCGGGGCGATCTTCGGGGCGGTGGACGTGGTGACGGTGGCCTTCGCCGATGAGCTCGGCCACAAGGCGGCGGCGAGCCTCGTACTGGCGGTCTACGCGCTCGGTTCCTGTCTCGCCGGAGCCGTCTTCGGGCTGCTGCACCTGCGGGGCAGGGCGTCCACCCGGTGGCTGGTGGGGGTGTGCGCGATGGCCGTGAGTATGATCCCCCTCCAACTGGCCGGGAGCCTGCCGTTCCTGGCCGTGGCGCTCTTTGTCGCGGGCCTCGCCATCGCACCGACGATGGTCACCACGATGGCCCTCGTCGAACAGCACGTACCGCGCACGCAGCTGACCGAGGGCATGACCTGGACCAGTACCGGACTCGCGGTCGGAGTGGCGCTCGGCTCCTCCGCCGCGGGCTGGGTGGTCGACGCCTCGGGGGCCGAGGCGGGGTACGCGGTGCCCGCCGTGGCGGGAGCGCTCGCGGCCGCGGTGGCGTTCCTGGGGTATCGCCGGCTCGCCGAGCCGGCTCCTAGGGGAGGGCGCGGGGAAGATGACCGACACCTACGCACGGACGACGAGCACGTGGCGTAACTGGGCCGGCAACGTCAGCGCCCGGCCCGCGCGCGTGGCGTCCCCGGCCTCCGTCGCCGAGCTCGCGGACGTGCTCCGCAGGGCGTCCGAGGACGGTCTGACCGTCAAGCCCGTCGGCACCGGCCACTCGTTCACGGCGACGGCCGCAACGTCCGGGGTCCTCGTGCGCCCGGACCTGCTCACCGGTATCCGGGACATCGACCGTACGGCGATGACCGTCACGGTCGAGGCGGGCACCCCGCTGCACCGGCTCAACGCCGCGCTCGCCCGCGAGGGACTCTCCCTCACCAACATGGGCGACATCATGGAGCAGACGGTGGCCGGGGCCACCTCCACGGGCACCCACGGCACCGGCCGGGACTCCGCGTCGATATCCGCCCAGATCCGTGCCATGGAGCTCGTCACGGCCGACGGCACGGTGCTGCACTGCTCGCCCACCGAGCACCCTGACGTCTTCGCCGCCGCCCGCACGGGGCTCGGGGCGCTCGGCGTGGTCACCGCGCTCACCTTCGCGGTGGAACCGGTCTTCCTCCTGACGGCCCGCGAGGAACCGATGACCTTCGACCGGGTCACCTCGGACTTCGATCAGCTGGTCGCCGAGAACGAGCACTTCGAGTTCTACTGGTTCCCGCACACCGGGAACTGCAACACCAAGCGCAACAACCGCAGCGCGGGTCCCGCGGCCCCTCCGGGACGGATCAGCGGCTGGATCGAGGACGAGCTGCTCTCCAACGGGATCTTCCAGGTCGCCTGTTCGGTGGGCCGGGCGGTCCCCGCGGCCATCCCCTCCATAGCCGCGCTCTCCAGCCGCGCGCTGTCGGCGCGCACCTACACCGACATCCCGTACAAGGTGTTCACCAGTCCCCGGCGGGTGCGCTTCGTCGAGATGGAGTACGCCGTGCCGCGCGAGGCCGCGGTCGAGGCGCTGCGCGAGCTCAAGGGCATGGTCGAGCGCTCGCCGCTGCGGATCAGCTTCCCCGTGGAGGTGCGCACGGCCCCGGCGGACGACATCACGCTCTCCACGGCCTCGGGCCGGGACAGCGCGTACATCGCGGTGCACATGTACCGGGGAACGCCCTACCAGGCGTACTTCACCGCCGTGGAGCGCATCATGACGGGCTACGACGGCCGGCCGCACTGGGGCAAGATCCACACCCGGGACGCCGCAGCGCTGGCCGGGAGCTACCCGCGCTTCGGCGAGTTCACCGCCCTGCGCGACCGGCTCGACCCGGGCCGGCTGTTCGCCAACGACTACCTGCGCCGGGTGCTCGGGGACTGACGGGCGGACGGCCGCGCCCGGCCCGGGCGGTCACCCCTCCGGTTCCGCCCCTGCCGCGCCGTCCTCCTGGGCCGGTGCCCCGTCGGTCGCCGTCGGGTCCGGCGCGCCCGAGGTGGCGCCGTCGCCCGGTGTCGTCGGGGCGGGCGGTTCCGGGGTCGTGCCGCCGGACACGGAGGGGGTGGGCGTGGGGTCCGCCGTCGAGCCGTCGTCACCGGTGGTGCCGGGCCGGGTGCTCCTGCCCTCCCCCGAGTCCGTACCGGGCGTGGTCGTCTCCTGCGCCGGCCGACTGTCCTCGCCGTCGCTCTTCTCGCCGGTGCCGCCCGTGCCCGCCGGGGGTTCGGGCGAGGTCGCCCCCGCGCCGCTGTCGCCGCGCACGACGGAGCCGACGGTCGTCCCGCCGTTGCCCCCGAGATCATGGCCCGAGGCCAGCTCGTACACGGTGATCCCCGCCATGGACAGGACGAACACACCGGTGGCGGCGAGCGCCGAGCGCTTCCAGCCCCGGACGCGGGTGCCGTGCGTACGGGCGTCGGAGTAGGCGTCCTGCGGCGGCTCGCCGCCGGGACCCCCACCCCCGGGGCGCGCGCCGGCGGGATCCGCGTCCTGGGGAAGCCTCCTCAGCATCGTCGTACGGTCCAGGTCGCCCGGCCGGGAGCGGCCCAGCACCGTGGTGGGGTGCTCGCCGGGCTCGACCCCGCGCAGGACGGTGGTCGGATGCTCGCCGGGCTCCAGGCCCCGCAGGACCGTGGTGGGGTCCACGCTGTGCAGGCCCGTCGTCGCGTCGTCCCCGGGCCGCCGCCTGCCGGACGTCGTCTCCCGCGTGCGCACCGTGACCTGACGGCCCGCCGGATGCTTCACCTGCACGGTGACTTCCCGGATCTGCTCCCCCGTACGACGGAAGAAGTGCTGGAAGACGGATCCCCCGCAGGTGGCCACCACGCTCATCACGCCCGCGCCGGCGATCGTCCCGTACACACCGAGCTGTGAGGCCATCACCGCGGCCGCGACCGCGGCGACGGCACTGCCCGCCACCTGCGGCAGGCTCAGATCTATGCGCCTTTCCTTGCGTTCCGCATCACTCTGCGGCTTCTGAACCATGATCAGCCCCTGCTCGACAACTACCCCACCTTGCACCAGAGAGGGACATTTGAGCGAATCAGATAGTTCCATTTCTGGAGATTTTGTGAAGCAGCCCACGCAGCACGGGCAACTCCCGGGTGCCTGGGTATCCAACTCCCGTACCCGGCGAGAACTTGGACGGCGCGCCGTCCACCCCGGTGGCCCGAATGGAGTACTGTGACGAGCCCTGGGGCCGGACTCCTACACGGGTATCCGGAAACTACGGGAGGGGGCCGAAAGGCACCCGAACCGGCGGCGCCGCGGCATCGCACGGGCGCCTGCTACATGGAGCGACCATCCGGTCGCTCCGCGTCGCGAACAGGTAACCGTGCCATCGCGGCGGTCCAGGGCCAAGGCCCGACACGCCGGGTAACTTGGCAAGGTTGTGGCAGGCTGAACCCGGGCAGGTCACACTCGACTAGCGGAAGCAGCGACGCAGGTGACGTCGGCAGGCACCACCCGGGAGGTTCCCATGCCCGAACTGCGTGTCGTGGCCGTCTCGAACGACGGCACACGACTGGTGCTCAAGGCTGCGGACAGCACGGAGTACACGCTTCCGATCGATGAGCGGCTGCGTGCCGCCGTGCGCAACGACCGCGCCCGGCTCGGCCAGATCGAGATCGAGGTGGAGAGCCATCTCCGCCCGCGCGACATCCAGGCGCGTATACGCGCCGGTGCCTCCGCCGAGGAGGTCGCCCAGTTCGCCGGTATCCCGGTCGACCGGGTGCGCCGCTTCGAGGGCCCCGTGCTCGCGGAGCGTGCCTTCATGGCCGAGCGAGCCCGCAAGACCCCGGTGCGGCGCCCGGGCGAGAACACCGGCCCCCAGCTCGGCGAGGCGGTGCAGGAGCGTCTCCTGCTGCGCGGGGCCGACCGGGAAACCGTCCAGTGGGACTCGTGGCGCCGTGACGACGGCACCTGGGAGGTCCTCCTGGTCTACCGCGTCGCGGGCGAGCCCCACTCCGCGAGCTGGACGTACGACCCGCCGCGGCGCCTGGTCCAGGCCGTGGACGAGGAGGCGCGTTCGCTGATCGGCGAGACCGACGACGTCGCCGCTCCGGAGCCGAGCTTCCCGTTCGTGCCCCGGATCGCCCGGCTGCCGCGCGACCGGCCGCTGGACCGCGCCCTGGACCGCCAGATCGAGCGCCCCTCCCCCTCCGCCGTGGAGCCGGAGGAGCGCGTCAGCGGTGTGTCGGCCGGCGAGCGTGACTCGCTGACCAGCCTGCTGGAGGCGGTACCGAGCTTCCGGGGGGACATGGTCGTGCCGGAACGGCCCTCGCAGCCGGAGCCGCCCGCGCTCGAGCCCGCCTCCCAGGAGGAGCCCGAGGCGGACGAGCCCCCGGCCGCGGCGGCCTCCGCCGGTGCCGGCTCCGCGTACGCCGACGTACTGATGCCGCGCGCCGTGGCCGGTCACCGCGACCGGCTGACCGGGACGACGGACCGGCAGGCCGAGGCGGACGGGGTGCGCCCGGGGCGCCGTGCGGCGGTGCCGAGCTGGGACGAGATCGTCTTCGGCACCCGCCGGAAGAAGCAGGACTGAGGGTCCGGTCAGGATCCGCGCGACCTGGGCGAGGGTCCGCACGCGTCGGCGTGCGGGCCCTCGCCTCTTTCTCAGGGGCTTGGCCCGGCAGCCCCCCGTGAGGCGCCGTCCTCCAGGCGCCCGGGGCGGGGCCTGGAGGACGGCGCCTCACACGGTCAGCTCGGGGCCGGGCCGGTGGCGACAGGGCGGGACTCGTCCGCGGACCACTCCGACCAGGACCCGGCGTACAGCGCGGCACGCTGTCCGGCGATCTCCAGGGCCAGGACTTCGTGGGCGCCCGAGACACCGGAGCCGCAGTAGACGCCGACCTCGGCCGTGCCGTCCGCGCCGAGAGCCGAGAAGCGGGAGGCCAGCCTTCCGGCCGGCAGGAAGCGGCCGTCGCTGTCGACGTTCTCGCTGGTCGGGGCGGACACCGCGCCCGGGATGTGCCCGCCGACGCGGTCGATCGGCTCCACGTCTCCCCGGTAGCGCTCCGCGGCACGCGCGTCGAGCAGCACGCCGGAGCGAGCCAGCGCCGCGGCGCCGTCCGCGTCCAGCAGCCCGAGCGCCCCCGGCTCGGGCCGGAAGTCCCCCTCGGCGGGGGCCGGAATCACCGTGGTGAGCTCGCCGGTCCACGCGGCGAGACCGCCGTCCAGCACGCGGACGTCGTCGTGGCCCGTCCACCGCAACAGCCACCACGCGCGGGCCGCGGCCCAGCCCTGGCCACCGTCGTAGACCACCACCGGACCGTCCCCGCGCACCCCCGCCCGCCGCATGACGGCCCCGAAGGCCTCAGGATCCGGCAGGGGGTGGCGGCCTCCGCTCCCGGGCGGCCCGGCGAGCTCCGCGTCGAGATCGACGAACACCGCCCCCGGGAGGTGTCCGGCTTCGTAGTCCGCACGGCCGTGCGGACCGCCGAGCTGCCAGCGGACGTCCAGGAGCACCGGCGGGCGCGGCCCGGCCGACTCGCTCAGGTATTCGGATGCGGTGATGATGGGGTTCATGGGTGCCATCTTCGCGCAGCGGCCCCTCGGTCCCCCGCCCCGTCGCCGAAATGCATGTACCGCATCAAAACGGACTTCGGGGCGATCGGAAGCTTCGAAACGCGGCGCGGCCGGGGTGCCTCGGGGCCCGAGGGGTGCGAGCATCTGCACGGAGCGTGTGCACCCGTATCCGTACCCCTGGACGCCGTGCAGAGCCCGTCCCCCGTACGGCCACCCCGATGGTACGAGGAGAGAGAAGAAGATGACCGAGGCTGCCACCCGGCGCCCGCCCGGAGCACCGTGCTGGGTGAGTCTGATCGTGCACGGCCTGACCGCGACGCAGGAGTTCTACAGCACGCTGTTCGGCTGGGAGTTCCGGCCCGGTCCCAAACAGCTGGGGCCCTACGTCCGGGCGCTGTTGAGCGGCAAGGAGGTCGCTGGCATCGGGCAGTTGCCGCCGGACCGGCACCTGCCCATCGCCTGGACGACGTACCTCGCCACGGACGACGCGGACGCCACGGCCGAGGCGATCCGTTCCTGCGGCGGCACGGTGGCCGTGGGTCCGCTCGACGCCGGTGACGCGGGCCGCCTGGCGATCGCCTCGGACCCGGGCGGAGCGGTGTTCGGCATCTGGCAGGCCGCCGAGCACCTCGGTACGGCCCTCGCGGGCACACCCGGCACCCCGGCGTGGAACGAACTGGTGACCCGGGAGACCTCGTCGGTCGCCAAGTTCTACCAGGCCGTCTTCGGGTTCGAGATCGAGGCGGTCGTCTCGGCCGACTTCGACTACCAGACACTGCATCTCCAGGGGCGCCCCGTGGCCGGCCTGCACGGCGTGGGGCACGCCCTGCCGCGCGACCGGGGCCCGCACTGGATGACGTACTTCCAGGTGGCCGACACCGACGCGACCGCGGCGCGCGTGGTGGAGCTCGGCGGGCGCGTCCTGCAGCCACCACGTGAGGGCGCGACCGGGAAGCTTGCCACGGTGGCGGACCCGGAGGGCGCCGTGTTCACGATCGTCCGGCCGCCGGGCCACTGAACCCGGCGGCCACCACGACCGCCTCCCGCGTCGACGGGCGGCAGCCGCGGGCCGGGACGCCCGCCGCGTCAGGGCACGGCCGGCCGCGGGGTTCCGGGAGGTGTCCGTGTCACCTCGGCCGAGCGGGCTGGAGTCCCGCGTACACACCGCCGGTACCCAGCAGTTCCTCGTGCGTCCCCACCTCGGCGATGCGGCCTCCCTCCATGGCTACGATGCGGTCCGCCCCCTGGATCGTGGAGAGCCGGTGGGCGACGACGAAGACGGTCCTGCCGTGCACGAGACGGCTCAGGGCCTCCTGGACGAGCGCCTCGGAACGGTTGTCGAGCGCTGAGGTGGCTTCGTCGAGCACCAGCACCCGCGGATCGCGGATCAGCGCCCGGGCGATGGCCAGACGCTGCTTCTGGCCACCCGACAACTGCGCGCCGCGCTCCCCGATGACGGTTTCCAGGCCCTGCGGCAGTCCTTGCACGAACTCCAGGGCGTTGGCGTCCCGCAGGGCACGCATCAGCGTCTCCTCGTCGGTGTCCCCCATGCCGTACGTGACGTTGTCGCGGATGCTGCCCTCGAACAGGATCGACTCCTGTGGCACCACCGACAGGAACCGCCGGTAGGTACGCAGGTCCAGACCGGCCATGTCGACACCGTCGAGCAGGATGCGGCCGGAGGTCGGGCGGATGAAGCCGATGAGCAGGTTGAGGACCGTCGACTTGCCCGCTCCGGAGGCTCCGACCAGCGCGATGGTCTCGCCGGGCCGCGCGGTCAGGGTGAATCCGTCGACGGCGGGCTCCCCGTCGTAGGCGAAACCGGCGTCCTCGAAGTCGATCCGGCCTGTGACGCTCTCCACCCGCGTCTTTCCGGCGTTGTTCTCCAGATCGGGCGCCTGGAGCACCTCCCCCGCCGAACGCACCGATTCCAGGCCCTTGGTGAGGATGGGGGCCAGGCCCAGGAGCGTCGTCACCGACCCCGTCAGCACGGTGAAGAAGGCGCTGAGCATCACGACGTCACCGGCGGTGATCGCCATCCAGCCGTGGTACGAGACCAGGGCGGAGCCGGTGAGGCACAGGACGCCGAGTGTGTTGAGGATGACCCAGGCCAGCGAGCCGAAGCGGCCGTTGATCATGTCCAGGCGCAGACCTGCGGCGAACACCTGGCGCAGGGAGCCGTCGACCCTGCCGAGCGCGGTCCGTTCGAGGCCGTGGGCGCGGGTGATGGGGATGAGCGTGGTCATCTCCCCGACCCGCGAGGAGAGTTGCTCCACCTCACGCCGGAAGGACTCGTTGTGGCTGCGCAGCCGCCCGCGCAGCTTCATCACCAGGAAGCCCGCGGCGGGCACCACGACGAGGAAGACGGGCAGGAATTCGGGCACCCGTACGCCGATGACGACGAGCCCGCCGATCAGCGTGACCACGGCGCCGAGGCCCATGTCTGAGCTCTGCTGCACCATCTGCTCGACGGCCTCGACGTCACGCACCACCTTGGCCTGGAGCACGCTCGAACTGACCCGCGCGTGGTAGCCGATGGAGAGCTGCTGCATCCGCCGGCACAGCGCGGAGCGCAGGGTGATGCCCATGCGGCGGATGCTTCCGCCGAGGAAGCGCACATACCACTGGTGGAGCGGATAGTTGATCACGAGGATGAACAGCAGGACGCCGGCCGCCTTCCAGATCCCCGACTCGGGACCGTGCTGGACGACCACGTCGAGGACGGTCGCGGTGATCAGCGGCAGCAGCCAGATGGGGCTGTGCTTCACGACGAAGAGGGCGACGGCGAGGGCGAGGCGGCCACGGTCGGGCCGGAGCAGATGACCGAGGGTGCGGACGGGGTTCTCGCCGCGGTAGCGGTGATCGAGGTGGTCGAAGGGTGCCAGGGGTTCGGCGGAGAGCGGTGAAAGCGCTTTCTTCATGGAGATCATCCCACCCGCTCGCCCCGCCGCCGACAACCCCCGTTCCACGCAAAGAGACAGCCGAGGGGTGAAACGGGCACCCGGCCGCGCCTCAGACACCACCGCGGCACGGCTGCGGCCCGTACACACCTCCGTGGGGTGTACGGGCCGCTGCCGTGCACGTGGGCGCGTCGCGCCGCGGGACGGGCCGGGGTCACAGCCCCCGGGGGCCGTCGCCCGCAGCCGTCGACTCGGCCAGCTTCTGGAACTCGCCCAGGTCGTAGTTGGCCAGGACCGAATCGAGGTTCGTCAGCGCTCCCAGGTGCTCCACGAAGCCGTTGGGGTCGTACTCGATCTGCAGCGCGACCCGGCTGGAGGTGTCGTCCAGCCGGTGGAACGTGACGACACCGGCGTGGTGCACACCCTCGATGGTCTTCCAGGCGATGCGGTCCTGCGGGACGACCTCGGTCAGCTCCGCGACGAACCCCTTGTCGGCGCCCGGCAGGGACAGCTGCCAGGAGAACCGGCGCTCGTCCATCGGGTCGACGCGACGGACGTGGCTCAGGAACTTCGGCCACTGCGTCACATCGCTCCACAGCGCGTAGGTGACGGCGACGGGCGCCTTGATGTCGACGGTCTCGACGAGGGAGGAGGACATGGAGATCATCCTTCTTTCTCTCGGTTACGGCTTGCGCTGCCGCCTACCCGGCCCTCGGCGATGCACGCATGGAGCCCCGCCGTGCTCGCGGGTCATCCCTGGTTGACCGGCAGGACGTCCGGGGACAGCACGCCCGCCTGAGCCGCGGCGCTCGTCATGCGGCGCCGGTGGTGACGGCGGCAGAGCACCTCGTAACCGACGTCCCCGGCCGGCCGGTCGACGTCTCCGACGACGACCTGCTCGCCCTCGACGACCATGACCCCGCCCACCGTACGGGCGTTGTGCGTGGCCCGGGCCCCGCACCAGCACATGGCCTCGACCTGCAGCGTCTCTATCCGGTCCGCGAGCTCGATCAAGCGCTGCGAGCCGGGGAAGAGCTTTGTGCGGAAGTCCGTGGTGATGCCGAAGGCGAACACGTCGAGCCCCAGGTCGTCGACGACCCTGGCCAGCTGGTCGATCTGCTCGGGCGCGAGGAACTGTGCCTCGTCCACGATCACGTAGTCGACCCGCTCACCCCTGGACATCTGGCCCACGAGATAGCCGTACACGTCCATGCCCGGCGTCGCCTCGATCGCCTCCGTCACCAGACCGAGCCGCGAGGAGAGCTTCCCCTCTCCCGCCCGGTCGTCCCGGGTGAAGATCACTCCCCGCAGCCCGCGAGCGGACCTGTTGTGGCCGATCTGGAGGGCCAGGGTGCTCTTTCCGCAGTCCATCGTTCCGGAGAAGAACACGAGCTCGGGCATGAGAAGGTGCGCGCCTTTCGGGTGCGAGTGCGGTGTGAGGAGGGCGAAGAAGGGTTACGAGCGTACTTCGAGGAGCGGAACGAGCTGTTCCACGGGGGTCAGCGAGCCGTGCATCCCCACCATCCGGGACTCGTGGGGTTCGTTGACCGACGCGGTGATCACCACGTCGTCGTGGGCCGCGGCCACCACGTCGCCGATCCTGCCGTACACCCGTTCGTCGATCCGCGGGCCGAACCAGCCCGCCGCGATCGCCTCGTCGCGGCTCGCCACCCAGAACTGCTCGCCCAGCACCTCTCGCCAGACGGTGAGGACGTCGGCCTCGGCGCCGGGGACCGCGTACACATGACGGGCCCGGCCCTCGCCGCCCAGCAGGGCCACGCCGGCGCCGAGCTCCCAGTCCTCGTCGAAGTCGATCCGGGACTGCTCGTCGAACGGGATGTCGATCATGCCGTGGTCGGCGGTGATGTACAGAGCCGAGCGGGGCGGGAGCTGCTCGGCGAGACGCCGGGCGAGCCCGTCGACGTACATCAGCTGGCCGCGCCAGGCGTCGGAGTCGGTGCCGAAGCGGTGCCCCTGCCCGTCGACCTCGCTGTAGTACGTGTAGACGAGGGACCGGTCACCGGCGGCCAGCCGCTCGGCGGCGACGTCCATCCGCTCCTCGCCGGAGAGCCGGCCGAGGAAGGAACCGCCGCTGAGTGCGACCTTGGTCAGGGGGGTCTGCTCGAAGTCCGGGGCGGAGACCTGCGCGGTGCGCACGCCGGCCGCGTCGGCGAGGGCGAAGACCGTGGGGTAGGGCTGCCAGACCTTGGGGGCGGTCCACGGCTTCCAGCGGAGCTGGTTCATCAGCGCGCCGGTCTCCGGGTTGCGCACGGTGTAGCCGGGAAGGCCGTGCTCGCCCGGGGCCAGACCCGTCCCCACCGACGCGAGCGAGGTGGCCGTGGTGGACGGGAAGCCCGAGGTGAGCGGCCGTCCCGTGCCGCCACGGGACGTGGGGAGCAGGGAGTGCAGGAAGGGCGCCTCGTCCGGGTGGGCCTTGATCTGTTCCCAGCCGAGCCCGTCGATCAGGAAGACGCAGTTGCGGTCGGCGGGGGTGAGTTCCGCGATCGTCGCCTCGAAGCCCGGGACGCCCTGGCCCGCGGCCAGCGTCGGCAGGAGATCGGCGAGGGAACCGGTGCCGTACTCGGGGACGGGCGCGGTCTCGGGAGCGAGGAGGACGGGGTCCTGCCAGGCCGGCGGCTGGGCCATCAGCGGGTGGCGGCCGCGGTGGCGGCCGTGGCCTCGGAGAGCGCCTGGGCGAAGGCGAGCGTCTGGCGCACGGTGTCCGGGCCGTCCCCCGCCTCGCTGACGCGCAGGCTGAGGTCGTCGGCGGTGGAACTGCCGGTGTAGCCGTGGTCGGCCTCGCAGTTGGGGTCGCCGCAGGCGGCGGGCTCCAGATCGATCCGGGAGACAGCGCCCCAGCCGATCGTCAGGACGACCTCGCGGGGCAGGGTGCCGGGCACGTACTTCTCGGGGTTGGCGACGACACGGCTGACCACCACGGACGAGATCCGGTCGAGCTTGACCGACTCGGTGGACGTCGTGGCGTACGGCGTCGGGGAGCTCGTGTCGGCGGCCTGCTCGTCGGTGTGGCTGACGATGAAACGGGTGTCCGTCAGGACGAGGACCGTGACGTGGCGGCGCACCTCGTTGGAGTCGAAGGTGGTCTCCTGGTGGACCAGGTACGAAGCGACCGGCTCCCCGCCGACGGCGGCCTCCACCGCCTCGGCCACGAGGGCCGGGTAGTAGCCGCTGCGCTCGATCGCCGCGCGCAGCCCCTGGGTCGTCGTACCGGTCTTTGCCATGGGGCCATCCTACGGGGGGCAGGTGGCTGCCGGGGACGCTGTGCGCGGGTCGGCGGGCGGTCAGTAGCTCGGGAGCCGGCGGGGCCCGAGGTCGTTGCGAGCGGGTGGCGGAGCGAGCCGGACGCTCGCCCCGAGGACCGTCAGGCCCTGGGTGGCGACGACGACGGGTTCCAGGGTGACCGAGACCACTTCGGGGTGGTCGTCGACGAGGCGGGACACCCTCAGCAGGAGCTCTTCGAGCGCCGCTGTGTCCGCCGGCGCGGATCCGCGCCAGCCGAACAGCACCGGAGCCGCCCTGATGGAGCGGATCAGCTCGGCGACGTCGCGGTCGGTGGCGGGCACCAGCCGGTGCGCGATGTCGCCCAGCAGCTCGGAGGGCGCGCCGGCCAGCCCGAAGGAGAGGACGGCGCCGGCGGCGGCGTCGATCGACGCCTTGACCACGGTGTCGACGCCCCTGGGTGCCATGGCCTGGACGACGGGGCGGAGTTCGGCCGGGCTGCCGAGCAGTTCGGTGAGTTCGCCGTAGGCCCGCCGCAGGGCGTTCTCGTTGGCGAGGTCGAGCCGGACGCCACCGAGGTCGGCACGGTGGCGGAGATGGGGGGCGGTGGTCTTCAGGGCCACCGGGTAGCCGAGCTTCCCGGCGGCTGCCACGGCTTCCCCGGAGTCCGGGGCGGGGAGGGCCGGCCGGACGGTCACGCCGTAACGGGCGAGCAGTTCGCGTGCCTCGTCCGGGGTGAGCGGGCGGCCTCGCGGGTCGGGGTCAGGACCCAGCAGCGTGTCGATCAGCCCGGCGGCCCCGGGTTCGTCGATGGTGTCGTCCAGGAATTCGGGCACCTTGCCGGGGGCCGCGGCCTGGCGCCGCCACTGGGCGTACTTCACGGCCTCGGCGAGCGCGCGGACGGCTCGCTCGGCCGCGGGATAGGCGGGGATGCGGCGGGCAGAGGAACCGGGCCCGGTGGCGGCGGCCGGCGCCGGAGTGCCGGTGGAGGTGCTTGCCGCAGTGCCGGGGGCTGCTGGGGCCGGGGTGACGGGGGCCGGGGCGCTGTGCGCCGGAGCGTGGTCCGGGGCTGCGGTGCGGGCCGGCGCCCCGGAGGGGGTGGCCGTTTCCCGAGCGGTGTCCTGGGCCGGCGTGGAGGGCTCCTGCCCGGACCGTGACTCCTGCGTCGCGCCGAGGGCCGTCGTCCGGGGCCGGGGGGCCGCCGTGCTCGTGGCGGCGGCGAGCGCCTCCGCCAGGCCGCCCATCTCCACGTGCACCACGGCCACCGGCTTGGCCGGGCCGGTGGCCGCCGCCTCGCGCAGCGCGGCGGCCAGGGTCTCCCCGTCACCGGTCTCCGCCTCGCCGTTCTCCCCCACCCAGGGGATCGCGGTCACGATCACCGCGTCGCAGGTCCGGTCGGCGAGCGCTTCCGCCAGCGCGTCCCGGAAGTCCTGCGGGCCCGCGGCCGTGGTGAGATCGCGCGGCGGGCGGGGACGCAGTCCCTCGGCGAGGCAGGCGTCGTAGGTGAGGAGGCCGAGGGACTCGGAGTTGCCGAGGATCGCCACCCGGGGCCCCTCCGGCAGGGGCTGGCCCGCGAGCAGCAGGCCCACGTCGACCAGCTCGGTCACGGTGTCCACCCGGATCACGCCCGCCTGCCGCATCAGCGCTGAGACCGTCGCGTCCGGGATCCGGCTGACGGGTACGGCATGGCCGGGCGGGGTGGAGCCGCTGTGCCGCGCTCCCTTGACCACGACCACGGGCTTCACCGCGGCTGTCCGGCGGGCGAGCCGGGTGAACTTGCGCGGGTTGCCGAGCGACTCCAGGTACATCAGGGCGACATCGGTCCCCTGGTCCTCGTACCAGTACTGCAGGAAGTCGTTTCCGGAGACGTCGGCCCGGTTGCCCGCGGAGATGAAGGCGGACAGCCCCGCCCCGCGCCGGTGGAGACCGGACAGGACGGCGATCCCGATGGCGCCGGACTGGGTGAAGAGCCCGATGCGCCCGGGGCGCGGGGACTCGGGGGCGAGCGAGGCGTTGAGGCGGACCGATTCGGAGGTGTTGATGATGCCGAAGGCGTTCGGGCCGATGATCCGCATGCCGTACGAGCGTGCCTGCCGGACCAGTTCGCGCTGCCGCTCCCGGCCTTCGGTGCCGCGCTCGGCGTAACCGGCGGAGAGGACGACCAGCCCCTGGACGCCGTGTTCACCGCAGTCCGCGACCACGTGCGGGACGCGGTCGGCGGGCACGGCGACGACCGCGAGATCGACCTGTGCGCCGATCTCGCCCACGGAGCGGTGGGCCGGAACCCCGTCGACGGTCTCCAGGCCGGCGTCGAAGGACGCGTTCACCGCGTACACGCATCCGGTGAAGCCCGAGCCCAGGAGGTTGCGCAGGACCGTGCGGCCCACTCCCCCGGGTGCTCGCCCGGCGCCGACGACCGCGACGGAGCCGGGGGCCAGCAGGCGCTGCACCGACCGGGCTTCGGCCCGCTGCTCACGGGCGCGCTGGACGGCGAGGGACTCCGCCGTGGGCTCGATGTCGAGGGTGAGGTGGACGGAGCCGTCCTCGAAGCTGCGGTGCTGGGTGAACCCGGCGTCCCGGAACACCTTGATCATCTTGTTGTTGGCGGGGAGCACCTCGGCGGCGAAGCGGCGGATGCCGCGCTCCCTGGCCACCGCCGCGATGTGTTCGAGGAGTGCCGAGGCGACGCCGCGGCCCTGGTGGGCGTCCTGGACGAGGAAGGCGACCTCGGCCTCGTCCGAGGGCGCGGACGCCGGCCGGCCCTGCGCGTCGATCCGGTCGTAGCGCACGGTCGCGATGAACTCGCCGCCGACCGTGACGGCCAGTCCCACCCGGTCGACGTAGTCGTGATGGGTGAAGCGGTGCACGTCGCGGGCGGAGAGGCGCGGGTAGGGGGCGAAGAAGCGGTAGTACTTCGACTCGTCGGACACCTGCTCGTAGAAGCTGACCAGCCGCTCGGCGTCGTCCGTGGTGATGGGCCTGATGCGCGCGGTGCCACCGTCGCGGAGCACCACGTCCGCCTCCCAGTGGTCGGGGTACGCGTGGTGCGGACTCTGCTCCTGCGAGGGCGAGGGCTCCATGGGCAAAGCCTACGGCTCGTCGCACCGGTCGCGTCGAGATGCGGGCAGGGGCACGCTGAGGGTGCCGGCGGGCGGTGCGCGGGCCGACGGTGAGCGCAGGCCCAGCAGTGCACACCGCATGAGACACTGGTCTAGACAACCATTGATACGTGAAGGGCAGAACCATGGCTGAGCGCCGCGTCAACGTCGGTTGGGCCGAGGGCCTGCACGCCCGCCCCGCTTCCATCTTCGTCCGTGCCGCCACGGCCTCCGGCGTTCCGGTGACGATCGCCAAGGCGGACGGCAACCCCGTGAACGCCGCGTCCATGCTCGCGGTGCTCGGCCTGGGCGCCCAGGGTGGCGAGGAGATCGTGCTCGCGTCCGAGGCGGACAACGCCGAGGTCGCGCTGGACCGTCTGGCGAAGCTGGTCGCCGAAGGGCTGGAGGAGCTCCCGGAGACCGTGTGAATCCGGCCGCTCCGGAATTTCCCGCGGACAGGCCGCGGCACCCTTCACCGGGAGCCGCGGCCTTTCTGTTGCACAAAGAGTTTTACACATGTCGCGCAGCCCGAATTAGGGCAGGCGAAATAGAGCCCTTCGGCAATTACCTTCTTTGTATACGGCGCAATTGTTAATGACGCGCTCCCGCGATGTTTACGGGGTGTTGCGAAGTCCTCACCCGCACCCCGCCCGCCGCCACGCCGGGCCGACGGCGGAGCCGGTGCGCCCCGGTGGCCCGCTCGGCGTGCTGGGTCGCGAGAGCCCTGGCCCGTTCCGCGTCACCGCGCGCCACGGCGTCCACGAGCGCCCCGTGCTCCGCCCAGGAATCCGCGGGGCGGGCCGGCTGCTCGACGGAGTACATCCAGGCGATCTTGTGCCGGAGCTGGGTGAGCAGCGCGATCAGCGCGGGGCTGCCCGAGGCCTGCGCCAGCGTCTCGTGGAACCAGCCGCCCAGCGAGCGCAGATCCTCCCCCTCGCCGCGGCGGACCCGCTCCTGCCCCAGTCTGACCAGTCCCCGGAGCACCTTGAGGTGCGCGTCGGTACGCCGCTGCGCCGCACGGGCGGCCCCCAGGGGCTCCAGGAGCATCCGGATCTCCAGGAGGTCCGCGGCCTCCTGCTCCGTGGGCTCGGCCACGCAGGCACCGGCGTGCCGGCGCGTGACGACGAACCCCTCGGACTCCAGGGTGCGCAACGCCTCACGCACCGGGACGCGTGAGACGCCGTAGCGCCGCGCGAGCACCTCTTCGGTGAGGCGGCTGCCGCGTTCGAAGACACCGGAGACGATGTCGTCACGGATCGCCGTGCATACCGAATGCGCGGGAATGCGCATGTCCGAACCTCCGCCTTAATCCCCGCGAAACGCGGCCGATCGACGCCTGTTCTGTGACTCTATTGCAATCGACGGGAATTTCCGATGGCGGGGTGGAATCCATGGATTGCTTTTGGCTGCCGGGCGCTTCCGCTCAGGCTCCGCACCCTCCGCGCCGGGACACACCGAAGGCCCCGGCGGGTGAGCCGGGGCCTTCGGCCGGAGCATGCGCCGTGCGGAGTCCGCCGCAGGAGCACCTTCGCGCTGGGGGCGTCGCCGTACGGAGCTCGGTCAGACCTGGACGCCGTGGGCGCGGAGGTAGGCGACGGGGTCCATGTCGGACCCGTACTCGGGGGTGGTCCGGGCCTCGAAGTGCAGGTGCGGGCCGGTGGAGTTGCCGGTCGAGCCGGAGAGGCCTATCTGCTGTCCCGAGGTGACGCTCTGGCCGACCGAGACACCGATCGACGAGAGGTGGCCGTACTGGGTGTAGGTGCCGTCGTTCATCCGGAGCACGATGTTGTTGCCGTAGGCGCCGCCCCAGCCCGCCTCGACGACCGTGCCGGCGCCGACCGCGACCACGGAGGTGCCCGAGGCCGCCTGGAAGTCCACGCCGGAGTGGCTGCCGGAGGACCAGAGCGCGCCACCCGACTTGTAGCCGGTGGTCACGTGGGAGCCCGCGACCGGGAGGTGGAAGGCGTTCAGCCGGGCACGCTCGGCGGCGCGGGCCGCCCGGGCCTCGGCCTCGCGGGCCTCCTTGGCGCGGGCCTCGGCCTTGCGCTTCGCCTCCGCCTTGGCCTCCGCCTTGCGCTTCGCCTCGGCCTTCGCCTCGGCGGCGACCTCGGCCTGGTGCTGCTGCGCCTTCGCCTGGGCGTCGATCTGGGCGGCGAGCGTGGAGTCGAGGGAGACGACGGTCTGGGTCAGACCGGTGCTGCTCGCGGTGACGGACTCGGAATCCGCGGCAAGGGCCGGGGAAGCGGTGGCGCCGATGATACCGGTGGTGGCCAGGGCCGCGATGCCGGCGGCCTTGGCGCTCTTGCGCGTCAGGCGGCTCGGGGCACGGTGCTTCCCGGTGGCACGGATGAACGCCATGGAGGGGCTGATCCTTTCCTTCCTTCTCGCCTACCGGGTTAGCTGACGGGTTCGGAGCAGGAAGGTCTCCTACGGGTCCTGCGCGTCACGTGCGAGGCGCGGAAGCCCGATTCACCCCAGGGACTTCATGGGTCCCCGGCTCCCCAGGCTCGCGCCTGACGGGGACTCGGCGATGGCTGTCCGGCGCCGCGGGCGCGGCATATGTCTGGCGAACAGCCGGGCTGACGGTAGGTCGGGGCGCTCCACGGCGCCAAACAGAAAGGGCCTTTTGTCGCACATCCCACAGAGCAAATGTGCATTTTTAATCTCAAAACGGACAGACGATGAGACCCCGACGAGCGCGCTCGCCGGGGTCCCTTCCGCCAGGTTCTGACGGTGGTGGTCCGTGTCAGCCGGTGACGACCGACACCTCACCGATGCCCAGCGCCCTGACGGGTTCGGCGATCTGCGCGGCGTCGCCCACCAGCACGGTGACCAGCCGGTCCACCGGGAACGCGTTGACCACGGCCGCGGTCGCCTCGACCGTGCCGGTCTCGGCCAGCCGTGCGTACAACTGGGCCTGGTAGTCGTCCGGGAGGTGCTGCTCCACCTGGTCGGCGAGCGTGCCCGCCACCGACGCGGCCGTCTCGTACTTCAGCGGGGCGACACCCACCAGGTTCTGTACGGCGGTCTCGCGCTCGGCGTCGGTGAGCCCTTCGGCCGCGAGCGTGCGCAGGACCTTCCACAGGTCCTCCAGGGCGGGGCCGGTGGACTCGGTGTCCACGGATCCGCTGATCGCGAGCATCGCGGCACCGGTAGCCCCCGAGGAGGAACCGGGGGCCGTGGAGCGCAGCACCTGCCCGAAGGCCCGGACGCCGTAGGTGTAGCCCTTCTCCTCACGCAGCACCCGGTCCAGCCGGGAGGTGAGCGTGCCTCCCAGGCAGTACGTGCCGAGGACCTGCGCGGGCCACACGCTGTCGTGCCGGTCCGCACCGATACGGCCGATCAGGAGCTGCGTCTGGACGGCGCCCGGACGGTCCACGATGACCACGCGGCCGGTGTCGTCCGCCGTGATCGGGGGGACCGGACGGGCCTGGGCGGTGTTGCCCGACCAGTCACCGACGGTCTCGGCGAGCAGGGCGTCGAGGTCCACCCCCGTGAGGTCACCGACGACGACCGCGGTCGCGGTGGACGGACGGACATGGGCGTCGTAGAAGGCGCGCACGGCCGCGGCGTCGATCCGCCGGACCGTCTCCTCGGTGCCCTGGCGCGGACGCGACATCCGCGCCGTCGCGGGGAAGAGCTCCTTGGAGAGCTGCTTGGCGGCCCGGCGGGCCGGGTTGGCCTGCTCGTGCGGGATCTCGTCGAGCCGGTTGCCCACCAGGCGCTCGATCTCGCTCTCCGCGAAGGCGGGGGCCCGCAGCGCCTCGGCGACCAGGCCGAGGGCCTTGGCCAGCCGGGAGACCGGGACCTCCAGGGAGACACGGAGACCCGGGTGGTCCGCGTGGGCGTCCAGGGTGGCGCCGCAGCGCTCCAGCTCGGCCGCGAACTCCTCCGCGGAGCGCTTGTCCGTCCCCTCGGACAGGGCGCGCGCCATGATCGTGGCCACGCCGTCCAGGCCTTCCGGCTCGGCGTCCAGCGGCGCGTCGAGGAAGATCTCCACGGCGACGACCTGCTGGCCGGGGCGGTGGCAGCGCAGCACGGTCAGGCCGTTGGGCAGGGCGCCACGCTCGGGCGCGGGGAAGGCCCACGGCCTTGCCTCGCCTGCGGTCGGCTGCGGGTGGAACTGCATCGCTACTCCAGTCACGGCGGCGTCGGTCACTTGTCGGCCCCCTCGTGCGCGTCGGTGGCGTCCGTCTCGTCGGCCGGCTCGACCGGCTCGTAGACCAGGACCGCGCGGTTGTCGGGACGCAGGTGCGCCCGGGCGGCCTCCTTGACCTCGTCGGCCGTCACGTCGAGCACCCGGCCCACCGCGGTCAGGGCGAGCTGCGGATCACCGAACAGGACGGCGTAGCGGCACAGTTCGTCGGCGCGGCCGGCGACCGTACCGAGGCGGTCCAGCCACTCGCGCTCCAACTGCGCCTGCGCCCGTTCCATTTCCTCGGGCGTGGGGCCCTCCTCGGCGAAGCGCGCCAGCTCCTCGTCGACTGCGGCCTCGATCTGCGGCACCTCGACGCCGCCGGACGTCTTGACGTCCAGCCAGCCCAGCGAGGGCGCGCCGGAGAGCCTGAGCAGGCCGAATCCCGCGGCGACCGCCGTACGGTCACGGCGGACCAGCCGGTTGTGCAGCCTGGAGGACTCGCCGCCGCCGAGCACGGTCAGCGCCAGGTCCGCGGCGTCGCACGCGCGCGTGCCGTCGTGCGGCAGCCGGTAGGCGGCCATCAGCGCCCGCGCGGGGACCTCCTCGTGCACCACTTCGCGCAGCTGTTCACCGATGATGCCGGGCAGCGTGCCGTCCCGCGGCGGCTGCTTGCCGTCGTGGGAGGGGATGGAACCGAAGTACTTCTCGATCCAGGCGAGCGTCTGCTCCGGGTCGATGTCCCCGACGACGGAGAGCACCGCGTTGTTCGGGGCGTAGTACGTGCGGAAGAACGCCTGCGCGTCCTCCAGCGTCGCCGCGTCCAGGTCGGCCATCGAGCCGATCGGCGTGTGGTGGTAGGGGTGGCCCTCCGGGTAGGCGAGCGCGGTGAGCTTCTCGAACGCGGTGCCGTACGGGACGTTGTCGTAGCGCTGGCGGCGCTCGTTCTTGACGACGTCGCGCTGGTTCTCCATGGACTCCTCGTCGAGCGCGGCGAGCAGGGAGCCCATCCGGTCGGCCTCGAGCCACAGGGCGAGCTCCAGCTGGTGCGTGGGCATCGTCTCGAAGTAGTTGGTGCGCTCGAAGCTGGTGGTGCCGTTGAGGGAGCCGCCCGCTCCCTGCACCAGCTCGAAGTGCCCGTTCCCCTTGACCTGGCCCGAGCCCTGGAACATCAGGTGCTCGAAGAGGTGAGCCAGGCCGGTGCGTCCCGCGACCTCGTGGCGGGACCCGACGTCGTACCAGAGGCAGACCGCGGCGACCGGGGTCAGATGGTCCTCGGAGAGCACCACGCGCAGGCCGTTGGCCAGACGGTGCTCGGTCGCCGTCAAGCCGCCGGAACCGGCCTGGGCTGTGGCCGTGTGACCCATGGGCATGTACGTCCCTTCGATCGGTACAGGATTTCCTGCCGGACCTGCCACTCTAAGCAAGCGCACGGGCACCTGGCGAAGTTCCCGTTGGGTGAATGTTGTCGTAGATGCTGCCGTAAACACGGGCCCGGCACAGGCCCTCGGGACCGCTTCGGACGGGTCGAGGTCGGGGTTGTCAGTACGGCGGTCCACAATGGTCGGCGTCAGAACCTGAGGTTGCCCGACAGAATCTGTGAAGGAGTCGCAGCCGCGATGGCCCGCCGCAGCACGAAAACCCCGCCGCCGGACGACTTCGAGGAGAAGATCCTCGACATCGACGTCGTCGACGAAATGCAGGGCTCCTTCCTCGAGTACGCGTACTCGGTGATCTACTCCCGGGCTCTCCCCGACGCCCGCGACGGCATGAAGCCCGTGCACCGCCGCATCGTGTCCCAGATGAACGAGATGGGGCTGCGTCCCGACCGCGGGTACGTGAAGTGTGCCCGTGTCGTGGGCGAGGTGATGGGCAAACTGCACCCGCACGGTGACGCGTCGATCTATGACGCACTGGTGCGCATGGCACAGCCGTTCTCGATGCGTCTGCCTCTCGTCGACGGACACGGAAACTTCGGCTCGCTCGGTAACGACGACCCGCCGGCCGCCATGCGGTACACCGAGTGCCGGATGGCCGACGCCACATCCCTGATGACGGAGTCGATCGACGAGGACACCGTCGATTTCCAGTCGAACTACGACGGACAGGAGCAGGAACCGGTCGTCCTCCCGGCCGCGTATCCGAACCTCCTGGTCAACGGCGCCTCCGGGATCGCGGTCGGCATGGCGACCAACATGCCCCCGCACAACCTCGGCGAGGTCATCGCCGCGGCCCGCCACCTGATCCGGCACCCGGGCGCCGACCTCGAAACCCTGATGCGCTACGTCCCGGGCCCCGACCTGCCGACCGGCGGCAGGATCGTCGGCCTCGGCGGCATCAAGGACGCGTACGCGGCCGGGCGCGGCACGTTCAAGATCCGCGCCACGGTCGCCATAGAGAACGTCACGGCGCGCCGCAAGGGCCTCGTGGTCACCGAACTTCCCTTCACGGTCGGCCCGGAGAAGGTGATCGCGAAGATCAAGGACCTGGTCGGCTCGAAGAAGCTCCAGGGCATCGCGGACGTCAAGGACCTCACCGACAGGGCGCACGGTCTGCGTCTCGTGATCGAGGTCAAGAACGGCTTCGTCCCCGAGGCGGTGCTGGAGCAGCTCTACAAGCTGACGCCGATGGAGGAGTCCTTCGGCATCAACAACGTGGCGCTCGTCGACGGGCAGCCGCTCACCCTGGGGCTCAAGGAGCTCCTGGAGGTCTATCTCGACCACCGCTTCGACGTGGTGCGACGTCGCAGCGAGTTCCGCAGGACCAAGCGCCGCAACCGGCTGCACCTGGTCGAGGGCCTCCTCGTCGCGCTCCTCGACATCGACGAGGTCATCCGCCTCATCCGGGACAGCGACAACTCCGCGCAGGCGAAGGAACGCCTGATGGAGCGCTTCTCGCTCAGCGAGATCCAGACCCAGTACATCCTGGACACCCCGCTGCGCAGGCTGACCCGCTTCGACCGGATCGAGCTGGAGAGCGAGCGCGACACGCTCAACGAGGAGATCGCCCAGCTGACCGCGATCCTGGAGTCGGACGCCGAGCTGCGCAAGCTCGTCTCGTCCGAACTCGCCGCCGTGGCGAAGAAGTTCGGCACCGACCGACGCACCGTGCTGCTGGAGTCGGCGGGTTCGCAGGTCGCGTCCGTCCCTCTGGAGGTCGCGGACGACCCGTGCCAGGTGCTCCTTTCCTCGACCGGTCTGCTGGCCCGCACGGCCAGTGCCGAGCCGGTCGTCCAGTCCGAGGACGCCAAGCGCACCAAGCACGATGTGATCATCTCGGCGGTCGCCGCGACAGCCCGCGGGGACGTGGGCGCGGTGACGTCCACGGGACGGCTGCTGCGCCTGTCGGTGATCGACCTTCCCCAGCTGCCGGACACCCACGCGGCCCCCAGCCTGTCGGGCGGTGCGCAGATCTCGGAGTTCCTCACGCTGGGGGCGGACGAGGAGCTGGTCTGCCTCACCACCCTGGACGAGGACGCGCCGGGCCTGGCCATCGGCACCCTTCAGGGGGTGGTGAAGCGCGTGGTGCCCGACTACCCGGCCAACAAGGACGAGTTGGAGGTCATCTCGCTGAAGGACGGTGACCGTATCGTCGGGGCCACTCAGCTGCGTACGGGCGAGGAGGACCTGGTCTTCATCACGTCCGACGCCCAACTGCTGCGCTACCCCGCCGCGTCGGTGCGTCCGCAGGGCCGCCCGGCGGGCGGCATGGCGGGAGTCAAGCTCACCGCCGGAGCCACGGTGCTGTCGTTCACCGCGGTGGATCCGGCGTCGGACGCCGTGGTCTTCACGGTCGCCGGGTCGCACGGCACGCTGGACGACTCGGAGCAGACCTGGAAGCTCACCCCGTTCGACCAGTATCCCCGCAAGGGCAGGGCCACCGGAGGGGTGCGCTGCCAGCGCTTCCTCAAGGGGGAGGACGTGCTGGTCTTCGCCTGGGCAGGCGGGACCCCGGCACGTGCAGCGCAGAAGAACGGCTCGCCGGCCGAGCTGCCGGCTCCGGATCCGCGCCGCGACGGCTCGGGCACATCGGTGACGAGCCCGGTCGCGGTGGTCGCCGGATCGCTGTAGAAAGCTCCGCCCGGACGGCGACGGGGCCATCGGGCCTTGTCGGCGTCCGGGGGCCCCGTCGGCCTCCGGGGCCTCCTCGGCGTCCGAGGGCCTTGTCACCCTCAGGGGGTCCTGGTGCTCGTCGTGCCGGCGGGGCCTCGGGGACTCGGCGCGCCGGGGGCCTCGGGCCTCGTGGGTGTCCGGGGCCGTCGGGCGCGTCCAGGGCTTCGCCTCGTCAGCGTCCGGAAGGCTCAGGGCCTCCGAGGGGCCCGCCGAAGGCTCAGGCCTCGTCGGCGTCCGGCTCCCGCACGTACCTCAGGACGCCCCACATGCTGCGTTCCAGCTCCTCCGTGACCCCCGGGTGGTGGCTCCGGCAGTTCTCGAGCTCCTTGTGCAACGCCTCGGCGTCGATGCCGGAGCCGATCAGCACGAGCTGGGTCCGCCGCTCCTCGTCGCGGCCCCACGGCTGCGGGACGAATCGCAGGAACCTGCCGACGGCATGCAGGGCGTAACGGTTGTCCCGGTCGCCGGGCCCGAAGTCGGCGAACCCCTTGATCCGGTAGAGGCCCTCGGGCCGTGAGTCGAGGAACGCCATGAAGCGGCGGGGGTCGAGCGGCACTTCCGTGCTGAAGGAGACACTCTCGTACGCCGCGTGCAGGTGGGTGTCGTGCGCACGGTCCGCCTCCGGGAGCAGGTCCTCGAAGCTCAGCTGGCGGTCGAGGTCGCCCTCGTCCGGCCGGAGAACCGGATCGAGGAGCATCTCCGGGTCGATCCGCCCGTAGGCGGCGCTGATGACGGCCCCCCTGCCACCGGCCGTCACGACGGCCTCCCGAACGGCCGCCTGCTCCGCGTCGGACACCCGGTCCGTCTTGTTCAGGACGATCAGGTCGGCGACCGCGAGATGGCGGTCGATCTCGGGGTGCCGCTCCCGGGTGGCCGGGAATTCCGCAGCGTCGACGACCTCGACCAGACCCCCGTATCTGACGTGCGGGTTGTCGCTCGCCAGCAGCATCCGTACGAGCTCCTGGGGTTCGGCCAGTCCGCTCGCCTCGATCACGATCACGTCGAGCCGTGCGGAGGGCCTGGTCAGCGTCTCCAGATACGTGTCGAGTTCGCTCGCGTCCACGGCGCAGCACAGACAGCCATTGCCCAGCGACACCGTGGAGCCGACCTGGCCGGCGACGGTCAGGGCGTCGATCTCGATGGAACCGAAGTCGTTGACGATCACGCCGATGCGGTTCCCCGCCCTGTTCCGGAGCAGATGGTTGAGGAGGGTCGTCTTGCCGGATCCGAGGAATCCCGCCAGGACGACAACCGGGATCTGTGGGGCGTGGGGCGGAGTCAACGGGGCCTTCCTCGGGGTGGTTCAGGGTGCCGGCACGGGCTGCGGGGGCGGCGTACCGACGTAGCGGGCCGCCGGGCGGATGATCTTCGAGTCCTCCGCCTGCTCCAGGATATTGGCGCTCCAGCCGACCGTCCGGGCGGCACAGAAGGTCGGGGTGAACATCTCGCGCGGCAGTCCGCAGAGCTCCATGACGACTCCCGCGTAGAACTCCACGTTGGTGTGCAGCTCACGCCCGGGCTTGAGCTCGGCGAGGATCGCCTCGACCTGCCGTTCCACCTCGACGGCGAAGTCGACGAGGGGGCCTCCGAAACCCTGCGCGATCGAGCGCAGCATGCGTGAGCGGGGGTCCTCGGTCCGGTAGACGGGATGACCGAATCCCATGATCCGGTCCCCCGCGAGCACTCGCTCACGGATCCAGCCGTCGATGCGGTCCGGGCTGCCGATGGCGTCCAGGGTGTCCAGCGCCCGGCTGGGCGCGCCCCCGTGCAGCGGTCCCGAGAGGGCACCCACGGCTCCGCCGAGGCAGGCGGCGACATCCGCACCGGTGGAGGCGATCACCCGCGCGGTGAACGTGGAGGCGTTGAACCCGTGGTCGATCGTGGAGATGAGGTACTGCTCGACGGCGGCCGTCCGCCTGGCGTCCGGCTCCTCGCCGGTGAGCATGTGGAGGTAGTTCGCCGCGAACGGGAGGTCGTCACGGGGCTCGACCGGTTCGAGGCCCTGGCCGAGGCGGTACAGGGAGGTCAGAACGGTGGGGACCGCGGCACAGACGGCGAGTGCGTCCTGGCGGCGGCGGTCGGCGCCGATGTCGTAGACCGGCCGGAATCCGGCCGAGGCCCCGAGCAGCGACAGCGCGGTACGCAGCCCGGCGAGCGGGCCGGACACCACCCCGGCCCGGGCGATGGCGGGGAGGGCCTCCCGCAACTCGTCGGGCAGCCTGCGCAGTCCGGCGGTCCGCGCGGCGAAGGCGGAGCCCGCCTCCGCGCCGGGCAGCTCACCGTGGAACATCAGGTACCAGACGTCCTCGAAGCTGCGGCTGTGTGCCAGGTCGATCGCCGAGTACTGCCGGTAGTGGTAGAAGCCCTCGCGTCCGCGCACGTCGCCCAGGGCGGTCTCGGTGACGATCACTCCGGCAAGGCCCCTGGGCACGTCGAGCGGCGCGGTTTCCGTACGTGAGGCGGGCATGGCAGGTCCCTCTTCCATGAACGAGCTGAACATTGATTCGACTGTCCATGATTGATGAGACAGCTGTCAATATTGATTGAATCAATGTATTTCCGCGATGAGCGTGGTCTCGCATGGACGGAGCATGGATACGGTGGGGGCATGACGCATGAGGCGGTGCACGCAGCCGGCACGGGAGACGAGGACGCGGCGGAGGGGCGACTCCTGCCGGCCACGCGGGATGAGGCGGCCGGGGAACGCCGGATCACCACACGGGAGGCGGCCGAGCTGCTGGGCGTGAAGCCCGAGACGGTGTACGCCTATGTGAGCCGCGGCCAGCTGGCGAGCAGGCGTACCCCGGGCGGACGGGGAAGTACGTTCGACGCGGGCGAGGTGGAGGCGCTGGCCCGCCGCACCGGGCGCAGGGAGCCGTCGTCCCTCACACCGGCGAACGGGCTCGTCTTCCGTACGGGCCTCACGCTCATCGAACCGGACCGCTACTTCTTCCGCGGCGTGGACGCGACAGAACTGGCTCGCCGCCACAGCTTCGAGGAGGTCGCCGAGTGGCTCTGGACCGGCCGGCTCCGGCCGGGCATCCGGTTCGACGCGGCGCCGGAATTCCTCAATGCGGCACGGCGGGCAGCTGCCTCACTGCCGCGCCACAGCAGCTCGACGGACCGTCTCCGGGTCGCCGTCGCCGCCGCCGCGGTCGCCGACCCCTTGCGCTTCGACCTCTCCCCCGAAGGCGTCCTCAACAGCGCGCGCAGCCTGATCCCCACCCTGGTGGGCGCTCTGCCGACGGCCGGGGAGCAGGAGGCGGACGCCGGTTCGCTCGCCGGGCGGCTGTGGCCGGGGCTGTCCCCGCGCCCCTCGGACGCGGCGTCATCGGCCGTGCTGGACACCGCGCTCGCCCTGCTGACCGATCACGACCTGGCCGCTTCGACCCTGGCCGCCCGGGTCGCCGCCTCGACCCATGCCCACCCGTACGCGGTGGTCTCGGCAGGGCTCGGCGTGCTGGAGGGGCCGCTGCACGGCGCCGCCAGCGGGCTGGCACACCGGATGCTGGCCGAGGTCGTCGAGCGGGGCAGCGCCGCCCCGGTCGTCGCCGACCACCTCCGGGCCGGGCGCCGGGTACCAGGGCTCGGGCACCGCCTGTACGCAGGCGAGGACCCACGGGCGACCGTGCTGTTCGGGCTGCTGGAGGAGGTGCCGCAGGCCGCCGAGGCACTGGCGGCTGCTCGCGACGTCATCGCGACCACCGCCCGCCACGCGCCGCTGCACGCCAACGTCGACCTGGCACTGGCCACGCTCTCGGTCTCCGCCGACATGCCGGCGGAGGCGGGCGAGACGATTTTCGCCGTCTCCCGCACGGCGGGCTGGATGGCCCACGCGATGGAGGAGTACGCGGAACGCCCCCTGCGGATGCGGCCCAGCGGACAGTACGAGGGCCCCCGCCCGCCACAGCCGCTGCCCACACCGGAGCCGGCGTAGCCGCCGGCCGGCGTGGACACTGCGGCGCGGGCGTCGGCGCCCAGGCGGTGCGGGGGCGGGCGTCGTCGGGGCGGGTGACTTCCAAGTAGCGCGACGGCGCGGCGCCGAGGGGTGCTCTCAGGCTGCACAGGGGCTACAGCCTGCGGATACCGCACATTGGCTACATCCTGCGGAAAATCTCAGGGCCCCCGCCCCGGCACACGTACAGCGGCCCCGGGGCCGGTGGGGGCAGCGGGTCAGCGGGGAGGGCGTGCGGTCGAACCGCGTACGACCAGTTCGGGTTCGAACAGCAGCTCGTCGGACGGCACCTTGCGCCCGCTGATCTGGACCGAGAGCAGTTCGACCGCGGCCCTGCCCATGGCTTCGATGGGCTGGCGCACCGTGGTGAGCGGCGGCTCGGTGCAGTTCATGAACGCCGAGTCGTCGTAGCCCACGACGGAGACGTCCGCGGGCACCGACAGCCCTCGGCGCCGCGCCGCACGCACCGCGCCCAGGGCCAGCGGGTCGCTGGCGCAGATGATGCCGGTGACTCCTTGGTCGAGCAGACGCGTGGCGGCGGCCTGCCCGCCCTCGAGCGAGAACATCGCCCGGGCCACCCACTCGTCCGGAACCGTGATCGCCGACTGTGCGGCCAGCGCACGCGCGGCGGTGAGCTTGCGCTGCGAGGGCATGTGGTCGGCCGGGCCGAGGACGAACCCGATCTTCTCGTGGCCGAGGGAGACGAGATGGCGCCAGGCCTGCTCGACGGCCACCGAGTCGTCGCACGAGACGCCGGGGAAGCCGAGGTGTGCGATGGCCGCGTTGATCAGGACGACGGGGATCTTGCGGTCGGCGAGCACCTTGTAGTGGTCGTGGGGGGCGTCGGCCTGGGCGTACAGCCCACCCGCGAACACGACCCCGGACACCTGCTGCTGCAGGAGGAGCTCGACGTAGTCGGCCTCGGAGACGCCGCCCTTGGTCTGGGTGCAGAGCACGGGCGTCAGCCCTTGCTGGGCGAGCGCACCCCCGACCACTTCGGCGAAGGCCGGGAAGATCGGGTTCTGCAGCTCCGGCAGAACGAGGCCGACCAGCCGTGCGCGCTCGCCTCGGAGCTGCGTCGGACGCTCGTAACCCAGGACGTCGAGGGCGGAGAGGACGGCTTGCCGTGTGGCGTCGGAGACGCCTGGCTTCCCGTTCAGCACGCGGCTGACCGTGGCCTCGCTGACTCCAACTTTCTGGGCAACCTGAGCAAGTCGTCGCGTCATACACGCAAGATTAGCGCAAGAAACGCAAGTAGATTGCGTGGCTGCGGATACCGACAGAACGCTCACAGACGAAGGTCCGGGAGGCAAGAGCCGGTGCACAGGGCATTCGGGGCCGTGCACCTCGAACCCGGCTGCGACGTGACGGTGCCGCGGCGCGGACCCACACCCGACCGATCTCCTGGTGGATCGGGGGGCGGCGTGATCAGCCCGTCTGCGGATCGAGGAGCCGCTGGATCGGACTCCCGGCGGATCGAGGTGCCGAGGGCCAGGGATCTTCGAATCGGAGTGCGGACCGAGCCGGACGGAGGCCGAGCGAGTCCGACCGGGGCGACCGCGCGCGGACCGAAGCGGCCGGCAGAGGAATCGAGCTGCCGTCCGGGGACTCGCGCCCGGGCCCGACCGCGGACCGGGATGCGGACGGAGATTTCGGTAAGCACCATTCGCCCCTTACCGTTCATACGATGAGCGTCCCACCGACCACCCCCCGGGGACCGCGCAGGTTCGGCTGGCCGAAGCGGGTCTTCTCGCAGGTCCTGCTGATGCAGCTGGCCATCGTCACCGGTGTCACGGTGCTTGTCACCGGTCTGTTTCTCGCACCGCTCAGTGCCCAGCTCGACGATCAGGCGATGCGCCGTGCTCTGGCCATCGCGCAGAGCACGGCGGCGCAACCGCAGATCGCCGCCTCGCTGCTCAGCACCGAACCACGCCCGGACGGCGCGGTTCAGATCGCGGCGGAACGTATCAGGAGGTCGACCGGCGCCGAGTACGTCGTGATCATGGACCGGCGCGGGGTGCGCTGGTCGCACACGGACGTCTCCCGCATCGGTGACGTCGTCTCGACGGACCCCAGCACCGCCCTCTCCGGCAGGTCGGTGATGGAGATCGACAGCGGGACGCTCGGGCGTTCGGCCCGTGGCAAGGTGCCCCTCCTCGACACGAGGGACCGGGTCGTCGGTGCCGTGTCCGTCGGCATCGCCTACGACAGCGTCCGCGCCCGGCTGCTCGCCGCGATCCCCGGGCTGCTCGCGTACGCCGGCGGGGCACTGGCCGTGGGAGCTCTGGCCGCCTACCTGATCTCTCGGCGCCTTCAGCGCCAGACCCACGACCTGGCGTTCTCCGACATCTCGGCGCTTCTGACCGAGCGCGAGGCGATGCTGCACAGCATCCGCGAAGGCGTCGTCGCGCTCGACGGCGCCGGGCGCATCAGGCTCCTGAACGATGAGGCCCAGCGTCTGCTCGGCCTCGGTCCCGACGCCTCGGGCAAGCAGCTCGACGAGGCCCTGGGCGAGGGCAGGACCGCCGACGTACTGGCCGGGCGGGTGAGCGGAGACGACCTGGTGACCGTCCGGGGCAGCCGGCTGCTGCTCGCCAACCGGATGCCGACCGACGACGGCGGGGCGGTGGCCACCCTGCGCGACCGTACGGAGCTGGAGCACCTCGGGCGCGAACTCGACTCCACCCGAGGTCTGATCGACGCCCTCCGCGCCCAGGACCACGAGCACGCGAACCGGCTGCACACCCTGCTGGGCCTGCTGGAGCTGGAGATGTACGAGGACGCCATGGAGTTCGTCACGGAAGTGGTCGGAGTGCACCGCGCAACGGCCGAGCAGGTCACCGAGAAGGTCCACGACCCTCTGCTCGCCTCCCTCCTGGTCGGCAAGGCGACTGTGGCAGCGGAGCGGGGGGTCGCCCTGCGCATGGCCCCGGAGACACTGCTGCCGGATCGCCTGGTGGACCCTCGCGGCCTGGTGACGGTCCTCGGCAATCTGGTCGACAACGCGATGGACGCGGCAGCGGGATCGGACGAGGCCCGGATCGAGGTCGGTCTGCGAGCAGCAGGCCGCACGGTGGTGCTGCGCGTGCGCGACAGCGGTCCCGGCGTACCGGTCGGCGACCACGAGTCCATCTTCACCGAGGGCTGGACCACGAAGGAACTCCCGGCGCACGGCAAGCGCGGACTGGGACTGCCGCTGGTGCGGCGGTTCGCGGAGCGACAGGGTGGCACCGTCTCCGTAGGGGGCACCCCGGAGGGCGGAGCCGTGTTCACCGTCGTCCTCCCCGAGGCCCTGGGCGAACCGCAGGCACCCCTGGGACCCCCGGGGCCGCCCGGACCGGTCTCCCCGCCCCCGCCGCACGCCCTGCCAGGACCTGAGTCCCGCAGCGAGGCGGAATCCGCAGGCGGCCCGAAGCCTCCGCGCGAGCCGAAGTCTCCGCACGCCGGCGGGAAAGCCCCAGGACGGCCCGAAGGCGCGGCCGAACCGCAGATTCCGCCCGGGCCGGGAGCGGCCGTCGTGCCCGCTCCCGGGGGGACTGCGGCCCCCGTTCACCCGTCTACGACAGGAGATACCCCGTGATCGAGGTTCTCGTCGTGGACGACGACGTCCGAGTGGCGCGGATCAACGCGGCCTACGCCGCCAAGGTGCCCGGATTCCGGGTGGCCGCCATGGCGCACTCCGCCGCCGAAGCTCTCAGCGTGGTCGGAGAGCTGCCCATCGACTTGATCCTGCTCGACCACTACCTGCCGGACCGCAACGGACTGGCCGTGGTGCGTGAACTGCGCGGGCTCGGCCACCACGCCGACGTGATCATGGTGACGGCCGCCCGTGACGTCGCCACCGTGCAGGCGGCGATGCGTCACGGCGCGCTCCAGTACCTCGTGAAGCCGTTCGCCTACGCCGGGCTTCGCACCAAGCTGGAGGCGTACGCCGCGCTGCGCCGTACCTTCGAGGGCGGCGGTGAGGCCGAGCAGACCGAGGTGGACCGGCTGTTCGCCGGCCTGTGGGCCACCGGCGGGTCCGACCTCCCCAAGGGGCATTCGCCGACCACCGCGGAACTGGTCCGCCAGGCCCTTCGCGCGGCCGACGGACCGCTCTCCGCGCAGGAGGTCGCGGAGAGCGCCGGAATGAGCCGGCAGACAGCGCAGCGCTATCTGAAGCTGCTGGAGCGCACGGGGCGGGTGCGGCTGTCCCTGAGGTACGGCGACACGGGCCGCCCGGAGCACCGGTACACCTGGACCACGGGCGCCTGACCTACGGCTGCCCCGCCGGGCCCTTGGCAGCCGTGGGCAGATCATGCCGCCCCCGCTCCGGTGAGGGACCGGACCTCCGTCTCCGCGTGCTTCGCCGCATCCGGCGGCACCGGCGAGGTGATGGTGCCGATCCAGCCGGCGACGAAGCCGGCCGGGATCGACACCAGGCCCGGGTTCTCCAACGGGAAGACGGCGAAGTCCACTCCCGGGAAGAGCGACGCAGGGCTTCCCGAGACGACCGGCGAGAGCACGACGAGCAGCACCGCCGGGATCAGTCCGCCGTAGACCGCCCAGACCGCTCCCCGGGTGGTGAAACGGCGCCAGAACAGCGAATAGAGCAACGCCGGGAGATTGGCCGAAGCGGCGACCGCGAAGGCCAGGCCCACGAGGAACGCGACGTTCAGATTCTGGGCGAGCAGGCCGAGGGCGATGGCCACCACACCGACAGCGGCTGCGGCCACCCTGGCCACTCCGACCTCGCTGCGCTGCTTGGCACCCGGCCGCCGGAACGAGGCGTAGAGGTCATGGGCGACCGAAGCGGAGGAGGCGAGGGTGATCCCGGCGACGACCGCGAGGATGGTGGCGAAGGCGATGGCGGCCACCACGGCGAATAGCAGGGTGCCGCCCGTGGAGCCTTCCCCTCCGCCGAGAACCAGCGCCAGGAGCGGCACAGCCGTGTTCCCCGAGGCATTCGAGGCCCGGACCTCCGCCGAGCCGACCAGGGCCGCCGCTCCGAACCCCAGCACGATGGTCATCAGGTAGAAACAGCCGATCAGCCCGATGGACCAGACGACGGAGCGGCGGGCCGCCCGGGCGGTGGGCACCGTGTAGAAGCGCGACAGGATGTGCGGCAGTCCCGCCGTGCCGAGGACGAGTGCAAGGCCGAGGCTGATGAAGTCGAGGCGCGCCGTCCAGCTCCCGCCGTAGCGGAGCCCGGGCGAGAGGAAGTCACGGCCGTGACCGCTGCGTTCGGCCGCGGAGGTGAGCAAGGCGTTGAAGTCGCCGTGGAAACGTACGAGGACGAGCGCGGTGAGCGCGACCGCGCCGGCCATCAGCAACACTGCCTTGACGATCTGGATCCAGGTGGTGGCCCGCATGCCGCCCAGCGACACATAGATCACCATGAGCGCTCCGACCCCGACCACGGTCCAGGAGCGGGCGGTGTCGCTTGTGCCGCCCAGCAGCAGGGCGACGAGGCTTCCCGCACCGACCATCTGGGCCACGAGGTACAGCACCGAGACCGTGACGGACGACGTTCCCACCGCCGTACGCACGGGGCGCTCCGCCATGCGGGCGGCCACCACGTCGGCGAGGGTGAACCGTCCGCAGTTGCGCACGAGTTCGGCGACGAGAAGCAGGACCACCAGCCAGGCCACGAGGAAGCCGACTGAGTAGAGCATGCCGTCGTAGCCGAAGAGGGCGATCAGGCCCGAGATGCCGAGGAAGGACGCCGCCGACATGTAGTCACCGGCGATGGCGAATCCGTTCTCCATGGGCGAGAACAGCCGCCCACCCGCGTAGAACTCCTCCGCGGACCCCTGCCTGTTCCGGCTCACCCACGTGGTGATTCCGAGCGTCACTGCGATGAACACGCTGAACAGCAACAGCGCCAGCGTCTGATGGTCCCCTCTCACCGGTCGGCCCCTCTGGTCATCTCCTGCGTCTCCCAGCGCAGTTCCAGCGCGGCGCGGTCCCGGTGCAGTCGCGCATGACGCACATAGGCCCAGGTGAGCAGGAACGTGGTAAGGAACTGTCCGAGTCCGGCGACCATGGCCACGTTCACCGCTCCGGCCACGGGACGCGCCATCAGGTCGGGCGCGGTGGTGGCCGCGATGACGTAGGCCAGATACCAGAGCAGGAACGCGGTCGTCGCGGGCGCCACGAACCGCCTGTACCGGCGGCGCACTTCCCGGAAGACCGGGCTGCTCTGCACCTCGAGATAGATCTCGGCCGCGCTCTGCCGGGACCGGTCGGCCGACCGGGGTCGCCCGTCGGCCGCGATGCCTCCCGCACCCTCCGGATCGCCCCATCCGGTGACCGTCGTCTCGTCCCACGGGTCGTCGAGCCGCATCACTGCGGCGTCCGGCCCTGCTTCCTTCTCCACCGACAACTCCCTTGTCCACGAGCCTTTTCGGCCGCGTAGTCAAGAATGGGCAGATCGGGAAGATCCCGGGCACATCATTGGCCTGGCTTCACCATTTCAGGTGACGGGACTGCCTGGCGGCTGCGCGAGCCCACGCCCGTACGCGTAGCGCACGGCCCCTGTGCGGTCCCGCGCCCCCGTCTTGGCGAAGAGGTTGTTGATGTGTGTCTTCACCGTGGCCCGGGAGATGTGCAGCGTGCGCGCGATCTCCGTGTTGGACAGTCCTTCCGCGATGAGGACCAGCACCTCGGCCTCCCTGGGTGTGAGCCCGTCAGGCAACTCGGTGGGGGCGGGCGCTCCCCTCTGCGCCGCCTGCGCGGTGACTCGCTCCAGCAGGCGGCGCTGCACCTTCGGCGAGAGCCCCGCCTCTCCCGACACCACGGCTTGAACGGCCTGGGCGATCTCCTCACCTCGGGCGTCCTTGGTGAGATAGCCCCGCGCTCCTGCCTGCAGGGCGGTGAAGAGCGAATCGTCGTCCGCGAAGGTGGTGAGGATCACCACCTGGGTACCGGGGTGGTCCTTCCGGATCCGGCGTGTGGCCTCTACTCCGTCGCAGCGGGGCATCCGCAGGTCCATCAGCACGACATCAGGTGCCATGTCGGCGACAAGTGCGACCGCTTCATCCCCGTCCCTGGCGGCTCCCACCACCTCGATACCGGGCAGGAGGCCCAGCAGCATCACGATGCCCTCACGCACCACCGCCTGGTCGTCCGCGACGACCACTCGCGCGGTCACGCGGGAACCCTCAGATTCACCACGAACCCTTCCTTCTCCGGCCCTGCTTCCAGGGTCCCGCCGAGCAGTTCGGCACGTTCCCGCATCCCCAGAAGACCGTAACCGGAGCCACTGACAGCGAGTTCGCCGCCCGGGAGGCGGCCACCGGAATCCCGCACCTCCAGAGCCACCATGTCCGTCTCGTACCGCAGGCGGACGAAAACCGACGCACCCGGGGCATGCTTCCGCGCATTGGTGAGCGCCTCCTGTGCCACCCTGCGCACCGTCTGCGACGCCTCCGCGCTCAGCGGCCTCCGCTCCCCGGCGACGGACACCTCGGCAGGCTCGTCCGCCACCAACTGCCGCAGGAAGTCCTCCACCGGGGTCATCTCCCCTCGGAGCGCGGACAGTGCCTGCCGCGTCTCGGCGAGGCCTTCCCGGGCCATCGAGCGCGCCGCAACCACTCTCTCCAGCACCTGGTCCCGGAACTCGGTGGAGGGCTCCCGCTCGATCAGCAGCCGGGCGGCCTCCAGATGAACCAGCTGCGCCGAAAGGCTGTGCGCGAGGACGTCGTGGATCTCTCGGGCGATCCTCGACCTCTCGGCCAGGGCGGCGGTCCCGGCCTCCGCCTTCCGTGCGGCCCGCTCCTGGGCGAGGAGCCGCTGGGAGCTACCGCGCGCCTCGGCGTCCAGCCGCAGCACATACCCGCCCAGGCACAGGCTCCCTGTGGTGATCACGGTGGTCAGCCAGCCGTCGCCCTTGACGACGGCGTAGGCGATGAGCGCCACCGCGGTGAGCGGGACCGCCGCGGAGAGCGGGAGCCGCTCCAGTGCCACGACGGCGCACCCGCACCACAGCGTGATCCCGAGTGCCGCCGCGCCGGCCTCCCTGGTCACGAACGCCACGGTCATCAGCAGGACGAGGATCCCCAGGGACGGCCACAGCCTGTGCTCGCGGGTCGCACGGAAGAACGCTCCGCCCCCGAAGCCGCACCCCACCGCCACCGCCAGGCCGATCGCGATCTGCCAGAGAGCGAATCGCCCGTCCGCGAAGGCGTCCCAGAGGAGGCCGACGAGGACAGCGGTCCAGACGAACCGTGCAATCGTGGCCCGGACCCGGTTCTGGGGCGCTCTGGTCAGAGCCTCTCTGGACGGCCAGCTCGTCCACGTACTCCCGTTCACGCGCGGCCCTTCGGCATGGTCTCTTCGGCGCCCCACGGTATGTCGGCCGGAGCTGCGCCGGCAGGCCCTTCGTGCAGCTCGCGTATGTCGCGGGCTCGCATCGCCAGCACACCGCTGCGGGCCAGCAGCATCGCCGCCAGCGACAGAAGCAGGGCCGCAGACCCTTGGTGCACCCCGAGCAGCAGGGCTCCGCCGGCCAGCAGGACCCGCCCGCCGACCCCGCCCGCCCAGACGAAGGCGGTGGCCTTCGTGGCCCGGCTCCACACGGAGCGATCGGGCTGCAACCACAGCCGGGAGGTCCAGCCCCAGCCCGCACCGGTGACCAGTCCCACGACGATCCCGGCCCCGAGCAGCACGACGGACAGTGCCTCATGGCGCGGATCTATGGTTCCGTCGTCACACAGAGCAACGAGGAGCAGGACGGCCGGGAGGACCCACCACCGCTCGTCGTCGCCGACCCGACGTGCCGAGAGCTGACGCGTGACGACGAGCGCGACCACAGCGACGATCACCAGAACGTTGAAAAGCCCTGACACGGCAGCCTCCGGTTGCGTGAAGATTCGATGTCTTCGACGCTACGGAGGCGGGGAGATCCAGGGATCAGCTCATGGGTTGACCGTGGGTGGAGAAAGGCTCTCCACCCACGGGTGGAGAGTGTCAGACGTCGATGCGCGAGCGGTCCAGCGTGGCGGCCGAGCTGGTGATGAACTCCTTGCGCGGGGCGACCTCGTTGCCCATCAGCAGGTCGAAGACCTGCTCGGAGGACTCCAGGTCGCCGATGTTGATGCGCCGCAGGGTGCGGTGGCGCGGGTCCATCGTCGTCTCCGCGAGCTGGTCGGCATCCATCTCACCGAGGCCCTTGTAGCGCTGGATCGAGTCCTTGATCCGGACGTTCTTACGCTGCAGCTCCAGCAGGGTCTGACGGAGCTCGTTGTCGGAGTAGGTGTAGACGTACTTGTCCTGGCCCTTCTTGGGCTGGACGAGCTCGATCCGGTGCAGCGGGGGCACGGCGGCGAAGACCCGCCCCGCCTCGACCATCGGCCGCATGTACCGCTGGAAGAGGGTGAGCAGAAGCGTACGGATGTGTGAACCGTCGACATCGGCGTCCGTCATCATGATGACCTTGCCGTAGCGCGCGGCGTCGATGTCGAAGGTGCGCCCCGAGCCCGCTCCTATGACCTGGATGATGGCGCCGCACTCGGCGTTCTTGAGCATGTCCGAGACGGACGACTTCTGGACGTTGAGGATCTTCCCCCGGATCGGCAGCAACGCCTGGAACTCGCTGTTGCGGGCCAGCTTCGCGGTGCCTAGGGCGGAGTCGCCCTCGACGATGAAGAGCTCACTGCGCTCCACGTCGTCGCTGCGGCAGTCCGCGAGCTTCGCGGGCAGCGACGAGGACTCGAGCGCGGTCTTGCGCCGCTGCGCGTCCTTGTGCTGACGGGCGGCGATACGGGTGCGGGCAGCGGCCACCGCCTTGTCCAGCACCGCCCTGGCCTGAGCCTTGGCATCACGCTTCGTGGAGGTCAGGAACGCCTTCAGTTCCTTGGCGACCACGTTGGCCACGATCCGGTTGGCCGCCGAGGTGCCCAGCACCTCCTTGGTCTGCCCCTCGAACTGCGGCTCCGCGAGCCGCACCGTGACGACCGCGGTCAGGCCCTCCAGTGCGTCGTCCTTGACGATGTCGTCCTCGGCGACGCGCAGCAGTTTGGCGGAGCGCAGGACCTCGTTCACCGTCCTCGTGAGGGAGCGCTCGAAGCCGGTCACGTGGGTGCCGCCCTTGGGGGTGGCGATGATGTTGACGAAGGACTTGACGTTGGTGTCGTAGCCGGTGCCCCAGCGCAGGGCGATGTCGACGCCCAGCTCCCGGGTGACCTCGGTCGCCGTCATGTGGCCACGGTCGTCGAGGACCGGCACGGTCTCCTTGAACGTGCCCGTCCCGGTCAGGCGCTGGACGTCGCAGACCGCCTTGTCCTGAGCGAGGTACTCACAAAATTCGCTGATCCCGCCGTCGAAGCGGAACGTCTCCTCCGTCTTGCCCTCTCCGTCGATGCCTCGCTCGTCCCGTACGACGATGGTGAGACCGGGGACGAGGAAGGCGGTCTGGCGCGCCCGCTGGTACAGCGTCTCCAGGCTGAGTTTGGCGTCCTTGAGGAAGATCTGGCGATCCGCCCAGTACCTCACCCGGGTACCCGTACGCGTCTTCGGGACGCGCTTTCCCTTGCGGAGGCCGTTGGCGGGGTCGAAGGGGCTGTCCGGGCCCTGCTCGGTGAACATGCCCGGGACACCGCGCCGGAAACTGATGGAGTGGGTCGCGCTGTTGCGGTCGACCTCGACGTCCAGCCGGGCCGAGAGGGCGTTCACCACCGAGGCGCCGACGCCGTGCAGACCGCCGGAGGCGGCGTAGGAGCCACCCCCGAACTTTCCGCCGGCGTGCAGCTTGGTCATGACGACCTCGATGCCGGAGAGCCCCGTCTTGGGCTCCACGTCGACGGGGATGCCTCGGCCGTTGTCACGGACCTCCACGGAACCGTCGTCGTGGAGGATGACCTCGATGTTGTCGCAGTAACCGCCGAGGGCCTCGTCGACCGAGTTGTCGATGATCTCCCAGAGGCAGTGCATGAGTCCGCGGCTGTCGGTGGACCCGATGTACATCCCGGGGCGCTTGCGCACCGCTTCGAGCCCTTCGAGGACGAGAAGGTGCCGCGCGGTGTAGTTGGAGCTGTCCCTGTCTGCGCCGCCTGCTCCGGTCAGCAGCGCAGTGGACGGCACGGAATCGGCGGTCACGCGGTTCGCTCCTCGCTGAATTTCATTTGGGGCCCAGTGGGTAACGGGCTCGGCCTCGGTAGCCGCTGAGAGCCTACCGAGGCCTGGTAGAGCGGTTGTAACGCCACCCAGGGGGAATCCTCATGCTAGTGCAGCCTCGCATACGCGTTCGATCATTCGTTGGAGTGACGTGCACATCACGTTCCCTTCGAGGCATGAACCATTTAGGCTCCGGGCACGTCCTCATGAACAACCGGCAAGCCAGCCGGCGGACCGGCCCACACAAGCAACGCGAAACCGTAGCGCTACGCAATACGGCACATTCGCCGCCAACCGGCAACAGACAGCCATCCCGAGAAGAAGTTTCGAAGAAATGCCACGAGCGGGAACGTTTTCGGCCTGGTTGGATGTTGACCCTGGTACGACAGCTCGTCGAGCTAGAGAAGAGGCGACGTGACTACTGTTCTGACCCCCGCGAGCCCGCTGACCGCAGCAGACCGCTGTGACCGTTGCGGCGCCCAGGCCTATCTGCGCGTCGTCCTGATCAGTGGCGGTGAACTGCTCTTCTGTGCCCACCACGGGCGCAAGTTCGAGCCGGAACTCAAGAAGATCGCCGCGGAAATACAGGATGAGACGGATCGGCTCACTGCCGCGCAGGCCAGTGTTGCCGACGAGGAACACTGACACCTCGCATCCACGACGAGCCATGGGTACGGTCCCGGACCGGCCGACGGGCGGCCTCCCCGCAGGGAAGCCGCCCGTTCTCATACCCTCCGGCTCGTACGCGGCTCAGTTCCGGTCGGCCATCCACCGGATCGCCGCGGAGACGCGCGTGTAGACCCCCGGGCTGCCCGGGCTTCCGCATCCGCTGCCCCACGAAACGAGCCCGACAAGGCGCCCACGGGCCACCAGCGGGCCTCCACTGTCCCCCTGGCACGCATCCCGCCCTCCGGCGGGGTCACCGGCGCAGAGCATGGACGACGCGTCGTACGCGCCCTGTGAGCCGCCGGGGTAGGCGTGCGCGCACTCGGTGTCCGGGAGCACGCGCACCGTGGTGGCGCGCAGCCCGGACGCGTAGGCACCGTAGCCCGTCGTGTCGCCCCATCCGTACACCGTGGCAGCCGTCCCCGGCTCGTATGCCGTGCTGCCGGCCCCCGCCATGGGGATGACGCTGTTCGCGGGCAGCGCCCGTGACAGGGTGAGCACCGCGAGGTCGGCGGCGTTCGTGTGCGGGTCGTAGCCCGGATTGACCCATGCCGAGCGCACGGGAATCTCCTGACCGCCCGGGCCACTCAGTTCGTCCCGTCCGGCGATGACGCGCAGATCGCGGACCTCCGAGACGTCGGTCCCCAGTACGTCCTCCCTGAGGCAGTGCGCGGCCGTCAGCACCTTGGTGGGCCCGACGGCCACTCCCCCGCAGAACTGTCCGCCACGGGTTCCTCCGAACCGGTCACGGCTCGACAGCGCCACGGCCCATGGGCTGTCCGCGACGGACACCGGCTTCCCACCGACGATGATGCTGTCCGCGGCAGCGAGCGACGGGGGGCCGACGGGTATCACGGCTGCCGCACCAGCCAGGACGAAGGCTGCGGGAAGGGCGCGGACGGGAAGACGGGGCATGGAGACTCCTGACGCCGAGGTGAACGGTGCCCACTCAGCGTCATCCGGCCCGGTGCGGGCCGCACGCGGACATGGGCGGGGCCCGGAACCTCTTCGGGTTCCGGGCCCCGCCCATGTCGTCCTCGATCTAGTCGAGGTAGTCGCGCAGCACCTGCGAACGCGACGGGTGGCGCAGCTTCGACATCGTCTTCGACTCGATCTGGCGGATGCGCTCGCGCGTCACCCCGTAGACCTTGCCGATCTCGTCGAGCGTCTTCGGCTGTCCGTCGGTGAGGCCGAAGCGCATCGAGACCACACCCGCCTCACGCTCGGAGAGCGTGTCGAGCACGGAGTGCAGCTGCTCCTGGAGCAGCGTGAAACTCACCGCGTCGGCCGGTACGACCGCCTCGGAGTCCTCGATCAGGTCACCGAACTCGCTGTCCCCGTCCTCACCCAGCGGGGTGTGGAGGGAGATCGGCTCGCGACCGTACTTCTGGACCTCGATGACCTTCTCAGGGGTCATGTCGAGCTCCTTGGCCAGCTCCTCCGGGGTGGGCTCACGGCCCAGGTCCTGGAGCATCTGGCGCTGCACGCGCGCGAGCTTGTTGATGACCTCGACCATGTGCACCGGGATACGGATGGTGCGCGCCTGGTCGGCCATGGCGCGGGTGATGGCCTGACGGATCCACCAGGTGGCGTACGTGGAGAACTTGTAGCCCTTGGTGTAGTCGAACTTCTCCACCGCGCGGATCAGACCGAGGTTGCCCTCCTGGATGAGGTCCAGGAAGAGCATGCCGCGGCCGGTGTAGCGCTTGGCCAGCGAGACCACGAGACGGAGGTTGGCCTCCAGCAGGTGGTTCTTGGCCCGGCGGCCGTCCTCGGCGATGATCTCCAGCTCGCGCTTGAGCTTCGGCGCGAGCTTGTCGGCGTTGGCGAGCTTGTCCTCGGCGAAGAGACCGGCCTCGATGCGCTTGGCGAGCTCGACCTCCTGCTCGGCGTTGAGGAGGGGAACCTTGCCGATCTGCTTCAGGTAGTCCTTGACCGGGTCGGCGGTGGCGCCGGCGACGGCGACCTGCTGCGCAGGCGCGTCGTCCTCGTCGTCGTCGGAGAGGACGAAGCCCTTGTTCTCGCCCTCACCCTCCTCTTCCTCGCCCTTGCCGGCCTTGACTTCCTCGACAGCCTCGTCACCGTCGAGCAGCTCGTCGTCCTGCTTGCCGGACTTCTTGGCGGCCGTCTTCTTGGCCGCCGTCTTCTTCACGGCGGCCTTCTTGGCAACCGTCTTCTTGGCTGCCGTCTTCTTCGCAGGAGCGGCGACGGCAGCGTCGTCGGCCGCCACATCCGCGCTCTCTGCCGTCGGGGCGGCCGGGGCCGCGACCGTACGGGTCACGGTCGTCTTGGCCGCGACGGTCTTGGTGGCGGTGCGCTTGACCGGGCTCTTCGCTGCGACGCTCTTGCGGGCGCGCTTAGGCGACTCCGCGGCACTGACCATCAGCGTCACACCCTCTTCCTCGAGGATCTGGTTGAGGCTGCGCAGAACATTCTTCCACTGGGTTGGCGGAATCTGGTCAGCCTCGAAGGCCCGACGCACGTCATCGCCGGCGATCTGCCCATCAGCCTTTCCCCGCTCGATGAGCGCCATCACAGACTCGGACTCGGCGATCTCCGGCGGGAGCGTACGGGATGTGCTGGCCGACACGAACAACCTCTCGGAACGATGGAAACGGCTTCCGGCCCGGCCCTGGAGGGGCTGGAACCGACGACCGGCGGCTGGGGATGTCGCCGACGGCGCGGGCTAGGCCTCAGAACTGCACAGCGCACTGCGTGGCTGCTGTATTCCTTCCGCGGCGGTCACCTCTTAGGTCATCGCACTGTTTCGAGGAGTGTTACGCCCAATTCGCGTGGCCCCAGTCACACCCCATTCGCGACAAACCGAACCAGAGGTCACATATCCGTATAACCATGCCGCCGAACCGGGAGGCCCGGCGGCATACGGTCCGCATACCCGGTTGATGGCGCTTCAGTGCTCGCGGGGTGCGGGAACCACCCGTTCCCCGTCCAGGTGACCGAGGAGCAGCTGCCGCATGGCGGCCTCGGCGCCCGCCGCGTCGCCCGACGCCACGGCCTCGACGATCCGCGCGTGATGGCCGAGCGACGCCTCCGCCGGCCGGTCGCAGGCCGTGACGGGCCCACCGGAGACATGGAGGGCCGCGGAGACGATCCCGGAAAGATGCTCGAGCATGCGGTTACCCGCCGCCTGGATCAGCAACGAGTGGAACTCCGCGTCGGCCCGGGAGAACGTGATGGCGTCCCCCTGCCCCATCGCGTGCCCCATGATCTCGATCATGTCGCCGAGACGCTGCTGAATGTCCTCCCGGCCATGTCCCGCTGCCAGCCGGGCGGCCAGCGGCTCGATGGTCCATCGCAGCTCGTCCAGCTCACGGCGCTGGCCCTCGCGCTGCGGCCCGAATGCCCGCCATTCGATGATGTCGGGGTCCAGAAGGTTCCAGTCGCTCACCGGCCGGACACGCGTGCCCACATTGGGCCGGGCACTGACCAGCCCCTTGGCCTCGAGAACGCGCAAGGACTCCCTCACGACGGTGCGGGAAACCTCGAAACGCTGCCCGATCTCCTCAGGAACGAGCGGCCGGTCTGCGCCGAGGTCACCGGAAACGATCATCTGGCCGAGCTGCTGGACCAGTTGGCCATGCAGTCCACGGCCTCGACTGGCGCCGCGCCGGCTCGCCCGCCCCAAGTCGGATTCGGAGCCGCCCCAGGAGCGCAGAGCGGCTCGCTCGCCGGCCGGCGCCTCCGTGTAGGGGTAGCGGTCGAGTTCGCCCGGCCCGGCGAGGCCGGAGTCGGCGGAGCGGGCGGCGGTCATCATGGTGTGCGCAAGGGTACTCACGCAGTCTTTTTCGGCGCGGCTCAGCCACCCCTTGAGGTCTTTGCTGAAAAGCACACGAAAGGGTGATCGGCACCCGCCCTGCAATTGACGCCCTATGGGCGGAAATCATGCATTTTCTGGGGAGTTACTCATCGGGGTTCACCGGCCCCGTTCACCTGGGTCACCAACGCGCCCTGCCACGCAGGCTGGTGAAGACATACGCGCAGATCAGAGCCCCCAGAGACAGGGACAACGCCAACCCCACGGGCTGGGTCAGGACCCGTACGGCGGCCATCGCCCACCGGTCGGCTTCGTTCGGCCACTGCAGCCAGGCGAGTTCACGCAGCCGCTCCGGCAGTCCGGCGATCGAACGGGCGGACGGAACAGCGAGGAGCTTCTGCACCAGCGGTACGACGAGTACGGGCACCGCGAGCACTGCGGCGACCCCGGCCGTGGCGAGCCGGAAGACGCCGGCCGCCAGGAGCCCCGCCCAGGCGCACCCGACGGACAGGCCCGCCCAACTCACAGCCAGCTGCGGGGCATTCGGAGGAATGGCCACCAAGTCCGCCCCGTACACGAGCCGGAGCACTTCGGCATCCGTCAGTACGCAGAACAGAGCGAGCAGCGACGCGACACCCGCGGACACCGCCAGCTTGGCAAGGAGGAGCCCCAGCCGCCGCGGCACCGTTCCCCGCCCGGCCGCGAGGGCCGGGTAGCGGAACTCGTCACCGAACGAGAGGGCACCCAGCAGTCCGGCGGCGAAGGCGGCGGGCGGGAGGGGCAGCAGATCCGGCCAGGCGACCAGAAGATCGGGAAGCGGCGTCCCGCCCGTGCGGGCAAGCACCACGCAGAGACCTGCCGAGACCAGCACAACGGCCGCCATGATCAGGGCGGTTGTCCGCACCCCGAAGAGACGGCGCAGCTCGTACCGCAGGGGACGCAGCGGCCCGCGGGCCGGACGGACGGGGATGGGAGGGGGCAGCTCGGAGATCGCGACGGCCGACGCGGGCCCGGGCGGCACAATCCTGACGGGACCGCTCGGCCTCACTCCGCCCGGAGGGGCGACCGGGCCCGCGTCGCCGATCTCGTCGGCGAGTTGATGCACCGGGACACCGTGGCGGTAGGCCATGTCCCCGACCTCGGCGCAGCTGCTCCCGTACACCGACAGCCTGCTGCCGTCCTCCGCGACCACTTCGACGGAGCGCCGGGCGGCGCGCGCCTCCCGGTTCATCACGGCGGCCAGGCGCGCGGCGTGCGGCGTACGCACCGCGACCCGGGGCCTCAGACGCGTACGGGAGAAGTCGGCGACGCCCTGATCGGCGACGAGGCGCCCTTCGTCGATGGTGACCACACGGTCGGCCGCGCGGGAGGCCTCCTTCGGGTCGCTGGTCGTGTGCAGCACGGTGCCGCCCTCGGCGGCGTGGGCCCGGAGCAGCCCGTGGAGCCAGCTCCGCTCGCGCGGCGAGAGGCCTTCGGCGGGTTCGTCGAGAATGAGCGTGTGGGGATCACCCAGCAGCGCCGAGGCCAGGCCGAGCCGCCGGTCCATGCCCGCCGAGAGGGTACCGATGCGCTGGTCACCGAGCCCTGCGAGGCCCACGACCTCGAGCAGTTCGTCGGCCCTCGACGCGGGGACCCCCGCCGCGGCGCAGAGCATGCGGAGCTGCCCCCGGGCTGTGCGCGCGGGGTGGCCGGGCACGTCCCCGAGCAGCACGCCGACTTCTCGGGCGGGGTGTCCGATGCGGTGCAGTGGGCGGCCCCTGAAATAGGTGACGCCCCTGCCGGCCTCGAGCTCGAGCATCAGGCGGAGAGCCGTGGTCTTGCCGGAGCCAGGAGCGCCGAGCAGCGCGGTGACGCTGCCGGGCGGAGCCTCGAAAGTCAGGTCGTCCACGGCGGGCGGGCCGTCGCGACGGGGGGCGCTGGTGAGTCCGATGGCCTGGAGCATCGCTTCTCTCGCAGAGGGTGTGACCGCTCGGCGGCAGGGTGGAGTACCCCAGCAAGATAACGCGACATTTCAGACTTTTGGTGTACCGATGCCTCTGAGGCGTTCCGCGGGGTCGGCTTCAGGCGCCTCTAGGCGTGTTCGCTCGGCCGACGCATCGTGTCGGCATTCCGGATGCGGGCGGCCCTCAACCCGGGCCGCCCTCTCGGGGCGGTCCTCGTGCCGGGCTGAACCGTCCCGGCGGGCCCGCCCCCGCCGGGCGTTCCACCTCAGGGGCGGGCCTGCCGCGCCGCTGGGACCCGCGAGGTGCGGGCCGTCACACTTCCGGCCGGAGCATCGGAGGGTTGAGCACGGTGGCGGCACCGGCCCGGAAGAGCTGGGCGGGGCGGCCCCCCTGCCGCGTGGTCGTGCCGCCGGACGGGACGAGGAAGCCTGGAGTACCCGTGACCTTGCGGTGGAAGTTCCTCGGGTCCAGGACCACACCCCATACCGCTTCGTACACCCTCCGCAGCTCACCGACCGTGAACTCCGGCGGACAGAAGGCCGTGGCCAGCGAGGAGTACTCGATCTTCGAGCGGGCTCTCTCCACCCCGTCGTCGAGGATCCGCGCGTGGTCGAAAGCCAGAGGTGCGGACTGCTCGCCGTCGCGCCCGAAGTCGCCTCCAGGGCCGAGCAGGTCCCCTACCGGAGCCCAGCGCGCGCTGTTGGCGTCACCCCCCGCTCGCGGGGCCGGAAGGTCGGGCGCCAGCGCGAGGTGCGCGACACTGACGACCCTCATCCGGGGGTCTCGGCCCGGGTCGCCGTAGGTCGCCAGTTGTTCGAGGTGAGCGCCGTTCCCCACAGCGGGGGCAGCGGGATCGTGGGCGCAGAGCCCGGTCTCCTCGACCAGTTCGCGCGCCGCCGCCGCAGCGAGGTCCTCATCTGTGCGGACGAATCCGCCAGGTAGTGCCCACCTGCCCTGGAACGGTGGTTCACCGCGGCGCACCACCAGCGCACACAGTGCGTGACGGCGGACCGTGAGGACAACCAGGTCGACGGTGACGGCGAAGGGCGGAAAGGTCGACGGGTCGTAGGGCGGCATGCCGAAATCATAGTCGTCTCCCTGACGATAAACAGTCCCTTCGCGATGTTGGTTCGCGGCGCGCGGCACCTTTTCCCGTCGGGCCGGGTGGTGTCCGGGGCGCCGCCCGCCGGGCGCCCGGCGGCCCGACCCCGAGCCCGGTTCACCCGGCGCCCTGGTTCAGTTCACGCATCGACGACGCGCACGTTCACTCGAGGACGGCCGGCCCGTTCACCCACGACGCCCGTTCACGCGGCTGCGACGAGCCCCGGCTTCCACACGGCAGACCTTCCCTCAACTGCGGCTCTCGGCGCTTCGGTCCCCGCTGCGCCGGGTCTCCCGTGCCCGGCGCCTGGCTGCGCCTGCGCCCGGGCGAGATGCCTCGCCGCGGACGGGACGCACCGGCGCCCGCCGTGGCCGCCTCGCGGCCCGAAGGCGCGCCGGCGGCTTGTTGCTCGCAGCCTCCGGACGCCCGGCGGCAGGCTCCTGACGTCCGGCAGCGTGCTCCGGGATACCGGTCCCGTACCCCTCGCCGGCTTCGCGCACGTCCCGCTCCCCGCGCAGGCAGCGGCGCAGCGTCTCCGGGTCGAGGCCCTGGTTGCACGCCTGGTGCAGCAACTGCGCGAAGGTGTAGTGCGGGTCGGCGCGCAGGGCGAGACCAAGCGCCACCCTGGCGGCGGACTCGTCGCCGGTGGACCACGAGACCCACCCCGCCAGCGTGAGTGGCGCCGCGGAGTGTTCCACGTAAGGACCGACGCACCGGCGGGCGAGCACCCGCCACAGCCGCAACGCCGTTTTGGCCTCAGGGCCTTCCATCCATTCGGCGGCCCTGTCCCGGGTCTGCCGGTCCTGGAGGCCGAGGATCACGGCTGCGGCCTCGTCCGGGTTGATCAGGGCGTCGTCGGCCGCGTCCGCGTCGGCCGCACGGACGGCCGGGGCGCTCCCGAGCCGTTCCATGAGGACGCGGGCGAGCGACAGCGTCTCGCTCGACACCTCCCCGCGCCCGTCGACGTCGAGGATGCGGGACACCAGGGCGGCCCCCGCCGAGTCGAGAGCCCGCTCCTGCTCGTTCGCCGCCGCGGGCTCCTCCGGTGCGAGCCGTGCCTCCATGTCCCGGAGCGTCCCGCGGACCTGGATCCCGGCGTACGCGGCCGCCGCAGCCATCACTGTGGTGCCCGGCAGGGCCAGCGGGTTCCCCTCGACCGGGCAGCACCGCGCGTCGGGACAGCAGTAGGACCAGTAGCGGCCGTCGGAGATGCAGAGCGCCTCGAGCACAGGGACGTCGAGCGCGCCGCAGGCGGTGCGCAGGAGCTGCGCGAACGGCCTGAGCCGCTCCATGGTCTGCGAGGCGCTCTCCCCTTCCGCCGGATCCTGGCACAGGAACACGACGACGGCGTCGGGCCGCGACTCACGCTGCTCGCTGCCGGCGATGAGGCACTGCGCGAGTTGGTCGGACACCGGCGCCCACTCCTCCGGCGCACCCGGGATGCCCAGCCTGAGGCGGCCGCCGAAACGGCCTCGCCCGCCGTGCAGGGCCACCATGACCACACTGTCGTTCGGATGGAACCCCATCAGGTACGGAAGGGCGTCGGCGAGCTCGGCGGGACCGCGCAGGGTGATCTGCTGTGTGTCGGGCGAGCCGATGGATTCGTGGTGGTTGTTCATGGCATGACCGTCCCGCGAGACGCCGATTTCCGCGACCCCTGTGGATAACTTTGTCCACAGGCGAAGCGGCGCCGTTCGCAGTTGTCACAGGCATCAGGTTGCATGGGGGCATGACCAACGCAGACCGTGCAGCGCTCAGGGCCTCGGCCGACTCCGTACTCGCCCGCCTGGTGGGGGACGCCACGGGCGCCGCCCGGCTGCGCGAGGACCAGTGGCGGGCCATCGAGGCCCTGGTCGCGGACAAGCGCAGAGCACTGGTCGTCCAGCGGACGGGCTGGGGCAAGTCGGCCGTGTACTTCGTCGCCACCTCCCTTCTGCGTGCGCGGGGAAGCGGTCCTACGGTGATCGTCTCGCCCCTCCTCGCCCTGATGCGCAACCAGGTGGCAGCCGCGGCCAGGGCCGGGATCAGCGCACGCACCATCAACTCCTCCAACACCGAGGAGTGGGAAACCGTCCAGGCGGAAGTGGCGGCGGGGGAGGTGGACGTGCTCCTCGTCAGTCCGGAGCGGCTCAACAACCCGGACTTCCGAGACCAGGTGCTGCCTCAGCTGGCCGCGGCGACCGGCCTGCTCGTGGTCGACGAGGCTCACTGCATCTCCGACTGGGGGCATGATTTCCGGCCGGATTACCGACGGCTGCGGACCATGCTCGCCGATCTGCCCGCCGGCGTGCCGGTGCTCGCCACGACAGCCACCGCCAACGCGCGCGTGACGGCGGACGTTGCCGAGCAGCTCGGCACAGGTGCGGGCACGGACGCGCTGGTGCTGCGAGGCGCGCTGGACCGGGAGAGCCTCAGCCTCAGCGTGCTCCAACTGCCCAATGCGGCGCACCGTCTGGCCTGGCTGGGGGATCATCTCGGGGAGCTGCCCGGCTCCGGCATCATCTACACGCTCACGGTCGCGGCCGCCGAGGAGATCACCGCGTATCTCCGCCAGTGCGGATATCCGGTCGCGTCGTACACGGGCAGGACGGAGAACGCTGACAGACAGCAGGCCGAGGACGATCTGCTGGCCAACAGGGTCAAGGCTCTCGTCGCGACATCGGCGCTCGGCATGGGGTTCGACAAGCCCGATCTCGGCTTCGTCGTCCATCTCGGCTCGCCCTCCTCACCCATCGCCTACTACCAGCAGGTCGGCCGTGCGGGCCGTGGCGTGGACCATGCTGAGGTCCTGCTGCTTCCGGGCAAGGAGGACGAGGCCATCTGGCAGTACTTCGCCTCGGTCGCCTTCCCTCCGGAGGAGCAGGTGCGGCGCACCCTCGACGTCCTGGCGCACGCAGGCAGGCCCCTCTCACTGCCCGCCATGGAACCGCTGGTCGACCTCCGGCGCACCCGCCTCGAGACGATGCTCAAGGTGCTGGACGTGGACGGTGCGGTGAAGCGGGTCAAGGGCGGCTGGATCTCCACGGGTGAGCCATGGGTCTACGACTCCGATCGCTACGCATGGGTCGCCCGGCAGCGCGCCGCCGAACAGCAGGCCATGCGTGACTACGCGTCGGGGACCGGATGCCGCATGGAATTCCTCCGGCGCCAACTGGACGACGAGGAGGCCGCCCCCTGCGGACGCTGTGACAACTGCGCCGGCCCGAGATTCGACGACAAGGTCTCCACCGCTGCCCTCGACGGGGCCCGTGGAGAGCTGGGCAGGCCCGGTGTCGAGGTGGAGCCACGCAAGATGTGGCCCACGGGCCTGTCCGCCGTGGGCGTCGATCTCAAGGGCCGCATCCCGGCAGGCGAGACCGCCCGGCCCGGCCGGGCGCTCGGCCGGCTCTCGGACATCGGCTGGGGCAACAGACTCCGTCCTCTCCTCGCGGCGCAGGCCCCGGACGCCCCCGTTCCCGACGACGTGACGAACGCCGTGGTCACGGTGATAAGCGACTGGGCGAAGGGGCCCGGCGGCTGGGCGTCGGGATCCCCGGAGGCCGCCCCGAGGCCGGTGGGGGTCGTCACGGTCGCCTCGCGCCGCAGGCCGCAGCTGGTGCATTCGCTGGGCAGCCGTATCGCGGAGATCGGCCGGATGCCCTTGCTGGGGACGGTCACCTACGCACCCGGCACCAAGGACCTGCGGATCTCGCAGACCAACAGCGCGCAGAGGGTGAAGGCACTGCACGAGGCGCTGGTCGTCGAGCCCGCGCTGGCTGACGCACTCGCCTCCGCGGGAGGGCCCGTCCTGCTCGTCGACGATCTCTCCGACACCGGGTGGACACTCGCCGTCGCGGCACGTCTGCTGCGCCGTGCCGGAGCTGAGGGGGTGTTTCCGCTGGTCCTTGCCGTCCAGGCATGAAAGGTGGCTTCGTCCGGCGCCGAACGGGCAGGGATATACGTACCATTCCGTCCGATTCCCGTCAGCCGCATCAATTGCTCGTTGCCGCCCGCCGGTACGGCAGGAAGAATTGGAGTCGCTCCCCGCACGGTCTTTTCGCGGGCCCGAAAGGGCTGTGCCGCGGCGCGCCCTCACTCGACCCTGCCCGCACCGTGGGCGCGTAGCGAAGGGAGGACCGTGACCTTCGGATTCGCTCCGTCCGCAGCCACATCTCTGTCGGCAACCGCGGGCTCCGTCAACCACGTAGCCAGGATGCTCGAACCGGCCGAGTGGGCCGCGGCCGGGATACCGCTGCTCCGCAGCCCACGTGAAGTCGTCAGCGGTCTCCACGCCCGGCACCGCCCGACCCCTGCCACCGTGGTCGTGGCCGTCCTCGACCACGAGGAACGCCTGACGGCCAGCGCCTCGTTCGCCCGGCGAACCACCGCGGCCACGGACGGATGGGAGTTCCGCAACGCCCTCCTGGCGCACCTGCGCAGGGTGATCCCCCACGACCTGCGCCGCCGTACCCCGGTGCGTACCGCGGTCCTTCTCTACTGCCGGGAGGGCGACGAGCGCTGGACGGAGGAGGACGGCGCCTGGATGTGGGGACTGCGGGACGCGTGCACGCTTCACGGTCTGCGATGCGGGGCCTACATCACCCTGACGCACGGCGGCTGGCAGGTTCTGGGCGAGGGCCGGGGCGGGCGCAGTCCCACGCTGTCGTCCAGGCCTTCGGCACTGGCCGACACCTCGGCCGACCTTGATCCGGTTCCTCTGCGCACCGGTGGCGGAGCGGCCGACGCCCTGCGGCGGACCGCCGCACGCTGAGGAAAACGGACGTGGGCCCCGAGCGTCCCCATGGACGGCCGGGACCCACGCGAGGTACAGCTCAGACGCCGGCGCCGAGCGCCGAGTTGACCTTCTGCGGGTCGCCGCAGACGATCAGCAGCACGCCGGCGCGCTCGCGGGCGTCGGACAGCGCGCGGGCGGACGCCTCGTCGAGGTCGCCGTTGACCGCGACGATGATCACGGAACGCGAGGCGCAGCGGTCGGCGTTCGCCGCGCGGGCGAAGAAGACGTCGTCACCCGCGTCGTGCTGGGCCCAGTACGCGGCCTCCCCGAAGGAGAGTTCGTGCGCGGCCCAAGGGTGCTGCTCACCGGTGGTGAGGACCAGGATGTCGCCGGGCGCCCGTCCGGAGTCGAGCAGCAGGTCGACGGCCTCGTCGGCAGCGTCGACCGCTCCGCTCGCAGGTGCGGGGATCAGCTGGAACTGCGCCGCGGAGCCGGCGTCCGGCAGCTTCCGTGCGGCAGGCGCCGGGGCAACGGCCGGCGCCGGAGCGGCGGGCATCGGGGGTGCGGGATGCGGGCGCTGCGCCGGGGGCGCGGGCCGCGCGGGGCCTCGGCCCGGGTTTCCGGGACGCGGCGTGGCCGCGGAACGCGGGCCAGGTACGGGACGGGGGGTCGGCGCGGTGCGGCCGGCGGCCGGAGTAACGCGGGGACCCTGGGCGCTCTCGGGAATCTGAGGCTCCTCGGGGATGAGAGGCATGAATGGGTTGTCTGTCACGGCCGGCGCGGAAGGCCGGCGGGTGGATGCGCCTGTGCGATCAGAAGTCGAAGCCGAGTTGGCCCCCGCTTTCCAGTGCGGCCGCCTCGGCGGAGAATCGGACCTTCTTCAGGTGCTGCCACCTGGGCAGCGCGTCGAGGTAGGACCAGCTGAGGCGATGGTGGGGCGTAGGCCCCTGTGCCTCCAGCGCGGCCCGGTGGACCGGTGACGGATAGCCCGCGTTCGCGCCGAAGGCGAAGTCTTCGTACTGCCCCGTGTCGGCGCCCAGTTCGGCCATCATCGTGTCCCTGTGGACCTTGGCTATGACCGAGGCCGCGGCGACAGCGATACAGGACTGGTCGCCCTTGATCACCGTACGGACATTCCAGGGCGCTCCCAGGTAGTCGTGCTTCCCGTCGAGGATCACGGCGTCGGGACGCACCGGCAGTGCCTCCAGCGCCCTGACCGCCGCCAGACGGAGCGCTGCCGTCATGCCGAGGTCGTCGATCTCCAGCGGTGAGGCGTGCCCCAACCCGTAGGCCGTGACCCACTTCTCGAGCAACGGGGCGAGTTCCGCCCGGCGCTTGGGGCTGATCAGTTTGGAGTCGGTGAGGCCCTCGGGGGGTCTGCGGAGACCGGTGACGGCCGCGCACACGGTGACGGGGCCGGCCCACGCTCCGCGTCCGACCTCGTCGACACCGGCGACGGTCCTGGCACCGGAGGTAGCGCGCAGTGAGCGCTCGACGGTGTGCGTGGGTGGTTCGTACGGCATGGCGCCTGCCAGGTTACGCCGATGGGCACGGCAAGAACACCCCGGGGCACCGTCCGGCACTCCGGCCCTCGTCCCGCCGTCCGCCGGGACGCTGCGGGCCCCCGCCCGGGGAGATGGGCCGCCGGCTCAGGAGACCGGGGCAGCGCACCGGGAAGCGGGCCGCCACGGCCGGCCACGCCGCTCTCCCGGCGTTCACTGCCGCACATTTCGAGGCCGCCCCCGTTCCGGCGTGGGCCGGGCCGCGCACCGTCGCACCCGACCGGTCGCCGTCACCACGCCGAGCCCGCCGACGTGGTCTCCACACGTACAGCACCCTGGCCGGCGCCCTCAGGCGCCGACCGGCGGCGGAGCTGGGCAGCCCTCTCACGACCATGCCCGGCGGGCCTCCTGACGCACACGCGTCGCATACGCGAACCCGCGCGCTCATGATCGATCCGCCCCTTCCGGACGTGCCCCGGGTGCCCGGGAGTTACCAGGCCCCCGGCACCAGCCGTCAGCACAGCGGCTCCCGAAACGCGGCATGCGAGCAGGCGTTCGGAGGGTCGGACCACGCACGAGCGGAAGGCAAGTCCTGCAACGGCTACGGAGCCGGGGCCGCCCGTCAGGCGGAACCTGGACAGAGAAAGGTCGGATCAGCGGAGAAGCACGGGGGATCAGTACGGGTCGTAGGAGTCCTCCTCCTCGTAACCGTCGCGCTCGTCGGCCTCCCGGCCGACGCCGTAGCAGTCAGCCCCGACCTCCCGCAGGGGGTGCTTCTCCAGGACGTCCCTGGCTTCCCTCTCACCCCAGCTGGAGGCGTACCAGGGGGTGTCCTCGACGGCGAAATCCCGCTGGAAGTTCCTCAGCGCGCAGGACCGCAGTGGCTCCGGCAGCTCGTCCAGGGCGGGCACGGCATCGGCCGAGAGCCCCTTGAGGTACTGGATGTCGATGGTCCTGTCGCTCTGGTACCGCTGGACGTTCTGCTCGGCGATCAGCCCGTCGGGCGACAGCAGCCCGAAGGCGAGCACACCTGCTGCCGCGCTCACCGCGACGGCGCGCGGCAGCATCCTGGCTCCGAACACACCCGCAGCGAGGATGAGCACCAGGACCACACCGAGCCAGAGCTCCACGGCCGCCACCGAGATCCGCAGCCGGGTCAGCCCGAAGGCGTCCACGTACAGGTCCATCCGGCGCAGCGCGGAGGCCACGACCACCAGGGTGAGTACGCACAGGACGCCGAGCACGCCCCGGACCAGCGTGCGGTCACGAGGACCGCCGCGCGGTGCCCAGCGCAGGGCGAGGGCGATGACGAGCAGGGTCAGCACAGTGGCCCAGAGGAGCTGCCAGAAGCCCTGGCGGGCGTACTCGGAGGGCGTCAGTCCGGTCTCCTCCAGCACCTTGTCGTACCCGCCGAGGAGCACGGCCAGCTGGAGGGCGATGAAGGCCGCGAAGAGCAGGTTGAGCACGATCAGCGGCAGGGCCCATTCCGCCCGGCTCCTGGCTTTGCCCGGCCGTACGGTGATGCGGTCCCACCGCACCGGTGCGGCGGCGCTGTGGGCGGCGGCGAGCGCTCCGGCCAGACCGAGCACGAAGAGGAAGACACGCCACGGGCTGTCGCCGACCGACACGTCGGGGGTCAGGCTGCCCAGCAGATCGGCGAAGGCGGCGTCGGCACTGGCGAAGAGCGTGCCGAAGACCACGAGCAGGACGACGGCGACCACCGAGGTGCGCACCGCGGTGCGCACCCGGCCCCTGGAGTCGTCGGCACGGGCGCGCACCCCGTGCCACCCCCAGCGCACCCCGGCCGCGATCGACGGGACCAGCCCCACCGATCCCAGCAGTACCCCTGGCCAGCTGCGGCTGCCGTGCAGCGCGAGCGAGCCGAGGGCCAGAGCGGAGACGACGGCGAGGAAGACCGGCCAGCCCGCGTCGCGCAGTGCGGGGACCGCCAGGAGGGCGAGGCCGCCCACCGCCCACACCGCGGTCCAGGGCCGCAGCCTGCGCCGCGCCCCGCGTGCGGCGAAGTACGCCGCCAGAGCGGCCGGCACGGCCACGACGAGGATGTTGATCCCCAGGCCGTCGCCGAGCAGGAGGGCGCTGAGGAGTGCCGTGGCGAGCACCGACCAGAGGGTCGCCGCATCGATCGCGGGCGGGGCCGGGGGCCGCAGCCGGGAGAGCAGGCCGGACGGTTGGTGCTGCGCCCGTCGCTGCCAGACGTCCGGCGGGGGCGGCGCCTGGAGGTAGGCGGGCACCTTCGGAACCTCCGGCCCGGCGCTCTGCGGCGGCACGGTGGGAGCGGGCGTCCGTGCGGACGCGCTTCCCGCCTTCGCGCGGCCGGGGGCCGCCTCTCCCGCCGAGACGGGAGCCCGAGGGGCCACCTCGGGCCCGGCAACCCCGGTTTCGGAGACCTCGTCGCCGGAAACCTCGGCACCGGACACCTCGGGCTTCGACACGGCGGGCTTCGGCACGTCAGGCGTCGGCCCCTCGGGCTTCGGCCCCCCGGGCTTCGGCGGCTCTGGCTGCTGGCCGGACTGCTGGTCGGACATGGGACCCCTCCCCCACCGGGCTCCGCTCGCACGGCCACATCGCGGCGCAACGGCCCCGGAGTCACTAGGCGCACGCCCACCAAGATCACTGAGAGCTGCGTGGCCGAAAGCGTAAGTCCCGTCCAGGCTCTCCGGCCGGTCGGGCAGCCCCCTGTGGCAGGACCGTGACAGTAGGCATGACAAGGCCGGGCACAGGTCACCCTCGGTGAGGGAGCGACGGCGAACGGCGAGACGGCGGATGGTGAAGGAGCAACCTCGTCAAAGCTCCGGCCGGCCACCTCCGGGTTTCAGGGGCTGCACCGCTTCGGCGGCGGCGTGCTCGCGCCGAGGCCCCGAGGCCCTGACCACACCGACAGCGCCGCCCCTGCGAGGTCGACACACTCGACTCCACGCCCGCCGAACAGCGCCCCCGGCGCACGAACGGAACAGCCTCCATCGGGCCGGCGGACGTCACCCGCGAGCAGCCGGCACCCGGTCAACGGCCGTCCCCGACGAACGGCCGGACCCGTCGTGCGTCAGCGGCTCACCCGAGCGAGCGGGACCCAGCCGGGCAGTGCCTCGGTACGGTCCAGCCAGTGCGCGGGAGGGGCGCCCTCCGCAGCGGAGGCGACGACTCCGCCGACGATGGCGCAGGTGGTGTCCACATCGCCGCCCGCCTGGGCCGTCACCCAGAAGGCCTCCTCGAAGTCACCGAGACTCCGGGCGGCCGACCAGAGGGCGAACGGCACGGTGTCGTGCGCACTCGTGCGACGGCCGTTTCCGAGCACCGCCGCGACCGTCCCCGCGTCCCGGTAGTCCAGCATGTCGCGCGCACGGCGCAGACCGGCCCCGACCGCGCTGCGCGGGATGAGCGCGACGACCCCGTCGAGCAGGGCCTCCGGCGTGGGCGGCCCATCCGGCGCGGCGACGAGGGCGGCGGCTGCCGCGACGGCCATGGCCCCCACGACGGCTTCGCGGTGCTGATGGGTGGTGTACGAGGAGATCTCGGCCTGGTGTGTGGCCTGTTCCGGATCGTGGGCGTACCAGGCGCCCAGCGGGGCGATGCGCATCGCCGAGCCGTTCCCCCAGGAACCCTGTCCCTGGAAGAGCGCGGACGCCAGCTCGCGCCAGTCGCCGCCTTCCCTCACCAGCCTGAGCAGTCGGTTCACCGCGGGCCCGTAGCCCCGGTCGAAGTCGTGGTGCACGGCGAAGGACTCGGCGAGGGCATCCTGGTCGACGCGTTCGTGCGTGGCCAGCACGGCGAGCACGGAGCAGGCCATCTCGGTGTCGTCGGTCCACTGCCAGTCGCCGGGCGGCAGGGCCCGGTCCTGGAGCAGGGGGTAATTCGCCGGTACGAAGAACTGGGAGCCCAGGGCATCGCCCACGGACAGGCCACGCAGGCTGGCCAGAGCGCGTTCGAAGCGCCGGTCGGAAGCGGAGTCAGCGGTCATCGCCCTGCCACTCTAGCCGGTGATGCCGTACGGCTCGGGGGTCCGCCACCGCTCGAAGGGCCGGTCGAGCGTGTAGCGGCCGTTCTCGCCGAGCAGCAGGGTCCGCGATTCGCCGTTCCCGGGGTTGGACAGCGACTCGAATTCCGCCACCGACCAGTGGAACCACCGCATGCAGAAGAGCCTCATCGTGAGGCCATGGGTGACCAGCAGGACGTTCTCCGGGTGGTCGGCCTCCTCGAAGCTGCGGTGCAGACTCTCCAGGAACGCGTCGACCCTGTCGTACACGTCCGCTCCGGACTCGCCCTGGGCGAAGCGGTAGAAGAAGTGGCCGTAGGCGTCCCGGTACGCCTTCTGCAGCCTGACGTCGTCCCGGTCCTGCCAGTTGCCCCAGTCCTGCTCCCGCAGCCGGGGCTCCTCCCTGACCCGCACGCGCGCGAGATCGAGGCCGAAGGCCCGGAAGGTCTCGTGGGTGCGCCGGTAGGGCGAGATGTACACGCTGACCCGCTCGTCCCCGAACTGCTCGCGCAGCAGGGCGCCGGTCTCCGACGCCTGGCTCAGGCCCTTCGCCGTGAGCCTCAGCGCGTGGTCGGGCTCGCGTTCGTAGACCGTGTCGTCGACATTGCCCTCGGACTCACCGTGCCGGACGAGAACGATGCGTTGCGGTCGTGCCATGTACCGACCCTAGATGCCGTACGGCCCGATCGAGCAACGGTGCGGACTCCATCGGGTGTATGTGACCAAGGAGACGTGCCCCGCGCGGCGGCGGGCACGCACGGGGCGGTGGCAGGCAGGCGCGTCAGACCGTCCAGGACGGTTCCAGCTGGACCACGTCTCCCGTGAGCGCCTCGACGTCCCTCTCGGTCTCCGCGCGCGCCGAGAGCCGGGCGATGCTCTCGGGCCGGTACTTGCCGCGTTCCGCGCTCGACTGCCACATCGACAGGACCAGGAACTCGTGCCCCGGCGCCTCCCCGAAGACGCCGCGCAGCATTCCCGGGGAACCCGCCATGGCCGGGTTCCACACCCTCTGCTGCATGAGGGCGAAGTGGTCCACCCGGTCCTCGCGCACGCGGCTGTGCGCCACCCTCACCACGTCCGCGTCGGTGAAGTGGGGCTCGAACCCGGTCTTCACGTCGAAGCGGTACTCGAAGAGCTTGACCTGCATGTCCTTGTGCATGCCGGACTGCGCGGCGGCCAGCCGGTCGTGTCCGCTGGCCATGAAGGAGTCGTAGAACACCCGGTTCTCCCAGAAGGCGAACACGTGGGCGACTTCGGGCTGCCCTCGGCTCCACCCGCCGCTCTGCCCCCGGAATCCCGGCTCATCGAGCAGCCCCGCCCACTTCCGCTGCCCCCGCTCGAAACCGCGGCGGTCCACCACGGTGCAGCGAATCCACTTGACCAGCACTGCGCCATCGTACGGCGCCCGGCGTGGCGCGGGTCACGCCCGGGGCGCCCCGGCGTAGTACAAGCGCTCAACCCGGCCATGCCGTGGCCCGAATGAGACGCCCGGGACCAACGCGGTTGGATCCACGGACAGTTACGGACATGATCTGAGGGTGGAAGCGGCCAGTCGGCCCGGCAGCGAGGAGGCACGTGCGGTGAGCACTCCCAACAAGGACATCGAGAAGGTGGAAGTGCGGGTCAAATGGGACCCGAGCTCCTTCGGCGAGCCCGCCAACGACCTCGACATCATCGCGGCCACCTACCGGGCGGACGCACCGTACGGAAGCCCGGCCTACCTCGTCCACTTCGACAGCAGGTCCCCGGACGGAACGATCACGCTGAACCGGGACAGCCGGACGGGGCAGGGTTTCGGCTTCGACGAGGTCATGACGCTCGAACTGGACCGGCTGTCGGATGCCTACGCCAGGGTCGTGGTCGGCGTCGCCATCCAGCAGCGCGACGGTCACAAGACCTTCGGCGAGATAGAACACACGGTCGTACAGATCCGGGAGGGCTACACCAGCCTGGCGGAGGACGACTTCTCGGCAGTGGCCACCGCGACAGCCGCGGTGGTCGCCGAGTTCGTACGGGACGTCTCGGGGTCCTGGGGCTTTCGCCCCGCCGTGCGGGGTTTCGACGGCGACCCCGGCTCGTTCGCCGCGACGATGGGGAGCCGCTCCAGCTGACGGGACGGCCGAGGGGAACACGGCGGCCGCCAGGGGAATGGGGACGGCGGCCGGGCACGGTGGTCGCCGGACCCGCCACCGGCCGAGGGCGCGCCGCCCCGGGTCGCCGGCGAGGTGGGCGCAGTAGCCCCGCTGTCCGACGGGGGCCGTGGCCGGGATGAGGTGGAGCACCCCCGGGGAATGTCCCTGCGGGATGGCGGTGCCGTGCGCCTGGATGGACGGCCACGCCATGGCGGCCGACGTCCGTTCTGCACCGCACCACGTTCCTCGCGTACGTCCCGGCATTCCTGGCGTACGTCCCGGCATTCCTGGCGTACGTCCCGGGGGCAGGTCCGGCCGGGACAGTGCCCCGAACGCAGGGAGAGGGTGCCGGCCTTGGCCGGCACCCTCTCCCTGTGCGGATCAGTGCGTCAGTGGTGGATGCTCACACCCGCCCGGACGCGATCGGCCCGGTCAGCTGCAACCGCTGGTCGAGCCGCAGCCCTCGCAGATGTAGCAGGATCCGGCGCGCTGCATCTTCGTACCGCACGAGAAGCAGAGCGGGGCGTCCGCGCTGATGCCGAGCTGCATCTCGACCAGTTCGGCCGAGGTGTGGGCGGCCCTGGGGGCCGGCTTCTCGGCAGCGGACTCCTCGGGCGAGGTGACCGCCTTCAGCGGCTCGACGTGCACGGGCGCGGACTGGGCCAGGCTCTCGACGTCGACGTCGTCCTCCCCGAACTCCGGCTCGTACGAACCGGTGTCGAGGTGGCGCTGACGCTCCTCCGCCGAGTGGATGCCGAGCGCCGACCGCGTCTCGAAGGGCAGGAAGTCGAGCGCCAGGCGGCGGAAGATGTAGTCGACGATCGACTGCGCCATCCGCACGTCCGGGTCGTCCGTCATACCGGCCGGCTCGAAGCGCATGTTGGTGAACTTGGAGACGTAGGTCTCCAGCGGCACGCCGTACTGCAGGCCGACCGACACGGCGATCGAGAAGGCGTCCATCATGCCCGCGAGGGTGGAGCCCTGCTTGGACATCTTCAGGAAGACCTCACCGAGACCGTCGTCCGGGTACGAGTTGGCGGTCATGTACCCCTCGGCCCCGCCCACCGTGAAGGAGGTGGTGATGCCGGGACGGCCCTTGGGCAGACGCTTGCGGACCGGACGGTACTCGACGACCTTCTCGACGGCCGTACGGATGGTGTCCTCGGCCTTGGCGGTGACCGCCTCCTTCTCCTTCTCCTTGGTCTTGGCGGAGAGGGGCTGGCCGACCTTGCAGTTGTCGCGGTAGATGGCGAGCGCCTTGACGCCCATCTTCCAGGCCTCGAAGTAGACCTCCTCGACGTCCTCGACGGTCGCCGTCTCCGGCAGGTTGACCGTCTTGGACAGGGCGCCCGAGATCCACGGCTGGATCGCCGCCATCATCCGGACGTGACCCATGGCCGAGATCGAGCGCTCACCCATCGCGCAGTCGAAGACCTCGTAGTGCTCGGTCTTGAGGCCCGGCGCGTCGATCACGTTGCCGTGGTCGGCGATGTGGGCGACGATCGCCTCGATCTGCTCCGGCTGGTAGCCGAGGCGGCGCAGCGCCTGCGGCACCGTGCCGTTGACGATCTGCATCGAGCCGCCGCCGACGAGCTTCTTGAACTTGACCAGGGCGAGGTCGGGCTCGAGGCCGGTGGTGTCGCAGGACATCGCGAGACCGATGGTGCCGGTGGGGGCGATGACCGACGCCTGCGCGTTGCGGAAGCCGTTCTTCGCGCCGAGGCGGATCACGTCCTGCCAGGCCTCCGTGGCGGCGGCCCAGATCGGCGAGTCCAGGTCGTCCACGTGGACGGCCACGGCGTTCGCGTCGGAGTGCTGCTTCATGACGCGCTGGTGAGGCTCGGCGTTACGGGCGTAACCGTCGTACGCGCCGACGACCGCGGCGAGCTCGGCGGAACGACGGTAGGAGGTGCCGGTCATCAGCGAGGTGATGGCGCCGGCGAGCGCGCGGCCGCCGTCGCTGTCGTACGCGTGGCCGGTCGCCATCAGCAGGGCGCCGAGGTTGGCGTAACCGATGCCCAGCTGACGGTAGGCGCGGGTGTTCTCGCCGATCTTCTGGGTCGGGAAGTCCGCGAAGCAGATCGAGATGTCCATCGCCGTGATGACCAGCTCGACGACCTTGGCGAAGCGCTCGACCTCGAAGGACTGGTGGCCCTCGCCGTCGTCCTTGAGGAACTTCATCAGGTTCAGCGAGGCCAGGTTGCACGAGGTGTTGTCCAGGTGCATGTACTCGCTGCAGGGGTTCGAGCCGTTGATCCGGCCGGACTCCGGGCAGGTGTGCCAGTGGTTGATGGTGTCGTCGTACTGGATGCCCGGGTCGGCACACGCCCAGGCGGCCTCCGCCATCTTGCGGAAGAGGGACTTGGCCTCGACCTCTTCGATGACGTCACCGGTCATCCGGGCGCGCAGGCCGAACTTCCCGCCGGACTCGACGGCCTTCATGAACTCGTCGTTCACGCGGACCGAGTTGTTGGCGTTCTGGTACTGGACGGACGTGATGTCGTCGCCGCCCAGGTCCATGTCGAAGCCCGCGTCGCGCAGGGCGCGGATCTTCTCCTCCTCCTTCACCTTGGTCTCGATGAAGTTCTCGATGTCGGGGTGGTCGACGTCGAGGATGACCATCTTGGCCGCGCGGCGGGTGGCGCCACCGGACTTGATCGTTCCTGCGGACGCGTCGGCACCCCGCATGAAGGAGACCGGGCCGGAGGCGTTGCCACCGGAGGAGAGCAGCTCCTTGGAGGAGCGGATGCGGGAGAGGTTCAGGCCGGCGCCGGAGCCGCCCTTGAAGATCATCCCCTCTTCCTTGTACCAGTCGAGGATGGACTCCATGGAGTCGTCGACGGCCAGGATGAAGCAGGCCGAGACCTGCTGCGGCTGAGGCGTGCCGACGTTGAACCAGACCGGCGAGTTGAAGCTGAAGATCTGGTGCAGGAGGGCGTAGGCCAGCTCGTGCTCGAAGATCTCGGCGTCGGCGGGGGAAGCGAAGTAGCTGTAGTCCTCGCCCGCCTTCCGGTACGTCTTCACGATCCGGTCGATCAGCTGCCGCAGACCGGTCTCGCGCTGCGGCGTGCCGACAGCCCCCCGGAAGTACTTGCTGGTGACGATGTTGACCGCGTTCACCGACCAGAAGTCGGGGAACTCGACGCCACGCTGCTCGAAGTTGATCGAGCCGTCGCGCCAGTTGGTCATGACGACGTCACGGCGCTCCCACGCGACCTCGTCGTACGGGTGCACGCCAGGGGTCGTGTGGATGCGCTCGATGCGCAGGCCCTGCTTGGTCGCAGTCGACTTGGCTCCCTTGGTACGGGAACCTCGTGCCGGGCCGCTCGCCGTCTCTGTCATGCCGCCTCCCATATGTGGGCAAAAACGCCCTGAAGTGCCCAGTTCTTCCCAGGGCACAGTCTGTTTCTTATGCTCCGGACGCCACGCACAGCATCCCGGAGCAGGTCTGGTGCCGCTCGCCGCCGGCTCTCCCGCCCAGCCGGCCTGCCCGGTGATCAATCAGCGGCGACGGCGGCGGGAGCGGGAGCCTCGGTGGGCTCGCCGTTCCCGCATTGCTCGGCGCGGGGCCGCTGCTCGCGCAGCTCCGCGATAGCGGTCTCGAAGTCGTCGAGCGAGTTGAACGCCCGGTACACGGATGCGAAGCGCAGGTACGCGACGAGGTCGAGCTCCTGCAGGGGGCCGAGTATGGCCAGGCCCACGTCGTGCGTCGTCAGCTCGGCGCTGCCCGTCGCGCGCACCGCCTCCTCGACCCGCTGGCCGAGTTTCGCGAGCGCGTCCTCCGTGACCGGACGGCCCTGGCACGCCTTGCGGACGCCGGAGATGACCTTGGTACGACTGAAGGGCTCGGTCACGCCGCTGCGCTTGACCACCATCAGCGAGCAGGTCTCCACCGTCGTGAAGCGACGGGAGCAGTCGGGGCACTGACGGCGGCGCCGGATCGACGTCCCGTCGTCCGTGGTGCGACTGTCCACCACCCGGCTGTCGGGGTGCCTGCAGAAGGGGCAGTGCATGTCTCCAACCCTCCTTCACGGCACGTCCGAATAGCCCTCCGGGGCCCGGACCGGGCCCTCGAGGACAGCCACAAGCATAGGCGATGAACTCGACCTTCAAAGACCGGGGACCACTAGTTGTGGGCGGTGCTGACGATCCAACCACTACATCTAGGGTTTCCCTCCACTGCTACCCCCCGCGCGTGTCGCGCTCCCCCGAGGGCCGGGAGGCAGCCTACGGCCCGGCACGAGGGTACGGGAAACGCGTGGACGCCGAGTCCGCGGACCCCCCGCCCTCGCGCCGCCGGCATGCCCCGGACGGCACCCCTCCCCCGCCCGGCGGACACACCCCCCGCGCACGGGAACGGACCGGCGGAACGCTAGCGTGGACCCCTGCGCCCGGACATGCCCACCAGCCGGCCGCATCAGCTCATACACCTCACAGCAGGCGCATGGCAGCCCTTTATTTGTTTTTCACTCGAACGTGTGTTTGGCGCAACCTTTCGAAAGCAACTACCGTTGCCTAACTAGGGAGACCATTCGAGAGGGGCCGCCGACGTGACCACCACCGCAGACAGTGCCACCATCACCGCCCAGGACCACCGCCCCCAGAGCCGACTTGAGCCGGTGCATGCCATGAATGAGTCAGTCATGAACGCGGAGGGCCCCGAGTCCACGCGCCCCGCGCGCTCTCTTCCCGGCCGCCCTCCAGGAATCCGGGCGGACAGCTCGGGGCTCACCGACAGGCAGCGGCGCGTGATCGAGGTGATCCGGGACTCCGTGCAGCGGCGTGGCTATCCGCCGTCGATGCGGGAGATCGGCCAGGCGGTGGGACTGTCCAGCACCTCGTCCGTGGCCCACCAGCTGATGGCCCTGGAGCGCAAGGGCTTCCTGCGCCGCGATCCGCACCGCCCGCGCGCGTACGAGGTCCGGGGATCGGATCAGCCGAGCACCCAGCCGACCGACACCACGGGGAAGCCCGCCGCTTCCTACGTGCCGCTCGTCGGCCGGATCGCGGCCGGTGGGCCGATCCTCGCCGAGGAGTCCGTCGAGGACGTCTTCCCGCTCCCCCGCCAGCTCGTCGGTGACGGTGAGCTGTTCGTGCTGAAGGTCGTCGGTGACTCGATGATCGAGGCCGCGATCATGGACGGCGACTGGGTCACCGTCCGCCGCCAGCCGGTCGCCGAGAACGGCGACATCGTCGCGGCCATGCTGGACGGCGAGGCCACCGTGAAGCGCTTCAAGCGCGAGGACGGCCATGTGTGGCTGCTGCCGCACAACTCCGCGTACCAGCCGATCCCCGGCGACGAGGCCACCATCCTGGGCAAGGTCGTGGCGGTGCTGCGGCGGGTGTGAGTTCCGCCGGTCCGGACTGGGCCCCGGGATCCCTGCGCCGGTCCCGGGGCCCTGACATGCCGCGGCACAGAACTGCGCGGCACGTCTTCCCTGGTGCTCGCGGACCGCCTTCCCAGGATCAGGGCGTAGCAGGCACCCCGCGCCCCGCCCTTCCCGGTGATCAAGGCGTGGCCGGCATCCCGCTCACCGTGTCAGCGCGCACCGCATGGACCCGCGCACCGTATGGACCCGCGCCCCGCACCCCTCGTGTCGGCCCACTGCGCGGGCCCCGCACGCACCGTGCCGCCGGCCCCGCGCCGGGTCACTCACTCCGCGGCCTTGGCCGCCGCGTCGATGGCCGCGAGCGAGCGTCGCGCCTGGTTACGGTCCGTGGTGTACCAGAAGTCGGGCAGCGAGGCCCGGAGGTAGCTGCCGTACCGGGCGTTGGCGAGCCGGGGGTCGAGCACCGCGACGACGCCCTTGTCCCCCATGGCACGGACGAGCCGGCCGGCCCCCTGAGCCATCAACAGCGCGGCGTGGGTCGCGGCGACCGCCATGAAGCCGTTGCCGCCGGCCTCCTCGACCGCCTTCTGGCGCGCGCTCATCAGCGGGTCGTCCGGCCGGGGGAACGGAATCCGGTCCATGACCACGAGCTGACAGCTCGGACCCGGCACGTCGACGCCCTGCCAGAGCGACAGCGTCCCGAAGAGGCAGGTCTCCGGATCGGCCGCGAAATTCTTGATCAGCTCACCGAGGGTCTCCTCCCCCTGGAGCAGGATCGGCTTGTCCTGCCTGCCGCGCAGCTCCTCCGCGGCGGCCTGGGCCGCCCTCATCGAGGAGAACAACCCCAGGGTGCGGCCCCCGGCCGCCTCCACCAGCTCCGCGAGCTCGTCGAGCATGTCGGTGCGGGAGCCCTCCCGGCCCGGAGTGGCCAGGTGCCGTGCGACGTACAGGATGCCCTGCTTCGGGTAGTCGAACGGTGAGCCGACGTCGAGTCCCTTCCACTGGGGGATGTCATCGCCCGCTGTGCCTTCGGGCGCGAGTCCCAGCGACGCCCCCACGCCGTTGAAGTCACCGCCGAGCTTGAGCGTGGCCGAGGTGAGGACCACCGACCGGTCGGCGAAGAGCTTCTCGCGCAGCAGCCCGGAGACCGAGAGCGGCGCCACGCGCACGGACGCGCCGAAGCGGTCGTGGCGCTCGTACCACACGACGTCGTACTCGGAGCCCTGCGTGATGCGCTCCGCCACGCTGTGGATCGACTCCACCGACGCCATGGCCTGCTTACGCACCGCGTCCTCGTCCTGGACAGACTTGTCCCGGGTGCCTCCCAGGGCGGAGATCACCGTGCGCGCGGCGTCACGCAGGGCCATCAGGGCGTAGCCGAGGTCTTCCGGAACCTCTTCCAGGCGCCCGGGGAGCGCCAGCTCCATGACCCGCTCGAACCCCTCCGACGCAGTCATCAGGGCGTCGGCCGCCTTCTCGTTGACCAGCTTGGCCGCGCGGCGCACCGCGCGGTTCACCTGGCCGGGCGTAAGCTCCCCCGTGGCCACCCCGGTGACCCGGGAGACCAGCTCGTGCGCCTCGTCGACGATGAGCACCTCGTGCTTCGGGAGCACCGGGGCGCCCTCGATCGCGTCGATCGCGAGCAGGGCGTGGTTCGTGACGACGACGTCCGCGAGCTTGGCCCGCTCACGCGCCGTCTCCGCGAAGCACTCGGCTCCGTACGCGCACTTGCTCGCGCCCAGGCATTCGCGCGAGGAGACGGAGACCTGGGCCCAGGCCCGGTCCGAGACGCCCGGTGTCAGGTCGTCCCGGTCGCCGGTCTCCGTGTCGTCCGACCAGTCGCGCAGGCGCAGCAGGTCCTGGCCCAGCTTGCTCGACGGCGCGGCTGCCTCGAACTGGTCGAAGAGCCCTTCCTCCTCGTCCTGCGGGACGCCCTCGTGGAGCCGGTGCAGGCAGAGGTAGTTCGACCTGCCCTTCAGCATCGCGAACTGGGGGCGGCGGCGCAGCAGCGGGTGCAGCGCGTCGACCGTCCGCGGGAGGTCCCGCTCCACCAGCTGACGCTGGAGGGCCAGCGTCGCCGTGGCCACCACGACGCGCTCGCCGTGGGCCAGCGCCGGCACCAGATAGCCGAGGGACTTTCCGGTGCCGGTACCGGCCTGCACGAGCAGGTGGGCGTTGTCGTCGACGGCCTCGGCGACGGCCTCGGCCATGGACACCTGGCCGGGCCGCTCCGTACCGCCGACAGCGGTGACGGCGGCGTGGAGGAGGTCGGGGAGAGATGGCTTCGTCATAGCCCGTCCACCCTACGGCGCCCCACTGACATCAGTACCCGCTCCCGGCCTCAGGCCGAGGGGTGCAGCGGGTTGGGCACCACGCCGTGGACGGCTGCGTGCGGGCGCTCCGGGCGGTCGCGGTAGCCGTCCAGATGCAGACGGTTGCGGTTCAGGCAGAGACGCTCGATCGTCGGCGTCAGCATGTCGAAGATCTCGAAGCGCTCCTTGAGCTCGGGGAAGCGAGCGTGGTGCCGGAGGATCTCCGCACGGACGAGTGACCAGAATTCATCCTCCGGAACGTCGAGCTGCTCCTCGCAGAGGGGGGACAGATAACGGAAGACCCCCACGAAGAGTCCGGAGTGGATGAACTGGGTGAGGAAGGACGGGTCTTCGGTGAGCAGGACGGCACGGACGTCCTCCGGCATCGTGTCGTGCTCGGGCAACCGCCGGGCGCTCACGTTCACGTCGTCCACGAAGTCCTTGATCGCGAGACGCACGGGCACGTCGTTCTCGTCGAAGACCACGATGGCGTTCTCACCGTGGGGGGAGAACACGGTGCCGTAGCGGTACAGGAAGTGCAGCAACGGCGGCAGCAGGGCCGCGAAGAGGCGCGTCAGCCAGGCGGCCGGGGTCAGCCCGGAGCGGGCGACGAGCTCGGCGGTGAAGGAACGGCCTTCGGGGTCCGTGTGCAGCAGGGCGGCCAGCGTGCGGGCACGTTCGCCGGGGGCGAGCCGCGGCTGGAGCGGTTCCCGCCAGATCGCGCCGAGGATCTCCTTGAACTGGTACGGCGCCTCGGGGAGGTGATCGTAGAGCGGGTGCTCGACGGTCACGGAGGCGACCTCCCCCAGCAGGATGACGCCGCAGGTGTCCCGGAGGAACCGGTCGCCGTCGCAGAGTCCCTGGACCCACGCGGTGACGGCCGGGGCGGCGAGCGTGCGCTCGGTCGGCAGGCCGCGCCAGACGAGGGTGTTGAGGATCGACAGGGGCAGCTTGACGGTGTGCCGGTCAGGCCTGCCGACGTTGGTGAAGGTACGGATCGACTGCTGCGGGAGCCGGAGGTCGCCGTCCTCGTGCAGCGGCACGATGTCCCCGTCGGCGATGGCGGGGGCGAAGAGCGGAACGATCCATTCGTCCCACTGCCAGGGGTGCACGGGAAGGAAGAGGTAGTCCTCGGGGGCGCGTCCACGGCTGCGCAGGATCGCGGTGAAGGAGTCCCGGACGTGCGGGTCCAGTTCCCGGTCGTAGAGGTCCCCGGGAGCGGCGAGCCGGCGCACACCGTGGTATCCGGCTATGCGTGTGCTGACGGCGATCCAGGGCAGTGCGGTGGCGGTCCGCGCTTCAGGGGTGTAGCGGGCGGCGTCGGTGGCCGAGAAGCCGAGCCGCCCCTTGTTCGCCACCAGCCAGGGGTGACCGGTCTGGTGGCCCTCCAGCTCCGCGTACGGGAGCTCGGCGAGCTCAGCGGCCCGGAGCGCGTGGTGGTCGAGGCGGGCGTCGGCGGTCAGGGTCGCGGTGAGCTCGCGGATGAGGTGGCCGAGGGTGGCGCCGTCCAGACCGAGGAGACGCCGCCCCCGGGCGAGGAAGGCCAGCGGGTCCCCGAAGGGTGTGCCGTCCTCCCCGCCGGTCCCGGCCGTGACCTCTCGGATCGACCGCGGGTCGACGCGCCAGCTTCCGTAGACACCGCGCCGGGCGCTGAAGGTCAGGACGCCGCCGTCGTCCAGCGGCAGGGTGTACGTGCCGGCTCCTCCCGCGTCCTCGTCGACGTCGGCGTCGGCCGGAGCCACGGGCCCGGCCTCGGGGCGGGGGCAGGGCTCGGGTTCGACGATCTCCTCGTAGGCGAACTCACCGAGCATCTTCGCGAGGAGTCCGGCCGCGACCCGGTCCCAGACGGTCCGGTTGAGTTCTGGCGTGGCGAGCGGCGCATGAGGCGCTGCCGGGTGCTGGCTCGCGGGATATGTCGGCACGGGGACTCCTCCGGGTGGGACCGATGGGGTTCGAGCGGGCGGTACGGTGCGGCACGTCGTTCACAGGTGGTCTCGGTGTGCTCGGTCGCGGATCATCAGGGCTGCCTGCTTGTCGGGGAGTTCCACCTCGGCGCAGAAGCGGAACCCGGCGCTCAGGAAGGCGGAGACGGACGGGGTGTTTCGGAGGTCCGGTTCCGCGACCACCCGGGCGCAGTGCGGGCGGTTGTCGAGCACGAGGTCGGAGACCGCGCGGAGCAGGACGGAGCCGATGCCCCGGCCCCGGTTCCCCACCCCGCCGATGAGGAGGTGGATGCCGGTGTCGTGCGGCCGGGCCGGGTAGTGGCGCGCGAGCGGGTCCAGGTCCGCCCGGTAGATCTCCCAGTAGCTCATGGGCCTGCCGTCGAGCACTCCGAGGCAGGGGACGCTGCGGCCGTCCCCTTCGAGCTGGGTGCCGAGGTGGCCCGCGGTGACGGAGTCGGGACCCGCGAGCTCCCAGAAGGCCGCCACGGCGGGGTCGTTCATCCAGCGGCTGATCACCGCGAGGTCGCGCGCGAGCTGGACGGGGACCAGCTGGAAGAGCCCCGCCGAGGTCGTCACCGGGCTCCACTCCCCAGGGCTGCCCACGAGGGCGGAGGCGTCGGACGGCGCACCCGGTGAGACGCGTTCGGGGCCGAGCAGGGCCAGGAGCTCCTCGCTGAGCCGCAGCTCCAGGGTGTCCTCGGTGCCCGTGCCGTCCGCCGGGGCGGCGTCGGCTTCGGCCTCGGTGTGCGCATCGGCCTGGTGCACCGTGACGCTCTCCTCTCGTGGGTCGGACGGCGGTGTCTCTCAGCTGCGCAGGGGGTTGGCGATGCTGACGTACACGGACTGGGTGTCGACCGGTCCGACCAGCTCGTCCAGGCCGTGCAGCCGGGTCAGCAGGTTCGCCTTGCAGCGCAGGTGAGGTGTCCCGAGGAGATACTCGGGCAGCGGGGAGCCCAGCGCCACAGCGCCTTCGAGGAACCGGCGGAGTGCGGCGAGGAGCAGGTGCTCGTCGGCGAGCCGCTGCGAACCGAAGGCCCCGATCAGCCCGAAGACGTTGTTGATGCCCAGGTAGTAGGCGAATCGCTCGTCGGTGACGGCGTCCGAGACGAAGGTGTCGCTGACGGAGCCGATGCCCGGGAGACGGCGCTCCAGTGCGGCGCGGTGGGACTCCCGGAAGTAGTAGCCCTGGTTGTCGCGGTACCTGCCGCCGACGGGCCAGCCGTCCGCGTCGAGGATGACCAGGGTGTTCTGCTGATGGGCTTCCAGGGCCACTCCCGCGTGGGCGTCCAGCCAGAGGACGGGCAGGATCACGCGGTCGAGGTAGCGCAGGAACCACTCGGCGCAGACGGCCCCGGTCGTCCTGCCGGTCCGGGCGGCCAGCGAGGAGATCGTGTCGGCGAGCCGCGAGTGCGTGCCGGGCCTGCCGGGCCAGGGCCGGGGTGCGGTGAGCCCGGCGATGCACACGGCGTCGTCGGCCGGGCCGAAGGGGTTGTGCCGCAGCATCACGTCGAGACCGGGGACGGGGCTGCCGTCCGTGCCGTCGACGGCCAGCCAGGCCGGGTCCCGCACGATGTCGAAGCCCGGGTGTTCCCGCTGCCACCGCTCGGCCAGCCCGGTGCGCAGAAGACGGTGGACCTCCGCTCCCCGGTGGAGTTCCTTACGGAGGTTCTCCCGGCGGGAGTTGGTGATGCGGACACCGAGCGAGAGCTTCAGCATGAGGTCCGAACCGGGCCGGTGCACGGTACGCACCGAGGAGGTGGGGTACCAGCGCCCGCCGTACGGTCCGAGGTCGTGGAGGAGACCCTTCTCCCGCATCGCCACGACCTCGGGCCGGCGCAGTGCCTCGGCCGCCTGCCAGGGGTGGAGCGGAAGGGCGGCGGTGCCGTCGGGGAGGCTCAGCCCTTCGGTGTGGGGGGCGAGCAGCGCCTCGGCCGGGACCGTGCGGCCCGCCCTCGTCCAGGACGACTCCGTGGCCAGTACCGAACGGTCGACGGCCATCCAGTGCAGCGGGAAGGAACCACGCAACTCGGGCGAGTAGAGCAGCACTTCGGTCTCGGACAGGCCCTCGCGGCTCTTGGGCGTGGGGTGCAGGGGGTGGCCGAGGACCAGGGACTGCTCGGCCGTCAGGAAGAGGCCGGCCTCGGAGGACGCGGTGGGCGTGCGGCGCCGCTCCGCGATGAAGGCCGCCGTGTGCCGGACGGAGTCGGCCACCCTGGCGACCAGGTCGGGTCCGGTCTCGCGCCCGCTCTCCCTGCCGAGGAGCGTGGCCACGGTGACGGCGTCCACGCCCGGGGCTCCGGCGGGCGCGGACTCCAGGACCGGTGTGCCGAAGCGGTGCCAGCCCGTGACGGACCAGTGCGCGACCGGGACGAGCAGAGCGGTGCCGCTCGCGGGGAGCGGAATGCGCAGGGTGCTCCCTTGCGGCCGGGGCAGGTCGTTCTCCCTGGCCCAGCAGCGCAGCAGGTTCTCGGTGCCGGCCGAGTCGGCGGCCCGGAGCGGGTCGGGATGGTCCAGGGGGTCGGGCTCGGTGGGGCCCGGCCGGGGCTCCGCGACGGCACGCGGGGTTCCGTGCGGACCTGCCTTCTGTCGCGGGACGGTCGTGGACTCGACGGCGAGGGGGCCGTCCGGCAGGTCCTGGCCTCGCTGCTGGCTGGTGAGAGGGCCGTCGCCCTCGGGCGCGGGGGTGGGGTTCACGGCGGTCTTCCTTGTGAGGGGTCCGGGATCAGCGGGCGGGCCCGGCAGCGGCCCGGCGGTACGGAGAACGCTCGGCCGCTCTCAGCGCGTCGGCGAGGCGGTCGACGACCGCGGTCGCCTGTTCGTCGGTGAGGGTGAGAGGAGGGAGCAGCCGGACCACGGCGTTGTGGCGTCCGCCGAGTTCGACGATGAGGCCACGGCGCAGGCATTCCTGCTGAACTGCCGTGGCGAGAGCGGGATTCGGGGGCGGGACGGAGCCGTTCTCGAGGGTGACGGTCTGCGGCTCGGCCTCGGGGTCGACGAGCTCGAGGCCGAGCATCAGACCGCGGCCCCGTACGTCGCCGATGCTGGGGTGGTCCGAACTCAGTGCCTGGAGCCGGGCGAGCATGCGTGCGCCCAGTGTCCCCGCGCGTTCGGCAAGCCCGTTCTCCCGTACGTACGCGAGGGTCGCGGCGCCGGCCGCCATGGCGAGCTGGTTCCCCCGGAAGGTGCCGGCATGGGCGCCCGGCTGCCAGAGGTCGAGCTCCGAGCGGTAGACGATCACGGCCAGGGGCAGGGAGCCGCCGATGGCTTTCGACAGCACCATCACGTCGGGCACGACACCGCTGTGCTCGACGGCCCAGAACGTGCCGGTCCTGCCGACGCCGGTCTGCACCTCGTCGGCGATCAGCGCGATGGAGCGGTCCCGGGTGATCGCCCGCATCCTGCGCAGCCAGCCGTCCGGGGCGGGGTTCACCCCGCCCTCGCCCTGGACGGGCTCCACGATCATGGCGGCCGGGGCGGGCACCCCGCCCTTGGGGTCGTCCAGGAGGTGTTCGGTCCAGCGTGCGCCGATGTCGGCGCCTCGCTCCCCGCCGACGCCGAAGGGGCAGCGGTAGTTCTGCGGGAAGGGCAGCCGCGTCACCCGCACGTCCTGGGCTCCGCCCGAAGCGGCCAGCGCCCCGGCGGTCATGCCGTGGTAGGCGCCGGTGAAGGCGAGGAGTCCGCTGCGCCCGCTGGCGGCGCGGACCAGTTTGAACGCCGCCTCGACGGCGTCCGTGCCCGCAGGTCCGCAGAACTGGATCCGGGCGTCGTCGGCGAACTCCCGGGGCAGGGTGGCGAAGAGTTCCGTCGTGAAGGCGTCCTTGACGGGTGTGGCGAGATCGAGGACATGCAGCGGCGCCCCGGAGTCGAGAACCTTGCGGACGGCTTCGAGCACCACGGGGTGGTTGTGCCCCAGGGCCAGAGTGCCCGCTCCTGAGAGGCAGTCGAGGTAACGCCGCCCGTCCGCGCCCTCGATGGTCATGCCCCGCGCGCGCACGGGGACGATCGGCAGGGACCGCGCATAGGTGCGGGCGGACGACTCCCGCTGCGCCTGCCGCCTCAGAATCCCCTCGTGCACGGAGGGAGGTGCCACCGGAGCTGGTTCCGTCACGGCCACGGCTGTCGGTCCTCCTGCGATAACGGTTGCGTTGCACATCGGTACGGTCCCCCGAGGCCGGACCACGCGGATGAACGCCGTCCTGGTGTCCCCCGTACGTACCAACGACGCGGAAGGCGGGAGATCACGGGTAAATCGGAAGATCCTTGCGCGCGCGGAACCGTGGCCCTGCCGCGCACCGTCCCCCACGGCACCGGCATAGTGGGTGCCGCACCCGGGACGGGAGCCGTGGCTCCGGCGCCCTCGGGATCCGCCGCGGTCCCGCCGCACGGCGTCGCCGGCCCCAAGTCCTCGGTGCAGTAACGAAGTCAGTGACGAAGTCCCAGGGGGATCACCAGATGCGACCCATCCGCCCGATCGACACCGCACTCCGGGGGAGGAGCGCCCGACGGGCCCCCCGGGTGTTCGCCGCGGCAGCCCTCGCCGCAGTCCTGACGCTCACGGCCACGGCCTGCGGACCGGAGGAGGACGGGGCGGCCGGGGAGCCCAGCGGCTCCGCCGGCCAGGCCTCCGACGGGAAGGTCGTCATTCCGGACGATCTGAAGGACCGGCTCAAGGAGCACGGGATCGACCTGGAGAAGTGGCGCGACGGCGAGTGGAAGAACTGGGACAAGGACACCTGGCTGCGCGAGGCCAAGGACTACGTCAACCCGATCATCGAGGACCTCTGGGACCCGGACCGGATGCGGGAGGCGGACAAGCCCCCGGAGAACCCCGTCGCCCCCGACATCTCGGGTGACAAGGGTGTGACGGACCCGACCCCCGACGCGGTCGAGGCGACGGCTCTGAACTCGCCGTACCACGAGGACACCCCGGAGTCCGGGAAGCTCCTCTTCGACGGGCCGGAAGGATCGATGGTCTGCTCGGCGACCGTGGTGAAGGACCCGGCCCACCCCGGCAAGTCCAACATGGTGTGGACCGCCGGCCACTGTGTGCACGCGGGCAAGAACGGCGGCTGGTACCGCAACATCGCGTTCGTACCGTCGTACAACGACAGCAACCTCTCGACGGCCGAGCTGGAGAACGCCTCCAAGGAGGAGATCGCCCCGTACGGCGTGTGGTGGGGCCAGTGGGCGCAGACCTCGGAGCAGTGGATCGACCAGGGCGCCGCGACCGGCGGTCAGGGCGCTCCGTACGACTTCGCCGTCCTGCAGGTCGCTCCGGAGAAGGGCTCCACGGGCAAGTCCCTGGAGGAGACGGTCGGTTCGGCCCTTCCGGTCGAGTTCAGCGCCCCGGCCGTGCCGGAGATCGCGAGCATGACGGCCACGGGTTACCCGGCCGCCCCGCCGTACGACGGCCAGAAGGCGTTCAGCTGCACCGACAAGCCGGGCCGCCTCACCGTCTTCGAGGACCAGCCGACGATGTACCGCGTCGGGTGCACGATGACCGGTGGTTCCTCCGGCGGCGGCTGGGTCGCCGAGGGACAGGACGGAAAGCCCGCCCTCGTCTCCAACACGTCCATCGGACCGGTGACGGCGGGCTGGCTGGCCGGTCCCCGGCTCGGCGACGAGGCCAAGGGCATCTACGAGGCCGTCAGCAAGAAGTACGCGGGCCGGTAGGACCGCAGGCGTGGGGCCCCGGCCTCGGCCGGGGCCCCACGTGTCCGTGCGGAAGATCCCTGGATGCCGCGCGGGGGCGGGACGCCCTACGGCGACGGGGCACCGCACGGCGCAGGGTTCCCCGCGAGGTGGACCCCTGCGCTCAACATGACACGTTCATGGCAGACGCCCCCCCGGGGCGGAGTTCCTCCCCCTCCGGGGCAGTGCTCCTCCGCCCTCCGGCACGTGGCGCGACCTGCCTCGCGCGGCATCCCCGCCTACGTCCCTTCACCCGTCCCCGGTCCTCAGGAGCCCTTTCCATGCGACCCGTACGTCCGCTGCTGGCCGCCACCGGCCTCCTCGCGGCACTCACCCTCACGGCCACGGCCTGCGGCCCGGACGGCGACGGTGCTGCCGCGCGGCCCGCCGCCGGTTCTTCCGCCCCGTCGCGCGCCGGCTCCGGAGGTTCCGCGGAGATGCCGGCGGATCTGGCCGACGCCCTGGAGAAGCACGGTGTCGACCCGGACCGGTGGAGGAAGGGCGAGTGGAAGAACTGGGACCAGGACACCTGGCTGCGGGGGGCCAAGGACTTCGTCAACCCGGTCATCGAGGGGCTGTGGAAGCCCGGGCGGATGTCCTCCGCCGAGGACCCCGCGCGGACCATGTCCGCCGGTGACCTGGCCGGTCAGGGGGTCAGCGACCCGGAGCCCGCCCCTGTCCGGGCGCGGCCCGAGAAGCTGCCGTACCACGAGCACGCGGCCCCGGTCGGCAAGGTCTTCTTCGACTCGCCCGAGGGCTCCATGGTGTGCTCGGGGACCGTGGTCCAGGACCCCGAGAACCCCGGCAGGTCCAACCTCGTCTGGACCGCCGGGCACTGTGTGCACGCGGGTGCGGAGGGCGGCTGGTACCGCAACATCGTCTTCGTCCCGTCCTACAACGACCAGGGCCGGTCCGCCGCCGAGATGGCGAAGGCACAGCCCCGGGAGATCGCGCCGTACGGCACCTACTGGGCGGACTGGGCGGCGACCTCCGGGGAGTGGCTGTCGGGCGGTGGTGCCACGGGCGGCGCGGGCGCGCCCTACGACTACGCGGTGCTGCACGTGAAGCCGGAGAGCGGCACCAAGTCGCTCGAGGAGACCGTGGGCAACGCCCTGGCCGTCGACTTCGACGCACCCGAGATCACACGCATCGCCGGCATGGGCGCCTGGGGCTACCCGGCGGGCGCACCCTACGACGGGCTGCTCATGCACACCTGCGCGGACCGGCCGGGCCGGCTGTCACTCGGCCCGGCCACCCCGACGATGTACCGCATCGGCTGCACCATGACCGGCGGTTCCTCGGGAGGGGGCTGGTTCGTCGAGGGCGAGGGCGGCAAGGCGGTGCTGGTCTCCAACACGTCCATCGGCCCGGTCACCGCGGGCTGGCTGGCCGGGCCCAGGCTCGGCAGGGACGCGCAGGCCGTCTTCACGACGATGAGCGAGAAGTTCGCGGACCGCTAGCCGCCCATACGGAAGGCCGGGCCCCCGTGAGAGGGCCCGGCCTTCCGCGTGGTGCGGGGTACGACGTCAGTGCGCCACCGGCACGAACATCGCGAGGTCCGCCGCCAGTTCCTCGTGGACCCGTGCCTTGAGCAGCGTGCCCTCCGCGGTGTGCTCCTCGGAGATGACCTCGCCCTCGGCGTGCACCCGGGAGACGAGCGCGCCCTGGGTGTAGGGAACGAGTGCCTCGAGCTCGACGGACGGCCGCGGCAGCTCGGCGTCGATGAGGGCGAGCAGTTCGTCGATCCCGGCACCGGTACGCGCCGACACGGCGATGGCGTACTTCTCCGTGCGCAGCAGGCGCTGGAGCACCAGCGGGTCCGCCGCGTCCGCCTTGTTGATCACGACGACCTCGCGGACGTCCACGGCGCCCACCTCGCGGATCACCTGCCGCACGGCGGCGAGCTGCTCCTCGGGCACCGGGTGCGAGCCGTCCACCACGTGCAGGATCAGGTCGGATTCGCCGACCTCCTCCATGGTGGAGCGGAAGGCCTCGACCAGGTGGTGCGGGAGGTGGCGGACGAAGCCGACGGTGTCGGCCAGGGTGTAGATCCGGCCGCTCGGCGTCTCGGCCCGGCGCACGGTCGGGTCCAGGGTGGCGAACAGGGCGTTCTCCACGAGGACCCCGGCTCCGGTGAGCCGGTTGAGCAGCGAGGACTTGCCCGCGTTGGTGTATCCGGCGATCGCGACCGAGGGCACCCTGTTGCGCTTGCGCTCCTGGCGCTTGATCTCGCGGCCGGTCTTCATCTCCGCGATCTCCCGGCGCATCTTCGCCATCTTCTCGCGGATCCGCCGCCGGTCCGTCTCGATCTTGGTCTCACCGGGACCACGCGTCGCCATGCCGCCACCGCCGCTGGAACCGCCGCCGCCCATCTGACGGGAGAGCGACTGACCCCAGCCGCGCAGCCGCGGCAGCATGTACTGCATCTGTGCCAGCGAGACCTGCGCCTTGCCCTCGCGGGACTTGGCGTGCTGGGCGAAGATGTCGAGGATCAGGGCGGTCCTGTCGACCACCTTGACCTTGACGACGTCCTCCAGGTGGATGAGCTGGCCGGGACTGAGCTCACCGTCACAGACGACGGTGTCGGCCCCGGACTCGAGAACGATGTCGCGCAGCTCCAGCGCCTTGCCGGAACCGATGTAGGTGGCCGGGTCGGGCTTGTCGCGACGCTGGAACACCGCGTCGAGCACCTGGGCACCGGCCGTCTCGGCGAGCGCCGCGAGCTCCGCCAGGGAGATCTCCGCGTCGTGGACCGTCCCGGACGTCCAGACACCGACGAGCACCACGCGCTCCAGGCGCAGCTGTCGGTACTCGACCTCGGTGACGTCCTCGAGCTCGGTGGAGAGTCCTGCCACGCGGCGAAGCGCCGCGCGCTCGGAGCGGTCGAACTGGTCGCCGTCCCGCTCTCCGTCGATCTCGTGGCTCCAGGCGACGTCCTCTTCCATCAGGGCGTCGGCCCGAAGGCTCTCGGTGAGGCTCTCGGATACGGGTTCCGTGGCGCTCTGCGCGTCCTGCGCGTCCTGGGGAAGGGAGGAAGAGGAGGTCATTGGATCCTTACGTCGATAGAAGTCCGTTACGTCAGTCACAACGCGTGATCCCGCCGGATGATTCCCCTGGGTGGGGGCCACCGGCCGGCCGCCGTGCCGACGCGTCGATAGTGGCATGTCCTCGCCCGCCCCGTCACTCCGGTTTCGGTGCGCGGGCCGGGCTCTGCGGGGCCTTCGAGGTACGGGTGGCGCCGCTGCGCCACTCCGGGTGCCCCGGCATCGGCGGAGTCTTCGTCCCGTAGAGCCAGCCGTCGAAGAAGGCCGTCAGGTCCCGCCCCGCGATCCTGGACGCCAGGGCCGTGAACTGCCGGGTCGTCGCCGAGCTGTCCCGGTGGACGCGCACCCAGGTCCGCTCCAGGCGGTCGAAGGCGGCCTGCCCGATCTCCTGGCGCAGGGCGTACAGGACGAGCGCGCTGCCGTCGTACACGACCGGCCTGAAGAGGCTGATCTTGTGGTCGGGGGACGGCACCTGGGGGCGGGCCGGCGGGCCCCCTGCCGCCCGCCAGGCGTCTGAGCGCGCGTACGCCTCCCTCATGCGCCGCTCCATGGGCTTGCCGGCGTGCTGCTCGGCGTGGAGCGCCTCGTACCAGGTGGCGTGCCCCTCGTTGAGCCACAGGTCGGACCAGGACCGCGGCGAGACGCTGTTGCCGAACCACTGGTGGGCGAGTTCGTGCACCATGACCGAGTCGACGTACCACTCGGGGTAGCCGGTCCCGGTGAACAGGGAGCGTTCGAAGAGCGAGAGGGTCTGGGTCTCCAGCTCGAAGCCCGTCTCGGTGTCCGCGACCAGCAGTCCGTAGGTCTCGAAGGGGTACGGTCCGACCTGCTTCTCCATCCACGCGATCTGCCCGGGGGTCTTCCGCAGCCAGGGTTCGAGCTTCGCCCGGTCGGCCGCGGGCACCACGTCGCGCACGGGCAGGCCGCCGGGGCCGGTGCGCCGCAGGACGGCGGAGCGGCCGATGGACACCTGGGCCAGCTCGGTCGCCATGGGGTGCCGGGTGCGGTAGGTCCAGGTCGTCGTGCCGGCCCGGGCGCGCTTGCCCGCGAGGAGGCCGCCCGCCACGACCGTGAGGTCGTCCGGGGCGGACACCCGGAAGGTGAAGTACGCCTTGTCGGCGGGGTGGTCGTTGCCCGGGAAGACCCGGTGCGCGGCGTCGGCCTGGTTGGCCATGGCGAGCCCGTCCGCGGTCCTGACCCACCCCCCGTTGGCCTCGTCCCCCGAGGGGTCGCTCGTGTGCCGGACGGTGATGCGCACGGGGGCGCCTGCCGGGAGCCGGACGGGGGCGTCCACGACGAGGTCCTCCCCCGCCGAGGCGAAGTCCGACGCGAGTCCGTCGACCTCGACGGAACGGACGGTGCCCCGGGCGAAGTCGAGGTTGATGCGTTCCAGGGGTGCGGTGGTCCGCGCGTCGATGGTGGTGACCGCGTCGAGCGGCTCGGCGTTGGTGCCCGTGTAGGTGAGTGAGACGTCGTAGGCGAGCACGTCGTAACCGGGGTTGCCGAGGTGGGGGAAGAGACGGTCGCCGATGCCGAGCGGTTCGGGTGCGGGCAGGGTGGCGGCGACGAGGGTGACCGACGCGGTGGCCAGCAGAGCGGCGCGCAGTCGGCGGGAGGTGAACGGCATGGACTACGGCTACCAGCGCACGCCGTGCGCGCGGGCGGCGGCGCGCGCCGCACCACTCGAACGGGGTGCCGGAGGACCGGCAGGAGGCGGCGGAGGGCTTCAGCCCGTGGCGGCGGGCTGCTGCGCCCGGCTGACGTCGTAGACACCCGGCACGTCACGCATGGCCCGCATGAGCCCGGGCAGTCCTGCGGCGTCCGGCAGTTGCAGCGTGTAGGTGTGCCGGACACGCTGCTCGCTGGGCGGTTCGACGGTCGCGGCGACGATGGCGGCCTCTGCGGTCGCGATGGCCTCGGTGAGGTCGGCGAGCAGGCGGGGGCGCCCGAAGGACTCGGCGACCAGGGTGACCCGGTAGTCGGCGGCGCCGCTCCACTCCCCCTGGTCGTTCCAGCGGGCCCCCACGGCGGCCCGGCCGAGCGTGCGCATGCGTCCCACCGCCGGGCACTCCTCGCGGTGCACGGTGACGGCACCGCCGCGGACCGTGAAGCCGATGATGGCGTCGGGCGGCACCGGGGTGCAGCAGCCGGCGAGCCGCACCTGTGCGCCCGGAGTGTCCACGGCCACGCTGGGGGCCCGCCCGCCGGCCCTGCCCCGCCCGTTCGCCGCCTCGTCGGCCGGCTGGGTCTGCGGCCTCGGGGTGTCGGGCCGGCTTCCGTGGGGCCCTTGTGCGGCCTCCGGATGGGTGTCGAGCCAGGCGGTGATCGCGATCCGGGCGGCGGGGGTACGGGCGTGGTCGAGCCACTCCGGGGAGGGTCCGGACGAGCCGTCCTGGGCGAGGAGCAGCTGCACGGTGTCGCCGTCGTTCAGCACGGTGCTGAGCGTGGCCAGCCGGCCGTTGACGCGGGCGCCGATGCAGCCGTGCGCCTCCTCGCCGTACTGCGCGTAGGCGGCGTCCACGCAGCTGGCGCCCGCGGGCAGCCCGAGTGTCCCGCCGTCGGTCCGGAAGACGGTGATCTCCCGGTCCTGTGCGAGGTCGGCGCGCAGCGTGGTCCAGAAGGTGTCGGAGTCGGTGGCGGACTCCTGCCAGTCCAGGAGCCGGGAGAGCCAGCCGGGCCTGGTCGGGTCGGCCCGCTCGCCGTCGGCGGGTTCGGTCTGGTGCGCGGCGGTGCTGCCGTCCTGCGTGTAGGGATTGCCGAGGGCGACGACACCGGCCTCGGCGACCTTGTGCATCCGGTGCGTACGGATGAGGACTTCGGCCACCGCGCCCTCGGGGCCGACGACGGCGGTGTGCAGCGACTGGTAGAGGTTGAACTTGGGGGCGGCGATGAAGTCCTTGAACTCGGAGATCACCGGGGTGAAACAGGTGTGCAGTTCACCCAGGACCGCGTAGCAGTCGGCGTCGTCGCCGACGAGGACCAGGAGCCGGCCGAAGTCGGTTCCGCGCATCTCGCCGCGTTTGGCCCGCACCCGGTGGACCGAGACGACGTGCCGCGGTCTGATGAGTACTTCGGCACTGATGCCGGCTTCCCGGAGGGTCGTCCTGACGCTGTCGGCGATGTCCGTGAGCGGATCCTGTGCGTCGGCCCACGCGGCGATCAGGGCCTGGGTGCGCTCGTACTCGCGCGGCTGGAGGATCGCGAAGACGAGGTCCTCCAGCTCGGTCTTGAGCGCCTGCACCCCGAGGCGCTCGGCGAGCGGGATGAGTACCTCGTGCGTGACCTTGGCGATCCTGGCCTGTTTCTCGGGCCGCATGACTCCGAGCGTGCGCATGTTGTGCAGCCGGTCCGCCAGCTTGATGGACATCACCCGCACGTCGTTGCCGGTCGCGACGAGCATCTTGCGGAAGGTCTCCGGCTCGGCGGCGGCCCCGTAGTCGACCTTCTCGAGCTTGGTGACGCCGTCGACCAGATAACAGACCTCGTCGCCGAACTCCTCCCTCACCTGATCCAGCGTCACATCCGTGTCCTCGACCGTGTCGTGGAGGAGGGAGGCGGTCAGGGTGGTCGTCTCCGCGCCGAGTTCGGCGAGGATCAGGGTCACCGCCAGCGGATGGGTGATGTAGGGCTCGCCGCTCTTGCGCATCTGGCCGCGGTGGGAGGATTCGGCCAGGACGTAGGCCCTGCGCAGGATGGTCAGGTCGGCGTCCGGATGATGTGCCCGGTGGGCCTCCGCGACGTGCCCGATGGCATCGGGCAGCCGGTCACGGGAGACCGGCCCGAGCAGGGCGACACGGCCCAGCCTGCGCAGATCGATCCGTGGACGACCGCGCTTGCGAAGGGGAGCACCTGGATTGGTGGCCTCTGCGCTCATGGGGCACCTCCGGCAACGTCGACCGGCGGTGGAGAGGTGCGGATACACCCCCGGGCCGGTGCTTGATGCTATCGACCCCACCACGTGGCGCAGTCCCGCTCTCGCCCAGCGTGAAACGGATCACCCATTCGAGCGAAGCTCTAACCGATCACCGTTTCGAGCCAGGCGGGGTCGATCACGCCTTCGGCGACGATCACCGCGGGCCCGGTCATGTCGATCCCGCCGTCCGGATACTCGGTGATCACCAGGGTGCCGCCGGGGAGATCCACGGTGTACGTCGCGGGGGCTCCGGTCAGCGCCGGGTCCACGCCGTCCCTGCGTGCGGCGGCGACGGCCACGGCGCAGGCGCCCGTACCGCAGGAGCGGGTCTCGCCCGAGCCGCGCTCGTGGACCCGCATCGCCACGTGCCGCGGGCCCCGGTCCGCGACGAACTCGATGTTGACGCCGTCGGGGTACACGGACGGCGGGCTGAACGGCGGTACGGAGAGGAGGTCTCCGGCGTGGTCCAGGTCCTCGACGAACGCGACCGCGTGCGGATTGCCCATGTTCACGTTGCGGGCGTCCCAGCTGCGGCCGTCGACCGAGACCGTCACACCGTCCTCGGGCAGCTCGGCCCGCCCCATGGAGACCGTGATGTCGCCGTCCTTCGCGAGGTGGACCCGCTTGACGCCGCCCCGGGTGGCGACGGCCAGATCGCCTTCGGCGACGAATCCGGTGCGCTGCAGGTAGCGCGCGAAGACGCGCACACCGTTGCCGCACATCTCGGCGACGGAGCCGTCCGCGTTGCGGTAGTCCATGAACCACTCGGCCTCGTCGGCCATGTCCCGCGCCTCGGGGTGCGCGGCGGACCGCACGACGTGCAGCAGACCGTCGCCGCCGATGCCCGCGCGGCGGTCACAGAGCCGGGCGACGACGGGAACCGGCAGGTCGAGGGCGTTGTCCGGGTCGGGAACGATCACGAAGTCGTTCTCGGTGCCATGGCCCTTGAGGAAGGCGATCTGCGAAGTGCTCACGAGGCAACTGTACGAGGCTGTGCCGGTGGTCCGCGGGTCCGGGCCCGCGCCGGCGCCTCAGCGCAGGCGCGCCACGCGCCAGACGGCCAGGGCGACGAGGACCGCGCAGAGGATCACGTACAGCGTGATCACGCGCCAGTCGGGGCGCCCGCCGCTCTCCTTGTCCGCGAAACCGGGCCAGGTGTGGCCCACGCGGCGTGCCGCCATCATGCCCCAGCCGGCGGCACAGGAGCTGATCAGGAGTCCCAGCATCGCCACGACGGCACCGCCGTCGCCGAACTCGAACGCGAGCGGGAAGGCGAACATCAGGGAGCCGACCGCCGCCAGCACCACGATCGGCGCGAGCTGCCAGATGCGCATGCGACGGGCGGGGCGGAGCTCGACCTCGACCTCGGGGGCCACGTCGTGCTCGTCGGGCCCGTCAGGGCTCAGACGTCCGGGCTCGTGCCGGACATCCGCTGCGTCTCGGTCTGTGTCGCGAGGGCCGGCCTCCATCGCCACGCGCCCTCCCACTCGGACTCCACTGTCGATCGATGCTCGATGATGGCACGGCCCCGGCCGCCGAAATGCCGGGCGGAGCTTCCCGATGCCATCACGTGATCAGGCTGTTATAGCCCCGCTTGAGGGTTTATGCAGGTCAGACGCCTGCTGCTGGTCGGCGAGTCAGCAGGTGGTCAGCAATAGCCCCAGGTCAGCGCCGGATTGACCGGTCGCGGCCAACCGGAAAAGACACCGTGTCGAACAAGCTTGCGCGGGGTGTGAGGAACTTCTTCAAGCCTGCGAGTGCGGTAGGCCGTCTGGGTCGTGGAACGCGCGGGCCGGGCGCCGGTGGTTCATGAGTCACCCCGAGGTCAGCTCGACGGTCCAGCGGCGGGGCAGAACGGCAAAGCCCCTGGTGGCGGGGCTCGGCGGGCGAAGCACAGGTCGACGCCGAGGGTGGCGGCGTGCTCGACGAGGTGCTGGCGACAGCCGCCGTCGACCCAGGTCGTACGGAAGGTGGGTACTCGGGAGCGATCCGTTCGACGAGAGCCCGGCCGGCGGTCAGGTCCTGCACGTCGGCCGAGGTGACCGGCACGCCGAGGAGGAGTCCGACGGTGGCATGACGATGCTTCTCCTCCGGCGGCCCCGCGCATCCTTGTCGATCCACCGCCACACCCCTGTGATGTGAAGCGCAGTCAGATCGCGCTGCCGGTACCAGGACCCCAACCCGTCCCGAGCCCTGCGTAACTGACTACTCATCAGCACTGTCGGCACGCGCCGGCATCCATCCACACGTGCTGTTCCGACGTGCCGGAGCCTGAGGAAGCCCCGCCACCCCGGGTCGACGTGACCTGCGCCGATGCAGCACTCAGGGTCTCCGCTCCACGTCGTTCCCCTGCCGTGCGATCAGGCTGTGACCGCTCGTTCGACCAACGCCAGCGCCCGGTGCGAGAGTTCCGCGCGCTGTTCCTCGGCGCCACTCAGCCACTGGACGCGCGGGTCGCGCCGGAACCACGAGTCCTGACGGCGCGCGAAGCGTTTGGTGGCGCGTACGGTCTCGGCGCGCGCCTCGTCCTGCGTGCACTCCCCCGCGAGCGCCGCCAGGACCTGCTGGTAGCCGAGCGCGCGGGACGCGGTGCGGCCCTCGCGCAGCCCTTCGGCCTCCAGCGTCCGCACCTCGTCGACGAGTCCGGCGTCCCACATCCGGTCCACCCGGGTGCTGATCCGCTCGTCGAGCTCGGGCCGTCCGACGTCGACCCCGATCTGGACGGCGTCGTAGACGGGCTCCTCGCCCGGCAGGTTGGCCGTGAAGGGCTTGCCGGTGATCTCGATGACCTCCAGGGCCCGGACGATCCGGCGCCCGTTGCTGGGGAGGATCGCACGGGCGGCCTCGGGATCCGCTGCCGCGAGCCGGGCGTGCAACGCACCGGAGCCGTGCTCCGCCAGCTCCTGTTCGAGCTTGGCGCGCACCCCGGGATCGGTGCCGGGGAACTCCAGGGCGTCGATGGCGCCCTTCACGTAGAGGCCGGAGCCGCCCACCAGGACGGGTGTCCGCCCCTCCGCCAGGAGGCGGTCGATCTCGGCGCGGGCGAGCCTCTGGTACTCGGCGACGCTCGCCGCCTCGGTCACGTCCCAGATGTCCAGCAGGTGGTGCGGGACGCCGTCGCGTTCGGGAAGAGTCAGCTTCGCCGTGCCGATGTCCATGCCGCGGTAGAGCTGCATGGAGTCGGCGTTGACCACTTCACCACCGAGCTGCTGGGCGAGGAAAACCCCCAGATCGGACTTTCCGGCCGCGGTGGGACCGACTACGGCGATGACGCGGGGGGTGGGAGCTGGTCTTCTCACCCGGACAGTCTCCCAAACTTCGGGGCCCGCCCCGACCGGATCGCCCACTCCGCCCGCCTGCGCGGACACGGCGCGTCACGCGTGTTTGCCCTGTGGCGAGTAAAATGTGACGACAGTCCCCCCAGCACGGAAGGTGACCCATGGGTTTCCTGGACAACCTGAAGGCCAAGCTGGCCCCGGCCAAGGAGAAGGTCGGCGACCTCGCGCAGCAGCACGGGGGCAAGATCGACCAGGGCCTCGACAGGGCCGCACGCACGGTCGACCAAAAGACCAAGGGAAAGTACAGCGACAAGATCGTGTCCGGCACGCAGAAGGCCAAGGACGCGGTCGACCGCCTGGGACACAAGAACGAGGGCGGCACGCCACCGCCGCCGCCCGCGACCTGACGCGGGTACCGGCCGAGTCGAGGGCCGTGGAGCGGTCACCGCTCCACGGCCCTCGTCCGTGCCGGCACGGGATCGTCCCCGTTCCGTGAAGGATCAGGCAGGGTCCAGGCCCGGCTCCGCCGCAGCGCCCTCCGGCCCGGCGGTGTGGGGCGGGCTCCTGCGGCTCGGGCCCGGTGTCGGATCACGCGCCCGGCCTTGGGGGGCTCAGGACCAGGTGGCGACGAAGTACCCCACACCGTACGGGGCGTCCTCGTACAGCAGCTTCCCGCGGAGGCCGGCCCCCTCTGCCGCGCCCGCCAGCACCTGCCAGGGGGCCCGTCCCGACGCCTTCAGTTCGTAAGCGAGCGACTCGTCCAGCGCACTCAGCGCGGTCAGGTCGGCGCTGCCCAGCGCACGGGCCGCCGCCGCGTCGAAGTCCACCGCCCGCTCGTCGAGGTATCCGGGCGCCTTGACCGTGCGGCAGGCGCTGCCGTCGCCCATGACGAGCAGGGCCACCCGTTCCTGCCCGGCCGCCAGGTCCGCTCCGGCCGCCAGGCAGCGGTCGGTGGCCAGCGCCTCACCCACCCCGAGCCCTTCGACGGGCGCGGCGGTCCACCGGGCGTGCTCCAGGAGCCAGGCCCCGACGGCCAGGGACGCCGGGAGCGGGCGCTTCGGTGCGGGGGCCCCGGCGGGCGCCTCCCCCAGCCGTACGGTGCGGCCGACGCCGAATCCGGCGAAGGAACCGGCCGAACCGGGAGGGAACGGGCCGCGTCCGTCCGGCTCGGCGGGCCCGGCCACGATCAGCCGATCCGGTTCCGCGGCGGCGAGCACGTCCAGGGCCTCGAGGCACGCGGCCCTCGCGGCGTCGAGCTCGGGCCCGGCGCCCGCGGCGACCTCCGGGACCAGGAGCGGCGGGCAGGGGCAGACGGCGGCGGCGGCAAGCATGCCGGTCAGCGTACTCAGTCGCAGCCGCACCCCGGGCCTGTGGCGGCGGCGAGCGGAGCGGGGGCGCCGATGCCGGGCAGACCGAGCATGACTCCGGTGGGCCGGGCCGTGGCAGCCGCGTTGCGCTTCTCCCAGGCGTCCCCGGACCGCGTGCGCCGGACCCCCACGGGCGTGCCCTCGGCCAGCAGGTGGTGCGGGGCGGCGTAGGTGATCTCGACGGTCACCACGTCGCCGGGGCGCACGTCCTCGGACGGCTTGGTGAAGTGGACGAGCCGGTTGTCGGGGGCACGCCCGGACAGCCGGTGGGTCGCGCCGTCCTTGCGGCCTTCGCCCTCGGCGACCATGACGTCCAGGACACGGCCGACCTGCTTCTTGTTCTCCTCCCAGGAGATCTCCTCCTGGAGGGCGGACAGGCGCATGTAGCGCTCCTGGACGACCTCCTTGGGGATCTGCCCCTCCATGTCGGCCGCGGGGGTCCCGGGGCGCTTGGAGTACTGGAAGGTGAAGGCGTTCGCGAAGCGGGCCTCGCGCACCGCGTGCATGGTCTGCTCGAAGTCCTCCTCGGTCTCGCCGGGGAAGCCCACGATGATGTCGGTGGAGATGGCGGCGTCGGGCATCGCGGCGCGCACCTTGTCGATGATCCCCAGGAAGCGTTCCTGGCGGTACGAGCGGCGCATGGCCTTGAGGATCGTGTCCGAACCGGACTGCATGGGCATGTGGAGCTGGGGCATGACGTTCGGCGTCTCGGCCATGGCGGCGATCACGTCGTCGGTGAAGTCACGCGGGTGGGGCGAGGTGAAGCGGACCCGCTCCAGGCCCTCGATGGTGCCGCAGGCCCGCAGCAGCTTGGAGAAGGCCTCGCGGTCACCGATGTCGGAGCCGTAGGCGTTGACGTTCTGGCCGAGCAGCGTGATCTCGCTGACGCCCTCGGCGACGAGCGCCTCGATCTCGGCGAGGATGTCGCCGGTGCGGCGGTCCTTCTCCTTGCCGCGCAGGGCCGGGACGATGCAGAAGGTACAGGTGTTGTTGCAGCCCACGGAGATCGAGACCCAGGCGGCGTAGGCGGACTCGCGGCGGGTGGGCAGCGTGGAGGGGAACGCCTCCAGGGACTCGGCGATCTCGACCTGCGCCTCCTCCTGGACCCGGGCGCGCTCCAGGAGCACCGGCAGCTTGCCGATGTTGTGCGTCCCGAAGACGACGTCCACCCAGGGGGCGCGCTCGACGATCGTGTCGCGGTCCTTCTGGGCCAGGCAGCCGCCGACGGCGATCTGCATCCCGGGGCGCTTCGTCTTCATCGGGGCGAGGCGGCCGAGGTTGCCGTACAGCTTGTTGTCGGCGTTCTCACGCACCGCGCACGTGTTGAAGACGACCACGTCGGCGTCGCCGTCGGAGCCCTCGGGAGCGCGCACGTAACCGGCGCCCTCCAGCAGCCCCGACAAGCGTTCGGAGTCGTGGACGTTCATCTGGCACCCGTAAGTGCGTACCTCGTAGCTCTTCTGGACGTCCACTGCTTCGCTCCGGTTGCCGCTGGTCATGGAACAAGGGTAGGCGGTGACGGCGCCGCTCCCGCCGCCGGAGCCCGCGCCCAGGATCCGGCCTGGCCAGGAGGGGGCACGGACTGGCAGGATCGCGCCATGCTGCACGCACTGTCCCGGTTCGGCCGGCGACGCACCCTTCGGGGAGGCGCCGCCTTCGCGGTCGTGCTCGGACTGCTGCTGTGGTGGGTGCTCCCGATCGGCGACGCCGAGCCGAGCGGCTCCCTCACGTTCTCCACGGGCGTGCACAGCGGGGTCTACCAGCGCTACGGGCAGCGGCTGGAGCGTGCGCTCGCCAAGGACATGCCCAAGGTGTCGATACGGCTGCAGAACAGCGAGGGCTCCCAGCAGAACGTCGAGCGGGTCGCGACGGGTAAGGCCGACTTCACGATCGCCACGGCCGACGCCGTCGCCACGTACCTGCAGAGCGGGAAGCCGGGCGCCGAGCGGCTGCGGGGCTGCGTCCGGCTGTACGACGACTACGTCCAGCTGATCGTGCCCAGGGACTCGGACGTGCGCGGGATCGCCGATCTGCGGGGCAAGCGGGTGGGCGTCGGGCAGAAGGGCTCCGGGGTCCTGCTCGTCGCGGACCGGCTGATGAAGGCCGCGGGGCTCGCCCCGACGGCGGACATCACCCCCGTCCACGCCGGGATCGACACGATGCCGCAGCGGCTGGCGGACGGCCGGCTGGACGCGTTCTTCTGGTCCGGGGGGCTGCCGACCGCCGCCGTCCAGAACCTGTCGGAGAAGTTCGCCATCCGGCTGGTCCCGCTGGCGGCCCCGGTGATCAGCGAGCTGCAGGCGGCCGGCGGATCCACCCGCTACTACCGCTCGGCCGTGATGCCGGCCGACGCCTACCACGACGCCCAGCAGGGGCAGGCCGTGCAGACGGTCGCCGTCTCCAACCTGCTGATCACCACGGACCGCACCGATCCGCTGACCACGGAGGCGTTCACCCGCACCGTGATAGACAGCCGCGACAGGATCGGGCGTGAGGTGCACTCGGCGCAGCTGGTGGATCTTCGGACGGCGATCTACACCGATCCGCTGCCGCTGCACGAGGGCGCCAAGCGCTACTACCGTTCGGCCAAGCCCTGAACGCTCACCGCCCGGCGCGGCTCACGCGTGCGGAGGGTTGCGCGGCACGGTGACCGTGACGCGCAGGCCGTGCGGTTCGTGCGTGGAGTAGCCGATCGATCCGCCGCCCGCGGCGAGCAGGGCGCGGGAGATGGAGAGCCCCAGCCCTGATCCCTTGACGTTCTGGTGCCGGCTGCTGCGCCAGAAGCGGTCACCGACGCGCTCCAGCTCCTGTTCGGTCAGTCCGGGGCCGCGGTCGGCGACGACGACCGTGGCGGTGGTGCCGTCGGTTCCCGCCGTGACGCGGACCTCCTCCCCTGCCGGAGTGAACTTCAGCGCGTTGTCGATGACGGCGTCCAGTGCGCTGGACAGGGCGATCGGATCGGCCCAGCCGGTCACCGCGGGCGTCCCGTCCAGCGTCATCCGTACGCCCTTCTCCTCGGCCAGCGGACGCCACGACGCGACGCGCTCACCGGCGAGCGCGCCGATGTCCGTGAGCTGGAGGTCCGCGGCGGCGTGCTCGGCGAGCGCCAGGTCCAGCAGGTCGTCGAGGACCTGGGCGAGGCGCTTGCCCTCCGTGCGGACGGAGGCGATCTCCTCGTTGCCCTCGGGGAGTTCGAGGGCGAGCAGCTCGATGCGCAGGAGCAGCGCGGCCAGCGGGTTGCGCAGCTGGTGCGAGGCGTCGGCGACGAAGGCGCGCTGCTGCTCCAGCACTTCCTCGACGTTGTCGGCCATCTCGTTGAAGGAGCGGGCGAGGCGGCGCAGTTCCGGGGGCCCGCCGGAGGCGACGACGCGGGACCTCATGCGCCCACTGGCGATGTCGTGGGTGGCCGCGTCCAGGATCCGTACGGGCAGGAGCACCCATCCCGTGAGACGGAAGGCGGCACCGACCGCGACCAGCAGCGCGAGGGCCTCTCCGAGACCGATGAGCAGCCACCCGCGGAGGATGCGGGACCGCATGTCCCCGGTGGGTGAGTCGGTCACCACGACGGCGACCACGTCTCCGTCGCGTACGACCGGGGAGGCGACGGCTATACGGTCGCTCTGCCAGGGCCAGACCTGCGGCGGATCGTGCGAGCGGCGGCCGAGCAGTGCCTCCTGGAAGGCCTCCCGCCCGTCCCCTTCGGCGGGCAGGGACCAGGTGGCGGGGGCCTTGGCGAGGGCCCGGTCGTCCCGGTAGAAGACGCCGGCGCGGATTCCGTACACCGAGTCGTAGGCCTCGAGTTCGGTCTGCAGGGTCCGCTGCCGGTCGTCGGTCCCTCCGACGGGCTCGGTGACGAACTGGGCCAGCGCGCCGAAGCGCGCCGTGTCGTCGATGCGGTCGATGACGACCCGCTGCTGTTCGGCGGCCGCCACCCGCACGGCCAGCGGGAAGCCGAGGGCCAGCAGTACGGCGGCCATCAGGACGAGGAGCAGGGGAAGCAGGCGGGTGCGCACCGGGTACGTACGTCCTTCAGGCCTGCGGCGGGACGAGCCGGTAGCCGACGCCCCGTACGGTCTCGATCAGCGCGGGCAGCCTGAGCTTGGAGCGCAGCGACGCCACGTGCACCTCCAGGGTGCGGCCCGTGCCCTCCCAGCTGGTCCGCCACACCTCGCTGATGATCTGCTCCCGGCGGAAGACCACACCGGGGCGCTGGGCGAGCAGCGCGAGCAGGTCGAACTCCTTGCGGGTGAGCTGGACCTCGTGCTCGCCGACGCTGACCCTGCGGGTGGGCAGCTCGATGCGGACGGGGCCGAGCACCAGCGCGGCGAGCGGGGTCTGACCGGTGTCCTCGCCGGACGTCCTGCGCCGGGCGACCGCGTGGATGCGGGCCAGGAGCTCGCCGGTGTCGTAGGGCTTCACGACGTAGTCGTCGGCGCCGAGGTTGAGGCCGTGGATCCGTGAGCGGACGTCGGACCGGGCGGTCACCATGATCACGGGGATCGCGGAGCGCTTGCGGATCTTCCCGCACACCTCGTAGCCGTCCTGGTCCGGCAGCCCCAGGTCGAGGAGCACGACGCCGAAGGGCTCACGCTCGGCCGGCAGCAGCGCCTGCAGGGCCTCCTCGCCGCTGCGGGCGTGGACGACCTGGAAGCCGTGCCGTGCGAGCACGGCGGACAGGGCCGCCGCGACGTGGTCGTCGTCCTCGACGAGCAGCAGTCTCATGGGTCCCCCTCTCCGCCTCGTTCTCGTAGGTCCTCACACAGTCGGGAACCGTGCGTGACCGTACACCGTGTTCAGCCCGGCGAATCTTCCCGTACGCCGACGATTCACGTCATCCCGCACCAGCATCCACGCCGATAACGGGTACGACAGTCAAGCCCCGCCCCGTTACCACCAGGTTTCCGTTACCCACCCGGTACCCCCTCCGAGCAGCCCGTGGCGTCCCGTTCACGCGGTGTGTCCGGTTGCGGCCGGATCGTTATGCTCAATTTCCGCTCAGATGTAATGACGCTGATCGCACTGCGTCACTAGGGTCCTTCCCTAACCGAGGAGGACGGAGCAAGAAGCCGATGAGCGGAGTTTCAGTGACCAAGGCCGCCGAGGATGCCGCACCCGCGGGTGACGACCTTGTCGTACTGAGCAACGTCAACAAGCACTTCGGCGCGCTGCATGTGCTCCAGGACATCGATCTGACCATCGCCCGTGGCGAGGTCGTCGTAGTCATCGGGCCCTCCGGGTCCGGGAAGTCCACGCTGTGCCGCACGATCAACCGCTTGGAGACGATCGACTCGGGCGCGATCTCGATCGACGGCAAGCCGCTTCCCCAGGAGGGCAAGGAGCTGGCCAGGCTGCGTGCCGATGTCGGCATGGTCTTCCAGTCGTTCAATCTCTTCGCGCACAAGACGGTGCTCGAGAACGTGATGCTGGGCCAGGTCAAGGTCCGCAGGACGGACAAGAAGCTGGCCGAGGAGAAGGCCAGGGCGCTGCTCGACCGTGTGGGCGTGGGGGTGCAGGCCGACAAGTACCCGGCGCAGCTCTCCGGCGGTCAGCAGCAGCGCGTGGCGATCGCCCGCGCGCTGGCCATGGACCCCAAGGTCATGCTCTTCGACGAGCCCACGTCGGCGCTCGACCCGGAGATGATCAATGAGGTCCTGGAGGTCATGCAGCAGCTGGCCCGGGAGGGGATGACGATGGTCGTCGTCACCCACGAGATGGGCTTCGCCCGCTCGGCGGCCAACCGGGTCGTCTTCATGGCCGACGGAAAGATCGTCGAAGAGGCCACACCCGACCAGTTCTTCAGCGCCCCGCGCAGCGACCGGGCGAAGGACTTCCTGTCGAAGATCCTTCACCACTGATCCCGCACGGCTGGGCTCAGGACCAGCTGATCACTCACATCGTTCCAACCCAGGGGAATCCCATCATGCAGCTTCGTAAGGTCACCGCCGCCTCGGCCGCCGTGCTCGCCCTCGCCCTCACCGCCACCGCCTGTGGTTCCGACGAGAAGGACGACGCCGCGGGGTCCGGTGGTGGCGAGAAGATCACCATCGGCATCAAGATCGACCAGCCCGGCCTCGGCCTGAAGACGCCGGACGGCAAGTTCACCGGCTTCGACGTGGACGTCGCGACGTACGTCGCCAAGGAGCTCGGCTACGACGCGAAGAACATCGAGTTCGTCGAGACCAAGAGCGCCGACCGCGAGACCGCGATCGACCGCGGTGACGTGAAGTTCATCGCCGCGACCTACTCGATCAACGACGAGCGTCTGCAGAAGGTCGACTTCGCGGGCCCGTACCTCCTCGCGCACCAGGACATCCTCGTCCGGGCCGACGACGACTCGATCAAGTCGCCCGAGGACCTGAACAGCAAGAAGCTCTGCTCCGTCACCGGCTCGACCTCGGCGAAGAACGTCAAGGACAAGCTCGCCCCGAAGGCGCAGCTCCAGGAGTACGGCGGCTACTCGGAGTGCCTCACCGGTCTGGAGAACAAGGCCGTCGACGCGCTCACCACGGACGACTCCATCCTCGCCGGTTACGCCGCGCAGGAGTCCGCGAAGGGCAAGTTCAAGCTGGCCGGCTTCAAGATGACCAACGAGAACTACGGCATCGGCCTGAAGAAGGGCGACGCCGACCTCAAGAAGAAGATCGACGCCGCGCTCACCAAGATGGTCTCGGACGGTTCGTGGGACAAGGCGGTCGAGACCAACTTCGGCCCCGCCAACTACAAGAACGAGCCCGCCCCGAAGATCGGCAACGTCGTCAAGTAAGACCACCCTGCCGGTGGTCCGAAGCTGGGCCGATGAGGTGCGCCGCCACGACGGCGGCGCACCGTGCCCTCCCCATACGCGGAAGCACGGGAGATCGTGTTCGACTTTCTTGAGCCCTACGACCTACTGGGGGCCTTCTGGGTGACGGTGAAGCTCACCGTCTACTCCGCCCTCGGATCCCTCATATGGGGAACGCTGCTGGCCGGCATGAGGGTCGGCCCGGTCCCCCTGATGCGCGGTTTCGGAACCGCCTACGTCAACATCGTCCGTAACATCCCCCTGACCGTCATCATCGTCTTCTCGTCGCTGGGGCTCTTCCAGACCCTCAACATCCAGCTCGGCGCCGAGGACTTCACGCTCATCAACTTCCGCCTGGCGGTGCTCTCCCTCGCGCTGTACACCGCGGCGTTCGTGTGCGAGGCGCTGCGCTCCGGCATCAACACGGTGCCCACGGGGCAGGCCGAGGCGGCTCGCGCACTCGGCCTGAGCTTCACCCAGGTGCTGTCGATGATCATTCTTCCGCAGGCCTTCCGTTCGGTCGTGAACCCGCTGGCCAACGTGCTCATCGCGCTGACGAAGAACACGACCGTTGCCGCGGCGATCGGTGTGGTCGAGGCCGCATCGCTGATGAAGACCATGATCGAGGCCGAGGCACAGCTGATCCTGATCTCCGCCGTCTTCGCGTTCGGATTCGTCTGCCTCACCCTCCCGACCGGCCTCCTCCTCGGCTGGGTGAGCAAGAAGGTGGCGGTGAAGCGATGACGACGTCCGTCCTCTTCGACGCACAGGGCCCCCGCGCCAAGCGGCGCAACATCCTGTACACGGTGGTCTTCCTCGTCGTCCTCGCCGCCGCGCTGTGGTGGCTGTACGACGGCCTGAACTCGAAGAACCAGCTGGACTGGGCCAAGTGGAAGCCGTTCCTCACGAGTTCCCTGCCGTACGAGACCTACCTCTGGCCGGGGCTCCTGAACACGCTCAAGGCCGCGTTCTTCGCTCTCGTGATCGCGCTGCCGCTCGGTGCGCTCTTCGGGATCGGCCGTCTCTCCGACCACCTGTCGGTGCGGACGCCCTCCGGCATCGTCGTGGAGTTCTTCCGGGCCATCCCGGTGCTGATCCTGATGATCGCCGCGAACGCCGTGTACGCGGAGTTCACCGACATCGCCACCGACGTCCGGCCGTTGTACGCCGTGGTCACCGGGCTCGTGCTCTACAACGCCTCGGTGCTGGCGGAGATCGTGCGAGCCGGGATCCTCTCGCTCCCGAACGGGCAGACGGACGCCGCCAAGGCGATCGGCATGCGCAAGGGCCAGACCATGCGCTACGTACTGCTGCCCCAGGCGGTCACCGCCATGCTGCCCGCGATCGTGAGCCAGATCGTGGTGATCGTGAAGGACACCGCGCTCGGCGGCGCCGTCCTCACCTTCCCCGAGCTGCTCGCCTCCGTCCGCCCGATGAGCGCCAACTACGCGAACACCATCGCGAGCTTCACGGTCGTCGCGCTGATCTACGTCATCGTGAACTTCGCGCTGACCTCCTTCGCGAGCTGGCTGGAGGGCAGGCTGCGCCGGGCGAAGAAGGGCACGGGTGCCGTGGTCGGAGCCGCTCCCGCCGGCGGCCTGGAGACCATCGAGGCTCCCCCGGCCAAGTCCGGTGACGTGGACAAGGTCTGACGGGCGGTCCACACCGTCTCCACCCGGGGGGCGCGGCATCCACGCCGCGCCCCCCGCCACGTTCCCGGGTCACTTGACGCATGCACCGCCAGTGGGTTGCATACGTTCTGTGATCCCGCCCCGAACCACCGCCGCCGCCCCCCTCTCCTCCCCCTCCACCTCGACGAACGGCGCCGGAGGGATCACCCCGTGGACCCGGTGATCGTCGTCGGCGCCGGGCCCGTCGGCCTGTCGCTGTCGCTCGCCCTCGCCTCGCAGGGCGTGCCCTCCGTCGTGCTCGACGAGGGACCGGGCAAGGACGAACCCCGCCCCGCGCGCACCGTCGTGCTGCGCGAGGACACCGCGGACCTGATGGAACGCCTCGGCTGCTCGTCCCTGCACGAGGACGGTCTGCGCTGGACCGGCTGGCGCTCGGTGCGCCGCAAGCAACTGGTACGAGCCGTTCCGCTGGGCGAGGGGCAGGGCACCGTCCCGCTCCCCTCACCCGTCCACCTGCCCCAGCACGCGCTGGCCCGGGGGCTGCGCGCCGCGGTCGCCGCTCAGGATCTGGTCAGCATGGTGCCGCTCAGCAGGATCGACACCCTGGAGCAGGACGACCACGGGGTCACGGTGCACACCCGGGAGCCCGGGTCGACCTGGTGGCGCGGAAGCTATCTCGTGGGCTGCGACGGGGCCCGCTCCACCGTGCGCAAGCTGCTGGACATCAGGTTCCCCGGCCGTACGGCGGTGGAACGGCACGCCGTCGCCGCACTCCGCGCCGATCTGCCCTGGCCCGGGGAGGCCGTGCTGCACCGGGCACCCCCCTGGCGTTCCGGTGGTGCGGAGGTCACCGCACGGCCGCTTCCGGGCGGAGTCTGGCGGCTGGACTGGCTCCTTCCGCCACGCGGCGAGCTCGTCACCCCCGACGCGCTGATCACCCGCATCCGCGACACGCTCGAAGGCTGGTGCGGTGAGACGCCCGCCTACGAGCTGCTGGACACCGGCGTCTACACGCTGCACCATCGGCTGGCCCGGCGATGGCGGTCCAAGCGCGCCTTCCTGGCGGGGGACGCCGCCCATCTGCTGGGCGCACTGGGTACCCAGGGTCTGGACGAAGGGCTGCGGGACGCCGAGAACCTGGCCTGGAAGCTGGCCCAGGCCTGGCACCAGGACGCCGGCGAGCTGCTGCTCGACAGCTACCAGGCGGAGCGCCGGGCTGCGGTCGCCTCCCGGCTCCGGGCGGCGGACCAGTCGCTGCCGATACTGCGCGGCGGCGCGGGGCTGCGGACGCTCGTGCCCGGCAGCGCACGCGGGCACGACACCCTGCTGGCCGACGGGCACCTCGGGTGCGGACCTCTGGGCGCGCCCCCTTCGTACACGCACTCCCCCCTTGCGCCTCAACGCGCCGAGGGTCACGTCCCGGTGGGCACGGCGCCCGGTGCTCCGGTCGCCGATGTGCGGGTGACCGCTCCCGACGGGACGGCGGTCCGGCTGCGTGAGCGGCTGGGCCAGGGGCACCTGCTGGTGATCCTGGTCGCGCCGGGTACCGGGGTGTGGGACCGGAGGCACTGGATGACCGCAGGTGTCATGCCCCGGCTCGTGGACGCGGTGGACGCCCTCCCGGTGAAGGCCGAACTGCTGGTGACCGAGAGCTATCCCGGAGCCACGGCCCACACGGTCCTGCTGGTCAGGCCGGACGGGCATCTCGTGGCCGCCTTCAGCGGGGTACGGCCGGCAGAGCTCCACGCCGCGGCCGATGCCGCGCGCGGGGGTGGTACGGGCCCGGCGCACACCGAGAGGACCGGCACCACCACACGCTCCGACCGGACCGCGGACGTCAATTGACCGTCGCAGGCGCACATGGTGTACTCCAGATCATGACCGACACCGATGTGCGCCTGTGGCGGAGGGTCCATATGGATCTCGTCCGCTATGCGGGCTGCGTGTGTCGCCCGTCCTGCTGAATCGCTTCCCTCCGGCACGCCGCGCTGTTCTCCGCACGGCCGTGCGCCCTTGCGAACTTCTCAGGACGGCCCCTGTGTCTGCACCCTCTCCTTCCCCTGCCACGCCCGCGCCCGCCGCTGACGGGGACACCCCCGGAACCACTCCCGCGCGGGACGCTTCCGCGCAGGACGGTTCCGCAGCTGGGGTTCCCGCCCCGGCCTCCTCCTCCGGAACCGGCGGCGCCACCACGGCGCTAGGCGGCAGCGGCACCCCGGCACCCACCGCCGCGGAACTGCTCGACTTCGTCCGCCGTACCGCGCAGGACACCGCGCTCGTCGCCTCGCTGCCTCTCGACCCCGAGGGACGTACCTGGCTCCGGCTCGACGGTCCCGGCGGGAGCGAAGCGTGGCTGATCAGCTGGCCGCCCGGCACGGGCACGGGCTGGCACGACCACGCGGAGTCGACGGGGGCGTTCACCGTCGCCACCGGCGCCCTCAGGGAACACTCGCTGGCCGCCCGGCTCCCCACGGACGGCTGGAAGACCCTCGAACTGAACGAGGGCGTCGACCGGACCCGGCTGCTGGCGGCCGGTCAGGGCAGGGCGTTCGGCCGGCACCACGTGCACGAGGTGCTCAACGAGTCCGGGCACGAACATGCCGTGTCGGTGCATGCCTACTACCCGCCGCTGCCGCAGATCCGCAGGTACAGCCGCACGGGCGCCGTGCTGCGCCTGGAGCAGACCGAGCGCCCGGAGGACTGGCAGTGAGCGCCGGGGACGGGAGCGGACCGGAGCCGTCGGGCATCGACGAACTGCTCGACCGGGTCCGGGAAGGTTACGAGCGGATCGGCCCCGGACAGGCCGCCGCCGAGGCCGCTGAGGGGGCACTGCTCGTCGACATCCGTTACGCGGCTCTGCGCGAGCGGGACGGTGTCATCCCGGGGGCGCTGGTCGTCGAGCGCAACGAGCTGGAATGGCGGCTCGACCCCCAGGGCAGTCACCGTGCGCCCCAGGCGGTGAGCCACGATCTGCGGATCGTGGTGATCTGCAACGAGGGGTACGCGTCGAGCCTGGCGGTCGCCTCCCTGCACCAGCTGGGACTGCACCGGGCCACCGACCTGACCGGCGGCTTCCAGGCATGGCGCGCGGCCGGGCTCCCGGTCACCACTCCCTGACAGAGGTACGCGGCCCCCCGTGCGGGCCTTTGCCGGTGCCGGCCTGGCGGGGCCGGTGCCGGTGTCGGCCTGGAGGGCCGGTGCCGATGTCGGCCTGGCAGGGTCGGTGCCGGCCTGGAGGGCCGGTGCCGGTGTCGGCCTGGCAGGGTCGGTGCCGGCCTGGAGGGCCGGTGCCGGTGTCGGCCTGGCGGGATCGGTGCCGGCCTGGAGGGCCGGTGCCAGTGTCGGCCTGGCGCGCCAGGCCGACGCGGGTGGGGGTCTGGCGGGGTCGGTGCCGGGTACGGACCGCGTGCTGCCGCCCCCGGGGCGCGGCTCCCTGTGCGGGCCGGTCCGGTAGGGGTGCTCCGGTTACCGGTAGCGGACCGCACGCTGCGCCCCCGGGCCGGGCTCGGCCACCGCCGTCAGGCCGAATGAGCCCCTGACACACCCGAACGCTGCTCCCCGGTGGAGCAATCGCCGCGCACGACGGACATTCGCCTCATCACCGAGGACCCGGAATGTACGGAGATGGCGCGCCGATGGAAACCTCTCAGCTCACCCCTGACCAGCTGGACGCGCAGGTCTCCCGCCTGCACGCGACGGACGCCTGGCAGCGCATCGTCACCGGCTGGGACCGCACCGCCCCGGAGCCTGAGAGCCCGGCGCCCACGAACCCACCACTCGGGCCGCTCGCTCTGGAAGCCGTAAGCCCGCCTTCCGCCCCGCCCGCCCCGGAACACAGCGGCCTGCCGTCGCCACTGCCAGGCCGGGAGCATGCGGGTCCGCCGTCCGTGCGGCCTCGCCCGGGGCACGGGGGGCCTCCGTCCGCGCCGCCCGCCGCTGATCTCTTGGGACGGCGACCCTCTGCGCGGCCCGCTCCGGTTTACGAGCAGCGGCCGTCCGTGCGGACCGCCCGGGACGGGGGGGCGACGGCTGTACCTCCGGCCGACTGGCGGGGCCTGCTGACCAAGCCCGTCGACCAGCTGGTCGACGAGTCCTTGCGGGCGCTGCCCGCCCCGCCGCCCAAGGAGCGGCCCCTGCCGGGCCGCCTCGGCGCCGTACTGCCCGAGCGGCTCCACGCCTGGCGCCGCATCGGGCAGCCCGACGTCGCCCCGTCCACCCATCTCGGCCACGCACGGCGGATCCTGGTCGAGTGGGGCTGGCAGAACACCCCGTACCGCCTGCGCAACGCCCGCGGTGCGCGCTGCCTGTGCGGAGCCATGCTGACCGCGCACCGGCTCGGTTACGGGTCCCTCGACACCGTGGACCGGGCCGGCGCCTGGCTCATCACCGAACTGCGCTCCCAGGGCTGGACCGACCTGATCGGCCCCTGGAACCGGCAGCCCGGCCGCACCGCCGCAGAGGCTCTGGCCCTGCTGGACGCCACGATCCACCGGGCGTCCCAGGCAGGTCAGTGAGCACGCCGGGTGCGGCGGTGACCCCCTCCGCCACCGCCACACCCGGCACCGCAGCCACTCTGTACCAGGCGGCCGTTCGCCCACCGGTCCCCCGACCACACCGTCCGCCTGGCACATGGAGCAGGCCACGGGCCCGCGCTCCGCGCGCCGTTCTCCCCCGGCCCGCGCGCACCCCGCGCGGGCTGTCTCCCCCTTCGGTCTTCCGTCCGGCTGTTCGCCCCTCGTCCCCCGTTCACTGTTTCCCGGCGCCCCCGTCCCCCGCCCCGGTCAGAACGGCTCGTCCAGCCCTTCCGTGTCCTCGCCCTCGGCCTCGAGCGCCTGACGCACCACGCGCAGGGCCATCCCTTCCCCGTACCCCTTGCGCGCCAGCATGCCCGCGAGCCGGCGCAGTCGCTTGTCACGGTCCAGCCCCCGGGTGGAGCGGAGCTTCCGCGCGACGAGCTCCCTCGCGGTCTCCTCCTCCCGCTCGGAATCAAGCTGTCCTACCGCTTCGTCGATCACCGAGGAGTCCACCCCCTTGGTGCGGAGCTCCCGGACGAGAGCGCGCCGGGCCAGCCCTCTGCCGTGGTGCCGGGACTCGACCCAGGCGTCCGCGAAAGCCGCGTCGTCGATCAGCCCGACATCCTCGAATCTCGACAGAACCTCTTCCGCGGCCTCGTCGGGGATCTCACGCTTGCGCAGTGCGTCCGCCAGCTGCTTCCGCGTCCGTGGGGTCCCGGTCAGCAGCCGGAGACAGATGGCGCGCGCCTGCTCGACCGGATCTCGCGGTTCCCCCTTCTCGGCCCTCGACGAGGAGGGGGAACCGCTGCTTCTGGAGCGGGAGCGGGAACGTCGGCCCGCCCCCTCGCCGAACCCGGCCCCCCGACCGGGCTCCGGCGCATCCCCGGAGGACTCTGCGGCGAACTCGGGGCCGGAACCCGCGCCGGCATCGGCGCCCGGCCACTCCGTGCGACGCGTCACGGCCTAGCTCTTGGCCGCCGCGGCCTTGGCGGTCTTGGCCTTGGTCGCGGGAGCCGGAACCGACTTCGCGGCGCCGTCGGCCGGAGCACCCGCGGCAGCCGCCGCGTCGGCGGCCGGCTCGGCCGCGTCCTCCGCACGGACCCCCACACCGAGCTTGTCGAGGATCTTCTTCTCGATCTCGTTGGCGAGGTCGGGATTGTCCTTGAGGAAGTTGCGGGAGTTCTCCTTGCCCTGGCCGAGCTGGTCGCCCTCGTAGGTGTACCAGGCACCGGCCTTGCGGACGAAGCCGTGCTCCACTCCCATGTCGATCAGGCCGCCTTCACGGCTGATGCCCTGGCCGTAGAGGATGTCGAACTCGGCCTGCTTGAACGGCGGCGCGACCTTGTTCTTCACGACCTTGACGCGCGTGCGGTTACCGACGGCGTCGGTTCCGTCCTTGAGCGTCTCGATCCGGCGGATGTCCAGACGCACCGAGGCGTAGAACTTCAGCGCGCGGCCACCGGTCGTGGTCTCCGGGGAGCCGAACATCACCCCGATCTTCTCGCGGAGCTGGTTGATGAAGATCGCGGTGGTCTTGGACTGGTTGAGCGCGCTGGTGATCTTACGGAGCGCCTGGCTCATGAGACGGGCCTGCAGACCCACGTGCGAGTCGCCCATCTCGCCCTCGATCTCCGCACGGGGCACCAGGGCCGCGACGGAGTCGATGACGATCAGGTCCAGCGCGCCGGAGCGGACCAGCATGTCCACGATCTCCAGCGCCTGCTCGCCGTTGTCGGGCTGGGAGAGGATGAGGCTGTCGATGTCGACGCCGAGCTTCTTCGCATACTCCGGGTCGAGAGCGTGCTCCGCGTCGATGAACGCCACCGAGCCGCCGAGCTTCTGCGCGTTCGCCACGGCGTGCAGCGTCAGCGTCGTCTTACCGGAGGACTCCGGTCCGTACACCTCCACCACGCGTCCGCGCGGCAGACCACCGACGCCGAGCGCGACGTCGAGCGCGGTGGACCCGGTGGGGATCACCTCGATCGGCTCGTTCGGCCGCTCACCGAGGCGCATCACCGCGCCCTTGCCGAATTGCCGTTCAATCTGTGCGAGTGCGGCGTCCAGCGCCTTCTCGCGGTCGGTTCCTGCCATGGGTTCCACCCGATTTGCTTGAGTCGATCGCTTCACGTCACAGACGCTAACCCCTGCCACTGACAATGGGCCTCGACGTCCTCCCGGCCTGTGGACAACTCCACGGCCGGGCCCGGGAAAACCCGGCCGGAATCCCATGAGAATGGATGTTCGATTTTAGTGTCAAGCGCACCACGCCGGGCCGACACAGCCGAGCGTAACGGCTCACGGCGGTCGACAACGAGTGAGCCGGAGGGAGTCGGCGGACCCTGCGATCACCCTGCTAAATTCAGGCGATATGGGGACATCTGCGCGCAATCTCGCTGGAAAAGTTGCCCTGGTCGCCGGAGGCACCCGAGGCGCGGGCCGGGGAATCGCCACGCAGCTGGGAGCCGCCGGTGCCACCGTGTACGTGACGGGGCGCACGAGCGGCTCCGAGCGATCGGAGATGGACCGGCCCGAGACCATCGAGGAGGCAGCGGCGCTCGTCGACGAGGCGGGGGGCCGAGGGATCGCCGTGCGGGTGGACCACCTGGTGCCGTCCCAGGTCAGCGCCCTGGTGGCGCGCATCCGCAGCGAGCAGGGGGCCCTGCACGTGCTCGTGAACGACATCTGGGGCGCCGAGATCGAGTGGGGCAGACCGGTGTGGGAGTCGACCCTGGACATCGGGCTGCACACCCTGCGCCTGGCCGTCGACACCCACGCGATCACCAGCCATTTCGCGATCCCGCTCCTCCTGGAGACGCCGGGTGGCCTGGTCGTCGAGATGACGGACGGCACCGACGAGTACAACGCCGGCCACTACCGGGTGTCGTTCTTCTACGACCTGGCGAAGGCCTCGGTGAACCGGATGGCTTTCGCGCTGGCGCACGAGCTGGAGCCGCACGGGGCCACCGCCGTGGCGCTCACTCCGGGCTGGCTGCGGTCCGAGGCCATGCTCCAGGCCCACGGGGTCACCGAGGCGAACTGGCGCGATGCCGTCGCCCGGTCACCCCACTTCGCCGTCTCCGAGTCCCCTGCATACGTCGGACGGGCCGTCGCCGCCCTCGCGGGCGACCCCGAGGTGGCGCGCTGGAACGGCAGGACGCTGTCGAGCGGGCAGCTGGCGCGGGTCTACGGGTTCACCGATGTCGACGGCAGCAGGCCGGATGCCTGGAGGTACCTCGTGGAGGTCCAGGATCCGGGTCTGCCGGCCGATGTCACCGGATACCGGTAGTCCGCCTGACACCGATGGCGCCCCCGCCTCACCGGCGGGTCCGGCCACGCACCGCGCGGCGGATCCTCGACAGCACCGGCTCACCCCGGCGCAGGTGATGGCCGCCCTGCACCCTGGGGTCGTCCGTCACCGCGTAACGCTTCACGTACGCGCCCAGGAAGGCCTGGAGGGTCGCCACGGCCGGAATGGCGACCAGTGCCCCGACAGCGCCCATGAGCGCGGTGCCCGCGACCACCGAGCCGAAGGCGACCGCCGGATGGATGTCGACCGTCTTGGACGTGAGCTTGGGCTGCAGCACGTAGTTCTCGAACTGCTGGTAGATCACGACGAAACCGAGGACCCACAGCGCGTACCAGGGGTCGACGGTGAAGGCGATCAGCATGGGCAGCGCACCGGCCAGATAGGTGCCGATCGTCGGGATGAACTGCGAGACGAGACCCACCCAGACCGCGAGCGCCGGTGCGTAGGGCACTCCGAGGACCACCAGCAGGACGTAGTGGGCTCCTCCGGAGATCAGTGCCATCAGCCCGCGCGAGTAGATGTAACCGCCCGTCTTGTCGACCGCGATCTCCCAGGCGCGCAGGACCTCCGCCTGCCGGGCGGGCGGCAGCACGGAGCACAGCGCGCGTCTCAGCCGGGGGCCGTCGGCCGCGAAGTAGAACGAGAACAGGAAGATCGTCAACAGCCGGAACAGTCCGCCGAGCACCGTCGTGGAGACGTCGAGCACTCCGGTCGCGCTGTTCTGCACGTACCTCTGGAGCCAGTCCGAGTGCAGCAGGCTGTCCTGCACCTCGACCCGGGAGAGCTCGGTGCGGAAGGTCTGGTTGACCCAGTTGATCACCGAGTCGAGGTACTTGGGGAATTCCTCGACCATGTCGACGATCTGACCCGCGAGCATCGAGCCGAGCAGGACGACGAAGCCGGCCCCGGCGACGAGCACACCGAGGAAGACCAGGAAGGTGGCGAGACCCCGCCGCATCCCGCGTCCGGCCATGCGGCCGACGGCGGGTTCGATCGCCAGCGCCAGGAAGAAGGCGATGAGGATGTTGGTCAGCAGCCCGATGAGCTGGTCGAAGGCCCAGCTGCCCAGCAGGAAACACCCGTAGAGCGCGAGGGCCATGACCATGGCGCGCGGCAGCCAGGCGGGCATGCGGGCGGGACCGGTGCCGGACGGCGGACCGGGTGGAGCGGCCGGCGGGACGGGTGGTGAGGCGGGCGGCTGGGTCTGGGCGGTCTCGTCTGTCGGTGCCACGGGACAAGTCTCGCTCACCGCTGTGACAGCCCGGCACCGGCGGGTGGCGCCGAGGTGGCCGTGCGGGGGCCGGTGGCCCCTGCGTCAGCCCAGCCAGGCCCTGTCATCCTTCCGTGCGCGTCAGCGCCTGTCAGGAGGTACGCCGACCGCCGTACAGACGCCCCGCCACACGTCCTTCGCCTCCCACCCCGCGGCCAGGGCCTCGTGCACCGTACGGCCGCCGAGCTCGGACATGACGTGATCGCGCGCGAAGGAGTCCGCGTAGGCCTCGCCGAAGTACTCCGCCATCCGTTCCCAGAAAATCGTCAACCGCATGCCCCCAGTATCCCGCTCTACGGGTGCAGCCGGGCCGGGAGGCCGCGGGGGAGGGCGCTTTCCCCTCTACGGTCTGTCCATGGCTGGAACCGGAGCACATGCCCTCGCCCGCGCCGAGCAGTTCGTCTGGCTCACCGCACGTGTCCTCGAACAGCGGCGGTTCGTCCACCTCTTCCTGGGAGGGAGCGCGGATCCCGTCGAAACCGCGCTCGCCGCCTATCTGAACGACGACGGTGGCTACGGCCACGCGCTCGAACCTGACCTCCGGGGGCCCGTGAGCCAGCCGCTGCACACCGCTCACGCGCTGAGCGTTCTCGACTCGATCGGTCGTTGCGGTGGCCCACGCGCGGAGCGGATCTGCCGGTACCTCACCGATGTGTCGACCAAGGAGGGCGCTCTGCCCGCGCTGCACCCCTCGCAGCGCGGCTACCCCGCCGCGCCGTTCGTCCCGGTGGTCGACGACCCGCCGGCCGAACTGCTGGCGACAGGACCGGTGGTGGGGCTGCTGCACCGTAACGAGGTGTGGCACGCCTGGCTGTTCAGGGCCACCGACTTCTGCTGGGCCGCCATCGACTCGATGGCCCGGTCCCACCCGTACGAGATCGAGGCCGCCGTCGCCTTCCTGGACGGGGTCCCGGACCGGGCCCGTGCGGAGTCCGCCGCCGAACGGCTGGGGCAACTGGTCCGTGACCAGCGGCTGGTGGTGCTGGACCCGCGGCACCGCGCCGACTACCCGGTGTCCCCCGGTTACGCCCCGGGGGAACACCACTTCGCTCACGACTACGCCCGCTCCCCCGGTTCCCTCGCCCGCCGTTGGTTCAGCGACGCCGAGATGGAACGCTCCCTGGACCATCTGGCGGCCGAGCAGCAGGAGGACGGCGGCTGGCCGGTCAACTGGCGGCAGTGGGCGCCCGGAACGGCACTGGAGGGGCGCCCGATCGTGACGCTGAAGGCCCTGCGGACACTGCGGGCGTACGGACGCGACATCGGCTGATCCCCCGGGGCGCGGCTGGTCCGCCCCGGCTCACATCAGGGCGCGCAGGGCGGCGGTGACCACGACGGCGACACCGACGACGACCAGGAAGGGGGCCCTCAGCATCAGGGCGACGGCCGCCGCGGCGAGCCCGGCCGCTCTCGCGTCCAGCACCAGGTGCTGCCCGTCGCCGAAGGTCTGTTGAGCGGTGAGGGCCGCGAGCAGCGCCACCGGCAGGAGGGCCGCCAGCCGCTGGACGAGAGGGCGCTCCAGCACCCCGGCGGGTACCAGCAGCCCCAGGAGCTTCGCGAGATAGCAGCCGGCCGCGGTGAGCCCGATGGCGATCCAGATGTTCATCGGGCTTCCCGGGGCGCGGTCGGGGCTTCGGTGGGTGTCTCGCCGGGGCCCGTGCCCCGGCCCTTCAGGAAGAGGACGAGCGGAGCCGCCAGCGCGGACACGAGTACGGGGGCGCCCGCCGGCAGCACCGGCAGGAGACCGAGGAGCAGCAGGACCGCCAGCCCCGCCGTGACGCGCTCCGTACTGCTTCTGAGCATCGGCGCGAGCAGGGCGAGGAAGACCGCGGGACCGGCGGCGTCCAGGCCCCAGGTGCCGGTGTCGCCGAGCGCCTCGGCCCCCAGCGCGCCGGCCAGCGTCGTCAGGTTCCACAGGACGTAGAGGGTGAGACCGGTGACCGTGAACCCGATGCGTGCGGCACGGCGCGTGGGCTGGGGCAGAGTGACCGCGGTGGTCTCGTCGATGACCCATTGGGCCGCGAGGGGGCGCAGCGGGCGCGGCAGGGCGAGGAGCTGGGAGAGGCGCAGCCCGTAGAAGGCGTTGCGGATGCCCAGGAAGAACGCCCCGGCCGCGGCGGTGTAGGGGTTGCCACCGGCGGCAAGTGCCCCCACCAGGGCGAACTGGGAGGCGCCGGTGAAGACGAAGAGGCTCAGCGCGCAGGTCTGGAGAAGGGTCAGGCCGGAGCCCGCCGAGGTCACTCCGAAGGCGAAGCCGGAGAGCCCGACGGCTATGCCCACGCCGAGTGCGTCCCGGACGACGGCGCCGTCCGGCTTGCCCGGGTCCGTGACCGGCGCGTCGGGGCCGGCGCTCTGAGGGGGTGCTGTCTGTTCTGCCACGCCCGGCACGCTACGGGCAGGACGCGGGGCCGGTCTTGTACGTTCTTGCACGGTCGCGCTGGTAGGCGCCCGGAGGTACCCCGACGATCCGGGTGAAGTGACGGTTGAGATGGGGCTGGTCGGTGAAGCCGACGGCGGCGGCGGCTTCGGCGGGCGCGGTTCCGGCGTCGAGCATGCGACGGGCGCGGCGCACCCGGGCGTCGGTGAGCCAGGTGTGCGGGGGCATTCCGTACTGCTTCTTGAAGGCCCGCAGGAGGGCGAAGGGGCTGGTGCCGAGCTCGGCGGCGAGCGCCGCCAGGGTCGGGGGCCGCTCCATCCGTTCCTCCAGCAGGGCCCGGGCGCGTGCCGCGACGCGGGCGCCGGCGGAGTGGGCCTCCCTGGTGGGCAGCACGCTGCCGTGGAGGTCGAGCAGGCGGGCGACCATGACGCGCAGGACGCTGTCGGCGGCCAGGGCGTTGCCCTCCTCGGCGGCCCGGTGGACCTCGGTGATCAGCCTGGCGGCATGCGGGTCCCGTACGCCGGTCTCGGCGAATCCGACCGTGCCGCGCAGCTTCGTCAGGTCCGCCGCGATGTCGTTGATCACCTGGGCCGACGGGTAGAGCGTGGCGTACACCCAACCCTCGGGCACGCCGGCGCGGGCGGTGTGCGGCACCTCGGGGTTGATCATGACGACGGTGCCGGGGCCCGCGTGCACGGTGCCGCCGGGCAGCCCGACGTCCTCGACGCCGCTGGTGATCGTGCCGAAGACAAAGCCCTCGTGGCTGTGGCGCGGAAAGGTGTGACGGACGTAGCGGGCACGGAGGAGATCGAGGTCGGGCAGCTCCGCGTACTGCCAGTACCTCGCCCACTCCTTCTGCGCGCCCGCCGTCATGCCGGGAATTCTCGCAGGTCCGCGGGGGTGCCCGCAGTCCGGACAGGTAGGCGCCCGGGCACGTTCCCGGCCGTTGTCAGTGCGTGGGTGCACGATGGGGGGCATGGCCGGTTCCGCACTCGATTCGTTCTCGCCCGCGACCCGCGGCTGGTTCGCGGGCGCCTTCGACGCGCCCACGGCGGCTCAGGAAGGTGCGTGGCGGGCCATCGGTGAGGGGTCGGACGTGCTGGTCGTCGCACCGACCGGTTCGGGTAAAACGCTCGCCGCCTTCCTCGCCTCCCTGGACCGGCTCGCGGCCGTTCCGCCGCCCGCCGAGGCCAAGAAGCGCTGCCGTGTGCTGTACGTGTCGCCGATGAAGGCTCTGGCGGTCGACGTGGAGCGCAATCTGCGTTCCCCTCTGACCGGTATCCGTCAGGAGTCGGTGCGCCTGGGGCTGCCCGAGCCCGAGGTACGGGTGGGCATCCGTTCCGGGGACACCCCTGCGGCCGAGCGCCGTTCCATGGCGACGAGACCCCCGGACATCCTGATCACCACCCCCGAGTCGCTGTTCCTGATGCTCACCTCCTCCGCCCGCGACGCGCTGGCGGGGATCGAGACGGTGATCGTCGACGAGGTGCACGCTGTCGCGGGCACCAAGCGCGGGGCCCATCTCGCCGTCTCGCTGGAGCGTCTGGACGAGCTGCTGCCGCGGCCCGCGCGGCGTATCGGGCTGTCGGCGACGGTCCGCCCGGTCGACGAGGTCGCGCGGTTCCTCTCCCCGCAGCGGAAGGTGGAGATCGTCCAGCCTCCGTCGACCAAGGAGTTCGACCTCTCCGTCGTCGTACCGGTGGAGGACCTCGGCGAGCTGGGCGGGTCCCCCGCCACGGAGGGCGAGAGCGGGCAGGCCGAGAAGCCGTCGATCTGGCCCCATGTCGAGGAACGGATCGCCGATCTCGTCCAGTCCCACCGCTCCACGATCGTCTTCGCCAATTCCAGGCGGCTGGCGGAACGCCTGTGCAACCGGCTGAACGAGATCGCCTACGAGCGGGCGACCGGCTCCGTCTTCGAGGAGCAGGCGGCAGACGACGCGCCCTTGGCCGAGGCCCACTCCCCCGCCGAGATCATGGCGCAGTCCGGGGCCGCCAAGGGCGCTCCCGCGCTGCTCGCCCGTGCGCACCACGGCTCGGTGTCCAAGGAACAGCGCTCCCAGGTCGAGGAGGACCTCAAAGCGGGGCGGCTGCCCGCCGTGGTGGCCACCTCGAGTCTGGAGCTGGGCATCGACATGGGCGCGGTCGATCTGGTGATCCAGGTCGAGTCACCGCCGTCCGTCGCCTCGGGGCTGCAGCGGGTGGGCCGCGCCGGGCACCAGGTCGGTGCCGTCTCCACCGGTGTCGTCTTCCCGAAGTACCGCGGCGACCTGGTGCAGGCGGCCGTCGTCACCGAGCGGATGCGCGCGGGTGCCATCGAGGCCCTGCGGATCCCGTCCAACCCTCTGGACGTGCTGGCCCAGCAGATCGTCGCCATGGTGGCGCTGGACAGCTGGCAGGCGGACGACCTGCTGGCCCTGGCCCGCCGCGCCGCCCCGTTCGCCTCGCTCCCCGAGTCCGCCTTCACCTCGGTGCTCGACATGCTCGCGGGGCGCTATCCCTCGGACGCCTTCGCGGAGCTGCGCCCCCGGGTGGTGTGGGACCGCGTCTCCGGTACGGTCACGGGCCGCCCGGGCGCCCAGCGGCTCGCCGTCACCTCGGGCGGCACCATTCCCGACCGCGGGCTCTTCGGGGTCTTCCTGGCCGGCGCCGACCCGAAGAAGGGCGGCGGACGCGTCGGCGAACTCGACGAGGAGATGGTGTACGAGTCGCGGGTGGGCGACGTCTTCACGCTGGGGACGACGTCCTGGCGCATCGAGGACATCACCCGGGACCGCGTCCTGGTCTCGCCCGCCCCCGGGGTCCCCGGCCGCCTGCCGTTCTGGAAGGGCGACCAGCTGGGCCGTCCTCTGGAGCTGGGGCGTGCGCTGGGAGCGTTCCTCCGGGAGATCGGAGGGCTGTCCGCCGAGGACGCGAGGTTCCGGCTGCTCGCCGCGGGGCTGGACGCCTGGGCGGCCGACAACATCCTGGCGTACCTCGAAGAGCAGCGCCGGGCCTGCGGTCATGTCCCCGATGACCGGACCGTCCTCGTCGAGAGGTTCCGTGACGAACTGGGCGACTGGCGGGTCGTGGTGCACTCGCCGTTCGGCGCCCAGGTGCACGCCCCTTGGGCACTCGCCCTGTCCGCCAGGCTCGCCGAGCGCTACGGCATGGACGCCCAGGTGATGCATGCGGACGACGGCATCGTGCTGCGACTGCCCGACGCCGATCTGATGGGCCTCGACCTCCTCGACTTCGACCCCGTGCAGGCGGACCCGGGCGGTGCGTCCGCCGGCGGCACGCCCTCCCCCGTCTTCCCCGCAGCCGGTCACGACAGCGATCAGCCCCCGGTGGGCGCCGCCGACGTGGTCTTCGACAAGGGCGAGATCGCGCAGGCCGTCACCGAACAGGTCGGTGGATCCGCCCTGTTCGCCTCACGGTTCCGGGAGTGCGCGGCGCGCGCCCTCCTGCTGCCGCGACGCAGCCCGGGCAAGCGCACGCCTCTCTGGCAGCAGCGCCAGCGCGCGTCCCAGCTCCTCCAGGTGGCCTCCGAGTTCGGCTCGTTCCCGATCGTCCTGGAAGCGGTGCGGGAATGTCTCCAGGACGTCTTCGACGTGCCGGGGCTCACGGAACTGATGGGCGATCTGGAAGCGCGCCGCGTGCGCCTGGTCGAGGTGACCACCCCCGAGCCGTCACCGTTCGCCCGCTCGCTCCTCTTCGGGTACGTCGCGCAGTTCCTGTACGAGGGCGACTCGCCCCTCGCCGAGCGACGGGCCGCCGCTCTGTCGCTCGACTCCCATCTGCTGGCCGAGCTGCTCGGCCAGGCGGAGCTGCGCGAACTGCTCGACGCCGACGTCCTCGGCGAACTGGAGCGGGAGCTGCAGTGGCTGACCGAGGACCGAAAGATCAAGGATTCCGAGGGCGTGGCGGATCTGCTGCGTGTGCTCGGCCCCCTCACCGACGCCGAGCTGGCGGAGCGCGGTGCGGAAGCCGCCTGGGCGCCGGAGCTTGCGACCGCCCGGCGCGCCATCCAGGTCCGTATCGGCGGATCCGCGCACTGGGCTGCCGTGGAGGACGCGGGGCGGCTTCGCGACGCGCTCGGCACGGCGCTTCCCGTCGGCGTCCCCGAGGCCTTCACCGAGCCGGTCAAGGACCCGCTCGGCGACCTCCTCGCCCGGTATGCCCGTACGCACGGCCCGTTCACCACCACGCAGGCCGCACAGCGTTTCGGCCTCGGCACCGCCGTCACGGACGGGGCGCTGCAACGGCTCGCCGCGTCGGGACGCGTCGTCCAGGGCGAGTTCCATCCGGCCGGTATCGGACAGGAGTGGTGCGACGCCACGGTCCTGCGCCGGTTGCGCCGCCGGTCGCTCGCCGCGCTGCGCCAGGAACTGGAGCCGGTTCCGCCCGCCGCCCTGGCCGGTTTCCTGCCCCAATGGCAGCACCTCGGCGACCACAGCCTGCGTGGAATCGACGGACTGGCCCGCGCCATCGAGCAGTTGCAGGGCGCCCCGGTGCCGGCTTCCGCCCTGGAGAAACTGATCCTCCCGAGCCGGGTCATGGGCTACACCCCCGCCATGCTCGACGAGCTCACGACCACCGGCGAAGTCGTCTGGGCCGGAGCGGGCGCCCTCCCCGGCAAGGACGGCTGGCTCTCCGTCTACCTCGCCGACAGTGCGCCGCTGCTCCTCCCACCGCCCCTGCCGCTGGAACAGAGCGCCCTGCACGAGTCGTTGCTCACCGTCCTCGCCGGCGGATACGGCCTCTTCTTCCGTCAGATCGCCGACCAGGTCCGCGCCACCACCCACCCGGACTGCACCGATCCACAACTCGCGGACGCCCTCTGGGACCTGGTGTGGGCCGGTCTGCTCACCAACGACACCCTCGCCCCGCTGCGTTCGCTCCTCGGTTCGGGGCGCACGGCCGGCTCCACCGCGCACCGGGCGAAACGCAACGTGCCACGCGGGCGTTACGGCTCACTGACCGCGGCGGCGCGCCCCGCCTCACGCACAGGTCCGCCGACGGTCTCGGGGCGCTGGTCGCTGCTGCCGCAACGTGAGCCGGAGCCGACCCATCGGGCCCACGCACTGGCCCGGACGCTCCTGGACCGCCACGGAGTGGTGACCCGGGGCGCGGTCCAGGCCGAGGGCGTCGAGGGTGGCTTCTCCGCGGTCTACCGGATCCTCGCCGCGTTCGAGGACAGCGGACAGGCGCGCCGCGGTTACGTCGTCGAAGGGCTGGGGGCGGCCCAGTTCGCGATGGACGGTGCCGTGGACCGGCTCAGGGCCGCCTCCACCGCGCGCGACCGCGCCGACCCGGGCACGGTGTCCCGCGCGCTGGTCCTCGCGGCGGCCGACCCCGCCAACGCGTACGGCGCGGCGCTGCCCTGGCCCGAGTCACCGGACGGCGCAGGGCACAAGCCGGGCCGCAAGGCGGGCGCTCTGGTGGTCCTCGTGGACGGGGAGCTGACGCTCTACATGGAGCGCGGCGGCAAGTCCCTGCTCGCCTGGCCCACCGATCCCGCGGACCCGGCGCTCCGTGCGGCGGCGGAGGCGCTCGCGTCGGCCGCCCGCGCGGGCACGCTCGGCACGGTCACGGTGGAACGCACCAACGGCGCGTCCTCCCTCACCTCTCCGCTGGGCCGCACGCTGGAGGAGGCGGGTTTCCTGGCCACTCCCCGTGGTCTCCGGCTGCGCGCCTGACGGGCCGCGGTCAGCCCGCGGGACGTAGGGGAGTCACGGTCACGGCACGCGGGACGTAGGGAAGTCACGCCGCCCCCGGCACGGAGGACACGTACGAGACATGCCTGCCGACGCGCGGGCCGGAGAGGGCCACCGCCGTCGGAACCCGTCACCGAATCCGGCAGTCCCACCGAAACCCGGCACAGCCGCCGACGCTCCCACGGACACCGACGGCCGGCTCCGCGCATGATGCCGGACATCGGCGGCCGGCTCCGCGCATCATGGAGGCATGCCCGAAGGTGACACCGTCCTCCAGACCGCCGCCCGTCTCCATGCGGCACTCGCGGGCCAAGTGCTGACGGTCTCGGACCTGCGGGTGCCACGGTTCGCCACGGCCGACCTCACCGGCCGCACGGTCCTGGAGGCCACTGCGCGCGGCAAGCACCTGCTGACCCGCTTCGAGGGTGGTCTGACCCTCCACAGTCACCTGCGGATGGACGGTGCCTGGCGCATCTACGATCCGGGCGAGCGCTGGAGAGGTGGCGCGGCCCATCAGATCCGCGCGGTGCTCGCCACCGCAGAGCACACGGCGGTCGGATACCGGCTGCCCGTACTGGAGCTGCTCCGCACCGAGGACGAGGAACAGGCGGTCGGTCATCTCGGTCCCGATCTGCTGGGGCCCGGCTGGGATCCGGAGACCGCGCTGAGCAATCTGCTCGCCGACCCGGCGCGCCCCGTGGGAGAAGCGCTCCTGGACCAGCGCAATCTGGCGGGCATCGGCAACGTCTACATGTGCGAGCTCTGCTTCATGGCCCGGGTGACACCCTGGGTCCCCATGGGCGACCTGCCCCCGCTTCTCGCCACGCGTCTGGTCAGCACGGCCAAGCAGCTGCTGGAAGCCAACCGCACCCGTCCGGTGCGGACGACCACCGGCACCACCGAGGCCATGCGCCGCGCCCACGGGCGCGAGCGGGTGTTCGTCTACGGCAGAGCTCGCCGGCCCTGCCTGCGATGCCGCACACCCATCCGGGTGGCGGACCGGGAAGGCCGCCCCGCCTACTGGTGCCCCCACTGCCAGCGTGGACCCACCCCCTGAGAGGCCGGCCCGTCCGAGGCGGGCTTCCTCCCCCGCGAGCTCAGGTGGATATGTCCGTACGGTCGGTCGCGGTCTCCCCGTCGGCGGGCTCGGCCCGCACGGCGGCTGTCACATGCACGGGCAGCAGGCTCAGCCCCCACCCCCCGGCCGCCACCGCGCCCTCGACCAGACCCGCGTGTTCCGGTTCCAGGAGCAGCCGCGCCACGGCCCACCACCACAGGCCGCCGAGTACGAGCGTCGGTATCCATCGCCGCACCATGGCTGCCTCCTCCGGCCGACGTCAGTACGGCTCGATCTCCCGACGGGAGGGCGCATCGGCGCACCACCGGCGTGCGCGATGAGAGCGGACCACCAGAGCGCGCGCTCCCGGGAAGCTCCCGTCGGGAAGGGCCTCGGGAAGGGCCACCCCCTGCCCTCCCCCGCAGTTTCCCCCGGCCCGCCGCCGACTGCATCCGCGCCCGGCACGGGAACCACACGCGCAGGCCTCACCGGACGTGCCGAAGCGACGCCCCCACCGAACGCGCGGACACCATCCATGCCACCGGACACACGTGTGCCCCCGCCGAACGCGTCGGCAGGGGCACACGGCGGGCGACGGTGCAGAGCGCCCGGCAGGAAGGCCGGTGGTCAGTGCCGGTCGTCCTTGAGGGAGTCCTTCACACCCTTGGCGCGCTCCCCGGCGTTGTCCAGGGTGTCCGCGGTCTTGGCCTTCGCCTGGTCGGCCTTGCCCTCGGCCTCCTTGCGGCGGTCTCCGGTGAGCTTGCCGGCCGTTTCCTTGGCCTTGCCCTTGATCTTGTCCTTGGCCTTGTCGTCAGTCATCTCGTACTCCTCACTCGTTGCCGGGCACCTGCGCCGGGCCTCCGGGCCGGACGTACGGTCCGGCGGGGCCCACTGCGTCGCGTCAGGCGCTCTCGGCCTGGAACATCCAGGCGTGCTTCTCGAGGTCAGCCGTCAGGGTGATCAGGATGTCCTGGCTGACGGGGTCCGGGTCCGCGGTCGCCTCGATCCGCTCCCGCATCCGGTCGATGACCACACGCAGCGCTTCGACCAGCGCCTTCACCGCGTCCACGTCCTTGATCCAGCCGTCGGGCACGGAGTCGATGGCCGTGGTCTTGGCGAGGGTCTTGGACCGTCCGTCCGGGTTGACACCCACCGCCGAAGCCCGCTCCGCGACGATGTCCGAGTGCTGCCGCGCCGTGTCGACGACCTCGTCGAGCTGCAGATGGACAGACCGGAATCGCGGGCCGACCACATTCCAGTGGACCTGCTTGGCCGCCAAGGAAAGGTCGATCAGGTCCACGAGGGCACCCTGCAGTGCGTCTCCCACGACCTTGCGGTCACCTTCGGTCAACGCGCTCTTCACGACAGACATGCAATTCTCCGATCGGATAGCTGCTAGCTGTTCGGCCTACCACCCGTCCACGATGGCACAAATGACGCTAAACAGTCATTCGGGTGGGTTCCCCGGTGGGGTTCTCCACCCGGCCTGCACTCCGCCTGCCCGGCTACACGCTTTGCACACACCCCGTACGCGAAAGCCCCGGCCGACCCCCTGAAGGGGCCGACCGGGGCTTCGTTCACCACGAACCGTGCGGTCAGGCGGCGACGACATCCACCGCTTCCGCGGGCGCCTTGATGGTCACCCGTCCCGTCGGCACGCCGGCGACCGACGCGACAGAGACGGAATTGAGCATCGGGCGTACCGGCACAGGCACCGCATCACTGGCTGCTGCCGACTCGGCCAGCTCGGCCAGCGACAGTTCATCGCTCACTTCACGCATGAGCTCGGACATCCGTACGTCCAGCGCGTCGCAAATGGCGGAGAGCAGCTCGGAGGATGCCTCCTTCTGCCCCCGCTCCACCTCGGAGAGATAGCCGAGCGAGACTCGGGCGGACGAGGAGACTTCGCGCAGAGTACGGCCTTGGCGCTGGCGCTGCCGACGCAGCACGTCACCAAGCAGGCGACGGAGCAGAATCATCGGTGGCTCCCTCCTCGGACCGCGTAGCCGCATCCTTCACGCCCCACCGTACCGCCTTGCGCTGCGGCCGTGCGGGGAGCGATGTCGTGTTCACTCAGGGCTGCAAACATCAATTCCCCCCGTTCTGTTCCGTATCCTGTGCCCTCGCATTTTCGCCGAGTTCGCCCGAGAGCAGTTCCAGCAGACTCCGTACGCTCTCTTTACGGATGTCCGCACGCCCGCCGTTCAACCTCAGCTCGGCGACATTCTGCACGCCGCCCGGGCCGCAGACGGCCACGAAGACCGTTCCGACGGGCTTGCCGTCCTGTGCGTCCGGTCCCGCGACCCCCGTGGTCGAGACTCCCCAGTCGGCGCCGAGGACCCGGCGTACGCCGGCGGCCATCGCCCCGGCGACATCCGCGTCCACCGCCCCGCGCTCGGCCAGGAGTGCGCCGTCGACGCCCAGCACGTCCCGCTTCAGGGACGTGGCGTACGCCGTGACGGACCCGCGGAACGCTCGGGAGGCTCCGGGGACGGACGTGAGCTCCGCGGCCACCAGACCGCCGGTGAGGGACTCGGCGACGGCGAGCGTCTCACCGCGCTCCTGGAGCCGCCGCAGCACCCTGGCCGCCCCGGAAGTCACCGCTCGGCCTCCGAGGCGCCTCTGACGCCCGCGACGGGCGCCGCTTCCGTGGCGCCGCGCAGGCCCGCCACGGGATCCACGATCGGCTGCACGCCCTCGCCGGCCGAGTCCGCGACACACTGCCCGCTGACACCGTCCTGGACGTCCGCCACCGCCGCGACCGCCTCCAGGGCGGCCGCACGCTCGGCCGCGAGCCCCCTGCGGCGCAGCACGACGGCCTGGCGTACGTAGTCGAGACCGGTGACGACCGTCAGCACGACGGCGGCCATCATCACCCAGAAGCGCAAGGTCGCCAGGGGCCCGGTCAGCGCCAGGACGTACATGCCCACGGCGATGCCCTGGGCCAGGGTCTTCATCTTCCCGCCGCGGCTGGCCGGGATGACCGAGTGCCGGATGACCCAGAAGCGCATGAGGGTGATGCCGAGCTCGCGGAACAGGATCACGCCGGTGATCCACCACGGCAGGTCCCCCAGCGAGGACAGGCAGATCAGCGCCGCCCCCATGATCGCCTTGTCGGCGATCGGGTCGGCGATCTTCCCGAAATCGGTGACCAGGTTGTACGTGCGTGCCAGATGGCCGTCGAAGACATCGGTGATCATCGCGACGGCGAAGGCCGCCCAGGCGAAGGACCGCCACATCGGGTCGTAGCCGCCGTCGTGCAGGAGCAGCACGACGAAGCACGGGACCAGCAGCAGCCGCACCATCGTGAGGATGTTCGCGATGTTCCACAGGCCGGCCTGACTGACGGCCGCCGTGCCCAGCTCGCCGCCACGGGGCGTCGGCGTGACGCCGGAGCCCCCTGCCGCGGATGCCTGGGCTCCCGTCATCTGGCTGCCTCCGCAAGCTCGTGGTGTTCGGCCACGAGGTCCACTCCCTCGGAGCCCACTGCCTTCGCTTCGACCATACGGCCCGGCACGAGCCCTTCGCGTGCGGTGAAGACGACCTGGCCGTCCGTTTCCGGGGCCTGGTGCGCGGCACGGCCCACCGCGACGGGGCCGTCCTCCTCGGATTCCACGGACTCGACGAGGACCTGAAGGGTCTCGCCGACCCGCTCCTCCGCCCGCTGCGAGGTCAGCTCCTCGGCGAGCTGCGAGATGTGTGCCAGGCGCTCGGCGATGACGTCGGCGTCCAGCTTGTTCTCGTAGCCGACCGCCTCGGTCCCCTCCTCGTCGGAGTATCCGAAGACACCGATGGCGTCCAGGCGCGCGCCGGTCAGGAAGCGTTCCAGCTCGGCGAGGTCGGCCTCGGTCTCACCGGGGAACCCCACGATGAAGTTCGACCGGGCACCGGCCTGCGGGGCCTTGCCCCGAATGGTGTCCAGGAGCTCCAGGAATCGGTCCGTGTCACCGAAGCGCCGCATCGCGCGCAGGACGCCGGGGGCGGAGTGCTGGAAGGACAGGTCGAAGTACGGGGCGACCTTGGGCGTCGACGTCAGGACGTCGATGAGTCCCGGCCGCATCTCCGCGGGCTGGAGGTAGCTGACCCGGATGCGCTCGATGCCGTCGACCTCGGCCAGTTCGGGCAGCAGGGTCTCCAGGAGCCGGATGTCACCGAGGTCCTTGCCGTAGGAGGTGTTGTTCTCGGAGACGAGCATGACCTCCTTGACGCCCTGCTCGGCGAGCCAGCGGGTCTCGCCGAGGACGTCCGAGGGCCGCCGGGAGATGAAGGAGCCGCGGAAGGAGGGGATCGCGCAGAAGGAGCAGCGCCGGTCGCAGCCCGAAGCGAGCTTCACGGAGGCCACGGGGCTGGTCCCCAGCCTGCGGCGCAGCGGGGCCCGAGGGCCTGAGACGGGCGCGACGCCTTCCGGCAGGTCCGCCGGTGCGGGCGCGATCTCCTGGGCGTGACCGGGCAGCGCGACGGCGGCGTCCTGGCGCTCGGCCGGGCTGATCGGCAGCAGCTTGCGCCGGTCGCGCGGGGTGTGGGAGGCGTGGATACCGCCGTTGAGAATGGTCTGGAGACGGTCGGAGATGTCGGCGTAGTCGTCGAACCCGAGGACTCCGTCCGCTTCCGGCAGCGCCTCGGCGAGGTCCTTGCCGTAGCGCTCGGCCATGCAGCCGACGGCCACGACGGCCTGGGTTCTGCCGTGATCCTTCAGATCGTTGGCTTCGAGCAGGGCGTCGACGGAGTCCTTCTTGGCGGCCTCGACGAAGCCACAGGTGTTGACGACGGCGACATCCGCGTCCGTGGCGTTCTCGACGAGCTCCCAGCCGTCCGCTGCCAAGCGGCCTGCAAGCTCCTCCGAGTCCACCTCGTTACGGGCGCATCCGAGAGTGACAAGGGCGACGGTACGGCGTTCGGGCATGGGCTCAAGACTACTTTGTCCCGGCCGTCACCCCACCGTGCAGGGTTCACCGCTACGGGGAGTGACCGGGGCGGCGCCGCCGGAGGACGAAAACGGTGCGTGCCCGGCAGCAGCTGCTGCCGGGCACGCACCGTGCGGAGTGACGCCGGAAGGTCAGCCGACCTCGGGGTCACCCTTGGTGTACGAGAGCCGCTCGACCTGACCCGGCTCGAACTGGTCGTCGACCTTCTTGCCGTTCACGAAGAGGTCGATCGCCCCGGCGTCGCCGAGGACGAGGTCGACCCGCTCCTTGTCCTGGAAGGTCTTGGAGTCGCCTTCGAGCAGCAGGCCGTCGAAGAGCAGCCGCCCGTTGTGATCCTTGGCGGAGATCCAGCTCTTGCCCTCGGTCGCGCTGAGCTTGACCGTCACCTTGTCGCGGGGGGCCGCGGCGATGGCACTCTCGGAGGGAGCCGGTTTGGGGTCGGCGGGCTTGGTCGTGGCCGGTTCGGACGTGGGCTTGTCGGGAGTCGAGCCTTCGGCGACCTGTGCCGAGCCCGAGCCCTCGTCCTCGCCGCTGAAGAGCGTGAAGCCGACGAAGCCGACCACGACGACGATCGCCGCGACCATGGCCGCGGTCCAGTTGGGCCGACGGGGTTCGGAGCGGATCCGCTCCGCCTCGAACAGCGGCGCCGCGGGGGTGGGTGCGGGACGGCCGCCGTGCTCGGCGTCGAACTGCGCGATCATGGGATCGGGGTCGAGCCGGACGGCGCGGGCGAGCATGCGGATGTGGCCGCGGGCGTACACGTCGCCGCCACAGCGGGAGAAGTCGTCGTCCTCGATCGCGTGCACGATGGGGATGCGCACCCGGGTGGAGCTGCTGACTTCCTCAACCGTCAGACCTGCGGCGATTCGAGCCTGCTGAAGCGCGCGACCGATCGAAGGCCGGTCGTCTTCGGGGGAGTTGCCGATGGACACGGGGGCGCCTTTCGAGCGTGAGCCACCTGCTGGATGTTCAGTCTAGGGGTGGGACGAAAGGGTGGGGCAACCGGGAGCGACGACTTTGTACGCCATCGGGTTCGCCGGACAGCCCCTCGGGCAGGGCGGGGGACGAAGCACTGGACCGATCATCCCCTGCTCCTCCCTTCAACTTGACGTACGACCGGGCGAAACGGTTGCCCGCAAAACTCTTACGAAGCGGTTTCCCCACGAATGACCGCCAACACGCCGTCGAGCTCGTCCGGCTTCACCAGGACGTCCCGGGCCTTGGATCCCTCACTCGGCCCCACGATGTTGCGGGACTCCATCAGGTCCATCAGCCGGCCGGCCTTGGCGAAGCCGACCCGCAGCTTGCGCTGGAGCATGGACGTCGAGCCGAACTGGGTGGAGACGACCAGCTCGGCCGCCTGACAGAGCAGATCGAGGTCGTCGCCGATGTCCTCGTCGATCTCCTTCTTCTGCTTCGTGCCGACCGTGACGTCGTCGCGGAAGACCGGCGCCATCTGATCCTTGCAGTGCTGGACGACGGCCGCGACCTCGTTCTCGGTGACGAAGGCACCCTGCATACGGGTGGGCTTGTTGGCCCCCATGGGCAGGAACAGTCCGTCACCCTTTCCGATGAGCTTTTCGGCGCCGGGCTGGTCGAGGATGACCCGGCTGTCCGCGAGCGACGAGGTGGCGAAGGCCAGCCGCGACGGCACGTTGGCCTTGATCAGCCCCGTCACGACGTCCACCGACGGCCGCTGGGTGGCGAGCACGAGATGGATGCCGGCCGCGCGGGCCAGCTGGGTGATGCGGACGATGGAGTCCTCCACGTCGCGCGGCGCCACCATCATCAGGTCCGCCAGCTCGTCCACGATGACCAGCAGGTACGGGTACGGGGACAGCTCCCGCTCGCTGCCCTCCGGGGCCTTGACCTTGCCGTTGCGCACGGCGTGGTTGAAGTCGTCGATGTGCCGGAAGCCGTACGCCGCGAGGTCGTCGTAGCGGAGGTCCATCTCCCGCACGACCCACTGCAACGCCTCGGCGGCCTTCTTCGGGTTGGTGATGATGGGCGTGATCAGGTGCGGAATGCCCTCGTACGCGGTGAGCTCGACCCGCTTCGGGTCGACGAGCACCATCCGCACGTCGTCCGGAGTGGCCCGCACCATGATCGAGGTGATCAGGCAGTTGATGCAGGAGGACTTTCCGGAACCGGTCGCGCCGGCCACCAGGACGTGCGGCATGTTCGCCAGGTTGGCCATCTCGTAGCCGCCCTCGACGTTCTTGCCGAGCGCGACCAGCATCGGGTGGTCGTCCTCGGCCGCGTCCGCGAGGCGCAGGACGTCGCCGAGATTGACCATCTCGCGGTCGGAGTTGGGGATCTCGATGCCGACGGCGGACTTGCCCGGGATCGGGGAGATGATCCGGACGTCCGGGCTGGCCACGGCGTAGGCGATGTTCTTGGTGAGGGCGGTGATCCGCTCGACCTTGACCGCGGGGCCGAGCTCCACCTCGTAGCGGGTGACCGTCGGCCCGCGGGTGAAGCCGGTGACGGCGGCGTCGACCTTGAACTCCGTGAAGACGTTGGTCAGCGAGGCGACCACGGCGTCGTTGGCGGCACTGCGCGTCTTGCCGGGACCGCCACGCTCCAGCAGGTCCAGCGAGGGCAGCGCGTAGGTGATGTCCCCGGCGAGCTGGAGCTGTTCGGCGCGGGCGGGCAGCGGCTCCGAACGCTCGGGAGCCGGCTTGGTCAGGTCGGGAACGCCTCCGGAGGGCGTCACCGCCCTCTCCGTCCCCCGCTCGCCGGGCGACGCCTTCTCCCCGGCCCTGGCGCCCGGTACCGGGGTGCCGGTCCGCTCCCGTTCCGTGGAGACGCCCTGCGTGAGGTCGGCGACGACCGGCGAGGGAGGCATGCCGTTGAGCACCGCCCCGTCGAGCGCCGCGGCAGCCGCGGCAGCCACGTCCACCGCGTCCATCGTCCGGTTCATCGCGGGCTGGGCGGAGCTCCTGCGCGGCCGGCGCCGCTTGGCCGGCGCTTCGCTCCCGGCCAGGTCCGGATCATGGACCAGGTCCGCGGCGGAGCGGCGTGCCGGGGAGCGTCCAGAACCGTCGGGCAGCGCGTCACGCCACTGCTCCTCGTACCGCTCGTCGTCGTCCCCGTCGTCCTGCGCGGGTCCGTACAGGGGGTCGACGATGCCGAGCCGTACACCGAGCTGCCGCAGCCGCCGGGGGATCGCGTTGACCGGGGTGGCGGTGACGACGAGCAGCCCGAAGACGGTCAGCAGCAGGAGCAGCGGGACGGCGAGGACCTCGCCCATCATGAAGACGAGGGGCTGGGAGGCGGCCCAGCCGATGAGCCCTCCCGCGTCCTGCATGGCGCCCGTGCCGTCCTCACGGCCCGGCGATCCGCAGGCGATGTGGACCTGTCCGAGCACGCCGACGACGAGTGCCGAAAGGCCGATGACGATACGTCCGTTGGCCTCCGGCTTCTCCGGATAGAGGATCAGCCGCACGGCGACGGCGCCCAGCAGTATCGGGACGAGCAGATCGAGCCGGCCGAACGCCCCGGTGACGAGCATCTCGACGAGATCGCCGACGGGGCCCTGCAGATGCGACCAGGTGCCTGCCGCCACGATCAGCGCGAGCCCGAGGAGCAGCAGAGCGAGGCCGTCCTTGCGGTGGGCGGGGTCAAGTCCCTTGGCGCCGCGCCCTATGGAGCGGAAGACCGCGCCGACACCGTGCGCCGTGCCCAGCCAGAGCGCGCGTACGAGCCGGTACACGCCTCCCGTGGGGGACGGCGCCGGTTTGGCCGCGGGCTTCTTCGCCGCCGCCTTCTTCGGGGGTGCCTTCCTGGCGGGCGCGGTCTTCTTCGCCGCCGCCTTCTTGGCGGGCGCGGCTTTCTTCACCGGTCCCTGGGTACGGCCGGAGCGCTTCGCGGTGCCCGCCGTGCCCAGGGAACCCTTGCCGGACGTACGTGAGGCCATGTGACTGAGGTTACCGGTGCCGACGCCCGTGGACACGTGTGCCTACGGCATCACCCGTTCGTGTCGCCCCGGCGTGGGCACCGAACTGACGCACCCTCAACCGCGGAGGTCAGCCCTGCGTGGGCAGTGCGCTCGCGGAGCCGCCGGTGCCTGGCTCCAGCGCGTCGAGCGCACGGCGCAGTCCGGTGAGCTTGCGTTCGAGATGGGCGGCGGTCGCCACGGCCGCGGCGTCGGCCGATTCGTCGTCCAACTGCTTGGAGAGGGCCTCTGCCTGCTCCTCCACGGCGGCGAGCCGCGCGGAGAGTTCGGCGAGGAGACCTGCGGGCTCCTTCTCGTCGACGCCCTGGTGGCCGCCGCCCTCCAGCTGGAGACGGAGCAGCGCGGCCTGTTCCCGCAGCTGGCAGTTCTTCATGTACAGCTCGACGAAGACCGAGACCTTGGCGCGGAGCACCCAGGGGTCGAAGGGCTTCGAGATGTAGTCCACGGCGCCCGCCGCATAACCCCGGAAGGTGTGATGCGGGCCGTGGTTGATCGCGGTGAGGAAGATGATCGGGATGTCCCGGGTCCGCTCCCGCCGCTTGATGTGCGCGGCCGTCTCGAACCCGTCCATACCGGGCATCTGTACGTCCAGCAGAATGACCGCGAAATCGTCCGTGAGCAGCGCTTTGAGCGCCTCCTCCCCTGACGATGCCCGCACCAGTGTCTGATCGAGCGCAGAGAGGATGGCCTCCAGCGCCAGCAGATTCTCCGGCCGGTCATCGACCAGGAGGATCTTGGCCTTCTGCACCATGGCCCGTCCTCCTCGCCCCGGAATCGCACCGGGTGCCGCCCCAGGGGACGACTCCCTTACGCCGTCCGTCCTTGTGCCGGTCATGGTAGCCGCACCCCGCCCGTCACCACACCCTGTCACCGCGATGTCACTGTGCACAGAGCGAAAACGCGGTCGAGGTCCAGAAGGTTCCCCGAAATCGCTCCCTCACACCCTTCCGGGAGGAGCGAGCCGACGGATTCCGGACCCCGACGCCGACCGTTCGATCACTCTCCGCGCATCCACCTCTCCATCACCGACAGCAGATGATCGGAATCGACCGGCTTGGTCACATAGTCCGAGGCTCCGCAGTCGATCGCCTTCTCCCGGTCGCCCTTCATGGCCTTGGCCGTGAGCGCGACGATCGGCAGTCCGGCGAACTGCGGCATCCTCCGGATCGCCGTCGTCGTGGCGTACCCGTCCATCTCCGGCATCATGATGTCCATCAGAACGATCGTCACATCGTCGTGCTGCTCCAGGACTTCGATGCCCTCACGGCCGTTCTCCGCGTACAGCACCGACAGCCCGTGCTGCTCCAGGACGCTGGTGAGGGCGAAGACATTGCGGATGTCGTCGTCGACGATCAGCACCTTCTCCCCCTGGAAGCGGAACGTCCTGCGGGGCTCCTGCTCCTCCTGCGCGCTCTGCACCCACTCCTCCGGCGCCGCGGTCTCCTCGCCGGTCCTGCCGTTGGGCAGGGCAGGGCGGCGGGCGGCTCCGCCCAGGGCCTTGCGGCGGCGCCTGAACACCCCGGCGGAGTTGGCCGGGTCGCCCAGCGGCGCCTCGTTGCCCTCGCGCTGCGGCGCCTCCAGGTGCAGGGCCCCTTCGGCGGACTGCCCATGGGCCTCGATCGGTCCGGGACCCATCTGCGGATACCCCTGGGGCGGCAGTTCGCTCGGGTGCAGCGGGAGGTACAGGGTGAACGTCGAGCCGCGCCCCGGTTCGCTCGCCGCGTGGATCTCCCCGCCCAGCAGACGGGCGATCTCCCGGCTGATGGAGAGACCGAGGCCCGTGCCGCCGTACTTGCGGCTGGTCGTGCCGTCCGCCTGCTTGAACGCCTCGAAGATCACCAGCATCTTGCTGGACGCAATGCCGATCCCGGTGTCGGTGACGGAGAAGGCGATCAGGTCGCCGTCGGCGTCACTCAGCGAGCCGGCCTCCAGCAGGTGCTCCCTGATGGAGTGGGGCACGTCGGCGCCGGCCGGCCGGATCACCAGCTCCACGGCGCCGCTGTCGGTGAACTTCACCGCGTTGGACAGGAGGTTGCGCAGGACCTGCAGCAGCCTCTGTTCGTCGGTGTGGAGCGTGGCGGGCAGCTCCGGGGAGACCCGTACGGAGAAGTCGAGCCCCTTCTCGGCGGTGAGCGGCCGGAACGTCGCCTCCACGTAGTCCACCAGCTGCACCAGCGCGATCCGGGTGGGGCTGACGTCCATCTTGCCCGCCTCGACCTTCGACAGGTCGAGGATGTCGTTGATCAGCTGGAGCAGGTCGGAGCCGGCACCGTGGATCGTCTCGGCGAACTCCACCTGCTTCGGCGAGAGGTTGCCCTCGGCGTTGTCCGCGAGCAGCTTGGCGAGGATGAGCAGCGAGTTGAGCGGGGTGCGCAGCTCATGCGACATGTTCGCGAGGAACTCGGACTTGTAGCGCATCGAGACGGCGAGCTGCTCGGCGCGCTCCTCCAGCACCTGCCGCGCCTCCTCGATCTCGGTGTTCTTCACCTCGATGTCGCGGTTCTGCTGCGCCAGCAGCTCCGCCTTCTCCTCCAGCTCGGCGTTGGAGGCCTGCAGCGCCTTCTGCCGGTTCTCGAGCTCCTGCGAGCGGTCCCTGAGCTGTTCGGTGAGCTCCTGGGACTGTTCGAGGAGCTTCTCGGTCTTGGTGTTGACGCTGATGGTGTTGACGCTCGTCGCGATCATCTCGGCGAGCTGGTTGAGGAAGTCCCGCTGGATGTGGGTGAACGGCTGGAACGAGGCCAGTTCGATGACACCGAGCACCTGGCCCTCGAAGAGCACAGGCAGCACGATCACGTGGGCCGGCGGTGCCTCGCCGAGCCCGGAGGAGATCTTCAGATAACCCGGCGGAACGTTGTCCACCTGGATCGTCCGCTTCTCCTCGGCCGCCGTGCCGATGAGCGTCTCACCGGGGCGGAAGGAGGTCGGCATCGAACCGGCCGAATATCCGTAACTCCCCCGCATACGCAGCTCGTAGGAGCCCTCGTTGCCGTTGTCCGAGCCGACCTCGTCGGAGTCACCGGTGCTCATGGCCAGGAAGAACGCACCGTGCTGCGCCGACACGACGGGGGTCAGCTCGCTCATGATCAGCGACGCGACGTCGTCCAGGTCGCGGCGGCCCTGCATCAGGCCGGAGATCCGGGCGAGGTTGCCCTTCAGCCAGTCCTGCTCCTTGTTGGCGAGAGTGGTGTCGCGCAGGTTGGCGATCATCGTGTTGATGTTGTCCTGCAGCACCTGGATCTCGCCGGCCGCGTCGACGTCGATCTTCAGGTTGAGATCGCCACGGGTCACCGCGGTGGCCACGGCCGCGATGGCGCGCACCTGGCGGGTCAGGTTCCCCGCCATCTCGTTCACCGACTCGGTGAGGTCGCGCCAGGTGCCGTCGACGTCCCGGACCCGCGCCTGGCCGCCCAGCTGGCCCTCGGTGCCCACCTCACGAGCGACCCGGGTGACCTGCTCGGCGAACGAGGAGAGCTGGTCGACCATGGTGTTGATGGTGTTCTTCAGCTCCAGGATCTCGCCCTGCGCGTCGATGTCGATCTTCTTGGTGAGGTCGCCCTTGGCGATGGCCGTGGTGACCGTGGCGATCTGCCGCACCTGACCGGTCAGGTTGGAGGCCATCGAGTTCACGGACTCGGTCAGGTCCTTCCAGGTGCCGGAGACTCCCGGGACCCGTGCCTGACCGCCCAGCTCGCCTTCGGTGCCCACCTCGCGGGCGACGCGCGTGACCTCGTCGGCGAAGGAGGACAGCGTCGTCACCATCGTGTTGACGGTGTCGGCGAGTTCGGCGACCTCGCCGCGCGCCTCGACCGTCACCTTCTTCGTCAGGTCGCCGTTGGCGACCGCGGACGACACCCGGGAGATGTTGCGCACCTGGCTGGTCAGGTTGTTGGCCATCAGGTTGACGTTGTCGCTGAGGTCCTTCCAGATGCCCGTCGCCCCGCGGACCCTGGCCTGGCCGCCGAGGATGCCCTCGGTGCCGACCTCGCGGGCGACCCTCGTCACCTCGTCGGCGAAGTTGAGGAGCTGGTCGACCATGGTGTTGACCGTCGTCACCAGTTCGAGGATCTCGCCCTTGGCGTCGACGGTGATCTTCTTGGACAGGTCGCCCTTGGCGACGGCGGTGGTCACCTCGGCGATGTTGCGCACCTGGAGTGTGAGGTTGTTGGCCATGCCGTTGACGGACTGGGTGAGGTCCTTCCACGTACCGGAGACGCCCTGCACCTCCGCCTGCCCGCCGAGGATCCCCTCGGTACCCACCTCACGGGCGACCCGGGTGACCTGCTCGGCGAAGTTCGACAGCTGGTCGACCATCGTGTTCAGGGTGTTCTTCAGCTCGAGGATCTCGCCCCGGGCGTCCACGTCGATCTTCTGCGACAGGTCACCGCGCGCCACCGCGGTGGCGACCTGCGCGATGTTGCGCACCTGGGCGGTGAGGTTGCCCGCCATGCCGTTCACCGAGTCGGTCAGATCGCGCCACACGCCGGCCACACCGGGCACCTGCGCCTGACCGCCGAGACGGCCGTCCGTACCCACCTCGCGGGCGACCCGGGTCACCTGGTCGGCGAAGGCGGAGAGCTGGTCGACCATCGTGTTGATGGTGTTCTTCAGCTCCAGGATCTCGCCCCGGGCGTCCACGTCGATCTTCTGCGACAGGTCACCGCGCGCCACCGCCGTCGTCACCTGGGCGATCTGGCGCACCTGGGAGGTGAGGTTGCCGGCCATGAAGTTGACGGAGTCTGTGAGCTCCTTCCACGTCCCCGAGACACCGTCGACGCGCGCCTGACCGCCGAGGCGGCCCTCCGTGCCCACGTCACGGGCCATGCGGGTCACCTGGTCGGCGAAGTTGGACAGCTGGGCCACCATCGTGTTGACGGTGTTCTTCAGCTCCAGCATCTCGCCGGCCACGTCCACCGTGACCTTCTGGGAGAGGTCACCGTTGGCGACGGCCGTCGTCACCTGCGCGATGTCCCGCACCTGGCCCGTGAGGTTGCGGAAGGCGGTGTTCACCGAGTCGGTGAGGTCCTTCCAGGTGCCGGCGGCCCCCGGTACCTCCGCCTGGCCGCCGAGGCGGCCCTCGACGCCGACCTCCCGGGCGACCCGGGTGACCTCCGAACCGAAGGCCTGGAGCTGGTCCACCATCGTGTTGACGGTGTTCTTCAGCTCCAGCATCTCGCCGGCCACGTCCACCGTGACCTTCTGCGTCATGTCACCGCTGGCCACCGCCGTGGTCACCTGGGCGATGTCCCGCACCTGTGTGGTCAGGTTGCGGAAGACCGTGTTCACCGAGTCGGTGAGGTCCTTCCAGGTGCCCGCCGCACCCGGCACCTGGGCCTGCCCACCGAGCAGACCCTCCCCGCCGACCTCGCTGGCCACGCGGGTGACCTCGTCCGCGAACGTGCGCAGCGTCTCGGTCATCTGGTTGATGGTCTCGGCGAGCTGGGCCACCTCGCCGCGGGCGCTCACCGTCACCTTCTGGGACAGGTCGCCGTTGGCGACGGCCGTCGTCACCTCGGCGATGCCACGCACCTGGGAGGTGAGGTTGCCCGCCATGGTGTTGACGGAGTCGGTGAGGTCCTTCCAGACCCCTGCCACCCCGGGCACCGTCGCCTGCCCGCCCAGCTCGCCCTCGGTGCCCACCTCACGGGCGACCCGGGTGACCTCGGAGGAGAACGACGACAGCTGGTCCACCATCGTGTTGACGGTGTTCTTGAGCTGGAGCATCTCCCCGGCCACGTGGACGGTGACCTTGCGCGACAGGTCCCCCTTGGCGACGGCCGTCGTCACCAGGGCGATGTCGCGCACCTGCGCGGTCAGCCGGTAGGCCATGGTGTTGACGGAGTCGGTGAGGTCCTTCCACGACCCGGACATGCCGCGCACCTGGGCCTGACCGCCCAGCTTGCCCTCGGTGCCCACCTCGACCGCGACCCGCGTCACCTGCTCGGTGAACGCCGACAACTGGTCGACCAGGTTGTTGACGGTCCTGGCGACCTTCAGGAACTCCCCGCGCAGCGGGCGTACGGTCTCGTCCGGCGCGTGGGTGCGCAGCTCCATCCGCTGTTCGAGATCACCGTCGGCGACCGCGGAGAGTACCCGCCCGACCTCGGAGACGGGCCGTGCGAGATCGTCGACGAGCTCGTTGGAGGCGTCGATCGCCGCGGCCCAGGAGCCCTCGCAGGCGCCGGTCTCCAGGCGTTCGGTGAGCTTGCCCTCACGCCCGACCACACGCCGTACCCGGGCGAGCTCACCCGTGAGGTGGAGATTGCGGTCGGCCACCTCGTTGAAGACGGCGGCGATCTCCGTGAGCACACCGTCACCGGAGACGGTCAGCCGCCTGCGGAAGTTCCCGTCACGCATCGCCACGAGGGCCGAGAGCAGTCTGTTCAGGGCTGCCGCGTCCACGTCGATGGTGCCATTGCGCTGCTTTTTCACGGACTGCCCGCCTTTTGTGCGCGTTCCTGAACCCCGCGCCGCCACGCCAGACTCCACCGTGTCCCTCCCGCAGGGGTTGACCGTATCGCTCGGGCCGTTGTCGGAAGCTTGCCCACTTCCACTTTGGCTCACCGCCACAGCACACCGTCGATGGGTGACTATGCGGTCGTCAAATCGTTGAAACGTACCAGGCCGGAACGGGAGGGCGAGGAAGGTCTCGGCGTCATCCCATTTCCCTCACCGGGGACTCCATATTTGTGCGCCCGGCGTACGCCCCTGGGGCAGCCCGCCCGCCCAAGTCTGCCCTCGTGTACACGGGACCAGCGGCGAGCGTCTAGCCTGGCAGGCGAATCGAAGCGGCGAGAAACGGGCACAGGACTCGGGGAAGCGACGAGACACCATATGGGGAGTGCTGTGATCACCGCGCGCGCGGCTGCCACCTTCGATCCGGTCGGACGCTCGGTCGCGACCGCCCGCGCCTTCGTACGAGACACCCTTCAGGGGTGGGGGTACACCGACGTCGTCGACGACGCCGTCGTCCTGACGAGTGAACTCGTGACCAACGCGGTCGTGCACGCGGGCACGGCCGCCGACGTCCTCTGCCTGCGCACCGAGGACGGTGTGCGCGTGGAGGTCGCCGACCACTACCCGGAGCGCGAGGTCCCTCTCCAGAGCTCCGGCCTCGACTTCGGCAGCCCGGACCGGGAGGGCGGGCGCGGGCTGCTGCTCTGCGCCGCCCTGGCCACCCGCTGGGGTGTCGAGTACACCCCCACCCACAAGCACGTCTGGTTCCAGCTCGATCTTCCCGAGCGGCCCGTGGGCATCCGCTCGGCGAGTCCGGCCCTTCCCACGGCGCTGCTTCCCGTGGCGGACCGGCGGGTGCGGGTGGCGGTCGTACAGATCGACGGATCCGGGTCCATCGCCTCGTGGAACGAGGACGCGGCCTTCCTCTTCGGTCACGCCCCGGAACAGGTCGACGGCAAGCAGTTCACCGACTTCGTGGCATGGCCGCACACCCCGGGCACCAGCACCGGCATCGCCGACGCCCTGCAACTCTCCCGCTGGGAGGGCAGCTACGGCCTCCGGGGCGCCGACGGCCGGGTGATCCCGGTGTACGCCTCACACCTCCGGGTCCGCGACGCCGGGGGCGAACCCTCCACCGTCTGTCTCCTCGTACGGGACGACGAGCGCGCCGTGCTCCAGACGCCGGTGCGCGCTCCCGTCTCCGACACCGCGGCCGAGAACCGCAGCGCGGATCCCTTCGAGATCTTCATCGGCTCACCCGCTCCCGACGATCTCGACGGGCTCCTGCAGCGCACGGTCGAACGGGCTCGCGACATGCTGGACGCCGATGCCGCCTTCCTTCTGCTGGCCACCGACGACGAGACGGAGCTCGAGGTCAGGGCATCGACCGGTCTTCCCTCGGCCCGCCAGCGCTTCGCCCGGGTGCCCGTGGAGGCCGGCACGGGCCGCTACGGCTCCGCCCGCATGCCGGCCGTCCACGAGGACCTCACCGTCGTGCCGGGCGCCGTGCCGCTGCTCGTCGACACCGGGATGCGTTCGGTCGTGACGGTCCCGCTCAAGGTCGAGGGCCGCCTCACGGGGTCGCTCGGAGTCGCGGCCGAAGCGGCCGGGCGGTACTCCAACGAGGAGGCGCTACGGCTGCAGTTCGCCGCGGACCGCATCGCGCTGGCCGTCGAGTCGGCGAGGCTCGGCGAGCTGGAGCGGCTGCGACGCGGTTCGCTGTCCTTCCTCGTCGAGGCGTCCGACCTGCTGGCCGGCACGCTGGACAGGGACCAGACACTGGCCCTGATGGCACAGATGACGGTGCCCACGCTGGCCACCTGGTGCGCCGTCTACACGATCGCGGACCAGTCGTCGGAGCCCTATCTCTCCTACGTGCTGCACGAGGACGAGGAGCGCATCGACGGTCTGAAGGCCCTGCTCTCCTCCATCGACCCTCCTGACCCCGTCCCGGCCCCCGGTGCCCGCCTGTGGCCCGCGCCGACGGAGGCGGGCCACGAGGCCGCCCTGCGCACCTCCAAGCGCACCCTGGGCAGGGACGCGCCGCTGAGCATGGGGGCGGCAGCCCGCACCACGCTGGCCACCGCGGCGGCCGTGGGCGGTGAGACCGTGGTCCTCCCGCTGGTGGCGAGGAACCGCGTGATCGGCATGCTCACCCTGGGCAAGCCGTCGGACGAGCACTTCCGCCAGGAGATCCTGGAGCTCGCCGAGGACCTGTCCCGGCGTGCGGCGCTGGCACTCGACAACGCCCGTCTGTACTCGGAGCGCATGGCCATCAGCCAGTCCCTCCAGCGGAGCCTGCTCCCGCCCGGCCTGCCCGACGTGCCCAACGTAGAGATCGAGGTCATCTACCGCGCTGCGGGCGAGGGCAACGAGGTGGGAGGCGACTTCTACGACGTGTTCCCCATCCGCGACGGCGCCTACGGCTTCGCCATCGGTGACGTCTGCGGTACGGGTCCGGAGGCGGCGGCCGTCACGGGCCTCGCCAGGCACGCGCTGCGCCTGCTGGCGCGCGAGGGGTTCGGCGGACCGGCGGTGCTGGAGCGGCTGAACGCCGCCATCCTGGACGAGGGCGCGCGCAGCCGCTTCCTCACCCTGCTCTACGGCGAGTTGTGGCCGCAGGAGGACGGCAGTGCCCTCCTGAAGGTGGTCTGCGCGGGCCACCCTCTCCCCCTGCGGCTGCGCCAGGACGGCTCCGTGGAAGCGGCGGCCGAGCCTCAGCCACTGCTCGGCGTCATCGAGGACCTGGAGCTGTACGAGCAGGAGGTCACCCTGGAACCGGGCGACGTGCTCCTGTGCGTGACGGACGGGGTCACCGAGCGGCGTGAGGGGACCCGCATGCTGGGCGACGACGGCCTGGCCGACGTCCTGGCCATGTGTACGGGCCTGACCGCCGGCGCGGTGGCGGGGCGCATCCTGCGGGCGGTCGAGCGCTTCGCCGCGGAGCCCGCCTCGGACGACATGGCCATCCTCGCCATGCGTGTCCCGGAGCCGCAGAACTTCTAGGGTTACCGGGACACGAGAAAGGCCCCCGCCACCGGCGGGGGCCTTTCTCTGTGCTGAGCCCCAATGCGGAATCGAACCGCAGACCTTCTCCTTACCATGGAGACGCTCTACCGACTGAGCTATTGGGGCCTGCTGCCTTGCGGCAACGAGGTAAAGCATACCCCGAACTCGGGGGTGCTCATAACCATCCATGCGAGCTTCTGTCCGCGCCCGATCGAGGCGTTCCCCCGAAGGCCGGCCGGTCAACTCCGGTGCGTCGGAGGGGCGGTGAGGGCCCGGCAGACCTGGACCCTCACCGGCTGCGGGGCCGGTCTTCCTGACCGACTGATGCCGATGCCTGGATCCGGAACGCAGAAAAGCCCCGTGCCACAAGGGCACGGGGCTTTCCCGGAATAATTGTTCGGCGGCGTCCTACTCTCCCACAGGGTCCCCCCTGCAGTAC
>NZ_JBIBEG010000011.1:0-256123 GCF_042902585.1 Streptomyces argenteolus
CGCGCGTCCCCCTCCGGGGGAACGACGCACGACCCTACGGGTCGTAAAGACGATAAAGCCCTACGGGCTTTCAAACCCATTCCTCCGGAATGGGTTTGGGAATTCCTCCGGAATTCCCGCATGCGGTGCGGGAATTGGTGTCGGCCTGTTCGGCGGCAGCAGGCCCCGGGGGTGACAGGAGGTCAGGCCCTGGGGCGGTCTGCCTGCACGGCTCCGCAGTGCAGGCAGACCTGAAGCCGGATCACCGCCTACCGCACGGCACGCGGCTGACGTCACGACAACTACGCGCCAACAAGAGGGTGCCTGCCCGGATCGGGGTCGCGTGAATAAATCTCCTCTGAGGCTAAGGCAATAAAGACCGATCTGCATCAGCTTCATATGCTGGGTAGAGACTGGGAATTTCCCCTACCGCCGACTGCCCAATGAAATCTAATTCTGACCCATATTGCGAATGCTACGAGACTCGCTTGAGGGCTCTCCAAATCTCCCAGAGTTTCCACCCATCAGAAATCCTGAGCAGCCGCTAATTACCGCTAGGTAAGTCACTTCGTGACGCTCAGGGAATTCTGTGGTTCTCCGCGCGGGTGCCACCGCAGAACGAACTCCGAGAAGCGCAAGCGGCCGGGCAAGGCGCCGGCGCCGGGCCGAATTGTCCGCTCGGCCCGGCGCCTCGCAACGCGCCGGACGTGCCGACTGTGCGGCATCGCCTGTAGTCGCGGCTCCGTTCAGAAGGGCCGGAAGACCTTTTCGGGATCGTCCTGGGCCCATGCCGCGAACTCCTCGAAGCCCAGGTTGCCGATGCTCAGGTTTGCGTAGACCTCGTGGACCGCTGGGGGGGGGTGGCGCGGAACTCACGCCCGAACTCGATCAGTTGCTCGTAGTCCTCACCGTCGACGCAGTCCTCCCGTGTCAGCGTGGTGACCGCCAGCAGCGGGTGGTATTCGGCCTGCATGCTTACCCGGTCGGCAATGAAGACAACGGACGGTTCCTCATCGCCGCTGACCGCAGTCAGCACCTCGTCGACGGTCGCCGCCGCCCAGGCCGGATCGTTGATGAAGTGGACCTGCGCCTCGTACTGCCTGTCTCCCCAGGGCTCCCTCAGCGCCGCCACCACGTCCTGCCGCGCTTGGTCGTCGCGGTAGTCGGTCCTGACAACCAAGGCATGAAACTCATCGCGGCCAGTGACAACGGGCAACGTTCCCATGGGTCCTTCTTCTCGGTGACGTTCGGTGAGCCGTGCCGTGACTGTCTCATGGTCGTCTGTCACGTCCCGCGGGAGGTATACGGCTCCGCCACGGGGGCGGCGTTGGCAGTATGCCCTCATCGCTGATTGGGGGGGGGCATGGTCAAGGGGCCGTACAGCCACGGGAAGACGAAGGCGGAAGTCGCAGGTGAGCTGCGCGTGTACTTGGTGCGTATCAGCCGACGCCGTAACAGGTTCCGTTGTGCTGAGCAGAGGTACTTGCAGGAGGTTAGAAGACATGTCGTGGATGCGGTGGTCTCGGGGATCGGCGTCGAGGAGGTAGCCACTGCTGCCGGCTACACCCCGAAGACTGTCGCGCGATGGGTAGCGAAGAGGAGCGGCGAGGCGCGGGGCATACCTATTGAGAGGGCTCAGGAGCGGCTTGCCCGGATCAGGGATCGTCGGCGTCGTATGTCGCAGACGGAGTTGAAGATTTCGGCGAGGGCCCGGTCTTCGGTGCGGAGATCCATAGAGGTGGGGCTTTCTGCCCAGGAGTTCTCTGACATCACCGGGTACACCAGTAAGACGGTTGATAGGTGGTTCGAGTCGTCTCGGCAGGCTTTGGAGCAGGCAGCGCGGCAGCGGGAGGTCGCGCAAGCTCGTCGGGGAAAGCGCCGGCGACCGCCCCAGCACCTGTCGCCAGACGAGCGTGCAGAGTGGCTTGCGCAGAGGGAGCGACGGCGTGCGGCTGTCATGCAGAAGAACGGGTTTCGGGTGAAGCCGGTTCGTTCTCTGGCAGCTGTGCAGGGGGTGGGTGAGGTGGCGCAGCAGCCGAGGGCACCCTGGAAGAAGACCTCGAAACCGGGCCGGAAGCGCAAGCGAAAGTGAACTGCGTCACAGGAACCTCCCGTGCGCGCGGACGCGTAGCGGGAATGCTAATCGCTACTGGCAGGTAAGTCGTCCGACACAGCACTGAGCTGACGGTCTGTTTGGGGCTACTGTCACATCCACTTCCGCAGCGATGCGTGGCCCCGTTCCCTCGGTGACGCGGCCGTGTACCGCCCATTGCTGCAGGGGTACCGACAAGTCACATGACCGATTGGGAGGTGTTCTTTTGCTCATGCCTACCGGCGCCGAGAAGGACGAGGAGGACCTTGCGTCCGAGAACGCAACGGGCCGGGAGGACCGCAGGAAGCGGCAGGGTCTCGTCAGCATGACGCTGCTCGCGCTGCTGATCGGCTTTGCAACCGGAGCCGGCGAGCAACTCGCTGAACTGCTCGCAAAGGTTCTGGGCGCGTAACAGCAGCGAGCCCCCTCGTGTCTCACCACTCGGGGGCCCACCTGCGGTGTCCTTCACTGGTGGCGGAACCCGTCTCTCATTCCACTGACGGCGGGTTTCGCCACGCGGGCACACGCTACGGAAGTGTAGGAGCGAAGAGAAGACTCCCCGTACCCCGTCCTGAACAGACCTCAGTAGCTGACCCCGGCTGAGGGCTGGCAGGCCCCCGCTGGGGGCTGGGCAGCACCAAAGGGGGCCGGGGCTCGGCCCAATCGGGCCCTGAGGGCCGCTGGGCGCCCTGCAGAGCCAATCGGGCGGGTCGGGCCTAGTGTCCGGCCTCCGGGTAGGGAGGATGGGGCGCACGAGCTCGCGTCCGATACTGAATCAGCGGGAGGCTGCCGCCGGGTGCGGTGTCAGCCGCACGGCCATCCGCCGGCGCCGGGAGGCCGGCAACCTGCCAGGCGCGCGAGCGCACGGTGGCCCCGGTGGCAAAGAAGCAGAGCGTGGCGGCTCTGCGGGTCGACTGGAGCGTGTGCGGCATGAGCACGCTGTGGCCGTGGCCCAGGGCGAGCACGGCCGCTTCCTGGCCCATGCCGAGGCGCAGCACCTGCGGCAACAGGCGAAGGCGCAGACTCCGTCGGCGGGCGGATTTGCGGGGAATGAGCCGAGTGCGGCCATTCGCAGCTCGCTGACGGTGGTCCGGCCGGTCGAGAAGGGGCGCAGCCTCGATCTGGACCTCCTGGCCGGCCGGGGTGGTGTCCAGCAGTGTGCGGGCTGCGCGGTGTTCAAAACAGCGATGCCCGCCCGGGATGGGTACGAGAACGGACGCCCCCCGGAGGCCGGGACGACAGGAGCAAACGGCTCCCAGGGCCGTACGGCTGCTGGAAGGATCAGCTCATGCTCATCACACCCCGGCCGGGAGCCGACCCTCGCAACCTCCTCCAAGCCCTCGGTGGTGCCCAGCTGGCGGCGGCGAACCTCCGCAGCTCCCACAAAGGCCGTGCCTACACCCAGCTTCTGGCCTATCTCGAATGGGCCACCGAGGCGGCCGGTGTCCTGCGCCATCAGGTCCGCGACGCCGACATCGACCACTTGGTACTCACCCGCCGGTACCAGGCACTCCTTGGTAGCTGCGGAAGCCTCGCCGGAAGCTCCCAGGAGCGTCTGGTCAACGGCCTGGTGGACCTTGAACTGGCGGAGCGGATACAGGCTCTCCAGGCCGCTGGCGAGGCGCTGAAGGCGCAGATGGACCGGTGGAGCCAGCCGGAGGTCCTCGTGGTCGCCGACTCCAGTTTCTACGTCCAGAACGCCCAGAAGCTCGCGGAAGCCGATCTGCACCAGATTCTGGATCTGCGGTCTCACGACGATGTCCGTCTCCTCTTCCCGATCACGGTCGTTGACGAACTCGATGGCCTGAAGGAGTCCGGCAAGGAAAGGAGCCGCTGGCGCGCGTCCCACACCCTCGGACTTCTGGACGGGATCCTGGGCGGGCGCACTTCCAGCGTTTGGCGAAGTCGGAGCTCCTCCTCCTGCGGCGACGGAAGCATGGAAATCCGCGGCCAGGTGAGCGTCGAGATCGTTCTGGATCAGCCTGGTCACGTACGGCTCCCCATCGCCGACGACGAGATCATCGACCGGGCTGTCGCCATCCAGTCGATGGCCTCCCGAGCCGTACGACTGCTGACGTGCGACAACGGGCAGCACACACGAGGGTGGGCGGCGGGGCTAGAGGTGACGAAGATTCCCGCGAAGGACCCCGGTCCGGAACCGGACTGGGCCTCTCAAGGCAAGCCGGGTAACGGGACGAGGCAAAGGCGTCGTGACCGTGCGGCCGCATCAGCGGCGGCACAGCCGCCGGCGGTTGAACCCTCCGCAGTCGAACCATCGACGTTCGAGGCGTCGGCGACTACTTAACGGGCGTGCAGCGACGGCTCAAGAGGGGTTTCAAATGCCGCAGCAGTTCGGTCACTCCGGGGCTTGTAGCCGTCGCACCGGATTCGGTCTTCTCGATCTCGGGCAACACCCAGCAGGTCCTGAGCGGCGATGTAGTCGCAGGTCCCGAGTGCTACCTGCGTGCCACCCCGCCCTGAGCCGCGCGCGGGGACCGCTGTACGCCATGGGGAAGCGCCAGCCACCCATCACGCCAGAAGTGGTCTGGATGTAGCGCTGATCAGCGGCTCAGTCAGACGCCGAGTCCGTCAGAGGTCGGTCCCCGTCTGACCTCTGGTCCTCGCAGAAGTCCACCTTTCCGCCGAATAGGCCCTCCCTCTCCCCTGTGGAAAAGACGATCTTGCCGTAGAGGGAGCGCTGACAGATCGAGGAGTGGTCTGAAGTGGGCAGTTGCATCCTCCGTCGGTCCTCCGTCGACTCAGTGAACCATTGTTTGATGCGCATGTAGCGGTATCCCTCGGCCCCTGTGTGGTCGCCGTAAACGATGTCACTGAGCCCCTTCAGGACCGCCTCGTGGGACAGAGTCTTCTTCGTTCCTGCTGGGTCCGAAAATGAGACCTGCCATGACCACTTTTGATTATCCGCGAGTGTGGCATCAGCGGGGAAAGCGCCGTCGAAGCCAGCAAGGTACTCAGCGTTCGGACCAATCACGATGCTGTCGTTTGCCCACTCGACATCGCCCAGCCAAGGAGAGGTTCCAGGAACCCCTCCGCGATCTGACGAGTCTCTTCGTCGGAAATCAGATGCTCTGCGCTCATGCTCTCTCCTCCGGCCCACTACCCGGAAGCCCACCTGAACAGGGCCCCGGGTCCCATCCTGCGTGATCGAGCGACTCCCGGTCAGGCCGACTGGGAATTGGCCACAAAGCCCCTATGACGCCTCGCTCGGCGCGGTGGGGTTCGCAGCTGCGGGGGGCGCGGTCTGGGCCGAGGTGGTCGCCGGTGCGGGGTCGGTTGCCAGGCTGGGAACGCCGAAGAGGAAGGCGAGGGCGACCAGGGTGATGGAGCCGGCGGTGAAGGCGACGCCGAGGTCGCCGGTCGGCGGGGTGGTGGTCGAGGCGGCTTTGGTGTGGCGGTGGACGGCGTAGTCGACGGCGGCAGAGACGAGGAAGATCAGGCCGGCGTCGGCATCGATGGGTACGATCATTTCCGGGCCCTTCGGGCTCAGGGGGACCGGGCGCCTCGACTCTCACATCAGCTGCGGGCAGGCCCTGCCCGGTGCGTAAGGGCGCGTCGGTGGAGCAGGGGCGGGCGAGGTGGTCGGCGCCCGGTTGGTTGTCGCTGGCCATGGTCTGCATGCGGGCGGCGAGGAGCGGCCACTGACGGGCGTTCACCAGCAGGCCAGCCTTAGCTCTTCCACGTCGGCAACGTCCACCCCACACCGGGCTCTCGGACCCACCGCACTGCACCTCACCGTGCCCCTTCCGACCGCTGAACAGAACCAGTCACGGTATCGTCGATCCCCCGTTCTGACGGGGCATCGGACACCAACAGGGGGCAGAGCGATGGCAGTCTCGGGGGCGGCGCGCGTGGGCGTTTGGGTGGTTGCCGTGGTGGCCGGTGTGGTGTCGGCGGGGCTGATCGTGGCGCTGGGGGTGAACCCGGACATGGCCGATCGGACCGCGAGCGTCACCGGCGCCGTCGTCGGACTCGCCACCCTCGTCCTCGCTGTTATCGCCCTCGTTCACAGGCCCGGAACCAGCGGCGGCGGACGCCGGGTAGAGGCCGGACGGGGCGGCCTCGCCGCTGGAGGGAGCATCACCGGCAACGCCATCGGCGACCGGTCGAAAGCCGTCGGGCCTCCGACACCGGCAGGGCCCGCTCCCGCGAGCGGTCAGGACAGCGACGTGCGCGCCGCAAGGGACGGACTCGCCGCAGGTGGCGACGTCACCGACAACGCCCTCGGCGACGACAGTGAACGCCGATGCCCCCCCCCCCCCCCCCCCCGCAGGCCACGCCGCAGCAACGACGAAGCGGCCGGGTCGCCCGGCACGCTTCCCGCAGCCTGGGACGAGCAAGAGCAGCAGGTGCCGCCGGTGCGGGTGACGGCCCGCGGTGGCGGGATCGCCGCGGGAAACGATGTCTCACACAACGCGGTGGGGCCGGGTAGTCAGGTCGTCGACAACCGGCAGACCCACATCCACCACGCCTCGGCTGAGGTGGCGTGGCCGCTCGAGATCGGTGCCGTCCCCGCTCTCGCTTCCGCGTTCCAGCCGCGGAGCGCACTGCGGGAGCGGGTGGATGAGGTGCGTGCGCAGGGGGCGGGGGCGGTGCTGACGCAGGTGCTGTCGGGCGGCGGGGGTGTCGGCAAGTCACAGCTGGCCGCCGCGTATGCCAGCGAAGCGCTTCACGACGGCACCGACCTCGTCCTGTGGGCGCCCGCTGTAGAGGTCCAGCAGGTCGTCACTCTTTACGCCCAGGCGGCCCTCCTTGCCGCCGCCCCAGGTGCGACAGGCGAGGACCCGGAGGGGGACGCGCGGGCGTTGCTGGGGTGGCTGGCGACGACTTACAGGCGGTAGCTGGTCGTCCTCGACGACATCACCGACCCCGCCGGAATGGTCGGCTGGTGGCCTGCCAGCCGGACCGGGACCGGGTGGGTGCTGGCCACCACCCGCCTGACCGACGCCGCACTGACCGGCAACGGCCGCAAGCGCGTACCGGTGGACGTCTACACCCCCGACGAAGCGGCTGACTACCTCCGCACCCGGCTCACCGACGACGACGCCGGACACCTCCTCGACAACACCGTCCAGGACCTGGCCACGGCACTCGGGCACCTCCCGCTGGCCCTCGGGCACGCCGCCGCCTACATGCTCAACCAAGACCTCCCCTGCGCGCAGTACCTGGACCGCTTCAACGACACCAACCGCCGTCTGGAACACGTACTCCCCAATACGGCCGACGCCGACGGCTACGGCCGCCAAATCGCGACCACGCTGCTGCTCTCACTCGACGCCGCACAGCGCACCGATCCTGTAGGTCTGGCACGGCCCGCACTCCAGATAGCCGCGCACCTCGACCCCGCCGGACACCCCCACGCTCTATGGAGCGCTCCCGCCATCTTGGCCCACCTCACCGAACAGCGGGACCTCGTCCCAAAGGCTGCCGACAACACGCCGGAACCGGTTACCAGCGAAGAGGCCGAGGCGGTGCTGCGGGTCCTGCACCGGTACGCGCTGATCACCAGCGACCGCCGGCAAGAATCCCGCGCTGTCCGCGTGCACGCCCTCACCGCCCGCGCCGTACGCGAAACCACCCCCGCCGAGACGCTCCGCCCGCTCGCTCAGGCGGCCGCAGACGCACTCATGCACATCTGGCCCGACCCCGACCAGCCCCACCCCGACCTGGCCGCCACACTGCGCACCAATACCGACCAACTCCACCAGACCACCGGCAACGAACTCTGGCACCAAAAGGGCTACAAGGCCCTCTACAGGGCCGGCAAGAGCCTGCTTGAGGCCGGCCTAATCTCAACAGCCACCGCGTACTGGGAACGACTTGACGATTCGAGCCAGCAGGTCCTAGTACTCCAGCCGGACTTTGATGTTCTGCCTGGTCAACGGCTTGGGTGTGGGGATTGTAGCGGGGTGGTGCCGGAAGCGGGACGGGTTCGCGAGGCCCGTCCCGCGAACGAGTGCCCGCGCCGTGTGTAGTGACATCGGCGTGCTCTGGCCTGGTGCCGGCGGCGCCATCGTGACCAGTTCATCGAGTGGTCGCCCCGTGCAGCAGGAGGTCGGTGGGCAGCTGCCAGCAGACGCCGAATCTCGGCTGGTGTGAGGTCCACGAGGTCGGGTGTGTCCCGCTCGCGTCCCCCTTTTCCCTCGCGTGGGCGGCGGTGACGGCCAGGAACGCGTGGGCGAGCATGGCGAGGGTGATGTGCCGGTGCCAGCCGGTGTAGCGGCGGACTTCGTACTGGTCGAGGCCGCATTCGTTCTTCGCGCTCTGGAAGCACTCCTCGATCTTCCAGCGGCAGCCGGCGATTTGCACGAGGTCGGCGAGGGTGGCCTGCAGGGGTGCCGAAGCCAGGAAGTAGGCGAGCTCGTCCGGCTTGGTGATGCTGCGGCGGGCAAGCATCCATCGCTGGCGGGTGGGCTCGTCACCGTCGAACTCCCAGACAGCCGGCAGCCGGGCGGCGGCCCAATCGTAGATTCGTGGCCCTTTCGCGCCGTCGCCGCAGGAGAGCCGCTGCCATGCTTCGGCAGGAGCCTGGCCGATGAGGTGGTCGATGCGAGGGCCGTGGACCTGCTGGGACTTGGGCACGGCCATGACGTAGGACAGGCCGGCGTCTTCCAGGAAGCGGCGGAAGCGGGAGTCCTGCCCGTAGGCGGCGTCAGCGGTGACCCAGGTGACGGGCAGCGGGGAGGCGAGTGCCCGCAGGACCATGGTGCGGGCCAGGTCGTTCTTCGTCGCGAAGCCGCGCTCGCTGGGGATCTTGGCAGCGCGGCAGCGCTCGAGGTCGTCGGTCCAGGACTTGGGCAGGTAGAGCTCGCGGTCGACCAAGGCGTGACCCAGAGGGGTGGCGTAGGCGGCGAAGACGCCGATCTGGCAGTTCTCGGTGCGGCCGGCAGTGCCGGAGTACTGCCTTTGCACCCCGGCTGAGGTGATGCCTTTCTTGACGAAGCCGGTGTCGTCGATGATCAGGACACCGTCTTCGGCGCCGAGATGCTCGGCGACATAACCCTGCAGGTCATCGCGGATCTCGTCGGCCTCCCACTGGCTTTTCGCCAACAGGTGCTCCAGTCCGTCCGGCGTGGAGTGCCCGGCGAACTCGGCCAGTTGCCAGGAGTTCTTGCGGCCCACCGGGCCGAGCAGGCCACGGACGTAGTCCCGCATCCGGCGCCTCGGCTCGACACGCGAGAAGCGATGCCCGACCTGCAGGAAGAGTTCTTCCAGTTCCTGTTCCCACTCGTTGGCGGGTACGTCGTCAATCACACCGATTGGCTGTCCAGCCCGATGTCACTACACACGGCGCGGGCACTCGTTCGCGGGACGGGCCTCGCGAACCCGTCCCGCTTCCGGCACCACCCCGCTACAATCCCCACACCCAAGCCGTTGACCAGGCAGAACATCAAAGTCCGGCTGGAGTACTAAGCCGGGCAGAGCGTCGGTGTCAGGACATACATGGTCGGCGCACTCCGGCAGGATGGACGCCCACAAGGAAGTGGGCACAGCAGTTCGGAAGGGCCGGTGGTGCGGGAGAGGCCCGGAACCGCATCCTCCAGTACCCGGTCGACGGGATCTCCAGGACCGTTCGCAGCGCGAGAAGGGGCCTCTCGGTGCCGGCCTGTGGCCATAGCGCCGTGAAGGTCGCCGGCAGTCGGTCGGCCGTGCGCAGCAGGTCCGCGACGAAGGCGTGGGCGGACACCTCCGGCTTACACATCCGCTGTGCCGGCGCCTCGACGTCGACGACGAACCGGTGGAAATCGCTGATGCGGGAGCCCGACGGGTGAGAGCCGCCCTGGCACAACCTCGGTTCAAGCACCTTTCCCTATTGCTCCAGTCGCACCTCTGGCACGTAACCATGTCAGTCGAAGCGGTCCTCTTCGGTCCTGCGATGGTCGAGCAGCCACTGAAAGAACCGGGCGATCACGTCGTGGGTGAACTGCCATTGGCGCAGAGGCGGAGGTGTGATCACAAGGATCGCGTCGCTTCCCGCAGCGAAGAGGTCGTTGAATCGGTCGACCCGCGGTATCCACTGCGACATTGCGGCAGTGAGCGCGGCCTCGTCGGGATCTGTCGTACCGAAGAGGCCGCCCATGAACATCCGGAACCGGTGCCGGTAGCCGCCGGGCACGTCGCCGTCGAGGTAGTAGGCAATCAGTGCGGAGGACAGTGGCGTACCCTGGAGCCAACTTCGAGCAATGTTGAAACCGTCAATGTCGCCTAGCAGGTCGGCGTCCGGAGCCGACATGTGGAAATACCCGTCGAAGTCGACCCGCCCGTCCGCCAAGTGTGGCAGGACAACGGGTGCGTCAGGCTGCCCGTCCTGCTCGGTCCATACGGCGCCGATGCCGAGGTCGGCCACCCATGATGCAGGGTCGATGGCCGGCACGCCAAAGGTGACGTACGGCTCGCCCGCTCGGCCATGTGCCAGGGCGTCCATGGTCAGGAGTACATGCCCGAGATCCACCCGCTCGGCGGTGGCGTCGACAAGGTAGGGGCTCGGGTTGTCCAGGGGCCGCCCGGGCGTGGGGTTTTCAGGTGCCCGCTGGACGAGGCGACCGAAGAAGATCGGTTCCATACCCGCAGGGGTCAGGATACGGCGACTGCCGTCAGGCCGGCGAAACGGCGCGTCGGGCAGCAGGTGGTCGAACGCGACTTCACGGAAGGTCAGGCCGTCGGGATCGGTGCCGGGGTAGTAGAGCTGGCGGATCATCGTGAGGATCGCTTCCGCGGTCTCGCCCGGGTTCGCGCTCTCGGCTCCCTGTATGGCTTCCAACACGTCGTCAACGGAGAGATCACCGGGCTGGTGCGGCGGCGGAGGGAAGGGCACTTCGTCCACGAAGATGGCGTCGAGCGTCTTCATCGTGTTCACGCCGACCACGCCGTCGTTTGGGAAGATGTGCTGCTCGGTCTTGAAATGCACCACCGCGTCGGCCGTCTCCGGACCGTAGACGCTGTCTGCGCCGTGCTCCGGAAGAGCGAACCCCGCATCGAGTAGGGCCTGTTGTACTTTGCGGACGTGCCGTCCGGTCTCGAACGGCCCGGTCGGGCTACTGACCAGGAGCCGGTGCTGGCCGGCCAGTACCTGCTCCAGGATCTCGTCGTAGCGGAACCGGAAAGCTAGCAACGGCATTGGAGGCCTCCCTTGTGGACACGGCCAATAACCCGCCAGCGATGAGTGAGGGGCGATCGGTCAGCCGAGGTAGCTGGCTGGAGTCTGACCGGCGGGAATCATGACCATGTGCTCGACCGCGGTTCCCATGCCCGGCAACCCCACGACTGCCAACGTGCCGCCAGACTGCGTAGTCCGATCAGCCGGCGGCACCATCAGGCTGAACCCTTCCAGCGCCCGCTGAGCGGCATGCATTCGGAGCAGCGATATTCCCAGAATCTCACTGCCGAGTCCCGGCTTCCACCCCAGGGGTGTTGCAAAGCCTCATGATCTTGTGAGTCTGCCGGTCAGGCGATGCCCAGGAGCTCGAGCCGCAACCCGGACGACCTCCCGGTTCTGCTCCTCGGTGTAGCCAGGGCTGTCGGCCTGGAGGACCCGGGTGATCGCTGTGCAGCTGCTTGTCGCGCTCCCCCCGTACATCGGCTCGGCAGGCCAGGGCAAGGCCCGGGCGTACTGCGATGATGGGCACGCTGGCGGGCGGGCAGTACCAAGTGCTGTCCCGCCGATCCAGGCCGTCGGGGTCTCACGGTCGGCGGCCACCACGCGTGGGAGGCGGCCCGCACGGCTGCCTCCAGCACCACGTCCGACGCGAGCTGGGCCCTACGCTGCGCAGGCCCCTGGCGTGTGCAGGTGAGGTGAAGCGCTCCCTGGACCTGATCACGCAGCACAAGCGGCCCGACCGGGCCGGCGGGCGAGCCGCTTGGCGAAAGGCCGACCAGGCAGCGCGCGTCGCGGTCGCCACGGAACTCGCGACGCACGGCCCTGAAGCGGCAGGCGAACTGATCGATCCCCTGCTGAAGCGCCTGGACGCCGCCCGCCATGCGATCCACAGCCAAGGACCGCTGACCTCACTGGCAGAACTCCTGCCGACTGCTGCCTACCTGCCGTCTGCACACCAGTCGCTCTTCGACTCGGTGATGGAAGGGGCCCGCGTGCAAGTCGCGCGAAGCAATCCGCAGTCCTGGAATCCCGAAGGTGTCATCCTGGAGGCCTTCTTGCGCATAGGTGCTGGAGAAGACCCCGGCCGGCAACTGGACTCGCTGGCGAGAGACCTGGCCGCCCGCGGGGCCAGACTCTTTCCCACCGCCGCTCTGGCAGTACTCCACGCGGCTCTGTGCGACACCGCCGGCGCCCAGCGAGTTGCCACCCTGCGCGCTGCCCCACACCAAAAGGCGGCGGCGCTGTCCGCCGTGGCATCACACCTCGCCCGCGTCCCACCCCGCCCCTGCCCCGTCCCCAACTCCATCGGCACAGACCGCTTCACCCACGCCATCCAGCATCTGGCACTGAAGGTGACCTCAGCCACCCGCCCCGACAACGAGACTCCCATCAAGCTTCTCCACCAGGCCCTGGCTACTGCCGGCTGGCATCACGCGATCCCAGTTCTGGCTCGTCTCGCCCCTGAAGCGGTTGCCGCCGTCCGTGACATCGTCATGGTCCACCTTCGCGCATCGCACGTCTCCCAAATCTGATGACTTGACCGCGTGAACCTCAGCTGGTTTTTTAACGACCTTGCCGCGCAGCCGAGTTGAGCGCCCGCTGCCCTGCAAGGGCTGATGCCACAGCAGTGCGGCCTTGGTGTGATCATGTGTGTTGTCGAGACGCTGTTGATCATGCCAAGGCCGCGAGGGTGAGTCTGCTGCACGACGCTGTCCACGTTGAATCCCTGACCGTGTTGTCGCGGTTCCGGACCGATTTCTACGACTGCCTGACTGCCCGCGCGGACGCGTTGTTCGAGGTGACCAACTCGGTGCTGCGCACCGACGGGCCGGTGCGGTCGCATGTCGACCTCGCGCTGGCGCCCGAGCACCGCCTGGGTCACGGCGCCCTCTACGCCGGTCTCAACCGCGGCCGGGTGGACGTCGCCCGGCTGCGGCGTGTCCTGGCTCGGTCTGGTAGCCGCGGCCGTCAAGGCCGCCGTTTCGGGTCTCTGCTGTGTCAGTGTCCGCTGTTGCCGTAACCGTCGTCCCCGTGGCCATAGCCGTAGTCATCGGTGGGGTGCGGGGTCGGGGGGGGCGACGGAGAGGTGCTGTGTTCCTTGTTGGTGAGGGTGCAGGTGACCGTGTCTCCTGCGGTGAGGGTGACCTGGTCGTTGATGACCGGTACGTCGTCGCCTTCGGAGTCCTCGCATTCCCAGCCGGTCGGCCGGTAGCCCTCGGGGCCGCCGGTTTCACCGAGGGTGTAGGTGCCGGGAGGCACCGTCACGTCGGTGACGGCCGCGCTGCCGCTGGTGCCGGAGAGGCTTCCAGGGCCGGTGGCCGTCAGCGTCCAGTCGCCGGGTTGCGCGGTTCCGCCGTGCTGGTTGATGACGCGCTTGACCAGGGTCAGGCGGGACGCTTCCTCGTCTTGGCAGCTCACGGTGTTGCGTACGGTGAACGTGTTCTCGGTCTCGGTGAGCTGCGCTTCGTAGGGCAGAGATTCGTCGGCCGTGGTTCCGTTGGCGGAGACGATGCGGCTGCTGTCCAGGATGCACGTGTTGGGGATGGTGACGGTTTCGGCGATCGTCGTGGTGTCGCCGAGGGTGTAGCCGTCGCGGTCATCACCCCACTCCTGGGCGGTGGGGCCGCTGGTGCCGGGGCCGGTCAGGGTGAGCTCCGCGTCGTAGCCGTCCGGACGGTCGTCGTGATCGTAGGTCTCACCGTCGATGAGCCATTCCTTCTCGACGGTGATCTCGGCTTCCTCGTCCTGCTGCGGCCGGTTGTACATGGTGCAGCTGATCGCGGAGAGCCGGGGGACGTCCACGCCGAAGCCGGGGTTTCCGGTCGTTCCGGTGTTGGTGACCTGGACGGGTTCGCCGGTGTCGAGGTCGGTGCAGACGGCGTTGAGTCCGCCCTGGGTGATCAGGTCGTAGCCGGGGCGTTGGTCCTCGGTCACGGCGATGTCCGCGGAGTCGGTGCCGGTCGGGTAGGTGGGGTTGAAGGAGACGGCACCGGTGCGGTCGGCGGTGGTCTCCTGGGTGTCGGGCAGCCCGCCGATGCCAGGGGTCGTGGTCGTCGCGGTGAACTCCCAGCCCTCGCCCGCAGGGGTCGCTCCGGTGATGTCCTCACCGGTGTTGTCCTCCGGGACGATCTGCTTGACGACCGACAGCGTCCCGGCGCAGTTGCTGAGTGCGAGTTCGGTCAGGGCCTGACCGGCGCCGGCGAAGTCGGCGGTCTGGTAGTAGTCGGCGGTGAGCGGGTTGCTGCCGTCGAAGGCTTCCGGGCCCGAGATGGCCCGGAGGTTCAGTCCGGACACGCCCTCGACGCCCCGGCCGACGCCCACGGCGACGACGCGGGAGCCCTTGGCCTTGACCGCGTTGGCGGCGAAGATCCCGCCCTCGACGTCGGCGAAGTGGGTGTGGGAGCCGTCGCCCTGGCGGGCGTTGTTCCAGTAGGTGGGGTTGCCGTCGGTGAGCACGACGACCGCGTCGTACTGCGGTTCGGCCTTGGCCACCGCGTACAGGCCCTGGTCCCAGTTGGTGCCCGAGCCCAGGGCCCAGTCGGCGTACAGGTCCTTGAAGGCGTCGGCCCCCGACTGGGTGGAGACCGGCATCAGCTCCGGATAGTTCGCCGTGCCCGTGCTCGGGGAGCCGCGGTCGAACGAGAAGAGCGCCATCCGGGAGGGGGTCTGGGCCAGCGCGTCGGTGAACCCGTTCGCCGCCGCCTTCAGATCGGGCAGCGCGCTACCCACGGACGCGGAGAGGTCCAGAACGAGAGCGACGTCCAGGCCGCACTGCTCGGGGAGTTCCGGGTTGTTGCGGGACTGCTGCCAGATACCGCCGGAGGCTACATACGGGCTGGCCGCGTAATCGGTGCTGAACATGAAGTCGCCGGTGGACGAGTACGTCTGCCCCTCTTCCAGGGCCGGCGTCAGGAACCGGTACGGGGACTGCACCGAGCCGGACCCGTTTCCCGCTCCGGTCCGCAGCGAAGTGTTGGTGTACCAACCGGCAGGCACACCGTCCTCGGGCTGACCAACGAAGTAGCGAGCCCCCTCGTTCGCACCGCCGTCATTCGTATCCGGTACGACGAAGCTGCAGTCACCATCCCCGTCCGAGGTACACCGTGCCCACGGCGCGGCGATGGGGGTGGCAGCGTCTTCCGAGGCGTACAGGGCCAGACTCACCCCGGCCAGCGGGCCGATCGCCGAGTCCCCGGTCCGTTCACCGCCCGTCCTCACTGTCACCACCGAGCTGCCGGGCGCGGGGGGCGGGACCGTGGCATAGGCGGCAGCCCCCAACGACGCGGCGAGAGCGACCACACCCGCCAGCATCCGGCCGACGGGCCGGCGCTTTCCAGCACCGCGGCCCGGCTCGGCCAGGCCCTTCCCAGGCACACCCATGAATTCCCCTTTGAAATGATTCGTAGAGAGAATTCATTTAAGCATTTTTTCAGTCGATACCAGTTGATTAGTTCAATTGTGGGCGGGGTCGGTGGGACAGTGATCCTCCGAACGAGCTGGAGGATTACCGAACGCGGCGGTCCAAAATCCTTTGCGTCACCAGGCGGTGGCGGGCGCCTCACCGTCACTCTCCTCTCACTTGGCGCCCAACTCCGCACCTTGCTGGACTGGCCAGCCCCCCGTTTCTTCTCACTGGCGCTGCCGACGTCATAGGCCCCTCCCGCCTGCAGACTCGGCCGGCAGGAACACCACGCGGGTGGAATTTGCCTTACCGGAAGCTCTTCAGCCCGCCGGATTTGGCCACGGTCAGGTAAGGGTGACGACTCCCACGCCCGTCTGGCTCTTGACACCGGTCCCGAGGGCACATTGGAGAAGGTCGAGGGAAGCTTGGTTAATCTCCTCGACGTAGGTGTCGCCGGCGAACTGACCGGTCATCACGGGGCCGATGATGATGTGGACAACCTGTCCCGCAGCGTCCACACTCTGCGTGGTGCCACTGACCTGACTGCTAGCCCCGGCGTTCCAGTCGACCGGGAAGCTCTGCGTGGCGGAGGCCGGAAGGGCGAGGCAGGACCGAATGTCCTGGAACGACCCGTGACGCGAACCGCTGGTCACGCCACTGGTGCCCAGAGGCGAGGTGCAACCGCTGTAGCTCACGTCGAAAGTGACGGTCTGCAGGGTCGGGGCCAGGGTAAGTCCCGGAGAATAGGTCACCGTAGAAGCCGCAGTGCACGTCAGCTCCAGCAAGGAGGCCGGGGCAGCGGCCGCAGGAGCGGCAGAAGCGGCCACACCGCCGGCGAAAACGCAGGCAGCGGCAAGGGCAGAACCGAGAGGGCTTTTGCTCAACATAAGATTCCTTTCCAAAGCGGGGCAATCGCTTCGTAGCGCCAGTAGGCGCCGGGGATTCAGCTCAGCGTCCTGGTTTGTCCCTTAGCTGCCCTCCATAGCCCTTCTGGGCCGGACGCATCTTGACCATCCGCCCAACCACGACACCCAAGTAGCCGCCCGTCGCCAAGCCGCCACCGATCCAGCTGGCAGGCCGATTGCCGGCGTTGGCGGCCACCGGCCGAACGCGGGGTCGCCTGGCTCGTCCGGCACCGCAGACTCCGACACCACGGAACCATCTGGCTCATGCCCGAGCAGCCGTCCTCACCTTCATCGGCTGGTCAACCTCGGCCTCACCCGCGCCAATAACACCTGGCACCTCCCTTCAGCCAGTGCGTGACCGGAGGGGGCGGCGGCCGCACGGCCGGACCACCCCTCCCCAAGATCTTCATCAGCCTTCTAGCCGAGGATGGTGAGTTCGGAGACGCCGTACGTCGATGTGATCCCCTGTGTGCTGGAGCAGGCCGCCAGGTCGAGTGACACGCTGGTGATGGTCTCCTCGGCGGTTGCGCCCTGGAAGTCTCCGGCGGTGATCGAACCGGTCAGGGTGACGATCGTCTGGCCTTGAACTACGGTGACGGTCCGGTTGTAAGAGAAGGTGCTCGTCCTTCCGGTGGACCAGGTGATGAGGTCCGTTCCGGTGTTGGCCGCAGTCAGGCTCAGGCAGGACAGGGCCGACGTCGAGGTGAATGACGTGGAGCCGGAGAATGTGAACGGTGGCGCGGTGGACACGCACGGCGTGTGGATGTTCTGGCCGGCGCGCTGCACGGTCTGCGCCGTGTTGGTCAGACCGGGGTTGTATGTCGTCGTCTGGCTTCCGCCGCAGGTCACCAGAGCGACCTTCGCCTGCGCCGGCGATGCCGGGATGAGCAGGGTGAGGGAGCCGACAGCGGTCAGGGCCGCTGCGGCGATGCGGGACGTCACTAGGCTCAGCATGTTTCTCTCCGTGGGATGAAGTATCGAACCGGGGGCGGGTGCAGAGGGGACCCGAATCCGTCCCTTCTCGAGGCCCACTGCCTCGCGGCCTGCGCAGTCGAGGAAGGGGCGGGTTCGGGCGGGGCGGTCAGGTGGCATGTGTCGTGTTGCGCCGGGAAACGGCGTTGCAGGGCATGTTCGGTCCGGTGAAAGGGGCGACAGAAATCCGTCCGCACCACGGCCACAGGACGTTCGGTCTTCCCGCCTTGACCCGCGTCAGACCAACAAGCCGATCTTCGTGACGTTGGTCAGGCTGTTGCGGTTCTGCACGCCGTCTGAGAGACACGCGGTGAGGTTCAGGGACGGATAGGTGATCTGCTCGACGAACGGGGCACCGCCCGCCAGGCCGGAGGTGACCGTTCCCACATACTCCACGAGCACCCCTGCGGCCACATCGCTGACGATGCGAGTGACCGAGACGCCGGAGTGGCCCACCACGGCGCCGTCGTCGCCGTACCAGGTGATGGTGAAGTCAATCTCCTCCGTGCGGGCGAGGGTCAGACAGGACTGCACCTCGCGAGTCGAGATGGCGAAGTGGCCGTGGTGCAAGGACGGATGACTGAGCGACACACAGTTCTGGTAGTCGGTGGTGACATCGATCCGCTGCTCGACCGGGGTGGCTGTCACACCCGGGCTGTACTGCACGGACTGGGTACCGCTCAGGCACGTGACATTGTCCAGGGGGCCTGCCGAGACCGTCGGGGCACCGATGAGGGTGACGGTAGCCACCAGGAAGGCGAGCAGAAGCGCGAAACGGGGCTTCACTGTGAACTCCTTGTTCCGAGGATGGTACGAGCCAGTCGGGTACTTGTTCGAAAAGATCTTCCGGCGGTCACTCGCGAGTGCGGGTGTGTCCTCGGAAGGGCAGCTTGGTGGATCACGCCGCCATGGCAGATGCGCAAAGCTGGGCGGAGAGCTGCGACACAGCGATTCGGCCGGCGCTTCCTGCGTAGCGGGCCGGTGTCGTGCATGCCGCTGTATGCCCTGGTCGGCGCCTCAGCCGCTGAACGAGGCGCCGACCCGAGTGGCCCTTTGGCCGTGTCGATCAGGACCGGGCCGTTCGGCTGCCGATCAGAACGGCTGGGTGAGTGTGAGCGCCAGGATCCCCTGACTGGACGTGACTCCGCCGGGGGTCGCGCAGGCGAGTAGATCCAGGGCCGGGTATGTGCCCGTCTGATTGGCGATGTAGCCGCTGAACTGGCCGGAGGTGACGGTGCCGATAGTCGTGCCTACGGTCTGTCCGACCGGGCGGGTGATGACGAAGGTCGAGGTGATCACCGAATCCGGGCCCTCGTTCCAGTCGAGCCGGGTGACGCCGGTGGTCACCGGCGACGTGGTGGGCAGGCAGCCCGCGTTCACGGTGTAGTCGAAGCTGAGCTGTGCCGAGTTGACCGTACCGCCGCCGATGCAGGAGTACGTGGCGCTTGCTGTGATGTTGGTGGGCTTGTCCACGAGGGTGAGGCCCGGGCTGTAGTACTGGGTGGCACTCGCCGTGCAACTGATAACGAGCGGATCGGCCGCGGAGGCAGTTTGAGCCGAAGTCGTGACCATGGCGGACGATGCCAGAAGGAGGGCGAGCGGCGCCAAAAGGCGGCGCCGGGTGGTCATGAGGGTCACAGGAGTCTCCCTGAGAGTGTGGGCGGCCTGGGCAGGCCGGGTGTGGTTGATGGGCGGTTGTCGTCGGTGGCTAGCGAGAAATGGTCTCCGCGTTCGCCGGAGTGCTTCGACCGCTGGTTTGAGAATTGCGGTCATCGTCGATGCGGGAGCTGCCGACGGAGTGATCTCCGGCCGCGAAGACGCCGGCCGCAGTGAGACAGGGCAACGAGTCGAGTGGGATTGACGAGTGGATCCGGGTCGACATCGACGCCAACCAGGGCCCGAGGCGTCCAGAGGACGACGGTGAAACCGACACGGCCGCCATCAGGCGCGATCCGCACCCTGGCCTGAGGGATGGTGGCCCCTTGGAGGAGACGGTTGATCGGTTGGCCGATCCGGACGGTCTGTCCATTCGGTTTGAGTTGGAGGTGAGTCGGCCTTCGACACAGTTGGTCTCATCGGTATTCCACGGGTGGATGCCAGCATCAGTGAAGTTCACCCCCTGTGGGCGAAGGGGGGCAGGGTGGAGACGCACGGGGTGTGGTTGTCGGTGCCGGAGCGCTGGGCGGCCTGCGGCGTGTTGATCAAGCTGGGGCTGTAGGTGGTGGTCTGGTTGCCGCCGCAGACGACGTGGGAGGTGATGTTGAACTCCCCTACGGCGGTGCGCGGTCCGTCGAACGAGAGGCAGGCGGTGGGGTCGTTCCGGTGATCGCGATCGTGCTGACCACCGCCGCCTCGGTGAAATCGCCGGTCGGCGGTGCTCGTCCCGATGAGGACGAGCACATTGGTGCCGTCGGGGCGCAGCGAGACTCCGCCGGTGTAGACGTATTCGGAGGGGACCGTTCCCGTGTCGGCCCAGGTGACCCTGCCGGCACCGGTGAAGTTCCGGTCCAGGCAGGACAGCCGGCCGCTTCCGTCGACGACGACACTGGCACCGGTGTGGTGCAGGTCCGCGGACACGCACAGGGCGAGCGTGCCGTCGAATGACGACATGGGCTTACTCTCTGCTAGAGGGGCTGAATTCTTCAGGTTCACCGCGCGAAGCGGTCAGCGCGCCGGGGCTGAGACGCCGGGTGAGAGCGCGGGAGCGGTCTGCCCCAGCGGTTTGCGGTCGGCGGGCATGTTCATGGCGATGTGGTTGGCAGCGCCGGTGTTACGGTGCAGGGTCAGCTTGTTGCAGACCGACGCGAAGCTGCAGGAGCCGGGGCCGTCGCCCTCGAGGGAACTCAGGTCGGGTCAGCCCTGCAGGACCTGGTGCCGCGCATAGGCGAGCTGTTCGTCCAGCATGCTGACGAAGAGATCGAAGACCTCGTCGACCATGGCCAGGGCGGTCGGCCGCTGCGCGCCGAGGTCGATGTCGCGCAGTTCGTTGTCGATGTCGTCGGCGCCAACCGCGTGGCCGGTCTCCAGCGCCGCGTGCTCGGGGCCGAAGTAGCGCAGCACGTTGCCTGTGTCGGCGGTGTACGCCTCGCTCGCCTTGAGGAACGCACGCCAGGCGATAAAACCCGTGGCTTCGACGGCCTCGACGAGTGCGATCCGCAGGGGCGGCGTTGCCTGTTCGGCGAGGGCGAAGAGGCGGTAGGTCAGTCGGCGGGTATCGCGGCAATGGTCGCCCCACAGGAAGCGGATCGTCTCGGTTGGCCTGGCGGGCCGGTTGTACCCGAGAGTCTCCAGATCGTCCAGGTACATGCCCCAGTGGTGATCGTCCTCCCTGGTGTGGCCGTTGACCAGGGCCTGGAGCCGATCGTCGTCCTTCACAGCGTCGTTCCGCAGGCCCATGGTGTTGATGTCGGCGAAGCCAAGGACGAAGGGCGCGAGGCAGGGCGCAAAGGCCATGCGACGTCGGGAATCGATGCCGGCGTTGGTCAGTGAGGCGAGGAAGGGGTGCTGGGCAAGGCCCTTCTTTCGCTTATTGATCGCGGCGATGACGGCGAGCATGTGGACCACCTCGTCCAGGAGTTGTCCCGTGGCCGCGTTGAGAAACCGTGCACGGCGCATCCGGCGCGATCCATTCTCGGCACCCGACTCACTGCGCCGGGAGCCCGGACGGATGCCGTTGTGTAAAAATCTGAATGCCGTCAAGAGCACTGGCCACCCGCAGGGCCCTCAGCTGTAGGGCGCGCCTCCGGGCGTCGGACCTCATGTTCAGCCGGTAGTGCTGCGCGCACTGGCGGGCGGGAACCGGTTCGGCCGCCCTGCCGGGCGCCGAGCCTCCGTGAATGGCCTTTCCTGCTTTCCCGAAAGGTCTGGGAGGGTGTTTGAGGCACCGTGACCGGTCGACGAGCAATGCTTACCGGACCGGTACGGCACGGGCAGAGCACCCCTGGGTGTCAGGAACACCCGCACGGGCCCAGCCTCGTCTTATTCGGTACGAAGCCCATGCTTCCCCCCTTCCCTGCCCCGGGCTACAGGTGTCCCGAGCGGGACCTCAGCACCGAAAGGCCGCCATGCCCGGCTCCCCTCAGTCCCCAACCAGGACTTCGACGTGATCGTGGCCGGCGCCGATGCCGCAGGGCCGTCCGTCTCCTCGAAACTCGCCCATGACCACCGAGGCGTCGTCCTCGATGCGAAACCCGGGCAGCCTTGCGGCCGGGCCCGGCTCACCAAGGTTCGGACTACGCGAGGCGACGGCTCTTCCGACGGCAGGTGCGTGCATGCAGCCTGGTTCTGCCCGCACGGCTGCCTCTACGACAACCCCGAACTGCTCGTTTCCCGCGAACCCGGCAGCGCGACCCGGTTCCTCGCCCGCACCTACAGCGGACCGGCCGAGGAGGAACCAGAGCTGTTCGACCTGACCTGGAGCGCGCGGCAGTTGCTCAACACCGCACCGGCCGGTACCCCTACCTCCACGAGTGCAAGCTCATCGCGCACTTCGAGCAGCGCGGTGCGGGCTCCCCGCACTGCAGTGCCGTCCGCAATGGGCACAGATGCCAGGTCACACAACGCGGCCGGACAGGGCCAATGTCGGGTTCCTCGTGTAGGACACCCCGCTGCGGATTCGCACCGCCGCCCACACCTGCCGCCTCCTGCTGAACGCGAGCAATCGGCGGAACCCCTCACGCCACCTTCGTCCACCGGGGTGAACGAACGCGGCCACTTGATGACTGCACCGTCGCGGGGCTGCTTCGACCCGGCCCCGCGACGGCCACCGGGCTGGTTCACCGCTCCCGGTGCCCCATGCAGACCACCCCCTCGCGAGAGCAGCCGGAGGAGAGTAACACGCCGCCCCGACCTGTTGGACCGCGACAACGACGGACTGCTGTTCACCCGCACCGAAGAGACAGGGCACACCATGAAAATCACCGACCGGATCATCCTCCCTCCACTGGCATCGCCCTTTCCGCAGCAACGGCACGCCGGAGCGGAAACAGTGGCCGCCCGTGCCCGGGCGTGGGCTGACCGAACCCGTCTGTATGCCGTGCCGGAGACGGCCGAGCGGGCCTACCAGCAGCAATGCGACCTGTTCGCGGCCTGGGTCTATCCTCTCGCCCCCGAGGCCCGGCTCGAAGCGCTCTCCTGCCTGGACTTGATGATGTTCCTCGACGACGATCACGCCGACGAGGGCGCGGTGCGTCGCCGTCCTCTCACCGACTCGTCGCTGCTGGAAGTGGTAGAAGAGCCCATGAGCTCCGACTGGCGGGCGCGTTTCCGCTCGCACCTCTCGGACTGGGAAGGAGCCAACGCCAGGGCCGCGCGGCGGCGAGCCCGCTCGGCTCCCCCGCAGCACCTGGAGGAGTACCTGCCCTGGCGCCGCGTCTCCTCGACCCTGTTCTGGCATTTCGACCTGGTCGAGTACGCCCAGGAAAGCGAGCTGCCCGCAGAATTCGTCTCGGGCTCGCGCTACCGCGCCCTCGCCGACTGTGCCGCCGACGTCATCGCCTGGACGAACGACTTGTTCTCCGCGCCCAAGGAACTCTCCCGCGGTGAGCAGGACAACCTGGTGGCGGTACTCACACACCACCAGAGCATGGACCTCCAGGAGGCCGTCGCGCTGACCGCGGAGTGGATCGCGGACCGGACCAGGCAGTTCCTCAGTGCCCGTGACTCGCTGGCCGCGGAGATCCGGACCGACCCGAGCGCCGCGGACACCCTGCTGGAGTGGACGGACGGACTCGGGCGGTGGGCGGGCGGGAACCTGGGCTTCTGCCTGGCCTCGGCACGCTACCCGCACCGACTTGCGGCTCCGGAGCCGGGTTCCGGCGGTTGACCCGGCAGATCAAACGGCCTGTCGGCCCGGTGGAGGCGTGCCCGCTGAGGTTACGCATCGACGCTTCCGCGGTTGACGTGCTTTCACTCTTGACGATGTGGTTGTCGAAAGGCGGGGGCGCTAACCACCCGCAGGCGCAGAATCGAGGGGGGCCGGCCTCTCGCCGATCGACCGTCGGGAGTCCCGTTGTGAGACCGGCCACCCGGCGTCGGCCCTGTACGGGTGTTCCCCTGCCGATCCCCGCCCGTATGCGGAGGTCACACCGCGTCAGATTGGCACGCAGTGAGGGCACCCGCCCGGCTCCGGGAGCATCCCGGCCGGGCGTGCGGATGATCCCGCCCTAGCGGGCGCCGAACACTGCCCCTGACACGTCGACTCCTACAGGTCGGCGAGAACACGGAGAAGCCCATGCGGACAGCCCTGCTCTTCCCGGGCCAAGGCGCCTACGAGCGAGGTGTGTTGGGTGCCGTCGTCGCCGAGTCGGCTGCGGCGGATGCTGTCCTCGACCGCGTCGAAGAAGTGGGCCGTGAGTTCGGGTACGGCCCGCTGCGTCCCTTTCTGTGCACGCGGGACGCCGGGCGTGCGGAACCGCCCCCGAGCGACCTTTTGATCTTCGCGACCTCCGTGACCGCGTACACCGCCCTCACCGACAGAGGCTTCTCCCCCGACCTGCTGATCGGCCACAGCTTCGGTGAGTGGGCGGCATTCGCGTGCGCCGGCGCGGTCGAGATCGAGGACGCCGTGCGGATGATCTGCGAACGGATAACTATCCTCCAGGAGTTCGCGCCCGAGGGCGGGATGCTGGCGCTCAACGCCACCGAGGCCAGGGCACGCCACCTGATAGGTCTCCTCGACGACCCCTCGGTGTCCTTGGCCGTGGACAACGGCCCCGACCAGACAGTCCTGTCCGGCCCGCACGAAGCTCTCGAACGCGCCGCCCGCATCGCGACCGCGACGCACCTACGATCAACGCGCCTGGCGGTTCGGCTGCCCTTCCACAACGGCCACCTGCTGGCCGCGACCGCCCGGAGACTGGAGCGGTCCGCTCTCGAAGCACCCGTCCGCAGACCGCTCGCACCATGCTATTCGGCGCTGCTGGGACGCGCGGTCGACAGCCCCAACGACGTGCGCGAGATCGTCCTGCGGCATCTGACGGATCAGGTGCACTTCCGGGAGGCGCTGCTCCACGCCTACCAACGGGGCGTGCGCCGATTCGTGGAGTGCGGTGCGAGGAACGTCCTGACGGGTCTGGTAAGGGCCGGCCTGCCCCGCGGTGCGGTCGCCGTCGCTCCTTGGGCGGTTCCCGGCCGCGACTGGCACGAGCTGCTCTCCGTACCCGCCGGAACGGGCGGGCTGCCGGAGCCGACGCGGGACCTCCCGGAAGCCGGGACCGAGGCGGAGCGGGCGCCCGCTGCGCCCCCGGAGACGACCGTTCCGGAGGCGACCACCCTGGTACGGGCGGCGGAGGACCCTCTGCTGCCCGCGTCCGAACGGACCGCGGAGCACTACGTGGCGGCCTTGCGCACGGCGTACGTCGACCGGCTGGGCTTCCCGCCCGAGTTGTTGGAGGACGGCATCGACATCGAGGCCGACCTGGGCGTTGACTCGATCAAACAGCTGGAGGTCTTCTCCTCGGTCAGGACGGCCTTCGGCCTGGCCGAACCGAGCGCCGACGTGCGCGTCACAGCCCACACCACGCTGGAGTCCCTGGCTGAGCTGCTCACCACCCTGGCGCCCGCGCGGGACTCGCGGGCATGAGCGCCGACCTGCGCGGCCGCACCGCTCTGGTGACCGGCGGCGGTCACGGTGTCGGGGCTGTGACGGCCCTGCTGCTGGCAGCGGCCGGGGCCCACGTGATCGTCAACTACTTCCACTCGCCCGAGCAGGCTGCCGCGACCGTCGAGGCGATCAAGCGGGCGGGCGGCAGCGCGGTGGCGGTGCGGGCCAGCGTGGCGGACCCCGGATCCGTACGCGGAATGTTCGAGCGGATCGCCGCCGAGTACGGCGGTCTCGACGTGCTGGTGAACAACGCCGCGCGCGGCACGCTCGCTCCGACGGAGGAGCTGTCGGACGGCGAGTGGGACAAGTGCCTCCGGGTCAGCCTGCACGGCACCCGGTGGATGTGCCGGGCCGCCGCACCGCTGATGGCGCACCGCACCGGAGCAGCAATCGTGAACCTCTCGTCCATCGGAGCCACCCGCGTACTGGCGAGCTACACCGCGCTGGGCGTCAGCAAGGCGGCTGTCGAGGCCCTCACCCGCTACCTTGCGGTCGACTACGCCCCCCTCGGGATCCGGGTGAACGCGGCCTCCGCAGGGCTGCTGGACAACGGGGTGGCCAAGGCGTTCCCCGACGCCGAGGCACTGGCGGAGCAGGTGCGGCTATCCACTCCGCTGGGGAGGCTGGGCTCGGAGGAGGATCTGGCCCGGTTGGTGCTCTTCCTCGCCTCGGACGAATCGGCGTTCTTCACGGGCCAGACGCTGATGGCCGACGGAGGGCTGGGGCTGGGGCACCAAGCCCTGTCTCCGCGGTCCGCGCACGCGTGCGGACCGCCTCCGGCGCCCGGTCCTGTCCCGGTGTCGGCGGTTGAACCGGCCGAGAGTGCCCACCGCGTCCCCACCGAGGCCCGGCCGGCGGTGGACGAGTCGCTGGTGGCTGTCGTCGGCATGGGGATCGTGGTGCCCGGAGCCGATGACACGAGCGGGTACTGGGACGTTCTGACCTCGGCCGTGCCCAGGTTCGTCGAGCCGGGTGACCGTTTCGACCTGGCGAAGTTCTGGGACCCCGACCCCCTGGCGGAGGACCGCACCTACAGCAGGGTGGCGGGATACTGCCGGTCCGCTTCGTCCGCAGTCACGGGACAGGACGGTCACTGGCTGCGGCGGGCTGCCACCGAGGCACTGGGTCCACTGCCTCGCGACGGCGTGTCGGCGTGGATCGGTGCGTGGCCGGGCGGGAGCCAGGACGCGGCGGAGAGCGCCGTCGCACGGGCCGTCCTCGATCTGACCGACGCGTCGCACCGGGAGGAGGTGGGGAGGCGACTGGCCGACCTGCTGCCCAGGGCGGACGTGGACGCGGGGTGCCGCGGCCCTCACGCCCGCGTCGTCGAGGCGCTGACTCCGCTGGGCGTGCGGGCTGAGGACGTCCTGGTCGTCGACGCGGCGTGCGCGTCCTCGTTGAACGCGGTGGAGCTGGGGGCCGCGGCGCTGGTCGACGGTCGGTGCGCCGTCGCGCTCTGCGGCGGGGTGGAGCAGCTCGATCCGACCGCTTCGGTGATGTTCGCCAAACTCGGGGGGCTCTCGCCGACCGGGCGGGTGGGCAGCCTGGGCGAGGACGCGGACGGCACCCTGTTCAGCGACGGCGCGGCCGTCGTCGCGTTGAAGCTGTACGGACGCGCACGCGCGGACGGGGACCGGATCCTCGCGGTCCTGACGGGATTCGGGGCGTCCGCGGACGGCCGGGGCAAGTCGATCGCGGCTCCGAACCCGGAGGGTCAGCGGCTCGCTGTCGAACGTGCGCGCGCCGCACGGAACACGCCGGCCGACCGAATTGACTGGGTCGTCGCCCACGCGACCGGCACCCGGGCGGGCGACGCGGCCGAACTGGAGGCGCTGGCAGGGCTGGCGGCACCGGGCCGGACGACGTGGTGCAGCTCCGCCAAGGCCCAGATCGGCCACATGGGTTGGGCAGCGGGGACCGCCTCGTTGATCCAGGCGGTCCTGGGCCTGCAGCACGAACTGATCCCCGCCCAGCTCCTGCACGGTCGGGCCCGCCAGGTGCCGCCCCTGGTCGTGCCGGAGCGGCACGTGCCTTTCCCGCGGTTGGAACGCCGACGGACCGTAGCCGTGTCGGCCTTCGGGTTCGGGGGGACCAATGCGCACCTGCTGGTGAGCGACCCCCCGACGGACGCCGATCCCGTGCCCGGAGCGGCGTCCGGACCCGGGGGCGAGATCGACGTGGTGGCGTGGAGCGCCGTGCTGCCGGGCCGGCCCGGCCCCGACGCCGTACGGGCCTGGCTCACCGGCACGGGCCCCGCGCCCGAACCCGCCTTCCCTGTGCCGTACCCGGCGCCGCGACCCCACGACACCCTGCTGGCTCCCCGCACGGCGTCGGCGATCGACCCGGCCCAGGTGCTGGCCCTGGAAACCGCCGCCGCCTTCGCCCGGGAACACGGCCCGATCTGGACCGGACTGGAACGGAGCACCGGCGTCGTGGGTGTGACCACGGGGATGTCCACCTTCCTCGCGGCGACGACGCTGCGCTGCTACCGGCCGGTCCTGTCCGGTCTGCCGTCCCCCGCACGTCTGACCGAGGCACTGGCGGCGGCCACCCAAGCGGTGCCGCCCTGCACGGAGGACACTCAGCCGGGCGTCATGCCCAACGTGACGGCGTCGCGGCTCGCCCGTCGCTTCGGCCTCAAGGGCTCGGCGCTCGTGGTCGACAGCGGGCGGCGGGGCTTCGCCGCAGGGGTCGACGTGGCCGCGTCAGCCCTGCGGCGCGGCACTCTCGACCTGGCCCTGGTGCTCGCCTGGGACGGCCCGGAACGAGCAGCCAGGCCAGGGGACGGTGAGGGGGCGGTGCTGGTCGCCCTGGCTCGTCGGGGCACGGCGGCGGAACGGGGGTGGCGGACGCTCGGCGGCCTCGATGAACTGACCCGTGCCGCAGAAGAGCAGCACGACCACCCGGAACGGTTGGTCACCGGCCCGGCCCTGGCCCTGGTCGCCGCGGCCGAACACGCGGTGCGGGCACGGAACGAAGCAACAGACCCCGGCCGGACGGGAACCGTGCCCCGGGCAGTGGAGTGCGGGGCGGTGGAACGCCGGACCGTGCGTCATCTCGGCAGACTGCTCCCACGGCCCGACACGGCCGGGCCCGACACAGCGGCCCCGCCTCCCCGCAGCGTGGTGATCAGCGACCACCCGGATCCGCTGTCGTTCCTCAGCCCGGGGAACAAGCCGGCCGGGGCCCTCGTACTGACGACGGCGGACCGGCCCGCTCCGGGCGTTCACCGGGCCGGACCGCTACTGGAGCGGAAAGGGCGTGAGGCCCTGTCAGCGCTCCTCGCCGACCGTCCCCCGCACCTGCGGCTGGTGGTGACCGGCAGCGACGACCGCGGTCAGCACACCATGCACGACCTGCTGTTCGTCACGGCCCGCACGCTCCACCGCACCGCCGGCCGGGATCCGGGCAGCCTGGGCATGCTGCTGGGGAACGCCGCGGACCGGTTCGGCCTCCGGCCCGGCGCGGCGCTGCACAGCGGTTTCCTTCTCGCCCTCGCCCGGGAACGTCCACGGTTGCCCGTCGCGGCCGTCGCCTGCGACGGGGCCCTCGACCGGAGTTCCTGGATCCGGATGGAGCGTGCGCTAGCGGCCAAGCACACACCGCTGCTGCTGCGGCTGGACGGCGTCGACCACCAGGAGGTGCTGTATCCGGTGCCGCTGCCGCCCGCCGGCGCCGGGGAGTGTCTTCCGCCGTCCACCGGCAGTGCCGTCGTCGCCGGCGGCACGGGGGGAATCGTGGGCAGCATGCTTCGGGCCCTGGCCGAGCGGTCCCGTCCGACACTGTGGGTTTTGGGCAGCAGCACGCCGGAAGAGCTGCCGAACGGGTGGGACGCGCTGCCAACGGCCGAGGCGCGCCGACGGCTGGTCCGCGCCGCGGCCGCGGCGGGAAGACCGGTCCGGGAAGCGCTCGCCGCGGCCGACCGGCTTCTGGCGGGCGCACGGGCCCAGCGCGCGCTGACCTCCCTACGCGGGGAGTTCGGGGAAGGGAACGTGCACTACCTGGTGTGCGACCTCACCGATCCGGAACAGGTCGCGGCAGCTGCCCGGGCGGTCTACGCGGTCACGCCGCGGATCGACCTCCTCGTCCACGGCGCCGGTCGGAGCCGTCCCACCCTCCTGGAACGCAAACGGTTCGCCGACTTCTCCCGGATCCGCGACGTGAAGACCCTCGGGCTGCTCAACCTGGCCGCTGCGTTCGACGACCCGGCACCCACCCGGTGGCTCAACATCGGCTCCCTGTCAGGGGTCCTGGGAACGGCAGGAGATACGGACTACACCGCCGCGAACGCCTTCCTCCGGGCCCACTCCTCACGCCTCCGCGACAGCGGTACCCTGAGCTTCACGCTCTGGCAGGACGCCGGACTCGGCAGCGAACCCCTCGTCAAGGACTACCTCCGCGACCGGAGCGAGCTGACCGCGATTGACGAGCGGGAGGGCCGGGAGCAGTTCCTGGCAGAGCTCGTACACGGCACCCGCGCCGAGCCGGGGGGCGTCTACCTGGGCCGGGCGGAGCACCGCGCGTTCGACGGACACCGCGCGCTGGCCGCGGCCAGCCCCTACCTCCGGCAGCGCGTCGAACGGCACCGTGACCGTGCGCGTTGGGAGTGCCCGTTCACCCTCTCGGCCGACGCCATCTTCCAGCACCATCTGGTGAACGGGCGCCCGACCATACCGGGCACCTTCCTGCTCGACGCCGCCGCCCAGGCGGCGCACGAACTGCTGCCCGGCCAATTCCTCGCGGGTTTCAGCGCGGCCGACTTCAGCCGTTTCGCCGTCCCGTACACGAAGCACGGGACGCTGACCCTGGACATCGCGGCGGAACTCGCCCGGGACCTCGACGGGACCTTCGCCCCGGGAGCTGTGTGCGTCCGCGTCGTGCTCACCTCGGTGCCGAGGCCGTTCCGGCAGAACCGCGTGGACGGCGAGAGAGTGCGGCACGCCGAGGTACTGGTGCACCTGCTGCCGGAGCCGCGCACTCCTCCGTCCCGCTGTCCGCCACCCGGGCCGGTGGCCCGGCGGGCGGTGAGCGATCCCTACCACCGCCCGGAGAGCCCTGTGCTCCTGCGGGGGCCCTTCGCGAACACGTCCGGGTGCGGGTACGCGGAGCAGCGCGCGACCTCGGTGTGGAGGCTGCCCCCGGACGCCGAGGTGCGGGAGCTCGGCGGACTCGCGGTCCCCGCGCTCCTGCTGTGCGCGACGCTGCGCACTGCCGCCCTGCGGGTCGGAGCCGACGGGCGGCAGGAGGTGTTCGTGCCCCGTCGGCTGGCCCGAGTGGACGTGTACGCGCCGGGCAACGACCTCGACCTGGCGGCAGCGCACCCCGAGGGCATCCACCTCGTCGGCGATCTGCGTGAAGGACGCTTCGAGGCCTCGGCGGAGGGCGGCGTCCTGCTGACCGCCGAGGGTCTGGAAGGAGTCGCCCTCGGAACGATTGCAAACGTCGGTGGACCGGAGGGGACCACGTGACCAGGCCACCATTACCGCAGGTTGCCGACGTCGTCGAGGTGTATCCGCTTAACGTGTGGGCCGCAGACGTGGAGCAGGCGCTCACCGTGCTCGACGAAGCTGAACGGCTGCGGTTCGCCAGGTACCGGGACCGGTGGAAGGCCCACGAGTTCGCGGCGACGCGTGCATTCCTGCGTCGGCTCCTCTCGGACCGCGCGGGCGGCAGCCCGCGGGACGTCCCCCTCGACAGCATCTGTAGGCGGTGCGGTCGCCACTACGGTCCGCCGCGGCTCGTCCCGCCCGCCGATCCGGTGGCCATCTCAGTGACGCACAGCAATGGCTGGGCGTTGGTGGCGCTCGGTCCTCCCGCCGCGCCGATCGGCATCGCCTTGGAACACCCCTAGCCCGTCTCTCTGCAGTGGGACGATCCGGCCAACCTCAGGCAACCTCGGGGGACGTTCACCGAAGTGCCGCACAAACGTGCCCCGCTCGCTGTCGCCCTCCTCCCACCAGCAGCGGAGCCTTCCGGTGCCAGGTAAAGGGTTACCTCCTCGATCGCGGGCCGACGCGGCCGGAGCGCCAGGCAAACGTTCCGGTCGTAAGGAGGATCGGAACAAGCATTGAATATCACTCGTTCCGGAGCGAAATCGGTCTCACACGATCGCCGACGATCCGCAGGACGACGGCCGGGTGACCGAAAACTTCCACTCCGCTCCGGCCTGACCAACCGATCGGGGCTCCCACGACGAATGGTCTCCGAGTCCCGTGAGGACCTCGACTCGGCGAAGGAGACAAACGACCATGGTTGCGCGCTCGAAGACGACCTGCGAGCTCCCGACAGGGCTCGTCCTGAACGAGGCGACGGTGCTGTCCGACTTCTGGCATCCGGACAGGGGCCAGGTCGTCTGTCCGGCCGCACCGTTGCTTCAGGCGCATCTGGAGAGAACAGGCGTTCCGTCCGAGCTGGGGACGGCCGACCGTGGGGACATCGGCGGGGCGCTGCCGAAAGAGCCGGCGACACTGATCGCCACCACCTTCGCGTTGCCGGGCGGTGAAGTCCTGGGTTTTGCCGTCGCCGCTCCGCCGCGCTGGATCGGACAGGCCCGGCGGGCGGTCCACGACTGGACCGCCGCCGTGCGCACCCGCCGGCTGTTCGTCCCGGCAGTCCTCCCCAGCTGCGAGGAGGAGAAGGGGGTGTCGCCGGGCCTAATTCCGCGGCCTGCCCGCAGTGGGCAGCACGCGTGCCCGAAACTGCGCTGGATCGACTCCGCCGGGAGGGCCTTCGCCTCGGACGGCGACACCGTCCTGCTCGTCGGCCCCCCTGATCCGTCAGCACCGGTCGGCCTCGGATGGCCCGGCACCACCCTCTTGTGGACGCGGGTGCCCGACGTGGAGACGGCATGGCGGATGGCACTCCCTCCGAGCGGTGCTGCGGCCTTCGTGCTAGCGCCCTGCACATCGGTGCGCACCGCCTCCGAGATCCTCGCCGTCCTGCGCGCGCGTCTTCCCCGCCTCCGCGGCATGCATCCCGACCAGTGGTGCTACCGGACGGACGACAACCGCGCCGCCACGGCTGGAGCCGTAGCGGCGAGCGACCTCGTCCTGAAGCTAGGGGCTGGGACCGCCCCGCAGGTAAAAGTCGGCCGCCCGGTGGTCGACCTGCGCAGCTGGAGGGACCTGGACGCCGAGCGGCTACGCCAGGTTTCGACCGTCACGGTGGTCAACGCCGAACCGTTTTCTCCCGGCACCCTCTCACTGGCCGAGGTACAGGAGGTGCTGGCGGGGCTGGGACCGCTCGCCGTGGTCAACCACCGGGTGGTCACCGAGACGCACCTCCACCTTACGGCCGGAGCCTCGAAACGCCGTACGGTGTGACCGACTCCGATGCCCCACTACCGTCCCTCCGTCAGCGGGGCTGCGCGGGCGACGCGGCAGCGCGCAGTTTGGCCTCGCGGTGCAATTCGAGGACCCGTGCCGCCCAGCGGCGGTTGCGGTACGGAAGCAGCGCCCTGACCATGCTCTCCCCGGCGTGGGCCAGCCGCTGGGACTGCGTACCAGCGCGGACCTGGACGAACTTCCCCCACGACTCACAGGCCGCGTCGAACACCCCCTGCTCCATCAGCAGTTCTCCAAGCTCGGCCAGCACCAAGCCCCGGGTGCGGCGCTCCGCCTCCGACCGCAGTTTCGAGGACAGTTGCAGGTCGGCGATTGCCCCCTTGGTGTCGCCTAACTGCAGGCGGGTCCGTGCACGCTGGTGGACGAATCCCGCAGGGTGGTAGAAGCCGATGGCGGTGGGTGCGGCCGGAGCCGACCGCACCTGCGACTCGGCGTCCCGGAGCGCGGCCAACGCCTCCTGCCGGCGTCCCACGGTGGCCAGCGCCTGCGACAGCTGCCCCAGGAGGAACGCCGAAGTCGCCGGGTCGCACCCTTTGGACTGACCGACCGCCCGTTCCGCGAGGCGGACCGCGTAGTCCACGTGGCCGAGGTCCAGGGCCTGCACGCTCATCGCCCTGAGCGTCACCACCAACGTCCGCGATTCCCCGCACGCCTGCGCGAGCTGCGCGGCCTGGCGGTACCACTGCTGCGCCGCTCCGTGCCGCCGCTGGTCGACCTGGAGGTAACCGGCGATGTATGCCAAATTGGCGGCCTCCGCGATCAGCGCGGCGCGGAGCGCGGCGCTGGCCGGCGCCGACAGCCATACGCAGACGGCCGACCGGTAGAAGGAGGTCAGGGCCTTCAACGACGACGAGGATTCGCCCCGGTGGTCCGCACGGGAGAACTCCTCCGTCATCAGGGCGATGCACTTGACGTGCTCCGAGCCGATCCGGGCCGACTTCCTTCGCGGGAGCCAAGCGGCTTGGTGGAGCCCCTCCTCCAGAAGCTCATCGAGGTCGGCGAGACGATAGACGCTGCCCTGTGCCGGTGGCCGTGGGTACTCGCCCGCCTCCGGCCGGCGCCGTGGCGGAAAGCCCACGTCGGCGGGAGTGAGGGCACGGCCCAGACGTCGCGAGAACGCCTCGGCGACGAGGGCAGGAACCGGGTCCCTGGGCACGGTGCCATTCGCCCACTGGCTCACCGAAGCCCGCTGGTAGTTCAGATCGAGGCCGACCTCGGCCCCCAGGTCGTTGACGGCGCGGGCGAGTTCGGAGCCACTGCACGAAGTCTGAGCCAGCAGCATCCGGAGCCTACTGTTGATCGTCGGCGTTTGCTTCATGGGGTGATGCTCAGCCTCCCCTGCCCAATGTCCGACCTCCACGGAGGTCCGATGGGCGCCCACTCTCACAGTCGCCGGGGCTCGAGTGGTCGCTACGCCCGCGCTCGTGACGCAGGACGGACCGTTCACGCCCGCGCTCCAACGGTGTTCGCAGGAGTCGTGAGGAAGTCCGCACGAGGGTCCACTCCAGCTCACGCGCCGATAAGAATCCCCGGGCGTCAATCAATACCGACCAGGATCGCCGAATCGTTTCGCCGGGTCAACCTGCCTGCAGCACTTAGGAGTTGGCTTCATTTGGATACGGCCGCGACGATCCTCCGTCTGGTCCTGGCCAAGTCGCCTGGCTTGAGCGTCCGTATCCGGCCGGGCCACTGTTGGTCTACGAGATCCGCTTCTGCCCTTCTCGTTCCCGCACCGTTCCCTCTGGGAGTACCTCATGCGCGCCTATCTGACGGAGCTGCTGACCGGCCCCTACCAGGTCCCTGCCCCCGTGGACACCGGGCTCTCGCTCGCGGAGCTCGGACTCGACTCGCTGACCCGCGCCGAGTTCGGGGCCGAGATCCAGGACCGCCTGGGAGTCGCGGTCGAGGAGGACGCCGTCTCCGCCGACACGACGGTGGACCGCCTGGCGGACGTGCTGACCGCCAAGGGCGCACACCTCAGCTCCTGAGCAACGAGCCGGGGACCATCCACCGAGGTCGGCGCCCCCACCCAGTAATCGTTCCTCCGACAGTTTCCAGGAGACAAGTGGTGACACTCCCCGCAACCCCGGTCGAAGCCCTCCGGGGAATCGCCGCGCGGAATCCCCGGAAGCAGGCGTTCGCCTTCACCCGTGACGGTCTGGAGACCGGCCACCTCGACTACAGTCAGCTGCTGAACGCCTCCCTCGCGCAGGCCAGCCGCATCTCCGCCGTGGCTGCTCCCGGGGAGCGCGCCGTCTTGTTGGCGGACGCGAGCCCGGAATTCGTGACCGCCTTCCTCGGCTGCTTGCTGGCCGGAGTCGTTGCGGTCCCCGTCCCTCCGGTGGGGCCGGGTGACGACAATGGGTCGGCCGCCCGGCTGGAGGGGGTCGTCGCCGACTGCGCCCCCCGGCTTCTCGTGGCCGGCCGACAGCACGCCGACCGGCTGGACCGGATCGCCGCGCGCGGGCGGGTGCCGCGACCGAAAGCGCTGGCCGTCACCGTCGACGCCGGGGCCACCACCGATCCGACCGGCAGCCAGGTGGCGCTGCCGCAGCCGGACGCGGCCGCTCGGGCCGTTCTTCAGTACACCTCCGGGTCCACGAGCTCGCCTCGGGGCGTCGTCCTGACGCACCGCAACTTGGCTGCCAACCTGGACATGCTGGCCCGGACCCTGCGCTGCGGGCCGGAGTCGGTGATCGTCTCCTGGCTCCCGCCCTTCCACGACATGGGCCTCCTGACTGGTGTCCTGCTGGCCCCGTACACCGGTGCCGGGGCGGTCCTGATGCCCCAGTACGACTTCATCCGCGCGCCGCACCGGTGGCTCCGCACCATCCACGCGCACCGGGGGACTATCTCCGGCGCCCCGAACTTCGGCTACGAACACCTGCTGACCCACGCGGGCGACGAGCGCCTGGCGGGCACCGACCTGTCCTCATGGAGCACCGCGTTCTGCGGGGCGGAGCCGGTCCGGCCCGCCACCATGCGCTCGGTCGCGACCGGACTGGCCCGGTACGGGTTCCGCCCTTCCGCGCTGATGCCAGCGTACGGCCTCGCGGAGGCCACCCTCATCGTCAGCGGCGGTCCGAACGGGACGGGCGCCAGGAGCCTCACCGTCCGGCGGAAGGACCTCGCCGCCGGAGTCCTGGCCTCCGCGAAGGGCGGCTCCGGGAGCGTCACGGAGGTGGCATCCTGCGGCAGGCCCACCCAGGGCACCATCATCCGCGTCCTGACACCCGGCGGCCTCGAAGAGTTACCGCCCGGCCGCGTCGGCGAGATCTGCGTGCTGGGGCCTTCGGTGGCGGACGGCTATTGGAAGGCACCGGCCTCTGACGCCACTTTCACCCACACTCCCGACGGAACCCTGCTGCGGACCGGAGACCTGGGGGCGCTCGTCGACGGCGAACTCCACGTCACCGGCCGGATCAAAGACCTGATCGTCGTCGCCGGGCACAACATCCATCCGCAGGACGTCGAGCACTGTGTCACGCGGGCGAGCGCGCTGGTCCGACCGCGCGGCTGCGCGGTCTTCGACGACCGGGCCGATGGCGCCCTGCCGAGGATCGTGGCCGTCGCCGAGGTCGCCGTCGGCGCCACCAACGACGACCTCGACTCCCTCGGGGAGCGGTTGTTCTCCGCCGTCGCGAAGGAGAACGAGGTCCGCCTGGACCGAGTGGTCCTGGTACCACCCGGCACCGTCCCGAAGACCTCCAGCGGGAAGGTCCGGCGCAGGGCCTGCCGGCAGGCTCTACGCGACCGGTCGCTGACCGTCCTGCGGAACTGGTCCCCGGACGCCCTGCCGGTCACCGCCCCGGACCACACCAGGTGGCACGACGACCGGGAGGCCGTCATCGCCGACCTCTGCCTCCAGGTCATCGGCACCAAGCCCGCGACCGCCGACGAGGAACTGCCCAGGCTCGGCGGAGGATCGCTCGCGATGCTTGGTCTCATCAACAAGGTCAACCAGGTGCTCGGCTGCGCCATCGACGTGACGACGGCGTTCGAGACCCCGACCGTCGCGGGACTCGCACTGGCCGCCGCGGCGAGCACCCGGGATGCGTCCGAACCGGGGCTCCGTCGGCCGCCGTCCCTCCGGGACGACGACGAGGGCCAACTCCTGGACGATATCGCCCTCGACCCGGCCGTCGCACCGCCCAAGGCCCCATTCCTGACCAGTGCCGCTAGGCCGGGAGAGGTGCTCCTCACCGGAGTGACCGGTTTCGTCGGCGCACACCTCCTAAACGAGTTGCTGCACCGCACCGGGAGCCGAGTGCACTGCGTCGTCCGGGCCCGGGATGACGCCTCCGCGCAGGCCCGCGTGGACGCCGCAATAGCCGAGTACGGGCTCGCCCCCATCGACGCGGGACGCGTGCACGCCTACGCCGGAGACCTCGCCCAGCACCGGTTCAGCCTGCCGGAGGATCTGTACACCCGACTCGCAAGCAGCGTCGATGTCGTGGTGAACAACGCGGCCTCCGTGAGCGCCGCCCAGTCCTACGGCACCATCAGGGGCGCCAATGTGACCGGCACCCACCACGTGCTGCGCTTCGCCGCCCGCACCCGGCTCAAGCGTGTCCACCACATCTCGACCCTCGCAGTGCTGCTGGCCGACGACCCGGTGGCGCGCCAGGGACTGGAGGCCAGGATCTCGGGCCGCCCGGAAGTCCGGTTGCGCAGCAGCGGCTACTGGCTGAGCAAGTGGGCGGCGGAGCAGCTTGTCAACACCGCCGCGGAGCGCGGGCTGCCTGTCACGATTCACCGGCTGGCCAGGGTCAGCGGCCACAGCTCCACCGGGGCCTGGGCCCGCGGCGACTTCTGGAACCGGATCCTCGAAGGCGGCCTGCGGATCGGCGCCCTCCCGGACACCAAGTGGGCGGACCGGTTCACACCGGTCGACCACGTCGCCGCCGCCGTGGTGGAACTGATGCTCCAACCACGGTCCACCGGGAAGGTCTTCCACATCGCCGACACCCCAGTGGTCGACATCACCGACATCGCGCGCTGGCTCTCCGAAACCGGCCACCCGGTGGGAACCCTGCCATGGGAGCAGTGGGTCGAGGAGGTCTCCTCCGACCCGGACAACCCGATGGCGCTCCTGATCCCACACCTACGGCAAGGGGTCTCCGGCCGGGCCTCCGACGTCCTGCCCTCGCAGGAGCAGAACGTCGACTGCCGGCAATTCCGACGGGCCCTCGACGGCACCGGCATCACGTTCCCGGCACCCGGCCCCGCGCTCTTCGGCCGCTACGCCGACGCCTTGGGCTTGCCCGTCGACCACCCCGAGACAGCCGTTGGGAGTGCCCCGTGAGGAACCAGCCCCCACTCAACGAACTCACCCGGCTCCTGCGCGAAAACCTCGGGGAGGCCGAGCACCGCACGCTCTCAGAGCTCTTCGCCCAGCCGCTCTTCCGCCACGACGACCGCCTTCCGCCTGCTGGACGCCGTTCCCTCGCCTACCGGCGGCTCCGCGCCCTGCAGGAACAGCTCGGGCCCGCCTCCCGGCAACTGGGCCACCGTGAGCTGTTCCTGAGGACCCATGCCTGGATAGCCCTGACCGACACGTCGCTCTTCGTCCTGTACACGCTCCACTACAGCCTCTGCCTGGGCGCCGTCCTCGAACGCGACACCGGCGACCCGGCGCTGCGCCGCACGGTGGAAGCCCTCGAACGCATGGACACGGTAGGCGAGTTCCTCATGACCGAACTCGGCTACGGGAACAACTCCCAGTCACTGCGCACCCAAGCCGTCTACCACCCCGTCCGCCGGGAGTTCCTCCTTTCCACCCCCGACCCTTCGGCGGCGAAATACATGCCGCCAACCACATTCCACGGGATCCCGAAGACCGCCGTGGTCGCTGCCCGGCTGGTCTCGAAGGGCGACGACCACGGCGTCCACCTCTTCCTTGTCCCGCTCAGCACCGAGGAAGGAACCCTGCCGGGAATCACCGTGCACGAACTCGGCGACAGGCCCGTGAACCATGCCGACCACGCACTGACCCTCTTCGACCAGGTTCCGGTCCCGCTGTCCCATCTGCTCACCGACGGCACCAGCCCGCTGCTGCCCGACGGGAGCTACCGCTCGTCGACCGCCGACAACCACCGCAGGTACCTGGGAACCACGACCCGCCTCCGCTTCGCCCGGCTCGCGGTGGGCGGCGCGGCCGTCACATGCTCGCAGGCCGCGTTGCTGATCGCCCTCCGCCACGGAATGCACCGGACCACCTTCGCCGCAGAGGGCCGGGAAGCACCACTGCTGTCCTACCGAACCCATCAAAAACCCCTCGTCACCGCACTGGCGCGCACCTACGCGATGACCTTCCTGCTGCAACGGGCCAACCGGATCGACCGCGACGCGAGCGGACAGGACCCGACCGCCGCCGCGATGGCCAACCTCTTCAAGGGCGTCGCCACCACCTGGGCCGAACGCATCGTCTCCGAGTGCCGCCAGCGCGTCGGGGCTCAGGGGATGTTCAGCGTCAACCGAATCATCGACTACCTGGTCTTCACCCACTGCGCCATCACTGCGGAGGGAGACAGCCAAGTCCTTTTGCTCAGATCCGGGAACGATGTCCTCGCCGGCCTTCTACCGCCACCGTCCACGCCCAGTGCCGCGGATCCGGGGGGAAGCCTCCTGAACGAGGACCGCTGGCTCCCGCTGATGTCCGCGCGGGAAGAGGGGATCCGTCGTGGCGTCCAGGCTCGGCTGGGCCGGCCGACCGAAGGGGACGGGGCGTTCTTCGACCTATGGAACGCGGCCGGCCCCGACCTGCTCGGACTCACCGAGGCGGCCGGTGCCCGCCTGGCGCTGGAACAGCTTCTCGATGCCGCAGCCGGGGCGGATGATCCCGCGGTTGAGCACCGGCTGCGCCGCCTCGCGGGTATCTTCATGCTGGACGAGGTCAGGCGCGACGCCGCCTGGTTCGCGGGCAGCGGCCTGGTAGAGCCCGGAGAACTTCTCCGGTTGCAGGACGCCGTGGCCGACCTCTGCGACACGCTCGTCGAATCGGTCGACGAGCTCGTCGAGGCGTTCGGCCTGCCCTCGACAGTCACCTCCTCCCCGATCGCGTCTTTCGGGGGCGACTACGGCCGCCTCCTGGCCGGGTTGAGCGGCCAGGACACCTCTACCGGGGCTCCGGCCCCTCGTACGCCCGCCGCCGCTCGGGGCGGTGCGGCATGAGGCCGTCGGAACAGTTCGATGTCGCCGTCACCGGCATCGGCCTCATCACGCCCGCCGGAATCGGCACGGAACAAACCTGGGAAACCCTTTGCGAGGGAACACCGACCGCAGGTCCCGTGGACGTGCTGGCGGACCTCCCCGTCCCGTTCGCCAGCACGGTCCCAGACTTCGCACCCGCTGCTCTCATCGGCCCCGGCGCACGACGGCTCGACAGGTTCTCGCAACTGGCCGTCGCCGCGGCCCGGCAGGCCGTCGACGACGCCGCGCTGGACCGAGAGGCGTGGGTCCCGAACCGGGTGGGCGTCGTGCTCGGCAACGGATTCGGCGGACTCGACACCTGGGGACAGCAGTTCGAGCGCCTGGCTCGGGGCGCACGGTACGTCTCGCCGCTCACCGTCCCGATGGCGATCTCCAACATCGCAGCCGCGCAGATCACCATCGACCTCGGCATCGGCGGCCCCTCCCTAACGGTCTCGACGGCGTGCGCCGCAGGAGCCACCGCCCTCGGGGTGTCCGTCGACCTGCTCCGGGCCGGCCGCTGCGACACCGTGATCGCTGGCGCGGCCGAAGCGGCCGTGCTGCCGGTTACGGCCACCGCCTTCGACCGCCTGCACGCCCTCTCCCGACGGGCCGATGACCCCAGTGCGGCTTCCCGTCCATTCGACCGGGAGAGAGATGGATTCGTTCTCGGCGAAGGAGCTGGTGTTCTCATCCTGGAACGGCGCGAGCAGGCGCTCGCACGCGGCCGCTCCCCCTATGCCGTCCTCGCGGGATTCGGAGCGTCCAGCGACGCCCACCACCCCACCGACCCGGATCCCGGCGGAGCCGGGATGCGCAGGGCAGTCGAGGAAGCGCTCCGCGACGCGGACCTGTGCCCGCAGGACATCGCCCATGTCAACGCGCACGCCTCCAGCACACCGACCGGCGACGCGGTCGAAGCCCGGATGATCACGGAGATCTTCCCCGACGGAATCCCGGTCACCGCCAACAAGGGGGTACTGGGACACCTGCTCGGCGCGGCGGGAGCAGTCGAGGCAGCTGTCACAGCCCTCAGCATCAGTCGCGGCATCGTCCCTCCGAGCGCGAATTTCGGCGTGGCCGATCCAGGGTCCGGCGTCAACGTGGTGCACGGGCGAGCACTGCGCCGTCCCATCCCGGCTGCCGTCTCGCACTCATTCGGCTTCGGGGGGCACAACGCCGCGATCGTGCTCGTACGGCCCTGACGCCCGCCGACTTCCGGGCGGCTCCACCACTCGATCGAGCCCTCGACACCCTTGTACGGTCACCACCCGACACGCCCCTGGGCGGGAAGGAGCACACGTTATCCCGCTGTTTCCACGAAGCGGGGAACCACCTCGCCGTCCTGGTGGTGATCCGCGATCTGGTCCCGGCCACCACCGAACCCGTCGAGGAACTCCCAGCTTCCTCATGGGACGATCCGATTCCTTGCAGTTGCTGGTGCGTCCGCGACATGGTGGGGCACATCGCCTCCGATCTGCTAGGGGTGCCTGCGGCGGTGGCAGGCGAAAAGCTGGGCCGGCCCGGAGCTCTCGGCGGGCAGCTGCGCCTTCCCCAAGGGCCACGCGACGGTCTCGACTACGCGCGGGAGCTCGCCGCCGGCCAGAACCGGACACCGAACCGGCAATACCTGAGCCGAGCAGCGCTTCAGGCCGAGTGTGGTCTGGTTCGGACGCCGGCGGCCTCCGAACCGGGGAGGCCGTTGCCCACCCAAGTCCCGCGACACCAGGTGCGAGCGTTCGGCACGGGCATCGCGCCGCAGGTGCGCCTACCGTGGCGGTATCCACTCCTCCCTCCGAGGCAAGACGTGCCGTCACCAGTCCTTGCGGAGAAGGACAACGCCCTTGGAGGCGCCCCCGACGGCGCCGTCCTTCACCACCAACCCAACCGGAGATCGCCATGGACGACACACCTGCCGACCGCCGCGACCTGGGCCTGGCCACCGCCCGCGCGTTCGCCGGAGACGAGCTAGCCGACGGGTACCTGGCACGATTGGGCCAACTCAGCCCGGACCTCGCAGACGCCCTGCTCACGAACGTTTATTCGGATGTGCTGTCTCGCTCAGGCCTTACCCCTCGTGACCGGGAGCTCCTGACCTTGGCGACGCTGATCGCACTCGGAGGTTGCAACGACCACCTGCGCATTCACGTGGAGCTGGCACTCAACGTCGGCACCGATCCCCAGGAGATCCTGGAGACCCTGCTGCAGGCGGCCGCCTACGCTGGCTTCCCTCGGGCGCTGGCTGCGGCAGCGATCGTCCACGACGCCTTCGCGGCCCGGGGACTCCTGCGGGGCAGAGAGCACTGAGGTTGACCTCGGGATGTCGTGCTGCTGGTCAGACGGGTGGTCAGGCAGGTCTCGGTGAGGCAGCCGTCGATGAGGTGGCTGCGATGCTGGATGTACCGTAAGCCGCTCCGGACTGTGGATGAGGTGCTCTGGAGCGGAAATAGCGATGTTGGAGAGCCAGCCGCGCCGCAAGATGTACCAGATGCCTTCGACGGGGTTGAGGTCGGGTGGGTAGGGCGGCAGGTAGTGGATGGTCAGCCAGTCCCGAGCATCGGCGAACTCCCGCCGACCTGCGGCTTTGTGGACGTTGAGGTTGTCCTAAACGAGGGCGGGCCTTGTGCCCTCCTCCACGACGGACGGACCTACCGACCTCTGCCAGCCTACGACTGGTTTCCCAGCAGTACAGGAACGTCGAGCCTGCCATTGAGCATGAGAGAGGGGAACTGCTGGAGGGCTGCGTCGGGTACAGCAATGCGGATGCCTGGAAATCGTTCGAACAGAGAAGGCAAGGCCGTGATTGCTTCCAGCCTGGCCAGCGGCGCACCGATGCACACATGAGGTCCACGACCGAAGCTGGTGTGTCCGCCTTGCGGGCGTCGGGTGATGTCGAAGGCAGACGCTTCAGGACCATAACGTTCGGGGTCGCGGCCCATAGCGAGGTAGTTGACCAGCAGAGGGTCTCCGCGCCGCACATCCGCGTCGCCGATCCGGACAGTCTGCGTGGCGTAGCGAGCGAAGAAATTGGCGAGGGGAGCGTCGTAGCGCAGGATTTCTTCGACGGCTCCGGCCCACAGTGCTGGGGTACCCATCGCACGGCGCAGCTGCTCGGGGTGGGCGAGCAGCGCACGAAGGCCATTGACCAAAACGTGCACGGTGGTTTCGTGGCCCGCCCCGATCACTACCAAGAGGGTGCCGATTAGTTCCTCGTCGGAGTAAGGCTCGTCGATGCAAGCGGCCAGCAAGCCGCTGACAAGGTCATCCCCGGCCTCCAATCGGCGACGCGCAAGCAACTCGGTGATGAGCTCATGAATCCCTCGGATAGCGGAACTCTTCCGCCCGGCGGTCACGGCTTCACTGAAGAAGTCCTCGAACAGTACGCGTAACGACTCGTGCCAGCCCTCTGGGATCCCCAGCAATGCACCAATGACCTTCATCGGAACCGGGAATGCGAAAAGGGTTCGGTAGTCTACAACCCCTCCGTCGTTGGCCGCGGACGCCATGGCAAGTTCGTCCAGTTGCTCCTCGACGATGGCGCTCACCTGGCCACGCAGGGCCTCCACTCGTGTCGGCGTGAGTGTCTGGGCCAGAGGGGCCCTCAGCCGGCGATGCTCCGTGCCGTCCACAGTGATCATGCTACGAGGCGTGTCCACGATGGCCCGCAAAGGCCAATCCGCCGGGACCTCTCCGCGCTGCCAGGCGTGCCATTCAGCGATGTCCTTCACGAACCGAGGGTCGACCAGCAGTTCCCGTCCCAGTGCGTCGGACGTCACCACCCAGGCAGCCAAGCCGCCTGGGAGCTCGACAGGGACAAGCGGTCCGAAGTGCCGGAGGCTAGCTGCTTGGCGGTGCAGATCACCGTCGGAGGGGGCGATCCGGAGAGCGGGGCGGGATAACGTCAGATCCACGGGCGGTACTCCGTTTACTTAGTCGGGACGGGGAGGGGTAGGCCCCTACCGTTTCCTCGCACCAGCATGACGGAAATCGCACTCACATCGAAAGCGTCACGGCTGAACTATCGAGGCCGGTCCCGGAAGGATCAGTGAGCTGTTCCACCCTGACGGAGGCGTTCGTCGCCACCCCCGACGCCCCACGACCTTCCAGCAGTACCTCGATGCCCAAGGCCTGACCTGGGAATGCTGGTGGCGGCAAGGTAAATGAGCCGCGCGCACAAGATCCCCGACAGAGTTGATTATCGCGCCGGCTTGACCGCCCTCAGTGCGTCCGTGCGCCCCGCGCACCGCATTGCCTCTTCAAGCCAATCCGATTAACCTCCCTCGACCCACCTGCTGCGCTACTACACGATCAGCCCTTCCGGTTAGCAGGTCACAGATCATGGGATCGGTGATCGGAACCGCTTGTGCTGCGCCACACGCATATCCTCGCCGTCTGCCACAAGTCGCCCGATGTTAGGAGTGAGTATGCTTGCTAGTCGATCTCTATCAAGATCTGGTGCGGCCCTGGTCATCTTAGTCGCCACTCTTGCTGCCACTTTGGCTGCCACGCCACCGGCTCAGGCAACCGCACTGCTCGTAGAGTGCGTCGGCGCCCAGAACACCACCTACAGTCCCGGGCTCACTCTGGTCGCGCAAACAGTGGCCTTCGAGACCCAGGCGACGGTCGGACCTTGCACCGGGATAGGAGTCCAAAGCTCCACGGGCACCTACAGCACCACGGGCAGCGGCTCCCTGTCCTGCCTTCTCGGAAGTAGCACAGTCGTCACTCAGACCTACACCTGGGCGGACGGCGTCAGTAGCACGCTCATGCTAACGGCGGCAGTCAACGCGAAGCCTGATGGCACCACTGTGCTCGTCAACACGGGTACCGTCACTTCTGGCCGCTACGCCGGGGCGTCCGCAGTTCAGACTGTCACAACTACGCAACTTAACCCGCTAGCCTGCCTGGAGCCGGGCGGCGTCACTTCCGTGAACGGTCCCAACACCCTTACGCTCGTCGGGATCTGAATCTGGTCCGCCGTCGGGGTGCCGCATGAGGCAGCACGATCTCGCACATAGTGCACTGAGGAAAGCGCAGAAGAGTCGGATCCTCTCCGTCATGCGCTTGACCTCTCACCATAGGATCCAAGTTGATCTTAGTGGATGCGCAGAGGCTCACCTGGCTTCCGGCACCGTCCACAGCAAGACCTGGATTCTCCGGGACGAGCTCACTCAATCTTGAGGGATTACGCCATGGCACTAACGATCAGTTCTCTCGGATCCAGGACGAATATCCGAATCGTCATCGTTACTGTGATCATCGCGTCCCTATCATTGATCGCGCCGTCTCCAGCTAAGGCTGGGACCGCGATCGCGTCGTGTGTCCTGGGCAGTACGGCCACGAACTACAGTCCGGGAGTACGAACTCAGCCTGCCCCCATCCAGGTCGACGTGCAGGGGTATCTCGGCCTCTGCGTCTCCTCCGAACCCGGCGCGGGCACCGGCACCTACACAGAGAACGCCAGCGTCTTCCTTTCGTGCAGTCAACTTCTTGCACAGGGAACAGGCTCCAGGATCTTTACGTGGCAGGACGGCACCACAAGCACGTTTGCCCTCACCCGCCTGGTCAACGCAGTGAATGGCGAACTGGTCAACACCTTCACCGGCGACATTACGCAGGGGAAGTTCGCTGGCCATTCCGCGACCCAGGTCGTAGCGGCGTTTGCCGACATCACAGCATGTCAGACGGCGACTGGCCTGACCGCCACTCAGGGAACCGGGGTACTGACCGTCATCTGGTGGGAGCCTGAAGGCTCTACCGTGTATGTGGGTCTCGTCAGGCCACGAGGATCTCGACGCCGAGTGTCTTGAGTTGCTCGATCACCGCGTCGTGAGGGTCGGCGTCGGTGATCAGCCCGGTGATCTTGTCCCACGGCAGGACGCGGTACGGCGAGGCGGTACCCGATCTTCTCGCGGGAGGCGAGGACATAGGTGTCCGCGGCCCGCGCGGACAGAGCCCGCTTCATCGCAGCCTCCTCTGCGTCCCCCGTGGTCAGTCCGACCTCGGGGTGGACGCCGGTGAAGCCTAGCTTGATCTTTAACCTGTGCGGCGAGGACGTGGGGTCGTTGACTTCTTGGTGCGTCGTTTCGAGGAGCCTGGTCTGCCAACTGTGTGCACGTCGTAGGGGGTAGTGGGCTGGTCGTTCTTGCGGCCGGGTGGGCGTCCTGGCCCGGGCTGGGCGGTTTTCGGTGCTCCGGCTGGACAGGCGGCCTTCGTGCGGAGGTGCCGAAAGTCGCGGCGGACTCGTGCGGGGGTGAGTCTGTCGGGCGGGGCCGGCTTTTCCCACGGCCGTCGGCGGTCTGCCGCCAGTGGGCGGGCGAGCCGGACCTGGGTGAATGCGGCGAGGATCAGCCAGGTCCAGCGGTCTGCGGCTTCGGGGCTGCGGATTTTCGGGCAGGTCCAGCCCAGGGTCTGCTTGAAGAGCCGGAAGGTGTGTTCGATGTCGAAGCGTCGCAGGAATGCCTGCCAGAGCAGGTCGACGGTGCTTGCGGTGGCGTCGGTGCCCGACCACCACAGCCAGACCGGCTTCGGTGTCGCGCCGCTGGGCAGGTGCTCGACCTGCAGGCGGATCACGGTGCCCTCGATGACGGGCAGGGCGCCCAGTTCGGCGGTCCAGGCCGAGCGGTGGGTCCGTCTCGGGTGGAGCCGGTCCCAGGCCCGTGCGGTGGCAGTGCCGTAGAGACGGGTCACGGTCACCGTCTGGGTGTCAGGTGTGTTCCAGGTGGCCGGGTCACCGAAGACGAACTCGCCGCCGTGGCGGGGCGGCCGCCCTCGCAGACCGGGCTCACGGGGTGGGACCGCGCGTCGCAGGACGCGGTCCGAGCGCATCCGGCCCAGCACCTGCACCGGCAGATCCCGTAGCAAGAACGCCAGACGTGGCACGTCGTAACCGGCGTCCACCACGATCAGGATCTCCGGGTCGGCGTCCTTCCACTGGCCGGCTGTGATGAGCCGTTCGACGAGCTCGCGCATCTGTCTGGCGGTGACGGTGGCGGCGTCGTCGCCCGGTGCCAGACGTAGTGCGTCCAGCGGTGCGGTCCAGGAGCTTCGGCCGGTCTCCAGCGCGCAGATCACCGAGTAGGGCCAGCCGGGAACTGGGATGTGCTGGTCCTTGCCCCGGCCGTAGGTGTGGCACAGGATTCGCTGCGGCGAGGTGTGGGCGCTGGGCCGGAGCCAGCAGGTGAGGTCGGCGGCCAGGACCAGCCGGCCGTCCGCCGTCCTCGGCAGCGACACCGTGGCCAGCGCCCGACGCAGCCGGGTGACATCGACCCGGCCCGCGGACAGGGCGTCGTAGAGCCCGCCGTGCCCGCGTCGATGTTCGCCGACCATCGACAGCTCCACCAGGGAACGGACCGGCCCGTCGGCGCACAACACCGCATCCACGAGTTCGAACAATGCGTCCGCACGCCTGGTCAGACAGGAGTAGAACTCACCCCGGAAGCGTGACAGTCCCGCAAACGGATCCTGCCGGACAACATGATGCGACAGACTCATCCCCACGGCCTTCGTGCTGAGCGTTGTGTGTTCCTTGGTCGGATCACATGCTCAGCCGAAGGCCGCCCGCACGTACCGCAGTTGCCAGTCCGAGTGATCAAGTACGACGAGCCGTTCGGACCCCGAGGTTAAAGATCAAGCTAGGTCTTGTCTGATAAATGATCATCCGTGGGCTCAGACTGCCGGATCCTTGTTAACGGAGGGTGGCTACCGTCGTGGGGCGTCGCGTCTCTCTCCCCCGTGACGGGCCATGACGACGAGGAGTGTCAGCGGTGTTGGAGACCTACCTGTCCTGGTACCGCGAGGGCCGGATGGACGAGTCCGAGTTCCGCTCGGTCACCGAGCACTTGGCCCAGTCCGGGCTGACCGTCGAGCACCCGATGCTGGGCTGCGGGATGCTGTTGGACGTCGTGGGGGAACAGGTGAAGCTGCCTGCCGGGCGCATTATGGAGCTTGTTTGCCTGTCGGTCGGGCCGCTCTGCATGCAGTTCTGGCTATCGGCAGACAAGGACGTGGTGTGCGATGTCAGGTATGTGGCGCCGGACACCCAGATCCTCACCTTCGTGCTCGGCGGGTTGACCGAGAACGAGCGTGAGCAGGCCACCAATGCGGTTCAGCGCCTGATCCAGCGGGAGTTGGACAGGAGTGTCGCGCTGCTCGTCGATCTGGGCGGCGAAACAGCGGACTATGACGATGACGCGCTGGTCCTGTATGGCCGACTGCCGATGGGCCCGCGCCCGGACCAAGTGCAGTTCCGGACAGACCGGCTCAGCGCCGTCCCGGGTGTTCTTGCTGGAGCTGAGGTGACGGATCTCGGCAACGGGCTGAGTACAGTCCGCTGGTAATGATCATCGGGCAGTATCGCGGAGCCAGAGGACGAGTGCTGCGCGGCGAGTTTGTCGAACCGTGCCGCGACGGCGCGGAACTGTTTGAGCCGGCTGAAGCAGCTTCGACGACATTGCGGGCTTTGTAGAGCTCGCAGTCGAAGGCTGGCGGCCTGCCACCGGTCCGCCAGCGCCGAACACGGTTGGCCTTCTGGTCGACCCTTTCCGGAATGACTGCTCGGGTGCCCCGGTGACGCAGGGTCCGGCGGATCGCCCGTGACGAGTACGCCTTGTCTGCGATGACCGCGTCGGGCCTGCGGCGAGGCCGCCCGACGCCGGTCCTGGGTACTCGCAGCGCGTCCAGGACCGCATCGCAGGCGGTGGAGTCGTTGACGTTGCCGGGCGTGACGAGGATGGCCCGAGGCAGGCCCCGGCCGTCGCACGCCAGGTGAACCTTGGTGGTCAGCCCGCCGCGGGACCGGCCGAGCGCCTGGTCAGCTGCCGCGCGTGCCGGATTTTCCAGTTCAGCCCCCGCCTGTGCCCCTTTTTGTGGGCGCCGGCGGCGTGCTGGTGGGCACGGTTAATGGTGGAGTCGACCGACACGGTCCACTCCACCGCTCCGATCGAGTCGTCGTGGGCCTGGACCTCCTCGAGTAGACGGGCCCAGGTTCCGTCCACCTCCCAGCGCGCGAACCGCTCATAGATCGTCTGCCATGGCCCGAAGCGTTCTGGCAGGTCACGCCACGGAGCACCTGTGCGCAATCGACACAGCACCCCGTTGATCACCTGCCGATGATCCCGCCACGGACGACCCCGCCCGTCAACACCTGGCAGCAGCGGCGATATCCGCTCCCACGCCGCATCCGTCAGCTCTCCGCGACCCATCACAAGATCAATTATCAGACAGTTCCTAGCCCCCTGACTGCTCCGGTGGGCTCATCTCCTGGTCGCGCAGGAGGACGGCCATGGAGAGCACGTGGTCGTCCGTGACTCCCGCGCCCCCGGCGGCCTTTCCGCGTATGCGGGCAGACTCGTGGCCTTCGAGGGTGCGGTCGCGGATGTACTCGCGTTCCTTTCCGGACCTGGCGGCGGGCGCACGCGGGACCGCGGAAGCGGGGTCAGGCCGTGTCGATCGGCAGCCGGTCTGCGCTGACCGGCGCTCGCTGGTTTCGCTGGCAGCGACTCCGGTTCAGCGCTCAGTGTTCTGCGGGCCGGACAGGGAGTGAGAACCTGACCTTGTGCCGGGCCTGGGCCTCCACGCCGCGGTAGAAGCGGATGGCATCGGCGTTCCAGTCCGGTGTCTGCCACTGGAGGGCTGCGGCGCCGCGTGACGCTGCCGCGTCCTTCACGGAACTGAGCAGAGCACGCCCCCACCCTCCTCCTCGGTGCGGTTCGGAGACGAACAGGCAGTCCAGGTGGGCGTAGTCGGTTGCCTGCCAGGTGGAGAACTCCAGCGAGAAGGTGGCGTAACCGATCAGCTCGCTCTTGCTTTCGGCGACGAGGCACCACGCCCGGGGACCCTCCGAGAACAGCACGGGCTCCAGACGGGCCGCGAGATCGGGCGGCACGGGCTCGGCGCGTTCGAAGGCGGCGTGGTCGGCGCACAGGCCGGCTATCGCCGGCAGGTCGGCCGGCGTGGCCGGACGGATCAGGCCGTCCGGGCGCCCGGTGTCCTTCAGCATGCGCAGGAGATGCCCGAACGCGGGGCGGTGAGGTCGTCGACAGGGCGCTGCTCGGCTCCGGTGGCGGATTCGTAGGCGAAGCCCTCGCGCACCCAGTACTCGAAGCCGCCGAGCATTTCCTTGACCTGGTAGCCGAGGCGGGCGAAGGCCAGCGCCGCGCGGGTCGCGCCGTTGCAGCCCGGGCCCCAGCAGTAGGTGACCACGGTCAGGGCCGGGTCGATGAGCCCGGGGGCCAGGTCGGCGATCCGTGCGCTCGGGATGTGGAGGGCGCCGGGGATGTGCCCTTGGTCCCAGCCGGCACCGCTACGGGTGTCGACCACCACGATTCCGGGCGCGCCGGATTCCAGATCGGCGTGGACGTCGGAGACATCCGCCTCGAACGCCAGACGGGCGGCGTAGTGAGCGGCGGCCTCGGCCGGCGCGGCGGCGGGCACGCTCAGGACGGCACCGGTGATCTCGGCGGAATCGGTGGCAGGCACGGGGTACCTCTTTCGTCTTGGTCGGGTCGGTACGGGGCCGCCAGAGCCATGCCAGGTTGCCCGGCCGGCGACGACTCCATCCTCCGGCCCCGGGCACCGGTCCCACGAGTGGCACGAATGCCATGGACCACCAAGATTCCGCCAGCCCGCCCAGGGGCCTCATCAGCACGCGGCGGCATGGGTGAACGTTCTCCGGTAGGCCGTCGGCGTCGTACGCATCTGCCGGCCGAAGTGGTGCCGGTACGTCGCCGCGCTGTCGAAGCCGACCGCGGCGGCGACCTCGTCCACGGTGCCTTCGCCGGACTCCAGCAGCGGCAGGCTGGCGGCCACCCGCTGGGTGATGACCCAGCGCATGGGACTCACACCGTTGCGGCGGGTGAAGTGCCTCGCGAACGAACGCTCCGACATGTACGCCGCTTCGGCCAGGGCGGTCACGGACAGCGGCGTGTGCAGATGGCGCAGCGCCCAGTTCATGCTTCGCGTGACGCCGTCGTCCTCGTGATCGATGTCTCCCACCGCCGCCTCGATGAACTGTGCCTGCCCGCCCTCGCGGTGCGGGGGGACGACGAAGCGGCGTGCCACGGCGTTGGCGACAGCGGCTCCGTGATCGGCCCGGACCAGGTAGAGGCACAGGTCGATGCCGGCCGCGCTGCCCGCGCTGGTGAGGACGTCGCCGGTGTCGACGTACAGCACGTCGGGGTCGACGTCGATCCCGGGATGGCGCTCGGCGAGGGCGCGGGCGTAGCGCCAGTGCGTCGTTGCGCGCCGGCCCTCCAGCAGGCCGGTCGCCGCCAGCGCGAAGGCTCCCGAGCAGATCGACACCAGACGTGCCCCCCGGGTGTGGGCGCGCAGCAGCGCGTCCACCAGGGCCGGTGAGACCTCCGTTCCGGTCTCCGCCACCCCCGGCACGATCACCGTGTCCGCCGAGGCCAGCGCGTCCAAGCCGTATTCGGCACGCAAGGTGAACCCACCGACCGCTCGGAGGTCCCGGCCGGGTTCCTCAGCGCACACCCGAAGCTCGTACCAGGGCACGTCGCCCAGTTCGGGTCGGGACAGACCGAAGACCTCCACCACCACACCCAGCTCGAAGGGCGCCATGCCATCGAAAGCCAGAACGGCGACCGCATGCCTCTTTGTCATGGCTGAATCTTAACGAACCTCCAAGTCCGGCCATGAGAGGAGGAGACAAAGCCGACAGCTCGACCGGGCCGGTCTCCTCGGCCCGACCCTTGGCATCGGTGGAGACGACGCAGCACGGTCGGCAAATCGGCACGCTTGTCGGCAAACGACGCCGATGTCGTCCCGTGGTCACTCTGCGAAGCGATCAGTTGTGGTCAACTGCTGCGAGGCGTCGTACATAAGGCACTTCCCTCGCGAATCACTGCTCAGGCGATCACGCTGACCGCCCAGAACCACAACCAGACGCCTGATATGCGAACCAAACGGGCCCGGCGCCGATGTCTCCTCGCTCCGGGATCCTCGATCGACTCGTTCTCCCGACGTCGAGGTACCCGGCCGGGGACCGGGACGGCCTCCCGTGCCCGGCCGGGAGGGCGCGTAGCGGCGGGCGGCCCCATGACGTGGGCCCGGCCCGCCGACCGTGCCCCCGCCCCCTCGTGAGCCCGCCGCCCGCTTCCGCCGCCGCGACGGCCCCGGCCCGCGGTCCCGTGCGCGCCGCCCTCCGGGGCCAGGGCCTCGTGCGGACGGCGAGACCGGCATCAGGCGGGCGGACGGAACGCCCGGCACCGGGCGCCCGGCGTCCGGCGCCCGGCGTCCTGGTGACCGCTACGACCGCGTGGGCACCCCCGGCGCGGGCAGGAAGCCTGATTCGTGGAAGTACGTCAGGTAGCGCTGCAGGACCTCGTCGGTCAACGGTGGCCGGCGCACGCCCACGGCCGCCGCGGCGTCCTCTGTCCGTCGGGAGTCGAAACGGCGCCGGTCCGTCGTCTCGGGCCGGGTCCTCCCCGCATCGCCGAGGAACAGTTGCGCCGCGTTGTCGGGTTGCGCCGCCACACGGGCCTGCCACTGCGCCACGGAGACGGTTTCCAGATCGTGCCCGAGGACGGCCGCCGCGTTGAAGACGCGGTCCAGCCCCGGCGCATCCGGGTTGGTGTGGTGGTACGTCTCCACGTCCGTCCGTCCGGCTGCGGAGAGCGCCACGACCGCCGCACTGACGTAGTCCACGGGGACCCAGTCGGTCGACACGTGCGCCAGGTCCGGGACCGCCCTCGCCTGGAGGCAGCCCTTGATGAGCTGCCAGAGCAGGTCACGGTCCTGACAGGCGCCGGTGGCGGTGTCGCCGCTGATGCGGCCCGGCCGGTGGACCGTCACCGGCAGCCCACGTCCACGGGCCAGGCCGACGAGTTGCTCGGCGACCCACTTGCTCTGCGCGTACCCGTCGGGCAGGGCGGAGGAAGGGCCCGTCGGCGTCGACTCCGTGATGACGACGGGACGGGAGCCGGAGCCCGGGGCGTAGACGCCTGTGGTCGAGACGTAGTGCATGCCCGGTGAGGCCGAGTCGGCGAGCAGTCGCAGCAACTCCTCGGTTCCGGCCACGTTGGGGGCCCGCAGATCACCGTATGCGGCGGCGAAGTTCACGCGTGCGCCGTTGTGCAGGACCGGGCCGAGGCGACGGACGAGGGCGGTGCGGTCAGCGGGTGAGAGCCCGAGGCCCGGGGCGGCGAGGTCGCCCGGAACGGGGTGGATCAGTTCCGCGTACCGGGGGCGCCACAGGCCGTATTGCTCCAGATTGGTCCGCAGCCGGTCCGCCGCGCGGTGTTCGTCCTCTGCCCGTACGAGGCAGTCCACGGGGCCGCCGGTCGTCTCGATGAGATCGCGCAGGAGGAAGGCGCCGAGGAAGCCGGAGGCTCCGGTCAGCAGAGGGCGGGCCGAAGGGCGCGGTGGCTTGCGGGCGACGGTCGCGGCCGCACGCGTCGTGCTGGAGATGTCCGGTGCCAGCCGGGCCTCCGCGGCCAGGTCGGGACCGGTCTCTTCCCTCCGGTTCTCCTCCCCCGCCTCGCGTCCCAGCAACCGGTCGACGCCCTCGACGGTGGGCGCGGCGAACACGGCCCTCAGAGAGGGTCGCCGTCCGCACCGCTCGCCGATCCGCCGGGCCAGGGTCACCGCCAGCAGCGAGTGGCCGCCAAGGGCGAAGAAGTCGTCCGTGACACCTACCTCGGGCACGCCGAGCGTTTCCGCGAACACCTCGCACAGGGCCTGTTCGCGTGCGGTACGCGGCGTGCGGCCTCCTGCCGGGGCCGTGTGCCGGGGGGCGGGCAGGGAGCGCCGGTCCGTCTTGCCGTTCGGGGTGACGGGCAGGGCGCCGAGACTGACGTGGGCGGCCGGCACCATGTGCTCGGGCAGGATCGCGGCCAGGTGCGCGCGCACCTCGGCCTCGTCCGGTCCCCGCGCACCGTCCGCGGGCACGGTGTAGACGACCAGGCGCCGGTCGCCGGGGCGGTCCTCCCGGACGGCGGCGCAGGCCGCGGCCACACCGGGCAGGGCGGTGAGCGCCGCCTCGATCTCACCGAGCTCGATGCGGAAACCGCGGAGCTTGACCTGATCGTCGACCCGGGAGACGTAGACGAGTTCCCCCTCCGGTGTCCAGCGCACCAGGTCACCCGTGCGGTACATGCGGCCCCCGGCGCGGTCGAACGGGTCCGCCAGGAATCGGGAGGCCGTCAGAGCGGGCTGCCCGTGGTACCCGCGGGCGACTCCGTCACCGCACACGTACAGCTCACCGGTCACACCGGGCGGCACGGGTTCGAGACGGTCGTCCAGGACGTGGACCCGGGTGCCGTTGACAGGGGCGCCGATGGACACCGCGCGGTCGGGGGCGTGCGGACCGTCCGCGTGCTGGAACGTGCTCATGGTGGCGCAGACCGTCGTCTCCGTCGGCCCGTAGGCGTTGACTAGGAACCGGTCACGCGCCCAGGCGTGCACCAGGGCCGGCGCACACGCCTCGCCGGCGAGGACCATCGTGGTGCCCGCGGGCAGCGAGCCGGGCGGCATCACCGCGAGTGCGGCCGGCGGCAGGGTGAGGTGGGTGATGCCCCGCGCACGGACCAGGGCGGCGAGGTCGGGGCCGGGCAGCAGGGCGTCGCGTTCGTCGATCTCCAGGCAGGCGCCGGAGAGCAGACCCATGCACAACTCCCAGAACGCCGCGTCGAAGCTGACGGACGCCATGTGCAGCACACGGCTGTCCCGGGTGACGCCCAGCCGTTCGCTCTGCGTCCTGGCCATGGCGCCGATGCCGCGGTGGGTGACCACGACGCCCTTCGGGCGGCCGGTGGAACCCGAGGTGTAGATGACGTACGCCGGATGATCCGGGTCCGGGGGCGGAGCGGTCCCGGTGAGGGCCGTGGGGTGCGCGCCCGTCGTGGAGCTGTCCCCGAGCTCGTCGGCGTAGAGGTGGGGCACGGGGGATGCGGGGAGGCGGCGGTGGATGGCGGGGGTGGTGAGCAGCAGTCGCGGGCCGGCGTCCTCGATCATGTAGGACAGGCGCTGGGCGGGGTAGTCGGGGTCGAGGGGCACGTATGCCGCTCCCGTTTTGAGAACGGCGAGCACGGACACGACGAGTTGGTGCGTGCGGGGCAGCGCGATCGCAACCCGGTCCTCGGGGCCGATGCCCCGTGCGGCGAGGCGGCCGGCGAGGGCGCCCGCGCGGGCGTCGAGTTCGCCGTAGGTGAGTACGGTGTCCACGTCACGGACGGCCGGGGCCCCCGGGGCGCGCCGTACCCTCTGCGCGAAGAGCTCGGGGAATGTGGACGCGGGCAGTTCCTCGACGGGCCCGGTTCCCCAGTCGGCGAGGCGGGTGCGCTCGGCCGGGGTGAGCACGTCGTACGCGTGCAGTCGGCGATCCGGGTCCGCGACGACGGCCCCGAGGAGGTGAACCAGCCGGTCGGCCAGGGCGTGGACCGTGGTCGCGTCGAAGAGCTCCGTGGCGTAGTCGACCGTGGCCCGCAGGCCGCCGGGGGCGCCGTCGTCCTCGTAGGTCTCGGTGAAGGTGAACGACAGGTCGAACTTGCTGACCCCGGCGTCGACCGGCACGCCGCTGACCGTGAGGCCGGGCAGGTCGATGGCGGGGGCAGCGGCGTGGTTCTGAAGGACGAGCATGGTCTGGAAGAGCGGATGGTGGCTCTGCGAGCGGGCGGGGTTGAGCAGCTCGACGAGTCGCTCGAAGGGAACGTCCTGATGGGCGTACGCGCTGAGGTCGAATTCCCTGACACGGGCCAGGAGTTCACGGAACGTCGGGTCGCCCGTCAGATCCGTGCGCAGCACGAGCGTGTTCACGAAGAAGCCCACGAGATCCGAGGCTGCCTCGTCGGTACGCCCGGCGACGGCTGTGCCCAGCGCGATGTCGTCGCCGGCTCCGTGCCGGGACAGCACGGTGGACAGGGCGGCCTGGAGCACCATGAAGAGGGTGCATCCGCTGCTCCGGGCGAGGTCCGCGAGCTGCCGCGAGGTGGTGCGGTCGACGGCGAAGTCGCAGGTGGCCCCCGTGTGCTGGGGCACGGCCGGGCGGGACCGGTCCCACGGCAGCTCGACTATCTCCGGGAGCCCGCGCAACGCGTCCTTCCAGTAACCGAGCTGACGGGAGAGGACGCTCTCGGGGTCCTGCTCGTCGCCGAGCAGGCGGCGTTGCCAGAGGGTGTGGTCGGCGTAGTCGACGGGTGGTGCGCCGATCGCGGGGTCCTCCGCGCGGGCCCGGGCCCGGTAGGCGGTGCCCAGGTCATGCGCCAGGGGTGCCAGGGACGAGCCGTCCGCGGCGATGTGGTGGATCACGAGCACCAGGACATGGGCCTCGTCGGCCAGGCGCAGGAGCGTCGCCCTGAGCGGAAGGCTGTGTTCGATGTCGATGGGTTCGGCCACGGCGGCTCTGATCCGGTCAGCGGCCTTGTCCTCGTCGACGGCTTCCGGCACCAGCGGGAGAAGGACATCGTCCGGCGCGGTGATGTGCTGGTACGGGCCCTGGTCGTGCTCGGGAAAGACGGTGCGCAGGGCTGCGTGCCGACGCACGACGTCGCCCAGGGCCAGGTGCAGGGCTCCCGTGTCGAGCGGCCCGTCGATGCGCACGGCGAAGGGGATGTTGTACGTCGCGGAGGGGCCTTCGAGCCGGTGGAGGAACCACAGGCGCTGCTGCGCGTACGACAGCGGGAGGACGGCCGGGCGCTCCTGCGGGACGAGGGCGGGGCGGGCGGGACGGCTCCCTTTCTCCAGGGCGGTGGCGAGCGCCGCGACGGTGGGGTTCTCGAAGAGGGTGCGGATCTCTGTCTCGCTGTCCAGGGCGGTGCGCACACGGCCCACGAGCCGCGTGGCGAGCAGGGAGTGGCCGCCCAGGGCGAAGAAGTCGTCGTCGACGCCCACCCGGGGCACGCCGAGCACGTCGGCGAACAGCCCGGCGAGGATCTCCTCGAGGCCGCTGCGCGGCGTCCGGCCCGGGGTCCCGGGCACAGTGGGGGCTGCGGGCAGCGCGGCCCGGTCCAGCTTCCCGTTGGGAGTCAGCGGCAGCGCGTCGAGGGGCTGGATGACGGCCGGCACCATGTAGGCGGGCAGGTGGAGTGCCACGTGCGCGGCGAGCGGCCCGGGTTGCGGGGTGTGGCCCGGAGCGGCGACGACGTAGGCGGTCAGCGTCCGGTCACCGGGCAGGTCCTCGCGGACCATGACGCAGGCGGCGCTCACGGACGGGTCGGCGCGGAGCACCGTCTCGATCTCGGCGGGTTCGATGCGGTGGCCGCGCAGCTTGATCTGCTGGTCGGCCCTGGCCACGTAGTGGAGGGTGCCGTCGGCGTCCCGGCGCACCAGGTCGCCGGTGCGGTACATGCGGGCCCCGGTACCGGAGAACGGGTCGGCGACGAACCGGGTGGCGGTGAGACCGGGCCGCCCCAGGTAGCCCCGCGCGACACCGGCTCCCGCGACGTACAGCTCCCCCTCGGCGCCCGGCGGGACGGGCCGCAGCGCCGCGTCCAGGACGTAGGCGTGCCTGCCGTCGAGCGGTCGGCCGATCGGGGCCACGCCGCCGGGGACGTCCTCGGGGCGCACGCGGTGGAGGGTGGCGAAGGTGGTGGTCTCGGTGGGTCCGTAGACGTGGAGGAGGCGCACGTCCGCGTGAGCGGTGGCGAGGCGCTGCAGGATGCCGGGCGCGGCGGCCTCACCTCCGGTGGCGACCAGGCGCAGCAGCCCGAGGGCGTCCGGGTCGGTCTCGGCCAGCACGTTGAACAGGGCGGTCGTCAGGAACGCCGCTGTCACGCCGTGCCGGGCGACGAGGTCCCGGAGCACGGCGGGCTGGAGGGTGCCCTCCGGCGCCACGACGACGCGGCCTCCGTTGAGGAGGGGGGTCCAGATCTCGAAGGTGGAGGCGTCGAAGACGTACGCCGAGTGCAGCAGGACGGCGTCGGCCGCGCCGTCGCCCCAGTTCCGGTCGGCTCCGAGGGCTGTCACGTCGGCGTGGGTGACGCCGACGGGCTTGGGCCGTCCGGTGGAGCCCGAGGTGAACATCATGTACGCGAGCCGGGTTCCGCCCGCGAGAGGCGGGAGGGTACCCGGGGTGTCCGGGCGCCCGTGCCGGACACGTCCTGCGCCGTCGACTGTCAGCACACGTATGTCCGGCGTGAGTTGGCGTACCCAGGGGTGCGTGCGCGTGCTGTCGTCGACGATCAGGACGCGCAGGCCGGCCACTTCGGCCACGCTGTTGAGCCGCTCAAGGGGCCAGCGCGGATCGAGCGGCACATAGGCGGCTCCTGCGCGCAGGACGCCCAGGGAGGAGGTGACCGTGGCGGTCGAGCGGGCCACGAGGATGCCGACGCCGTCCTCGAAGCCGGTTCCGAGCCCGGTCAGCGCCCCGGCCAGGTCGTCCGACAGGTCACGGAGCTGCCGGTAGGTCAGGTGCTCGCCCGCACCGGACACGGCTACCGCGTCCGGGTGGCGGGCCGTGCGTTCCGCCACCGCGTCCGGGATGCTCCTCCCCTCCGGCTCGCCGCGCAGTTCGAGGCCGGCTCCCTGGGCGAGCAGCCTCTCGTACTCACCGTCCGGGAGGAGGGAGATGGTGTCGGCGCGGCAGTCCAGTCCCTGCGCCATCACTGCCAGCAGGCGCCGCATGCGGTCGACGGTGCGCGTGACCGCTTCGCGGTCCAGGACGGCAGCCCGGTATCCGAAGGTGATCCTCAGGCTGTCCCCCGGCGCGATGGTGAGGGTGAGGGGGTAGTGGGCCGCGTCCGTGCCGCTGAAGCCGGTGATGGCCAGGCCGGGCAGTCGCTGTTGCGCGGTGCGCAGGGCCTCGTCGTCCAAGGGGTAGTTCTCGAAGACGGTGAGGGTGTCGAAGAGTTCGTCGAGACCGGTGACGCCCCGTATCTCGGTCAGTCCCAGGTGCTGACTGCCGAGGAGACCGCCCTGTTCCTCCTGAAGCCGGTTCAGGAGGGCTGCCAGGGTCTCACCGGGTATCGGGCGCAGCCGTACCGGCACGGTGTTGATGAACAGGCCGACCATCGACTCGATGCCGGGAATCTCCGGCGGGCGGCCGGAAACGGTGGCGCCGAACACGACGTCGGAACGTCCGGTGAGGTGCCCGAGTACCAGGCCCCAGGCCCCCTGGACCAGGGTGTTGAGCGTGAGCCGGTGGGCGCGGGCCGCGTCTCGCAGCCGGTGCGTCGTGGCGGCGTCCAGGTCGAGGACGAGGGTCTCGGGCAGTTCGGCGGAGGCCGAGGCGCCCGTCCTGCCGGGTCCCGCGAGCAGGGTGGGTGCCTCGATCCCGGCCAGGGCCGTGGACCAGGCCGCCAGAGCGCTGTCGCGGTCCTGCTGGGCCAGCCACTGGAGGTAGGTGCGGTAGGGGGTGACGCGCGGCAGGGCGCTGTCATCACCCTCCGACGCGTACAGCTCGAACAGTTCCCGCACCAGGAGGGGCATCGACCAGCCGTCGAAGAGGAGGTGATGGCTCGTCATGACGAGTCTGTGGTGCCGGGGTCCGGTGTGCAGCAGCGTGAACCGCATCAGGGGCGGGGTGGTCAGGTCGAAGCGGCGGGTGCGGTCGGCTGCGAGGAAGGCCGTGAGACGCTCCTCCGTCGTACCGGGGCCCCCCGTTTCGGTCAGGTCCAGTTCCTCCAGCGGAACGGGGACCTCGGCGGCGACGGCCTGTACGGCTTCGTCCAGATCCTCGTGGAGGAAGCCGACCCGCAGGTTGGCGTGCCGGCGCAGCAGGCTGGCGATGGCGGCCCTCAGGGCCCGGACGCCGACGGTTCCCCGCAGTTCGAAGACGAACTGCGCGGTGTAGACGTCGACGGCGTGGGAGTCGTACAGCGCATGGAAGTGCATGCCGGCCTGGAGCGGCGTCAGCGGTAGTACGTCCTCGAGTCGGAACCCGGTCACTTGCGTCCACCCCACTTGTTCTGCAGTCGGTCGATCTGTGCCTGGTCGAGAGAGACCAGGGGAAGGTCGGAGGGCGTGTAGCCGCCCGCATCGGGTCGTTGCGCGTATTCCGTGATGGTGCGCAGCGCGCGGACGAACGCCTCGGACAGGGCGCCGACGTCCTCCTCCTTGAGGAGGTCGCTGGGCCAGGTCCAGCGCGTCACCAGGCGCGGACCGTCGGGACGGTCCTCGGTGTGCGCGTTGATGTCGATGACGTGGTGCACGGGCATGTCCGGGTCCTGGCTCCGTGGTCGGCCGCCGTCCAGCAGGACGTCCCAGTCGGCTCCCTCGCCGTCGCCCGCCTCCTCCTGCGAGGAGACGTACCGTCCCAGGTAGTTGAAGCCGATCTGGGGTGCGGCCGCCGTGGCCAGCCGGGAGCGCGTCGCCGGGTTGAGGTGGCGCAGCATTCCGTGGCCGACGCCGTGGTCGGGCACCGTGCGCAACTGCTCCTTGACGTGCTTGACGGCGCGTTCCACGAGAGCGGCGTCGAAGCGCCGGGGGTCGCGGGCGTCGAGAGGGCCGGGATCGAGCCGGACCGGGTAGAGGCTGGTGAACCAGCCGACCGTGCGGGAGAGGTCGAGGTGGTCCGCGATCTGCTCGCGGCCGTGTCCCTCCAGGTCGAGGAGGACCGCGGTGCCGTGCGGCCGGGGCTCCCCCAGGCGCGCGGCACGTTCCGTCCGCCAGGAGCAGACGGCGAGGGCCAGGCCGGTGAGCAGGACGTCTTCCACGCCGGCGTGGAAGACGCCGGGGACCGTGGTGAGCAGAGACGTCGCCCATGTGGCGGGCAGGTGCGTGACCAGGGTGCGTGTCCGGTCGGCGGTATCCAGGTGGGGGTCGAGCGGCCGGTACCCCAGCTGGGGATCCGGCGTGCTCAGCACGTCCTGCCACAGCGGGAGTTCGGCCTCGCGTGCGGCACCGCGCGCCTGGGACGCGAGGAGGTGCGCCCACGCTCGGTACGGGGTCGTGGCGGCGGGCAGCGCGGTGGCCGGGGCGGGGCGCCCGCCGTCGGCTGCGGCTTGCGTGACCGTCTGCCACGCGCGGGCCAGGTCGGCGGCGAGGATGCGCCAGGACACCGCGTCGACGGCCAGGTGGTGCACGACGAGCAGCAAGCGCCCGCGGTTGTGCGGTCCGGCGTCCCCCCACACGGCCTCGATCACGTTCCCGTCCACGGGCCTCAGACGGCCGCGTGCCTGTTCGCCCGCCTCGGTGACGGCGGCACGGGCGGCCTCCGCGTCCAGGCCGGCGATGCCGACGCGGGCGAAGCGGTGGCGGGCCTGAACGGCGCCGGCCGGCTGGGCTTCGAGGACGGGTTCACCGTCGGCGGAGCGTCCGACCCGCAGCCGGAGCATGTCGTGGTGGTCGATGAGCAGTTGAAGGGCGGCGACGAGTGTGTCCGCGTCGGCCCCGGCGGGTGTGCGCAGTACCCCGGACTGGTTGTAGCCGTCCGTACTGCCGGGCCGTTCGAGGAGCCAGGCGGCGATGGGAGTCGGCGGCATCTCGCCGGTGCCCTGTTCGGCCGGCCCGCCGGAGTCCTCGCCGAGAGCGGTGGCGACGGCGGCCAGGGCCTCGGGGGTGCGGTGGACGAAGACATCGCGCGGAGTGATCCCGATTCCCGCCTCGCGGACACGGCTGACGAGCTGGATGGAGAGGATGCTGTCGCCGCCGAGCGCGAAGAAGTCGTCGTCCGTGCGGACGGCCGGGCCGTGCAGGACGGAGGCGAACACGTCGCACAGCACGCGTTCCTGTGGGGTGCGCGGCTCCCCGCCGGGCCGGGTGACGGCGGAGCGCTTCGGGGCGGGCAGGGCCCTCCGGTCGATCTTGCCGTTGGGCAGGAGCGGCAGCGCGTCCAGCGGTACGAAGACGGCGGGCACCATGTACGGCGGCAGTACCGATGCCAGCCGGGTGCGCAGTTCCCCGTCGGCCGGACCGGCGTCATTCCTGTCGGGGACCGTGTAGGCGACCAGGCGCCGCTCACCGGGCCGGTCCTCGCGTACGGCCGCGCAGGCTGCGGTGATGCCGTCGAGTGCGGTGAGGGCGGCTTCGATCTCGCCGAGTTCTATTCGGAAGCCGTGCAGCTTGACCTGGTCGTCGGCGCGGGAGACATAGGTGAGCAAGCCGTCGGCATCGCGGCGGACGAGGTCGCCCGTGCGGTACATGCGGCTGCCCGCAGGGCCGTACGGGTCGGCGACGAACCGGGCGGCGGTCAGACCGGGGCGCCCCAGGTAGCCGCGGGCCAGGCCGTCGCCCGCGACATGGAGCTCGCCGATGACACCCGGCGGCACCGGCCGGAGCCCGGCGTCCAGGACGTAGGCACGGGTGTTGTCGACGGGGCGGCCGAGCGGCACTCCCCCGTCCCCCACGACGGCGTCCGTCTCCTCGCTGCGGTGGTGGTGGGCGGTGGCGTCGATCGTCGTCTCGGTGGGGCCGTACAGGTTGTGCACCTCGACTCCCCAGTCCCGTCCGGCCCGCGCCGCCAGGGACCGGGGCAGGGGTTCTCCGCCGCACAGCACGGCTCGCAGGGCGGCGGGCGCCTCCTGCCCCTCGGTCTCGCTCAGGATGACCGAGAGGTGCGAGGGCACGAACTGCGCCAGGGTCGCCCCGGCTTCCCGCATGCGGGCCAGCAGCCCGGCCGGAGCGTGGTTGAGCGCGGGCGGCACGAGGCAGGTGGAGCCGCCGTGCAGGAGCGGCAGCCAGGTCTCCCAGACCGAGGCGTCGAAGCTCGGCGAGGTGCGGGCCAGGACGCGGTCCTCGTCGGTGAGGCCCAGGTGGCCGGCCATCCACGCCATGTGGTTGACCAGGGCCGCGTGGGTGACGACGACGCCCTTGGCCCGGCCGGTGGAACCCGAGGTGTAGATGACGTAAGCGGCGTCGAGCGGATCCGCCGCGGCGACGGGCGGCGCTGCGCGTCCGGTGGACCACGTGGCCCGGTCGTCCAGTGCGAGGCGGGGCACGGAGTCCGCGCAGCCCGCGGCGCGCTCGGTGCCGTGGGCGAGGAGCAGCGCCGGGCGGGCGTCGTCCAGCATGTGGGCGATCCGGGCCTCGGGGTATTCGAGGTCGACGGGCAGGTAGGCGGCGCCCGCCTTGACCACCGCCAGCATCGCGACGACGTGGTCGGCCGTGCCCTCCAGGGCCAGGGCGACGAGGCCGCCGCGTCCGATTCCCCGGTCGTGCAGGTGGTGCGCCAAGTCGTCGGAAAGGGCGTCCAGTTCACCGAACGTCAGCCGGTTCGATCCGTCCCGTACCGCGATCGCGGCGGGCGTTCTGGCGCACTGGGCACGGAACGCCTCGGCGGCCGTGCGCGCCTCCACGGGGCGGACCGGGCCGTGCGCGGCCCGGTCCAGGCTCTGTCGTTCCGTCTCGTCCAGGATGCCGACCGTGTGGACGCGCCGCCCGGGGTCGGCGGCGAGCGCGGCGAGCAGACGGGTGAGGCGTGTGGCCAGGGCGTGCGCAGTGGTGGGGGCGAACAGTTCGGTGGAGAACTCCAGGACTCCCCCGAGTCCCGCGGGCCGGCCCGCGCCGTCGCGGGTCTCGGTGAAGGTGAAGGTGAGGTCGAACTTGCTGATCCCGGTGTGTACGGGCTGTTCCGTCACCGTGAGGCCTCGGAGACCGAGGGTGGTGTCCGCCTGGTTCTGGAGGACGAGCATCGTCTGGAAGAGCGGGTGGTGGTTCTGTGCCCGCACCGGGCTGAGGGCATCCACCAGCCGTTCGAACGGCACGTCCTGGTGGGCGTAGGCATTCAGGTCGAACTCCCGCACCCGGTCGAGCACTTCGGTGAACGTGGGGTTCCCGCTCAGGTCGGTGCGCAGGACGAGTGTGTTGACGAAGAAGCCGACCAGGTCGTCGAGGGCTTCGTCGGTGCGCCCGGCCACGGCCGTGCCGAGCGGGATGTCCTCACCGGCTCCGTGCCGGGACAGGAGGACCGACAGGGCCGCCTGGAGCACCATGAACAGGCTGCATCCGCGGGCTCGGGCAAGTTCCGCGAGTGCGCGGTGGGTGTCCGCGTCCACGGGGAAGGCGAACGCGTCGCCGTGGTACCCGGTGACAGCGGGCCGCGGCCGGTCGTACGGCAGAGCGAGCAGGTCGGGGGCGCCGGCGAGTGCGGTGCGCCAGAAGTCCAGCTGGCGGGCGGCCTGGCTGGCCGGGTCGTCCTCGGATCCGAGCAGGGTGCGCTGCCAGAGGGTGTAGTCGGCGTACTGGACGGTGAGTTCCGTCCAGGAGGGCTCCTCGCCGTCGGCGCGCGCCCGGTAGGCGGCGCCGAGGTCACGGGCGAGGGGGGCGAGGGACCAGCCGTCGCCGGCTATGTGGTGGACGAGCAGCACGAGCACGTGGGCCTCGGCTCCGAGCCGCAGCAACCGGGCCCGTACGGGCAGGTCGGCACTCACGTCGAAGGTGTGCGCCACCTGGGCGCTCAGCTCTTCGTCGAGACGGCCGGGGTCGGTGTCGCGGGGCGTCAGGTCGAGGTCGGCCCTCCCCGCGTCGAGGACCAGCTGGCGCGGCACGCCGTCGGTCTCGGGGAAGACGGTACGCAGGCTCTCGTGGCGTTCCACGACATCCGCGAGGGCGCTCTCCAGGGCGTCCGCGTCGAGCGGCCCGTCCAGGCGGAGCACCATCGGCACGTTGTACGTGGCGCTGGGCCCTTCGAGCCGGTTGAGGAACCACAGACGCTGCTGGGCGAACGACAGAGGCAGCGGATCGGGCCTCCGCGCGGCCCGCTCCAGCGGAACCCGGGCCTCCTCGGCACCCTGCACCACAGCGGCGAGGGCTGCGGGAGTGGGGTGTTCGAAGACGGCCCTGACCTGGACCTCCACGGCCAGCGCGGCACGGATGCGTGCGGCGAGCCGGGTGGCGAGCAGGGAGTGGCCACCCAGGGCGAAAAAGTCGTCGTCGGCGCCCACTTCGTCCAGGCCCAGCACGTCGGTGAAGAGCCCGCACACGATTTCCTCGAGCGCGGTGCGGGCGGCACGCCCGCGGACCGGAGGACGCTGCGCGGGCACCGGCAGAGCGCGCTGGTCCACCTTGCCGTTGAGGGTCAGCGGAAGCGCCTCGATCAGGACGAACGCGGTGGGCACCATGTAGGCGGGCAGGGACCGGCCGAGAGCCCGCGCGAGTTCGGCGGCCTCGGGGCGCGCCCCGGCGGCGGGCACGACGTAGGCCACGAGCCGCCGGTCCCCGGGCGCGTCCTCACGGACGACGGCGAGGCAGTCGGCGACGCCGTCGCAGCAGGCCAGCACGGCCTCGATCTCACCGAGTTCGATACGGTATCCGCGCAGCTTCACCTGGTTGTCCGCGCGGGCCACGTAGGCTATCTGCCCGTCGCGCGTCCACCGGACGAGGTCCCCGGTGCGGTACATGCGCCCGCCCTGCGCGTCGAACGGGTCGGCCACGAAGCGTGCGGCGGTCAGGCCGGGAAGCCCCGTGTACCCCCGCGACACGCCGCGGCCGGCCAGGTAGAGCTCGCCCACCACGCCCGGCGGGACCGGGCTCAGGGACCCGTCGAGGACGTACCCCCGCATGCCGTCCAGGGGCCGCCCGATGGGCGGCGGGCCCGAGGGCAGGCCGGCGGTCACGTCGTAACGGGTGGCGAAGGTGGTCGTTTCGGTGGGTCCGTAGACGTGGAGGACGCGCACGCCCGGGGCCGCGCCGGCCACTCGCTGCATCGCGTCCGGGGAGGCCAGTTCACCCCCGGCGCAGACCAGCCGGAGGCCGGCGAAGGCGCCCGGATCGGTCTCGGCGATCACGTTGAACAGGGCTGTCGTCAGGAAGACCGCGGTCACACCGTGCTCCTGGACGGCATCGCCGAGGACGGCGGCCTCCAGGACGCCCTCCGGCGCGACCACGACCCTGCCGCCGCGCAGCAGGGGGGCCCAGATCTCGAACGTGGAGGCGTCGAAGACGTAGGCCGAGTGCATCAGCACCGCATCGGCGGCGCCGCCCTGCCAGGCCGAGTCTGCGGTCAGCGCCACCACGTCGGCGTGCGTGACGCCGACACCCTTGGGCAGACCGGTCGAGCCGGAGGTGAACATCACGTAGGCGAGGGTTCCGGGGCCCGGGACTGGGGCGGGGGCGGGGGCGGGGCGGACGCCTTCCGGCGCGCCCCTCAGGATCCGGCCGAGCCGGTCCACGACGACGACCGGAACCTTCCGCGCCATCGCGGTCACCCACGGGGAGGCGAAGGCGTCCTCGTCGACGACGAGGACGCGCACGGCCGCCACCCCGGCGACCTGTTCGAGCCGCTCGGCGGGCCAGCGCGCGTCCATCGGAACGTAGGCGCCGGCCGCCCGGACCGCACCGAGCGATACCGGGACGAGGGCGGGCGACCGGGTGAGCAGCACGCCGATCGCCGACTCGGGGGCGACGCCGAGGCCCGCCAGGGCGCGGGCGAGATCGGCGGAGATACGGTCGAGTTCGGCGTACGTGAGGGCCGTGCCGTCGCCTGACACGGCCACCGCCTGCGGAGTGCGGTGGGCCTGGGCCGCGAAGAGGGCGGGCAGCGTGGCGTCGTCGGCGGCGGGCAGTCCGCGGCCGGATCCCCACCGGGTGACACGGGCGTGCTCGCTCCGCGTCATGAGGTCGTAGCTCGCGACGGGCAGAGCGGGCTCGGCGGACGCCTGCTCCAGGAGCCGGATCAGGCGGTCCGCGAGTGCCTCGACGGTGGACCGGTCGAAGAGGGCCGTGGCGTACTCGATCCCGGCGGTGAGACCCGCCGCGCCCGGCGTCTCGCCGAAGGCGAAGGTCAGATCGAACTTGCTCAGCCCGTTGTGGACGAGCCGGTCCACGACCGTCAGGCCCGGCAGGTGCGGACGGACGGTCTGCTGGTTCTGAAGGACCAGCATGGTCTGGAACAGCGGATGGTGGTTGTGTGCCCGGACCGGGTTGAGGCTCTCCACGAGGCGCTCGAAGGGGACGTCCTGGTGCGCGTAGGCGGCGAGGTCGAACTCCCTCACCCGTGCGAGCAGGTCGAGGAAGGTCGGGTTGCCCGACAGGTCCGTGCGCAGGACGAGCGTGTTGACGAAGAACCCGACCAGGTCCTCCAGCGCCTCGTCCGTGCGGCCGGCGACGGGCGAGCCGAGCGGGATGTCGTCGCCCGCGCCGTGGCGGTGCAGCAGGGCGGCCACCGCCGCCTGCAGGACCATGAACAGGCTGCTGCCGGACTCCCGTGCCAGATGCAGGAGTTGGTCGTACAGGGCAGGTGGCACGTCGAAGGTGTGGACGGCTCCCCTCGGGTCGGTGAGGGCCGGGCGGGGCCGGTCCAGGGGCAGGTCGATCAAGCCGGGAAGGCCCGCCAGGGCGGTGTGCCAGTGGTCGAGCTGCCGGTGCAGGACGCTGTGCGGTGCGATCCCGTCGCCCAGGGCGGTGTGCTGCCAGAGGGTGTAGTCGGCGTACTGGAGCGGGGTGCCGGGCACGGATTCGCGCTCCCGGCCTGTGAGGCGGGCCTCGTAGGCCTCGCCGAGGTGTCGGGCGAGCGGGGCGAGGGACCAGCCGTCGCCCGCGATGTGGTGCAGGACGAGCACGAGCACATGGTGCCCGGGTGCGGAGCGCAGCAGCAGGGCCCGCAGCGGCGGGTCGGTGACGACGTCGAACGGTTCTCGCACGGCGTCCAGGACGGCCGCCTCCAGGTCGGCGGGCGCCGTGCTCACGACCGGGAGGTGAGGTGTCACGTCGTCGGCCGGAAGAATCATCTGGTGCGGGACGCCGTCGCGTTCCGGGAACACGGTGCGCAGCGCCTCGTGCCGCTCCAGGATGTCGCGCAGGGCGGCGCGCAGGGCGTCCGTGTCCAGGGCGCCGTCGAGTTCGAGGACGAGGGGGATGTTGTAGGCGGAGCTGGGTCCTTCGAGCCGGTTGAGGAACCACAGGCGCTGCTGGGCGAAGGAGAGCGGCATCGGATCGGGCCGCCGCGCGGCGGGCGACACCGGGGGGTGGGCGGGTCCCTGCAGGTCGAGGACGCGGGCCAGGCTCGCGACGGTCGGGTGCTCGAAGAGGGTGCGGACGGCGATCTCGACGCCCAGGACGGCCCGGACGCGGCTCACGACCCGCATGGCGAGGAGGGAGTGGCCGCCGAGGTCGAAGAAGCTCGCGTGCGGGTCCACCAGGGGCTGCTGCAGGACGTCGGCGAAGATGCCGGCGAGCAGGCTCTCCGGAAGGGAGTGCCGCTCCGCCGCGTCGACGGACGCGGGCCCCGCCGACGGCTCCGGGAGGGCCCGCCGGTCCACTTTGCCGTTGGGCAGGAGGGGAAGGGCCTCCAGGATGACGACGGTGCCGGGCACCATGTGGTGGGGCAGGGTCTCGGCGAGGGCGTCCCGCAGGGTGACGGGCCGCACGTCCGGGTCACCGGTGACCGCGTAGGCGACGAGGCGCCCGCCGGCCCCGGCCCCGTGGATCACGGCGCAGGCGGCCGTGACACCGGGGTGGGCCAGGAGTGCGGCCTCCACCTCGCCCAGCTCGATCCGGAAGCCGCGCAGTTTGACCTGGTCGTCGGCGCGCGCCACGTAGTCGAGCAGGCCTTGGCGGGTCCACCGCACGAGGTCGCCCGTGCGGTACATCCGGGTGCCCGCGCCGCGGAACGGGTCGGCGACGAACCGTGAGGCGGTCAGCCCCGGCCGCTCCAGGTAGCCGTGGGCCAGATTGGGGCCCGCCAGGTACAGCTCTCCGGTGACACCGAGCGGAACGGGACGCAGCCGGCTGTCGAGGACGTGGGCGCGCATGGTGTCGACCGGGCGGCCGATCGGCACGGTCTCGTACGGCGTGACCCCCGCCTGCCCGCTGTTCTCCCGGCCGGTCACGCGGTGGACGGTCGCGTCGATGGTCGCCTCGGTGGGCCCGTAGAGGTTGTGCACCTCGGTCCGCCACAGCTCGGCGACCTCGTCGGCGAGGGCGCGCGGCAGCGGCTCGCCGCCGCACAGCACGGCGCGCAGGCGGGGCAGCGGCGCGGCCTGGGCCGCTTCGGTGAGGACGAGGGCCAGGTGGGAGGGCACGAACTGGGCGAGGGAGACGCCGAAGCGGCTCATCCAGGTGACGAGGGTGAGGGGTTCCGTGTTCGCGCCCTCGGGCAGCACACAGACTTCCGCGCCGTGCATCAGCGGGAGCCACACCTCCCACACGGAGGCGTCGAAGCTGGAGGAGGTCCGTGCGAGGACCCGGTCCTCCGACGTGATGGCCAGGTGCCGTGCCATCCAGGCCATGTGGTTGGCCAGGGCCCCGTGCGAGACGATGACGCCCTTGGGGCGGCCGGTGGAACCTGACGTGTAGATGACGTAGGCGGGGTCCGCCGGGCCGGGTGGGCCGGGGAGCGGGCCGGCGGGGCCGGTGGACCGGGCCGCCCGGACGTCGAGGGCAAGCCACGGCAAGTCGTGGGCGGGCAGGCCGGCGTGGATCTCGCCGGTGGTGAGCAGCAGGACCGGACGGGCGTCGTCGAGCATATGGCGGATGCGGGCGGGCGGGTACTGCGGGTCGACGGGCACATAGGCGGCGCCGGCCCGAAGCACGGCCAGCATGGCGACGACGGTGTCCACGGAGGGCGGGGCGGCGATGGCCACCCTGGTACCGCGGCCCGCGCCGCGCTCGCGCAGGACGTGGGCGAGGGCGTCGGCGCGGGCGTCGAGCTCGGCGTAGGTGAGCCGTGCGTGCGCGTCGCGGACGGCGACGGCATCGGGAGTGCGCACGGACTGCTCCCGGACCTCTTCGGGAGCGGTGCGGGCGGGCAGCGGCACCTCCGCGCCGCTCCCCCGGGCCAGGAGGCTCTCCCGCTCCTGCGGGGACAGCGGGTCCAGGTCACTGACGGCCCGGCCGGGGTCGGTCACGGCCAGGGTGACGATGCGGGCGAGAGCGCCGCACAGGGCACGGGCGGTGGCGGCGTCGAAGAGGTCGGTGGCGTACTCCAGGTATCCGCCGATGCCTCCGGCGCCGTACCGGGTCTCCGTGGGTGCACACCCCGCAGGGTCACTGGTTGCGCCGGGTCCGGAAACCTCTGCGGGACTCCCGACCGGTCTCTCTGCGGCCCCGCTGACTTCGGTGAGATCGGTGAGCGAGAACGTGAGGTCGAACTTGCTTCCCCCACGGTGGCGGGACCTGTCGTGGACGGTGACACCGGGCAGATCGAGGACCGCCCGGTCCTGGTTCTGGAGCACCAGCATGGTCTGGAAGAGGGGGTGGTGGCTGCTGGACCGCTCGGGGTTCACGGCCTCCACGATCCGCTCGAACGGCAGGTCGCCATGGCTGAGGGCGGCGATGTCGAATGCCGTCACCTGGTCGACCAGCTCACGGAACGTCAGGTCGCCTGACAGGTCGGCACGCAGGACGACCGTGTTGACGAAGAACCCGACCAGATCGTCCAACGCCTCCTCGGTGCGCCCGGCCACGGCGGTCCCGATCGAGATGTCGGAGCCCGCTCCGTACGCCCGCAGCGTCACGGCGAGTGCGGCCTGGAGCACCATGAACGGGGTGCAGCCGGCAGTGCGGGCGAACTGGATGAGCGCGGCGTGCGTAGCGGCGGGCAGCTCGAAGGGAACGGCCGCACCACGATGACTGGGCACGGCCGGCCGGGGCCGGTCGAGAGGCAGGTCGAGCAGATCGGGAGCACCGTGCAGCGCACCCTCCCAGAACGCGAGCTGGGTCGCGGCCAGGCTGTCCGGGTCACCGTCGTCGCCGAGCAGTCCGCGCTGCCAGAGGGCGTAGTCGGCGTACTGCACGCGCAGCGGGGCCCAGTCGGGTGTACCCGTGCCCTCGCTTCTGGCGCGGTAGGCGGTGCCCAGATCACGGCAGAGCGGGCCGAGCGACCAGCCGTCGGCGACGACATGGTGGAGAACGAGGGCCAGGACGTGGCGGGCGGGGCCCAGGCGGAGCAGATGGGCGCGGACCGCGAGGTCGGCCGTGAGGTCGAAGGGCCTGGTGGTCAGGCGTCGCAGCGTTGCGCCGGCCCAGGTGTCGGCGGCCTCGTCGGCCGGGGGCTCCTCGACGACGAGAGGGGCGAGCGCTGCGGCTGCCTCCGCGTCGAGGATGACCTGACGGGCCACACCGTCGTGTTCGGCAAAGACGGTGCGCAGGCTCTCGTGGCGCGCCATCACGTCGGCCAGGGCACCGCGCAGCGCATCCGCGTCCAGAGGGCCGTCGAGTTCGAGGACGAGCGGAACGTTGTACGTCTCGCTGGGCCCCTCCACCCGGTTGAGGAACCAGAGGCGCTGCTGCGCGAAGGACAGGGGTACCGCTTCGGGCCGTTGCTGCGGGGAGAGGACGGGCCGGGTGCCCGCCGTGGAGTCCAGGACCGCGGCCAGTCGGGCGGCCGTGGGGTGGTCGAAGAGCGTGCGCAGGCCGACATCGGTGCCCAGGGCGGCCCGCACGCGGCCGATGAGACGCGTGGCAAGGAGCGAGTGACCGCCCAGGGAGAAGAAGTTGTCGTCGACTCCGACCGCGGTCACGCCCAGGATGTCCGCGAAGAGGCCGGCCAGGACCTCCTCGTGCGCGGTGCGCGGTGCCCGGCCCGTGGTCGCGACGGCGCGGGGGGCGGGCAGGGCGGGGCGATCGATCTTGCCGTTCGCGTTGAGGGGCAGGGCGTCAAGGGTGACGAACGCGGAGGGCACCATGTACGCGGGCAGCGTGCGCCCGGCGCGGCGGGCCAGGTCGGAGCCGTCCGGCCTGGCGCCCGGGGCGGGCACGACGTAGGCCACGAGCCGGCGGTCGCCGGGTATGTCCTCACGGACGACGACGCAGACGCCGTGCACCTCGGGTTCGGCGAGCAGAACCCTCTCGGTCTCGGCCGGTTCGATGCGGAATCCGCGGAGTTTGACCTGTCCGTCCGCACGCCCCACGTACTCGATGTGGCCGCTGCCGGTCCAGCGCACGAGGTCGCCGGTCCGGTACATGCGGCCGCCGCGTGTGCTGTACGGGTCGGCGACGAACCGGGCGGCGGTCGGCGCGGGGCTCCCCTGGTAGCCGCGGGCGACGCCGCGGCCGCTCACGTACAGCTCCCCCACCACGCCGGGCGGCACCAGGGCGAGGGAGTCGTCCAGCACGTACAGACTGGTCCCGTCGAGGGCCCGGCCGATGGGCGGCACGCCCTCGGTGCCGGCGGCGACCGGGTGACGGGCGGTGAACGTCGTGGTCTCCGTGGGCCCGTACACGTGCAGGACGAGCGTCGCGGGCGCCGCGGCGGCCACCCGCTGCATCAGCCCGGGAGATGCGGCCTCGCCGCCCGCGGCGACCATGCGCAGCCCGGCGAACGCCTTCGGATCCTCTTCGGCCACCACGTTGAACAGCGCCGTGGTCAGGAAGAGCGCGGTGACACCGTGCCGGTGCACCATGTCGTGGAGCGTCCGCGCCTCGACGACACCGCTGGGCGCGACCACCACGCGTCCGCCGTTCAGCAGCGGAACCCAGATCTCGAACGTGGAGGCGTCGAAGACGTACGCCGAGTGCATCAGCACCGCGTCGCAGACCCCGTTCTTCCAGGTGCTGTCGGCCGCCAGCGCCACCACGTCGGCGTGCGTGACGCCGACGCCCTTGGGCAGGCCGGTGGAGCCGGAGGTGAACATCACGTAGGCGAGCCGGTCCCCGCGTGTGAAGGAGGGCAGCGGGCCCGGCCGTGGCGGAGCGCCGCGTAAGACTCCGCCGAGAGCGTCGACGACGACCAGCGGCAGGCCGGCGGCCGCCTCTCGCACCCAGAGCTCATCGGCCGCCGCCTCATCGACCACGAGGGCACGGACGTGCGCAGCCTCGGCGACGCGGGCGAGCCGTTCGGCCGGCCAGCCGGGATCCATCGGTACGTACGCCGCTCCCGCACCGATGGCGCCGAGCGTGGCAGCCACCACCGCCGCCGAACGACCCACGAGGACGCCGACGCCGTCCTCGGCGCCGACACCCCAGCCGGCCAGCGCACCCGCCAGGGCCGTCGCCTTCCGCGCCACGTCCTGGTACGAGAGCGTGGTGGCGCCGTCCACCACCGCGGGGGCGTCCGGCGTCCGGCGTACCTGGGCGCCGAACGCCTCCGGCAGGGTCGCGGGCGCGCAGTCCGACGGGAGCGTGGCGCCACGCCCCTGCGCGAGGAGGGCCGTTGCGGTGGTCTCGTCGAGGTAGGGCAGGTCCCCCACGGCGGTGCTGGACTCCGCCTCGGCCAGAGCCGCCAGGAAGGAGAGGACGGCCTGCTGGTGCAACCGCACGTCCTCGGTGCGGTACAGCTCCGGGTTGGCGTCGAAGCCGATCAACGGACCCGTCCCCTCGGCCCGTTCGGAGACGAAGAAGGACAGGTCGTCGACGGGGCCGACGGACAGCACGCGGGAGGCTCCGGGGCTGCCGGCGAAATCGAGGTCGTAGTCGTAGCCCATGATGTTGACGACGACAGCGCTGAGGCGGGCCGGGTCGTCGGCCATGTTCAGTTCACGGGCGAGCTGTTCACGGGAGAAGCGACGGTGGCGCAGGGCCGCGCGCATCTCGGCCGCGACGGCGCGGACGAGGGTGCCGACGCTCATGTCGGAGGTGACGGTCAGGCGCAGCGGCAGGATGTTGGCGGTCATCCCGACGATGTGCCGCAGTCCGCCGTGCCGGCCGTTGGATGCCAGGCCCACGGTGACTTCCCGCATTCCGGTGACCCGGCCGACGTACGCGGCAACCGCGCTGACGAGGACGGCACTCCAGGTGGTGCGGTGGGCGGCGGCGAGGCGGCGCAGGCTGTCGAAGACGGCGACGGGCAGCGTCTCTCCGGTGTGGAGCTGGACCTCCGGCCCGCCCGGGGCCGCCGCGGACGGGGCATCGTTGCGCCGCCGGATGAGCGGCCGGCCGCCCTGCGGGTCCTCCTCGTCCCCGGCCTCGGCCGGGCCCTCTCCGCGGTCGGCGGCCCGGTCCGCGAACCGGCCGGTCCAGTAGGCACGGTCTGCCTCGTACCGGTCCGATCCGCGATAGGCGATCTCGTCGGCGACGAGATCGCGCAGAGGCGCGGCGGGCAGCTCGGCCTCGGCGAGGTTCTCGCCTCGCGCTGCACGCCCGTAGAGATCGGCCACGGTACGGGCGAAGACGGCACCACCGAGGCCGTCGACGACTATGTGGTGGAAGCGCACGTACCAGTAGTGCAGTCGGGGGCCGAGACGCAGCAGCGCGAAGTGGTGGTGCGGAGCATCGAGCCTGTGGACGGCGGCCATGTCGTCGGCCAGGTAGCGCTCGGCCTCAGCGACGGGGTCGTCGGCACGGGACAGGTCGACCAGGCGTAGCCGGCTGATTCCGGCCTGGGGGCGACGGACGACTCGCTGGCGAACGGTCTCGTCCCTGACCTCGAACTCCACGTTGAGGCTGTCGCACAGCGCCACGGCCCTGTCCAGGGCTGCGGCGAACAGCGCTTCGTCGAGGCCTCCGCGGATCTCGAAGCACTCTCCGATGTTGTATTTGGGACTGTCCGGATCGACCAGCAGTCCGTACCAGACGCCTTGTTGTGCCTCGGTGATCCCAAAGGACTCGTCGGGAACCGTGTGCGAGGAGGGGAGGGAGTCGTTTTCGCGCATTCCGAGTCACACCTTTGGGGAGAGGTTTTTCGGGGAGTGGGGAAGCGAGGAACGCCGGCCGGAGCGGGGCACGCCGAAGCAGCGCCCGGCCCCGGCAACGGGCCGACCTCATAACGGGGGTGTATCCGGCGCCCATGGCAGCGGGCATCACCGGAATCCCTGCCGGGTCAGGCGCCCGGCAGGATACTTGACCGTCTTCGCGAATCACCGACGAATGACGCAGCGGTCCGCCGATGAATCACGACAGCAGAACAATTCATGGCCAAGACATGACCGATTAACACTCCCGCCTGATCGGTTCTGCCCATTTGAGAGCGAACTCGATCAGACGGAAGCGTCCCAACCTGCATGTCAGCTCACGAGGAGTGGCACCCTCTCGACGAACCGGAAGCCCTTACCCGGTGCCGGATTCCATCGCCCGGACCAGGCTGGAGGGCCGCATGTCCGTCCACGCCGCCTCGATCGCATCCAGACACTCCTGGCGCGACCCCTCCGGCCCACCCACACTCCAGCCGCCAGGGATATCGATGTGCGCCGGCCACAGCGAGTACTGACCCTCGCCATTCACCAGCGTCACGAACTGCCCCGACTCGTCATCAAAAGGATTGCTCACGAACGCCCCCTGACTTGTTCTCACTCTATCTACGACATGTTCATCAGCGGTTTTCAGGCAGCTGGCGCACATTAATTCCCGACACTCCGACGCCGAGCCATCCGCGCCTCGCGGTGCCCTCTCGGCCACGTGGCGGAAATGCATCAGCCCTGAAGATCTTGAGATATCGACGTCACACCAGCGGACCTACCAAGCTTTCCCCGGATCCGCCCGACCACTCCAATCACAATAGAGGGCCCCGCCGACCAGAGATGCAACTTCAGCCCATTACTTGAAAGTAGCCAATGAGCCGACGAGGGAGCAAGTCGCCCGAGACATATGCCAACGCGACCAGAACAGATATATCCAGCCACCCCATGCCCCTATTGTGTGCGTATCACTGAATTCAACCCGCGAAAATCCGGATAGCACCGGCGCACGCCAGCAGAGTCTGAGGCATGGTCAGATCAGGAAATGCGCCCCCATGCGCCGGTCAAGCGCCCCACATCTACTGATGCGGGCCCTGCCTGTAACTGCCCGCGGTGGGCGGCGGGGGCGGGTCTGGGGAGAGTTGGATCCCGGCTGTTGGCCTGACTCGGCGCCGTGCCCGCCGCCCGCCTCGGCTCCTCCTGCACCAGGGGCGGCGTCGACTTCACGCCGGTGCGCGAGCAGGCCCGGACCGCCGCCGCCTCGGCAAGGCCGGCTGATACCGGCCGCAGATGCAGAGGGCGGCGTGGTGCCCGCTTCTCACCTGTTGTCGGCGTACACGTGATCGTGTCTCTGGCAAGATTCTCGTAGCCGATGCGGCCAGCTCAGCGCGTGGTGCCACAGCCGCTATGTACGGCACCTCTCCGACACCTCTCTCGGAGGACGGGCTCTACGCATCGACGTGTCCGTACGCCGCCTGTACTGCGAAATCCCGACTCGCCCGAAGGTGACTTTCGCCGAGCAAGTGCCAGGGTTGACCGTGCGCTGCCAGCGGCGCACCCCACAGTTGCAGCGCCTGGTGGAGGCTGTCGGTGTGATACCGGCCGGCCGAGGCGGTGCCCGATGCTGGATACTGAACATCACTCGCTCGCGGTGCACCGTCTTGTCCCAGCGCCTGGGGTGCTGGGGGGCGACTTCGCGCTCCACGGCGGCACTTAGACCGTGTCCTATGCGGTGAGTCGGAGGAGTCGTTTGTAGCAGCAGAGGGCGGCGGCGAGGCCGAGGAAGGCCAGGTAGTTGCGGGGCTGGCGTTCGTATCGGGGGTTGAGCCTGCGGTAGCCGGTCAGCCAGGACATGGTGCGTTCGACGGCCCATCGTCGGTGTCGTAAGCATTCGCTGGACTCGACTCCCTTGCGGGCGATGCGGCCGCCGATGTGCTTGCCGAATAGCCATTTCCACAGGTGGGGAACGTCGTATGCTTTGTCGGCGTGGAGTCGCTGGGGCGCGAAGTGGCGGCCGCGGTGGGGGTCGTGTCTCGTTTGGTTGCCCATGATCATGGGCTTCAGCGCGAGGCTGTCGTGGGTGTTGGCCGCGGAGAGGCCGACGAGGAGGGGCAGTCCGTTCGCGTCCGACAGGGCGTGCGTCTTGGAACCCGGCTCACCCCGGTCCACGGGGCTTGGACCTGTGAGTTCGCCCCCTTTTAGCCCTCACGTGAGCGGAGTCGAGCACGGCCCGCGGAGGTCGAGGAGGCCGGCATCGTCCGGGCGGTGCGGGATCTCCTCGTGCAGCCGGCCCCAGGCGCCGGCCCTGGACCAGATCAGGAACCTGCGGTGGGCCGTCGACTTCGATTCCCCGAGGCGCGATGGCAAGGCCCGGCAGCCGCATCCGCCGACCAGGACGTAGATGACCGCGGCGAACAGCGTCTCATCAGGCGTGTCCTGCGTCCCGCCGCCCTTCGGCCGCACCTTCGACGGCGGGATCAGCGGTCCGCGATCTCCCACAGCCCCTCCGGAACAACTCCACGCCCCCGCGCCCCATGACGAGCCCAACGAGCGAGCACCACATAGGACACAGCCTTAGCCTCGGACCGCGGCGACCGCCTCGTCGAAGGCGTCCTCCACGCCGATGGCGCCGTCGCTCTCGACCCAGGTCTCGAGAGCGACGTCCGAGCAGGCCAGGCATCCCGCGACCGCTCGGCCTGGAGCAGACGGACACCCCCGGCGGCCGTCCGCGGGGAGCTGCAGGCGGAGCTTGGTCGAGACCCACTCCCCCCACATACCGGCACTGCGCCTCCGGGGACGACGGCATCCAGTCGGCCAATCCTGGTCGGACTTCTGCCGGTCCATGGCGGCGCTTTCTGCCAGGGCCGCCCCTCGCGCTGCGGCCTGTGGGATCAGCGGCACCGCTCTCCTCCCTCGTCTTTGGGACGCCGTCTTTGGCCCTGCGGAGTGAAGGTGAGGCTGTCAGCGAGATCACCGTCACCGCATCGCACGGCCAACAGCAGTGGCTGTTGGTGGCTTGGCCAGTCGTCGAGTCCGGGGTCGGTGCCGTTCCACAGGTGGAAGGTCACCATCGGCTGGGTGAGATCATTGGTCAGGTAGCAAAGGGTCTTGCCGTAGCGCGGATTGGTTCCCCCGATCAGGATTGAAGGAGGGCCGAAGGCCGCCGTGACGTCTGCCCACGATCGGTCGTGTTCGGCCCACCGTCCGGCTTCGTCCCGAAGCGCGGAGTACGCCTCACCGTCCAGCACACGGTCGCGCTGCAACCAGCCTTCCCGACGTGCGAACTCGGCGTAGACGGAGGCCTCGCTGTACGTGTGATCGGCCGGGAAGTAGCGAGCGAACACGCCCCGTGTCGCCGTCGAACTCCACAGTCTTTGTCGTTGCCAGCGGTCCTTCTGCTCCTCCCACACCTCGGGTCGGCGCTCGAGGACGAGGAGATGGTTGATCAGGAACCACATACTCAGCCCCAGTTCCCCGTACATGCCCACCCTGCGGAGCGCGAGGTTCAGCTCGTCCACGAGATGGGTGTGCATGTCCTCGGATGTCGCGAGCGACCGGTCGGTAGTCATTCGAACAGTGTTGCGCAGCACGTCGAAGACCCTCGCGAAGATTCGAGCGAAGGGGACGGGAGAGTGCGACCGGGCATTTTCCGCTGCTACGGCAGGCGACATTCACTCCGGGGCGACGCCCGGCACGCACTCTCGTCGAGCCGGACGCCGCCGGCGACGTCAGCAACTGGTCAGCACTCCTCCAGGGCGGTCCAGTGCCTGGGCCGATCGCGCCGGCAGGATGGTCACCTCAGCCGCCAGGGCAACAGGAGCGCCTGCCCCCGAAGATGAGTACTCAGTCCCGGTCAAGGGCTTGTCGACCGGCCCCCACCCGATGCCGACGAATCGATCGAGCGGCTCTGCGCACTCGCCCGGCGGGGGCCGACCAAGCCCGAAAGAGCACGGGCCGGCGACACCGACGAAATGAACGACGCGTGCCGGTCCAGTGGGTGATGCCCCCGCGCTCGGGTGATGTCGAACATGGTGCGGCCCCCCGGGTGTCGTATACCGGTTCCGCCGATCAGACAGGTGACCTTTCCTGACCGGCCGGCCGTTTACCGGCCACCCACGACGATGAAACCGCGCCGATACACACCCCGCCTAGCGTCCATCACCGGCATACGAGATGAGGGGTGCGCCAGATGTGGACGAACCGGCGGTCGATTCTGGGACTCGCGGCGGCGGCAGGGGCAGGGGCACTGGTCTCTTCCGTAGGACAGCCGGCGTTCGCGGCGTCGCGAGCCGGCAGGGAGCCGGCACCGGAGACCCGTGCGTCCGGGGAGCCCGATCCCACGGTGTGGAGAGAGCTCGGCGACCCGCTGGTGCCCGCGACGGGATTCGGTCCGCTGGCCGGACTGACCGTGGCCGTCAAGGATCTGTTCGCCGTCGAGGGGCATCGGGTGGGCGCGGGCAACCCTGAGTGGCTGGCCGGGAGCCGTCCGGAACCCACCACCGCTCCGGCCGTTGCGGCGTTGCTCGCGGCGGGCGCGGCCGTCGTCGGAATCGCCCGTACCGATGAGTTCGCGTACAGCTTGGCGGGCACGAACGGGCATTACGGTACGCCGCCCAACCCGGCGGCTCCGGAGCGCATTTCGGGCGGCTCGACCTCAGGTCCCGCCAGTGCCGTCGCACTGGGACAGGCCGACATCGGTCTCGGCACCGACACCGGAGGCTCGATCCGCATCCCCTCCTCCTACCAGGGCCTGTACGGAATCCGCCCGAGCCACGGCGCGGTGTCCACCGAGGGCCTGCTGCCGCTCGCTCCGTCCTTCGACACGGTCGGCTGGATCACCCGTGAAGCCAGGGCCCTGCGCGCCGCGGGGCGTGTTCTGCTGCCCCCCGACGGCGGCCCGGCTCCGTCGGGTGTCGTACTCGCGCAGGAGATCATCGACGTGGCCTCACCGGAGGTCGCCGCCTCCGTGCGCCGGGCGGTGGGCGGCTGGCGCGCTGCCGGGCTGCCGCGCATCCGGGGCGTACGGTTCGACGCTGGTGTCCTGCCCGGCTGGGTGCGCGCCTTCCAGACCAAGCAGGGGGTGGAGGCCTGGCGCCAGTGGGGGCCGTGGGTCTCGCGGCACTGGGAGTCGCTCAACCCGGATGTCAGGTCCCGGTTCGAGACCGCGTCGAAGTACACCCCGGACGATCTCACGGCGGCCGAGCGGGTGCTGCGCGAGGCACGCGCCCGTGTCGACGACCTGCTCGGCAACCGCATACTCATCCTGCCGTCCGCGTCCTCGGTGGCTCCCACGCGTGAGGAGGCCGCACTCGGCGGCCCTGTCATCGAGCAGGCCAGGGCCCAGACCTTCCAGCTCACCTGTCTCGCCGGCCTCACGGGCCGCTGCGCTGTCAGCATCCCCGTCCGCAGCCGCACCGCCCCTGTGGGCCTGTGCCTGGTGGGCCCGCGCGGAAGCGACCGCCACCTTCTGGACCTCGCGGTCCGCTTGGAGGCGGCCCGCGTGTGAGCGTCGCCTCCTGCGGGCGCTGTCTCTCAGGTCCCGGGGCCGCGTGGGGTGAGATCCATTCGGCGCCGGCACGGGTTGCGCGGCCTGGCCACGAGGGGGACCTGCACCGCCGTGGGGGGCCGTCGGCCCCCCACGTCGACGGCCGCACTACGGCGTCGTGGGAACGTCCCAGAGATGACGCTCCCACCACCGGGCCCGCTCAGGCCCCTTCGCAGTCTCAGGCCGACGCCGAGCCCGTCAACTCGCGGTCCTACGTCCTGACCGCCGGCCTCATTGGCACGACGATCGAGTGCTACGACTTCTACGGCTACGCGACCGCTGCGGTCCTGGTCTTCCCGAAACTCTTCTTCCCGAGCAGCGACCCGGCCATGGCCCTGCTCTCCGTTGGTTCCGCCCAGGACGAGCACGGTGACGACCACGTCGTCGGAGGGATGCTGGGACGTCGAGCACCGTGACTGTGCTGGTCCATCCGGCCTGGTGCATAGCCAGGGCGACCGCGCCCTGCCCCGGCAATTCCCTTCTCTCCTTACGCGCCCCGTTGACAGGGCGGGCCCCGCGCTGGCTTCATGAGCACGTCCGTGGAAGCGCTCCCACGCCCGTCGCGCCGGACATCGCGCCGGGCTGCCGACGCTTCCGCGTGGGCCGGTGCCACCCCGCACCGGCCCGTCGCACGAGCCGCACTGTCTGCACCGCTCAGCACCCGCGCACGCCGCACTTCCGCACGAGCCGCCCCACCGCCCCGTCGGCCCGGTCCGGCATGCCATTCGCCGGTCCGGTACGACCACGGGCACCCCACGCCGCCCGCCGCCCCGAAGGACGATCCGTTGCGACTGCCCTCCCTCCCCCGCGCGTTCCACAGATCGATATCCCGCCACTCTCCGCCGAGCACGAACGGCCGCTCCCGCCTGGGAGTCACCCTCGCCGGCGTGGCCGCGCTGCTCGCCGCCGGACTCATGCCCCTGGCCGCCACCCCGGCCCAGGCAGCACCGGCGTTCGCCTACGGCGAGGCCTTGCAGAAGTCGCTCTTCTTCTACGAAGCCCAGCGCTCGGGCAAGCTTCCCGAGGACAACCGCGTCTCCTGGCGTGGCGACTCCGGCATGGACGACGGCAAGGACGTCGGGCTCGATCTGACCGGCGGCTGGTACGACGCCGGCGACCACGTGAAGTTCGGCCTCCCGATGGCCTACAGCGCCACGGTGCTCGCCTGGGGCGGTATCGAGCAGAAGGACGCCTACGCCGCGTCCGGGCAGCTGGCTCGCCTGAAGGACAACCTGCGCTTCGTCAACGACTACTTCGTCAAGGCCCACCCCTCCGCCAACGTGCTCTACGGGCAGGTCGGCAACGGCGGCGACGACCACAAGTGGTGGGGCCCCGCCGAAGTGATGTCCATGGCCCGGCCCGCGTACAAGATCGACGCTTCCTGCCCCGGCACCGACCTGGCCGGGCAGACGGCCGCCGCGATGGCGTCCTCCTCGATGCTCTTCGCCGACGACGACCCGGCGTACGCGGCGAAGCTCCTCACCCACGCGAAGCAGCTCTACTCGTTCGCCGACACCTACCGCGGCAAGTACAGCGACTGCATCACCGACGCGAAGTCGTACTACAACTCCTGGAGCGGCTACCAGGACGAGCTGGTGTGGGGCGCGATCTGGCTTCACAAGGCCACCGGTGACGCCTCCTACCTGGCCAAGGCGGAGACGTACTACGACGGGCTGTCGACGGAGCCGCAGACCTCCACACGCTCCTACCGATGGACGCTCTCCTGGGACGACACCTCGTACGGCTCGTACGTGATGCTCGCCAAGCTCACCGGGAAGCAGAGGTACATCGACGACTCCAACCGCTGGCTCGACTGGTGGACGACCGGGGTGAACGGCGCCAAGGTGAAGTACTCCCCCGGCGGCCAGGCCGTGCTGGACTCCTGGGGATCGCTGCGTTACGCGGCGAACACGGCCTTCGCCGCGCTCTCCTACAGCGACTGGCTCTCCGGTGACGCGACCCGCAAGGCCCGCTACCACGACTTCGCGGTACGCCAGATCAACTACGCCCTCGGGGACAACCCGCGCAAGGCCAGCTATGTCGTCGGCTTCGGCGCCACCCCGCCCACCAAGCCGCACCACCGGACCGCGCACGGGTCGTGGACCGACCAGATGACGAACCCCGTCGAGACCCGCCACGTCCTGTACGGCGCACTCGTCGGCGGGCCGGGCGCGGCGGACGACTCCTACACCGACGACCGGCAGAACTACGTCAACAACGAGGTCGCCACCGACTACAACGCCGCCTTCACCGGTGCCCTCGCCCGGCTCTACGCCGAATACGGCGGCGCCCCGCTCGCCTCGTTCCCCAAGGCCGAGACACCGGACGGGCCCGAGGTGCTGGCCCAGGCGTCGGTGAACGCGTCCGGGGCGAACTTCACCGAGATCAAGGCCTACCTGGTCAACAAGTCGGCCTGGCCGGCCAGGCCGCTGACCAAGGCCTCGCTGCGCTACTACTTCACCCTGGAGCCCGGGGTCTCGCCGGCGGACATCACCGTGACCACCAACTACAACCAGTGCGGCACGGCCTCCGGCGCCAAGCAGTACGAGGGGAACGTCCACTACATCAGCGTGGACTGCTCGAACACCGTGATCGCCCCGGCCGGTCAGTCGGCCTACCGCAAGGAGGTGCAGTTCCGGGTCGCCTCCTCGGGCGCCTGGGACCCGTCGAACGACTGGTCGTACGCGGGCCTGCCGACGACACCGGGCTCCACCCCGGTGGACGCGCCGAGGCTGGTACTGCTGGAGGGAACGTCACAGCAGTGGGGTGAGCTGCCCGACGGCGATACCGGTGAGTCCCCCTCCCCGACCCCGACCCCCACGCCGACCATGACTCCCACCCCCACGCCGACTCCGTCCGCCGGTGCCGCCTGCTCGGTGACCTACAAGGTCGGCTCGTCGTGGGGCAGCGGGTTCACCGCCGACGTGACCGTCAGGAACACCGGCAGCACATCTGTGGACGGCTGGCGGCTCAACTGGACCTTCAGCGGTTCCGAGAAGGTGACCGGCGCCTGGAACGCCACCGCCACCCAGTCCGGAGCTGTCGTGACCGCCACCGACGGCGGCCACAACGGGAAGGTCCCGCCCGGCGGTTCGGCCTCGTTCGGCTTCCAGGGATCGGGGACACCCGGTTCGGCGCCCACCGGGTTCGCACTGAACGGCGTCAGCTGCTCCTGACCGCCGGAAGCGTGCGGGGCGGAGGCCGTCGCCCTCCGCCCCGCACGATCGCAGTCTCCTGCGGCCGTCCTCCTTGGGTGGCGTGGAAAGCGGCGGGCCGCAAACGCCTGGAAGCTTCCGCCGACAGACGAGGTCCACGGCCTGGTGCACGGCAGAGGGGGAGAAGACCAGCTCGGCCCTGTCGGTGGCCTCGGTTCGCATGTCCGTCACCTGTCTCCTGCGGTCCGTGCATCCCGGACTCGGCTCAACGAGTGCTTCTACGTGCCCTCCTGGGGGGAGAGGCGTGACGGTGTGGAGGGCCTTCGCTACCAGAAGGAGTGACGTGCCGACAACCAGTTCGTACGGCCGGGCCCGGACACCTCGTGCGGCGAGACCCCGCCCGCTCTTCGTCTCGCTGATGGCGGCGATCGGCTTCGCCGAGGCGAACATCCACGCGCTCTTCGACGCATTCGGCCCGGACGCCGAGGACCGCATCATGGTGACCACGCGGGCCAGGGGCATCGAGGACTACCACGCCCCGGCTCCGAGCGGGATTCCGGCTGACCGACTGGTGGTGTCCGGGCCGTCTGACACGACCCGGACATGCGGCGTTCCGTGGCGGCACGTGCCACCACGGAACGCCGCGTGCCGGCACCGACACTCGGCTCTCCGCACGCGCACGGGCGTCGGCCCCGTACGGTCACGGCGGTGCCGGACCCGTGCGGACGTCGTCGTGGGTGGACGTCAGGGGCGGGGCTTGTGCGCGAACACCCACCGGTTCCCCTCCAGCGCGTCGTTCGGCTCGGGAAGAGGACCACGTCCCCGCAGCCGGGTGAACTCGAAGGGCGTGTGCATCGAGGTGGACCAGCCCTTCGCCGTCAGGTCACCCGCGGAGTCGGGGCGCGGCCCCCTGTCGAAGAGACCGAGCAGATCGATGCCGATCTGCTCCCGCGTCGCCACGTAGATCGGGCTGTCGCGGTATGCCAGCAGGTCTTTCTCCAGCTTGGCCTCGAAGGCCAGGGCACTGCCCCCGGTGGTGAGCCGGTCCACCGTGTCGATGAGGTACGTCTCGGCGGGACCCGGCAGGTAGAAGAGCAGTCCTTCGGCCAGCCAGACGCTCGGTGCGGCCGGATCGAAGCCTGCGGAGGTCAGCGCGGTGACCCAGTCCTCGCGCAGGTCGACCGGCACCTGGACCCGCTTCGCCCTCGGGGCGGCCGACAGGTCCTTGAGCACCTGTTGCTTGAAGGCCAGCACACCCGCCCTGTCGATCTCGAAGACGACGCAGTCGGACGGCAGGTCGAGCCGGAAGGCCCGCGTGTCCAGTCCCGCTCCCAGGAGGACCGCTTGCCGGACGCCCGTACCGACCGATCGCTGGAGGAACTCGTCGAGGACTGCGGTCCGCAGGCCGAAGTAGCGGGCGAACCTCCCCCACAACTGGTTGTCGTCCCCGTCCGGGACCTGCTGGATGCTTACCGGCCAGTCCGCGCAGGCGGGGGCCGCGCGTACGAAGTGTTCCGCGTAGACGTCCTGGGCCAGGCTGTCGGGGCGCCGGGTCTCGATCGCCCGTGCGGCGGCGACCAGGAGGGCGGTCAGTCCCACGCCTGCGTCCACGCCTTCCGCGCCGGTCGGCCGCGTCTCCGTGGCGGAGAACTCGGAAGGGTCGCTGCTGGGATGGCGGGGGTCTTCGGTGGTGGACGGTTCACTCATCGTTCTCTTCTCTCCGGCAGCAGGACAGGCTTGATCACGCGTCCGGCGTCACAGTCGCGTTCGGCCTCGTTGATGTCGGCCAGCGGGTAGGTGCGGATCAGTTGGTCGAAGGGGAAGCGGCCGGCCTGCCACAGACCGATCAGCCGGGGTATCAGCAGTTCGGGCACGGCATCCCCCTCGCAGATGTGCCGGATGCTGCGGCCTCCGTCGAGCGTGCCCGGTTCGAGCGACAGGGCCGAGTGCAGACGTGCCACGAGCCCGAGAGTGCCGGTGGGGCGCAGCGCGCGGAGCGCATCGTTGATGAGCGGGGCGGAGGCCGTGGTGTCCAGGGCGTACTGTGCGCCGCCGTCGGTGTGCCGGCGGATGCGTTCGGCCAACCCGGCCGTGGCGGAGGACAGCGGGACCGCTCCGAACCGCTCGGCCAGCTCCAGGCGCCCGGGATGCCTGTCGACGGCCACGGTCCGTACACCGACGGAGGTGGCCGCCATGAGCGCGGTCAGGCCCACCGCTCCCGCGCCGAGTACGACGAGGGTGTCACCGGGACCGGCACGGAAGGTGTTCAGTACGGCCCCGGCACCGGTGAGGGCGCCGCAGCCGAGCGGAGCGAGCAGTTCGAGCGGCAGGGCGGGGTCGACCCGGACGGCGTTGCGCGCCGGGACGAGGGCGTACTCGGCGAAGGAGGACTGTCCGAACCACCGGGAGGCCAGTGCTCCCCCGGCGACGTCGGTGAGCCGTGACGCGTTCTCCTCGCGTCCCCCGAAGAGGTTGAGTGAGGCGAAGGAGTCGCAGTAGGCGGGAGCCGCGCCACGGCAGTTCCTGCAGCCGCCGCAGGAATCGAAGCTCAGCACGACGTGGTCACCGACGCCGATCGCGCTGTCCAGGCTGTCGCCCGCCGCCACCACCACTCCGGTCCCCTCGTGGCCGAGGACGGCCGGCAGCGGAGGGCGGCCGGCTGATCGCCGGACCGCGAGATCGGTCCGGCACATTCCGCATCCCGCGATCTCGACGAGAATCTCACCGGCGGCCGGGCCGGTGCCCAGAACTACCTCCTCGACCGCGAACGGGGACTCGTACGAGCGCAGCACGGCGGCGCGGAACTTCATCGTTCTTCCTCCCGCGGCCGGTGCACTACGAACGGACGGAGGTTTCCGTAGAGGCCCCACGGCCCGCCCGCGACACCGACCCCGCTGTCCTTGACGCCTGCGAAGGGCTGGGCGAGGGAGAGTTCGGCGTGGTGGTTGATCCAGGCCGTGCCGCATTCGAGCCGGTCGGCTGTCGCCGCCGCCCGGTCGAGATCGGTGCCCCACACGGAGCCGCCCAGCCCGAAGCCGGTGCCGTTGGCCGCCTCGACGGCTTCGTCGAGGCGGCGGTACGGCAGCACCGGAAGAAGCGGTCCGAACTGTTCCTCCGTCACCACCGGGTCGTCGGGAGGGACGTCCGTGAGGATCGTGGGTGCGAAGAAGTAGCCCGGCCCGTCGAGCCGGTGACCGCCGGTCGCCGCGCGGGCGCCGGCGGCCAGGGCCTGTTGTGTGACCCGCTCGACCCGGGCCAGCTGGTGGGCGTTGTTGACGGGCCCGAGCCGGGTGTCCGGGTCCAGGCCGGGTCCGACGACGACGGTCTTCGCGCGGTGCGCGAGGGCCTCGACGACCTCGGCGTGGAGCCGGGCCGGTGCGTAGACGCGTTTGACCGCCATGCAGACCTGCCCGCAGTTGCGGAAGGCGGCCCAGAACAGCCGGTCCGCGATCCGGTCCACGTCGACGTCGTCCAGGAGGACGGCCGCGTCGTTGCCGCCCAGTTCCAGGGTGATCCGGGCGAGGGAGGTCGCCGCAGCTCCGGCGACAGCCCGTCCGGTCGGCACCGAGCCGGTGAAGGTGACGTGGCGGAAGCCCGGATGGGAGGCGAGGTGGGCACCGAGAGGTTCCCGCCCGGTGACGACGGTCAGGACGTCCTCAGGGAGAGCCGTGGCGAGGACGGCACCGAGCAGTCGGGTGGCGAGAGGGGTGTAGGGGGACGGTTTGAGAACCACGGTGTTACCGGCCGCGAGTGCGGGCGCGAACTTGGCCGACGCGAGCTGGAGGGGGAAGTTCCACGGCACGATCGCTGCAACAGGCCCAAGAGAGCGCCAGCGGATTTCGCTGTGCACGGGCCGGCCGTCGTCGATCCGGCGGGTCCGGGGGGCCAGATCGGCGAAGTACCGCAGCCGGGCCGCCGTACGGGCGACCTCGGCGTACGACTCGGCCAGAGGTTTGCCCTGTTCCCGGGTGAGGAGCGGAGCGAGGTCGTCCCCGGCGGCCTCCACGGCGTCGGCGGCGGCTTTCAGTCCGGTGGCACGGGCGGCCCGGTCGGCGCGCCATCCGGTCCAGGCGCGCCGGGCCCGGTCGACCGCGTCGTCCAGCTCCTCCGGTCGCTGGTCGGGGGTCTCGTCGAAGGTCTCCCCGGTGGCCGGGTCGATGACGGCGAGGCGTGGGGCACGGTGTCCGACGGCCCGTTCGGCTTCGGGCGCCGGCATCCAGGCGTTCAGTTCAGGGCCGGGGCGTCGGCGGCGTGCTCCTGGGCCTGCCGGTCCATCTCCGCCCGGAAGGCTGCGACCAGGTGCGGCTGGATCCTTCCGGCATTGCGGTCACCGCCCGAACAGACCGCTCCCCGCACGCCCACGATGTCCGTTCCGATACGGGTCAGGGGACCGAGGTCGGCCTGCTTGACGCTGCCTGCGAGGGCGGCGAGCAGACCGGCTGCGTGGGCGCGACGGACGAACTCGCCGCAGACGTCCGGTGGAACGTGGTCGAACAGCCGCGTCCCGTCCTTGATCGCGGTGTCCAGCATGGCCGCGTCGGCACCGGCGCGGGCCGCGATGTCGGGCAGGGCGAGCGGATTGACGCAGCCCACGCGGTGGGCGTCGGCATAGCCCGAGGCGACGACGAGCGCGTCCGGCCGGTGGTCCTTCACGGCCCGGACAACCGCCCGCATGACCTCGACGCCCTGTTCAGGAGTGGTACATCCGTACAGGCCCACCTTGATGTACGTGGCACCGGAGACGGCCGCGCCGAGCGCGGCCTGCGCCACGGTTCCCGGCTTGTACGGCACGTCGCCGACGGTGGCGGACACCGGTTTGTCGGCCGGAACCGCGGCGCGGATCTCCCGGATGACCCAGGGGAAGTTGGCGCCGAGAGATCCCTCGTCGGGCTTCTTGACGTCGACGATGTCAAGGTGTTCCGCCGCTTTCGCGCAAGCGAGCGCTTCCTCGACGCCGTCCGGGGAGATGAGAAGCAACACCGTGAACTCCTTCCGCCGCGAGTCCGCCCGGCCAGGGCACGGGGAACTGCGGATCACCTGGTTCATGTGCGGTGTGCTCATCATTTCCGCTGCTCGTGCGGGGCGGTAGGGCGTGCGGGGTTCCCCGGGCGGCGTGCGTGCGTACACGAATGACTCGGAGTGCACCGGCGCGATGAGCCTGAGGGCGCCTGTTCGACCGTGTACCTCCTGACCGTGCAAGCCGGAAGTGGCTGACTCCGGAGTCGGGCCCGGTGACAGCTCAAGTGCGGGTTCGAGTGGGGCGAGCGCGGAGCGGAGCAGGTCTGGTAGCGAGCCTGACGGCACGAGGAGCCCACCGCTTGCGAGGGGTGCGGCCGGAGGTTGAAGCCACTGCCGAAGCGCGACCCGAAGTGCAACGGCCACGCTCGCCGCGAGCACGCGGGGGGCGTGCCGGGGTGGCCGAGTCGCTGGTCGATCGCGGCAGCGAGGGATGTTCTACCGCATCCGCGCGGCCAGAACGTCCAAGGACGGCGACAGGCCGGCAACCAGCCGGAAGGAGATCGCCGCGTACTCCCACAGGCTGGCCGTGCAGGCCGCAGGGCTGCAGGTCCGGCCCTCCTGATGGACGGGGGGCTATCCAGCGGAGCCGAGTGTGAAGGACACCTTGTTGTAGGGGTGTCCGTTGACCTGGAGCTGGATGGCATGGGCGCCTGGGTAGTAGCGGCGTGTGCTGATGGGACGGAAGGAGTGGCTGCGCCCCAGCTCGGTCGTCTCGCCGGGGAACAAGGCGCGCTTGGCGAGTTTGAAGACCTTGGGGGCCTGCTTGCCGTTGGCCTTCAGATGGTGGACGACGTAGTCGATGGCCAGGGTGACCGGCTTGTCCGAGACGTTGGGGATGCGTGCGGTGAAGTCGAGTGCGCCGCCCAGGAGGATGCCGGTTCGCTCCAGGAGCGGGCCCTCCACCGTGAAGTCGGTGCGGTCGCCGTGGAAGCCGACCAGTTCCAGCGCCGCGGGGTTCCCCTGTTTGACAAGGGTGCGCATGGCGTGGCGGATCAGCGCGGGGCTGGTCGGTGCGGCGCCGTCCGCCCAGCGGGCGGCCTGGGCGGTGGCGAGATCGGGGTCGAGGCGGGAGATGTCGTTGAGGTGGTTGGCGACCGAGCGGCGCACGGTGTCGGAGGTGTCGGTGTGCAGCCGGTCCAGCAGGAGGAGGGTGGCGGCGGGGTTGCGGGTCAGCTCGGGGACCTGGCGGGCCCAGGGGAGTTTGGGGCGGGTGCCCTCGCTGGCCAGCCGGCGCACCGCGGGGTCTGGGGAGGCGGTCCAGGCTGCTGCGGTGGCCAGCGTTCTGGACGGGTCGGCGTTGAGGAAGGTTCGCAGCGCGAATTCCGCGGTGAGACGGGGCGTGAGCTGGGCGAGGAGGTCGAGTCCGTCGTCGAAGTCCGCGTCGGAGGAGGATGTGGTGGCCGCGGAGGCGACGGCCTCGGTGAGCGGCCAGACCATCCAGCCGGTGAGGTCGTCGCTGGTGAGGGCCGCTCGAGTCTCACGGGCGAGCTGGGCGTAGTTGTGGCCGGTGTCGGCCAGGAGTGCCTCGCCACCGCACGGGCCCGCTGGCTGAGGGAGAGCGGGCCGAGGGTGGCCGCGCTGCCGGCCACGGTGCGCCAGCGCAAGGCGGTGGGGGACGTGCCGCGCAGGACGGCCGTCAGGCCGCGGATGCTGTCGGGGCTGATCAGTTCGTCGGCGGTGGGCACGGATCCTCCGGGGACGGGCACATCGAGCGCGTGCGGCTCGCGCGGCGGGGTGGCGTGTGCGTCAGCTGGTGCGGGCGGGTGCATCAGCGGCGGTCTCGTCGCTGAGGGGGTAGCGGGCCCGCATGGCGGGGCTGGCGGCAGGGCCGGCGGCGAACACGTAGGCATGGCTGTCATCGAGGCGGCGGCCCGATGTGGCATCGACGACCACGGGTTCGACCTCTTCGCCGCTTGTGGTGTCGATCAGGATCATGCTGCGCTGCTCGGGGGTGAGGCGGGAGTTGCCCCACGCCGCCAACGTGATGATCACGGGGCGCAGGGAGCGTCCCAGGTCGGTCAGGACGTACTCGTTGCGGACGGGATTGGTCTGGTAGGGACGGCGCTCCAGCAGGCCGTCCGCGACCAGCGTCTTGAGGCGTGCGGTGAGCATGCTGGTGGAGATGCCGAGGTTCTCCTGGAACTGATCGAAGCGGGTGTACCCGTCGAAAGCGTCGTGGAGGAGCAGCAGCGTCCACCATTCGCCGACGTGCTGCACGGTCGTGGACAGCGGGCATTCGAAGTCTTCCGCCCTGATCCGGCTTGCCAAGTTGACCACCTCCGCAGAGTTACTGCTAATGTCGAAGTTACTTGCTTCTATTCTAGCAGTAACGACGGGTGCGCCCCCCTCTTCGGTCCACACCCGGGAACGGAGCACATCATGGCCACCCCCATCGGCGAAACCGGCGACTCCCTGGAGGGTCGACGCGCACTGGTCACCGGCGGCACGAAAGGCGTCGGTGCGGCCGTCGCCCGGCGCCTGTCCCAGGCCGGCGCCACCGTGCTGGTCACCGCGCGCAGCCGCCCGGACGACATAGCCGCCTCGGACATCATCACCGCGGACCTGGCCGCTCCCGAAGGGGCTGCCACGGTGGTCGACGAAGTCCTCCGCCGCCTCGGCGGCGTCGACATCCTGGTCAACAACGTGGGCGGCTCCAACGCCCCCTCGGGCGGGTACGCGGCCCCGACCGAGGACGACTGGGCCAACGAGCTCAACGTCAACCTCCTCGCCGCCGTCCGCCTGGACCGCGGCCTGCTGCCCGCCATGGCCGAAGCCGGACGCGGCGCCATCGTGCACGTCTCCTCGATCCAGCGCCGCATGCCGCTATGGGACGGCACCCTCGCCTACGCCGCCGCCAAAGCAGCACTGACCACCTACAGCAAGGGCCTGGCGAACGAGGTCGCTCCGCTCGGCATCCGGATCAACACCGTCAGTCCCGGCTTCGTCCGGACCACCGCCGCCGACCAGCTCGTCGCCCGCATCGCGGAGAACGCCGGCACCACCCACGAAGCGGCACTGAAGCAGCTCATGGACTCCCTCGGCGGAATCCCGCTGGGCCGCCCCGCCCACCCCGAGGAAGTTGCTGAACTCGTCGCCTTCCTCGTATCCGACCGCGCCTCCGCCATCGTCGGCGCCGAGCACGTCATCGACGGCGGCACCATCCCCACCGTCTGATCCCCGAACTTCTAGGAGTGCTCATGTCCACCGACCAGCCCCAGACCATCGCTCCCGAGGCTCTGCCCGAGGCCGTCACGGGCTTCCTGAAGGCCCACCGCGCCCACGACGTTGCCACGGCACTCAGCTTCCTTCACCCGGACGCCACCGTGACCGACGAGGGCAAGACCCATCAGGGAGCCCCGGCGATCGAAGCCTGGATGACCCGCTCTGCCGGCGAGTACACGTACACGAGCGAACTCACCGGCGCACAGAAAACCGATGCGGACCGCTACGTCGCCACCCACCACCTGGAGGGCGACTTCCCGGGCGGTGTGGTGGATCTGCACTTCCGCTTCAGCCTCGGCGACGGCCTCATCGGGGACCTGCGAATCGAGCCCTGAGCCAGGCGAAGCGAACCGGCGACCTCGCGGGGCTGGGCGGCATCCATGGAGACGCCGCCCAGCCTCGTTCTTTACCGCTGTACCGACGTTCCCCAGTTCAAGTCGCGGCCGACCAAGGCGGTGCGCCGGCAAAGGGAACGAGCGGCCACAGGGACGCGACTCCTCCTCCCCCACTGCACACCCCGACTCGTGAGAGTTGACCTGTCGGCAACCGGCTCAATCTGGCCGGAGCAGTAGCCACCCGCTACGACAAGCGCGGCTACGTCTTCCTGGGGACCGCAACCGCCGCAGCCCTCGTCATCTGGCTCCGTGCATGACCGGCCGGCCAAATCCTAGGGCTGTGACCGCTATGGTTCGCCGGGCCGAGAGGGGGGTCGGGGTGTTCGTTGAGATCGTGTTCGTGGGGCTGCCGATCGATCGTGTCGAGGTCGAGGAGGCTGTTTAGGTGGCGTTCGAGCTCGACGGCGAGGTCACCGGCGCGGGCAGCGGCATGGGGCGCTGCCATCTTGACCTCGACATCGCGGAGGACTCGGAACCGGCTGCGGCCTTGGCCCGGCTTCGGGCGGTGCTGTCCGAGCTGGGGGTCTCGGAGTGCGCGACCTTGAACGTCAGTGAGTGACCAAGCCGCGATTCGCGCCCGTCCGGCCCAGCGGATGCCCTTTTCGCTGCGGCCCGGGCGCGTTCACGACGCTCTGCTGGTCGGTGCCGGGCCGGACAGGGTGCCGGGGCCGGCGGTGATCGAGCGAAGCATGGGGTGTGGTGATCACGGCATCGGAGCCCGTAGGGACGGCGCCTTACTGCGGGCCGAGTGGCCCCGGCGCTTGCGCGCCGGGGCCCTGATGAGAGGGATGCGCCGATCCGGAACGGCGCACCGTCGGCTGGGTTTCGGCGGTCCGCCGGTCCCTCTCTAGACGAGCGTCATCGCGTAGATCTCGACGCGGGAGTCGTCCGGCAGGGAGACCGATCGGACCGTCTTGCCACGGTCGAGCTCAGCGGCCGTACCGAAGAGCCGAATGGACGGCCCGTCGACACCGCTCCCCCGCTTGATGCGGTGCGGCATGTCGAGGACGACCGTGCTGCCGTTCGGCGCGGAGCCCGCCCAGTCACCGAAGGTCACCGGTGCCTCCGTGCTGCTGCCGTCCGCGTAGTGCACGGTCAGTGTGGTGGTCACCGGACCGTTGTGCGCCGAGCCGACCAGCCGCAGCGCACCGTGCTGCCCCGCGGGCAACAGGAGCGCCTGCCCGCTTGCTTCGAGGAAGTTGTTCGCCGTGCCGGTGGGGTCCGGCGCGTCGTACGTCACCTCGTCCCAGGTGACCGGCCCCGCCTTGGGCAGCAGGTCGCCGTCATAGCTCCAGCCATGCCCGTCGAAGTCGCCCTCGCCGGGGTTCGCCACCGTGGCCGTACCGTCGTGGCCGAGTTCTGCTCGCAGGTCCACTGCGCACTGCCCGTTCACCTCACTCGCGCAGGTCGTGGCGGCTCCCACCGTGACGGTGGCCTTGCGGGTGACGGAGTTCGTTCCTCGGCCCGCGACCTTCACCTCCACCGGGTAGGACCCGGCCGCGACGCCCGGAGGGACGGTGATGTCGAGCGACACCTTCTTCTGCACCGGGAGGTGACCGGAATCGATCACCAGTGGAGAACGCTGTGCCGTCGTGGCCTTCCAGCCGCCGGGCACCTTCGCCGTGACCGAGACGTGCAGCGTGCCGGGAGCCTGCCCGAGGACGTCCAGCGTGAACTTCGCGGTCTGCGCGGCGTCACCCGTGGGGACGACCGCCGAGGCGGGACGCAGCGACGCGTCGACGTGCTTGCGGCGGTCGGGAGACGCCTGGTTGACGGAAGGCGGCTGAGCGCCCTTGCCCGTGCCCCAGGAGGAGGGGGAGGTCCCGAGCCGGTGGGCAAGGGTCCCGCCGTGCGCGAGCTTGTTCCAGCTCAGCCAGGTCTGGGGTACGTCCCGGCCGTTCAGGGCAACGCTCTGCACGTACCGCTTCGTGTCGCTCGCTCCGGGTGCTTCGATGGTCAGCGTGCCGCCCTGGCCCTTGGTGCCGGACGCCTTGGGGTAGCCGCCGATCCGGACGGTCGCCGATGGGAACTGCGGGCTGGACACGGCCAGGAAGTCGCCGCCGCTCATCGTCGGGTAGAGGCCGAGGGAGGAGAAGACGTACCAGGCCGACATGGTGCCCAGGTCGTCGTTGCCCGTCATCCCGTCCGGCCCGTTGGTGAAGAGCGTCATCGCCGCGCGCACCACGGTCGCGGTCTTCGCCGGGGCGCCGACCCAGTTGTACATGTACGGGGCGTGCAGGTCCGGCTCGTTGTTCGGGTTGTACGTCGGCTTGCCGTAGTAGTCGTACGGCTGCGAGATCCAGTCGTTCCGGGCGGTGCCCGCCGGGTCGGTGAGCAGCTTGTCGTGGACGAAGAAGGAGTCGAGCCGCTTCTCGGTCGCGCTCCGGCCGCCCATCAGGCTGACGAGGCCGGCCGGGTCCTGCGGTACCAGCCACTGGTACTGGTACGCGCCGCCCTCATGGAACTGGTGCGCCGCCTCGACCGGGTCGTAGGGCGTGAGCCAGGTGCCGTCGGCCGTCCGCGGCCGGAACTGCTGGATCGAGGAGTCCCACAGGTTCCGGTACCACTGGCCGCGCGCGGCGAACATCTTGGCGTCCGACTTGTGTCCGAGCCGGTCGGCCATGAGCGCGAGCGACGCATCGGCGGCGGAGTACTCCATCGTGGCCGACGCCGGGTGCTTGCAGTCGTTGTCGCCGCCCTTGTCCGCGCAGTCCTTGCCGAGCTCGAGACCTGACGGGATGTAGCCGCGCTCGGTGTAGTGGTCCGATCCCGAGCGTCCGTTGTACGGCGAGTCGGCGGGCGGGGTGCTGGTCGCGTTCTTCTTCAGCAACGCGTAGGTCTCTGCCTCGTGTCCGGCGAGCAGACCCTTTGACCAGGCCTCTACGAGGAAGGGCGTGACCGGGTCACCGGTCATGATGTTGGTCTCGCTGTTGGCGAGCGCCCAGCGGGGCAGCCAGCCACCGTCCCGGCCGGCCGCGACGACCGACAGCGCGACGTCCCGGGCGACCTTCGGCTCCAGCATCTGCAGAAGCTGGTTCTGCGGCCGGTAGGTGTCCCAGAGCGAGAAGTTCTGATACGGCGTGTAGTCCTTTGCCGTGTGCGTCTTGTTGTCGAACCCCTGGTACATCCCGTCGACGTCACCGGCGAGGTTCGGGTGCAACTGGCTGTGGTAGAGGGCGGTGTAGAAGGCCTTCTGCCGGTCCGCCGCGCCTCCGCCGACCCGGATGGAATCCAATTGCTTCTTCCAGGTGTCCTGCAACGCCTTGCGCGTGGCGTCGAAGTCGAAGGACTCCTTGGTCTCCGCGGCCAGGTTCTTACGGGCGCCCTCCACGCCGGTGTAGGAGAGCCCCACCTTCAGGACGGCGTCCCGGTCGGTGGTCGCGTCGAAGGTCACCCAGGCGCCGTTGGCGCCGCTTCCCTCCGCGTCGCGGGTATCGGGCCTGGGGGCCTCGCCGTCCCACGTCCCGTGGGCCTTGAAGGGCCGGTCGAAGGTGGCGCTGAAGTACACCGTGTGCTCGTCGTGTCCGGCGCAGAAGCCCCCGGCGTGCACCCGGCCCTCGATGGTGCGGTCACCGACGACGTGCACCTCGGAGTCCAGCACGGACTGGTTGGCCTTGCCCGTGTTGAACAGGACGTTGGCCGAACCGGTGGAGGGGAAGGTGTAGCGCTGCCACCCGGTGCGCTCGGTGGCGGTGAGTTCCGCGTCGACGCCGTACTTCTTCAGCCCCACCCGGTAGTAGCCGGGACTGGCCTGCTCGTCGTCGTGGCTGTACGGGGAACGGTAGGCGTTCGGGTCCACGGAGTCGACCACGCCCGTGGTCGGCATGATGGGCAGCTCGCCCATGACGCCACAGCCGACGCCGGACAGGTGCGTCTGGCTGAATCCGTAGATCGAGTCCTGCTTGTAGTCGTAGCCGCCCTGGCCGCCGGTGTCCGGACTGACCTGGACCATGCCGAACGGCGCGCTGGCCCCAGGGAAGGTGTTGCCGAAGTTCTGGGTTCCGACGAACGGATTGACCAGATCGATCGGTTCCGCCTCCGCGGCGGCGGTGGCCGGCTGAGCGATGCCGACCACTCCACCACTCGCGAGTAGGGCGGCCATCAGACCGGCCGTTATACCGGAAGCACGAGGACGGAACGGTCTGAAAGCAAACCGCATGGGGTAGTTCCTTTCGATCCCTGACACGTGACAACGTTGTCACGCTGTCGTTGGCACCGTAACCCCCGCCGCCCCAGATGTCACTGGGGAGTGAGGGGCAAATCCTGACGCGATCAGTCGACCGTCCCGCGTAGGGGCAGTGAGCGGCGTCGGCCGGTGGCAGCCATGTGGCGGGGTCCTTGTCGGACTTGGACCGGTTGCTCTGCGCGCTGACCGGCACCAAAGACTGCTCGGCGCCGAGGTCGTTGACGCAGGCCTGGGGGCGCTCGGCGGTCCAGTCGTGGACGCCGTTGTCCCAGGCATCGCGAGATGACGCACGCGCATGAGCGCGGCACGGGCAAGCTACCCAAGGCCCTCGGCCCGGGAATCGAGCATGACTACTGAGCCGACGGGCAAGTCAGGACGCGGGCTGACCTGCCGGCTGCTGCAGGTCAAGGTCGCATCGCATCGCCTCGCGCAGGGCGACCAGGCCGGGCCAGAGGTCATCGATCTGCTCCTTCAAGGCGTCGACGCTGTCGCTCGGACTCTGCCAGCCGGTGTCCAGGCGCTTGACGAGCCCGTGGATCTTGCGCAGCGCCCCGTTGACGCGGCCGACCGCGCAGAGAACCTCGTCGGAGGCAATGATGTGGGTTTCGGCGTGCTGTGCGACGTAGGCGTCCCAGCGCTGCTTCAACTCCTCGCGACGCGTGTCCTCCAGAGTGCCTGCACGCCGCATGTCGTACATGCAAGCCGCCAGGGCGTCCCGAGCTGTGCGGGCTGCAGCGCTGAACCGCACGTAGGTGGCCTGCCGTTCCTCGAGTAGACGGCTCGCCCTGGCCCGTTCCAGATCCTCACGCCGGTGGCGCTCGATCCGGTCCTGCTCCCGCCGGTGTACCTGCTGCGTAAAACGCTGCGTCACCAAGACCGACACCAGCGACACGGCGCTGCCGATCACAGCCGCCGACAACGTCAGCACTGCCCCACCCATGCCCCGCCCCTCCCCGAGACTACTGAACGCACCGTATACAGGGGCCCCCACCCTCTGTATGCGCTTCTCGTTCTTTGTCCACGAAGCGGAGCTGATCTCCCCAGGCGGGGCGTGCGCATCGCTCGCAAAGGCATTGATCCCAGCGAACGGTGGGGCCGCCGCAGCTGGGTGATCGAGCGGACGATCTCGTCGCTGTCCGGCTACCGCCGAACCGGCCCACGCTACAAACGCCACCCCCGCAACTACCTCGCCTTTCTCTGGGCTCGCCACAGCCCTGCGCTGCTACAGGCGACTGGTCCGCCTCGCCACCCTGTCTAAGACTTGTCGCGCGGGGTGATCCCCCCGGCGTACACGTTGTCCGGTGTGACGACGGACGTGACGGCGCGGGCGACGAGGGTCGACGGCTCCTGGCCGTCGACGAGGGAGTCGGTGTTCAGGATGAGGACCAGGGTGGCCTTCTGCGAGGGCAGGTAGACGGTCACGGTCTCGTACCCGGGCAGGGAGCCGTTGTGCCCGATCCAGCCGTTGGTCCGCAGGATTCCGAGACCGTAGTCGGTGCCGGGGAAACCGGTCGGCAGCACCTTGAGACGCTGCGCCTGGGTCTCGACGCTGAGCAGCTTTCCGGTGGCGAGGACGGGGGCCCAGCGGCGCAGGTCCTGGAGGTTGGAGATCATGCCGCCTGCCGCCCAGGCCCAGCTGGGGTTCCAGTCGGTGGCGTCCGCGACGGCGCCGGTCAGCGTCTGATCGGTGTATCCGTGCGCGTGGGGCTCGGGAAACTCGGCGCCCTTGGGGAGGAATGTTCGGGACAGACCGGCCGGGCGGACCACCCGGTCGTGGATGACGTCGGCGAGCCGCTTTCCGGTCACCTTCTCGACGACCAGGCCGAGCAGCACGAGGTTGGAGTTGGAGTACTGGAACCTCGCGCCCGGCGCGAAGGTGTTCGGGTGCCGGTAGCCGTAGGAGAGGACCTCCCACGGGTTGAACGGGCGTCTCGGCGCGCTCAGCAGGTCGTGGTCGAAGTCGGGGTCGGCGGTGTACGGGAACAGGCCGCTGCGCATCTCGGCGAGGTGGCGCAGCGTGATCTTCTCGCCGTTCGGGACCCCTCGGATGTAGTCGTCGATCGGGTCGTCGAGCCTGACCTTGCCCTCGTCGACGAGCTGGAGGAGCGCGGTGACGGTGAAGGTCTTGGTCTCGCTGCCGATGCGGACGTAGGTGTCGGCGAACATCGGCCGGCCGGTGTTCTTGTCTGCGACGCCGGTCGCGCGGACGTAGCAGCCCTTGCCCGGCATCCACAGGCCGACGACGAGGCCGGGGACGCGGGCCTGCTTGCGGACCGCCTCGACGGTCTTGTCGAGTCGAGTGGTCAGCTCGGGGCCGAAGCCGTCGGCAGGGCAGTCGTCGCCGCCGTGCGGACCGGCGGCCGTGGCGGGGGCGTGCGGGTCCGGGACGGCCGTGGCGGGAACGGTAGCCAGCGGGGCCAGCACGGACGCCGCGAACAGCGTCGCCGCGAGCAGTCGACGGGGGGTGGTTCGTCTCATGGTGGGGGGCGCCTCTTCCAGATCATCGACGCGGACGGCGACAGATCAGCAGCAGATACGTCGCGAACGGCAGACCGCCCGACCGGGCCCCGGCGAGTCCACTCGTTCGGCGCCCCCGCTCCCGGACCGCCGCCCGCTGCCGCTCAGCACGCCACGGCCGCCGGGCACCCGCTCTCTCTGCTCCTCTGCCGACGCCTTCTCCGTGTTCAGCGTCGATTCTGTCGCCCACGCCGACGTCTTCGCGATCCCGGACTTGCCGAGGAGCGCAGTGGTGACCAGCGCCCGTGGCCCGGACAAGGTGATCAGTTTGCGTCCGACGCGGCGAGCAGCCGGCGCCGCGACTGCCCCAGCGAGGCGAGGGGGACGACGCCATCGGTGGTGGAGATTTTGACCCGGTCGGCGATCTTGTGTGCGAGCTGCGCCCCAAGTCACGCTGGTCCATGGGCATGGCGAGATTCTTGTCCACCGTGCTGCCCTTGACGTTCCGGTCGTGGCACACCCGCTGGGCCTCCTCGACGCTCAGGTCCCCGTACAGCCCCACCGGGACCCGTACGTCGCGGAGCTGCTCGGTCGTCAGCGCAGTCTTCCGGCCCTGCGGTTAGCGGCGGCTGTCTGGTTTACGCTTGCTGTGCCGCAGTGCGCGACGCTGCTTTCCTTGCAGGGTGGTGGCCAACTCGCCCACCAGGCAGACGTCGTGGGGCTTGCCGTCCCGGTTGCCCCGGCACCACCACACCGGTGGGCCGACCGTGTCCGCTTCGCCCTGGTACCAGTCGTCAGTGGCCCCTGCGGGACGAGGGTGCATTCCGGTCTTGTGTTCCCGGCAGAGTGGCCAGACCTGCCAGAACAGCTCCATGATGGTGGCCTGTGCCGCATCCGCGACCACGGTCAGGACCGTCGCCGCATCATCCGGCTCCGGCGGGTCGCCCTCCTCCAGGTCACACGCATTCACCGCGTTACCGTGCCAACGGCCGTCCGGCATCGCCACGTAGACCTGCCCCCTGTCGATCCCGCTCGGGGGCAGAGGCTGCCAAGGCGGGACAACCATCAGTATCAGCGCGTCCTGACCCGGCAGGGTCGCCAGCAGGTCGCGATTGACCACAGCGAGTGCAGCCTCCAACTTCGGCCACTGGCCGGGCTCGGCCTGTCCGGGCTCCGGACCGATGCTGGAATACGAGAAGTCGTTCACCTGGGCATCGTCCCAGCCCTCCGTCCTCCACCATGGCTGAGGGTGAAATCAGCTCGCTGCTTCGCGGGCAGTTCGTTCAGCTCTCCGGCCAGCGGGGGTGTGGGTTCCAGGCCGAGTAGGTCGAGCAGGTGGAGCTGGATGCCCCGGGTGATGGCGATGACGGGGCGAGTCGGTGGCGCTGCCCACTCGTAGCCGCAGATCGGGCAGGGGGTGGAGGGTCCTCCGGCCGGTGAGCCTGACCTGCGCCTTCGCCGAACGCCAGATGGTGGTTCATGGCGGCGCGGCACGCCGCCATGAACTCGCCTATGCGGAGAAGGAGTTACGTGCTGAGCTCATTCCCGGGGGCGCGAGGGAGCGACCGCGGGTGAGGACCGTCAAGTGATCGCCGGCGTCGTCTGCACGGTACGGACCGGGATCTCCTGGCGTGACCTGGCCGAACGCTGCGGGCCTGGCCTCTCATCGGAGTGTGGAAGACGAGGCCGTCACGCTGTCCGGGTCAGGTCCTGGGGCTCCACGCTGTGGGCGAAGGGCATGCCCCTGGCGTAGCGGGCGATCTCGGCGGCTGCGTAGTCGGCCATGCGGCCTAGCTCGCCGCCCAGCGAGCCCGCGATGTGCGGGGTGAGGAGCACGTTGGGCAGCTGGAACAGCGGGGATTCGGGGGGCAGTACCTCGGGGTCGGTGACGTCGAGGACTGCGTGGATGCGTCCGGACGTCAGGTGGGTGATGAGCGCGTCCGTGTCGACCAGGGAGCCGCGCGCGGTGTTGATCAGTGTGGCACCGTCGGACAGCAGCGCCAGGCGTCTGGCGTCGAACATGTGGTGGGTCTCGGGCAGTTGGGGTGCGTGGATGGAGACGACCTGGCTGAGCCGGGTCAGTTCGTCGAGTCCGACGAGCCGCGCGCCGAGGAGGGCCGCGCCGGCGTCGTCCAGATAGGGGTCGTGGACCAGAACGGTGAAATCGTACGGCCGCAGCAGTTCGATCACGCGCCGGCCGGTACGCGAGGCGCCGACGATGCCGACAACCCGACGGTAGTTGCCGTGACCGGCGAAGTAGGGCAGCAGTGGGTACGCCGCGTGCCGCTCACGGTAGGCACGGGCGCTTTCCAGGATCCGCTTACCGGTGAGGAGGATCGCGGCCAGCGTGTACTCGGCGACCGGCAGTGCGTTTGCTGCCGCGGCGCTGGAGACCGTTATGCCGCGCTCCCACACGGCGTCGGTCACATGGTGCTTGACGGACCCTGCCGCGTGGACGACGGCCCGCAGCCGGGGCATCGCCGCGAGTACCTGCTCCGTCAGCTGCGGGCAGCCCCAGTGGGTGATCAGCACCTCCGTCCGGCCGAGGGTCTCGGCGACGGAGGGGTCTGCGAAGTCGGTGACGAGCAGGTCCGGATCGAGGTCGGCCGCCTCGCGGAACAGGTCGATGGCGCCCTCGTCACGCAGGGCGTCGCGGGTCTCCCGCGACATCGCGAGGACTGTGCGGGGACGCCGCGGACGCGGTCCGGCCGCGATCGGGGAGAGGGCCTCGGCGGTCGGCGCCGTGGTGTGCCGTGCGGTCATCTTCACTTCACCGCGCCCGCGGTGAGCCCCGAGCGCCAGAAGCGCTGGAGGCAGACGAAGGCGATGATCAGGGGAAGGACCGAGACCAGGGCCCCCACGATCGTCAGCATGTAGAACTCCGGGTTCTGCTGGGAGGACTTGCTCCAGATGGCCAGGCCGAGGGTGACGGGGTAGAGCTTGTCGTCGCTCAGCATGTACAGCGGCAGGACGAAGTTGTTCCAGCTCGACGTGAAGGTGAAGAGGAACAGAGTGACGAAGCCGGGAGCCATCATCGGCAGGCCGACCGAGCGGAAGACGCGCCATTCTCCCGCGCCGTCCATCCGGGCGGCCTCGATCACCTCGCCGGGAATGTACCCCTCGGAGAAGACCCGGGCGAGGTAGACGCCGAAGGGGTTGACCAGCAGGGGGACCAGGACGGCCCAGTAGGTGTTGTCCAGGCCCGCCTTGCCGGCCAGGAGGTACTGGGGCAGCACGAGGACGGCGCTCGGGACGAGGACGCCGAGCAGCACCAGGCCGAACAGCTTCTCCTTGTGCGGGAAGTCGTACTTGTCGAAGGCGTAGCCGACTGCTGTGCTGACGATTGTGGAGGCCAGGCAGCCCAGGCCGAAGTAGAGGATGCTGTTGAGCAGCCAGCGCCCGTAGATTCCGTCGCCGTAGGTGAACAGGTCCCCGAGGTTGGCGAAGAGGTTGAAGTCGGCGAAGGTGAATCCACCGGTGCCGACGAGATCACCGTGGTCCTTCGTGCTGGCGACCAGGAGCCAGGTCAGGGGCATCAGGGTGTAGCAGGCGAAGAGGGCCAGGAGTCCGTTGACGACGGCCTTGGAGGTCCACGAGCGGCTCGGACGGGCGCGGTCTCGCCGGTCCGGGCGTTGGCGGGGCTGTCGGGTTCGCACCTTCGGTCCGCTCCCCTCGCCGGCCGTGCGGGGGGTGGGCTGCCCGGTGACGGTGTGCGTGGTCATGCTGCCTTCCAGCGGTTGCCGAGCTTGGTGACTGCGTAGGACAGGAAGCCGGCCAGGAGAGCGACAAGGATCGCCGCTGCGGAGGCGAGGCCGTGCTGGTGGTCGACGAACGCCGTCTTGTGGACGTACATCACGGGTGTCCAGTCGCGGTTGATGGCCTCTGACTGGGTCGTGAGCATGTAGGGCTCGTTGAAGAGCTGGATGGCGCCGACGCAGGTGAACAGGAGGCTCAGGACCAGGGCGGAACGGATGTGTGGGACCTTGATCCGCAGCGCGGTGCGGATCGCCCCGGCACCGTCCATCGTGGCCGCTTCAAGCGTCTCCCGGGGAATCGCCTGGAGAGCCGCGTAGAGGATCACCATGTTGTACCCGACGTAGTGCCAGGTCACGATATTGACGACCGAGGGAACGGCCAGCGGCGCGGAGAAGAAGTCCACGCTGACGCCCGCCGAGCCGAACCAGTCCATGAGCGGGCTGAGACTCGGGGAGTACAGATAGACCCAGATGATCGCCGCGATGACGGTGGGCACCGTGTAGGGCAGGAAAAGGGCGAGCTGGAACAGCCGCTTGGCCCGTGCGACGGTCGAGTCCAGCAGCAGGGCGAGCAGCAGTGCCGCGCAGGTCATGAGCGGGATGTAGATCGCCACATAGGCGGCGACGTTCAGGAACGAGGCGCGCAGGGCGGTGTCGCCGAGTGCGTCGGCGTAGTTGCCGAGGCCCACAAAGACGCTGTCGGTGCCGCCGAAGCCGAGGCCGGAGGACTCTTCCTTGAACAGACTCGTCCAGAGCGCGTAGCCGATGGGGGCGACCATGACGAGCGTGAAAAGGGTGAAGAAAGGTATGAGGTAGGCCGCGGCGGCGCGCTGTCGGGTGCGTCCGGTCGAACGGCGGGCAGGGGCTGGGGCTGGAACTGTCATGGATTCTCCTGACCGGGGCGCCCGGGGCGGCGGGGCCGGAACAGTGGTGGATCGGGTGGCACGGCGGCCGGGGCGGGGTTCCGCTGGGGGGTCGCGCGCGTGCGGGTGCCGGGCGCGGCGGCTTCTCGTGGTGTGCCGGCGTGGGGTGGACCGGCTTCCGCGGCACTCGCCGCCGGACCGGTCCACCAGGCGGGCACTTCCGTGGAGCCCGCCCCGCGTCGAGTGGCTACCGCACCAGGTCGAGCGCCCCCGCGTCACAGGTCCGCCGGTGTGCGGTCAGCCGACCGTCTTCAGTCCGCGGTCGTCGAGGGCCTTCAGCGCCGCCCGCTGGGCCGCTGCGAAGCCGGCCTCCCAGCCGCCCTCGGGCACGGCGCTCTCGAACGCCTCGTTCACCGAACCCTGTACCGGGCCCCAGGTCCAGCCTCCGACGACGGTGTCCACCTGGCCGGCGGCGACCTGGTAGAGGTCGTTGGCGAAATAGCCGTCGGCGGCTCGGGCGAACTCCGCCGCCGCGACCTTCTGCAGACCGGGGGCTGCGGGCAGGACACTGCTCGGTGCCTCGGCGTCCGCGAGCCGGGCCTTCATCGCGGCCGGGTCGGTGGTGAGCCACTCGATGAATTCGGCCGCCCCCTCGATGTGGTCGCTGCCCTTGGGTACGGCGAAGGAGGTGCCGCCCCAGGTTCCGGTGGCCGGTGTGCCGTCCCACGTGGGAAGGGGCGCCACGGCCCACTTGCCCTTCTGCTCCGGCGTCTGGGAGATGAGGCCGGCTCCGCTCCAGGGAGCGCCGATGAAAGCGGCGACCTGATCCTTCTTCTTGGCGGTGCTCTCCTCCTCGCTCCATGCGGGGTGGTTGAGCACCAGATCGTCGCGTACCAGGCCGTCCCAGAACCGGGCGACCTTCCGGGCGGGCTCGTCGTCGACGGCCACCGTCCAGGCGTCGCCCTGGACGCCGAAGCCCTGCGAACCGGCCTGCCATGCCAGTCCGTTGATGAACGGGATGTCGCCGCCCTTGGGGATGTTGAGGATGCGGGCCCCCTTGTCAGCGGCCTTGATCTTCTCTGCGGCCTTCTCGAATTCCGCCCAGGTTCCCGGGACCTCCACGCCGGCCTTCTCGAACAGGTCGGTCCGGTAGTAGAGGAGCTGTGGGGTGACATCGAAGGGAACGCCCCACGTACGGCCTCCGGGGGTCACCAGCGACTGGAGGTTCTCGGGGAACGACGTGACCAGCTTGCCGGAGTGTTCGGTCAGGTCTTCCAGGTTCCCCTGGCTGGCGAACTCGGGGAGCATCGCGTACTCCATGCCCACGACGTCCGGTGCGTTGCCGCCCTTGATCGCGCTGTCGATCTTGGAGTAACCGTCGGTGCCGGCGGTGATCTCGGTGTACTCGACCTTGATGTCCTCGTGGGTGGCGTTGAACTTCTCGACGACCTCTTCGGTGCCGACCATCCAGGACCACATGGTGAGGGTGACCGGCTTGCCCTCCGAGGCCTCGGACGTGCCGCCGTCCCCGCCGCAGGCGGTGGCGAGGAGGGCCAGACAGCCCAGGGATGCTGTGAGAGCGAGGCGGGGTATGCGGTGGGCGGGCTTCATCTGCACTGGCTCCTCGGTGAGCAAGGCGCCTCGCGAGCGGAGGCGATTTCGCTCATCTTTTGTGCAGAACGATCGCCCGTCAAGAGCAAACGACCAACTCGATCAAAACAATCAAGTACCGGGTGCCTGGGATCACCGGGGTGGAGCGCTGGACGCCCGCACCATGAGCCGGGGCACCAGTGAGAGGTGCCGGCTCGGTGCCGCAGCACCGGGGCCCCCTGCGAGCCGGGCGAACATCATCTCGACGGCGCTCTCCCCCACTGCCTGCCGCGGCGGGGCCACAGCGGTCAGCGGCACATCGGCCAGCGCCGCCATCTCGTCCTCGTATGCCACCAGCGAGATGTCGCCCGGGAGGGAGAGGCCGCGTTCGCGCAGCCGTTGCACCACGCCGATCGCGGTCTGATCGTTGTGGACGATCGCGGCGGTGACCCCGCCCTTCGCCACCGACCGGTACAGCGACCGGGCCGCCTCCTCCAGGCCGGCCGGGTCCTCCGGGTCGACGTTCACGAGCGGAGGCACCGGGAGTCCACGCGCCGCCATGGCGGCTTCGTACCCCTCCTGGACCTGCGGTGACGTCGGGTTGTCCTGGGCGAGCAGGGAGATCCGCTCATGGCCCAGCCCGGCGAGGTGGTGAACTGCGACGGCGGCACCGAGCGCATGGTCGGAGCGCGCGCTGTCCAGTCCGGCCAGCCGGCCCCCGAGAGGGACGCGCCGGTCCACCAGGACGGCCGGGACCCGGAGCGCCAGCAGCTGTTGCTCCTGCTCAGGGCTGGGCACGCCGCGTTCCCAGCTGGGCTGGATCAGCAGGCCGTCGACACCACCGTCGAGCATCCGTCCGATCTGCGCGGTGTCCTCCTCGGACCGCCAGTGGGCGATGCCGAGCACCAGTCGGCCGCCTCGCGCCGCGACGGCGTCCTGAGCGCCCTTGACAAGCTCCGCGAAGTAGTGCTCCATGCTGGGCACCACCATGCCCAGGACCACTCCCGTGGGCGCCGACGGCACGGAGGCGTCCATGCCGGCGCCGTCGGCGGCCGGGCCGGAGACGGGCGGCTCAGGGCAGGTGACCGAGCCGTGCAGCCGCATCAGGCGCCCCTGCTCGGCCAGTGTCTCGATATCGCGCCGCACGGTGACGGCCGAGACTCCGAGTTCCTCCGCCAGCTCCGTCACCCGCAGTCCGCCTCGCCTGCGCACGATCTCCAGCACCCGTTCGTGGCGCTGATTGACATGCGACCGCATCTGTCGTCCTCCTGACGATCCCCCAATTGGTGCACGTCCCACCGTACTCTAGTGATCGATTCTTATGAGTCTTACGTATTGAGCATCTTGTGCGTACCGTGCTAGAAACCCACCACCGCACTCGTGCTCCTCCCTCTTGCGTTCCTCCTCCGGTCTTCCCCCTTCTGTCCCTGTCCTTGGAGACGCCCATGCCCACACCTTGGTCCCGCCGCGGATTCGTCAAGGCGACGGGAGGCGCAGCCGCCGCGCTGGGTCTCCCCGCAACCGCCTCGGCGACGGTCCTGACCACCTCCGAGCCCGCCCACGCCGCGTCGGGCGCGCCCGCCTCGTCCGCCGCGTTCGAAAGCCTCAGAGCCACCTGGCGCGGCCTGATACTCGGCTCCGGTTTCAGCCCCACCGCGGAGCCGTTCGCCTCCAAGCTCGCCCGGCTGGGCAGGGACGCTGCCGCCTGGCGGACCACGATGGTGCCCGCGCCGGGCTCCCTGTGGCCGGGCATGATGTGGCTGGACCCGGATCCCGACACGGACACCGAGTCGTACACCTACTCCGCGCAGATCCAGCTCACGTTTCAGCGGTTGCGTTCCATGGCGGAGGCCTATGCCCAGCCCGCCACGGGTCTGACCGGGGACGACGCCTTCGCTCGCGATGTCGTGGCCGGGATCCGGCACGTGGTGACCGACGTCTACCACGCAGGTCGAGCCCGATACGGCAACTGGTACAACTGGCAGATCGGCGGGCCGCACGCGCTGCTGGACGCGGCGACCATCCTTTACGAGCACCTGGACGCCGACCTGATCGCCACGATCACCGAAGCCGTCCGCGCGTTCGTGCCGGACAGCGCGGTGGCCTCGTACACGGGTACCTCGACCGGCGCCAACCGCGTCGACCTGTGCCGGACGATCGCGCTCAGCGGTCTGGTCGGAGAGGACGCCGATCGGCTCGCCCTCGCGTCGAGGGCCCTGTCCCCGGTCTTCCCGTACGTGACATCCGGGGACGGCCTCTACCGTGACGGCTCCTTCGTCCAGCACACGTGGGTGCCCTACGCCGGGTCCTACGGCGCGGATCTGTTCACCGGCCTCAGCCTGCTGTGCGCGCTGCTCGCCGACTCCCCTTGGGAGATCACCGACCCGGCCCGGGAGAACTACTTCGACGCCGTCGAACGGGCCTGGGCCCCCTTCCTCTACAACGGCCTGTGCATGGACGCCGTCTCCGGACGCGCCGTCGCACGGGGCCTGCCGCCCGGCGATCCCGGCGGCGCCAACGACGACCATCTGCGCGGCCACTCGATCATCGCCTCGATCGTCGCCCTGGGCCGCGCCGCGAGCCCCGAGCAGAACGCGCGCTGGCGCGCCCTGGCCAAGGGATGGATCCAGCGGGCGTACTTCAGCCCTCCGCACACCAACCCTATGCTCGGCGTCTACAAGCTCGCCCAGCTCCAGAGCGTCGTGGACGACGCCGCGGTCAAGCCCCTGCCCGAGCCGGTCGCACACCGGCTCTTCCCGTCCCAGGACCGGGCGGTGCACCGCCGCCGCGGGTGGGCCGCCTGCCTGTCCATGGCCTCCGACCGGATCGCGCACTACGAGTGGGGCAACGGGGAGAACCTTCGCGGTTACCACACCGGAGCAGGCTGGCTGTCCTGGTGGGGGGACGACTTCGCCAACGAGCAGTATGCGCAGACCTTCTGGGCCACGGTGGACCCCAATCGGCTGCCCGGCATCACCGCTTCCAGGAAGCGGCTTGCCGACGGCCAGGGCGGCCAGTGGGGCGCCGAACGCCCCGCGGTGCAATGGGTCGGCGGCACCACCGACGGGACGTACGCCGCGGTGGGCCAGCACCTCAAGGGTCTCGCCTCGACGCTGGAGGCGCGCAAATCCTGGTTCTTCCTGGACGAGGGCATCGTCTGTCTGGGTGCCGGCGTCACCGCGACGGACGGCGAGGCGGTCGACACCGTGATCGACAACCGCCGCCTCGGCCCCACCGGCACCCAGGCGCTGACCGTGGACGGCCGCCGCAAGCCCGGCGCCCAGGGCTGGACGGAGACGCTGAGCGACCCCGGTTGGGCACACATCGCCGGACACGGCGGCTACGTCTTCCCGGCGGGCGGCCGCATCACGGCGCTGCGCGAGGAGCGCACCGGCCGATGGAGCGACATCAGGACCGGCTCGTCCACCGCCCCCCTCACCGACCGCTACCTCACCTTGTACGTCGACCACGGCATCGATCCGGTCGACGGCGCGTACGCCTACGTCCTGCTGCCAGGCGCCAGTGCCGCCCGTACCGCGGCCCACGCAGCGAGCACGCGAGGGCTCCTCAGGACACTCGCCAACACATCACGGGCCCAGGGCGTCCACGCCCCCTCCCTCGGCGTCACCGCTGTCAATTTCTGGGCGGCGGGGACGGTCGGTGACCTCACCGTGAGCGCCCCCTGCTCGGTGCTGATCCGGCACCGGGCCGACGGCACCGCGGTCGTCTGTGTCTCGGACCCCACCCGTACCCTCACCACGCTCACCGTGACGTGGCGGCGCCGGACCACCGCAGTCGTCTCCCGCCCCGCCACGGTCGAACAGGCCGTACCCGGAAGCACGCTGACCGTCACGTTCGGAGATCTCACCGCCGAGGCAGGCGCCACGCAGAAGATCACGGTGAGGACAGCATGAGGGCGACGGTACGACGTTCCATCGCCGTGCCGGCGGCGCTGGCCTGCCTCCTGGTCTCCGCCACCTCGGCTCGCGCGGCAACCGTCTGGGACGGTGACGCGGCAGGCGGCACCCGGGTGTTCGGGAGCGTGGAGTGCGCCGAGCCCGGCAGCCTGGTCACCACCGCCGACCCGAACGGCCACGGGACCATCTTCCGGTTCACCAAGCCCGGTGGTCTCGTCCGCTGTGAGTCCCGGGGCATCTCGGTGGGCGGCACCCGATACGCCTTCGCGCCCGGCTCCACCTACTGGCTGGGCTGGGAGTCCCAGCTGTCCACCGTCAGCGGGGACTTCGTGGTGTGGCAGTGGAAGTCGTATCCCGACGCGGCGCAGAACTACCCACTGATCATGACGGTCAAGGACGGCTCGGTACGCCTTTTCCACGTCAGCACGGACGCCACCTGGCACCTGATCTGGTCGGCGCCGGTCTCGGCCGGGGCGTGGAACCGGTTCGCCCTCGGCATCCACACCTCTGCCTCGGCCGAATCAGGCTGGGTGGAACTGTCCTTCAACGGGATCCGGCAGACCTTCTCCGGCGGGGGCTACCGCTATGCCGCACGCACCTGGGACAGCGCCAACGAACCCAAGTGGGGCATCTACGACCGGGACGCCCCGCAGAGCGATGTCGTGAACCGACTGGACCGGCTGCGTGTGGGCACCGAGCACACGGACGTCGGTTGAGCTGCCGTGCACCACGAGAGAGACAGAGGTGAACCGTCGATGAGCACACGGCCGGCGGACGGCGTCTTCACCGTGACCGACAGCGGATTCGCCCTGGACGGCCGCCCTGTGCGGCTGCTGTCGGGCGCCCTGCACTACTTCCGGGTGCACGAGGCCCAGTGGGCGCACCGGCTGGAGATGCTTCGAGCGATGGGGCTCAACTGCGTCGAGACGTACGTGCCCTGGAACCTGCACGAGCCCTTTCCCGGACAGTACCGGGACGTGGAGGCACTGGGCAGGTTTCTGGACGCGGTACACGCAGCGGGCCTGTGGGCCCTCGTCCGGCCCGGTCCCTACATCTGCGCCGAATGGGAGAACGGCGGGCTGCCGCAGTGGCTCACCGGCACCTTGGCAGGGCAGGTCCGCACCAGGAACCGGGCGTACCTGGAGCCGGTGCGCCGCTGGTTCGGCCACCTGCTGCCGCAGGTCGTGGAGCGCCAGGTCCACCACGGCGGGCCAGTGATCATGGTGCAGGTCGAGAACGAGTACGGCAGTTACGGCTCCGACCAGGAATACCTGCGCGAGCTTGCCCACATCCTGCGCGAGGGCGGGGTGACGGTGCCTCTGTTCACCTCCGACGGGCCCGAGGACCACATGCTCACCGGCGGTTCGCTGCCCGGTGTCCTGGCCACCGTGAACTTCGGCTCTCACCCAGCCGAGGCCTTCCGGACCCTGCGCCGTCACCAGCCCGCCGGCCCACTGATGTGCATGGAGTTCTGGTGCGGCTGGTTCGCCCACTGGGGCGCCGGTGAGCCCGAGCCGCGCGAAGCCAGGGACGCGGCGGCAGTACTGCGCGAGATCCTGGAGTGCGGGGCGTCGGTGAACATCTACATGGCGCACGGCGGGACGAGCTTCGGCGGCTGGGCGGGCGCCAACCGCGCCGGCGACCTCCACGACGGCGCCTTGCAGCCGACGGTGACCTCCTACGACTACGGTGCCCCCGTCGACGAACGGGGCAGGCCCACGGAACTGTTCCGGCGCTTCCGCGAGGTACTCGCCGACTTCGCCGACGCCGCACCGCCTCCCGTGCCGGCAGCCCCACCGGTCCTCACGGCGCCGGTCACCGCCGTGCTCGACGCGTGGACGCCGCTGGACGAGGTGATGGACACACTCGGCGGAACAGAGGGAGTCTTTGGCACGGCGCCGACTTTCGAGGACCTCGATGTCGACCGGGGCCTGGTGCGATACCGCGTCGGTGTTCCCGGCCCACGCCCGCCACTGCCGCTGTCCCTGCCCGGCGTACGGGACCTGGTCCGGCTGTCCGTCGACGGCATCGACACCCCGGTCGGCACGGCGGTCGCGGGCCCTGCCGAGCTGGAACTCTGGGTGGAGTCCCTGGGACGCGTCAACTACGGTCCCCGCCTGGGCGAGACCAAGGGACTGACCGGTGGGATCCTGCACGAGCGGCAGTACCTGCACGGCGTGAGCGCACGCGGCCTACGGCTGGACGCGTTCGACGACGTGAAGGCGGTCGCCGCGCTGCCGTCCCGCCTCCCGGAGCACGGCGAGCCGGGCCTCTACCGGGGCAGCGTCGACGTATCGAGCCCTGGGGACGCGATGCTGGAACTCCCCGGCTGGAGCAGGGGCTTCGTCTGGGTCAACGGATTCTGCCTGGGGCGGTACTGGTCCAGGGGACCCCAGTCCGCCCTGTTCGTCCCCGGCCCCGTACTCCGTCCCGGGGTCAACGAGGTGTGGGTGCTGGAGACGGATCGAACCGATGGCAAGCCGGTGCGGCTCGTCTGAGGCGGTTCCCCCTCCTCCTGCGTCGGCGGTCGCGAGCTCCCGGGAACCGCCCGCCTGGCCGCCGGCGGACGGCAGCCAGGCCCAGGGCGCCCACGTTGTGCATCGTCTCGCTGTGGGCGGAGGTCAGCAGCCAAGCGGCGGAGACCGCCTGGACGAAGACGGTCAGAGTCTGCAGGGCGGTCGATATCCGCAGGAACGAAGAGGTGCGCAATGTGCGCGCGGTCGCTTCGACTGCCATGGCATGGTCTGGTCTCCCTCGGCTCGTGGGCAGGAGGAGCAGGTGTGCGTATGGCCAGATCGGCAGCTCTGGCTCTTGAGCGCCTGCGGTCTGCGTTCGGTGGGTCCGGAGGTTGTTCCCGCACCGTGGCGCTGGGTGCTACCCGGGTGGGTCAAGGCGGCTTCCGTCAGCACAGGAAGTCCAGCAGCCGGTCGTTCAGCTCCTCGGGTGCGACGGGGGGCAGGGAGGGGTGGGTGGCTCCGGGAAGTACGGTCACTGCGAGGTGCGGGAGTCGTGGCGAATCCGGGCCGCGACCTTGGCCGCGTGGTGACCGCGGCTGTGCGGGGCGAGCAGGACCAGGACCGGCATGTGCAGGCCGGTGGTGTGGGGGCGAACAGAGCATGATCCGAGAAACAGTGCCTTTGGGGCTGCTCAGAATCCTGGCTGTCGGCCCAGAGGTCGAAATCCTCGTCGCTCAAGAAGAATGCCCCGGACGGGTACGAGGAGGTACACGAGCGCTTGCGCAGGCCCACTCCTCACGCCAGGGCCGGGTCGAACACGGCATCGCCCACCTGAAGAACTTGCGGGCACGGGCCCGCCGCCACGGCCGCCGAGAGCGCATGGACGACACTGTCCAAGCCGTCGCCGGACTGTTGTCCCAGCAACAGACCGCAGACGGGAGGCTGGCTCGGCAGAGGTGAGCGCCCAAGTCCTACCGACCCCTTTGACGTCCCACCGCTAACTGTGCACGAACTCGTCAGCGAGGTGTCGCGAGTACGTCCCGGAGTACGCTCTCGAGTGTGACGCGGGCCAGTTCCTGTCTCAGGGTCTCCTCGATGCCTTCGTAGATGCCCTGCATCGTCGGCTGAATGCCGTAACCCACCACACATCCCTGGTCCGGGGTGGTGCGGTGCATCGCGAACAGCGGGCCGGGTTCCACTGCCTCGTACACGTCCAGCAGGGTCATCGACCCCAGCTCACGCGCCAGCGACCAGCCCGCGCCCACACCTCGCCGGGACTCCACGAGCCCGGCCCTGCGCAGTTCGCCGAGCAGCCGCCTGATCACCACGGGGTTGGTGTTCGCACTGGTCGCGATCTGCTCGGAGGTGGCGACCTCATGACCCTGGCGCTGATAGAGACCGATCCAGGCCAGCGCGTGAGCGGCAAGGGTCAGCCTGCTGTTGGCACTCATGAACCCCTCCTCTCGGCCGCAACGCTTCATGTTACGACAGCGCAGTCGTAACAGCAAAGGTTGCAACAGACTGTCGTAACCATTAGCGTTACGACAGCCGAACGGGTCAATCAACGAGGTGAGAAGAAGAATGAGCAAGCCACTCACGGGCAAGGTCGCCCTGGTCACCGGGGGGTCGCGGGGACTGGGAGCCGCGACCGTGCGCCTGCTGGCCGAGCAGGGCGCCGACGTCGCCTTCACCTATGTCAGCTCCGAGAAGCAGGCGCAGGCCGTCGTCGACGAGGTGCGCAGCAAGGGAGCGAAGGCCGTCGCCTTCAAGTCCGACCAGGCGGACACGAGTCAGGCGCCGACGCTGATCGACGACGTGGTCGCGCACTTCGGCGGCCTGGACATCCTCGTCAACAACGCGGCGATCTCCGCGGCCGGCACGGTGGACGATCCGAATGCCGACATCGACGCACTGGACCGGATGCACGCCACCAACTACCTCGGCGTGATCGCTGTCATCCGGGCCGCCTCCCGAGTGCTGCGCACGGGCGGCCGCGTCATCACGGTGAGTTCCGGCCTGGGCTCTCGGGTCGGAGCTCCCGGCCTCGCCGACTACTCGGCGACCAAGTCCGGGATCGAGAGGTACACCATGGGTGTAGCACGCGACCTCGGCCCCCGGAACATCACGGCCAACGTCGTTGAGGCCGGACTGATGGAGGGCGGCATGCAACCGCCGGACCCCGAGACCCTCAAGGCCCTGGTCAGCTCGCTGTCCCTACAGCGCATGGGCCACCCCGAAGAAATCGCTGCGGCGATCGCTTTTCTGGCGAGCCCCGCCGCGTCGTACGTCACGGGCGCGGTGCTGGACGCCCACGGTGGCTACAACGCCTGAACCGGAACCCCTGCCGCGTGTTCCCCGTGCCGCCCCGCATGCGCGGAGCGGCACGGGGACCGGTGTGATCAGCAGGTGACAGTCAGCGAGCGAACCGAAACGGTCGCGCCGCCACCGGCGTTGACGATGAAGTAGAAGTATTAGCTTCCGGCTCCATGGTCGGACCAGATCCCGTCGAAGTCGGCCAACTGCCGCCGAAGCACTGCGTGAACGCCGCCCAGTCAGTGTCCGGAAGGGCCGAGACGACCCTGTACAGCGTTACGTTCACGACGGTGTCAGAGGCCGAGCATGCGGTGAACGTGATCTTGGTGCCCGTGGACGTGCTCGGGGCGTACCGCTGGACCATTCCCGCATGCGCGGGGAGCCGACAGTCCGGCGACAGCGGACGGCTTCCGTAAGGGGACATCCGCGTAGGCAAGGTGCAGCTCGCGACACCAGCCGAGGCCTCGGCAGAAGGTGGGGCCATCGCCCGAGTCCACAGAGAGCAGGGCCTTACAGCCCTGCCTCCGAATCAAGTTGGGGTGGGGGACTGTGCGGCGCGGATTCAGTAGTTGCCGTTGGAGAGCAGCTCGCCGTCCTTGTCATAGACGGTGACGAGACCGTTGTCGGAGTCCTTCCAATCGGCGAACGCGGAGGCAAGTAGCTTGCCGTCACCCTGGTGCGGGCCCATCAGACCGCCCGCGTAGTCGGTGTAGACGTCTGCGGCGTCGAGGATGCCGTTGTCACTGTCGGCGCCCTGCACCTTGAGGATGTGCTCTGCCGCGGCCTTCTCCGCCGGAGTGCCGTGCTCGGCGATGAACGCTTTGAACTCGTCGGCCTGGGTGAGTTCTTTCTGCTTCGGGACGGGCTCCTCCGTCGCCTCCTTCGCGGGGGCGTCCGGCTCCGTGCCGGCCTCCTTGGCGGGCTTCGCATCAGGTGCATTGCTGGGGCTTGCCGCGACAGTGTCGGATGCGGTGCTGCTGGGGTCCGAGTCGCCGCCCGCGACCACGCCGATGATGACGACGAGAAGGAAAAGGAAACCGAAGAGGCCACCGATGATGGCCAAGGCAGTATGCCGCCCGGTCCAGGACTTCCCCTGCGGAGGGATGGGAGCGCCTGAGTATCCGCCAGGTGCACCCATGTACGGCTGCTGCCCCGGGTACGGAGCCTGGCCTGGGTAAGGGCCCTGGGGCTGCTGGTTCGGGCTGTGCGGGTACTGGTGGGACACGGGCTACCTGTCTGACGTGAAGGGATGCCGGACGGGTGGGGTCACGCCGACATGTGAACAAAATGTGTGACACCTGTGGAGCCAAGATGGTTGCAACCGGCGGTTGTTATTCCATGTACGACGAGGGGGCAGGCCAGTGCTCGTGGTGGCGGCGAGGATCTGATGCTGCGGCGTGGGCCATGCGCTGGCAGGCGAACGTTTACCGGATCACCGGGCCATCCCCGCATGCTGCGGGGAAGTTCCGCCTTGCGGGTGTTGGACGCGAAGTGAGGACGATCCCCGCAGATGCGGGAGCAGGTCCTCGTCCGTCACCAGCCGATCGAACGGCGCGGGACCATCCCCGGATGCGCGGGGAGCCGTGCCCTGAGCTGTACCGACTCCCCTGGCACGCGGGCATCCCCGCGTGCCAGGGGAGCTGTCACACGTGCTGCCACGGGTTCTACAGAGCGAGGATCGCCCAGAGCCGGCGCCCGTCGTCGGCGGTGTCGGTGCCGCACGCCACCGCGCCACGGGCGGTGAGCTCCGGAAGGACCGCCTCGTCGGCGACGGCGAGGCCAGGCTGGTGGGACAGTGCGACGATGAGCGCCTGTCGGTCCTGGTCGGCGAGGTGGACGGAGACGCGGCGACCGCCGTCCGCGACGGCGGTGCGTACCAGGAGATCGGTCAGGTCGGCTGCGACCTGGTCGGCTTCCTGGTAGCCCCATTCATGGAGCCGGTCCAGGACGTGTCCGGTCGCCTTGCTCACGGACCACGGGGCGGCCTCCAGCGACCAGTTGGCGCTGCGCCGGTTGCGGATCTGCATCCGGGCCCTGGCCGTTCCTTGCAGGCTGGTCTCCGGGCGTGGTGGGGAGAGCGGGCGCCTCGGTGGGGGTGGGGTCCTGGGCGGGTAATCCGGGGTGTGCTCAGCCATATCCACCTGAACTCCCAGCATCGGCGCAGACCTTCATCATAAGGCGGGGATTCGCACCGAGAAGGGAGTTCGGGGATGCGCTACTCCTCCGGCACCTCTCGAGGGCGGTCCGTACTCGACCACACTGCCTGGGGCACTGCAAGCGCCCGCCCTCGGCTGATCACTCGGTCTCGGTCCCGTCACGGCCCTCGCTGGCGCCCACGTCCCCGTGACGTTGAGCCATTCGCCCAAGAAGAATCGATTCGCCGATTCCCCGATCGAGGGAGACCGCGTTCAGCCCCTGCCGGCTGGGGCATCTGTGGCACCGACCCAGATGATCAACCAGGAACAGGACGGTCCATCGTGTCTCTTCGCTCTCTCACCGTCGCGGTCGGCGCCACGGCAGGCGCAGCCGTGCTGCTCGTGGCCGTACCCGGCTCGGCCTTCGCCGCGAGCGGCCAGTTCCGCTACTCCTACACCACGACGGACGGATACGAGGCCGTCGGCTTCCTGAACAACCCCGCCAGTGGCCAGTGCGTCAACCTCGCCACCCCGGCCGCCGAGCCCGGCACCGTCTCGCGAGCCCCCAAAAACCTGACCGACGCAACCGCCATCGTCTTCCTCGGCACCGACTGCGTAGGCGACACCTACTACGTCCTGCCGCCCGGCAAGGGCGCATCCGACCGCCTGCTCGCACGCTCTGTCGTCTTCTCCTGAGAGGCCACCCCCCACGTAGCGGCTTGATCGCCTCCCCGCTCCCGGGTGCCGTGGCCTGCCGGGCATCGCACGCTGGAGAGATGCGGGCGCCCACAGTCATCCGCCGCCCCTCCCCCACCGATGGTCGCCAGCTCACGATCCGTAGCAAGATCGCCGGACTCGACCACGCGGACCAAGAGGTGGTGGAGTTCCTGCGCTGCCTGCACAACGCGGAACGGCGACCCGGGGGTGGGGAATGGCGGGGTAGGCGCACCCACGGACGCGGCGGCGTAGGAAGCGACGCGAAGACCGCGATCCAGGTTCGCTAGCGACACCACCCGTCACAGCCCGCCGCGCGGGCCGAGCCGCCTGGCGCGAGTCTGAGTTCCGCCGCCACAGCACCGCCGCGCTGGAGGTCGCAGGCCGAGCCGTTACCGGCCCCCTGTGCGGTCCTGAGCAGGATCAGGGCCTTGGACCGGCTGCATCGAGCGCGGAAGCAACCACTTCGGCGGAGCCCCGGGCATAGTGCAGAGGTGTACGAACGGCCTCACCCTTCGTTTCCGCATGGAGGTGCTGCTGGAGAGCCACGCCCCCCACTGGATCCGGTAGCCATGGCTAGGTCGCCATGAACGTGCGGTTCGGTCCCGGGAACTGCCGGCGGCAGAGGCATAGCGGAATTGCGGGTCGGTCACATGTTCCGGGCATGTTCCCGCTCAGACGCGGCGGCGCTGCTCGTGCACGGCGCTCATGAGGTCGCCCAGCGCACCCTGTACTTGCTTGGGGTCCCGGCCGTCATCGATCGCCTCGAGGGCGGCAGCTGCTCGCTCGGCGATGCGATGGGGCAGGCCCTCTGTGGCTGTGAGTTGATACGCGAGGTCACGGCGCTTCAGGCGCTCGGCGCGAGACACCCCGCCGGGGCCAGTCATCGGGAACACCGCGGCAGCGTAGGTGTGAAGCCCGACGACCACCATGTCTCCGATGCCGTCCGCGTACCCAAGCTCCATGGCCTTGCCGCGGGTCTCCTCGAGGGTGGCCAAGAACCGGCGGCGCACCACGAAGGCGCCGAGCGCCGTGCCGCCCCCGCCGGCCGCCGCCCACACAGTTGCCGTGAGCGACCCGTCCAGAAGGAAGCCCGAGACTGCGGCCAGGACAGCCACACAGGTGACAAGTGCTGTCGCGATGCGTCGATGCGCGCCCGTAGGGGTGTCCATGAAGGCAAGTCTGTCAAAGGAGCGCAGAGGCCACGAACGTGACCGCGTGGACGAAGGCGTCTCAACAGAATCCGACAATGTACGACCCGTCCCTGCCGAGAGGTCGCAGAACACGACGCGGACGAGCCCAACAAGGCAGAGCCGTACACCACCCGTTCAAGGGTGTGGCCAAAACGCGTTCATACCCGGGCCAGACCCCGGCTCAAGTGCTTACGGGCACCTTGTGGGCCGGGACTACGGGGAGGTCGGGGCGAGGGTCTCCCAGGCGGCCATCTGCTCCCGGAACTTGGTGCAGCCGACGATGTCCTGCTCGTTGCACTGCAGGGCGTGGACCAGGAGCTGGTGGCCGTGGTCGAGGTCGATCATCCGCTGCTGGACCTCGGCGATCTTGGCACGGATCATTGCCTGCCTGCGCGGTTGGTCCTCCTGGAGCTCGCCGATCTCCGCGAGAGTCAGCCCCGACTGCTGGCACTTGCGCAGCACCAGAATCCGCTGTGCTGCCTCCGGCGGGTAGCGCCGCTGCCCGCTCTGGCGCTCGGGCGCGGGCAGCAGGCCGTGGCGTTCCCAGAACCGGATGGCCGACGCCGGTACTCCGGTGATCTCCGCGAGCTGTCCGATGGTTATGCGCACGTAGCCGCTCCTGCCGTTTCCCGCCGTCCGGCCGTCGGACGCTTGACTTGCACCTGAGTTTAAGTTGAAGAGTGGGTCATGCGAGCACGGCGGCGATCGAGAGCCGCCGGCCGAGGACTTCGGAGGTGCCGGATGGCAACTACACAGGCGGCGAACGAGCTGGTCGCGGCGGCACAGGCCCTTTTCACGGCGGGGGTGATGTCCCACTCGGGGCATGCCAACCTCAGCGCCAGGCTGGACGCCGAAAGCTTCCTGCTGACCCCGGGATTCGTTCGCGACCTCGGCCCCGGCGACCTCGCGGTCGTCAGCCTCGACGGGCGGGTCCTGGACGGAGAGCTACGGTCGGTCAGCACCGAGATCATCGCCATGCACAGCGCCGTCTACCGCGCCCGCCCGCACGTGGGCGCCGTCATCCACACCCACTCCCCCTCCGCGACGGCCTTCGCCCTCGCGCACCGGCCGCTGCCGTGCCGCACCGAGCCGATGCTGCGCTTCGGACAGCCCGAGGAGGTTCCGGTAGTGCCGTGGGGGCCACGCGGGTCCGACGTGTCCGTCCGGGGCATCGTCGACGTCCTGGAGCAACGTCCCACGACCTCGGCGGCCCTGCTGGCCAACCACGGCCTGCTCGTGTTCGGTCCGGACTCGACGGCGACCGCTCACCTGGTGGTGGCCATCGAGGAGAGCGCCGGGGCGGAGATCGCGGCGGCGACGATCGGCGGGGCCGTGGATTTCCCCGAGGGCGCCCTGGCCGCCGTACGCTCCTCGATCGCCCGGGTCGCGTCATGACCGACGACGCGACGGCCGATGACGCCGTCGCCCGGCGCACCGAGGCCGTCCGTGCCCGCTACCACTCCACCCTCGGAGACGTTCCAGGTGGTGTGCAGGAAAGGCTGCGCCTGGCGCGGGACTTCGACCGGCTCCCCACCGAAGAAGCACTCGCCGCGCTGCGACACATCGTACTGACAGACAATCCGCTGGGCGCTCGCGTGCAGCAACTCGTCCACTACGGGCAGCTCCTGTCCCTCGGCCGGGAACACGCCGCCAGAATTCACGCCCGGGGCGCGCTCCACGCGGGCGCCACCGTCGCCGACCTCGTCGGCGTCGCCGAGACCGCCCTCATCACTTCGGGCGTCCCGGCGTACGCCCTGGGAACGGAGATCGTCATCGACCTCCTGGCGTCCACCACAGCCCCCTGACATCCCTCGTGTCGGCGTGGCTGCTCAGCGAGGGTCACAGATACCGAGGGAGGAGGGTCCAGTTGCCGCCGCGGCTCCCGCTCTTGATCGCGAGCTCGGTTCAGCCCGTGCAGGTGACGCGTTCCGATCGTCGTCCCCTGCCCGGGCCGGGGCGCGCGTCCGTCCGGGCCTGCTGGCGCGCGTACCCGCTGTCGGCTTTCTGGCAGCCTGGTGGCATGGACGACTTCACCGAGCAAAGGCTTCGCGACGCGATCGCCGCAGCGGAATCGCCGGCCTGGTCTGTAAGGGCTGCTGCGGGGCGGTAGCTGGCGGCAGCCCCGCAGATTGAGAGTGTCGCCAGTGTCCTGCACCGTCTGCTGCTGGACGCTCAGGACACCGGGGTGACCTCGGATACGGCGGTGGCTCTCTTGGCTCGAAGAGATCTGGCCGACCTGCGTGCAGTGCTCGCTGCCCGTGCAGTGGCCTCTGACCAGGGAACCGCCGATCAGCTCGCTGCGGAACTGGACGGTGACCCACGCTGGGCGACCAGACAGGACGGCGCCGAGATGGTCGCGCAACTGCGGACGCTGGCAGCAGACAGGGACCCCGATGTCCGCAACGAAGCTCGGTTGCGACTTGCGCGCCTGCGCTGATCGGAGGGCGGTGGCCGATCCTGGGTGAGATCAGCAGGCCTTCCGTGAGATAGGCCAGTAACGGGTTGCGATGACCCGCCGAAAGCGGGTCACCCTGTCGCGCCCGTCACGCGGAAACGGCTCTGGAGACTGCCGCGCGGAGGCACCTGCGGCGGCCTGAGCACCACGAGCCCGGCCGACCCTGAACTGCGAGCTCCGCTTGTACATGCGGTGTTATCGGCCGCTCGCTCCGGCGGACGCCGATCTTCCACCCCTCTGCGAGCGGCGAGCAGGGACCTGATCCGGTCGGACCACACACCCCCGGCCCCTCAATACATGCAGATGACAAGCATCTGCCCTCGCAGGTTGCACCGAATTTGCGCCGCGTTCAGCCCCCGGCCACCCGCTGACTGATATGCACCTGTCACATGCGCCAGTCCAGCACCTAGCGTCACGTCCTGTCCGAAACAGATGGCCGCAACAGGGCGGCCGAACACGGAACGGGGAACACGATGAGACGCAAGTTGTGGACCGCACTCGCCCTGCCCCTCCTGGCCGCCTCGGCCACCCTCGTCTCCGCTCCGACCGCGGGCGCCGCGGTCGCAGGTGCCGACGCGTGTACGCACCCGGCGTGGTCCAACAAGGACGCCGGCTCCGGCTACATCTCCGGCAGCTCCGCACCGCTGCGCACAGGTCCGAACGAGGGCTGCCCCACGACGGCCACGGTCTACGGCGCGAAGCTGTACTACCACTGCTACGTGGTCAACTCCGCGGGTAACACCTGGACCCACGCACGCATCGACGGTACGCAGATCAACGGCTGGATCTACGACGGCAACCTGAGCGACAACGGGGCGACCACGGCCTGCTGACCCCCGCCCGCGAACCACTCGGGGACGCCCGTGTGGGGACGCCGGACGCACCGTGGGCCCTCGGAATCCCGGGGGCCCACGGTGCGTGGTGTGTGGCAGGGGCACTCACGGCAGGTTGCGGGCCACGACGATGCGCTGGACCTGGTTCATGTCTTCGTAGAACTGGGTGATCTTGGCGTCGCGCATCATGCGCTCGACCGGGTAGTCACGGGTGCAGCCGTAGCCGCCGAGCAGCTGGACCGCGTCCGTGGTGACCTCCATCGCGACGTCGGAGGCGAAGCACTTCGCCGCGGCGCCGAAGAAGGTACGCACCAGCCGCGTTCCGTGCATCGCAGTGGTCGACAACGAAAGCTGGGCACTGCGTCACGTCGAACTGCAAGGCCCCGACCCTCAGCCCGTCGCCGCGGCTGCCCCGAGCAAGGTCCTGGGTATCCGCGACCAGCGTGAACAGCCCGCGATGGCCGTTTGCCAGCACACGTACGGCATCCTCATTGAAGGCGGTCTGGACGGCCGGCAGGACACCCAGTCCGCCACGGAAATCACAGCGGCCGAGTTCGAACGTATCTGGCACTCAGCCCGCGAGGCCCTCGCACCCGAGGGCGGATAGCGGCACCTGCGCACTTGGGCAGCGGGCGTAGGAAAAGCAGGTGCCGAATCACGTGCCGCGCGGGCAGCATGCAGGCATGTCTACCGAAGTCAGCGGGATGATCGAGTGCCGGCCAGGTGCCCGCCTCTGGGGCCCCGACGACGAGGACGCCGTGTGGCACACCGCCATCGACCTCTTCCTGCTCAACAACGGCAACGCCTACGACGCCCTCGCCTGCCTCTTCGGCATCCGGAACCACTTCGGCTTCCGCCCTCTGGCCGAAAGCCGCGGTTTCCCGAGCGATGCATCCGAGAGGCTCCAGACCGAGTACGCCGCGTACGGCGGATCTCCTGACACCTACGGCACGACATGGATCACGTGGGATGAACTCGCCTCGACCGATTGGCAGGAAACAGACAGCTCCGGCACGCGCGGCCGAGAATCGGTCGCCGGAAACGAAACCCACTGGGGGCCGGTCTGGAGCGTGATGCGGACACTCAGCGAACTCCATGGACCAGGGCATGTGCGACTCGTTACCTGGTTCCACTGACCCCGCCTCCGCAGCGAAGTGCTACTTGCCCGATGGGAGACCGGCGTGACCGAACGCAACGTCATACTCAACGAGCTTGCCCAGGGGCTCCGCCCGATGCCACAGGGCATCGCCTGGTTCGACGCACTCGCCCACGAGGAGCAGTCCGAGGTCCTGCGCTTTCTGCGCCACCACTGTGTCCAGGCACGTGCCGTCGCTGAGGACGGACCGGAGGGCATCCGCCCTGCCGGTCTGCGCCCCACGCACACGCCGGCGGTGCTGATCACGCGTGGTCGGATAAACGATCAACTTGGGAAGATCGCCTCCTGACTCCCCGCGACGAACGCCGGAAGGTCTTCCGTGCTGGTCGCCGTACTCACGATCGCCGACGGACGACGTCGGGAACGCTCCCGCTCGAACGGGTGCGGTCACTGGTGGCACAGACTCTCCGCCGCTGGCTGATCTCTCCCTCGGCATTCGCGCGTTCGTAGTCCGACGGACCGGCGGCAGCGTTGAGTCACTGCCCCTGCAGTTCGGCGAGTTCACGTGAGAGTCACGCACATCCCTCCCTCGGCCACGACTTCGAACACCAGGGCGACCGGGTCATATCACTCACCCTTGGCGCCAGGACGCGGGACAGGTACTCGCGTACAGTCGCAGCGTCCCGCCAGACCAAGGTTGCGGGGGCGGTGTACCCGAAGTGGTCGCACAGACAGTCCACGGGCGTCCAAGCAGCCGCCGAAGTAGCCGCCCGGCCCGTCAACAGCCTCGCCGAGTGCCAGGTAGAGGCCCCGTTCGACCGTGATGTGCCGGCCGTCCAGCTCGTAGCGTGTCCGGCCTGCCGGTCCAGATTGACCGGCGGGCAAGTGGCCAGGGAGGTCTGAGTGGGCTCTGGTCCACTTCGTGTGGCCGTGCCCGGCAGGGCTACGGACTACCCTGCCGGGCACCATTCCATGAGAAGGTTGCGCCCTTCCCGCGCCAGGGGGCGGAAGCCGGTTTTCTCCCATGCCCGCACAGCCCGGATGTTGGTCGCCACAGGGTCAACGGTCACGCGCCGCCATCCACGCTCCGAGCACAGATGCGTGACCAGTGCACGAGCCGCGTCAGGTCCCAGACCTCGTCCCTGCGCGTCAGGGGTGAGCACCATGTCGATGCCGCCTTCGGTCGCATCAGCGTGCCAGTACTGGGCGTAGCCCACCGCCGTGCCGTGTGCGAGCACCAGGTAGGACCCCACTCTCGGGCGGCGCCGCCCCACATATTTCTCGGCGACCTGCTGCCGAGACAGTGGTATCCCGCCCCAGTTCTCCACGAAGTCGGGACCGGCGAACCACGAGGCCAGCATCTCGAGGTCGTTCTCTGTGGTCGGGACGAGCCGAGTCAGCACACCGTCAAGAGCAACATCACCGGTCATCGGACAACCCCCGTCAAAGAACGCACCCCGCCCAGGAAGATCCATAATCACTCGGCGTACGCGGCCCCAGCAAGTGGACCAGATCCTCCGCGCGGGAGTCGTTTCGCGAGGAGCGTGGGAGTCACTGGTTGGCCCCCCGCGGTGATTGATCGCGAGGAATCTCGATCGCGCTTTCCCCACTCGTCGATTCCTGCGACCCGGCGGACCTTCCCCACCTGCCGCGGGTCCGCAAAGAACAACTGCGCATGCCCCCCGGTGAGCGTCACCCGGAAAGACGCAGTCTTCTCGCCCGAGAAGTAAGTGCGCTGGGAGATGCCGCGCAACCTGGATGCAGCTGCTGCACCCTGCGCGACGACGGAGCGACGTTGGGCGATCTCGCACAGCTCGACACCTTGGTCACTGTGGGCACCCGCGAGCAGGCCGAGCAGCGCTTGACGGAACTTCGGTCTCGAAGCTGACTGAGCGCATCAAGGTGGCGCGGACCGGGCCTTCGGCCACAAAGCGAACTGACGACAACTTACCCGGCGATCGAGGTGCTGGCCCCGCCATCCGCCCCTGGCCGGTGCGCCCGAGCCGCGGACGCCTCGTCCGCAGCCCCCCGGCCGGCCCGCCCATCGCACAACCGCGCGGCTACGTGCCACCGAGCGCTGCGCGCTCCTGACCGAATTGCCGACCATGTCCCCGACGAGTAGCCCTCTCCGCCTGTGAGACCCAGAACAAGGCGCTACCCGCGCCACCGACTTGCCGAACCCGCGCCGGACGGACCGGCCGTCGGACCGGCCCGGGGACGGGTGCGAACCGATGAACCGGTGGCGCGGAGCCGACGTACTAGCGGATGAACATCCCCCACCTCACGGAGATCACCATGTCCGAGACAGCCGGCGTCCGGGACGTGGGCTGCGGATGGGGCAGCATGGCGATGCACGCCGCCGCGACGTACGGCGTCCACGTCACCGGCGTGACCATCTCCGTGGAGCAGGCGGAGCTGGCCCGCAAACGGGTCGCCGAGGCCGGTCTCGCGGACATGGTCGAGATACGGGTGCAGGACTACCGGGACGTCACCGACGGCCCCTACGACGCGATCTCGTCGATCGGCATGGCCGAGCACGTCGGCGCGGAGGCGTACCGGACGTACGCGGGACGGCTGCACGCTCTGCTGCGGCCGGGCGGCCGGCTTCTGAACCACCAGATCGCGCGTCGCCCGCGTCGCGTGGAGGAGTCGTACCGGCTCAACGGGTTCATCGACCGCTACGTCTTCCCGGACGGGGAACTGTCACCGGTCGGTCCGACCGTGTCGCTGCTGGAGGAGGCCGGGTTCGAGGTCCGTGACGTGGAGGCGCTGCGGGAGCACTACGCGCTGACGCTGCGGGCCTGGGTGACCAATCTGGAGCAGAACTGGGCCGAGGCGGTGCGGCTGGCCGGCGCGGGGCGCGCTCGGGTATGGCGGCTGTACATGGCCGCCTCGGCCGTCGGCTTCGAGCGCAACAACCTGGGCGTCAACCAGGTGCTGGCTGTCCGCACGGCCCCGGACGGGGGTTCGGGGATGCCGCTGGTGGCCCGGGTCCCGACCGCCCCGGAGGCGTGACCCGGGGGTTTTGGCGACCGGGGGTTCCGGCTGGGCCTCCCGTCCCTACGGGCGGCGGCGCGCGGAGCCCGGGAAGGGCACCGACGGGAGGCGGGAGTTGTTGAAGAGGCGGCCGGGGTCATGGTGCGCCTTGAGGGCGATGAGATGGCAGCCCCAGGAGGCTTCCTCACCGGGCGCGCAGGGGCCGACGGCCGGGGCGGCGGCGATCCCCCGAGGCTGTAGTCCACTCCCCCCATCGTCTCGCCGGGTCTGTCAGTCGAACGGCGCTCCCACCGATTACGGCCGGTGCTGTAGAGCTCCTCGGGCGGACAACGGCCTCCAGGCGCGTCGGTCCACATCACCCAGGTTCCAGTCCCGGATGGCTGAACGGCGTCCGTATTCGCCTCTCCCCCGACCAGCGTCAGCGAGGCCCTGACCCCCTGACGCTGGTCGGGAGCCGCTACCAGTTGGTGATGTAGAAGCAGGACCACTGACCGAGGCCGCCGCTGTACTGGAAGGCCCACAGGATGTTCGTCCGCGTTTCTTCGCCGTACCCGCCGTCAGTGCCGATGCGTTCCTCCCTCTGAGCGTGGACAAGAGCGTTCTTGGTGTTGGTGCCGAAGATCCCGTCGGTGCTCAGACTGCGGCCGTAGCATTTGTTCAGCGTGATCTGCAGAGCCTTGACCTCGGGTCCACTGGCTCCCTGGTACATCTGGCAGTCCACGTTGTTGTTGTAGGCAGGAATGCTCGCGTGATAGCCGGAGTTGGAGATCGTCTTGCCGACGGTGTCGTTGCAGTAGCCGGCGTAGGCAGCTGCGGGTGTCGCGGTGACCATCCCGATGCCGGCAGCCGAGAGCGCGACTGCCGCAGCGGAGACGCCGGCCTGGGCGCGGAGTGCGCGGAGCTTCTTCATGCTTCCCCCTGGATTCCGTAGCGTGGACGCTTTTCCCTGAAGTCGTCCGTACGCAAGCTGTTGAAATGAAAGGTCGAGCGGACCCTGAAACCTTTCGGGTTCGTGAGCCCTTGTCGTACGCCTTGAAAGGTCCTTGCAGAGCCCCGCTCGGGGCGGGTGGAACGGCTGCTGCACAGGGACGCGGTTGAAGATCCGCTGCTCTTCCTTGTAGCCCCTACCTTGAACGCCGCCACGAGCTGCCGTCTCCCGTCGTCAAGATCCAAGCGTGGCGGCTTTCGCCTTCACCCTGGCTGCCCCCTGGTCGCCACCGACGTGGTCGACCAGACAGCCTCGTTCGGGGCTCTGCCGAGCGGGACTCGGAAGCCGTCGGAACGAAACATGGACCGTCCAGGCTCGCGACGTTCGCGTCGCGCCTGGTGAAGTCAACTGTTGCTCGTCCGGCCAGCGCCCGGCCACCCCCTTGCGGCTGAAGGCAAAAGCGCAGGCCGAGAGGGAGAACAAGCTGCTCCGCTTCTCTCTACTGCGGGTGCGAGGGGTGTTCTCGGCAGTGCTGCGTGCTATGGCGGCAATGCGCGGGCAAGGATTGCCTTCGCAGGGGAGGGACTTACCGGCCCTTCCCTTCGCCCGGGAAGCCTCCGCCCAATTTTCCCTGACGGGGAGGGGCGCTACGGAGCTCCTCGACGTCGCTGCGGGCCCAGACGCGGAGGCTGTAGACAGTCGTGCCTGGCAGGAGGCAGCCCTGGGTCGCGGAGGCACGGACGGTGCTCGGCGCGACACCGAGCAGGGCGGCGGTTTTCTCTCCGTCGAGGAGGTGGTCGGCCGGTCACGCCCGGGGCTGTGTCCGGTCTGCCACAGGCCGCGGATCCACGCGGTGTCCGGCCGGTGGGGGTGGGCTCAAACTACGCCTTGCTTGCCCGGGCAAACCCGTAACTGAGTGACAAGTCGTTGATGTCACCGTTGCGTCGTACGGAAGGGCCCGTCCCTTCGGCGTAGGTGACGGCGAGCATGGCGCGGCCGATGGCTCGGGTGGTGGTGACATAGCGGGGGGCGACGCGTCGCAGGAGCGGGTAGAGCCCTGCGGTGATGCGGTACACCGTGGGGTACAGCGGAGTGCGGGAGACGGCCCCGCCGACGGGTTGGACGTACCCGGGGCGGAACATGTGCGCGGTGATGCTCAGGACCCAACGGGTGCCTTGATCGGCACGGCGTCTTTGAAGTCGGTGAACGTGATCGTCCCTTCGATGTCGGGGGCGGAGGCAAAGTGGATCTTCTGGCGTACGCGCACGACCCGGCCCTCGTCGTCGATCCATGCCTCCGCGTCGATGGTGGTGGCAGGTCTCAGGTTGCGCCCTACCGCCCTGTCCACCGATTCGATGTCCTCCGGCGTGAGGCGGGCCGACACGCGCACGGGTTCACTGTCCTGGTGCACGGAGGCGCTGTGATCGAGCATGAGCCGCACATACGCCGGGAGCCGGTCCGTGGGTATACCGCCCTTTGCGGCCGACGCAGGGAACTCCTGCCATGGCCCGTGGGTACCGGTGGCGCGCCGGTACACCTTCTGCCGGGTGATCACAACGTCTTCGGTGTACTGCTCGGTCATGTCTGTCGTGCGCCCTGTGAAAGGCGCGTTGAGGTTGACCCGCCCTTCCATGAGCTGGAGCCGTTCGGTCCCTGACTGTGTGACGGCTTTGAGCGCGGCCGAGTACGGGATGTCGCCGGCTGCGGCCAGCCGGTCGCGGACGACCTGCGGGTCGCCATTCGGTGGTGCGGGCAGGCTCGAGGAGCATGCGGAGAGCATCAGCCCCAAGAGCACCAGAGCCAGGGGAGCTGTCCGGCGGTGAGACACAGGTGAATCCTCTGAGATACCGAGCCCGAACAGGAGACAGTCCGGGCCGCAAGTGGATGGTCGACGCATCCTGTCAACCTCGGAGATCAGGCGGGGCGCAGGGGGAGGTGACGTGATCAAGAGTGTGTCTGACGGTTACGGAATCGCTGTCTCGGCCCGCACAACCGGTGCTGGGGCCAGTTGCACGGCGCCGCCGGTGGACGCCCGAGCCTGTGCTGCACGCCGGGTCAGTTCAGCTGCCTTCACCGCGAGATCCGTATCGGTCAGAGCACCGTACGGTCGTGCCGCCCGGTCGTCCCACCTGGGAAACGTCAGGTCACCTGCGACCACAGTCGCAGGGTCTGCCGGGTCGGCACAGGCGCCGGGACTCAACTCTTCTGCTGTCGACGCACCATCTCGGTGATCCAGACGGGCGCGTACGGAGAGGTACAACCCGGCGAGGTCGGATAGTCCTTGAGCACTCCGAGACGCTCACCGATGGCGAGGGCGCGGGCCCGGTGGGCGGGGTGCTCGATCCCGATCTGGGCCAGGCAGTGGTTCATCGCCCACTGCAGGCGGTCCGGGGCGTCGCTCATCTCCGTTTCGATGACATCGAGCAGCCCCTCCAAGTCGAGGCCTTCGGACGTGGTCATCACACGCGCAGTGGTCAGCTCCCAGCCGGCGGCGGCGACGGTGGGGTCCGGATCTGCCGGCCACGTCTGCCGCAGCTCTTCGGCGTGCGGGCTCTTCCTGACGACATAGCTCACGAGCCAGCTGTGCACCTTGGGTGCGCGCGCCTGACGCACCATGGAGTCCAGCTCGTCGCGTGTGAAGGCCTTCGGACGGCAGATCAGGAGCGCGAGAAGCCGCGCCGCGGCGTCACCCGACTCCCAGAGCTGACAGGCGAGGTCCTGGTTCGTCTTGAGCCTCTTCGCGAGCGACCGCAGCGCGCTCAGGTTCACGCCGTGATCGTCGCCGTGCTTCTCGTTGACCGCACGGATCTTCGGGTCCTCGAGCTCGCCGAGCTCGGCCAGCACGCCGGCCACCGTTACCTCGGGCATCTCGCGCCCTCCCGTCCTGTGTAGGCGCACCCCACGGTGCAAGCAGGCCTCCGTCGAGGACACCCGGTTCATGCCCGACTGCTGACCCGTACGGATCGGTGCCCGTTCCCTGGTCATGGCGTGCCTGGTCAACTCCCATCATCGCGTCGAGCCTCGACGGCGGTAGCACAGCGGTTCTCGGTCTGAGGATCCGGCCAACCGGTCACTTTGCGTCATCATCCGGCAACTGCCAGGCGCGACGGTGCGGGTTGCGGATACATAAGGGGGTCGGAACGGGACCGAGGGTGATTCAGGGGCGGGCGGGATGCTGACCATCAACGTAGGAGTGCTGCTCGCCGTGATCGTCCTGCTGCGGCTGCGACGACGCACCGAGGCCCGCAGCCGGAACGACGAGAAGCTGACCGTGATCATCGTGCTCGCTCTCGGCGTCGTCATCGCCCCGACGCCCTTGGGCGAGGGCATCGGCGACTTCCTGGGCCAGCTCGCCTCCGGCATCACCGACTCCTCCCGCTGAAACCGGAGCGCGCCCGATGGCCAACCGCCGCCCCCCGTCCCGACGCCGGCCCGCGGCGCGTGGTCCCTCCCGCCGCAGCGCGCCCCCGCGCCGCCGTCGCTCGCGTCGGCAGCAGCGCCGCGACACCCAGCTGCTCCTGTTCGGGTCCGGTGCCGCCGCAGGACTCGCGCTGATCTATGCCGTGATCTCCTGGCTGCTGGTGAACTGGTGGGCGCTGATCGTGCTGGGGGCCCTCGCAACCGCCGGCGGGACGGCGTGGACCCACCGGTATCGCCGACAGCAGGCCTGGGAACGGGTACGGCGACAGGCACTGCGCTACGGGCTGCCGCAGCTGGACGCCCTGCACCACCGCGACTTCGAGTACGCCATCCGCGACCTGATGCGCCGCGACGGGTGCACCGACGCCCGGCAGATCGGCGGGGCCGGCGACAACGGCGCCGACGTCCTGGCCACCGACCCCCTCGGTCGCACCTGGGTCATCCAGGCCAAGCACCGCAAGGACGGCGACCGCGGCTCAGCCGTCGGCACCCCCGACCTCCAGCGCGTCAACGGCACCGCCCGTCAGCTGTACGGAGCCGACGTCGTCCTGGTCGTCACCAACGGCCGCTTCTCCACCCGATGCGCACCCCTGGCCGAACAGCTGCACATGCACCTCGCCGATCGGCGCACCCTCGCGGCCTGGGCAAGCGGCGCGCGTCCCTTGTGGGAGCTCCTTCCGAAGGTTCCACCACCTCGCAAAGGCCGGTAGCCCGCGTGCCGGAGGACGCAGTGGTGATGACCGTGGCGAAGGCGGTGGAGGCGCGGGCGACGGCGGCACGGTAGCCAGCACCCTTTATTCGGGCGAGCGCGTTGTCGCACATCGGCAGAGGACCGGGTGCTCTCCGATCGCCGTCTGCGGCGCTCTGGCCATGCGCTCTCCTCTCTTCCCCGGTCAGGGCCGGTGGTGGTCGGTGACCGATACGGCGTCGGAGTGTGCCGCGTGCCGCCCGGCACGGCGGGCGAGGAGAGGGCCGAGGTCCGTCGCGCGGGTGATCGCGGTCTCGACGGCGGTGATGCGGTCGGCCAGCAGGCCCAGAGCGGCTACCGCCCGGGCGAGAGGATCGTCCCCGGAGCCGCCGAGCGCCCGGGCGCGCGCATGGGCAGCGGTGATCTCGCTCCAGCGGACGGTCTGTGCCGGGGTGAGGACGCCGCGGAGCCCGGCGAGCTTGAGGAGGGCGGCCTCGGCACCGCCGCTGAGGGTCTGGGCCTCGGCGGTGTAGTGGTCGTCGATGGCAGCGGCGAGTTCGGTGTCGTTCATGGCGGCCGAGATCCGGGCCGTGATCTTGTTCATGGTGCGGTACGAACCCTGGAGCCGGAACGGCGGTTCGGTGCGGGCCTCGTCGGCGGTGGCGGCCGAGGCGATGTATGCCTCGTTGACGGCGAGGACCGTCTCGCGTGCGGTCAGGAGGTGGCGGAGAACGGCGAGGACCTGGTCGAGTTCGGCCGGGGCGTACGGGTGGACGAGCCGGTCGCGGCGGGCCGTCGGGTCGCCGGCCGCCAGCCGGGTCAGAAGCTGCAGGTCGCTGCGCTCGCGGCCGGCGAGCGGAGCGAGGAGGGGGTGGGAGGTGAGGGCGTTCTCGACGAAGCTGAACGCGAAGGTCTCCTCCTTGCCGCTCAGCACGTCGCCGAGATTCCAGATGTCGGCCCGGTTGGCGAGCATGTCCGGTACGCGGAACGCCTGCCCGGACTCGGTGTAGGGGTTCCCCGCCATGCAGACGGCGAAGCGCTTTCCCCGCAGGGTGTGCCCGTTCAGGGTCCGCGTGGCATCGCAGAGCGGGATGAACTTCTGCAGGAACTCCGGCGAGGTGTGCTGGATGTCGTCCACGTACAGCAGGACGTTGCTGCCCGCCGCCAGGGCGAAAGCGATCTTCTCCAGTTCCCGGCGGGCCGTCGCGTCGGGGGCTTCCAGGGGATCGAGAGAGGTCGTCCGGAAGCCGAGGGCGGGTCCGTCGACCTTGACGAGGAGGAGGCCGAGGCGTTCGGCGACGTACTCGATCAGCGTGGTCTTGCCGTAGCCGGGCGGAGAGAGGAGCAGCAGCAGGCCTTGGGAGTCGCTCCGCCTGGCGTCTCCGGCCGCGCCGAGCTGCTTGGCGAGATTGGCCCCGATCAAGGGGAGGTAGACCTCGTCGACCAGCTGGTTGCGGACGAAGGACGCCATGACCCGGGGCCGGTACTCGTCAAGGCGGAGACGAGCGCGCTCGGTGGCGACAAGCCGAGCCCTGTGTTCCTGGTACGCACGGAAGGCCGGCACGTCGGTGGCCGCGAAATCCCGTGTCCTGGTCAGGAACTCGTCGAGCCGCACTTCCAGCGCGCCCCCGTGCAGACGGGGGTGGCTGCCCAGGAGTCCGGCGACCGTCTCCGTGGCGCGGGCGCCGATCTCGTAGCGGTCGAGGTCCGGGCACAGCTCGACCGCGACGGCCTCGGCCACGACGCCCTTGTCGAGTTCCTCCCCGGACGCTGACGCGTAGGAGGTGAGCCATGCCTCGACGAGTTGGCGCCGCGCGCGCGGCCCGGTGAGGGAGGCGAGGGCGTCGTCGTACGCGGAGGTGCCGACGGCGCGGCGGAACGTGTCGAGCAGGGTCCGAGCCGCGTCCGAGGTGGCGAAGCCCGCTGGTTCGGTGGCGAGTTCGTCGACCAGGTACGCGGCGGCGGTCGGGTCGCCGATCTCCTCGGTCAGCTCGTCCCGCAGGCCGTCGACAGCCGACTCCGCGCCGAACAGGTCACGGGCCCGGCTCAGGGCGCCCGCCTGCCGGTGCCACTGGTCACGGGCCTCGGCGGTGGGAGTGTGGGCCCAGAAGATCTGGGCGGCAGCCCTTGCCGGAGCCGGGTACCTGAGCACTCCGATGCGTCGGTGCAGCCGGAGGACGGCCTCGAGGATCGCCGCCGCGTCGTGGTCGTGGACGCCTTGCTCGTACCCCTGGTCGTACGCCGCCTCGGCGGCCCGTCGTGCGAGCGCGGACAGGTCCTCGCCCGCCAGTCCGTCGGCGCCGTGCTCGGTGAGAAGGCGTGCGGCCAAGTATTCGGACCGGTAGACCTCCGGAGATTCGGAGGGCAGGGTCCGGTCCCAGAAGGGGCGGGTCCCGGTGAACGCCGGGTCGGTGACGGGCACACGGTAGTCGGTTCCGGTCAGCGCGAGGGCGAGGGTGCCCTCGTGCGGTACGAGGGTCAGCTCGGGGACCTGCCGGTTCACGGTGAAGCGGTGTCGGCCCAGGCGGATCGTGGCGCCGCCGTCGGCGAACAGCTCGGTTCGGTCCCGCAGCGCGCGGAAAGCTTCCTGACGGGCGGCGCCGAGCCGGCCCTCCAGCTCCTCCGCCCGTGCCTCGTCACCGAGCTCCCGCAGCTCGGCTCCGTTGCGCCGGGCCTTGGCGACCATGGGATCGGAGGCGAAGTACGTGTGCACCTCGTCCGCGTCGGACAGGGTCGCGGCTCGCCGGGCGATCGTCTCCAGGGCGCGGCCGGCCGAGCCCGCGAGGAGTTCCGCGCGGCGGGCGCGAGCGTCCTGGAGGGTCTGCCTGCGCGTGGTGAAGGCGTCGTACATCTCGGCGCGTTTGTCGGCGATCTCGTCGAGGAAGCCGTCGTGTTCGGCGAATCTGGACTCGAGGTTCTCCAGCTGGAGCAGCAGTCTGCCGAGCTGGTCGTCGCAGTGGTCCGGGGTGTCCGCGGCGGCCAAGGCTCCTGTGACGGCCTGGCCGAGCAGGGCGAACTCGGCGGCGAACTCCGCCCGGCCCTCCTGGTCGAGGAGCTCGGCGCGGCGGGCTGCGAGGAGGGCCCGGACGCGGTTCAGCGCGGCCAGGACACTGGCGATCCGTTCCAGGATCGAGGTGCGGACGGTGGCCTCGGCGATGTCGAGGCCGGCGATGATCTCACTGAGGGTCCGCAGGCCGGCGGCGTGCGTGTCGAGCCGGTCGGCGACCGGGCCCGTGCCCGCCACGGTGGTGACGGCTCCGGCCTCGGCCGCGAGCCGCTCCGCGTCGACGTGGTGGGTGGTGAAGGCGTCCTCACGCCGGAGGAAGGCGACGGCCCGCTGGGCCGCGGAGGTGATGTCGGCCTCGACGTCCCCGGCGAGGGCGTCGATGCCGCCCGTGTCGGCGTACCGCATGTCCTTCAGGGTCAGCAGGTGGCCCTGTGCCCGGCGGAGTTCGGTGATCCGGGAAATCCACTCCTCCGCCGTAGCGGGCGCCTCGCCCCGGACGCGCCGTACCAGCGTGCTGACTTGCCGGGTGGATTCAGCGAACGCTTCTGCCGCCTGTCGGGTGAGCGTGGCCACCGTCTCGAACTCGTCGAGGACGTGTGCGGCGGTGGTCTGGAGTTCGGTCAGCGGGGTGCGCAGGTCGCCGGTCTCCGCGTCTCCCAGCCAGTGGTGGACGTCTCCCGCGCGCACGCAGGAGGTGACGAGTGCCTCGTAGACCTCGCCGGCGGGAGTCAGTTCGGTGGCCTGGCGGGCGATCGCCAGGCAGTCCGCGATCCCCCGGACGAGATCCGCGTTGCCGATGCGGGCCAGGGGACCGTCCACCGCGGGTGTCACATGCGTGTCGGAGACGTACGGAGTCCGCCAGATCTGCACGGGGTGGACGCGGCCGGGCTCGCCCGTCTCGTCGCGCAGCACGATCATCGTCCCGTCGTCGAGCAGCGCGTATCCCCGGCAGGCAAGAGGGCGGGTGATCTCCTTGCGGATCAGGTTGTACGACAGGAGGAGGCCGCGCCGCTCGGGCCTGCTGTGGAAGGCGAAAAGGAGGTCCTCGCCGTTGGGTGAGCGGATCAGCCGGTCGAAGAGCAGTCCGGACGTGTCGGTGTCGAAGGTCCTCACCGCGCCGGAGGCGAGGCAGTAGCCACCGGGGAAGACCACCCCCTCGTCCTCGGGCAGCCGCAGACACGACTGACCGATACCGTCGAGCCTGACCACGCTCCCGGTCAAGGCGTTGAAGACGAGGTGGCGGTCGGCCTCCTCCTTGTACGGCCGGACGCGCACCAGGGTCAGCGCCCCCACCGCCGCGTACGCGACCTCGGCGTCCGCCAGTGCCTGGAGCGGCTCGTCGACCGGCTCCGCGTACACGCCCTCGGCCGTCTCGGCGTCGTTCTCCGCCTTGACCGTGAGCTTCCCGCCGGCCGTGGAGACGAAGAGGCGGCCGGCGAGCGAGATGTGCGGGTGCCGGCCCTGTACGTGGTCCTCGCGGGTCGTCTCCACCCACTCGACGTCGTGCGAGGGGGCCATGACGTGGTCGCGTTCTCCCAGGGCGTCGAGGAAGCGCGTCTCGCCGGAGGGGCCGACCGACCAGCGCAGGACGCGGATGTCGTCGGCCTTCTGTCCGATCTGGAAGACGGCGAGGAGCCGGCCCTCCACGCGCCTCAGCCGGAGCAGGCGCGCGTCTCGGAAGTACCGGTGCAGTGCCGAGAACTCCCGTACGAAGCCGGGGTCGTCGAGGAGGCCGGGCACCCCCTCCTCGGGCAGCGGGTTCAGGTCGCGGTCGTGAAGGGTGAAGACGTCGGCGACCGACGGCTCGGCGCTCCCCAGGGAGGCCGGGTGGCAGCCGAACAACAGGATGTCGTCCCCGACAACGGCGATGTCCAGCAGCGCCCCGGCGCCCTCGGTGCGGACGCCTGCGGTGCCGGTGAGAGACAGTCCGCCGGCACCGAAGGCGGCGGTACGGGCGGTGTTGAGCGCCGCGGCACGCCTGGCGAGCTCGGCCGCCTGCGCCGAAAGGCGGTCGCGCAGCACCGCGTACGTGTCCTGGTCGATTCCGGCGCTCATCTGCATCCGTTCCTTGTCCCGTGATGGATGCGGGTCCGGCGCCGGCAGCCCTCGTATGCCGGCACCGGACCCGCTGTGACCGCTGTTCCCGGGGCGGTCAGCTCGTGACCACGCCGTTCAGCGGGGCGGTCTCGGCCGGGGCAGCGGTCGCGTGACCGGGTGCGTGCGCGTCGAGTACGCCGGACTTCATGACCTTCGCGAGCAGTGCCGAGACGCTGAGGTTCTGCACGTCCGCACTGGAGAGCGAGCCGAGAACCCTGGTCAGGTCCTCGGTGAAGGAGCCCTCGCCGTTCAGCCAGGGGCCGGCCAGCGTCTGCGCGGTCCGGGAGTGGTCCATGAAGCCGTCGACGGACTTCCCGAAGGCGATCGACTGCACCAGACGGTCGAGGAAGACGGACTCCCCGCCGACGATGTTGATGTCGGCGTTCTCCAGCCCGGTGGCGAGAACCGTCGCCTGCGCCTCGGCGACCCGCCGCTGCACGTCGAGGCCGGTGAGCCGGATCTCCTTCTCCGCCTCCAGGCGCAGCCGGTACTCCTCGTGGTCACGTGAGGCCTCGTCGAGCGCGGCCATCGCCGCCGCCTTCTCGGTCAGACCTGCCGCTTCGGCCTTCAGCTTCTCGCCGATCGCCGTGGCCTCGGCCAGCGCCTTCTCCCGCGTCCCGACCGCCTCGGCGCGCAGCCGTGCCTCCGTGGCCTCCGCCTCGGCGCGGCCCGTCTTCTGGATCGCGTCCGCCTCTTTCTCCCGGATCTGAACGGCGGCGAGCCCTTCGGCGGCGGCTTCGGCCTGGACGCCTTCGGCGAGCCGGATCTTGGCGCGGGCGTCCATGTCGGCGGTCTTGTTGCGCGCCTCGGCCAGGGTGAGTTCCTCGGCGGCCCGGTGCACCGCCGCCTGCTCGGCCGCCTCGGCCGCCTTGATGTCCTTGACCAGCCGCTCCTGCGCCTCGGCCTCGGCCGCGATGACGACCGCCTGCCGGGTACGCTCGGCCTCCTCGACCATCCGCAACCGTTTGATGGACTCCTCCTGCTCGGCGACCGTACGGTCCACCGCCACCCGCTCCCGGATCACCTCGGCGATGTCCCGGCGCTCCGCCTCGACCTCCTTCTGGGCGGAGATCTGCGTCAGTTCGGTCTCCCGGTCCCGGGCGATGACTTCGAGGAGACGGTCCTTCTCGATCCGCTCGTTCTCGACGGCGATGACGCGCTCGCGGTTCTTCTGCGCGACCGCCACCTCCCGGGCCTGATTCTCCCGCTGGATCCCGAGCTGCTCCTCGGTCCTGAGGAACGCGCTCTGGGCCCGCAGCCGCTCCTCCTCCACCACCCGGGCCGTCTCCGCCTCCTCTCGTGCCCGTACGGTGTCGACCTCCCGCTTCTGCTTGATCTCCGCGTCCGCCTGCCGCCGCTCCAGCTCCAGGATGGCTTCGCGGGCGTCGACGTTCTGTCGGGTGATCTCCTTCTGCTCGTGCTGGCGGAACTCGTTCGTCCGGACGTTCTCCACCGCCGTCAGTTCGGTGATCTTGCGGATGCCCTGGGCGTCGAGGATGTTGCCGGGGTCGAGCTGGGACAGCGGCGTCTGCTCCAGGTAGTCGATGGCCGCGTCCTCCAGGCTGTAGCCGTTGAGGTCGATGCCGATGATCTCGATGATCCGGAACCGCAGCTCCTCGCGCTTGGTGTAGAGGTCGGTGAAGTCGAGCTGCTTGCCGACGGTCTTGAGCGCCTCGGAGAACTTGGCGTTGAACAGCTCCTGCAAGGTCTCCTTGTCGCTCGCCCGGGCCGTGCCGATCGCCTGGGCCACCTTGATGACGTCCTCGACCGTCTTGTTGACCCGGACGAAGAACGAGATCCGGATGTCCGCGCGGATGTTGTCCTGGCAGATCAGCCCGTCCCGGCCGGTCCGGGAGATCTCGATGGTCTTCACCGAGATGTCCATGACCTCGGCCTTGTGCAGGACGGGCAGGACGACCTGCCCGGTGAAGGTGACATCGACCTTCCGCATCTTCGAGACGATCAGGGCCTTGCCCTGCTCCACCTTGCGGAACAGCCGGCTGACCACGAACAGCAGCGTGAGAACGATGAGCAGGACAGCGGCGACGAGCACGCCGATGCCCACGGTGATGGCATCCATGAGAGAACCCCGTGTCGATGGAGAAGGCGGGAGCCACTGGCTCGGGCGGCGGACTGGAGGACGAGCAACGGACGGCAGATGCTGCCCGGGGAACGACTACTTGCGTCGGGCCGACGCAGGGGGGCGGCGGCGCCCGCCGGCGGCAGTCCGGTCTCGTTCGCGAGACTTCGCCGGGTTGGCGAAGTCCTGCCGCAGTGGGCCGGGTTCGTCCGGAGAGGACGTTGCCGGCGGCAGCACGCTGGGTCGGCTCGCGTCGATGTCCACACCGATGCCGAAGCGGTCACGCTCCCTGGCGCGGAACAGCAGCGAGGGGAAGCCGAAACCCGCGTTCAGGAACGGCCTCATCGATCTCCCCCTCTCGTGTCGCGGCTTCCGGCTTCCGGCAGCAGGCCGACCTTCATGCCCGTCCGACGGCCATCCTGAAGCAGGCTCGCGTTCCTTCACACTGCCGTAACCGTGCAGTCTTCGACCTCTTCTCGATGCCGGTGGCGAGCCCTGGCAGGGACCGCAACTCCTTCCGGGCCGGTCACTGTCAGTGGTCCCGCATACGGTTGTCCAATGAATCACGAGCGGTCGTCGCCTCACCAAGAGGACTTCGTCACCGGCAGGGTGCCCAGGCAACACCCTCTCAGCGCGCGCGAGAGAGGTGGGCATGCTCCGTGCGCGTGCGCATTCCGCGGGGTGGACGCACGTGAGTGAAACACCGACGTACGAGACAGGAGACGTACGAGAGGCGTGGGGTCGGGTGACTGCCTGGCTTGGACGCAACGACCCTGAGACTCTTGCTGCCCTCGGCGGGCCGGGAAGTGCTGCGGCCATCAGGGAAGCCGAACTACGCATGGGTCACCACCTGCCGGCGGAGATCAGACAGTGGCTGCTGGCGAATGACATCGATGCCAACAAACGAGCCGATGCCCGGTCGAGTCTGGTGGCGCTGGGGTGCGAGCTGGACATCCCCGGCGGCCATCTTCTTCTCGGGCTGAGGGACATTCAGCGGGTCTACCTCAGCCGGATGGGTCTGGAGGAGAGGGAGCCGTCCGCAGATCCCGACCATCCCTTCTGGCGTCGCGAATGGGTGCCCATCGCCGCGGAGCGCGACGGTCTCTACGGAACGTTCCTGGACACGCTCACCGGAACCATCGGAACCTGGGACGAGGCAAACGGTCCCGAGGAGGGGGCCTACACCTCGTTGTTCGCTTTCTTCCAGGAAACAGCGGACCGGCTGGAAGGGGTCTCCTCGGGCGACGGGAGAGGACCCGGCAAGTCCGCTGGACCCCGCAGACCAGCTCCCCGTCCGGCAGATGAGCCGATACGCCTCTGGGCGCGCGCCAACGGCCATTCAGTGAACGACCATGGGCGCATCCCTTCGTACATCCGCGAGGCATACGACGCATCACAGCGGTGAGGACCGGTTCCGGCTGCGCCGTGGTTTACCCAGGGCCCCATCCGTCGATCCAGCTAGCTTGCGCAACGCAAACGTCTTGCCCCCGGCAGCCGCAATGCCGGGGGGCCACGGCGTTTCGGCAGGGCTCAGGCGGCCCAGCCGATCGAGGAGACGTTGCTGTACGCGTCGTACTCGGAGCCGAGGTCTTGGATGATGTCGTCCCAGATGGCATCGAGTTCGTCCAGGTCGTCATCGATCCAGGCGTCGACGGCCCGGTCCCAGACGCCGCGCACGGTGATGCTGCGGCTGGACAGGTCCCGCTGGTGCCTGCCCTCCACGCGGGACTGGTCCACGGGGTTGATCTCGACACGTGTGCCGCGCCCGTGGTTGTTGAGCCGCTTCTTCAGATCGGCGGCCACGTTGCGGCGGCGCAGGTCCCAGTAGGCAGCATCCAGCCGGGACCGGTTGGCCTTGTTCGGGATGCGTTCCTCGGCGAGCCAGGCCATGAGGGTCCGCGGTGAGACGTGGATGCCGGCGCGGTCCATGGCCTCGTACCCGGCGTCGGTCTTGGTCAGGTAGTTCAGGCGGGCGGCGAGCCCGCGTTCGCTGTCGACGGGTGAGGCGATGCCGGTCACCATGCGCTCGATCGCGACTCCGAGGGCGTCCGCACCGGGCAGGCCGCGGGCGTTGAACGCGCCGAGGTCCATCCAGCGGCCGGCCATCAGCGGGCCACCGTGCCCACGGTGTACTCACCGGAGGCCTTGGCGTCGCCGTGCTTGATCTTCATCTGGGACACGCCCCGGCCCTCGGAGAACACCTGGCGCCAGTCGCCGGTGACGTGGAGTTCGTCGGTGCCCATCATCGCGATGACGTCCAGACCGGCCTGATGAGCCTTGAACGCCTTGCCCCACAGGTTCGCGTACGCCTGGGAGTGGATGATGTGCATCCAGTCCGGGCGGACCATCTCACGGTTGTGGATCGACTCTCCCATGGTGCTGATGAACTTGCTGTACATCGCCTTCACGTACTCCAGCGTCAGCGTGTCCCGGTTCTCGATCGCCTCGTCCCGTGCGGCGGACAGCAGCTTGCGCAGCGCGTCGAGGAAGTTCTCCGTCGCGCCGGACGTCCACGACTCGTGGATGACCGGGGCCTCGGTCAGGGCGTACTTGGGGCCGGAGAGCCGCTGGAGCAGACGCAGCGTGGCGTTGGTGACCCAGAGGGCACCGGGTTCGTCGCGGTCGCCGATCGGGTCGGGCAGATGCGGGTGAGCCCACTCGGCGGGGGTGATCAGGTGCACCCCGGAACGCTTCGGGTCGATGCCATCGGTGCCGGTGCTGTGCTCCAGTTTTCCGATCGGCAGCCAGCACTTGAGCGCCGACAGGTAGGCCGCGTTCACGTCCAGTGCCGTGACCTTGACCTCACCGGGGGCCCGCAGGGAGTAGCCGGGGTGGTGGAACTTGGGGCGGGCCTCCCAGATCTGGTCCGGATCCTTCTTGGACGGCTTCTTCAGGATGTCCGGGAGGGCGGGGTAGGCGGTGTAGTCGTAGCGGGCGGTGGCCCGGGTCTCGTTGAAGAGGTGCATCACATCGGGGATGGCCCTTTTGATCAGGGCTTTGAGTGCGGCCTCTTCGTCGCCTCCCGCCCGCTCGGCCTCCTCCTGGACGGCCCGGCTGATCAGCAGGGTGGTGTCGGCCTGCGCGCGGGCAGCGCTGCGCGCGCGGCGCTCGGGGCGGTTGTACATGGGCGCCGGGGTCGGTGAGACGGCCACCGGTGCCGCCGGGGCTGCGGTCGGTGCGGGTACCCGTCCGGCCGGAGCGGTGGGCACGCTCTGCGGGCCGGCGGGACGGCACATGGCGCCGGAGTGCAGAGGGCGGCCGTCAGTGGACTGGTAGGCCGTCTCGACGCCGCAGCGGATGCACGGGCCCGGGTCACCCTCGATGGCACGCCCGTCCGGGCCGCGCAGCGTCTCGGGAGCCGCGGTGAACGCGGGCGGCACGGGGGCGGGTTCCGGATCCGCGACGGGTTCCGGAACCGTGGTGGGTTCCGGAACCGTGGTGGGTTCCGGCGCGGGCTCCGTGGCGGGGGCCGGGTAGATCTCGGCGAGGCCCTTGAGCAGCTTCAGGTAGGGCAGGCGTCCGGGCGGGGTGGGCTCGGAGTGGCCGGTCTCCCAGTTGGCGACGGTGGTTCGTCCGACGCCGACGGCAGCGGCAACCTGCGCGCGGGACAGGCTCGCGGCCTCCCGCAGCCGTTGGCGCTCGGCCGGGGACGGCATCACGGCGTTCAGTCGCGCCTCTTCGAGGAGGGCTTCCACCCTGTTCTCCTGGCTCATGCCGCGACCCTAGCGCATTTGGACGATTTCCGGCGCCAGATTGGACGTTCGGTGGGCGAGTCTTGTTCGGGTGCGTTACGGTCGTCGTCGTCAGCACGACGGAGCGGCGATGCGGGAAGCAACTGTCACCGGTGTTCCGGGAATCCGTGGGCGTGAGGGAGTGGCGGGTATGCAGGGCGTGATCTCGCTGCGGCCTCACCAGGTCGAGGCCGTGGACTCGATCATCGAAGGTCTCTCCCTCTCCGTGGACGGCTCCGTCCCGGCCTCGGGGCAGCGCGGACAGGTCCACATGTCCACCGGCTCAGGCAAGACCGTCACCGCGGCCGTGGCCGCACTGCGGATGGCCCCCCGGGGCCTGGTCGGCGTTCTGGTCCCGACCCTCGATCTCCTCGCCCAGACCGTCGAATCCTGGCGGGCAATCGGGCACACCGCACCGGCCGTCGCGGTGTGCGGTCTCGGCGCCGATCCACTGCTGGAGGCACTGGACGTCCGGTGCACGACCAACCCCACCCAACTCGCCCTGTGGACCGGTGGCGCGGGTCCGATGCTCGTGTTCGCGACGTACGCCGGCCTGTCCCCACAGGGACTCGTCGACGAACAGGGCGACCAGGAGACCGGCGTGGCGCCGGGAGCACTGGAGCGCGCACTGCGCGGCTCGTACGGACAGAAGATGCGGCCCTTCGACCTGTTGGTGGTCGATGAGGCTCACAGAACTTCGGGTGATCTCGGCAAGGCGTGGGCGGCCGTCCACGACCAGGCACGGATCCCTGCGGAGCGACGGCTGTACATGACGGCCACCCCCCGCCTCTGGGAGGCGGCGCCGGGCAGTGCCGGCTCGGACGAGACGGGCGGGCGCCTGGTGGCGTCGATGGACGACGAGCAGCTGTACGGCCCGGTGCTCTTCGAGTTCGGGTTGATGGAAAGCGTCGAGCGCGGGGTCCTCGCACGCTTCGAAATCGACGTCCTGGAGATCCGCGACCCGCAGGCACCCGGATCGGAAGCGACGCCCGCGGAACGGAAGGGCAGGAGACTCGCCGCACTGCAGGAAGCGCTGCTCAAGCACGCCGACACGACCGGGGTGCGGTCGTTCATGACGTTCCACTCCCGGACCCTGGACGCGATGGCGTTCGCCCGTGCACTGCCGGAAACGGCAGCGGAACTCCACGCGGCTGACCCCGTCACGTATCCGGGGCGGGTCGGTGCGGAGTGGCTGTGCGGCGAACACCCCGTCGCGCACCGCCGGGTCGTGCTCGACCGGTTCGCGGACGGTCTCGACGCCGACGGATGGGTCACCGACCTCGCAGTCCTCTCCAGCTGCCGGGTCCTCGGTGAAGGGGTCGACATCCGGGGCAAGCGCGGAGTGGGCGCCGTCGTGTTCGCCGACACCCGCAGCTCGCCCGTGGAGATCGTCCAGATCATCGGGCGGGGGCTGCGACAGGAGCCGGGCGAGGGCAAGGTGTCCCGGATCATCGTGCCCGTCTTCCTGGAGCCCGGCGAGGACCCGTCCGACATGATGGCGTCCTCCAGCTACCGCAGCCTGGTCTCGGTCCTCCAGGGCCTGCGGGCGCATGACGATCGGGTCATCGAACGACTGGCCCTGCCCACCACCACGGCCCGGGGACAGGCGACCTCCGTCGTCGCGCTCGATCCCGACCACGAGGGTGCCGAGGAGGGCCAGGACCACGACGTGGACGAGGACCAGAAGCAGACCGCCACCGAGCCGGCCGGGACCACCGAGGACGACGCGGACGGGACCACGGAGGACGAGACCGGCACCGCGAACGGCGACGCGGCTGAGGAGGAACATCCGGGCGCCGGGATCCCGTTGCTCCGGTTCTCCCTCCCCCGCGATCCCGGAACCGTCGCCCTGTTCCTCCGGACCCGTGTCCTGCACCCCGACTCCGAGATCTGGCTCACCGGCTACAACGCCCTGCGCCACTGGGTGCGCGAGCACCGCGACGCCCAGGTCCCGCTGGACGCGTCGGTGGAACTCGGCGAAAACCGCATCACCTATGCGCTGGGCGCCTGGGTCAGCGAGCAGCGCCGCGCGTTCCGGCTCGGGACGCTCAAGGCGTGGCGGGCCGATCTCCTGAACGAACTGGGCATGGTGTGGTCGGTGGCGGACGCCGGATTCTGGCGCAACCTCACCGCGGCTCGTACGTACTTCTCGGTCCACGGCACCCTCGCCGCCCCGAAGGATGCCGTGGTCGACGGGGTGGCGATCGGTCAGTGGCTCGCCAACCTCCGCAAGGCCGGCGGGCTCGGCAAGGACCAGGAGCGGGCCGCCGAGCGGCGGGCCGCGCTGGAGGGCATCGACCCCGAGTGGAACCCCGGCTGGTCGGTGGAGTGGCAGCGGCACTACGCCACCGCCCGCACCCTGCTCGCCGAGGAGCACGGACTCACCGAGATCCTGCCTGGCGTGACCGTGCACGGCTGCGATGTCGGCGCATGGGTCCACCGGCAGCTCCAACACACGGTGTGGGAGAACCTGCTCCCCGAGCAGCGCAAGCGTCTGGAGGGCATGGGGCTGACGCCTCTGCCCGCAACACCGGCCAGGAAGACGGCGTCAGCGGCCGGGTCGTTCGAGCGAGGGGTCCTCGCCCTGGAGCAGTACAGGAACCGCACCGGGACCCTGACCGTGCCCCGAGCCCACATCGAAACGGTGGTCATCGACGGCCAGGAACACCTGGTGAAGCTCGGCGTGTTCCTGGCCAACTCCAAATCCCGACGGGCCAAGCTGGCAGCGGACAAGCTGGCCGTGCTCGCCGCCCTCGGTCTGGACTGGGCGGCCTGACAGCACAACGACGACGGCCCGCCCCGGAGACACATCCGGGGCGGGCGCGTTTCCGTGCAGCGAGGCGGCCGGGGTGGTGGCGAAGAACCTGCTCGGCACGAGCCGACGGGGCGGGAGAGGCCGAACGGGGCGCCGGGCAGGGCGCCAGGCCAGAGGGCGCCACCCGGCCATCTCGCCGGGCCATCAGCTCCGTGGCGGACGATGTTGAGCTGGCCGTGTGCCACGTCGTTGGCCCGGATTCGGCAGCCAAGCCGGCGGATTCGGTGCCAGATCGCGTAGTACCTGAGGGCCGCTGTCCATACCCTTGGCTCGGCCCGCTTCTCGTACGCCAACGGCCGATGGACCTGCAGCGCTGCGTCACGGGGCGCGGGTAAGAACCGCGTCACCGATCCTGCTGGCTTACTCCGTGCCCGGTGGGTCTAACGGCTCGTTCGTCAGGGCAGCCGCGGCCGTCTCGGCGTTCCGGTCGCGGGTGGGGTGTGGAAATGTCAATGCAGGCGAGGCCGTGGCCGAAGATGCCCGAGCTGACCGTGCAGGTGGCGCGGACGGTGGCAGCACGGGGCCCGTACCCGTTGGCGATGCGGGTTCGTGACGAGCTGGGCGAGTTGTTCACGGACGCCGAGTTCGCCGAGGCGTTCGGAGCCAGAGGGAGGCCCGGCTGGTCACCGCGCCAGCCGGCGCTGGTGACGGTGTTGCAGTTCGCCGAGAATCTCACCGACCGGGCGGCGGCGCATCGGGGGCGGTACGGCATGGACCTGAAGTACGCGCTGGGCATGGAGCTGGATGATCCCGGGTTCGACGCCCCAGTGCTGTCCGAGTTCCGCACGCGGTTGGTCGAGCACGGGATAGAGGAGAAGGTGCTCGACCTGCTGCTGACCGCGCTCAAGGACCGGGGCTTGGTGAAGGCGGGAGGAAAGCAGCGCACGGACTCAACCCGCGTGCTGGCGGCGGTACGTGATCTGAACAGGCTGGAGCTGGCCGGGAGGACGCTGCGGGCCGCACTGGAGGCGCTGGCCTGCGCGGCCCCGGCCTGGCTGACCCAGGCGGTGCCCGTTCGGGAATGCGCCGAGCGCTACAGCCCGCGGATTCACTCCTGGCATCCGCCGGCTTCCACAGCAAGCGCGAGGAGATGGCCCTGGTCTACGGCCGGGACGGGTTCGCGCTGCTGGAGGATGTGCACGCCCCTGATGCGCCGACCTGGCTGCGCGAACTTCCGGCGGTGCAGGTCCTGCGCACCGTGGGGGTGCAGAACTACCACCGCGCCCTGACCGAGGCCGGGGCGGAGGTGAAGCGGCGGGAGAGCGGCGACCTCCCGCCCGGCAGACTACGGCTGGCCCCGATGCCGGGGGCCTCGCCCGGATGCAGATGGCCGTCGGTGAACGTGTAGGCGTGCCGGAACACCTCGTCGGTAAGACGGGTGTGACCCGAGTACTCCTGGATACCGAAGTTGTGTACGGCGAGGTCGAGGTGGAGGGCAGCCGCCATTCCCACCGGGGAGGTGTCCTCCGGACCGTGCACCGCGCTCTTGATCTGGAACTGCGCGGCGAAGTCGAGGAGCTTGCGCAGCGGCGTGACACCGCCGAAACGGGTGACCGCGGAGCGCACGCAGTCGATCAACTGCTCGCTGATCAGCGTCTGATAGTCGTGGACGGTGTTGAAGACCTCTCCGACGGCCAGCGGCGGCGTCGTGGTGCTGCGGCGCACCAGGCGAAGGGCCTCCTGGTTCTCGGCCGGCGTGCAGTCCTCCAGCCAGAACGGGCGGTACGGTCAAGATCCTTTCCGAGCCGCGCCGCCCGGATCGGGGTGAGCCGGTGGTGGGCGTCGTGGAGTAGCGGGAGTTCGGCGCCGAACCGCGTAACGCCTCGAAGACGGCGGGTGGGTGGCGGAGGTAGGCGTCCCAGTCCTCGACCAGGGGACGGGCCTGCTGGTGCAGTACGGGTGCACCGCCGTCGTCGGTGCCGTGGACACCGTAGACGGCCCTCAGGCCGGGAATGCCCGACGGTTTGCGCGCTGCCTGGTAGCCCTCGCCGAGCCCGGCCCGTACGGAGTCGAGGAGTTCGGGGACGTCGCGGCCGTTCGCGTGCCCGTAGGCACGCACGCGCTCCCGGCTGGCGCCCCCGAGGAGCTGGTAGAGCGGCAGGCCCGCAGCCTTCGCCTCGATGTCCCACAGGGCCACGTCGACGGTGGCTGTCGCAGCCATGGTGACGGGCCCACGCCGCCAGTGGGCCCCTCGGTACAGGTACTGCCAGGTGTCCTCGATCCGGTGCGCGTCGCGGCCGATGAGCAGGGATACCACGTGGTCGGTCAGACAGCTGACGACGGCGAGTTCCCGGCCGTTGAGGGTGGCGTCGCCCAGGCCGGTGATGCCGTCGTCGGTCGTCAGCTTCAGGGTGACGAAGTTGCGGCCCGGGCTGGTGACGACGATGTTCGCGTCGACGATCTTCATACATGTGCTCTTTCCGCGTCTGTTTCCGGACTCGAGAGCTCGCGGTCAAAGGCCGTCTGAGGGGTTGAACGCGGCGTCGAGCAGACGATTGAGGTTCTGATCGAGGCTGCGGGTGAGCGAAGGGTAGGTGTGCTTTCCCAAGTGCCTGTATGCAAACACCCTGCGGAAGTCCTGGGCGAACGCGGGGGCAGCAGCCTGGAAGACACCCGCCTCTCTCTCACCCAGCGTCTGGAGCACGGGAACATCGATGGGCCGGGTCTTCTCGAATATCCCGGCCCGCTCGTGGGCGGGTGAGCGCCACGCGGACATCGCGATGAAGAACCGTACATCACCCAGCCCCACGTCCCGCCCGCGAGCCTGGCAGTGGAGAGCCGCAGAGGCGATCGCAGCGCCTTCACCGAACCCGGCAACGCCCGCAATCGGTCCATGGCTCTCTGCCACCGACTTGAGGTACTGCAGCGACTGGTTCAGAGACGTCTCAGGATCAGCGGTCTCCACGCCGGCCGACGAGCCGTGGTGCTGGTGCCACAGCTCCGGGAAACCCGCTCTCCACTCGCGGTAGGTACCCGCCACGTCGTAGAGGCCTTCCTCGACCAGGGAGTCCAGGCCGCGGATCTCGAGTTGGTCCGCACCGTTGAACGCCGGCATCGGGTAAGGCGCATCGGGAATGACGAACTCGAGGTCTTCGCGCCTGGTCCAACCAGTCTTCTTCAGCATGGCTCGCGCCAGGCGCCCATCAGTCCCCTGCCCCGGCAGGAACAGCACCCGGTGCCGTCGCGGCACGAAGATGCTCACGGAGCCGAAGTCGGCATGCCTGACACGCCGCTCGACGGGGAAGGAGGGATTCCGTCGGTGAAGCAGCGACAGGGTCGGGGACATCACACCCCAGAGCCCTTCGTCCTCCGTTGCCGATGCCCCCATCAGCTCGGCGTACATCTGCCACTCCGCCTCCCGCTCCTTCTGGAAGCGGTCGAACGAGCAGAGCTCCGCGGTCCGTGATGCCACGTTCTTCTTCGCCCGCTCGATGAAGTCCCACAACTCCACCAGCAAACGCTCGGAGGAAGACTTCTCCGTGCTTTCGACAGAGATCCTCTCGAACAACGCCTTCAGCTCGACGGGGTTGTCCCGGAAATGCAGATACGCTTCAGCGAATGCCTGCAGGAAGAAGACATAGCTCGAACAGAGCAGGGATTTCGCCCTCCGGGGGATCTGCGCCCCGTCGTTGTAGGTGAACAGATTGGGGTCCCCGTCGACCCAGAGCCCTTCCACTGTGCTGTCCTTGCCGAAGATCTTCGACAGGATGCTCGGGTCCGTGTGCGATCCCAGGCATTTGAGCAGCACATCGGCCTCCACCTCCTTCCCGTCCTGCGTGACGACCGAGTGAGCCGACACACGGTCGATCTCGCTCTCCAGGACCGTCACCATCCCGAGCGCCTGCGCCAGGAAATACACGTCCGAGGCCGCCGGGACCGTGGACTGGTCCAGCACGAAACTTCCGTCCGCTTCTCGGGAGAGCGAAGGCAGAGCCTCGATGTCCACACCGCAGAGGTCGTAGAACGGCCGCATGATGCCGACCACGTCGTTGAGCGGCGTCGGTCCCTCGCTGGAGTTGATCATCCAGTTGCAGGGGGTCGACACGACCAGGTTCCGTCGCCGACAGATGATCGTCACATGGCGGGCACCGTTCTCCAGGGCGGTCCGCATGTTCTCCAGGGCGAATGCGCCGTGCCCGACGATCACCACGGATGCGTCCTTGAACGTCTCCGGTGGTGTGTCGTCGGCGACCCCGAGCCCGACATGCCCGGCGAAGAGGTGCTCTTCACGGAAGTGATGCCGCACGGGCCGGTGCAGCCCGCCCGTGAGCGCCGCGACACCCGAGACGCGGACGGACTTGGCAACGCCCCCCTGAAGGTATTCGGCCTCGTACTCCTGCTCTCGGACCTTCCTGACGGACACCACTTCGCAGTTGAAGTGCACGGGTTCCTTCAGCTCGGACGACACGGAACTCGACTGCTCGAGGACCTCGTCCCTGCCGGGAAACACTGCTCGCCATCGGTGGTCACCACGCGTCGTGGGCGACGCGCTGTCGAAGCTGTACGCCGGAGAATCGATTTGCACTCGGGAATCCGCGTTGGCGAGCGAGCTCCACACACCGCCGACACAGTCCCGTTTCTCCAGAACGATTGCTGCCACGCCCAGTTTTTCCAGTCGGCGAGCGAAGCTGATACCGCCCAGGCCTGCCCCTACGACGAGGACCGGCAGACGCGAAGAAGCCGGTGTCTGCGAAGCAGCGGGCACCCGGGAGGCCGGCTCCTTCCGCGCGGGGACATCGCCCGGGCCCGCTACCGGTGCCGCGGCTGTCTGCCGGGCGGTGGCAGCGGGGGTGGCGGTGGCGGTGGCGGTGGCGGTGGCGGTGGCGGTGGCGGTGGCGGTGAAATGTGACACGAAACGGTTGGCCGGCGACACTCTGTCCCACTCCACGGGGGAAACGCAGACTGTTCCCCGCTCGGGCCCGCCGAGCAGCCGGTTCAGAGCCGTGGTGCCCAGCGCCTTGCCGAGCACTCCGAAACCCGAGGTCCTCGCGCGCTCGGCGGCCTCGGGACGCGCCGTGGTGCCGGTGTCGGACCACGCGCCCCACTGGATCGAGAGCACGGGTTCACCCCGCAGCGACCACGACTCGGCCAGGGCGTCCAACGTCGCGTTCGCCGCGGCATACGGTGCCCGGCCGACGGCCCCGAAGATCGAAGCAGTCGAGGAGAACAACACCAGGAAGTCCGGCGGGCCGAAGACACTCCGCAGATTCTTCGCGCCGTCGACCTTGGCCCTGTAGGCCTGATTCAGCTGTGACTCCGACTGGTGCGCCCGCCCGCCATCGGTCAGGACGCCCGCAGCATGCACCACTCCGGCCACCGGCGGCATACCGGCCCGTGTCATGGCGTCCTGCGCCCCCCGCACACTGCGCAGATCACTCACATCACACGTCAGGCACTCCACCCGCGCAGACCGACGCATCTCCGCGACCTCAGGCGGCACCGGGGATTCGGCGGGGGGCGACGGAGACAGCAGCGCCAGATGCCGCGCCCCCCGGTCCACCAGGAACTCCGCCGCCACCAGACCCGGATCGCCTGTCCCTCCGCTCACCACGTACGTCGCATCCGGACGAGCGGCGAACCCCGCGTCGCCGAGGGCATGTCGTCGCAGTCTCGGGACTTCGAGGACGCCAGTTCCGGTGAACCGGTACTCCTCCTCCAGTCGGCCGCTCCGGCTCAGCGTCAGCGCTCGGGACAGCTGCTCCGCCGATGCTTCGATGCAGTGGACCGCCAGGCCGGGCCGCTCCAGCCGGGCGGTCCGGCACAGCCCCCACAATCCCGCATCGTCGACCGCGCCCGACACGGGCAGGAAGACGACTCTTCCCGGAGACGAAGGGGCCGCCTCCGAACAGGCCTGAAGAACTCGAAGCCCCCGCAGGACATCGGCCTCCCGCCCGTCGCTCAGCACCGCGACACAGCCCCACGCCCGCTCGCCGAGCACGTCGTCCAGCGCATCCGAGGTGCGCACCACGCGGTTGACCCACCCGCCCGGCAGGTCGGCACCGGCCGCTGTACCGGACAGCAGCAGATGCGGACCGGGCAGCGCAACCCCCGAGGGCCCGTCCGCCTCGACCCATACCGTCGAGTAGAAGCAGTCAGTGGCCGAAGGAGGGGGCACGGCAGCCGTGGAGGCACTCGCTGACCCGCCCTGGGCTCGCGGGACCGGCCTGGGCTGGGGGTTGGTCGCCCCATCGGTCATATCGGTACTCCCTGTTCGCATACGGTCGGCCGAGGTCTCTTGGTGCGCTCTCCGGTACTCTCCGAGGTCAATTCCTGGAGGCCGCGTGGCTGCCGAGATCCCGGAACTTCTTGGTCGCGATGTTCAGGCAGAGAGTCGGCGACAACCTGAAAAGCCACCAGAACAGCTTCCAGACCGCGGGAACCACGATGATTCCCTTGTTCTTGGCAACCGCGTCGAGTGACTTCTTGACGAATTCCTCCGCGGAGATCGGTTTCTGCTCCTCCCACATCTTCCGCGTCATCTCACTGGTCACTCCCTCCACGCTGCGGCCGTACACTCCTCCCTCGATCAGCGGGGTCCGGATGACGCCCGGGCACAGCACGCTCACGCGTATCCCGAGCTGGGCCGCCTCGATGCGCAAGTTGTGCGAGAGTCCGACGACCGCGTGCTTCGTGGTGACGTACGAGGTCGTCCCCGCGCTCGGGACCAGGCCCGCCAGCGAGGCGGTGTTCACGATGTGGCCGAACCCCTGGGCGATCATCAGGTTGTAGGCGGCCTGGACGCCGTTGACGACACCGAGGACATTGACGTCGATCATGCGCCGCCAGTCCTCGATCTGATAATGCCGGGCGCCCGCCCCCATGCCGTGGCTGATTCCGGCGTTGTTGAAGAGGTAGTCGAGGCGCCCGGTGCGCGCGACGGTGTCCTTGACCAGCTGTTCGAAGGTCGCGTGGTCGGTGACGTCCAGCCGGACGGCGGTCGCCTTTCCGCCGGTCCCCCGCAGCGCGGTGGCCAGTTCTTCTGCTTGTTCGAGCTGCAGATCGGCCAGGACGACCTCGCAGCCTCGGGCCACGAGCTCCTCTGCCAGCGCACGGCCGATGCCCGACGCCGCACCGGTGATGATGGCGGTGGCGTCCCGATAGGTCCTGATGGCACTCAAATCCGACATGAACGGATGTCCCTCCTGGAATGCGACGTGCGTCCTCAGCCGCGGGTTGCGGCTGTCTGCGCCTGGAACTCGCGGAGCGAGCTCAGGTCCTGTCCGAATCGATTGATCGTGTGCACCTGCGTGGAGCCGCTGCCCGGCGGCAGGATGTACTTCACGAACGTCGCGAGTGTCGCGCTGGGCCCGAGATCGACGAAGGTCGCGTCACCGTCAGCGGTGATCCTGTCGATGGTCTGTGAGAAGTCCACCGGACGTCTCATCGCTGCCCAGACGCCGTCGGCCGTCAGCTCCACGACCCGGTCCGTCGACGCACACGAGACCATCGGGATCTTCGGCGGGGCGAAGCTCGCGGTGCCGAGGAGCGCGCGCACCTGATCCTCGACGGGGCTGATGAGGGGGGTGTGCACCCCGAAGTTGACCGGGAGGCGCTGGCAGACGACGGACTCCCGCCCCAGGGCTGCTTCGAGTTGCGCCACCGCCTCGACCCGGCCGCTGACCACGAAGTTGCCGTCGAAATTGCGCCCCGTGACCCAGCAGTCGGCGAACAGCCCGGCGTGGCTGGCGAGGATGTCCTCCGAACACAGGACCGCCAGCATGCCGGCCGGCGGGGTCCGCTCGGCCAGCATCCGGGCGAAGTCCACGGCGAAGGAGAGCGCGTCCTCCAGCGGGAGCGCCTCCGCGACCACAGCCGCGGTGATCTCGCCCAGGCTGTAGCCCACCAGGAGGTCGGGCTGGTACCCCATTTCCTGTACGACCCGGGTGAGGCTGTACTCGACGCACAGCAGTGCCGCGTTGGAGTCCGCCAGCGAATCGAACGGATCGCTCTTGCTGCGGTCCGGGTCGAAGAGCGTGTCCACCACCGACGTGCCGAGCACCGGGAAGGCGATGTCGTCGCAGAGATCCAGCCACAGCCGGTAGCGCGGGTGCCGCTCGTAGAGCTCGCGGGACATGTGGAAGTACTGAGAGCCCTGCCCCGAGTACATGAACACGGTCGGTCGCGTCGTCTCCACTGCCTTCGCGGGATCCGCTTCGTGGCTCCGCCCCGCGCTCGCCGTCACCATTGTTCGAGGCAGATCGCCGAGCTGATGCCGCCGAAGCCCATGCTCAGGCTGACAGCCGTGCGGATCGCGTGGTCCTCCGCCTTGTCCCGCACCCAGGGGAAGGCGGCGTCCAGCGGATCGTCCAGATTGCGGGTCGGATGCAGCTTCTGCTCCCGCATCTGGAGGAGTGTGGCCACCACCTCCACGGCACCGGCCGCGGCGAGCCCGTGCCCGGTGATCGACTTGGTCGCGTTGATACGGGCGTGGGTGAGCCCGCAGCGCGCCAGCGCCTGCAGTTCGACCGCGTCCCCGGTGGGCGATCCGGTGCCGTGCGGGTTCACGTAGTCGACGGCGGACGCAGGCATGCCGGCTTCCCGCAGTGCGCCCTCGACGACAGCCACCTCTCCCTCCAGTGACGGGTGCGGATTACGGGTGCCGTCCATCGCCGTGGCTCCGCCGCGGAACTGTGCGTACGGCGTCGGATGCCGGCGCCCGTCCAGCCGCTCCACCACGATCGCGGCGCATGCCTCGCCGAAGACGAAGCCGTCGTGGTTCCGGTCGAAGGGGCGACAGGCCGCGGCCGGATCATCGGCCCAGCGGTGGGATCCCATGGCGCCCATGGCCCGGAACGCCAGACATTCCCAGTACGACAGGTCCATGAGCGCGCCCAGGGCGATGCAGACGTCGACCTGGCCGGACTGCACCGCCCGCACGGCTTGGAGCACCGCGAGCAGACCGCTGGCCGAAGCGCCGCCGAGGGTGTGGGCGAAGCCCCGGATCGGGAACTGCTCGGTGCAGAACCCGCACAGGTCCGAATCCATGAAGCCCATGCCGTACGTCGGGCGCAGGAACTCGGGCCGGTCCGCGTGGCGGGCGTGCAGCAGGGTCAACTCGCGCTGCTGCACGTTGGATCCGCCGACCACCAGGCCGATGCGGGACGGATCGGCAGCGTCCAGCCCGGCCTCGTGCCACGCCTCGTGCAGGGTGGTCAGTGCTGCCTTGGCGGAGAGCGACGCGGTACGCAGGGTGCGCGTCGTCATGCTCCCGGGCAGGACCGGCTCCCCCATCTCGGCGCCCAGGAAGGCCGCGGTGTCGTCGGCTGAACCGGCCGGCACCTGTCGCCCCGGGCGCTGCATGACGCCGAAGGCATGGCGGCCGTCGAGAAGCGCTGCGATGAAGTCGTCCTTGCCCTGCCCCACCGCGGTGGTGACGCCGAGGCCCGTGACGACGACATCGCGGTTGTCAGACCGCGGACTTGTCATGGATGAGATCCGCCAGTTCGCCTATGTTCTTGGCATCCGCCAGCTCGACCAGGGGGATGCGTACCGACAGCGCTTCCAGGGTCATGATGATGATCTCGGCCCGGTCGATGGAATTGGCCCCCAGGTCGCGCAGTGAGTCGGAGGGCTGGAAACGGTGGTCCTCGAGTTCGGGGACCACCTCGCGGACGTGCTCCACGATCAAGTCGAAGACGCGGGATTCCGGCATGTGGTCAGCCTCCTGTGTAGTGGGACGTGATGAGGGCCCGGACCTCGGGCTGGTGGAAGGTCTTCGCATGCATGGCCACCTCGCGCTCGATGTAGTGCGGGAGTTCGGCGCGGAGTTCGGACACGAGATGGCTCTTGAGGGTGACCAGGGAGATCCTGGGTTTCTCGGCGAGGCTCTCGGCCAGTTCGAGGGCGTGGGGCAGAACCTCGGCGCGTGGCAGGACCGGGAAGGGGACGCCCCGCTGCTTCAGTTCGTGCCCGTAGTAGGTCTTCGCCGAGAGCAGCATCTCTCCTGCCAGGCTGGAGCCCAGCTTCCTGGGCAGGACCAGGGTCGCCCCCATGCCGGGGGTGAACCCGTACTTCATGAAGTTCGTGGTGTAGATGCTCTCCTGGCTGAGGATCACGAAGTCGGCGAACATCCCCATGGCGAAGCCCCCGCCGATGCCGTGGCCCTGCATCGCGGCGATGACGGGGACGGGGCAGTCCAGGGCCAGGCCGTAGATGTCGGCATCGGTGAAACTGATGCGCCGCTCCTGGATCAGCAGCAGGCTCTCCTTGGTACCGCCACTGGCGAAGTAGTTGCCGTAGCCGGTCAGCACGACGGCTTTGCACCGGTCGTTCGCCCCCACCTGCGCGAAAGCGTCCTGGAGGCCGGTGATGAGCTGATCGGAGAAGGTGTTCTTGTGGACCGTGTCCTGCATCGTGATCTGGACGACGGAGGGGGTGATCTCCCGGTATTCCACGGGTGGATTCTGCATGTCTACTCTCCCTCCCAGGGGAACTGCCCGGTGGTCACATAGCGCTCGATCTTGCGCAGGTTCTCCTTGTCCGAGAACACCTCCTGGTTGGCCGCGACGGCCTTGTCCCGGGAGGGGATCAGGACGTCGTCGAGCTCGCGCAGGTAATTCTTGTAGCGGGCCACTCCTGTCTTGGGGAGATAGCGCAGCCGCAGGAGATGCCGGCGCAGCAGGTTGTCGCTGTTGTCCGCGCTGGCGTCGACGAGGTGCCAGGCCACGGCCTGTCCGGCGGTGAACGGCTGGGTCATCAGCGTGATGAAGTTCGCCTTGGTCAGGCCGACCTTCCGGATCAGGAAGGGCAGGACACAGGCCGGCATCAGGCCGAAGAGCAGCTCGGACAGGCTGAACGTCACGGTGTCCGCGCACAGCACGATGTCGCACGCGGCCACGAACCCCACGCCTCCGGCGTTGACCTTGCCGCGCACGTGGGCCACGGAGACGAAGGATCCGAAGGCCAGCCCGAGCCACAGGTCGTACAGGTCAGCCGCCGGTGATCGCCCGTCCCCGCCGATGCCGCCCCCGTCCCCTTGCCTGTGGCCGTCCTCTGCTGCGATCTCTCCGAAGTCGGCACCCCAGCAGAACACCTCGGGCAGGCCTTCCAGGACGAGGATCTTGGCGTGTTCCTCGGCGAAGCGCACCACCTCGGTGCACTCCTGGACCAGGCGGGTGCTGATGGTGTTGCCCGCTTCCGGCCGGTGCAGCTGCAGGTAGCAGATCTCGTTCTCGAAGCGGACGTTGACGGTGTCGTACCGCGCCGGGTTCAGGAAACCCACTGGTACTCCCGGTGGAACTCGTCGATCTTCTTCAGGAAGAGCAGTTCCCTGCCGAGCGCGGTGCGGGCGTGCGGGATGACGTCGGTGTTCAGGACGGTGTTGCGGGTACCGAACTTCACCGCGTGGTTGGCCCGCAGCAGCGCGTCGTACTCCGGCATCGTCAACTCGTAGCGGGAATCGAGGTGCTTCTCCATTCCGAGGCCGCGGGTGCGGTCCTGGCTCTCCTGGCGGGACACACCGCTGAAGAACTCGGAGCAGCATCCTGAGCCGTACGAGAAGACACCGATGCGCTGAGGGCTGGAGAAGTCCGCGTTGTCGATGGTGCTGGCCAGCGACAGCATCGTGGTCGCACCCATGACGTTGCCGACGCGCTGGCAGTAGGTCAGGCCGGGGTGCATGCGCCGCTGGAAGTCCTCCTCGATGGCCGCCGGACGCGCCTTGGCTATCTTGCGCATCAGGTTGCGGTGCGCCCCCTTGATCATTCCGCCGAAGGGCGTGTGGAAGGCGAGGTAGCCGAAGGTCGACACGAGGTCCACGTCCCCCACGCGCCGCTGGTACTCGCGGAAGGAGTTCTCGCAGCAGTCAAGATAGGACAGCAGGGACAGGTCCGCGTTACCCGCTTCACTGTCGGGCAGGGGGCGGCAGGTGTCCATCACCTCGTAGCCGTAGTAGCCGCTCGCGCCGACATCGATCTGGAAGACGTGCGGGGTGTCACTGATGATCATCGCCACGGCGCCGGCGCCGCCGCTCGGCTCGGCGAACGACCAGTCCTCGGAGAGCGCGTCGCCGCCGTCCGCGACCATGAAGCGCGTGATGTCGGTGGCGATCACCAGGGCTTTCGCCCCCGGCGAGGTCCCCGACAGGATGAAGTTGGCCGCCGTCTGCAGCGCCGCGACGCCCGAGTAGCACGCGTTCTTGATCTCGAAGAGGCGGCAGTTGCGGTTCAGCCCGAGCAGGTCGTGGAAGTACGTGCTCATCGACTTGCCGAAGTCGAACGCGGACTCGGTCGCGGTGATGACCAGCTCGATGGAATCCCGTTCCTCGGGCGACAGGGCGTCGATGAGGGGCTTGGCCGCGTTGACACCGAACGTCACCGGATCCTCGTAGGGCAGCGCGACGGTCTTCTCCTTCATGAGGAGGTTGGCGAACCTCGCGGTGTCGAGTCCGCGATGGTTCGCCAGCTTCTCCACGTCGAGATAGCAGGTGCCGGCGAAGATGTTGAGTGCTTCGATTCCCACGGTCGTCATCAGGTCTCCTAGGGGGCTTCTGGTCGGTTCGGTCCGGTTCACTGCGCGGCTGGGACCGGCTCCAGCTCTTGGAGGTCGAAATATCCCCGGTAGCCGTGCATGTAGACGGCGGCCCGGTGGCCGAAGAGGACACTTGCCGCAGTGGCGGTCTCCAGGTAGCCGTAATTGCCGGTGGTCGACCGGAAGCGCGAGCCGATCGCATACCGCTCATTCCACTTCCGGACCAGTTCCAGAGGATTCTCGCTCGACGTGCGCGCGGCAGTCGGCGGAGTCCTCTTCTCGGTCGCGAGTTCGCGGCGGATCTTGCTCAGCAATTTCGTGAGCACATTACCGTGACCGATTTCTTCGAATTCCATACCAGAATGCTCGAGCAGGTGCTCCACGGTGTCGGACCACCGCACGGCATTGACCATCTGCTGCGCCAGGGACTCCTTGGCGAGATGGTCCTCGTACACCCTCGCGGTGACATTGGAGACCACCGGTATGCGCGGTTCAGAGAATTTTATTCCGTCCAGGAACGCGGCGAACTCGGCGCGGGCCGGCTCCATGTACCGGGAGTGGAAAGCCCCGCTCGTCCTGAGCGGTACGTACAGGTGGTTTCCGGTCTGGAACAGCGGCCTCGCGGCCACGATGTCCTCGGCTCGGCCGGACAGCACGATCTGCGACGGCGTGTTGAAATTGGCCAGGTCGACGGATCCGAGCCCGTTCTCCGCGAGGATGGTCCGGATCTCGGCCTCCGAGGCGTTCAGCACGGCGGCCATCCCGCCGCCCGACGCGCGGCCCATCAGCTCCCCGCGCTTGCGCACCAGCAGCAGGCCCGTCTCGAAGTCGAAGACCTCGGCCGCCAGCAGCGCGTTGTACTCGCCCAGGCTGTGACCTGCGGCGAAGTCCGGGACCCGTCCGGTCTCACGCAGCTTCTGGTAATAGGAGAGGGCGTTGACGACGTACATCGCGGGCTGGGTGTACTGCGTCTGGTCGAGCAGTTTGTCCGGATCCTCCAGGCAGAGCTCCTTGATGGAGTAGCCCAGGACCGAGTCGGCCGAGCGGGTGAGCTCCTTGAATTCGTCGAACAGGGAGGAACCCATTCCCTTCCGCTGCGCCCCCTGCCCGGGGAAGACGTAGGTCAGCATGGGAAATCCTTTCTCGTCGTCTTACACAGATCTTCGCGACGAACACGACCGTGTCGCCTACACCCTGCCAGAGAACCTACGCCGAAGTCCCTCCGCATTCCAAGAGAATCGAGGAAGCCTCGCGCATCAGCTCCATCGCCATCCGGTCCGGATGCCGATTTCTCCAGCTTTCCAGCGGAGTTCCTCGCGCCCATTGGTTGAAGGCCCCCAGCGCAGGCCCCGTGTGAATCTGCACATTTGCCCGGTCCAGGTCGGTCTCCAGGAACGAGAGGCGGCTCGTGTAGCCGTAGTACCAGCGGAATATAAGCGCCATGTGGCGTTTCGGACTGCGCTCGGCCCGCTCGATCTCCGACTCGCGGCCCGTCTTCCGCAGGTGCTCACAGGTTTCGCGCCAGACCTCGTCGACACTCCTCTTGAAGTAGGTGTCCTGGATCTGCCGGCGCGTGCCCTGCGGGATCTCCTCCCACGAGTCGTAGGTCTTGTACAGCGCGTGCAGCCGGTTCGCGCGGGCGGGGAACAGCACGCCCTTCTTCAGCACCTGGACCAGGGCACCGATCTCGAACATGTCGCCTGCGGGGCAGTAGTCGGTGTCCTGGACGTCGATGGTCTGAAGCCGGTCCTTCACCGCGTCGCTGATGCCCGCCTCGACCGTGCACTGGTTGATGGAACCGGTCATGACGAAGTCGGCACCCATGGCGAAGGCGCCGGCGACCGCGTGCGGCGTCCCGATGCCCCCGGCGAGCCCCATACGGATCTCGTCGGTGTACTCGAACTCCCGGGTCATGCGCTTCCGCAGGCTCTGCAGGGAGGGCAGCAGCACGGTGGAGACCCCGCGGTCGGTGTGGCCCCCGGAATCCGCTTCTACGGTGAGGTCCTGTGCCACCGGGACCCCCCGGGCCAGCTCGGCCTGCTCGCGCGTGACCCGTCCCTCCGCCACCAGTCGCGCGACCATCTCCTGCGGCGCGGGCTGCATGAAGGCGCGGGCCACCTCGGGCCGCGAGACCTTGGCGACGATCCGCGTGTCACGGGCGGTCCCGCCGTCCGGCCGGGACCGCAGCCCCGACAGATGGAACAGGACCAGGGCCGGGGTGACCTTGATGAAGGCCGAGGCCTCGACGACGCGCACTCCGTGGGCGAGGAGCATCTCGACGATGGCCGTCTCCCGTTCCGGGTGCTGGAGGTCGCACAGCAGGTTGACGCCGAAGGGCCGACGGGGCTCCAGGCGGCGGCGGATGTGGGCGATGTCGTCCGTCACCCGGGCGGGGTTCAGGCCGGCGGCGCCCAGAAATCCAAGGCAGCCTGCCCGCCCCATGGCGACCACCAGCTCCTTCGAGGCGATACCGCGGTACATCGAGCCCGACAGATAGGCGTAGTCGACGCCGAAGTCGCGGCGGAAGGACGCACTGCCCAACCGCCCCGCGTCGGTCTCCCCGTGTTCCGCCACCGCGCTCACTTGGCGGCCTGCGCCTTCTGGTGGCGGGTGGCCCACGCCTTCGCCACCGGCAGCCGCCTGTCGCGCCGGGCGGTATAGAACAGCTTGCAGAAGGAACGCACCGTGGTGAGGGCCGCCGGGTCGCCGAGCATCACGAAGTGGTTCGCGGCTTCCACGTCGACCTGGTGGAAGTGGGGCAGGTGCCGCTGCCACTGTTCCCAGTAGACGGTGTGGTCCAGCGCCGCGCCGTCCTCCTGTGTGGAGAACAGCGGCTCCATCTCCCCGTAGAACAGGCCGCTCCGGTTGCGGAAGTAGAAGCAGGTGACCGACTCCGGCCGGGGAAGCGGGACGATGTCGTAGTCCAGCAGGCCGTAGCCCTCCTGGACACGCAGGTTGCGCAGCACCCGGTCGCGCAGCAGTTCCGGATCCCCCTTGAGACCGCGCTGCTCGGCCAGCGTGAGCATCTGGTCGAGCAGACCGTCCTCGTCCTGGTCCCAGTCGACCGCACGGCCGGGTATCAAGGTGGTGGCGAAGTCCTCCGGAGCCGGCTTGGACGCCGCGAAGAGCAGGGCGTTGACCTGCTGCAGCAGCATGTCCGTGCGGGACATGGTCACATCTCCCACGCTGTCGTCGTAGGTGTCCACCATGACGATGCTCTCGACCGTCTCCCCCTGCTCCTGGAGCAGCCGCGTGACCTCGTAGGCCAGTAGGCCGCCGAACGAGTAGCCGCCGAGGTCGTAGGGCCCTTCGGGCTGGACCCTGCGGATGATCTGCGCGTAGTGCGCCGCCAGCGCCGGGATCCCGTGCAGCGGATCGCTGTGCGTCATCCAGCCGCGGGCCTGGACCCCGTAGAAGGGCCGCTCGATGCTGTCGGTGATCGCCGTGTACACCTCCACGCCGCCCAGTCCGCCGTGGAACCAGAAGACCGGGCGCCCCATGTGGACGGCGTTGAGGTGCACGATCTCCGGGATGTGCACCGCGCCGGCCGACGTGGGGCCGGTGGCGCCCGGCAGGGCGGCCCGGGACCCGAAGCGGCGCAGCAGGTCCCGTGTCGACCGGCACTCGGTGAGCGCGCCGAGGTCGGCCGTGGGGTCGACCTCGGCCTGCAGCACCTGGAGCAGCTGAGTGGCGTGGATCGAGCTGAAGCCCAGATCCTCCAGCGGTGTCGTGAGGTCGAGGTCGTCCGTCCGCATGCCCAGCAACTCGGCGACGACGGCCGTGATCCGGGCCGCGGCTGCGGGGGCCGGAGCCTCAGCCACAGCCGGCACGGCGGTGGCCGCCGCCGGAGCGGTGCGGGCGGTCGTGGTCTCCGGTGCCGGGGGCCGGGGTGTCCCTTCCGGGGGCAGGGGCACCCAGTGCCGCTGCCTGTCGAAGGGGTAGGGCGGCAGCGTCCGCAGCATCCGCCGGGGGTGGCCGCCGCGCGGCACCGACCCCCAGGGCACCCTTCCGCCCCGCGCCCACAGCAGGGCCAGCTTCTCGAGGTGGTTCTCGGCCAGCAGCTCGCGGACCAGCGTGTCACCGGCCGGACCGCTGAGCAGCAGGTCGAGGTCCGAGTCGTCGCGTCCGGCCGTGCCGGTGAACAGCGGTACGGGGGCGGTCTCCGCTGAGCCGTCGAGGTAGTGGGCGAGGGCCGCTTCGAGCTCCTTGAGGTCGCCCGCCACGAGTGCCAGCCGGCGGTCCATGGCCTCACGCCCGCACTGCAGGGTGTGGGCGAGGTCCGCCAGGGACAGGTCCGTGTGGGCGGGCAGGAACTCCAGCAGCCGGCCGGCGACCGCCCGCAACCGGTCCTCGGTGGGGGCGGACAAAACCACGACCTGGGGGCCGGCGTCCGGGGACGACAGGGCGGCGGCGTCCCCGGCCACGGGTTCGGCCACGTACTCCTCCACGACGAGATGGGCGTTCGAACCGCCTGCTCCGAAGGAGTGGATGGTCGCGCGCAGCGGGTACTCCCGCTCCTGGCCGTCGAGGTTCACCACGGGGCGGAGCCAAGGCTCCGCCTCCTGCGGCAGATAGAACGCGGTGCCTTCCAGCTCCACACCCGGATTGAGCCGGCCCGCCCCGACGAACGGGACCAGTCGGCGGTGGCCGAGTTGCAGGACGACCTTGCTCAGCTGGGCGATGCCCGAGGCCGCTTCGAGGTTGCCCAGGGTGGACTTGACCGTTCCGACCGCGCAGAACCGCTCGTCCCGGGTGTGCTCGGCGAAGGCGTCCCGCAGTGCCGCGAACTCGATGGCGTCGCCGATCTGCGAGCCGTTGGCCGACGCCTCGACGTAGCTGACGGTGCGCGGGTGGATGCCCGCCCGCTCCAGGTTCTGCTGGATCAACTGCTCCTGGCGGCCCGGGCTGGGCACCATGGGGCCGCTGGTGCGGCCCTTGTGGTTGGTCGCGCTCGACCGGATGACGGCGAGGATCTCGTCCCCGTCGCGGACGGCGCGGGACAACGGCTTCAGCAGTACGGCGCCGACGCCCTCCGCGGGGATGAAGCCGTCCCCGTCCAGCAGTGCGCGGCTGTCGGGTTGGCTGCCCGTGAGGCCGGTCAGGCTCAGCCCCAGGTACTTCTTGGGGTGCAGGGAGAGATTGACGCCACCGGCGATCATCATCTCGCTGCCGCCCCGGCGCAGTTCCTCGCACGCCATGTGGATCGCGACCAGCGACGAGGAGCAGGTGGTGTCGATCGCGAGGCTCGGCCCCTGCAGGTCGAAGAAGTGCGAGACCCGGTTGGCGATGGCGCTGTGGCTCATCACCGAGGTGACGGACTCGTGGACGCTGTCGGACGCCAGCAGCTGGTAGTGCTGGTACATCGCGCCGACGTAGACGCCGACCTGGCTGCCGTGCCCGTCGCGCAGCCGGGCGCGGGGGTAGCCGGAGCTCTCCAGCAAGGTCCAGACGCACTCCAGGAACAGCCGCGTCTGCGGATCCATGATCGCGGCTTCGCGCGGTGAGACGTTGAAGAAGCGGGCGTCGAAGTCGGCCACCCCTTCGAGGAACCCTCCCCAGTTGGTGGGGGTCCTGCCCACCGTGTTCCGGTCGGCGTCGTAGTAGAGGCCGTGCTCCCAGCGGTCCTGGGGCACCTCCGTCACGCCGTCCCGTCCTGCGACCAGGTTCTCCCAGAACCCGTCCAGGTCCGGGGCGCCGGGGTAGCGGCCGGCGAGTCCGATCACGGCGATCGCGTCCTCGCGCTGCGCGGGGGGCTGGTGCGCGGCCGGATTCGGCACCGCGAGCGGCGCCGCGGACGGGGTGACGGTGACCGGGCCGGCCTCCTCGGGTGCGGGCGGCCCGGCGGGCTCGCCGTGGATGCCGACCACCTCCCGGACCGTGTCCGCGTGGGCGCGCAGGAAGTAGCCGCTCAGCTCCTCCAGGTTCTGGTGCTCGAAGAAGAGCGTCTTCGACAACGAGCCGAAATCGGCCTCCAGCCGGTTGGTCACCGACAGGGCCAGCACCGAGTCGATACCGAAGCGCTCGAAGGGCGCCGCCGCGTCGATCCGGTGACCGGGCACCTGGATCACCTCGCTCAGTGCCCTCCGCAGGTGGGCGACCAGGGCGTCACGCACCCTTTCGGTGCCGGGGCCCGCCACTGGGGAGGTTCGGGCGGCGGCCGGGCGGCCGGGGTCGTCGGCCGAGCGCGGCAGTGCGGGCCGGGACGCCTGCGGCGCCGCCGGCCGGCCCAGCACGGTGCGCCTGATCCGGTCGGCGTCGCCCGCGACGACCAGGACCTGGCTGTGCGGTGCCTCCAGAGCGGCGTACAGCGCGCCCATGCCCGCGGTGGTCGGCAGGGGCACCATCCCCAGCCGGTCCTTCATCATCGCCGCGGTGGCGGGGTCCACCCGCATTCCGCCCTCGGCCCACAGCGGCCAGTCGACGGACACCGAGGCTCCCGCGCGCTCACCGCGGTCGACCAGCTGACGCCGGTGGTACGTGTAGGCGTCCAGGAAGGCGTTGGCAGCCGCGTAGTCGCTCTGCCCGGCGTTGCCGAACACCCCGGCCGCGCCGGAGAACGACAGCAGGAAGTCCAGCGGCACGTCCTTGCTGGCCTCGTCCAGGTTGACCAGACCGGCGACCTTCGGCGCGAGCACCGCGCGGCACTCCTCGGCGGTCTTGCCGCGGACGAAGCCGTCGCGCAGCACTCCGGCCGCGTGGAGGATGCCGTGCAAGGTGCCGTGCTCCCGCACGATGCCGTCCACCAGGGACCGCACGGCCGCGGCGTCGGCGACGTCGACCCGCGCGTAGCGGGCGTCGGCTCCCAGGCCGCGCAGGGCGTCGAGGACCGCCTCCTGCCCGGGTCCCAGGGGGGAGCGGCCCGCCAGGACGATCGTGACGTCGCGCACCCCGGTGGCCATGTCGCGTGCGACGAGCGTGCCGATGCCGCCCAGCCCGCCCGTGACGAGGTAGGTCCCGCCGCTGCGCCAGGGCACCCGGGCCCCTGCGGGCGCCTCGGCCTCGCGCCAGGCGAGGGCCTCGACGCGGCCGGCCCGGAACCGCAGGCAGGACTCGTCGGGATACCGGCGGGCGTCGACGACCCGGGACATCATCTGCTCGGCGGTCCCGGCCGCGTCGACGAGCACGACCTGCGGCAGCATGCCGGGCTCCTCGGCCTGCGCCGACTTCAGCAGCCCGACCAGGCCACGCGTGGTGGCGAGTGCCTTCTCGTCGGGCACGACGAGCTGGACGCGGACCCCCTGCGGTGGTCCTGCGGCGAACAAGTGGCGCAGGTGGTCGAGGGTTTGGACGGTGTAATCGGTGTACCGCTCCGCGATCCCGGGTGCGGCGGACGTCAGCGGCAGCAGCCGTGTCCGGGGATCGTGCCGGCGGAGGAGCTCGCCGAGGGCCGGCAGGTCGGGCAGCAGCACGACCGTCTCCTGCGGCTCGGTGTCCGGGCCGCCGGGGACGGCTTCGCGCCACACCTGCAGGAAGCTGACGCAGGACGCCGCGTCCGGTCCGGTCCCCCCCACCTCGCCCCCCAGGACGCGGTAGGACATGCCGCGGATCCGGACGCACACCCGTCCCTGGTCGTCGCACAGGTCGATGTCGAGCTTCACGACCGCACCGTCCGCCGGTGAGCCCGCGCTGGACCGGATCCAGGCCCACAGCGACTCCGGGCAGCTGCCCAGCACTTCCAGCTCGTCCAGGGCGAACGGCAGGGAGGGCTTCATGCCACTCACGTCGAGTGCCGCAGCCGTCCCGGTCGCGAGCCCGATGCCCAGGGACGCCTGCAAGGTGGCGTCGAGCAGGCTCGGGTGCAGGACGAACGTGTCGCGGGCGGCGCGCACCGACGGGGGCAGCACCAGGCGGGCCAGGACCTCCCCATGGCCGACGTGCAGGCGCTCCAGGCCGCGGTGGGAGGGGCCGTAGCTGAATCCGATGGCCGCGTAGGCCTCGTACAGCTGGGTCGCGGTCAGCTCCCCCTGGCGGCAGGCGGCCCGGAGGGCAGGCACGTCGAGCTGGGCCGGCTCCAGGGTCCTCCGCACCACCTGCCCCTGGCTGTGCACCACCGGGAAGGCGCCGGGCGCCGGGGACGGGGTGCTGCTGATCTCGTACTCGGCCTCGTCGGGGCCCCCCGGCACCAGGGACGTCACGAGGGTGACGGGGTCGGCGTCCACCGCAACGGGCCGGGCCCACACCACGTTGCGCAGCACGATTCCTTCGGCGCCGCCACCGGTCTCGGGCGTGCCCAGGGTCAGGGCGGCGGCGGCCCGGGCCATCTCCAGGCAGGCGACGCCCGGCAGCACCTTGCGTCCCTTGACCACGTGGTCGGTGAGGAAGTGCTCCTGGCCGGTGAACCGCGTGCGGTAGCGCCGGACGCCGAAGTCGGAGACGTCCTCGTGCACCAGCGGGTGCGGCGCGGCAGGGCCGGGGCGCACCGCGGCGGGCGCCGGCGGTTCGGACACCCAGTAGCGGTCGCGGGCGAACGGGTAGGTCGGCAGCGGTACGCGGGTGCGGCGGTCGTCGGCGAAGAGGGCGGCGTAGTCCAGGGCGTAGCCCTGCACGTAGAGGTCCGCGACGGTCGACAGCAGCTCGGGGCGGGCCGCCGGGTCGGTGGCGGCCTTCCGCAGGCAGTCGTTGCCCAGGTTCCGCAGGGCGGCACGCTCGTCGAGCCCTTGGGCGGGGACCTCGCCGGCGCACACGCGGGAGGTGGGCCCGTGGTCGAGCCAGGTGCGCAGGCTCCTGACCAGTTCCTCGCGGTCGCGGACGACGCAGGCCAGCCGGTGCGCGAGGTGCTTGCGGCCGAGCAGGAGGGTGAAGGCGATGTCGCCGGGGTCCAGTTCGGGCCGCTGCTCGCAGTGTGCGATCAGGCGCTCGGCCTGCTCGACGAGTTGCCCGGCGGTGACCGCGGACAGGGTGACGAGATGCGCGGTGGCTGCCGTGGAGGAGCGCACCGCGCCCGGGGCTTCCTCGAACACCAGGTGCGCGTTCGTCCCGCTGACCCCGAAGGAACTGACCGCCGCACGTCGGGTGCCGTCGCTCCCGGCGGGCCAGGGGCGGTTGACGGTGTTCACATAGAAAGGGCTGTCGGACATGTCGATGTGCGCGTTCGGCTGCTCGAAGTTGATCGTGGGCGGGATGCTGCGGTGCTCGAGCGAGAGCAGCACCTTGATGGCTCCGGCGACCCCGGCGGCGGTGACGGTGTGGCCGAGGTTGGACTTGATCGAGCCCAGGGCGCAGTAGTCCCGCTCGTCCGTGTACCGGCGGAAGGCCCGTCGCAGCGCCTGGTACTCGATCGGATCGCCGAGCTTGGTGCCCGTGCCGTGCGCCTCCATCATCTGGATGTCGGCGGGGCGGATACCGAAGGCGTCGTAGACCGAAGCCTCCAGGCGCTCCTGGGACGCGGCGCTCGGCGCGGTGATCCCGTTCGACGCGCCGTCCTGGTTGATTCCCGAGCCGCTGATGACGCCGCGGATGTGGTCGCCGTCGGCGAGCGCGTCGCTGAGCCGCTTGAGGAGGAGGACTCCGACGCCCTCGCCCGGCACGAAGCCGTCGGCCCGGTCGTCGAAGGTGTGGCAGCGACCGCTCGCGGAGAGCATGCCGGCGCGGCCGGCCAGCGCGTAGAACTGCGGCGTGCACTGCACGGAGACGCCGCCGGCCAGGGCCATCTCGGTCTCACCGCCCCACAGCCCCTGGCAGGCCAGGTGGATGGCGACGAGCGAGCTGGAGCAGGCCGTGTCGACCGCGATCGCGGGGCCCTGGAGGTCGAGGTGGTACGAGATGCGCGCCGGCATCGCCGACAGCGCGTTGCCCCACATGGACTGCGGGGGCGCTTCGGCACCGAACAACCGCGCGTACCCGCTCTCCTGGCAGCCGACGTACACGCCGACGCGACGGCCCTGGGTGTCGGAACCCGCGTGGCCGGCGTCCTCCAGCGCTTTCCACGACTCCTCGAGGAAGAGCCGCTGCTGCGGGTCCATATAGGTCGCCTCGACGCCGGAGATGTTGAAGAAGGCCGGGTCGAAGCGGTCGATCCCGTCGATGAAACTGCCGCGTTCGCAGTTCTGCGCATCGGCCGGGTAGAAGCGCGACAGGTCCCAGCGCGAGACCGGTTCGGTGAGGTCGTGACCCTGCGCGAGGTGGTCCCACAGCTGCCCGACGTCGGCCGAGCCGCCGAACCTGCCGCTCATGCCGACGACGGCGATGGGCTCGCGGGACCGGGCGCCGGCGGCGGTCCGCCCCGCGGCCGGCCGCGCGGTCGGGTGGGGCGCGGTCGGGTAGGGCGCGGGCGCGGGCGGTGTGCGCTCCTCGGGTACGCTCGCCGGTTCTGCCGGACGCGGGACGGCAAGCCCTTCCGGGTCGGCGTGGTCGACGATGTACCGGGTCAGCCGGCTGACGGAACCGTGGTCGAAGAGGTCGGTGGTGGACAGGTCGGTGCCGAGCGCACGGTTGATCTCCTGGATCAGCCGCACACCGATGATCGAGTCGACGCCGTAGTCCATGAAGGCGTCGTCCGCGGCTATCTGCGTCCGGTCGATCTTCAACGACAGTCGCAGCTGGTCGAAAACGGTGTCCCGGACGTGCCGTTCCGCCGCCTCGCCGGAGGTGGCGGGCGCAGGGTCCTGGTGCCGGGCGGGGCCGGCGCCGACCGCGCGCGCGGCCGGAGCCCCGGCCTGCCGGGCAACCTGCCGGACGAGACCGTCGCTTTCCGCGGCGATCACCTGGTAGCCCAGCCCGTGCAGCCGCCGGGCCGGGAAGGACACGGAGTCGAAACCCTCGTCCTCGAGCGCCTCTTCCCAGGATTCCGGGGCGAGCCCAGGACCGCCCGGCATGCGCAGCTCCTCGTCCTCGTAGCGCCACCAGCCATCGAGGAGCCCGAACGTCAGATGGGTGAAGAGCGAGTGGGTGGAGAGCTCGTTGGCGAGCAGGACACCGTGCTGCTTGAGCGCCGCCTTGGCGTTGCGCAGCGTCCGGCGGATGTCCTTCGTGGCGTGCAGGACGTTGGTGGCCAGGACGAGGTCGTAGGAGCCGGGCACGATGCCCTGCGCGGCCAGCGGTTCCTCGACGTCGAACAACCGGTAGTCCAGGTAGGGGTAGCGCGGCCCGTACTCCTCCTGCGCGTACATCAGGAAGGACCGCGACAGGTCCGTGTAGGCGTAGGTCTCGACGTGCGCCGCGAAGGGCTCCAGCCGCTCGAGGACGGCGACGCTCCCGCCGCCGGTGCCCGCGCCGATCTCCAGGACGCGGAGGCGGGCGGCGGGGTCGGCGCGCACGATCTCCCGCACCACGGCGACCGCGGTGTCCGCCAGGATCCCGTTGAAGCAGTCGGAGACCGGGTTGTCCCGGTAGATGCCCTCGACCAGCTCCATCGACGAGCCGGGGAACATCACGTCGGTGGCGAGCACCTCACCGCGCAGGATCGCAGGCAGCGCCCTCACGGTGGCATCGAGCAGCGTGAACTGTGCTCGCAGCGACGCGTCGCCCCGCGAGCGGGCGCCTGTGTCGTCCCATTGCGCCCACGTGGCCGGGCCCGACTGGGCGGGGGAGCCGGCCAGGAGCCCGTGCGCGCGCAGCCGGCGCACGGACTCCTCCAGCCAGCGCCGCAGTCCGCCGCCGGGCAGCGGGGTGTCCGGGGTGCCGGACACCCCGGACAGCTGTCCGGCACTCTGCAACTGCACCAGCAGCAGGCGGTGCAGCAGGTCCTCGTCCACACCCGCGGCGGGGCCGGCTGCCGGACCCGCCGCCGGGCCCGTCGGCTCGGCCGGCTCCTGACACAGGTGGCGCAGGGGAACTCGCGTGCCCGCGGGCATCATCGTGATGGCTTCGCGCTGAATGTCGTTGAGCATGTCAGGAATTACCCCCGTGGGCCTTGATCAGCCCGAGTTGGTCGAACGTGCCCGAAAGGAGGACGTCGAGGGCGGCCATGCCGTCCGCCGGCTCGATCGAGCCGGCACCGGCCTGGTGCATGCGCTGCCGGTACTCCGGTGCGGCGACGATGCCGACGGTGCCCCAGTAGCCCCAGTTCATGGTCTTGACCGGAAGGCCCAGCCGGCTTGCGAGGTGGTGGGCGAACGCGTCTTCGAACACGGAGCCCGCCACGTAGTTGCACTGCCCGGAGGCCTTCAGGAACGAGTTCATCGAGGAGAAGAAGAGGAGGAAGTCGAGCGGCTCGTCCCGGAAGACCTGGGCGAGTCGGACGCTCACGTCGACCTTGGCCGTGACCGCGGCACGGAAGCGCTCCTCCCCCATGCGCTCCAGGCTCTGGTCGAGCAGCACGATCGCCGAGTGGATCACGCCGTGGACGACCGGATGGGTCGTTCTGATGTCCTGGTAGGCCCGCTCCAGCGCCGCCCGGTCGGTGGCATCGGCCTGGACGTAGCGCGGTCGGGGTCCGAGCTCCCCGAGCCTGCGCAGCTTCGCCCGGATCGACTCGTCCTCCTCCCGTCGGCCGATCCACACGACCTGCGCCCCGTGATCGCGGATCATGTGCTCGGTCCATGCCTCGCCGATGCCTCCCGCACCGCCGATCACGACGTAGACGCCGCCCTGCCGGTACGCAGCCCCGCGCGGGTGCTCCCCGACGGTGTCCCGCACGGGCACCAGGCTCTGGCGGAACCAGCGGGAACGGCGGTACGCCCATACACTGCCGCTGTCCTCGCGGGGGATCGCGAACAGCTGCGCCACCGGCCAGGCGCGGTCCGGGTCGAGATCGGCCAGGCGCACCGTCCAGCCCGGGTACTCCTTGGCCACCGAGCCGAGCAGTCCGTGCAGTCCGGCGTGGGTCGGCTCCACGGTGTCCGTGCGCCGGACCCGCAGCGTCCGCTCGGTCACGACCGTGAGGTCGAGCGCGCGGCGGCCGTACCCCAGGATCAGCAGTGCCTTGAGCGTGCGGAAACAGGCGTACAGACCGGCCTCCTGCGCCTCGACCATCGCGTCGTCCACGACGTCGGCGGTTGTCTCCCCTGGAGCCAGCCAGACCAGGTGCCCGAGGGCCGCACCGGGGACGTCGAGCTTCGCCGCGATGGTCTCCGCCGTGTCCGCGGGGTCCAGCGGCAGGCGTTCGGCCTGCGGATGAACGGCCCGGACCTGCGCCCAGTGCTCCGCCGTGCCGCCGATCACGACGACTCGGCCGGACGGCAGGGCGGCGTCCTGCGGGACGGGCGGGACGACCGCGTCCCAGACCGGTGCCAGCAGGACGGTCGTACCGTCCGGGTCCTCGCCCTCGGGCGTGGCCGGTGTGTACGCCTCCTCGGTGGCGACGGGGTTCGCTGCCGGGAGGGACGCCACGGGCCGCCGGGGCGCCGGGGCGTCGTCGAACCAGTAGCGCTCACGGGCGAAGGGGTACGTGGGCAGCGGGACCCTGCGAGCGCCGGTCCCCGCGGCCAGCGGTGCCCAGTCGACGGGCGCGCCGCCGCTCCACGCCGCGGCCAGCCGCTCGGCCTCCGTCGTCGACACCGTGCCGTCCGGGGCGACCTGCGGCACCAGCGCGGTGCGGCCGGCCCGAGTCTTGGCGGTCCGGCCGGTGGCCACGCCGTCCGCCCGGCCGTCCTCGGCGTACCGCGTCAGCTTCTCCAGCAACTCTCCCGGGGTGCAGGCCACGACGGCCAGCCGCTCTGCCATGGCCTCCCTGCCCTGCTGCAGGGTGCGGGCGACGTCCGCCAGGACCAGCGACGGGTGCAGGCGCAGGTGCGCCGCGAGACGGGCAGCCGCCGTCCTGAGCTGCTCCTCGCTCCGGGCGGACAGCACGAAGACCTGCGGGCCCCCGGCCGGCCGCTCCGCCGCGTCCGGCGGGAACTCCTCCACGACCAGGTGGGCGTTGGTGCCGCTGAAACCGAACCCGCTGACGGCCGCGCGTCGCGCGGCGCCCGGTTCGGTCTTCCACGGGGTGAGCTCGGTATTCACCCGGAACGGCGAGCCCTCGAAGTCGAAGTGCTCGTTGGGCCGGTCGAAGTGAAGGGTCGGCACCAGTTGCTCGTGCCGCATGCACAGCAGCACCTTCTGGATCGAGGCGATGCCCGCGGCGGCCGAGGTGTGGCCGACGTTGCTCTTCACCGAACCGATGGCGCAGTACCCGGTCCTGTCGGTCCGCTCGCGGTAGACCGTCGCCAGGGCCTCCAGCTCGATAGGGTCGCCCAGTTTGGTGCCCGTGCCGTGCATCTCGGCGTACCCGATGCCGGCGGGGTCGATGCCGTACCGCTCGTAGACGTCGCGCTCCAGCTCCATCTGGCTCGCGACGCTCGGCGCGGTGATGCCGTTGGTCCTGCCGTCCTGGTTGATGCCGGAGCCGACGACCACGCCGTGGATGTGGTCGCGGTCGCGCACCGCGTCGTCGAGACGCTTGAGGACGAGCGCGCCCACCCCCTCGCCCGGCACGAACCCGTTCGCCCCGTTGTCGAAGGCCTTGCAACGGCCGTCCGGGGACAGCATGCCCGCGCTGGACATGCTGAGGTAGGAGTCAAGGCTCAGGTAGAGCGTGACGCCGCCGACGAGCGCCATGTCGATCTCACCGCTGCGCAGTGCCTGCGTCGCCAGGTGAGTGGCGACGAGAGAGGACGAGCAGGCGGTGTCCAGCGCGATCGCGGGACCCTTGAGGTTGAGGAAGTAGGCGATGCGTGCCGCGGTGATGGCGTTGCTGCCGTTCGTGGCCGCCGCACCCGGCCCACCGCTCTGCCGCTGCATGAGCATGCCGTACTCACTGCTCATGATCCCGAGATAGACGCCGCACTTGTGGCCGCTCAGCGAGCTGGGATCGTATCCCGCGTCCTCGAACGCGTGGTACGCCTCCTGAAGGAAGAGCCGCTGCTGCGGATCCATCGACTCCGCTTCCGCGGGCGGGATGCCGAAGAACAACGGGTCGAAGAGGTCGATGTCGTCGAGGTGTCCCATCCACTTGCAGGTGACCTTGCCCTCCTGGTGCGGGCGCGGGTCGTAGTGGCGGGCGACGTCCCACCGGGAGGCGGGGACCTCGTCCACGCAATCGCGGCCCTGCGCCAGGTTGTCCCAGTACTCGTGCAGGGTCCCGGACCTCGGGTACCGGCCGGACATGCCCACCACGGCGATCGCGCCGGCCGGGTGGGAGTCCGCTCGCACCGGCTCGGGGAACGACTGGGTTCTGCTCGTCCGCGCGGCTGCGGGAACCGGCGCGGCCACCGCGACCTGCGCGGGGGTGGCGACCGGTTCGGGGGCGGCGACCGGTTCGGGCGCGGGCTCCACGACCGGCGCGGGCGCGAGAACCGGCGCGAGCTCGACGACCGTCTCGGGCGTGGCCACCGTCTCGGGCTCGGTCACCGTCTTGGGCTCGGTCACCTCACGAAAGGGTCGCCCTTGAGGGGCGCCTCCTCGGGCCAGCTCCCGGACGATGTGGGCCGACAGCTCCACGAGGGTGGGATGGTCGTAGAGCCGGGTGACCGTGAGATCCAGTCCGTAGCGTTTGTTGACGGCATTCATCCACTCGACGCCCACGATGGAGTCCAGGCCGACATCGGTGAACTTGGTGTCCGGATCGATCTCTTCCTCGACCATGTACAGGGCGTCGGCGAGGCTCGCCGCCAGCTCGGCGACGAGACTGTCCGGGTCCGGAGCAGCGGGCGACGGAGAGGCCGGCGCGCCGGCCCCGGGGCGGGGCGGATCCGCCTGGGCCGGGTGCGGGAGGCTTCCGGGAGCGGTCACCGCTGCGGCGGCGGCCTCCTCGGCCGGCTCCTCCGGCACCACGACGACGTCCGGCGGGGCGGGGCGTGCGGACCCCGGCCCGCCGCGGTGCCCGAACCCGGCGTCCAGGGGGGTCAGGCCGATCCCGCGGGGCTTCTCGACGGTCCGGGGGGCGGGGCCCGGGTTGGTGGTCGGCAGCGCGGTCAGGACCGGCGCGGCCTGGCGTACCGGGAGCGCGGTGGGCTCAGCGGGTCCGGCTGCCGTGACCGCGTCGCGGTCGGCCGTCCCGGTGGCGGACGGTGCACCGTCCGCCATCCAGAACCGCTGACGGGCGAAGGGGTAGGTGGGCAGTGAGATCCGGCGCGGCAGCGCGTTCGGGTAGTAGCTGCGCCACGGCAGGTCCAGCCCGTTGGTCCACAGTTCGAGCAGTTTGCCGAACTTCCGCTTGCCCACCCAGGCCGCGATCATGTGTTCCATGTCCTCGTCCTCGACGAGGACGGAGACGACGTCCTTGGAGCGCCTGCCGCGGCGGCGGTGCAGCGCGGCGTCGTCCTTGCCCTCCACGTAGTCACCCAGGTGGGCGGTGAGCTCGGCCGCCGTGCCCGCCAGGAACGCCACCCGCTCGGCCATGTGCTCGCGCGCCACCTGGAGCGTGGCCGCGACCAGTGGCACGTCGGCGTCCTCGATCCGCTCCTCGCGCACCCAGTCCAGCAGACGCCGGGCCTGCTCGCGCAGTTGGTCCTCGGTTCTGGCCGAGAGCAGGATGACCGACCCCAGGGGCCACAGGGCCGGGTCGTCGGCCGGCGCGGGACCGGCCGGCACGTACTCCTGCACGATGACGTGAGCGTTCGAGCCACCGGCTCCGAACGACGAGACACCGGCGACGCGCGGGTACTCCCGGGGTCCGTCGGGTGTGTCGATCACCGGCCGCCGCCACTCCCCCAGCTCCTGCTGCACGCGGAAGGGGGTCTCGCTGAAGTCGATGTACGGATTGAGCGTCTCCGAGTGGAGCGAGGGCGCCAACCGGCCGTGCGCGAGCTGGAGCAGCACCTTGGTGAAGGCGGAGATGCCCGCGGCGCTCTCGGCGTGTCCGATGTTGCTCTTGACCGAGCCGATCGCGCAGAACTGCCGATCACCGGTGTGCCGGGCGAACGCCTTGGCGAGGCCTGCGATCTCGATGGGGTCGCCCAGGGAGGTGCCCGTACCGTGTGCCTCGACGTAACTGACGGTGCGCGCGTCGACTCCCGCGCGGTCCAGGGCGCGGGCGACCACATCGGCCTGGGCGTTCGGGTTGGGGACGGTGTAGCCGTTCGTCCGCCCGCCGTGGTTGACCGCCGTCGCCTTGATGACGCCGTAGACGCGGTCGTTGTCGGCGATGGCCCGGTCCAGCCGCTTGAGCATCACCGCGCCCACCCCCTCGGCGGGCACATAGCCGTCGCCGCCCTGGCCGAAGCTCTCGCAGCGGCCCTTGCTGGACGCGAAGCCGGCCTGCCCGAGCAGGTGGTACTTGGCAGGGTGCAGGGACAGGTTGACCCCGCCGGCGATGGCGATCTCGCAGTCGTCCGACTGCAGGCTCTGGCAGGCGAGGTGGAGCGCGGTCAGCGAGGAGGAGCACATCGTCTTGACCGTGAGGCTCGGCCCCTGCCAGTCGCAGAAGTAGGAGACCCGGTTGGCGATGTTCGCGGCGTTGCCCGGCACCGCCCTGCCGTCGGCCATGGCCTGGTCAGTCGCGCCGTAGAGCTGGTATTCGTCGTACATCGAGCCGACGAACACCCCGACGTTGCCGCCGGCGCCCTTCGGGGAGGGCGCCGTCAGGTCCTCTCGCGTGTATCCGGCGTCCTGGAGCGTTTCGTAGACGCACTCCAGGAACAGGCGCTCCTGCGGGTCGGTGAACTCCGCCTCGCGCGGTGACATGTTGAAGAACAGCGGGTCGAACCGGTCGACGTCATCGAGGAAGCCGCCCCACGAACTCGTCCCACCGGGCTCGGAGCGGTCCGCGTCGTGGTAGGCACCGACGTCCCAGCGGTCCTCGGGGACTTCGGTGACGCTGTCCCGGCCCTCGGCGAGGTTGCGCCAGAACGTCCGCAGGTCGGGTGCCTGCGGGTAGCGCCCGCCCAGGCCGATGACCGCGATCTCCGTGCCGCGCGCTGCGGATCGGGACGGGGGCGGCACGTCGTCCGCCGGCGGGGTGCGCAGGACCGCCGCCGCCCTTCCGGGGGCGGCGTACTCGGCGGACGGCTCTTCCGGTGCGGCGGGAGTGGGTGCCGTGGCGGCCAGGCCGTCCGGTCCCCGCAGCTCCCGCAGCCGGTCCTGGTGGACCTCCAGGAAGTAACGGCTCAGCTCGTTGACGTTCCGGTACTCGAAGAACAGCGTCTTCGGCAGGTTCCCGAAGGACGCCTCGAGCCGGGCGGTGAGGTTGATGGCCTGGATGGAGTCGATGCCGTAGCGCTCCAGCCGGCTGCCCGCTTCCAGGCGCTCGGCGGGCACCTTCAACACCTCCGCCAGCAGCGAGGTGATGTACGTGACGGTCCACCCCTCCAGGCCGTCGTCCGGGGCCGGTGCCGGCGGGCAGGCGGCTCCGGTGGTCACAGGTGCCGTGTGCTCTCCGGCGTGCTGCATCGTCAGCGCCTTCCTGATCCGGTCGGTGTGCCCAGCGGCAACGAGTACCTGGCGATGGTGCGTATGGAGGCACCGGGCGAAGGCTGCGATGCCGGCACGGCGCCCCAGCGGGGAGATCCCGAAGCGGTCGTACAGCACCGTCCTGGTGTCGGCGTCGGCACCCATGCCGCCCTCGGCCCACAGCGGCCAGTTGATCGACAGGGTGCGGCCCGAGCGGTGCCCGTCGGCCACGAGACCCTGGCGGTACCCCGCGAACCCGTCCATGAACGCGTTGGCCGCGGCGTAGTCGGCCTGACCGACGTTGCCCGTGACGGCGGCGCCGGAGGAGAACGCCACGAAGAAGTCCAGATCGAGATCCCGGGTCGCTTCGTCGAGGTTCACCAGACCGTTCACCTTCGGTGCCAGCACCTCGCGGAACGTCCGGTGGGACTTCCGCAGGATGAAGTCGTCCTCGACCACCCCGGCGCTGTGGATCACGCCGTGGATGGTCCCCGCGGTACGCCGGATCCTGTCGACCAGCGCCTTGACCGCGCCGCGATCGGCGACGTCGACCGGTTCGTAGGACACGTTCGCGCCCGAGGCCCGCAGCTGTTCCAGGACCCGGCGGGACTGTTCCCCCTCTGCGGAGCGGCCGACGAGGACGAGCGTGGCGTCCGTCACCTGCCCGGCGATCTCCTCCGCGAAGATGCGACCGAGGCCGCCCATGCCGCCGGTGATGAGGTAGACGCCCCCGGCCCGCCACGGCGAGCCGGAGGGCGCCTCCGGGAACTCCTCGTCCCAGGTGAGCACTTCACGTGTGGCTCCGCGCAGGCGCACGATGGCGTCGACGGGGTCCCGCCGCTCCCGCGCGAGGAGTTCGAGCCGTGCCGCGACGGGTGTCTCTGCTGCTACCACCACGACCTGTCCGGTGATCCGCGGGTTCTCCAGAGCCGCGGTCCTCAGCAGGGCGCCGAGACCGGCCAGCACACGGGACTCCGGCCGGTCGGTCAGCACGATCTGCAGGACGTACTTCTCCTGCGTGCCGTCCCGCAGCAGCTTCTGCGTGGTCTCGAACACCTTGAGTGCGTAATCCGTGTAGCGGGCGTCGGCGGTGGGGCCCGGGGAGCTGAGCGTCACCGTCTCGCAGTCCGGATCCGCCGCGGCACCGGCCGCGAGTGCACCTTCCTCGGCGATCACCACGGCCCGCCCGCTGACGGAAGGAACAGCCGTGCCGGGCAACGCCCGGTGCCGCCAGCGCGGAACGGCGAACACCTCGCCGCCCGCCCGCGCGGCGGGTGCCCCCTCGGGAGCCGTCTCCGGGCGCGTCGCCCGTACCGTCAGGCCCCGGACGCGCACCTGGACCCGTCCGGCGTCGTCGCACAGATCGAGGTCGAAGGAACGGGTGTCCCCGCCCGCCGTGTCCCGGGCACCGCGTCGGGCCCAGACCCACAGGGCTCGGCCAGGGGCGGCTAGCACCTCGACCCGGTCCACCCCGAACGGCACGAACACCTGCCGGCGGGCGTCCGGCTCCCCGGCCGTCAGGCCCGCGCAGGCCTGGAAAGCCGCATCGAGCAGGCTCGCCGGCAGACAGCAGCCGGCCGCGTCTCCGCGCGCCGCTGCGGGCAGCACCAGGCGCGCGAGCACCTGGGACTCGCCCAGGAGCAGATGGTCGATACCCCGGAACGTCTCGCCGTACGAGAGACCGGCCGACCGGAAGGCGGGGTAGATCTCCGCCGCCTCCAACCGCCCGCCGTCGCAGGCGGCGTGCAGCCCCGCCAGGTCCACGGTGGCCGGTGCCGTCGCGCACGGCCCCACCGAACCCGTGCACAGCACGGCGGCGTCGGCGCCCTCGTCGGCGACGGACATCTCGAAGGGGACCGCGTCCGCGGAGTCGGGCCCGAGCACCACCTGCAGGTCGCGCGGCGACGTGTCGACGCGCAGCGGCCGGATCCACACCACGTCCGTGAGGGCGACGCCGGCGCTGTCGGCCACCGGCCGTCCCGCGACGGCGGCAGCCCCCGCGAGGGCCAGCTCCAGGTACGCGGCACCAGGCAGCGTCCGCACCCCGTGCACCAGGTGGTCCCTCAGCAAGGGCTCGTCGCCGCTGAAGGTCGAGCGGTAACGCCGGCCCCCGGATTCGGAGGCCGCACGGTGCAGCAGCGGATGGAGGGGGACGGCTGCCTGCGACGGTACGGATCCGGACCGCCCTGGTGGCCCCGCCGCCACCCAGTACCTCTCCTTGGCGAACGGGTATGTGGGAAGGGGGATACGAAAGGGCCTCTGCGGGGCGTACACCTGGGCCCAGTCGACGGCACGGCCGCCGACCCAGGCCTCCGCGACGCGTCCCCACGCGCGGGCGGCGACCAACGACGTGACCAGGTCGCTGTCGGCCTCGCTCTGCTCCTCCCACGTCGGCGACTCGAGTGCCCGGCCGCGGAAGAGTTCGACCCTGCCCTGTCCCAGGTGGGTCCTCAGCCCCTGGACCACCCCGTCGAGGCAGTCAGCGGTGAAGGCCAACCGCCAGTCCAGCGCGGCCCGCCCCTCCTGGAGCGAGAAGGCCAGGTTCATCAGATCGAGCTGCGGCTGCTCCTCCACGAAGGCGAGCAGATCGCGTACCCGGGTGTCCAACTGCTCTTCCGCCGCTGCCGACAGGATGATCACGGCAGTCGATGACTCGGCCTGCTGTCGCGTGTCACGCATAGCGATACTCCTCCAGCACCACGTGGGCGTTCGTCCCGCTGAATCCGAAAGAGCTCACGGCGGCCCGCCTCAGCTCGTGGCCGTTCCGTGCCTCCCAGAACTGGAGGTCCTTGCTGACCGACAGCGGGCAGTCGTCGGCGTCGAGGAGTTCGTTGGGTGTGTCGACGTGGAGCGACGGTACGAGCAGCCCGTGACGCAGGCCGAGCAGTACCTTGTGGACGCCGGCGATGCCGGCGGCGGCGGACGTGTGTCCGATGTTGCTCTTCACCGAGCCGATGGCGCAGGATCCCGCGGCCACGCCCCGTTCGCGGTAGACCGTGCTCAGGGCGTCGAGTTCGATCGCGTCCCCGAGTCTCGTCCCCGTACCGTGCGTCTCGACGTAGCCGATCGAGGCCGCGTCGACACCGTGCCGGTCGTAGACCGAGCGGAACAGTTCCATCTGGCTGTTGGCGCTGGGCGCCGTGATGCCGTTGGTCTTGCCGTCCTGGTTCGTACCGGACGCCAGGACCACGCCGTAGATGTGATCGTGACCGGCTTCGGCGTCGCTCAGCCGCTTCAGCACCAGGGCGCCGACGCCCTCGCCCGGCACGAACCCGTCGGCCCCCTGGTCGAAGGACCGGCACTGCCCGCGCGCCGACAGCATCTGCGCCCCCGACATCCTGACGTAGGAGCCCGCCAGCAGGTAGAGCGAGACGCCTCCGACCAGGGCGATGTCGATCTCACCGCTGGCCAACGCCTGCTGGGCGAGATGCAACGCGACGAGCGAGGACGAGCATGCGGTGTCCAGGGCGATCGCCGGGCCCTTGAGGTTGAGGAAGTAGGCGATGCGTGCCGCGGCGATCGCGTTGCTGCTGCTCGTCGCGACGGTGTCCTCCTCGCTCCGGTTGGCTGCTGCCAGGAAGCTGTACTCGTTGCCGCTGATGCCCAGATAGACGCCGCACTTCTTCTTGCTCAGCGACCCGGGGTCGTAGCCGGCGTCCTCGAAGGCCCGGTAGGCCTCCTGCAGGAACAGACGGTGCTGGGGGTCGATGCCTTCCGCTTCGGCCGGCGAGATGTTGAAGAACAGCGGGTCGAAACAGTCCGCGTCCTCCAGATAGCCCATCGACTTGCAGTAGGTCTTTCCTTTTCGGCCGGGTCGGGGGTCGTAGTAGCGGGACACGTCCCACCGGTCGGCGGGCACTTCCCGGACGGAGTCACGGCCGTCGCGGAGGTTGGCCCAGTACTGCCGGAGGTTGTCCGCGTCCGGGTAGCGCCCGGACATTCCGACCACGGCCGCGCGGTCACCGCGACCTGCGGCGGGCGGAGCGTCCCCGGCCGGCGCTGCGGGCCCGGTGGCCGCCTCCCTCGGATGCTCGCGCGTCCCGGGGGAACGGTGCCGCGGAGGCACGGTTGCCGACGGGGACGTCCGTACCGGCTCAGGCACGGGCACGGGCACGGGTGCGGGCACCCGCGCTCTCACCGGCTCGGGTACGGGCTCGGGTAGGGGCACCGGCGCCGGTGGGTGAGGCGGCTCCGGGTCCGGGTCAGGGTCCGCCTGCGCCGCCGGCGCGGGGGTCTCCCGGGCCGGCATCAACTGCGCCACGTAGGCGGCCAACTCCGTCACCGTCGGGTAGTCGTACAGCCGTGTCGCCGTCAACGACGTCCCGTACGCCTTGTTGATCGCCTTGACCCACTCCACCCCGATGATGGAGTCCAGACCCAGCTCCACGAAGTTGCGCCGGGCATCGATCTCGCCCTCCGACAGGTACAGCACTCCGGCGAGCCCCGCCCTCAACTCCTCCCGCAGCACTTGCAAGGAGTAACCCGGCCCGCCATCCCGCTCCCCCGCCACCGGCGAAGTGGCCACCGGAGACACCGGAGAGGCCGAAGGGCCACCCGGCTCCGGCACGAACCCCGGCTCCGGCTCCAGGTCCGTGCCCGGGCCCGGGTCCGGCTCCGCCGCCGGCGCATCGGCCTCCCCGGCCGGCATCAACTGCGCCACGTAGGCGGCCAACTCCGTCACCGTCGGGTAGTCGTACAGCCGCGTCGCCGTCAACGACGTCCCGTACGCCTTGTTGATCGCCTTGACCCACTCCACCCCGATGATGGAGTCCAGACCCAGCTCCACGAAGTTGCGCCGGGGATCGATCTCGCCCTCCGACAGGAACAGCACCGCCGCGAGTCCCGCCCTCAACTCCTCCCGCAGCGCACTCGACGGACGCCCCGGCCCGCCGGCCCGCTCCGCCGCCACCGGCCGCGTGGCCACCGGGGAGACCGGAGAGGGGGAGGGAGCCGGGGACACGGAAACGGAAGGGGCGGGGGTCACCGGAGGAACCGCCCGCGCCTCCGCGCCACCGGTGTCGGTCAGTACGACACCGCGGGGCTTGGCCGGCGCAGCCGTCGCCGGGGCGACCGCTGCGCCCGCGTCCTGGAGCAGGATCCGCGGCTTCTTCCCCGGGACGACGGCACCCGGTGCGGGGAGCGCTGCGGGCGCCCGCAGCGCCACCGGTGCGGCCGGCTCCTTCGGTTTCCGTGCCGGTGCGCTCGCCCGCGCGGGCGCCCCTGCCGGAGCACGCCGTCCGTCCGTGGCCCAGTGCGGCGAGCGCGCGAAGGAGTAGCCGGGCAGCGTGACGGTCCGGGGCCTGTCGCCGGTGAACAGCGCCGGCCAGTCCGGGGATGCGCCCTGGCAGTAGAGCTCGGCCAGGACACAGCACACCTCCTGGTACCGCTCCGCCGGTACGCCGGGGGCCCGGATCACGTCCAGGAGCGCCCGCACCTGGACCTCCAGCAGCGAACGGTCCTGGTCGCGTGGTGCCTCGCCGCGCCTCACCAGGGGATGTTCCTGGCCCCTCCCCGCGGCGGACAGCACGGAGAGGGCGTCCGCCGCGCTGACGACGACTGCACAGCGGTAGGTGAAGTGGTGTCTGCCCTCCTGGAGGGTGTAGGCCGTGTCCCTCAGCCGCGGGTGGTCGAGCTCTCCCTGGGCTAGCGCCGACCGGAGCTCCTGGAGGTGCCTCCGCAGTCCGTCGGGAGTCTTGGCGGACACGAGCAGCAGCACCGGGGCCTGGGGGACCGGGGCCTGCGGGACCGGGGCCTGCGGGACCGGGGCCTGCGGGACCGGAGCCTGCGGGACCGGAGCGCGGCGGGCGGCTTCGGGGTAACTCTCCACCACCATGTGGACGTTGGTCCCGCTCATCCCGAACGAGCTCACCGCACCGAGCCTGGTGTCCGTGGGCCCGGCCGGCCAGGTCCTGGTCTCCTTGTTGACGTAGAAGGGGCTGTCCCTCCACGCGATGTAGTCGCTGTCCTGGTCGCAGTGCAGACTCGCCGGGACGACGCCGTGCCGGACCGACTGGACCAGGGTGATCAGGCCGACCAGTCCGGACGCCGCCAGGGTGTGACCGACGTTCGTCTTGGTGGAGGTCAGCGCGCAGAAGCCGGTCCTGTCGGTGAGCTCCCGGTACGCCTCGTTCAGGGCGTTCACCTCGACCGGATCGCCGAGCGGTGTTCCCGTGCCGTGCGCCACGATGTGCTCGATGCGCCCGGGGTCGATGCGGTGCCGGTCGTAGACCTGGCGGTAGAGCCGCGCCTGAGCCGCCCCGCTCGGCGCGGTGATGCCGTTCGTCCGCCCGTCGTAGTTCATACCGCTGCCGCGGATCACCGCCAGAATGCGATCGCCGTCGGCCTCAGCCCGGGACAGGCGCTTGAGGACGAGGGCGGGAACGGCCTCACCGAGGACCATGCCGTCGGCGCCCTTGCCGAAGGCGTGGCAGACGCCGCTCTCGGAGAGCATGCCCGCCTTGCTCATCTCGGTGTAGCCGCGTGCGGTGGTCGCCAGGCTCACTCCGGCGACCAACGCCGTGTCGCATTCGCCGCCGCGCAGGCTCGCGCAGGCCTGGTGGGCGGCTGTCAGCCCCGAGGAACAGGCGGTGTTGACGGCCAGCACCGGCCCGGAGAAGTCGAGGAGGTAGGCCAGACGCGAAGCCATGACCGCCTCGTGCTGGGCGGTGATGCCGCCCTCGCCTCCGGTCAGCTCGGGGTAGTCGCCCTGCTCGGCACCGACGAACATGCCGATCGTCCCGGCACGCAGCTTGCGTTCGCCGTAGCCCGCGTCCTCCAGGGCACGCCAGGCCTCCTGGAGCAGCAGTCGCTGGCGCGGGTCCAGGGTGCGTGCCTCGCGCGGCGAGATCTCGAAGAACGCGGCGTCGAACTCCGCGATGCCGGGGACGAAACCGCAGCGGACGGCCTCCTGCTGCTCCGCCTCCAGCCCGTCCCAGTCGGTGCGCCGGTCCTCCGGGACGGCGGTCAGCGCGTCCTTGCCCTGCAGGAGGTTCTCCCAGAACTCGTCGACGGACCGGGCGCCGGGGAAACGGCCGCTCATGCCGATGACAGCGATCGGTTCCGGTTCCGTGGGCGCCCCGGACCGCTGTGCCGGGGCGGTCGCGGACCGCTCGTCGGCTGCGGCGCCGGAGACCTCGGCGTCCGGAGTCCGGGAAGCGGCCGGGGCGCTGTCCGCGGCTGCGCCCCCCGCCGCGCCGGGCCTGCGCAGAGCCTCGCGGTGCTCGGCGACCAGATGCCCGACCAGCTTCTGCGGGGTGGGGTGGGAGAAGAAGACCGAGGGCAGCACCTCGATCGCGAGACTCTCCTCCAGGGTCCGGGCCAGCTTGACCAGGCTGACCGAGTCGAAGCCGAGCTCGGAGAGGCTCTCGTCGGCGTGGATCTGCTCGCGGGGTACCCGAAGTACGTCGACGATCGCCGTCTTGAGGGCCGCGAGCACCAGTGGTGCGAGGTCCGCGTCCTCGCCGGTCTTCGGCTCCGGAACGTCCGTACGGCGGGACGCGCCTGCGGGGGTGGCGGGTGCGGGGGTGGTGGGTGCGGCAGCGGGGACGTCGCGTCGTGCTGCCGCCGGCCCGGGCTCCGCGTCGAGCATGCGCCGTACGCGGGCCGGATCGCCGGCCATCACGATCTGCTGGGTCTGCCCCTGCCCCAGGAGCTGTTCGAAGAGCGTCAGTCCCTCGGCTTCCCCCAGCAGGCGCAGCCCGCTGGAGGAGAGGTACAGCTCGACGCCCTCCGCGTCGTCGAACCCCATACCGCCGCCGCTCCACAGGGGCCAGTTGACGGCCACCGTCGCGCCGGACAGCACCCCCCGGCGGACCTGCTGGTCGCGGTGGCGGGCATAGGACGTCTGGAAGCGGTTGGCCACAGAGTAGGCGCAGCCGCCGAAGTCACCGAGGACCGCCGACGTCGACGAGAAGTAGCAGACGAAGTCGAGGGGTTCTGCGGTCAGCACCTCGTCGAGCACGCGCGTGCCGTCCACCTTGGCGGACAGCAGGTCCTGGAAGGACCGGGCGTCGCCGGCGAGCAGCGAGGTGCCCTCGGTGGCGCCGGCGGCGTGCACCGCGCCGTGGATCGGTCCGAACCGCTCGCGCGTGGTGGCCACCACCTCCCGCATGGCCTGCCGATCGGCGACGTCGGCCTGTCGGTACAGGACCTCGCCGCCCAGCGACTCGATCCTCGCGATGCTGCGGCGCTTGCGGGCGTCGAGGGCCGAGCGCCCGGTCAGTACCAGGCGCGCCGACCAGGTCCTGGCCAGGTGCTCGGCGAGCAGGAGGCCCAGTCCGCCGGTTCCGCCCGTGATGAGGTACGTGCCGTTCGGCCTCAGGAGGTGCTTGCCGGCACCGAGCGGGCTCGGACGGACCCGGCTGGCATGGCGGACGCCGGCGCGGTACAGCGCGCTCCCGGACGTCCCGGCGGACCACTCGTTCCACAGGCATGCGAACCAGTCGCCTCGGGCTGCCCCGGCGGGCGGGTTCTCGGTCTCCCGCAGGATCGCGGCGAACGGCACGTCGGGCAGGACCCTGCCGAGGGAGCGCTCGAAGCCGAGCCACGATTCCGCGTACGCCCGCTCGACGCCGTCGCGGAACTCACCGGCCTGCAGGACACGCCCCACCGGCAGGCCTGACGCGGCGATGGCCTGCAGGAGATGCACGGTGGCGGTGTACGAGCCGGGCAGCTCTGCGTCGTCCAGCGACCACAGGTTCAGGACGCCGTCGACCGCGCCGTACCGCGCCCGGATGTCGTCGAAGACGCGGACGCAGTCGTCCGGGGACTGGTGATCGGCTTCGTAGGAGTGGTCGGACGTCCGGGCGAAACCCGGTCCGCGGGTGACGAACACCAGGGTGACCGCGGGGTCCAGCTCGCGTGCGGCCCGCGCCAGCTCGACGCGGTCCGCCGGGTCGGTGCAGAGGCAGACCAGGGTCTGCGGGGCGTCGGCCAGGCGGACGGCGGGGAGCGCTTCCGGTTCCCAGGACTCTGCGAAAAGGAGGGCTGCCGGCGGATGCTCCTCCCCGGTCGCAGCCCCACCGGGACGCGCTGCCGCACCGCGCGGAGCGAGGGCCGCGGCGGAACGCGTGGTGTCGATCCAGTACCGGTTCCTTGCGAACGGGTAGGAGGGCAGGGCCATGCGGGCCGGGCACCGGCTGCCGTGAAGCGCGTGCCAGTCGACGGTGCCGCCCCGGACCCACCAGGCCAGCAGTGCGGGGAGGTCCCCCCTGGCGAGCGCCTCGGACCCGCCCGGGCCCTCCGCCGCTCCGCCCGCCCGGCCGCGGACCGCCCCCTCGGCGTCCGGGCGCCCGTCGGCGAAGTCCCGGAGTCGGGCGAGCAGGTCCGGCATCGCATCCGTGACGAGACCGAGCCGTTCGCGCATGGCCTCGCGCCCTGTCTGGAGCGTGTGGGCGAGCGCGGGCAGATCGGTGGTCGAAAGGCCCTTCTGCTCGATCCAGTCCGCGAGTTGCGCCGCTTTCTGCCGCAGGAGCTCCGTGGTGCGGGCGGACAGGACGACCGGGACGGGGCCGTCGGAGGTGACCGCGGGCTCCGGCGCGTCGTCCGGGTCCGGCCGGTACTCCTCGACGACCAGGTGCGCGTTGGTTCCCCCCGCCCCGAAGGAGGAGATGCCGGCGGTCCGGGAAAGCTCGCGCTCCCGGCCGTCGACGGTGATGACCGGCCGCGGCCAGTCGGCGAGAGTCTGCTGGACCGTGAAGGGCGTGCCGTCGAAGTCGATGTTCGGGTTGAGTGCGGTGGAGTGGATCGAGGGGGCGATCTGGCCGTGCCGCATCTGGAGCAGCACCTTGGTGAGCCCGGAGATGCCTGCGGCGCTCTCGGCGTGGCCGATGTTGCTCTTGACCGATCCGATCGCGCAGGACCGGCCCTCGCGCACGTGTTCACCGAAGGCCCGGGTGAGTCCGGCGACCTCGATGGGATCCCCGAGAGCCGTGCCGGTGCCGTGCGCCTCGACATAGGTGACCGCGTCCGGTTCGATGCCGCCCTGCCGCCAGGCGTCGGTGATCACGCGCGCCTGGGTGGCCGGGCTGGGGACGGAGTAGCCGTTGGTCCGTCCGCCGTGGTTGACGGCGACGCCCCTGATGACCCCGTGGATGTGGTCCCGGTCCTTCACGGCTTGCTCCAGCGGCTTGAGCAGGACGGCGCCCACGCCCTCGCCCGGGACGTAACCGTCGCCCCCCTCGCCGAAGCTCGCGCACCGTCCCGTGCTGGAGACGAACCGGCTCTGCCCCAGGAGCAGGTACTTGTTGGGATGCACCGACACGTTGACCCCGCCGGCCACCGCCAGGTCGCAGCTGCCGGACCGGATGCTCTGGCAGGCCAGCTGAATGGCCGTCAGCGACGACGAGCACATGGTGTCGACGCTCATGCTCGGGCCCTGGAAGTCGAAGTAGTACGAGACCCGGTTGGCCACGGCCGCGAGGTTCCCGGACACGGCCACCGGGTTGTCGAGCACCTGCTCCTGGGCTCCGTACAGCTGGTATTCCGAGTACATGACGCCGACGTAGACGCCGATGGCGGGGGGGCGGCCGGAGTCCGTCGGAGCCTTCAGCCGGTCCGGGGTGTACCCGGCGTCCTCGACGGTCTCGTGGACGCACTGGAGGAACAAGCGCTCCTGGGGGTCCATCCGTTCCGCCTCGACGGGCGAGATGTTGAAGAACAGCGGGTCGAACTCGTCGACGCCGTCGATGAATCCACCCCACCGGCTGTACGTCTTGCCGGGGGCGTCCGGGTCCGGATCGAAGTACGCCTCGTGGTCCCACCGGTCGGTCGGGATGGTGGTGACGCAGTCGCGTCCGGCAGCGAGGTTCGCCCAGAACTCCTCGACGGTGCGGGCCTTGGGGTAGCGCCCGGCCAGTCCGATGATCGCGATGTCCAGTCCCTGCCGTGCGGGGCGCGCGGCAGCGGGGCGGGGCGCGGAGGGCGACGGCACCTCGGTCTGCTGCACCGACCACCTGGTCGACGCCAGGGGCTTGCGTCGCAGCGGGCCCGTGGACCGGGCTCCGGCGCGGACCGCCGGCCCACCGGCGGCGGGGAAGTCGGGGGCCGGGACCACCGGGTCCGTCGCGGCCTCGCCGAGCAGTCGCGCCAGGTCGGACCGACGGGTGGCGACCAGGTGCCGGGCCAGCTCACGGGGCGTACCGAACTCGAAGAACAGGGTGGTGGGCAGCGACCCGAAGACCGCTTCCATCCGCGCGGTCATGGCCATCGCCATGACCGAGTCGAGGCCGAAGCTCTCGAACGACGCGCGGGCGTCCACCCGGGCGAGGGGGAGCTTGGTGGTCTCGGAGAGGAGGTGCTCGAGGAACTCGCTCGCCTTCTCCTCGAGCAGGTCGCCGTCATAGTGGGTCACGAATTCGTCCCATCGGTGGTGAAAGTAGGGAACTTCCGCTGCGTCGGGACCGAGGCGTCCCCCAGGGTGTGGCCGCCAGGAGGAACCGCGACCAGGATCTGGCTGTACCGGGAGTGCAGCATCCGGTGGAAGCCGCCGATGCCGGCTGCCTCCGGCGGCCAGTTGACGGACTGGCTGTGCCCGTGGCGCTCACCACCGGCGACCAGGTCCTGCCGGCGGCGCGCGTAGGCGTCCAGGAACCCGTGGGCCGCGGCGCCGTCGACCTGGCCGGCTCCGCCGCCCGCCCCGCCAGGGGAGGAGACGGTCACGAAGAAGTCCAGCGGGAGCGACCGGGTCGCGGCGTCCAGGTTCACGACGCCCGCCGCCTCGGGGGCGAGGACGTCGAGGGAGTCGCGGCCCGGCGTGCCGGCGACGAGCTCGTCGCGGATGGCCCCGGCACCGAGGACGATTCCGTCGATCCCTCCGTGCCGCTCCAGAAGCCGCGCGACCAGTGCGTCCGCCGCGGAACGGTGGGAGATGTCGGCTTGCTCGTAGTGCACCGCGCTGCCGGCCGCCGGCTGCCGCAGCACCGCACGGGTCTCGGCGTCCAACGGCGACGGGCCGACGATGACGACGGTCGCGTTCCCCGTCTGTGTGGCGATCTCCCGCGCAACGGTCCGTGCGAGCGCACCGGACGCGCCGGCGACGAGATAGACCCCGTTCTCCTTCCACGGCGGCGGGTGGGGGGCTGCGCGGTCCTCGCACGCGGCCCAGGCCAGCACCTCGCGCCGGCCGTCGACGTACCGCACCAGGGTCTCCTCGGGGACGTCGCGGTTCTCCAGGATCCGCGGCACGGCGCGCTCGGGGGTGTCGGTCCGGTCCAGCACGACGACCTGCCCGGTGAGTGCCGGGTTCAGGAGGCAGGCCGTCCTGAGCACTGCCGCGAGGCCGGTGAGCAGCGTCGCGTCCGGTGTACCGGGAACCACAAGCTGGACATGGGTCGGGCCGGTGGCGCCGCGCTCCAGGGAGCGCAGGTGCCGCAGCACCTGCTGGCCGTACGCGGTGTACCGGCGTTCGGGGGCCCCGTCCTCGGTGGCCAGCACGAACACGTCGGCGTCGTCGCTCCGCAGGAGCGGCGCCAGGCCGGGCACTCCGGCGAGCAGCACGGCCGGGCGGGCGGCGAGCGCGGGCGGCCGGGTCGGTGCGGGTCGGGCCTGCCACTGTGCGCTGAGCAGGAGCGGCTGTCCGCCGGCCGCCTCCACCCCGGCCGGGGTGGTGTCGCGGGGTTCCGCTGCGGGACCGGGTGCCGCCCGTTCGAGGGCGTCCCGGTCGGAGGCGGCCGGGTCGAAGAAGAGTCCGCCGATCCGGATGCGGACCCGGCCCTGCTCGTCGGCCAGGTCGATGTCGAAGCCGGCGGCCCGCCCCGGGGCGGCCGGCTGTGCGCCGGGGCGCACCCAGGCCCACATCGAGGCCGTGCAGGCGTCGAGGACGAGGACCTCGTCGATGGCGCGGACCGTCGCGGGTCCGCTGCCGCTCCCCGCCGGGTCCGGTCCGGTCGGCCGGGCGAGGACGTCGAAGCACACCTGTACCGCGGCGTCGAGCAGGCCCGGATGCAGTACCAGACCGTCCTCGGTGTCGTGGTCCGGGTCGGGCAGCGCCAGCCGGATCAGGGCGTGGCCGGCTCCGGTCCAGATGTGCCGCACCGTGCGCCGCGCGGATGCGGGCTCGGGTCCGTCGTCCCGGTGGCCCTGGTGGTACTGCTCGCCGGTCAGGCCTGCACCGCGGCAGGCCCTTTGCAGAGCGGGCACGTCCAGCACCGTCTCGGCGGCTCCTTCGGCGAAGTACAGGACGCCCGTGCTGTGTTCGGCAGCGTCCCCGTCGCTGTCCCCGGCCGCCGGGGTGCTCCGGATCCGGAACCGGATGTCGCCGTCGGCCTCCGGGCGCAGACCGACGTGGGTCGCGCGGGGGCCGTCACCCGGAGCGAGCGGCTGCGCGAACACGATGTCGCGCAGCACCACCGGCGCGGCGGGATCGACGCTCGCCCTGCTGCTGAGGCAGCACGCGGCCACGGCCATCTCCAGGAAGGCCGCGCCCGGCACGGTGCGAGCGGCGTCGTCGCCCAGGAAGGGCTCCTGTCCGGTCACGACGGACGTGAAGCGTTGCTCGCTGAAGTCGGACGTGTTGGCGTGGACCAGCGGATGCAGGTGCGCCGGGCCGCCGAGCGCAGGCGGTGCGGCGTCGGACAGGTCGTCGAAGGCGTTGTACCGCTCGGCCGCGAACGGGTAGGCCGGCAACGCGACCCGCCGCGGAGTCGTGGTCCGGTGGAGGGACTGCCAGGTCACGGGCACTCCGCTGACCCACAGTTCGAGCAGCTTCTCGTACTTCCCCTTCTCGGCCCACGCCGCGATCATCACGTCGAGGTCGGAGTCCGCCGCGAACAGCGTCAGTGTCTGGGCGCCGTCGGAGACCGAACCGCGGACCACGTCTCCGCCGGCGAACTCGTCGGCCAGGAACCGGCCGAGCCGCTCGACCAGCTCGGGCACGGAGGCAGCGACGACGCCGAGGCGTTCCTCGCGTGCTTCGCGCCCGACCTGAAGGGTGTAGGCGACGTCCGTGAGCGCCAGGTCCGCGTTCTCGGGGCGGCCCAGCCACTCCACCAGGTGTTCGGCCCGTGCCCGCAGCTGCTCGGTCGTGCGGGCGGACAGGGGTATCACGGCGCGGGCACCGGTCTCGGCCGGCGGGCGCGGCACGGGGCTGTCGGGGACGTACTCCGCTATCACCACGTGGGCGTTGGAGCCTCCGGCACCGAAGGCCGACACGCCGGCGATACGAGGCAGCGCACCGCGCGTGCCGTCGTCCGCCGCAGGGGCCGGCCACTCGGCCGGTTCCCGCTGCACCACGAACGGGGTCTGCTCGAAGTCGATGTGCGGGTTGAGTTCCGAGGCGTGCAGGGACGGGGCCAGCGCGCCGTGCTGGAGTTGGAGCAGCACCTTGGTGATGCCGGCGATGCCGGCCGCGCTCTCGGCGTGCCCGATGTTGCTCTTCACCGAGCCGATCGCGCAGAACCCCCGGTCATCGGTGTCGAACGCCTTGCACAGTCCGGCGATCTCGACCGGGTCGCCCAGGGAGGTGCCGACGCTGTTCGCCTCGATGTAGCTCACGTCCCGCGCGTCGACCCCGGCGCGCCGCAGGGCCTCGCCGATGACCTCCGCCTGCCCCAGCGGTTCCGGAACCGAGTAACCACTCGTCCTGCCGCGGTGGTTGGCGGCGGTGCCCTTGATGACCCCGTAGATCCGGTCACCGTCCGCGACCGCCCGTGCCAGTGGCTTGAGCAGGACCGCCCCCACTCCCTCGCCCGGTGCGTAGCCGTCGCCTCCGGTGCCGAAGCTGGCGCAGCGGCCGTTGCTCGACGCGAGCCGGCCCTGGCTGAGGAGCACGTACTTGTTCGCGTGCAGCGAGAGGTTCACTCCTCCGGCCACCGCTGTGTCGCACTCCCCCGCCTCCAGGCTCCGGCAGGCCAGATGCACGGCCGTCAGCGACGACGAGCACATCGTGTCGACGCTGAGGCTCGGGCCGCGGAAGTTGAACACGTGGGAGACCCGGTTCGCCACGGATGCCGAGTTGCCCGGCACGACCGGCGCCGCGCCGTACTCCCGCGTCCGGGCGCTGTGGAGCTGGTACTCCTGGTACATCACGCCGACGAAGACGCCCACCGGGCCGTCGAGCCGGTTGCCTGTACGGTCCTTGCCGATGTCCCGGACGTACCCGGCGTCCTCCAGGGTCTCGTGCACACACTGCAGGAACAGCCGCTCCTGCGGGTCCATGATCTCCGCCTCGCGCGGGGAGATGTTGAAGAACTGCGGGTCGAAGTCGTAGACGCCGTCGAGGAATCCGCCCCACTTGCTGTAGGACTTCCCCTGAGTTCCCTTGCGCGCGTCGAAGAAGCGCTCGTGGTCCCAGCGGTCGCGCGGGATCTCGGTGACGCAGTCCTTGCCCGCGGCGAGGTTCTGCCAGAACTCCCGCACGTCGCGGGCCTGGGGGTAGCGGCCCGCCAGGCCGATGACCGCCACGTCGGGTGATGCCGTGGCCGGGGCCGGGCCGGCGGGGCGCGCCGCCGGAGCAGCGGACGGCAGGGGCCACGTCCGTCCCGCTCCGGGAACGGGCTGTTCCGGGGCGTCAGGTCCGACGGCGGGTGGCTGCCGCCGTCCGCCCGCCGAGGGGACCAGCTCCCCGATCTGCCGCGGGTGGGTCTGCAGGAGGTGGCGGGTCAGGGCGCTGATGGTCCGGTGCTCGAAGAACAGTGTCTTGGGCAGCGAACCGAAGACCTCCTCCAGGGCCCGGGTCATCTCCATGGTCATGACGGAGTCGACGCCGTAGTCCTCCAAGGACGCCTCGGCGTCTATCCGGTCGGCGGGCAGGTCGATGACCGAGGCCAGGAGCCGTTTGAAGTAGGCCACGGCCTGCTGCGTGGTGGTCTCGTCCAGGTCCCGCGCGACCGCTGCCGTCCTGGTCGTCGCGGGGGATTTTGCGGGCGCGGCGTCCGGCGCCGGCAGGGGCTGGGGTGCCGGGGCGTCCACGAGCAGTCCGGTGAGGAGGGTCTGCGCGATCCTCCGGCGGTCGCCCCACAGGACCATCACCTGGTCGGAGGACGAGGCCAGGGCCAGGTAAAGAGCGCGCAGCCCGTCCCCGTCCGGCAACGGCACCAGGCCGAAGCGCTCGTGCAGCGAGCGTTCCGTCGGCGCGTCGACGCGCATCCCGCCGTCGGCCCACAGGGGCCAGGCGACCGACAGCGTCCTCCCGCGCCGCTCGCCCCGGGCCACCAGCGCGTTGCGGTGGGAAGCGAAGGCGTCCATGAACGCGTTCGCGGCGGCGTAGTCGCTCTGCCCGACATTGCCCAGGGCCCCGGCGACCGAGGAGAACGTGATCAGGAAGTCGAGGTCCGCGTCCTGCGTGGCCTCGTCCAGGTGCACCAGGCCTGCGACCTTCGGTGCCAGCACCCGGGCGAAGGCGTCCGCGTCCTTCTTGATGACGAACGCGTCGCTGGTGAACCCGGCGGCGTGCAGGACGCCGTCGATCCGCCCGTACCGCTCCCTCGTCTCCTGGACGAGCGTCACGACCTCGTCCCTGACCGCCACGTCGGCCTGTACGTAGACCGCCTCCGCGCCGTGCCGGCGCAGTTGTTCCAGCAGCGCGTCCTTGGCCGCGTCGCGGGGCGAACGGCCGGCGATCACGATGCGGCCCCCACGGACGCGCCGCGCGATGTCCGTGGCGAAAACCATCCCCAGACTGCCGGCGCCCCCGGTGACCAGGTAGACGCCCCCGTCCTTCCAGGGTGCCGCCGCCGACCGGCGGTGGACGTCCTCCTCGCGCCACCTCAGGACCTCGCGGAGGCCACCGCGGTACCGCACCGCGAAGTCCGTGAGCACCGCGCGGTCCGCCGTGACCAGGGACGCGGCGCGCTCCGGGGTGTCCTCCGGGTCCACCAGCACCATCTGCCCGAGCAGTCGGGGATTCTCCAGTCCCGCCGATCTCACGACGGCGGCCAGCCCTGTCCACAGCGACGCGTCGACGGCCGGGGCGAGCAGCTGTACGCGGACCGGGTGGTGGGCCGGTGCCCCGAGCAGGCGTTTGACCTCGCCGAAGACCTGGAGCGCGTAGTCGGTGTAGCGGCGCCCGGCATCCGTGGCGCCCGAGGACAGCCGGACCACGCGCGCGGTGCCCCGCGCCTCCAGTACCGCGGCGACGTCGGGAAGTTCCACGACGAGCACCAGGCCCTCGGGCGCCGGGGCCGCGGCCGGCGCCGGGGCCGCGGCCACCCAGCGCGGAGCGGCGAACAGCTCGCGGGCGGTCGTGGCCATCGGCTGGGCGCGCAGCGCGACGCCCTTGAGCCGGACCCGCACCCGCCCCTCGTCGTCGCAGATGTCGATGTCCAGGCGACGCAGACCGGCGCCCTCGCGGCCCGCGCTGTCCCGCACCCAGGCCCAGGCCTCCGGTGGGCAGGGGCCGAGGATCTCGGCCTCGTCCAGCGCGAACGGCAGCTGCGGTTCCCCGCCCGCCGCCCCGGAGAGCAGACCGGCACACGCCTGGAGCCCGGCGTCCACGGTCGACGGGTGGAGGCCGTAGGCGTGCTGGGTGTCCCGCACCGCCTGCGGCAGCGAGATCCGGGCCAGGACCTGTCCCGCGCCCGTCCACAGCTGCTGGACACCTTGGTGACCGGGACCGTAGCTGATGCCGCGCGCCTCGGCGGTCGCGTACAGCGCGTCGGCCCCGGGTCCCGGGGTCGAGCACGTCTCCCGCAGTCGCGGCAGGTCGACGCGGACCTCGGTGTCCGCGGCCACGGGTCGCGCGGTCACGTGCACCACGCCCTCGCTGTGGACCGTGTCGGCGGTTCCGGTGACCGGGTCGCCCGGGCTGAGGATGGTGAATCCGACCGCGCCGTCCTGCTCGGGCCGCAGGCGGACCTGGACGGTCAGGTTCGGCTCGTGCAGGGTGACCGGCCGCGTCCAGGCCACGTTCCGGATGCCCGAGACGCGGTAGGGCTCGTCGACGGAGGCCGCCACTGCGGCTCGGGCCAGTTCCAGACAGGCGGCGCCGGACAGGACGGGCCTGCCCCTGACCTGGTGGTCCCGCAGGAAGAACTCCTCGCCGGTGTAGACGGACGTGAAGCGCTGGCCGTGGAGGGTGGAGCTGTTGACGTGCACCAGCGGATGGAGCTGCGCCGGGGCCGCCGCCTGGCCCGGCTCGGCCGCGGTGGCGTCGGCCAGCCAGTGGCGCTCGCCTTGGAAGGGGTAGGTCGGCATCGATATGCGGCGCGGCGCCGATGCTGATGCGCTGCGCAGCGTCGACCAGTCCACCACGAGGCCGGTCGTCCACAGCCTGACGAGCTCGCCGTAGTCGCGCCGCGCGAGCGCCGCGTCCAGCGTGCGGGTCTGCTCCGCGTCGGCGGTGAAGACGGCCAAGGTGCCCTGCCGGCGTTCCACCCGGCCCCGGTACAGGCCGGTGGTCACCGGCTCGCCGGACAGGAACGCCCGGAGCTTCGCGGTGAGTTCACCGGTCGTGGCCGCGAGGAGCCCGAGGCGTTCCTCGTAGGCCTCCCGGCCTGTCTGGAGGGTGTGGGCGATGTCCGCGAGCTCGGCCGTGGCGCCCTCCCCTGTCGTCCAGCGCAGCAGCTGATCGGCCTGTGCCCGCAGGGCGTCGTCCGTCCGGGCGGACAGGACGACGGCCGCGGGACCACCCGGAGCGGGAGAGCCTCCCGCGGGGCGGGGCGCCGGGAGGTACTCCTCCACGATGACGTGCGCGTTGGCGCCCCCCGCCCCGAAGGAGGAGATGCCGGCGATCCGCGGCGCGGGGGTGCCGTCTGCGCCCGTGGGGCGCCTCCACGGTGCCAGCTCCCGGGCCACGGAGAAGGGGCTGTTCTCGAAGTCGATGTGGGGGTTGAGCACCTCGGAGTGCAGGGAGGGCGCGAGCTGGCCGTGCTTCATCTGCAGCAGCACCTTCGTCAGCGCGGCGATGCCGGCCGCGCTCTCGGCGTGCCCGATGTTGCTCTTGACCGAGCCGATCGCGCAGAACTGCGTCCGCTCGGTGTGCTCGCGGAAGGCCTGGGTCAGACCGGTGATCTCGATCGGGTCGCCGAGTGAGGTGCCCGTTCCGTGCGCCTCGACGTAGCTGACCGCGTCCGCGGAGACTCCGGCCTCGCGGAGCGCATGGCCGATGACGTTGTACTGCGCGCGCGGGTTGGGCACGGAGTACCCGTTGGTCTTGCCGCCGTGGTTGACCGAGGTGGAGCGGATGACGCCGTAGACGGTGTCGCCGTCCTCGCGTGCGCGGGCGAGTGGCTTGAGCAGGACCGCGCCGACCCCCTCCCCCGGGACGTAGCCGTCACCGCCCTGCCCGAAACTCTCGCACCTGCCCCTGCTCGACGCGTACTTGCCGCTGCCGAGCATCAGGAACTTGTTGGGGTGCAGCGAGAGGTTCACGCCGCCCGCGACGGCCGCTTCACACCCCCCCGTCCTCAGGCTCTGGCAGGCCAGGTGCAGCGCGGTGAGCGACGAGGAGCACATGGTGTCGACGGCCATGCTCGGACCGTGCAGGTCGAAGGCGTACGACACCCGGTTGGCGATGGTCGACGCGCTGCCGGACAGCGTGACGTTCCGGCCGCGCGCCTGCTCCTGGGCACCGTAGAGCTGGTACTCCTCGTACATCACGCCGACGAAGACGCCGACGTTGCCGGGAAGGCCGCGGTCGTCGCAGCGGCTCAGCGCCTCGCGGGTGTACCCCGCGTCCTCGAACGTCTCGTGCACGCACTCCAGGAACAGCCGCTCCTGCGGGTCCATGAACGCCGCCTCGCGCGGGGCGATGTTGAAGAACAGCGAGTCGAAGCGGTCGACGCCGTCCAGGAAGCCGCCCCACTTGGTGTAGGTCCTGCCGGGCGCGTTCTTGTCAGGGTCGAAGTAGCGGCCGTGGTCCCAGCGGTCGGCGGGAATCTCCGTGACGCTGTCGCGGCCTTCGGCGAGGTTCTGCCAGAACTCCCGGATGTTGCGTGCCTGGGGGTAGCGCCCCGCCAGTCCGATGACGGCGATCTCCGTGTCCCCGCGCACCGGCTCGCGACGGCTGCGCCGCACGACGGCCGGGCGGGCGGGCCCGGGCCGTGCCCCGCCCCGCACGGTGCTCTCGGCCGCCGGGGTGGCGGACGGCTCGGGGGCTTCCGCTGCGAGCAGTTCGACCAGGCGCGGCCGATGCGCACCGACGAAGTATCCGGACAGGGCGCTGATGCTCTGGTGCTCGTAGAACAGCGTCTTGGACAGCGATCCGAAGACCCGCTCCAGCCGGTTGGTCAGGTTCATCGCCAGGATGGAGTCGATGCCGTAGTGCTCCAGGGCGTCGTCCGCGTCGATCCGCTCGGCGGGAACGCGTAGCTCGGTGGCGAGGAAGTCGACCAGGTACCGGCAGGCCCGCTCCTCCAGCGTGCCCCCCGAAGGGGCGCCGCCGGCGTCCTGCGCGGGGGTGGCGTCCGGGAGGCGGACGGCACCGGTCGGCTGGGTGCCGCCGGCTCGCTGGGCGGTCGTTTCGGCGGTGTACGCGCGGGAGGTGAACCCCCGCAGGCGGCAGCACGGCATCCCGGAGTCGTCGAGGAGGTCGATGTCCAGCTTGCGGATCCCGAGGCCGGGCCGGTCGTCGTCGCTGTACCGGACCCACGCCCACATCTGCGCGGTGCACGGCCCCAGGACGTCCAACTCGTCGAGCGCGAAGGGGAGGTGGAGCGGGGCGGGGCCGGCGTCCGCGCCGTCGCCGTCCCGGCCGAACAGGCCGACAGCACACTGCAGGGCGGCGTCCAGCAGGCTCGGGTGCAGCACGTACGCGTCCGTGTCGGCCGGCGCACCGGAGGGGAGTCGCAGTCGGCCCAGTGCCTGCCCGTCGCCGATCGCCACACTCTCGATGCCGCGCTGCGCGGGGCCGTAGTCGAGGCCCAGGGACCGGTAGACGCGGTAGCACTCCTCGGCGTCCATCCGGGCGGCACCGCACGCCTCCCGCAGCGCGGCCACGTCCACGGCCACCGGTGTGGCGGCGGCGAGGGCGCGCACGGTGCCCTGACTGTGCACGACGGGGTCCGCGTCCGGGTCCTCTCCCGGAACGCTGGAGATCTCGAAGGCCGCCTCCCTGGCGGGCGCGGCGTCCCCGGGCAGCGGAACGGTACCGGCGGGCGCGGCGTACAGCGTCGTCGTGACGTGTGGCGGGTGCTCGGCGACCGTGAGGGGCTGGGCCCACACCACGTTGCGGAGCACGGTCCGACCCCTAGGACTGTCGAGTGAGGCCTCCAGCGCGGCTCGGGCCATCTCCAGGTACGCCGCTGCCGGCAGCACCTTGCGCCCGTTGACGACGTGGTCGGTGAGGAAGAACTCCGCTCCGGAGAAGTACGAGCCGAACCGCTGGGCGTCGAGGGTGGAGGTATTGGTGTGGATGAGCGGGTGGTGCCGGCGGGCGGCGGAATCGGCGGGGCCGGCCGCCGCGGCCAGGTCGCCCACCCAGTAGCGCTCGCGGGCGAAGGGGTAACCGGGCAGCGGGAGCATGGGGGGCCGCCGGGGCCCGTACAGCTTGGCCCAGTCGACGCTCAAGCCCTTGACCCACAGACCGAGCAGCCGTTCGAACTTGCCCTTCTCGATCCACACGTCGACGGTCGTGGCCATGTCGCCGTCGTCACCGAGGGCGGCGAGGGCCTCGCGGTGCTCCTTGACGTTGCCGAGGTGCAGGTCGTCGACGTCCTGCTCCCCGGCGACGAACCCGGTGAGTTTCCGGGTGAGGTCGGCGGGCGAATCGACGAGGACGGCGAGGCGGTGGTCCATCGCCTCACGGCCGAGCTGCAGCGTGTGGGCGACGGCGCCGAGGTCGACAGTGGCGGGGTCCTGCGGCAGCAGCCAGTCGAGCAGGTCACGGGCCCGCTCACGCAGCCGCTCGGGGTCCTTCGCCGAGAGGACGACCAGGCGCGGGGTGCCCTCGGGTGCGGGAAGGGGCGGGGGGTCTGCTCGGCGGTACTCCGCCACGACGACGTGGGCGTTGGATCCGCCGGCGCCGAACGAGGAGACGCCCGCGATCCGGTCGCCTTCCGTGGTCCGCCCGTCGCCGCCTCCGACCGCGGGCCGCTTCCACGGGGCCGTCTCCCGCTGGAGACGGAACGGCGTCCGGGCGAAGTCGATGTTGGGGTTGGATTCCTGCGCGTGCAGGCTGGCCGCGATCTGCCCGTGCTGCATCTGGAGGATGACCTTGAGCAGTCCGGCGATGCCTGCGGCGGCCTCCAGATGGCCGATGTTGCTCTTCAGCGAGCCGAGGGCGCAGTGCTGCCCGGAGCCAGGGTCAGACGCGAACGCCTGTGTCAGCCCGTCGATCTCGATCGGATCGCCCAGCTCGGTGCCGGTGCCGTGCGCTTCCACGAAGCTCACCTCGCCCGCGGAGACGCCCGCCCCGGCGAGCGCCTCGCGTACCACCTCGGCCTGCGCGACCGGGCTGGGGACGGTGTAGCCGTTGGTCCGGCCGCCGTGGTTGATGCTGCTGCCGCGCAGGACGGCCCGGATGCTGTCGTTGTCGCGCTCGGCGTCGGACAGCCGCTTGAGCAGGACGACCGCCACGCCCTCCCCCGGCACGAACCCGTTGCCACCGGCCCCGAAGCTGCGGCACCGGCCGTCCTCCGACAGCATCCGCTTGCCGGACATCAGGGCGTAGTTCGACGGATGCAGGTAGAGGTTGACCCCGCCGGCGACTGCCAGGTCGCACTCGCCGCGGCGAAGGTGCTGCATCGCCTCGTGGACCGCGCTCAGCGACGAGGAGCAGAGGGTGTCGACCGGCAGACTGGGCCCGGTGAGGTCGAGCAGGTACGACACCCGGTTCGCCACCGAGGCGAACGAGGTCAACGGGTGCAGCTTCTCGTCGCGCCTCCACAAGTCGGGCCCGTACAGGTCGAACCCGGTCTTCGAGACGCCGGCGAAGACACCCACCTTCCGGCGATGAGCGTAGGCCAGCCGCTGCCGGGTATAGCCCGCGTCCTCCAGCGCGTTCCAGGACTCCTGCAGGAAGAGGCGCTCCTGCGGGTCCATGCTCATCGCCTCCTGCGGCGAGATGGCGAAGAACAGCGGGTCGAACTCGGCGAACCCGTCCAGGAATCCGCCCCACTTGCTGTAGCTCAGGCCCGCCGCCACCGCCTCGTCGCGGTCGGGGTGGTAGAAGTCCTCCAGCGGCCAGCGGTCCTCGGGGATCTCCGTGACGCAGTCCCGCCCGGCGGCGAGGTTCTCCCAGAACTCCCGCAGGTTGCGGGCCTGCGGGAACCGCCCGCTCATGCCGATGACGGCGATCGCGTCCTCGGTGGGAGCGGAGGTGGACGGGGTGACCGCGGGCGCCTGCCGCTCAGCGGGGCGGGCGGACGCCGGCCGCTCAGCGGGGCGGGCGGACGCCGGCCGCGGTGCCGCGGCGGCCTGCCGGGGTGCCGCAGTCCCCGTCCAGTCCAGACACCCCTGCCGGTGCGCCCGGAGGAAGTAGGACGCGAGGGCGTCCAGCGCATTGAAGTCGTACAGCAACGTCCGGGGGAGATCCGGGAAGACCGCGGCGAGCTTGCGGTTGAGCCGGGTGACGACGATGGAGTCGATGCCGTAGTCCGTCAGGGGCGTCTGGGCGTCGATCTTCCCGACGGGCAGGCCGATGACACCGCTGAGCAACTGCCGAAGCCTGCCGACGACCCGGTCGCGCAGTGCCTCCTCACCGATGCCTTCGGGCGGCGCGGCAACGGGAGCGGTGACCGTGGCGGGGGCCGGGGCGGATCCGGTGCTGGTCTCCGACTGCCCGAGCAGGGCCCTGCGGATGCGGGGGACGTCGCCCTCGACCGCCATCACCTGGCAGTGCTCCGACCCGAGGGACTCGTGGAAGACCCTGATGCCCGACTCGGTACGCAGAGCGTGCATGCCGGTCTGCTCCCGCAGGGCCTGCTCCGTCTCCGTGTCCACCGGCATTCCGCCCTCGGCCCACAGCGGCCAGTTCAGCGACAGGCTGCGCCCGGACCGCAGCCCCTGCGCGACCAGGCCGCCCCGGTGGTGGGCGAACGCGTCGAGAAACCCGTTGGCGGCTGCGTAGTCGCACTGGCCGACGTTGCCCGTGACCGCCGCGGTGGAGGAGAACAGGGCGAAGAAGTCCAGTGCGTCGTCCTTGGTGGCGGCGTCGAGGTTGAGGGTGCCCGCCGTCTTGGGGGCGAGGACCTCACGCAGTTCCTCGGCGCTCTTGTGCGCAACGAATCCGTCCCGGAGCACTCCGGCGCTGTGGATGACGCCGTGGATGGCACCGTGCTCACGCCGCACGCCGGCCAGGTACGCCTCGACACCGGCCGGGTCGGACACGTCGAGCCTGGTGTACTCCACCCGCGCCCGCGAACGGGAGAGGCCTTCGAGCAGATGGCGCCGGCCGCTGTCGAGGGCGGAGCGGCCACTCAGCAGGACGGTGGTGTTCTGTACGGACCGCAGCAGATCCCGGGCGAAGATCAGTCCGAGCCCGCCGAGCCCTCCGGTGACGACGTACGTACCGCCTTCCCGCCAGGACGCGGCCGTTTGCTCGAGGCTCACCGACTCCTGCCAGGTCAGTACCTCGCGCACGTCGTCGCGGAACCGCACGACGCGGTCATGGCCGCGCTCGCGACTGTCCAGGATCCGCGCGGCGGTGTCCGCGGGCCCGGCGGCCGGGTCGACGAGAAGCAGCTGGGGCACGATCCCGGGGTTCTCCAGGCCCGCACTCCTGACCATGCCGATCAGACCCGACAGCAGGAGGTCCTCCCCCTGCGGGGAGACCACGAGCTGCACCAGAGTGGGGCGCAGTTCCGGGTCGCCGGCCAACGGGCGGAGCGAGGTGAGCACCTGGGCCGCGAGCTCGGCGTAGCGGTCCGCGAGCCCCGTGGCCCCGGACCGCAGCAGGCGTACGTCGACCGTCGCGTCCTGCCGGCGCAGGGCGTCCTCCAGTGCCGACGGCCCGGCGAGGAGCACCACGTGTCCTGGTTTCCGTGCGGTCGCAGGGGTGTCCGCCGTCTTCCAGAGCGGGTGGCACCGCAGCAGCCCCGCCGGCGGGGCGCCCGTGGGCGATCCCGGTCCCGTCCGCTCCTGACGCTCCTTCAAGAACCTCTTGACGTGCTCCTTGGAGACGCGATCGGCCTTGAGATCCAGCAGAAGCCGCTCCAGCTGGCTGTCCATGATCAGCGCCCCTCGTTGTCGATGGTCCGGGCGGTGCCGTCGAGGACGGACCGTCGGAGGTGCTCGGCGGCGGCTGCGACGCCGACGGAGCCGCTCACCACCTCGTCCAGGAGGTCGTCGACCAGCGCATCCGGCAGGTCGTCCGCCGCCTCGCCGTCCGGGGCGACGGGGAGTGTGTCCGGCAGGCCGCCGTCGACCGGCCGCTCCGCGATCCAGTACCGCTCCCGGGCGAAGGGGTAGGTGGGCAGCGGGACGATGCGCGCCGCCCCTGCCGGGTGGAGGCTGCCCCAGTCGATCTCGAAGCCGTGCACCCACAGGTCGAGGACCTTGGCGTACAGGCCCTTGGCCAGCCACGTCCCGACGACCGCGCTCATGTCCGCGTCGGCGGTCAGAGCCGTCAGCGCCCGGTCGGTGCGTGCGGCCCGGCCGCGGTGCACCCCGGAGGCGCCCCCGGGATCCTCCACGAAGGCCTCCAGCCGGTCCTTCAACTCGGCGAACGAGCTGACGACCGTCCCCAGCCGCTCGCTCATGGCCTCGCGTCCCACCTGCAGGGTGTACGCGACGTCGGCCGGCGAAGCCCCGGTCCGCTCCGCTTCGGCCAGCGCGCCCAGCAGGCTGCGCGCCTGGTCCCGCAGCCGCTCCTCGTCCTTGGCGGACAGGACGACCACGACGGGACCGCCGGACCGGACGGTCCCGGGGTCCGGCTGGTCGGGGACGTACTCCTCGATCACCGCGTGGGCGTTGGAGCCGCCCGCGCCGAAGGACGAGACACCGGCCCGGCGGGGCACCTCGGAGCTGACGCCGTCGACGGTGACGACGGGCCGCTTCCATTCGGCGCCCTTGCGCTGGACGACGAAGGGCGTCGCGTCGAAGTCGATGTGCGGGTTGACCTCGTCGGCGTGCAGGCTGGGGGCCAGTTCCCGGTGCCGCATCTGCAGCACGACCTTGAACACGCCCGCGATGCCGGCGGCGGCCTCTGCGTGGCCGATGTTGCTCTTGACCGACCCGATCGCGCAGTACTGCCGGTCCCCTGTGTCTCGGGAGAACGCCCGGGTCAGTCCGTTGACCTCGATCGGGTCGCCCAGCGCGGTACCCGTGCCGTGTGCCTCGACGTAGCTGATCGTGCGGGCGTCGATGCCCGCCCGGTCGAGCGCGTCCCGAACGACCCGGCCCTGGGCCACCGGATTCGGCACGGTGTAGCCGTTGGTCGTCCCGCCGTGATTGATGCTGGTGCCGCGGATGACCGCGTGGATGTGGTCGCCGTCCCGCTCGGCGTCCTCCAGCCGCTTGAGCACGAGCGCGCCCACGCCCTCCCCGGGGACGAAGCCGTTGCCGCCGGCGCCGAAGCTGCGGCACTTGTCCTCGTCGGCGAGCATCTGCAGACCGCACAGACTGACGTAGCTGGACGGATGCAGGTAGAGGTTCACCCCGCCCGCCACCGCCAGTTCGCAGTCGCCGTGCAGCAGGTGCTCGCACGCCTCGTGGAGCGCGGTCATCGACGAGGAGCACATCGTGTCGATGGGCATGCTCGGACCGTTGAGGTTCAGCTTGAACGAGACGCGGTTGGCTGCCGACCCGAAGGAGGTGTAGGGCTGGGCGGTGTCGCCTCGTTGCCAGCGTCCGGGACCGTAGAGGTTGTGTCCGGCGCGGGTGATCCCCACGAAGACGCCGACGCGGGAGCGGTGTTCGCGCTCCAGGCGGCTCCGGCTGTAGCCGGCGTGCTCGAAGGCCCGCCACGCCTCCTGGAGGAACAGCCTCTCCTGCGGGTCGATCTCCGTGGCGTCGTTCGGCGTCATCTCGAAGAACAGCGGGTCGAAGTCGGCGAATCCGTCGAGGAAGGCGCCCCACTTGCTGTAGCTCCTCCCCTTCGCCGCGGCCTCCTCCTTGTCGGGCTCGTAGAAGCCGTCGAGCGGCCACCGGTCGGCGGGTATCTCCGTTACGGTGTTCCGGCCCTCGCGCAGCACCTCCCAGAACGCGTCGAGGTTCTCGGCCTGGGGGAAGCGCGCGCTCATTCCCACGATGGCGATGCCACCGGTGCGCGCGGGGAGCGGTGCGGGGCGACCCGGCGCGCGGGCGGGCCCGGGCCGCGAGGCCGGGTCGGCCGGCGCCTGCGCGGTGACCTGGGCGGTGGTCGCCGCGGCCCCCTGTTCGGCGGCCGGATCCCGGTCCACTCCCAGGGCGCGGGCCACAGCCTCGCCCCGCTCGGTGACCAAGTACTCCGTCAGCGCCTCGATCGTGCGGTACTCGAAGAACAGAGTGCTGCTCGTCTCCCCCAGATCCTTCTTGAGGCTGGTCAGCAGCTGAAGGATGAGGATGGAGTCGATGCCGTAGGCCGACAGCTGCTCTCGGGTGTCGAGGGATCCGGCCGGGATCAGGAGGGTCCGCGCGACCAGCTCCTTCAGATAGGTGCGGACGGCGTCGCCGAGTACCGCCCCGTCCGTGAGGGCTGCTTCGGCCGGCGCCTCCGGCTGCGCGGCGGCGGCCGGTGCTCCGGTGGGAGGTACGGGGAGCGGCTCGGGCAGCGGCGGGGCCGCTGAACGCTGCTGCGCGCCGAGAGGCCGCCGGATCACCCCGTCGCTGAAGCCGACCACCACCTGCTGGCCGAGAGGGTGCGCGTCGCGTGCGGGGAACTCGACGCCTTCGAACCCCTCCCACTCCATGACCGACTGCCAGGTCTCGGGCCGCAGGCCGGGCCCTCCGGTCTCGCGCAGATCACCGTCGTGCAGCCACCAGCCGTCCAGCAGCGCGAACGTGAGCATCCCGAAGACGGTGTGGCCGTCGATCTCGTTGACGACCATGCCCCCACCGGCCCGCAGCAGCGCTTTGCTGTTGCGCAGGGACGTCCGGATCTCCTCGGTGGCGTGCAGCACGTTGGTGGCGATGACCAGGTCGTACCCGCCCTCGTCGAACCCCTGCTCGGCGGCGGGCCGGCCGGCGTCGAAGATCTCGCAGCGCAGGAACGGACTGTGCGCGCCGAACTCCCGCCGGCCGTGCAGGAGGAACGCCTTGGAGAGATCGGTGTAGCAGTACTCACCGATGTGCTGCTGGTAGGGCTGGAGCCGGCGCAGGACCGTGGCAGTGGTGCCGCCCGTTCCGGCACCGATCTCGAGGATGCGGACGCGGGCTGCGGGGTCCTGCGCGATCCTGCCCTCGACGTAGGCGACGGCGCAGTCGCCCACCACGTCGTTGAAGTAGTCGGCGATCATGTTGTTCTTGTAGATCCCCTCGACCAGCTCCAGCGAGGAGCCGGGGAAGATCACGTCTACGGCGGGGACCGTGCCGGTGAGGACGTCCGGCAGCGCGCGCAGCGTCCTGTCGACCAGGTCGACGGACGCGCGCAGTTCGGGGTCGGCGAGCCATTCGCCCCGGCGGCGCTCCCATTCGGCAGCGGTGGCGTCGGGATCGACGGGGCCCGCCGCGGTCGCCCGGTAGCGGCCCTCGGACCCGCTCGGCGTGAGCCAGCCCTGACGCGCGAACAGCTTCAGGGTCTCCGACGCCCAGCGGTCGTACTTCGCCGGCATCCCGCCGGCCTGCCGCAGGGAGTCCGCGTCGACGGCTCCCGTCCCGATCCAGCCGCGGCCGTCCAGCGCGCACCACAGGAGCCGCAGGAGCAGCTCGTCCAGCAGCCGCAACGTGGACTTGGCCTGTGCCTCCACGGTCCGAAGCTGCTCTCCGCGCGCGGGCAGCAGCGGTGTGAGCGGCTCACCGCGGTACGCCGCCGGTTCCAGCACGCGGAGCGTTTCGTGATCGCTGAAGCCCTCGAACCGCCCGGGCTCGCTGGTGTTGAGGTAGGCCATCTGCCCGAGAGGAGCGGCCAGCAGCCGCTCGACCGCGTCCATCGCCAGCGCGGGGTCGATGTCTCCGAGGCCCTCAAGCCGGTAGATGCGCTCCCGCACGTGCTCCGGCACGTCCAGGCCGCTGCCGACGGAGCCCCAGAAGCCCCAGTTGACCACCTTCACGGCGTACGGACGGGTGCCGGCGAGCCGGCGGGCCAGGGCATCCTCGAAGGCGTTGCCGGCCACGTAACTGCAGTAGCCCCTGGACGGGTTGACCGACGCGATCGAGGAGAAGAAGAGCATGAAGTCGAGGCCGTCGGCGTCGAAGACCTCCGCCATGCACATGCTGGCGTCGACCTTCGCGCTCAGGCCCTGCCGGAACTGCGGCTCGGTCGTGTTGGGCAGGCTCTGGTCCACCAGGCCGAAGACGGACTGCACCACGCCGTGGACGGTGCCGAACCGCTCCTGGATCAGGGCGTGTGCGCTCCGCAGGGAGTCCATGTCGGCGGCGTCGGCCCGGACGTACCACGGAGCCCGTCCCAGCGCGGCCAGCCGGTCGATCTCCGCCCGGATGCCGGCGTCCTCCTCCCGGCGGCCGATCCAGACGACCTGTGCCCGGTAGCGCCGGATCAGGTCCTCGCTCCAGAGCCGGCCGATGCCGCCGGCCCCGCCCAGGACGACGTAGACCCCGCCCTCCTTGTACGGCGGGTGGGCCGGTTGGGGCAGCTCCACCTGGTAGAGGGCGCGACGGAACCACTGGCCGTCGCGCAGCGCCCGCACGGTCGGGGTCGGGGCGGCGAGCAGGGCCCGGGCGGGCAGCTCGTCGGAAGCGCCCAGGTCGAAGGCGCCCAGGCGCCAGTTTGGAAATTCCTTCGCCATGACCTCGGCCAGGCCCAGCACGGCTGAGTCGGCGGGCAGCACCGGTTCGCCCTGGCGTACGGGCTGGGTCTGCCGCGTGACCACGGTCCAGCTCAGCTCCCTTTCACCGTAGCCCAGTTCGAGCAACGCCTTGATCAGGCGGAAGAACGCGATCACGCCGGCGTCGGTCCGTCGCAGCAGCGCGTCGGACTCCTCGCCCGGGTCCGTCGGGGGGAGCCACACGAGGTGGCGGACGCCGCCCGCGCCCCGCACCTGCTCGGTCAGTGACACGGTGCTCGCCGAGCCGTCGGCGACGACGTGCGCGTCGGGGCACTCGGCCGCCAGGGCGGCGCGCTCCGCCGCGCTCCCGCCCACGACGAGGGTGCCGCCGCGGACGTTCTGTCCGGGGCCCGGCTCCGGGGCCCGTTCCCCCACCCACAACGGGGCCAGCGCCAGATGGCCGGTGCCTGCCCGCGGGAGTGGCGCGGGCGTGCGGTCGGCGGGCCGGGGGGACGCGGGGCCGCGGGAACCGCCCTCCGCGGGCAGCCAGTGGCGCTGCCGTAGGAACGGATACGTCGGCAGGGGGACGCGACGGTACGTGCCGCTCTCGAAGAGCTGCTCGTAACGGAGCTGGTAGCCCTGCAGGTAGAGGGCGCATACGGCGTCCAGGTGCTCCCGGCGGGCCGTCCCGGTCACGCCCGTGGCGCACGCCCGCAGGCTGCTCTCGCCGAACTGCTCCAGAGCGCGCTGCGGGGTCACCGCGTTCTCCGTGAGGTCGGCGGTGCGCACCTCCTCCTCCCGTCCGTCCGTGAGCCAGCGGTCCAGCGACGCCGCCAGATGGGCGGTGTCGCGGACCACGCACGCCAGCCGGACCGGGCAGTGGCGCCGGCCCCGCAGCAGGGTCGCGCTGACGTCGCCCAGGTCCAGGTCGGGATGGCGGCGCACGTGCGCGGCCAGCCGTTCCGCCTGCGTCCGCAACTGCTCCGGGGACAGGGCGGACAGCACCACCAGGTGCTCCTGAGCGTGCGCGGTGTCGCGGCGCGCCGGCTCGGGGGCTTCCTCGACCACCACGTGGGCGTTGGTCCCGCTGAACCCGAAGGAGCTGAGTGCCGCGCGCCGGGGCCGGCCCGCCTCGGCCGTCCAGGGGCGGTGCTCGGTGTTGACGTAGAACGGGCTCCCCGTGAACTCGATGTGGGCGTTGCCCTGTTCGAAGTGCAGGCTGCGGGGCAGCTCGCGGTGGCGAAGGGCGAGCAGGATCTTGATGAGTCCCGCCATCCCCGAGGCCGGCGCGGCATGCCCGATGTTGGTCTTGACCGAGCCGATGGCGCAGTACTCGCGTCGGTCGGTGTAGTGGCGGAACGCGCGGGTCAGCGCCTGGAACTCGATGGGGTCGCCGAGCTGGGTGCCGGTGCCGTGCGCCTCGACCAGCTGGATGCCGGCGGGGTCGATGCCGAAGGTGTCGTAGACCTGGCGCTCCAGGCGTTCCTGCGCCTTGGCACTGGGCGCCGTGATGCCGTTGGACGTCCCGTCCTGGTTGATGCCCGATCCGCGGATCACGCCGTGGATGTGGTCACCGTCGGCGAGGGCGTCCCGCAGCCGTTTGAGCACGACGACGCCGACGCCCTCGCCGGGGACGAAGCCGTCCGCACCCTCCGCGAAGGTGTGGCACTGGCCTGTCTCCGACAGCATCCCGGCCTTGTGGGCGTTCAGATAGTAGTCGGGGGCGCACTGCACGGACACGCCGCCGACCAGGGCCGCCTCGACCTCGCCCGTCCGCAGTGCCTGGCACGCGAGGTGGAGGGCGACGAGCGAGCCGGAGCACGCCGTCTCCACGGCGATGGCGGGGCCCCGCAGATCGAGGAGGTACGACAGGCGGGCCGGGATGATCGCCGCGGCGTTGCCCCACATGGCCTGGGCCGGGGCGTCCTCGCTGGAGCCGGGCAGGTAGTCGCTGACCTGGGTGCCGATGTAGACGCCGCAGGACCGGCCTCGGAGGGCGTCGCCCGCGTGACCGGCGTCCTCCAGTGCCTTCCACGCCTCCTCCAGCACCACCCGCTGCTGGGGGTCCATATAGGCGGCTTCGAGGCCGGATATCTGGAAGAACAGGGGGTCGAACTGGTCGATGTCGTCCATCAGCGAGGCGAACCGGGGGTGGGACGCGCCCGGCGCCACGAAGGACGACATGTCCCAGCGGGAGATCTCGCCGACCATGCTGCGTCCCTCGGCGAGGTACTGCCACAACTGGTCGGTGTCCTTGGCCGTGCCGAACCTCCCGCTCATGCCGATGACGGCGACCGGCTCGCCGGCCGGGTCGGTGACCGCCGCGGGCACCGCCGCTCGCGGCAGGCCGGTCGCGGCGGGCGGGGTGACCGCGGGCACGGCTGCCACGGGCGCTGCCGGTGCGGCGGGCGGGGGTGGCGGCGGGGGAACGGCCGCCGGGACCGCAGCGGGTACCGGCGCAGCCGGGAGCGGCGCCACGTCGAGGTGGTGCTCCGCCACGTAACGCGCCAGCGCGCGCACCGAGCTGTGGTCGAAGAGGTCCGTGACGGAGAGCGAGATGCCGAGGTCGGCGCTGAGTTGCTGTGTGAGTTCGACGCCGAGGATGGAGTCCACGCCGTAGTCGGCGAAGGAGTCCTCCTCGGAGATCTCCCCCCGGTCCAGACCCAGCGACGTCTGGAGCCGGGTGACGATCACGGACCGCACCCGCTCCTCCGTGTCGTCCGCACTCCGCGGTGCGGGGTCGGACGCGCCTGTCAGCGCGCCGGCGTCGGCCACCACGATCTGGTGGCCGGCGTCGTGCACGGGAGCGGCGGGGAAGGACACGGCGCCGAAGCCCTCCTCCCCCAGCACCCGCTGCCAGGTCTCAGGGGCCAGCCCGGGGCAGCCCGGTATGCGCAGTTCGGCGTCGCCGTAGCGCCACCAGCCGTCGAGCAGTCCGAAGGTCAGGTGCAGGAACGGGGTGCGCGACGCCAGTTCGTTGAGGACCAGGGCGCCGTCCGGGCCCAGCAGGGCTCGCGCGTTCCGCGCGGCAGCCCGGACGTCGCGGGTCGCGTGCAGGACGTTGGTGGCGAGGACGATGTCGTATCCGCCTCCGCCCATTCCCTGTTCCTCCGGGGCGCGCTCCGCGTCGAACAGCTCGAACCGCAGGTACGGGTGGTCGGCGGCGAACTCCTCCCGCCCGTGGCGCAGGAAGTACTGGGAGACGTCGGTGTAGCAGTACTCCGCCATGTTCGCGCGGTAGGGCGTCAACCGGCTCAGCACCTTCTCGCTGGTGCCGCCGGTGCCGGAGCCGATCTCGAAGATGCGGACGCGGTGCTCGGGGTCGCGGTCGAGCAGGACCTCGACGCGGGTGGCCACCAGATCCGCCACGAGCTCGTTGAGCGCCGTGGCGCTGTCGCAGTCCTGGTACACGCCCCGGACCAGTTTCATCGACGACGCGGGGAAGATCACCTCGGTCGCGGCCCGTCGGCCCGCGAGAACCTCGGGCAACGCGCGGACCACCGGATCCAGCAGGTTGACGTAGGGGTTGGTGCCCGCGCTCCGCCGGCACACCTCGTCCCAGCGCTGCCACACCTCGGCACTGTCGAGACGCGCCCGGCCGGTCAGGGTGTAGCGCTCGGGGCCGTACTCCAGGTAGCCGTGCTCCGCCAGGATGCGCAAGCTCTCGGCGAGCCAGCGCTCGTAACCACCGGCGGGATCGAGGGCGGCCCTCAGGCCGGCGACCGGCCCGGCGGCGCGGTCCATCCCCAGCGTCCGCAACTGCAGCAGGAGCAGTGCGCAGAGCAGATCGTCGTCGAAGCCCCGGGCGCTGCCGGAGTCCGCGAGCACGCGTTGCAGCCGCTCGTCGACCGGCCCGTCGGACCCGGTGGGGCGGGGGGCGTCATCGGCGCTTCGAACAGCCGTGGTCTTCTCCAGGGCGAGCTGGTGGTACGGCCCGGAGAGCAGGAGGTCCAGCGCCGCCATCCCTTCGGCGGGTTCGATGGAGCCGATGCCGCTCTGTTCCATCCGCTGCTGGTACGCGGACGAGGCGACGACGCCGACGCTGCCCCAGTAGCCCCAGTTCATCACCTTCACCGTGGTGGGGCGGGTCTGCTGCCACAGCCTGGCGAAGGCGTCCTTGAAGACGCAGCCGCTCACGTAGTTGCTCTGCCCAGCGGACCGGTGGAAGGAGTTGGTCGAGGAGAAGAACAGCGCGAAGTCCAGCGGCTCGTCCGCGAAGACCTGCGCGATCCTGACGCTGACGTCCACCTTCGCGCGCACGGCGGCACGGAACCGTTCCTCCGGCATCCTGGCCACGCTCTGGTCCAGCAGCGCGAGCGCCGAGTGGACGACGCCGTTGATCTCGGGGAAGCGCGCCTTGATCCGTGCGACGGCGGACGCCAGCGACTCCCTGTCGGTGGCATCGGCCTGCAGGTACCAGGGCGCCGGACCCAGACGGGACAGTTCAGCGATCCTGTCCCGGATGGCGTCGTCCTCGGCGCGGCGGCCGATCCAGACCACCTGTGCCCCGTAGGTGCGTACGACGTGCTCGGTCCAGACCGCGCCGAGGCCGCCGGCGCCGCCGATGACCACGTAGACCCGGTCGCGCCGGTACGGGACCGCGTGCGCGGGGGGCGCGTCGGACGGCACCGGTGCCAGGACCTGCCGGAACCAGCGCCCGCCGCGGTGCGCCCAACTGCCCCCGGACGGTTCCGCCGGCAGCCGCAACGCCTCCCTCAGCACGTCGTCCCGCAGCGCCTCCACGTCGGCCGACCGCACCCGCCACCGCGGGTTCTCCTTCGCCAACGACCCCAGCAGGCCGTGCACGCCGGCGTGGGTCGGGTCGACGCGGTCGGTGTCGACGACCGACTGGCTGCGGACGGTCAGGGCGGTCCACCGCAGGTCCCGCTTGTCGTAGCCGGCGGCCAGCAGGGCCTTCGCCAGGCGGAATCCGGCGTACACCCCCGCGTCCTGGCCGGTGATCAGGTCCTCGTTCTCCGGCAGCACCGTCGTGCCTCCGCCCGCGATCCACACGACGCCGTCGTAGGGCCCACCCCGCGCGAGCCTTTCGCGCAGACCGTCGACGGTGTCCTCGGCCCGCAGCAGGACCACGTCCACGTCCTCCCCGCGCCCGGTGAGGGCAACGGCCAGTTCCTCCGGGTCCGCACCGACCAGCAGCGTCCGGCCCTGCGGCCCGTCGCCGTCCGCGGACAGGGCGGGGTCCGCCGGCTCCCAGCGCGGTTCGAGCAGCAACGGGCCCCCGGCGCAGGGCCGGGCGGGCTGCCGGGACGTCGGCGGCGGTCCGGCCACCGAGCGCAGCGGCCGGGTGCTGAAGGCCCGGAACCGCAGGCGGACTTCGCCCAGCGCGTCGCACAGGTCGACGTCGAACGTGTCGCCGCTGTCGGTGGTGCTCCGGAGCCACGCCCACATGACCGGTTCGCAGGGGCCCAGTATCTCCACCGCGTTGACCGCGTAGGGAAGGCGGAGGCCGGTGCCGTGGCGCAGGCCGATGGACGCCTGCAGTGCGGCGTCCAGCAGTCCTGGGGGCAGCACGTGGGTTCCGGGACCGTACGCGGGCGCCTCGGGCAGCGCGAGTTCGGCGAGGACCTGGGCGTCCCCCACCAGGAGTCGCCTCAGTCCCTGGAAGGAGGGCCCGTATGCGATGCCCTGGCGCCGGTAGACGAGGTACGCCTCCGTCGCGGCCATCTCGTAACGGCCGCACTCGGTCCGCAGTGTCGCGAGGTCGAGGCGCGGACGTGTCGCCGGGGCGGCGCCGGACTGGATGCGGCCCTGGCTGTGCACGACGGGCCCGTCGGCGCCGGGCGAAAGAATGCGGTAGGGGCTTCCCCCGGCGCCGTCCGGTTCCAGTTCGACGTAGAGGTCGAGCGGCGTGTCCGCGACCCTCACCGGCCGCAGCCACACGACGTCGCGGAGCGTGACCGCGACCGCCGGGGTGTCCCGCCGGGCGGGCAGCGCGGCGTGGGCGGCGCGGGCCAGCTCCAGGTGGGCGACGCCCGGCAGGACCTTCTCGCCGGCCACGACGTGGTCGCGCAGGAAGGACTCCGATCCGGTGAGCACCGTGTCGAACCGGCGGCCCGTCGCGTCGGCACGACCGGGCGCGGCGGCGAACAGGCCGCCCGGCGCGGGCCGTGTCGTGCGCGGGCGCCACAGCCGCTTGCGGGCGAAGGGGTAGCCGGGCAGCGCGACCGGGGTGGTGCGGCGGCCACCGAACAGCCGGCGCCACTCCAGGTCGTACCCCTGGCAGTACGCCCGCGCCGCAGCCCGCAGCGCGTCCCGCAGAGTGCTGTCGTCCCGGTCCGGTTCGGCTGCCGCCTCCAGCAGGCGCTCGCCGGCCCGCCGGGCCGCGGCGCCCGGTGCGAAGTCCTTGGGCACCTCGCCGGTGAAGACGTCGGGGTCCTGCCCGCCCGCACCCCGCGCACGCAGCAGGCGCACCGCCTCGGCGCGGTCGCGGGCCACCACGGCGTAGCGGTGCCGGAAGTGGGACCTGCCGTCCAGCAGTGTCGCGCCGACGTCACGCAGGCCGTGCTGGTGGCGGGGGTCCTCCAGGAAGTCCACCAGGTCGGCGACACGCTGCCGCAGCGACTCCTCGGACTTCGCGGACAGGGCCAGCAGGTGAGCGGGCATCTCCATGACCTCGTCCTCTTCGCGTACCGGGCGGCTCTCCACGACCATGTGCGCGTTGGTGCCGCTCATGCCGAAGGAGCTGATAGCGGCGATCCGTCTGCGCCCGGCGGCCTCGGGCCACGCCCGGTTCACCTTGTTGACGAAGAACGGGCTGTTCTTCCACTCGATGTACTCGTTCTCCTGGGCGCAGTGCAGGGATCCCGGGATCGTCTCGTGGCGCATGGCCTGCAGGACGCCGATGAGGCTGACGAGTCCGGAGGCGGCGAGCGTGTGACCGACGTTCGGCTTCACCGACGTCAAGGCGCAGTACTGCCGCTTGTCGGTGAAGCCCCGGAAGACGTCGTTGAGGGCGTTGACCTCGACGGGATCCCCGAGCCGCGTGCCGGTCCCGTGGGCGACCATGTACTCGATGTCGCCCGGGTCGATGCCGTACCGCCGGTACGTGTCGCGCAGCAGCGCGCTCTGGGCATCACCGTTCGGAGCGGTGATGCCGTTGGACCGGCCGTCGTAGTTGATGCCGCTCGCGCGGATGACGCCGTGGATCCGGTCGCCGTCGGCCACCGCTGCCGACAGCCGCTTCAGCACCACGACGGCGACGGCCTCGCTGAGGACCATGCCGTTCGCGCGCCGGTCGAAGGCGTAGGTGACGCCGTCCTCGGACAGCATGCCGGCCTGCCGGGTGCGGGTCAGCAGTTGTGAGGTCGTGATCAGGCTGACCCCGGCGGCGAGGGCGACGTCGGACTCGCCGTTGCGGATGCTCGCACAGGCCTGGTGCGCGGCCACCAGCCCCGACGAGCACGCCGTGTTGATGGCCATGACGGGACCGCTCAGGTCGAGCAGGTACGACAGGCGTGCGGCGAGGATGCCGTCGTGGTTGGCGGTGACGCTGCCCGCCGCGGGGTCCGGGGTGTCGTAGTCGCCCTGCTCGACCCCCACGAACATGCCGACCCTGCGGGTCGCCGCGGGCGTCCAGCCCGCGTCCTCCAGGGCGCGCCACGACTCCTGGAGCAGCAGCCGCTGGCGCGGGTCGAGGGTGCGGGCCTCGTTGGGGGAAATCTCGAAGAACAGCGGGTCGAACTCGTCCGGAGCGGACACCTGACCGACGCGGACGGCCGCGAAGGGGCTGTCGTGCGGCTCGCCCCACAGGTCGAGGCGCTCCCGGGTGACCGGGCGGACGACGTCGCGGCCCTCCGCCAGGACGGACCACAGCTCGGCGGGGTTGTCGGCGCCGGGGAACCGCCCGCTCATGCCGATGACAGCGATGGCGTCGTCGTCGGCCGTCCGCTGCCCGAGCCCGCCGGGGTCCGCGTCCGCGTCCGGTACGGGTCCGGCGGCGTGCTCCGGCCCGGTGCCGGGCCGCGGCCGGTCGGCGGGGCCCGGCTCCTCCCGCGGTGCGGCCTGCTCCGGGGCAGGAGCGGCCGGTGCGGCGGCAGGCTCGTGAGCGCCGCGGTCGCCGTAGAACGCGGCCAGGAGATCGCGGTGCTCGGTGGCGAGGTGTTCCCGCAGTTTGCGCAGCGTGGAACGGCTGTAGAAGAGGGCGGGGGTGACCTCGATGCCGTAGTGCCTGCCCAGCCCGGTGGCCAGGCCTGCGAGACTCACCGAGTCGAATCCGTAGTCGGCCAGGTTGTCGTCCTCGTAGAGCCGGTCGGGGGACAGGCCGACCGCGGCGCTGACGATCCGCCGCAGGTCGTGGGCCAGGCGTTCCTCGATGTCGGGGGTCGGCCCACCGGTCGTGCCGCCCACCGCAGCGGAGACGGCCGGCGGGGTCGCGGTCGCCTCCGGTGGCGTCGGGGTGCCGACGGGCGGCGTCAGCCCCAGGAAGCGCGCCACCCGGGTCGGCTTGCCGACCAGGATCAGGTGCTGGGGGGCGTCCTGGGACAGCAGCCGCTCGAACAGGGCGAGGCCGACCGGGGTCTCCAGGAAGTCCTGGCCGCTGGACTTCAGCAGCATCGTGGTGGTGTCGTGGTCGAAGCCCATGCCGCCCTCGCGCCACAGCGGCCAGTTGACGACCACGGTCCGGGCGGAAAGCCGGCCCGCCCGCGCCTCGGCGTCCCGGTGCCGTGCGTAGGCCATCTGGAAGCGGTTGGCGACCGCGTAGTCGCAGGTGCCGAAGTCACCGATGACGGCGGCGGTGGAGGAGAAGTAGCAGACGAAGTCCACGTCGTCGCCGGCCAGCGCCCCGTCGAGGGCCATCGTCCCGCGGATCTTGGGTTCGAGGACGTCCGCGAAGGGCCGCAGGTCCTTCCGCAGGACACTGCCCTCCCCCTGGACACCGGCCGCGTGGATGACGCCGTGCAGGGCCCCGAACCGCTCCCGCGCCTGGGCCACGGCCCGCTTCATGGCGTCCGTGTCGCAGCTGTCCGCCTGGACGTACAGGACCCGCTGTCCGGCAGCGAGGCCGCGCAGCGCCTCCTGGCGTGTCGCGTCCAGCGGGGAGCGGCCGGTCAGGACGACACTGGCCGCGTAATGCTCCACGAGGTGCCGGGCCACGATCAGCCCCAGCCCACCGCAGCCGCCGGTGATCAGGTAGGTGCCGCCGTGCCGGAGGGCGCCGGGGCGGTCCTCGTCGAGTGCGGCCTCCCGCAGGCGGCTCACGAAGCGGCCCCCCGAGCGGTACAGCGCGCTGACCGGCCGCTCCTGACGCAACTCGGCGAGCAGCCGCTCCAGCCAGGCGGCGGCGTCCGCGGGCCGCAGCGGATCGGCGGCGTCCTGGAGCACGGCCGCCACGGACAGGCCGGGCATCACCAGGCCCAGGGAACGTTCGAAGCCGAGATGTGCCTCCAGCAGAGCGCGCTCCCGGCCGTCGCGGTACTGCCCCGCCACCACGAAGCGCCCGGCCTCGACCCCGGCGCCGGCGAGTGCCTGCACCGTCAGGACGACGTCGCTGAAGTCGTCGGTGGCGGCGCCGGGTTCGAGCGCCTCCAGACTCACGACCGCGTCGATGGGCGCCGGCCCCGCCGCGATGTCCCGGAAGGCCTCCAGGTAGTCCTGTGCCACGCCGCGGCGGACCTCGTAGCGGTGCGGAGCCGGTTTCCGGAAGGCGTCGCCGTGTCCGATGAAGGCCGTGTGCAGGCCGGGGCTGAGGGCCTGGACGGCCTGCGCCACCGCCGCCTGGCGCTCCGTCCCGGTGCACAGGAAGACGATGCCCCGCGGCGCACCCGTGGTGCTCGCGTCCAGGGGCGCCGGCTCCCAGTCCTCCACGAAGGCGAGCGGCCGGGTCTCCTCCTCGGTGGCGGGGCGGGGTGCGGGCACCGGGGTGCCCGCCGCCCGCGGAGGCAGCGGCGCGAGCGCGGGGGGCGCGTCGAGCCAGTGGCGTTCCTGGACGAACGGGTAGGTGGGCAGGGAGATGCGACGCGGTTCGGCGCCACGGGCCAGGGCGGCCCAGTCGAGGGCCAGGCCCTTCACCCAGACGTTGGCCAGCTTGTCGAGACGGCCCTGTGCGAGCCACTGCTGCACCAGGTCACGCATCTCCTCGTCCGCTTCGAGGAGGGCTACGGCGTCCTTGTTCTGCCGCACGCCTCCCCGGAAGACGTTCGCGGCCTCCGGCTCACCGTCGACGAACGCGCGCAGGTGTGCCCGCAGCGCCTCCGGCCCGTCCACGACCAGGGCGAGGCGGTCCTCCATGGCCTCACGGCCGGTCTGCAGGGTGTAGGCGAGGTCCGCCGGATCGGCGTCGCGGCCGGGTCCGTCCAGCCATGTGAGCAGCCTCCGTGCCCTCTCCCGCAACCGCTCGTCGTCCTTGCCCGACAGCACGACCAGCTCCGGCCGCGGGGGCCGGGCCGCACGGCCCGGGTGCTCCTGCCCGTGCGGGTACTCCTCGATGATCACGTGGGCGATGGCGCCGTGGGCCCCGAACGACGAGACGCCGGCGATCCGGGGCAGCGACTGCTGCACCCCGTCGACGATGCGGGTGGGCCGCTCCCACGGCTCCAACCGGTGCTGGACGTAGAAGGGCGAGTTCGGGAAGTCGATGTACGCGTTCAGCTGCTCGGAGTGGAGGGAGGGCACGAGCATCCCGTGCCGCATCTGGAGCAGGACCTTGGTCACAGCGACTATCCCGGCCGCACCCTCCAGGTGACCGATGTTCGACTTCACCGAACCGATCGGGCAGTACTGCTTCTTGTCGGTGTGCTTGCGGAACGCCCGGGTCAGGCCGCTGATCTCGATCGGGTCGCCGAGAGAGGTGCCCGTGCCGTGGCCCTCCACGTAGCTGATGTCCTCGGCCGACAGCCCGGCGTCGTCCAGCGCGGCGGCGATCATGTCCGCCTGCGCCAGCGGGTTGGGCACGGTCATGCCGTTCGTCTTGCCGCCGTGCACCGTGGCGACGCCGCGGATCACCCCGTGGATGTGGTCGCCGTCCGCGACCGCCTGGTCGAACGGCTTGAGCAGGACGCACCCGACGCCTTCGCCCGGTACGTATCCGGTGCCGCCCTCACCGAAGGAGCGGCAGCGTCCGTCCTCGGCGAAGAAGTTCATCTGGCTGAGCGAGACGTACTTGTTGGGGTGCAGCGACAGGTTCGCGCCACCGGCGAACGCGAGCGTGGAGGAGCCGTTGCGGATGCTCTCGACCGCCATGGCGATCGCGTAGAGCGACGAGGAGCAGGCGGTGTCGACGGTGAGGCTCGGCCCGTGCAGGTTGAAGAAGTAGGAGACGGCGTTGGAGGCAGCGGCGCGGTCGGACAGCACGACGTCCTGTCCGCTGTACAGCTGGTACTCGTTCCACATCATGCCCAGGTAGACACCGACCTTGCGGGCCTTGTCGGGGCTCAGGGACTGCCGGGTGTACCCCGCGTCCTCCATGGCTTCCCAGGCGGCCTGGAGGAACAGCCGGCTCTGGGGGTCGGTCAGCGCGGCCTGCTGCGGCGACATGTTGAAGAACAGCGCGTCGAAGTTCTCGGCGCCGTCGATGAAGCCGCCCCACTTGCTGCTGCTCTTGCCGGGTGTCTTCTCGGCCGCGTAGTACGCGTCTTTGTCCCAGCGGTGCGGCGGGATCTCCTCGATGCAGTCCTCGCCGCGCTCCAGCACCTTCCAGAACTCGTCGAGGTTGCCCGCCCTGGGGTACCGGCCGCTGATGCCGATGACGGCCACGTCGCGCGAGCGGCCTGCGGCGCGGCCGACCGGCTCCTGCGCCCGCGCCGCCGTGCCGGGGTCGGCCGCGCCGGACCGCACCTGCGCGGACCGGTCCCGCGACGCGGGCTGCGGGGCGGGCACAGCGGCCGGGAGTGCGCTCGAGCCCACCGGCCGCGGAGCCGCCGCGGCGGGCTGCTCCACTCCGAGCAACTCGGTCAGGCGCGCTGCCTGGTGCTCGGTGAAGTACTCCGCGAGCTCCTGGACCGTGCGGTACTCGAAGAAGAGCGTCCCCGGTATGGAGGCGAAGTCCTTCTGCAGGAGCCGCATCAACTCCATGATCTGGATGGACTCGATGCCGTACTCCCCCAGCTCCGCCGCGGGGTCGAGCCGTCCCTTGGGAATCCGGAACACCTGCGACAGCCGCTCCCTGAGGTATTCGACCGTCCGGGCGAACAGCTCGCCGGAGCCTTCCCCGGCCACGGGTTCCACGGCCTGGGTGACGGTCGCGGGCTTCGCTGCGAGCGCGGCCACCGGCGCCGGCCGGAGCGCGGCCCCGGCCGGCTGCCCACCGCCGCGCTCGGCCCCCTCGACGCGCAGGACGTTCTCGATCTTCCGACGCTCGCCCTTCGTCACGACGACCTGGGTCTCCTCGGACATCAGGATCTGCAGCAGCGCCCCGATGCCCTCCTCGGTCCGCAGCCCTCGCAGACCCGAGTGGTCGCGGTAGAGGGTCTTCGCGGGACCGTCCTCGGCGAGCTCGCCGAGCATGCCGCCCTCGTCCCAGTACGGCCAGTTGACCGAGATGCTCCGGCCGTGCCGCAGCCCTTGCGCCCGCAGCTCCTCCCGGTGCTGGACGTACCCGTCGAGGAACCGGTTGGCGGCGGCGTAACTGCCCTGTCCGAAGTCACCGACGTAGGCGGCGATGGACGAGAACACGAGGAAGAAGTCGAGCGGGTGCGCGGCGGTCAGTTCGTCCAGGTGCAGCGTCCCGCGCGTCTTCGGAGCCAGTACCGCGTCGAAACCGGCCCAGTCCACGTCCATGACGCCGGTGCCGCCGATGACACCTGCACCGTGGAAGACGCCGTCCAGCGTGCCGAACCGCTTCCGGGCGGCGGCGAGCGCCGCGTCCACACCGGCCCGGTCGGCCACGTCGCAAGCGAGGTAGAGGACCTCCGCCCCGGCGGCCTCCAGTGCGGTGATCTTCTCCCGCAGTGCTGCGTCCGGCTCCCGGCGGCCGAGCAGGACGAGCCGTGCCCGGCACTGCGCGGCGAGGTATGTGCCGAGGTGCAGCCCCAGGGCCCCGGCGCCCCCGCTGATCAGGTAGACGCCACCCTCCTTCAGCGGCAGCTCCGCGGCGCCGCGCGGACCCGCGGTCCACGGCCGCAGCACCCGCTCCGAGCGGATGCCGTCGGCGTCCCGGATCTCGTGCCAGCCCCGCGGTGCGGTGCTCTCGGCCCTGCCCAGTTCCCGCAGCACGCTGTCGACGGTGGTGTCGGCGTCCCGCGCGTCGGGGATCTGCAGGCTCTCCACCCGGAACAGGTGGTCGACCACCGTCATGGCCCGGCCGAAGCCCATCAGTGCCTCGCCCGCCGCACGCTGCGGCCCTGGCTGTGCCGGCAGCACCGCCAGGTACTGGATCTCCAGTTCGGGGCCTGCCCGGTGCACGGCCCGGAACAGGTGCAGCAGACCCTCCAGCTCGATCGTGAGGTCGGAGGGGTCGCCGCTCAGCGGCCAGAAGTTGACGACGGCCCGCGGCAGCTGACCCCGATCGTGCAGCGTCCGCAGGAGCCGTTCGAAGTCCTCGGGGCTGCGGCGGTCCACGGTGAACCGGTCCGGTACCGACTCCTGGAAGGCGGTGCCGCTCCGGACCCGCACGACGCGGCCCGCGTACGTCGCCGCCAGCCGGCTCGGGCGCAGGTCCTCGTCGTCGAGGAGGAGCAGGGTGCGCCCCGCGCCCACGGGTTGCGCGTCGTGGGCGGAGGGGCTGTCCGCCCGGGCCCACCGCGGCACGTAGTAGTGCAGCTTCTCGCTCTTGTCGGCCGCGAACTCCTTGAACACCAGGCCGGTGAGGCGGACGCACTCGGTACCGCTGTCGTCGCAGATCACGAGATCGACGCTCATCGCGCCGTCCCGGGCGATCCGGTGGATGGTGGCGTGGCAGTAGGACCGGCGCGGAATGGGCGCGAACACCGCCAGCTCTTCGAGGCTGAACGGGATGCGCAGCACTCCGTCCTGCTCACCGATGCCCCGCAGGGTGTTGAGCGCCGCGTCGAACAGCGAGGGGTGCAGGGTGAAGCGGGAGTACTCCTCCTCCAGGCCGTCGTCCAGCACGATCCGGGCCAGCGCCTCGGTCTCGCCGCAGTACAGCGTCTCCATGGCCTGGAAGGTCTCGCCGTATCCGAACCCCAGGTCCCGCAGGCTCGCGTAGATCTCGGCGTGCTCGCGTCGGCCGGTGCACCGCGCCTTGATCGCGTCAAGGTCGATCGCGCCTCGCGCCCGTGCGGCCGGGTCGGCGGAGTAGCCGGCCCGGCCCTGGGAGAAGACGGTGCGCTCTCCCACGGTCCCGTCGTGGATGACGAACTCCAGCACGTCCGGTTCGAGCGGGGTCAGCTCGATGTGCACGGGCCGGGAGGCACCGTCCAGGACGACCGGACGGCCCCAGATGATGCCACGCAGGACGACCTCGTCGGAGCCGGTGGCGAGCCGGGATGCGGTGTACGCCATCTCCATGTGGGCGACGCCGGGCAGCAGGATCTTCCCGCCCACGACGTGGTCGCGAAGGAAGAACTCGTTCGCCGAGAGCTGCTTGCTGTAGCGCTGCGCCCGGAGGGTGGAGTCGTTGGTGTCCAGCAGCGGGTGCACGGTGGCGGACGCGGGCAGGGCGTGTGGTGTCGCGCCGTCGGACCTCGCGGTGTCGGCCCAGTAGGTCTCGCGTGCGAAGGGGTAGCCCGGCAATGACACGCACGGGAGCGGCCGGACGTCGAACAGGTTCCCCCAGGCCAGCTCGTAACCCTGGCAGTAGAGGTCGGCCAGGGCGCGGACCGCGTCCCGGTACCGGACGTCGTCGGCTCCCGTGCGGACCCGGCCTATCAGCTCGTTGCCGTGCTCGGTGAGCGCGTTCTGTGCACGGAAGTCCCTTCCCGCCAGCCCGCGGAAGACCTGGGGGTCCTTCTTGCCGTCGAGTATCCGCTGCAGCAGCAGCTCGGCGTCCTCGGGGGTGGCCGCGACCAGCGCACAGCGGTGCGCGAAGTGGTGCCGCCCGGCGAGCAGCGTGCTGCTGATCCGTCCCAGCCCCGCCTCCTCGGCGCCACCGGCCCGCAGGAAGGCGAGCAGGTCCTCGACCCGGGTGCGCAGCGCGTCGTCGGTCTTCGCCGACAGCGCGAGCAGGTACGAGGGCCGGGTCACCGCCGACCGCGGGGCCGATCCGTCGCCGTGGCTCTCCACCACGACGTGGACGTTGGTCCCGCTGATGCCGAATGAGCTGACGGCGCCCACCCGCTCACGCCCCGGTTGGGCCGGCCAGGGCCGGGCCTCCTTGTTGACGTGGAAGGGGCTGCGCGCCCAGTCGATGTACTCGCTCTCCTCACCGGAGTGCAGGCTGGCGGGCACCGTGTGGTGGCGCAGGGCCTGCACCAGGGCGATCAGGCTGACGACGCCCGAGGCGGCCAGGGTGTGCCCGACGTTCGTCTTGACCGAGGTCAGGGCGCAGTACCGGGTGTTGTCGGTGTAGCGCCCGAACGCCTCGGTCAGCGCGTTGACCTCGATGGGGTCACCGAGCCGGGTGCCGGTGCCGTGGGCGATCACGTACTCGATGTCGGCCGGGTCGACCCCGAACCGCTGGTACACGGAGTCGAGCAGGGCTACCTGCGCGGACTGGCTGGGCGCGGTGATGCCGTTGGTCCGGCCGTCGTGGTTGAGGCCGCTGGCGCTGATGACCGCATGCACCCGGTCGCCGTCCGCGAGGGCTTTGGCCAGCGGCTTCAGCACGACGGCGGCGATCGCCTCCCCCATCACCATGCCGTTGGCCCGCTTGTCGAATGCGTAGCAGACCCCGTCGGGCGACAGCATCCCGGCCTGGGTGGCGTGCTCGTGGAACTGGGACCCGGCCAGCAGGCTGACCCCTGCGGCGACCGCGGTGTCGCACTCACCACTGCGCAGGCTCAGGCAGGCCTGATGCACGGCGGCCAGGCCGGCCGAGCAGGCGGTGTTGACGGTCAGCACCGGCCCGGAGAAGTTCAGGAAGTAACTGAGACGGGCGGCCAGGATTCCGTCGTGAGCGGAGGTCAGCGTCTGCTCGTCCCGGGCCAGGGCCGGGTAGTCGCTCTGTTCGGCGCCGACGAACATGCCCATGGTGTTGTCCCGGAGCTGCTGCGCCCCGTACCCGGCGTCCTCCAGAGCCCGCCAGGCCTCCTGCAGCAGCAGCCGCTGCCGCGGGTCCATGTGTTCGGCCTCCCGGGGGGAGATCTCGAAGAAGAGCGGGTCGAATTCGGCTTCGCCGGGCAGCCATCCGCCCCTGACTTCCGAGGCGCCCGCGGTCCCCGCCCAGCTGCCCAGCCTGTGCGCCGGAAGCGGCGCCACCGCGTCCCGGCCCTCGGCGAGCAGTTGCCAGAACGCCTCGACCGTGCGGGCCTGCGGAAAGCGCCCGCTCATGCCGATGACGGCTATCCGGTGGTCGCGGCCGTCGTCGGCGTCGGCGTCGGGAGCCGCCGCGGGGCGGAACCCGGTCGCGGGCTCCTCTCCTTCCCCGGTGCGCGTCCGCTCCGCGGAGGCGGCGGGCCCGTCGGTGGCCGCGTACTTGCCCGATACGGAGTCACCGTACTGCTCCTCGAGCAGATGGTCCCTCAGCATCTCCAGGGTGAAGTAGGTGTAGAAGAGCGACGGCGCGACGTCGATGCCGTAGTGCTCGCTCAGCCGGAGAGCGAGCTGTGTGTTGCCGACGGAGTCGCACCCGAGGTCGGCCAGCCGGTCCGCGGGGTTGATCTCGTCGGCGGCGAGTTTCAGCACGTCGCCGACGAGGTTCCGGAGGTCCGCCTCGACCCGTTCACGGACGTCCGTTCCCGTCCGCTCGGTACGGTGCTCGGGCTCGGTCAGGTCCGCCACGCGTTCCTCCTCCGGGGGGTGTTCCGATGCGTCGCTCCGCGCGGGCAGCGGTGCCCCGGGGGCGGTGGTCTCGTCGGCGGCGTCCGGCGTGATCCAGAAGTGGCGCCGGTCGAAGGCATAGGTCGGCAGGCGGAGCCGCCGTCCCGGGACCGCCCGGAACAGTTCCGCCCACCGGCGGTTGCGCCCAGTGGCGAACGACTCCGCCAGGTCCAGCAACCGCTCGCGGTACTGGGCGGCGGAGAGGTCGGTGGCGGCGTCCAGGACGTCCTCCGCGGCGGGCTGCGGTGCTCCGGCCGGCTCACCGCCCGCAGGGGTGTCCTCGGGCTCGTGGAAGCAGTCGTCGGCTCGCCCGGTCTCCAGCAGCACGGTCAGCTTCGCGCGGAGGTCGTCCCGGTCGCGCACGACCAATGCGGTTCGGCGGGCGAGGTGTTCGCGCCCGAGGAGCAGCGTGGCACCGAGGTCGGCCAGGTCCGCCTGGGCACCGTCGCCGTCGAGCCACTCGCGTAGGTCGCGGATCCGCCGCCGGAGCGCCGTGCTGGTCCTGGCGGACAGGCAGACGAGGTAGGCGTGATGGTCCTGCGGGACGGCCGGTGCGGTGGGGGGCGCCTCTTCGAGGACGACGTGGGCGTTGGTGCCGCCGATTCCGAAGGAACTGACGCTCGCGCGGCGAGGCAGCGGCTCTCCGTCCTCCGATCGCGAGGGCTCCCACTCCTGCTGCCGGTCGGCGATGTAGAAAGGCGTGCCGTCCAACTCGATCCGAGGGTTCAGCCGTTGGAAGTCGAGCAGTCCGGGTATGCGCCGGTGCTCCATGGCGAGCAGCGCCTTGAGCAGTCCGGCGATCCCGGCGGCGGCCTCGAGGTGGCCGATGTTGGGCTTGACCGAGCCCAGCCCGCAGAAAGGATTCTCCGGCACATCCGCGGTCTCGCCGCACGCCTTGCGGAAGCCCTCGACCAGTCCCGCGATTTCGACCGGATCGCCGGTCGGCGTCCCCGTGCCATGCGCCTCCACGTACCCGATGGTGGCCGGGGAGACCCCTGCCCGGGTGATGGCGTCCGCGACGACCTGTGCCTGCGCCTCGTCGCTGGGGTAGGTCAGGGTGCGGGTCCTGCCGCTGTGGTTCACCGCGCTGCCCTTGATGACGCCGTAGACGTTGTCACCGTCGCGTAAGGCGTCCGCAAGGGGCTTGAGCAGGACGATGCCGCCGCCCTCCCCGCGGACGTAGCCGTCGGCCCGCTCGTCGAAGGGACGGCACGATCCGGTGGGCGACAGCATGCCGGCCTTGGCGAACGACGTGTGGCGGCCCGAGGTCCGGACGAGGTTGATCCCGCCGGCGAGCGCGAGGGCGCACTCTCCTTGGTGCAGCGACTGGACGGCGAGGTGGAGGGCGTGCAGCGAGGCGGATGACGCCGTGTCCACGACCACGCTGGGCCCGTGGAAATCGAAGAAGTGGGAGACCCGGTTGGCGATGACCGCACCGGCCGTTCCCGTGGAGTGATGCGCCGCGACTTCGCGCAGCTGCCGCTCCTGGAGCTCCTTGTAATCGGAGTTGAAGGACCCGAAGAACACCCCGACGTCCCGTCCGGACAGCGCTCCGGGCGCGATGGCCGCGTCCTCGATACAGGACCAGGCCAGTTCGAGCATGATCCGCTGCTGCGGGTCGGTGCTCTCCGCCTCCAGCGGGGACAGGCGGAAGAACTGCGCGTCGAAGGCGTCCACATCGTCGATCAGGCCGGCCCACCTGCTGGGGCCGGAGTGCTCCGCACCTCCACCGGAGATGTCCGCTGTCCCGACTCTCCCCATGTCCCAACGGGCCTGCGGCACTTCGCCGACCTCGGACCGGTTGTTGCTGATCACGTCCCAGAACTGGCGGTGGTTGGCCGCTCCGGGAAACCGGCACGCGACTCCGATGACGGCAATGGGGTCGTACTGCGGCATCAGTGGAGACTCCCCTTATCATTCGCGATGTTTTGGCGCAGCACAAACGACCGCCCACTACCGAACCTGGGCGCGCCGAACCGGCAGGACTTTCCCGTGGTGAGCTGTTTCCGACGGTGCACGCTGCTCGGACGCACCACGGCAGACCGTCGGCCTGCGCCGGCGGCATGGCGCAGCCTGCGTTCGCGAGCTCCGCGCGAACATGGTGTCCGCTGTTCTTCCCTGCGGGGGTGCGCTTTCACCAGCCGCGATGCGGGCATGCCGATCGCGCCCGGGAAACCCCCGAGATGTGCCGGGGACCACGTCGCCCCCTACGGCCCGAGGTCAGCGACTGCGGTGACTCCAAGGGCCTGTCCGCTCTCGCTCCGGTGACGTCACGCGAGGTGGCGTGGGTGCGGTCGTCACGCCCCGGTCACCGGATGCGGGTGCCGCTCGATGTGCGTCTCGAGCCTCCGTTCAGCACCGCCCGGGGACCGGACGGCCGAGGCTTTCCGAGACCCACCGCCCTCAGGTCAGGCGAGCGCCGGTGGCCTGCAGGCGGGCGTCGAGGGCCTCGATGTCAGGCACGAACCAGATGTGGCTTGCCGTATTGGATTCATGCACCAGAGCCCGCAGTGCATCACTGGCCTCCAGATAGTGGGAGATATCCCCGACGACGGCCAGCCGGATTTTATAGTTGACAAACTTCTGCATGATCTCGCCTGCGATACGGGTGCTGAGCGAGAAGAACTCCTCGTCCAGGCGACTCACAGGTACGACCACGATCTCGGCGTCGAGCAAGGCCGCGCCGATCAGGTTCAGTGCATCCTGCTCAGTCGCCACGACAGGACCCGCGGGATCACACATCAACACCTGAACCCCATGCCGTTCCTGCAGTTCATCTGTCAATGGTCAGTCCCCCAAGTGAGGCAATCGCGAGCAGATATCGCTGGAGAAAATTAGCACACGCTTTGATCACGGGCCAAGGTCACATAAGTCACCTTGTATGATTGAGCCATCTTCCTGCTTTCAGGTTTATGGACTGGCTGAACCGGGCTGCGCAGTCGCCACCCCTCGCGGGGGCCATGGTCCCTCCGTAGCGTTTTCGCTGACCAGAGCGGTGTTCGACCGGTGGATGACCCCGCACCGGTAGACATGGGGTGGCGGACGGACGCACGGCGGCACCGACGCGGCTGAACGGAAGATCAGGCCAGTGCGTGGATGGCCGAATCCGGCCAGCAGCATTCCCGGAGCCGGCGTCCCCGGGGGCGCAGCAGCGCGAACTCCGCATCACCCGCCGCGCCGAAGTTTGCGGAGGTCGTGGGCGGGTAGCGTCCGCAGGTCTTCCCGAAGAGCTCCTCCCCCGCCCTACGCACAGTACCCTCAGCAAGGGTCCGGCGATGCGGGCCGGAGCGGTTTCTGAGCTTTCCCGGCGAGGCTCGGGACATCATTTCGCGCGCGAACCCGAGGATGCCTTTCCCTATTCACCGGAGAGGTCTTGCGAGACGACATCGTTTAGTGGTCGACTGCCCGCACCGACTCTTCGCCCAAGTGTTCACGCCTTGCGCACCCACGTCATTGTTCACACACGGGAGGAATAATGCCCAGGGATCACAGCGGCCTGGCTCCGCTCCAGCTCGACGAGAAGGAGTTCGAGCAGGATCCGCATGCCGTGTACGACGTCCTGCGCTCCGAGGCACCGGTCCGCGAGATCATCGCGCCGGGCGGGACCAAGGTCTGGCTCGTCACGCGCTACGAGGACGCGAAGTCCGTGCTGACCGACAACCGTCTGTCCAAGAATATCGAGGCCGGCCAGAAGGTGATCCAGCAGAACACCGACGGCGAGACCGGCATGGTGTTCGCCAGCGAGTTGGCGGCGCACATGATGAACGCCGACCCGCCGGACCACACCCGGCTGCGCCGGCAGGTCAACAAGGTGTTCACGCAGCGAGCAGTGGAGAAACTGGGTCCGCGGATTGAGCAGATAACCACGGAACTGCTCGATGCCATGGAAGGCCAGGACCAGGTGGACCTGATGCGCGCCTTCGCCTACCCGTTGCCCATGGCGGTGATCTGCGAGCTGCTCGGCGTGCCTGCCGGCGACCAGGAGCGCTTCCAGGGCTGGGTCCCCACCCAGCTCTCCGGCGGGGACCCGGAGAGCATGGCGCAGGCCACGACGGCACTGCTCGGATACCTGCACGAGTTGGTCGAGAGCAAGCGGTCGCAGCCGGCGGACGACCTGCTCACCGGTCTGGTGCGTTCCAGTGACGACGGCAAACTGAACACCCAGGAACTGGTGTCGATGGCGTTCCTGCTGCTGGTCGCAGGGAACGAGACCACGGTCAACCTCATCGGGAACGGGGCGTTCGCGCTGCTGCGCCACCCCGATCAGCTCGCCGCGCTGCGCGCGGACCGCTCATTGCTGCCCGGCGCGGTCGATGAGCTCCTTCGCTACGAGAGCCCGGTCAACACGTCGTCGCTGCGGTTCACGACCGAGCCGATCGAAATCGACGGAGTCGTCATACCGGAGGGCGAACTGGTGGTGGTCGCTCTCACGTCGGCCAACCGGGACGAGTCCCAGTTCCCCGATGCCGGCAGCCTGGACATTCACCGTTCCGCGGGCGCCAACCTGTCCTTCGGACACGGCATCCACTACTGCGTCGGAGCACAACTGGCACGGCTGGAGGCGCAGATCGCCTTCGACCGGCTCATCGACCGCTTCCCGCACATCCGGTTGGCAGCCGACCCGGCGGACCTCCGTTGGCAGCCGGGGACGGCGCTGCGCGGGCTGACATCCCTGCCGGTGTCGCTCCGCGCCGAGCGGAGCTGACCGGCGGTGTTCCCGGTGCGGGCTTCCCGCACCGGGGAGGACCCGGGTGTAACCTGCCTGGCCGCCCAGCTCCTTCGCGCCGGGCCTTCGCGGCCTGCACCGCGAGCGCACGCTCCCGGTGGGGGGCCGCACCACCTCCCCATCGCCGGTCGCGAGTTGAACGACCCCGGGGGGGTGCGTCGCGGCACACCTGACTGTCCGCACCGGCTCATGGCGTCGCTTACGCGGATGTCAACGAGCCCCACGGCTCCGGGTCACCACCGAATGCGGGGCGGGTCCTGCCACACCCGCGCCGAGTTGCAGCCCTACGGCCCGGCCTGAAAAGATCTCCCTACACCCCCGGTTGCGCCCGCTGCGGCAGACTGCAGGAGTGAGGGCAACCGCACGTGGTTCGCGGCCCGTCAGGGAGCACGCGGCGCGAGACGTCGCCCCGGCCGCACCCGTCGTCCGGCCGAACGACCATGAGTCCGTGATGACTTCTGCGGGTGCCTCGACGGTGATCGCACGTGGCGGACACGAACCGAATGTGTAGGAGTAGGGCTGCGATGAACCGTGAAGCAACGACGCCACGCCGGTTGGCCGTCGATCCCATGATCGACGTGCCCGCCGGAGAGATCGCGCTGCGGGACGAGGGCACGATGACGGACTGGACGGTCGAGGTTGCCGCCTTCCAGCTGGCACCTGGTCCGGTCACCCGCGAGCTGTACACCGCGGTGCTGGACGAGGCGCCGGAGAGCGCGGCGGGGCCGCGCACGCCGATGACCGAGGTCTCATGGCTGGACGCCGTCCGGTTCTGCAACCTGTTATCGCAGGCTGTCGGACTCAGCCCCTGCTACACGATGGGCGACAGCCGCGACGCCGAGGACGTGGTCTGCGACTGGTCGGCGGACGGTTACCGCCTGCCGACCGAAGCCGAGTGGGAGTACGCCTGCCGGGCCGGGAGTTCGGAGCCCCGCTACGGAGAGCTGGACGAGATCGCGTGGTACCGCGGGAACTCCGGGGGTGAGCTGCACGAGATCGCGATGCGGGAGCCGAACGCGTGGGGCTTCCACGACATGATCGGTAACGTCTGGGAGTGGTGCTGGGACGTCTATGACCCCCGTGTCTACGGCTCGTACCGCGTTTTCCGCGGTGGCGGCTTCTTCGACGAGCCCAGGGGATGCCGGGCGTCGTGCCGTCGCAAGAGCCACCCGACCCTCGCCATCGAGGACCTCGGGTTCAGGCTCGCCCGCTCACGGTGAGCGCTGCGCACAGGAGGAGAGCCCGGGAGCGAGACCGTGAACGCGGGGTGCTGTGGTGATCGCTGAGCTGTTGCCTCCGCCCATCGGCACGGGCAGCGCCTTCGTCGACTACGACGCGGCGCTGACCGCCCTGTACCCGCAGGAGGCCGCCGCCGTCGCGAGCGCCCGGCCGAAGCGCCTACGGGAATACGCGAACGTCCGCCTGTGCGCGCGCCGCGCCATGCGCGAACTGGGCGTGCCGCCGGCGCCTGTGCTGTCAGGTGTGCGCGGCGAACCGCTGTGGCCCGATGGCATCGTCGGCAGCTTGACGCACTGTCCCGGGTTCCGGGCCGCCGCCATGGGCCGCTCCTCCGCGTTCGTGGGTCTCGGCATCGATGCCGAGCCCGACCTTCCCCTGGCGGAGGACCTGCTGGAGTTCATCACGCTGCCCGAGGAGCGGGCGCGGGTGGTCGCGTTGACGCGATCCTCCCCCGGCGTCTGCTGGGACCGGTTGTTGTTCAGCGCCAAGGAAGCGGTGTTCAAGATCTGGTTCCCGCTCACCGGGCGAGAACTCGACTTCTCCGAGGCGGACATGCGCATCGACCCCGATGAAGGCACCTTCTTCGCGCGACTGCTCGTCCCGGGCCCCGTCGTCGACGGGGAATGTATCGAGGAGTTCGACGGCCGGTGGCTCTCCCGCCGGGGCCTCCTGCTCACCGCGATCGCCCTGCGGCGGAGGACGTGACGGTGACCCGTCGTGGTCCCTGGGCCCGCGCGCGCAGCGGGGAGACCAGCTCGCCCCTCCACTGCCCGCACGGCATCCCGGGATGTACCCTCACCCGTCGGCCGCCGGGCATCCCAGGCGCTGCTCGCTGAGGCTCGGCCTGCGCGCGGCGAGTGCACGCGCCAGGGCCACGTACGGCTCAGCCGGTCCACGCCGGCCGCGACGAGACCGCCAGGGGCCCGCACCGTCGCGTGCCAGGGACCCGGCTTCGGGCGGGACGCGGGGTCCCTGACGCCCGGGAGCTCCAGGGTCGGTCCAGCCACGATGTGCGCGGCGAGGGACCGCGGCGTCGGCGCCAGGTGGACGGTCGGTGGGCGAGCGTGCGAAGGGCCCCGGCGCTTTCGCGCCGAGGCCCTGATGAGAGGGGCGCGCCGATCCGGAACGGCGCACCGTCGGCTGGGTTTCGGCGGTCCGCCGGTCCCTCTCCAGACGAGCGTCATCGCGTAGATCTCGACGCGGGAGTCGTCCGGCAGGGAGACCGAACGGACCGTCTTGCCACGGTCGAGCTCGGCGGCCGTACCGAAGAGCCGAATGGACGGCCCGTCGACACCGCTCCCCCGCTTGATGCGGTGCGGCATGTCGAGGACGACCGTGCTGCCGTTCGGCGCGGAGCCCGCCCAGTCACCGAAGGTCACCGGTGCCTCCGTGCTGCTGCCGTCCGCGTAGTGCACGGTCAGCGTGGTGGTCACAGGACCGTTGTGCGCCGAGCCGACCAGCCGCAGCGCACCGTGCTGCCCCGCGGGCAACAGGAGCGCCTGCCCGCCGACCACCCCAGGCATTTGCCGACGTCAAACCCAAACGCGCACACGGCAAGTGGCACTACGTATGGGTCCTGCCAAAGAAGGCCGCCCGCTGAGCCCGCAGCCACTTCTCTCGGCCGGGGACACCATCTGCAACTACGTGCCCAGCCAACGAGCGGTCGCATCGCCCGTCGGACCTGCTGAGTACGGAATAGACCAGCGGGATCGTCACCAACCGCAAACGCCGATGGTCTTCCTGGCCTGTGCGGCTCGTACACTGACGAGAATGGCGGACCCCACGGCCCCCGGGATCGGTGCGCGTCCGGCGCCCGTCCTGAGGAAGTACGTCGACTCGTACGTCGGCTTCGACCTCCGTGGGCTCCCGACGGGGGTGCACTGCGGCCCGCCGAGCCGGGCGCTCACTGCGGTGATCAGCCTGTCAGATCCTCTGGAGGTGGCGGCGGGCGTCGACGACGGGTCACCGGTAAGCCGCTTCGGCAGCGTGGCCGGCGGTCTGATGTGCCGGTCCGTCGCGATTCACCATGACGGACGCCAGCAGGGTGTCCAGGTGTCGCTGACACCGCTCGGGGCCCGGGCCGTCTACGGCATGCCCGCAGCCGAGCTCGCCCACCGGTTGGTCCCACTTGACGAGCTTCTCGGAGCGCTTGCCGGTGAGTTGGCCGACCGGCTCCGTTCGGCGACAACATGGGCGGCGCGGTTCACCGTGCTGGACGAGTTGCTCCTCCGAGCTGTGAGCCGTGGCGCCTGCGACGACCACGTGCGCCGGATACGCCCCGAGGTGGCCGAGGCCTGGCGCCGTCTCGTCGCCGCGCGGGGTTGCGTCCAGGTCGGTGCGGTCGCCGCGGAACTCGGCTGGAGCCGTCGGTACCTCACCGAGCGGTTTCGCGGTGAGGTGGGCCTGTCGCCGAAGACCGTCTCCCGAGTCCTGCGCTTCGAGCACGCGCACGAACTTGCGGCGGCACAGGACCCGCTCCCCTGGAGCGAAGTGGCAAGCGTCTCCGGCTACGCCGACCAGGCCCATCTCGTGCGCGACTGGCGCGAGTTCACGGGCCGCTCGCCGACCGCCTGGCGACGCGGCGAAGTACTCCTCGGAGCCGGGTAGCCGCCACCCGTCCACCCGTCGAGCCTGCTCCCCTTCCCTTTTCTTCAAGACCGCCCGCTCACTGCCGTGGACGATCGTCGGCATGAGACTCGTCAACCACGAACGCAATGCCATGGACCTGCGGACCACCCCCGTACACCTCGGACTGGGGGCGACAGCGAGACACGTCGAGGGCTTCGCCTGGGACCCGGAGGTGCTCCAGGCCTACAGCGCCGCGGTCGCGGCAGACGGCGCTGAGGGCCGGATGGTGATGATCTTCGACGGCGAAGGGCTCGGTGACCACTGGGAAAGCCACCCCGCAGGGGACGAGCTGGTCGTGTGCCTCAGCGGGTGCGTGACGGTCACCCGCGACAGGGACGGAGTGCCCGGCCGCGTTCGGCTCGGGCCGGGCGAGGCCACCATCAACCCGGCCGGGGTATGGCACGTCGTCGACATGGAGGGGCCGGCGTCCATCCTGTCCGTCACTGCGACCCTCGGCGCCGACCACCGTCCTCGGACCGACGCCCACCCCACCGAACCCCTCGGCACGCCCAGCCCGGCGGAAGCGCCGTGACGACTCGCCTCGCGTGCCTCGGCGACAGCATCACCCGCGCACAGTTCAGCGCCGACTACCTGGACCTTCTCGGACGACGCCACACCCCCGGTGACGTGCAGCTTGCCCGTTTCGCCGCCAACGGCGACTTCGCCCACAACCTCTTGCAGCGCCTCGACGCTGTGGTCACGAACCCACCCGATGTGATCACCGTGCTGATCGGGACCAACGACGCCCGAGCAAGTCTTGCCGGCTACCCCGTCGAGCAGGCCATGAAGCGCAAACAGCTCCCCGAGCGCCCGTCGGCCGGCTGGTTCCAGCAGTGCCTGGGGGCCGTCGTCTCTCGTCTGCGAGCGGAGACCGACGCGACGATCGGTCTGCTGTCCCTGCCGGTACTCGGTCAGCAACTCGACGGAGCAGCGGCACAGGCATCGCAGGCCTACAGCCGGCTGATCGCCGAGGTCGCCGCAACCCACGAGGTGGCCTACCTTCCGCTCCACGAACGCCAGATCGAGGAACTGCGCCAAGCGAACCCGCCGCCGATCGCGTACCGGGAGGTGACGCCCGCAGCGGTCGTCGGCGTGCTCGTCCAGCACGCGCTGCTGCGCCGCAGCCTCGACACGATCGCACGGCGGCGAGGTCTCGTGCTCACGACCGACCACATCCACCAGAACAGCAGCGGCGCCACCCTTGTCGCTGAGGTCATCGACGCCGGACTGCTGACCCGGAGCGCGTAGCTGATCCCGGCGCACCGCCAGTCGGATGCCATCTACCGCGCGAAGGTGGCATCCGACCCAGGCGGTGAACGCTGACGCCAGCCGGCTCGTCCGGCTGCGTGACCACCGCAAGAGCGCCTGACTCACGGTCCCGTGGCGCTGCTGTCGTCGACCGTGGCCCCCCTTCGGAGCCGGTGGCGCTGTCGCCGACGAGGAGCGTGTGGCACAGAGCTTCGGGAGTCGTGGGCCGGCGCGTTGCGTGTGCCTTCTTCCCGGACCATCGGCGCTGCTACACCTGCCTCGCAGGAGGGTGAGGCATCCATCACTGCGCCGGCCCCTGTCGCCGTGAGGTCAGCGGTCCCCACAGGGGCCGGAGGAGCCCGGCGTGGTCGACATCTACGACTTGGCGAACACCTCTGCGTACGAGTAGACCGGGAGGCTCCCGGGACCTGTCACGCGAAGTACCGGCACACCATCGGCCACCTTCTCGCTCTGCGCTTCGCCTTCGGAGATCCAGTTGACCTCGACGCTGAAACGGACGTCGTGATTTCCGGGGAACAACTGCAGGCTGAGCTGCTCCGGATCGCTGTCGGAGACCTTGAGCGGAAAGTTGACGGCCTTGGTGCTGTCTCTGCTGGCCGGCTGCAGACTGATCTCTTCGGCCATGAGGTCCACATCGAAGACGCGCGGTGTCATGAGGCCACCGCACTCCTTGTTGACGACCGATCCCGCAGTCGGGACGGGGGCAGCGGAAAGCCGACGGACCGTCACGCCTGTGACGACGATGGCCTGGGATGTTTTGGCCTGCAGGGTCAGCGTGAGGTCTGCGGGGTCGTCCTGGGGCGCGGTCACGGCGACACCTTTTTGCAGTTGGTGGCTGCCGGCGTCCCGGCGAAGTTCATCGAGCGATTGGTCCATGTACACGGGGCAGGACCCCAGAGCCGCATGCACCGTCAGCCCCGGCGGGGCCGACCATTGCTCCTGCATCCAGCCCCACCCGCCTGTGACCATGGCTGTGGTGACCGCGGCTGCCACAGCCAAAACCGCGGGCACCAGATACACGGGATTCCTCACGTGCGAGGGCCGCCGGGGCGGATGTACCGGCATGGGCGGTATGGGCCCCCGGCTGAGTGAAGGGTCAGCCGGCCCTGTGTGGGTTCCTCGCCGAGGTCCTGCCTGGCCTGCCAATTCGGTGCCCCCGAGAGATCGCGATGAATTTACGAAGATCATCTCAGCGCATTTCGCTGTCCCTTGGCAACGGGCACACCCTGATGCGCCAGGACGTCCTCGGTGGAGCGGAGTGGGCGTGGCCTCACCTCGCACCTTCATGAGGCGGGTTGTCCGACGTGTGATCACGTAAACGAAATGACCCCTGACCAACAAGAATGAGGACTGTTGAGGTCCTTGTTCCAGCTGCCGTGGGAGGCACATCCCAGGTGAAGAGCGTATCGGCTCCTCTCCGCACGTCCCCATCCAGGGCGACGGCCGGACGGTGGTGTCTCAGGCCGGTGCTGTCGTGTTGATCGAGACCGCTCGCAAGACCGGGCTGGACCCTGCGATCACCGGGGCGCCGAGACCTTGCCGCCGGTCCTCGAACCGTGCACGATCCAGGCAAGGCCCTGCTTGACGTTGCTCTTGCGTTCCCGCTGCCCCCCGATCTGTCCTGCGGGTGTCGGGATGCTTCGGGCCGAGACGGCCGTGTCCGGTCGGGTTGCCTCGGACCCGACGGCCTCCCGGCTCATCGACACTCGCGCGGCGGGCCGGAGCGTACGGGCACGTCTTGAAGCCCGCCAAGAGCGCGGCCAGATCCACCAGGCCGGCCTCACGGTTCCGCCGCCGCCTGGACAGTGCCCGCCGAACCGGCGGTGAGAGCCGGCACGGCGCTCGGGTCGCGTAACTCGATTCAGCGGCCGGGGGGAGGCGCGGTGACTTGACCGCGATGTGAGACTTGAAGCATGGGCATGGGGCGTGAGTCGCGGTCGGAGAAGGACGCAATGACGGTGGAGATTGTCTTCGCCCTGATGACTGCTGCCATGTTGGCTGGGGTGATCTTTGTCTGCGCCTGGGCGCTCGCCCTGGCCCTTGGTCTTTCCGGTTCGGTAGCGAGCGGCGCGTTGGCAGGGGGTGCGCTGCTCGGAGCGGGGGCCGGAGTGTGGCGTCTGGTTCGGGTCCTGCTTCGATTCGACAAGCAGCGCAGACTGGGCCACTGACTCCACAGGCCTTCCTCTTGCGGTCGCCAGCCTCCCGGCGTGTCGGTCGTGGACGACCGGAGCATGCTCCTCCTCGGACGGGGCGCCCTCAACCGCAGGACCGAACTCGCCGACCTGTCCATCGCCGATGTGGCGGTCGACGACGACTCGTCAGCCTGCACCCCCGGTCCTCCAAGACGTCTACCATCACTGCAGGCCGCCTGGGGCGGGGAGGACGACCTCTTCGTCGTCCACTCAACGGGCGACCTTGCACTGCTCCCCCACCTCAGACGGGCGCCGGGGTGGACGACGGCACCCTGGTCCCCAGGCAGGACAGCGGGAGCTCCTTGCCACCCGCGGTGTCACAGCGAGTTGAGGAGCAGCCCATGGAGCTGATGGAAGAGCGAAGTGGAACGATGCGGTGCATTCACTGCGGACAGGACATCATGTGCGGCCAGCCTGCCCTGGGCGGCCCGTGTACCGGCCAGGTGCACGTCCACGGCAACGATCCCGCCGTCTCCCTCAGCAGGGACCAGACAGCCCGCGTGCCAAGCCGGGGCACAGGTGCTCTTGCAAGGCGTCCAGCTCGGGCCGAGCGTCGCTCCGACCAGCCTCCTGTTCCGCGCGGGAGGGAGGATCCGAGTCCGGCACACACTCGCACCGCTGCGACGAGGGCCGGCAACGAGAAATTGGCCCGGGTCGGCACAGCGTTCCTCGGCACGATCACGCTGGCAGACGGCGCGGGAGTCTGCGTCGTCCACCCCGCCCGCGGAGGCGGCAAGGTGTATGTCGCCCCCGACGAGACAGTCCTGTTCGTCCCCTCGTCCATGCACTTCGACACCGGGCTCAGCGCGTTCCTCGCCGGCGCACGAACACCCGTGGTGCCGTAACCGCGCAATTGTCGTGGCCGACCTCGAGTGGGCGTAGAGCGCTCGGGGACCATCCCCGCACCTCAGCGGGGAGCACGACCCTCATTCGTGCGCCCATCCAGTCGACGAAGGTCTTTCCACCGGGCCTCGCGGGCGAAGGCTGGCGGACGGCCGCCGAGCCTGCCGCGACGTTCGCGGTTCGCGGCCTGGTCGGAGGGCTGCCGCATCACTGCCCGGACCGTGCCTCGCCACCGACGACGAAGGGAATCGGGATCTTCGCGTGCCTGCCGGTGGCCGGAGGGCATCGGCGCGTTTATGCCCACGCCTTGGCCGGCTGTTGCCCGGCGATCGAGGCTCAGGCAATCGCACGGAGGGCGACCTCGGCGGCGCGGGCGATCAGGGCGTCGTCGCGTTCGGCGTCTTTGGTGTCGCGGCGTGAGAGGACGGCGAGGGTGATCGGAGCGGCGTCGGGTGGCCAGATGATGGCGATGTCATTGCGGGTGCCATAGCCGCCGGAGCCGGTCTTGTCCCCCACCTGCCAGCCGTCAGGAGTGCCGGCGCGGATGGTGTGGTCGCCTGTCGTGTTGCGCTTGAGCCAGTCGGTCAGTACGGCCCGCTTGTCCGCCGGAAGGGTGGTGCCGAGGACGTAGGTGCGCAGGTCGTGGGCGAGGGCACGCGGGGTGCTGGTGTCACGGACGTCACCGGGGACCGCGTCACTCAGCGCGACCTCGTAGCGGTCACAGCGGGTGACGTTGTCGCCTTCGGCGCGCAGGGCATCCTGGAGGCCCTGGGGGCCGCCGAGTTCGCGGAAGAGGAGATTCGCCGCGGTGTTGTCGCTGTAGCGGACGGCGGCGTCGCACAGCTCACGCAGGGTCAGTCCGGTGGCGATGTGCCGCTCGGTGATCGGGGAGTTGCTGATGAGATCGTCACGGTCGTAACGCACCAGCCGGTCGATCTGCCTCAGGGAGTTCCTGCTGAGTACGGCGCCGGCGAGCAGTGCCTTGCAGGTGGAGGCGTAGGCGAAGCGTTCGTCGGCCCGGTGGGTCACGGTCCGGCCGCTGCCCGTGTCGAGTGCGTAGACACCCAGCCGGGCGTCGAATGTCCGCTCCAGTTCACGGAACGCGCGCGCCGTACGCGAGGTGGCTGGTGGTGCCGATGCGGCGGGCTTCGAGGTGGCTGGATTCGGACCGGAGGTCGCCGGGGGGTGCGCCGTCCGGGCGACGGTGCACCCGGAGAGTGGCAGGGTCGCCGACCCAGCCAGCATGGCGAGGGCGGCACGACGAGTGCGGGGGTGCATGAGGTGCGGGCATTCCTTTCTGAAGCGGTCGTTCGGACAGCCTGATTTCTGTTCAACGGGCCAGGTTGCCCAGGAAGCGCGCCGCGACCGGGGCTGCGTCTGCGCCGCCGGAACCGCCGTCCTCGAGGAGCACGGCCCAGGCGAGGTCGGAGTCGCCCTGGTACCCGATCATCCAGGCGTGCGTGCGCGGCGGGTTCTCGCTGCCGAATTCAGCGGTTCCGGTCTTCGCGTGGGGTTGACCGTGCAGGCCCTTCAACGCGTGGGCGGAACCGGAGGTCACGGTGGTACGCATCATCTCGCGGAGCCCGCCCGCGACCTCGGCGTCCAGCGCCGCCGGTGCCCGGTACTTCTTCTTCACCGCGTCCGGCACCAGGACCGGCTGGTTGAACGTCCCGCTCTTGACGGTGGCCGCGACGGATGCCATCACCAGCGGTGACGCCTGGACGCGTGCCTGGCCGATGGTGGCGGCGGCCTTGTCGTTGTCGCTCGTGGTGACGGGAACGCTGCCGTCATAGGTGGTCGTCCCCACGTCCCAGCTGCCACCGATGCCGAACGCTTGCGCCGCGTCCCGCAGGTCGGTGTCGGAGAGCCGGCCTCGTGCGTTGACGAAGTACGTGTTGCAGGACTGGGCGAAGACGTCCGCGAAGGTCGAACCGGTGGGGAGTTCGAACTGCTTCTGGTTCTCGAAGCGCTGTCCGTCGACGCTCGCGAACTTCGGGCAGGCCGCAGGGGCTTCGGGTTTCAGACCACCCTCCAGAAGGGCCGCTGCCGTGACGACCTTGAAGACCGAACCGGGCGGATAGCGGCCTTCGAGGGCGCGGTTGAAACCACCCGGCCGGTTGGCGGCGGCGAGAATGTGACCGTTGCGTGGGTCCACGGCGACGATGGCCGCATCGACGTCCACCCCGGACAGGGCGTCGGCCGCCGCCTCCTGGACGCGAGGGTCGATGGTGGTGCGGACCGGGCGGCCTGCGGCCGGCGCGGTGTCGGTGAGGTTCTTGACGGCGCGCCCGCTCTGCCGGTCCGCTACCACGACGGATTTGCTTGCCTTCCGGCCCCCGGACAGGACGTCGTCGTAGCGGGCCTCCAGACCGGACGTCCCCTTACCGCTGACGGGGTCGACGGTACCGACGAGGCTCTCCGCACGGAGCGGGTCCCCCTGGGTGTCGAGCACCCTCGCCCTGTCGTTGCTGTTCTTGAGGGCAAGGGTCTGCCCCGGTTCCAGCTCCGGATGGATCACCGGCGAAGTGAACTCGACCTTCCACGTCCCTGATGTGTCGACCACCTGCGCACCGGAGCGCCAGGTGACGTCTCCTGCGCCCGGTATCGCCATGGTCACCGTGAAGGGGAAGTGCACTTCTCCTTCCCCCTTCTTCAGGCCCTCGCCTCCGACCGCTGTGGTCTTGGAGGGCTTGAGGTTGGTCAGGACCGAGCTGAGGAGCGACGCGGCGTCGTCAGGCGTGTCGGTGTAACCCGCCGCCTTCCGCGCGTCGTGCCCAGCCCAGGCGGCGAGGAAGGCGGCGAAGGGCTTGCGGGCGGACGCCACGTCCGTGTCTTTCTTCGCGTCGCCACCCCAGAGGCCGAAGGCGGCATACCCGCCTCCCGCCAGCACGAGTAGGGACATGCCGATGATCAGCGGTCGCCGCACGCGCCGAGTCCCCGCGTGAGGGGCGGCACCGTTCCGGCTGTGTACGTGCGTCAAGGTGATCTCCGTTTCGGATCGGGCGGTCCGCACCTGAGCGTCCTGCCGGAGACGGCCCCGGTGTCGTGTGTGCGGGCTCGACAGCGGCCGATGACGGCCCTTCCGAACCCGCGGGGCCGCCCCCTCGGCCAGGAGTCAAGCCCGCCGCCGGGCACATGTCGAATACGATCTCGGCATTCGCATGATTCGGAAGTCGTATCAGTGCACGCCAGGAGGTGCAGAGTGCTGACCGAACGGCATCTGGAAATCTTCATCGCCCTGGCAGAGGAGGAACACTTCGGGGCCGCCGCTCAGCGGGTCGGCATCACCCAGCCGCCTCTGTCGCAGGGTTTGCGCCGACTGGAGACCCTGCTTGGCGTACGTTTGTTCGATCGCGACAGGGGCGTGTGCCTCACCGAGGAGGGGACGCAACTGCTTCCTCACGCCCGCAGAGCACTGGCCGCGCTCGTGGAACTCCGTGAGACCGGGGCCCGGGAGCAGGCCGACGGAACTCGGCTGCGGCTCGGGCTGGCTCCCGAAGTGCCGACGACCCTGGCGGCCGACGCGGCAGCGGCACCGGTCCGGGCGGGCGAACGGACGCGGATCGGCATGGTGACGGCACCGACAACCGCGCTGCTCAGTGACGTCGTTGCCGGGCGGCTGGACATCGCCGTGATCCGGCATCCCTCCGTACTGCACGGTCTCGCCGCCGGCCGCGTGATCCTTCTGCCGACCTGGATCCTCGCCCCCGCCGAGCGGGGGGAGACACGTGACGCACCGACGTCGCCTCTGCCCGTTGCCGTACGTCCCCGCGCCGAAGCCCCCGCGGCCCACGACCTGTTCATCGACACCCTGGCCAGCCGCGGCCGACGGGTGGAAACCGTGGTGGTCTCCGACGAGCGCGCCGCTCTCGCACTCGTCGCGGCAGGTCAGGCAGTCCTTGTCACCGCGGACGACGCGCTCGCGGCCCCCGGCGTCGAGCGGCGAACGGCCACGGACCCACCGCTTCCCCTACGCCTGCGGGTGACCTGGGACCCGCGCCGGCCGGGGGCGGATGAGACGGCGAGGACAGCGCAACTCCTTGAGGACGCGCTGACCGGGAAGGTGACACCGTGAGCGCGACGCGGCGCGGCAGCGGCGTGGAACGCGCCATCCGCGGCATGTTCGACGACGCGGGCGTCCGCGGCTGGCTGCACGTGGCAGACCTGCACCATCCATCGGCCCAGGTGACCATCGACGCCGAGGAACAGCTGCCCATCGGATCGATCTACAAGGTGCCTGTGATGGTCGCCTTCTGCCGGCTTGCGGACGCGGGCCTGATCGACCCGCGCCGCAGACTGACACTGGAACCCGACGAGCGCGTACCCGGCCCGACCGGCATCTCCGTCCTGCACGACGCCGTGACCATGTCGCTGCGCGACATGGTGGTGCTGATGATGACCATCTCCGACAACGCCTCGGCCGACGCCGTTCTCCGAGCGGTCGGTCCGGACGTCGTGGACGCCGCGTGCCGGGACCTGGGCATGCCCGACACCCATATCCGTGGAGGCGTCGTCAACACGTTCAGCCGACTGATCGCCGAAACCGGCACCCGCTCGCTGGACGCGGCCCTGGCCCATGTGGCGGACAACGACACCGTCGTCCCACCCGGCGTGTACGACCCCGCGTTCAAGGCCTCCTCCTCACCGGCGGACATGGCACGGCTCCTGCGAGCGATCTGGACCGGTCAGGCCGCCTCCGACGACCGTTGCGCGTTCATGCGCAAGGTGATGCGCCAACAACCGTGGACACACCGGCTCGGCTCCGGATTCCCGTATGACGCCGTCACCGTCTACGGGAAGACCGGCACCCTCGGGGCACTGCGCCATGAGGCGGGCGTCGTCGAGCTCGCCGACGGCAGCACCTACACGGCCGTCGTCTTCACTCATGCTGCCCGGTCCGACCACAAGCTCCCGCGCGCCGACGCCGTGATCGGGGCCGCGGCCCGGGTGGCCGTGGAGGAACTGCGGGGGCGCCAGGACACCTGACGGGGACCCCCGCCGTACGAACCGCGGCAAAAAAGATGGAAGCGCCCGGCCGACACAGGTTGCCGAAGGACGACGTTCGGCCCTCGACCGGCGCCGAGTGGGTACCCCGCGTGTGGAAGCACATGAAGCCCGGCCGGACGACTCTCCCGCGAAGAGCGTCGAGGGGCGGTCCGGGCCGCTTGTGGGGGCGCGTACTCATGTACCGACCCTGCTGCCCGGCCAGGATGGCGGGCATGGACCTTCCCACCGCGCCTGCGGCGTTCGACGATTCCGTACGGCCCCGCGCAGGCCGGGGCGCGGACGTCGGGACTGCGGTGGGGCTGCTGCTCCTCGAAGTGCTCGCTCTGTCGGGCACCTTCGGCGTCTGGTTGATGTCCGGCGTGAGCCTGGATCCGAGCAAGAGGGCGAGCCCCGGTCCGCTGGAGGGCTGTCTCCTCGCCGCCGGCGTGGTGGGGACCCTGACCGTGGTGGCGGCCGTGATCGCCGTAAGGTCCCGTGCTGTGGTGACGGCGTGGATCCAGTGCTTCTTGGCCGTCGTGGTGGTGGCGGGGGTGACCGGCCCAGTGACTGTCCAGCGGCACGAGAAGCACACCGAACACCCGGCTCCTCTCCCCGTGTTCACCGGCGAGGCCGGCTGCCGCAGCGGCGGCGACACCAACGAATGCGCGGGCACCGGGGGCTGAGTCGAGGCCACGACCGCGGGGGCGCCCGGAGGATCCCCTACCCGGGGTACCCGGGGGTCGATCACCAGCGCGTGGGGCGGACGGCCCGCTGCCGGCCGGTGGCCGGCAGCGGCGGGTGTCGGTGCCGGGGGCCGGGGAGGCCAGCAGGACTCAGGACCGGCCGCTGCCGCAGGTTGCTGTCGAGCACCAGCGGCGGCGGCCTGACGTGTCCAGGAAGAGCCAGCCGCAGTCGTCGCTCGGGCAGGCGCGCAGAGTGAGGCGGCGGGGGTCGGCGAGGAGGTCGGCGGCGAAGCGGGCGGTGGCGAGGACAGGGAGGCGCAGGCCCGTGGCGGGCGGGAGGCGCCAGTGGGCGAGGCCGTCGTCGTCAAGGTCCAGGACGGCCGCTCGGGCGGCCGCCTCGGCGAAACCGGCGACGGTGCGGAACGCGCGGAGATCGGCAGGGTCGGTCAGGCAGGCGTAGAGGGCGGTGCGGAAGGTCTTGGCCTCCGCCAGGGCTTCGGCCGCCTCGGTCGGGTGGGCGCTCGCCCTGGTCAGGAGGCGGTCCACCGCGTCGTCGTCGGTCAGGGCCTGACGGCCGGCCCAGACGGCCAGGGTGCGGTAGGTGCGCAGCCAGTCGGAGCCGGGGACAGCGGGGGCGTGGTGCCAGCCCGCGTAGGTGTTGCAGAACTCCAGCGCCGGGTGGCCGCCCGTGGACCAGGGCAGCCACTCCTCGCGGACCCGGACCGCGTAGAGCGGGGCGGGCGGGCGGTCGAGGCGGGGGTCCGCGTTCAGGATGCGTTCGTGGAGCGTGGTGAGAGCCGGTCCCGGTTCGATGCCGAGTTCGGTGACCAGGTGGTCGCGGGTGGCGCGGTGGAGTTCCAGCGCCTCCGTCTGCCGGCCGGCCCGGTAGAGCGCCGTCATCTGGGCGGCCACCAGCCTTTCCCTGCCGGGATGTTCGCCGACGAGCGGGGTCAGGTCGGTGATGACCCGTTCGTGGAGGCCCATCGTGAGCTGCGCCTCGGCGCGCTGTTCCAGTGCGGTCAGGCGGAGTTCGGAGAGCCGGCCGCCGAGCCGGGCCCGCTGGGTCGGGTCCAGAGTGCCGGCGAGGAGCGGGCCGCGCCAGAGAGCGAGGGCCTTGTCGTGGCAGCGGACCTGTTCGCCGGGGTCGGCGGCGAGGGCTGCCCGGCCGGCCAGGTCGAGGAACTCCCGTACGTCCACGGTGTGTTCGCTCACGTCGACGGCATAGCCGTCGTGGCGGGTGTCCACGGTCACTCCGTACGGCCTGAGCGCGGACCGCAGCCGACCGACGTACGTGTGGAGGGTGACGCGGGCACCGTCGGGCGGGACACCGTTCCATACGAGGTCCGTGAGCCGGTCGGTGGTGACCGGCCGTCCCGCCTCCAGAAGGAGGACCGCAAGCAGGCACCGCTCCTGGCGCCGGCTCCCGAGCCGCACGAGCCGCCCTTCGTGGCGAGCCTCGAAGGGGCCGAGCAGGGTGAAGTCCATGGCCGGCCACTCTAAGGGCTGTCCCGTAGGGGCCGGTGGTCAGGATGTGGTCAGAGGGTCGGGGGAGCCTTGCGGCCGTTCCGCTCGATCTCACCGAGGAGTTCCCATGAAGCGACGCGTTCTCATTCCTCTGACGGCCGTCGGCGTTCTTCTGACGGTCACCGCGCCCGCCGGCGCCTCCGAGTCCACCGGCGGCTGGGAGCCCGCCCCCTCTCCCGCCTGGTCCTATCCCGCCGGTGCCCGCTGCGACTTCGCCGTCCAGGGTTCGCCCGTGGTCGACGAGGTCGTGCGGCGCACCCCTCGCCACGGAGGAGGACGGTACGAAGCTCGTCGAGTACAGGGGTGAGCTTGTGGTCCGGATCGTCAACTCCGAGACCGGCGCCTCGTACGACGCGGACGCGAGTGGCCGCGCGGTGGTCGAGATCCGTCCGGATCGCTCCCAGTCCTGGTACGTCGTCGGCCCGATCCTCGCGGGCTTCGGCGAAGGCGGCGGGAACGTGCCGCGCGGCCTCTACACGGTCGACGGGGCCTACACACTGGAGCTCTCCACCACCGGCTACAAGACGCTGAAGCTGATCCACGGGACCTCGGATCCGCTGTGCTCCAAGGTCAGTTGACGGCCGCGTGGAGCAGGGTCCGGTAGGGCTCGGACTCGTCCCGGTCACTCCCGTTCCCCGGCAGTCCGGTCACTTTCCGTAAGGAGCCGGCTCGGGTCTCTCGGGGAGGCCCTCCCCTTCCGGAGGGGAGCGAAGTCACGGACGCGCAGACACCTCTTCCAGGAGAGGAGTGGCTTCCCCACCCCACCCATGGCGCGTTCGGCCGTCGGCAGAGCGTGCTGGGCACGCCGCCCGGGGTCACCCCGGCCGCGCCCCAGCACGCTGCTGTGCGCATGGGTTCGACTCCTCCGACGACGATCTCGCGGCACTACCCGGCATGAACCGCAGGCCTGCCGGTGGGAAAACCAGACCTGGTGCACCTTCGCGAAGTACTCCTCGCAGAGTGCCCTGAGGCGAGACCCGGTCGTAGGGAACCGGGCGCTCGGGGCCGCACGTCCCCCCGTACATGCTGATCGTTCTCGGGATACTCTTCGCCGTCGCGCCCACCGTCGTCTGGATGACGATCGCCCGCACCCGTTCTGTCGGCTTCGCGATCGGCGGCGCGCTGCTCGCCGGAGCCGGCGTGCTGATCAGCGTCCAGCAAGGCTGGCTCGACGCCCCCAGGCCCGACGTCCATCTCGTGTTCACGGTCCTGGCGCCTCTGCTCATCGCCTGCGGGGCGGGGCTGGAAGGCCGGCACGAGGAATCCCCTCCCCCGGAATGGATCTCGCGCCGCAACGGAGCGATCGGCTTCCTGGGGACGCAGTTCGCCCTTACCCTCGTGGCCGGCCTCCTTTACGCGCTGATGCTCAGCGAAGGCTCGGATGCCCCGCCGTCCGAGGCTCTCCCCTCATTGCCGCCGGGCATCAGCATGGTCGACGAAGGCACCAGCTGCGGTTCCGGCGGCTGCTGGCGCGCCGCGACGGTCACCAGCGGGGACGGCCTGTCCCGCCCGGAGATCATCCGCGAACTGGACCTCCAGCAGGAGAGCTGTCGCTCCAGCGGCTGGCTGCTCGACTGGCGTGACGTCTGCGTCGGAGCCAGCGACAACGGCAAGAACGTCACCATCTACGCCAGCTGGGGATACTGAAAGAACGGCGGGGCCGTGTGACAAGCCGCTCGACCGTCGGCCGGTGCGGCACTACGCGCATCCGGCTGATCCGGCCTGCCCCGTCCCGCGGCAGCTCGGTCGGTCGACGCGACGGGAACAACGACATCCTGCGCGCCGGACGTGGGGTGACATGCGCGGCCTGTATGCAGACCAGCGGTACACCCCGGGCTGCCGCCCGGCCCCGGGCCACCGCGATGCCGCTGGAGCCCTGACCCGGTGCCGGACTCGGACCACGGCCCATCAGCCGACAAAGCCGGCTGCGCCCCGCTCGTTGTGCCGGTGCGCAGGACGAAGCGACGGCTGGGGACCCGGACGGGGGCCGGGCCGCCGCGCCGCGCGCTGCGTTTCCGCATCGAGGCCGCCCTCGCCCGGTGCCCTGGGGTGACACCGTGGTCGGCACCGCGCGGGCGGGACCGGTCGCTGCGACGGCGGCAGGTGGCGCCTCGTAGGCTTCAGCCATGACTGAGATCATCCAGACTCCGACACCCCGAGACGCCTTCGAGCTGCTCATGGCCGGCAACCAGCGCTTCGTCGCAAGCACCCCCGAGCACCCGAACCAGGACGTCGCTCGCCGTGCCGAGACCGCGCCGTCCCAGAAGCCGTTCGCTGTGCTGTTCGGCTGCTCCGACTCGCGGCTGGCCGCCGAGATCATCTTCGATCGCGGCCTGGGCGACCTGTTCGTGGTGCGCACCGCCGGACATGTGACCGGGACCGAAGTCCTCGGCTCGATCGAGTTCGGGGTGAGCGTCCTGAACGCGCCGCTGGTCGTCGTCCTCGGCCACGACTCCTGCGGCGCGGTCGCCGCGGCCTGCTCCGCGCTGGAGAACGGGCAGACGCCGGGCGGCTTCGTCCGCGACATCGTCGAACGCGTCACCCCGAGCGTGCTGGCCGCCCGTGCCGCCGGCCGCGAGAAGCCCGATGAGATCCTCGCCGAGCACATCGAACACACCGTGGACCTGCTCCTCGAGCGCTCCCGTACCCTGGCCGACGCGGTGGCTGCCGGCCGCGTCGCCGTGGTGGGACTGTCCTACCGCCTGGCCGACGGCAGCGCCCAGCTCGTCGCCACCCGCGGCCTTGATGCGGCGGTCACCCCCGCGTCCTGACCGCCTCGCAGCGGCCCGCCCACACAGAAGTGCGGGGCCCCGCACGGCCGCTCACACGGAACCGCGGGGCCCCGCAGCCCGGCGAAGCCGGTTGGCGATGGCCAGCCCCAGCCCTTCCTCCGCCGGCAGGGAGGCGACGATGAGGTCGCACCCCTGCCGGTCGAGCTCGCGCAGGAACCCGTACAACCCGTGCGCGTAGGCGTCCGGCGCGCCGGGCAGGGCCACCACGGCGTGCGCCTTCACCTCGAGGTCGGCGAGGGAGGACGGGAGAAGCACGCCCACCTGGTGCCCCGCCTCCCCCGCTGCCTCGGCTTCGGCGACGACCTTCTCCGGCTCGACCAGGACGACCCGCGCACGCGGCGCGTAGTGCGACGGGTGCTGGCCCGGCACCCGGACACCGCTCGTGGACGGAACCGCGACCGGGTGCCCCAGCACCGCCTCGAGGCCCTCGCGCGTCACCCCGCCGGGCCGCAGGATGCTCGGCATCTCGCCCGTGACATCGACGATGGTCGATTCGACGCCGACCAGGCAGGAGCCGCCGTCCAGAATGAGGTCGACGGCGTTGCCGAGCTCCGCCCGGACGTGGTCCGCCGTGGTGGGGCTGACCGAACCGAACCGATTGGCGGAAGGGGCCGTGACGCCGCCGCCGAAGGCCGACAGCAGCGCACGAGCGACAGGGTGGTCGGGCACACGCACGGCCACCGTCTCCAGCCCACCCGTCGCCTCCAACGGCACCCGGTCCCCGCGCCGCAGGACGAGCGTCAGCGGCCCCGGCCAGAAGCGTTCGGCCAGCAGGCGCGCGGCTGCCGGCACCTCCGCGACCCAGTCGTCGAGCTGCTGCGCGTCAGCGATGTGGACGATCAGCGGGTGGGAGGGCGGACGGCCCTTGACCTGGAAGATCCGCGCGACCGCCGCCGGGTCCTCGGCATTGGCGGCCAGACCGTAGACGGTCTCGGTCGGCAGGGCCACCAGGCCCCCGTCACGCAGCACACCCGCTGCCTGCTCGATATCAGTGGCTGTCGCTGTCACGCTCGTGCTTCCTTCACCGTTCCGTTCTCCCGCGTCCATGGTCCCGCCGGCTCATGACGACGACACCACGCACGCCCTACAGCCCTCATGATGCCGCCCACGAGCATCCAGTTCACGTGCCGCTGCGACGGGCATAGGCGCGGGCGGCCGGGGCGCGGTCGCCACAAGGGGTGGAACACCAGTGGCCTCCCGGCCATGAGGGCGCAGGAGGAACCGGTCACGGGGCGTGGATCCGCAGGCGGCGAGGAGGACGGCGTCGGGGCCGGTGAGCAGGCCGGCGTCGGCGGCGGCGAGGGGCGCGAGGACATGGTTGACGGCCTGGCCGGTGGGCTGGGCCTGGATGCGGCGCAGCCCTTGGGTGCCGCATCCAGGCGAACAAAAGTGCGGTCGGTACGGAGGCGAGCGTCTGGGCAAGAGGGCCGGCGCGGCGGACGCCGAGGGGTTCGCGGCCCGATGGCGCCGGTCACCGCCCTCGCAGCGCGCCGAACCAGCGGACGATTGACGGTGTGGCCGCGACATTGGACCCCGCGTGGCGCGAGGCCTGGTGGTCGACGGCGCCGACATCGACGACCGGGGCCTTCACGCCGTTCTCCCGCAGGGCCGACCGGCACTGTGTGGTGTTGGCGGTGACGGCCTGCTCGTCGCCGGTCGCCATGTACAGGCGCACCGGGGCATCCGGCACCCAGTCCGTGCACACGGCGTCGGTCGTGCGCAGCGCGTCCGCGAATGCCCCCGTCGGATGCTCCATCAGCTCCTGGCCGTGGTCGGTCAGCAGCTCGCCCACGGCCCTCGGGGTGCCCGCCATGAGCTGCGCCCCGGTGTGGGCACCGTCGAACAGCTCCTCGACATCGTCGGCGTACTCCTTCTCGAAAACCTCGTGGGGACTGTCGTAGATCGGGTGGAGCCGGTTGAACGCCACCAGGGTGTAGGCCGCGTAGACCGCACCGGATTTCGCGTCCACGTCTCCACCGAACAGCGCGGGCAGCTCCGTACCGCCGAAGTCGTACGCACCGCTCACCGGCGCCAGCGCACCCAGCCTGAACCACCGGTCCCCACCCGCCTCAAGGGCGCGCCCCAGGCCCAGGGCCGCGGAGGCGCCCTGTGAGAAGCCGGTGACCTGGACCTCGCGTTCCAGAACATGCCCGGTGCGGGGTGCGAAGGCACGGGCGGCGCGCAGCATGTCCAGGGAAGCCGTGGTCTCCGATCCGATGTCCATCCACGGGTGCGGGCCGGGCCCCTTGCCCATCCCCAGGTAGTCGGGCGCCACCCCGGCCGCGCCCGCCGCCGCGTGCGCGACGACCGGCGCCGACAGGAACTCCCCCCGCCGCATCGACGGGGAGTCGTCCTTGTGGACACCGGTCCCGTGCGCGTAGGAGACGGCTTGTATGGGCCGCTCGCCGGTGAGCGGCAGCACGAGAAGCCCGCTCGCCGTCGTGGGGAGTCCGTGCACGTCCACCGTTCGGTAGACCAGCCGGTATGCGATCACCCCGTGCCGTACGGTGGCGCCTGCGAACCCTGCCGCTGCCAGTTCGGTGACCACGTCCGCCGGGGTGGCGAGCGTGTACAGCTTCTCCGCGGAGACCAGCGTGCCCCGCATCTGCGTACGGGCTGCGGGTTGCACGGCGGCGGCGGTGGCAGCGGGTCCGCCGATCAGGAGCGCGCAGCAGACAGCGGCCAGAGGCGACCTCAGTCGGCGGCTGTATCGAATCCGGGCGGTCTGCAGAGGCGCGTGTGTGGTCATGCTTCTCCTGAGTGTGGCCGGACAGCTACGGCCTCCACCCTCACAAGCGGCAGACGGACCCGCACTGGGGCGGGCCTCCGAACCGGCGTAGGGGATACCCCCGGACGGGCGCCACGAAGGCGAGTCTTTCAAGTGGCGCTCCGGACGGACCAGGTACGCAGGGACGTGAGGAACCCGACCGCGGCGGCGAACACCTCGGCCCCGTCCGGGTCCGGCTTGGTGAACTCCAGCCCCAGGCGCGGCCGTGCTCTCGATCAGAGGGTTCGCGGCCGGTCGGGGCCGAGCGTGTCCGCTCGGGTTCCGTCATGCCTCCCTCGCAGCTCCCGAAGGTGCGAGTGGGCGCCCATCCGCGGCTCGGCGCGACAAGGCCGAAAGGTGGGGCCCCTGAGGGGCAGGTGACACGGTGACCGGCCGACGCCACCAAGCGCCCCGCATGCCCCCTGCCCGAGGTCAGCGTCCTGACGGACCGTCGGACTCATGGGGGACACCAGGGAAGTACCGTGTGCGGCCGGGTGCGGCCGGACCGACCCACCCGAAATTCTGAACGAGATGGACGACGGGCAGCATCAGTGCGACGAGTGCCTCGGAGCGGCTGTAGCCGGCGGATCCATGGACGACACGCTGCCGACTGCGGACGCACGCGTCACCCGGCCCATCGGCGAACCCGACGAAGCCCACCACCGCAGCCGCAACGTCGCCTGACGTGCTTACGCCCCCGGCCCGAACGACAGGGAGAGGTCTGGGCCGGGCCCGTTCTCGTCCCTGTTCAGCACCTCACCCGTCCACCGGCCCAACCGTCGGGTGCGGGTGCCTGAGTCCCGGCCCCTCCGCTGCCCCGGACAGCGGTCCGGCGTCGTCCTGGCCGGGGCGGGAAGGAGCGCGCGGATCAGCCGACCAGATCCGGCGCACGCAGCATTTCGGTCGGGATCCCCCAGGCGTCCACGAGGCCGACGGCGAGGGGCCGGACCTTGCGGCACAGGTCGTTCACCTCGCGGCTGATCGCCTTGGAACGCTGGACGGTCAGCCGGCCGTGCTCCATGAACCAGGCCCGGTCCGCCTCGATCGTCGACAGGGCGAACAGATCGCAGAGCAAGCCGAGCGCGACCTTGTTACCGCCCTCGGGCAGCGCACGGACCTTGTCCACGAACGCCTCAAGCACCAGCCGCTCGACGTGGGCGTGGGCCACCGCGATGACGTGGTCCTGCACCTGCGAGAAGACGACGCCGGGGTCGCGCTTCTGGTCGATCCCGCGCTTGAGCCTGCGAGCCACGCCGGCGAGCATGTGCTCCTCGCGGTAGCGGAGCATGGCGAGATGGTATTCCGAGTCGAGCAGCCCGGCTTCCTGGTCCCACTCGTCACCGCCGGGCAGCAGGTCACGTACCCGTTCGAGCAGCTTGTGGACCGAGGTCTTCTCGATGACGGTCTCGACGGCGAGGTTGGTGACGTAGCGGACCATGCCGAGCTGGTCCAGGTCCTCGAACTCGCTCGCGTAATGGGTGAGCAGGCCCTTCGCCACAAGCTGCAGCAGGACGTGGTTGTCACCCTCGAAGGTGGTGAAGATGTCGCTGTCGGCCTTCAGGGCGGCGAACCGGTTGACGGTGAGATAGCCCGCGCCTCCGCACGCCTCGCGGCACTCCTGGACGACCCTGGTGGCGTGCCAGGTGGCGAGCGCCTTGGTGCCGGCGGCCCGCGACTCCAGACGGCGACGCGCCTGCGGGTCGTCCGCGATGCCGGAGAACACGTCGTGCAGCTGCGTGCGCACGACGTCCTGCGCGAAGTGCAGCGCGTACGTACGCGCGATGAGGGGCAGCAGGCGACGCTGATGCAGTCCGTAGTCGAGGAGCAGTTGCTCCTCTGTGTCCGAGGCCGCCTCGAACTGCCGTCGCCGCACGGCATACTTCGTCGCGATCACGAGGGCGACCTTCGCGGCGTTGACCCCGGCGCCGCCCACGCTGACCCGGCCCTGCACCAGCGTGCCGAGCATGGTGAAGAAGCGGCGGTCGGGGTTCTCGATCGAGCTCTCGTAGACGCCTTCGGCGGTGACGTCGGCGAACCGGTTCAGCAGCGCCTCGCGTGGCACCCGCACGCCGTCGAACCAGATGCGGCCGTTGTCCACCCCGTTGAGGCCCATCTTGCGGCCGTCGTCCTCGATCCGGACTCCGGGCGCCACCTCGCCACCGACCCTGACCGGCACGACGAACGCGTGCACGCCCTCGGATTTCCCGCCCACCTCCAGCTGGGCGAAGACGACCGCCAGTTCGGCGTGCCGGGCCGCGTTGCCGATGTAGTCCTTGCGCGCGTGGTCGCCCTCGGTGGTGATCACGAACTCCTGGCCGGCGGCGTCGTACCTCGCCACGGTGCCGAGCGCCTGGACATTGGAGCCGTGCCCGGTCTCCGTCATCGCGAAGCACCCCATCAGCTTCCCGGTGATCAGGTCCGGCAGATACGCGGCGTGGTGGCGTTCTGTTCCCAGATGCAGGATCGCGCCACCGAACAGCCCGAACTGCACACCGACCTTCACCAGCACCGACAGGTCGCCGAAGGCAAGCGTCTCGAACGCGGCGATCGAGGCTCCGATGTCGCCACCCCCGCCGTACTCGGTCGGGAATCCCATGCCCGTCTGGCCGGTCGCGGCCATCCCGACCACCAGTTCGCGCACCCGCTCGCGAAACGCGTCGACGCCGAGCTCGTCGGCCTCCTCGAGAACGGAGGCATACCTCACCAGGTTGGACCGGACGAGGTCGCGGATCCCGGCGTACCCGCCGTCGAGCACTTCGGTGAGTGCACGGACGTCGAGTTCCGGCTGTACGTATCCGCTCGCGGGAGTGGATGTGGTGTCAGTGGCCATGCCACTTCGCTACCCCGCCCGGAGACGATCAAGCCGTCGGCCACCGCGCTCGGAGCCGTACGAGGCCAGGCAACGGGGTTGGTGCGTGGGGCGGCACAGGGTGGTACAGCCTGCTGTACCCGGGGTTGGGGTGTGCACGGCAGTGATCGAAGAGCTCGGCACTGGTGTGCTTGAGGCATCGCAAGGGCGGCGCCCCGAGGCCGCCGCTCAGCCGTTGCCGTGCCACCGCTCGGCCTCCCCGAAGGGACACTCCGGTGACGATCACCAGCCACCACCAGCAGGCCACATCACCAAGCCGTAGTTCCATCCGCCGCCGACCGCTCACCTGGTTCTTCGCACTGGCCCTGGGGCTGAGCTGGCTGGCGTGGACGCCGTACATCCTCTCCGAGAACGGTGTCGGCCTGTGGCACTGGACCTTCCCGGGCGGCGCGCTCGGTAGCCAGTTGCTCGGCGTCCTGCCCGGCGCGTACCTCGGCCCGATCGGTTCGGCGCTGCTGATCACCGCCATGACCGAGGGGCGCGCAGGCCTGCGGGCGTGGCAGAGGCGGATGACGAAGCTGAGAGTGAGCTGGCGTTGGTTCCTGGTCGTTGCGCTCTCCGTGCCGGCCGCGCTGACGATCGCCACCACCGCGCTGACCGACCAGAACCCGGTGGTGCCGTCGGCCACGGTGCTTGCCGCGTACGTCCCCGGCCTGATCATCCAGATGATCACCACCGGTCTCGCCGAGGAGCCGGGGTGGCGCGAGTTCGCGATGCCGCACATGCAGCGTCGCTACGGTCCGCTGGTGGCGACCCTGATCGTGGGTGTGTTGTGGGGCTGCTGGCACCTGCCGCTCTTCCTGACCGACTGGGGCGGCGGCCAGGACGCCGGCCCGTCTCGGCTGCTTGCCTTCCTGGGTACGACGCTCGCGTTCAGCTTCGTGTTGACCTGGGTGTTCAATCGCTCCCACGAAAGCATGCCGCTGGTCATGCTGCTGCACACCAGCGTGAACAACTTCTTCTCCGTGGCGTGGCCCCACATGTTCCCCACGACAGAGAGCGAGACCACGATTTACGCTTTTCTGATCGCGTCGACGTTGGGCGCGGCGATTGTTCTGCTGGCCACCCGGGGCCGGCTGGGCCTTCGCTGACGTGATGACGTGCCGCCGACGTCACGGAAGCCTCCTCCGCACGAGGAGGTCTTTTCGCCCCTCCCCCTCCCCCCTTGCCCTCTCCCCCGGGGAGGGCGGTGACCCGAAGCCGCCGGGTCGTGCAGGCAAAAGAACCAAGGGCTGTCCCGCAATCGCTGGTCACGCGTTGCCAAACGCCCTCATGCCGACTTGGGGGCAGCGGGGTCGTCACTGGGTCTCGATGCACAGGTCCCGGAGGTACCGGTCGAGACGTGTCCCGTCCTCGCCGTGCGTGTGCTTACCGGGGATGAACCCCGCCCGCTGGGCCACTGCGGCAGATGCGGCGTTCTCCGGCTCTACCTGGATCACCGCCTCCTTCCCGCCCTCACTTGCCGCGTACCGGGAGACCAGGAGGACCGCGCGGGTGGCCAGGCCGCGCCCCCTCCAGGACGGGTAGAGGCCGTAGGCGATATTCACCTGGCCGGGAGCCAAGCCCTCTGCTGCGAACCGCAGGTCGATCGTCCCCGCGAGCACCTCGTGGGCGCCTACCCGGATGCCGAAAGCGCGGAGTGGCCCGGCGGTCTCCCACTGTTCCCGGCAGTGCCGGATGTACGCTTCGACACCCTCGCGTGTGCCTGGACCGCCGCTGAGCCAGCGAACCAGCGGCTCATCCTCCCCCGCGAGGTGCGCCTCCGCATCGTCCAAGCGCAGCGGGGACAGAGCGATGATCCCGTCGGACAGCTTCACTTCATGCATCCGGCGATTCTTGACGCCGGAGCTGCATCGCGCCATCGGATTCCGCGGGGTATCGCGCAGAGCCCGCCACCACAGAGGATGATCTCGGTGTGGCTGGTGTGATCACGGCGTCGGAGCCGTCCTGGATATCCCCGTCCCTCGGGCTGAGCTCGCGTCAGTTCGGCCAGCTGGTAACCGCGTTGTGGCGCCAGGGTGCGGATCCGGTACGCAAGGGCCGGCCGTGGAGCTTGCCGCTGGAGGACCGCGTGCTGCTGGTCCCCGCGTACTGGCGGACGAACCTGACACCGCGCCAACTGGCCCCATTGTTCGGGGTGCCCAAGTCCACTGCCGACCGGATTGTCGATCACCTCGGCCCGTCGCCGGCACTGCAGCCGCGTAAACGGTTCCGCCGCAACGCCGTACTGATCGTGGACGGCACCCTGGTCCCCACCCGCGACCACCAGGTCGCCGAGCAGTCGAAAAACTACCGCTATTCGACCAACCACCAGGTCGACATCGACGCCGACACCCGCCTGGTCGTCGTGGTCGGCCGACCACTGCCGGGCAACCGCAACGACTGCTAGGCCGTGTCCGATGGGTCGCGTGACTCGCCTTTCGCTGGATCGTCTCGGTCGATGTGGGGCGAGGTGATCTTTCAGATGACGAGTGGATGCGGCTGGAGCGGCATCTGCCACAAAACCGCGGCCGGGGCGGGCGCTGGCAGTGCCACCGCCGGGTGATCAACGGGATTCTCTTCTGGCAACGAACCGGCCTGCCCTGGAGGGATCTGCCGCAGCAGTTCGGCAAGTGGAAGACGGTTCACGATCGTCATCGCAGATGGTCGGCGGACGGCACGTTGGAGAAGATCCTGCGGGCCGTCCAAGCCGACGCTGATGCAGAGGGCCGAATCGACTGGAGCATGGTGAGCGTCGACTCGACGTCCTGCCGAGCACACCAGCACGCAGCCGGTGCGCTCACCCGCGCGCCACACATTCCGGGCCGCCGCAGGCGCCCGGCCAGACGCCGTTCCGACGAGGGCCTGGGTCGCTCCCGGGGAGAATTGAACTGCAAGATCCACCTGGCCAGCGAAGGCGGTCGTCGCCCGTTGGCCTTCGTCATCACGCCCGGACAGGGGGGTGACGCCCCGCAGTTCATACCTGTGCTCGAACAGGTCAGAGTTCCAAGGCCGGGTGGCGGACGCCCACGCACCCGACCGGACCACGTCGGAGGCGACAAAGCGTATTCCCCTCGCCGAAACCGCCGGTACCTGCGGCGCCGGCAGATCAAGCACACGATCCCTGAACCCAGGGACCAGCGAGCCAACCGCCAACGGCGGGGCAGCAAGGGCGGTCGGCCCACTGGTTTCGACACGACGGTCTACCGGCGCCGCAATGAGGTCGAGCGCACCATCAACCGCCTCAAGACGTTCCGCGCGGTCGCCACGCGCTACGACAAGAGAGCGTATGTCTTCCACGGGACGGTCGCGGTCGCGGCGATCCTACTGTGGCTCCGCCCGTGACTTCCACGTCCTCGCCTATTGGTCTTCCGGGACCAAGACGCCAAGCTCGACTTCTTCGAAAACGCGTGACCACCAGGATTCCTCGTCCTCGAACACCACCGGATCGCTCCGCCTGGCCCGCTCAAGCACGTCTTCGACGTAGTCCTCGTAGTCGTCGTCCGCATCGGTCCTTCCGGACCAGGCGAACGCCTCCCACACCTTTAGGACGTTCTGCAGACCAGCAACCGAAGAGTTGACCAGCCCGTACTGCTGGTCCCCATCGCCTTCGTAGCCGCGGAGCATCCAGACTTCGCCGCTGTCGATCAGCAGCCAGTATGTGTTGACGCCGTCCTCGAACGCGCCGAGGAACACCGCCCGCCCCGGCGGAAGATCGCGGACCTCCAGCTCCCGACCCGCGTCCCGCACGAACAGGCGATTGCAGTCGGTCGGCAAGCCTTGTTCGCCCAGCTCAGACACCGTCTCCCGGCCCACACCCATGCGCGCGAGAGAGCTCGCGTCATACGCCTGCCACTGCATGCTCGACAACCGGCACCCCCTACTCGATCCGTCCCACCGATCCTCTCAGACCTCGTAGACGACCCATCGGACAGGACCTAGGCACTGTCCGGCGGATCATGAGGGTCCATAGGATCTGACCATGATTAACGTGCAGGTCCGTGGCGAGAGCGGCACGGTCGAAGCCCGCGCCGAGCATGGTCTGGCATGGGGGCCAGAGCTGGCCGCTCTCGACCAGTCGGAGTTTCCGATGCTGGGGCATCTGCTGCCGTACGCGGACACTGTTTTCAACAGCCGCCAAGTGGTCACCCTGCTGGCGGAAGTACCGCGCCTGCCTCCAGGCATAGTCACCGATGCCCTCGCGCGTGAGCTTCTGGACTTGGGCCAGACGGTTCTCGACGGACAGCACCTCTACCTATGGTTCCTCGGGGACTGAGACAGCAGGTCTGCTCAGCCCCCGAGCCAGAGCCGGATCGCGGCGGTGGTTACGGTGCCGTGGAAGACATAGGCGCGTTTGTCGTAGCGAGTGGCGACGGCCCGGTGGTTCTTGAGCCGGTTGATCGTCCGTTCGACTTCGTTGCGGCGCTTGTAGATCTCTGAGTTGAAGCCGGTGGGCCGGCCGCCGTTGCTGCCGCGGCGTTTGCGGTTGGCCCGCTGGCCCTTCGGCTCGGGAAAGGTGTGCTTGATCTGACGTCTGCGCAGGTAGCGGCGGTTCCGCCGCAAGCTTATGCCTTGTCGCCAACGACGTGGTCCGGTCGGGTTCGCGGGTGACCGCCCTGCGGCCGGCGGACTCGGATCCGTTTTGAGAACTTCGATCAGCTGCGGTGCGTCGCCCCACTGGCCCGGTGCGACCAGGAAGGCAAGCGGGCGGCAGCCTCCTTCACCTGAAAGGTGGATTTTGCAGGTCAGGCCGCCCCGGGACCGTCCGAGCCCCTCGTCGGGTCGGTGGTTTCGGGGCGTCGCCCTTTTTTCGGGACGCGCGGTGCCTTCTTGCGGGCCCCGGCAGCGTGCTGATGGGCCCGGCAGGACGTGGAGTCGACGCTGACCATGCTCCAGTCGAGCCGGCCAGCCAGGTCAGCGTCGGCCTGGACAGCACACAGGATCCGGTCCCACGTACCGTCCGCTGACCAGCGGCGATGACGTTCGTAAACGGTCTTCCAACTGCCGAAACGCTCCGGAAGGTCCCGCCACGGTATGCCTGTCCGCACGCGGAAGAGGATCCCGTTGACCACCCTCCGGAGATCGCACCAACGACCGCCGCGTCGCCCGACAGGCGGCAGATGTGGCTCCAGCCGCACCCACTCCACATTCGTCAGATCACCCCGCCCCATGCGGAGCACAACGACTCACCTGCCCGACAGTCACATGAACCGCCGGACAGTGCCTAGGCGTGGGAGCTGGCCGGCGCGAAGGACGCCGTCGGCCGCACCACGGTCATCGCGGACGGCGGCTGCCGCGGCACCGGCCTCGTCGTCCCGCACCGCCGTGAGAAAGGCCAGACCGAACTCCCCGCCTGGAAAGAGGAACACAATGCCTCCCACCGCAAAGTCCGCGTCCGTGTCGAGCACGCCTTCGCCCGCATGAAGACCTGGAAGATCCTCCGAGACTGCCGCCTCAAGGGCGATGGCGTTCACCACGCCATGCTCGGCATCGCCCGCCCGCACAACCTCGCCCTCGCGGATAACGGGCAAACGGCCGGGCCATCCCGCACGTCAGAGACGATTTACGGGACAAGCCTCAGGTATCGGAGTAGAGCAGAATCCTTCGCATTCGCAAAATAGGGTACTCGCCGTTCGCGCTGGCGATCCGCACGGTGTTGACTCCGGGGCGAAGCAGCTTCCCGGATACCGTGAAGGTGATATTTCGAGGCGCACCATCGCCTGTCGATTCGACAGCGGAACGGGTGACAGCCGCCCCATTGGCCGTCACTGCCAGCATCACCATGCGCGGAGCTGCGCCAAGGCCGCCTACCCCTGCAGTCACCCGGAGACTCAGGCGAGGGGCAGGGCGTTTCCCGGCCTGAAAGTCAAAACTGATCCATCCTCCCGGACTCACCGACATGTGGCTGACAGCCCGAGCGCACCCCCAGTAGCGCACTCCCGGACCGACAGGTCGGTCCCTGCTGGTGAAGTCCGCAACTACCGAACGCATAGAACCCCTGGTTCACTCGTCGTGACGTCAACAGCAGACGAACACGCTGCACCGCAGAGGCACATCGGAAGGCCTCCGGAGGAGCGGGCTTCTCCGTCCTTCGGTGCAACGTAGGAATTCAGCTTCTGGTTCACCGGAGTGGAACGCTCGGAGGAGAGAATGTGGCGGTCTGACGCCTGTAAGAAAAGGAACAGCCCCTCCCCCGCCCTCGATGCGTTCGCTTCAGATGGGGGCAGGGGCCCTTCCGAGACAGGCACCTCCACAGATCAAGGTAAGAACCCATCCACTCGGGTTCAGGAAGAGCCGGCAGTCTCCACCTTCTGGGCTGGCCTGTCCGGCTGCGCACGTCCACGCCTAACCTCCAACCCGGTGCGCGGCAAGTAAGAGGAGGACTCGGCATACACATGTCATCGGTTCTGGGCGCTGGCTGCCGCAGCCTGCGGCGCGGCCGGTCTCCCCCCACGTGCCGGTGTGCTGTGCCGTCTCCGTGAAGGGCTTTCGACCCGCGTTTCGGAGGGCGCCACCGTGCTTCCAGGGCCTGGCCCGTCGAGGTGGGTCGAGGTTTCCTCGTGTGAGGTGCCATGAGGTCCGCGGTCGGCTGATGCACGACGGCACGGGCAGGGCCCTGGGGTGGAGGTTCAGTCTTCGCGCAGGGCGCGGACGGCCTCCTCCACGCGCTTGCCGTAGTCGGTGTCGGCGGCGCGGAAGTGGGCGATGTTCTTCTCGATCACGTCGTCGCGGGTGACCTGGGAGAGGCCGCCGGCGATGTTGGCGATCAGGCGGTCCTTCTCGTCGGCCGACATCAGCCGGTAGAGCTCGCCCGCCTGGAAGAAGTCGTCGTCCTTGGCGTGGGCGGGGGCTTCGTGTGTGCCGGTCCAGCCGTGCACCGGGAGCGGTGCGGCCAGGGGCTGGCCGGTCTGGGCGGGGCCGGCGTGGGAGTTGGGCTCGTAGTTCTTGTCCTGGCGTGAGCCGTAGCGGGTGGCGTGCAGGCCGTCGCGTCCGTAGTTGTCGACGGTCGTCGCCTTGGGTGCGTTGACGGGCAGCTGGGTGTGGTTGATGCCCAGGCGGTAGCGCTGGGCGTCGGCGTAGGCGAACAGCCGGCCCTGGAGCATCTTGTCCGGGGAGGGGCCGATGCCGGGTACGAAGTTGTTGGGGGAGAACGCCGCCTGCTCGACCTCGGCGAAGACGTTGTCGGGGTTGCGGTCCAGCACGAGGCGGCCCACGCGCTGGAGGGGGACGTCGGCGTGCGGCCAGACCTTGGTGACGTCGAAGGGGTTGAAGCGGTAGTCCGCGGCGTCGGCGGCGGGCATGACCTGTACGTAGAGCGTCCAGGAGGGGTTGACCCCGCGTTCGATGGCCTGGAGGAG
>NZ_JBIBEG010000012.1:0-201008 GCF_042902585.1 Streptomyces argenteolus
GGGGATCCGGGGTTCGGTGAGTTGGTCGAGCGGGTCCGGGTGACGGATCTGGCGGCTTTCGCGCATCAGGATGTGCCGTTCGAGCAGTTGGTGCATGCGTTGCAGCCGGCGCGGTCGTTGGCGCGGCATCCGTTGTTCCAGGTGATGATCGTGTTGCAGAACAATGCGGTGGCGTCGCTGGATCTGCCGGGTGTGGTGGCGCGTCCGGTGGATGGTGAGGGGGGCGCGGCGAAGTTCGATCTGGGGTTCAACTTCGTCGAGCGCACGGGACCCGACGGCGGCCCCGTCGGCATCGAACTCACCGTCGAGTACAGTGCGGACCTCTTCGACGAGAGCACGGTCCGCCGCATCGGGGAGCGGCTCGTCCGCCTGCTCACGGCCGGCACCGCCGACCCCGCGATGCCGCTCGGCCGCCTCGACATCCTCGGCGACGGCGAGCGCGAGCAGCTGCTGACCGGGTGGAACGACACCGGCCGGACCCTGGAGCTGCCGGCGGCCGTGGAAGAGGGGCCCGAGTCGGAGACGATCGCGGGCCTGTTCGCGGCGCAGGTGGCCCGGACCCCGGACGCGCTCGCACTGGTGGCCGGTGACACCCGGCTCACCTACGCGGAGCTGGAGGCGCGCTCCGCCGCACTGGCCGGGCTCCTCGCCGCGCGCGGCGTGGGCCGGGGCGACGTCGTCGCCGTGGCCGTCCCCCGCTCCGCCGACCTCACCGTGGCCCTCCTGGCGGCGATCAGGGCGGGAGCGGCCTACCTGCCGATCGAGCTGGACTATCCGGCCGAGCGGGTCGCCCACATGCTGGCCGACGCGGCCCCGGCCGTGGTGGTCACCACGAGCGGGGCGCTGGGCGCGCTTCCCGTGGGCGCCGCCGCGAACCTCGTCGTCCTCGACGGGCCCGGTACGCGGGAGGAGGCGGAGGCCGCCCTCGGCACCGCCGTGCTGCCGGGACCGCTGCCGGACTCCCCGGCCTACGTCATCTACACCTCCGGCTCGACGGGCCTGCCCAAGGGCGTCGTCGTCCCGCACCGGGGCATCGTCAACCGCCTCCTGTGGATGCAGGACGCCTACCGGATCGGCCCGGACGACAGGGTCCTCCAGAAGACGCCCTCCGGGTTCGACGTGTCGGTCTGGGAGTTCTTCTGGCCGCTGGTGACCGGCGCGGTCCAGGTCGTCGCGGAGCCCGGCGGGCACCGCGACCCGGCCTACCTGGCGCGCCTGATCCAGGACGCCGGCGTGACGACCACGCACTTCGTGCCGTCCATGCTGGAGGTCTTCCTCGCCGAACCGCAGGCCGCGCGCTGCACCGGCCTGCGCCGGGTGCTGTGCAGCGGTGAGGCGCTGCCCACCGGGCTGCGCGAGCGGTTCCGCGCGCTGCTGCCGGCCGGTCTGCACAACCTCTACGGTCCGACCGAGGCGTCGGTGGACGTCACCGCGTGGGACTGCGCCGAGGAGTCCGCCGCCGCGGTGGTGCCGATCGGCAGGCCCGTCTGGAACACCAGGACCTACGTCCTGGACGCCGCGCTGGCCCCGGCCCCGGTGGGCAGCGGCGGCGAGCTGTACCTGGGCGGGGTCCAGCTGGCGCACGGCTACCTCGGGCGTGCCGGACTGACCGCCGAGCGGTTCGTCGCCGACCCCTACGGCCCGCCCGGCTCCCGGCTGTACCGCACCGGCGACCTGGCGAGGATCACGGCCGCCGGGGTCCTGGAGTACCTCGGCCGTACCGACGACCAGGTGAAGATCCGCGGCCGGCGTGTCGAGCTGGGCGAGATCGAGCACGCCCTCACCCGGCACCCCCTGGTGGGCAGCGCGGTCGTCACCGCCCGCACCACGCCCTCGGGCGTCACGCTCGCCGCGTACGTCACCTCCGCCGGGCCGGGGCGGGCCCCGGACCCGGCCGCACTGCGCGACCACCTCACCGGTGTGCTGCCCGACCACATGGTGCCCGTGCACTACACGCTCATCGACGCCGTGCCGGTCACGCCCAACGGCAAGGTCGACAGGAAGGCGCTGCCCGAGCCGGAGCTGCTGGAGCGGGCGCCGGGCCGCGCCCCGCGCGACGGGACCGAGACGGCGCTCTGCGAGATCTTCGCCGAGCTGCTCGGTCACCCCACCGTGAGCATCGACGACAACTTCTTCGAGCTCGGCGGTCACTCGCTGCTGGCCACCCGGCTCATCAGCATGGTCCGCGACCGGCTGGGCGCCGGGATGTCGGTGGTGTCGATCTTCGAGGCCCCGACGGTCGCGGCCCTGGCCCTCCGCCTCGCCGACGCGGACGCGGCGGGCCCCCTGAGCCGGCTCCTGCCGCTGCGCTCCGGCGGTACCGGCGCACCCGTCTTCTGCGTACACCCGCTCGGCGGGCTCAGCTGGCCCTACGCGGGGCTCGCCGAGCACCTCCCGGCGGACGTCGGGCTCTACGGGCTCCAGTCGGCCGGTATCGGCGACGACGAGCCGCTGCCCGCGACCGTCGAGGAGATGGCCGCCGACTACGTGGCCCGCATCCGCACGGTGCAGGCGCGGGGCCCCTACCGGCTGCTCGGCTGGTCGCTCGGCGGCAGGGTCGCGCACGCCATGGCCGGGCTCCTGGAGGCGGCCGGCCAGGAGGTCGAGCTGCTCGCCCTGCTGGACGCCTATCCGCGCACCGAGCCGGAGCCCGCCGCGTCCTTCTCCGAGGAGGACTTCCTGCGGGGCATCCTGGCCGCGATCGGCATGGACGCCGACGAGCTCGGCGGTCCGGTGGAGTTCGGCCGGGTGATGGCCGCGATGCGCGCCTCCGGCAAGGAGCTCGCCGGACTCACCGAGGAGCAGCTGCGGCGCCTGCAGCGGGTGATGGCCAACAGCTTCCGGGTGGAGGCGGGTTCCGTCACCGGCCGGTGTCGGGCGGGCGCGGTGATGTTCGCCGCGACCGTCGATCCGGCGGGCGAGCCCGGGGATTGGCTGCAGCACATCGAGGGCGACCTGGAGATCCACTCCGTCGCCGCCGCGCACAACGACCTGATGCGGCCCGCGCCGCTCGCCGGCATCGGGGCGGTACTGGCCAAGAAGCTGGCCCGCACCGCCCCCGTGGACCGCGCGTGAGGCCGGACGGCCTCCCCCGACAGCAGAAAGAGATGTGAGATGGCAAAAGCGATGGTTCTCTGTGTGCCCTTCGCCGGTGCGGGGGCCTCGGTCTTCCGCCCGTGGGTCCCGCTCTGCGGGGACCGTTTCGACTTGGCGGCCGTCCAGCTGCCCGGCCGCGAGCAGCGCTTCGCGGAGGAGCCGTACCAGGACGTGGCGGTGGCCGTCGAGGGGCTGATGCCCGAGGTGCTGGAGCAGGTGTCCGGCGCTGGCCCGGTGGTGCTCTTCGGCCACAGCCTGGGCGCGGTCCTCTCCTACGAGATCGCGCACCGGCTGGCCGTGACCGAGGGGGTCGACCTGGCCGCACTCGTGGTCAGCGGCTCTCCCGGCCCGTGGACCCGCCGGGAGAACGGCGCGAGCGGTCTGGACGACGACCAGTTCCTTGAGCGCGTGCGGGAGTTCGCCGGCTACCGGCACGAGGCGCTGGAGGACCCGGAGATGCGGGAGCTGCTGCTGCCCTCGCTGCGGGCCGACGTCGAGATGCACGAGAGCTACCTCGCCCTGTCGGACACCCCGCTTCCCGTGCCGATCACGTCGGTGCGCGGCAGCTCCGACACCCTCGTCAGCCCCGAGCAGGCCATGGAGTGGAGCAAGGCCACCGGCAAGGGGTTCGACCTCGTGGAGGTCGAGGGCGGTCACATGTACCTCGTCGACAACACCGAGGCCCTGATCCGCGTACTCGCCGACGTCATCCCTGGATGAGTGCGGCGGCCCGAACCACCGATCACCCCCTGAGCCAAGGAGATCTCGTGCGCCTGCAAGGAAAGACGGTCATCGTGACGGGAGCCGCCCGGGGTGTCGGCCGGGCCTGTGCGCTGGCGTTCGCCAGGGAGGGCGCCGACTTGGCGCTGCTCGACGTGTGCGACGACATCGACGCCGTCCCGTACGCCCTCGGCACCGCCAGCCAGCTCGCGCACACGGCCGAGCAGTGCCGCGAGGAAGGAGCGGCCGTCCTCACGGCCGAGGCCGACATCCGTGACGTGAGCACCCTGCGGGCCGCTGTCGACCGGATCCGCGAACGGTTCGGCCGGGTGGACGTCCTGGTCAACAACGCGGGCATCGTGGGGCCTTCGGGGAAGCCGGCCCACGAGATCGACGAGGACGAGTGGCAGGTGATGCTCGACGTCAACCTGTCCGGCGCCTGGCGGATGACCTCGGTCGTCGGCCCCCTGCTGCTCGCCCAGCGCTCGGGCAGCATCATCAACGTCGCCTCCACCGCCGGCCTGGTCGGCTACCGCAACTTCGCCGGTTACACCGCGTCCAAACACGGCCTGATCGGCCTCACCAAGGCGACCGCGCTCGACTACGCGCCGCTGAAGGTACGCGTCAACGCCCTGTGCCCCGGGTCGATCCGGGACGACAGCCGCGCGGAGGGGCGGATGCTCGGCCAGATAGCCAGGGCCCTCGATCTCCCGGTCGCCGAGAGCGAGGAGACCTTCCTCCAGGCACAGCCGATGAACGCGCTGATCGAGCCGGAGGACGTGGCCGGGGCAGCCCTCTGGCTGGCCTCCGACGAGTCCGCCCAGGTGACCGGCTCCGTGCTCACCGTCGACGGTGGCTTCACCGCCCGGTGAAGCGCCGCAACCACATCGAGGGAACCAGTCGTGTCGATCTCTGAACAGGACGCCGTCGCAGGCCTCACCCCCGCCCGGAGCACCGTCCTCCCCTCCGGGGACCGGGTCCGGGTGACCGGCCGGGCGGCACCCGGCGCGGTGTGCCACGCGCTGATCGCGCCGCTCGCCGGACCCGTGCGCGGGGACGCCCGGGACGCGCTTACGGCCCGGTTCGTCACGCGGGCCGCCGAGTGGGTGCCCGCCGGCCAGGAGGCGGCCGTCTTCCGGGGAGCCGCGACGCTGTGGCCGCAGGCCGCGCCGTGCCGCTCCGACGCGCCGGAGGCGGATCGTTGGCGTACCCGGGAGCTCACCCGGCCCCTGGTCGCGCACCGGGACCCGGCGGTGCGCGGCGTGCTGCTGACCTACACCGACGGCGTGGCCGAGCTGGTGGTCGTCGCCCACCGCGCCGCGCTCGGCGCCCGGGCCCTGCGCCGGTTCGCCGCCGAGGTGACCGGCCGCGCACCCGTGGCACCCGAGGAGGCGGTGCCCGCCGGGGCACCCGGGGCGACCGGGGCGTCCGGCGCGCCCGAGCCCTCCGGCCTGGCCGGATGCGTCGTCGACGAGCGGCCGGACTGGGGACTGGGCCGGGAGGACGGGCCCGCCACTCCTTCGACCCGGGTGCTGCCCCTGCCCCCCGGTCACCCCGCCGGCGACACCGCGAGCTGGACGGCCGCCCTCGGCATCGTCCTCGCGCGCTACGAGGGGATCGCCAGGCCCCTCGTCCCGGCCCTGGTCACCGACACCACGGACCCACGGGCCGTGGAAGGCGTCGCGCTGATACCCGTCGAGGCCGACCCGGCGCACGCGCTCTCCACCGTGGACAAGGCCGTCCGCGCGGCTCTCGCCGACGGCCCCTTCTGGCACACCGAGGAGCTCGGCCGGGCACTCGGCCGCACCGGAGGGGAGTCCGGCGCGGTCCCCGCGGTGGGAGTGGTGGCCGTCGGCCACGAGCCGGACCTCCCCGGCACGGAGGGGTTCACCTACCTGCCGTTCCAGAAGCCCCCGTTCCCGGTCACCCTGTCCGTGGTCCGTGACTCCGCGGGCGCCCGGCTGCTGCGCTGCGACCACTCGGCGCGGCTGCTGCACCCCGGCATCGCGGACCGGCTGCTCGGGCACGTGGCGCGGGTGCACGGGGCACTGGCCGGCTCGTCCGGCACCACCGTTGCGGACGTCGCTCTGCTGGACGAGGCGGAGCTGGCCGCCACGGCGGCGCTCGGCCGGCCCGCCGCCCCGCCGCTCACCCGCCCCGAGCGGATCGACGCCGCCGTCGCCGCCGTCGCGGCGGCCCGCCCGGACGCCGTCGCCGTGTCCTACGAGTCCACCCGGCTCACCTACCGCGAGCTCGACAGCCGCGCCGACCGGCTCGCCCACGCCCTGCGCGGGCTCGGAGTCGCCGACGGCGACCGGGTCGGGGTCTGCCTGGACCGGTCCGCCGAACTCGTCGTGACGCTGCTCGCCGTGCTCAAGGCGGGCGCCACCTACGTGCCCATGGACCCGGCCTATCCGAAGGAGCGGCTGGCGTACACGACGCAGGACGCGGAGCTCGCCGTCGTCGTCACCGACCGTCAGGACTTCCCCGGCGGCACCGTCCGCGCCGTCGGCACGGCGGAGCTCGAACGGCTGGCCCCCCGCACGTGCGACGGCCCGCCGGCCTCGGTGGCCGGCCCGCACGACCCGGCGTACGTCATCTACACCTCCGGGTCGACCGGCCGCCCCAAGGGCGTCGTCATCCCCCACGTGAACGTGATCGGCCTGATGGCCGCCACCCGCGACGACTTCGGCCTCGGCGCGGACGACGTCTGGACGCTGTTCCACTCCAGCGCCTTCGACTTCTCGGTCTGGGAGATCTGGGGCTGTCTGCTCACCGGTGGCCTCCTCGTCGTGGTGCCCTACTGGGTGACGCGCTCGCCGGAGGACTTCCACCGGCTGCTGGTGCAGGAGCGGGTCTCCGTGCTCAGCCAGACCCCGTCGGCCTTCGCCCACCTGATGGACGTCGAGCGGGACGGCGCCGGGCCGGCGCCCGTACGGCTGGTCGTCTTCGGCGGCGAGGGGCTCGAACCCCGCATGCTGCTGCCCTGGTTCGACCGGCATCCGGAGTCCCGCTGCCGTGTGGTCAACATGTACGGCATCACCGAGACGACCGTGCACGTGACCGCGCAGACCGTCACCAGGGCCGAGGCGCTCACCGGGTCGAGGTCCGTGGGACACGCCCTGCCCGGCTGGTGGGTCACGGTCGCCGACCCCGAGGGCAGACCGCTGCCCGTCGGGGTCGCCGGTGAGATCCACGTCGGCGGGACCGGGGTCGCGGCGCACTACCTCAACAGACCGGACCTCGACGCCCAGCGCTTCCTCACCGATCCGCGCACCGGGGAGCGGACCTACCGCAGCGGTGACAAGGGCAGACTGCTGCCCGACGGCCGCCTGGAGCACCTCGGCAGGCTGGACAACCAGGTCAAGCTGCGTGGCTTCCGCATCGAGCTCGACGAGATCCGGGCCGTCCTGCTGGACGACCCGCAGGTCACCGCCGCCGCGGTCGTCCTCAACCGGACCGACCCGCAGGACCCCGCGACCGCCCAGCTGGACGCGTACGTGGTGCTGGAGGGTGACGACACCGCCGGAGTGCGGCAGCGGGCGGCGCGGTACCTCCCCGAGTACATGGTTCCGTCGACCGTCACCGCGCTCGACCGGATGCCGCTCACCCCGAACGGCAAGCTCGACGCGCGCGGCCTGCCGAGCCCGGCACCCGCGAGGCCGGTCACGGGTGCGGGTGCGGGCACCACGGATCCCGCCGCGTCAAGTGACGCCTTCACCTCGGACCTCCTGGAGGTGTGGCAGGAGGTGCTCGGCGTGCCCGTCGGCCCCGACGACAACTTCTTCGACCTCGGCGGCAATTCGCTGCTCGCCATGCGCGTCGGAGCGGCGCTGCGCCGGCGCGGCGGCACCACGGTCGCGATGCGTGACCTGTACCTCTCGCCGACGATCCGGCAGCTGGCCGCCGGGCGCGCCGGGTGAGCCGGGGACCCGCGGTCACCGAGCGTCCCGTTCCCAAGGATGGAAGACACGATGGCTGAACAGCTCCTGCCCGACCTCTTTCAGCTGCGGGCTGCGCGCACCCCGCACGCCCCCGCCGTCCGCTCCGGCGGACGGGTGCTGAGTTACGGGGAGCTCAACACCCGGGCCAACCGGCTGGCGCACCACCTGATCGCCCGCGGGATCGGGCCCGAACACCTCGTCGGGGTGCGGCTGCCCCGGTCGGCCGACCTGGTGGTGGCGCTGCTCGGCGTGCTCAAGTCCGGTGCGGCCTACGTCCCGCTGGACAGCGGGGCCCCGGCGGAGCGGATCGCCTTCATCGTCGAGGACACCGGGCTCGGCCTGGTCCTGGGGGAGCACACGGCACCGCCCGGCGACGACGGCCCGGAGACCGTGACGGTCGCCGCCGCCGTCGCCGCCTCGGAGGCGGCCGGCCTCCCGGCCCACGACCCGACGGGCGCCGACCGCACCGCGCCCCTGCGCCCCGGCAACCTCGCCTACGTCATCCACACCTCCGGCTCGACCGGCCGCCCGAAGGGCGTCGCGGTGCAGCACGACACCCTGACGCGCTACCTGGACTTCGCCTGCGCGGCGTACCCGGGCCTCGCCGAGGGGGCGCTGCTGCACTCCCCGGTGACCTTCGACCTCACCGTCACCGCGCTGTACGGGCCGCTGCTCCTGGGCGGCTGCGTACGGGTGGCGGAGCTGGACCACGAGCCCGCCGACGGCCCCCGGCCCGGCTTCGTCAAGGCGACCCCGTCGCACCTGCCGCTGCTGGCCGTGCTGCCCCGCTCGCTGGCCCCCACCCGTGACCTGGTGGTCGGCGGCGAGATGCTGCGCGGGGACGTCGTGGACCGGTGGCGCGCCGCGCACCCCGGCGCCGCGGTGATCAACGAGTACGGCCCCACCGAGGCCACCGTCGGATGCTGTGTGTTCCGCCTCGAACCGGGGGACGCGACGGCCCCGGGCGCGGTCCCCATCGGCGTGGCGACCCCGGCCACCGAGCTGTACGTGCTGGACGAGCGGCTCGCGCCGGTCGCCCCCGGCACGGCCGGGGAGCTGTACATCGCGGGCGGGCAGGTCACTCGCGGCTATCTCGGCCGGCCCGGCCTCACCGCCGGGCGGTTCGTGGCGAACCCCTTCGGCGGCGGCCGGATGTACCGCACCGGGGACATCGCCAGGACGGGCCCCGGCGGGGTGCTGGAGTACCTGGGCCGCACCGACGACCAGGTGAAGATCAGCGGCTACCGGATCGAGCTGGGGGAGGTCAGCTCGGTGCTCGCCTCCCGGCCGGGCGTGCGGCTCGCCGCCGCGACGGCGCGCGAGGACACCCCCGGGGAGCGGTACCTCGCCGGGTACGCCGTGCCGGAGGACGGGGCGCAGCTGGACCCCGCCGCGCTGCGCGCCGCCGTCGCCCAGGTGCTCCCCGCCTGGATGGTGCCCGCGCGGATCATGGTGGTCGACGCCCTCCCGCTGACCGCGAACGGCAAGCTCGACCAGGCCGCACTTCCCGAGCCCCCGGTGCTCGGCGCGGCGCCCGGCGCGGAGCCGGAGAGCCGCGCCGAGGCACGGCTGTGCGCTCTCTTCGCCGAGGTGCTCGGCGTGCCGTCGGTCCGCCTCGACGACGACTTCTTCGCCCGTGGCGGAGACAGCCTGCGGGCCGTACGCCTCGCCGGGCGGGCCCGCAAGGAGGGCTGGACCTTCGGCCTCCGTGACGTGCTGGAACTGCGTACCCCTCGCGGCCTCGTCGGGTGCGCGGACGGTACGGAGGCGGGCCGGGGCGCGGGGCCCGTCCGGGGCGGGGCGGCGCTGTGAACGCCGGCCGCGTGGTGATCGTCGGCGCCTCCGTCGGCGGCAGCCGCGTCGCGAGCGGGCTGCGCCAGGCGGGCCACACCGGCCCGATCGCGCTCGTCGACCCCGATCCGGACGCGCCCTACGACCGGCCCCCGCTGTCGAAGCAGATCCTCACCGGGGAGTGGACGCCCGACCGGGCCTCGCTCGGGGACCCGGCGCAGTGGCGGGCGGAGCGTCATGTGGCCGCCGCCGCCGGGCTGGACCCGGTGCACCGCACGCTGCGCCTGGACTCCGGCCTGGAACTCCCCTACGACAAGCTGGTCCTGGCGTGCGGAGCGGTGCCCAGAGCGCTTCCCGGCACCCCGCGCCGGGGTGTCCACCCGCTGCGGACCCTGGCCGACTCGCTGGCTCTGAAGGCATGCCTCGACTCCTTGGCACCCGCAGGGCACCTGGTGGTGGCCGGCGGCGGCTTCGTGGGCGCCGAGGTGGCCTCCGCCGCCCGTTCGCGGGGGATCGACGTGACGATCGTGGAGGCGCTGCCCGCCCCGCTGTCCGGCCTGCTCGGCGAGGAGGTCGCCGCCGAACTCGCGCAGCTGCACACCGACAACGGGGTACGGCTGCTGTGCGGCACCTCGGTCGTCGCGGTGACCGGCAGCCCGGGCGTCACCGGGGTGGAGCTCTCCGACGGGACCGCGCTGCGCGCCGACGCCGTCGTCGCGGGGATCGGCGTACGGCCCGCCACCGGCTGGCTGGAGGGGTCCGGCCTGCCGCTGGACGGCGACGGCGGAGTGCTGTGCGACGAGTTCTGCGCGGTCGACGCCGCGCGGACGGTGTACGCGGTCGGGGACGTGGCCCGGTGCCACGACCCCCGGCTCGGCCGGCCCGTGCGGGTCGAGCACTGGACGAACGCGGTGGAGCAGGCGGCCGTCGCCGTCCACAACATCCTCGAACCGCTGCCGGTGTCCCACCGGCACGAGTTCTTCGTCTGGTCCGACCAGTACGGCGGCAAGATCGCCCTGCTCGGCCGCCCGGAGCCCGGCACGGAGGTGACGGTCGTACGGGCCGGCGGGCCCCGCCGGCGGTTCGCCGTGGCCTACCACCGCGGCCCCCTGCTGTGCGCCGCGCTGACGGTGAACTGGCCCAAGGCCCTGCTCGCGGCGCGCCGTTCGCTGGGCACACCGGACGGTGCCGAGACCGCCGTCGCCGCTTGGAAGTCTTTGTAGTCGCAGCTTGCTGTAAAGGCCCTGTCGCCGTTCAGGGACCCTCCGGCACGATCGGACCACGTCGAACCGATGCCGGGACGACACCGCTGGACGGCCTCTGCAGGGGAACGCGTCTGCCACCCCCGGCCCGCTCCACATCCCTCGGGACGTGCGGGCGGGCCGGGACCGTCCACGCACGAGGACGGCGCGTCCGCCTCCTGCCGCCGGCGCTCCCGCTCCGGCCGTCCCTCCCCGTCGTCGCCCCGTTCCTCTCCCATGCCTTCGAAAGGGCTCTCCGGTGCTCCGAAACAGCGATGTCGAGCCGCTCGTGCTCCGGCGGCGAGGTGTGCCCGGCCCGCGGCCGGACCACCGGGCTCTGCTGTTGCACGGCCTCGGCAGCGGTGAGAGCTGCTGGGAACCCTTCCTCGCGCACCGGCCCTCCGGGCTCGACCTGTGGACCGCCGGTCTGCCCTGGCGGGCCGGCGGCCCGTACGCGGTGACCGAGCGGGACGAGAAGGCGTGGATCGGTGAGGCGATCGACGCGGTCCCGGGAGGCGCCGACGTGGTGGTCGCGCACTCCTACGCCACGATTCTCCTGCTCGCCCTGCTGTCCGACACGATCGCCGCCGGGGAGGACCCGCGCGAGCGGTTCGGTATCCGTGGCGTGGTGCTGGTCTCGCCCTTCCACCGGCAGGACCCGTCCGAGTTCACCTGGGGCGAGCTGCCGACGATCCTCGGCGCCATGCGCCGCAGCGCGGACGAGTACATCGGCCTGACGGCCCGCGACCGCCTGGACCCCGCCGTGCGCGCGGACATGGCCGAACTCGCCTGTGCGCGGCTCGGTCCCTACTGGGCGGTCCGCTATCTCGACGCCTACCTGCGCACACCGTTCCTGCACGCCGACCGGATCGAGCTGCCCGTCCACATCGTCATCGGCACGGGCGACACGATCGCGCCCCCGGCCCAGGCCGAGGCACTCGCCCGCGAGCTGCGCCACGCCTCGCTCACACGCATCGAGGACTGCGGGCACTCACCGATGACCGAGCAGCCCGAGCGGTTCGCGCTCGCTGTCCAGCAATTCCTCACCACTCCGCCGGCCGGGCGCACCCCGGCGGCGGTCAACTGAGTACGGGAGCCCACGATGACCACCCTGTCCGACGTCGCGCTCAAGCAGCTCCTGAACGAACCGAGTTCGGTCACCCTCCGGCCCCCTTACGAGGGCGGGAACATCAACACCGCGATCGGCTTCAAGTGCGTCAACTACCTGCTCGAGGCCGCGGTCCTCGACCACTTCCGGGCCGTCGGCCTGGGCGCGAGCGAGCTGTACCTCGTCCACGGCGTCAACTTCGACGTGGCCGGACTCGAGACCCGTCTGCACACGGTGCTCACCCTCGACGACGACGTCCTGCTGGAGGTGACGCCGAAGACGAAGGACACCGACACCGCGATGGTCTTCGCGGTCACCGCCACCGTCGAGCGCGACGGCGCGCCGAAGAAGGCCGTCACCTCCAAGCTGCGTGTCCTGCTGCGCCGTGACGGCAACGTCGAGGCCACGCAGGAGCTTCCCGCGGAGCTCCGGCGCTTCCTCGTGGACCGCCTCGCCACCGCGGAGCCCACCGCGCTGACCGCGACCCCGTCCGACGACTTCGCCGGAGCCCTCCACCGCGGCGAGAACAGCGACACCGACCCGGTGCTCGCCGAGATCATCGGTGACACCAACGCGGTCGGCTGGAAGTGGCGGGTTCCGTACTACTACTGCCACTTCACCGAGCGCATGCAGATGTCGGGCTACCTGCGCCAGATGGAGGAGGCCAAGCACGTCTTCGTCGCCTCCCGCGGCATCAGCATCAAGCGGATGCTGAACGAGCGCGGCTGGATCCCCGTGGTGACGCAGTGCAAGATCCACTTCACGGACGAGACGATCATGGAGGAGGACCTCTACACCGTCTACACCGTGGAGTCCGTCTTCAAGGACATGCTCTACACCTCCCGCGTGGACTTCTACGTCGTGCGGGACGGCGCGCTCGTCCGGACCGCCACCGGCTCGATCACCCATGGCTACTGCCACAAGGAGTCGCCGGAGGCCGAGTGGCAGATGACCGTCTTCGACGACGAGGTCCTGCGCGCCCTGCGCGGCGAGTGACCTGCCCCGTACGCAGCCCCGGACGACCGAGCCCCCGGAGGAACCGATGGCTTCCAAACGCCCACCGCGCTGGTACTTCTCCCTGCGCAGCCCGTACTCCTGGTTCGCCTACCGCGATCTCATGGCCGAGCACCCCGAGGTCCTCGACACCATCGACTGGCTGCCGTTCTGGGAGCCCGACCAGGAGACCGCGAGGCTGCTGGCGCAGGAGGGGGTCACCCTTCCGATCGTCGCCATGAGCCGGGCGAAGAACTTCTACATCCTTCAGGACACCCGCCGGCTCGCCACCGAGCGCGGGCTGACGGAGATCACCTGGCCCGTCGACCGTGAACCGTGCTGGGAGGTCGCCCACCTCGCCTGGATCGCGGCCGGCGACGAGGGCCGGGGCAAGGAGTTCGTGGCGGCGGCGTACCGCGCCCGCTGGCAGGAGGGCAGGAACATCTCCGATCCCGCCGTGATCGCCGAGATCGCCGGCGACTTGGGCCTGGACGCGCAGCGGCTGTCCACCGCCTCCCAGGACGCGGAACTGCGCAAGCGGGGCGCCGCCCTGCTCGCCGAGTCGGCCCACGACGGTCTGTTCGGCGTGCCGTTCTTCATCACCGGCAGGGACAAGTACTGGGGCCTCGACCGGGTCGCGCCCTTCGTCCGCGCCCTCCAGGGCACCGCGGGCACGGCCGCGGCGAAGGCCACCGCGCCCGACCCGGCCACCCACGCCGATCTGCTGCCGGCCGGCGGCGACGCGGGGCACGCCGGCGGCTGCGGCTGAGACGGCCGGTGGCCGCGGCACGGAACGCGGCCACCGGTCCCCGCGGGGCGACGACAGAGCATCAGCGGCAAGCGACAAGGGAGAGCACTGTGGGCAACACCAACCCGGGCGGCGGCACGGAGTGGGACGCCGTCGTGGTCGGTGCCGGCCTGGGCGGCCTGACGACGGCCGCCTACCTGGCGGCTGCCGGCCGGCGCGTCCTGGTGCTGGAGCAGTTCTCGGTGGTGGGCGGGAACAGCCACGTCTTCCGCAGGCGGCGGAGCTACGAGTTCGACGTCGGCGTCCACTACCTCGGTGACTGCGAGCCCGGCGGAGTCATCCCGTCCATCCTGGGCGGGCTCGGACTCCGCGACCGGATCGAGTTCCTGGAGATGGACCGGAACGGCTTCGACCTGATCAGGGTGCCCGGCGCCTGTGTGGACATGCCGGCCGGCTGGCCGCAGTACCGCGACCGCCTCGTCGCCGCGATGCCGGACGAGGCGGAGGGCCTGCGCACGTTCACCGACATCTGTGCGGCCGTCGGTGAGGAGCAGCGCTCGGCGCTCTTCGAGTCGCACACCTGGTCGCCCGCCGACATCGCGAAGGGCACCGTCGCCGTCCGGGAGTGGGGCAGGCGGACGCTGGACGAGCTGTTCACCCACTGCGGTCTGTCGTCACGGGCCCGTACGGTTCTCGCGGCCCAGGCGCCCAACTACGGGCTGACGCCGCGGCAGGCCACGGTGGCCCGGCACACCAGCGTCACCGACCACTACCTCCGCGGCGCCTACTTCCCGGCCGGAGGCGGGCAGACGCTCGCCGCGGGCCTGGTGGAGGTCATCGAGGCGCACGGCGGCGAGGTCAGGACCCGCAAGAGGGTGCGGCGCATCCTGGTGGAGGACCGCAAGGTCACGGGCGTCGGCCTGGACGGCGGCGAGACGGTGCGCACGGGCCTGGTGGTGTCCAACGCGGACTACCGCCGCACGGTGCTCGACCTGATCGGTGCGGAGCACTTCCCGAAGTCCCTCGCCGAGCGCACCCGGAACGCGCGCATGGGCATGCCGTGGCTGGTGCTCTACCTCGGCCTCGACATCGACCTGCGCGACCGGCCGAACGCCAACCTGTGGTGGTACGACACCGACGACATCGACGGCTACTTCGAGCGGGCCCGCGCCGGCGACGTCGGTGAAGTCCCCTTCCTGTTCTGCTCGTTCGCCTCGCTCAAGGACCCCGCGAACCGTGCGCTGTGCCCGCCGGGCCACGCCAACCTGCAGGTCATGACGCTCTGCCCGCCCGACTACGAGTGGTGGGGCGTCACCGGCGGGGCCGAGGGCGGCGATGCCTCCTACCGGCGCGACGCGCAGTACCTGCGCCGCAAGCAGGAGCTCACCGAGGCCACCCTGCGCGCGGCGGAGAAGGCCATCGGCCCGCTGCGGGGGCACATCACGCACATGGAGGCGGCGACCCCGCTGACCCATGAGCGGTACACCCTGTCTTCCGGAGGCACCCCGTTCGGCATGGCCGAATGGGGCGGCACGGCCCGGCCCGGCACGGCGACCCACATCGCCGGACTGCACGTGGTCGGGGCCAGCACCCAGGCGGGCAACGGTGTCGCGGGCGTCATGCTCGGCGGCATCTCGTGCGCCTCCCACATTCTCGGCCAGCCGCTGCTCGCGCAGGGCCGGCAGGGAGTGGTGTCCGGGGACCCGGACCTCCTCCCCGACCGGCCGGACGGCTGGGACCCGAGGGAGGTCTGCCGGGGTGCTTCCCGGCGGGCCCGGTCGGGCGCCGCGACAGCGGCCCGGGATCTGGCCGGCACAACCGGCTGAGATCGGGCGGCAGGCGGGTCACCGCCCGCCTGCCGCCGAGCAAGTAACCGATGGACGCCTCGTCCAGTCGAGCCAAGCACACCTTCCGAAGAACTGAGAGTGATTCACATGAGCGCTTCCACCGTCGAACAGCGTGCCGGCATCAAGGAGATCGTCTGCGACATCCTCGAGCTCGAGGAGGACGAGGTGACGGACGAGGGTCTCTTCAAGGAGGAGTACGGCGCGGACTCGCTGCGCGCCATCGAGATCCTCGCGGGCCTCGAGAAGGAGTTCAAGATCACGATCGACCAGTCCGAGCTGGAGCGGATGGTCAACCTGGACGGGGTCTACGCCGTCGTCCAGGAGTCGATCGACGCCAAGTAGGCGCGTTCCGGCAGTCCCTGGTGGATCGGCGCACCGCGCCGGACGCCGTGCACCGCACGGCGGGCGAACGCTCGCGCTCCGGTGTCCGGGCGGGCCGGCGACCCCGGCGCGCCGTGCCGGGACCGTCGTCGAGCACCCGCGGGGAACCTACGGGCCCCGCCGGGGCGGACCACCGCCCGGAAGCAGGCGCGGGGAGCCCGGCACACCGCCGGCTCCCCGGCCCCGGCGGATCACCCGGACCTGACCGACGGGTGATCCGCCCCCCTTTCCGTGGTGACCGTGGTGCCCGTGGTGAGCACGTGGCGAACCAGTGGTGACCAGGCCGTACCGAGGGAGTTTGATGTCTGACAGCCTTTCTGACGCGATGCGCGACGATGCGGCGTCCCGGGTCGTGCTGACCGGGTTCGGCGTGTTCTCCAGCATCGGTGTCGGAGCCGACGAGTTCGCCGAGGGCCTGCGCGCGGGCCGCAGCGGCGCCAAGCCGATCACCCTGTTCGACACCGAGGGTTTCGCCCACGCCAACGGGTGCGAGATCACGGGTGCCGAGCCGGAGCGCTGGATCCACAACCTGCCGGCCGAGACCCTGGGCCGGGCGACCACCTTCTCGGTGGCCGCGGCCCGTATGGCCGTCGAGGCCTCCGGAGTCGACCTCGACGCACTGCGCGCCATGCGCGGGATGATCTCGATCGGTACCACCGACGGGGAGTCCTACGACCTCGACCAGCTGGTGGAGACCGAGGTCCGGTCCGGGCCCGCCGCCATGGACCCGACCGTCGCCCGCCGTATCTCCCCCAACCGGCTGTCCATCGCCGCCGCCCAGGAACTGGGCCTGTCCAACGTCGACGCGGTGACCATCGCCACCGCCTGCTCGGCCGGCAACTACGCGATCGGCCAGGGCTTCGACGCCATCCGCTCCGGCGCGGCCGACTACGCGCTCTGCGGCGGCGCGGATGCCATGTGCCGCAAGACCTTCACCGGTTTCTACCGCCTCGGCACGATCGCCCCCGACGTCTGCCGTCCCTTCGACTCCGAGCGCAAGGGCATCCTGACCGGCGAGGGCGCGGGGGTGCTGATGCTGGAGAGCCTCGCCTCCGCCCAGGCGCGCGGCGCCCGCATCTACGCCGAGGTGCTCGGCTACGGGATGAACTGCGACGCCTACCACCAGGTCGCCCCGAACCAGGCGAGCGTCGCCCGGGCCATGCAGATCGCGCTGGAGAACGCCGGGGTGAAGGAGGAGGAGGTCGACCTGATCTCCGCCCACGGCACCGGGACCAAGGCCAACGACGTGACCGAGTCGCGCGCGATCCACGACGTGTTCGGTGACACCCCGCCGCGCACCGTGTCGCTGAAGTCGATGCTCGGCCACACCATGGGCGCCGCCAGCGCGCTCGCGGCGATCGCCTGCGCGCTCTCCGCGTACCACGGCTTCATCCCGCCGACCATCAACCATCGCGAGACCGATCCCGAGTGCGAGATCGACTGCGTGCCCAACGAGTCCGTCGAGGCGGACCTGCGCATCGTGCAGAACAACGGGCTCGCCTTCGGCGGCAACAACGCGATCGTCATCCTCGGCAGATACCAGGAGGGTGAACGGTGAGGCTTCCCATCACCGGAATCGGCGCGGTCGCGAGTATCGGCCGCAACGCGGGCGAGATCTTCACGAACCTCCGCGCGGGGCGCGGCGGTCTCGGCCCGATGCGCGGCTTCGACCACGACCTGTACACCGGCACCCAGCTCTTCGAGATCGACGACCGGCCCGAACCGGGGGTGGACCGTACGCTGCGGGCCACCGGATTCCTGCTGGACGCGGTCGGCCAGGCCGCCGCGTCGGCGGGGCTCGGCGACGACCTGTCGGACTGCCCGGTGCTCGTGGGCACCGGCCTGCGCGAGCTGCGCTCCGCCGAACTGTGGTGGCGCGACGGGGCGCCCTTCGGCCCCGAGCGGCTGCACTTCGGCACCGCCCTGCGGGAACGGTTCGGCGCCGCCGACACGCACACCTTCTCCAACGCCTGTTCCGCCTCGCTGTACAGCCTGGCGCTCGGCGCCGACCTGCTCGAACTCGACGAGGCCGAGACCGTGATCGTCGCGGGGGTCGACTCGATCACCGAGAGCATGTTCGGCCTCGCCGACCGGGTCCAGCCCGAGCCGCCCGGCGCGCTGCGGACCCTGGACGTGAACCGGAAGGGCACGATCCTCGGTGACGGAGCCGCCGCCGTCGTGCTGCGTCGCGAGGACCTCGCGGAGGCGGGGGAGACGCTGTGGGGCTGGCTCCGCGGGGTCGGGATGACCTGCGACGCCAAGCACCCCACCGCCCCCGACCAGAAGTACGTCGCCGAGGCGATCCGGCAGGCGCACCGCCACGCGGGCACGCGCCCCGCCGACATCGACCTGCTGATGCTGCACGGCACCGGGACCCCGCTCAACGACCTGGTCGAGGCCTCCGCGTACGCCGAGGTCTTCGGTGAGGACGCGGGCGGCCCGGTCGTCACCGGCATCAAGCCGATGACCGGGCACACCAGCGGTTCGGCGGGCGTCCTCAGCCTGGTCACCGCCCTGCAGGTGATGGCGACGGGCACGGTTCCGCCGCTGGTCGGGCTGGAGCAGCCCATCGAGGAGGCCGCCGGCTTCCGGCTGGTCCGCGACCAGGAGGCCGCGCACGAGGTCTCGCTCGCACAGGTACACGGATTCGGATTCGGCGGGATCAACGCCGTCGCGATTGTCGAGGCGCCATGAGCATCTTCGTGACAGGAGTCGGGGTCGCCCTGCCGGGCGCGGACTCCGCGGCCGAACTGGCCGCGGCCCTCCACCCCGTGGGCACGGTGGACCCCGCGGCGGACCTGGGGAAGAAGGGTCTGCGCTACAAGGACCGTGCCACCCAGCTCGGCCTGGTCGCCGCGCGGCGGGTGCTCACCGACGCGGGGCTGCTGCGCGACGGCACGCTCACCGCCGACGGCACCCGGGTGGCCGTGCTCGTGAGCTCCAACCTGGGCAACGTCGACACGGCCTGCCGGGTGGCCAGGACCATCGCGGAGGAGGGCACCCGCGGGCTCAGCCCGATGGACACCCCGAACGCCTCCAGCAACATCATCGCCTCCGAGATCGCGATCAGGTTCGGGCTGCACGGCCCCAACCTGATGGTCTGCAACGGACCGGCCTCCGGCATCGACGCGATGCGCTGGGCCACCGCCCTGCTGCGCTCCGGCCGTGCCGACCAGGCGGTCGTGGTCGGTGTGGAGCCGGACAACGAGATCGTGCGCGCACTCGTCGGCGGCCCCGTGGCCGACGGCGGCGCGGCGCTCGTGCTGGAGCACGCCGGAGCGGCCAGGTCCCGCGGGGCCACGGTCCACGCGGTGATCGGCGGCCACACCCGGGGAGCGGACGTGGCCGCCGGCTTCCGGGAGGTCGCCGCAGGAGAGAGCGCGGGCATCGCCGGCTGGTACGCCTCCGGCGCCGCGGCCAAGGCGCTGCCCGCCGATCTCCCGGGCCACGACCTCGCCGCGACCTGGGGGGAGTTGTCCGGGGCGCTGGGTGTCGTGCAGGCCGCAGCGGCGATCGGTGGCTTCGGAGCCGGCACGGCCGGCCCGGTGTGCCTGGTCGCGGGCAGCGACGAGGACGACGGCAGTGCGGCGCTGGTGCTCCGGCCGCCCTCCCCGCCGGCCTCCGGGCCGGGCGCGGTCTGAACGAGATGTCGGCCCCAAGGACTCTGAGCAGGACGGAATGACCATGACCTTTTCGGCGAGCGCGTCCGCGACCCTCAACCGGCCGGTGATCACCGCGTGGTCCGCGGTGTCGCCGTACGGCATCGGCAAGGACGAGTTTGTGGCCGGTGTGATGGCCGGCAAGGACGCCACGTCCGTACTGGACTCCGGCGAGTGGGCGGCGCCGGACGACCGGGCGTGCCTGGTCCCCGGCTTCGACCTCCGCGAGGTCCTCGGCAGGAAGGGCACCCGGTCGATGGACCGGGTGACCGGACTGGCCGTCACCGCGGTCCGGGACCTGCTGCGGGACAGCGGGGACAGGCGCACGGGCGGCGACGAGCAGACCGCCCTGGTGCTGGGCACGACCACCGGAAGCGCGCAGAGCATGATGGACTTCACCCGCGCCTCGCTGGTCGGCGAACGCCCCTTCTACGTCGACCCCTCACTGATGCCCAACGCGGTGATGAACTGCGCCGCCGGGCAGTGCGCCATCTGGCACAGGCTGAAGGGGCCGAACACCACGATCGCCGGCGGCCGGGTCGCCGGACTCTCCGCGCTGAGCTACGCGGCGGGCCTGCTGCGCGCGGGCCGCGCCGAGACCGTCCTGTGCGGCGCCGTCGAGGAGTTCTCCGACGCGCGGGCGTGGCTGGACCACCACCGGCGGAGCGAGGACGCCGCGGGCGCGCTGCTCGGTGAGGGCTGCGCCATGTTCATGCTGGAATCCGCGGCGGAGGCCGGGCACGACGGCCGCGCCCTCGCCGAGGTGCTGGCCGTGGAGTCCCGGGTGTACTCGGGGGCGGGGCTGCGCCCCGTGCTCGACGCCTGCCTCGGCGGCGTGCTGGCGCGGGCCGGCGTCGGGGCCGACGAGGTCGTCTCGGTCTCGGCCTCCGGTCTCGCCGGACGCGCCGGTGAGGAGGAGCGTGAGGTCCTCACCGCGCGCTTCGGCGCCCGGGCCCTGGACCGTGCCCCGTCCCTGGACGGCGTCGGCGACACCTCGGGCGCGTCCGCCGCGCTCCAGATCGGCTCCGTGCTGGGCGCCGCCGGGCGCGGGGAGCCGGCCGGGGGCATCGCCGTCATCTCCTCGGTGGACGACGACGGCCTGGTGGCCTGCGCCGTGATCCGCACACTCGCCGGCTGACCGGCCGGTCCGAGCGCAACCGGAAGGAAGAGCATGTCAATCGACGCGGTGGCCCGGCTCGATCGGGAAGAACTCCGGACGTTGCTGGCCGAGACCATCGACGCCGACGCGTCCGAGGTCGGGGACGGCACGGACTTCGTGGAGGAACTCGGGGTCGACTCGCTGATGGCCCTGGAGGTCGTCGTCGTCCTGGAACGGACGTACGGCATCAAGTTCGCCGAGCACGAGATGCGCTCGGTGCGGACGCTGGACAGCGCCTACGCCGAGGTGCTGCGCAAGCTGGGGGAGAGTCCGTGACGACGGCGGTCCGGGCCCGGCCGCGGACGGTGCGGGAACCGGGACCCGACACGGGCACGGGGAAGTGGTCCGCCCGGTACGCGGTGCCTGTCGGCGCGGACGAACCCGTCTTCGCCGGGCACTACCCGGACTTCCCGATCTTCCCCGGGGTGTGCGTGCTGGAGTGCGTGCGCACCGCCGCGGAGAGCTCCGTACCCCCCGAGGCCGGCCCCGTCCGGCTGGCCTCGGTGGAGGCCGGCCGCTTCCTCGCCGCGGTCCACCCGGGCGACGTCCTGGACATCGAGCTGGTCTGGGAGCCGCGCGGTGCGCACTGGCGCTGCACCGCCAAGGTGACGACCGGCCGGGGGCCGGCCGCCTCGGCCCGTCTGCGCTACCGGGGCGGGGTGGCACGGTGACCGGCCCCGGGGAGACACGCGCCGCGCTGCCCCACCGCTACCCGATGCTCCTCGTCGACCGGGTACTGACGACCGGCGCCGAGGAGATCCGCGCGGTCAAGGCCGTCACGCTGAACGAGCCCTGGTACGCCCGGCTCGGTTCCGGTCCCTCGGAGGCGGACTTCGCCTACCCGGACTTCCTGGTGCTGGAGTCCTGGACCCAGACCGCGGGTCTGCTGGCCACCCGGCCGGACGAGGAGGCGGCCGACGGCCTGACCATGCTGTTCGGCTCCATGAGGGACGTCGAGTTCCACCGGCCGGTGTTCCCCGGCGACGTGATCGAGCATCACGTCCGGCTGGTGCGGGCGGTGAACGACACGCTGGTCTTCGAGGGCGACAGCAGGACGGGCGGCGAGGCGGTGCTGACCGTCGGCACCGTCACCGTGGCCTTCCGTCCCCGCGAGCGACTCGACACGAAACACACCGGATCAGCGCCCCGCTGACCGGCTGCCGCGAGGAGAGAGAACATGACAGACGACAACGGGGCGCGCGTCGCCCTGGTCAGCGGGGGCTCGCGCGGCATCGGCCGGGCGGTCGTGCTGAGGCTCGCCGCCGAGGGGCACGACGTCAGCTTCTGCTACCGGTCCGACGAAGCGGCCGCACTGGCACTGGAGAAGGAGGCGGGCGAACTCGGCGTACGCGCCATGGCCGTACGGGTCGACGTGACCGACGCCGCCTCCGTGAAGGACTGGGTGGCGCGGACGGAGTCCGGACTGGGCCCGGTCGAGGTGGTGGTCTGCTCCGCGGGCATCACCCGTGACAACCCGCTGCTGCTGATGTCGGACGAGGACTGGCACAGCGTGCTGGACACCAACCTCGACGGCGTCTACCACGTCTGCCGCTCGGTGATCTTCGAGATGATGAAGCGGAAGTCCGGCACCATCATCAACATCTCCTCGGTCGCCGGCGTCTACGGCCACGCGACGCAGTCCAACTACTCCGCGTCCAAGGCGGGCATCATCGGCTTCTCCAAGGCACTCGCCAAGGAGGTCGGCCGGTACGGCATCCGCGCCAACGCGGTGGCGCCCGGCTACATCGAGACCGACATGACCGCCGAACTGACCGACAAGGTCAAGAAGGACGCCGCCCGGCAGATTCCGCTGCGCCGCTTCGGCCGCGCCGAGGAGGTCGCCGACCTCGTCGCCTTCCTCGCGAGCGACCGCGCCGCCTACATCACGGGCTCGGTGCTCCAGGTCGACGGCGGCATCACCGTATGAGTACCGCCCGGGTGGTGACATGACCGCGACCGGACACCCTCCGGGGCGCACGGACGCGCCACCGTCCCCCGGCCGGGCGGAGGCCGCGTCCGGTCACCCGGAGGACGCCGCACCGGACGGCCGGAGCACCTACCTGCGCCTGCGCCGGCTGGCGGACCTGCACGGGGCCGGCTACCGGATGATCCCGCACGCGCCGGAGGGCCGCACCGAGGCCGCCAGCGCCCTGCGCGGGCACGCCCTCGCGCAGAGCGCCAAGTCGCTGGTGGTCGAGGCCCGGCCGACCAAGCGGACCTGCCGTTACGTCCTGGCCGTCGTGCCCGGTGACCGGCGCGTCGACCTCGGCCGGATCGCGGAGCTGGCCGGCGGACGCAGGGCGGGCTTCGCGACGCGTGGGACGGCGGAGCGGCTGGCCGGCTCGGTCAGCGGCTCCATCATCCCGTTCTCCTTCCACCCCGAACTCGAGCTGATCGTCGACGAGGACCTCCTCCGCAACGAGGTGCTGTACTTCAACGCCGCCCGGCTCGACCTGTCCATGGCACTGCCCACCGAGGACTACGTGCGCATGGCACGGCCCCGCACGGCCCGGATCAGCGAGGCGCCGACGGGCTGAAAGGCCCGGACGCCCTTCGCGATCCAGGGTTTCCGCAACCTGCAGCGCCCCGGTTTCCGGCCGCTGCCCGGTTCTACGATCGCCACCCGGCGGCGGTGGCTTTTCCGAGCACACATCCGAACCGGGGCCAGCCATCGGGCCACCGGACACAGCAACGGAGGCCGAGCACGTGGCCAAACCCATGATTCAGGCAGTCGACGTAGTGAAGTCGTTCGGTGACGTGAAGGCGCTGGACGGAGTCAGCGTCTCCGTACCGGAAGGCTCGATCCACGGCTTGCTCGGCCACAACGGCGCCGGCAAGACCACCCTGGTGCACATCCTGTCCACGCTCCTCCCGCCCAGCGGCGGCTCCGCGAGCATCTGCGGCTACGACGTGACCGCCGACGCGGAGGCCGTACGCCGCTGCATCGGCCTGACCGGGCAGTTCGCCTCGGTCGACGAGCAGCTCAACGGACGGGAGAACCTCGTCCTCGTCGCGCGGCTGCTCGGCGCGAGCAGGCGCCAGGCCGTCGCCCGCGCGAACGAGCTCCTGGAGCTGTTCGAGCTGACCGACGCGGCGACCCGTCCCGTGCTCCAGTACTCCGGCGGCATGCGCAGGCGTCTGGACATCGCCGCCAGCCTCGTCGGCGGGCCCCGGGTCATCTTCCTCGACGAACCGACCACCGGCCTCGACCCGAACGCCCGGATCGGCGTGTGGGAGACCATCGAGCGGCTCGCCAAGGACGGCACCGCCGTCCTCCTGACCACCCAGTACCTGGAGGAGGCCGACCGCCTCTGCGAGCAGATCACCGTGCTCTCCGCGGGGAGCGTGGTCGCGGGCGGCAACCCCGCCGAGCTCAAGGCCGAGGTCGGCCAGCGCCTGGTGACGGTGACCCCGGCGTCGGAGAACGGCGTGCGGGACGCGGTGCACGCCCTGGAGAAGGCCGGCATCCGGGCCACCCCGCAGGAGTCGGGGACGGCGCTCAGCGCCCCGGTGGCGGCGGCCTCGGACCTCGCGGTCGTCGTGCGCGTCCTCAGCGACGCCGACATCGAGATCGCCGAACTCGCCTTCTCCGAACCGACCCTGGACGACGTCTACCTGACGCTGACCCACGAGCCGGCCTCGAAGCCGGTGTCCGCGTGACCGTCCCGACCACCCTCACCGAAGAAGGAGCCTCCCGATGACGGTCATCGACGCCGAGACCCCACCCCGACCGACCTCACGGACCGGCGTGAGCGTGTCCGAGGAGTGGGGCGGCAGCAGCCTGCTGACCCAGACCCTCGCGCTCACGGGCCGGTCCGTGCGGCCCTACCTGCAACCCGGCGTGCTCATCGTGACGTTCATCGAGCCCCTGGTGATGCTGCTGATGTTCGGCGGCGTGCTGCGCGCGCTCGGCGACACCGTCGCGCCCCAGGGGAGCGAGTTGTCGTACATCGCCGGACTGGCACCTGCGATCATGATCATCACGTCGGTGGCTGCGGGGGCGCAGGCCGGGAACGGGCTGATCAACGACCTGCGCAACGACGTGATCACCCGCTTCCACACGATGCCGATCTCCCGGTTCGGCGTGCTGCTCGCCCGGAGCCTCGCGGACGCCGCGCGGTCCCTCTACCAGCTGATCGCCGTGGCCGTGCTGGCCGCGCTGATCTTCGGCTTCGCCCCGCCCGGCGGCGTACCCGGCGTCGTCGGCTCGATCCTGCTGGCCCTGTTCGTCGGCTGGTCGATGAGCTGGATCTTCATCGCCCTGGCGGCGGTGCTGCGCAACGGTGACGTGCTGCGCATGATCACGACTCTCTGCACCTTCCCGCTGCTGTTCGCCTCCAACGCCTTCGTCGACCCGGAGTCGATGCCGGTCTGGCTGCGGGTCGTCGCCGAGGCGAACCCCATCTCGTACGCGAACGACGCGATGCGCGGCATGGTCGCCGGGCAGACCTCGGTCACGGAGCTCCTCACCACGGTGGGCGTCTCCTGCGTGCTGGTGGCCGTCTGCGCACCCATCGCGAACCGGTCCTTCCGGGTGCTGTGACCCACCGTCACGGCACCCCGTGACTGCTACCGGACCGCCCGTCGGCCGGGAGGCGCAGACCGCGCCTCCCGGCCGACGTGTGTGCCCGGCCCGCGTCCCGGGCCCGGAGCCCCGGCCCCGGGCGGGTGCTCAGCCCCGGCCCCGGGAGATGGAGAACACCACCCGGAGCACCAGGATGAAGCTGACCACCAGCAGGTTGTAGCCGATCAGCTGGCCCAGCGAGACGGACCCGATGATCGTCGGCTCGCCCCCGACGCTCAGCAGCACGGAGCCGACCAGTGCGATGACCCCGCCGAGGAACGTCAGCAGCACGTCGTGCACGAGTCCGCGCACGAAGCGCCGGTCCCGTTCGTCCGCCAGCAGCCGGATCCGGATGCCCAGCCGGCCGCCCTCCAGCGCGCTGCTGACCCGGTCCACCCGCCGCGGCAGCCGGCGCAGGACCGAGGTGAGCGAGATCGCCTCCTCGATCAGCGAGTCCTTGACCCGCTCGTAGCTCAGCTGCTCCTGGACCCGCGCGGCGGCGAAGGTGCGGGCCTGGGCGACGAGGTCGAAGTCCGCCACGAGCCGTTCCACCGTGCCCTCCACGGTGGCCAGGGCGCGGAAGGTCGCCGCCACCTCGGGCGGGACGGTCAGCCCGTGCCGCGCGACGAGCACGAAGAGCTCGGAGAACATGTCGCGGTGGGGCGTGCTCCCGGGGCCCAGGTACCGGGCCATGAACCGCCCCAGCGAACGCTCCAGCTGCCTCTCGTCGATCTGCTCCGGACGTTCGACGATCTCCAGCAGCGCGTCGCTGAGAGCGGCGGGGTCGTTGCGGTGGAGGGCCAGCAGCAGCTCCTGGAGCGCGGCGCGCATCCGCCGGTCGAGCCGGCCGACCGAGCCGAAGTCGAGCAGACCGAGCTCACCGCTGCTCAGCAGCAGGACGTTGCCCGGGTGCGGGTCGGCGTGGAACACCCCTCCGAGCGTGATCTGTTCGAGGATGCAGTCGAAGAGCTGCCCCGCGAGCTTCGCACCGTCCAGGCCGCGTTCGGCGATCGTCTCCCTGGCGGAGCTGAGCGGGACACCGTGCAGGCGCTCCAGCGTCAGTACCCGCCTGCTGCTGTACTGCTCGTACACACGGGGCGTGCGGATGGTGCAGACCGCCTTGGACTCCGCTGCCCCCGCCACGATGGCGGCCATGTTGCGGGCTTCCGTACGGAAGTCCAGCTCCTCGTGCAGCGAGACGGCGAAGCCGTTCATCAGCTCGCCGAGGCCCATGCTGCTCGCCCAGTTCGAGTGCTCCTCCAGTTTGTGGCTGATCCGGAACAGGATGTCCAGGTCGCGCTCCACCACCTGTGCGGCGCCCGGGCGCTGGATCTTCACCGCGACCTCCTGGCCGTCCTTCAGCCGTGCCAGGTGCACCTGGGCCATCGACCCGGCCGCCAGCGGGCGCGGGTCGAACTCGGCGAACACCGCCTCCGGTTCGCAGCCCAGCTCCTCGGCGAGCAGCTCCCGTACCCGCTCCCAGGGCTCGGCCGCCGCCTGGTGGTGGAGCGCGGAGAACTCCTCGACGTATTCGGCGGGGAGCAGGTCGTAGCGCGTCGAGAGCATCTGCCCGAGCTTGACGAAGGTCGAGCCCGCCTCCTCCAGCGCCCGCCTCACCTGCTGCGCGGAGTGCCGGCGTCCGGCGGAGGTCCCCTTCGGCGAGCCGGCCCGGGACAGTCCGCGCAGCGAGGGCGAGAGGCCGTTGCGGACGGCGATGGCGCTGAGTTCCGCGTAGCGGCGGGTGCGCACCACCCGGCGGCGCAGCACGCCGGGCAGCCGCACGATCTCGGTGAACCGGCCGCTGGGCAGCACGACTTCCGACACCGCGAGGAAGAGCATCGTGACGAGGATGCCGCAGCCCACCTGGACCGAGGTCATGGCCGGCCGGTGGCTGCTCGGGCCCATGGCCGCGATGATCTGCATCGTCGCCAGTACGCCGACGGTGCCGCCGAGCGCGGCCCGTATCGTGCCGATCCTGATGCCGAGCAGCCGCCGGGCACCCATGGAGAGCCCGACCAGGGTGCCCATGAAGAGGACGGGTATGAGGATCAGGAACGCTGTGTGCTGCATGGCAGAGCCTTTCCCGGACCGGAGTCCATGTGCGGTGCGGGTACGGGGAATCGCGCCTCCGGCGCCGGGGCCGCCGTTGTCGGCCGGCCGCTTTCGCCGTGCCGCCGGCCCGGCGCCGGCGGCCAATTCTCCGTGCCCGCACCGGAACCCTCCACCGAAGCCCGGTACAGGAAACTGCAGATGCGGGTGGGTGAGGTCCGGTCGCGACGGCGCGGTGCGGCGGCGGAGGACCGGGGCGGGCCGCCCCGCGACGGCGGTTCGCCGGGCCCGGGCGTGTCACCGGCGGTGACGGGCAGCCGGGCCCTGGCATGTTCCTGATGGTGGCGGGGGAGCCGAGGCGTGGCACCGGCGGGGGCGGAGGGCCGGGCCCTGGCATGTTCCTGATGGTGGCGGTCGGCCGGGTGCGGGCGTGTCGCCGGTGGTGGCGCGGTGCGTCGGCGGGGCGTGTCCCCCGGGCGCGGAGAGGGCCGGGCGGGCGGGTCCCCACGGCGGCGGATGGCCGGTTGTGCCGCCTACCCGGTCATGAGTGAGGGAAACCCGGGTGGCCGTGGCACCAAGCTGTCGCAATCGGTTCTCGGACACGTCGACTGTGCCGGACGCGGCCTAAGTTGACCACGTCAAGGGGGCGTGTTTCTGCCCGGAGGAAGCAACTGCCGAGAGGTTGACGTGGCTGATACGGGGATCGGTTTGGACGTGCGGTCGGAACTGCTCTACCGCACGATGCTCCAGCGTGCGACATGGCGGACTCGGGAACTGGCTCAGACTCTCGCATGGCCGGCGGATCAGGTGGTGCGGGTGCTGGACACCCTGCGGGCGGAGGGCCTCGCCGCCGTCTCCGGGAAGGACGGATCCGCCTCCCGGGCCGTCGAGCCCTGCATAGCCCTGCCGACGCTGCTCGCCTCGCGCATGCGGGAGGGCCGCTCGCCCCAGCCCTGCCCGGTCCGGATCGGCAGGTTCATCGCCCTGCACGAGCAGGCGGAACGTTTCGGTGACTCCGGCGAGGGCGGCGAGAACCGTCACGACGTGTCCGTCATCATCGAGCGGCTGGTCGCCAAGGTCGAGCGCGAGGTCGTCCTCCTCGTCCCGCACTACGCGGAAGGCGCCTTCGAGTTCTCCCGTCCCGTCGTGGACATGGTCCTGCGGCGCGGCGCGAAGGTACGCGCCGTGTGGGCCTCTTCGGTGATCAAGGCGCCGGGCGCCATGGCCCACGCCCAGTGGCTGTCGCAGGAGGGCGTCGCGCTGCGCTCGGTGAGCACCCTGCCGCCCCGCGCGATGATCATGGACGGAGCGGTCGCCGTCGTCGTCGACGAGACCGAGGGGATCCGGGTCGTACGGTCCGCCGCGGAGCTGGAACGCCTGAGCGCCCTCGCCGAGCGGTTCTGGGAGCGTGGGGCGACCGTCCGCCAGACGGGGCGCCAGCCCGTCGCCCCGACCCGCCGTCCCCGCTCGGAGGTCGTCCTGCGGCTCCTGTCGGAGGGCCTCACGGACGACGCGATCGCCCGCCGGCTGGGCTGCAGCGTCCGGACCGTGCGCAACGACGTGGCCTCCGCCATGGAGGCGCTTGACGCGCGCAGCCGATTCCAGGCCGGGGCCCGTGCCATGCAGGTCGGCCTGATCTGACCGTCCCCCGTTCACCGCCGGACAGGACGTCAGCTGCCCGGCGGACGCGGCGGGCCCGCCGTCCGCGGCTGCCCGCCGGCCGGCCGCGGTGCTCTCACCGGCCCTCCGCCGTCAGCGATTCCATCGCCACGGACAGCCGCTCCAGCACCCGCACGGTCTGCGTGAACCCCTCCTCGCCCAGCTCCTCGGCCAGCCGCGCCGCGAACGCCGCGTGGCCCGGGCCGATCCGGGCCACTGCGGACCGCCCCACCTCGGTGGGGCGGAGCAGCTTGGCCCGCCGGTGCGCCGGGTTCGGCACGTACTCCGCGAGACCCCTGTCCACCAGCAGGTCCGCGATCCGCTGCACGCTCTGCCGGGTGATCCCCATCGCCCGGGCGATCCCCGACACCGGGAGCGGCTCGGCGAGGACGGCACCGAGCACCTGCCACCACGCCGCCGTGAGCCCGGCGGGCTTGGCCAGTTCCTCCGCGAGGGACAGGAACTGACCGTTGAGCCGGAAGACCCCGAGGGCCGTCCGGCTGAAGCGGTCCTGGTCGGGGGTGCTCACGCCTGGAGTTCCTCGTAGGCGCTCGCGTCGGAGTCGTGGAAGAGGCGGTACCAGGCGTCCAGCTTCTTCGGCTCGTACACCCCGAGGAGGCCCAGGATCTCGCGGGCGAAGGCGACCGGCTCGGTGGGCCCCGCCGTGACGAGTGCGCCGCGTGCGGGCCCGCCGGCGTCCGTCACGGCGTCGGCCTCCACGTAGTGCGCACCGCCCGCGTAACCGGTCGCCGCCAGGTAGAAGGACACCGCGCTGGTGTGGGGGCGGTCGTCGAGCAGACCTTCGCGGGCCAGCCCCGCGGTCGCCCCGCAGATGGCCGCCACGGGCACCCCCGCCTCCAGGAAGGAGCGCGCCGCGCGGGCGAAGGGGGCGAGCGTGTCGCCGGTGTCCCAGAGGGCGGCGCCGGGGAGGATCAGCAGTCCGCTGTCCGTGGGATCGAGCGAGTCGAGCGCCAGGCCGGGCTGGACGCGCATCCCGCCCATGGAGGTGACGGGCGCGGTGGTGGGGCCGACGGTGCGCACGCTGTGGCCGTGCTGGGTGAGATGGGCGGTGGCGAAGCCCGGCTCCCAGTCGGCGAAGGTGTCGTAGACGGCCAGGTGAACAGTCGTGCCGGTCATGAGGGCCTCCCGATGCCGAACGAGCCTTATGACAGAAGGCTGTCATGATGGCAGCATGCTGTCAACCGGGGGAAAAGGGCCGGCCGGGACCCGACACCCTGCCGAGCCGAGCGGCGAAGGCCATACACAGTGGCCATGGAGGCCGGGCCGCGCCGCCGCCTACGCTCACCGCATGACCCCCGATGCCTCTCGCGCCCCGTACGCCGATCCCGCGGCGGGTGCGGCCGTGAAAGCCGCCGACCGCGCTCACGTGTTCCACTCCTGGTCCGCCCAGGGACTCATCGACCCGCTCGCCGTCGCCGGCGCCGAGGGGGCCTACTTCTGGGACTACGAGGGCAACCGCTACCTCGACTTCACCAGCGGGCTCGTCTTCACCAACATCGGCTACCAGCACCCCACCGTCGTCGCGGCGATCCAGGAACAGGCGGGCAAGCTGGCCACGTTCGCCCCCGCCTTCGCCGTCGAGGCCCGGTCCGAGGCCGCGCGCCTCATCGCCGAACGCACCCCGGGTGACCTGGACAAGATCTTCTTCACCAACGGCGGTGCCGAGGCCGTTGAGAACGCCGTCCGCATGGCCAGGCTGCACACCGCCCGGCCGAAGGTGCTGTCCGCCTACCGCTCGTACCACGGGGCCACGGCCACCGCGATCAACCTCACGGGCGACCCGCGCCGTTGGGCGTCCGACAGCGGGTCGGCCGGGGTCGTGCGCTTCTGGGCGCCGTTCCTCTACCGCTCCCCGTTCCATGCGCAGACCGAGGCGGAGGAGTGCGCCCGCGCACTCCAGCACCTGGAGGACACGCTCGTCTTCGAGGGCCCGTCGACCGTCGCCGCCGTCGTCCTGGAGACCATCCCCGGCACGGCGGGCATCATGACTCCGCCGCCCGGCTACCTCGCGGGCGTCCGCGAGCTCTGCGACCGGTACGGCATCGTCCTCGTGCTGGACGAGGTCATGGCCGGGTTCGGCCGCACCGGGTCGTGGTTCGCCGCCGGCCACTACGACGTCGTACCGGACCTGATGACGTTCGCCAAGGGCGTCAACTCCGGCTACGTGCCGCTCGGCGGGGTCGCCATCAGCGCCGAGATCGCCGCCACCTTCGAGACCCGCCCCTACCCCGGCGGCCTCACCTACTCCGGCCACCCGCTGGCCTGTGCCGCCGCCGTCGCGACGATCGGCGTGATGGAGGAGGAGAAGACCGTCGAGGCCGCGGCGCGTCTCGGTGAGCACGTGCTCGGCCCCGGCCTCAGGGAACTGGCGGAGCGCCACCCGTCGGTCGGCGAGGTCCGCGGGCTCGGCGCCTTCTGGGCGCTGGAGCTGGTCCGTGACCGGGAGACCCGCGAGCCGCTGGTCCCGTACAACGCCACCGGCGAGGCCAACGCGCCGATGGCGGCGTTCGGCGCGGCCTGCAAGCGGAACGGCCTCTGGCCCTTCATCAACATGAACCGGACCCATGTCGTCCCCGCCTGCAACATCACCGAGGCCGAGGCGAAGGAGGGTCTGGCCGCCCTGGACGCGGCCCTGTCCGTCGCCGACGAGCACACCGTGTAGAGGGCACCGGGCATGACGCCCTCCCCCGTGCCCGGAAGCGGGCACGGCTCTGGCTTAGGGTGACCCGGAGCCGAGAAGGGGAGGGCGTCATGGGTGCGAGCGGAGGTGTGACCCGCAGCACGCTGCGGCAGCAGATCGCCGACGCACTGCGTGACGAGGTGCTGGCAGGCCGACTGCAGCCACGCGTGGAGTTCACCGTCAAGCAGATCGCCGAGCAGTACGGGGTCTCCGCGACGCCCGTGCGGGAAGCGCTGTTCGACCTCTCGGCGCAGGGTCTGCTCGAATCCGACCAGCACCGCGGCTTCCGCGTCCGCGCGTTCTCCGTCGCCGACTACCGGTCGATGGTGGAGGCGCGTGCGCTGGTCATAGACGGGGTGTTCCGGGGGATCTTCGACGGCACCGGTTCGCCGGCCGCCGTGATCGACGCCCACCGGACGGCCCTCGTCTCGGTACGGCGCAGGGCGGAGGAGGCGGCGCGCGCGGCGCGCGGCGGCGATCTCGACATCCTCATCGGGTACGACCTGCGGTTCTGGCGGGAGCTCGGGGCGGTCGTCGGCAACGTCTACATCACCGATTTCCTGCAACGCCTGCGGATGCAGGCGTGGGCCTTCGCCGTGCCCTACCTGCGCGGGGACGCCGACGTGCGCGACTGGCTGTGGAACGGCCACCAGGAGCTCGTGGAGGCGATCGAGGCCGCCGACGGCCCCGCCGTGCGCGCCGTGCTGGACGCCTACTACACGCACGGGCTGAACTGGGCGGACCGGCTGGCCGCCGGTGATCCCCCGCACCCGGGCCACGGCGGCTGACCGTACGTCCTGCCCGCGGCCTGTGCGCGGGGTCCGGGTCGCATTACGCTGTCCCGACCACCTCACGAACCCGTTGGAGAGCGAGACTTCGTGGCCTGTGACCTGTGGCTGGTCCCCCTCGTCGATGTGCTGTGCCACAGCCCCGACAATCCGTTCGCCGAAGAGATCGCCGTCTACGACAAGGCGTTGACCGAGGCCGGGCTCCCGCCCGTGCCCGTCTATGCCTACATGCCCGGCCTCACCGGGGACGTCGCCCCGGTCGCGGGCTTCGACTACGACGCGCTGCACTTCCTGCGCCGCGCCTACCTGCTCACCCTGAGCGGACTCGCCGTCACACCCGTGGGCGAACTGGGCGGGGACTACGAGCAGTTGCTGGAGATGTTCGAGCAGAGCGCGCAGGAGTCGCACCTGGTCTGGCACTACGACCACGCCGGGGCGTACGTCCCGGTGGACTTCCCGCACCCGCTCTCCGGCGACCAGCTCCTGGAGGGCGGCGGGCCCCTGGGCTCGGCGCACGGTCTGCTGCGGGAGCTGGAGTTCGTCGCGCCGTCCATCGGGATCGACCCGGCCAACCCGCCGGCCGCGCCGCTCCCGCCCGCCGGTCCCACCTCGCTGGAGGAGCCGGCCGCCCCGGCTCCGTACGACGACCATCCGTTCGCCAGGGAGCGTCACGTCTGGCTCGGCCTGCACGCGGCGGCGACCCGCAGCCTCGCGCAGGGCTCGATGATCATCTTCAGCTGACGGCCGCCGGGCGAACGCGGCACCGCCTGCGCGGGCCGTGACAGCGACGGAGCCGCCGCCGACGGAGCCGCCGCCGACGAGGCCGGCGCCGGTGGAGCGCGGCCCGCTCGCCGGTGCCGGCTCCGGCGATCGCCGGGGTGCCGCCCGCGGAGATCGCCGGGGCGGCGGGCCGAACGATCACCGGGACGGCGGGCCGGGGATCACCGGGGCGGCGGGCCGAACGGTCACCGGGGCGGCTCCGGCGGTCGCTGGCGCGGCATGTTCGGCCGGGTCACCGAGGGCATGGTGAGCCGTCCGGGAGCGGTGCCCGGCTCCGGGCGACCGCCCGGTCCGCCCGACACCAGCGACTGCATGCCCATGGGCGCGGGTCCGGCACGGAACTCCACCATCCAGTCCGCCGTCTCCATGCGGACGAGCTCGGTGACGTCCTCCGAGAACCGGCGCAGGACCCCCAGGCACCGCTCCGCCGCCTCGCTGGCGGTGCCCTCGGTCGGCCCGAGCATCTCCCGCACGCACTCCGACGACCAGTCGAACTGCAGCACCTGGAGGCGCCGCTGCACGGCCTGCGCCGTCGCGAGATTCCTTATCCAGCCGGAGGTCAGGCCGAAGTAGCGGTCGCACGCCATGCACGCGGCGCCCAGCAACAGCGACAGGTAGCCCCAGCCGGCCGACCCGTGCAGTTCTCCGGTCAGGTCGAGCAGCGGCAGGGCGGCGCCCGCGACCACCCCGGCCGCGGTGCCGAAGCGGAGCAGCCGGGCCGTGCGCCGCTTGCGGATACGGTCCCGCAGATACCAGTCGGCGGTCTCCAGGGCGCCCGCCTCGACCCAGCGGTAGAGCTCGTCGAGCCGCTCCGCGGGCTCGCCCCAGTCGCCGAGGGGGAAGGCGCGTCCGGTCAGGTCCCGGGGGCTCGAACCGTAGCGTGAAACGGACTGCCCGGTTCCGGTACCTGTACCGGATCCCGCGCCGGACTCCTTGCGGGGCGGCCCTTCGGGCTGCATCTCCGGCTGACTCACCGGGGCACTCCTCTGCACTCTGGGTCCGGCGCGTATCGGCGCGTATCGACGCGGGATCGGCACGGTTCTCGGTCACGGGAGGGTCGGATCCCCGGCATATGACCGGGGCCCACCCGTGTAACTCTGCGTTACCTTGGATGTGCGTACGGGTACGGCTACGCATGCTCTTCCTACCGCCGAATGGTGGGCCATGGGGTCGAAATCGCTGGATTCCCGGGTGTGCACGGCCTCTGGTCAGGTATAGGAGCACACCAGGCGCTTTCCAGATCTCACCCGAAAGAGTTGGTCTCCGGCGGGTGGGGCACGGCGTCCGGGGAACACGTAGGCTCGGCTTACCGAAACAATCCGTTGTCGAAATGCCAGGAGTGACCGTGATTCCCGGTGGTGGTCAGCCCAACATGCAGCAGCTGCTCCAGCAGGCCCAGAAGATGCAGCAGGACCTTGCCGCGGCCCAGGAGGAGCTGGCCAGGACCGAGGTCGACGGACAGGCGGGCGGTGGTCTGGTGAAGGCCACCGTGACCGGGTCCGGAGAGCTTCGCGCCCTGGTCATCGACCCGGGGGCCGTGGACCCCGAGGACACCGAGACGCTGGCCGACCTCGTCGTCGCCGCCGTCCAGGCGGCCAACGAGAACGCGCAGCAGCTCCAGCAGCAGAAGCTGGGCCCGCTGGCCCAGGGTCTGGGCGGCGGGATGCCGGGCCTCCCGTTCTGACCTCTGTGGCTACCCGGGCGTACCGGCTACGGTACGAGCAGGAAATAGGAAAGGCGTTCCGTTGTACGAAGGCGTGGTTCAGGAGCTCATCGACGAGCTGGGCAGGCTGCCCGGCGTCGGTCCCAAGAGCGCGCAGCGGATCGCCTTCCACGTCCTGCAGGCCGAGCCCACCGACGTACGCCGTCTGGCCCACGCCCTCCTCGAGGTGAAGGACAAGGTCCGCTTCTGCGAGGTCTGCGGGAACGTCGCCCAGCAGGAGCAGTGCGGCATCTGCCGCGACGCGCGCCGCGACCGGACGGTCATCTGCGTGGTCGAGGAGCCGAAGGACGTCGTCGCGATCGAGCGGACCCGTGAGTTCCGCGGCCGGTACCACGTGCTCGGCGGAGCGATCAGCCCCATCGAGGGCGTCGGCCCCGACGACCTGCGCATCAGGGAGCTGCTGGCCCGGCTCGCGGACGGTTCCATCACGGAGCTGATCCTGGCGACGGACCCCAACCTGGAGGGCGAGGCCACCGCGACGTATCTCGCCCGGATGGTCAAGCCGATGGGCCTGCGGGTCACGCGGCTGGCCAGCGGGCTCCCGGTGGGCGGCGACCTCGAGTACGCGGACGAGGTCACGCTCGGCCGCGCCTTCGAGGGGAGGCGGCTGCTCGATGTGTGACCCGGCGTCTGACTGCGACTTTATGTGCGACGGCGCTATGTTCTACCCACCGTTCGCGACCGTGCCCACGGGAGGTCTCCTCGATGTCTGACGCCACGCTGAACTCCGTCACGCAGGACCCGGACGACTTCGCCGTCCAGATCGCGGACCAGATCAAGACGTTCATCGTCGCGGTCACCGAGGTGTCCAAGGCCGAGGAGCCCGAGGAGGCGGTCCCGGTCCTGCTCCTCCAGGTCTCCCAGCTGCTGCTCGCCGGCGGCAGGCTCGGCGCGTACGAGGACATCCTCCCGGACGAGCGCTACGAGCCGGACCTGGGCCCCGAGCCGGACGCCGACGGGCTGCGTGAGCGCTTCGCGGAGCTCCTGGAGCCCATCGACGTCTACTCCGAGGTCTTCGACCCGTACGAGCCCCGCAAGCCTCCTGTGCCGCACCGCATCTCGGACGACCTGGCCGACCTGGTCACGGACCTGGGGCACGGCCTCGCGCACTACGAGGCGGACCGCACGGCGGAGGCCATGTGGTGGTGGCAGTTCTCGTACTTCTCCAACTGGGGCTCCACGGCGTCGGCGGCGCTCCGCGCCCTCCAGTCCCTGATCGCCCACATCCGGCTCAACCAGCCGCTCCAGGAGCTCGACGGCCTGGACACGGACCAGGACCCGGGAGACGGGGACCTGGCCGAGGAGGCAGGCCGTGTGATGGCGGAGGAGATCGCGGGACCGCTGGGACTGCGGCCGGTCCTGTAGCCGCCCGGAGGCGCGTGTCTGTCGCGCCCGCGCTGCTCGCGGGGGCTGCCGTGGCCGCTGCGCCCGCATGTCCGGAGACGCCTGCTGTGGCTGCCGTGGCCCCTGTGGGCCCCTGTGTCCTGGGACACAAAGAGGCGTGCGGGGCGAGTGAGTGGGGCAGCAGCCCCGTACGAGCGGTTCGGAGCGACACGCCGTACCGGGTGGTGGGCGGGACATCTCACCATATGGTATCGACGGGTCGATTCCGGGCTGCTCGTTAAACTGAGCCGACCGCACCATTATTGAGCGAGGAGCGCACGTGGGCCTTGTCGTGCAGAAGTACGGAGGCTCCTCCGTAGCCGATGCCGAAGGCATCAAGCGTGTTGCCAAGCGAGTCGTCGACGCCAAGAAGAACGGCAACCAGGTGGTTGTCGTGGTGTCCGCGATGGGCGACACGACGGACGAGTTGATCGATCTCGCCGAGCAGGTATCCCCGATGCCTGCCGGGCGTGAGTTCGACATGCTGCTGACCGCCGGAGAGCGGATCTCCATGGCCCTGCTGGCGATGGCGATCAAAAACCTGGGGCACGAGGCCCAGTCGTTCACGGGCAGCCAGGCCGGTGTCATCACCGACTCGGTCCACAACAAAGCGCGCATCATCGATGTCACGCCGGGGCGCATCCGGACGTCGATCGACGAGGGCAACATCGCCATCGTCGCCGGGTTCCAGGGCGTGAGCCAGGAGGGCAAGAACATCACGACCCTCGGCCGCGGCGGGTCGGACACGACCGCCGTCGCGCTGGCCGCGGCGCTGGACGCCGAGGTCTGTGAGATCTACACCGATGTGGACGGCGTCTTCACCGCCGACCCCCGGGTCGTGTCGAAGGCCCGGAAGATCGACTGGATCTCCTTCGAGGACATGCTGGAGCTGGCGGCGTCCGGCTCCAAGGTGCTGCTGCACCGCTGCGTCGAGTACGCACGTCGTTACAACATCCCGATCCACGTCCGCTCGTCCTTCTCCGGACTGCGCGGCACCTGGGTCAGCAACGAGCCGCAAGGGGACCAGCAGGTGGAGCACGCCATCATCTCCGGAGTCGCCCATGACGTCTCCGAAGCCAAGGTCACGGTCGTCGGCGTGCCCGACAAGCCGGGCGAGGCCGCGGCGATCTTCCGCGCCATCGCGGACGCCGAGATCAACATGGACATGGTGGTCCAGAACGTCTCCGCCGCCTCGACGGGCCTGACGGACATCACGTTCACCCTGCCCAAGGCGGAGGGCCGCAAGGCCATCGACGCCCTGGAGCGCAACCGGGCCGGCATCGGCTTCGAGTCGCTGCGCTACGACGACCAGATCGCGAAGATCTCGCTCGTCGGCGCGGGCATGAAGACCAACCCCGGCGTCACCGCGGGCTTCTTCGAGGCGCTGTCCGACGTCGGCGTGAACATCGAGCTCATCTCGACCTCGGAGATCCGCATCTCCGTCGTCACCCGCGTCGACGACGTCAACGAGGCCGTGCGCGCCGTGCACACCGCCTTCGGCCTCGACAGCGACTCCGACGAGGCCGTCGTCTACGGGGGCACCGGCCGATGACCGGGCGCCGCCCTTCGCTCGCGGTCGTCGGCGCGACCGGGGTGATCGGCGGCGTCATGCTCCAGATCCTCTCGCAGCACGAGGACGTCTGGGGCGAGGTCAAGCTGATCGCCTCCCCGCGTGCGGCCGGCACCAAGCTGGTCGTACGCGGCGAGGAGACCGAGGTCCTCCCTCTCACCGAGGACGTGTTCGACGGGGTGGACGTCGCCCTGTTCCTGGTGCCGGACGAGGTGTCCGCCCGGTGGGCGCCGATCGCCGTGGCCCGTGGAGCCGTGGTCGTGGACGACTCCGCGGCTTTCCGACTGGACGACGACGTTCCCCTCGTCGTCCCCGAGATCAACTCCCATGCCGCGCGGCTGAGGCCCCGCGGCATCGTCGCGTCCCCGAACTGCACGACGCTCTCGCTGATCGTCGCCGTCGGCGCCCTGCACGCCGAATTCGGCCTGCGGGAACTGATCGTCTCCTCCTACCAGGCCGTGAGCAGCGCGGGCCGGGACGGCGTCGCCGTGCTCCGCGAACAGCTCGCCCTCGTCGCGGGCACCGAGCTGGGCACTCGTCCCGGCGACGTGCGCAGGGCGCTGGGCGAGGGGGACGGGAGCCCCTTCGCCGCCCCGGTGGCGCTGAACGTGGTGCCCTGGGCCGGGACCGACGCCGGCGACGGCTGGTCGTCGGAGGAACTGGCCATCCGCGCGGAGTGCCGCAAGGTCCTGGGGCTGCCGGACCTCAAGGTGGCGGCGACCTGCGTGTACGTGCCCGTCGTGGCGACCCACTCCATGTCCGTGCACGCCCGCTTCGAGAACGAGGTGGCGGTGGAGCGCGCGCACGAGATCCTTGCCACCGCGCCGGGTGTGGTGCTCTTCGACAATCCGGCGGCCGGGGACTTCCCGACACCGTCCGACGTGGTCGGCACCGACCCGACCTGGGTGGGGCGGGTGAGACAGTCGATGGACGATCCGCGTGCCGTCGAGATGTTCATCTGCGGAGATAATCTCCGAAAAGGCGCAGCCCTCAACGTGGCCCAGATCGCCGAGTCGGTAGCCGGGGAATTCACTCGGATCTGATCGAAAGTCTTTTGTAGGATCTGTGTGCGCCCTGTGGGTAACTCGATGATCTGAACCTCTTGAGCTGGGGCGTCGTCTTATCCGACGATGATCTCCTGGCCCTCTGCAACCGCTGGCCGATTGCGGCGCGTCTATGTCGTCACTTCTTGCGTGGCCGGCCACGTTTTCGGGGCATTTGGGGAAGAGCAGGTACGAATGAGGGCGTGTCGCACAGCATCGAACGAGGTGCCGTACGCGTACAACCCTGACGGGGGGCAGCGTGTCCAACTGGCGTGGCAGAGGTTCTCGACATCACAGTGGTGGGCCCGTTGCGAGGCGCTTCCGTGCGCCCGCTCCGGAGGCCCCGCGCACCCGGCGGCATGCCGGTGATCGCGCCCATGCCCGCTGCGCGTCCCACGCGGCTGCCTTCGCAGCGCGAGGGCGCTGAAGAGACCGTGGCGGCAGGAACCACGGTCGACCATCTCACCGAGACCTATCGGGCGCACTACCGTTCGCTGTTGGGCCTGGCGGCCCTCCTGCTGGACGACACGGCCTCCTGCGAGGACGTCGTGCAGGAGGCGTTCATCCGGGTGCACTCGGCGCGCAACCGGGTGCGTGACCCGGAGAAGACCCTCGCGTATCTCCGCCAGACCGTCGTCAACCTCTCCCGCTCCGCGCTGCGTCGGCGCATCCTCGGCCTGAAGCTGCTCTCCAAGCCGATGCCCGACATGGCGAGCGCGGAGGAGGGGGCGTACGACCAGCTGGAGCGGGACGCGCTGATCAAGGCGATGAAAGGGCTGCAGCGCCGACAGCGCGAGGTGCTGGTCCTGCGTTACTTCTCGGACATGACGGAGGCGCAGGTCGCCGAGACGCTCGGCATATCGCTCGGCTCGGTGAAGGCGTATGGCTCCCGGGGCATTGCGGCACTGCGCGTCGTGATGGAGGCGCAGGCATGAGCAGGCCCGAGCACAGGCACGACGATGACCGGACTGGAAACGGAATTGTGAACCACGGGCCGGAGGACATGCCGAACACCGATCCCGAGCAGGACGGTGAACGGAAGCAGGGTGAGGAAGCGCCCGACGGTGCGGAAGCGGCCTCAGGGACCGGCACCGCGGGGCGCGGCGCCGGAGGCGGTGGCACGCTGACCGAGCTCTTCGGAGGCGGCGCGGGCGGTGGCCGCTTCGGGGGCGGCGGCACCGGCGGTCGCTCCGGCGGCGGTGGCGGCGAGGACCTGGACGAGGCGGCGCTGCGCCGCATGCTCCAGGGCGCGGTCGAGGGGCTGGAGCCCTCGGACGGCACCCTGGACCATCTGCACCGCGCGGTACCCGCCCGACGCGCCAGGAGGCGTCAGGGCGTCGTGGGGGCGGCTGCCGCGGCGCTCCTGATCGGTACGGCGGTTCCCGCCTTCGTCCACGTGGCGAACTCGGACGGCTCGACCAGCGCCAGCCCCGCGATCGCCGGACACGGCGAACAGGCCCATGGGGGCAGCGGCGAGGACGCGGGCACCGCGTCCGACGGCGGCAGGACGGCGGGACCGGCGGACAGCCGGAACGGCGGCGGTGAAGGCGCGGCGGGAGACTCCGTCGCTCCGTCGCAGGGTGTCGACCCGGACGCCGAGGGGGGCGCGGGCGACGGCGACGGCGACTCCCCGGACGCCCACGCTGCGGCCACCGCGACCTGCGGTCCCGGCCAGCTCGGGGTCGCCTCCGCCGAGACCGGTGCTGCGGGCGCGGACGGCACGGTGTACGGGACCTTCAGGATCGCCAACGTGTCGGGCGACGACTGCTCCGTCACGAGTAACGGCTCGGTCGGCTTCCGCGCCGCGGGCGCGGCCGATCCTGCCAAGATCACGGTGGTGCAGCACATCGCGGGTGACCCCGCGAGCGCCCTGCCTGACCCCTCGCTGGAGCCGGGAACGGTTCTGCTGAAGCCGGCGATGGCCTACGAGGTGCGCTTCGCCTGGGTCCCCTCGGACACCTGCCCCACCAGCGGCGGTTCGCCCAGCCCGACGCCCACGGACGGAGTCGGGGGCGGCGGTGACGGTACGGGTACCGGCACGGGAACGACGGACGCGGCCCCGCAGTTCGGCAGCGCGGACGAGGGACCGGCGGACGGCAGTGTCGCGGTGACGCACACCCCGGAGTCGGGAGCACCGACCGCGGAGGCCACGATCTCCAACGCCTGCGCCGGAACCATCTACCGCACCGGCGTACTGAACGCCACGTAGCCGGATCCCGGGGCCCGGGATCCGGGCCGGGGACGGTCCGCGACCCGGGACGGGGACGGTCGGGCCTGGGACGGGGACGGTCGTCGGGTACGGGGTCCTCTGCGGGGACGGACGGCGAGGGACGGGCGGCGAGGGACGGGCGGCGCGGCGGTTCGGCCGGAGACCGAAACCGGAGACCGGGGACCCGGGGACCGGGGACAGTTGCCGGTGACGGGGCGCGCACCGCCTGCCGGGCGAAGGCCAGGTACGTCAGGGCTGCGGATCCGCCCGGCTCCTGGGCGCTGCGAGGCCGCTGCCGACCTGATGCGAGGCACGAACAGCCGTGCCCCAGCGGCGCTCGCGCCGCATCCTGGACCCAACCCGGCGACCAGGGTCCTGGGCCGCCGCGAACCTGATGCGAGTTACGAACAGCCGCGCCCAGCGGCGTCGGGGGCGCACCCGGGGACCCAGCCCGGCGACCAGGCCCTCCGGGCGCTGCGGAGCTGATGCGAGGCACGAACAGCCGCGCCCCGGGGACGCGCCCCGGACCCACCGGGGACGCGCCCCGGACCCACCGAGGACGCACCTCGGGCCGGCCCGAGGCTCACGCCTTCGCGGTCAGGTCTGCACGGTCCGGCCGGGCGCCGGGCCCGGTGCGCGGGCCCGCGATCCAGCCGCTCGTCAGTCGGCGTCGGCCGCCAGCCCCAGCTGTATGTCGCGCGCGGCTTCCGCCTCGCGGCGCATCAGCCGGAACCACATGAAGAGCACGAAGCCACCGAAGACGAACCACTCGCCGGTGTAGCCGAGGTTCTGGAACGCCTTCAGGTCGAGCCCGCTGCCCTGCGCCGCCGCAGCGGGGACGGGCAGCATCCCGTCCTCGTCCGCGGCCCCGGTCCCGGGCAGGGTCACCCAGGCGTCGTACACGTCGTACGGGACGAGGTTGACCAGGGACGCCGCGCTGATCATGCCGAGCTGGCCCTCGGGCAGCCCGCCGCTGAGATCGACGCCGCTGGTGCCGGTGTTCTCGGACGCCTGCAGATCGCCCGTCACGGTGACCTTCCCGGTCGGCGCCGGGGGAACCTCGGCCTCGTCAGGGGAGCCGGCCAGCCAGCCGCGTACGACGGGCAGTGCCTTGCCGCTGTCGGTCCGCAGCAGATCCAGCACGTAGAAGCCGGTGCGGTCGTCCAGCGTGCGCCCGGGAACCAGGAACTGGTCGGCGTACGTCCCCGTCGCCACCGCGGGGCGGCCTGAGGTCTCCGTGCTCACCGGCAGCAGCTCGTCGAGCGGCTTCGCGGGGCGCGTGCCCGGGTCGGGCCGGCTCTCGGCCTGCTCGTGCGTCTCCACGCGGTCCTCGAAACGGCCGAGCTGCCAGGTGCCCATGAACACGCAGAACGGGATGGCCAGCACGACGAAGAGGTTGATCCCCCACCACCGCGGGGTCAGCAGGAACCGGTACACCCCTCCACGGTACGGTTCCCCGCTCCGGGCCGGTGGAGCGGGGTGCACCATTTATCCGGTCCTTATGCCCTCGGCGCCCCTTCCTCCGCACCCTCTCCGCCCGCCGCGGCCCCCAGGTGCCGCAGAGCGAAGTCCAGCTCCAGCCGCACCTGTTTGATGCGCTCCTCCACGACGAGGGAGCCGTGCCCCGCGTCGTAGCGATACACCTCGTGGACGGCGCCACGGGCCGCGAGGCGGTCCACGTAGTTCTCCACCTGACGGATGGGGCAGCGCGGGTCGTTGACGCCGGCCGAGATGTAGACAGGGGCGCGCACGGCGTCCACGTACGTCAGGGGCGAGGAAGCCTCGAAGCGCTCGGGCACCTCCTCCGGTGTCCCGCCCAGCAACGTGCGGTCCATCGCCTTCAGGGCCTCCATCTCGTCGTGGTAGGCGGTGACGTAGTCGGCGACGGGGACCGCCGCCAGCCCCAGGGCCCAGGCGTCCGGCTGCGTACCGAGTCCGAGCAGGGTCAGATAGCCGCCCCACGAACCGCCGGCCAGCACCAGCCGCTCAGGATCGGCGAGCCCGGACTTCACCGCCCAGTCCCGGACGGCCGCGATGTCCTCCAGCTCGATCAGGCCGACCCGGTGCTTGAGCGCGTCCGTCCAGGCGCGTCCGTACCCCGTGGAGCCGCGGTAGTTGACCCGCACGACGGCGAAACCGTGATCCACCCAGGCGGCCGGCCCGGAAGCGAACGCGTCGCTGTCGTGCCAGGTCGGCCCACCGTGTATTTCGAAGATCGTGGGGAACGGCCCGTCACCCGTGGCCGGCGTCTGGACCAGGGCGTGGATCCGTCCACCGGGACCTTCCACCCACGCGTCCCGCACCGGCACCGAAGCCGGCGCCTTCGCACCCGGCGGATCGAGGACGACCGCGCCGGACGTGGAGCGCACGACGGGCGGCTGAGCGGCGGAGGACCACAGATACTCCACCGTGCCGTCGGGACGTGCCGTGGCGCCCGAAACCGTCCCGGCGGGCGTCTCGACGCGGACCGGCTCCGCCGCTCCCGGCTCGTACCGCCACAGCTCGCTGCGGGCCTCGAAGCTGTGCTCGATCAGCAGGGCCGAGCCGTCCGGATACCACTCGGCGCCGGTGTCACCCGGCAGGTCGATCGGCAGGTCCGTCTGCGTGCCGGCCACCGGGTCCCAGATCATCGGCTCCCACCGCCCGCGCCGCTGGTGCCCGACGAGCAGCCGGGTGTCGCCGGCCACCGGGGCGAAACCCAGCACCGAGAGGCCCAGCTCCTTCGTCCCGCCCTCCGTGTCGTCCAGCTCCGCCACCGTGGAACCGTCGGGACGCACCACCCGCAGCGCGGAGTGCATGGCGTCGCCGTGCTCGGTGTGCTCCAGCGCGATCAGGGTCCCGTCGTGCGAGAGGTCGCCGACCCCGGCGGATTCCCTGTGCCGGTATATCTCGACGGGCTCCGCACCCTCCCGGACCAGATGCACGGTCGTGCCCTCCTCGTCCGTCGACCGGCCGATCACCGCCGTGCCGTCCCGGCCGATGGCGAGCCCCGCCGGGTAGGAGGCCTGGAGACCGGGCGCGGCCTGCTCGTCCGCCCCGCCCTCGAACGGCTGCCGCATCCATACGCCGAACTCGTCGCCGTCGGTGTCGGAGAACCACCAGACAGCCTTGCCGTCCGGCGTCAGCACCCCGTCGGTCGTCCCGTTCGGCCGGTCCGTCACCTGGCGCTGCTCACCGGTCTCGCGGTCCCATGCGTACAACTCGTACGTCCCGGTGGCGTTGGAGACGAAGAGCGCGCGATCGGGAGCGTCCTCCGCCCAGTCGGGCAGGGACACCCGCGGGGCGCGGAAGCGCTGCTCCCACCGCGGAGGCTCCTGCTCCCGCTCGGACCCGGACGCGTCGTTCTGTGTGTCGCTCATGACCCCATCCAACCCGATTGACCACACTGCCGGGCGGCCTGTGGATAACTGTTCGCACGCCACCCCGGCCTGTGGGTAACTTTTCCGGCATGTACGCAGCGACGCCCGACGACTGGCACGAGATCAACCGCGCACGCTGGGACGAGCGTGTGCCCATCCACGCGGCCGGGGACTTCTACGACCTGGACGCCTTCCTGGCGGGCCAGGACGCCCTGCGCGACTTCGAGCTCGTGGAGGTCGGTGACGTGACGGGCCGGTCGCTGCTGCATCTGCAGTGCCACATCGGCGTCGACACCCTCTCGTGGGCCCGTCACGGTGCGGCGCAGGTGGTCGGCCTCGACTTCTCCGAGCCGGCCGTCGAGACCGCGCGGGGCCTGGCCCGGTCGCTGGGGCTGCCGCAGGAACGGGCGGCCTTCGTCACGGCCGACGTCCACGACGCCGCCCAGGCCGTCCCGGACTCCTCGTACGACATCGTCTACACCGGGCTCGGGGCGCTGAACTGGCTTCCGGACGTGTGCCGTTGGGCGGAAATCGCGGCCTCGCTCGTCACACCCGGAGGGTTCCTCTACCTCGCGGAGTTCCACCCGCTGACCGACTGCATGGACGACACGAACGGCTCGACGGTCACGTACGACTACTTCAGCCGGGACGCCTGGGTGGACGAGTCGCCGGGTACCTACGCCGACCTCGACGCGGTCACCGTCCACAACGGCAGTGTGGAATGGCAGCACCCGGTGGGCGAGGTGGTCTCCGCCCTGGCGGCGGCGGGTCTGCGGATCGAGTTCCTGCACGAGCACGACGCGTCGCTCTTCCCGCGGTACCCGGTGCTGGAGCGGCACCCGGACGGCTACTACCGCTTCCCCGCGGACCGCCCGCGTATCCCGATGATGTACTCGATCAAGGCATCGCGGCCGGTCAGCGGCTGACCGGAGCCGCCCGCCGCACGATTGTCAGTGGTGCCGTTCACACTCGGGTCATGACGGAGACGGGCGGCGAGGGCGGTACGACGTGGGGGTCCGGGGCGGTACGGGCGACGGTGGAGGCGTACTGGGCGGCGGCGGCCGCCCACGACTGGGAGGCCTTCGGCGCCACGCTCGCCGACGACGTGGTCTACGACCTGCCGCAGAGCCGTGAGCGTGTCCGCGGCAAGGAGAGGTACGTCCGCTTCGCCCGCGAGTATCCGGGGGACCGGCACATCCGGGTCGAGCGGATCGTGGCGGACGGCGAGGGCGCGGGAGCCGCCGCGCGGACCTCGGTCACGGTCGGCCCGCGAGAGCTGTCCGCGGTGCATTTCTTCACGTTCGACGCGCGCGGGCGGATCGACGGGGTGACGGACTTCTGGCCGGAGCCCTACGACCCCCCTGCTGACCGGGCGCATCTGACCGAGCGGTACTGAGCCGTGAGCCGTGAGCCGTGAGCCGTGAGCCGTGAGCCGGCCACCGGCCGGGCGGCCCCGGCACGGACGACGGGCGGCCCCGGCATGGACCACGGGCGGCCTGGCACGGACGACGGCGGTACCTCCGGACGAACCCGGTGGTACCGCCGCATGCGCCGAGGCTTTCTCTACGCGCGTTACACCGCAGAGCGGAAGGCGGGCAGATAGCCGTTCGACTGTCCGATCGCCTTCGGGTGGTAGGAGTTGGTGATCGGGATGGACACGCTGTGGATCCACGCGTCACCCGAGCAGAGTTCGTGCCCCGTGAACTCGTCCACCACGCTGGAGAAGGTGAACCCCGCATTGGCCGCCCGCTTGGCGAGCACCCCGTTCAGCACGTCCGAGGCGTTGTTGATCGCGCCGCGCTCGGTCTCGGAGAGCCCGGCGATGCACGTGCCCGCCAGCTTGTAGAACTTCGGGTAGCCCAGCACGACCACGTGGGCCTGCGAGGCGCGCGAACGGATCCCCGAGTAGAGGGAGTCGAGCCGGCCCGGCAGCGTGCTCTGCATCTGGGAGACCGCCGTGTTCACCCGGCTCACGCAGGTGGCCTCGCTCTGCAGGACGCACGTCTGCATGACGTCCGCGAAGCCGACGTCGTTGCCGCCCGCCGTCACGCTGACGAGGGTGGTCGACGAACTGAGCGCGCTCAGCTGGCCGCTGGCCACCGAACTCGTCGTGGCCCCGGAGCAGGCGACGAACTTGAACGAGGCGGGGGCGTTCGCGTTGCGCCAGAGGTAGGGGTAGGCGTTGGTGCTGCGCATGCAGTCACCACTCTCGGAGGTGTAGCTGCCGGCACCGACTCCGGAGGAGTAGGAGTCACCGAGAGCGACGTAGTTGGCGCCCGCGGCGGAAGCAGGCTGCGCGAGGCCGAGTGCGGCCACGGCGGCGATCGCCAGGGTGCAGATGGATGCCCGGAACGTGCGTACTGACACGGCTGCCAGCCCTTCGAAATGTGGGGGACGAGTGGGGAGTTCGTGGGGCGAGCACGTTTGTAGCAGCTTCAGGTACTCGGCGGTAATGGGCCCGGAGAAAGTCGTCTGATATGCCCGAAGGATCGTTCGGTAGTCCATGCTCCGCGCGTAGATAAACCTGCAACGGGTCCTCGAAATGGTGAAGTTACGGCTCCGGTCGGCACCCTGCGTGACGTCTGCGAGCCACGTCCGGACGGACGTCTCCGTCCGGACGGCAGCCCGCGGCCCCGACCTCGCCCCCGTTACCGAGCGCCACGCGAACAAGACCGCCGTTACCGGCCGCCACGCGAACGAGACCGCCGGTCCCGAACGGCGAGCCCGCGGGCCGCCGGTGACCCCCGCACGCGAACGAGGCCGCCGGGATCTCCCGGCGGCCTCGTTCGCGTGCGTGTCGGTCAGGTCAGATCAGAGCGTGCGCTCCAGCCGGTCGGCCATCAGCCTGCTGAAGCGGGAGGGGTCGCTCAGCTCGCCGCCGTCGGAGAGGAGGGCCAGACCGTGGACGAGTTCGGCCGTCTCGGCCAGCTCGGCGGTGGCCCCCTGCTCGCCGGCCCCGGCCGCGTGTGCCTTCTTCAGGCCGCTGATCAGGGCGTGCGAGGGGTTGAGCTCGAGGATGCGCTTGACGTGCGGCACCTCCTGGCCCATCGCGCGGTACATGTTCTCCAGGGCGGGCGTGACGTCGTGCGTGTCGGAGACGATGCAGGCGGGGGAGACGGTCAGCCGCGAGGAGAGCCGCACCTCCTTCACGTGCTCGCCGAGCTGCTCCGTCATCCAGGTCAGCAGGCCGGCGTACTCCTGCTGCTGCTTCTCACGCTCGGCCTCGACCTCCTTCTTCTCCTCGTCGGTGTCCAGGTCCACCTCGCCCTTGGCGATGGACTGCAGCTGCTTGCCGTCGAACTCCGGCACGGACTGGACCCAGACCTCGTCGACGGGGTCGGTCAGCAGCAGGACCTCGAAGCCCTTGGCCCGGAAGGCCTCCATGTGGGGCGAGCTCTCCATGGCGGCACGCGATTCGCCCGTCATGTAGAAGATCTGCTCCTGGCCCTCCTTCATCCGCTCCACGTACGAGCGCAGGGTGGTCAGCCCCTCCTCGTCCTGCGTCGAGGCGAACGAGCAGATCTCCAGGATCGCGTCCCGGTTCTCGAAGTCCTGGAGCAGCCCTTCCTTGAGGACCCGCCCGAATTCCTTCCAGAAGGTCCCGTACTTCTCCGGGTCGGAGGACCTCATGTCCTTCACCGTGGAAAGGACCTTCTTGACCAAACGACGCCTCATCATCTCGATCTGGCGGTCCTGCTGGAGAATCTCGCGCGAGACGTTCAGCGAAAGGTCCTGGGCGTCGACGACACCCTTCACGAAGCGCAGATACGTCGGCATGAGCGCTTCGCAGTCGTCCATGATGAAGACGCGCTTCACATAGAGCTGGACGCCGCGCTTGTGGTCCTGCATGAACAGGTCCTGCGGCGCGTGCGAGGGCAGGAAGAGCAGGGCCTGGTATTCGAAGGTGCCTTCCGCCTGCATGCGGATGGTTTCGAGAGGCTCGGTCCAGTCATGGCTGATGTGCTTGTAGAGCTCGCTGTACTCCTCGGCGGTGACGGAGTCCTTCGACCGGGCCCACAGCGCCTTCATCGAGTTGACCGTCTCGGTCCCGGGGTCCTCGGCGCCCTCCTCGCCCGTCGCGGCGGCCATCCGGATGGGCCAGGTGATGAAGTCCGAGTAGCGCTTGACGATCTCCCTGATCTTCCAGGGCGAGGTGTAGTCGAAGAGCTTGTCCTCGGTGTCCTCCGGCTTGAGGCGGAGGGTGACCGAGGTGCCCTGCGGGGCGTCGTCGACGGTCTCGACGGTGTACGTCCCCTCGCCGTCCGACTGCCAGCGCGTCCCCGTCTCCTCGCCCGCGCGCCGCGTCAGCAGGGTGACCTCGTCGGCGACCATGAAGCTCGAATAGAACCCGACACCGAACTGGCCGATGAGCTCTTCCGACGCGGACGAGTCCTTGGCCTCCCGCAATTCCTGGACAAACTTCGCGGTACCGGAATTCGCGATCGTGCCGATCAGCTCGACGACCTCGTCGTGCGTCATTCCGATGCCGTTGTCGCGCACGGTCAGGGTGCGCGTCTCCCGGTCTGCGTCGATCGCGATGTGCAGGTCCGACGCGTCCACGTCGAGCTGGTCGTCACGGAGCGTTTCCAGCCGCAGTTTGTCCAGTGCGTCCGAAGAATTGGAAATGAGCTCGCGCAGGAACACATCCTTGTTCGAGTAGATCGAATGGATCATCATCTGCAGGAGCTGACGCGCTTCTACCTGGAACTCGAATGTCTCGGCCGGCATAGGTGCGGATTCCCTTTCCTGGGTTGAGTCGTCTGAGCCGGTACATATCGTAACCAGGCGCCGCGCCGCCCATGTGCCCTTCCGCCCGGGCCCGTTGGCCGTCCGCCCGGTCTCCGGCCGGACACCGTCCGCGTGCCCTGTGGAGAGCGGCGGTCGTGCGGCCGGGCAGACTGGGCCCATGGGCGAAACACGAGGGGCCACGGACACCGCGAGCGACGCCGGGCCACCGGTGATCACGGGCCGGGAGCCCGGCAGTTTCGCCCGGGGGGTGCTGGCCGAGCGCCACCCCGCACTGATCGAGCAGGTACGCGAGGCCTTCCCGTACGGTCCCCGTCAGCAGCGGGCTCTGGACGCGCTGCTGCACGAGATCGTCCACGGGGTCGTGGAGCCGCTCGACCCCGCGAGCCCGGACGCCGGGCTCTGGTCGGCGCGCGGGCCGGAGTACTTCGGACGTCCGTGGTTCGATGCGCCGTTCCTCTGGTCCGAGAGCTACTTCTACCGCAGACTCCTGGGCGCGGTCGGGTACTTCGAGGAGGGGGCCTGGCAGGGCGTCGACCCCTTCGGCCCCTTCAAGCGGGCCGAACTCGTGGGCGCCACGGTGGACGAGGAGCTCCGCTCGCTGGACGACCTCGCCGGGGCTCCCGCGCACGAGCGCGCGACGGCCCTCCTCCTCGCCTCGCTCTGGGGGAACCGCGCCGATCTGGGATTCCGAGGCACGGCGGGGGAAGCCGCTCCCGGCGAGGCCGATCCCCGGCTGGTCGCCGACGACAGCGCGGTGCTCTGGTCGCTGCTCCCGCCGGGGGCGCCGGCGACGGTCGCGCTCATCGCCGACAACACGGGACGCGAGCTGATCCCCGACCTGGTCCTCGCCGACCATCTGCTGGAGCACGGTCACGCGCGGCAGGTCGTGCTCCACGTCAAGCCCGGCCCGTACTACGTCTCCGACGCGATGACGGCCGACGTCATCGACTGTCTGCGCCGGCTGCGCGACGCACCGGGGGAGGCCGGCAGGATCGGTGCGCGGATCTGGGGGGCCATGGGGGCGGGGAGCTTCGCGGTGCGCACCCACGCGTTCTTCTGCGCGCCGTTCCCGTACGAGCGCATGCCCGCCGACCTGCGCGCCGAGCTGTCCGCCGCGACGCTGACGATCCTGAAGGGCGACCTCAACTACCGTCGGCTGGTGGGGGACCGGCTGTGGCCCGCGACGACACCGTTCGCCGAGCTCACCGCGTACTTCCCGGGGCCCGTCGCCGCCCTGCGCACGCTGAAGTCCGACGTCGTCGCCGGACTGGCACAAACGACCCTGGAGCGCCTGGAGCGGTCCGGCCGCGCATGGCGCACCAGCGGAACGCACGCCCTGATCCAGGTCTGCGCCCGGCCCGCGGGGCAAGGGCTCAGCGGGCCGCCCCGTGCCGGGTGAGGAGATCGTGCCAGCCCTGCTCCAGCCGTTCGACGGGTACGCCGCGTTGGCAGGCCAAATGGTGCACGAGGGTGGCGTCGATGGAACCGAGCAGGGTGTGCGCGATCAGCTCCCGCTCGCCCTCCACGCGGGCTTCGCGCAGCAGCATGCCGACATGGCTGAGCCGCAGCCGGTACGCGGGCACGGTGTAGCCCCGGAGCGGGTCGGTGCGGGAGGCCAGGATCAGCTCGTGGTGATCGAGTTCGTGGCGCATCACCGCCGGACCGAAGGCGTGCAGCCGCTCCGCGGCGGCGGCGCCGGGGCCCATGGGCGGCGGTCCGGAGAGGAAGGCGGCCTGCAGCAGTGTCTCCCGGTGGTCCAGGAGCGCGATGAGCAGGCCTGTGCGGTCCTTGAAGCGCCTGAAGACGGTGCCCTTGCCCACCCCGGCGGCGGCGGCCACCGATTCCATGGTGAGGTTCGCCGCTCCGCAGTGGGCCAGGAGGCGGGAGGCCGCGTCCAGCAGCAGTGCACGGTTGCGTGCCGCGTCCGCCCGCAGCTGCTCGGGTTCGCCGACGGGGGCGAGCGTGAGGTCCGCCCGCACCTTACCGACGTCGGGCGGCCCGGGGAGCGGGGGAAGGGAAGCGGTCATGGCCTCAGGGTAGCCCCGGAACAGCAGAAGTGGACCAGGGTCCGTTTAGGTGGTACAACATTAAACGGACCCTGGTCCGCTTGATTCTCGCTGTCTCCGTCTCCCGGGAGCTTCTCCATGTCTGTACGTATCCTCGCCCTCGTCGGCAGCCTCCGCGCCGGCTCGCACAACCGTCAGCTCGCCGAGGCGGCCGTCAAGCACGCGCCGGAGGGTACCGAGGTCGAGCTGTACGAAGGCCTGGCCGAGGTCCCCTTCTACAACGAGGACGTCGACGCCGAGGGCAGCGTTCCGGCCGCCGCCGCCCAGCTGCGTGAGGCGGCCGGCCGTGCCGACGCCTTCCTGCTGTTCTCGCCGGAGTACAACGGCACCATGCCGGCCGTCCTGAAGAACGCCATCGACTGGCTGTCGCGGCCGTACGGCGCCGGCGCCCTGACCGGCAAGCCGGTCGCCGTGGTCGGCACCGCCTTCGGTCAGTTCGGTGGCGTGTGGGCGCAGGACGAGGCCCGCAAGGCTGCCGGTATCGCGGGCGGTGCGGTCCTGGCGGACGCCAAGCTCTCGATCCCCGGCTCCGTGACCCGCTTCGCGGAGATCCACCCGGCCGACGACGCCGAGGTCGTCACCTCCCTGACCGAGGTCCTGCGCCAGGTCACCGAGGGCGTCGGCGCCGCGGCGGCCTGACGCGTCCGGGAGGGCGGCGCGCGGAAGACGCCGCGCCCGCCGTCCCGCCCTCCTGTACGTGTGGGCCCGGTTCGCTTCTCTCCCAGGAGAGGGCGGGCCGGGCCCGCGCGCCGTTCCGTGCTCGTCGCGCTCCACCGGCACGACGCGGGCCCCGGGTCTCCGCCGCGGGCCGAGGCCGCCCGGGGCCGGCGAACGCACGACGCCCGCCGATGTCGTGCCGGTCCGCCTTGCGCGGCGCGGCCGTCCCCCTCGTCGCGCGGCGCGCCAGGATCGAGGCCGGACCTCTGGCCGTGCGGCCGGAGAGCCGGCAGGAAGTCGATCACGACACCTCTGCGGACCGCTTCCGGACGGCCCTCGACATACAGGAAGGGCCTGATCCACTTTCGCGGATCAGGCCCTTGACCTTGTGTTTCAGCTGTCGGGGTGGCGGGATTTGAACCCACGACCTCTTCGTCCCGAACGAAGCGCGCTGCCAAGCTGCGCTACACCCCGATGTCCACCGATTGTCCCGGCGACATCGATTACTTTAGCCCACCTGCGCCCGGAGGCGAAATCCGGTTTCCGGGCGCCGCCGGGGACCTCAGTCGCGGGGCGTCAGCGTCAGCAGCGTCGCCTCGGGCGGGCAGGCGAAGCGGACCGGGGTGTAGCGGTTCGTGCCGCAGCCCGCGGAGACGTGGAGGTAGGACCGGCGGTCGCCGACCGTGTGGCCGGAGAGACCCTTCACCCGGTCCGTGTCCAGGTCGCAGTTGGTGACGAGGGCGCCGTAGAAGGGGATGCAGAGCTGGCCGCCGTGGGTGTGGCCCGCCAGGATCAGGGGGTAGCCGTCCGCCGTGAAGGCGTCCAGGGAGCGCAGGTACGGGGCGTGGACCACACCGATCGAGAGGTCCGCGCCCGTCTCGGGGCCGCCGGCGACCTCGGCGTAACGGTCGCGCTTGATGTGCGGGTCGTCCAGGCCCGTGAAGGCGATCTCGAGCCCGTCGGCCTTGATGCGGCCCCGGGTGTTGCTGAGGTTCAGCCAGCCCGCCTCGTCGAAGGCGTCGCGCATCGGCTCCCACGGGTTGTGGACGACACCGACCGCCGGGGCGTTCCCGTTGAGGCCGTGCTTGCCCTGCATCTTCTCCATGAGGTAGCGCGCGGGGTTGCGGAGCTTCGGACCGTAGTAGTCGTTGGAGCCGAAGACGTAGACCCCGGGGAACTCCATCAGCGGGCCGAGTGCGTCGAGCAGCTCCGGGACGGCCTCCGGGTCGGAGAGGTTGTCCCCCGTGTTCACCACGAAGTCGGGACGCAGGCCCGCCAGGGACTGGAGCCAGGCCCGCTTCTTGCGCTGGCCGCTCACCATGTGGATGTCGGAGACCTGGAGTACGCGCAACGGGCGTGCCCCGTGCGGGAGTACAGGGACGGCGATCCGGCGGAGGCGGAACGAGCGTGCCTCGAATCCGGCCGCGTACACGAGACCGGCGGCACCGACCGCTGCGCCGACTGCCGTGACTTTCAGGGGTACTCCGTAGCGTGCGCGCATGCGCCCATCGTCGCAGACACAGTCCCGCGGGACGAAAACAGGCGGGCGGCGAGTGCCCGGTACCTGACACAATCGCCGCATGACCACGCTCAAGTCCAAGCTCAAGGAAGACCTCACCACGGCCATGAAGGCGCGTGACGAGCTCACCTCGTCCACCCTCCGGCTCACCCTCACCGCGATCACCAAGGAAGAGGTCAGCGGCAAGACGTCGCGCGAGCTCTCCGACGACGAGGTGCAGAAGGTGATCGCCAAGGAGGCGAAGAAGCGCCGCGAGGCGGCCGAGGCCTTCGCGCAGGGCGGCCGGACCGAGCAGGCCGAGCGGGAGAAGGCGGAGGGTGAGCTGCTCGACGCCTACCTGCCCAAGCAGCTCACCGACGACGAGCTGAACGCGATCGTGGCTCAGGCCGTCGAGGAGGCGAAGGCCTCCGGCGCGGAGGGCCCGCGGGCGATGGGCGCCGTCATGAAGATCGTCAGCCCGAAGGTGGCGGGCCTCGCCGAGGGCGGCCGGGTGGCCGCCACGGTGAAGAAGCTGCTCGCGGGCTGAGAGGCCGGGCGTACGGACGAGGAGGGGCACCCCCGGCCCGGGGGTGCCCCTCCTCGCTCTGTTTCATGACCTCGCCGGGCGGAGCGAGGGCTCAGGGGCCGTTGCCACCGCGCCCGCCGCCGTCGTTCCCGCCGATGATGCCCGGCGGCAGGGTGATGCCGCCGATGGGGTCGGCGCCGGGCTTGCCGCCGTCGTCGTCACCGGTGTCCCCGCCGCGGCCCTCGCCGCGCCCCGGGTCCTTCTCCTTCTCCTTGGCGCGGGGCACCGCGATCGGGTTGAAGGAGGGGGTCTCCGAGGCGTTCAGCGCCCCGGTCATCGCGGTCTTCCAGATGGGGCCGGGCAGACAGCCACCGCAGACCTTGTCGTAGTACTGGCCACCGATGGTGATGTCGTACATCTTGGTGGTCTTCTCGCCGACGTCGTCACCGACCCAGACCGCGGTGGAGAGGTTCGGGGTGTAGCCGACGAACCAGGCGTCGAGACGGTCGTTCGTCGTACCGGTCTTGCCCGCGTTGTCCCGGTCGGTGAGGCCGGCCAGCGTGCCGGTACCGTCCTCGACCACGCCCTTGAGCATCTGGCTGAGCGTGTCGGCCGTGGTCTCGCTCATCGCGCGGGAGCACTTGGTCTTCGGCACGCCGATCTTCTTGTCGTCGGCGTCGGTGATCGACTCGATGGCGATGGGCGAGCAGTAAGTCCCCCGGTTGGCGAACGCGGCGTACACCGAGGCCATCGAGAGCGGGGTGCTGACCTCACCGCCGAGGGTGATCGAGGCGTTCTCCTCGATCTCCTTGCCGTCGCCCCGCTCGTAGCCGACCTTCTTCGCCATCTCGACCGTCTCGCAGAGACCCGTCTTCTGCTCCAGCTTGGCGAAGTAGGTGTTGATGGACTTGCCGAGGGCGCTGGTCATGTCCCAGCTGCCCTTCTCGGACTCCATCTCGTTCTGCAGGTCCCAGTTGGAGCTGCCGGTCGGAGCTCCCGCGCAGGTGCGGAAGGAGTTCAGCGGAAGCGAGATCTTCCAGTCCGTGGCGTAGCTCTGGGCGGGGCTGATGCCCTTCTCCAGGGCCGCGGCGGCGGTGATGGGCTTGAAGGTGGAGCCGACCTGGAAGCCGTAGGTGCTGCCGCCCATCTTGTTGCTGACGGCGAGGTTGATCATCGTCTCGTGCTTCTTCTGGTCCAGTCCGTAGGGCCGGGACTGTCCCATCGAGAGGATCTTGCCTGTGCCGGGCTCGACCTGGACGACCGAGGCGGCGACCTTGTCGTCCTTGTAGACCCTCGACGTCGCGGCCTCGTCGGCCGCCTGCTGCGCGCGCGGCGACAGCGTGGTCCTGATCGTGAGACCGCCGAGGTTCCAGAGCTTGGAGCGCTCCTCCTCGGTCTTCCCGAAGGCCGGGTCCGTGAGGATGGTCTTGCGGACGTAGTCGCAGAAGAAGCCGGCGCCGCTGACGGCGGTGATGCAGCCGTTCCTGGGCTTGCGGACCTTCAGCGCGATGGGGGAGGCGATGGCCTTGTCGGCCTCGTCCTGCGAGATGCTGCCGACGGCCGCCATCCGCTGGAGCACGGTGTTGCGGCGCTTGGTCGCCTCTTCCGCGTCGTTGACCGGGTCGTAGCGGGTCGGTGACTGGACGAGGCCGGCCAGCATGGCCGCCTCCTCCAGCTTCAGGTCCTTGGCGTGCTTGGAGAAGTAGCGCTGCGACGCGGCTTCGACGCCGTACGCCTGCTGCCCGAAGAACGTGATGTTGAGGTAGTTCTCCAGGATCTTCTTCTTGCCGAGCTCTTCCTCGACCTGGATCGCGTACTTCAGCTCCCGGACCTTGCGGCCCAGGGTCTGCTGCGTGGCCTCGGCAACCTTGTCGGGGTCGTCGCCCGCCTCCTCGACGAAGACGTTCTTCACGTACTGCTGGGTGAGAGTGGAGGCACCCTGAGCGGCGCCGCCCTCCTGCACGTTGCGGTTCATCGCGCGCAGGATGCCCTTGAGGTCCACTGCGCCGTGCTCGTAGAAGCGCGAGTCCTCGATCGCGATGATCGCGTCCTGCATGTACGGGGAGATGTCCTTGAGCGGGACGACGGTGCGGTCACGCGAGTACACGGTGGCGATCGCGCCGCCCTCGCTGTCCAGGATCGTGGTCCGCTGGCTCAGCGGCGGGGTCTTCAGGTTGGAAGGGATCTCGTCGAATCCCTCGACCGTCCCCTTGGCCGCGAGCCCCAGTGCGCCGGCGGCCGGCAGCGCGATGCCTGCCAGTACAGCTCCGGAGAGTGCGGCGACACCGAGGAACTTGGCGGCCTGCTGGGTCGTCGTCAGACCCCCGCCTGAGCGCTTCTTTGGCATGGGGGCAGCCTACGTTCTCATTCGCCGGACACGCGTACAGGCCTTGGCCTAAGCTGCTCTCAACTGTCACAGCAGTCCGATTTTGTAGCAAGCCCCCTGCGCGGTCCGAACGGAATCCAGCCAGACATCAAGGCGCTCCCGAATTCGCCTGACGTGTCGCTGAATGTCCGTTACGACTTGGGTATCCTGTCCCGATTCTCTCGGGATAGTCGCGCATGTCCTTACGTCACTCCTCTGGGTGATCTCCTGCGCACGCATAGTCCGTTCGGGCCATTCAAGATTGGGCCCGAAGGGGGTGTTGTGCTGTCGCCACCTTCCGTAACGTCCTCAACTGGCAGCGGTGAATATGCCTCTGCCGCCGTGGGGGAGCCTCGATTCGGGAGAGGACGGCGCCGGGATGGGCTGGGTAACCGACTGGAGTGCGCAGGCAGCCTGCCGCACTACCGATCCGGATGAACTGTTCGTACAAGGGGCAGCGCAGAACAGGGCCAAGGCGGTGTGCACCGGATGCCCGGTGCGGACCGAGTGCCTGGCCGACGCGCTGGACAACCGCGTCGAGTTCGGCGTGTGGGGCGGAATGACGGAGCGGGAGCGCCGCGCACTGCTGCGCCGCCGGCCGACCGTCACGTCCTGGCGCCGCCTGCTGGATACCGCGCGCAGTGAGTACGAGCGGTCCGCGGGCCTGCTGCCCGCAGCGGTCGGGCTGGACGACGATCTGCACGACGACGGACTGCGCGACGACGACCTGCACGAGACGTTCGCCGCCGTGGGGTGAGGCCCCCGGGGGCGTGGCCCGTGGGACTGCCGGTGACGGGAGACCGGCGGGCGGACCAGCTCAAACCGGAACTGAACCGGTCGCGAGCCGTTCCCCGACGGCCCTGAGGCCGGAGAGGTCGTGGACGTCGCCGGGCAGTGCGGCCACCTCGGTCACGGGTACCTCGGGGTGCAGCGTGGTGAAGCGCTCACGCGTGTGCTGCTCGCGCGCGACGACCTGCATCCGTTCGGCGTGCAGCCGCAGCAGTCCGGCGGCCAGCTGGTCGACGGTGACGGCATCGGTGGCTGAGGTGTCGTGCCTGTCTGCTTCCGTGTGGGTGGATGACTCGGACGGGTCAGGCGACTTCCGGCCACGCGGTTCGGGGGTGCGCGATGTCCGGGAGCCCGAGGTCGGGTCGTTCAGCGGCGGCTCGTGCCGGTGAGGCTCGTGGTCGTGCGGCTCGTGGTCGTGCAGGGGCGGCTCGTTGCTCTCTTCGGGGGAGAACGGTGACTCCGGGGCTTCGGGAGAGGTGGCGGCCACCGGGTCAGCCGGGTCACCAAGGCCAGCTTTCCCGGCCGCCTGATCCACAATGCCGATGCCCTCAAGATTTTCTGCGGCCGTGAGCGCCCGCTCCGCCGAGAGCCGTGAGGCCTCGCTGCCGTGCACCCGGTTGAGGACCAGGCCCGCCAGCGGCATCTCCTCGGCGGCCAGGCGTTCCACGAAGTAGGCGGCCTCGCGCAGGGCGTCCCGCTCCGGCGTCGCCACGACGAGGAAGGCCGTCCCAGGAGCCTGGAGCAGCTTGTACGTCGCGTCGGCCCGGGTACGGAATCCGCCGAACATGGAGTCCATCGCCGCGACGAAGGTCTGTACGTCGCGCAGGAACTGCCCGCCGAGCAGCTTGCCGAGCGTGCCGGTCATCATCGACATGCCGACGTTCAGGAACTTCATCCCGGCCCGTCCGCCGATCTTCGCCGGGGCGATCAGCACCCGGATGAACTTCCCGTCCAGGAAGGAGCCGAGACGTTTCGGCGCGTCCAGGAAGTCCAGCGCGGACCGGGACGGCGGTGTGTCGACGATGATCAGGTCCCACTCGTCCCGCGCCCTCAGCTGCCCGAGCTTCTCCATCGCCATGTATTCCTGCGTGCCCGCGAAGCCGGCCGACAGCGACTGGTAGAAGGGGTTCTCCAGGATCGCCCGGGCCCGCTCGGCGTCCGTGTGCGCCTCGACCGTCTCGTCGAAGGTGCGCTTCATGTCGAGCATCATGGCGTGCAGTTCGCCGTCGCCCGCGATGCCGTCGACCCGGCGTGGCACGTTGTCGAGCCGGTCGATGCCCATGGACTGGGCGAGCCGGCGGGCCGGGTCGATGGTGAGGACGACGACCTTGCGCCCACGCTCGGCCGCCCGCACGCCGAGCGCCGCGGCGGTCGTGGTCTTGCCCACCCCACCGGAGCCGCAGCACACGACGATACGGATCTCCGGGTCGTCCAGGAGCGCGTCCGTGTCCAGCCCCGGTGCGATCTCCGTGCCCAGCGTCATGACCCCACCCCTCGTCCGGCGCCACGGCCCCGGGGCGTCCGCCCCGCCTCGTCCGCGGTCTCGTCGCCCACACCCTGCTTACGGAACTCCTCCGCCAGCTCGTACAGAGCGGCCAGGCTCACCCCCTCGCCCATCAGCGGGAGCTCGGCCGTGGGCAGCCCCAGCCCGGCCAGCACCGCGCGCTGCTCACGCTCCAGGCCGACCCGCTGGGCGTGCTCGGCCGCCTGTTCCAGCAGCGGTCGCACCAGCCCCGCGGACCCGGTCACGCCCGCCCGGGTGAGCGTCTTCGCGAGCTCCTTGCGGCGGTTTCCCGACGCCGTGCGCAGCGCGTCCTCGTCCAGCAGATGGGGCCGCACCATGTTGACCACGATCCGGCCCACGGGGAGCTCGGCGGCCCGCAGTTCCGCGATGCCGTCGGCCGTCTCCTGGACGGGCATCTCCTCCAGGAGGGTCACCAGGTGGACGGCGGTCTCGGGGGACTTCAGGACCCGCATGACGGCCTGTGCCTGATTGTGTATCGGCCCGATCCTCGCCAGGCCCGCCACCTCGTCGTTCACGTTGAGGAAGCGGGTGATCCGGCCGGTGGGGGGCGCGTCCATGATCACGTAGTCGTAGACGAACCTGCCCTGCTTGTCCTTGCGCCGCACGGCCTCGCAGGCCTTGCCGGTCAGCAGGACGTCGCGTACGCCGGGCGCGATGGTGGTGGCGAAGTCGATGGCGCCGAGCTTCTTCAGCGCCCGGCCGGCGCTGCCGAGTTTGTAGAACATCTGGAGGTAGTCCAGGAGCGCGCGCTCGGCGTCGATGGCCAGGGCGTGGACCTCGCCACCGCCCGGCGCCACCGCGATCCTGCGTTCCTCGTAGGGGAGTGCCTCCGACTCGAAGAGCTGGGCGATGCCCTGTCTGCCCTCGACCTCGACGAGGAGGGTGCGCCTGCCCTCGGTCGCGAGGGCGAGCGCGAGTGCGGCGGCGACCGTGGTCTTACCGGTCCCGCCCTTGCCGCTGACGACCTGGAACCTGCTCACGTCTTCGAGCCTAACCAGTCGGCAGGCAGGCTACGCACGAGGCCGCCTGTGCCAGGCATTACAGTCGGCTCATGACCAAGTGGGAATACGCGACCGTGCCCCTTCTCGTGCACGCGACCAAGCAGATTCTGGACACCTGGGGCGAGGACGGCTGGGAGCTGGTCCAGGTCGTTCCCGGCCCGAACAACCCCGAGCAGCTCGTGGCCTACCTGAAGCGGGAGAAGCCGTAGTGGCCGGCGCCGTCGAGGCGAAGCTCGCCGAACTCGGCCTGACGCTTCCGGACGTCGTACCGCCGCTGGCCTCCTACCAGCCGGCCGTGCGGTCAGGGGTGTACGTCTACACCTCCGGCCAGCTCCCGATGGTGGACGGCAAGCTCGCGGTGACCGGCAAGGTCGGCGCCGAGGTGACGCCGGACGAGGCCAAGGAGCTGGCGAAGACCTGCGCGCTGAACGCCCTGGCGGCCGTGAAGTCGGTCGCGGGCGACCTCGACCGGATCGCCCGTGTCGTGAAGGTCGTGGGCTTCGTCGCCTCCGCCGCCGACTTCACCGGGCAGCCGGGCGTGATCAACGGCGCGAGCGAGCTGCTCGGCGCCGTCCTGGGCGACAAGGGCGTGCACGCCCGCAGCGCCGTGGGCGTCGCGGTGCTGCCGCTGGACGCCCCGGTGGAGGTCGAGGTCCAGGTCGAGCTCGTCGACGCCTGAGCCCGCACCCCTCTGATCCCACACCTCTCTGATCCCGCCCGGTCCCGCGACCGGGCGGGATCACGCGTGTGCGGGGCCGTGCCGGCAGCCGGCCGACTGCGCGGACCGGAGGCCGCGCGGGCACGCGGCGGACTGCATGTACGGGGAAGACATCCGTGTCCGAGGCCCCTCGAACATCGGCGCGGTTCCGGATAGCCTCCGGCCATGTCCAACGGTCAGTGGTACCCACCGGAATGGCCCGCCCGGATCAGGGCCCTCGCCAGCGGCGAGCTGACGGCCGTGGTCCCCAGGAGAGCGGCCACGGTGATGCTGCTCCGGGACGACCCGCCGGAGGCCGGAACCACGGGTCCCGCCGTCCACATGCTGCGCCGGCGCACCTCCATGGCGTTTGCCGGGGGCGCGTACGCCTATCCGGGTGGCGGGGTCGATCCGCGTGACGACGACCACCTCGTGGGGTGGGCGGGTCCCTCCCTGGAGAGCTGGGCCGCGCGCCTCGGCGTGGACACCGCGGCCGAGGCACAGGCCGTGGTCTGCGCGGCGGTCCGTGAGACGTACGAGGAAGCGGGCGTCCTGCTGGCCGGGCCGACCGCCGACACCGTGGTGAGCGACACCACGGGCGACGACTGGGAGGCCGACCGTAAGGCCCTCGTCGCCCGGGAGCTGTCCTTCGCCGGGTTCCTGGAACGCCGGGGACTCGTACTGCGCTCGGACCTGCTGGCGGCGTGGGCCCGCTGGATCACCCCGGCGTTCGAACCGCGACGTTACGACACCTGGTTCTTCGTGGCCGCCCTCCCCGAAGGCCAGCGCACCCGGAACGCCTCCACCGAGGCCGACCGGACCGTCTGGATCCGCCCGGGAGACGCTGCCGACGGCTACGACCGCGGTGAGCTGCTGATGATGCCGCCCACCGTCGCCACCCTGCGGGCCCTGAGGCCGTACGGGACGGCCGGGGAGGCACTGAAGGCGGCTGATTCCCAGAACCTGGCTCCTGTGCTGGCAGAGGCCCGCATGGAGGGTGAGGAGCTGGTGCTGACCTGGCCGGGGCACGAGGAGTTCACCAAGCACGTACCGGCGGGCGGTCCTGCCCCCGCCGGGGGCGGAACGGACGGTGACCCCGCATGAGCGACGCGGCCGCACTGCCGGGCCAGCCCCGTGGCGGCGTCCTCTCCGGGCCGGCCACCGCACGCACGGTCAACGTCCTGGCGCCCAACGCCTCGGCGATGACCCTCGACGGCACGAACACCTGGATCGTCGCGGAACCGGACTCCGAGCTGGCCGTCGTGATCGACCCCGGGCCGCTCGACGACATACATCTGCGCGCCGTCGTCGACACCGTGGAGCGGGCGGGCAGGCGCGTCGCCCTCACCCTGCTGACGCACGGCCACCCCGACCACGCCGAGGGGGCCTCCCGCTTCGCCGGGCTCACGCGCACGAACGTGCGTGCCCTGGATCCCGCCCTGCGGCTGGGGGAGGAAGGGCTGGCGGCCGGCGACGTGATCACCACGGGTGGACTCGAGCTCCGGGTCGTGCCCACCCCCGGGCACACCGCCGACTCGCTCTCCTTCCACCTGCCCGCCGACGGTGCGGTGCTGACCGGCGACACGATCCTGGGGCGCGGCACGACCGTGGTCGCGCACCCGGACGGACGGCTCGGCGACTACCTGGACACCCTGCGGCGGCTGCGCTCGCTGACCGTCGACGACGGGGTGCACACGGTGCTCCCGGGGCACGGGCCGGTCCTGGAGGACGCACAGGGCGCGGTCGAGTTCTACCTGGCCCACCGTGCCAGCCGGCTGGCACAGGTCGAGACAGCTGTGGAGGCGGGCCACGGGACACCGGCCGAGGTCGTCGCCGCGGTGTACGCAGACGTGGACCGTTCCCTGTGGCCGGCCGCGGAGCTGTCGGTGCGCGCCCAGATGGAGTACCTCACCGAGCACGGCCTGATCTGATCCGGCCGCGCAGATGCGGGAAGGGCCCCCGGTGGGGGCCCTTCCACGTCTGTGCGGCTGTCTTCGCGCGCTCTTTCGGGCGAGGGCCGGTTCCGGCTGTCCCGGACGCCGTGCGCGCGGCGGAGGCGTCAGCGGGACCGCTTCGCCAGCCGCTCCACGTCCAGCAGGATCACGGCGCGCGCCTCGAGACGCAGCCAGCCGCGGCCCGCGAAGTCGGCGAGCGCCTTGTTGACCGTCTCGCGGGAGGCGCCGACCAGCTGGGCCAGCTCCTCCTGGGTCAGGTCGTGCACGACGTGGATGCCCTCCTCCGACTGCACGCCGAAGCGGCGCGACAGGTCGAGGAGCGCACGGGCGACGCGGCCCGGAACGTCGGAGAAGACCAGGTCGGACATCTGGTCGTTCGTCTTGCGCAGCCTGCGGGCGACGGCGCGCAGCAGCGCGGTGGCCACCTCGGGGCGGGCGTTCAGCCAGGGCTGGAGGTCTCCGTGGCCGAGGCCGAGAAGCTTGACCTCGGTGAGCGCCGTCGCGGTGGCGGTCCGAGGGCCCGGGTCGAAGAGCGACAGCTCACCGATCAGCTCACCGGGGCCGAGGACGGCCAGCATGTTCTCCCGCCCGTCGGGGGAGGTGCGGTGGAGCTTCACCTTCCCCTCGGTGACCACGTACAGCCGGTCACCCGGGTCGCCCTCGTGGAACAGCGCGTCGCCGCGCGCGAGGGTCACCTCACTCATCGAGGCGCGGAGCTCCGCGGCCTGCTCGTCATCGAGCGCCGCGAAAAGCGGGGCGCGCCGCAGAACGTCGTCCACGAGTTCTCTCCTTGTCGGCCTGTTCAGGGAAGCGTGGTTTCCATGATGCCGGACGGTAAAACAGTGCGATCGATCACAAACCAGTTTGACGCACGGGCGTGCCGGACCCTACGGCAGGGGGCCGATTGGGCGTGGATGCGCGGTGACCGGGGCGGATGTCAGCCCCTGGCTCTAGGCTGGCCGGGTGTCCGGTACGCCGGTGACAGCACAGGCCAAGGGGGCTGATGGGGTGTCGGGAGACAAGAATTCCGCCGTGGGCGAACAGGGTGTACGAAGTAGGAAAAAGGGTGCGTCCGGCTCGGGTGGTGCGGGGGCAGGCAAGGCAGCCAAGCCGGAGTCGCATCTCGCGATGGTGCGCCGTGCCCGCCGGATCAACCGTGAGCTCGCCGAGGTCTATCCGTACGCCCACCCCGAGCTGGATTTCCGTAATCCCTTCGAGCTCCTGGTCGCCACGGTGCTCTCGGCCCAGACCACCGACCTGAGGGTCAACCAGACCACCCCCGCTCTCTTCGCCGCGTATCCGACGCCGGAGGACATGGCCGCCGCCGTCCCCGACAAGCTCGAGGAGATCATCCGGCCGACCGGATTCTTCCGGGCCAAGGCACGCTCCCTGATGGGGCTGTCGGCCGCCCTGCGGGACGACTTCGGCGGGGAGGTCCCGGGCCGTCTCGCGGACCTGGTCAAGCTGCCCGGGGTGGGCCGCAAGACGGCCAACGTCGTCCTCGGCAACGCGTTCGGGGTGCCTGGCATCACGGTGGACACGCATTTCGGCCGCTTGGTCCGCCGGTGGAAGTGGACCGAGCAGGAGGACCCGGAGAAGGTCGAGGCGGAGGTCGCCGCGATCTTCCCGAAGAGCGAGTGGACGATGCTCTCGCACCGAGTGGTCTTCCACGGTCGCCGCATCTGCCACTCCCGTAAGCCCGCCTGCGGAGCCTGCCCGATCGCCTCGCTCTGCCCCGCCTACGGGGAGGGGGAGACCGACCCGGACAAGGCGAAGAAGCTCCTGAAGTACGAGATGGGCGGGTATCCCGGGCAGCGCCTCAGCCCGCCCCCGGACTATCCGGGCCGCCCCGCTCCGCCCCTGGGAGCCGGGTGAGCGGAGGAGTCCCCGGCGCCGGCGGCCGGTGTGCGCCGCCGGCGTCGGCTCACGTGGCACGGGCCTCCGCGCAGCGTGGGGAGCCCGTCGCGGGGCACGGGGATTCCCGGACGGGTGATCCGGACCCTCGTACGGTGCCGGGCGGAACGAAATGGCGGACGACAGGCGTTGGAACGACGGGGGTGCCCATGACGCACGCACAGAGCACACGGGCCGCGGCCGACGCGGCCACCACGGGAGGCAGCGCGCCGCAGGACACCGCGCTCACCGTCTCCGCCGAGGGCCTGCCCTCCTGGCTCGAGCCCGTCGCCCGGGCGGCGCGGACCGTCAGAGCTCAGCAGCTGAGCCGCTTCCTGCCGCCGGAGAACGGCGCGGGGCGCCAGTCCGCCGTCCTGATCCTCTTCGGTGAGGGCGAGCGGGGTCCTGAGCTGCTTCTGATGGAGCGTGCCGGCTCCCTGCGTTCCCACCCCGGCCAGCCGTCCTTCCCTGGAGGCTCACTGGACCCCGAGGACGGTGACCACGCCACCACGGGGCCGCTTCGAGCCGCCCTGCGGGAGGCCGAGGAGGAGACGGGACTCGATCCGAGCGGTGTGCAGCTCTTCGGGGTCCTGCCCAGGCTCTACATCCCGGTGAGCGGTTTCGTGGTCACGCCCGTCCTCGGCTGGTGGCGCACCCCGAGCCCGGTGGGAGTCGTGGACCCGGCCGAGACCGCCCGGGTCTTCACCGCCCCCGTGGCGGATCTCACGGATCCGGCCAATCGCGCGACCGCCGTGCATCCCAGCGGTCATCAAGGCCCCGCGTTCCTGGTCGAATCCGCTCTGGTGTGGGGATTCACAGCCGGGGTGATCGACAGGATTGTGCACTACGCGGGGTGGGAACGCCCCTGGGACAGGACCAGGCAGGTGCCGCTCGACTGGCGCGCATGACAGGCTGACTCCCGTGCTGCGCTGTTCCGGGCCTGGCCCGGACCCCGTCGAACCGGACGGGCCAGGTGACGAATCTGCGAGGCTATAGACGGTGAACGTGCTGGACATCCTGCTGCTCGTCGGCGCCGTGTGGTTCGCGGTCATCGGCTATCGCCAGGGCTTCGTCGTCGGCATCCTGTCCGTGATCGGCTTCCTGGGCGGCGGGCTCGTGGCCGTCTACCTGCTGCCGGTCATCTGGGACCAGATGACCGACGGATCGGAAGTCTCCTCGACCGCCGCCATCGTCGCGGTCGTGATCGTGATCGTGTGCGCCTCCGTGGGTCAGGCCTTCACCACCCATCTCGGCAACAGGCTGCGCCGCTACATCACGTGGTCACCCGCGCGCGCCCTGGACGCCACCGGCGGCTCCCTGGTCAACGTGGTGGCCATGCTCCTGGTCGCCTGGCTGATCGGCTCGGCGCTGGCGGGTACGTCACTCCCGACGCTGGGCAAGGAGGTCCGCAACTCCTCGGTGCTGCTCGGGGTCTCCCGGGTGATGCCCGATCAGGCCTCCAACTGGTTCACGGACTTCTCCTCGGTCCTTGCCCAGAACGGCTTCCCGCAGGTCTTCAGCCCGTTCGCCAACGAGCCCATCACCGAGGTCGAGCCCCCTGACCCGGCCCTGGTCGGCAGCCCGGTCGCCGCCCGCGCGAAGAAGTCGATCGTGAAGGTCGTCGGCATGGCGCCCGGCTGCGGCAAGGTCCTCGAAGGTACCGGTTTCGTCTTCTCCGACCGCCGTGTGATGACCAACGCCCACGTGGTCGGTGGCGTCGACGAACCCACCGTCCAGATCGGTGGCGAGGGCCGGCTGTACGACGCCAAGGTCGTCCTCTACGACTGGCAGCGGGACATCGCCGTCCTGGACGTCCCGGACCTCGACGCCCGGCCGCTGCGCTTCACCGACACGGACAGCGACGCGGAGAGCGGTGACAGTGCCATCGTCGCCGGGTTCCCGGAGAACGGCGCCTACGACGTGCGCTCGGCGCGCATCCGCGGACGCATCGATGCCAACGGCCCGGACATCTACCACCGGGGTACGGTCCGGCGTGACGTGTACTCGCTGTACGCGACGGTCCGCCAGGGCAACTCCGGCGGGCCCCTGCTCACCCCGGACGGCAAGGTGTACGGAGTGGTGTTCGCGAAGTCGCTCGACGACCCTGACACGGGCTACGCCCTGACGGCCGACGAGATCCGGCAGGACATCGAGCTCGGCAAGTCCAGCGTCCAGCAGGTCGACAGCCAGGGCTGCGCGCTCTGAGGGCTCTGCCGGGAGGCCGGCCCGCTGGTCGACCGGCAACGCGCTCGCGCGGGGAGCCGGAGCCTGACGGCCCTGTCGCTCCCGTGCGGCGGCCTGACGGCTCCGCACGCTCCCGTGCGGCGAGGAGTCCTGCGGCCGGGTACCGCAGGGCTCACGGGATCGCACCCGCCTGGCCTCGGGCTCAGGTGGCTTCCCGGTCCCGTCGGCGTGATGGCGCACCGGGAACCCCGGGCTCAGGAGCCCGGGGTCTCGTGTGCGGTGTGCGGTAGGGCGGTCTCTGGATCAGCCGCGGGGATGACGCAGCCGCGCCGACACCCAGCGGGCCCTTCGGTGGAGGATGCGCGGAATGCCCAGTCGCAGCTCATGGAAATCACTCACATCGTGCACCCGGCTCGGAGAGCCGCCCCCCTCGTGAATGCTCGGACCAGCAGGAGCGGTCGAGCGGCGGTTGCGTGCTGCGTCATTGAAGTCGCGCGTCCAGCCCATACCCCGACGTCTGCCCGTGACCCAAGGTCGGTAATCGCGTGTGAGTCAGCCAATTGGCTTATGCGGCAGGCAATTGGCTGTTCGTCGGACATGTGTGCCCGTGACTACCGATCCGGCTCAGGATCCTTGAGCCAGTTGATGAGTTCGGTCGAGAACCCGACCGGATCCTCCTCATGGGGGAAGTGGCCCAGACCGTCGAAAAGTCGCCACCGGTACGGTGCCTCGACGTACTCGCCCGACCCCGCGGAACTACGCGTCCGGATCGCCGGATCGAGCGATCCGTGCAAATGCAGCGTGGGCACACGCACGGGCCGCTTCATCCGCCGGTTGAACTGGACGCCGTCCGGACGGGCCAGCGAGCGGACCATCCACCGGTACGGCTCGATCGAGCAGTGCGCCGTCGAGGGGATGCACATCGCGCGCCGGTAGACGTCCACGGTCTTGTCGTCGGGGAAGTCGGGGGTACGCGGCCCGGACCAGTCGTGGATCAGCCGGCCCACCAGTGCGGCGTCGTCCGCGACGAGTTGCCGCTCCGGGACCCACGGCCGCTGGAACCCCCAGATGTGGGAGCCGGCCCGGGACTGTGCGAGGTCGGAGAGCATGGACGAACGCCAGCGGCGCGGATGCGGCATCGACGACACCACGAGCCGCCGCACCAGCTTCGGCCGCATCACGGCGGCCGTCCAGGCGAGGTACCCACCCATGTCGTGCCCCACCAGAGCGGCGTCGGGCTCCCCGAGCGAGCGGATGACGCCGGTGACGTCGAGTGCCAGGTTGGCCGGGTCGTACCCCCGGGGCGTACGGTCACTGCCGCCGACCCCGCGGAGGTCCATCGCGACCGCGCGGTATCCGGCGTCCGCCAGGGCGGTCAGCTGGTGGCGCCAGGTCCACCAGAACTGCGGGAAACCGTGCAACAGCAGCACCAGCGGTCCGTCGCCGAGCTCGGCGATGTGGAACCGTGCGCCGTTGGCCGCCACATCGCGGTGGGTCCAGGGGCCGTCCAGGCGGACGGGGCCGCCGGAGCCGGCCGCCGGTCCCAACGGCCCTACCGGGCCGGATGCGCTGTAATCAGGGTCGGTCATGTGGACGAGCGTGTCACAGAGACCGCCTTGTCCTGGACAGGACGGTTCTCGATGGCCTTGTCCGTGAGCGAGCTGCCCTGGGCCCGCTCGATCGCGACGGTGGTGACGGCCGGGCGGGGGTGCGGCTTGACGCCCTGAAGGACCGCTGCGGTCTGCTTGGCCGAGGCGATGGACTTCTCCGGCGGCTTGACCTTCTTGAACTTGGCCAGTCCGAACAGGGCCAGCAGGATGCCCAGCAGGATGAACGCGCCCCCCACGATCAGGAACGACCAGGCGAGACCCAGCCCGAGGTTGTGGATGCCGTACGCCGCCGCGAAGCTCAGAACGGGGATCGCGAAGAGGATCAGTACACCCGTGACGATGAACGCCACGCTGCCGATCACGCCGCGCTTCACGTCCTGACGCACCTCGGCCTTCGCCAGGGCGATCTCGTCGTGTACCAGGGCGGACATCTCGGCGGTCGCCGTAGCGAACAGCTGTCCGAGACTACGGTCGGTGCTGCCCGCGTACGTGCCGGTGCCCGCGTAGTTGCCGGGGTCGCTCATCCCTGACTCCCTCTCCTCTTCCGTACATCCGATGTCAGATCATGCCGGACTGTCCGGCTTGCTGCTCGCTGCCCCCGCCCGTTCGGCAAGGCGGCGGTGCTCGGCGGCCTTCTTCTCGTGGATCGCTGCCATCCGCAGGTGGTACTCCGGGTCGTCCTGCTCGTAGATGTCGGGAACCCCTGATTCGTCCGCGTCGAGTTCCTCGGCCGCGTACAGCGCCCTGTATCTGCGTACCCGCAGTTTGAGCAGTACACCGGAGAGTACGGCGGCAATGAGGGAACCGACGAGGACTGCGGCCTTGACCTCGTTGATCATGTCCTCGTCGCCCTCGAAGGCGAGCTCCCCGATGAGCAGGGAAACGGTGAACCCGATACCGGCCAGCGTGGCCACCGCGAAGACGTCCGCCCAGGCCAGGTCCTTGTTGAGTTCGGCCTTGGTGAAGCGGGTGATGATCCAGGTGCCGCCGAAGATACCGATGGTCTTGCCGGCCACCAGGCCGAGAACCACTCCCAGTGTCTCGGGCTGGGTGAAAACACCCGCCAGGGCATCGCCCTTGAGGGTGACACCGGCCGAGAAGAGTGCGAACAGCGGAACCGCGACACCCGCCGACAGGGGGCGTACCAGGTGCTCGATGTGCTCGCCGGGCGAGTGCGCCTCACCCTCACGCCTGGTGCAGCGCAGCATGAGTCCCATGGCGACACCGGCGATGGTGGCGTGGACCCCGCTGTTGTACATCAGACCCCAGATGACCAGCGCGAGCGGGAGGTACACGTACCACCCCTTCACCCCCGTGCGCAGCAGCACGTAGAACACGACCAGGCCGGCGAAGGCACCGCCGAGCGCCAGGAAATCGATGTTCTCGGTGAAGAAGACGGCGATGATCAGGATGGCGAAGAGGTCGTCGACGACGGCGAGCGTCAGCAGGAAGGCCCGCAGGGCAGCCGGCAGCGAGGTGCCGATGACCGCGAGCACGGCGAGCGCGAAGGCGATGTCGGTGGCGGTGGGGACGGCCCAGCCGCTGGTGGAGCCGTCTCCCGCCATGGCGGTCAGCATGTAGACGACGGCGGGTACGGCCATGCCGCAGAGCGCTGCGGCGACCGGCAGGGCCGCCGCCCGCGGATCGCGGAGTTCGCCGGCGACCAGTTCACGCTTGAGTTCGACGCCTGCCACGAAGAAGAAGACGGCGAGCAGTCCGTCGGCCGCCCAGTGAGCCACCGAGAGGTCGAGCCCCAGCGCCTCGGGGCCGAAGTGGAAGTGGCTGACGGCCTCATAGCTCGAGCCGAAGGTGTTCGCCCAGATCAGCGCGGCCACGGCCGCCACCAGCAGGATGACGCCGCCGACCGTCTCGGTGCGGAGCGCCTCGGCGACGTAGTTCCGCTCGGGCAGGGGCAGCCGGCCGAACAGGGTGCCGCGGTTGTCGGACGGGGGTGTGGGCGTGGCCACGGGGGGACCTCCGGGTCGGGTTGCGGTGGTGGTGGCATGGCGGTGTCACATGCCGACCAGACTTCCCGGCGCCCCTGTGGAGATGTCCTGTGTGATTGTCCGTGGTGACGGGCCGTCCCACGTGCCCGCGCCGGCGTGCGTACCGCTCCGAAGTACGTCCGCCCGTGCGATCCATGTGCGATGTGCCCGTGCCGACGTGCTTCGCCAGACGTGCTCCGTCGACGAAACCACCACTCTACCTGGGGTCTCGAAACGGTATCCGGATCCGGTGCCGCCTGCCCGGAGGCGTGCGGACGTCCCTCACCGGACGCTCCGAGGGGCACCCGGTGGTACCGGATGCCCCTCGGAGCCGTGCCGTGGCCGCTCTCGTCTCAGTCCTCGGAGGACGCGGCGGGCAGCTGCGTCTGGATGAGGGCCATGACCGACGAGTCGGTGAGGGTCGTGACATCGCCCAGCTCACGGTTCTCGGCGACATCACGCAACAGGCGGCGCATGATCTTGCCGGACCGGGTCTTCGGCAGCTCGGCCACCGGGAGGACCCGCTTGGGCTTCGCGATGGGCCCGAGGGTGGCGCCGACGTGGTTGCGCAGCTCGGCGACGAGCTCGTCGGAGGCGGTGGCGGTGCCGCGCAGTATCACGAAGGCCACGATGGCCTGCCCGGTCGTCTCGTCGTTGGCACCGACCACGGCTGCCTCGGCGACCGCCGGGTGCGACACGAGGGCCGACTCGACCTCGGTGGTCGAGATGTTGTGCCCCGAGACGAGCATGACGTCGTCGACCCGGCCGAGCAGCCAGATGTCGCCGTCCTCGTCCTTCTTGGCGCCGTCACCGGCGAAGTACTTGCCCTCGAAGCGCGACCAGTAGGTGTCGATGAAACGCTGGTCGTCGCCCCAGATGGTGCGGAGCATCGACGGCCACGGCTCGGTGAGGACGAGGTAGCCGCCCCCTCCGTCCGGCACCTCCCGGGCCTCGTCGTCGACGACGGTGGCGGAGATCCCGGGCAGGGCCCGCTGTGCTGAGCCCGGCTTGGTCGCCGTCACGCCGGGCAGCGGAGAGATCATCATCGCGCCCGTCTCGGTCTGCCACCAGGTGTCCACGATGGGGCACGTGTCGGCGCCGATGTGCTTGCGGTACCAGATCCAGGCCTCGGGGTTGATCGGCTCACCGACCGAACCGAGGACACGCAGAGACGAGAGATCGAACTTGGCGGGGATGTCGTCTCCCCACTTCATGAACGTACGGATCGCGGTCGGCGCGGTGTAGAGGATCGTGACGCCGTACTTCTGGACGATCTCCCAGAAGCGGCCCTGGTGGGGCGTGTCCGGGGTGCCCTCGTACATCACCTGGGTCGCGCCGTTGGCCAGGGGGCCGTAGACGATGTACGAGTGCCCGGTCACCCAGCCGATGTCGGCGGTGCACCAGTACACGTCGGTCTCGGGCTTGAGGTCGAAGACCGCGTGATGGGTGTACGCCGCCTGGGTCAGGTAGCCACCGGAGGTGTGCAGGATGCCCTTGGGCTTACCCGTGGTCCCCGAGGTGTAGAGGATGAAGAGAGGCTGTTCGGCCTCGAAGGCCTCGGGGGTGTGCTCGGTCGACTGCCTGGCCGTGATCTCGTGCCACCAGACGTCCCGGCCCTCGGTCCACGCCGTGTCCTGGCCGGTGCGCCGCACCACCAGGACGTGCTCGACGCTGTCGATTCGGGAGACCGCGTCGTCCACGGCGGGCTTCAGCGCGGAGGGCTTGCCCCGGCGGTAGCCGCCGTCCGAGGTGATGACGACCTTGGCGTCGGCGTCCTGGATGCGGGCGGCGATGGCGTCCGCGGAGAATCCGCCGAAGACCACCGAGTGGGCGGCACCGATCCGGGCGCACGCCAGCATCGCTACGGCTGCCTCCGGGATCATCGGCAGGTAGACGGCGACCCGGTCGCCCTTGCCGACACCGAGTTCGGTGAGGGCGTTGGCCGCGCGGGAGACCTCGTCCTTCAGCTCGGCGTAGGTGATCGCACGGCTGTCGCCGGGCTCGCCCTCGAAGTGGATGGCGACCCGGTCGCCGTTCCCCGCCTCGACGTGGCGGTCCACGCAGTTGTACGCGACGTTGAGCTTGCCGTCGGCGAACCACTTCGCGAAGGGCGGGTTGCTCCAGTCGAGTGTCTCGGTCGGCTCCGTGGCCCAGGTCAGGCGTCGGGCCTGCTCGGCCCAGAAGCCCAGCCGGTCCGCCTCGGCCTGCTCGTACGCCTCCACGGTCACGTTGGCGTTCGCGGCCAGATCGGCAGGCGGTGTGAACCGCCGCTCCTCCTTGAGCAGATTGGCCAGGCTTTCGTTGCTCACGACATCTCCCATTCCCAGGGTGTCCGTTGTGTCCCGGGGGACAGCTCATCAGGCCACAGGCCAGGTGACAAGTGCCTGCCGGAAATTGGTTTAGACCTATTCTCGTGTTACGGAGTCGAGGTCCCGCTTCCGCCGGCAGCGGAGTGCGGTGCGAAAGCGGGACCACAAGGTCTCACGGACCGGGTGTGCGAGCGGTTCAGGCGCTCACGGGGGAGTCGGCGGTGGGGTGCAGAGCCTCCGAGCTCGGAGCGGCACTCCATACGGCCCCTGGGGCGACCCTGGCGAACACCTCGTCCGGGCCGGTCCCTGAACTGGCGCCCTCGGTCAGGAGGTAGGCCTGTGCCTCGCCGACATGGAAGTACATGCCGTGCAGTTGCAGCGTTCCTGCCGCGAGCCGGCGAGCCACCGATTCGTGGGCCCTGAGGTGCTCCAGCTGCTGGACCACATTGGTCAGACAGAGTTGCTCCACCGCGTCGGCCGGCAGTCGTCCGGCGATGCGCGCCCAGGAGTGGTGCTTGGAGCGCATGCGCTCCAAGCTCGGAAGCCCGTGCCGCAGCCATCGCCAGAGCGGCGTGCCGGGAGTCTTCGGAGCGCCCCCCAGCAGGGCCTGCATGGCCCCGCATCCGGAGTGGCCGCATACGGTGATCGACTCGACCTTGAGCACGTCCACCGCGTACTCGATGGCGGCGGCCACCGAGTCGTCGCCCCCGGCGTCTCCGGTGCCCGGTGGGGGGACGAGGTTACCGACGTTCCGTACGGTGAAGAGATCGCCGGGGCCGCTTGCCGTGATCATGCTGGTGACCAGACGGGAGTCGGCGCAGGTGAGGAACAGCTGGGAGGGCCGCTGCCCCTCGGCGGCCAGCCGGGCCAGTTCCTCACGGACCAATGGCGCGGTGGTCCGCTGGAACGAGCTGAGGCCGCTGAGCAGTCGATGGCCGCCCTGCCGCTCGCCGGCGGAGGCGGAGACCGTCACAGGGGCGGTCGGCGTGACCGTGTGCGCAGTGTGGTCGGTGGTGCCCGGCCCGGTCTCGTGTACGCGGTCGTGGCAGTGATGGTTACGCCATGGCGTCCACGGGCGGCAGCAGGAATGGGCCGCGGACGCAGGCTCGGCGATCCTGCCCCCCGAGCGCCCGGTGAATTCGATCTGGCCCCCCATCGCGGTCTGCGCCGCGTACCAGTCCTGGATGGTCTCGTAGGCCGCGTGGTCCATGAAGAAGCCGTCCAACTCGACCACGGCGTGTACTCCTTGGGGGAGCCGGCCGAGCACGCGGCTGAGGCGCGGGACGGCCAGGAAGGTCAGCTGCCCGCGAGCGGTCACCAGGTATCGGCCGTCATGCTCCGTCACCGTGATCCTCGTACGGGCCAGGCGGTGGAGGGCGACGGCCACCGCCACGACGATGCCGATCGCCACCCCTTCGAGCACCCCGGCGAGGAGAACACCGCTGATGGTGGCGCCGTAGACCAGGAACTCGCGGTGCCGGTGAACCTTGCGGATATGGGCGAAGCTGACCATCTGGATGCCGACCACCATCACCAGCGCGGCGAGTGCTGCCAGAGGGATCCATTCGAGGGCCGTGACCAGCAGCACGGCCGCGAGGAGTACCCAGACGCCGTGCAGCACGGTGGCCGCCCGCGTCTCGGCGCCGGCTCGCACGTTGGCGGAACTGCGTACGGCGCCACCGGACACGGCCAGGCCGCCGGCGAGTCCGGACAGTGCGTTGGCGACACCCTGGGCGCGCAGTTCCCTGTCGAGGTCCGAGCGCTTGACGGGAGCCGCCGCCTTGCCGCCGGGCTTGGGCGGGGCCGCGGCCCGGTCGGCAGCCAGCTTGTCCACGGAGACCGCGGCGAGCAGGGATTCGAGGCTGGCCACGAGTGTGACGGTCAGAACAGCCGCGGCGAGGGCGGCCATCGGGCCCTGCGGCATTTCCGGCAGGGCGTGAGAGCGCCAGGAAGGAAGGTCCACCCGGGCGATCCCGGGGGCCGCTACAGCTGCCACAGCCGTCGCGACGAACACGGCGGCGAGTGCGGCGGGAATTCTGCGCAGCGCGCCTCCGACGCGGCCGGGCAGTCGTGGCCACAGCACCAGGAGGGTGATGGTCAGCGCCCCGACGAGGGGCCCTGCCGGACTGAAGTGCTCCACGTGCGCGGGGAGCGCGAGGGCATTGTCGAGAGCCGAACTTCGTGGTGCCTCGCCGAGCACGATGTGCAGCTGGGCGAGTGCGATGGCTACCCCGATACCGGCAAGTGTCCCGTGCACGATCGCCGGGCTGACGGCAAGCGCGTTGCGTGCGGCTCTCAGCGATCCCAGCAGGATCTGCAGCAGGCCGGCGCCGATCGTGATGGCGCACGTGGTGCGCCAGCCGTAGATCTGGATCAGCTCCGCGGTGACGACGGTGAGCCCTGCGGACGGCCCGCTCACCTGAAGAGGTGTGCCGCCGAGCAGGCCGGCGACGATGCCGCCGATCGCCGCCGAGACGAGTCCGGCGGCCAAGGGTGCGTCCATGGCCACGGCGAGACCGAGCGACATGGGTACGGCGATCAGGAAGACGGTGATCGATGCGGACAGGTCGGCGCCCGAGACGCGGAAACGTCCCCGACCGGGCGGTGGACTGTGTGGCCGCTTGGCCCCCGAGGCGCGGGGCGGGCGGGAACGGCGGGGCGAGTGGTCATTGCGGGTAGGGACGCAGGCAGACATGTTCCCGTCTCCTCCGGGGCAGCGCGGTCGCGGTATGTGAGTGACGGCGGCCGTGGTTCACGGCGTGCGGCGGTGGGGTGATGCGGCGGGATTTCTCAACTCTCCGTAAACGAATCGTAATGGAGAGTAAAGAAGGGTGTCCATGCTTTCGAGCAAATAGCCCAGTGAGTCACTCCTTGAAGTGAATAAGCAGCTTTTCATCCGGCTTGTCGTACTGATTCCAGCAGGGCCGCGTGTGACGTTGACCGCGCCGCGTCGGCACTTCAACGCACGACTCCTGCAAGGAAGAGGGTGGACGGATGATGGCCGCCACGAAGCGGATCGCCCTGGGTGCCGTGGTCACGGCGCTGATCGCCGGCCTGGCCGGCTGCTCGGGTCCGGACGCGGGGGTCGCCGGCCCCGGGTCCGGAGGCGTAAAGAAGCAGACCCCGGGCGCGGAGGGGAACTCCCCGGCCGCGGCGCCCAAGGGGGCGGTCAAGCTCATCGGCGACGGCTCCACGGCTTTCACCGGTGTCCAGCCAAAGCTTCCCGCGGTCAAGCGCCTGAAGCCCGGCCAGAAGCCCCCGCAATTCGTGGTGTTCTCCTGGGACGGCGCCGGGGAGGACAGTCAGAAACTGTTCTCGCACTTCCGCGCCGTGGCCAAGAAGTACGACGCGAAGATGACGTATTTCCTCAGCGGTGTGTACCTCCTGCCGGAGGAGAAGAAGGCGCTCTACGAGCCGCCGCAGCATGCGGCGGGCCGCTCAGACATCGGCTTCAACGACACCGAGGGGATTCGCGCCACGCTGAAGGAGTTGCGTGCCGCATGGCTGGACGGGAACGAGATCGGCACGCACTTCAACGGGCACTTCTGCGGCCCGGACGGAGGGGTCGGCACCTGGTCGGTCGAGGAGTGGAAGAGCGAGATCAGCCAGGCGAAGGCCTTCGTGAAGGGCTGGAAGACCAACGCCCCGGCGCTCAAGGCCGAGGCGCCCCTGCCCTTCGACTACGACAAGGAACTGATCGGCGCCCGCACCCCATGCCTGGAGGGGCAGAAGAACATGGTCGCGGCGGCGCGGACCATGGGGTTCCGCTACGACTCCAGTGGCGTCGGCAACCAGGTCTGGCCCGCGAAGAAGGACGGGATCTGGGATCTCCCCCTGCAACTCGTCCCTGTGCCGGGTCGCGCGTTCGAGACGCTCTCGATGGACTACAACTTCATGTTCAACCAGTCCGGGACGAAGACCCAGGGCGACCCGGGCCAGCACTCCTACTGGGGCAACCAGATGCGGGACGGCCTGCTTCAGGCGTTCGGCCGCGCCTACAACGGCAATCGTGCCCCACTGATCATCGGTAACCACTTCGAATCCTGGAACGGCGGCACCTACATGCGCGCCGTGGAGGAAACGATCAAGACCGTGTGCACGCAGCAGGACGTGCGGTGCGTCTCCTTCCGCCAGCTCGCCGACTGGCTCGACGCGCAGGACCCGGCGACGCTCGCCAAGCTCGGGACGCTGAAGGTGGGCGAAGCGCCGAAGCCGGGTTGGCCCGCCTTCCTCGCGGGGACGGCTCCGGGCAAGCCCGCGGCCAGCCCCGTGCCTGCCAGGCCGGCGGATCAGCCGGCAGGCCAGGGGGCAGGCAGCGGCGCGGAGTAGGGCCGCCCCGGCTCCGCTCCCGTCGGTCATGCCGGCTGGGCTGCGCCCGCGGCGGTGGAGTGCTCATGCAGGACGAAGGCGGGGTCGACCTGGGCAGCCAGGTCGGCACCCGTCTTCTCGTTGCCCCAGCTCTCGGCGTTCTTCAGGTGGAAGTGCACCATCTGGCGCGTGTAGCGCTCCCAGTCGCGCAGCTCGTACGAGTCCTCCGCGACGTCCTGCAGGGACTGCAGTGCCATCCGGTTGTCCGCCTCCAGCAGCTCGAACGGCGCCGGCCGGCCCTTCTCCATCGTCCGTACCCAGTCCGAGTGGCCGATTCCTACCAGCAGGTCCTCGCCGACCTCCGCGCGCAGGAAATCGAGGTCGTCCTGGCCGTGCACCTTGTTGCCCACCACCTTCAGGGCGACACCGAAGTCCCGGGCGTACTCCTTGTACTGGCGGTAGACGGAGACGCCCTTTCTGGTGGGCTCGGCCACCAGGAAGGTCATGTCGAAGCGGGTGAACAGGCCTGACGCGAAGGAATCCGAACCCGCCGTCATGTCCACCACCACGTACTCGTCCGGTCCGTCGACCAGGTGGTTCAGGCAGAGCTCGACCGCCCCGACCTTGGAGTGGTAGCAGGCGACACCCAGATCCGACTCGGTGAAGGGCCCGGTGGCCATCAGACGGATGTCGCCGTCGTCGAGGCGGACCGTGCGGGCGCAGGCGTCGTAGACCGGGTTGTCCTCGCGGACGCGCAGCAGTCGCGAGCCCTCTCCGGGGGGCGTGGTCTTGATCATCGTTTCCGCGGATGCGATGCGGGGGTTGCTTCCCCTGAGGTAGTCCTTGATGAGAGGCAGCTGGGCGCCCATGGCCGGCAGTGCGGCCGCCTCGCTCTCGTCGAGGCCGAGCGCGGCCCCGAGGTGCTGATTGATGTCGGCGTCCACCGCGATGACGTGGGCTTCATTGGCGGCGAGGTGGCGGATGAAGAGCGAGGACAGCGTCGTCTTGCCGCTGCCGCCCTTCCCTACGAAAGCGATCTTCATGTTCACCTAGGGTAGCCGCTCAATCGCTCTGTGCTGTCGAGGTTGGTGAAGATGGCCACTCGCGGGCAGTATCCGCACCGGGTGCGCGTAGCCTCCCTACTTATGAGTACGACTTCCTCGGATCCGCTTGCCGCTCTCGGGGCTCTGCCCGGGGTCGGCGACGCGGTGGACTCCGTACGCAAGGCTGTGGACCGTGTCTACGGGCACCGGGTGATGCGGCGCCGTAGCAATGAGGTCACCGCGGAGGCCGCCCTGCGCGGAGCCAGGGGTTCGGCGGCGCTCTCGGGCGCCGACTGGAATCTCGAGGAGGTGCGCCGGCGCACGGACTTCAGCGGCGACATCGAGGCGCGCACCGTGGGCGCCGCCCTGAGGCTCACGGCTGAAGCGGGGCAGCTCCTCTCCATCTGGCGTCAGTCACCGCTTCGCGTGCTGGCTCGGCTGCATCTGGTGGCAGCGGGCGGGGTGACCCCGGACGATACGGTCGGCAGGCCCCGGCTGGCGGGCGAGCGTGTCGACGAGCCGTTGCTCGAAGCGCCTCTCCCGAGTGCCACGGAGGTGTCCGGGCGGCTCGAAGGGCTGTCGCAGCTGATCATCACCGGAAGTGCGGCGCCGGCGCTGGTCATGGCCGCCGTCGTGCACGGCGAACTTCTGGCCTTGCGGCCCTTCGGCTCGCACAACGGCCTGGTCGCCCGGACCGCCGAGCGTGTCGTGCTGATCGGCAGCGGTCTTGATCCAAAGTCGATCTGCCCTGCCGAGGTCGGGCACGCCGAGCAGGGGCGGGCCGCTTACGTGGCTGCTTTCGAGGGGTACCTCTCGGGTGCCCCGGAGGGCATGGCCGCGTGGATCGCCCATTGTGGGCACTCGGTCGAACTCGGGGTCCGGGAGTCCACGGCGGTGTGCGAGGCGCTGCAGCGCGGGGCGGCGTGACGCGAGAGCATCCCGCGAGGGCGTGAGCGGCCCGAAAGGGTTGCGGCGGCACCGTTTCCGGTACCGCCGCTGGCACGTCCGCCCAGTTACCAAGCGTCCTCGATACATGCCCATCAGGCCGGGATCATTGCCCGTCACCTGGTGCGGCTGGCCCGTAATCGACGGGTCGACGTCGCGTGGGTGCTCGGCTTTCGTGCTCGGTCCGTGGGGCCGTATGTGCGTGAAAAGGTGATCCTCTCGGATGTCCTTGGTCTCGCGGGCCGTTGAATCCTTTGTACTCCAGGCCGAGGGGGAGTGGAAGTCCTGCCCGCACTTCTTTACTTTTAGGTTCAAACGGTGCAGATTCGGGCGTCGCGGTAAGACGCCGTCCGGGGCTCAGGCGCCTTCCGCTCGCTGGGCCTCTTCTCAGGTGGCGGCCGCTGCGGAGCGGCGGCGGTTGGCGTACCAGACCAGCCCGGCTGTGATCGCTGCCGCACCCAGCGCGGCTGCCGCCACCAGTGCCGGTCGTGGCGGCATGGAGAACGCGGGCAGACGCTGCTTGAGCCGCACCGGCCGGTCGAAGACGAGAATCGGCCACTCGCGGAGTGTGGCTTCACGGCGCAGTGCGCGGTCCGGATTGACGGCGTGGGGGTGGCCGACCGCTTCCAGCATCGGCACGTCGGTGATCGAGTCGCTGTAGGCGTAACAACGGGAGAGGTCGTAGCCCTCGGACTCCGCGAGGGCCTTGACCGCCTCCGCCTTGGTCGGGCCGTAGGCGTAGTACTCGATCTCGCCCGTGAAGCAGCCGTCGTCCCCGATGACCATGCGGGTCGCGACGACCCGGTCGGCGCCGAGCAGTTCCCCGATCGGTTCGACGACTTCGGCGCCGGAGGTCGAGACGATGACCACGTCGCGCCCTGCCGTGTGATGCTCCTCGATGAGGGTTGCCGCCTCGTCGTAGATGATCGGGTCGATCAGGTCGTGCAGGGTCTCGGCGACGAGCTCCTTGACCTGCTGGACGTTCCATCCCTTGCAGAGCGCCGACAGGTATTGGCGCATCCGCTCCATCTGATCGTGGTCGGCGCCCCCGGCAAGGAACACGAACTGTGTGTACGCGGTGCGCAGTACGGCGCGGCGGTTGATCAGTCCGCCCTGGTAGAAGGACTTGCTGAAGGTGAGCGTCGATGACTTCGCAATGACCGTCTTGTCCAGGTCAAAGAAGGCTGCTGTGCGCGGCGAGAAGCAATTTTCCACAAAGGTGAGCATAGGGGCCCGCCATTCGGCGTAAAGTCCGGTTGGCGGGTTTGCCTGAGAAGGCGCTCGGGTACACCATGGAAGTCACGGATCGTTCGCGACCGTGCTAACCCGGTCCGGCTCCTCCCCCCCCGAGTCGGCCGTGGGGACGACCCCCGCTCTCCCCCCCGGCGGGGGTCGTCGCATGTCCGGACGCGTTTTCTGCCCAGGGCTCGGCTTGCGGTGCCCCCTTGTCGCCCCGTTGCCTGTATTGGCCCGGGGGCCCCTCGATCATCGCTCGTCACGGTGCGTAGTGGAAGGGCTGCGCTCCGAAAGTCCCCTGTACGAGCTACCGAGATATTCACAGGGCTGCGGTTGTCCACAGTTTTTGAGCAAGATCCACATGTTTTTCCGAGGCGTTGCATGTTGATTCCACCCGTGAAGTCCGCGGGTTCCGGAATCGCGCGTCTCGGGATCGGTCCGAGGCCGCCGCGAAACCGCACTGGAGGGACAGCGAGAAGGGGGCGGAGATCGTGGCTGGATCTTTCGCGGACGTAGGCCTGCCGGCAGTCGACCGGCGAGCCGGCGGGCCGATGATCGTGACCGAGGACGCGGATCTGCTGGACGATCTGCTCAGGCTGTGCGCGGCGGCCGGGGCGGTGCCCGAGGTACTTCACGGGCTGCCGCAGGAGAAGGGCCGCTGGGAGCGGGCTCCTTTGGTCCTCGTGGGCGACGACGCGGCCCGGCGCTGCCTGGGGGCATCCCGGAGGCGCGGGCTCATGCTCGTCGGACGGGACCGGGCGGAGCCGGACGTCTGGCGGCGTGCCGTGGAGATCGGCGCCGAGTACGTGCTGCGGCTGCCTGAATCCGAGGACTGGCTCGTCGACCAGATCGCCAATGCCGCCGAGGGGGTGGGCAGACCGGCACTCACCGTGGGAGTGCTGGGAGGGCGTGGCGGAGCGGGCGCGTCCACACTGGCCTGCGCCCTTGCCGTGACGGCGGCCAGGTCGGACAGACGGACCATGCTGATCGACGGGGACCCCTTGGGGGGCGGCATCGACGTTCTGCTCGGCGGAGAGGAATCCGAAGGGCTGCGGTGGCCTGATTTCGCCCGTTCGAGGGGCCGGTTGGGTGGCAGGGCGCTGGAGGAGTCCCTGCCCGCGCTGCATGGCCTGCGGGTGCTCAGCTGGGGCAGGGGGGACGAGGCGTCCGTGCCTCCGCAAGCCATGCAGTCGGTGCTGGCCGCAGCGCGTCGGCTGGGCGGAGTGGTGGTGGTGGATCTGCCGCGGCGCTTCGACGAGAGCGTGACGGAAGTTCTGGCACAGCTCGACGTCGGGCTGCTGGTCGTGCCCGGCGAGTTGAGGGCGGTGGCCGCGGCCCGGAGGGTGTCTGCAGCTGCCGGCGCGGTGCTGGACGACCTGCGGGTCGTGGCACGAGGCCCTTACACGGCGGGCCTGGACGACCGGTGGGTGGCCCAGGCGCTGGAGCTGCCGCTCGTCGGCGACCTGCCCCTGGAGCCGGGGCTGTCCTCGGCTCTGGACGGCGGTATGCCGCCGGGCAGCAACTCACGGAGCGTGCTGGCGCGCTTCTGTACGGAATTTTGGGAGCGAGCGGACGGGTCCGGCCGTCTCGAGGGCGTTCCCGCGCGGCACTCCGGCGGAGGGGCGTCATGACCGACGCGCTTCTCGACGCCGTGCGGCAGCGGCTGGCTCGCAGCGGTGCTGCGCCCACTCCCGCCGGGGTTGCCGCCGCGCTGAGGGAGCAGGGCCGTCTGCTCGGCGACGCGGAGGTGCTCGGCGCGGCGAAGGAACTGCGCGGCGAGCTGGTCGGCACGGGGGTTCTCGAGCGGCTGCTGGCGGATCCGGCGGTGACCGACGTCCTGGTGTCAGCCCCCGACCGGGTATGGGTGGACCGGGGCGCGGGCCTGGAACTGACCCGGGTCACGTTCCAGGACGCGACGGCGGTCCGGAGGCTGGCTCAGAGGCTTGCCGCGGTCGCGGGTCGGCGCCTCGACGACGCTCGGCCCTGGGTGGACGCCCGTTTGCCTGACGGGACGCGCATGCACGCAGTTCTGCCGCCGGTGGCCGTGGGTTCGACGTGTCTCTCGCTGCGGGTGGTGCGGCCCAGGGCTTTCACACTGGCGGAACTCGTCCAGGCCGGGACGCTCCCGCCCGGTGGTGACCACCTGCTCAGGGCACTGGTGGAGGCCCGGGTCTCGTACCTGATCAGTGGGGGTACGGGCGCCGGAAAGACGACACTGCTGTCGAGTCTGCTGGGTGCCGTCGGGGAGAGGGAGCGTCTCGTGCTCGCCGAGGACTCGGCCGAACTGCGGCCGGACCACCCTCATGTGGTGCGCCTGGAGTCACGCCCCGCCAACCAGGAGGGTGCGGGCCGGGTGACCCTGCGGGACCTCGTGCGCCAGGCGCTGCGCATGCGTCCCGACCGGCTGGTGGTGGGGGAGGTCCGGGGCGCTGAGGTGACGGAGTTGCTGGCAGCCCTGAACACCGGGCATGAAGGCGGTTGCGGCACGGTCCATGCGAATGCCGCGGAGCACGTTCCGGCGCGTCTGGAGGCACTGGGGACGGCCGCGGGACTCGACCGGGCGGCCCTGCACAGTCAGCTCGCGGCAGCGCTCTCCGTGGTGGTCCACCTCGTGCGGGACAGCGGCGGCCGACGGCGGCTCTCCGAAGTCCACGTGCTCGAGCGCGACGCGGCAGGCCTGGTGGTCACGGTGCCCGCGCTGCGCTGGGGCGCGGACGGGTTCGTGCCGGAGCGGGGTTGGGAGCAGCTCGGGTCGCTGATCGGCTTGGCGCTGATCGGGCCCCACCCGTGAGCGCCGCGGTGCCCGGTGCCTCGGTACAGGTCTCGGTGTGGGTGATGGCGGTCTGCGCCGGGCTGGCAGGCGGTATCGCCGTGGCGAGGGACCCGGGGGCGCGACGAGCACGGGCGATGCTGCCGAGGGCGCGGCTGGAGCTTCGTGGCGCTGCGGGATGGGCGAGACTCCGCACGCTCTGCCTCGAGCGAAGGGAATGGCTGTGCGCCCCTGTGGCGGCACTTCTCGCCCTTGTGGGGGATTCGGTGCTGCCCTTGCTCGCGGGGGCTGTGGCGGTTCCGCTGGCACGGCGCTGGACACGGCGCAGGGCGCGGCGACGTGAGCGGGAGCACGCCGCCGACGCGGTGACTGCACTCTGCGGTGCGGTGGCTGCGGAGCTCCGGGCAGGTCATGAGCCCGGGCAGGCTCTGCTCACGGCCGGGCGGAACGCCGGCGCCCTGGGGACCGCCGAGTCCGCGGTGCTGGCCGCGGCGCGGTTCGGAGGGGACGTGCCGGAAGCCCTGCTCCAGGCGGCGTCCCGGCCCGGCTCCGAAGGACTCGCGGGGGTGGCTGCCTGCTGGCGGGTGGCTGTGGACGGCGGAGCAGGCCTCGCGGCGGGCTTGACACGGCTGGAGAGCGCGCTGAGGGCGGAGCGGCGCCACAGGGAGGAACTTCGCGCCCAGTTGGCAGGTGCCTGGTCGACGGTGGCGGTGCTGGCGTTGCTGCCGCTGGTGGGCCTGGGGCTCGGAGCGGCTCTCGGGGCGGACCCGCTCGGGGTGCTCCTGCACAGTCCGGGCGGTCTGGTCTGCCTGCTGACAGGAGGAGCGCTGGAGACCGCGGGGCTTCTCTGGGCATCGCGGATCGTGCGGTCAGGGGAGGCCGGATGAACGGAACGCGGGACGTGGATGCGCTGTTGGGGGTGGCAGGCGTGGTCGGCGCAGCGCTCGGCACAGCCGTGTATCTCGCTCTCGTGTCGACCGGGCGACGCCACGAGAGGGCGATACGGAGACGAAGGGCGCTGTTGTCCGGGCTCCCCACCCCCGGGCCCCGTCTCGGCCGGCTGGGCGTGCGGAGGTCAGCTCTGCTCCGTGCCCGGCGATGGGCGCCGCCCGTGGCGGCCGGGGCTGTCGGCTGGATCCTCGTCGGCGGATCGGTGGGTGGCGCTGCGGGGCTGGCCGCGGCATACGGGGTGTGGCGGTGGCAACGCTCCGGAAAGGGACGCGGATCGGCTGGGCGGGAAGCGGAGGTCGCTCTCGTTGCGAGGCAGTTGCCGCTGGTCGCGGACCTGCTGGCAGCCTGTCTCTCGGCGGGCGCCGGACCGCGGGACGCGGCGGAGGCGGTCGGGGAGTCGGTGGGCGGTGCGGTCGGCGATCAGCTCGCTCGCACCGCTGCGGAGATCCGGCTGGGAGGCGAACCCGCCGAGGCATGGGGCCGGTTCGGTGCGATACCGGGCGCCGCTCCTCTCGCCCGTTGCCTCGAGCGGGCCGGGTCGACGGGGGCTCCGGCGGCCGAGCCGGTTTCCGGACTGGCCGACGAAATGCGGGCCGAGCGGGCGAGCGCAGCCGTGGCCCGAGCCCAACGAGCCGGGGTGCTGATCACCGCGCCGGTCGGGCTCTGCTTCCTTCCTGCATTCCTGGCGGTGGGAGTGGCACCCGTGGTGATCGGACTGGCGACCGGCTTGTTGCATCACCGCTGAACGAAAAGGCCGGGCCGAGCCTGCATGTCTGCGGGCGGCGACCGAAGCCGATGCAGCCGGGCCGGTGTTCGTCGGCTCCCCGCCGGATGACGGCCTCCGTCGGGCGGTGTCCGGTCCTCACGGACCCGGGCCGGCCCCAGGAGCAACCCGTGTCCGGGCTGGGCGGTGTCCAGCGCTGGGCACGGCAGCAGGGGCCAGAGCGCAGTTCCAGCTCCATTTCCGAGCACATTGCCGAATCTTTCGAATCTGTCGAATCCAAGAAATGTGGGGGTCGTGATGGGTGGAAAAGTCGTGGGACGGGCGTTGACTGCGGCACGCCGGGTCTGGGAGGACAGGTTCGGAGGGCGTGTTCGACGCCACGCCTTGGACCGAGGGATGACGACCTCCGAGTACGCGGTGGGCACCATCGCCGCCTGCGCGTTCGCGGCGGTGCTCTACAAGGTCGTGACGAGCGGTGCCGTGCTCTCGGCGCTTCAGGCGCTGATCAAGGACGCGCTCGATGCGAAGTTCTGAGGCACCGCGGCGAAGTTCTGAGGCATCGTGCCAGGGACGGGGCCGGGGAAGTGACCGGGGGGCGGTGGCTGCGGAGGCCGCGATGGCCCTGCCCGTGCTGGTGGCCTTCGTCCTGGCGCTCGTCTGGGCACTGGTGGCTGCGGCGGACCAGATTCGATGCGTGGACGCCGCGCGGGCCGGGGCGCGGGCTGCGGCCCGGTCGGAGCCGGAGGGCATGGTCCGGGCCGCGGCGAGCGAAGCGGCGCCGGCCAGGGCGCGAGTGGCCGTGGAGCGGGTGGGGGAGCTGTGGCGGGTGCGGGTCGAGGCACCGGCCCCCGGGCCCGGGCCGCTGGCTCTGACACTGGGCGCCGAAGCGGTCGCGTTGGCCGAGGACACCGTGGAGACGGGTCTGTGAGCGGGAGGAGAACCCAACCGGTCACCGGTGACCAAGGGCTGGCGACGGTGTGGGTGGCCGTCACCACCACGACGCTCTGCGCGGTGTTCGCTGTGGTGCTGGGTCTGGGCCAGGCCGTGGCCACCCGGCACAAGGCCGGCGGGGCGGCGGACCTGGCGGCACTCGCCGCAGCTGACCGGGCGCTGCGGGGTACGGAGACAGCGTGCGGTGCGGCGCGCGAGGTCGCCCGGGCCCAGGACACGGAGGTGGTGCGGTGTGCGATTCAGGGGGAGATCGCCGATGTGACCGCCCGGGCGCGCTTCGGCCCGTACAGGCCGGAGGTCAGGTCGAGAGCAGGGCCTCCGGAGGCCGAGGTGGGCCCACCCCGTACGGCGGGACCGGCGTCCACCCGGGCGTGGTCGGCTCGGAGGGACGCCGGCACCCACCAGGGTGCCGCCTCAGGCAGGTGATCTCAGCCCTTGCCTCCGTCCGGCAGGCCGGCTTCCCCGGGGTCGGCGGGGGCGGTCCTGAGGAGTTCGGTCAGGAGGCGTACGGCGCCTCGTTTGTGCAGCGGCTCGTTGCCGTTGCCGCACTTGGGGGACTGGATGCAGGACGGACAGCCCGCCTCGCACTCGCAGGAGGCGATGGCCTGACGCGTCGCAGTGAGCCATGTACAGGCCGTGTGAAAGGCGCGTTCGGCGAAGCCGGCGCCACCGGGGTGGCCGTCGTACACGAACACCGTGGGAAGGAGAGTGTCCGGGTGCAGCGGCACGGAGACGCCGCCGATGTCCCATCGGTCGCACGTGGCGAAGAGCGGCAGCATGCCGATGGAGGCGTGTTCGGCTGCGTGCAGCGCCCCGCCCAGGATCTCGGGGCTGATCCGGGCGGCGTCGAGCTGGTCCTCGGTGACCGTCCACCACACGGCCCGGGTACGCAGGGTGCGGGGCGGCAGGTCGAGTTTGGTCTCGCCCAGCACCTCCCCGGTGATCAGCCTGCGGCGCAGGAAGGAGACGACCTGGTTGGTCACCTCAACCGAGCCGAAACAGAGCCGGCCGTCGCCCCAGGGAATCTCTGTGTCGGTCTCCAGGACGGTGATGGCGGTCGTGTCGCGGGCGTTCGTCGAGTAGGGAGGGGCGGCTTCCTCGACCAGGGCCACCGAATCCTCCAGATCCAGTCGTCGCACCAGATACGTCCGGCCCTGATGGAGGTGGACGGCGCCTTCGTGGACGGTGGTGTGCGCGGCGGATTCGTCGACGGTTCCCAGGAGCCGGCCGGTGCCCTCCTCGACGATCTGGACCGGACGGCCGCCCCCTCCGCGGATGTCGGTGAGGTCGGCCGCGCGTTCTCGGCGGGTCCAGTGCCAGCCCGTCGTCCGCCTGCGCAGCAGCTTCGCGGCCTCCAGCTGCGGCAGCAGCTCGGGCACGGCGGGACCGAAGAGGGCGATATCGGTCTCGGTCAGCGGGAGTTCGGCGGCTGCCGCGCACAGGTGCGGGGCGAGCACGTACGGGTTGTCAGGGTCCAGGACCGTGGACTCCACCGGTTGCTGGAACAGCGCCTCGGGATGGTGGACGAGGAAGGTGTCCAGCGGGTCGTCGCGGGCCACCAGAACGGCCAGGGCGCCCTGCCCGGCACGCCCGGCCCGGCCCGCCTGCTGCCACAGGGAGGCGCGGGTCCCCGGGTAGCCGGAGATGATGACGGCGTCCAGGCCTGAGACGTCGATGCCGAGCTCGAGGGCGGTCGTCGCCGCGAGGCCGAGCAGGTCACCGGAGTGCAGGGCCCGTTCGAGGGCCCTTCGTTCCTCGGGCAGATAGCCGCCGCGGTAGGCCGCGACCCGCCCGGGGAGGGAGCGGTCCACCTCGGCCAGCCGTTCCTTCGCGATGACGGAGATGAGCTCCGCGCCGCGCCGGGAGCGTACGAACGCGACCGAGCGGACGCCCTGCAGGGTCAGATCGGTCAGGAGGTCGGCCGTCTCGGCCGTCGCGGTGCGGCGGACTGGAGCCCCCTTCTCCCCGTGCAGCTCGGTCAGCGGGGGCTCCCAGAGTGCGAAGACCATCTCGCCCCGCGGTGAGGCGTCGTCGGACACCTCCCTGACGGGCAGGCCGGTGAGACGGCCTGCGGCGACCGAGGGCTGAGCCGCGGTGGCGGAGGCGAGGAGGAAGACGGGATCGGAGCCGTAGCGCGCGCACAGCCGGCGCAGACGGCGCAGCACCTGGGCGACATGGGAGCCGAAGACACCCCGGTAGGTGTGGCACTCGTCGATCACCACGAAGCGCAGCGAGCGGAGGAAGGATGCCCAGCGAGGGTGGGAGGGGAGTATGCCCCTGTGGAGCATGTCGGGGTTGGTCAGCACGTAGTTGGCGTACTGGCGCACCCATTCGCGTTCTTCGACCGGCGTGTCGCCGTCGTAGACGGCGGGACGCACCGCGGCGCCCAGAGGCGCGGCCAGTGCCTTCACGGCGCGGCGCTGGTCAGCTGCCAGGGCTTTCGTGGGCGCGAGGTACAGAGCGGTCGTGCCGCGGCCGTTAGGGGCCTGCGAGCCGTCCAGGAGGGCACTCAGTACCGGAGCGAGGTAGGCGAGCGACTTGCCGGACGCCGTTCCGGTAGCGATCACGACCGACTCGCCGTCCAGGGCGTGCTCCGCCGCCGTGGCCTGGTGGGTCCACGGATGGTCGATTCCGGCCCGGGCGATCGCCGAGATCACCTCCGGCCGGATGCGGTCCGGCCAGATGGCATGGGTTCCCGCACGCGGGGGCAAGTGCTCCGTATGAGTGATGCGCGCTGCCCGGCCCGCCGCTGCGGCGAGCCGGTCGAGAACCACCGTGGGAGAGGGGCGCGAGCCCGGGTTCTCAGGTGGTCGACTGGGGCGGTGATTCTTGGCCATCGGCACCGAGTGTGTCACTGGCGTGACGGACAATGGTCCCAAGGCGTCGTGCATGGCTGCTGGTAAGTGATTGAATGCCATCGCGGCTGGCGATCCGTCCCCTGGCCTCCGTCGGGGAGACCGAGGGGCGACCGCTCGATAGCAAGGTGCTGGAGGATCCGTGGACCTGTCCCTGTCGACTCGCAATGTGTCCGGCCCTGGTGGCGACCGTACGGTCGTCGAGGTCGGTGGCGAGATTGATGTGTATACCGCGCCCAAGCTGCGCGAGCAGTTGGTCGAGTTGGTGAATGACGGCAGCTACCACCTGGTTGTCGACATGGAAGGCGTCGACTTCCTCGACTCCACCGGCCTCGGCGTGCTCGTTGGCGGCTTGAAGCGTGTCCGGGCCCATGAGGGCTCGCTGCGACTGGTGTGCAACCAGGAGCGCATTCTCAAGATTTTCCGGATCACAGGTCTGACCAAGGTGTTTCCCATCCACACCACGGTCGACGAGGCTGTCGCGGCAACCGACTGACGGTCGGCGCACGCCGATCCCTCCAGGGTCGGCAGGCACGCAGTGACAGACCGGCAGGCGGCAGCAGACAGCCGCCATGAGCAGGCGGTCGGCCTTTGGGGTCGGCTGCCGGCTTCGTCGGTTTCCGGAGAAGAATGAGAGCAGGGGTACCGGGCGCCACGCCCGGGCCCCTGAGATGCACGTCCGTAGGTTTGAGGGGGATGGCCATGCCAACCGTTGAACTCCGCTTCAGCGCTCAGCCCGAACACGTCAGGACGGCCCGCCTCGTGGCAGCCGCCGTGGCACGCCGGGCAGGCGTCGATGAGGCGGTGCTCGACGAAGTGAGACTCGCGGTCGGCGAGGCGTGCAGCCGTGCGGTCGGACTCCATCGGAGCCACGACATCTCTGCTCCGGTCTCCGTCGTTCTGACCGAGGAGGAGAAAGCGTTCTCCATCGAGGTGGGCGACGGCCTCCTTGCTTCGGGCGCTGAGGCCTCAGGGCCCGGCTCGCCCGGCGGCGCAGGTCCGGACGAGGCAGAGCCGGAGGCGGACAGCGAGGACGAGATGGGCCTCGCGGTCATCAGCGGTCTGGTCGACGACGTGGAGGTCCTCGCTGGGCCCGACGGCGGAGTCATCCGTATGACCTGGCCGACGACCACGGCCGTGGCACTTCCCTGAACCCCCGGCCCTGACCCTCGGTCGCAGGACACCTGGTCCTGCCTCTCGCTCTTGGGCCACCTACCGGAGCAGGCCCGCCGGTCAGCCGATCAGCCGAGTGCCTGGCCAGGACTTCTCAGCCGCGTCTCGGTAGCGGTGTCCTGCGTGGATGCCGCGAATCCGGGCGGCCTCAGCCTCGCCGCGCGAGGACCGTTGCCCGACCGGCGCCCGCTGCCCGACCGGCGCCCAGGTGCCCGCCGGCGGCCCCGCTGTCGGCCAGCGCCTTCGTGTCGCCGGTAGCCCGGCCCTCCGTGCCGGCAGCCCAGCCCGTCTCGTCGTTGGCCCGTCCCGTCGGCGCCCCTGTCTGGCCGGTGCCCCCGCTGTATCTCGCCCGTGCTCTGCCCATCGGCGCACCGTTGTGTGCCGTCGGCATGACCCCCACGCCACCCTCGGTTCTCCGCACCCCCGCCCCTCGATAACCGGCGTCCGCCCCAGCCTCCGGCCTTCCGTGTCCGCCACCGCCACCGCTCCGCGGCAACCGGCGTCCGCCCCCTCTCCGCTCCTGCGGCAACCGGCGTCCCCCGGCCCCTGGGCCGCCACCGGCGCCGCCCTTCGACCACCGGCGGTTGTCACCCTCTCCGCGCCTTCGCCGGCACCCTGGCTGCCCTGACCGCAGCGGTACCCGGAGGGCTTCCGGTGCCGAGATACCTCCGTCGGCTTCCGAGGAGCCGCCAGGCGCGCCAACAGCGGTTCCGGCCCGGCTACCAGCCACACGCCGCCCCCGCCCCGCCCCCGCACCCCATACCGCCCCGCGCCGCCCCGCCCCGCCCCCGCGCCCCCGTGCGGCGTATCCAGCGGCTCACCCACGCCGGAGGTGATCGGGATTTCGGGCCCTGCTGAGCAGGGGATTTTTCTTTTCGCGTGATCCGTGATCTCCGAGAATTTGCATGCGCCACACCTCTGCCCCATTACTGCATTCGGGTTCAATTGCGTCCGAGATCATTTGCCATTGGGTGGACGAAAGTCGATTTCATTGACCACCCACTGTCTTGATCAGGTTTTGCTCCCTACAATCCGTCCACGTCTTGAGCGCTCAGCGTCAAGGAGGACGTATGGCGGAGATCCTCACCACCCCACTGGCAGAACTGGCGCACGTATCCGTCCCTTCAGGCCGTTCCACCTCACTCGCGGCCGCAGTACTCACCGATGGCAATCGGCTGATCGTCGTCGTCGTGGCGGTCGTCGCCCTTGCCGCGCTGGTCGTCGCCCAGCTGCTCGTGCGCCAGGTGCTGGCCGCGGGTGAAGGCACCGAACGCATGAAAGAGATCGCGGCTGCCGTCCAGGAAGGCGCGAATGCCTATCTGGCCCGGCAACTGCGTACCGTCGGCATCTTCGCCGTCGTCGTGTTCTTCCTGCTTCTGCTGCTTCCGGCGGACACCTGGTCGCAGCGCATCGGGCGCTCGCTGTTCTTCCTGGTGGGTGCGCTTTTCTCGGCAGCCACCGGATACATCGGTATGCGGCTCGCCGTGCGCAGCAATGTGCGTGTGGCCGCTGCCGCGCGTGAGGCGACCCCTGCGGAGGGTGAGCCGGAAAAGGATCTCACCGCCGTCTCGCACAAAGCGATGAAGATCGCCTTTCGTACGGGGGGCGTGGTCGGAATGATCACGGTGGGCCTCGGTCTGCTCGGTGCCTCCTGCGTGGTGCTCGTCTACGCCGCCGACGCGCCCAAGGTGCTCGAGGGATTCGGGCTCGGTGCCGCACTGATCGCCATGTTCATGAGGGTCGGCGGTGGCATCTTCACCAAGGCCGCCGACGTGGGCGCCGACCTCGTGGGCAAGGTGGAGCAGGGGATCCCGGAGGACGACCCACGCAATGCGGCCACCATCGCCGACAACGTGGGTGACAACGTCGGTGACTGCGCGGGCATGGCGGCCGACCTCTTCGAGTCGTACGCCGTGACGCTCGTGGCCGCTCTGATCCTGGGCAAGGTCGCCTTCGGGGACGCGGGGCTCGCCTTCCCGCTGATGGTTCCCGCGATCGGCGTCGTCACCGCGATGATCGGGATCTTCGCGGTCGCCCCCAGGCGCGCCGACCGCAGCGGGATGAGCGCCATCAACCGCGGGTTCTTCGTCTCCGCGGTGGTCTCGCTCGTGCTGGTGGCCGTGGCCGTGTTCGTCTACCTCCCGTCCACGTACGCCGAACTGGACGGGGTCACCGACGGCGCCATCACCTCGCACGGGGGTGACCCCCGTGTCTTCGCCCTGGTCGCCGTCGCCATCGGGATCGTGCTCGCCGCCCTCATCCAGCAGCTCACCGGCTACTTCACCGAGACGGGCCGGCGGCCGGTCCGGGACATCGGGAAGTCCTCGCTGACCGGCCCGGCGACCGTCATCCTCGCCGGCATCTCCATCGGCCTGGAGTCGGCCGTCTACACCGCGCTCCTGATCGGTCTCGGCGTCTACGGCGCCTTCCTGCTCGGTGGTACGTCCATCATGCTGGCGCTCTTCGCGGTGGCCCTGGCCGGGACGGGTCTGCTCACCACGGTGGGCGTCATCGTCGCGATGGACACCTTCGGCCCGGTCTCGGACAACGCCCAGGGCATCGCCGAGATGTCCGGGGACGTGACGGGCGCCGGCGCCCAGGTCCTCACCGACCTGGACGCGGTCGGCAACACCACCAAGGCCATCACCAAGGGCATCGCGATCGCCACGGCGGTCCTGGCGGCAGCGGCGCTCTTCGGCTCGTACCGGGACGCGATCGCCACGGCGGTGGACGATGTGGGAGCCGGGGCGGGGGAGCTGGGGCTGAGTCTGGACATCTCGCAGCCGAACAATCTGGTCGGCCTGATCCTCGGGGCCGCGGTCGTCTTCCTCTTCTCCGGGCTGGCCATCAACGCGGTCTCCCGTTCGGCGGGATCCGTGGTCTACGAGGTGCGGCGACAGTTCCGCGAGCACCCCGGGATCATGGGCGGCACGGAGAAGCCGGAGTACGGCCGTGTCGTCGACATCTGCACGAAGGACGCGCTGCGCGAGCTGGCCACGCCCGGTCTGCTGGCGGTCCTGGCGCCGATCGCCGTCGGATTCACCCTCGGGGTCGGGGCGCTGGGCTCCTATCTGGCGGGGGCGATCGCCACCGGCACGCTGATGGCCGTCTTCCTCGCCAACTCGGGTGGCGCGTGGGACAACGCCAAGAAGCTCGTCGAGGACGGACACCATGGCGGCAAGGGCAGCGAGGCACATGAGGCGACGGTGATCGGCGACACGGTCGGCGACCCGTTCAAGGACACGGCGGGCCCGGCCATCAACCCGCTCCTCAAGGTGATGAACCTCGTGGCGCTCCTCATCGCGCCCGCCGTGGTGCAGTTCAGTTACGGCGACGACGCGAGCGCGCCCGTGCGGGCGGTGGTGGCCGTCATCGCGCTCGTCGTCGTCATCGCCGCGGTCTACGTGTCCAAGCGCCGTGGCATCGCCGTAGGGGAGGACGAGGGGCCGGGCGACGACGGCGGAGGAGGGGGCGGTCCCGTCAAGTCCACCGATCCCGCTGCTGTTTCGTGAACGGCATGACCCACCGGAGACGGCCTGTGGGGTGACGTCGGCTCAGCGAGGCGGCGGGCGGCGCGTTCTGACGCGTCACCCGCCGCTTCGGCACGGGGCGTGCCATGGGGGCAGGGGTGACGCTTCTGCGGGCGTCCGGGAGAGGAAGCGAGTGGTATCTCCCTCATTTCCCTTGGTGCAAATGGCTTCAAAAGATTACAAATGGGATGGCGGGCGCCTGAATGTCGCCCACGTGGCGTGTAAGTTCCGGGGCCGAGAGCCTTGGAAGGGATCCCATCCGGTGAACAAGAAGCTTGCAGCCGCACTGTCCGGCGGTGCGGTACTCGTACTGACGCTGTCGGGCTGCAGCGACGACAGCGACAACAAGGTGAACGACTGGGCGAAGAAGGTCTGCGACCAGGTGCAGCCGCAGCTGCAGAAGATCGCGAACGCCAATGCCTCGATCCAGCAGCAGACGGCCGACAACAGCAAGCCCGCCGACGTCCAGGCGACCGACTCGGCTGCCTTCCAGCAGATCTCGCAGGCCTACAAGGCGCTGGGTACGGCCGTGCATTCGGCCGGTGCGCCGCCCGTCGACGGTGGTGAGACCACGCAGAAGGAGGCGGTGAAGGAGCTGAACGCCTCCTCCGCGGCCTACGCCGAGCTGAAGACGAAGGTCGACGCACTCGACACGGAGGACCAGGCGGAGTTCGCCGACGGCCTCAAGGGGATCGCCGACGAGCTGAACAAGATCAGCACCAACGGTGACCAGGCGCTGAAGAAGCTGCAGTCCGGCGAGGTCGGTTCCGCGATGGCCAAGCAGAAGGGCTGCCAGAAGCCGACCGGCTCGGCGCCGCCCGCCCCCGCGCCGTCCGGTTCGGCCGACAAGCCCGCCTCACCCTCGGCGACCGTCAAGGCGTAGCGGCTGCCGGCAGGCAGCAGGGCGCAGGCCGTCCGCGGAGGCCCGGTCACCCGTCGAGGGGGCCGGGCCGCTGCCGTTGTCGGTGCGAGCGGCCACAATGGTCGGGTGAGTACGACCAGTCTCCCCGCATCCGACCGCGCGCTCCGGCTCCGCGAAGCCCTGATCGCCGCCGCCTTCACGGCCGACGGCCTCCTCGAACGGCTCGGTGCGCCCGCGTACGCCGCGCTGGCCCGCAGCGAGACCGTCCCCGCGCTCCGCGCCACCCGGGGGGACACGCCGCTCGACACGCTGGTGCGGCTGTTCCTCCTCCAGCGCACCGTGCCGGCTGAGGCAGCAGCCGCCGCGATCCCGCTGGAGGAGTGCCTGGAGGACGGCTGGCTGGTCCCTGAAGGCGACCTGGTCCGTGCCACCGTCGACGTGCGGCCCTACGGCGGGCCGGAGGGCCAGGACTGGTTCATCGTCTCCGACCTGGGGTGCGCGGTCGGCGGGGCCGGCGGCATCGGCTCGCACGAGGAAGGGGTCGTCCTGGGAGTCGGCGGGGCGTCCACCACGCTCGCCGGGATCACCGTGCGCGAGCCCGTCACCTCCGCCCTGGACCTGGGTACGGGTTCCGGGATCCAGGCGTTGCACGCCGCCCAGCACGCCACCCGGGTCACGGCCACGGACGTCAACCCGCGTGCGCTGGAATTCACCCGCCTCACTCTCGCCCTGTCCGGGGCGGCGCCCGCCGATCTGCGGGAGGGCTCCCTCTTCGAGCCGGTCGGCACGGAGACGTACGACCTGATCGTGTCCAACCCGCCCTTCGTCATCTCGCCCGGAGCCCGGCTGACGTACCGCGACGGCGGTATGGGCGGCGACGACCTGTGCCGGACGCTCGTGCGGCAGGCGGGGGAGCGGCTCAACCAGGGTGGATACGCACAGTTTCTGGCCAACTGGCAGCACGTCGAGGGCGAGGAGTGGCAGGACCGTGTCCGCTCCTGGGTCCCCGCGGGCTGCGACGCCTGGATCGTGCAGCGTGAGGTGCAGGACATCACGCAGTACGCCGAGCTCTGGCTGCGCGACAGCGGCGACCACCGCGCCGATCCCGAGCGGTACGCCGAGCGGTACGAGGCCTGGCTGGACGAGTTCGAGGCCCGCCGTACGAAGGCCGTCGGCTTCGGCTGGATCACGCTCCGCAGGTCCGCCGCGGCCGATGCCGGGCATGCCTCGGTCGTCGTCGAGGAGTGGCCGCACGCCGTGGAGCAGCCTCTCGGGCCCGCCGTCGAGGCGCACTTCGCCCGGCAGGACTATCTGCGTGAGCACGACGACGCGGCGTTGCTGGCCGCGCGTTTCACCCTCGCGGCAGAGGTGGTGCAGGAGCAGGTCGGGCTGCCGGGTGCGGAGGATCCCGAGCACGTGGTGCTGCGTCAGCACCGCGGTATGCGCCGTGCGACCAAGGTCGACGCGGTCGGGGCCGGGTTCGCGGGCGTCTGCGACGGTTCGCTGCCGGCGGGGCGGATCCTGGACGCCATCGCCCAGTTGATGGCCGAGGATCCCGTACTGCTGCGCGATCGCACCCCGCAGGCCATCCGGCTCCTGGTGGAGGAAGGTTTCCTGGATCCCGTGCGCTGACACCCCTGCGCCCCACGCGCCCCCGGCTGACGCCCCGTGGCGGGCGGCACCCGGTGTTGACGTACCTGTGCCGAGGTCCCGGTGTCCACGCCGGGTGCCGACCCTGTGCACTGGAACGCGACTTTCCGTGCCCGGAGACCGTTGTCCGGCTCCCTGGCGCACGGCTGCTGTCGCGCAGCTCCCCGGCGTACCGCACGGTCAAAGGTTCCGCCACCCGGGTTCTGACCTGGCGGGGAGCCGTGTTCCTTGCTGCGTCCCGGGCTCCGTTCGCGTACACAGGAGCAGCGGATTCCGGGGCTCAACCCCCTGATGACCAGTGCCTTCCTGCCGACGCGAGGCATCCACCGGCGTGATGCACGGGTTCCGCTCAGGGACGTTCCCCGGTGAGCTGGGCGCTGTTCACCCGGGGTTCGTACCGGCGACGCACCGGCGTGGCAGCCTCCCCTGTGCCGAGCGGCTCTCAGGCCGCGCGGCCGAGGCGGCGCCGGCCTCCCGGTGCTCTGAGCGCCGCGGGCAGCAGCCGATGGCCAGAACACGAGGGGTACGGACATGGAGAGCGTCACCGCGGTCTTCGCCGGGACGGCATTCGGCCTGTTCGGCGCCGCCCTCCTCGTCTGGACGGGGGCGCGCACCGTCCAGCGTGCGCCGGTGGCCCTCGGCGTGAGCCCCGTCGCTTCCACCGCTCTCGCCACGCTCTTCGGCGTACTCTTCCTCGTCCTCGGCGTGTGGTGCTTCTTCCGCATCTGATCCACTTCTCCGCGGGGGCCGGAAGGCCGCCGGGCATCCGGTCGCCGGGTTCCCCGACAGCACCGTGAAACCCGCAGGCGACGGCTTCGCCAGGAGCGGACCGGGCAGTCCGGGCGGCAGGAATGGCGGAAGTCGGGTTACCGTTCGAGTGGCCGTTGCGGGCTTTTGCCGTTTGACACGGGGGCGGGTTGTACCGTCACACTCCGCAGCGACAGCACCGCGAGCAGCGCCTACCGCTGCCCGGATGCCCACGAGTGCCGACCGGAGAGAAGAGCGAAGTTGTCCCCGACCAGCGAGACCGCAGGCCGCCGACTCGTCATTGTCGAGTCGCCTGCCAAGGCGAAGACGATCAAGGGCTACCTCGGCCCCGGATACGTCGTCGAGGCGAGCGTCGGGCACATCCGCGACCTGCCGAACGGCGCCGCCGAGGTGCCGGACGAGTACACCGGTGAGGTCCGCCGCCTCGGCGTGGACGTCGAAAACGACTTCCAGCCGATCTACGTCGTCAACGCCGACAAGAAAGCCCAGGTCAGGAAGCTCAAGCAGCTCCTCGCCGAATCCGACGAACTCTTCCTCGCCACCGATGAGGACCGCGAGGGCGAAGCCATCGCGTGGCACCTGCAGGAAGTCCTCAGGCCCAAGGTCCCCGTCCACCGGATGGTCTTCCACGAGATCACCAAGGACGCGATCAGGGCTGCCGTCGCCAACCCGCGCGAGCTGAACCAGCGCATGGTCGACGCCCAGGAGACCCGCCGGATCCTCGACCGCCTCTACGGCTACGAGGTCTCGCCGGTCCTGTGGAAGAAGGTCATGCCGCGGCTGTCCGCCGGCCGTGTCCAGTCCGTCGCCACCCGCCTGGTCGTCGAGCGGGAGCGCGAGCGCATCGCCTTCCGCTCCGCCGGCTACTGGGACCTGACCGGCACCTTCGGCACCGGCCGCACCGGTGACGCCACCGACCCCTCCACGCTCACCGCCCGCCTCAGCGCGGTCGACGGGCGCCGTATCGCCCAGGGCCGCGACTTCGGCCCCGACGGACAGCTCAAGGCCGGGTCCGCCCAGACGCTGCACCTGGACGAGGCGAACGCCCGGAGCCTGGCCGCCGCGCTCGCCGAGTCCGCGTTCGCGGTCCGCTCGGTGGAGTCGAAGCCCTACCGCCGCTCGCCGTACGCGCCCTTCCGCACGACGACCCTCCAGCAGGAGGCGAGCCGCAAGCTGGGCTTCGGGGCCAAGGCCACGATGCAGGTGGCGCAGAAGCTGTACGAGAACGGCTTCATCACCTACATGCGTACGGACTCCACGACCCTCTCGGACACCGCGGTCTCCGCGGCCCGGGCGCAGGTCACGCAGCTGTACGGGGCGAACTACCTGCCCGATAAGCCCCGCACCTACGCGGGCAAGGTCAAGAACGCGCAGGAGGCGCACGAGGCGATCCGCCCCTCCGGCGACCGCTTCCGCACCCCGGCGGAGACCGGGCTCACCGGCGACCAGTTCCGGCTGTACGAGCTGATCTGGAAGCGGACCGTCGCCTCCCAGATGAAGGACGCCACGGGTAACTCCGTCACCGTGAAGATCGGTGGCCGTTCGAGCGACGGCCGTGACGCCGAGTTCTCCGCGTCCGGCAAGACGATCACCTTCCACGGCTTCATGAAGGCGTACGTCGAGGGCGCGGACGACCCGAACGCCGAGCTGGACGACCGTGAGCGCCGGCTGCCGCAGGTCGCCGAGGGCGACGCGCTCTCCGCCGAGGAGATCACCGCGGACGGCCACGCGACCAAGCCGCCGGCCCGCTACACCGAGGCCTCCCTGGTCAAGGAGCTCGAAGAGCGCGAGATCGGCCGCCCGTCGACCTACGCCTCGATCATCGGGACCATCCTGGACCGCGGCTACGTGTTCAAGAAGGGAACGGCCCTGGTGCCGTCGTTCCTCTCGTTCGCCGTGGTCAACCTGCTGGAGAAGCACTTCGGCCGGCTGGTCGACTACGACTTCACGGCACGCATGGAGGACGACCTCGACCGCATCGCCCGGGGCGAGGCGCAGTCCGTGCCGTGGCTGAAGCGCTTCTACTTCGGCGCGGGCGACGACACGGCCGGGGCCGGTGCGGCCTCCGACGCGGGCAACGGCGACGGGGACCACCTCGGCGGGCTGAAGGAGCTCGTGACCGACCTGGGCGCCATCGACGCCCGGGAGATCTCGTCCTTCCCCGTCGGCAACGGCATCAAGCTCCGGGTCGGCCGTTACGGCCCGTACATCGAGCGGGGAGAGAAGGACAGCGAGGGCCACCAGCGGGCCGACATCCCCGACGACCTGGCACCGGACGAGCTCTCCGTCGAGTACGCGGAGGAACTGCTCGCCAGCCCCAGCGGTGACTTCGAGCTGGGTGCCGATCCCGTCTCCGGCAACCAGATCGTCGCCAAGAAGGGGCGTTACGGTCCGTACGTCACCGAGGTGCTGCCCGAGGGCACGCCGAAGACCGGCAAGAACGCGGTGAAGCCGCGGACCGCCTCGCTCTTCAAGACGATGTCGCTCGACACGGTGACGCTGGCCGACGCGCTCAAGCTGATGTCGCTGCCGCGCGTGGTCGGCGAGGACGCCGACGGTGTCGAGATCACCGCGCAGAACGGCCGCTACGGCCCGTACCTGAAGAAGGGCACGGACTCCCGTTCGCTGACCTCCGAGGACCAGCTCTTCGACATCACCCTCGAAGAGGCCCTCGCGATCTACGCGCAGCCGAAGCAGCGGGGGCGGGCCGCCGCCAAGCCGCCGCTGAAGGAGCTGGGCACGGACCCGGTGAGCGGTGCGCCGGTGGTCGTGAAGGACGGCCGCTTCGGTGCCTACGTCACGGACGGCGAGACGAACGCGACGCTGCGGACCGACGACAGCGTCGAGGAGATCACCCCGGAGCGTGGCTACGAGCTGCTCGCCGAGAAGCGGGCCAAGGGGCCGGCCAAGAAGAAGACGGCGAAGAAGGCCCCGGCCAAGAAGGCGACCGCGAAGAAGGCGACCGCCGCGAAGAAGACGACGACCGCCCAGAAGGCGACCGCCACCAAGACGGCGGCCAAGAAGACGACCACCGCGAAGAAGGCGGCCACCAAGAAGGCGGCCACCTCGAAGACGGTGGTGGCCTCGGCCGACGAGAGCTGACGTCCGGAGGACGCCGTACGCGTACGGCGTCTCTCCGGAACACCGGAGGAGCTGGGACGACCCGGCTCCTCCGGTGTTCTCGTACGGGTGCCCCGGGTCCCCCTGGGCATATGTTCGGACGCGGCCCCCGGGTACCGTGCCGCTCCCGATAGGCTGGGCGGATGACGCGAGCCGAGCAGCCACCGGTCGTGAGCCCCACCTCCGACACACTTGCCGCAGACTCACGCGAGCGCGCCGTACGAGCCCTGTTGCGCATTCCCCCGCTCCGGCGGTTGTGGAGCGCACAGCTCGTCGGGAGTATCGGCGATTCACTCGCCCTTCTCGTGCTGGTGCTGTTGTCGCTGCAGGCGGCGGTCCTTGAGGGCTCCTTCGGGGCCGGATACCGCGGGGCGGCCTTCGCCGTCGCCGCCGTGTTCGGTGCCCGGATTCTTTCCACCCTGCTCTTCGGAGCCGTACTCCTGGGGCCGCTGACGGCGCTCACGGCGCCCGGCGGTCCGCTGGACCGCCGCTGGCTGATGATCGGGACGGACGGGCTGCGGCTCGCCCTGCTGGTCGTCGCCCCCCTGTGGATCGACTGGATGCCGGACAAGGCACTCATGATGATCCTGATCACCGTCTTCGTGGCAGGAGCCGGCGAGCGGTTGTGGACGGTGGCCAAGGAGAGCGCCGCCCCCGCCCTGCTGCCCGCGCCGCCCCCCGAGGGCGCTGCCGTGCGTCCCTTGCCCGACCACCTGGACGCCCTGCGCAGGCTCTCCCTGCGGACGAACTTCCTGGCGGTACCCGCCGCCGCGGCCGTCCTGGTGGTCGCCGCACTAATCGGCGAACTGCTCGGCACGGGCTTCGACTGGTTCTCCGCCCACCAGGCCGCCCTCGGTTCGTACGTCGCGGCGGGCCTCTTCTCCGCCTCGATCTCGACCCTGTACTTCCTCCAGCTGCCGGACACCCGGACGCCCCGCCCGCGCTCTCCCCTGGAGGGCCTGCGCCGGCCGTCCACCGGAACGGGGCCCGACAAGGGCCGCACCGGCAGCCTCCCGCTGGTCGTCGCCGCCTGCGCCGTGGTCGCCGGGGCCATCGCCGCCGCCGCCGGCGTCTCGGTGCTGCACGCCGCCGACCTCGGTGGCGGGGCCGCCACCTTCGCTCTGCTGATCCTGGTCCTGACCGGGGGCACCGCACTCGGTATCCGCACGGCGCGCGGGGTGCTGCCCGCCCTGTCACGGCGGCGGCTGCTCGCGCTGGCCATCGCGGTCACGGGGGTGGCGCTCCTCGCGCTCGGCCTGGTGCCGGACACGGCCACCGGGCTGCTGATCGCGCTGATCGCCGGTTACGCGGCGGGGGTCGCCGCCCACATCGGGCACGCGGTCATCGACCAGGAGACCGAGGTGACCCGGCAGGCCAGGGCCACCGAGCACCTCCAGGCCGTCGTCCGGGTGCTGGTCGCGCTCGGCGCGGTGGGCGGTCCGCTCGTCGCGGCAGCCATCGGCCGGCACCGTCTGGGTTCCGGTGACTTCGTCTTCGCGCACGGCGGCGCCGCCTTCACCCTGATGCTGGTCGGCGCCCTGCTGCTGCCCGTCGCGGTGATCGTCCTCGCCAAGACCGACGACCGCGCCGGAGTTCCCCTGCGCCGCGACCTGCGCGAGGCGCTGCGCGGTGGGGACCCCGCCGAGGCGCACACGGAGAACGGCTTCTTCCTCGTCCTCGAGGGGGGCGACGGAGCCGGCAAGTCCACCCAGGTCGAAGCCCTCGCCGACTGGATCCGGGCCAAGGGCCACGAGGTCGTCGTCACCCGCGAACCGGGCGCCACCCCCGTCGGCAAGCGGCTGCGCTCGATCCTGCTCGACGTGTCGTCGGCAGGACTGTCCAACCGCGCGGAGGCGCTGTTGTACGCCGCGGACCGTGCCGAGCACGTCGACTCGGTCGTCCGCCCGGCGCTGGAGCGCGGCGCGATCGTCATCTCGGACCGCTACATCGACTCGTCCGTCGCCTACCAGGGCGCGGGCCGTGACCTCGCCCCGACCGAGATCGCCCGTATCTCGCGCTGGGCGACGAGCGGGCTGGTCCCGCACCTGACGGTTCTCCTGGACGTCGACCCGGAGACGGCGCGGGAACGCTTCACCGAGGCGCCCGACCGCCTGGAGTCCGAGCCGGCCGAATTCCACACCCGGGTGCGCTCCGGCTTCCTGACCCTGGCCGCCGCCGACCCGGCGTGTTACCTGGTCGTGGACGCCGGCCAGGAGCCCGAGGCGATCACCACGGTCGTACGCCACCGCCTCGACCAGCTCCTGCCGCTCTCCGAGGCCGAGATCCAGGCCGTGGAGGAGGCGCGCAGGGCCGCCGAGGAGGAGGCCAGGCGCAAGGCCGAGGAAGAGGCCGCGCGCAAGGCCGAGGAGGAGCGGCTGGAGCGTGAGCGGGAGGCTCAGCTCGCCAAGCTCCGTGCCGAGGAGGAGGAGCGCAGGCGCCGCGAGGAGGAAGAGGCACGCCGGCGCGAGGCCGAGCGCCAGGCCGAGGAGGCCCGTCGGCGCGCCGAGGAGGCGCGCCGCCGTGCCGAGGAGGAGCGGGCGCGCATCGAGGCCGAGGAGCGGGTGCGCGAGGCCGAGCAGGAGCGGCTGAGGCTCCAGGCGCAGGAGGAGGCGCGGCTGCGCAAGGAGGCGGAGGAACTCCGCCTGGAGAAGCAGCGCAAGGCGGAGGAGGCGCTCGTACGGGCCGAGGAGGCACGTCGTCGCGCCGAGGCAGAGGCCGCCGCACGGGCGGAGGAGGCCGAGGCCGCCGAGGCTGCGAAGCGTTCCCGGGAGACCGGGCACCCGGAGTCGGGGCCGTCCGGGTCGGGTCACTCCGGCCGGTCCGGGCCGTCCGCGCCGGACAACGAGCTCACCGTCCCGACCCCCGTCGTGAACCCGAACGAGATCACCCAGCCCGTCCCGATCGCCCGCCCCGGCCGGCCGGCACACGACGCGGAGGAGACGACGGTGATGCCGGCCGTGCGCGACGCGGACGAGACGGCCGTGCTGCCGCCCGTGCGGGACGAGGCCCCGGCCGACCGGGTGCCGCCCGGCGTCTTCCGCGACGAGCGTGGTGCCTCCCGCCCCGAGGGTGAGAACGAGCGCACCCGCGAGCTGCCTCAGGTCAGCGACGACCTGCGGGCCGGACGGAGCTCTCAGGAAAGGAAGCGGCCGCGTTCCGACTGGGCGGAGGAGACACCGCTCGACGATCTCCCTTCGCTGGCCGACGAACTGCTCGGCGGACAGGACGACGACCAGGGCGGCTCCGGCCGCGGCGGCCGCCGGCCGCGCCGCTGACCGACGGTCGGGCGGTCGGCTGACGAGCGCCCTGCTGCCCGCGGGCGCCGGAGCGGGAACGGAACGCCGGGATTGTCAGACCCTTCCCGCACAATAGGGAAGCGCTGGGGATTCCGGCTTTTCCGCACGACGCCTCCGGAAGGGCGGTGACCATGACCGTATGGGACGACCTGGTCGGACAGGACCGGGTGCAGGAGCAGCTCGGTGCCGCCGCCCGGGACGCCGATGCGCTGGTCACCGCCAATTCCGCGGGTGAGGCGGTGCCCCCCGGCTCGAAGATGACCCACGCCTGGCTGTTCACGGGGCCGCCGGGCTCCGGCCGGTCCACCGCCGCCCGGGCCTTCGCCGCCGCGCTCCAGTGCACCAGCCCCGACCGGGCTCTGGGAGGGGCGCCCGGCTGCGGGTTCTGCGACGGCTGCCACACGGCGCTGATCGGGACGCACGCCGATGTCGAGGTGATCCGCACGGATCTGCTCTCCATCGGGGTGAAGGAGACGCGTGAGCTGGTCCGTCGTGCCCAGCTCTCACCGGCGGTGGGCCGCTGGCAGGTCATCGTCATGGAGGACGCCGACCGCCTCACGGAGGGCGCGGGCAACGTCCTTCTGAAGGCGGTGGAGGAGCCCGCGCCCCGCACGGTGTGGCTGCTCTGCGCCCCCTCCCTGGAGGACGTGCTGCCCACGATCCGCTCCCGCTGCCGCCATCTCACGCTGCGCACGCCGCCCGTGGACGCCGTGGCGGACGTCCTGATCAGACGCGACGGCATCGACCCCGAGCGGGCCGCCTCCGCCGCCCGTGCGACCCAGGGGCACATCGGCCGTGCGCGCCGTCTCGCCACGGACGAGCGGGCACGGGCCCGCCGCGCCGCCGTACTCAAACTCCCTCTGCGGGTCCACGACGTCGGCGGCTGCCTCAAGGCGGCGCAGGAGCTGATCGACACGGCCACGGACGACGCCAGGCAGCTCGCCGAGGAGGTCGACGTCAAGGAGACGGAGGACCTGAAGGCGGCGCTGGGGGGAGTGGCCGGTGGCCGGATGCCGCGCGGTACGGCCGGTGCGATGAAGGAGCTGGAGGACAGGCAGAAGCGCCGCAGGACACGTACCCAGCGCGACAGCCTCGATCTGGCACTCAGTGAGCTCACCGGCTTCTACCGCGATGTGCTGGCCCTGCAGCTCGGCTCCCGGATCGCCCTCGCCAACACCGACGTACGGGACGCCCTCGACCGGGTCGCCGAGTCGTCCACCCCCGAGCGGACCCTGCGAAGGATCGAGGCCGTGATCGCGTGCAGACGGGCCCTCGACCGCAATGTCGCCCCCCTGCTCGCCGTGGAGGCCATGACGATGTCGCTGCGGGCCGGCTGACCCCCGTCAGGGTGCGCGGGAGCCTCCGACGCGGACGCGGCCCGGCTCAGCGGCGTCCTGGCCCCGTCACGAGGAGGTCCCTGAGCCGCTGGAGCGAGCGAATTCACCCGTACGGGGAGGGAATCGGCCGACTCGTCACCCGGGGGCTACGCTCCGGGGATGGACACCAGGCGCCTGCTCCGTACGTTCGCCACCGCGCTCGGCACTGCCGGCCTTCTCGTCTCCGGCTGCAGCAGCGGCAGTTCGGCCCCCAGCGCGTCGGCGACGGGTTCGGCCGTCGCCGAGGAGCTGGAACCGTACTACGGCCAGGAGTTGCGCTGGCGGGACTGCGGGGTGGAGGGCTTCCAGTGCACCACGATGAAGGCCCCGCTGGACTACGCGAAGCCGGGCGACGGGGACGTGAAGCTGGCCGTCTCCCGCAAGAAGGCCACGGGCCCGGGGAAGCGGATCGGCTCGCTCCTGGTGAACCCGGGAGGCCCCGGCGCCTCGGCCATCGGCTACCTCCAGGGGTACGCGGCCATCGGCTACCCGGCCCCCGTCCGCGCCCGTTACGACATGGTCGCCGTCGATCCGCGCGGGGTGGCCCGCAGCGAACCGGTCACGTGCCTGACCGGCAAGGAGATGGACGCCTACACGCAGGTGGACCAGACCCCCGACGACCAGGGCGAGGTCACCGCGCTGAACGACGCCTTCGACGCCTTCGCGAACGGCTGCGAGAAGCGCTCCGGCACGATCCTTCCGCACGTGTCCACGGTCGAGACGGCGCGTGACATGGACATCCTGCGGGCCCTCCTCGGTGACGAGAAGCTGCACTACGTAGGTGCGTCCTACGGCACGTTCCTCGGCGCGACGTACGCCGACCTCTTCCCGGCCCGGGTGGGCCGTCTGGTCCTCGACGGGGCCATGGACCCCTCGCTCCCCGCGATCGACGTCAACCGTGACCAGACCGCCGGCTTCGAGGCGGCGTTCCAGTCCTTCGCCGCCGACTGCGTGAAGCAGGACGACTGCCCTCTCGGCACCACGAACACCTCCGACGCGTCGACGGCCCTGAAGAAGCTGTTCACCGATCTGGACTCCGAACCGGCGAAGACCGGCGAGACCCGGCAGCTGACCGAGTCCCTGGCGACGACGGGCGTGATCGCCGCCATGTACGACGAGGCCGCCTGGCCCCAGCTCCGCGAGGCCATCTCCGGCGCACAGCGTGGTGAGGGCTCCGGCCTCCTCGCGCTTGCCGACAGCTACTACGAGCGCGACCCCAGCGGTACGTACGCCAACCTGATGTTCGCCAATGCCGCCGTGAACTGCCTCGACCTCGCCCCTGCCTTCGCCGGTCCCGCAGCGGTGGAGAAGGCGCTCCCCGACTTCGAGAAGGCCTCACCGGTCTTCGGCAGGGGTTTCGCCTGGGCCGCCCTGAACTGCGGTTCCTGGCCCGTCGAGGCCACCGGCACCCCGCGCCGCACCGAGGCGGAGGGCGCCGCCCCGATCGTCGTGGTCGGAACCACCCGCGACCCGGCCACCCCGTACATGTGGGCCGAGGCCCTCGCGGACCAGCTCTCCTCCGGCACCCTGCTCACCTACGAGGGGGACGGACACACCGCCTACGGCCGGGGCAGCGACTGCATCGACACGGCGATCAACACCTACCTGCTGGAGGGCACCCCGCCCAAGGACGGCAAGAAGTGCAGCTGACCTGCGGATACGCCGACGACGGCGGGCGGTACGGAGCACCCCCGGAAACTGTGTAGACTTGGCGTCGCTGCTGCCGCACCATGGTGTGCCAGAGCGCGCCGCCTTAGCTCAGTTGGCCAGAGCAACGCACTCGTAATGCGTAGGTCTCGGGTTCGAATCCCGAAGGCGGCTCTGTGGAAGCCTCAGGACTCACTCGCCGTGACCTGGGGCTTTTGCTTGTCCTGGAGAGGGATACGGCGAAGGAGCGCATCACCCCCGGTTCGGCGGTGGGGGCGCTGTGAGGATGTCTGGGTGAACACCGAGGGACCGGGCACCGGCGACGCGGTGGGTGGTCCGCCCCACCCGCTGGTCGACGTGGAGCGGCTCGCGTCCGTGCTCGGGGCGCCTGGGATCGTGGTGCTCGATGCCTCCGTGGGAGCGCACCGCGCGGTGGGGCGGCGCATTCCGGGGGCGCGTCGGTTCGACATCGACGGGGCCATGTCCGACGGTGCCTCACCGCTGCCGCACACGATGCCTCAGGCGGCGTGCTTCGAGGCGGAGATGCGCGCCCAGGGTGTGAACGACACGGACACCGTGGTCGTGTACGACGCCGCCGGGATCTACTCCAGCGCCCGTGCCTGGTGGATGCTGCGCGCGATGGGCTTCGACCGGGTCGTGGTGCTCGACGGGGGCCTGCCCGCCTGGGAGGCCGCCGGGCTCCCGGTGGAGGGCCGTGCGGCCGGGGGCCCCTGTCCGGCCGGTGACTTCACCGCGCGTCCCCGGCCGGGGATGCTGGTGGGCAGCGACGCTCTCGTGGAGGCGCTGGCCGACCCTTGCTCCGCCGTCGTCGACGCGAGGTCCCGCGACCGGTTCGCCGGCATCGCCGCCGAGCCTCGGCCGGGGTTGCGGGGTGGCCATATGCCGGGTGCGCTGAACCTCCCGTTCGACGCGGTCCAGCGCGACGGCCGCATGCTGGCCCGGCGCGAGCTTCGCTCCGCCTTCCGTGCCCTGGCCGGCAGCCGGGAGCGACTGGTCGTCAGCTGCGGATCGGGGGTCACGGCGTGCGTCCTGGCTCTCGCGGCCGAGTGCGCGGGATACCAGGAGGTGGCCGTCTACGACGGGTCGTGGAGCGAGTGGGGCCGCCCCTCGGACCTGCCCGTCGCGACCGGGCCGGCCCACTGAGGCCCCAGACCTACGGCCCTGCCCACGAAACCTGCGGGCGCACGGCCGAGGCATGATCCTCCCGGAGCCGGAGCCGGAGCCGGAGCCGGAGCCGGAGCCGGAGCCGGAGCCGGAGCCGGGTGCGGTCCGGACCCGGGCCCAGGAGTCCACCCGGCCCCGTCCCTCGGCCCTGGCCTCACTCCCGGGCGCCCGCCGTCTCTACCGGTCTCGTCCACAGCGCCGCGAGCGCGGGCAGTACGGCGGAGACCGCGGCCAGGACGGCGCAGGCGGTCAGGACCACGCCCAGGGCCGTCCAGGGGACGACCACCGGGGAACTCACCGAGAGCAGCTCCAGCGCGCCCTTCACCCCCAGCAGGTTCAGCCCGGCCACCGCCGCGCCCAGGACCGCTCCCACCGCCACCACCATCAGCGCCTCGACGCCCACCAGCCGGAGCACCTGCGCGTGCGTCGCGCCGGCGAGGCGGAGCACCGCCAGGTCGCGGACCCGGTCCGATGTGGCCATGACCAGGGTGTTCGCCAGGGCGATTCCCGTGTAGAGCAGGGCGATGCCCAGGATGAGCAGCATGCCGGCCCGGGTGGTGCCGCCGGTGGACGAGTGGTGCGCCGCCACCCACGCGTCCCGGGTCAGGACGCGGGTGCCCGTGTCCCGACCGGCCGCCTCCAGGAGGGCGCGTACGGCGGTGGCGTCCGCGCCGTCCTTGAGGGTGACGTCGACACGGTCGACGGCGGCACCCGCCGCGTTGGCCGGGGTCACGTACACGCCGTTGCTTCCGGTGCCCGTCCGCATCACCGCCGCGATCCGGAGCGAGGCCTTGCTGCCGTCGCCCAGCCACACGTCGACGCTGCGCCCCACCGTCCGGGTCGCCCATTCCTCGTTCACCACGATGGAGTCGTCGTCCAGGTCGGAGAGACTCCCGGCGACGAGGGGCAGACGGGCCGTCGCGGCGAGTGCGGCCGGGTCGGCCGCTCTCGCCTCCGACGAGACGAGCGCGGTGCCCTCCTCCAGGACGGCGACCCCGGTCGAGCGGGAGGCGCTGGTGACGGTGCCGGGAATGTTCCGTACGCGCTGGACGAAGCGCGGGTCGAGCGGTCCGTCCCCGCCCGCCACGTAGTCGGCGCGAGAGAAGACCGCCCGCGCCTCGGTGGCCTTGGCCTCGGCGAGCGTCGCCACCGTGCCCGGCAGCGAGCCCGCCAGTGCCACGGTGATCAGGACCGGAGCGGCGACCGCGGCGGTGCGCCGGACGGCGGCGGACGCGTTCTGCCGGGCCAGCATCCCCGTGGCACCCGGAAGCCGGGCGGGCAGCCAGGTGAGCAGGCGCGTCAGCGGGCGCACGAGCAGGGGGGCGAGCAGTGCGAAACCGACGGTGATCCACATCGGCTGCAGGATGTACGTCTTCCGCTTGAGCACGTCCCCGGGGTCGGTCAGCAGGGACCAGCCCAGCAGGGCCAGGCCGGTCAGCAGGACGGCCGTCCCCGTCAGCACGCGGCTCGTCGGCACACCGCCCTCGTCCACGGCCGCTTCGCGGAGCGCCTCCACCGGCCGGACCCTGCCCGCCCGGCGGGAGGCGACCGCCACCCCGGCGAGCGCCACGCACAGTCCGGTCCAGAAGGCGGTGTGCAGGGGCCATGTCGCGTCGCCCACGGCGAACCACGCCGGGGCGAAGCCCTCGTCGACGAGCCGGCCGGCCAGCAGGGGGGCGCCGGCCTTCCCCAGCAGACACCCGGCGGCCGAGGCCACCACGCCGATCACGAGCGCCTCCGCGACGACCGCGCGCCGCACCTGACCCGGGGTCGCGCCCGCGGTGCGGAGCAGCCCGAACTCCCTTCTGCGCTGCGCCACCGCGAAGGAGAACGTCGAGGCGACGACGAAGACCGATACGAAACCGGTGATTCCGGCCGCCGTGCCCAGCATCGCGTTGACGGCGGTCAGGGCCTCGGAGTCCCGGTCGGGATCGGGGTCGGCCCGTCGCCGGTCGTCGCCGGTGAGGACCCTCATGCCCGGGACCCGTGCGGCCAGCGTCCGGACGGTGTCCGCGTCGGCGTGCACGGCCACCGCGTCCACGGCCGGGTGGATGCGGGCGGCCTCCGCGTCGCCGAAGAACACCGCCTTCTCGAAGCCGGCGTCCGCCACGACGCCGACGACCGTGCGGACCCCGGTGCCCGCCGGGATGCCGGGAGCCGTGACCCGGACCCGGTCGCCGGGGCGCGGCCCCCTGCCGGCCGAGGCCGTCACGGCCACCTCGCCCTCCGCGCCCGGGGCCCGGCCTGCGACGAGGCGGTACGGGGTGGCGGCGGCGATGGACCAGGGGTGCCCGACGGCCGCATCGCCCGCGAGGTCCACGGGGAACGTGCGGTCCTCGGCCGCACGCCCCAGACCAGCGAGTCCGGTGACCAGGCTCGCCGGAACCGGGCGTGGGACGGCGAGTTTCGCCGTGCGCTCCCCGCCGGGGGTGGCGACCCGCAGGGTGTCCGAGGGCGCCACCACCACGGGGGCCGCGGCGAAGCGTTCCGGGGCGCGCCGCGGGGCGTCGAAGGTGGCCGCCAGTGCCAGGCCCGTCATGGCGATCAGCCCCACGCCCAGGGCGAGCGCGACGAACGAGCCGACGAAGGTGACCCAGCGGGTCCGCATCGAGCGAAGGGCGGAGCTCAGCACGGGACCACCGCCAGGGACGTCATGCGCGCGGCGATCTGCTCGGCCGCCGGATCGAGCAGCTCGTCCCGTATCGATCCGTCCGCCAGGAACACGACACGGTCCGCGTAGGAGGCCGCCACCGGATCGTGGGTGACCATGATGACCGTCTGGCCGTTGTCGGCCATCGACCGCAGCAGCTCCAGGACCTCCCCTCCCGTACGGGAGTCGAGCGCTCCGGTCGGCTCGTCGCCGAAGAGCACGTCGGGGCGGGTGACCAGCGCGCGTGCCAGGGCCACGCGTTGCTGCTGGCCGCCCGAGAGCTCGGCGGGCCGGTGTCCGGCCCGGGACCCGAGGCCGACCCGCTCCAGGACCTGGCGCACCTCCGCCCGCCGGGGTCTGCGGCCCGCGAGGCGGAGGGGAAGGGCCACGTTCTGCTCGGCGGTGAGCGCGGGCAGCAGGTTGAAGGCCTGGAAGACGAAGCCGATCCGCTCCCGGCGCAGCAGCGTCAGTCTCCGCTCGCTCAGCCCTGTCAGGTCCGTGGTGCCGAGGAACACCCGGCCTGAGGTGGGCCGGTCGAGCCCGGCCGTGCACTGGAGGAGGGTGGACTTCCCCGAGCCGGACGGCCCCATGATCGCGGTGAAGGATCCCTGGGGGATGGTGAGGCTGACGCCGGCCAAGGCGGTGACCGCGTCGGCGGCCTTGCCGAAGGACCTGGTGACGGCGTCGAGACGGACCGCTGTGGGTGGCTGGTTCATGTGGACCACTCAACCGGCGGCGTCCGGTGGCCACATCGCAGCGAGGGGGAGTCCTGAGGGTGGAGCCAGCTCCACCCCCGCACCCCCGCTCGCCGGGTGGTGCAGCCCGGCCCGGGCTGTCTACCGTGCGGCCCATGAGTTCCCCCACCCTGCGGCAGGCCCTCGTGCACCGCCGTTACCCGCTCGGCGGCTGGCCGTGGCGCGCGGCGCTGTACCTGCTGAGCAGCGTCCCGGCCGGGCTGGCCCTGCTGCTGACCGTCCTGCTGCTGGCGGCGGCGGGCGGGGCCCTCGCTCTCGTACTCGTCGGGCTGCCCCTCCTGTTGATGCTCGCGCTGATCGGTGTGCCGGTGGCCGCCGTGGAGCGGCACAGGCTGCGGCTGGTCGATCCGGTGCCCCTCGGCGACCCGCACCGGGCCCCGGAACGCCCGGGACTGACGGCGTGGCTGCGCACCCGGCTCCGGGAGCGGGCCACCTGGCGGGAGTTCGGCTACGCGCTGCTCTTCGCCGGGGTGCTGTGGCCGCTCGAAGGGCTGCTGGCCGGTGGGGTGTTCGCCGTCTGCGGAGGGCTGGTGTCGACGCCCCTGGTCATGGCCGCGGTGACCGGAGGCGATGAGGTGCGGGTGCTGAAGCTCGGGCTGGCCGATTCGTATCCGCAGGCGTTCGCCGTCGCGCTGCTCGGCTTGGTGCTGCTGCCGCTCCTCGCCTACCCGCTCGGGTGGGCGGCGGTGGCGCGGGCGTCGCTGACCAGGGCGCTGCTCTCCGTGCACGGGGACGGACTCGCCTCCCGCATCGAGGAGCTGGGCCGCTCCCGGATGCGGTTGGTGGACGCCTTCGAGGCCGAGCGCCGCAGGATCGAACGCGACCTGCACGACGGGGCGCAGCAGCGGCTCGTCGCGCTGTCGATGACGCTCGGGCTGGCCAGACTGGAGAATCCGGCCGAGCCGCTGGGCGGCCTGCTGGCCAAGGCGCACGAGGAGGCGGGGGAGGCGCTGGTCGAGATCAGGGAGCTGATCAGGGGCATCCATCCCCAGGTCCTCACGGACCGGGGCCTGGCCGCGGCGGTCGAGGACGTGGCCGACCGCTCGGCCGTGCCCGTGGAGGTGGACATCGACGTGGCGGAACGCTTTCCACAGCCTGTGGAGACCGCCGTCTACTTCGCCGTCTGCGAGGCGCTCGCCAACGTGGCCAAGCACAGCGGGGCGAGCCGGGCGTGGGTGACCGGCACCACCGACGGGGAACGGCTGACCGTCGAGGTACGGGACGACGGTGACGGCGGCGCGGTGACGTCCGGGGGCACCGGTCTCCAGGGCGTCGCCGACCGGCTCTCCGTCCTCGACGGGCGGCTGCTACTGTCCAGCCCGCCCGGGGGACCGACCGTGTTCCGGCTCGACGTACCACGGGTCCCCGCCCACCTGGCCGAATGAGAGTCGGATGCTGCGCATCGTGCTGGCCGAGGACAGCGTGCTCCTGCGGGAGGGCCTCGTCGGTCTGCTGGAGAGGTTCGGCCACCGGGTGGTGGCCGGCGCCGGCACCGCCGAGGAGCTCACCGCCGCCGTGGCCGAACACGGCCCGGACATCGTGGTGACGGACGTACGCATGCCACCGGGCTTCTCCGACGAGGGGCTGCGGGCCGCCGTGGCCCTGCGTGAAGTCCGGCCCGGGCTCCCGGTCCTGGTGCTCAGCCAGTACGTCCAGCGTGCGTACGCGGAGGAGTTGCTCGACTCCTGCGACGGGACGGGGGTGGGCTATCTGCTGAAGGAACGCGTGGGCAAGGTCGAGGAGTTCGTCGACGCGCTCCAGCGGGTCGCCGAGGGCGGCACGGTCGTCGACCCGGAGGTGGTGCGTCAGCTGCTGAGGCACCGTCGGGATCCGCTGTCCCGGCTGACCGCCCGTGAGCGGGAGGTGCTGGCGCTGATGGCGGAGGGACGGTCCAACGCCTCCGTCGCCGAGGTGCTGACGGTCAGCGAGGGCACGGTGAGCAAGCACTTCGGCTCGATCCTCACCAAGCTCGACCTCTCCCTGACGGACGCGACGAACCGCCGGGTGCTGGCTGTGCTGGCCTACCTGCGGAAGTGATCCGTACGCGGCGGGCCGGACGCCGTGGTCAGCCCGCGAGCGACGCGACCAGCCCGGCCGCCTCCTCCAGCCCTGCGGTCTCCCCCACCGTGAGCCGGGGGTCCGCCGCGCGCAGCGCGGTGGCGCGGGCCAGGGACACGGCGGGTACGCCGCCGTCGTCGGCGAACCGGGAGAGCAGTGCCGCCAGCAGCTCCCGGGCGGGGGCACCGGCGGCGGACGCGGGGTCGAGTGCCGGCTGGGCCAGGATCAGCGCGCTCATCGCCCGGTCCAGCGCGGGCGGTCCCTCGGAGGCCGTCAGCCAGTCGATCACCACGGCACCCTCCTGGGCCAGGATCACGTTTCCCGGGTGCAGGTCCAGGTGCAGGATGCGGTCCTCGGGGTCCTGGGAGAGCCGCGAGGGTATCGCGTGCAGCTCCCTCAGCAGACGCGCCAGCAGGTCCGCGGCCTCGGGGCCGGAGACCGTCCCCGCCAGCAGCGCGTCCGCCAGGGTCGGTCCGGTCAGCCGCTGGAGCACGAGGTCCGTGGGCCGTGCCGCCTCGGCCGGAGGGCCGAGGCGCGGGACCGGGAAGCCCGAGGCCGACAGGTAGGACATGACAGCCAGTTCGCCCGTGCTGTCGATGCCGTCGCGATGGCGGCGCAGGACCCAGGAGCCGTCGAGTGCGTACACGTCGGCGGTGCGGCCCGAGCCCAGAAGTGGGCCTATGTGCATGGAGGGCAACCTACCCGTGCCCGTGGCCGTGGGGGAGTCACCAGCGCATGTGGACGTCCTCGGCCCATCCCAGCAGCCGGTCCACGGCGATCTCGGTGCCGTCGTCCGTGCGGACCCGGCCGGTGTAGTGGCCGAAGCACTGGTCGGTGCGGTTGGCGATCAGCCCGGCGTCGGTGTGCACGGACCGGTTGTGGAAGGGCGTGAACGTCAGATCCACCTGGCCGGACGAGGGGGCGCGGATGGTCCAGGGGGCCATCGGGTCGGAGGTGGACCACTGCCAGTCCAGTTCCTCCCCGATCTTGGTGAGCCGCCCGTCGACGCAGAGGGCGTTCTCCGTGGACCCGGTTCCCTCGGTCCAGCGACCGCCGAACTGAAGGCCGACCGTGTGCCCGTCCGTACGCCCGGAGGCGGCACCCCAGTTCCAGTCGACCGTGCGAGGCCAGCGTCCCCTGCCATGGTCCAGGACGGCCCAGGCGTCCTTCTTCTCCCCGCCGAACGTCAGGATCTCGCGGCCGATCCGCAGCCGTCCGGTCGCCGGGAGCGCGGTGTGTTTGGAGGTGTACTGGAAGCGCTGACCGCTCCAGGGCACCACCACGGAGAGCGACTCGTGGCGCTCCGGCCGGGCCACCAGGATGTCGACCTCCAGCGGCAGACGCTCGGGGGTCAGGCAGCGGGCCCGCAGCCTCGTGCCGGCGTTCTCGTCCCGGATCTCCACCCGGACCTTGCCGCCCGTCGGCCGGGCCGGCCCGACCACCACGTCCTCGGAGCCCGGCGCCCCGGCGACGGTGTCCGGGAGACGGACTCCGCGGGCGGCCGGAACCAGCGAGGAGCACTCGAACTCGCGCTCGCCGGGCCCGTACACGAGGGCGTAGACCGAGTTCAGGGCCAGGAAGTCGAGATCGCTCACGGTCAGTGCCACCAGGTGCGTGGGTGTGGTCACGCACCAGTACTCCCACCGCTTGGTCCGTCCCCACCCGCGGAGGTTCGCCCGGTGCAGCGGTGTCCGGGACCAGCCGACCGCAGCGGGGTTCAGCGTGCCGTCGGGCAGGCAGAGGTCGACAGGCTCGGTGATCTCGTGCTCGTGCGTCGCCATGGCCGGAGCCTATAGCCGCCTGACGCGGCCGGGCGGACAACGGGTCGGGGCGCTCCGGCTACGGCTTTCGACCTGGCGGAAGCGGATGTCCCGGCCGTGGGCCGCGGCCCCATAACGCGGTGGTAGGGGGCGGACGGGATCTCCTGCGGCCGGGGTGAGCGCGGCTACGTTCTCGGCTGTTCCCCCTCCCCGCCGAACTCGCTCCGGCGAGTACGCACAGCTCGACTTCCCCCCAAGCAATGGAGAGTGACGTGGAGACAAGCATGGTGCGCAGACGCGTTCTCGCCGCAGGTGCCGCCGTCGTGACGGTGGGCGCACTCGGCCTCGCCGGTCTGACCGGTGTCGCCTCGGCCGGCCAGACGGGCGGCGCCCCGGCGGCTGCCGCCGACGGACTCTCACCGGGGCTGATCGAGGCCATGCGCCGCGACCTCGGCCTCGACGCCGGAGAGGCCCGGACCCGGATAGCCGGCGAGTACCGGGCCGCTGCCCTGGCCGCGGTGCTGGAGAAGTCGCTGGGCGCGGACTTCGCCGGAGCCAGGGTGAGCGGCGACGCGGCCGTGCTCACCGTCGCCACCACCGACCGTGCCGACGTCCCCCGGATCACGGCCGCGGGCGCCCGCGCCGAAGTGGTGGACCACAGCCTGGAACACCTCGAAGCGGCCAAGGCCGCCCTGGACGAGGTGGCGTCGGGGAAGGCACCGAAGGACGTGCCCTCCTGGTACGTCGACGTCCGTGCCAACCGCGTCGTCGTGAACGCCGCCCGCGCCGCCGCGGCGGACGCCCTCCTGACCGCCGCCGGTGTGTCCCGGGACCTCGTGCGCGTCGACCGCTCGGCCGAACAGCCCCGCGCCTACGCGGATCTGCGCGGCGGCGACGCGTACTACATGAACGGCACGGGCCGTTGTTCCATCGGCTTTCCCGTCAAGCGCGGTACCCAGAACGGCTTCGTCACCGCCGGCCACTGCGGAACCCCGGGTGTCACGACGACAGGCGCCGGCCAGCAGGCCCAGGGGTCCTTCCAGGCCTCCACCTTCCCCGGCCGTGACTACGCCTGGGTCGCGACCAACAGCAACTGGACGCCCCGGGCGCTGGTGAACGGATACGGCAACGGCGATGTGACGGTCAGCGGTTCCACGCAGGCGGTGGCGGGCTCCTCGGTCTGCCGCTCCGGTTCGACCACGGGATGGCACTGCGGCACGATCCAGCAGCACAACAGCAGCGTCACCTACCCGGAGGGCACCATCACCGGGGTGACCCGGACCAGCGTCTGCGCCGAACCGGGTGACTCCGGTGGCTCCTTCATCTCGGGAAGCCAGGCGCAGGGCGTCACGTCGGGCGGTTCCGGGAACTGCTCCCAGGGCGGTACGACGTACTACCAGCCGGTCAATCCGGCGCTGGCGGCGTACGGCCTCACCCTCGTCACCGCCGGCACCCCGACCGATCCGCCCACCGAGCCGACCGACCCGCCGACCGAGCCGGGCGGCACCTGGGCCGCGGGCACGGTGTACGCCTCCGGCGCGGTGGTGACGTACGGCGGCGCGAGCTACCGCTGCCTCCAGGGCCATCAGGCGCAGGCGGGCTGGCAGCCGCCGAACGTGCCCGCCCTCTGGCAGCGGCTCTGACCGTCTCCCTGACCGGCCCGCGCAGTCCGCCGGGCCCCGTACACCCGAGCCCACCGAGGAAGCAGCCATGACCGAGAGTTCAGCCGTGCCCCCCGAGGCATCCGGCGGCACCCCGCGCAACGCCTCCGGACCTGCCCCGGCGGGTCGTCCCCTCAGCCGGAAGAACCTGCTGCGTGCGGCCGTCGCGGCGGGCGCCGTGCCGCTGCTGGCGGGCGGAGGCGTCGCCCTGGCCCGTGACAGCCGCTCCGGCGGCACCCCGCCGGCGCTCACCCCGGCCTGTGACGACGGGGACGATCCGACGCCGGAGCAGATGGAGGGGCCCTACTTCAAGCCCGGCTCCCCGCTCCGCACCAGTCTGGTGACCTCCGGGACCCCCGGTACACCGCTCACCGTCAGCGGGTACGCCTTCGGCCGGGCGTGCCGGCCCCTGCGGGGGGTGCTGCTGGACTTCTGGCAGGCGGACGCCTCGGGGGCGTACGACATGAGCGGGTTCGCCTTCCGCGGGCACCAGTTCACCGACGCCGACGGGGCCTTCACCCTCACCACGGTGGTGGCGGGCCTGTACCCGGGACGCACGCGTCACATCCACGTGAAGGCGCAGGCGCCCGGCGGGCCCGTGCTGACCACGCAGCTGTACTTCCCGGGAGAACCGCGCAACGCGACCGACGCCCTCTACGATCCCGCGCTGCTGATGAACGTCCGCAGCGCGGGACCGGGGCGGCAGGGCACCTTCGACTTCGTCCTCGACGTGGCCCAGCAGCCGAGCCCCGACCCCACCGACCCCCCGACCGAGCCGGGCGGCACGTGGGCGGCGGGTACCTCCTACCGCGCGGGGGACCGTGTGGTCCACGCCGGCATCTCCTACCGCTGTCTCCAGGCACACTCGGCGATCACCGGATGGGAGCCGCCTCTGGTCCCCGCTCTGTGGGAGCGCGTGTAACCACGCCGCGGCGGCCCGGACCGGGGCACCGTCCCGGTCCGGGCGTCCGGCCGAGTTCCTCGCTCCACGGCGATCGGCCGCCTCCTGCCCTCCCCTCGCCCGCCCGACGGCCGCCCCTGTGGTCCGGGCGGGCTACTTCGCGTCCGAGTAGCGCTCGACGACCGCCGTGCTGAACGGGAACCGCACCGGCGTCTCGCCGAACGCGATCCGTCCCGCCCGCTCCCCGGCCTCCCGGATCGCCTCCACCACCGCGGGCGCCTCCTCGGCCGGGCAGTGCACGATCACCTCGTCGTGCTGGAAGAACACCAGCTCCGCCCGCATCTCCCCGGCGGCCAGCGTCTGCCGCAGCGCGGCGAGGAGCAGCAGCGCCCAGTCCGCCGCGCTGCCCTGGACCACGAAATTGCGGGTGAACCGGCCCCGCGCCCGGGCGTTCGACGAGGCGTACCCCGGTGTGAAGCCGTAGGCGCTCCCCTCGGAGGCCGGCTCCTCGCTCTCCTGCGGGATGCCCGCCTCGTCCTCCTCCTCGGCCCCGGCGGCGGGCGGGCTCGTACGGCCCAGCCAGGTGCGGACGAGACGGCCCTCCTCGCCTGCCTTGGCGGCGTCGTCGACGTAGGCCACGGCCTGCGGGAACCTGCGCCGCAGGGCGGCCAGATTCTTCAGGCCGTCGCCCGAGGTCTGCCCGTAGATCGCGCCGAGCAGCGCCAGTTTGGCGTGGTCGCGGTCCCCGTGGAACGCCCGGTCCGACAGGGCCTTGTAGAGGTCGCCGTCGTGCCCCGCCACCTCCATCAGTCCCCGGTCGCGGGAGATCGACGCCAGCACACGCGGCTCCATCTGGTCGGCGTCCGCCACGACCAGCCGCCAGCCCTCGTCGGCGACGACCGCCTGGCGTATCACCTTGGGGATCTGCAGAGCCCCACCGCCGTTGGTCGTCCACCGCCCGCTGACCGTGCCCCCCGGCTGGTACTCGGGCCGGAAGCGGCCCTCGCGCACCCAGTCCTGGAGCCAGCTCCAGCCGTGGGCCGTCCAGACGCGGTACAGCTTCTTGTAGCGGATGAGGGGCTCCACCGCGGGGTGGTCGTGCTCCTGCAACTCCCAGCGCCGGGTCGACCTCACCTTGATCCCGGCCTGGGCGAACGCCTTGACGACGTCCGCCGGCAGATCGGGGCGCACCCGTCTGCCGAAGGCCGCCGACACCTCGTCCGCGGCCTCGGCGAGGCGGCGGGGCTCGCCGCCGCCCGCGTACCGCTCGCCGAGCAGGCCGTTCAGCACCTCGCGGTGCACATCGGCCCGCCAGGGGAGGCCCGCTCGGTTCATCTCGGCGGCGACCAGCATGCCGGCCGATTCGGCGGCCGTGAGCAGCCGCATCCTGCCCGGGTGTTCCGCCGCGTCGTGGCGGCGCTGCTGCTCCGCGTAGACGTCGAGCAGCGCGTCGAACGGGAGGTCGGTGCCGGAGCGGGGCTCGAAGAGGGAGGACTGGCAACCGGGCTCGGCGGAACGGGGCGGCGGGTCGGGAGGCACGGGGGCGTTGCGCAGCCGGGCCCAGGCCGCCGGGGCGGAGCGGGGTTCCCCGAGCCGTCCTTCGTGGCCGAGCAGCAGCAGTTCGGCGCACTCGATGTCGTAGCACCGCTCGACCCGGACGCCCGCGGCGAGCAGCCGGGGGTAGATCCCCGCGGTCGAGCGCCAGACCCAGCGGACCACCTCGGGGCGGGAACGGACGGACTCGACGAGGTCGGGCTCGGACAGGACGGGACCCGCGGGCAGACCGTCGCGCGCCAGCGGCACCAGGAGTGCGCCGCCGGCCTCCGCAGCGGCCAGAGCCCAGCGTTCGGTCATGGGCCGAGTCTCGCACCCGGCACTGACAGCGCCCTGGAGCGCGAGCACCGCGCAGCCTCCGACGGGTCCGGGAGCGCGAGGACGGGCGAGCCCCCGGCGGGTCCCGGAGCGCGAGCCCCCATCGCGAGCCCGGCGGCGCCCCGCAGCGCCGGGACGGCGGGCCCGCCGGCCGCGAGCTCCCGGCTCGCCGGGCGGGCGCGTCCGACTGGCGCGAGTATCGGTGGGGGAGGGCCTGGCGCCGGCGCCGGGCACGTGCGAGGACGGCCCGGAGGAGTGGCGGCGATGGAAGCGATCGTGTACGAGGAGTTCGGCGGTCCCGGGGTCCTGCACCGGGCCCAGGTCGACGACGTCCACGCCGGCCCCGGCCAGATCCGGGTGGCGGTGAGGGCCGCCGGGGTCAATCCGGTCGACTACAAGATCCGCAACGGCTGGATGGAGGCGGCGTTCCCCACGCCGCTGCCCGCCACACCGGGCAGCGAGTTCGCCGGTGTCGTCGACGAGACCGGCGAGGGTGTCACGGAGCTCGCGGTCGGCGACGAGGTCCTCGGCCGGAGCACGACGGGTGCGTACGCGGAGTACGTCCTGGCCGACGTGGGCGCCGTCGCCCCGAAGCCGGAAGGACTGGGCTGGGCTGAGGCGGCGGCCCTGCCGGTGGCCACGGCCACCGCCGCCCGGGTGCTGGACGAGCTGGCGGTCGCCGAGGGCGAGACCCTCCTCCTGCACGGGGCCTCCGGGGCGGTGGGTTCCGCCGCCGTCCAGCTGGCCGCCGCCCGGGGCGCGACCGTCATCGGCACCGCATCCCCCGCCAACCACGACTATCTGCGGGTGCTCGGCGCCGTGCCGGTGGCGTACGGGCAAGGGCTGGTGGAACGGGTCAAGGAGGCCGCGCCCCAGGGGGTGGACGCGGTGTTCGACGCGGCCGGCCGGGGGGCCCTGGAGGACTCGGTGCGGCTGCGCGGCGGAACGGCGGAGCGGATCGCCACCATCGCGGACCCGGACGCGGCCCACTACGGCGTGGCCTTCTCCGCCGGGGACGGAGTCCGTCCTGACGAGGGCAGACGGCTCGCGGAGTACGCGGAACAGGCCGCGGTCGGCGGCCTGCGGATCCCCGTCGAACGGACCTTCGCGCTCCGTGACGCGGCCCGGGCCCAGGAACTGAGCGAGGCCGGACACGTGCGCGGAAAGCTGGTCCTGCTGCCCGGGGAGCACTGACCCACCCGTCGCCGCCTACCCTGGCCCGATGGAATCGGTGATCGACCGGGCGTGTGCCGCGGCCCTGTACTCGGAAGGCGACGCGGGCCTGGACACCGGTGCCTCCCTCCTCGCGGCGGATCCGTCCTCGGACGAGGAGCTGCACCGCCGGGGCGAGGAGTTCGTGCGGCGCGCCTGGGCGCGCGGCTGGCAGCCCGCCGACGTCGTACGGGCCGTCCGGCGCGAGCTTGAGGAGCCGGCGCCCGCCCTCGTCTCGGCGCTGATCACGGCCGAGACCGGGGCGTACGCGACCCTCCCCCCTCGCTGGGCCGACCAGATCGCGGGGCTGCCCGCCCCCGCCCCTCGCAACCGGCCCGACCGCTTCACCTACGCCTCGGCGCTCCTGGAGCTCTACCGGCTCCTGTTGCGGCTCCCCGCCATCGAACCCGTGGGACCGGCCCCAGGTAAGGCCGCCGACGCCCCGCACCGGCCGCCGGCACCCGGCGAACCCCGCATGCTGACCAGGATCCGGGCGCTGCTCGCCAAGGCGGAGGCCACCGGCTTCCCGGAGGAGGCCGAGGCACTGACCACCAAGGCCCAGGAGCTGATGGCGCGGCACAGCATCGACGAGGCTCTCCTCGCCGCCCGTACGCACGGCGAGGGGACGCCGGGCGCGGTCCGGATCGGCGTGGACGCCCCGTACGAGAGCGCGAAGGCGGTCCTGCTCGACTCCGTCGCCTCGGCGAACCGCTGCCGCGCGGTGTGGAACAGCGATCTCGGCTTCACCACGGTCGTGGGTTTCGCGCCCGATCTGGAGGCGGTGGAACTGCTTTTCACCTCCCTGCTGGTGCAGGGCACCGCCGCGATGACCAAGGCGGAGGCCGGACAGCGGGCCGGCGGGCGCAAGCGGACCAAGACCTTCCGGCAGTCCTTCCTCATGGCGTACGCGCAGCGTCTGGGCAGCCGCCTCGCGGCCGACACCGCCCGGGTCACCGCGGCGGCCGGTGAGGAGAACCGAGGCGGCGGGCCGGACGGGGGCGCCGGAGCTCTGCTGCCGGTCCTGGCCGCCCGGGACGTCGCGGTGACGGACACGGCCGAGCGGATGTTCCCGCGCACCACCACGACCCGGCTGCGCGGGGCGACGGACGCCGAGGGATGGACGCGCGGAACCGAGGCGGCCGACCGCGCCAGGATGGGCGGCGGGACCCCGCGCCTCGGCCGATAGGGCCACCGGATCGCCGGAGGCGCGACAACCGTGCGGGGCGGGCCGCTCGCACCGTGCGACCCGTGCCCGCGCGGCCGGGCCCGTCGCCCCGTACGACCCGGCACTCTCACGGCCGGCGGCGCGAGCCGCACGTTCCGGTCCGTCGCCCGTACGAGCGTGTCCTCGCGGGCCGGACCCGTCGGAGGCTGCTCGGTGCTCGGACGAAAGGGCCATGGTCGTCCAGTGCTGCACAAGTCGGACTTGTCGGTGAATCCGGCTAGGCTCGGCTCATGAGCTGGCTCCGGGCGCTGAAGGAGACCGCGCGCTCGGGGCTGACGATCGAGCGGCGGCGGCTCGAACCGCTCATCGCGGTGCGCGGGGCCGCCGGGCTCGCCCTGGTGGTCGGCGTGAGTCTCGCGCTCTTCGGGCCGGTGATCGCGGCCGGCTCCGCCTTCGGCGCCTTCCAGGCCGCCATCGCCACCTTCCAGCGCAGCTGGCGTCCCCGGCCCGTCCTGGCCCTGGTCTCGGGGGCCAGTCTGGCCGTGTCGACGTTCGTCGGCTACGTCACCGTGTCCCACACCGTGCTCTTCCTCGCTCTCCTGATCGTCTGGACGTTCGCGGCCGGGATGACCTGGGCGGCAGGCCCCACGGGCGGCATCATCGCCGGTTCCAACGTCGCGATCATGCTGGTCACCATCACCCTGCCCACCTCGGTCGCCGACGCCGCCGCGCACGCCGGGATGATGGCCGTCGGCGGGCTGGTCCAGGCGGCGCTGATCGTGCTCTTCCCCGTCCGCAGATGGGGCGCCCAGCGTGACGCGCTCGCCGACGCCCTGACCGCCGAGGCCGACTACGCCCGCCGGCTGCGCCACGACCCGGTCGCACCCTTCGACCCCGTCCCCCTGATGACCGCCCGCAACGCCGCCGCCGTCACCCCCCGGCAGGCCCGGCGCCGACCCGCGGACCTGCACGGGGCGCGCGGTGTCGCCGAGCGGCTGCGCCCGGTCCTCGCCTCGCTGGCCGACCCCGCCCTGGGAGTCCCGGCCGAGGGCCCCGAGCGGTACTGGGCCCGTGAACTGCTCGGCGCCGCCGGTTCCCTCCTGGACTCGGCCGCGCGGGCGGTGCGCCAGGGTGATCCGGTGCGGCTGGACGAGACGGCCCTCTCGGTGCTCAAGTCCCCCGACACCGAGGTGATCCTCACCGGCCCGCCCCGCCGTGCCGCCGACCGGCTGGCCTCCCTCCTCGCCGACGTCATCGAGATCGCCGAGGGCACCGGTACGGACGACAGGACCCCCGGTGAGCCGCTCGTCCCGCACCGCCGCCGCCCGACCCTGCTGCGGCTGATCCCCGTCGTGTACCGCTCCATGCGCCGCGAACTGCGCAGGGGGTCGACGATCCTGCGTCACGCGATCCGCGTCTCCGCGGTGACCGCGGTGGGCTACCTGCTGGGGGCGGTCCTGCCTCTCGGCCACGGCTACTGGGCCCCGATGACCGCGGTGATGGTGATGCGGCCGGAATTCGTCCAGACGTACTCCCGTTCCGTGGCCCGCTTCCTGGGCACCGTGCTCGGGGTCGCCGTCGCCACCGGGATCGTGCAGGCGTTCCATCCGACGGCCGGGCTCTCCGCCCTGCTCGCCGTCATCAGCGCCGGGCTGATGTACCTGCTGATGCGCACCGGATACGCGGTCGGCCAGGTCTGCGTCTCCGCCTACGTCGTCTTCCTGCTCGGCATGGGGGGCGACGACTGGTCGCAGACCGTGCCGGAGCGCGTCGTGCTGACCCTCGTCGGCGGGCTGCTGGCGATGACCGCGTACGCCGTCTACCCGGCCTGGGAGACCCCGAGGCTGCGCGACCGGCTCGCCCACTGGCTGATCACGGACGGGCGGTACGCGGCCACGGTCCTCGACCGGTACGCCGATCCCGCCTCCAGGAGCCTCGACGACGTACGCACCGCGCTGCTGACCACGAGGGAGGCCCGCGTCGCCTGGCAGGAGGCGCTGGAGAACGCCCGGCACGAGCCGGTGCGCCACCGGGGCATCTCCCGGACCGCCGCCGCGGACGCGCAGGACGCACTCGCGCAGTTCGGCAGGGTGGCCATGCTCATGGAGGCGCATCTGCCCGCTGCTTCGGCCAACCCCGTGCCCGAGGCGGCCGACCTGGCGCGCGTGCTGCGGGAGGTGACGGAGGCGGGCGCGAAAGCGGTACGGGAGAGGCGTCTCCCGGACTGGGAGCCGGTCCGGGAGGTGCTCGCGCTCCGGGACACCGTCACGGATCCGCCTCCCGACTCCTTCGTGCGCAACGGGGCCACCCTGCTGCTGCACGCCTTGGAGGACTTCTCGCAGTCGCTGCGGATCAGCAGCGGCCGGGCGACGTAGACCGGGGCGCTCAGGGGGTGGGGAGAGCTGGGGAGGCGGTGCTGGTGGGGGTCCTGGTCAGGGTGTCCTCGGTCCCGTCCTCCCAGGAGAGGACGAGCTTCCCGCCGTCGTTCGACTCGACGGTGCCCCGGGCGCGGTCGGTGTTTCCGTCGAGGCACTTCAGTGCGAGCACCACCTCGCCCGTGTGCTTCACCTCGCCCTGACAGACGTGCCGGTCGGCGATGAGCGCCGCCTTGCCCGACGTGACCGACAGGGCGACGGGGTCGCTCTTCGAGCCGCCCGTCCAGGTGCCTTCCAGCGCCTTGGCCGCTTCCACCGTCTCCGCGCTGTCGTCGGCGGCGGGAGCCGTGCTCCGCGGGGAACCGGAGCGGGCGGACGGGGTCGTGCCCGTCGCCTCGTCGTCACCGCCCCCGCCGCAGGCGGTGAGGGAGAGCGCGACGGTGAGCGCCGCGGCGATCAGGGCACCCGTGCGCGGAAGCCGGTCCATGTTGTCCATGTGGAGTTCCCCCTTACTGATTCACGGCCCGAGGACGGCGCCAAGCTATCAGGGGTTTCAAGAACAACTCCGTTGTGCGGGAGCCAAATTGGCGTGCCGTTCGTCTCTTGCTCATGGAAGCGTGGAAGCGGGGAACACGCTGAGCGCATCGGGGGAAAAACTGTAATCGCGCGCGCACCCCGCGTGCACGTGCATCTGCTCATGCATTGGCATATGAACACAGCTATGATCCGAGCTAGTTGACACTTGCACCTTGCAACTCGGGGAGCGTCCTGTGCACCACGTGTACAACGGCATGGCGGCCACAGAGCTTCGCGGAGTCGTCTGGCAGAAGAGCAGACACAGCAACTCCCAGGGGTCCTGCGTGGAGTTCGCGAAACTGCCCGGCGGAAATGTGGCGATGCGCAACTCGCGCCACCCGGACGGGCCCGCGCTCGTCTATACGCCGGCCGAGATAGAGGCGCTCCTGCTGGGCGTCAAGGACGGGGAGTTCGACCATCTGGTCGCGGGCGGCTGAGCGCACGCCCGCGGACCAGGGTGGGGCGCCCTACGCGTGGTCGGCGTACGCATCCGCCGGAACGGGCCGCTCCGCCGCCGTGTGGTCGGGCAGCCGGAACAGCGCCCAGACCACCTTGCCGAGCCCTCCCTCGGGAGGGGTGTCGCCGGCGGGCACGGGGGAGGGGTACCAGCCCCACCCGTCGCTGAACGACTCCACCAGGAACAGCCCCCGGCCGGACTCGGCCGAGTCCGGCGCCTCGCCCGCGACCGGGCTCTCCTCGCTGGGGTCGCGCACCGCGCACACCAGCCGCGAGGTCCAGCGCATCAGATGCAGCCGCACGGCGCAGTCGTGCCGTTCCCGCGGGGCATCGGCCGGGAGGGCGTGCCGCAGCGCGTTCGTGACCAGCTCGGACACGACCAGGGCGACATCGTCGAAGCGGTCGCCCAGGTCCCACGAGGTGAGTGTCGTACGGGTGAACTTCCGTGCTCCGCCCACCGCTTCGTACCGGGCCGGCAGCGTGCAGGAGGCCGAGCCCGCGACCGCCGAGGGGTCGATCGGGGGAAGCCCCTGCCGTAACGGCTCGAGCATCGTCGATCCATTCGTCCCCATACGAGGCACTCCCGGGATTCGCGGCTGTAGCGGCACTGCTTGAAGCGGGCATTGCGGGTACAGCGGCACAACACGAACGAGCACGCAGGTGCGCGAGGACCATGGTTCCGAATGCGCACGGCAGATGCAAGGGCAGATGCACGTGCACGCGCCGGACCTGCCCGGTAGCGTGCCGGTTCGGACTCATTTCTTCCGCTTCATAGTTTTGGAGCTTTCGGAAAGTCTTGCCATTTCTGTAATCGAATGAGTACGGGCTGAAGCGTTTTGGTGGCAGAATCCGGCTCCGGGGTTCGGGGGAGCTCCGGTGTACGGGAAGCGATGGGGAGGGTCGGAAGCCAGTGTCGGCAGGCGAGTCGAGTGGTTCTGTGGTGCGGCGCATCCTGCTGGGCTCACAGCTCAGGCGTCTGCGCGAATCGCGCGGTATCACCCGTGAGGCGGCCGGCTACTCCATCCGCGCCTCCGAATCGAAGATCAGCCGCATGGAGTTGGGACGGGTGAGCTTCAAGGCCAGGGACGTCGAGGACCTGCTCACGCTGTACGGAGTCACGGACGAGGCGGAGCGGGACTCCCTCCTCGGTCTGGCCCGTGAGGCCAATGTGGCGGGTTGGTGGCACAGCTACGGCGACGTGCTGCCCGGCTGGTTCCAGACATACATCGGTCTGGAGGGGGCGGCCTCGCTCATCCGGATCTACGAAGTGCAGTTCGTCCACGGGCTGTTGCAGACGGAGGCGTACGCCCACGCGGTGGTGGCGCGCGGTATGCCCGGCGCCCCGGCGGCGGAGATCGACCGCAGGGTCGCGCTGCGCCTGGCCCGCCAGAAGGCTCTCGTCTCCGAGCGGGCCCCCCGCTTCCACGCCGTGCTCGACGAGGCCGCGCTGCGCCGCCCCTACGGCGGGCGCGAGGTGATGCGGGCCCAGCTGCGGCATCTGATCGACATGTCGGAGCAGCCGAACATCACCCTCCAGGTGATGCCGTTCAGTTTCGGCGGTCATGCCGGCGAGAGCGGTGCATTCACGATGCTGCGTTTCCCGGAATCCGATCTGTCGGACATCGTCTATCTGGAGCAGCTGACAAGTGCGCTCTATCTGGACAAGGCCGAGGAAGTCGCCCTGTACGAAAAGGCCATGGTGCGGCTCCACGCGGACAGCCCGGGCCCCGAGGAGAGCCGGGATCTTCTCCGAGGACTCCTGCAACTGACCTGATTCGTCGGTAACATGAGTGTCCACAGGAGTCTGCGCCTGCAGTAAGGGATTGAATGTCCTTCCCCAGTGAACTGGCCCACCAGTACATCGACGGCGAGTGGCTGACCGGCAGTGGTTCGTGGGACATCATCGATTTCAATCCCTACAACGGCGAGAAACTCTGTTCCGTCACCGTGGCCACCGCCGCCGAAGCCGATCTCGCCTACCGTGCGGCCGAGCGCGCGCAGCGGGAATGGGAGACGGTCAGTCCCTATGAGCGGCGTGCCGTTCTGGAGAAGGCCGCGCGACTGGTCGAGGAACGCACGGACGAAATCGTCGAGCTGATCATCGACGAGCTCGGCGGCACCCGCTTCCGCGCCGGGTACGAGGTGCGTGCCGCACTGGAGTTCCTGCGGGAGGCGGCCGGTCAGGCGCTCGGCGTCATGGGCCGGCTCCTGCCCTCGCTCGCGGACGGCAAGGAGAACCGGGTCTACCGTCTGCCCGTCGGTGTCGTAGGGGTCATCAGCGCCTTCAACTTCCCCTTCCTGGTCACGATGAAGACCGTGGCTCCCGCCCTGGCGCTGGGCAACGCGGTCGTGGTGAAGCCCCATCAGAACGCCCCGATAGCCGGCGGCGGTCTGGTCGCCCGGATCTTCGAGGACGCCGGTCTGCCCCCCGGGCTCCTCAACGTCCTGATCACCGACAGCGCCGAGATCGGTGACACGTTCATCGAGCACCCGGTGCCGAAGGTGATCTCGTTCACCGGCTCGGACCGGGTCGGCCGTCATGTCGCCGCGATCGCCGCCGGGATGTTCAAGCGCACCATTCTCGAACTCAGCGGCAACAGCGCCCTGGTGGTGCTCGAGGACGCGGATCTCGACCACGCGGTGCGGGCTGCCGTCCACAGCCGGTTCCTGTTCCAGGGGCAGGTCAGCATGGCCGCCAACCGCATCCTGGTGGACCGGTCCGTGGAGGCGGAGTTCACCGAGCGCTTCACGGCCGCGGTCTCCGCTCTCAGGACGGGCGACCCGCGTGACCCGGAGACCCGCATCGGTCCGGTCATCAGCGAATTCCAGGCGGAGGCGCTCACGGCGCTCGTCGACGGGGCCGTCGCGGCGGGTGCCACCGCGCTCGTACGGGGCCGTACGCGCGGCAATCTCGTCGAGCCGACCGTGCTGACCGGCCTGCCGGAGGACTCGCCCCTGCTGCGGCAGGAGATCTTCGGGCCCGTGGCACTGCTGATGCCGTTCGACGGTGAGGACGACGCCGTACGCATCGTCAACGACAGCCCCTACGGGCTGAGCGGTGCCGTGCACACGGCGGACGCGGAGCGCGGGGTGCGGTTCGCGCGGCGCATCGCCGGCGGGATGTTCCATGTCAACGGCGGGACCGTGCAGGACGACCCGCTGGTGGCGTTCGGCGGCGAGAAGCGGTCAGGCATGGGACGACTGAACGGTGAGGCCGCCGTGGAGGCGTTCACCACATGGAAGTGGATATCGGTCCAGCACGGGCGGACGGTCTTCCCCTTCTGATCCGCCCTTCCGGCGCGGCTCCGGGCGCGATACAGGTCACGTCCTGACCTGATGGATTCGTACGGTGGCATCCGTTGCACATCACGTACGGACGAAGGCGGACACCATGGTCACTCACGTTCCCGCAGAGGCTCCCGGAGACGAGCGCGGCGCGCTCCTCGCATTCGTCGAGGCGCAGCGCGGAGCGATCCGGCGCTCGGTGCTCGGCCTCACGGAGGAGCAGGCGGCCGGCCGTCCCGTTCCGAGCGAACTCTCGCTCTCCGGGCTGGTCAAGCACGTCGCCGAGATGGAGCTCAACTGGCTGCGGCTGGCCCAGCAGCGTCCGAACGAGAAGCAGCGGAGCCAGGAGACATGGGCCGACAGCTTCCGTCTCGTCGGCGACGAGACCGTGCCCCGGATTCTCGACTTCTGGGCTGAGGTCGCCGCCGAGACCGACACCTTCATCCGCCACGAGGTCGACAGCATGGACGACACCTTCCCGCTGCCCCCGGCGCCCTGGTTCCCCGAGGACGGCCGCTGTTCCATGCGCTGGCTGTTGGTCCATCTGGTCGAGGAGCTGGCCAGGCACGCGGGGCACGCCGACATCCTCCGCGAGTCCCTGGACGGCAGGAAGGCGCTCGACCTCGTCGCCGCGGACGTGGGCTAAGGGCTGTCGGGACAGCCCTTACCCTGGTCGAAGCTGAGCTCAAGGGGTGGGTGGTATGTCCGCGATCCGGCTCCTGGTCCTGGGCGCCGTGCGTCAGCACGGCCGTGCGCACGGCTATCAGGTGCGCAACGACCTGGAGTACTGGGGCGCCCACGAGTGGTCGAGCGCCAAGCCCGGGTCGATCTACCACGCGCTCAAGCAGATGGCGAAGCAGGAACTGCTCCTCGCCCACGAGGTGGCCCCGTCCACGGCCGGCGGCCCGCCCCGTACGGAGTACGAGATCACCGAGCGGGGCACCGAGGAGTTCTTCGCCCTGTTGCGCGCCTCGCTCACCTCGTACGACCAGAGCGTGGACGTGCTCTCGGCCGGTATCGGCTTCATCGTCGACCTCGAACGGGCCGAGGCGGTGGCGCTCCTGCGTGAGCGCGTCGCCGCGATCGAGGGCTGGCGGGCCTCGGTCACGGAGCACTACACGCCGGCCGAAGGCCCTGCCGCGCTGGGGCACATCGGCGAGATCATGAGCATGTGGGTGCACTCGGCCGACTCGGGTGCCGAGTGGACCCGGGGCCTGATCGCACGGATCGAGGCGGGGGCGTACACCTTCGCGGGTGAGGGCGAGCCCTTCGTCGGGGTGCTCCCCCCGGGCCGGGAGAATCCCTACGCGACGGGAGTCCCCGACCCCGGGGACTCCCGCTGACACCGGGCCGGCCGCCCGGCTCCCTCAGTGGTGGAACGCCGTCTGGGCCGCCTTGTCCCTGTTCAGCGGGTGGGCCTGGGCGCGTAGTTCCGGCAGGAGCCCCCGCAGGTCGTCCAGCAGCATCTCCGCCAGGTCCGAGGAGAATCCGTTGCGGCAGACCACACGCAGCACCGCCAGGTCCTGCCGGTTGGCGGGGAAGGTGTACGCGGGCACCAGCCAGCCCCGCTCACGCAGCCGCCGCGACACGTCGAAGACGTCGTACGCCCGGACGTCGGGCTTCGTCGTCACGGCGAACACCGGAAGTTCGTCCCCCTGGCTCAGCAGCCGGAAGTCGTCCAGGGCCTCGAACTCCTGGGCCAGATGCCGGGCGATGTCCCGGGACGCCTGCTGAACGGCCCGGTACCCCTCCCGGCCCAGCCGCAGGAACGTGTAGTACTGCGCCACCACCTGAGCGCCGGGCCGGGAGAAGTTCAGCGCGAAGGTCGGCATGTCGCCGCCCAGGTAGTTGACCCGGAACACCAGCTCCTCAGGCAGCTCCGCCGGTGTGCGCCACAGCGCCCAGCCCACACCCGGGTAGACCAGGCCGAACTTGTGTCCTGAGGTGTTGATCGAGGACACCCGGGGCAGCCGGAAGTCCCACACCAGGTCGGTGTCGAGGAAGGGGGCGATCATCGCCCCGGACGCCCCGTCCACATGCACGGGGATGTCGAGCCCGGTGCGCTCCTGGAGATCGTCCAGGGCCGCGCACAGCTCCGCGATCGGCTCGTAGGAACCGTCGAAGGTCGAACCCAGGATGCCGACGACGCCGATGGTGTTCTCGTCGCACAGCTCGGCAGCCGCCTGGGGGTCCAGATGGAAACGCTCGCCCTCCATCGGCACCTGGCGCGGCTCGACCTCCCAGAACGTGCAGAACTTCTCCCAGCACACCTGCACGTTGACGCCCATCACCAGGTTGGGCTTCGCGTTCCCCGGATAGCGGTCGGCGTTCCTGGCCGACCAGCGCCGCTTGAGCGCCATCCCGGCCAGCATGCAGGCCTCGCTCGACCCGGTGGTCGAGCAGCCCACCGCGGTCGACGGGTCAGGGGCGTTCCAGAGGTCGGCGAGCATCGACACGCACCGCCGCTCCAGCTCGGCGGTCCGCGGGTACTCGTCCTTGTCGATCATGTTCTTGTCGCGGCACTCGGCCATCAGCACGCCGGCCTGGGGCTCCATCCAGGTCGTGACGAAGGTCGCGAGGTTGAGGCGGGAGTTCCCGTCCAGCATCAGCTCGTCATGGACGAGCCGGTAGGCGGTGGACGGCGGCAGCGGTCCGTCCGGGAGCTGGTGCGTCGGAGGGGCGGCGATCATCGGGGCCGTGGGGTCGGCCTCTCCGAAGAAGGGATTGAGGGCGAGCCTGCGGTGTTCGTCCGACGACGCGTCCGCGCCGCCTGAACCCTGGTGGAGTGGCATGTGCGGACGGTCCTCTCAGCTTTCGGCCACAAGGCCGGTCATGGGGGCGGAAGGGAGGGCGAACGAACCGCTCAGGAGTTGCTGATCACGGCCGCCGTGCCGTAGGCGCAGACCTCGGTGCCCACGTCGGCCGCCTCGCTGACGTCGAACCGCATCATCAGCACCGCGTTCGCGCCGCGGGCCCTGGCCTGCTCGACGAGCCGCTCCATCGCCTGGTTGCGGGTCTCGACGAGGGTCTTGGTCAGGCCCTTCAGCTCACCGCCGACCATCGACTTCAGACCGGCCCCGATCTGGCTGCCGAGGTGGCGGGAGCGCACCGTGAGCCCGAACACCTCGCCGATGACCTGCGTCACCTGATAGCCGGGTACGTCGTTCGTGGTGACGACCAGGACGTCCGCCCGGGGTGTCTGTCCGCCGCCGTAGTCCTCAATGCCCATGATGTGGCACCTCCTGCGGAAAGCTTTGCCCCGGTACGTTCCGCGCGCATCCCCGCTTACGCCAGTGGAACCCAGGCGTCCTCCCCGGCGTTGATAGCTTGGGGCTGCCACGCCGCCGCCGCACATCGACCGACCCTGGAGCCCGGACCCTTGAATACGCTTGCGCTCGGCCCGAGCTGGCTGGACCCGGATTACCTGCTCAACACCTTCGGGCTGCCCGGCCTCCTGCTCATCGTCTTCGCCGAGTCCGGGCTGCTCATCGGCTTCTTCCTGCCGGGTGACTCCCTGCTGTTCACCACGGGTCTCCTGGTGACCACGGGCGACCTGAAGTACCCCCTGTGGCTCGTCTGCCTCCTGGTCGCCCTGGCGGCGATCATCGGTGACCAGGTGGGCTATCTCTTCGGCCGCAAGGTGGGCCCCGCGCTCTTCAAGCGCCCGGACTCCCGTCTCTTCAAGCAGGAGAACGTCGAGAAGGCCCACGACTTCTTCGAGAAGTACGGCCCGAAGTCGCTGGTGCTGGCCCGCTTCGTGCCCATCGTGCGGACCTTCACGCCGATCATCGCCGGCGTGAGCCGGATGAACTACCGCTCCTTCATCACCTTCAACATCATCGGCGGCGTGCTCTGGGGCGTCGGTGTGACGCTGCTGGGGGCGGCCCTCGGCAAGATCGACTTCGTGCACGAGAACATCGAGATGATCCTCATCCTGATCGTGCTGATCTCCGTGGTGCCGATCGTGATCGAGTTCCTGCGCGCCCGCAGCACGTCGAAGAAGGAAGCGGCGGCGCGGCAGGACGAGGACGGCAACGGCGCCTCGGACGGCGGCCCCGGCACGGGCGGCGGCCCGCAGGCCGGCCCCGGAAACGGCCAGGGCCCGGCGGCCGGCCCGTACGACAACGACCCGGCAGCCTCGTACGGCGCCCAGCCGTACGGCAACGGCCAGTACGGAGCGCAGGGCGGTCAGTACGGCGGTGCGCAGGGCGGTCAGTACGGCGGTGCGCAGCCGGGTCAGTACGGGGGCGGTCAGTACGCCGACCAGGGCGGTCAGTACGGCAACGGCCAGTACGGCGCTCAGGCGGGCCAGTACGGCGCCGCGCAGGGCGGTCAGTACGGCGGCGCCCAGGCGGGCCAGTACGGCGCCCAGGGCGGGGGGCAGTACGGAGCGCAGGGTGGTCAGTACGGCGGCGCCCAGGCGGGCCAGTACGGCGCCCAGGGCGGGGGGCAGTACGGAGCGCAGGGTGGTCAGTACGGCGGCGCGCAGGGCGGTCAGTACGGCGGTGCGCAGGGCGGTCAGTACGGCGGTGCGCAGCCGGGTCAGTACGGGGGCGGTCAGTACGCCGACCAGGGCGGTCAGTACGGCAACGGCCAGTACGGCGCCCAGGCGGGCCAGTACGGCGGCGCTCAGGACGGCCGGTACGGCGGCGGCCAGTACGCCGCCCAGGGCGGTCAGTACGGCAACGGCCAGGCAGGCCCGTACGGCGACGGCCAGACCGACGGCCAGTACGGCAGTGGCCAGGCGGCCCCCTACGACGCCGGTCACGACGGCCGGTACGACGCCGGTCAGCCCGGTCAGCCCGGTCAGCCCGGTCAGCCCGGTCAGTACGGCCGCGGCGAGGACCAGGACGGCGACGGCCGGTACGGCTGGCAGAACGGTCGCTGACCCCGCACTCACGGAACGGCGCCCTGGTCCCGCACGGGACCAGGGCGCCGTTCCGTTGTGTCAGAAGCCGCGGGTCCGCTTGGCCGCCCGGCGGGAGGCGCCCTCGACCGCGCCGGGGACGCGCATGAAGAGCCGGGAGATCTCGCTCCCCAGATTGACACCGATGGCGATCGCCAGCGCCGTGGCGACAGCGGTGAAGAGCGAGGCGAGCCCCGCGTCCACCTCGTTCTGGGCCACACCCAGCAGACCGAAGTAGGTCGCCGAACCGGGCAGCAGCGGGCCGATCGCCGCCGTGATGTACGGCAGCGACGACGTGTAGCGGTAGCGCGAGAGCAGCTGGCCGAACAGTCCCACCAGACCGGCCGCGACCGCCGTCGCCGCCACCGGGGAGATCCCGCCGGTGCGGGCCATCGCGCCGTAGATCACCCAGGCCACGCCCCCGTTCAGGGTCACCGCCAGCACGGTCGAGCGCTCCTGCTGGAGCAGGACGGCGAAGGCCAGTGTGAGGAGCATCGAGGCGAGGATCTGGAGCACCGGCCGGTCGTTCGGCACGAAGCGTGCCTCCGGGTTCAGCTGGGCGCCGAGCTGGACGCCCAGATAGAGCATCAGCAGCACCCCCGCCACGATGCCGATGAAGAAGTACATGACCTCCAGGAGCCGGGCCCCGGCGGTGATGTAGTAGCCGGTCAGGCCGTCCTGCACGCCGGCGACCAGGGCCCGCCCCGGCAGCAGGGCGAAGAGTCCACCGGTGATCACCGCTGACGGCCGGATGTCCGTCGAATGCGTGAGGGTCAGCGCGATGCCCATCGCCGCCGGCGGCATGGCCGCGGCCGTGAACTGGTAGAACTCCGGCAACCCGCGGCCGGCGCACAGCCAGGCCAGCCGGTCGCCGAGCATGGCGCCCGCCGCCGCCACCAGGAAGACCAGCACGCCACCGCCGACCAGTACCGATGCCGATCCGGCGAGGAGCCCGGCGGCGACGGTCAGTACCCAGCCCGGGTACGGGTGACGGTTACGGCGGATCTCGGCCAGGCGCCGGTAGGCCTCCTCCAGCGAGACCTCGACGTGCTCGGCCGTGGTGATGTCGTCGATCAGCCGGAACACCGCGGCCAGCCGGGTGTAGTCGGTGCCCCGGCGGCGTACGGTGCGGCTGGCCGTCACCGGGTCGTCGACAAGCGACGGCTGGTGCGAGATGGACAGCAGCGTGAAGGTGACCGTCGGCTCGCAGCGGTCGAGTCCGTAGGAGCGCGAGACCGCGAACATGGCCGCCTCGACGTCCTCGGCGCCCTCGCCGCCCGCGAGCAGCAGTTCGCCGATGCGGAGGGTCAGGTCGAGCACGCGGGGGACGGCGGGACCCGAGTCGTCCGTCTTCTGCACCATCTCGGGTGCCGGGCGCTCGAAGACGGGCATCCGGAGCATCGTGCGCATCCGGTCCTGCCACGGGGCTTCCTTGGTCAGCCGGACCATCGGAATGCCGTGCGCGGGCGTGAAGGCCGGCGGGTGGGGCTGCGCCTGGTAGCCGCTCGGGGGCACGAAGGCGGAGGAGAGGGTGTCGGACCCCGAGCCGCCGGTCCCCGGGCCGGAACCGGAACCCGAGCCGGGCCCGGACGTCGCGGACGGATCGGTGTGCAGTCCCGCCGGAAGGGCGAATTCCGATGTGGGGTGGTCGTCCTCGGACGGTGGCGGCTGCTCCACACCGGCCGGCGGGACGAACGCGCTGCGTGCCTCGTCGGACTGGGGCTTCTGGTCCTCGGGACCGCCCTGTTCCGCCACCACTCGACCTCGTTCCTCCTCGACCGCCCGTTCCGTCCTGGGAGCGCTTCTGCCCAGTATGGGCACGGACATGGGGGGCGACGCACAACGGGCGGCACACCGGTGAAGGTGCGCCGCCCGTGGTGAACGGTCAACGGGGCCGCTCGGCCCCGTACCCCGTGACCCGTACCGTCCCGCCCGTAAGCGGAACCGGAAGGATCACGTCAGTGCGAGCCGCCCTGCGCCTCGAGGCGCTTGTAGGAGGCCTCGATCTCGGCCTCCGCCTCGGCGCGGCCGACCCAGTCGGCGCCCTCGACGGACTTGCCGGGCTCCAGGTCCTTGTAGACCTCGAAGAAGTGCTGGATCTCCAGGCGGTCGAACTCCGACACGTGGTGGATGTCGCGCAGGTGCTCCACCCGGGGGTCGGACGCCGGGACGCACAGCAGCTTGTCGTCGCCGCCGGCCTCGTCGGTCATCCGGAACATGCCGATGGCACGGCACTTGATGAGGCAGCCGGGGAAGGTCGGCTCGTCCAGGATGACCAGCGCGTCCAGCGGGTCGCCGTCCTCGCCGAGGGTGTTCTCTACGAAGCCGTAGTCGGCCGGGTAGCTGGTCGAGGTGAAGAGTCGACGGTCCAGGCGGATCCGACCGGTCTCGTGGTCCACCTCGTACTTGTTCCGCGAACCCTTCGGGATCTCGATGGTGACGTCGAACTCCACGGGTGGCTCCTCCATGATCAACACATACGACTGGTGGTTAAGTGTCCCTCACGCAGACGAGTGCTCGCGAAAGGGGCTGGTCAACGGTGGCCGAGCCGGTGGAGAAACCGACGGAGGAACCGTTGAACAGGTGGGGCGGGTGGAAAGCCCCGACGTACCTGAAGCGCGGGAGCGGTTCGCAGGACCTCCGGCTCGTCGCAGGCTCCGCCGTGCTCGGCCTGGTGGTCGCCGTCGGTGCCGTGCTGGCCGCCGGTCCGTGGGACTCCGGTCAGCGTAAGGCCGAGCGGGACCTCGCAGCCGTCCAGGAGCGTGCAGGTGGCGCACATCACCAAGGGGAGGCGTCGGACACGCCGGCACCCGCCCCCAGCGCGCCCCCCGTTCTGACCGCCCTGGGTGACACGGCAGGACACTCGGCCGCGGCCGGGAAGAACGCGCTGGCGGCTGCCCTCGCCCCGCTGCTGGACTCTCCCGCCCTCGGTTCCGTGCGTACCGCGGTGGTCGTCGACGTGGCCACCGGCGAGCAGGTGTACGCCGACGGCGCGACGACCCCGATGACCCCCGCCTCCACGGTGAAGATCGCCACGGCCGCCGCAGCGCTCTCCGCGCTCGGGCCCCATCACCGCATCGCCACGACGGTCCGGCTCTCCCCGGACTCCCGGACGGTCACCCTTGCCGGGGGCGGCGATCCCACCCTGGACGAGGCAGCCCTGCGCTCCCTGGCCGCCGACACCGCGCGCTCCCTGCGCGCCGACGGCGCCGGGGCCGTCCGGCTGACGTACGACACCTCGCGCTACTCGGGACCGGCCGTGCACCCGATCGGCCGCAACGAGAACATCGCTCGTGTCAGCGCGCTCATGGCCGACGAGGGCCGCCTGGACGGGAGCACCCGGGGACCGGCCCCCCGCACCGACGACCCCGCCGGTGACGCGGCGCGCACCTTCGCGGAGCTGCTGGACGAGGCCGGTGTCGAGACGCGGTCCGGGCCCACGCCCGGGCGGACCGCCGCCGGGGCCCGGACGGTGGCGACGCATCTGTCCGCACCGCTCTCCGCGCTCGTCGAACGCGCCCTGACCAACAGCGACAACGACATCGCCGAGGCGCTGGCCCGGCAGACCGCGCTCAAGGCGGGCGAGCCGGCCTCCTTCGCGGGAGGCCGCCGGGCGGTCACCGCGCGTCTGAAGGCGCTGGGCCTGCCGACGGCCGGTGCCCGGCTGGCCGACGGCAGCGGTCTCGACCGCGCCGACAAGGTGACGGCCACCCTGCTGGCCGGACTGCTCGCGCTGGCGGCGGATCCGGACCACCCCGAGCTCCGTCCGGTCCTCACGGGCCTCCCGGTGGCGGGTTTCAGCGGCACCCTCGGTGACCGCTACACGGCGACCTCCCGTGGAACGGGCCTGATCAGGGCCAAGACGGGCACCCTCACCGGGGTGAACAGCCTGGCCGGTACGGCGGTCGACGCGAAGGGACGGCTGCTCGCCTTCGCCTTCCTGGCCTCCGGCACCACATCCCCGGACGAGGCGGAGGCCGCACTGGACACGCTGGCAGCCGCCCTCACCGGAGCGGCCGGATGACCGCCTGACACCCCACCACGGGGCGACCACCTCACGTACGGTTGACGCATGACGAGCATCGGTGGTGCCGAGATGGTCGACTGGAATCTCGCGGTCGCGACAGCGACCCGGTTCGTGAGGCCGGGTCCCGAGATCAGCCGTGAGGAGGCCCGGGCCGTCGTGGCCGAGCTCCGCAGGCATGCCAAGGCCTCGGAGGAGCACGTCCGTTCGTTCACCCGGATGATCCCGGACGGGCACGAACCCGAGGACACCCCCGTCCTGGTCGTCGACCGGGCGGGCTGGATCAGGGCCAACGTGGCGGGCTTCCGCGAACTGCTGCGTCCGCTGCTGGGGAAGCTGCAGGACCGGCGTGGCGGCGGCCCGGGCAACGCCGTGCTCGGCGCGGTGGGCGGCAAGGTGACCGGCGTCGAGCTGGGCATGCTGCTCTCGTTCCTCGCCTCCCGCGTCCTCGGCCAGTACGAGACCTTCGCCCCCGCCACGCGCGAACTGCCCGGCTCGGCCGAGGGCGGCGGCCGGCTGCTCCTCGTCGCTCCCAACATCGTCCACGTCGAACGCGAACTCGAGGTCGACCCCCACGACTTCCGGCTCTGGGTGGCCCTCCACGAGGAGACGCACCGCACCCAGTTCACCGGAGTCCCCTGGCTCCGCGACCACTTGCAGGGCGAGATCCAGGCCTTCCTGGACGAGACCGACGTCGACCCGATGACCGTCCTCGAACGCCTCCGCGAGGCCGCGCAGACCTTCACCGGCGGCAGCCGCCCCGAGGGCGAGGAGGGCGACGAGGGCGGGCGCAGCCTCGTCGAGATCGTCCAGACGCCGTCCCAGCGCGAGATCCTGGGCCGTCTCACCGCCGTGATGTCCCTGCTCGAAGGGCACGCCGACTTCGTGATGGACGGGGTGGGCCCCGAGGTGGTGGGTTCCGTCGCCGAGATCCGGGAGAAGTTCCAGCAGCGCAGGGCACGCGGCGCGAGCCGGCTGGACCTGGCGCTCCGCAAGCTCCTGGGTCTCGACGCCAAGCTCCGGCAGTACCGCGACGGCGAGAAGTTCGTCCGGGCCGTGGTCGACGAGGTCGGCATGGACGGCTTCAACCGGGTGTGGACCTCTCCCAACACCCTCCCGACCAAGGCCGAGATCGCCGCACCGGCGGACTGGGTGGCGCGGGTGCACCGTAGGGCAGATTCGTGATCATGGCCGGTCCGGTGGCGGAAGATTGCCCCTCCAATCACCCATCCGAGGGACCATAGGGGCATGGGAAGGCGTGCAATGCTCGATGAACAGCTTGGCTCTGTCACCATCGACGCACTCTGAGTGACGGGACTCCGTCCCGGCGCCCCGAGGCACCCCTCCCAGAACTCCACCCGAAGGGCACCGGACATGGGTCCCCATCCTGCGGTCGCGGCGATACGCCTGGCGGTCCGCCGCGTACTCCACGACGTCGTCACCGAATACAGCCGGCACCGCGCACAGGCCGGCCACGCCGAGTTGGCCGAAGCCGGCGCCGGCGTCCGGCGCCCCGGGCTTCCGGAACGCCCCGACACCCCGCTGGTGCTCGTCGCGTGCTCCGGGGGTGCCGACTCGATGGCGCTCGCCTCCGCGCTGGCCTTCGAGTCGCGCAAGCTCCCCGTCCGCGCGGGTGGCATCACCGTCGACCACAACCTCCAGCCCGGTTCCGGCCTCCGCGCCGACGAGGTCGTCACCCGGCTCGGCGAGATGCGGCTCGACCCGGTCGAGGCCGTGGCCGTCCAGGTCGGCCGTGAGGGCGGCCCCGAAGCCGCCGCCCGTGAGGCCCGCTACGCCGCTTTGGACGCGGCGGCGGAGCGCCTCGGCGCCGCCGCCGTCCTGCTGGGCCACACCCGCGACGACCAGGCCGAGACCGTCCTGCTCGGCCTCGCGCGGGGCTCGGGCATCCGCTCGCTCTCCGGGATGGCCGCCGCCTCGGGCCCCTCGGGCCGCTACCGCCGCCCCTTCCTCCAGCTCGACCGGCAGACCGCCCGCAAGGCCTGTCTCGTGCAGGCGATCCCGGTCTGGGACGATCCTCACAACATCGACCCCGCCTACACCCGCTCCCGGCTGCGCCACGAGGGCCTGCCCGCCCTGGAGAAGGCGCTGGGCAAAGGTGTGGTGGAAGCTCTCGCCCGTACGGCTCAGCTCTCCCGGGACGATGCCGACGCCCTCGACACCTGGGCCGCCGAGGCCGCCGGTTCGGTCCGGGACGACGACGGACGGCTGGAGTGCGCCAAGCTTTCCGTCCTGCCGCCCGCGGTACGCCGCCGGGTGCTGCGCCGCGCCGTGATCGACGCCGGCTCCCCGGCCGGTTCCCTCTTCGCCCGTCACATCGAGGAAGTCGACCGGCTCATCACCGGCTGGCGCGGCCAGGGCGCCATCAACCTGCCCGGCCGCGTCGAGGTGCGGCGCCAGGGTGGCAGACTGGTGATTCGGCAGAGCTGAAGCGCAAGCGGCTGAAGTGCAGGCGAAACGCCGGTCCGGCCCCGGGGAACAGTCCGGGTCCGGCAGGGCAGAGAAAGAGACGCGGGTGAACGAGAAGGACATGGGCACCGACCTTCAGTCGGTGCTCCTCACCAAGGAAGAGATCGACGCGAAGCTCGTCGAGCTGGCAGCGAAGATCGACGCGGAGTACGCGGGCAAGGACCTGCTCATCGTCGGCGTGCTCAAGGGCGCGGTGATGGTCATGGCGGACCTGGCCCGCGCGCTGTCCACCCCCGTCACCATGGACTGGATGGCCGTCTCCTCGTACGGCGCGGGCACCCAGTCCTCGGGCGTCGTCCGGATCCTCAAGGACCTCGACACCGACATCAAGGGCAAGCACGTCCTGATCGTCGAGGACATCATCGACTCGGGGCTGACGCTGTCCTGGCTGCTGACCAACCTCGGCTCCCGCGAACCCGCGAGCCTGGAGGTCTGCACGCTGCTGCGCAAGCCGGACGCCGCCAAGGTCGCGATCGACGTGAAGTGGGTCGGCTTCGACATCCCCAACGAGTTCGTCGTCGGCTACGGACTGGACTACGCGGAGAAGTACCGCAACCTCCCCTTCGTCGGTACGCTCGCCCCTCACGTCTACGGCGGCTGACCCGTCCGGCCCCACGGGACCCGGCCGAACCCGGCCGGACTCCCGGGAACCCTTGTGGCGTTCGGGCCGTTGGAGCCTTCGAAGACGGGTTTGTCGGACGTCCACTGCGGTCACGGGTGACAATGCTGGGGTACCGTCCGAAGAACAGTCTTTTCTCACAGCAGCATTTACCTACGGGCAGGAGGGACGGGGCGTCTTCGCTCCGTATGGATGGACGTGAAGCGATACTTCCGTGGGCCGGTCATGTGGATCGTGCTGGCCGTCCTCGCCGTGGTCGTGCTGATGCAGGTCGTCGGCTCGTCCGGCGGCTACAAGACGGTGGACACCGGCAAGGTGATCCAGGCGATCAGTAAGAACCAGGTGGAGCAGGCCAAGCTGACCACCGGTGACGAACAGATCCTGAAGATCGAGCTGAAGGACAAGCAGAAGCTCGAGGGCGAGTCCGGCAGCAAGTTCCAGGCGAGCTACATCGGCAACCAGGGTGTCGAGCTGGCCGACACGTTGCAGAAGAAGTTCGAGAGCGGTGACATCGAGAAGGGTTACACCGTCTCGCCGTCGAAGCAGTCCCCGTTCGTCTCGATCCTTCTCTCCCTGCTGCCCTTCGTCCTGATCGTGGTCGTGTTCCTGTTTCTGATGAATCAGATGCAGGGCGGCGGCTCCAAGGTCATGCAGTTCGGCAAGTCCAAGGCCAAGCTGATCACCAAGGACACGCCGAAGACGACGTTCGCCGACGTGGCGGGGTCGGACGAGGCCGTCGAGGAACTGTACGAGATCAAGGAATTCCTCCAGGAGCCGGCGAAGTTCCAGGCCGTCGGCGCCAAGATCCCCAAGGGTGTCCTGCTGTACGGGCCGCCCGGAACGGGTAAGACGCTGCTCGCTCGCGCCGTCGCGGGCGAGGCGGGCGTGCCGTTCTACTCGATCTCCGGTTCCGACTTCGTCGAGATGTTCGTCGGTGTCGGTGCCTCCCGTGTCCGTGACCTCTTCGAGCAGGCCAAGGCGAACGCCCCGGCCATCGTCTTCGTCGACGAGATCGACGCCGTCGGCCGGCACCGCGGTGCGGGCATGGGCGGCGGTCACGACGAGCGCGAGCAGACGCTCAACCAGCTGCTCGTCGAGATGGACGGCTTCGACGTGAAGGGCGGCGTCATCCTGATCGCCGCCACGAACCGGCCGGACATCCTGGACCCGGCGCTGCTGCGTCCCGGACGCTTCGACCGGCAGATCGCCGTCGACCGCCCGGACATGCAGGGCCGCCTGGAGATCCTCAAGGTGCACCAGAAGGGCAAGCCCGTCGCGGAGGACGTCGACCTCAACGCGGTCGCCCGTCGTACCCCGGGCTTCACCGGTGCCGACCTGTCGAACGTGCTGAACGAAGCGGCGCTCCTCACCGCGCGCAGCAACAAGAAGCTGATCGACAACCACATGCTCGACGAGGCCATCGACCGCGTCGTGGCGGGCCCGCAGAAGCGGACCCGGATCATGTCCGAGAAGGAAAAGAAGATCACCGCGTACCACGAGGGCGGACACGCCCTGGTCGCGGCGGCCTCACCCCAGTCGGACCCGGTCCACAAGATCACGATCCTCTCCCGTGGACGTGCCCTCGGTTACACGATGGTGCTCCCGGAGGAGGACAAGTACTCCACGACGCGCAACGAGATGCTCGACCAGCTGGCGTACATGCTGGGCGGGCGCGCGGCCGAGGAGCTGGTCTTCCACGACCCGACGACCGGCGCTGCGAACGACATCGAGAAGGCCACCGCCACGGCCCGCGCGATGGTCACGCAGTACGGCATGACCGAGCGCCTCGGTGCGATCAAGTTCGGCGGCGACAACACCGAGCCCTTCGTGGGCCGGGAGATGGGCCACCAGCGGGATTACTCCGAAGAGGTCGCCGCGCTCGTCGACGAAGAGGTCAAGAAGCTCATCGAGACCGCGCACAACGACGCGTGGGAAATCCTCGTGGAGAATCGCGACATCCTCGACGCGCTGGTCCTGGAGCTTCTCGAGAAGGAGACGCTCGGCAAGGAACAGATCGCCGAGATCTTCGCCCCGATCGTGAAGCGCCCGGCCCGTCCGGCGTGGACCGGTTCCGCCCGGCGCACTCCGTCGACGCGTCCGCCGGTGCTGTCTCCCAAGGAGCTGGCTCTGACCAACGGCGCTGCCAATGGTTCGGCCACCCCGGAGATCGCTCCGACGGACATCACGAAGAGCAACGGCGCTTCCCCGGAGCCGCTTCCGGAGGACCGTCCCGAGAGCTAGTCCCGGCCCGACCCGGTGTGGCCCCCGTCACGGGGGCTCCACCAGGCCCGGAATGGATGCCGCGCCCCTCAGGTTCTAGCCTGTGGGGGCGCGGCTTTTTCGTACGCCTGCGCCATGCCTGCCTTCTTCTCCGAGGTCCGGGCGGGCCTGCGCATGTGACTGCACAGAGGAACGAGGCACAGATGACCGACCCGGTGACGCTCGACGGGCAGGGTTCGATCGGCGTATTCGACGAGAAGCGGGCCGAGGCCGCCGTACGGGAACTGCTCATCGCGGTCGGGGAGGATCCGGACCGCGAAGGTCTGCTGGAGACGCCTGGCCGCGTGGCACGTGCGTACAAGGAGATATTCGCCGGCCTCCACCAGGAGCCCGAGGACGTTCTGACGACGACGTTCGACCTCGGCCACGACGAGATGGTGCTCGTCAAGGACATCGAGGTGTTCAGCACCTGTGAGCACCACCTGGTGCCGTTCCACGGGGTGGCCCACGTCGGCTACATCCCGGCGACCTCAGGCAAGATCACGGGTCTGTCGAAGCTCGCGCGGCTGGTCGACGTCTACGCCCGTCGGCCGCAGGTCCAGGAGCGCCTCACCACGCAGATCGCGGAGTCCCTCATGGCGATCCTGGAGCCGCGCGGGGTCATCGTCGTCGTGGAGTGCGAGCACATGTGCATGTCGATGCGCGGCATCCGCAAGCCCGGGGCCAAGACGCTCACCTCCGCGGTGCGGGGACAGCTGCGTGATCCGGCCACGCGCGCCGAGGCGATGAGCCTGATCATGGCGCGCTGAACCGGGCGGTACCCGGGGCGTCGCCGAGTGCCGGGGGCCCGGCCGAGTGGTCCGGCGGCACGGGCCGAGCCCGTGACGGGGGGAGTCCTCCCGTGTCGTTCGCCCCTGTGCCGGTCGCAGCGCCCCGTCATGGACATCGAGCGGCCGTCCGGTGGTACGAGCGGCTCGCCGGCCGCCCCGCGACCCACGGGCCGATGGGAGGGCACGCCTGCGGGACGCCGATGAACCTGGTGTCCTCCGCCCTCGACGGCCCGCTCGACCGCCTCGGGGACCGGTCACGCCGATCGAGGACCCGGTGGCCGGTCCGGCGGGTCAGGACTGATCCGGACCGGAGGCCTCAGGCGGCCTGGGCGGTGTTCCTGTCGTCGTCCTCCGGGAGCTTGCAGACGCGCTCGAGGAAGAAGGCGGCGGCGACGACCGCGACACCCGCGAGGACCGCGAAGCCCGCGTAGATGGCCTGGTCCCGGCGGGGCGGTACGTCGAGTGAGCCGAGCAGGAAGACGCCGGTGCCGCCGTACATCCCGGCGACCAGGGAGGCGACGAGCGCGCTCGCCTGGCCGAACACCAGGGCGCGCGCCGCCATCAGCGGCTCCACGCCCTTCGCCCCGGGACGGCGCTCCCGCTGGGCGCGCAGCCGGGACCGGATGGAAAGGGCCGTGGCGAGCAGGACGACGGCGATCGCGGCCAGCACGATGGGCGCGGCGAGGGGCACGCTCGGCAGGCTGCCCAGGGAGTCCCAGAGGCGCGCTCCGCCCCAGGACAGCACGCCGGCCCCGGCGAAGAGTCCGGCCAGGAGCCGGAGCCGTAGTTGCTTCACCGAGAGTGCCGCCTTTCGCCGCCGTGGCCCGTGGCGTCCGGCCCGGGTCGTCCACCCGGGCCGTCGCCGTTTCGTTCGTCCTTGAGCCTAACGACTACTCAGGGAGACGGAGTTCCAGGTCGGGCCGGGGCAGCACTCCTTCGCGGCCGACGCCGGCCAGCAGTTCGGACACCGGACCCGCGCCGGGCAGCCGGCCCTCCGGGTCCACGTCGTGCCAGGGCGCGAGGACGAAGGCGCGCTCGTGGGCGCGCGGGTGCGGAAGGGTGAGCAGCGGGTCGTCGGAGACGACGTCGGCGTACGACACGATGTCGACGTCGATCGTGCGCGGCCCCCAGCGCTCCTCGCGGACCCGGTCGAAGGCTTCCTCGATGGCCTGGCCGCGCTCCAGCAGGGAGGAGGGGGGCAGTGTCGTCTTCACGACGATCACCGCGTTGAAGTACGAGGGCTGGGAGCCGGGGTCGACGCCCCAGGGCTCCGTCTCGTAGACCGGGGAGACGGCCTTGACCCGGAGGCCCGGGGTGTCCTCCAAGGCGTCGACGGCGCCCTGGAGGGTCTCCAGGCGGTTGCCGAGGTTTGAGCCGAGGGAGATCACGGCCAGTTTGGGGTTGGACAGGGTGACGTCTGCCGCGTCGACCTGCTCGACCACGGCGGCGGGAACCGGCTGTACGGTCGGGTCGCTCTGCCCTTCGGTGGAAAATGCAGTCATGCTCGGCTCCGGGTGATGGTGATGGTCACGTCGTCGAAGGGGACGGTGATCGGCGCGTCCGGCTTGTGGACGACGACCTCGACCTCCTCGACCCCGTCGTGCTTGAGGCACTGCTGCGCGATGCGTTCCGCGAGGGTCTCGATCAGATCGACCGGCTCACCCTGGACGACACCGACCACCTCCTCGGCGACCACGCCGTAGTGGACCGTCTTCGACAGGTCGTCGGCGGCTGCCGCGGGGCGGGTGTCGAGGCCGAGCACCAGGTCCACGATGAAGGTCTGGCCCTCTTCGCGTTCCTTGGGGAAGACACCGTGGTGCCCACGGGCCTTGAGGCCGCGCAGCGCGACACGATCCACGCGAATCACTCCTGCTGTTCGTCGTCTCTGGAGGCACCCTGCCGCGTGCGGGCGGTGAGGTGCCGTCTTCCGAATCTACCCGCGAGCACCGACAGGGCCCGCGCACGGGGGGACGCGCGCTGGCCCGCCAGGGGTTGATAGCCGCGTATACCCCGTGATCACGCGGGTCAATCCCTCCGGGGGGACGCCGCGGCTCAGGAGGACGGCTCTTCGTCCTCTTCCTCGCCGGTTTCGGCCAGTACGGGGGAACCGTGATGCGACCACAGCTTCCACCCCTCGGGTGTGCGCCGGAACACGTTGGTGGCGACGACGAGCTGGCCGACGAGCGGGCCGAGCGCGTTGCCGTCCTCCGCCGGGCCGCCGCTGAGGATGTTCTCGGTGCAGGTGACCAGGGCCGTGTCGCCGGTCATCGAGACCCCGACGTCGGTCAGGAAGAACTGGATGTACTCGGTGTTCGCCATGATCAAGGCGTAGCTCCGCAGCACCTCACCGCGGCCCGTGAGCACCGGCCAGCCCGGGTGCACGCAGGAGACCGTGAGGTCCTCGCCGGGGAGCCAGAGACCGGAGAGGGCGTCGAGGTCGCCCCGCTCCATCGCCTCGTAGAAGGCGGTGTTGGCCTCCTCGACCGCCGCGATGTCGGCGGCGGCCTCCTCGTGCTCGTCGCGGGCGGCGCTCACGCGGCTCCTTCGACGGCGCGGGCGACGCGCACCGCGTCGGCCGTGGGCCGTACGGCGTGGACGCGGACCGCCCAGGCGCCCGCGTTGGCCGAGAGGGCGGAGATGGCGGCCGTCGCCGCGTCCCGTTCGCGTGCGGGGGGTGGGGCCGAGTCCTCGCCTGCCAGGACGTGGCCGAGGAAACGCTTGCGCGAGGCGGCGACGAGCAGGGGCCGGCCCAGATCACGCAGCCGGTCCAGGTGCGCGACGAGTGCGAGGTCCTGGGCGGCGTCCTTGGCGAAGCCGAGGCCGGGGTCGATGACCAGCTTGGCGGGGTCCACCCCGCCCGCGATCACGGCGTCCATGCGCTCCCTGAGCTCCGCCACGACCTCCCCGACGACGTCCCCGTAGACCGCGCGGCTGTTCATCGACTCGCTGAAACCGCGCCAGTGCATGACGACGAACGGCACTCCGGCGGCGGCGACGACCCGGATCATGTCCGGGTCGGCCAGGCCGCCGCTCACGTCGTTGACCAGGGCTGCGCCGGCTGTCACCGACTGCTCGGCGACGCTGGCGCGCATGGTGTCCACGGAGACGGTCACGCCCTCGGAGGCCAGTCCCCGCACGACGGGGATGACCCGCCGCAGTTCCTCGGCCTCGTCCACCCGGGTCGCGCCCGGGCGGGTCGACTCGCCGCCGACGTCGATGAGATCCGCCCCCTCGGCCACCAGTTCGAGGCCGTGCTTGATCGCCGCCGTGGTGTCGAACCAGTGGCCGCCGTCGGAGAAGGAGTCGGGTGTCACATTGACGACCCCCATGACCGCACAGCGGTCCCACTCCGGCAGACCTTGGACCGTGCCCCGTCCTCGCAACGTACTCATGCGACCAGCGTAGGCCCGGGAAGGGGCTGCCCGGGCCCGCGAGCAGGGAAGGCCTTCCGCCGTACCGCCCGGCGACGGGGAGGGGCGGGCTCCGGGAAGGCCCCTCGGGCCCACCGGCCCCGGGCGCGTGCCCTTGATCCGGCTTTCCCTCTTTCCGCCGTCAGGGGGAGGCGCCCGCCCCGCCGTCCGGGGGAAGCTCCCTCCTGGAGCGGGAGCCCCGGGGCGGGGCCGTCCGGGCGAACCTCACCGGGAGCTGTTCCCCGGCCGAGGGCTCACCAGGTGCCGTCCCCCCGGCCGAGGGCTGACCAGGTGTCGTCCCTCGGCCGAGGGCTCACCAGATGCCGTCCCCCTGTCGAGGGTTCACCGGGAGCCGGTGCCCGCCACCGTCTCCACGGCGACCTGCGAGCGCGGCACGTCCTGCGCGTCGGCGTCGATCGACCGGCGCAGGGCCTCGTGGAGCCGGGCCGGGGTGAGGACCCCGAGGAAGCGGCCGACGCTCCCCTCGTCGACGACGGCGATCCAGCCCGCGTCGTGCTGGAGCATCGTGGCGAAGGCCTGCTTGAGCGGCGCGCCCAGCGGAAGCCACGCCTCCATGCGCCGGGCGTGCTCGCGGACCGTGCCGTCGGCCGCCGCCGCGTCGTCCGCGGAGATCCAGCCGTGCAGATTGTCCCGGCCGTCCAGGACGACGGCCCAGCGCGCGCCCTGCGCCCGCAGCCGCTCGGTCGCCTTCGCCAGCGGGTCGTCGAGATGGACGACCGGCGGCTGGTCCAGATCGCTCTCCTCGACCGGGGTGACCGAGAGCCGCTTCAGACCGCGGTCGGCCCCCACGAAATCGGCGACGTACGGCGTCGCCGGGGCGCCGAGCACGGTGGCCGGGGTGTCGAACTGCTCGATGCGGCCCTGCCCGTACACGGCGATCCGGTCGCCGAGCCGCACGGCCTCCTCGATGTCGTGCGTGACGAACAGGACGGTCTTGCGGACCTGCGCCTGCAGTTTCAGGAATTCGTTCTGGAGCCGCTCACGGACGACCGGGTCGACCGCGCCGAAAGGCTCGTCCATCAGCAGGACCGGCGGGTCCGCCGCCAAGGCCCGTGCCACGCCCACGCGTTGACGCTGGCCGCCGGAAAGCTGCTCCGGATAACGGTCGCCATAAACGGAAGGATCCAGTCCGACGAGATCGAGCAGTTCGGCGGCGCGCCGCTTCCCCTTTTCCCGCTTCCAGCCGAGGAGATGGGGGACGGTCGCCGTGTTCTCCAGGACCGTCTTGTGCGGGAAGAGGCCGACCTGCTGGATCACATAGCCGATGCGGCGCCGGAGTTGTACCGGGTCGATGGCGGATATGTCGTCCCCGTCGAGGAATATCCGTCCCTCGGTCGGTTCGATCAGGCGGTTCACCATCTTCATGGTGGTCGTCTTGCCGCAGCCGGAAGGTCCGACGAGCGTGACCAGTTCACCCTCGGCGACCTCGAAGGAAAGGCCGTCGACGGCGGTGGTGCCGTCCGCGTACCGCTTGGTGACGTGCTCGAAACGGATCATGATTCCCCATTGTGACGCGGGTCCTGTGAAGGCCATGTTGCCGGAATACGACAGCCTCGGCGATTGTCGGTGGTCGGGGATAGGGTCACCCGAGAGAGGGCCGGGGCGACATCGCGAGGGCAAACAGGAGGTGGGGGCGGATGGCTGAGCAGAACTGCCTGGTGGCGAACGACTGGATCTGCGGGGAGTATCTGCGCTCCCGCAGCCATGAGTTGACGGAAGCGACCGTCCAGCACATCTGGATCACGGCGGCTTCCGTGCTGATAGGGCTCGCGGTCGCATTTCCGCTCGCGCTGCTCGCACGCAGGGGCAGGCATTTCGCCGGCCCGGTGCTGGGACTCACCACCGTGCTCTACACCGTGCCGTCGCTCGCGATGTTCTCGCTCCTGCTGCCGCTCTTCGGCCTGTCGGCGGCGCTCGTGGTCACCGGCCTGGTGCTGTACTCGCTGACCATTCTCGTGCGCAACATCCTCGCCGGCCTCGAAGCGGTGCCGGACGAGGCCCGCGAGGCCGCGAAGGGCATGGGCTACGGCCCCGCCCGGCTCCTCTGGGAGGTCGAACTCCCCCTCGCGCTGCCCGCGCTGATGGCCGGCCTGCGGATCGCGACGGTCTCGACGGTCGCACTGACGACGGTCGGCTCCCTCGTCGGCAAGGGTGGCCTCGGCAACCTCATCGAGGACGCGCTGCCCAGCTTCTTCAAGGCCCAGGTGCTCACCGCCTCGGTGCTCTGCGTCCTGCTCGCGGTGGCCGCGGATCTGCTGCTGCTCGGGGTGCAGCGCCTGCTCACGCCCTGGACCCGGATACGGACGCCCGCCCGGGCATCCGCCGGGGCGGGCATCGCGAAGACGGAGGCGGTCTGATCCATGGGCGTCATCGGGGAGGCCTGGGACTGGCTCACCACGGGCGGCAACTGGACGGGGGAGGCCGGGGCGGCGCACCGCCTGGCGGAGCATCTGTACGTCAGCGGGCTCGCCCTCGCGGTGGCCTGCGCGATCGCTCTGCCCCTCGCGCTGTATCTCGGGCACGTGGGCAAGGGGGGCGCGCTGGCCGTCAACCTCTCCAACGTGGGCCGTGCGGTCCCGGTGTTCGCGGTGCTCGCCCTCTTCATGATGACGCCCCTGCGCAACTCCGGCTATCTCCCCACCGTCATCGCGCTGGTGCTGTTCGCCGTGCCTCCGCTGCTGACGAACGCCTACGTCGGGATGAGGGAGGTGGACCGGTCGGTGCTGGAGGCCGCCCGGGGCATGGGGATGTCCCCGAGGCAGCTCTTCGTGCGGGTCGAACTCCCGCTCGCCTACCCGATGATCATGACCGGTCTGCGGTCCGCCGCCGTCCAGGTCGTCGCGACCGCATCGATCGCCGCGATGGTGGGCCTCGGCGGGCTGGGCAGGATCATCACCGCGGGTTTCAACACCTACGACACGGCGCAGGTCTTCGCGGGCGCCGTACTGGTCGCGCTCCTGGCGCTGGTGGTGGAGGGCGTGCTCGTGGCGCTCGACCGGCTGCTGTCGCCCCTGCGCCGCCGCAGGACCGTGTGAACGCGCGGACTTTTCGGACTGTGCACACCAATTTTTTTCGCGGACGGAGAACAGCATGAGCAGGACCTCGCGCATAGCGGGTGCGGTCGTCGGAGTGGTCGCACTGGCAGGGTCGCTCGTCGCCTGCGGCGGCGACAGCCTGGAGCAGGAGAAGGGCGGCTCGGACGCGGCCTCGGGCGGAGGCTCCAAGAAGGGCTCGCTCGTCGTGGGCGCCGCGGCCTTCACCGAGTCCAAGGTGCTGGCCGAGCTCTACGCACAGATTCTGGGCGACGCCGGATACGACGCATCGATCACCACGGTGAAGAACCGCGAACTGTACGAACCCTCGCTGGAGAAGGGCGAGATCGACGTCGTACCGGAATACGCCGCGACCCTCGCGGAATTCCTCAACGCCAAGGTCAACGGGGCGAAGGAGGCCGAGAAGAGCCCCGTCGCCTCGGGTGACGTGACGGCCACGGTCGCCGCCCTCGAGAAGCTCGCCACCCCGCTCGGGCTGAAGGTCCTTCCGCCGGGCGACGCGGTCGACCAGAACGCCTTCGCGGTCTCGAAGGAATTCGCCGAGAAGAACGACCTGCGGACGCTTTCCGATCTCGGCAGCTCGAAGATCAAGGTGAAGATCGCGGCGGGGGACGAGTGCGAGGTGCGGCCGTTCTGCGCGCCCGGTCTGAAGCAGACGTACGGCATCGATGTCACGGGTATCGACCCCAAGGGTGTCGGCACACCGCAGTCCAAGCAGGCGGTCAAGGACGGCAAGGATCAGCTGGTCCTCACGACCACCACGGACGCGGTGCTCGAACCGTACGGGCTGGTGTTCCTCGAGGACGACAAGAAGCTGCAGAACGCGGACAACGTCCTGCCGGTGGTCAATGCCGAGGACGCGGGCGCGCCGGAGATCGCGGAGACTCTCGCGAAGCTCACCGGAGTGCTCACCACGCAGGATCTCGCGGAACTGAACCGCAAGGTCGATGCCGAGCGTGCCAAGCCCGCCGATGCGGCCGCCGACTATCTGCGGTCGAAGGGCTTGATCAAGAAGTAGAAGGGCGTTTCACGGGGCCACTTGAGAGGCCGCAAGGTAACCGGCGGGGAACAGATTGCCGGGCGGCCTCCCAAGTGACTCGTACGCACGGTAAATTTCGCGCCATGCCACGAGGACGACACCGCCATTCGCCGCCCCTTCACAGAATCCTGCCGCCCGCGGTGCTGGCCGGAGTGCCGGTCCTCTGTGCCGCCGGCGCATGGCTCCTCGCGGAACCGCCCGCTCTGCGGGCGCTGGTGGCCGTGACGGCGGTCGCCGCCGTCACCGGCGCCTGTCTGATGCGCAGCTGGGACCGGGCCGCCGGGCTGCGCGTCGCGGAACTGACCCGGGCACGGGCCAGCGACGAGTGGAAGACCGAGGAGCGCATAGCCGAGATCGAGGCGGACCTCGAGGAATCACGGGAACTGCGCACCCGGCTGGAGACCAAGCTGCGCCGCAAGCGCGTGGAGCTCGCCGGGCTGCGGAACGAACACGCCGCGCTGCTCCGCCGTTACGCCAACGCGGAGACGGAGCGGGCCACCGCGCTGGAGGGCCGCAGGCAGCTCGCCATCGAGGCCGCCGGCCCGCGTGAGCTGCTGCCGAGCCCGTCCACACCGACTCCCGGTGCCTATCTGAGGGCCGCCCAGGCGCTCCAGGACCTCTCGCGCAACGCCGCGCTGCAGGAGGCCCGCCGCACCGCGGAGCTGGCCAGGCAGCGGGACCTGGCGGAGCGCACCGCCGAACGGGACGCGGAGGGAAACGGATCGAAGGGGAAGCACGCGGCGGTCGCCGGAGCGGGTGACCTCCAGCACCGCCGGCCCCAGACCGCCCTGCCCGCCCCGCAGCTGTCGCCCGCTCAGGTGCGTCCGCCGCGCACGGTGCCCGCGGCGTCCGCCGTCGTGCCGTACGCCGCGGCCCGCCGCCATCTCGTCCCGCAGGGAAGCTTCGACTTCTTCGGCACGCAGAAGGCGAGCGCCGCGATCGAGTCGGTGCAGAACGAGGACCTCGCGGACGTGGTGGGCGAGGAGGCGCTGGCGGCGCACCGCACGGGCGCGGCCGAGAACCGCGCGGTCGGCAAGGTCATCGACCTCACCCCGCACGACGACACCGAGCAGCTGGACGTCGTCGAGCTGCGGGCGATCTCCTCCTGAGGACTCCAGGTCCGACAGGGGCTTCTCGGCCGGGCTGAGGGCTCGGTCCGGCTGCGGCCTCCCGGTCGGCCTGCCGTCTCCCGGCCCGGCGGCCCCTCGTCCCCCCGTGCCGCCGCTCGGTCCGGCCGGGCATCCCGGTCCGCCGGAGGCCGCCCCGGCCCCGGCGGCGGCCAGGGGTCTCCGGCCGCCGGAGCTCTCCCGGGGCTACTTGTCGATGTCCCCGACGACGAAGAACAGCGATCCCAGGATCGCCACCATGTCGGCGACGAGCGTGCCCGGCAGCAGCTCCGTCAGGGCCTGGATGTTGTTGTACGAGGCGGAGCGCAGCTTCAGCCGGTACGGGGTCTTCTCGCCCGTGGAGACCAGGTAGTAGCCGTTGATGCCCAGGGGGTTCTCGGTCCAGGCGTAGGTGTGGCCCTCCGGCGCCTTCAGCACCTTGGGCAGCCGCTGGTTGATGGGGCCGGGCGCCAGGTCGGCGATCCGGTCCAGGCAGGCGTCGGCGAGGTCCAGCGCGTTGTGCGTCTGCTCCAGCAGGCACTCGAACCGGGCCAGGCAGTCGCCCTCCGAGCGGGTCACGACCTTGAGCGTGTCCCGGAGCTCCCCGTACGCGAGATACGGCTCGTCGCGCCGCAGGTCGAAGTCGACACCGGAAGCACGGGCGATCGGGCCGGAGACCCCGTAGGCGTGCACGGCGTCGGCGGACAGCACCCCCACACCCCGGGTGCGGCCCCGGAAGATCTCGTTGCCGAGCACCAGGCGGTCGTACACGTCCATCCGCGAACGCACGGACGCCACGGCGCCCCTGGCCCGGCCGAGCCAGCCGGCGGGCAGGTCCTCCTTGAGGCCGCCGACCCGGTTGAACATGTAGTGCATCCGGCCGCCGGAGACCTCCTCCATCGCGGCCTGGAGCTCCTCGCGTTCCCGGAAGGCGTGGAACATCGGGGTGATCCCGCCGAGTTCGAGGGGATAGGAGCCGAGGAACATGAGGTGGTTCAGGACCCGGTTCAGCTCCGCGAGCAGTGTTCTCGTCCAGACCGCGCGCTCCGGGACCTCCATGCCGAGCATGCGCTCCACGGCCATGACGACCCCGAGCTCGTTGGAGAACGCCGAGAGCCAGTCGTGCCGGTTGGCGAGCATGATGATCTGGCGGTAGTCCCGGGCCTCGAAGAGCTTCTCCGCACCCCGGTGCATGTAGCCGATGACCGGCTCGGCCTGCTGGATCCGCTCGCCGTCCAGCACGAGCCGCAGCCGGAGCACACCGTGCGTCGAGGGGTGCTGGGGACCGATGTTCAGCACCATGTCGGTGCTCTCCGCCGCGCCGCCGATGCCGATCGTCGTCTCCGTCATGCGGGACAGTATCCCTCCTCGCCGGCCGGGCCCCGCTCTCCCTCCCCGCCGTCCGCGACCCGTCGCCGCAGCCAGCCGAAGTCGCCCAGACCGCCCCGCGCCGTGAGCTCCGCGGCCTCGCCCGCCGAGGCGAGTGCCCGCACATAGCCGGCCGGATCCGCCGAGGCCCTGGCCAGGGGCGGGCGTTCGCCGCTGATGCCCAGCTCCCGCAGCGCCGTCCGCTGGTCCAGGAGCTCGGCTCCGCCGACCGCCGCGGCGCACGCGTCCAGGGCCACGTGAGAGGTCAGGTCGCAGCTGCCGTCGGGCACGGGCCGCACCTCGCGGCCGTCCCGGAAGCCGGTCAGCGTCCCGAACGGCGGCCTGGCCGCGCGTACATGCGCGTAGTCCACCGCCACGGCCGTTCCGGCGGTCAGTGACGCGACGGCCCCGGCCCAGGCCTGGTCGCGGGGCCGGCCGATCTCCGCACGGTCGCCCGGCCGCGACAGCGGCCACCAGCGGTCCAGCCACTCGGCATCCGCCCCGGTCACGGGATCGCCCAGCCGTTCGGTGCCGTCCGCGCGGACGAGGACGTAGCGGGCCACCCCGTCGGCGTCCGCCTCCGCGACTTCGGTGGGCACGTTGTCCAGCCACTCGTTGGCGAAGAGCAGCCCCCGTACGCCCCGGGGAGGTTCGGCGCACCACTCGACCGCGGGGTCGAGGTCCTCGGGGCGCGGGGCGATCTCCACCGCGTACGCCCTCACGGCGGGCGCGGGGCCGAGGGCGCCGTCCCGGAGCGCCGCAAGGACCCCGGTCACCAGCTCACCCCGGCCCGCCCCCATGTCGACCAGGTCGACGCGGTCCGTGCCGAGCTCCCGTGCCGTGGCGACGAGCAGCCGGGCGACGGCGGTCGCGAAGAGCGGGGAGGCGTGCACGGAGGTGCGGAAATGGCCCGCCGGGCCTTCCAGGCGCCGGTAGAAACCCTTTTCGCCGTACAAAGCGGACTCTGCGGCTTCCCGCCAGCGGCACCAGTCATACGTCACGTAGGCAAGTCTCCACCTTGGGGAGTACGGTCCCAGGAGCCGGATCGGTCCTTCGGCTGACCTGGTATCGATCAGCTGTCCCTACGCTGGGTAACGTGCAGCGCTTCTACGATTTCATCCGCAGACACCCGACGGGCGTCGACATCCTCTGGGCTGTCTGTCTCCTCGGGTTCTCCGGCGTGTCCATCGTGGCCGACCGGACCGGCAGCAGCCTGGAGCGCATCGCGGCGGTGCCGCTCGCCGTCGGTCTGTGCGTGGTGGTCGCGCTGCGCCGCCGTGCGCCGGAGAAGATGCTGCTGCTCGCGATCGTGATGGGTGTCGCGCAGCTGCTGTTCGGGGTGCGCCCGGACGTCGCGGACTTCGCGATGCTGGTGATCACGTACACCGTCGCCACGGTCGGGGACCGGTGGGCGTCCCGGCTCGCGCTCGGGTGCAGCCTGGCCGCGGCCGGGATCTCGCGGCTCCGCTGGCCGGACGACGCCCCCACGGGCGGCTGGGCGCAGACCGTCGGCTACGTCGTCATCATGACGGTGCCTTTCGTCCTGGCCTGGGTGCTGGGTGACTCGATACGCACCAGGCGGGCCTACTTCAGTCAGCTGGAGGAGCGCGCCGCCCGGCTGGAGCGGGAGCGTGAGGCGCAGTCGAAGGTGGCGGTGGCGGCCGAACGCGCCCGTATCGCCCGCGAGCTGCACGACGTCGTCGCGCACAACGTCTCGGTGATGGTGGTCCAGGCCGACGGCGCCGCCTACGTGATGGACTCCTCGCCGGACCAGGCGCGCCAGGCACTGGAGACCATCTCCAGCACCGGCCGTCAGGCGCTGGCCGAGATGCGGCGGCTGCTCGGGGTGCTGCGGACAGGCGATGCCCAGGAGAGCGGGGAGTACGTCCCCCAGCCCGACGTCGAGCAGATCGAGGAGCTCGTGGGCAAGGTGCGGGAGACCGGCCTGGCGGTCGACTTCAAGATCGAGGGCACTCCGCGTCCGCTCCCGAGCGGGGTCGAGCTGACCGCCTACCGCATCGTGCAGGAAGCGCTCACCAACACCCGTAAGCACGGCGGCCCGGACGCCGGGGCGAGCGTGCGGCTCGTCTACTTCGACGACGGGCTGGGCCTCCTCGTCGAGGACGACGGCCGGGGAGCGCCGCACGAGCTGTACGAGGACGGCGGGATCGACGGTGCCGGACAGGGGATGATCGGCATGCGTGAGCGGGTCGGCATGGTGGGCGGCACGCTGGACGCGGGCCCGCGCCAGGGCGGCGGCTTCCGGATCAGCGCGCTGCTTCCGCTCAAGCCCGCGAACCAGTGACGGAAGGACAGGACACCTCATGGCGATCCGCGTGATGCTCGTCGACGACCAGGTGCTTTTGCGTACGGGCTTCCGGATGGTGCTCGCCGCACAGCCGGACATGGAGGTCGTCGCGGAGGCGGGTGACGGGGCCGCGGCGATCGAGATCCTGCGGTCCACCGCCGTCGACGTGGTGCTGATGGACGTACGCATGCCGCGGCTCGACGGCGTGGAGGCGACCCGGCGCATCTGCGCGCAGACCGATCCGCCCAAGGTGCTGATCCTGACCACGTTCGATCTGGACGAGTACGCCTTCTCCGGCCTGAAGGCGGGCGCCAGCGGCTTCATGCTCAAGGACGTGCCTCCGGGCGAGCTGCTCTCCGCGATCCGCTCGGTGCACAGCGGCGACGCCGTGGTGGCACCCTCCACGACCCGCCGGCTGCTCGACCGGTTCTCGCCGATGCTGCCGAGTACCACGCAGGAGCCGCAGAACAAGCACGTCGGGAAGCTGACCGAGCGCGAGCGCGAGGTGATGCTGCTGGTCGCGCAAGGCCTGTCGAACGGCGAGATCGCGGGGCGGCTGGTGCTCTCCGAGGCGACCGTGAAGACCCACGTCGGCCGCATCCTCACCAAACTGGCGCTGCGCGACCGCGTCCAGGTCGTGGTCCTCGCGTACGAGACGGGGCTGGTCAGGGCCGGGGGCGGGGCGGGCTGAACCGGTCCGCCGGGCCGGCCGGGGACACCGTGCCGTTCAGCGGAGCACCCCCTCCAGGAAGTCGCTGCCGAGCCGGGCCACCACCGTCAGGTCCAGGGCGTGCAGGACGTACCTCCCGCGCCGCCGGGTGGTGAGCAGGCTCGCCTTCCTGAGCACCGCGAGATGACGGGAGACCTCGGGCGGTGTGATGCCGTGGGACGAGGCGAGCTCGCCGGTCGTGTACGAGGACCGGGCCAGGTCGCGGCAGATCCGCATGCGCATGGGGTGGGCCAGCGCCTCCATCCGGAGCCGGAGCAGCTCCACGGAGGCGGGGGAGGGCAGCTCGGGGCGGTGCACCGGGTAGTGGATCACGGGGCGCCATCCCGGCGCGTGCAGCACCATCAGGTGCGGCCAGCCGAAACTGGTCGGGATGAGGGTGAGACCGGTGCGGCCCGCCGAGCCCGAGTAGTCGGTCCTGCCCTGGGTCAGCTTGTCGACGCTGATCCTGCCGGTCTCCTCGTCCAGGGACATGGCCGCGGAGACCGCGCTCAGTGCGGCCGGGATGCCCTTGTGCCGCAGGAGCTCCGTCTTGTGCCGGGCGTCGGCGACGAGCTGGACCTCGGCACGCCGCCAGGTGTCGGCGAAGAAGGCCTGGTCGCAGTCCTCCAGCAGGCGCCTGATCCAGCCGCGTACGGAGACGGGGTCGTCCAGCAGCTGCTGGGTGAACTCCAGCTGCTGAGATCCTCGGGCCGCTGCCATGTACAGCGCGCGGTCCCGCATGGCGGTGTCCGTGAGTGGTGACGGTGTGCCCGTGCCGTAGAGGCTCGTGCAGGTGAACTCCAGGGCGGCGGAGACGAAGCGCTCGTCGTCGAGCTTGTCCAGGATGTCCAGGTCCTCGGCGAGGGTCGTACCGGTCCTGCCGTCTCCGCCACGGACACCGGCGAAGGGCATGAAGACGTCGGAGAAGGTGTGCCGCCAGAGGAACTCCGCCTCGTGGAGCCGGTCCGCGAGGTCGGGCTCCAGCGCGGCGGAGGTCGCCGTCACCCAGCCGTGCAGGCCGGGATGGTGGCCCGGCTCGGAGAGCGCGTGCAGGGCGAGCCCCAGCTCGGCCAGAGGGGAGGTCTCGAAGATTATGCGTTCGGGAGGCAGTCCCGCGATGTCGATGTGCACACTCACCCCTCCATAGTGCGGGGTGCGGAGACGGGTCAGGACGCGGATTGACCACGGTCGTCAATCCACGGGCGGACCTGCGACGACGGGTTCAGGCTGGAGGCATGGACATCGTTCAGCAGCAGATGCTCGACAGCTTTCGGGCGGCTCGGCAGGGCGTGGCGCCGCCCCCGCTTCCCGGCACGCACGACCGGGAGGTCCTGCGCTCGATCCGCGCGCGGATCCGCGCCTGGACGGCTACCCACCGGCCGCCCCTGGCGTGACGCCGGGCGCGAGGGGGCTGGCAGCCCTTGGCCTCAGCTTCTCCGCCCGCTCTCTCCGCAGGCCCTGCGCCGGCCGCCCTCGCGCGGGCCCTGCACCAGCCGTGCCTCGAACTCCGCCACCGCTTCCCGGACGTCCTGCGCGGTCCACTCCAGCCCCGGCGCCGCGACCGTGACCTCGGTGTACGAGAGTCCGGGCGGCCCGGCGGGAGCCGCGAACCAGCGCCGGAAGAGGGTCACGCCCGTCTCCTCGGCCTGCCGCACCGACGCCTCGTCCAGGACGTCCGCGGCGTACGGCAGCCAGACCTGGAACTGGTGCGTGTGCGGGGGCTCGGGATGGATCCGGAACCACGGGACCGCGGAGCCGGTGAAGCCCTCCGCCAGGGCGCCGGCGACCACCTTCGCATGCGCGACGTACGACGGCAGCCTGGGCAGCTCCCGCTCCAGGCCCAGCAGGGCGGACAGGGCCGCCGGATACTGCTGGAAGACCTGGCCGCCGTACCGGTGGCGCCAGGTGCGGGCCTCCTCGACCAGGGATTCGGAGCCGGCGAGCACCGCTCCGGAGAGGCCGTCCAGTGACTTGTAGAACGACACGTACACGCTGTCGGCGAGCGCGGCGATCTCCGCGAGGCTCCGCCCGAGGTGCGGCGTGCACTCCCACAGCCGCGCCCCGTCCAGATGCACCACGGCGTCCCGCTCCCGGGCGGCTGCCACGGCCGCCTCCAGGTCCTCCCAGGAGGGCAGCACGAAGCCCGCGTCCCGCAGCGGAAGCTCCACCATGAGCGTGCCGAAGGGCTCGGCGAAGTCCCGGATCTCCTCGGCGGTGGCCTGCCGGGGAGCGCTCGTGGGATGCACCGTGCGCAGCCCGCTCACCGAGGCGAGGGCGCCCCGCTCGTGCACTTCGGGATGGGAGAGCGGATGCAGCGCCACGACCGGACTGCCCGTCCTCCCGGCCCAGCACCGCAGCGCCACCTGCTGGGCCATCGTCCCGGTCGGGAAGAAGGCCGCGGCCTCCGTCCCCAGCAGGTCCGCGGTGCGCCGCTCGACCTCGGCCACGACTCCGTCGCCGTACACGTCCGTCCACGCGTCCAGGTCGTGGACCGTGCCCGCGCCGGCGGCCAGTGCGGTCAGCCGTTCGGCCAGTGTCTGGTCGGCGGCGGCCCGCGCCAGCACCTTTCCGGATCGCTTCCACGCGGTCAGCCTGCGGTTCCGCTGCTTCTGCTCATCGGTGACTCCCATGGGACGATCATCACCCGGACCGCCGGCGCCGCCCACCGCGGGTTCCCTCGCCGCCAGAAGTTATCCACAGGGTGTGGACGGCCGTGAGGTGTACCGAAACGCTGGCGTAGCATGCAGAGAAATCGTCCGGTACCCGCCGCGGACTGGAACGGAAGGCCGTCGCCGCGTGAACGCATCAGTTTCGAAGGACCCCCTCGACGCGAGGGACCGCCCTGCCCGCCTCACCGTCGGAGTCGTGGGCGCGGGACGGGTCGGGCCCGCACTCGCCGCCTCGCTGCAACTCGCCGGACACCGCCCGGTCGCGGTGTCGGGCGTCTCCGACGCGTCGGTGCGCCGGGCCGCCGCACTGCTCCCCGACGTCCCCCTGGTGACCCCCGCCGAGGTGCTCGCCCGGGCCGAGCTCGTGCTGCTGACCGTGCCCGACGACGCACTGCCCGGCCTGGTCGAAGGCCTCGCCGAGACCGGCGCCGTGCGTCCCGGTCAACTGCTCGTGCACACCTCCGGACGGTACGGCGCGAAGGTGCTCGACCCGGCGCTCCGGGCCGGTGCCCTGCCGCTGGCGCTCCACCCGGCGATGACCTTCACCGGTACCTCCGTCGACGTCCAGCGGCTGGCCGGCTGCTCCTTCGGGGTCACCGCCCCGGAGGAGCTCAGGCTCGCCGCCGAGGCGCTCGTCATCGAGATGGGCGGCGAGCCCGAATGGATCGCCGAGGAGTCCCGGCCGCTCTACCACGCCGCGCTCGCGCTCGGCGCGAACCACCTGGTCACCCTCGTCGCGCAGTCCATGGAGCTGCTGGCCAAGGCCGGTGTGGGCGCCCCGGACCGGATGCTCGGCCCCCTCCTGGGCGCCGCGCTCGACAACGCCCTGCGCTCCGGCGACGCGGCCCTGACCGGCCCCGTCGCCCGTGGCGACGCCGGCACGGTGTCCGCGCACATCCGCGAGCTGCGGCTGCACGCTCCGCAGACGGTGGCCGGATATCTCGCCATGGCCCGCGCCACTGCCGACCGGGCGCTGGATCACGGGCTGCTCAAGGCGGAACTCGCGGAGGACCTCCTCGGCGTCCTCTCGGACAGCAATCCCATGAACGGGACGAACGGAACACACGGTCCTGACCAGCCCGGACCGGGGGAGAGCCGATGAACACCGCACCCGCCACCCTGCTGAGCACCGCCGCCGAGCTGGGCGCCCTCGGCCGGGCCCCCGGGGCACGCCGCGCCGTCGTCATGACGATGGGCGCGCTCCACGAGGGCCACGCCACCCTGATCCGCGCGGCGCGTGACGCCGCGGGGCCCGCCGGCCAGGTCGTGGTCACCGTCTTCGTCAACCCGCTCCAGTTCGGAGAGGCGGCCGACCTCGACCGCTACCCCCGCACCCTGGACGCCGACCTCGCCGTCGCCTCGGAGGCCGGGGCCGACGCGGTCTTCGCCCCGTCCGTCGACGAGGTCTACCCCGGCGGTGACCCGCAGGTCAGGATCGTCTCGGGCCCCATGGGCGAGCGGCTGGAGGGCGCCCACCGCCCGGGGCACTTCGACGGCATGCTCACCGTCGTCGCGAAGCTCCTCCACCTCACCCGGCCGGACGCGGCGTTCTTCGGGCAGAAGGACGCCCAGCAGCTGGCGCTGGTCCGCCGCATGGTGAGGGACCTCAACTTCGGCATGGACATCGTCGCCGTACCCACCGTCCGTGACCCGGACGGCCTCGCGCTCTCCAGCCGCAACCGCTTCCTCTCCGCCGAGGAGCGGCACACCGCGCTGGCCCTGCCCCGGGCCCTGTTCGCGGCCCGTGACCGGCTGGCCGCGCAGCAGGCGCTGCACGCCCGCGCCAGGACGGTCCCGGAGCGTCAGGGCCGGGCCGCGGCCCTCACCCGGCTCGGGGAGGCCAGGGCAGCGGCCGACACCCAGGCGGTGGCGCTGGCCAGGCCGACCGTGGCACCGGCCGCGGTGCGGGCCGCCGCACAGGCCGTGCTGGACGAGGCCGCCGAGGCCGCCGTGCCGCTCGTGCTGGACTACGTGGCGCTCGTGGACCCGGCCGACTTCACCGAGATCCCGGACGACCGCGTCACCGGCGAGGCACTCCTCGCCGTCGCCGCCCGGGTGGGCAGCACCCGGCTGATCGACAACATCCCGCTGACCCTCGGAGCCCTCACGTGACCGGAATACGGCTGACAGCCCCCGCCCCCGGCTGGGCCATCGAAGCGGACGTGGTCGTGGTCGGCTCCGGCGTGGCCGGCCTGACCACCGCGCTGCGCTGCGCCGCGGCCGGCCTCGCGACCGTCGTCGTCACCAAGGCGCGCCTCGACGACGGTTCCACCCGCTGGGCCCAGGGCGGCATCGCCGCGGCGCTCGGCGAGGGCGACACCCCGGAGCAACACCTCGACGACACCCTGGTCGCCGGGGCCGGACTGTGCGACGAGACCGCGGTGCGCGCGCTGGTGACGGAGGGCCCCGACGCGGTCCGCAGGCTGATCGACACCGGCGCCCACTTCGACACCACCGACACCGGTGCGATCGCCCTGACCCGTGAGGGCGGCCACCACCGCCGCCGGATCGCCCACGCGGGAGGCGACGCGACGGGCGCGGAGATCTCCCGCGCCCTGGTCGGCGCGGTGCGCTCGGCCGCCCTGCGCACCATCGAGAACGCCCTGGTCCTGGACCTGCTCACGGACGCCGAGGGCCGTACCGAAGGCGTCACCCTGCACGTCATGGGTGAGGGCCAGCACGACGGCGTCGGTGCCGTCCGCGCCCCTGCCGTGGTCCTGGCCACCGGCGGCATGGGCCAGGTCTTCTCCGCCACCACCAACCCGCCGGTCTCCACCGGCGACGGGGTGGCGCTCGCACTGCGGGCGGGCGCGGAGGTGTCCGACCTCGAATTCGTCCAGTTCCATCCGACCGTCCTGTTTCTGGGCGCCGACTCGGAAGGCCAGCAGCCGCTGGTGTCCGAGGCCGTACGGGGCGAGGGCGCCCATCTCGTCGACGCGTCCGGCACCCGCTTCATGCTCGGCACGCACGAGCTCGCCGAGCTGGCCCCCCGCGACATCGTCGCCAAGGCCATCACCCGCCAGATGCACCTCCAGGGCACCGAGCACATGTATCTCGACGCCCGTCACTTCGGCGCCGAGATGTGGGAGCAGCGCTTCCCGACGATCCTCGCCGCCTGCCGCGCCCACGGCATCGACCCCGTGACCGAGCCGATCCCGGTGGCCCCCGCCGCGCACTACGCCTCGGGCGGTGTGCGTACGGACCTCAGCGGGCGTACGACCGTGCCCGGCCTGTACGCCTGCGGCGAGGTCGCCTGCACGGGTGTGCACGGCGCGAACAGGCTCGCGTCCAACTCCCTCCTGGAGGGACTGGTCTTCGCCGAGCGCATCGCGGCGGACATCACCGGCTCCCCCGGGGCCGGGGGAGCCGGCGAGACCCCCCGGGCCGGGGCCGGGCGGGTGCAGGAGGCCGACGCCGTCGGCACGGCCACCGTCCCGCTGCTCACCGCCGAGTCCCGCACCACGATCCAGCGCATCATGACCCGAGGCGCCGGAGTCATCCGCTCCGCCGCCAGCCTGGCCACCGCCGCCGAGGAGCTGGAGGCGCTCCGCACGGCCGCCGCCGAGGAGGACGGCCCCAAGGACGCCGTGCCCGGGGTCGAGGCGTGGGAGGCCACCAACCTGCTCCTCGTCTCGCGGGTGCTGGTCGCCGCCGCCCGGGAGCGCGAGGAGACCCGTGGCTGCCACTGGCGCGAGGACTTCCCGGACCGCGACGACTCCGCCTGGCTCCGCCACCTCGTCGTGCGCGTCACCCCCGACCGGCAGCCCGTCGTCCGCACCACGGACGGTGCCGCGTTCCCGCCCGTACGCGCCGAGGACCCCGCGCACCCGGCGGACACCGCGCCGCCCACCAGCCTCCGCAACCAGCCCGCCGACGCCCCCGAGGAGCCGTAACCGTGAGCACGCCCGAAGAGAATCCGCGCCCCACGCCCGTGGACGTACCGCTGATCCACATCGGCGTCCCCGCCGAGTCCGCGAGCGGCTGCGGCGACGGCTGCGGCTGCGGTGACGGCTACGACCCCGACGGTCTGGAGTGCGGCCTCGACCCCGCGCTCGCCCAGCTGCTCTCCGACGCGGGGCTGGACCCGGTGCAGGTCGAGGACATCGCCCATGTCGCGATCGAGGAGGACCTCGACGGGGGCGAGGACGTCACCACCGTCGCCACCGTCCCGGTGGACGCCGTCGCCACCGGTGACTTCACCGCCCGTGAGGCGGGCGTCGTCGCAGGTCTGCGCGTCGCCGAGGCCGTCCTGTCGATCGTCTGCACGGAGGAGTTCGAGGTCGAGCGCCACGTCGAGGACGGCGACCGTGTCGTGCCCGGGCAGAAGCTGCTGACGGTCACCACCCGCACGCGTGACCTGCTCACCGGCGAGCGCAGTGCGCTCAACCTGCTCTGCCGGCTCTCCGGGATCGCCACCGCGACCCGCGCCTGGGCCGACGTGCTCGAAGGCTCCAAGGCCCGGGTCCGTGACACCCGCAAGACGACTCCGGGGCTGCGCGCCCTGGAGAAGTACGCGGTGCGCTGCGGCGGCGGCGTCAACCACCGGATGTCGCTCGTGGACGCCGCGCTGGTCAAGGACAACCACGTGATCGCCGCAGGGGGCGTCGCCGAGGCGTTCACGCGGGTCAGGAAGGCATACCCGGACCTCGCGATCGAGGTCGAGGTCGACACGCTGGAGCAGGTGCGCGAGGTGCTCGACGCGGGCGCCGACCTGATCCTGCTCGACAACTTCACCCCGTCCGCCACCGCGGAGGCGGTCGCCCTCGTCGGAGGCCGGGCGCTCCTGGAGTCCTCCGGCCGGCTCTCCCTCGACTCCGCCCGGGCCTATGCCGAGGCGGGGGTGGACTACCTGGCCGTCGGCGCGCTCACGCACTCCTCGCCGATCCTCGACATCGGCCTGGACTTCCGCGACGTCACGCCGACCGACGGGGCCGACGCCTGATGCTGCTCACCATCGACGTCGGCAACTCCCACACCGTCCTCGGGCTGTTCGACGGGGAGGAGATCGTCGAGCACTGGCGGATCTCCACCGACGCCCGACGCACGGCCGACGAGCTCGCCGTGCTGCTCCAGGGCCTGATGGGCATGCACCCCCTGCTCGGCATGGAACTCGGTGACGGCATCGAGGGCATCGCGATCTGCTCGACGGTCCCCGCCGTGCTGCACGAGCTCCGCGAGGTCACCCGGCGCTACTACGGCGACGTCCCGGCGGTGCTCGTGGAGCCGGGCGTCAAGACCGGCGTCCCCGTCCTGATGGACAACCCGAAGGAGGTCGGCGCGGACCGTATCGTCAACGCGGTCGCCGCCGTCGAGCTCTACGGAGGCCCGGCGATCGTCGTCGACCTCGGCACCGCCACCACCTTCGACGCCGTGTCGGCGCGTGGGGAGTACGCGGGTGGGGTCATCGCCCCCGGCATCGAGATCTCGGTGGAGGCCCTCGGCGCGAAGGGCGCCCAGCTGCGCAAGATCGAGCTCGCCAGGCCGCGCAGCGTGATCGGCAAGAACACCGTCGAGGCCATGCAGTCCGGCATCGTGTACGGCTTCGCCGGACAGATCGACGGTGTCGTGGAGCGGATGAAGAAGGAGCTGGCGGCCGACCCCGACGAGGTCACCGTCATCGCGACCGGAGGCCTTGCTCCGATGGTGTTGAAGGACTCCTCCGTCATCGACGAGCACGAACCCTGGCTGACGCTCATCGGGCTGCGCCTGGTGTACGAGCGCAACATCGCCCGGATGTAGCGCACGCCTGCGGCCACCTGCGGGAACGGTCCGGCGGTGCGGTGCCCGGCGCCGCGCCGCAAGGCGGCCAGTTAAGCGGATTTTGTCCATTTAGCACGTATTGTCGCGTCATGCCCACGCCCTACGGATCACGCGGCGGCATGGCGTTCAGCGCGGACGAGCTCCGGGTGCTCCGACGCGCTCTCGCCAACGCCCTCCACCCCACGCCCCTGCCGGAAGAGGATGTCCAGGACTGCCTGCGGCTCGCGGGCGCGGTGGACGAGGCGGTGAGCGAGGCCGGCCGGCTGCGCGCCTTCCTCCTCGCCGATCTCGCCCGCTACCGCGAAGCGCTCCCCGGCTCGCTCAGCGGCTACCTGGAACTCCTCCAGGACGCCCTCGCGGCGGGTTACGACCCCCGTCCCGACGATCTCGCGGCGCTCCGGGCCCTGCGCGGCGGACCGGTCGCCGCGGCCCTCCTGGAGCGCTGCCAGGTGCTCGCCGAGCGCTCGGTGCGGGCGCGGCTGGCCGGGCGCGCGGTTCCCGTCAGGGCACCCGCGCCGCGCAGCAGGCTACTGGCCCTCGTCGGCGGCACGGCGGCGGCCGAGGACCCCGAGCGGCCCCGGACCCCGGCGCGACCCGCCACCCCGTCCCGGCCGCCGTCCCCCGGCGAGCGGCCCATGCCGAAACCGTCCGAGGTCTTCCCGCCCCGCCGGCGGCCCGCACCGGCCACCCCGCCGGAGGAGCGCGCCGTCTGCTGAGCGGCGCCACGCCTGAAGGGGTGCCCGGCACCGACCGGAATGCCGGGCTCGCTACCCTGGACGGCATGGACTACGTATCCGCGCTCGTTCCCCCCGTGGTGATGGCCGTCTTCTTCATCGGCGTCGTCGTGACGATCATCAAAAGCCAGGGCGGCCCGAACAAGGCCAAGGAGGACGCCGCCGTGGACGCGGCGATCGCCCGTGCCGAGGCCGCCGAGCAGGCCCCGCGGGCCTAGGGCTTCCGGCCCGAGGAGTACGAAGGGCGCACGGCTCCGCTGGAGCCGTGCGCCCTTTCGTCGTCCCAGAAATATCCCATTCCAGACATCTAGCACTAAGGTGATGCTGTGCCTCGCCAATTGGGAGAGCTGGAAGACGCCGTGATGACACGGGTCTGGCAATGGAACCGACCGGTCACGGTGCGGGAAGTTCTCGAGGACCTTCAACAGGAACGGTCCATCGCGTACACGACCGTCATGACGGTAATGGACAATCTCCATCAGAAGGGCTGGGTGCGCCGCGAAGTCGACGGCCGGGCATATCGATATACGGCGGTCTCCACCCGCGCCGCATACTCGGCCGCACTGATGAACGAAGCCTGGTCGCAGAGCGACAACCCGGCTGCCGCACTGGTCGCCTTCTTCGGCATGATGTCCGCCGAGCAACGCGAGGCTCTCGGCGACGCGATGCGCGTCGTCGCACCCGCCTTCCCCGAACCCTCCGAGAGCGGCCCCGGCGACAGGACCGTAGCCGATGAAGCGCCACCGGAGAGCGGGCGATAGCGTCGGGGGATGTCCTCAGAGCAGCCGCAAACCGCGCACCGCGCCGCATCGCAAACCGGAGCTCATACCGGCCCGGAAACCGTGTCGGGCGCAGATCTTCATACCGGCCCGTCGGTAAATAAGCCGGCCATCACCGTCCGCCGTGCCAGGACGAGCGATGTGGCGGCCGTCCGTGGACTCCTTGACGGCTACGTCTCCCAAGGCATCCTGCTCGACAAAGCGACGGTGACGCTTTACGAGGACATCCAGGAGTTCTGGGTCGCCGAACGCGACGAGGACGCCCGTGTCGTCGGCTGCGGCGCACTGCACGTGATGTGGGAAGACCTCGCCGAAGTGCGTACTCTCGCCGTCGACCTCGGTATCAAGGGCGCCGGAGTCGGCCACCAGGTGCTGGACAAGCTCTTGCAGACCGCGCGCTGGCTGGGTGTGCGCCGGGTTTTCTGTCTCACCTTCGAAGTGGACTTCTTCGCCTCGCACGGCTTCACCGAGATCGGAGAGACGCCGGTCGACGGAGATGTCTACAGTGAGCTGCTGCGTTCCTATGACGAGGGTGTCGCCGAGTTCCTCGGTCTCGAACGAGTGAAGCCGAACACCTTGGGCAACAGCCGGATGCTTCTGCACCTGTGAACGGCGGAAGACGCCGGAACCCTATGTCCGAATCGCGCATGTTTCCCGTGTTCTTGCACTCCTGAACCTCTCCCAGGGGTTTGTGTTTTCCCGGGAAAAGCGGTTTCCTTTCCGCGTACTGCATTTTCGATGAAAGGAAATCCGGTGGCACAGAAGGTTCAGGTCCTTCTTGTTGACGACCTCGACGGTGGCGAGGCGGACGAGACGGTGACGTTCGCTCTGGACGGCAAGACCTACGAGATCGACCTCACGACGACCAACGCGGACAAGCTCCGTGGTCTTCTCGAGCCGTACACCAAGAGCGGCCGTCGCACCGGTGGCCGCGCCGCGACCGGCCGTGGCAAGGGCCGCGCCGTTACCGGTGGCAACAAGGACACTGCCGAGATCCGTCGGTGGGCGCGCGAGAACGGACACAATGTGAATGACCGTGGCCGTGTTCCGGCCGAGATCCGTGAGGCTTACGAGAAGGCCAACGGCTGACCTGTCGGCCGATGGGCCCGCAGGCGTGTCCGTGCGTGCGTGAGCCTGACCCGGTGGCATTCCGTTGCCGCCGCGTCGACGAGTCGTACGAGATCGGGAGCATCCCCACCCCTGCTCCCGAGGCCGCCGAGGGCCGGGAGCGACAGCTCCACCTCCTGGCGCGTCCCAGGGGGCCGCAGCCAGGACGCGGCCCCCGGCGAGCCCGCCGCTGCCCAGCCGGGCGGCAGCGGAGCCGTGATGTGCCCGCCGTGCCCGAGGGCGGTGAGGTCGAGGGAGATCCCGCCCCACTCCAGCCAGGCGAGCAGCCCGGGGATTTCGTCGGCGCTGCCCGCGGCCACCAGCAGCCGCATCCGACCACCTGCCAGTGCCACCGGGCCGGTGGGTCCGACACGGCGCAGTGCCGCGTGACCGGCCGCGGCCGGCACCTCCAGCACGTCGAAGCGCAGCCCCGTCAGCAGCCGCACCGGCGACGAGTCCGCCGTGGCCCAGTCCAGCTCGCGTGCGTACCACTGCGCGCAGCCGTCGGAATCCGGCGCCGAGCGGGGAGGCGGGACGAGGGAAGCCATGTCCGATGAACCGCCCAACCCGCCTCAGGGTTACGCACCGCGCATGATCGACTGCTCCCTGTGTCCGTCAAGAGGGAGTGCGGGAGCGTCCGGCGGCGCGAAGTTGTTCGCCCGTAGCGGAGGAAACGGGGGTGCGCCGCATGGACTGTCAGTGGGTGCGGGTAAGACATCCCTAGTGGGAAGGGGCGACACGCGGGCAAAAGCGTCTCACGTTCGCCATCGGCGTACTGGCGAAAGGGCTATCTGCCTGGCCTGCGGGAACATCGTCTCGCACCATCGGGTTGGAGCAGTTGTCGGCGTTCGGGGCGGGGGATCCGCCAGGTAGCAAGGCCGGGTGTCGGCAGTTGAAATGAGCGGTCCCCGCTTGCGGGACTAAGCTGCGGAAGGACAGGGAGGGGACCGACCCCTTACTGCCTGACCGCTCTGAGGAGCGATTAACGATGTTCGAGAGGTTCACCGACCGCGCGCGGCGGGTTGTCGTCCTGGCTCAGGAAGAAGCCCGGATGCTCAACCACAACTACATCGGCACCGAGCACATCCTCCTGGGCCTGATCCACGAGGGTGAGGGTGTCGCCGCTAAGGCCCTGGAGAGCCTCGGGATTTCGCTCGAGGCGGTCCGCCAGCAGGTGGAGGAGATCATCGGTCAGGGCCAGCAGGCCCCGTCCGGGCACATCCCCTTCACCCCCCGGGCCAAGAAGGTCCTGGAGCTGTCGCTCCGCGAGGCACTTCAGCTCGGCCACAACTACATCGGCACGGAGCACATCCTGCTCGGCCTCATCCGCGAGGGCGAGGGCGTCGCGGCCCAGGTCCTCGTGAAGCTGGGCGCCGACCTGAACCGGGTGCGGCAGCAGGTCATCCAGCTGCTCTCCGGGTACTCGGGAGGCAAGGAGGCTGCCACCGCAGGCGGCCCCTCGGAGGGCACGCCCTCCACGTCCCTGGTGCTCGACCAGTTCGGCCGGAATCTCACCCAGGCCGCTCGCGAATCCAAGCTCGACCCGGTCATCGGGCGCGAGAAGGAGATCGAGCGGGTCATGCAGGTGCTCTCCCGCCGTACCAAGAACAACCCGGTCCTCATCGGCGAGCCCGGCGTCGGCAAGACGGCGGTCGTCGAGGGACTGGCCCAGGCCATCGTCAAGGGCGAGGTGCCCGAGACCCTCAAGGACAAGCACCTCTACACCCTGGACCTCGGCGCCCTGGTGGCGGGTTCCCGCTACCGAGGTGACTTCGAGGAGCGCCTGAAGAAGGTCCTGAAGGAGATCCGCACCCGCGGCGACATCATCCTGTTCATCGACGAGCTCCACACCCTCGTGGGTGCGGGCGCCGCCGAGGGCGCGATCGACGCGGCGAGCATCCTCAAGCCCATGCTGGCGCGAGGCGAGCTCCAGACCATCGGTGCCACGACGCTCGACGAGTACCGCAAGCACCTGGAGAAGGACGCCGCGCTCGAGCGCCGCTTCCAGCCCATCCAGGTCGCGGAGCCGTCGCTGCCGCACACCATCGAGATCCTCAAGGGCCTGCGCGACCGTTACGAGGCCCACCACAGGGTCTCCATCACGGACGAGGCGCTGGTCCAGGCCGCCACCCTGGCCGACCGCTACATCTCGGACCGCTTCCTGCCGGACAAGGCGATCGACCTCATCGACGAGGCCGGTTCCCGGATGCGCATCCGCCGGATGACCGCGCCGCCGGACCTCCGTGAGTTCGACGAGAAGATCGCGGGCGTCCGCCGCGACAAGGAGTCGGCCATCGACTCCCAGGACTTCGAGAAGGCAGCTTCGCTCCGCGACAAGGAGAAGCAGCTGCTGGCGGCGAAGGCCAAGCGGGAGAAGGAGTGGAAGGCCGGCGACATGGACGTCGTCGCCGAGGTCGACGGCGAGCTCATCGCCGAGGTCCTGGCCACCGCCACCGGCATCCCGGTCTTCAAGCTGACCGAGGAGGAGTCCTCGCGTCTGCTGCGCATGGAGGACGAGCTCCACAAGCGCGTCATCGGGCAGAAGGACGCCATCAAGGCCCTCTCGCAGGCGATCCGCCGTACGCGAGCCGGCCTGAAGGACCCGAAGCGCCCGGGTGGCTCGTTCATCTTCGCCGGCCCGTCCGGTGTCGGTAAGACGGAGCTCTCCAAGACGCTCGCCGAATTCCTCTTCGGTGACGAGGACGCGCTGATCTCCCTCGACATGTCGGAGTTCAGCGAGAAGCACACGGTTTCCCGTCTCTTCGGTTCGCCCCCCGGTTACGTGGGCTACGAGGAGGGCGGCCAGCTCACGGAGAAGGTGCGCCGCAAGCCGTTCTCCGTCGTCCTCTTCGACGAGGTCGAGAAGGCCCACCCCGATATCTTCAATTCCCTGCTCCAGATTCTGGAGGACGGTCGTCTGACCGACTCCCAGGGCCGGGTCGTGGACTTCAAGAACACGGTCATCATCATGACGACCAACCTCGGGACCCGGGACATCTCGAAGGGCTTCAACCTGGGCTTCGCCGCCCAGGGCGACGTCAAGACGAACTACGAGCGGATGAAGGTCAAGGTCAACGAAGAGCTCAAGCAGCACTTCCGGCCCGAGTTCCTCAACCGTGTCGACGACACGGTCGTCTTCCACCAGCTGACCGAGGAAGACATCATCCAGATCGTCGACCTGATGGTCGCGAAGGTGGACGAGCGTCTCAAGGACCGCGACATGGGCATCGAGCTCAGTGCCGAGGCCAAGTCGCTGCTCGCGAAGAAGGGTTACGACCCCGTGATGGGCGCCCGGCCGCTGCGCCGGACGATCCAGCGCGAGATCGAGGACATCCTCTCGGAGAAGATCCTCTTCGGTGAGCTGCGCCCCGGTCACATCGTGGTCGTGGACACCGAGGGCGAAGGGGACGAGAAGAAGTTCTCGTTCCGTGGCGAGGAGAAGTCGGCACTGCCCGACGTCCCGCCGATCGAGCAGGCGGCGGGCGGCGGCCCGAACCTGACGAAGGAGGCGTAGGGCGCGTAGCGCCTGAGCGTCGAAGGGGCTGCCCCGGACCGGTTTCGGTCCGGGGCAGCCCCTTTTTGCCGTGAGTTCCCGCCGGGAGCGGATGAGTGGGCGAGGTGTGGAGCCGGTCGCCCGGTCCTCCCATCCGGCGGATCACCGCCCTCGGTGCGTGGGGGGAGGGTGCCCGGAGGGTGGAGTTCTGGGCGAACTGCCGCGAGGTCCCGCCTCAGGTCGGTTCAGCCGCTCCAGGTCCTCGCTCGCGGCCGGCCGCGCGGCCCTGTGCCGCGACGCGCCGAAGGACTGGATGGCCTCGTTCCGTATCGGTGGCAGTCGGAGCGCCTGGGAGCCATCGGTGCCCTCGGAGCGCTCGGAGCCCTCGGTGCCGAGCCAATCCGCCTCGACGGGCCGTCGACGAGGAGGAGCGCCCGGCCGGCGCAGGGACCGCAGGGGGACCGAAGGGGAACAGGCCTGAGGGTTCCACGCGTCCCTGGAGCGCCGAGGTGGGCGGTCGGCCCACCCGCCACAGGAGCGAGCGTGGCCGTGCCGGGTTCGGTGACGCTGTGGAGCGGCGCCCTGGGGCGGACGGCGAGCAGCGTGAGTCGACCCGGTGGGGCCCTGGGGCCCTGGGGGCGGGATGGAGAGGGACCGGGGGCTCCCAGGCCCGAGGGCGTGTACAGGTCGCACCGGGCGCCCTGACGCCCGGTCCAGTACGGGTGTCGTGACGCCCCAGCTCATCTCGTACCGCAGGGCCTCGGGGAAGCGGCCCCGGGCGCTTTCGTGGCGGAGCTGGGGGCCGTAGTGCTCGTGGCACCTGACGGGCGGTGCCGAGCAGTCCATCCCCCGCCCACACGAGGCCGCCGGAGAGCACCGAGGGCTCCTCGACCGGCCGGACGGAGGCGGGTCGAGGTCGCACGCCGGTCCCCGGCGCAGCCGTTCCACCATGGGCAGGGGGGTCGCGGGGTACCGCTCGGCCTCCGCGCGCTTCTCGGAGCCCTACCGCTGGATAAGGGGGGTGGCCCGTGCTCTCGCAGCCGTGGACGGCCTGCCAGGTGCTCACCAGGCCGAGCCGCCGGTCCCCGCCCTGCGGCTGAGCCGCCGGTCCCCGCCCCGATCATCGGCCCCCTCGGCCCGGAGCAGGGCCGCGTCGAGGGCGTGGTCGACCCGGACCCCGGACGCCGTGAGCTGAGCGCGAGGTCGGCGAAGGGGCACCGTCCTCCCCCTGGTGACGACGTGGGCGCAGGTCAGCACCACCTGGTCGATGAGCCGTGTGCGTGCTGCCCGTGGACCGGGCGGTGTCGGCGCCCGCCTCGACGCCCCAGGCCGTCCCTGGCCGCCCGCCTTGTTCTCCCTGCTGAGACCTTCGCAGGGTGCTGGGCAGGTGGCGGCCGGCGCAGTCAGGCCGCAGGACCGAAGGTCCCGAAACGGACAGGCTTCGGGCCCACCGGCGGTGACAAGGCGCACAGGCCTTTCGAGGCCTACTAGTCACCTTAGGAGAAGTGGTGGAGACCGGCGCAGGGACCTTCGGCCCTCCCCGTCCGAGGCTTTTGGCGTTTGGGGCGGTATGACCGTATTTCTGGCCTGTGTCCGGGAAAGATGCGCTTGGAGCTGGGGTTAAACCCGCTCTCCGGGAAATGTCCGGGAAGATCGTCCACTGCTTCCGGGTGGGTGTCGACGATGAATTCCCGCCCCCTCGACTACGGCTTTTGATCGTAGATGGGGGGTTTGAGTGTGGATGGGGGTGCGGGTTACCAAGGTGGAGCAAGCCCGGTCCGAGCACTGGGTCCAGTCACCCCGGAGGTTCTCCCCGCATGTCGAAGCGCGTTACGTTCCAGCACTCCCGCCGCCCGTCCATGTCCCGCGTCAGTGGCGCCGTCGTGGCCGCCGGCCTGGGTGCGTCGATGGTGTTCGGTGCGGGCGCGGCGTTCGCGTCCGGCACGTCGGACACCGCGGTCCTCACCGGTGCCACCACCGCCGGCTCGATCGCCCAGCAGGCGACCGCCCAGAGCAAGGCCGCCGAGAAGGCGAAGACCGACAAGGCCGAGAAGGCCGACGCCAAGAAGAAGGCGGCTGCCAAGAAGAAGGCCGCGGCGAAGAAGAAGGCCGCCTCCTGGAAGGCCCCGGTCCACAAGTACGTGCTGAGCGCCACCTACGGCACCGGCGGCGACCGCTGGAGCAACAAGCACTCCGGCCAGGACTTCGCGGTGCCGGTCGGCACCAAGGTCGAGGCCGCCCACACCGGTACGGTCGTCAAGGCCGGCCCCAACGGCGGTGGCGACGGTCCCGCGTACGGCAACGCCGTCGTGATCAAGCACGCCAACGGCACGTACTCGCAGTACGCCCACCTGTCGAAGATCCAGGTGAAGATCGGCGAGCACGTGAAGACGGGCGAGAAGATCGCCCTGTCCGGCAACACCGGAAACTCCAGCGGCCCGCACCTGCACTTCGAGATCCGGACCACCCCGAACTACGGCTCGGCGATCAACCCGGTCTCGTTCCTGAACTCCGTGCACGTCCACATCTGACGTGACCGGCGCCCGTCCTACGCGGCGCCTCCGGGGTCCTGTTCATGGGCCCTGGTCACCAGCTCGACGGCGACCTCGAGAGCAGCCCTGCGCTTCTCACCGGGGTCGCCTTCGGCGTCCTTGAGGGCGAAGACGCCCGCGTGCATGGCCATCAGGGCCGTGAAGCAGCGCACCTGGTCGGTGAGGGCGGCGTCGGGTTCCTTGATCAGGTCCACCAGGGCGATGACCCGGTGCTTGATGGTGTGCCCGATCTTCAGCTCGCGCACCGTCGCCTGGTTCTCCTGCACGAAGACGAAGAGCGGCGCGGCCGTCTCGAGCACCTCGCTGTAACGGACCAGGATCTCCTTCTTGGTCTCCAGGGTCCGCGGCTGCTGCCTGCCCCACTCCAGGAGCTCCTCGATCGGCCGGTTCATGTCGTCGAAGGTGCTGGTGAGGATGTCTTCCTTGGTCTTGAAGTGGTAGTACAGCGCCGCCTTGGTGACCCCGAGCCGTTCAGCGATCTCGCGGAGCGACGTCTTCTCGTACCCCTGCTCGGCGAAGAGGTCCAGGGCGACGTCCTGAATGCGCTGGCGGGTGTTGCCCCGGCGCGGCTGCGGCGTGCTGCCCATGTGACTCTCCCAAGAACTTACTTGACGCCCGGCTAGTTACGGGTCTACCTTCCCTCAGTGTAGTCAGCTAGCCGGGCGGCAAGTAAGTGCCCGGATGGCGGCAGACCAGGGGTTTCAGGGGATCGGGGAGCACGAGATGGCGGAACTCAGGAAGAAGGCGGCGGAGACGCCGGCCGAGCCGGCGGCGCGCAGTGTCAGGGTGGTGGTCCTCGCCCTGATGATCACGATGCTGCTGGCCATGCTCGACAATCTGATCGTCGGCACCGCGATGCCGACCATCGTCGGCGATCTGGGCGGGCTGGAGCACCTTTCCTGGGTGGTCACCGCCTACACCCTGGCCACCGCGGCCTCCACCCCGATCTGGGGCAAGCTCGGCGACCTCTACGGGCGCAAGGGCGTCTTCCTCACCTCCATCGTGATCTTCCTGATCGGCTCGGTCCTGAGCGGCATGGCCCAGGACATGGGCCAGCTGATCGGCTTCCGCGCGGTCCAGGGACTCGGCGCGGGTGGACTGATGGTCGGCGTCATGGCGATCCTCGGTGACCTGGTTCCGCCCAGGGAGCGCGGCAGGTACCAGGGCATGATGGCCGGGGTGATGGCGATCGCCATGATCGGCGGGCCGCTGGTCGGCGGCACCATCACCGACCACCTGGGCTGGCGCTGGAGCTTCTACATCAACATCCCGCTGGGCGCGGTCGCGCTGGCCATGGTCACCGCCGTACTGCACCTCCCCCGGAAGGAGCGCTCGACGGCCCGGGTCGACTATCTGGGCGCGGCACTCCTCACCGTGGGCATCACCGCGATCGTGCTGGTCACCACCTGGGGCGGTACGGAGTACGCCTGGAGCTCGGCCGTGATCATGGAGCTGATCGCCCTCGGCGTGGCCTCCCTGGTCGGTTTCGTCTTCGTGGAGACGAAGGCCGCCGAACCGATCATGCCGCTCCACATCTTCCGCAGCCGGAACTTCACCCTCATGTCGGTCGTCGGCTTCATGACGGGCTTCGTGATGTTCGGGGCGGTGCTCTTCCTCCCCCTCTACCAGCAGTCGGTCCAGGGGGCCTCGGCGACCAACTCCGGGCTGCTCCTCCTGCCGATGCTGCTCGCGATGATGATCGTCTCGCTGGTGGCGGGCCGGATCACCACCGGCACCGGCAAGTACAAGATCTTCCCGATCGCCGGCAGCGTCCTGATGGTCGGCGGGCTCCTCCTGCTCGCCACCATGGACACCGGCACCTCGCGCCTCACGTCCGGCGTCTACATGGCGGTGCTCGGTGCGGGCATGGGCTTCCTGATGCAGATCACGATGCTCGTCGCGCAGAACAGCGTCGAGCTCAAGGACATGGGCGTCGCCTCCTCCGCCACCACCCTCTTCCGTACGCTCGGCAGCTCCTTCGGAGTCGCGATCATGGGAGCCCTGTTCACCGGACGGGTGCAGGACGAGATGGCGGCCCGCGGCGGTGCCGCGGTGACGGAGGGGTCCGCACAGCTGGACGCGGCGAGCCTGGCGAAGCTCCCGGACGCGGCCCGCGAGGCGTACGAGTACGCCGTGGCCTCCGGCACGCACATCGCCTTCCTGGTCGGCGGCTCGGTCGCGGTGATCGCCCTGGTGGCGGCGCTGTTCGTCAAGGAGGTCCCGCTCCGGGGCGCCGCCGAGCCGCAGACGCCGGCCACCGGCCCCGAGGAGGCCGCCGCCGGCTCCACCGGCCCCGAGGACTCCACCGGAACGAAGCCCTCCCCGCCTGCCAAGGCGTCGCAGAACGCCTGAGCAGCCGCGTGACACACCCGGGCCCCGGAGACGACTCGTCTCCGGGGCCCGGGTGTGCGCGTCCACCGCTCAGTCCAGGTCGGCCTGCCGCAGGACGGGGAAACTTCCGGTGTTCGTGGGCGCGTGCTCGGGGAGCCAGAGCACGGCCACCGCCCCGCCCGCGCTTTCGGGGTCCCCGGGCGGCTCCGCGTTGCGGAACGTCAGCCGGGCGCCCAGGACACGCGCCTGCCCGGTGGCGATCGTCAGCCCCAGGCCGTGCCCCCGCACCGACCGGTCACTGCTGCCGGTACGGAAGCGGCTCGGCCCCTCCCGCAGCAGCGCCTCAGGGAAGCCCGGCCCGTGATCGCGGATCCGGACCACCCGGCCCTCGACCGTGACCTCGACCGGTCCCGCGCCGTGCTTGGCCGCGTTCCCCAGCAGATTGCCCAGGATGCGTTCCAGCCGTCGCGGGTCCGTGGACACCCAGGACTCGTGCACCACCCGTACCGCGATCTCCGGATCCAGCAGCCTGACCCGCCGGCTCACGAACTCGCCCAGCGGCAGTTCCTGGAGCTCGGCCCGCTCCGAGGCGCTGTCCAGCCTGGCGACCTCCAGGACGTCCTCGACCAGGGTCCGCATCGCCTGCGCCCTGTCCCGTACGAGCTCCGTCGGCCGCCCAGGGGGCAGCAGCTCCGCCGCGGTGAGCAGCCCCGTCACCGGGGTGCGCAGCTCGTGCGCGATGTCCGCGGTGACCCGGCGCTCCGCCTCGATCCGCTCGTTCAGCGCGTCGGTCAGGGCGTCCACCGCCCTGGCCAGCTCGTCGGTCTCGTCGCGCACCACGCCCCCGACGGCCTCCCGCACGCGGACCTCCGTGTTGCCCTGGGCGACCTTGCCGGCCGCCGCCGCGGCCTTGCGCAGCCTCCGGGACAGCTGGCCGCCGATCAGGACGCCCAGGGCGCAGCCGCCGACGACGACCGAGACCGATCCGATGATCAGTGCCCGGTCGAGGTCGCCCATGATCGTGGCGCTGCGGTCGGCGAAGCGGGTGTGCAGCGACAGGACGTCGCCGTTGGCCAGCGGGACGGCCGCCCAGACGTCCGGCACCCCGTCCGCGTACTCGTCGACGTGGGTGGCGCGCCTGTTCTCCCGTATCCGCTCGCGCAGGCCCGGCGGCAGCGCCGGGTCGTTGATCTTGGCGCCGAACTTCGGGGACTGCTTCTGCGTGTTCGTCGCCTCGTACAGCCGCTGGGCGAACAGCAGGCGCTCCAGCTGCACCTCGCGGGCGTTCTCCAGCATCGAGACACGGGCGGCGTTGTGGACGACGAGGCTCAGCGCCAGCGCGATGAGCGCGCCGACCGCGGCGATCGCGATGCTGATCTTCCAGCGGACCCCGGTCCGCAGCGCCAGCCGCCTCATGCGCGCAGCTTGTAGCCGAAGCCGCGGACCGTCTCGATCCGGTCCTGCCCGATCTTGGTGCGCAGCCGCTGCACGTGCACGTCGACGACCCGCGTGTCGCCGCCCCAGCCGTAGTCCCACACCCGCTCCAGGAGCCTGTCCCGGGAGAGCACGGTCCCGGGAGCCGAGGAGAACTCCAGCAGCAGCCGCATTTCCGTCGGTGTGAGACCCACGTGCGCGCCCCCTCGGCGTACCTCCATGCCCTCGGTGTCGATCTCGACGTCACCGAAGACCAGTACGCCGTCGGCGCCGTCCGGGGACCCGGCGCCCGTGTCGGCCCGGCCGCCCGCCCCGGCGGCATGGCCGAAGCGCCGCAGCACGGCGCGGATGCGCGCGACCAGGACCGCCCCGTCGAAGGGCTTGGTGACGTAGTCGTCGGCCCCGGCCTCCAGGCCGAGCACCACGTCGATCGCGTCGGCCCGCGCGGACAGCATGATCACGGGCACGGTCGACTCGTCACGGATGCGCCGGCACAGGCTGACCCCGTCCAGTCCCGGCACCATCACGTCCAGCAGCGCGATGTCCGGGCGGTCCGCCCGGAACGCCTCCAGGCCCAGCAGGCCGTCGGGCACCGCGGTGACCGCGAAGCCGACCCGCTCCAGGGCGAGCTGGGTGGCCTCGCGGATGACGTCGTCGTCCTCCACGAAGAGGACATGGGTCTCTGCCATGCGAGCGGCTCTCAGTTCTGCGTCGTCGTCTGCGGTGCGGGGAGGGCGGCCTCCCCGCCGCCGACGGCCCGGTTGAAGTCGTTGTGCACCCGGTCGGTCTCCGTGAACCGGCCGGAGGCCCAGTGGTAGGTGACGACGTCCTCGCCCGAGGGGAAGGCGACCGAGTCCTTCGAGCCGTACACCTGGGTGGTGACCACCAGATCGCCCCGGTCGATCGTCCCGTAGACGGCGGGGACCTCGGCGGCGAAGACGTTCCCGTACGTACCGTCGGCGAGCCTGCGGTAGACGTACGTACCGACGCCCACCGAATCGCCGCAGGTCATCACGTTGACCACGACATCGGCCGAGGACCCGTCGGTGAGCGTGCCGTAGGAGGTGTCGACCGGGTACTCGTCACCGGTGCAGGGCTTCAGGTCCTGCTTGAGCCGACGGCTCACCTCGGGGTCGGCCTTCACCAGCCGCACGGCGTCGACCCGGGGCATCGGCTCGGCCGTCCCCGCGGGGACGGCGCTCGACGGGGTGGCCACCGCGACCTGCTGGGTACCGGCGGGGCCTTCGTCGCGGGTGCCCGTACCGCCCGTGGAGCAGCCGGAGCAGAACAGCCCGAGGGCGGCGAGCCCGGCGACCGCCGTGCTCCCCGCCATGGTCGCCCCGAGCCCTCTGCGGCCCGCCGTCCTGCCGCCCCCGCTGCCTGTCAGGCCGCGCACCGCTCCCGCCCCCGCTCGTCATGACGCCTGTCCCGCTGTGCGGGAATCCGTGCCGGCGCGGGTGCCCCCTCGGACTCGCCGCTCCGGGCCGCACGGTCCTCCAGCTCCTGACGGAGCCGTGCCAGGGCGCGGTGCAGCGTGCTCTTCACCGTACCGGGGGACATGCCGAGCGCCGCGGCCGTCTCCTCCGTGCTCATCTGCTCCCAGTGTCGCAGCACGACCACGCTGCGCTGCTTGGGAGCCAGCACGCCGAGCACGTCCATGAGCAGGGCACGGTCGGCCCGCTGCTCGGTCCCGTCGTCGACGCTCGCGTCGGGCAGCTGCTCGGTGGGCACCTCGTCGAGCTTGCGGGCCCGCCACCACTCCGTACGCGTGTTGATCATGACACGGCGCAGATAGGCGTCGGCCAGGGACTTGTCGGCGATGCCGTCCCACCGGCCGAGCGTGCGCACCAGCGCGGTCTGCAGCAGGTCCTGCGCGTCCACGGGGTCGGGCACGAGCCGGCGGGCACTGCGCAGCAGCGCGTCCTGCCGGGTCCGTACGTACTCTTCGAAGCCGAGCACCTCGCCCTGCGCCATCACAACCGCCTCCGTCCCCGTGAATCCCCGTCGTACCGCCGTCGGCCGTTCGGTCCCTTCGCCGACGTCGGTGACGTTACGGAGGCGTTGTCACGAGGGTGTGCGGAGCAGCCGTACGCGGACGCACGGCTGTCCATCGGTTGTGTAACAGCCGCTGGACAGCCGTGCGTGCGTCAGGCCAGGGGCAGCCGGTACCGGCCGTTCGCCAGGGGCTCGACCAGACCGTCCGCCACCAGGCCGTCGAGGGCGCGTGCCCGCTGCACGGGCTCCTCCCACACCGCGTCCAGCGCGGACTGCGGCACCGGCGTGACCGCGTCACGCAGCACCGCCAGCAGCCGGCCCCGCACCTGGCGGTCGGTACCGGCGTACGTCTGACCGCGGCGCGGCGGCCCCTGGTGGGCGGGCTTGCCGGCGAGCAGCCAGGCGCACTGCCCGGAGATCGGGCAGCGCCCGCAGTCCTCGTTCTTCGCGGTGCAGACCAGCGCGCCGAGTTCCATCGTGGCCGCCGCCCAGCTGGCGGCCCGCTCGTCCTCCTCGGGGAGCAGTGCGCGTGCGAGCTTGCGCTCGGCGGCGGTCGTCGCGTTCGGCGGGTACTGGATGCCGCTGGCGGCCCGGGCGAACACCCGGCGGACGTTCGTGTCGAGTACGGCATGACGCTGCCCGTAGGCGAACGAGGCCACGGCCGCGGCCGTGTACTCCCCGATCCCGGGGAGTGCGAGCAGTTGGCCGTGCTCGCTCGGCACATCGCCGCCGTGGCGTTCCGTTATCGCCTGCGCGGCCCCGTGCAGGCGTAGCGCGCGGCGCGGGTAGCCGAGCCGGCCCCAGGCGCGGACGGCTTCGCCCGGTGCGTCGGCGGCCAGGTCGGCGGGGCGTGGCCAGCGGGCCATCCACTGCTCGTAGACCGGGAGGACCCGGTTCACCGGGGTCTGCTGCAGCATGAACTCGCTCACCATCACACCCCAGGCGCCCGCTTCGGGGCGGCGCCAGGGCAGATCGCGGGCGTGCTGCTCGAACCACCCGATGACGGGGGCATGGAGGGAGGCGGGGGGCGTCTGTGTCGAAGTCGTGGCAGTCATCGCACCTACGATCCTGGCACGGAAGACCCGGCAGGGGGCACGGCGGCGGGGGTGTCGCCCCGGCTGAGGGCTCACGGGGTGATAACGCCACCCGTTCTGTCCCTTCGTACGGCCCGGACCATGTCCGAGCCGGTGCAAAGCGGCCATAACTGCCCGGGAACGGCCGAGCCGTGATGATGATCCGGAAAACTTGTGGATCAGAGCGGCGGTTGGGGGCCGGAGTTGGCGTGGATCTCTCGTACAGTTCGGTCCGTGGGATCTATGCGCAATCCGGTCGGGCCGCTTCCCTCCAGCATCTACTGGCGCAGGAGAGCAGTAGCGGTGCTGGTGATCGCGCTGCTCGCGGCCCTGGTTGCGTGGGCCGTCACCTCGGGTGGCGGCAGCGGAGGCGGCCAGGACGACGGCAAGCCCGGAGGCTCGGACCCCGCCCCGTCCATCACGCCCGGCCCCTCCAGCTCGGGCCCGGTCGTCGGGCAACCCCCGGGCGGACGCGACGAGTCGGGGGAGTCGGGAACCGGCGGGTCCACGGGCTCCGGAGAGAGCGGCGGGGCCACCGGTCCGGCCGGGGAGGCCGGTTCGGGAACCGGCGGCCCGGAGGGCTCCACCTCGGCGGGTGCGGGCGCGGGGACGAGCGGCGGGACGAGCGGTGGGCAGCAGGTTCCGGCCGGCTCCCCGCTCCCCGACTGCACGCCCGCCACACTGCGGTTGACCCTGAAGACCGAGCTCAGCTACGGCCCCGACGACAAGCCGCGCTTCCGGCTGACCGTGAGCAACACCTCGGCCGCCGACTGCAAGGCCGATCTCGGGCCCAGGAGCGCGGTCCTCACGATCACCGAAGCCGGCGAGGACGACGAGCGGCTGTGGTCCTCCGCGGACTGCCCGAAGACCGGGGCCCTCTTCCTGAAGGTCCCGGCAGGTGGGACGGTCGTCCACACCGTGGACTGGAACCGCGGGACGAGCGCGCCCAAGTGCGCCACGCCGCCCGCCGGTGCCGCCGGGCCGGGCACCTACCTGCTGGAAGCGAAGATCCCGGGCGAGAGTGTCCTGCGCGCCTCGTTCGTGCTGGCCAAGGACTGACAACTCGGCAGGCCCCCGCCGGGGATGAACTCCGGCGGGGGCCAACCGCCGCCCCGCGCTGAAGAATCGATTCCGCACGACGCCCTCCGCACCCCGGAGGCACGCGGACCGGGCACGCGAACCCGTGTGCCGGGCAGGAGGATTCCCGGAAGTGGCTCCGGGACTCACACCCCGGAAGTGGCTCCGGGACGCTCACACCCCGGAAGTGGCTCCGGAGCGACAGCCCTCAGACGTACCGCTCGAGGATCGAGGACTCCGCCAGCCGCGAGAGGCCTTCGCGCACGCTCCGGGCCCGTGCCTCGCCGACCCCGTCCACCGCCTGGAGGTCGTCCACGCTGGCGGCGAGCAGCTTCTGCAGACCGCCGAAGTGCTCCACCAGCCGCTCGATGATCGCCCCGGGCAGCCGCGGGACCTTGGCCAGCAGCCGGAAGCCACGGGGGGAGACCGCCGAGTCCAGCGTCTCCGGTGAGCCGCTGTAACCCAGGGCCCGCGCCACCACCGGAAGTTCGAGCAGCTCGGTGTGGCTGAGCGTGTCCAGCTCGGACAGCGCCTCCGCGACCGTACGTGACCGCTTCGCGGTCGGTTCGGGGACGTAGTCGCGCACGACCAGCTCCCGCTCCGGCTCCACTCCCGCGATCAACTCGTCCAGCTGGAGCGCGAGCAGACGGCCGTCGGTGCCCAGCTCCACGACGTACTCGGCGATCTCCGTGGCGATCCTGCGCACCATCTCAAGCCGCTGGGAGACGGCCGTCACGTCCCGGACAGTGACCAGGTCCTCGATCTCCAGGGCGGAGAGCGTGCCGGCGACCTCGTCCAGCCTGAGCTTGTAGCGCTCCAGGGTGGCGAGCGCCTGATTGGCGCGGGAGAGGATCGCGGACGACTCCTCCAGGACCCGCCGCTCCCCGTCCACGTACAGCGCGATCAGCCGCATCGACTGGGAGACCGAGACCACGGGGAAACCGCAGGCCTTGGAGACCCGGTCCGCCGTGCGGTGGCGGGTACCCGTCTCCTCGGTGGGGATGGAGGCGTCCGGGACCAGCTGCACGCCGGCCCGGAGGATCTTGGTCATGTCCTTGTCGAGGATCATCGCGCCGTCCAGCTTGCACAGTTCGCGCAGACGGGTCGACGTGAACTCCACGTCCAGCACGAAGCCGCCGGTACACATGGATTCGACGGTTTTGTCCATACCGAGAACGATGAGGCCGCCGGTGTTGCCACGGAGGATGCGCTCCAGGCCGTCCCGGAGGGCCGTTCCGGGCGCGACCGCGCTCAACGAGGCGCGCATCAGCGCCTCGTTACCCGTGCCTTGGCCGGACTTTCCGGGCGATGCTGCCCGGTCGTTGGCTGCCACTGCACTCCTCCGGTCACAGGTTTGCGGTGCCCTTGCGTCCCTCATACCGTTCGTACGGGCGGGCGAGACCAGGGCAAAGTCTACCGGCGTGCGCCGTCCTCCCGTGGTCCGTCCTGACGAGACCTGCGGGGGAGGGCTCTGAGGGCGTCGCCCATGTCGGCGACTTCCGTGACCTTCATACCGGCCGGGACCCTCCCCGGATCCCGCGGAACCAGGGCGTGCTTGAACCCCAGACGGTACGCCTCGGCCAGCCGGCGCTGGACCCCGGTCACCCTCCGGACCTCCCCGGCGAGACCCACCTCACCGATCGCGACCAGGTTCTTCGGGAGCGGAGTGTCGCTGGCCGCGCTGGCCAGGGCCAGCGCGATCGCGAGGTCCGCCGCGGGCTCCGTGAGCTTCACGCCGCCCACCGTCGCGCTGTAGATGTCCCGCTTGCCGAGCGCGCTGATCCGGCCCCGCTGCTCCAGGACGGCCAGCATCATCGAGACCCGGGAGGTCTCCAGGCCCGAGGTGGTGCGCCGGGGCGAAGGGATCTGTGAATCCACCGTCAGCGCCTGCACCTCGGCGACGAGCGGGCGCTTGCCCTCCAGCGTGACCGTCAGGCAGGTGCCGGGGACGGGCTCGTCGCGGCGCGTGAGGAAGAGCCCGGAGGGGTCGGCGAGCCCCGTGATCCCCTCGTCGTGCAGCTCGAAGCAGCCGACCTCGTCCGTCGCGCCGTACCTGTTCTTCACACCGCGCACGAGCCGGAGGCGGGCGTGCCGGTCGCCCTCGAAGGACAGCACCACGTCGACGAGGTGCTCCAGGAGCCGGGGCCCCGCGATCGCCCCGTCCTTCGTGACGTGGCCGACCAGGAGCGTGGACATGCCGCGGTCCTTCGAGGCCCTGATGAGAGCGCCCGCGACCTCCCTGACCTGTGCCATGCCGCCGGGCGCGCCGTCGATCTCCGGCGAGGCGACGGTCTGTACGGAGTCGAGGACGAGCAGGGACGGCTTGACCGCGTCCAGATGTCCCAGCACCGCGGAGAGATCGGTCTCGGCCGCCAGGTACAGATGGTCGTTGATCGCCCTGATCCGGTCGGCCCGCATCCGGACCTGGCTCGCGGACTCCTCGGCGGTGACGTAGAGCGTGCGGTGGTCCTCGCTCGCCGCCTTCGCGGCCACGTCCAGCAGGAGCGTCGACTTCCCCACGCCCGGCTCGCCCGCGAGCAGCACGACGGCGCCGGGGACCAGCCCTCCGCCGAGCACGCGGTCGAGCTCCCCGACCCCGGTCGAGCGGGCGGTGGCCTGCCTGCTGTCGACCTGGCCGATCGGGAGCGCGGCGGAGGAGACCCGGCCCGCCGCGGTCGTGCGCACCGCGGGGGCGCCGCCGAACTCCTCGACCGTCCCCCAGGCCTGGCACTCGGGGCAGCGGCCGAGCCATTTGGCCGTCGTCCAGCCGCATTCGGTGCAGCGGTAGGACGGACGGTCCTTGGCGGATTTCGTACGGGCAGCCATGACGTCACCGTATAGGTGGGCTCTGACAGCGACGGCCGCGGGCGAGCCGGAGCGAACATGTGACCGATGCGGTAGTTCCTGAGGAAAACGGGATTCCTGTCCCCTTTCGAGGGAGACCGTCACTCGTAAGGATTAAATGTCGGAAAGTGCTGTCATGCTTCCGCCCTCATCTGCCTACGGTCGCCCCGTGACGAGCAGCAGGCTGGAGACCCCCGCACACCGCACCGGCGCACACCACCGGGCGCACCGTCGTACGGCCCGTCCGACGGCGCAGCGCTCGCCCGCACGTTACGAGCCGTATCTCGACGGCCTGTTCACCTACTGCCTCTCCGTGCTCTGCGACCACGAGGCCGCCACGGACGCGCTCGGCGCGGTCCTCGCGATCGCCGAACGGCAGGACGGCCGGTGCCCCACGGCCGAGGAGGAACGTAAATCCTGGCTGTACGCCCTGGCCCGGTGGATGTGCCTGCGGGCGCTCACCGAACAGCGGCGGGGCCGCCAGGCGCACCGGCGGCAGGCCGCGCCACCCGCGACGGCCCGTCCGGCCGGAGGCGGCGCCACCCCGGAGGACGCCGCCATCCCCGCCGCCGGCGCCCCGGAGTCCCCGGCGGCGGAAGCGCGTCGGCGTGAACTCGCCCAGCTGGCCTGGCCCGAGGCGGCGGGCACCACCCCCGAGCAGCGCGAGGCCCTGGAGCTCGCGGTCCGCCACGGGCTCACGCCGCGCGCCGTCGCCGCCGTCCTCGGCCTCGACCCCAGCAGTGCCCGGGAGCTCCTGGCGGGTGCCGCCTGCGAGGTGGAGCGCACGCGCGCCGCCCTCGCCGTCGTCGAGAAGGGCGACTGCCCGGCCGTCGCCCGGCTCACCGGAACCCCTCAGGTGCTGCTCTCCGCGGCCCTGCGCCGGGAGCTCGTCCGGCACGTCGACGACTGCCCCCGCTGCCGCCGCGCCGCCGAGCGGGCCGGAGCCGCCGGGCCCTGGCCCGGAGCCGCCGTCACCCCTGCGGCGGCCCTGCCGGTCGTCGAGGCGCCCCGCCCCTCCGTGCGCGTCGCCCTGGCCCACGCCCGGCGCTCCCGGTCCGGCGCGCCGCGCTTCGGCCGGACCGGCTTCCCGCTGGACCCCAAGGACCACGCCGCGCGCCGGGACAGGGTGCGCGCCCGGGTCGTGACGACGACGGTGGTGGCGACCGTGGTCGCCGCCCCGGTGATCGCCCTGTGGGCCGCCTACCGGGGTGCGCCGCTGACCGGCGAGGGGCGCGACACCTCGGTCAGCGCGGCGGACACCGACGGAGGGTCCGGGCTCGACGGCGACACGTACGACCACTACGAGAACGCGGGCAACGCACGCCCCGAGAGGGACCGCGCCTTCACCCGGGACCCGCGGACGCCGGACGTCTCCGCCGAGGTCATCAGCGTGGGGCCCGGCCCGCAGGGGGCGGGCACCCTCACGGTCTCGGCCCGCTCGTCCGGCAGCCGTACGGCGATCACCCTGACCGCGACCGGCACCGAGCCCGTCGCCTGGTCGGCACGCACCGACGCCGCATGGCTGCACCTCAGCCGCACGTCCGGCACGGTCGCTCCGGGCCGCAGCGTCACCTTCTACGTCTTCGTGAACGGCGCGGCCGAACCGCGGGGCGCCTGGAGCGCCCGGGTCGTGCTGAGCCCGACGGGATCGGCGGTCGCGATCACCGGAAACGGCGCCACGTCACCCCGCCCCCCGAGCCCGCACCCCTCGCCGTCCCCGTCCACGCAGCCCCCCGGCCCCACGCCGTCCACCCCGCCGCCGACCGAGCCGTCCCCGTCCCCGCCGCAGTCGCCGGACCCGACGCCCACACCGACGGAGCAGCCGACGGAGACCCCCGGCTCTCCCACGCCCTCACCGAGCGGCGGTTCCACCGAACCCGCGCCGTCGGACCCGGCGCCCTCCGGCTCCTCGCCCGGGGCGGCCGGATGACGCGGCCGGCGGCCCGGGAGCGAGACGGAACGTTCGGCCACCGCAGGCCGGGCCCCCGTACGCCAAGCGGTGGCCCTCCTGCCTCAGGCGGGGTCCGCCGGATGCGGCGCCATCGGGAGCAGCGACGCCAGCCGCTGTTCGCACAGCTCGGCCAGCCGGTCGTAGGCCTCCTCGCCCATCATCTCGGTGAGCTCGGGCCGGTAGGACACGTAGACCGGTTCGCCCGCCCCGTGCGCCGAGGTGGCGGAGGTGCACCACCAGTGGAGGTCGTGGCCGCCGGGTCCCCAGCCCCGCCGGTCGTACTCCCCGATCGAGATCTGGAGCACGCGGGTGTCGTCGGGCCGGTCGATCCAGTCGTAGGTCCGGCGGACCGGCAGCTGCCAGCACACGTCGGGCTTGGTCTCCAGCGGCTCCTTGCCCTCCCGCAGCGCCAGGATGTGCAGCGAGCAGCCCGCTCCGCCCGCGAAGCCGGGCCGGTTCTGGAAGATGCAGGAACCCTCCCAGCGCCGCGTCTGGCGTTCGCCGTCCTCGTCGACGCCCACCCAGCCCGTCTTCGTGCCGACGTCGTGGAACTGCCACAGCTCCGGTGTGAGCCGCGCCACGTGACCGGCCACCCGCTTCTCGTCGTCCTCGTCCGAGAAGTGGGCGCCCAGCGTGCAGCACCCGTCGTCGGCGCGGCCTGCCTGGATGCCCTGGCAGCCGCTGCCGAAGATGCAGGACCACCGGGAGGTCAGCCAGGTCAGATCGCAGCGGTAGACCTGTTCGTCGTCGGCGGGGTCGGGGAATTCGACCCAGGCCCGCGCGAAGTCGAGCCCCTTCTCGTCGGGCCCGCCGGGCCCCGTTGCTTCCGGCTGCTGCATCTCCTGCTTCGCTTTCCGCTGCTTCTTCGTGGCTTTGTCCGGCTTCGCCTTTTTCGTCTTTGGCACGCGCCCAGAGTAAGCCGCAGTAGCGTGCGCGTATGAGACTCGGAGTCCTCGACGTGGGGTCGAACACGGTGCACCTGCTGGTGGTCGACGCGCACCCCGGCGCCCGCCCGCTGCCCGCGCACTCGCACAAGGCGGAGCTGCGGCTGGCCGAACTCCTCGACCGGGACGGCGCCATCGGCCCCGAGGGCGTGGAACGCCTCGTGACGACGGTCGCCGACGCGCTCCAGGCGGCCGAGGACAAGGGGTGCGAGGACGTGCTGGCGTTCGCCACTTCGGCCGTGCGTGAGGCGAGCAACGCCGACGAGGTGCTGACCCGGGTGCGGGACGAGACCGGTGTCGCCCTCGCCGTCCTCAGCGGCGAGGAGGAGGCCCGGCTGACCTTCCTGGCCGCCCGCCGCTGGTTCGGCTGGTCCGCGGGGAAGCTGCTGGTCCTCGACATCGGCGGCGGTTCGCTGGAGGTCGGGTACGGGATGGACGAGGAGCCCGACGCCGCGGTCTCGCTGCCGTTCGGCGCCGGCCGCCTCACCGCCGCGTGGCTGCCGGGCGATCCGCCCGATCCGGCCGACGTGCGGGCGCTGCGCCGCCATGTCCGCGCCGGAATCGCCCGTACGGTGGGCGACTTCACCCGGCTGGGCCCGCCCGACCACGTCGTCGGGACCTCCAAGACCTTCCGGCAGCTCGCCAGGATCTCGGGCGCGGCCCGCTCAGCCGAGGGCCTGTACGTCCAGCGCGTCCTCACCCGTAAGGCCTTGGAGGAGTGGGTGCCGAAGCTGTCGGTGATGACGGTGGAGCAGCGTGGCGGGCTTCCCGGGGTCACTCCCGGACGCGCCGCGCAACTCCTCGGGGGGGCGCTGGTCGCCGAGGGGGCGATGGACCTGTTCGGCGTCGAGGAGCTGGAGATATGCCCCTGGGCGCTGCGCGAGGGGGTCATCCTGCGCCGCCTCGACCACCTGCCGGCGGAGCAGGCGGCCCTCGCCTGACCGCCCGTCCCGTGGCCGGACCGGGCCATGGTCCTGCTCACTTTCAGCCGGGGTCCCTCGGCGAGGCGTACCGCTGCCCGTACCCTGTCCACGTGGCAGAACCAGTGGTGCGCATCCCGGATGCGAAGGTCGCCCTGTCGACGGCCTCGGTCTATCCGGAGTCGACGGCGACGGCCTTCGAGATCGCTGCGCGCCTGGGCTACGACGGCGTCGAGGTCATGGTGTGGACCGACCCGGTGAGCCAGGACGTCGAGGCGCTGCAGCGGCTGTCGGACTACCACCAGGTCCCGATCCTCGCCGTGCACGCGCCCTGCCTGCTGATCACCCAGCGGGTCTGGTCCACCGACCCGTGGGTGAAACTCCAGCGGGCCAGGGCCGCTGCCGAGAAGCTCGGGGCCTCGACGGTGGTCGTCCATCCGCCGTTCCGGTGGCAGCGCAACTACGCCCGTGACTTCGTCAGCGGCATCTGGCGCATGGCGGACGAGACCGATGTGCGCTTCGCGGTGGAGAACATGTACCCGTGGCGCTACCGGGACCGCGAGATGCTCGCGTACGCCCCCGCCTGGGACGTCAGCAACGACGACTACCGGCACTTCACCGTCGACCTCTCGCACACCTCGACCGCGCGCACCGACAGCCTGGCCATGGTGGACCGGATGGGCGACCGGCTCGCCCACGTCCACCTCGCCGACGGCAAGGGCTCGGGCAAGGACGAGCACCTGGTGCCCGGCAGGGGCGACCAGCCGTGCGCGGAGCTGCTGGAGAGGCTGGCCCGCAGTTCCTTCGACGGCCATGTGGTCATCGAGGTCAACACCCGGCGCGCCATGTCGTCGGCCGAACGTGAGGCCGACCTCGCGGAGGCCCTCGCCTTCACCCGGCTCCACCTGGCCTCGTCGGCGCGGACGCCCGGCCAGTGACCCCGGGCACCGACGGCCCCGCCCCCCGGCGACGGGGCCGGCCTCCGCGCACGGCGCGCGCCACGGGCCCCGACGCGCGGACCCGGATCCTGGAGGCGGCCCGCACCGAGTTCGCCGAGCGCGGCTACGACAAGACGTCGATCCGGGGCGTCGCCAAGGCGGCCGGCGTCGACGCGGCCCTGGTCCACCACTACTTCGGCACGAAGGACGAGGTCTTCGCCGCGGCCGTGGAGGTCTCCTTCGAGCCGGCGCTCGTCCTCCCCGAGATCCTCGAAGGTCCCCGGCAGGACCTGGGCGAGCGGCTGGCGCGTTACTTCATCGGCGTGTGGGAGAACCCGGTGTCGCGGGCGCCGATGCTGGCGACACTTCGCTCCGCGCTCACCCACGAGGCCGCGGCGAGGGTGCTGCGCGGCTTCGTGCTGCGGCGGCTGCTGGAGCGGATCGCGGCGGAATTGGACGTACCCGACCCGACCTTCCGGGCCGAACTCGCGGCCTCGCACATGGTCGGCATCGCGGTGCTGCGGTACGTGATCAAGGCCGAGCCGCTGGCGTCGGCGGAACCGGAGAAGATCGTCGCCATGGTGGCCCCCACCCTGCAGCGGTACCTCGCGGAACGCTGACCCTCCCCGGTTTTGCTCGTGTGACGGCTGTGCCGGTGGATGCACAACGGTGTTGCGGATCTGTATCAGGTGCTGACCTGTCCGAATCCTGATGCTTGGCTGTGCGCAATCCGTCCACCGCGGCCGTACGTCGCGAATGGCAACGAAAAATGGGGGAGCGGGAACATGACGACTCGGAACGCGAACAGCCAGGAAGGGCCGGCGCGGAGTGCCCAGTCCGCCACCCTGCCGCGCCGCAACCTGCTGCGGATGGCCGGAGCGGGGCTCGGTCTCGTGCTGACCGGTGCGCTGACGACGGCCTGCGGTCCGGAGGAGCCGGATCCCGCCGGGGGTGCGGCGGCCTCGAAGCCCGGTGGCGGAGCCGAGGGCGGGGACGCGTTCACCACACCGCCCGCCGGGACCGCGCCGCGCGCCCTGTGGCAGCACGAGGCCAAGGCGGGCACCCTCGGCAACCAGGAGGTGCTCGCCGTCGCCGGGAACGTGGTGCTGGTGGCCGGTGACCCCCTGGTGGGCCGGGACCTCGCCACCGGTGAGCAGCTCTGGTCCCTGGAGGGCGCCGCCCAGCCCGGCGCGCGGCTGATCATCAGTGAGGGCACGCTCTACCTGGCCAGCGGTACGTACGACGGTGACCTCGTGGGTCTGGACCCGGCCACGGGCAAGGAGACCTGGCGCAGCCGCCTGGACGGGCGGTACGCCCAGCCCCGGCCCGTCGGCGCCGACAAGGACCACGTCTACGTGATCGCGGGCATCCTGGAGAAGGACCTCAGTTCCCGGCACAACGTGATAGCCGCCATCGACATCGGCACCGGCAAGGCCGTCTGGACCGAGCGCAGGGACGCGGGGACCGAGGAGTCCGGCATCACCTCCGTGGTGCGGGACGGCCGGCTGGTCTACACGGACCACCGCAAGAACCTGACCGTCCGGGACGCCGCGACGGGCCGCCAGCTGTGGACGAAGAAGATCAGCAGCTCCAACTTCGAGAGGATCGCCGTGCAGGAGGGGGTGGTGTACGTCGCCGACGGCCGGCACCTGCGTGCCTGGTCGGTGGAGGACGGCAGCGAGCGCTGGTCGCTGGCGACCGAGGAGTTCTCCTCGTTCAACGGCCCGAGCATCCTCGACGGGGTGCTCTACGCCTCGGACAGCGCCCACGCGCTGTGGGCCGTCGACCCGGCCACGGGCGAGCGGCGGTGGCACAACCCCGACCTGCTCGACGTCTCGGTGCCGCTCCAGTTCGCCAAGGTCGGGGACACGCTCTACGGCGCCACGGAGTTCGACGAGGACGGCGGTGTCCAGGCCTACGACGCGCGGGACGGCAAGCTCCGCTGGACCTACAACGACGGCAAGGGCTCCCTGGAACAGTGGTACGTGGTCGCTGGAGGCAAGCGGCTGGCCGCCCTGCACGGCGAACGGCTCCAGGCGCTGCCCGCGGTGTGACACGCGGCGGCCGGTGCGACGGGCCGTGCGGAACGCGGCGGCCGGCGTCGTGCGCGATGCGGAACCCGCCGGCCGGTGCGGCACGGGCCGGCCGGTGCGGGCGGGTGCCGGCTCGGTGCGCGGGTGCCGCGACCGCGGCCGGGCGGGCGGGGCCGGGAAAGCGCCGCAGCTGTCCGCCCGTTGAGTTCCGCATCCCGCATTACGGACAGCGTGTCCAGATCTTGGCACGGGAGGCGTAACCTCGGTAGCAGTCTTTTCTGTCGAAGGAGCGAGAGACGATGCCCCAGCTGAGGTCCCGCACTGTCACCCACGGCCGCAACATGGCGGGCGCCCGCGCCCTTATGCGGGCGTCCGGCGTAGCCAGTGAGGACATTGGCAAGCCGATCATCGCGGTGGCCAACTCCTTCACCGAGTTCGTGCCGGGCCACACGCACCTCGCCCCCGTCGGCCGGATCGTCTCCGAGGCCATCAAGGCCGCGGGAGCGGTGCCCCGCGAGTTCAACACCATCGCGGTGGACGACGGCATCGCCATGGGCCACGGCGGCATGCTCTACAGCCTGCCCTCCCGCGACCTCATCGCGGACAGCGTGGAGTACATGGTCGAGGCCCACTGCGCCGACGCCCTGATCTGCATCTCCAACTGCGACAAGATCACCCCCGGCATGCTGATGGCCGCGATGCGCCTCAACATCCCCACGGTGTTCGTCTCCGGCGGTCCGATGGAGGCCGGCAAGGCCACCCTCGTCGACGGCACGGTCCGCAAGCTCGACCTGGTCAACGCGATCAGCGACGCGGTGGACGAGTCCATCTCCGACGAGGACATCCTCCGCATCGAGGAGAACGCCTGCCCCACCTGTGGCAGCTGTTCCGGCATGTTCACGGCCAACTCGATGAACTGCCTGACCGAGGTCCTCGGCCTCTCCCTGCCCGGCAACGGCTCCGTCCTCGCCACGCACACCGCCCGCAAGGCGCTGTACGAGGAGGCAGGCCGCACGGTCGTCGAGATCACCAAGCGCTACTACGAGCAGGACGACGAGACCGTCCTGCCGCGCTCGATCGGCACCCGCGCCGCGTTCGACAACGCCATGGCGCTCGACATCGCCATGGGCGGCTCGACGAACACGATCCTGCACCTGCTCGCCGCCGCCGAGGAGGCCGAGCTCGCCTACGACCTCGACGACATCAACGAGGTCTCGCGCCGCGTCCCCTGCCTGTCGAAGGTCGCCCCCAACGTCGCCCCCGGCGGTACGTACTACATGGAGGACGTCCACCGGGCCGGCGGCATCCCCGCCCTCCTCGGTGAGCTGCACCGCGGTGGCCTGCTGAACGAGGACGTGCACTCCGTCCACTCCGACACCCTCGCCGAGTGGCTGAAGAACTGGGACATCCGCGGCGGCTCCCCGTCGCCCGAGGCCGTCGAGCTGTGGCACGCGGCCCCCGGATGCGTCCGCAGCGCGACCGCCTTCTCGCAGTCCGAGCGCTGGGACACCCTCGACCTGGACGCGGCCGGCGGCTGTATCCGCGACCTGGAGCACGCGTACTCCAAGGACGGCGGCCTGGCGGTCCTCAAGGGCAACCTCGCCGTGGACGGCTGTGTCGTGAAGACGGCGGGCGTCGACGAGTCGATCTGGACCTTCGAGGGCCCTGCCGTCGTCTGCGAGTCCCAGGAGGACGCCGTCGACAAGATCCTCCGCAAGGAGATCAAGGAGGGCGACGTCGTCGTCATCCGTTACGAGGGCCCGCGCGGTGGCCCCGGCATGCAGGAGATGCTCTACCCGACGTCCTTCCTGAAGGGCCGTGGCCTCGGCAAGAGCTGCGCGCTCGTCACCGACGGCCGCTTCTCCGGCGGCACGTCCGGCCTGTCGATCGGCCACGCTTCGCCCGAGGCGGCCTCCGGCGGCACGATCGCGCTCGTCGAGGACGGCGACCGGATCCGGATCGACATCCCGAACCGCTCCATCGAACTCCTCGTGCCCGACGCGGAACTGGCCGCCCGGCGCGAGGCGCTGAACGGCGTGTACGCGCCGAAGAACCGCGAGCGCAAGGTCTCGGCTGCCCTGCGCGCGTACGCCGCGATGGCGACGAGCGCGGACCGAGGCGCGGTCCGCGACGTCTCCAAGCTCGGCTGACCCACAGCGCCACCACCCGGCCCCGCCCCTGGTCTCACCAGGCGGCGGGGTCGTTCGCGTCCACGGCGAAGACGGTCCCGTCCGGGGCGCTCCCGACGACGCTCCCGCCCAGGACCACGGGGGCGGGCAGCGAGGAGGCGTGGCTGAGCTTCCCCGCCCTGAGCCTCGGCCGCGTCTGGCCCAGCAGGGTCCCGTGCTCCGTGTCGACGGCGAGCAGCCGCCCGTCGGCGGCCGAGAAGTACAGCCGGCCGCCCGCTCCGAGAACCGGCGCCGAGGTCGTCCCGACGGCCGTCTCCAGCCGCCACCGCTCGGTGTGTGCCGCACCCGGGCGGATGTCGACGGCCAGCAGAGTGCCGCCACGCTCCAGCAGCAGGGCGGTGTCCCCGTCGAGCACGGTCTCCGGGGCGTTCATCCGGAAGGGCAGCGGCACCCTGGTCTCCGCACGGCGCGCCGGGTCGTAGCGGACGAGGCCGGTCGTCTGGGCCTTCTCGTTCATCGCGGTCAGCAGGAGTGCCCCGCCCGAGGTCCCGGCCGGGGTGAGCAGCCCGGCCAGCCTGCGCTGCCAGACGGTGTCCCCGGTCCTCGCCTCGAGTGCCGTGACGAGCGTGGTGCTGCCCTGCGCCGAGTTCTCGAAGACGTACGCCACACCGGAACCCTCCTCGTACAGCGCGTACGCCGGCGCGTGGTGCCCCGGGACGCCGTGCCGCCAGCGGGACGCCCCGGTCCCCGCGTCGAGCGCCTGGAGCGTGCCGTCCTGCCGGGCCGTCAGCAGCAGGTCCCCCGCCGGGAACGGGGTGTCGAGGTACGCGGAGAGGTCCTTGCGCCACAGCTCCGTGCCCGTGGCCGTGGCGTACGCGCGCAGCACCTCGCCGGGCACGACGGCACAGGCCACGTTCCCGGCCACCGTGCCGCCTGGACGGGCGCCCCCGGACGCCGGGCCGGACCGACCCGGAGCCTTCTCCGGGTGCGACCAGAGCACCCGCCCGTGCGACGGATCCAGAGCCGCGGCGCCGTATCCCGGGGAGACGCAGTACAGCGAGGCACCGGCGGGGGCGCACGCCGGAGTCGAACCCGCCTGGGACCTCAGCGGTGTCTGCCACGGCACGAAGGCCGCCGGGCGCTGGGGCCCGCCGCCCCGCACCTCGGCCGACGGCGTTCCGGAACGCGCGAGGACCGCCCAGACGCCCGAGGCCACCAGGACCGACAGCGCGGCGGCCACCACGAGCCCGCGGCGTGCGCCGCGGCCGGTCCCCGCGCCGGAGCCGGAGGCCGCCCCGTTCGCCGCCCTGACGTGGGTGGCCGTCTCCGCCGCCTCCTCGGGCGCGGCCTTCACGGGCGCCGCCCGGCCGCCCTCGACGGCGAGCGGCGCGCGCTGCCCCGGGATGAAGGCCGCCGCCTCGTACGACGGAGGATGCAGCGCGGCCATGATCTCGTCCGGAGTGGGGCGCTCCGCGGGGTCCTTCGCGAGGCAGCGCCCCACCAGCGGCGCGAGGTCCGCCGACACGCCGGTCAGGTCCGCCTCGTCGTGCACCACCTGGTAGGCCACGAGGTACGGGCTGCCCGAGTCGAAGGGGCCCCGCCCCGTCGCCGCGTGCACCAGCACCGCCCCGAGCGCGAACACGTCGGCGGCGGGACCGACCTCGCGGGGCCGCTGGAACTGCTCGGGCGCCATGTAGGGCGGAGACCCGATCAGCTTGCCCGTCTCCGTACGCAGATCGCTGTCGTATGGCCGGGATATCCCGAAGTCGATGACCTTGGGCCCGGAGTCGGGGAGCAGCACGTTGCTCGGCTTGAGGTCCCGGTGGATGACCCCGGCCCGATGGATGTCGCGCAGGGCCTCGGCGAGCCCCGCCGTGAGCCTGCGCAGTTCGGCCGGGCTCATCGGGCCGTTCCGCTTCACCTGCGCGGAGAGCGTCGGCCCCGGCACGTACAGGGTGGCCATCCAGGGCAGCGCCGCCGTCGGGTCGGCGTCCACGACCGGTGCGGTGAACGCCCCGCTGACCCGTCGGGCAGCCGCGACCTCCTGACGGAAACGCGCCCTGAACTCCGGGTCCGCAGCGTGCTGGCGGTGCACCACCTTGACCGCGAGCTGTAGCCCGGAGGGGGAGCGTGCCAGGTGGACGACACCCATGCCGCCCGCTCCGAGGCATGCCTCCAGCCGGTACCGCCCGGCGTATTCAGGATGCTCCGCTTCCGGATGTGATCCGGTCCCTCGCAGCGGCGGCATCGCCCACCCCCGTGTGTTCGACCGCAAGCGCGACGCACGGAGCCTAGTCGATGGTGCGTGCGAGGAGCGTGGGGCTTGTTAGCCTGCGCGTCACACGCATCGCTTTCAACGGGGGAGGCCCGCATGGGTGTTGAGGAGAACGTCGCCACGGACGTCGCGACCGCCACCACGGACGTCGAGGAGACCGGCGCGCAGGAGGTGACGGCGCTCGCCGCGGCGACCGTCGTCTACCCGATCGCGCCCGGCTACCGCGTCAACGTCCGCAGGGGGCCGGGAACGCAGTACGGGATCGTGCGGACACTGCCCTACGGGATGAGCGTCCCGGTCTACTGCCAGATGCCGGGGGAGTGGATCTCCGGTCCGTACGGCACGTCGAACCTCTGGGACAACATCGCCAACGGCCAGTTCGTGTCCGACGCCTACGTCCGCACGGGCAGTGACGGTTACATCGCCCAGCGCTGCGACTGACGGACCCGGAGCCCGCCCGGGGATAATCGATCCCGTGAGCGAGAACAGCGAAGCATCCGGCACGCCCTCCGGCAGCACGGCGCCCGGCGCCACCGCACCGGGGCCGCAGCCCGAACCCCTCCGTCTCTTCGGCACGACCTGGGTCGACCACGACGGTGGGTACGGGCTGCGGCGCGTGGGGGCCACCGTCGGGTCCCTCGCGGCGGCGGTCGCCTCGTGCTTCGTCCTGCGCTTCGCCTACCAGGGGCTGGAGATCGCCGAGGTCGGCAGCTTCGTCGGCCTGCTCGTGGTGCTGATGTTCGCGGTCTGCAGCGCCATCGCCTTCCGCAAGACGTGGGAGGGCTTCACCCGCCGCCCGGCCGACCCCTCCCAGGAGGACAGGCTGCGCGGCCTGAAGTCGATCGGTTTCATCGGATCGCTGCTCGCCTACTTCTTCCGCTCCCTCACCGAGGCGCCGGGCGAGAAGCTGCGGCGTACGGAGTACGAAGAGGCGCTCGCCCGGTACGTGAAGCGCCGCTCGTCCCGCACCGGGAACCCGGCGGCCCGCAAGAGCGCCAAGAGCGGCAAGGGCAAGCGGCCCCGAGGCCGCTGAAGCGGCCGGGAGCATTCCCCGGCAGCCCCGGTGAGGCCGCCGACCTGGCGCGGACGAGCCGCCGATGTCTCATGCCCCGCGTACGCCGATGAGGCCGCCGACGCGAAGAACGCCCCGCGCACGCCGGGGCCCGGGCACGATGGAGCATGCCCGCATCAGCGCCCCGCGCCCTCTCGTTCGACCGTGCCGCCGCCCTGTACGCCGCCGCACGCCCCTCCTATCCGCCCGTTCTCCTCGACACCGTCGAGGAGCTGGCCGGCCGCCCTCTGCGCGGCGCCCGTGTCGTCGACGTCGGTGCGGGGACGGGCATCGCCACCCGCCTCCTGTGTGCCCGGGGCGCTCGGGTCACCGCCGTCGAGCCGGGGCCCGGCATGGCAGCTGAACTGCGACGGTCGCTGCCCGCCGTGCCCGTGGTCCGGGGCGACGGCAACCGTCTCCCGCTGGCCGGCGCGTCGGCCGACCTGATCACCTACGCCCAGTCCTGGCACTGGACCGACCCCGACCGTTCCCTCCCCGAGGCGCTGCGCGTCCTGCGACCCGGCGGCGCCCTCGCGCTCTGGTGGAACGTCGCCGACCACTCCACCCCCTGGACGGCCGACCAGGACAGCCGGCTGCGCCGCCACTTCGGCACCGGCGACAGCGCCCACGGCGCACCGGGCGGCGCCGGCTCGCGGAACCTCCGGCAGCTGCCCGGCGAGGCGTTCGCGCGACGACTGCTGCGGTGGTCGCGAACGGTGCCGGTCGACACCCACCTCGCCAACCTCTCCAGCCACTCCGCGTTCCTGGTCCAGGGCGCCGACGGCGAGGCGTCCACCCGCAGGTTCCTGGACGAGGAGCGCCGTCACCTGGCCGCGGTCTTCCCCGACGGCCGGGTCGAGGAGCGGTACGTGGTGGAGGTCGCGGTGCTGGTCCGCTGATCTCCCCGGACCTGCCCGCCGCATCGCTTGACGGCGTACCTCCGGCGGGATCAATATTCATCACATGATGAATTCCTCGCGCGTGACGGACACGAGCGCCGTCGAGGCCCGCGGCCTCACCGTCGTACGAGGAGACCGCACGGTCCTGCGCGGCCTCGACTTCACTGTCGAGCAGGGCAGGATCACCGGTCTCCTCGGCCCGTCCGGCTGCGGCAAGTCGACCCTCATGCGGGCGGTCGTCGGCAGTCAGGCCAAGGTCACGGGCACCCTCCACGTCCTCGGGCGCCCCGCCGGTCACCCAGCTGTGCGGACACGGGTCGGCTACGTCACCCAGGCACCCTCGGTCTACGCCGACCTGACCGTCCGGCAGAACCTGGACTACTTCGCGGCCGTACTCCTGCCGGGCCGAGGGAACCGCGCCGCACGCGAGGAAGCCGTCACCCGCGCCGTCGACGACGTCGACCTCGCGAGCCATGCCGAGGCCCTCGCGGGCAACCTCTCCGGCGGTCAGCGCAGCCGCGTCTCGCTCGCCGTCGCCCTGCTCGGCACCCCCGAACTCCTGGTGCTCGACGAGCCGACCGTGGGCCTCGACCCCGTACTCCGCCGCGACCTGTGGAACCTCTTCCACGGTCTCGCCGCCGACCGGGGCACCACCGTCCTCGTGTCCTCGCACGTCATGGACGAGGCCGAACGCTGCCACCGGCTGCTGCTCATGCGCGAAGGCGAGATCCTCGCCGACGACACCCCCGACGCCCTCCGCACCCGAACCGGCTCCGCCACCGTGGAAGAGGCGTTCCTCCACCTCGTGGACGAGGCCGCGGCCACCCGCCAGGAGACCACCCGATGAGCACCGACGCCCCCGCACTCAGCACGGCGCGCACCCTCGCCACCGCCGCCCGCGTCCTGCGCCAGCTCCGCCACGACCCCCGGACCCTCGCCCTGCTGCTGATCCTCCCGGTCCTCCTGATCACCCTGCTGCGCTACGTCTTCGACTCCGGTCCGGACACCTTCGACTCCATCGGCGCCTCGCTGCTCGGCATCTTCCCGCTGATCACGATGTTCCTCGTGACCTCGATCGCCACCCTGCGTGAACGCACCTCGGGCACCCTCGAACGCCTGCTCACCATGCCCCTCGGCAAGGGCGACCTGATCGCCGGGTACGCCCTGGCCTTCGGCGCCATCGCCGTGGTCCAGTCCGTCCTGGCCACCGCCGTATCCGTATGGGTGCTGGGCCTCGACGTCGTCGGTTCCCCCTGGCTGCTGCTCGTGGTGGCCCTGCTCGACGCCCTGCTCGGCACGGCGCTCGGCCTGTTCGTCTCGGCGTTCGCCACCTCCGAGTTCCAGGCGGTCCAGTTCATGCCGGCGGTGATCTTCCCGCAGCTGCTGCTGTGCGGGCTCTTCACCCCGCGCGACCAGATGCACCCCGCCCTGGAGGCCGTCTCCGACGTCCTGCCGATGTCGTACGCCGTCGACGGGATGAACCAGGTCCTCACCCACACCGACGTCACCGCCGACTTCTACCGCGACATCCTGATCGTCGCGGGGTGCGCCCTGCTCGTCCTCTGCCTGGGCGCGGCCACCCTCCGTCGCCGCACCGTCTGAGGACGCGGTGCGAGGATGGCGGCCACCACCAGTACCGCGTACCGCCCCCGGAGGATGAACCGCATGACCCAGACAGTCGCAGTCCTCGGCACAGGAAAGATCGGCGAGGCCCTGCTCAGTGGCATGATCCGGGCGGGCTGGCGGGCCTCCGACCTGCTGGTCACCACGCGCCGTCCCGAGCGCGCCGAGGAGCTCCGGACCCGCTACGGCGTCCACACCGTCACCAACGCCGAGGCGGCCAAGAGCGCCGACATCCTCATCCTCGCGGTCAAGCCCCAGGACATGGGCACGCTCCTCGACGAGCTCGCCCCCCACCTCACCGCCGACCGCCTCGTCATCACCGCCGCCGCCGGCATCACGACCGGCTTCATCGAGGACCGGCTCACCGAGGGCACCCCGGTCGTCCGCGTCATGCCGAACACCCCCGTCCTGGTGGACGAGGGCATGTCCGTCATCTCGGCGGGCAGCCACGCCACCGCCGCCCACCTCGACCACGCGGAGGAGATCTTCGGCGGCGTGGGCAAGACCGCCCGGGTCCCGGAATCCCAGCAGGACGCGGCCACCGCGCTGTCCGGCTCGGGACCCGCGTACTTCTACTTCCTCGTGGAGGCCATGACCGACGCGGGCATCCTGCTCGGCCTGCCCCGCGCCCAGGCGCACGACCTCATCGTGCAGGCCGCCATCGGCGCCGCGGTCATGCTCCGGGACAGCGGCGAACACCCGGTCAAGCTCCGCGAAGCCGTCACCAGCCCGGCCGGCACCACCATCAGCGCGATCCGCGAGCTGGAGAACCACGGGGTACGGGCCGCTCTCATCGCCGCGCTCGAAGCGGCCCGTGACCGAAGCCGTGAGCTGGCCACCGGCAACGGCTGAGCCGCGCTACCGCACAGCCGCCACCAGTTCCTCGCTGCGCACCACCTTCGCGAACCCACCGCCGTGCAGGGTCACGGCGGTGGCCCGCGCCAGCTCGTCGGCGCTCAGCTTCCAGCCCCAGGGGCCCACCGCGTCGTAGGTGTGCGTGGCGTCGAGGGCGAAGAACACCTCGTACCCCAGATTGCCGCCCATGCGGGCCGTCGTCTCCGCGCACATGTTGGTCTGGATCCCCGCCACCACGATCTGCCGCACCCCTGCCGCACGCAGCCAGGCGTCCAGATCGGGCGTGCCGTAGAAAGCGGAGTTCACCGACTTCGTCAGGAACAGCTCAGGTCCGGTGCCTTTTCCACGACGTTCCTCGACGTATTCCTTGAAGGCATTGCCGGCCCCTCCCACTCGCAGCGGTGAGTCCGGCTTGAGCGAGTCGTGCCGTACGAACACGACGGGCCTGCCGCTGGTCTGCCAGGCGTCGAGCAGCTCCGCGATCTTCCGGTCGGCCTCCGGGTTGTTGCGCGGACCCCAGTACGTCTCGTCCTCGAACCCCCTCTGCACGTCGACGACTACCAGCGCTGCGTTCTCCGTGATCTCCATGCCCACCACTCTGCTCCCGGCACGCGCGGGTTCCCAGAGGTGGAGAAGTCATCGATCGATGCTTTACTGCCACCATGAGTGCGCCTGTGGGCCGACCTGGCCGTATCGCTCTGGTCGCCTTTCCCGGTATCCGCGCCTTCGACGTCTCCGTCATCACGGAGGTGTGGGGGGTCGACCGCACCGACCGGGGTGTGCCGGCGTTCGACCTGCGCCGCGCCGCCGACGGTCCGCACCCCGTTCCGTTGCGCGGCGGCCTGTCCCTGACACCCGACCGCGCACTGTCGTGGCTGGACCGCGCCGATCTCGTCGTGGTCCCCGGCCTGGACGACCACCTGACGCCGGCGCCGGCGCCGGTGCTCGACGCCCTGCGCCGCGCCCACAACCGGGGTACGCCGATCGCCGCGCTCTGCGGGGGCGCTTTCACGCTGGCCCAGGCAGGGCTTCTGGACGGCCGCAGGGCGGTCACCCACTGGAACCTCACCGAACTGCTCCAGGACCGGTATCCACGGGTGAACGTGGTGGGGGACGCGCTCTTCGTCCACGAGGACAACATATGGACCTCGGCAGGCACGGCGGCGGGCATCGATCTCTGCCTGCACCTCGTACGGACGACCCATGGGGCGGAAGCGGCGGCGACGATCGCGCGTTCGATGGTGACGGCGCCTTTCCGTACGGGGACCCAGGCGCAGTTCATCGAACACCCCACGCCCGGGACCGACCGGGACGCCGACGCCCTCGCCGAGGTACGGGCCCACGCGCTGACCCGTCTGGGGGAGCCCCACACGGTGGCCGGACTCGCCTCCCTGGCCGGCATGTCGCCGCGGACCTTCGCCCGGCACTTCCAGGCCAGTACGGGGACGACACCGATGCGCTGGCTGATCACACAACGCGTGGCCGCCGCCCAGAAGCTGCTGGAACGGACCGACCTGGCCCTTCCCGAGGTCGCCCGCCGCGCGGGCTTCGGCAGCGAGATCACGATGCGCCAGCACTTCGCGACCCACCTCGCCACCAGCCCGCGCGACTACAGGCTGGCCTTCCGCGACGCAGGTGGCCGGAGGGGAGTTGACACGCCCGACCCCGATCCGTAGTGTGCTCCGAGTTGTCCGACGTGAGCGCCGACTCCGGTCGGTCCCCGGACAGCCATTCCGCAGGAACCACTCGATACGAACGACATCTGTCGTCTCGTTTTCATGTGCGCACGTGCGAAATGAGGAATGAGCGTTCGAAGGTGACCCGATTAGCGTCGGGGCCGGGGATTCCGCTAAAGTCTCACTCGTCGGAACGGCCCAACGGCCGAGATGGCAAAACCCGCTGACTGAGAATCAGGCCCGAAAGGATCTGATAGAGTCGGACTCGCCGGAAAGGGAAACGCGAAAGCGAAGAACTGGAAAGCGAAACAAGCAGTAACCCGCTT
>NZ_JBIBEG010000013.1:0-35661 GCF_042902585.1 Streptomyces argenteolus
GCGGGACGCGTCGCGTCACCGAACGGGTCGTTGCCACGCCAGCCCACGGTCCACAGACCGAAGGTGAACCTGTCCGCGGGAGTGGGGGTGAAGCGGTTCGACATGGGGCTGCCTCTTGTCGACATGGGCCGGGCCGGCTGCGCTGCCGTCCGACCGATTTGTTGGCTGACAGTACTAATACGTCATCCTGGCGTTTCTTTCTAGAGCATCCCTGTGACATCCCCGTCACATAGGGGCATCGCGACCCTTCCGAAGGGCTCGTGACCGCCCTGGCGGGGCCGCCTCCGGGGCGTCCTGCGGCATCGTCGAAGCGCTTCGAAAAATTATTTGTTTTGTGTACGATCAAAATCAGGAACCCACAGGAACGGACCCCCATGAAGTTCACCGACGGCTTCTGGCAGATGCGCAAGGGTGTGCACGCCTCGTACGCCACCGAAGTCCGCGACGTCCGCCTCGACGACGACCGCCTCACCGCCTACGCCGCCGTGAAGCGCGTCGAGCGCCGCGGCGACACGCTGAACGCCCCGCTGATCACCGTGGACGCCTACGCCCCGGCCGAAGGCGTCATCGCGGTGCGCCTCACACACCACGCGGGCAAGCGCCGTAAGGGCCCCGACTTCGGCATGCCGGGAGCCGCCGCGCGGTCCGCCGCCACCACCCGCACCGAGGGCGCCACCGCCGAGCTGACCAGCGGCCCGCTCACCCTGCGGCTTCCCACCGAGGGCGCCTTCGGTCTGGAGTTCCTCGACGGTGACGGTCAGGTCCTGACTTCCGCGGGGCGCAAGGGCAGTGCCTTCGCCACCGTCGAGGACGGCGGTCACCACATGTTCGCCCAGCTCGCCCTCGGCGTGGGCGAGACCGTCCACGGCCTCGGCGAGCGCTTCACGCCGTACGTGAAGAACGGCCAGGTCGTCGACATGTGGCAGGCCGACGGCGGCACCAGCAGCGAACAGGCCTACAAGAACATCCCGTTCTACCTCTCCTCGCGCGGCTACGGCGTCTTCGTCAACCACCCGGGCAAGGTCTCCTTCGAGGTGGGCTCCGAGGCCGTCGGCCAGGTGCAGTTCAGCGTCGAGGACCAGACGCTCGAGTACTTCGTCGTGGCGGGCCCCACGCCCAAGGACGTCCTGTCCCGGTACGCCTCCCTCACCGGTCTCCCGGCCCTCCCGCCCGCCTGGTCGTTCGGCCTCTGGCTGACCACGTCGTTCACCACCTCCTACGACGAGGCGACGGTCAACTCCTTCGTCGACGGCATGGCCGAGCGGGGCATCCCGCTCAGCGTCTTCCACTTCGACTGCTTCTGGATGCGCGAGTACCAGTGGTGCGACTTCGAGTGGGACCCGGCGGTCTTCCCCGACCCCGAGGGCATGATCGCCCGGCTCAAGGCCAAGGGCCTGAGGATCTGCGTCTGGATCAACCCGTACATCGGGCAGAAGAGCGCGCTGTACGAGGAGGGCGTGGAGAAGGGGTACTTCGTCCTGACCCCGGACGGCGACGTCTGGCAGTGGGACAAGTGGCAGGCCGGCATGGCGCTGGTCGACTTCACCAACTCCGAGGCCACCGCCTGGTTCCAGAGCAAGCTGAAGGTGCTCCTGGACCAGGGCGTCGACGGCTTCAAGACCGACTTCGGCGAGCGCATCCCGACGGACGTGGTCTGGCACGACGGCTCCGACCCGGAGCGGATGCACAACTACTACACGCACCTCTACAACAAGGCCGTCTTCGAGCTCCTGGAGAAGGAGCGCGGCGCGGGCGAGGCCGTCCTCTTCGCCCGCTCGGCCACGGCCGGCGGCCAGCAGTACCCGGTCCACTGGGGCGGCGACTGCTGGTCCTCCTTCGAGGCCATGGCGGAGTCCCTGCGCGGTGGGCTGTCGCTGAGCCTGTCGGGCTTCGGCTTCTGGAGCCATGACATCGGCGGCTTCGAGGGGACCCCCGACCCGGCCGTCTTCAAGCGCTGGCTGGCCTTCGGCCTGCTCTCCTCGCACAGCCGGCTGCACGGCTCGTCGTCGTACCGCGTGCCGTGGGAGTTCGGCGACGAAGCGGTCGACGTGGCCCGGCAGTTCACCCGCCTCAAGCACCGCCTCATGCCGTACCTCTACGGTGCCGCCGTCGAGGCCCACCGCACGGGCGTCCCGACGATGCGCCCGCTCCTGCTGGAGTTCCCGCAGGACCCGACCGCCCGCACGGTGGACCGCGAGTACCTGCTGGGCCCGGACGTCCTCGTCGCGCCCGTCTTCACCGAGGACGGCCGGGTCGAGTACTACGTGCCCGAGGGCACCTGGACCCACCTGCTCACGGGTGAGACGGTGACCGGACCGGCCTGGCGCCAGGAGACGCACGGCTTCGACAGCCTGCCCCTGCTGGTCCGCCAGGGCGCGGTCCTCGCGCTGGGTGCGGACGAGTCCCGTCCGGACGGCGAGTGGCTCGACGACCTCGAACTCCGCGTGTTCGCCCCGGCGGGGACCGGTGACTTCACCCGCACGGTGACCGTCCCCGACCACACGGGCGCGGTGGCGGCGACGTACGAGGTGGTCCGCGAGGGCGGCGAGGTCCGCGTCACGACGGACACCGACCGGCCGTACACCGTCACGGTCGTCGGCGAACAGGCCTGACGGCCACCCCTGCGGGCGGCCGGAGCGCGCGTACGAAGACGCTCCGGCCGCCCGTCGGCGTGTGCCGCACCGTCCTTCGGCCCGGTGGTGCCTGCGGTCGGCGCGGACACCGGAATGCGATCGTGGGCCGGCAGGTTGCCATCGGTGGCACTCACGTACGAGTACGGCACACAGAGCGGACGTTTTCATGGGCGAGTTGATCCTGATCCGGCACGGCGAGACCGAGTGGTCCCGGTCCGGGCAGCACACGAGCTGGACCGATCTGCCCCTGACCGAGCTGGGCGAGCGTCAGGCCCGCGCCCTCGTGCCGCTGCTCGCGGAACGGGAGATCGGGCTCACCCTCGTCAGCCCTTATCTCCGGGCCCGCCGCACCGCCGAGCTGGCCGGTCTGACCGCGCCCCGCGAGACGCCCGACCTGCGGGAGTGGGACTACGGGGCGTACGAGGGCGTGACCACCGTCGACATCCGCCGTACCCGCCCCGACTGGAACCTCTGGACCGACGGGGTCGCGGCCGGCCCCGACGAGCACCCGGGGGAGAGCCCGCAGGAGGTGGGTGCGCGCGCGGACAGGATCCTCGCGGAGGTCAGGGCGGCGGCGTCACGCCTCGGGGAGGCGGACATCGCGCTCGTGGCCCACTCCCACTTCCTGCGGGTGCTCACGGCGCGCTACCTGCGGCTGACCCCGGCGAGCGGGGAGTTGTTCCAGCTCGCGACGGGCGCGGTGTCCCGTCTCGGCACGGAGCACGGCAAACCGGTCGTGACGGCGCTCAACATGGCCCTGCCGCAACGGCTGTTCGACGCCATCGCCTGACAGACCGGGAGCGAACCGGCCCCGAGCGCCTCGGCGAACGGCGTCCCCCGGCGGTGACGAAGGTGAGGGCGGGGCCCTCGGGGCCCCGCCCGGGTAGGCCGCGCCTGCGTCGAGGTCACCCTCCCGGGGCTGCGAAAGCCTTCTGCGCACGGCGTGTACACGGTTTCGGGCCCGCGCCCGCCTCCGAAAGCGGGAGTGCTCCCAAGCTCGCCCGCCTCCCGGCCCCACCCGGCGCCGCAGCCGGGCATCGGCACGGTGCCGGTGTCGGTGACCTTCACCTCCGACTGATACCCGCCGCCCCAGCTCCCGGTGGTGCTGCGCGTGGCGGTGCGGGCACCCGGCGGGGGCTCGGCCGGGGTGGTGGTGGAACTGGTGAATCCACGACCTTCGGGTACGTCAGCGAGGGCGGCGCCCCGGATTCGGCTCTGACGCCCGGCTGCACGGTGGGCCGAGCCCGCGGCCCGCAGCGGCCGGTGCCGGCCTCCCCGGACGGGGCGCCGGCCGCCGACCGGGTCGCGACCGCGCCGTCACGACCGGGCGCCGGACGCGGACGGCCGGTACCTCGCCCCCGAGGTACCGGCCGGTTCCGTTCGCGGTGGTGCGGGTCAGGCAGCCTTCTTCTTCAGCGAGGTGAGGTGGGCGAAGACGACGACGTTGGCCGAGTAACCGCCCTTCTTGTCGAAGCGCCCACCGCAGGTCAGGAGCCGGAGCTCGGGACGCCCGGTGGCTCCGTACACCTTGTCGTCCGGGAACTTGTCCTTCGTGTACGTCTTCACCTCGTCCACGGTGAAGACGGCGGTCCGCCGGTCCGCCCGGGTGACCTTCACGGTGTCACCGCGGCGCAAGGCGTTGAGATTGAGGAAGATGGCCGGCCCCGTCGCCGTGTCCCGGTGCCCGACGAGCAGTGCCGTGCCCGCCTCCCCGGGGGACGGGCCCTCGCGGTACCACCCCACCAGCTTCGGCTTGCTCAGCGGCGGGGCCCCGAGCCGCCCCTTGCTGTCGAGTGCGAGACCGGTGACCGGGGCCTCGATGAAGATCGCGGGGATGGCGACCTTCAGCGGACGGGAGTGCACCAGCGGTGCGTGCGAGGCGGGCACCTTCTCGGCCGGCGCGTGCGGCGCTCTCCGGAAGGGCGGCGCCCCGCCGCCCGCGGCATCGCTGCCACGGGCGGCGGTGACCGACGAGGCGTCCTCGGGTGAGTCGGAACTCGCCCACACGACGCCGGTCACCAGCGAGAAGGTCACGCACAGGGTGATGGTGAGCCGGCATGCGCGGCTCGGTCCCCGTCGTCGCCGTCGGCCGCGTGGGTCACGCCTCGTTGCGGGCACGACGGCGCGCGGTCCGGCGGACCATGATCAGGCCGGCGATACCGGCGGCACCGGCGACCAGCGCGGCCGAGGTCCCGACGTTCGAGTCGCTCTCGGAGCTGACGCTCTCCATGTCGGGGACGCCGCCGCCACCCGCGGGGACCGCGCCGGAGGGCTTGTCGTAGATCTCGCCGGCGCCCTTCTCGCTGCTCTTGCCCGCCTGGGCGCCCGTCTCGGATCCGCCACGGCCGCCGCCGTCGGCGTTGTTGCCGCCCCGGCCGCGCTCGGAGCAGTCCACCTCGAAGCTCTTCTGCTTCGGGAGGGTTCCGACGGTCCAGGTCAGCTGGTAGGTGCCCTCCGGCAGCAGGTACTCCTGGCTGCGGCCCTGACCGTTGGCGAGGGGGAGGGTGTTCGTCAGGGTGTTCCCCGGCGGGCGCTCGGTGATCGTCCAGACGACGAGCGGGAGCTCCCCGAAGTTGTTCGCCGCGAGGACGAACTGGCACACCTCGACGCCGTTGCGGTCACCGCGCGAGTGCCAGCTGACGGAGCGGATGTCGATGTCGCCGCTCTCGCCGACGGCGAAGGCGGCGGGCGCGCCGGCCAGGGCGACCCCGGCGGCGGCCACCGCGGCGGCCACCGCGGTGCCCGTGCGGATGCTGCGGGAGCGGAGGGAAGCGGAAATACGCATGTTGGGCTCCTTCAAGCCGAGATGATTGTCGTACTGATCACCTGATCGCCTAAGAGATGCCATGGATCGCCGGAAAGGGATGTCAGGACACCGTAAAAGTGCGCAAAAGTACCCTGACTAGCCCATGACAGGCAGCGAAATCCCAGGTCGGAGCCGCACGGAAGGACGACGACACGCGGGTGGGCGCGCGCGGCGGCCCCCGTCCCCGGCCTCCGTCCGCCGGAAGGGCTCAGGAAGCGGCGGGCCCCCGCCGCCGGCGGCGCCGGTGGACGACCGCCAGGGCCACGGCCGCGGCGGCGCCCGCGGCGCCCGCGGCCCAGGCCGTGAGGGAGGCGGCCTGCCGGGGCGGGGCCGGAGACGCGTCGACCGGGATGACGGCGGTGTCGTTGCCGGGGGTGCGGTCGTACGGGTTGAAGGTCCGCACGGTCCCCCGGGCACCCGGGACCTGCCGGTCGATGCGGATCCGGAAGTCGATGGCCCTCGTCCCGTCCGCCCCCTGGGGCGCGAGGAACGCGGTGGCGCCGAGTTCGCAGAGGAAGGCCCCGCCGGGCCGCTCCGGCCGTGCGCATCCCCACGCGCTGTCGGTGTCCTCGAAGGTGTACGGGACGGAGGTGACCGTCGTGCCCTCGGGGGGCACCACCTCGAACCGGCCCTTCACCTCGTCGCCCAGCAGCCGGCCGGGACCGAGGTCGCGCACTCCGAGCCGCACACTCACCGTGTCGCCGACCCGCCCCCGGACCGTGCCGGTGACCGGCCGGTAGTCGGCCTGGACCGTCGTCTCCACCGCGACGGTGCCGTCGGCCCCGCCGAAGTCCCCGTCGGCGGTGCGGACCAGGGTGAGGGGCGCACCCCTGCCGCGCACCGTGTGGCCGGCGGGCTTCTCCGGGGCTGAGGACCAGTGGTAGACGAGCGTGCCGGACAGTTGCCTCTCGGCGGCGACGTAGGACAGCGGTGAGCCGGTGCGGTACGCGGCGCCCGGCGCGGCCTTCGTGGGGAACACGCACCACGCCGAGGTGGGCGGGGTGCCCGCGTAGGAGCAGTTGCTGTGACGGGCCTTCAGGGTGAGGCCGCCCTCCGCGGTGACACGCAGGGCGACGCCCCGCTCCGCGGTGAAGCGGGTGCGGTTGGCGAACGCCGGTGTCAGCGGCGCCGGTCGGCCCGGCTCCACCCCGTCCACCTTCAGCTCCTCGCCGGGCGCGTCCAGGGTGGGGCCGCCGACGACCATGCGGGTGGTGCCGGTGACGGGCGCGGCGTTGTCGGCGCTCGCCGTGTAGGTCACGGTGCCGCTGTCGCCCGGCTCCACGCCGTCCAACCCGAGGATCTCGAACGGCGCGTTGCTCTCCCCGTCGTGGTGCAGGGTGCCGTACGCGCAGGTGAAAACCCAGCCGCTGCCGGTGCAGTTGCCGTAGCCGCCCCCGGTCACGCGTGCGATGCCCTCGAGCCCCGAGGCGTCCACCACGACCGTGACGTTGCGGGCCGGTTCCTCGTCGCCCGGCACGACGGCGACGGGCACCTCGAAGTCCGAGGTCGAGGCCTCGGCGCCCTCGTCCGCCGGGTGGACGACCACGGTGCGCGGCACGTCCTTCAGGCTCAGCGTGGCCCCGCCGGCCGCGACCGCACCGGCCGGTGCCAGGAAGGAGGCGGCAACGGCCGCCAGGACCATGGCCGTTCGCGCCGCCCGAGCGGTGATCCGCGTCCGTGTCCGAGGGAGCATGCGGAGCACTATGCCACCGGGGGCGGCCCCCCGCTGATGCGGGTGGCCGCCCCCGGCGCCGTGACTCGATCAGGCGGTCAGGAGATCAACTCGATCTCCGCCAGAGTCGCCGCCTCCGTGCTCACCAGCCGGTACTGTGCGTACGCGCCCGGCGCCTTCACCGAGAACACCCGGGTCTGCTTGTCCCAGGCGAAGGTCTGGCCGGACCGCTTGTCGAGGTCCTTCCAGGTCTTCCCGTCCGCCGACCCCTGGAGCACCCAGCCCGTCGGAGCCTTCGCCGCGGTGGCGGAGGTCAGCGTGTACTGGACCGCCCTCGTGCCCTCGGCGGCCGGCAGGTCCACCGACTCGACCGGGGCCGAGGTGGCGGAGGTGTCGTCGTACAGCGCGCCGTCACCCTTGAGCACGTCGCCCTTCGGGGCGGGCACCTTGTCGTCCTGGGTGAGGGAGACCGGAGCCGCGTTCTTGCCGGTGCCCCACGCGGAGGGCTTGGAGCCCATGTCGAACTCCAGCACTCCGCCCTTGGCGATCAGGTCGTGCGGCAGCGAAGTGGACGTCCACTTCTTGCCGTTGACCTTCAGGCCCTGGACGTAGATGTTCGTGGCGCTGTTCTTCGGGGCCCTGACGACCAGCTCGCGGCCGTTCTCCAGGTGCACGGTGGTCTTCGTGAAGAGCGGCGAGCCGATCGCGTACTCCCCACTGCCCATGACCAGCGGGTAGAAGCCGAGCGAGGAGAAGAGGAACCAGGCCGACTGCTCGCCGTTGTCCTCGTCGCCGTGGTAGCCCTGGCCGATCTCGCTGCCGGTGTACAGCCGGCCGAGGACCTCACGCACCTTCTCCTGGGTCTTCCAGGGCTGCGAGGCCGCGTCGTACATGTACGTGGCGTGGTGTGCGACCTGGTTGCTGTGGCCGTACTGGCCCATCCGCACGTCGCGAGCCTCGGTCATCTCGTGGATCACGCCGCCGTAGGAGCCGACGAACTCGGGTCCGGCCGTCTCCGGCGTCGAGAAGTACGTGTCCAGCTTCTTCGCCAGGCCGTCACGCCCGCCGTAGAGGTTGGCCAGTCCGCGGCTGTCCTGCGGGGCGGTGAAGGCGTAACCCCAGCCGTTGGTCTCCGTGTAGTCGTAACCCCAGACGCGGGGGTCGTACTGGCCGGAGGGCAGACGCCAGTCGCCGTTCGCCTTCCTGCCCTGGAAGAAGCCGGCCTTCTCGTCGAAGAGCTTGACGTAGTTCCGCGCCCGGTTGGAGAAGTACGCGGACTCCTCCTTGTAGCGCTGCTTCTTCGTCTTCTCGTAGAGGGCCTGGCCCATCCGCGCGATGCCGTAGTCGTTGAGGTAGCCCTCCAGCGACCAGGAGAGACCCTCGTGGGTCGAGGTGTTCGCGTACCCGGTGAAGACCGAGGTCTCCATGCCCTTGCGCCCGACGCCCGAGGACGGAGGGGCCACCGTGGCGTTCTTCACCGCCGCGTCGTAGGCCGCCTCCGCGTCGAAGTCGACGCCCTTGACGTACGCGTCGGCGAAGGCCACGTCGGAGCTGGTACCGGTCATCAGGTCCGAGTAGCCGGGGGAGGACCAGCGGGAGATCCAGCCGCCGTCCTTGTACTGCTGGACGAAGCCGTCCACCATCTTCCCGGCCTGCTTCGGGCTGAGGAAGGAGTACGCGGGCCAGGTCGTGCGGTAGGTGTCCCAGAAGCCGTTGTTGACGTAGACCTCACCCTTGACGATCTTCGAGCCGGTGTGGGTCGGGGTGTCGGTCCCGGTCTGGGCCGAGAACGGGCTCGCGTAGGTGCTCCTGCCGTCGACCTGCTCGAAGCCCGAGTTCGGGTAGAGGTAGAGCCGGTACAGGCTGGAGTAGAGCGTGGTCAGCTGGTCGGCGTTCGCGCCCTCGACCTCGACCTTGCCGAGGATCTTGTCCCAGGCCTTCTGCGCCTTCCCGCGCACCTTCTCGAAGGAGTCCTTCTCCGGGATCTCCATGGCGAGGTTCTTCTTGGCCTGGTCGACGCTGATCAGCGAGGTGGCCAGCCGCAGGCCCACCGTGCGGTCCTTGCCCGCGTCGAAGCGGAAGAAGCCGGTCACGGCGTCACCGCCGCCGCCCTTCAGCTTTCCGCTGCCGGTGACAGGAGCGTCGAAGACGCCGTACACGAACAGCCGGGTCGCGCCGGTGGAGCCGCCGCTCTTCACGTCCGAGAAGCCGGTGAAGGAACCGGTCCCGGGGTCGAGGGTGAGACCGCCCCTGTTGTCCACGTTGTCGAAGACCAGGCTCGCGTCGTCACCGGGGTAGGTGAAGCGCATCCGCGCCGCGTGGTCGGTGGGCGTCATCTCGGCCTTCAGGCCGTTCTCGAATGTCACCCCGTAGTAGTGCGGGGTCGCGGTCTCGTTCTCGTGGCGGAAGGGCAGCGCACGCGCCGTGCGGGAGGCATCGGGAGTGCCGGAGGCCGCCGAGGGCATCATCTGGAACGTCTGGCGGTCGCCCATCCAGGGGCTGGGCTCATGGCTCGCGCTGAAGGCCTGCAACGTGGGCAGGTTGTTCTCGTCGTTCCCGCGCGCGTAGTCGTATATCCAGCTGGTGGAGCCGGCGTTGGTGACCGGGGTCCAGAAGTTGAAGCCGTGCGGGACCGCGGTCGCGGGGAAGGTGTTGCCGCGGGAGAAGCCGCCGCTGGAGTTGGTGCCGCGCACGGTCGAGGCGTAGTCCGAGAGGTGCGCCTTGCGCTTCTCCGGTGCCTTCGGCGCGATCGCGATGTCATCGATCCAGCCCTGGAACTTCGACGGGCCCTTGGGGGAGTCGTACGCCACCAGGATGCGGTCGACCGTCTTGCCGGCCGCCACGGTCCCGATGCGCGAGGCGACCTTGTTCCACTGGTTCACGTACAGCCGCTTGGCGTCGGCCTGGCCCTGCGGGGTCAGCAGCCCGCCGTGGCTGTCGGTCGCCTTCAGCTCACTCAGGTAGGTGCCGTCGGTGAAGGCCAGGTCCACCGCCACGTGCGTCGCGGGGTAGTCCAGATCGGTTCCGGCCATCTGCGGGTAGACCAGGTAGGACAGCTGGGTGTCCTTGGTGACCGCGGTGTCGACGTCGAAGACCTTGTTGTACGAGTAGGCCCGGCCGTCCGGCTTGTGCGTCCCCGCGTACCGCAGGGCCTTCTTGCCGGTGAACCCCGCGCCCTGCTTGGCGGTGGGGGAGCCCGAAGGGCCGCGGTCGGGCTGGGACCGCATGTCGTCCGGGGCGGGCGTGGAGGTGTCGCCGTCGGAGAACTGGACGTCGGCGAGCTGGATCGCGTCGGACGCCCCGTGGTTCTTCGTGATCTCCAGCCGGAAGTGCTGGTAGGCGGTGTCCGCCGTGAAGTCGTAGGACTTGGTCTGGAAGCGCTCCGAGAACGTCTGGCCGGTGCGGGTGTCCAGATCCGTCCAGGACTTCCCGTCGGTGGAGCCCTTCAGCGTCCAGTCCTGGGGGTCCCGCTCGTCGTGGTCGTTGGCCGAAGTCAGCGCGTACGTCACGACCTTGACGGGTGCGGCGAGGTCGAACTCGACCCAGCCGGTGGACTCGAAGGCCAGCCACTTGGTGCCGGACTCCAGATCGACCAGGTTCTCCTTGACCTCGCCACCGCCGGCGTTCTCCCCGCTCGCGCGCAGATCCGTGACCTGATCGGTGACGTTGCCCGGGATTCCGGCGGAGAAACCGCCGTCGACACCCGACGCCCGCTTCTTCCCGTCGGGACCCTCTTCGACGGTGTTGCGCCAGTCCGGCTGCTTCTCGTCGCTCTCGAAGGAGGAGCTGAACGACGTGTCACCGGACGGTCTCTGCGCGGCGCCGAACGGCTGGGCGACGGCCGTGGCGGGGGCTGCGAGCGCGAGCACAAGAGAGGCCGCGAGCACCGCTGCCGACCGGTTGTGTCTGTGGCGTGAGCCTTGCTGGGGACCACGTGGGGGCTGCATACGAGCCATTCCTCCCGGGGGCATGCTGAGGACAACGTTGTCATCGTGGGATGCGGGTTCCAGTAGGGAGGCAAGTGGCCGGATGTGTCAAGGGTGTTGCGTGTGAGGGTCCTGGTGATTCGGCCGTATTGCGGAAAGCGGTGTTTGCGTGCGAAGGCACGCAGTGCCGAAGTGTCCGTGAGGTCTCAACTCGGGAAAGACTGCCGCTCAACCATGCATTCGATCTTGCTCAGTTGGCGGCAAGTGGACTATACCTGTCGGCGTCTGCACAGCCGTTTCACAACGGCACGCGGACACGGGGGAGGGGGAACGGCTGCGGGCGCGTGAAAACGCCCGCCGTACGGGCCTCCGTCACTCCCCCACTGCATCTGGAAACCGGCAATCTGCACGACCCAAGCGCAACTGACCGCGGTGGCGGGGCCCTTCGCCTAGGCGAATTCATCACGGGTGACCGGTACACCGCCTGAGTCCTGGAGAAGGCGAGGACTTGAGCATGGGATCCACCTCCGGCCGCACGAATGAGGGCCTTGGCCGTCGCGATGTGATCAAGCGTTCTGCCGCACTCGGCCTGATCGCCGTACCGACGATGAGCTTCCTGTCGTCGTGCGCGAGCAGCGACAGCGGAAGCGACGAGAAGGTCGAAAAGGGCACCAAGAGCGCGAAGAACCCGCTCGGTGTCAATGAGACCGCAGCCCTCGAGGTCGTCATCTTCAACGGTGGCTTCGGCGAGCAGTACGCCATCGACGCCGAGAAGAAGTACAACGCGGCCTTCCCCAAGGCACCGAAGGTCAAGCACTCCGCGACCGAGAAGATCCAGTCGATCCTGCAGCCGCGCTTCAACGGTGGCACCCCGCCCGACCTGATCGACAACTCGGGCGCCGAGCAGATGGACATGGGTGTCCTGGTCGGCAAGAAGCAGCTCGCCGACCTGACGCCGCTGATGGACGCCCCGTCCTTCGACGACCCGGCGAAGAAGGTCCGCGACACGCTGCGCCCCGGTGTCCTGGAGATGGGCCAGTTCGACGGCGACCCGGTCTGGATCATGTACTACGCGTACACCGTGTACGGCGTCTGGTACTCGCAGACCAACCTCGAGAAGCTCGACGCCGCGTACCCGGAGACCTGGGACGACATGCTCGCGCTGTGCGAGAAGGCGAAGAAGAAGGGCATCGCCGGCTGGACCTACCCCGGCAAGTACCCCTACTACCTGCCGTTCTCGCTCTACCCCTTCATCGGCAAGATCGGTGGCCGTGAGGTCCTCGACAAGATCGACAACCTGGAGCCGAACGCCTGGAAGGACCCGGCCGTCAAGGCCGCGTTCGAGGCGTACTACGAGCTCTTCAAGAAGGGCTACATCCTCAAGGGCACGCCCGGACTGACCCACATCCAGTCGCAGACCGAGTGGACCAAGGGCAAGGCGCTCTTCATCCCGAACGGCTCGTGGGTGGAGAACGAGGCCGCGCCCACCACGCCCGAGGACTTCAAGATGATGGTCGGGGCGCCCTCCAGCCTGGACTCGTCGGACAAGCTGCCCTTCGGCACCCTGTGGGCGTCCGGCGGCGAGCCCTTCATCGTCCCGGCGAAGGCGAAGAACCCCGAGGGCGGCATGGAGCAGCTGCGCATCATGCTCAGCGAGGAGTCCTCCAAGAACTTCACCAAGTCGGTCAAGTCCCTCACCGCCTTCAACGGCGGCACCGAGGGCCTGACGCTGTCCACCGCGCTGCAGTCCGCCGTCGACGTCCTGGCCAAGGCCGGCGACAACGTGGTGAACCCGCGCATGCAGGACTGGTACGTGAAGCTCCAGAAGGAGCAGATCGGCATCGCCGGAATCGGCGAGATGATGGCCGGCCGCGCGACCCCGGCGGAGACCATCAAGAAGATCCAGGCCTTCGCCGACGCGGCGGCCAAGGACCAGTCCATCAAGCACTACAAGCACCAGTGAGCAACCGTCACCAGCGGCGGCACCCGCTCAGAGATCGGGGTCGGTAAACGATGCAGCACGGCAAGTACCGGTTCATCGCGGGATTCCTGGCAGTTCCGCTGGCGTTGTACGCCATCTTCGTCATCTGGCCCTTCGCCCAGTCCATCTACTACTCGTTCACGGACTGGACCGGACTGAGCCCGGACTTCCGGATGGTCGGCTTCGACAACTACAGCCGGATGCTCGACGACGACATCTTCTGGAAGTCGTTGCAGCACAGTGTGCTGCTCGCTCTGCTGCTGCCGCTGGTGACGCTGGGCCTCGCGCTCTTCTTCGCCTTCATGCTCAATGTCGGCGGCCGTCGGCGAAAGAACGCCGCGGTCGCCGGTGTGCGAGGCTCGGCCTTCTACAAAATCGCCTATTTCTTCCCGCAGGTCCTGTCGATCGTGATCGTGGCCCTGCTCTTCCAGTTCGCGTTCAACCCCACATCCGGAATGCTGAACGCGACGCTGAAGTCCGTCGGCCTCAAGGGCCTTCAGCCGGACTGGCTCGGCGATCCCGATCTGGCGCTGTACTGCGTGATGGTGGTGCTGATCTGGTCGACGGTCGGATTCTTCGTCGTCCTCTTCTCCGCCGGTATGGCGTCGATCCCGAAGGACTTCTACGAGGCCGCCCTGCTCGACGGGGCCGACCGCATCACGACGTTCTTCAAGATCACGCTGCCGCTGCTCTGGGACACGGTGCAGTCCGGCTGGGTCTACATGGGCATCCTGGCACTCGGTGTCGAGGCGTTCACCGCCGTCCAGGTCATGACGGTGGGCCCCGGAGGCCCCGACTACTCCACCACCGTCCTGCCGCTGTACGTCTACCAGACGGCCTTCCGGGACGCCCAGGCCGGATACGCGACCACGATCGGGGTGGGGCTGCTCATCGTCACCATGCTCTTCGCGGGCATCGTGATGCGGCTCGGCCGGCGCGAGCGGCTGGAGTTCTGATGCCGTACCCCGCGAGGTCCGGCGAGCGGCAGGCCGGCTCCAGGAAGAACCGTTCGGTCCCGGTGACCGGCCCGACAGTTGCACGAGGTGAACGCCGATGAAGGTCACTGAGACTCCGCCCGCCGTCCCGGCGCCCCGCTCGCCGGTGACAAAGGCGAACATCCCCCAGGAGGGGCCGGCGAAGAGCGGCGAGGGCACGGTCCTCAACGTCTTCTCGCACGGTGTGCTCATCATCTGGGCGGTGCTCGTCGTCATGCCGCTGCTCTGGGCGGTGATGTCGTCCTTCAAGACCGACGACTCGATCCTGTCGACGCCGTGGGAGCTGCCCGACAGGCTGCACTTCGAGAACTGGTCACGGGCCTGGAACCAGGCCCACATGAGCGACTACTTCTTCAACACCATCCTGGTGGTGGGCGGTTCGCTCGTCGGCACGCTGCTGCTCGGCTCCATGGCGGCGTACGTCCTGGCGCGGTTCGACTTCCCCGGGAACCGCTTCATCTACTTCCTCTTCATCGGGGGGATGAGCTTCCCGATCATCCTGGCGCTGGTCCCGCTGTTCTTCGTCATGAACAACATGGGCCTGCTGAACTCGGTGCACGGGCTGATCCTGGTCTACATCGCCTACTCCCTGCCGTTCACCGTCTTCTTCCTCACCTCGTTCTTCCGGACCCTGCCGACGTCGATCGCCGAGGCCGCGATGCTCGACGGCGCCTCGCACACCCGGACGTTCTTCCAGGTGATGCTGCCGATGGCGAAGCCCGGCCTCATCAGTGTCGGCATCTTCAACTTCCTGGGCCAGTGGAACCAGTACATGCTGCCGACGGTGCTGAACACCGATCCGGACGGCAAGGTGCTCTCCCAGGGCCTCGTCGAACTCGCCACCAGCCAGGGCTACAAGGGCGACTGGTCGGGTCTCTTCGCGGGGCTCGTCATGGCGATGCTGCCGGTGCTCGCCGCCTACGTCGTCTTCCAGCGCCAGGTCGTCGCGGGGCTCACGGCGGGGGCGCTCAAGTAGGTCCGGCACCCGCCACGCATCAGCTCTTGTCGTCATCCCGGCAACAACAGTCATCAGAATCGAACAGGCCCCCTGGGCCAGGAACCACCCCCCGGTCCTCGGCCGGGGGGTGGTTCCGTATGGCTTGAGCCGGTTTCTCCCCTGTCCGATTGTGGAGGCTCGATGCTCATCGGAGGCTGCCGCTGCTCAAGGTCTTGACGGGGGGCACCCCAAAACGCTCAGCTTAGAGTTCACATGTTAGAGAAAACGGCAGGAGTGAGAGAGTCGATGGAGACTCCGGGGTCGCAGACATCTCTGCATCGGGCCAACCTTGAGCGGGTCGTACGTGCCGTGAGGATGGCGGGGTCCCTGACCCAGGCGGAGATCGCCAGGAGCACCGGCCTCTCCGCAGCCACCGTCTCCAACATCGTGCGTGAACTCAAGGACGGCGGCACGGTCGAGGTGACCCCCACCTCGGCGGGTGGCCGCCGCGCCAGGAGCGTCTCCCTCAGTGGGGACGCGGGCATCGTCATCGGGGTGGACTTCGGGCACACCCACCTCCGGGTGGCCATCGGAAACCTGGCCCACCAGGTCCTGGCCGAGGAGTCCGAGCCGCTGGACGTGGACGCCTCCTCGGCGGAGGGCTTCGGGCGGGCGGAGCAACTGGTCAACCGCCTGATCGAGACCACGGGCATCAGTGCAGCCAAGGTGATCGGCGTGGGCCTCGGTGTGCCGGGCCCGATCGACGTCGAGTCCGGCACGCTGGGCTCCACCTCGATCCTGCCGGGCTGGACGGGCATCAATCCGAGCCAGGAGCTCGCCGGCCGCCTGGGGGTGCCGGTGTACGTGGACAACGACGCCAATCTGGGCGCCCTGGGCGAGCTCGTCTGGGGCAGTGGCCGCGGGGTCAAGGACCTCGCGTACATCAAGGTCGCCAGCGGCGTCGGAGCCGGTCTGGTGATCGACGGGCACATCTACCGCGGGCCCGGCGGCACCGCCGGGGAGATCGGCCACATCACGCTCGACGAGGCGGGCCCCGTGTGCCGCTGCGGCAACCGTGGCTGCCTGGAGACCTTCACCGCGGCCCGGTACGTCCTGCCCCTGCTCAGGCCCAGCCACGGGCCCGATCTCACGATGGAGCGCGTGGTGCAGCTGGCCCGCGAGGGCGATCCCGGCTGCCGCAGGGTCATCGGGGACGTCGGGCGGCACATCGGCAGCGGGGTGGCCAACCTCTGCAACCTGCTCAACCCGAGCCGTGTGGTGCTCGGCGGATCCCTCGCGGAAGCGGGGGAGTTGGTGCTGGGACCCATCCGGGACTCGGTCTCGCGCTACGCCATCCCCAGCGCCGCGCGGCAGCTCTCCGTGCTGCCCGGCGCGCTCGGCGGGCGGGCCGAGGTGCTGGGGGCACTGGCCCTCGTGCTCAGCGAGATGGGGGATTCAACCCTTTTGGAGAGCACCCTCCCCGCGGCGACGCCTGCCTTCACTTAGATAACGAATGGCACCGTTGTCATCTCGTTAAGTATTTACTCCTTGACGCTGACCTCGCGGCCGAGTTGACTTCCAGCCACCTCGGCCGCAACGTCGCGGCCTCGTCAGGGAGGTTCGAAATGAACACGCGTATGCGTCGTGCCGCCGTTGCCGTTGCCGCCACCACCATGGCCGTCTCGCTCGCTGCTTGCGGGAGCGCCAAGGAGTCCGGCGACAAGGCCACCACCGACTCGGGCAAGAAGGGCGACGATCTCAAGATCGGTCTGCTTCTCCCCGAGAACGTCACGGCCCGTTACGAGAAGTTCGACAAGCCGATCATCGAGAAGAAGGTCGGCGAGCTCACCGGCGGTAAGGCGGAGGTCGTCTACGCCAACGCCAAGCAGGACGCCACCCTGCAGTCGCAGCAGGTCGACACCATGATCACGAACAAGGTCGACGCGCTGATCATCGACGCCGTCGACGCCAAGGCGATCGAGAACAGCGTGAAGAAGGCCAAGGACGCGGGCATCCCCGTCGTCGCCTTCGACCGCCTCGCCGAGGGCCCGATCGACGCCTACACCTCCTTCGACAACGAAGAGGTCGGCCGCGTGCAGGGCACCGCCCTGCTGGAGGCCCTGGGTGACGCCGCCAAGCCCACCATCGTGATGATGAACGGCTCGATCACCGACCCGAACGCCGCGCTCTTCAAGAAGGGCGCCAAGTCGGTCCTCGACGGCAAGGTGACCTACGGCAAGGAGTACGACACCAAGGAGTGGAAGCCGGAGAACGCCAACGCCAACATGGAGGGCGCGATCACCGCCCTCGGCAAGGACAAGATCGCCGGCGTCTACTCCGCCAACGACGGCATGGCGGGTGGCATCATCCAGGCCCTCAAGTCCGCCGGTATCTCCAAGCTCCCGCCGGTCACCGGCCAGGACGCCGAACTCGCCGGTGTGCAGCGCATCGTCACCGGTGAGCAGTTCATGAGCGTCTACAAGCCCTACCCGCAGGAGGGCGTCGTCGCCGCGGAGATGGCCGTCGCGCTCGCCAAGGGCGAGAAGCTCGACACCATCGCCACGTCCAAGGTCGACAACGCCGGCACCAAGGGCATCGCCACCGTCCTCGTCCCGGTCGTCTCGCTGACCAAGGACAACATCAAGGACACCGTCATCAAGGACGGCATCTACACGCTCGACGAGATCTGCACGGCCAAGTACAAGGCCGCCTGCACCGCCGCGGGCCTGAAGTAGGCCCCTTCCGCCCGGCCGGCCCTCCAGGGCCCGGCCGGGCGGCCCCGAAGCCTGTCCGGTGCCCCGCCCACCAACTGTCCCGCTGCCGGGCGGGGCGCCGGACGGAACGCTCCGGCCCCCTTTTTCATGCTTCTGCTCAAACCACCGCGCCTTCCCCCAGGCGCGGTATCCCCGCCGGGTCAGGCGGCGAAGGAGATGGTTCACGTGTCCGCTACGCCCGTGTTGGCGTTGCGAGGGGTCTCCAAGCGGTTCGGTGCCGTCCAGGCGCTCACCGACGTAGAGCTTGAGGTCCACGCCGGTGAGGTGGTCGCCCTGGTGGGTGACAACGGCGCCGGTAAATCAACGCTGGTCAAGACGATCGCCGGGGTCCACCCCATCGATGACGGAGTCATCGAGTGGGACGGCCGCGCGGTCCAGATCAACAAGCCGCACGATGCCCAGAACCTGGGGATCGCGACCGTCTACCAGGACCTCGCGCTCTGCGACAACATCGACGTCGTCGGCAACCTCTACCTCGGCAGGGAGCTCCGCAAGTTCGGGATCCTCGACGAGGTCGAGATGGAGCGGCGCTCGCGCGAGCTCCTGAGCACGCTGTCGATCCGCATCCCGAGCGTCCGCATCCCGATCGCGTCGCTCTCGGGCGGTCAGCGCCAGACGGTCGCCATCGCCCGTTCGATGCTGGGCGAGCCCAAGCTCGTCATCCTCGACGAGCCCACCGCCGCCCTCGGCGTCGAGCAGACCGCCCAGGTCCTCGACCTCGTGGAGCGGCTGCGCGAGCGAGGCCACGCGGTCATCCTCATCAGCCACAACATGGCCGATGTGAAGGCCGTCGCCGACAAGGTCGCCGTGCTCCGGCTGGGCCGGAACAACGGGGTCTTCGACGTGAAGACCACCTCGCAGGAAGAGATCATCTCCGCCATCACGGGTGCCACGGAGAACGCCGTGACCCGTCGTGCGGCGCGCAACGCGGAGGCCCAGAAGTGACAACCGACAAGACGTCCACCGCAGTGGTCAACCCGGAGGCGGCCAAGGGCGCCGACACCGTGGTCGACCCCCGGCTCCTCGTGCGCGAGCAGGGCCTCGGCGGCTACATCACCGAGTTCAAGCGCAAGATGCGCGGTGGTGACCTCGGCTCGATCCCCGTGATCATCGGCCTCATCATCATCTGCGTCGTCTTCCAGAGCCTGAACTCCGAGTTCCTCTCCGCGAAGAACGTCAGCGACATCGCCGTGACGATGGTGGCCACCGGCATGATGGCCGTCGGCATCATCTTCGTGCTGCTGCTCGGCGAGATCGACCTCTCGGTCGGCTCGGTCAGCGGTGTCTCGGGTGCCGTCGTCGCCGTGCTCAGCGTCACGCACGGGATGAACGAGTGGCTCGCCGTCCTCGTCGCGATCGTCAGCGGCGCCGTCATCGGCGCCATCCACGGCTTCTTCTTCGCACGGATAGGCGCACCCGCCTTCGCCGTCACCCTCGCCGGCCTGCTGTTCTGGCTCGGCTTCATGCTCCAGCTGCTCGGTGACACGGGCACGATCAACCTGGACAGCGACGGCGTCGTCGGCAAGCTGACCACGTACTACTTCTCGGACGTCGCCGCCGCCTACGGCCTCGCCGCCGTCGCGGTGATCGGCTACTTCCTCTCCGCGTTCCTGGACACCCGCCGCCGCGAGGCCGCCGGCGTCCCGTCGCGGCCGATGGTCGACATCGTGATCCGCACCGCCGTGCTCGCGGTCTTCGGCTTCGGCGCGGCGTTCATGTTCAACCAGTACCGCGGTCTCCCGCTGGCCCTGGTGCTCTTCCTCGTCGTGCTGGTCGGTACGGACTTCGTCCTGCGCCGCACCGCCTACGGCCGGAAGATCTTCGCGCTCGGCGGCAGCGTCGAGGCGTCCCGCCGCGCGGGCATCAACGTCACCGCGATCCGCGTCTCGGTCTTCGCCATCGCCGGCACCTTCGCGGCGATCGGCGGCCTGTTCTGGGCCTCGAAGATCGCGGCGGCCAACCAGGGCTCCGGCGGCGGCGACCTCCTGATGAACGTCATCGCCGCGGCCGTCATCGGCGGCACCAGCCTCTTCGGTGGCCGGGGCCGCACCTGGAACGCGCTCCTCGGCGTCATGGTGATCGTCTCGATCCAGTACGGCCTGGCACTCGAAGGCATCGCCACGCCGATCAACTACATGATCACCGGTGCTGTTCTTCTCATCACGGTCGTCATCGACTCCATCACCCGCAAGACGCAGAAGACCGCCGGCCGCGCCTGACCGTCGTACCTGCACACACGTGCCCGGCATCCTCCGCGATGCCGGGCACGTGCGCGTCCGGCGGACCCCGGCGCGGCGGGGCTGAATGCGCCGCCCGATGACCGGGTCCGCCGGCGGAACATTAGACTCATCGGATCGACTCGCTCGACCAGCTCACACGCAAGGAGGCACGGGTGGATCTGCTGACCCGCATCAGGGGACCGCGCGACCTGGACCGGCTCGACTCCGAGCAGCTGGACCAGCTCGCCGGCGAGATCCGTACCTTCCTCGTCGAGGCGGTGTCCAAGACCGGCGGCCACCTCGGCCCGAACCTGGGCGTGGTCGAGCTGACCATCGCCCTGCACCGGGTCTTCGAGTCCCCGCAGGACAAGGTCCTCTTCGACACAGGCCACCAGAGCTACGTGCACAAGCTGCTCACCGGCCGGCAGGACTTCTCGAAGCTCAAGAGCAAGGGCGGCCTCTCCGGCTACCCGTCCCGCGCCGAGTCCGAGCACGACGTCATCGAGAACTCGCACGCCTCGACGGTGCTCGGCTGGGCCGACGGCCTCGCCAAGGCCAACGAGGTCCTGGGCAAGGAGGACCACGTCGTCGCCGTCATCGGTGACGGCGCGCTCACGGGCGGTATGGCCTGGGAGGCGCTGAACAACATCGCCGCCGCCAAGGACCGGCCCCTCGTCATCGTCGTCAACGACAACGAGCGCTCCTACGCCCCGACGATCGGCGGCCTCGCGAACCACCTCGCCACCCTGCGCACCACCGACGGGTACGAGCGGTTCCTGGCCCGTGGCAAGGACCTCCTGGAGCGCACGCCCGTCGTCGGCAAGCCGCTGTACGAGACGCTGCACGGCGCGAAGAAGGGCCTCAAGGACTTCATCGCCCCCCAGGGCATGTTCGAGGACCTCGGCCTGAAGTACGTCGGCCCCATCGACGGGCACGACATCGAGGCCCTGGAGTCGGCGCTGCAGCGGGCCAAGCGCTTCGGCGGCCCCGTCATCGTCCACTGCCTCACCGAGAAGGGCCGCGGCTACACCCCGGCGCTCCAGGACGAGGCGGACCGCTTCCACGCGGTCGGCAAGATCCACCCGGACACGGGGCTGCCCATCTCCACCTCCGGCCTCGACTGGACCTCGGTCTTCGGCGAGGAGATGGTCAAGCTCGGCCAGGAGCGCGAGGACATCGTCGCCATCACCGCGGCCATGCTCCAGCCGGTCGGCCTCGGCAAGTTCGAGGAGGCCTTCCCGGACCGCATCTACGACGTCGGGATCGCCGAGCAGCACGGCGCCGTCTCCGCGGCGGGCCTGGCCACCGGCGGGCTGCACCCCGTCTTCGCGGTCTACGCGACCTTCCTGAACCGCGCGTTCGACCAGGTCCTGATGGACGTCGCCCTGCACAGGTGCGGCGTGACCTTCGTCCTGGACCGTGCCGGTGTCACCGGCACGGACGGCGCCTCGCACAACGGCATGTGGGACATGTCGATCCTCCAGTGCGTGCCGACCCTGCGCATCGCCGCCCCGCGCGACGCCGACCAGGTCCGCGCTCAGCTGCGCGAGGCCGTCGACGTCGACGACGCCCCCACCGTCGTCCGCTTCTCCAAGGGCGCGGTCGGCCCGGCGGTCAAGGCCGTCGGTACGGCGGGCGGCATGGACATCCTGCGCACGGCGGGCACGGACACTCCGGACGTCCTTCTGGTGTCCGTCGGCGCCCTCGCGCCGATGTGTCTGGAGATCGCCGCTCTGCTGGACGCCCAGGGCATCTCCACGACGGTCGTCGACCCGCGCTGGGTCAAGCCCGTCGACGAGGCCCTCGCCCCGCTCGCCGCGGAGCACCGGGTCGTCGTCACCGTCGAGGACAACAGCCGGGCCGGCGGTGTCGGCTCCGCCATCGCCCAGGCACTGCGGGACGCGGACGTCGACGTACCGCTGCGCGACTTCGGCATCCCGCCGGTCTTCCTCGACCACGCCTCGCGGGGCGAGGTCATGGCGGAGATCGGGCTGACCGCACCGGACATCGCCCGGCAGGTCACCGGCCTGGTCGCCAAGCTCGACGGACGGTACGAGAGCCGGGCCGTGGCGCCCGTCCGCGACTGATCCACCCCGCGTGCCCACTGGGCCGGTCGCCACCCCGCGCGGGTGGTCCGACCGGCCCATTCGCGTGAAATCGGGCGGCGCGGTGGCTGCCGGGGGCGGCTGGTTACGAATCATGGCGTGCACGACGAGTGCGTGGAGGTACGCCGGTGAGCACGCAGCAGGACATGCCGCCCAGCGGAGACGGACTGTTCAGGACCAAGACGGTCGAACAGTCCATCCGTGACACAGAGGAACCGGAGCACGCGCTCAAGAAGTCCCTCTCCGCGCTGGACCTCACGGTCTTCGGAGTGGGGGTCATCATCGGCACCGGGATCTTCGTCCTCACGGGCAAGGTCGCCAAGGAGACAGCGGGCCCCGCGACGGCCCTCGCCTTCGTCGCGGCGGGCATCGTCTGCGCCCTCGCCGCGCTCTGCTACGCGGAATTCGCCTCCACCGTCCCGGTGGCCGGATCGGCGTACACCTTCTCCTACGCCTCGCTGGGTGAGCTCGTCGCCTGGATCATCGGCTGGGACCTGGTGCTGGAATTCGCCCTCGGCACCGCCGTCGTGGCCGTCGGCTGGTCCGGCTACGTCCGCTCGCTGATGGACAACGTCGGCTGGACCATGCCTGAGGTGCTCTCCGGCCCGGACGTGGCGAGCGGTTTCGGCTTCGACATCCTGGCGTTCGCCCTGGTGCTGATCCTGACGGTCATCCTGGTGCTCGGGATGAAGCTCTCCGCCCGGGTGACCACGGTCGTCGTCGCCATCAAGCTGGCCGTCGTCTTCATCGTGATCATCGCCGGGCTCTTCTTCATCAAGGCCTCCAACTACACGCCCTTCATCCCCGAGGCCGCGAAGCAGGAGGGCGGGTCAGGGCTCGACGCCCCGCTGGTCCAGCTGATCTTCGGCTACGAACCGACGAACTTCGGCGTCATGGGCATCTTCACCGCCGCGTCCGTCGTCTTCTTCGCCTTCATCGGCTTCGACGTGGTGGCCACCGCGGCCGAGGAGACCAAGCTCCCGCAGCGTGACATGCCACGCGGCATCCTCGCCTCGCTGGTCATCTGCACCCTGCTCTACGTCGCCGTCTCCCTCGTGGTCACCGGCATGCAGAACTACAGCGAACTCTCGGTCAGCGCCCCGCTCGCCGACGCGTTCAAGGCGGTCGGGCACCCCTTCTACGCGGGTGTGATCAGCTTCGGCGCGGCGGTCGGCCTCACGACGGTCTGCATGATCCTGCTGCTCGGCCAGACCCGGGTGTTCTTCGCGATGAGCCGCGACGGGCTGCTCCCGAGGTTCTTCTCGGTGACGCACCCCCGCTTCGGCACCCCGTACCGCCCGACCATCCTGCTCGGCGTGATCATCGCGATCGTGGCCGGCTTCACGAGCATCAACGAGCTCGCGACCCTGGTGAACATCGGCACGCTCTTCGCGTTCGTCGTCGTCGCCCTCGGCGTGATCGTGCTGCGGCGCACCCGCCCCGAGCTGCACCGCGCCTTCCGCACCCCGTGGGTTCCGCTGCTGCCGATCGTCTCGGTGGCCGCGTCGGTCTGGCTGATGCTGAACCTGCCGGCGGAGACATGGCTCAGGTTCGGGATCTGGATGGTACTCGGCGTGATCATCTACTTCGCGTACGGGCGGCGCAACAGCCGTATGTCGAAGGCCCGTTGACCGGTCACGCTCCGGGTGGGGGCGGCAGCGGCCGTACCGTGCGAGGGCCCGTGCACCGGGCCCCGTACGCCTCGCACCGCTGCCGCAGTCCGCGATCGGCCGTGACGACGAGGCAGGGCCGCACGCCGTGGGCGGCGGCGGCCAGCCCGGCGATCAGATCGTCCCCGCTGCCGGACGCCGCCTCCACGCGTACGCCCGGCACGGGGACGACCTGCCGCGCGGCGCCCTCCACGACGAGCACGAGCTCGACGGGGCCGGTGGTGTGACCCGGGATCCCCTCGGCGGCGTACGGGACCAGCGAGTCCCGCAGCCGCTCGGCCGCGCCGTGCCGGTCGCGCCACCAGCCGTCGGGCACCGACCCCACCACGTTGGCGGCGTCGACGATCACCAGAGTGCTGTCACCGGTCATCCCCGAAGGATGCCAGGTCAGCCGCCGGTGGCCGGGGACTTCTTCGCGGACTCGGGGATGGTGCCGTCCGTCCGGATCGCCTTCCACAGGGAGGCGGCCTGCGGCTCGGCCGCCACCACGCGGTTCGGGTCCTGCTTGTCGTAGGCGACCGGCAGCATGATCGTCTCCATCGAGGAGGGATCGACGCCGTTCATCGAACGGGCGAACTCCGCGAGGGAGGTCAGCGAGGCGAGCCCTTCGTCGGTCGTGAGCGACTTGGTCGCGGAGTTGGCGATCTTGTACGTGCTCGTCGGACTGCCCAGCAGGTCCTGCGACTTGATCTCGGTGAGCAGCGCGAGCAGGAACTGCTGCTGGAGCCCGATCCGGCCGAGGTCACTGCCGTCGCCCACGCCGTGCCGGGTGCGTACGTAGGCGAGGGACTGGGTGCCGTCGAGCTTGTGCGTGCCGGCGGTCAGGTCGAGCCCCGAGGCCTTGTCCTTGATCGGTTCGTCGACCTTGACGGTGACCCCGCCGATCGCGTCCACCAGGTCCTTGAACCCCGCGAAGTTGATCTCCAGGTAGTGGTCGATCCTGACCCCGGACATCTTCTCCACGGTCTTGACCACGCAGGCCGGACCGACCTGGGAGTAGACGGAGTTGAACATGACCCGCTCCGCGGACGCCATCTTCGAACCGTCGCCCTTGACGCACTCGGGCCTGGTCACGAGGGTGTCGCGCGGGATGGAGACCGCGGTGGCCTCGGTGCGGCCCTCGGGTATGTGCACCACCAGCGCGGTGTCGGAACGGGCCCCGCTGACACCGCCGCCCCCGCCCAGCTCCTTGTTCTCCGCCCCGGCGCGCGAGTCGGAACCGAGGACGAGCAGGTTCTGGCCGGTGGTGGGGAGCTTCTCGGGACGGTCCTCGCCGAGCGCCTTGTCGATGTCGACGCCCTTGATGTTGCCGTCGAGGTCCTGGTACATCCAGTACGCCGTGCCGCCGCCGGCGAGCAGGAGGAGGACCAGCACACCGAGCGTGATCTTCAGGCCGCGGCGGCGCTTGCGTTCCTTCTTCCGGCCGCGCTTGGGCGCTTCCGCCCGTCGAGAGGCGCGCGGGCCCGGGGGTACGTCGTCGTGGCTCATCCTGCACGAGTCCCTTGGTCTGTGGCCCGTGAGGGCTGGCTGCGGAGTTGGGGACTCGGGTGGGGCCGGTCCACTCATGTGGGGGGCTGGCCGAGTAGTATAGACAAATTTTCGAATCGTGTGTAATTCTTCGCGGGCTCTTCGCCTCCCGTACACATGTGTTCAGGTCGTCGGGGGGCGTCGAACTCCGGCACCGGGCGAAGGTGAACGCCGGACGGCAGTTCGGTTGCGATCGAACGGAGATTCTATGATGGCGGGTGCCAGACCCTTCGCGCGTCCCTGACGCGGACGGCCGAGCAGCAGCCGGTGCCGGGTCCGGGCGGGGAATCGTGGGAAGGACGACCTCACATCATGCGGGTCAAGTCTGGGCGCGCCGACCGGGGGGCGACCCCGGTGCGAGCTGTTCGGTACGACGGGAGCGGTGAACGCCACGCGGCCGTGGGCGCCGTCGCCGGGCAGTGGCTGCTGCGCGGCAAGGACGGACGGCTCACGGCCTACGCGCGCCACGCGGACGGGGTGCTCCGGTGGACGGAGACGCGGCCAGGAGGGCCGGAGTGGTCCGGCCCGGACCTCTTCAGGATTCCGCGTCTGACGCACCTCTCCCTCGCGCAGGGCGCCGACGGATACGTGCACTTCCTCGGCCGCCGTGCCGTCCCGAAGAAGGACGGACCGCCCGTCGTCGATGTGATGCATGCCATCCAGTACCAGAGCGGCCGGGCTCTCAGCTCGTGGCACTCGCTCGGCAATCCGCGCAAGAGCACCGACCAGGCGTCCGGGATGGGCGCGCCGGTCGGCGCCGTGGGCCGGGCCGGGCAGCTGAACTTCTTCGTGCGGACCGGCGCCGGCGGGGTGATGCTCCGCCGCGACGACAAGGACGGCGCGTGGGAGTCCTGGCACAACCTGAACGCCCGTAACGCCGAGGAGGGCATCGCCGTGACGCCGGGCGGCTCGGGCGCCGTGGACCTCCTCGTCCAGGGGTCGGGCGCCGCGATGCACTGGCGCCAGACCGCTCCGGGCGGAGCCTTCACGCGGGAGCAGGACATACCGGTCCAGATGGCTCCGGCCAGTGTGACGGCGCTGGAGACCGCCCCGGGCCGGTGCACGTACTACTGGACCGATCCCGCGACGGGTGGCGTGATGGCCTATCGGCTCGGGGGCTGGGTGATCCCGCTGGGCGGCATCCCGGCCGAGGGCCCGATCTCCGTCCTCAGGGCCGTGCTCGACGGTTACGACTGCACGGTGCTGGCTCATCGCGATCCCGACGGGAACGTCATGGTGGCGGCGTGCGGCACCGAGAACGAGGGGGGCGGCCTGTGGTGGTCGCCGACCGGTGAGCGGACCGGCATGCCTCCCGCCCTGGCGGTCGACAGCGCGGGGCGTGTGGTGCTGGCGACGATCGGCGCCGACGGGGCGCTGTGCGTCGCCCGGCAGAACCCGGAACCCGGCCTGGCCATGGGGCCCGCCGTACGCGTCTGACATTCGAACCCGCGCGCGAGACCTGTCGGTCATCGGCGCCATGGTCGATATGTTCCCGATATAGACACTTTTGGCGGTTTGTGGCTTTCGAGTCCGACATTGACACGGAGCCAACAACTGATGAAGATGTGAGCGCTCTGTGAAAGTTGAAAGTTCTTTCAGTTGCCATTCAAGACCACTTGTGGCGATTGAGGCTCGCGGAGCAGCGGCATCCACGGGGGATCCGCGAAGGCGCTGCTGGTCACCGACCGCAGGCAGATCAAGGAGAGATGGCGCGTGCGGCGGCGACGGTCCGGCCCTGGTGGGGGGTGGCGGAGTTGACGATCATTCCTGGGCCCGCTGTGCGGCCCGTCGCGGAGGCGGCTCCCGGCCCCGTGCCGACCCCGCTCGCGACCGCGCCCGCACCCCCTGCGCGGCCGAGCCTGCCGGGCGGCGCCACGGACGACGTCTACGTCGAGCCGGGACTCACGCCTCTCGGTGCCCGGGAGGCCAATCGCTCCGCGGTCGCCGACCTCCTCGGGTCCGCCGGGGTGTCCTTCTTCGCCGTGCGTGGAACCTCGGACCACGGGACCGTCGTCGCCGTCGCCGAGGAGGACAGGGAAGCCGTCCTCGGCGCCCTCTTCCGGGGGATGGGGCAGTACGCCGGTCACCTGAGCGTCATCGATCCGGCCCAGGCCGCGCCCGTCGCCCCGCGCTCGTCCCGGGACCCCAAGGCGTGGCGCGGTGTCCGTACGGCGTGCGCCGTGCAGGTCAGCTGGTACCGCACCGACCCCGGCAGGCACCTGCTGATGGGCCACGAGTACGGCTGCACGGTGGAGTTCTGGAGATGGCAGGGGACCCACCTCGTGGCACCCCGGGCCAACCGCGTCACCTGGGCGGTCTCGGGGGAGGGGGGCAACGTCCTCGGAGCCCCGCGCCTGTTCAGCCGCTTCGTGTCCGACCACACCTCGCGGCGTGACGCGCCCCCGCTCGCCACCCGGCCCGAGTTCCTGGTGAGCTGTGTCGAGGACATCGCCTTCCCGGTCGACGCCGTCTACACGTGGGTGGACGGGAACGACCCCGCGTGGCAGCAGCGCAAGGCGGCGGCGAAGGGTGAGGTGTATCACGCGGAGTCCGCGAGCGACGCCCGCTTCATCAGCCGCGACGAACTGCGGTACTCGGTCAGGTCGCTCCACATGTTCGCCCCGTGGATCCGGGACATCCACATCGTCACCGACGACCAGGTCCCAGCCTGGCTCCGGGAGGACGTACCCGGCATCCGCGTGGTGAGCCACCGGGAGATCTTCCGGAACCCGGCCGACCTGCCGACGTTCAACTCGCACTCGATCGAGAGCCAGCTGCACCACATCGAGGGGCTGTCCGAGCACTTCCTGTACTTCAACGACGACATGTTCATCGGCCGTCCGGTGGCGCCGCACGCCTTCTTCACACCCAGCGGGACGGCGCGGTACTTCCCCTCGCGCAACCGGATACCCCAGGGTCCGGTCGTCGAGACCGACACCCCCGTCGACGCCGCCTGCAAGAACAACCGCGCCCTCCTGAAGGAACGCTTCGGCAGGGTGATCACCCAGCCCATGGAGCACATTCCCTACGCGCTGCGCCGCAGCGCGATGGAGGAAGCCGAGCGCGACTTCCCCCAGGCATGGGCCCGTACGGCCGCCAGCCGCTTCCGGGCCATGACGGACCTGTCCACGACCTCGTCCTTCGGCCTCTACTACGCGGCGCTCACCGGCCGCGCGCAGCCCGGCACCATGCCCTTCACCTACCTCCAGCTGGCTGTCCCCGATCTCGCCGACCGGCTGCAGCGGCTCCTCGACGGCCGGAGCCAGGACTCCTTCTGCCTGAACGACGCGTTCTCCACGCCGGAGGACATCGAGGCGCAGCAGGAGCTGCTCGATGGATTCCTCAACGCCTACTTCCCCGTCACCAGTCCCTACGAGCGATGAATCGGGGTTCATGACATGACCGATTCGAGTTCTGCGGCACGGGTCTACAAGCGCATCGTCCCCCAGCCGGTGCGTGCCGTAGCGGGCAGCCGGGTGCCGCCCAGGGTCCGGCGCAAGGTCAAGGGCGGACTCCTGCGCACCCTGAACCGCCGCGAGGCGCGCCTGCACCGACGCGCGCTGCGGCTGGTCAGGAAAGGGGACTTCGCGAGCGCGTCCGAACGAAGGACGCGCACGCCGGACGGCCGTGTCGGGCACGTGCACCAGGGCCTGACCGTCGACCTGGCGCGCCGGCTCGACCACGACCTGGTCACCTCGGCCCTGGATGCCGCCGACATCCCCTGGTTCGCGGTGCCCGCGCTCGACGACCGGCGCATCTGCCTCGCCGTCGAGCAGCAGGACAAGGGCCAGGTCCGCAGGGTCCTGCGCGCGCTGCTCGAGGAGCACACCGGATACGTCGTCTCGGCGACCCCGGTCAACAACGACACCCGCATGGTCCCGGGCAGCCACCTCAAGGCCTGGAAGAACTACGGCAGGGCAAGGGCCATCCGGATCACCTGGCTGCGCACCGAACCCACCGAGAACCTCTGGGTGGGCGAGGACCAGGGCATCGAGATCGAGTTCTGGACGGTCAACACCGATCTGCCGCACGAGCGTCTCGTGGGGCCCCGGCCCAACCGTGTCCAGCGCGTCGTCTCCAGGGACGCCGTGGGCATCGAGATCGGCTTCGACCGGCTCTCGGGCTACTGCGACATCGACGGTGACATGGACCCGTCGGTCACCCTGGAACAGTTCGACATCTCCCGGCTCGAGGAGATCGCCTTCCCCGTCGACGCCGTGCTGCTGTGGCAGCACCCGGGCGCCTGGGGCGAGGAGCTCCTGCGGGCATCCCTGCGCTCCCTGCACCAATACGCCCCGTGGGTCGACGTCGTCCACGTGGTGGCCCAGGAACCGGTGCCCGGATGGCTGAAGGGCGACGACGGCAGGCTCACCGTGGTCCCCGGCCGGCACGGGGCCGAGGGCCACCTCCATCTCCTCCCCGACATCGCCGAGCACTTCCTGGTGTTCCGGCCCGGCGCCCTGCTCGGACGTCCCACGCGCCCGTTCGACTACTTCACGCCGACGGGCACGACCCGGCCCCGGCAGGGGATCTGGACCGCCGAGGAGTCCTTCGCCCCCTGGACCGCGCAGGCGTACTCGGCGACCGGCCGTGCCGTGACGCAGTCCTTCGCCCCCGGGCCCCAGCCGTACACCTGCTCCGTCCTCAGCCGGCTCGCGGAGAGCGGGGCGGTGATGGAGACCCCGGCCGACGGCCAGACGCACCCGAAGCTCCCCGGATCCCACCCGGCCGACGGGCTGGTCCACCACTTCGCGTACGCCCACGGGCTCGCCGATCCGTCGGGCGGGACCACGGCGGTCGTGCACGCGGCCCTCCCCGGCATCACTTTGCAGCTCGACCGGCTGCTCGCACGGCGCGACCTGCAACAGCTCCACTTCTTCGGGCTCGGGAGCGACGAGGCTCTCCGGCGTGGCGGCAGCAAGGCGGTCGTCGACTTCCTGCACCGCTACTTCCCCGTGGCAAGTCCGTTTGAGCACGGCCATCCAGAGGACCCGGAAACGTACACGTGAGCACAAGTAATCCGGAGGCATCCGCTGTCGTCGGGGTGTACCGCACTTTCGTTCCACGCTCCCTGAGACGCCGCGTCGCCCGTCGCGTCCCCATGCGTCTGCGCACCGGGCTCAAGGGACTGCTGCGGCGCCTCCACATCCTCACCCTGGCCGCGCGCTTCGTCCGGGGGCGCCGCGCACGCCGCCGCTGGCCGCACCTCTTCCGCGCCTCGGAGAGCCTCGCGGTGCTCTCGGGGCGGGGAGGGATGATCGCGCTCGTGCGGTCCACCGCCTCCCCGCTGGGCCTGCGGGAGGCGAACCTGGAGCTGATCGTCTCGCTCCTGGAGGAGGCGGGCATCGACTACTTCGCCGTCCGGGGCAACTCCGACTTCAGATCCGTCCTCGGCGTCTCGGAGGCGGACCGGCAGCGCGTCGTGGCCGCCCTCGCAACGACCCGCCGTACCGCCCCCGTGTACGTCTCCGCGCTCTCCGGGGAGCGGCTCGCCGGCCGATCGGCCCTGTGCGGCTCCGCCCGGGCCCGTCGCACCGGCAGCCGGGCACGGGTGCTGCGCACCGGGATGGTGTGGGCCGATCCGGGCAACTCGCTGGTGCTGGGCCTCCGTTACGGCTGCGACATCGAGTTCTGGCGGCCCGAGGACGGGAGGCTCGTCGCGCCCCGGCCGAACCGGGTCACCGAGGACGTCGCCCTGGACGAGCCGCGGGTCGACGTCCCCGTCAGCCGGCTGACCGGCTTCGCCGCCCTGCACACCCGCCGCACCCGGTCGGTGCGCACGATCGAGGCGTGCGCCGACGTGCTTCCCGAGGACGTGCGTTTCCCCGTCGACGTCGTCTACACCTGGGTGGACGGATCGGCGCCGGAGTGGCAGCGGCGCCGTGCCCGGTACGGCGAAGGCGGCTACCACGCCGAGTCGGCGAACGCGGCCCGCTACATCAGCCGCGACGAGCTCCGCTACTCGCTGAGGGCGCTGGAACAGAACGCCCCCTGGGTGCGCCACGTCTACCTGGTGACCGACCGGCAGCGTCCCGAGTGGCTCAGCCTGCGCAGCTCCCGGCTCACGGTGGTCGACCACACCGAGATATTCCAGGACCAGGCCGCCCTGCCGACCTACAACTCGCATGCCATCGAGAGCCAGTTGCACCACATCGACGGCCTGTCCGAGCACTTCCTGTACTTCAACGACGACATGTTCCTGGGCTGCCCGACCACGCCCAAGGACTTCTTCCTGTCGAACGGGATGACCCGCACCTTCTTCTCCCCCTCGCAGGTCCCCAGGTGGGGCCTCTCCGTCGGGGACCGGCCGGTCGACGCCGCCGGGAAGAACAACCGGAAGATCATCCTTGACAGCTTCGGCTCCGCCATCGTGCAGAAGCTCCGGCACGCGCCGTACGCCCTGCGGCGCAGTGTCCTCTACGAGATGGAGAAGGAGTTCGCCGAGGCGCACCACAGCACCTCGCACAGCAGGTTCCGCAGCGCGACGGACATCTCCATCCCGTCCTCGCTCTACCACTACTACGCGTACTTCACAGGACGAGCCGTGCCCTCCGACATCAGCTTCGCCTACCTCGATCTGGCGAAGCCGGAGATCTCCAGACGGCTCGGCATCCTGCTGGCCCGGCGTGACCGGCAGGCGTTCTGCATCAACGACACGGTCTCCGACAGCTTCGACGTGAACCGGCAGACCGTCATGCTCAACACGTTCCTGGAGTCCTACTTCCCCGTGCCGAGCCCGTTCGAGCAGAGGGATCGTGAGGTCCGGTGAAGATCTCCTTCCTCATCAACAACATCTACGGCATCGGCGGCACCAACCGTACGGTGATCAACCTCGCCGAAGCGCTGGCGGTCCGCCACGAGGTGGAGATCGTCTCGGTCTTCAGACGGGCCACCGCGACGAAGTTCGAGATCTCCCCCCGCATCGCCGTACGGGCCCTGGTGGACCTGCGCGCCGGATCGGCGGACCTGAAGGCCGCGGGAAGCGACGAGCCGAGCGAGGTCGTCCCGCGCCAGGAGGAGTTCTACGCGCAGTACAGCAAGTTCACCGACGCGAGGATCATCCAGGACCTCAGCAGGACCGGCGCGGACGTGGTGGTGGGCACCAGGCCCAGCCTGAACCTGTTCGTGGCGCGGTACACCCGGGACTCCGCCCTGCGCGTCGCACAGGAGCACATGACGCACCTGGCCATCCCGCCCGCCGTCCGGGCCGAGATGGCCCGGGTCTATCCGCGCCTCGACGCCGTGACGACCGTCACCGAGGCCGACGCCCGCTCGTTCCTGGAGAACACCCCGGTCCCGGGCATTCCCGTCATCGGCATTCCCAACAGCGTGCCGCGCCCCGTGGTCGAGCCGTCCGACGGCTCCCACAAGGTGATCGTGAGCGCCGGGCGTATGCACCGGGTCAAGCGCTACGACCTGCTGATCCGCGCGTTCGGCATGCTCGCCGACGAGTTCCCGGACTGGCAGTTGCGGATCTACGGGGACGGAGGCGAGGCGGCCGAGCTGCGGGCGCTCGCCACCGAACTCGGTCTCGCCGGCCGCGCACTGCTCATGGGCGGCTTCTCCCCCATCGAGTCGGAGTGGGCCAAGGGGTCCATCGCCGCCGTCACCTCCAGCGCCGAGTCCTTCGGCATGACCCTGGTCGAGGCGATGCGCTGCGGGCTGCCCGTCGTCTCCACCGACTGCCCCGTGGGGCCACGGGAGATCCTGCGCCACGGCGAGGACGGCCTGCTGGTCAGGACCGAGGACGCGGAGGCCGTGGCCCAGGGGCTGCGCACGCTGATGGCCGACGACGCGCTCCGCCGCGCCATGGGCGTCGCCGCCCTGCGCAACTCCGCGCGCTACGACCCCGAGGCGGTGGCGGCACGGTACACCGAGCTGTTCGAGGACGCCGCGCGCCGCCGGGCCGCGGCGGACCGCGGCTACCGGGCGCCGTCGCCCGGCAAGCGCACCGCCGCCGCGCAGCCGAACGTACCGCCCGTCTCCGTCGCCGCCGCCACCGTGGACGTCGCGGCGGACGACGCGGGATGGCTGCGGTTCTCCGCCGTCGGACCGCAGGACGGCAAGCACCGCTGGCAGTTCGTCCTCCGGCACAACCCGTCCGACGGGAAGCGGCTGCCGGACATGCCCCTGCGCACCACCCGCAAACCGCTCGGCAACGGGGGCACGCGCTACACGGCCGCCCTGACCCCCTCGGCCCTGGAGGACCTCGGAGACGGCCGGTGGCGGGTCACCATGTCCGACGCCAAGTCGGTCAACGTCCACATGAAGGCCGGGATCCGGGACACGCGGAAGCTGATCGGGGCGCGGGCCGCCGTGCTGGCCGGTTCCGGGCCGGCCCCGGTCGGATGGAACCTCCCCTACGCGCAGCCGAACGGCAAGCTGATGCTCCGCACCGTCCTGCGAGAGGACCACGTCGAGTCGACCGCCGTAGAGGTCGACGAGCACGGGATCTCGCTGACCGGTGTCCTCTGCGGCGCGAGCCGGATCGAGCCCGGGGCGCTCCTCGTGGTCAGCAGACGCGGCCCGCACCCCGCCAATTTCACCGTGCCCGTCCGGGTGCTCGCGGACAACGGCTTCCACGCCGAGGTACCGGTCAGAAGGGTGGTGGACCACCGCCTCGACCGCTGGGAGGACTGGGACTGGTGGCTCCAGCCCTCGCCCGACAGCTGGCGCAAGTTCCGCGTGTGCCACCTCCTGGAGGACTTCCCCGACGTCAAGGGTGCGTTCGTGTACCCGGCCGTACCGGTGGTGGGGGACGAGACGTCCGACTTCCTGCGCGTCCACCCCGCAAAGCCCGTCCAGGTACGCCCGTACTGCTCCGCGTCAGGGGCCATGGCCATGAACGTCGTCGACCGCTAGAACTCCTTGAATGGGGATAAAATGAACCGCACAATATTTGTCCTCGGGGATTCCGTTCCGGCGCCGCGCACGGACGAGGAGGCCCCCATGGCCGGGTGGGGGCAGAAGATCCAGGAACTGCTCGTCGGCCCGATCGAGGTCGCGAACTACGCGCGCAGCGCGATGACCACGCGCAAGTACTACACCGAACGCTTCGCGGGGCTGCTCAACCGGATGAAGCCCGGCGACATCGTCCTCCTCGGCTTCGGCGGCGTGGACCACATGATCCACAACGGCATGCGTTACGTCCCGGTGCCGGAGTACCAGGAACTTCTCGCGCTCTTCACCGACTACATCCGCAGCGAGGGCGGAGTGCCGGTCATGGTCACCCCCACCGCGCGGTACGCCTTCTCCGCGACCGGCGAGGTGAAGAACACCCGGGGCGAGTACCCGCGCGCGATGGCGGAGACCGCCGCCGAGCGCAACGTCCCCTTGATCGACCTCACCGGCATCACGATGAGCCTGTGGTCCAGGATCGGACCGACCCGGCTGCGCCAGTACTTCTGCTGGGTCGACGCCGGCGAGCACCCCCTGCACCCCGACGGCAACATCGACTCCAGCCATCTGAACCACCCCGGGGCCTACGAGGTCGCCAGGCTGGTCGTCGCCGGCCTGGTCGAGCGGTCGGTCCTCACCCGGGCCGACGTGGACATCGCGGCGCTCATGGAGCCCGAGGGGCTGCCTCCGGTCTCCCACGAGTTCACGGTCCAGTCGCCCGAATCGGCCCTCGCCTACGGCATGCGCACCGGCGAGGCGCCGACCTTCGCCCGGCCGGTCGCGGGCGCCACGGTGGGTCCCATGACCAAGTTCTCGGGCACGGCCGCGCCCGGCACCGACTACCTGCTCTTCTTCGAGCAGGGCCAGTACATCGGCGGGACCGGTGTGGGCGTGGCGGGCCAGTGGCTGTGGCGCAGGGCGGTCGAGTGGACGCCGGGGGAGCACCTCATCCAGTGCGTCGGTCTCCGGGCCGACGGGTGCTCACCGACGGCCGAGCAGCACTTCCAGGTGATCTCGGGAGTGGCCCCCGCCGTCATCACCGCGCCGAAGGAGAACAAGTTCGCGGGACCGAAGGTGCGCTTCGCGGGCCGGACCCAGCCGGGAGCCACCAAGGTCGTGCTGATGGAGAGCGGACGGCTGATCGGCGCGACGGCGGTCGACGAGAAGGGGGAGTGGCACTTCACTCACGCCCACCGCTGGCGGGCGGGCCACCACGCCGTCGACGTCATCGCACTCTTCGGCGCACAGGAGTCCGCTCCCGCCACCGTACGGTTCAAGGTCGTCGGCATCCCGGAGAACAGCAGCATCCGCGCGGCGGGGAGCTCCCGCGAGGACGCCTGCGGCGAGACGTGCAACCACAGGCCGTTCACCGGCACCTGGTGACGCAGGGGACGGGCGAAGGCGAAGGGCCGGCCGGGGGGACCCCCGCCCGCCCCGCGCCCTCGCCCCGCCCCCCCGCCCCGCCCCGCCCGGGCCCGCCCCCCCCCGGGCCGCGCTCCGGCCGGCCGGGCCCCAAAC
>NZ_JBIBEG010000013.1:35671-200101 GCF_042902585.1 Streptomyces argenteolus
GGGGGGGGGGGCGCCCGCGCGGCCCCCGGGGGCGTCCCGGCACACCCCCGGCGGGACCCGGGCCCGGGTTCCCGCGGGGGCGGGGGGCGGGCGAGGGGCCGGCGGGGGCCCCCCCGGCCGGCCCTTCGCCTTCGCCCGTCCCTCCGGCCGCGCACGGCCGGGCCCGTCCCACGCCGGGCACGGGAACGGGCCGTACGGAAACGATCCCGTACGGCCCGTCCGGTGAGGAATCCGCGTTACGCCGGAACGCTCGCCACGCCCGGCGCCAGGAACGGCTTGCCGTTCACCCGCTCGGAGACGCCCTCGCGGTCCAGGTACGGCGTGATGCCGCCCAGGTGGAAGGGCCAGCCCGCGCCGGTGATCAGGCAGAGGTCGATGTCCTGGGGCTCGGCCACGACGCCCTCGGCCAGCATCAGGCCGATCTCCTGCGCCACCGCGTCCAGGACGCGGTCGCGGACCTGCTCCTCCGTCAGGACGGTGTCGCCCTGCTTGAGGAGCGCGGCTACCTCGGGGTCGAGGACCGGCGCGCCGGAGTCGTAGACGTAGAAGCCGCGCTTGCCGGCCTTGACGACCGCCGCCAGGTTCTCGGAGACCGTGAACCGGTCCGGGAAGGCGCGGTTCAGGGTCTCGGAGACGTGCAGACCGATCGCCGGGCCCACGAGCTCCAGCAGCACCAGCGGGGACATCGGCAGGCCGAGCGGCTCGATGGCCTTCTCCGCCGTCTCGACCGGGGTGCCCTCGTCGATGATGTTCTGGATCTCGCCCATGAAGCGGGTCAGGATGCGGTTGACGACGAACGCCGGGGCGTCCTTCACCAGCACCGCGGTCTTCTTCAGCTTGCGGGCGACGCCGAAGGCCGTGGCCAGCGAGGCGTCGTCGGTCCGCTCGCCGCGGACGATCTCCAGCAGCGGGAGGATCGCGACCGGGTTGAAGAAGTGGAAGCCGACGACCCGCTCGGGGTGCTTCAGCTTCGACGCCATCTCGGTGACCGAGAGGGAGGAGGTGTTCGTGGCGAGGATCGCGTGCGCCGGGGCGACCGCCTCGACCTCGGCGAACACCTTCTGCTTGACGCCGATCTCCTCGAAGACGGCCTCGATGATGAAGTCGGCGTCGGAGAAGCCCTCCGCCTTGTCCAGCACGCCGGAGACCAGGGCCTTGAGGCGGTTGGCCTTGTCCTGGTTGATGCGGCCCTTGCCGAGCAGCTTCTCGATCTCGGCGTGGACGTAGCCGACGCCCTTGTCGACGCGCTCCTGGTCGATGTCCGTGAGGACGACCGGGACCTCCAGGCGGCGGAGGAACAGCAGCGCCAGCTGGCTGGCCATCAGGCCCGCGCCCACCACGCCGACCTTGGTGACCGGGCGGGCCAGGGACTTGTCCGGGGCACCGGCCGGGCGCTTGGCGCGCTTCTGGACCAGGTTGAAGGAGTAGATCCCGGAGCGCAGCTCGCCACCCATGATCAGGTCCGCGAGGGCCTGGTCCTCGGCGTCGAAGCCGGCACCCAGGTCGCCGCTCTTCGCCGCGGCGATGATCTCCAGCGCGCGGTAGGCGGCCGGGGCCGCCCCGTGCACCTTGGAGTCGGCGATGGCCTTGCCGCGCGCGACGGCCTGGTCCCAGGCGTCACCGCGGTCGACCTCGGGACGCTCGACCGCGATCTCGCCCTTGAGGACGGAGGCGGTCCAGATCAGCGACTGCTCCAGGAAGTCCGCGCCCTCGAAGATCGCGTCGGCGATCCCGAGCTCGAAGACCTGCTTGCCCTTGAGCTGGCGGTTCTGGTTCAGCGAGTTCTCGATGATGACCGAGACGGCGCGGTCGGCGCCGATCAGGTTGGGGAGCAGCGCACAGCCGCCCCAGCCGGGGACCAGGCCGAGGAAGACCTCGGGCAGCGAGAACGCCGGCAGCGCGCTGGAGACGGTGCGGTAGGAGCAGTGCAGACCGATCTCCACACCGCCGCCCATGGCCGCGCCGTTGTAGTACGCGAAGGTCGGGACCGCGAGGCCGGACAGGCGGCGGAAGACGTCGTGGCCGCCCTTGCCGATGGCCAGCGCGTCCTTGTGCTCCTTGAGGAGCTCGACGCCCTTGAGGTCCGCGCCGACGGCGAAGATGAACGGCTTGCCGGTCACACCGACGCCGGTGATCGTGCCCTCGGCCGCCTCCTTCTCGACCTGGTCGACGGCGGCGTTCAGGTTCGCCAGCGACTGCGGGCCGATGGTGGTCGGCTTGGTGTGGTCGAAGCCGTTGTCCAGCGTGATGAGCGCGAAGCGCCCCGCGCCGCCGGGCAGGTCGAGGTGGCGTACGTGCGCCTGCGTGACGACCTCGCCGGGGAACAGCTCGGCCGCACCCTTCAGAAGCTCGGTGGTGGAGCTCACTTGGTGCCTCCGGCGTTCTCGAAGTGCGGGTTTTCCCAGACGACCGTCGCGCCCATGCCGAAGCCGACGCACATGGTCGTCAGGCCGTAGCGGACCTCCGGCTGCTCCTCGAACTGGCGGGCCAGCTGCGTCATCAGGCGGACGCCGGAGGAGGCGAGCGGGTGGCCGTACGCGATCGCGCCGCCGTACTGGTTGACGCGCGCGTCGTCGTCGGCGATGCCGTAGTGCTCCAGGAAGGCGAGCACCTGCACGGCGAAGGCCTCGTTGATCTCGAAGAGACCGATGTCGTCGATGGAGAGGCCGGCCTTGGCCAGCGCCTTCTCCGTCGCCGGGATCGGCCCGTAGCCCATGACCTCGGGCTCGACACCCGCGAAGGCGTACGACACGAGACGCATCTTGACCGGGAGGCCCAGCTCGCGGGCGGTCTCCTCGGAGGCCAGGATCGAGGCGGTGGCGCCGTCGTTGAGACCCGCGGCGTTACCGGCCGTCACGCGGCCGTGGGCGCGGAACGGGGTCTTCAGACCGGCGAGCGACTCCAGTGTGGTGCCCGGGCGCATCGGCTCGTCGGCGGTGACCAGGCCCCAGCCCGTCTCGCCCGCCTCGGCGTTGGTGCGGCGCACGGAGACCGGCACCAGGTCCTGCTGGATCTTGCCGTCGGCGTACGCCTTGGCGGCCTTCTCCTGCGAGCGGACCGCGTACTCGTCGGCGCGCTGCTTGGTGATCGAGGGGTACCTGTCGTGCAGGTTCTCCGCGGTCATGCCCATGAAGAGGGCGGACTCGTCGACCAGCTTCTCCGAGACGAGGCGCGGGTTCGGGTCCACGCTCTCGCCCATCGGGTGGCGGCCCATGTGCTCGACACCGCCGGCGATGACGACGTCGTACGCGCCGAAGGCGATGGAGCCGGCCGTCGAGGTGACGGCGGTCAGGGCGCCCGCACACATGCGGTCGATGGAGTAGCCGGGTACCGACTGCGGCAGGCCGGCCAGAATTCCGGCGGTACGCCCGAGGGTGAGGCCCTGGTCGCCGATCTGGGTGGTCGCGGCGATGGCGACCTCGTCGATCTTCGCGGGGTCCAGGTCCGGGTTGCGGCGCAGCAGCTCCCGGATGGCCTTCACGACGAGATCGTCGGCGCGGGTCTCGTGGTAGATGCCCTTCGGGCCCGCTTTGCCGAACGGGGTGCGGACGCCGTCGACGAAGACGACGTCCCGGATGGTACGAGGCACGGTGGCTCTCCTCCAGGGTGCGGGATGGCACTGCTGCGGGCGCACGCATCGGCGCGCCACGCCCCTCATGCTACTTGCGGGTAACCAGACTGCCCACCCCCCACCACCGGAGCGGCGAACGTCACACGGGGCGAGCCGCCGCCGGTGCCGGGAAGAGGCCGGTAACTGGCGTGAATTCGATCCTCGCCGATGGGTGGCGCGACGGCGCGGCGCCGACACGCGTGTGCCCCCTGCCGGAGACCGGCAGGGGGCACACGCGGGCGGGGTCAGGCGCTCGTGTCCAGGGCGCTCAGCAGCAGGGGGCCGACCTGCTCGATCTGCCAGCGGCGCGCGCCGAACCCGGCGAGGGCGGTCTCCACCGCGCCCGGCGTGAGGATCTTGGGCGGCTCCCAGCAGATCCGGCGCACGGTGTCCGGGGTGATCAGATTCTCCTGAGGCATGTGCAGCCGTTCGGCGAGCTCCGACACCGAGGCCCGGGCCGCCGAGAGGCGGGCCGCGGCGGCCGGGTCCTTGTCCGCCCACGACCGCGGCGGCGGCGGCCCGGCCGGCTGCTGACCGGGCTGCGGCAGCTCCGACTCGGGAAGTGCCTTGGCCCGGTCGACGGCGGCCTGCCACTGCTCCAGCTGACGGCGTCCCATGCGGTGGCCGAAGCCGGGAAGCGCCGTGAGGGCCTGCACGTTCGCGGGCAGCGCCAGGGCCGCCTCGATGATCGCGGCGTCTCCGAGCACCTTCCCGGGGGAGATGTCACGACGCTGCGCCACCTGGTCGCGGGCGTTCCACAGCTCACGCACGACGGCGATCTGACGGCGACGGCGCACCTTGTGCATGCCCGACGTCCGGCGCCACGGGTCCTTGCGCGGGGGAGCGGGCGGCGCCGACGCGATCGCGGCGAACTCCTCCAGGGCCCACTCCAGCTTGCCCTGCCGGTCCAGCTCCGTCTCCAGGGCGTTGCGCAGGTCCACCAGCAGCTCGACGTCGAGGGCGGCGTAGCGCAGCCACGGGTCGGGCAGCGGACGGGTGGACCAGTCGACCGCCGAGTGGCCCTTCTCCAGGGCGAAGCCGAGGACGTTCTCCACGATGGCGCCCAGCCCGACGCGCGGGAACCCCGCGAGCCGCCCGGCGAGCTCCGTGTCGAAGAGCGACGTGGGGGTCATGCCTATGTCGCGCAGGCAGGGCAGGTCCTGGGTCGCGGCGTGCAGGATCCATTCACTGCCGGTGAGGACCTGGCCGAGGCCGGAGAGGTCGGGGCAGCCGACCGGGTCGATCAGGGCGCTGCCCGCGCCCTCACGCCGCAGCTGCACCAGATAGGCGCGCTGCCCGTAGCGGTAGCCGGAGGCGCGCTCGGCGTCGACGGCGACCGGGCCGGAGCCCGCGGCGAAGGCCGCGATCACCCTGGCCAGCGCGTCGTCGGTCGCCACCACCGGAGGGATGCCCTCGCGCGGTTCGAGCAAGGGGATCGGCGCCGGGGCGACGTCGTCCGGGGGAGCGCCCCCGGTGGTTCGCAGTGAAGTGTCTTCTGCGGTCTCTTGGGCGTCGGTCACATGCCAAGGGTATCTGTGTATGCGCGTCGCCCGTCGACGGAACGTTCCGCCGACGGGCGACCAGGCGCGTAAACCGGCCGGGTGCGCGTCCGCGCAGGTGCCGGTGGGGTGCGGGGGTCAGTGGATGATGCCCGTACGGAGGGCCACGGCGACCATTCCGGCGCGGTCTCCGGTGCCGAGCTTGCGGGCGATGCGGGCGAGGTGGCTCTTGACGGTGAGTGCGGAGAGGCCCATCGAGACGCCGATGGCCTTGTTGGACTGGCCTTCGGCGACCAGGCGGAGCACCTCCACCTCACGGCCGGAGAGTTCGCGGTAGCCGCCCGGGTGGCTCGGGGAGCCGGGAGGCCTGCGGTGCATACGGGCGGCGTTGGCGCCGATCGGGGCGACGCCGGGACGGGTGGGGTGGCCGATGTTGGTACGGGTGCCGGTGACGACGTAGCCCTTCACGCCGCCCGCGAGGGCGTTGCGCACCGCGCCGATGTCGTCGGCGGCGGAGAGGGCGAGGCCGTTCGGCCAGCCGGCGGCTCGGGTCTCGGACAGCAGGGTCAGCCCGGAACCGTCGGGCAGGTGGACGTCGGCAACGCAGATGTCGCGCGGGTTGCCGACGCGGGGACGGGCCTCCGCGATGGACGACGCCTCGATCACGTCACGTACCCCGAGAGCCCACAGATGGCGGGTGACGGTGGAACGGACGCGGGGGTCGGCCACGACGACCATGGCCGTCGGTTTGTTCGGGCGGTAGGCGACCAGGCTTGCGGGCTGCTCGAGGAGAACGGACACCAGGCCTCCTGGGGAGTGTCGGGACGGGCCGGCTCGGGGTGAAGCCGGGGCGAACCGTGCTTGAAGGGTCATTGACCTCTTCGGCAGCAGGCGCGTCCTCCTTTAGAGGAAGATCACGGATTAGTGAGTAACAATTCGGGCAAATAGGACGCGCGATCGATTGTACGAAAAGAGAGCCGGTCCCTGTGCGACCGGCTCTCCCGAACGATGACGCTGCGTCATGGCGCCTGAGGCCCGCGCCTCTGCGGCAGGCTCACCACCGCCGCGTCCGCGGTGCCCGAGGGCGGCAGTCCCGCCAGCTGGCAGAGCAGATCACCCCACGCGGACAGGTGCGCCGCGGTGTCCGGCACCCCGCCGCGCCCCTCGCGCGGCGTCCAGGAGGCCCGGATCTCGATCTGCGTCGCCGGACGGCGCGCGCCGAGCGCACCGAAGTAGTGGGAGCCGGCCCGCGTCACGGTGCCGCCGGCCTCCCCGTACGACAGCCCCCGGGCGTCCAGCGCACCCGTCAGCCAGGTCCAGCACACCTCGGGGAGCAGCGGGTCCGCCGCCATCTCCGGTTCGAGCTCCGCCCGCACCAGGGTCACCAGGCGGAAGGTCCCCTGCCAGGCCTCGTGACCGGCGGGGTCGTGCAGGAGCACGAGGCGGCCGTCGGCGAGATCGTCCTCGCCGTCCACCACCGCTGCTTCCAGGGCGTACGCGTGCGGGGCGAGCCGTTGCGGCGGGCGTGTGGACTCGACCTCCAGTTCGGGGCGGAGGCGGGCGGAACGCAACGCGTCGACCGCCGACCGGAACGCGGGCGGGACCGTGTCGCCCTCCGCACTCTCCTCGCTGTCAGTGCCATCGGAATGATCGGAATATTGTCCCTGAGCCGGAGCCATGCGGGGAAGAGTAGGCGGAACCGGAGCCCCGTGCAGGGAGGGACACCCATGCGGGGTCCGGCTCGTTGCCGCTCCGTGCGAAGATTCTGTGCGTGAGTGCCAACGACCTTCCCCGAGAGCACAGCTCCGTCCGATCAGGGGAGGGCCCGTCGACGGGCCTGCGGACGACCCCTGCCACCCACGACTCGGCGTTCCTCAAGGCGTGCCGCCGCGAGCCGGTGCCGCACACCCCGGTCTGGTTCATGCGTCAGGCGGGGCGGTCGCTGCCCGAGTACCTGAAGGCGCGCGAGGGCGTCGCGATGCTCGACTCCTGCATGATGCCGGAGCTGGTCACCGAGATCACGCTGCAGCCCGTGCGCCGCCACAAGGTCGACGCCGCGATCTACTTCAGCGACATCGTCGTCCCCCTCAAGGCCATCGGCATCGACCTCGACATCAAGCCCGGCGTCGGCCCGGTGATCGCCGAACCGATCCGCACCCGCGCCGACCTCGCCCGGCTGCGCGACCTCACCCCCGAGGACGTCCCGTACGTCACCGAGGCCTTCGGGATGCTCACCGCGGAGCTCGGCGCCACGCCGCTGATCGGCTTCGCCGGTGCGCCGTTCACCCTCGCGAGCTACCTCGTGGAGGGCGGCCCGTCCCGCAACCACGAGCGCACCAAGGCCATGATGTACGGCGAGCCTGAGCTCTGGGCCGACCTGCTCGACCGGCTGGCCGACATCACCGGCGCCTTCCTGAAGGTACAGATCGAGGCGGGCGCCTCGGCGGTCCAGCTCTTCGACTCCTGGGTGGGCGCCCTGGCCCCGGCCGACTACCGCCGCTCCGTGATGCCGGCCTCCGCGAAGGTCTTCGACGCCGTCGCCCCGTACGGCGTCCCCCGCATCCACTTCGGCGTCGGCACCGGCGAGCTGCTGGGCCTGATGGGCGAGGCCGGCGCGGACGTGGTCGGCGTGGACTGGCGTGTCCCGATGGACGAGGGCGCCCGCCGGGTCGGCCCCGGCAAGGCGCTCCAGGGCAACCTCGACCCGGCGGTGCTCTTCGCGCCGACCGAGGCGGTCGAGGCGAAGACCCGGGAGGTGCTCGACGCCGCCTCCGGTCTCGAGGGCCACATCTTCAACCTGGGGCACGGCGTCCTGCCGACCACCGACCCGGACGCCCTGACGCGTCTGGTGGAGTACGTCCACCGGCAGACCGCCCGCTAGTCAGCCGCCGGCCGCCCGCACCGCCGTCACGGCCTTGCGGGCGGCCACCAGGACCGGGTCCCAGACCGGGGAGAACGGCGGGGCGTACCCGAGGTCGAGCGCCGTCATGGCCTCCACCGTCATCCGGGCGGTGAGCGCCACCGCCGCGACGTCCACGCGCTTCGCCGCACCCTCACGGCCCACGATCTGCACACCCAGCAGCCGTCCGGTGCGGTACTCCGCGAGCATCTTCACGGTCATGGGCTCGGCTCCGGGGTAGTAGCCCGCGCGGCCCGTCGACTCGATCGTCGCCGTCACGTAGCGCAGCCCTACCGCCTTCGCGTCCTTCTCGCGCAGTCCCGTCCTCGCGATCTCCAGGTCGCAGACCTTGCTCACCGCCGTACCGACCACGCCCGGGAACGTGCCGTAGCCGCCGCCGACGTTGGCCCCGATGATCTGGCCGTGCTTGTTCGCGTGGGTGCCCAGCGCGATGTGCCGGGTGCGGCCGGCGACGAGGTCCAGCACCTCGACGCAGTCCCCTCCGGCCCAGACGGCCTCCTGCCCCGTGACCCGCATCGACAGGTCCGTCAGGAGACCGCCGTGCGGGCCCACGGGCAGCCCGGCGGCCCGGGCGAGGGAGGTCTCCGGCTCGACGCCGATGCCCAGCACCACGACATCCGCCGGATACGTCTCCTCCTGCGTGGCGACCGCCGTGACGCGGCCGTCCGCGCCGGTCTCGATCCGGGTGACGGCGGCGTCGTTGACGGTGGTGATGCCGAGTCCGTCCATCGCGTCGTGGACCAGCCGCCCCATGTCCGGGTCGAGCGTCGCCATGGGCTGGGCCCCGCGGTTGAGCACCGTGACCTCGAAGCCGCGCTTGAGCATCGCCTCGGCCATCTCCACGCCGATGTAACCGGCGCCCACCACGACCGCCCGGCGCCCCGGGGCGCGGTCCAGCGACTCCAGGAGGGCCTGGCCGTCGTCCAGGGTCTGCACCCCGTGGACGCCCGGGGCGTCGATCCCGGGCAGCGCGGGACGGACGGGCCGGGCGCCCGTGGCGATCACCAGCTTGTCGAACGGGGTCCAGTACGTCTCACCGCTGTCGCGGTCCAGCGCCCGCACCCGCCGTTCGTCCACGTCGATCTCCGTCACCTCGGTGCGGGTGCGCAGATCGATGGAACGGTCCCGGTGCTCCTGCGGCGTCCGGGCGACGAGGTCGTCGCGGTCCCGCACGTCGCCGCTGACCCAGTACGGGATGCCGCAGGCCGAGTACGACGTGAAGTTGCCGCGCTCGAAGGCGACGATGCTCATCTCGCCGGGCCCCTTGAGCCTGCGGGCCTGCGACGCGGCGGACATGCCCGCCGCGTCGCCTCCGACGACCACCAGTCGTTCCGCCGCCATTGCCGGGTCCCTTCGCCGCCGTGTCCAGGTCAGGGGCCCACGCTACGGCGGTTACGGAGCGGGTGCGGCCGTCGGCGGTTCCTCGGACGCGGCCCGCGGGGTCCGCGGCGGCTCCCCGGCCGCCCCGCGGCGCCGTGCCGGACGGCCGCGCAGCAGCCGCCACAGGAGGGCCAGTACGGCCGCCGCCACCAGGAACGGAGCCGAGGCGCCGATCGCCACCGCGATCCACCGCAGCATGGTCAGGAACGCGTCCCAGCCCCCCGCCAGGGCGTCCAGGAAGCCGGTGTCCTCGTCCTCGGGGTCCTTGCCCTCCGCGGACGGTTCGCTGAGTTCGAGGGTGATCGTCGCCAGCGACGTACGGTCCTTCAGGGATGCCTGCTGGGCGAGCAGGGACTCCAGGTCGGCCTGCCTGCTGCTCAGTTCTCCTTCCAGCGCCACCACGTCGGTGAGCTTCTCGGCCTTGTCCATCAGGTCGCGGACCCGGGTGACGCTCGCCCGCTGCGTGGCGATCCGGCTCTCGACGTCGACGACCTCCCCGGTCACGTCCTTCGCGTTCGACGTGCGGGACAGCAGCTTCCCCGACCCGGCGAGTCCGCGCAGCACCTCGTCGTACCGCTCCTGGGGCACCCGCAGGACGAGACGGGAGATGTCGTGCTCCTCGTCGAGCCGCTCGGTGCTCTCGTCGGCGACGAGTCCGCCGGCCCCCTCGGCGGCGGCCCGGGCCTGGGCGACCGCCTTCGGCACGCTCTTCACCTCGATGTCGAGCGTGGCCGTGCGGATGACGTGGACGGCGACCGCGGCGCCCGGCTTCGGCGCCGACGAGGAGCGGTCGGCCCCCTTGCCCGCGGCCTGCTCCCCGGCCCCCTCCGCGGCGGGCGCCGCCGCCTTCTTGTCGGAGTCGGCGTTCAGCCCCTGCGCGTCGCCGGCGGAGCCCGCCCCGCAGGCAGCGGTGCCCAGGAGCACCATGAGCAGCCCGGCCGCGGCCAGCGCGCGTGAGCGCCGCGGTCCGGAACGAGCGGGTGGATGACGGTCGGTGTGGCGTCCGTAAGGCATGGTGCGTCCCCCCAAGGGCCGTTGTCAGTGGTGCCGGTTCGACGTAGGGGCCCCTGGGCGGGTTGCCTGTGGGCGGTTTCGAAGTGGTCACGTTCGGGACTCGGTAAGGGTTTGAGAGAGTGGACCCATGCAGCGTCCTCTTCATGCCGACACCACACGCACGGGCCATGTCGTCGTCATCGGCGGTGGCATCGCCGGACTCGCCGCCGCCCACCGGCTGTTGGCCTCCGGCCTCCGCGTCACCGTCCTGGAGGCGACGGAGCGGCTCGGCGGCAAGCTGATGACCGGCGAGATCGCCGGTACCCAGGTCGACCTCGGTGCCGAGTCGATGCTCGCGCGGCGCCCCGAGGCGGTCGGGCTGGCCACCGCGGTGGGTCTCGGCGGACGGCTCCAGCCGCCCGCCACCGCCACCGCCTCGGTGTGGACCCGCGACGCCCTGAGGCCCATGCCCAAGGGCCACGTGATGGGCGTGCCGGGCGACCCGGCCGCGCTCAGCGGTGTGCTCTCGCCCGAGGGCCTGGCCAGGATCGCCGAGGAGCGCGACCTCACACCGACCGCCGTCGGGGACGACGTCGCGGTCGGTTCCTACGTCGCCGACCGGCTCGGCCGGGAGGTCGTCGACCGGCTGGTGGAGCCGCTGCTCGGCGGGGTGTACGCCGGGGACGCCTACCGGATCTCGATGCGCGCCGCCGTGCCCCAGCTCTTCGAGGCCGTGAAGGAGGGCGGCCCGCTCCTCGACGGCGTACTCCGCATCCAGGAGCGGGCCGCCGCCCGGCAGCACACCGGACCGGTGTTCCAGGGCATCGAGGGGGGCATCGGCACCCTGCCGGGAGCGGTGGCCGACGCCGTGCGCGCCGGTGGCGGGGACATCCTCATGGAGACCCCCGTGCTCGGCCTGACCCGGTCGGGGCAGGGCTGGGACGTGCGCACCGACAGCCGGGTGATCGCGGCGGACGCCGTCGTCCTGGCCACCCCCGCATGGTCGGCGTCCACGCTGCTCGCCGCCGAGTGCCCGGCCGCCGCCGTCGAGCTGGCCGCCGTCGAGTACGCCTCGATGGCCCTCGTCACCCTGGCCTTCCGGCGCTCCGACCTCGCGGGCACCGGAGCGCTCCAGGGCCGCTCCGGCTTCCTCGTGCCGCCCGTCGACGGACGCACGATCAAGGCCGCCACCTTCTCCACCAACAAGTGGCAGTGGGTCGCCGACTCCGCCCCCGATCTCTTCGTGCTGCGTACGTCGGTCGGCCGCTACGGCGAGGAGGAGCACCTGCACCGGGAGGACTCCGAGCTCGTCGAGGTGTCCCTGACGGACCTCGCCGCCGCGACCGGGCTGGCGGCGCGGCCCGTGGACACCGAGGTCACCCGGTGGATCGGCGGGCTGCCCCAGTACCCCGTGGGCCATCTCGACAGGGTCGCCCGGATCCGTGACGCGGTCGCCGGGCTGCCCGGTCTGCGGGTGTGCGGAGCGGTCTACGACGGGGTCGGGATCCCGGCCTGTGTCGCCAGTGCGCACCGCGCGGCGGACGAGATCGCCGCGGATCTCACGGGCGTCGCCACGGGAGAGATCGACAACACTCCGACCCTGGTTCAGGGCACGCGGAGCGAGGCGGGACAATAGCCGTATGAGTGCGCCAGAGAAGCTTCCGAACGCAGGCAAGAAGGCCAAGGACCTCAACGAGGTCATCCGCTACACCCTGTGGTCCGTCTTCAGGCTGAAGGACGTCCTTCCTGCCGACCGCGCCGGTTACGCCGACGAGGTCCAGGAACTGTTCGACCAGCTCGAGGCCAAGGACGTCACGGTCCGCGGCACCTACGACGTGTCCGGTCTGCGGGCGGACGCCGATCTGATGATCTGGTGGCACGCGGAGACCTCCGACGAGCTCCAGGAGGCCTACAACCTCTTCCGGCGCACCGCGCTCGGCCGCTCCCTGGAGCCGGTCTGGTCGAACATGGCGCTGCACCGTCCCGCCGAGTTCAACAAGTCGCACGTGCCGGCCTTCCTGGCGGACGAGACCCCGCGCGACTACATCAGCGTGTACCCCTTCGTGCGCAGCTACGACTGGTACCTGCTGCCCGACGAGGACCGCCGCCGCATGCTCGCGGACCACGGGAAGATGGCCCGTGGTTACCCCGACGTGCGCGCCAACACGGTCGCCTCCTTCTCGCTCGGCGACTACGAGTGGGTCCTCGCCTTCGAGGCCGACGAGCTGTACCGCATCGTCGACCTGATGCGTCACCTGCGTGCCTCCGAGGCGCGTCTGCACGTGCGCGAGGAGGTCCCCTTCTACACGGGGCGCAGGAAGACCGTCGCAGACTTGGTGGCCGGACTCGCATAGCCAGCGTTTCCGGTCACCCCGACCCGGAAGATCAGTTGGCGGGCAACGGCGCGTGTGACGCCGCCCGTCGTTCCAGCGACACCGGGTCCGGTACCGGGTACACATCGGCCGCAGGCCGGCGAAGCGCCGTGGCGCGCGGGGGAGTCAGCCATTCCTCCCCGTGGGCCGCTCCATCTCGCCGTCCGAGGCCGATGTGTCCCGGGCCGTACAACTGGACAGCACACGGCACGGGCCGCCCCACGGGGCGGCCCGTGCCGTGTGCTCACGTCCCGGCGGTTCATCCGCCGGTGCGGGCTCCGCTCGTCAGCGCGGCCCGCAGCGCCGGATCCTCCACGGCGCCCACGCCCCGTACGGCCACCGCGGCCAGCAGGTCGCGGTCCGCGCCGCGCACCGGCGCGGGCAGGGAGTCCAGCCAGCGTTGCCCGGACGGCGACGCCCACGGGCTGTACGGGTGGTTCTCCACCCGCGCGATGGCCAGGCAGCCCAGCGTCAGCACCAGCGGCAGCCCGAACCAGGCGGCCACCGGGCCCGCGTACCCCGTCTCCTGACCTGGCATCAGCACGGCCGTGACCGCCAGGACCACCACCAGCACGGCGGAGCCCCGGACCGCGCGTACCGCCGATTCCAGACTGGTCCTGGTGCCGTGGGGGACGGCGAGCCCCGCCGCCACCAGGCGGTCGGCGAGGGTGCGTACGGCGTCGGCCGCCGCGGCGGCGGCCCGTATCGGGCCTATCCGGGACTGTCCCTCCGGGCCGATCGCGTGGATCACGGTGCGCTCGACCTCGTCCCGGCCCTCCGGGTCCACCACGGTGGCCCAGCCGGTGTGGGCGAGCAGCAGCCGGCGCCGCAGATGCATGGAGACCAGGGCCAGATCGGCGACCCGCTGCGGGCCACCGGCCAGGAACGCCGTCTCGTAGAGGTTGAGTTCATGGGGAGCGGACGCCGGCGCGGCAGGCGGCGGCCTGTGAGCCGCGCCCGCGGTGACCAGACACAGCCGGATGCAGGAGACGGCGGCGGCGCTCCACGCGACCAGAAGAAGCAGAACCCAGAGCATGGCGGAGTTCTATGCGAAACCGGCAGGGAAGCGCCATGCCCTGTTCACGATATGGACCAATCTCGGTCACAGGCGGTCATCCGTGGCTGAATCCGTATGCATGCCGATCCGGGCTCATGGTGCGGCCCGCCGGTGGAGACGGCGCCGCCCACGAGATGCCGGCGCGGAGAACGTGACCGCGCTTCAGGAACCCCCACCGCCGCAGCTCGAACCGCCGCCACCACAGCTCGAACCGCCCCCACCGCCGCAGCTGGAACCGCTGCTGCCGCAGCTCGAACCGCCCCCACCGCCGCAGCTCGATCCCGAACTGCAGGAGGAGCCCGTCCCCGAGCCGCCGCCTCCGCCGCTGGAACCTCCGCAGCCACCGCCGCCGGGGCCCACCCCCGCGCACCACGCCACGGGCACGAACGCGGCTGCGGAGGCGGACGAGGACGAGGACGAGGAGGAGTGCGCCGACGAGGAGTGCCCCGCGCGCCGTTGCCGGGCCGCGGCCGTCAGCTGTGCCCGGAGTTCGGTGTCGGAGAGTGCGCCCAGCCCCTGGGTCGCCACCAGATGGGCAGGATCGGTCACGTGGGCGTTGGCCGCCCGGAACGCCTCGGCCGCCCCGCGCCCCGCTCCGGTGAGCCGTGACCTGGCCCCCGACGCGGTGACCAGACCGACCACGGCCCCCACCACGAGAGCGGGCAGCACCTTCAGGACGAAGGGGAAGGGGATCTCCGCGAACCCGTCGTACAGGGCGTACTGGGTGATCGTCAGGGCGATGGAGACCGGGAAGCCCACGATGCCCCCGATGCCCAGGGCGAGCCCCCAGGTGCGGCGCGTCCGGCTCTCGCCGGGCGGGACCAGCAGCCCGCGGGCGGCCAGGCCGTCCCCGATCTCCTGCACCGCCGGGTGCCGCATCACGTTCTCGCGCAGCGTGTGCAGGGCGCCGCTCGGAGCGGCGGCCAGTTCCTGGAGCACGGCGCGTTCCACCGCGTCGTGGGCCTCGTTCCGCCGGACCACGACGATGCCGGGCCCACCGACGGTCAGGCGCCCGTCGGTGTGCATACGGGTGAGGGCGGTGTCCACCGCCCTGGCCGGGCCGCCCTTGAGGAAGGCCTCCTCGAAGAGGTCGTGGACGTGCGCGTCGGTGCCGCCGCCCCGCAGACCGGCGCGGCGCGTCGCCACGACCAGGGCGACGGAGGAGACGGCCACGGCCAGGGTCAGCACCAGAGCAAGAGTGTTCATCGCGGTCACTTTCCGAGAAGGGCGGCGCGGGCGGCGTGGACCAGGCGGGCCGCGCGGCGCGGCGGACGTGGGGCGGAGCGCTCCTGCCACCAGCGCGTCAGTCTCCGCCGGGCGGCCTCGTCGGCGGGCCGGCCCGTGATCAGGAGATGCTCGGCGAAGCCGAGCGCGTCGCGGCGGTAACCCCCGGACATCGGCCGGTTCCTTGCGTACGCGAGGAACGCCTTCCGGTAGCCGTCACCGACGAGGGCGAGCAGTTCCGGCGCCACCTTCGCGACGACGTCGGCGCGCTTGGCGGCCAGGGCACGGCTCTGCACCTCCAGGCGGCGGCGGTCGAAGCCCTCCGGTGCGGGCGTGCCGGCCACCAGCGAGGAGAGCAGCGCGGTCTGCGCGACGGCGGTCCGGTCGCGGCCCCCCGCCCGCCGGGCGGCCGGCTCCTTTGGCACGGCGGCGCGCGGCCGGGGCCGGGGTGCCGCCGGGGCGGCAGCGGCCCGGGCCAGCGTCCCCCGGATCGCGGTCAGTTCCCCGGCCAGCTCCCCGGCGGGCGGGAAGTCGTCGTCGCGCTCCAGCAGGACCCCCGGCGGGTCGACGCGGGAGCGCAGCTCGCCCAGGACGTCCAGGACGGGGCGCGTCACCGGGTGGGCGTGCGTGTCGTGCCAGACGCCGTCCTTCTCCACCCCGCCCGCCACATGGACGTACGCGATGGCCTCCACCGGCAGTTCGTCGAGCGCGGTCGCGGGGTCCTCGCCACGGTTCACGTGGTTGGTGTGCAGATTGGCGACGTCGATCAGCAGCCGTACGCCGGTCCGCTCCACCAGTTCCGCGAGGAACTGGCCCTCGGTCAGCTCCTCGCCGGGCCAGGAGATCAGCGCGGCGATGTTCTCCAGGGCCAGCGGCACGGGCAGCGAGTCCTGCGCGACGCGTACGTTCTCGCACAGCACCTCCAGGGCGTCCCAGGTCCGCGGCACCGGCAGCAGATGTCCCGCCTCCAGGGCCGGAGAGGCGGTGAGCCGCCCTCCGGCCCGTACGAACGCGATGTGCTCCGTCACCAGGGGCGCGCCCAGCAGCTCGGCCCGCGCGGCCAGTGCGGCGAGGCGGCCGGGGTCGGGCCGGTCGGCCCCGCCCAGGCCCAGCGCCACGCCGTGCGGGACGACGGTGACACCGCGCTGCCGCAGGCGTTCGAGCGGTGCGGGGAGATGGTCCTCACAGATGTTCTCCGCCACCGCCTCGACCCAGTCGATCCCCGGCAGAGCCTCGACGGCGTCCGCGATCTCCGGCCGCCAGCCGATCCCGATTCCCAGCCTCATGGTGTCTCCTCCCCCTTGTGCAGGGGTCATGGCCCCGCCGGGAGGCGGCGAATCCGAAAGGGGGGACGTTCAGAGCTGGATTTGAGGTTCCCGGAGCTGCGCACAGCGCCCCCGGATGCGCGCGTGCTCTCCGCTCCAGGCCGACCGGTCCCGCATCGGCCTGCGAAAACGCGAGGGTGCGCCGACATTCCGACGAGCCGGTCACCCCGGATCACATCCGGGTGGTGCCGCCGGAGACCGTCGGGCGCCCCCGCCCGTACAGGCCGCCCCCTCGTACCACCCGGCCACGGCCTCGCGCGTCCCGCCCGGCAGCGGCACCCGGAGAACGGGCCCGCACCGGAGCCGCCCGACCCGGAGCCCTGCGGCCTCTGCTGTGTCGTCGCTCGCGAGGGAGCTACGGCTGAGGCAGCGGGGCCATGGTCGGCGGCACGGGGCGGGACGTGAACGACTGGTCGCCCCTCGGGGTCACCGGAACCGGCACCTGCGGTACGCCGCCCGACGACACCGGTGGCCCCGAGGGGCTGGCCGTCGAAGCGCCCGCCGCTTCGCGCGCAAGGCCGTCGAAGTCCACGAAGCCGGTGCGCTCCAGCATGGTGATGTGGTCCAGCACCGTCTGGTTGGCGTCGGAGGCCAACTGCCTGATCAGCGAGTTGCGCGTGGTGTGCCGTACCTGCGCGACCAGCGCGAACACCTTGCCGTGCGCGGCCCGCAGGAGGTTGGCGAACTTCAGCTGGTACTCCTCGCCGGACGCTGCGGTGAGCTCCCTGAGCCAGCCCTGCTGCTGCTCCGTGGGCTGGTTCGGGAGCTCCACCCCGAGCTTCGATGCGACGTCCCTCGCCCGCCGGTCCAGGTCCGTGTGGCCTACCACGAGATGGTCACCGGCGAGCTTCACCGCCTCGCTCGGCGCACGCTCGATCGCCTGCTGGCCCGCGGGGAGCTCCCACAGCCCGGCCAGCCGCACCTTGATCAGGAAGTCCCGGTCGGTCGCGGAGAGCGGGCCCCACTGGGTGGCCACGCTGGAGGCGTTCAGATTGGCCTCGCCGGTGCCGGAGCGGTCGGCGTAGGACCACACGGGGAAGGCGAGCGCGCCGATCGTGGCCACCAGGGCGGCGATGATGAGGGCCGTTCCGTTGATGCGTCGCAGCAAGATGTCTCCCGGGCCGGGTGCGTATCAGCTCGAATCAACCGCCAACTGAACCGGCGTTCAACCTACTTGGCGGTAATGCCGGTGCGGCAGTACGAGGAGATACGTAGATCGGCGCAGTTGTGTTCAGCCGTGGGGGACGGGACCTACGGCACGCCACGAGCGGGGCGCCACGGGCCGAGCGGGCCGCCCGGGGAGCGGCGTGCGGCACACGAGAGGAACGCCGACCGGCCAGGAGGAGCGGGGGCGGCGACGGCAGCGGCGGGCTGCGACGGGGGAGAGGCGCGGCGCCCCGGAGCGGCGTGCCCCCCCCGGGAGGACCGGGGAGCGGGGCCGCCCCCACCGTCCGGTCAGCGGCGCAGCGCCGGGTGGTCCGCGACGACCGTGCAGGACCCCGGAGCGACCTCGGTGAAGCCCGCGTCCCGCACCACCGGCAGTCCGCTCGCGGCCAGCTCGCGCCAGTGGCGGGCGTCCGGGGTCGCCACCGAGAGCGGGAATCCCGCCTCGCGCCAGGCCTTGCGCTCCGTCTCCGACAGCTCCCACCAGGCCAGCTGGGCGCCGTGCCCGGCCTGCGCCATCGCCTTGCCCGCCGACATGGCCGTCTCGGGGCTCATCCAGAGCACCGGACCGTCGAGGTCGGGGGCGGCCAGGGGCTCGGCGTCCTCCAGATCCGTGCCCGACACCTGGAGCTTGACCAGTTCCTTGGGCCAGCCGTCCAGGGGGACCGGCGGGTACACCCGGACCTCGGCGCGCTCGCCCGTGACCGTGATCCCGGGGAGCGCGCACGCCTTGCGCCACTCCGCGCCGCGCGCCCGCCGCACCACCTTGCGGATCCTGGCGTCCTGCCAGTCGCGCATGGCCCGGGCCCACTCACCCTCGCCCGCGCCCTCGTCCTCGCCGAGAGAGCGGGGGTCGGAGAGGATCGTGAGCACCGCGCGGGCCGCGGTCACCAGGGCGTCGTTGCGCGCCGGAGGGTCGGCCTTCTCGATGTGCACGACGAGCGGCAGGACGAACTGCGGGGCTTCGTCGCGGGCCGTCGGCTCCGTACGGAACGGGCTGCCGGCGGGGACCACGGAGGGTGCGGGAAGGGGCTCAGGGATGCTGTCGCTGCTCACGCGTCCAGTCTGCCAGGCCCCGCGGCGCCCCTTTCTTGGCGGAACGGACGGCTCCGGGTGAGGATGCACGCCATGAAGAGCGACCTCTTTTCCAGCGAGCACATGGCACAGCAGGCCACGGCCCCCGGCATGACCCTGCAGAACTCCAAGTCCATCAAGTACGCCGTGAACGGAGAGATGCACGCGCGGCAGGGATCGATGATCGCCTTCCGCGGCAATCTCCAGTTCGAGCGCAAGGGCCAGGGCATAGGCGGCATGCTCAAGCGCGCGGTGACCGGTGAAGGGCTCGCGCTGATGGCCGTCACCGGCCAGGGCGAGGCGTGGTTCGCCCACGAGGCGGCCAACTGCTTCATCGTGGAGATGGAACAGGGCGACGTCCTGACGATCAACGGCCGCAACGTCCTCTGTTTCGACGCGAGTCTGTCCTACGAGATCAAGACCGTGAAGGGCGCCGGTATGACCGGCGGCGGCCTCTTCAACAGCGTCTTCAGCGGATACGGGAAGCTCGGCCTCATCTGCGAGGGCCAGCCGATCGTGATCCCCGTCACCGCGCAGCAGCCGGTGTACGTGGACACGGACGCGGTCGTCGGCTGGAGCGCGCAGCTCTCCACATCCCTGCACCGCTCGCAGAGCTTCGGCTCGATGGTGCGCGGAGGCTCGGGCGAGGCCGTCCAGCTGATGCTCCAGGGCGAGGGATTCGTCATCGTCCGTCCCAGCGAGCTCAAGCCGGAGAAGGCATCGGCCCATTGATCCTGCGAGGGGTGGGCAGGCGCTACGGTCTGCGCGGGCCGTGGGTACTGCGCGGTGTCGACCTGGACCTGGCGCCGCGCACCCTGGTCCGGGTCGTGGGCGCCAACGGCACCGGCAAGTCGACGTTGTTGCGGCTTCTCGCGGGGACCCAGGCGCCCACCGAGGGCCGGATCACCGGCCGGCCGCGCACCGCGTACGTCCCCGAGCGGTTCCCCGCCGCGCTGCCGTTCACCGCGCTCGGCTACCTCGTCCACCTGGGCCGGGTGCACGGCCTCACGAGCGCCGAAGCTTCCGCAGGCGCGCTCCACTGGCTGGAGCGCTTCGGGGCGGCCGGGCACGCGCGCACGCCCATGGCGGAACTCTCCAAGGGAACCAGCCAGAAGGTTGCGGTCGCCCAGGCGCTCCTGGCGCGACCCGATCTGCTCGTCCTGGACGAGGCGTGGACCGGCCTGGACGCGGGGGCGCGCGGGGAACTGGACCGGGCCGTCGCCGAGCGGGTCGCCGAGGGGGCCACGGTGGTCTTCGTCGACCACGATCCGCGCAGACTGTCCGGCTCGGCCGGCCTCGCGTACCGGCTGGAGGGGCTGACCCTCACTCCGGCCGGCTCCCCACCCGGGGGGCCCGGCCCCGGCGTCCGGATCGAGGCGAGGGGCGAGGCGCCGGCCCTCGTGCCGGCCGGACTGCCCGGTACACCCGTGGTGGACCGGGACGCCGAGGACCCGCGGCTGCTCCGCCTCACGACGACCGCGGCGCATTCGGACGACGTGCTCCACGCCCTGCTCACGGCCCGGCCACCCTGGCACATCACCGGGGTCCGCCCGCTCGCGGTACCGGTGCCGGGGCAGTCCGCCGGCGGGGGAGCACGCGTCGGGGCCGCACCGGACGCCGTGGCCACACCGCCGCGTGTGCCGCCTCCGTCCTCGCCTACGGCCCCGGCCGTGCCGGGACGTGTCCCGGCGCCCGGCCCCCCGTCCCACCCCTCGTCCGCGAGGCGCGGGAGCGGGCCCCCGGTGCGGGTCACCGCCGCCCTGACGCGCTACCACGCCGGTCTGCTGGTCCGCTCACAGCGCTGGCTCGCCCCCGCCCTGCTCTACGCGGCCGTACTCGCGGTCGGTGTCCGCCCCGGTCAGCCCGTCCTCGACTCGCTCGGTTACGCCGCCGCCGCACTGCTCCCGGCCGCGGCCTGGCTCGCCCGGCTCTGTGTCACCCAGGAGCCGCACGCCGCCCGGACCGTCGTCGCGTCCGCCGCCGGGCCTTCGCGCGCGCACGCTGCCGCGCTGTCGGCGGCCCTGGGGCGTTCGCTCGCCCTGGGCGCCACGGCCTGCGTGGTCACGCTGCTGATCAGCGAACCGGCCGGCAACGACCGCACCACCCTCGTGCCCCTGCTGCCCGCAGCCCTCGCCGGGCTGCTCGCCGTCGCGTGCTGCGCCCTGACCGGCACCGCCGTGGGGGCGCTCTGTTCACGCCCGGTCCTGCGCCGCCGCGGATGGTCGCTCATGGTGACGCTGCTCGGGGTGCTGCTCGCCCTCGTGGGCAAGGGCTCGCCCGCCCGGGAGGCGGTGACCTGGCTGGTCTCCGGGTCGGCGACCGGCACGGTGCGGGTGCCCCTGCTGCCGCTCGGTGGAGCCGTCGCCGTCGTTGCCGCGGCGGGGGCCCTCACCTCCTGGCTCGCCCGGGTGCGCGCCTGAGTACCCTCGACCGCATGGACGATGCGTACTGCGAGACGCCCGGACCGGCCCCCGCTCCCCAGGACGCGGGACCGCCGTACGCCGAGTGCGTGCTGTGCCGCGAACCGACCGAATACCCGGAGTCCACGAAGGGCAGCACCCTCTGCCCGGTGTGTGCGTGGCAGGAGGCGGGGCGCACCGCCTGCTCCGGCTGAGGGGCCGCCGCCGCGGCCCCCTTCACCCGCGCATGAGCTCCGAGACCTTGACGAAGCGGTAGCCCCGCTCGCGCAGCTCCGGCACGATCCGGCGTACGGCCTCCTCGGTCACGGGCGCGGCACTGCGGGTGCAGTGCATGACCACCAGGGAGCCGGGCCTCACCCCGTCCAGCACCTGCTCGGCCACCGCGTCCGCGTCGGTCGCGAAGGCGTCGCCGCTGACGACGTCCCACTGGACCGCGGTGACCCCCGTGGGGGCCAGCGCCTTCAGCGAGGCGTCGTCGTAGCAGCCCCCGGGGAAGCGGAAGTACGGCACGACGTTGCGGGCCCCCGTCCCACGGATCGCGGTGAAGGCCCGGTCCACCTCGCTCCTCATGTCGGCCTTCGCGACGGTCGGCAGGCCGTAGCAGGAGGAGGAGAAGGCGTAGTGGCTGAAGGAGTGATTGGCGATCTCGAACAGCGGATCGGTGCCGATCGAGCGGGCCTGAGCCGGGTACTCCTGCGCCCACCGGCCCGTCATGAAGACCGTCGACGGGATCTTCAGCCGGCGCAGCAACGCGATCAGCCCGGGGTTGTCGAAGCGCTCGCCCCCGGCGGCCCGCGACCCCTGATCCGCCGTCATGTCCGCGTCGAAGGTGAGGGCCACGACCTTCTCGGTCCGGAGCCGGGAGGGGGAGCCCTGCGCCCTGCGCTCGAAGACCGGGGTGAGACCGGCCGGCCCCGGCGCGAGAACGGGCGGCCCGCTCTCCGGGGCCGGGGAGGGGTCCGCGGCCTCCGTCGGGGGCCGGGTCGCGGGCCCGGGGGAGGCCGTCGTGAGCGCGGCGCCCCCGGACGGCGCGCTCACGGCTTCCCCGGACCGCGCGGACCCGGGACTTCCGCAGCCGACGAGCGCCCCGCTCAGGACGGTCCCACCGAGAGTCGCCAGAACGATCATCGTACGAACGGATGTGATCACCGGGGGACGCTAGCTGACAGGAAGCCGGACACGCCCGACGGCGCTCCGGGCCGGCGAGCGGCCGGCCCGGATCACCCGTCTGCCGACCCGGATCAGCGCCAGGGGCCCGACACCGCGAACGTGGTCCCCGGCGTGTAGCAGTTCACGAACATGGTCCCGCCGTCCGGCGAGAACGTGACCCCGGCGAACTCACCCCACTCCGGCTCCTCGGCCGTCCCGATGTTCTGCCGTCCGCGTGCCATCGGATAGACCTCGCCGCGCCGCGTCACCCCGAGCACGTGCTGCGCGCCGCCGCCGTCCTCGCAGACCATCAGCCCGCCCCCGGAGGCCAGGCAGATGTTGTCGGGGGACTCGCCCGGGAGCTGGATGTCGGTGTCCGGGCCGAACACGATCACCAGGGTGAGCCGGCGCCGCCCGGGCTCGTAACGCCACACCTGGCCGAAGTGGTCGCCGGCCGATCCCTCCGCGCTGCGTGCGTAGCTGGAGACGAAGTACACCGACGAGCCCCCCCAGTAACAGCCCTCCAGCTTCTGGGCGTGGGTGACGCCCTTCGGCCCGAAGTCCTGCAACCGGATGGGCGTCGCGGAGGCCTGCGGATCCGGTACGGGGACCCACTCGACCCGGTCGAAACGCGCACCGGTCTCCTGGATCGAGGAGAGGTCGGGTACCCCCGGCACCCGCATGGCCTCCAGTGCGCCGCCCGCACGCAGCGAGCCCGTCCCGCCGAGCGGCTTCTCGGGGAGGAAGCGGTAGAAGAGCCCGAAGGGCTTCTCGAACGCGTCCTCCGTCTCGTACACGATCCCGCTCTCCGGGTCGATCGCGACGGCCTCGTGCTGGAAGCGGCCCATCGCGGTCAGCGGAACCGCGCCGGTGCGGCGCGGATCGGCACCGTCCACCTCGAAGACGAAGCCGTGGTCCTTCGTGTAGCCGTTGGTGCCGGCCCTGTCCTCGGTCTCCTCGCAGGTCAGCCACGTGTTCCAGGGAGTGGGTCCGCCCGCGCAGTTGACGGCCGTCCCCGCGACGGCGACGCGTTCGCCGCGGACCTGTCCGCGGGCGTCGAGTTCGAGGGCCGTGCAGCCGCCCTTGCCGGCCGGATCGTAGGTGAGGCCTTCGACCGTCGGGACACCGATCCTGCCCGTGACCCTGTTCTCGTGGTTGCGCACGAGATGGACCCGGCCGTTGCGGCCCCGGAAGGCGGCCATGCCGTCGTGGTTGCTGGGGACCAGGCCCTCGCCGGAGCGGAGCGGGTCACCCTCCCGGGACAGGACCCGGTAGCTGAAACCTTTCGGCAGGTCGAGCAGGCCGTCGGGGTCGGGCAGGAGGGGGCCATAGCCGCTGTGGCCCCGGGCGCTCGCGGTGCCGGCGAAGAGTTCGGCGAAGGCGCCGGTGAAGGCGACCGCGGCACTGCCGGCCAGGATCTGTCGTCGTGTCGCGAGCGGTCGGGACGCCGAGGCCGTCGCGGGTCGTCGAGGTGCGGATGTCATGAGGCAACTCCCTGTTGGCGGACAGGTGAAGTGACCCGCATGTGTGTACCACGCGTCGCGGCGCGCGGGAACCATGCGGGCCACGATGCCCCCTGTGTCCCCGGGGCCGCACGAGGCCCCAGGGACGTGCGGGATCAGGCCAGCGACGCGCTGAGCGTGATGGTGGTGCCGGTCAGCGCCTGGCTCACCGGGCAGTTCGCCTTGGCGTCCTCGGCGGCCTTCACGAAGCCCGCCTCGTCGAGGCCGGGAACCTCACCCTCCACCGTGAGGTGGATACCGGTGATGCCGGTACCCGGCTGGAAGGTGACCTCGGCCTTGGTGTTCAGCCGGGTCGGCGCCGTGCCCGCGTTGGCCAGGCCGTGGGACAGGGCCATCGAGAAGCAGCTGGAGTGCGCCGCCGCGATGAGCTCCTCCGGGCTGGTCTTGCCGTTCGCCTTCTCCGCGCGGGAAGGCCAGGAGACCGGGTACTCCCCGATCCCGGAGGAGTCGAGGGTGACAACGCCGTTGCCCTCGATCAGGTTGCCTTCCCAGACCGTGTGCGCCTGACGCGTGGTAGCCATGCTGGATCCCTTCGGACGGTGTGCGCGGTTGTACGGGACGCGCGGGCGCCGGTCGGCACCCGCACGCGCTCGCCCCCGAACCTACTGCCCCACAAGTCCCTTTGCGTCACGCGCCAGCGCAGTGAGACGCGAGATGGCCCGGAAGTACTTCTTGCGGTACCCGCCGTTCAGCATCTCGTCGCTGAACAGCCGGTCGAAGGGGACGCCGGAGGCCAGCACGGGGATCTCGCGGTCGTACAGCCGGTCGGCGAGGACCACCAGGCGCAGGGCGGTCGACTGGTCCGGCACCGGGCGCACGTCGGTGAGGCAGACCGCGCTGAGCCCGTCGGTCAGAGCGCCGTACCGGCTCGGATGCACGCGCGCGAGGTGGTCGAGGAGGGACGGGAAGTCGTCGAGGGAGGCACCCGCCGTCGCGTAGGCGGCCCGGGTCACCTGGTCGTCGGAGTACGGAGGCGGCGCCTCCGGCAGTCCTCGGTGGCGGTAGTCCTCGCCGTCGATGCGCAGCGGCCGGAAATGCGAGGACAGCCCCTGGATCTCGCGGAGGAAGTCGGCGGCGGCGAAGCGGCCCTCGCCGAGCTTGCCGGGCAGCGTGTTCGAGGTGGCGGCCAGCGCCACCCCCGCCTCGACGAGCCTGCTGAGAAGGGAGGAGACCAGGACGGTGTCGCCCGGGTCGTCCAGCTCGAATTCGTCGATGCAGAGCAGCCGGTGCCCGCTCAGGGTCCGCACGGTCTGCTGGAAGCCCAGCGCGCCGACCAGGTTCGTCAGTTCGACGAAGGTGCCGAACGCCTTGAGGGAGGGATCGGCGGGCGTGGCGTGCCAGAGGGAGGCCAGCAGGTGGGTCTTGCCCACCCCGTACCCGCCGTCGAGATAGACCCCGCGCGGCCCCGTGGGAGCGGCGGGCTTCCTGCTGAACCACTTGCGCTTGCCCGCTCCGCTGGCGTGCGCTCCGCCTAGCCCCGCCGCGAAGGAGGCGAGCACCGTGACGGCCTCGGCCTGGCTCGGCTGGTTCGGGTCCGGGACGTACGTATCGAAACGCACCGCGTCGAAGCGTGGCGGCGGCACCATCTCCGCGACCAGCCGATCGGCGGGCACGCGCGGTTCGAGGGCGCACAGGGACTGCGGGGCCGTTTCGGCTATGGGGCTCTGCCCCGGCACGGCTGTGGAGGACGACACAACTCTCCACCTTAGACCGTCCGGCACCGGGTGAGCGGTGGCCGGGGAGCGGGGCCGGGCGCGTACGGGGGAGGGGTGCGGGGGGCGTGGGCCCCCGGGGCTCCCCAGGCCCGCCGAGGCCGCGGGGCGGAGGAAGAAGCCCTGGTGAACCGTCGGCAGTGTGGTGGAGGGGCGCGCGCGGCCCCGCGCGGGCGCCCCGTCATCCGCCGGACGGTCAGGGGAGCCGTGCCAGACTGCTGGGCATGCGACGCCTGCTCCCTGTGACGGACCTGACACACCCAGCCGCTGCCGCCGCCGACCGCGAGTGGACGCTCGACGAGCTGGCCGAGGCCTACGCGTATCCGGACACCGGACGGTCCTGGCTCCGTGCCAACATGGTCTCCACCCTCGACGGCGCCGCCCAGCACGACGGCCGTTCCCAGGGCATCTCGTGCCCCACGGACATGCGGATCTTCGGCACCCTGCGCGGGCTGGCCGACGTGGTCGTCGTGGGAGCGGAGACGGTGCGTCTGGAGGGCTACCGGCCCGCCCGCGCCCGTGAGGCGTTCTCCGCCCGGCGTGCCGCGGCCGGGCAGGGCCCGGCTCCGGCCGTCGCCGTCGTCAGCGCGAGCCTGGACCTGGACTTCTCCCTGCCGCTCTTCGTCTCGCCCCTGGTCCCGACCTTCGTGATCACCGGTACGGCCGCGCCCTCGGACCGGGTCCACGCGGCCCGGGAGGCGGGGGCCGAGGTCCTGTTCGCCGGCGACGGCGCCGCGGTCGAGCCGGCCCGCGCGGTGGCGGAACTGACGGACCGGGGGCTCGGCCGGCTCCTCACCGAGGGCGGGCCGCGTCTGCTCGGCCAGTTCGTGGCGGCCGGGGTGCTGGACGAGCTCTGTCTGACAGTCTCCCCGCTGCTCACGGCCGGAGACGCGCAGCGGATCGCGGGCGGGCCCGCCGTACCGGTGCCGGAACGTTTCTCCCTTGTGTCACTCCTGGAGGAGGCGGGATTCCTCTTCAGTCGCTATACGAAGATCCGACACCAGCCGGACGCCGGAGCGTGAAGATCTGACACTTAGCGGAATTTGCCGTTCCGGTTAGCTTCCGATGGGCACACTTAGTCCTGCGACCCCGTGCGACCGCGGGGAAAAATGGTTTCAGCAACAGCGGCCGTCCCCGCGGCCGACGAGATGAAGCGGAAGGGCGCCTGTCGTGTTCACAAGCGTTTTGATGATCGAGAAGCCGCTCACTGCCGAGGACGTGGAGTTCGTCACGACCCTCCACGGCGAGGAGCGGATCTCGTTCGTCGTACTGATGCAGCCCCGCAGCGACCAGGCCGACGTACTGCTCCGCGCGATCGACGACGTCGCGATCGGCGAGCTACGGGAGGCCGTCCGCGAGGGAGAGAGGCCCGAGGGCAAGGAGGCGAGAGAGCCGGCCGAGATGGCCCTGGAGTACTCGCTCCGTGAGCTGCGGCAGGCGGGATCGGAAGCCGTCGGACAGGTGATCGAGGACCACCCCCTGGACAAGCTGAAGACCGTGGTCGACGACTCCGGCGCCGACGAGGTCATCGTGCTGACGGCGCCGCACTACGTCGAGGAGTTCTTCCACCGTGACTGGGCCTCCCGGGCCCGCCACAAGGTCGGTGTACCGGTGCTCAAGCTCTTCGCGCACAGCGAATAGGCTGGGGCCGACCCAGACACACGTCACACCTCGGGAGAGACACGTATGGCACCCGGTATTCCTGCCGCCCTGGAACGGCCGCACTTCATCGGCATCGGCGGCGCCGGAATGTCGGGCATCGCGAAGATCCTGGCCCAGCGCGGTGCGAAGGTGGCGGGCAGCGACGCCAAGGAGTCCGCCACCGCCGGTGCCCTGCGCGCCCTGGGCGCGACGGTCCACATCGGGCACGCCGCCGGACACCTCGCGGACGACGCCACCTCCGTGGTCGTCTCCAGCGCGATCCGTGCCGACAACCCCGAGCTCGTCCGCGCCGCCGAACTGGGCATTCCCGTCGTGCACCGCTCCGACGCGCTCGCCTCCCTGATGGACGGCCTGCGCGCCATCGCGGTGGCCGGCACGCACGGCAAGACCACCACCACCTCGATGCTCGCCGTGGCCCTGTCCGAGCTGGGTCTCGACCCCTCGTACGCCATCGGCGGCGACCTGGAGGGCCCCGGGACCAACGCCGCCCACGGTGGCGGCGACATCTTCGTCGCCGAGGCGGACGAGAGCGACCGGAGCTTCCAGAAGTACGCCCCCGAGGTCGCGATCGTCCTCAACGTCGAGCTGGACCACCACGCGAACTACGCGTCGATGGACGAGATCTACGAGTCCTTCGAGACCTTCGTGGGCAAGGTCGTCCCCGGCGGGACGCTGGTCGTCGCCGCCGACCAGCCGGGCGCCGTCGAGCTCACCCGGCGGGTCCGCGAGCTCCCCTCCCTCACCGTCGTCACCTACGGTGAGTCCGAAGGGGCGGACGTACGCGTCCACAAGGTCACCCCGCGCGGCCTGACCAGCGAGGTCACGGTCGTACTCAACGGCAAGTACCTCACCTTCACGGTCTCCGTCCCCGGCCGCCACTACGCGCACAACGCGGTCGCCGCGCTCGCCGCCGGTGTCGCCCTCGGCATCCCCGCGCACAACCTGGCCTCCGCCATCGGCAAGTACACCGGGGTCAAGCGGCGGCTCCAGCTCAAGGGCGAGGCGGCCGGCGTCCAGGTCATCGACTCGTACGCGCACCACCCCACGGAGATGACCGCCGACCTGGAGGCCATGCGCGGCGCGGCCAGCGACGCGCGCCTCCTGGTGGTCTTCCAGCCCCACCTCTTCTCCCGCACCCAGGAGCTCGGCACCGAGATGGGGCAGGCGCTCGCCCTGGCCGACGCCTCCCTGGTGCTGGACATCTACCCGGCCCGTGAGGACCCGGTCCCGGGTGTCACCAGCGAGCTGATCATCGATGCCGCGAAGGCCGCGGGCGCCGAGGTCACGGCCGTCCACGACCCGGCAGACGTCCCCGCCGCCGTCGCGGGAATGGCGAAGCCCGGCGATCTCGTTCTCACCATGGGAGCGGGCGATGTCACCGACCTCGGCCCGCAGATCCTGGACCACCTGTCGAGCTGAGGGAGCCACCGTGTCGTACGACGTCGAGAAGCCGGACGAGCAATGGCGGGCGGAGCTGACCCCCGCCGAGTACGCGGTGCTGCGCAAGGCCGGCACCGAGCCCGCCTTCGTGGGTGAGTACACCGACACCAAGACGGCGGGCGTCTACTCCTGCCGGGCCTGTGGCGCGGAGCTGTTCCGCTCCGACACGAAGTTCGAGTCGCACTGCGGCTGGCCGTCCTTCTACGACCCGAAGGACTCCGACGCGGTCGAACTGCTTCAGGACAACAGCCTCGGCATGGCACGCACCGAGGTGCGCTGCGCCCGCTGCGGCTCGCACCTGGGCCACGTCTTCGAGGGCGAGGGCTACCCCACGCCCACGGACCAGCGGTACTGCATCAACTCCATCTCGCTGACCCTGGCGCCGGACGAGAGCTGATCCCGCCACGCCGGACGTGCTCCGGCGACCGCGACGGCCCCGCCGGGAGGACTCCTCCCGGCGGGGCCGTCGCGTGGTGCGGGTCGGTCACCGGACCGGACGCGGGGGCGGGCTCACGTCTTCACGAGCTCGACGGGCCGCTCCGGCACCGGAATCCGGCTGTGCAAGCGCTCGCCCTCGATGTCCAGGTCGGGCAGCGCCCGGTCGACCGCACGGGGCAGCCACCAGGCCGCGCGCCCCACCAGGTGCATGAGCGCGGGCACCAGGGCCATCCGTACGACGAACGCGTCGATGAGCACGCCGATCGCCAGCGCGAAGCCCATGGACTTGATGACCGGGTCCTGCATGAGGACGAATCCGCCGAAGACCGCGGTCATGATCACCGCGGCGGCGGTGACGACACGCGCGTTGTGGCCGACACCGCTGATCACGGCCTCGCGTGCGTCGGCGCCGTGGACGAAGTCCTCCCGCATCCGCGAGACGAGGAAGACCTCGTAGTCCATGGCCAGCCCGAACAGGATGCCGATCAGCAGGATGGGCAGGAAGCTGACCAGCGGCCCCGGGGTGTCCAGGCCGACCAGTGACGCCAGGTGGCCCTCCTGGAAGATCGCCACGGTGATGCCGAAGGTCGCACCGATGGTCAGCAGGAAGCCCAGCGCAGCCTTGACCGGCACGAGGAAGGACCGGAAGACGAGCATCAGCAGCAGGACGGAGAGCCCGACCACCAGCAGGAGATAGACCGGCAGGGCGTCGGCGAGCTTCTCGGAGACGTCGATGCCGACCGCGGTGGCGCCGGTCAGCGCGATCGACGCGCCCTTCACGTCCGCAACCCGGTCACGGATCGCGTGGACGGTCTCCTCGGTCGCCGCGTCCGTGGGACCCGTCTTCGGGACCACGGCGAGCAGCGCGGTGGTGCCCTTCTCGTTCATCTGCGGGGCGGCCACGGCCAGGACACCCTCGGTGGCCGTGATGAGCGTGGTGGCCTCCTTCGCCGCGACCTGGGTCGACCGGGCGTCGTCGCCGGACACGACGGCGATCAGCCGGCCGTTGAAGCCCTCGCCGAACCCCTCGGCGGTCAGGTCGTACGCCTCACGGTTGGGTGAGCCGACCGCCTCGGTGCTCGCGTCCGGCAGCGAGAGCCGCATGTCCTGCACGGGCAGCGCGAGCGCGCCGAGACCGGCCACGCCGAGCAGCAGGACCGGAACGCGCAGCCGCGCCACGAGCCGGCCCCAGCGGAAGCCGGCGTTCTTCTCGTGGGGTGCCCCCGCCCCCTCGTCCGAGGGGGCGGCCTGGGCGGGCACCGACGTGCGCGTCCGGAGCTTGCGGGGCAGGACGCGGAGGCCGGCGAAGCCCAGGACGGCGGGGAGCAGGGTGAGCGAGACGAGTACCGCGAGAGCGACCGTGGCGGCGGCTGCCAGCCCCATGACCGTCAGGAAGGGGACACCGGCGACCGAGAGGGCCGCCAGGGCGATGACGACCGTGGCGCCCGCGAAGACGACGGCCGAACCGGCGGTTCCGGTGGCCCGGCCCGCCGCCTCCTCGGCGTCCATGCCCTCCGCGAGGTACTGGCGGTGGCGGGAGGTGATGAACAGCGCGTAGTCGATGCCCACGGCCAGGCCCAGCATGAGCGCCAGGATGGGCGCCGTGCTGGTCAGCTCCACGGTGCTGCTGAGCGAGAAGAGCCCGGCCATCCCGGCCGCCACCCCGACCAGCGCGTTCAGCAGGGTCATGCCCGCGGCCACCAGGGAGCCGAAGGTGAGGACCAGCACCAGGGCGGCGACCGCGACACCGAGGGCCTCGGTGGAACCGACCTCCGGGACCCCGCGCATGATCTCGCCGCCGTGCTCCACGCGGAGGTCCGCGACGGACGAGCCCGCCTCCCGGAACGCCTCGCGCTGCGCGTCGGTGATTCCGTCGACCCCGGACGTGAACTGCACCTGTACGAGGGCGTAACGGCCGTCCTGCGAGACGGCCTTCGACGCGAACGGGTCGACGGCCGCGACGACGCCGGGAACCTTCGCGGCCTCCTCGGTCACCGGGGCCACGGCGGCGGGGGTGAGCTTCCCGCCCTCGGGCGCGGCGATCACTATTGTCCCGGTCGCGCCACTCGCCTGCGGGAACTCCCGGGCGAGCGAGTCCAGGGCCTTCTGGGACTCGGTGCCCGGAATCGAGAACTTGCTGGTGGTGGGTCCGCTGAAGGCTGCCGCGCCCCCGCCGAGCAGGGCGAGCAGCAGGAGCCACAGGGCGAGGACGCGCCCTCGGCGGCGGAAGGAGAACCGGCCGAGCCGGTACAGCAGGATAGCCATGCGAAGGAGATGTCTTTCTCTTCGGTCTGGACGAGAGGGCTTCTGTCAGCCGGTGGGGTGTCCGAGGGTTCTCAGCGCTCCCTGGACCAGCTCGGTGCGCAGGGTGTCCGTGTCCGTGTCGATGTCGGCCGCGACCGTGACCGCCACACCGCCGATCACCATCTGGGCCATCGCGCGCGCACGAGGCTCCCGGGACCGCCCGGCCAGCGCGTCCGCGAGCTGGTCGACCGCTTCGGGGATGACGGCGAGCACGGGATGGCTGAGCATGTCGGGCAGTTCGGCGAAGATGATCTTGACCTCCAGGTGGAAGCGCATCGCCAGGCCGACGTAGCCCGTCACGGCCGGTTCGACGGCCCGGCCGCCCTCCAGCAGGGCCAGCTCCTCCCGCAGGGCCGAGAGTCCCTCGGCCGGCGGGGTCAGCAGTTCGGTGAGGATCGCGTCCTTGCCGGCGAAGTGGTACAGCAGGGACGCCTTGGAACAGCGCGCCTCGACGGCGATGTCCTGCAGCGAGGTCCCCTTGAAGCCGTGCTCGGCGAAGAGGTGCAGGGCGGAGTCGAGGATGTGACGGCGCATCGCGGAAGGCGGACGTGGCATGGGCCCACCGTAGCTGACCGATCGGTCAGCTCTGACCGCCCGGTCAGGATTCCGGCCGCGCCGGCCGCCGTGGCGCTACCGGTGGAGTGGCCAACCGCGGTGCCGGCCAGGGTTTTTGGCCTGGGAGGGTGACGGGTGACATCGACGGAGTTTCGGCCCCCGGGGGCCTCGCGGCGCGGCGGTCCGGCTTCGGGGCCGTGTACCCGCCGACGGCGCCGGGCCCCGGCCCGTGAGGGTGCGCCCGCGGTCGCCCGCAGGGCCGGCCGAACTGGGGATCACCTTGATCGGCACCGTGCCCCTCTACGGCGGCGGAGCCGACGGGGAAACGCCGGCCGAGGCGCCCCACCCGTACCCGGACGCTCCGCTGAGCACCACGAAGCGAGGAGGGGCACGCGCCCACGACACGGGCGAGCGGGGGCTCGACGGCCGGCCGGCCGTTCCGTGCGGCCAGGTCGGGACCCCGATGGGCGGTCTCCTTCCGTGGAGACCGCCCGCTGTCCGTCGCCCAGGGTCCCGGGACTCCTGCGCATCGAGCCGCTGCCCCTGCACACCCGGTCGATCCGGCGACGCCGCTCGCCTACCGGATCGGCACACCCCGGGACTGCGGACCGGGGCCAGGACCGGGCCGTCCGAGGTCGCCGTCGCTGAGCTCGACGAGGCGCGGGGGATCGACCGGCATCGCGAGCGTGCAGCACCGCCGCAACCTGCTCGACCGGGCGCACGGGCCGGTGCACGCGGCCGGCGGGGAGGCGGGCATCGCCGTCCCGCCGTGGTGCCCCGCTGCCTGGGGCGACGCAGGTGCCGAGGCCGAGGTCGCCGCCGCACGCGAACGGGAGACCGACCCGCGCGGCCGGGCTCCTATGCCGCTCCTCGGTCGTCCTGCCGATCCCGGGCGCCGGCCGCCGCAGCGGCCACCTGGAGGAGAACGTCGCAGCGGAGCGGCTCCGGCTCACCCGGGCCCATGGCGTTCGCCTCGTCCGTCCGGGGCCGCCCGGCCGGGTGTCCTTCGCCCGGGTCAGCCGTGTGCCCCGCCCGGGTCATGAGAGAGACCGGCAGCCGGGCCGTCCGCAGCCCGGGCAGGGGGGGCCTACGCGTCCTCGGAGTCCGCCGTCTCGGCCCGCAGCAGCGGGTGCGCCACCCCGGGGAACACCCGGGCCCGTACGACCTCCTCGGCCGCCCCGCCCTGTACGACGGTCTCGGCCACGCCCCAGGGGCGTCCTGCCAGCCGGATGGTCAGGGTGTACGACGCCGGGCAGCCCATGCACTCGTAGCGGTCCGCCCAGACCTCCACGTCCGTGACGCTGCCCGGGTAGCGCTTCACGTGCCGGTGCCGGGCGTGGCAGCGGTCACAGGTCTCACCGGGCTCGCACGTGCCGCCGCAGGGGCACGGCACGTCCAGGGTCTCCGCCGGCCGCCAGCGCTGGACGAGCAGGGCCTCGCGCGTGGCGCCCATGTCCTTCATCGCCTTGAGATTGCGTGCGGCGACGTTGTACGACTCACCGGTCGCGGCCATCCGGTCCCGGATCACGTCCTTGCGCCCGCGGTTCGTCGTCATGTCTTCCTCCTGGGTGTACGCAGCCCGTCAGGAGGCTCACGAAATCGACCTCCCTACGGTACCTGCCCCGCCCGGCCCGTGATCCCGGCCGGCGGACGCCCTGGCGGGCCGGACGCGACGACGACGCCCTGCCCCCCGCCGACGACGAGCTCACCACCGAGGGGAACCGCTCCTGCGGTGACCGGGCACGAGGGCAAGCCGCTCACCCCCGGCGCACCCGGCCCGCGATGCGCTTGCCGAGGCGGCCCAGCGAGCGGGACGGGCGGTTCCAGGTGCGGAAGGCGTCGAGCGTGCGGCTGCTTCCCTCGCGTTCCACGGCCTGCTCCACCGCCGCGACCTGCTCGGGCGTCAGGGCGCGTACCGCCGGGCGCAGCACCTCGTCGAGCAGGGCGGTCCTCGTACGGGTCCAGGCGGGGCCCGCGTGCGGGTGGGCGTTCCAGACCGTGTAGCAGTCGGCCGCGTACGAGGGATCGGCCAGCAGCAGGGCCCGTACCTCGTCGCGGCGGGCCTCTCCGGCGTACGCCGAAATCAGGTCCTCGTCCCCGCTGTGGACGAACGCGTACAGCTCCGCCTCGGGGCGGTCGGGGGCGAGCAGTTGCCCGGCGAGGGCGCCGTAGGCGTGTGCGAGGATCGAGGGCTCCACCGGTTCCGCGCGGGCGCGCAGCTCGCGCGCGCGGTCCGCCCATCCCGGTTCCGCCGTTCCCGTGCGCACGTCCCGGGCGAAGTCCAGCAGCATCAGGCAGGCTCGCACCCGGGCCGTGATCTCCTGCGGGAAGCCGCGCAGCAGATCATGGGCGAGCTGAGGGCCGTCCTCGTCGCCGTAGGGCGCGGCGAGTGCCGACTCGACGAGACGCGCCCAGGTACCGGCCGTCCGGTGGGCGTCGGACGTGGTCTCGGTGAGCAGGGCCCTGGCCTCAGCCGCCGTGGGGGTCTCCTCGCCCCAGACCAGCCCGACGGCGGTCCGCAGCACCAGCGGTTCCGCGAACGGGGACATGCCCGCCGCACGCAGCACCGTGTGCAGGATCTCCACCCGGTCCGCGCCGCGCGCCTTCGCCCCCGGCGCCTCGGCGCACATCCGCAGGTGCGGCAGCGCCTGGGTCCCGGTGAACGGCAGGGAGACCCGGATCAGGAGCCCCTCCGCGCCCGCCGGGTCGTCCGGGGCGAGCCGGTCCAGCTCGCCCAGGAGCGCCGTGCGGACGTCGAACTGCTCGTCCAGCAGGTCCAGCAGCGCCGGACACGCGCCCGCCTCGGGGTCGTCCAGGAGGGCCCGGGCCAGCCGGTGCACCACGCCGGGCAGCAGCTCGGCGCAGTCGATGCCGAGCAGCCGCACGATCCTCAGCAGCTGCACGGTCCGCGCCACGTCCCTGGACGCCACGGGGGAGAGCTCGGCCAGCAGTTCCTCGCCGAGCTCGTCGACCAGCGCGGCGAGGGCACGCTGCCCGGCGGGCTCATCGAAGGCCGAGCGCGCGGGCGGTTCGAGGCCGGGGTCCGCGCCCCGTACCGCCTCCGTCACCAGCAGCGCGGCGAGCGGGGCGGTCACGTCGGCGGGGCAGCGGCCGTCGAGTGCGGTCAGCAGCCGGAGCGCGGCGGCGCACTCGCCGGCCGTGCGGTCGTCGGCCGGCGCGGTCAGTGCGTCGGTCAGCTGCCGGGTGCGCTTCTCGTCCAGCGCGTACGGCCGTACGGCCGCCCAGTCGGCGGCGGCGGCGCGTTCGCCGGACCCCAGCGCGATGCCCGCGCCGAGCGCCGTCACCGCGAGCGGCCCGGGGGCGAACGGCTCGCCCGGCAGCTCCGCGGCCTCCCGGAACAGCTCGGGGGCGCGGCTGCGCCATATCCGGGCGGCGGTCCCCGCCCAGGCGTCGTCCACCGGGCCGGGGCGCGGACCGGAGGCGGAGTGGACGCGGAAGCGGGGGTCGCTGAGGTCGGGTGCGTCCTCGGGGAGGACCCCGACGACCTGGTGCGTGGTACGCCCGGGATGCCGCGTGTAGGTGGTGAAGGTCAGCCGCTCCGCGTGTTCCGCGGGGAGCACGGCCGTGGCCAGCGCGACCCAGCGGGCCACATCCGCGCTGTGCCGCTCCACGAGCACGACCGCGGGCGCTGACGGGTCCTCACTCACCCGGCGCAGATCGCTGAGCACGGCGGCGAGCCACGGACTGCGGGCCACGGCGAAGTCGCCGAGGCTCTCCCGGGTGAGCCCCCCGGAGGGGCCGTGGGCGGCGGTCAGCATGGTCAGCGGGTCGGGCTGCGTGCGGTCCGGGGTCGCGGACAGCCAGCCTGAGGCGCCCCAGGCGGCGACGGGGAGGACGCTGCCCGGCAGCGGCGTGCCCGCCGGGAGGTGCACGGCGTGGGAGTGGAACCCGCCCGAGGACGCCGCCACGGAGCGGCTGAGCAGATGACTGCCGTCGGAGAGCGCGGTGAAGCCGAACGCGACGGGGAGAGAACGCAGTTGGGTGTCGGTGAGCCGGTCGGGAGTGCCTGCCGGTGCCTCGTAGGCCAGCAGCGGTGCGGCCTCCGCGCGTACCGGCCCGGGTATCGCGGGGGTGACGGCGGTGAACCGGCCGGCGGACTCCCCGTCACCGGCCGCGGCGGAGGTGTAGTGCAACTGCGGGAGGCTCATGCGTAGGCCCTCATCGTCCCTGCCACGTGCGTCCCCGTCCCACGCACCGGCCGCCGCTCGCCGCCCTGTCGGTGCGGCCCGGCCCGGCGGAGCGACGACCCCGGCGGGGAGCTTTCCGTAGTCGTGCGGGCGACGCTATCAAGCCCTGACGCCCCGTTGGGCCGCACACCGTACCGGGGCGGCCCCACTTGGCCGTACGACCGATCGGACGCTTTCCGCCGGAGGGGTGGAGCGCGCGGACACGGGCGGCGACGGGCCCGTGGAGGACGTTCGTACGGCGGCCCTGGCAACGGGCCGGCCGGGTACGGGACGCGCGGGTGCGCGCGCCCGTACCCGGCCGGGCCGGAGGGGTCTCAGTCCTCCACGGCCTCCGGTCCGGTCCGGCCGCGCATGCCGATGCCGGCCAGCAGCGCACCGGCGACACACAGGACCGCGGTGACGATCACGGCGGAGTGCACACCGTTCATGAACGCGTTGCCGCTGCCCTCGACGACGGCGGCCCTCAGCTGCGCCGGCATGTCGGCCGACACGGGGGAGACGCCCATGGACACGGCGTCCTCGGCCTTCTGGAAGCCGGCCGCCGCGCCTGCCGGAACACCGGCCGACGTCAGCTCGCCGGTCAGTGTGGACCCGACCTTGCCGCTGATCAGCGAGACCAGGACGGACGTGCCGAGCGCGCCGCCTATCTGCAGCGAGGTGGCCTGCAGACCGCCCGCCACGCCGCCGTCCCTCTTCGGCGCGTTGCCGACGATGGCGTCGGAGGACGCGGACATCACCATGCCGACGCCCAGGCCGATGGCGAGGAACGGCGGCCAGAGCGCGGCGTACGAGGAATGGGCGTCCCAGGTCAGCATCCACAGGGAGGCCGCCGCCTGGAGGGCCATGCCGACGGGCATGGTCAGCCGGGGCCCGAAGCGCTGGGTTAGGGCGGCGCCGAGCGGCGAGGCGACCACGGTGGCCAGGCTGAGCGGCAGGGTGCGGATGCCCGCCTCCACGGGCGTGAAGCCCCGTACGTTCTGCAGGTACAGCATCAGGAAGAAGATGACGCCGAGCAGGACGAAGAAGTTGATCGCGGTGACGATCGTGCCGATGGTCAGCGACCGGTTACGGAAGAGGCGCATCGGCAGCAGCGGGTGCTCCAGCCGGGACTCGTACCAGCAGAAGACGGCCAGCAGGATCAGGCCGGCGGCGATCGCACCGAGCGTTCCACCGGAGGACCAGCCCCACGTCTCGCCCTTGACGACGCCGAAGACCAGCGCCACCAGGCCGACGGCGAGCAGGATCACGCCGGGCACGTCGAAGCGGTGGTGGCCCGTGGAGTCCTTGCTCGCGGGGAGGACGAGCATGCTGACGACCAGGGCGACGACGCCGATGGGGGCGTTGATGTAGAAGACCGACTCCCAGTTGACGTGCTCGATGAGCAGGCCACCGACGATCGGCCCGAGGGCGGTGGAGCAGGACGCCACCATGGCCCACAGACCCACGGCCATGCCGAACTTCTGGGGCGCGAACACCGCACGCAGAAGGCCGAGAGTGTTCGGGATCAGCAGCGCGGCGAAGAGGCCCTGCACCGCGCGGAAGGTGATGACGCCCTCGATCGAACCGGAGAGGGCGATCGCGACGGAGGCCAGGGTGAAGCCGAGGGTGCCCACCATGTAGACCGTGTGCCGCCCGAAGCGGTCACCGAGCTTGCCGCCCAGGATCAGCAGGGCGGCCATGGCGATCAGATAGGCGTTCGTGACCCACTGCAGGTCGGCGGTCGACGCGTCGAGGTCCCGGCCGATCTCGGGGTTCGCGATCGCGACGACCGAGGCGTCGAGGTTGACCATGAACAGGCCGATGGCGACGGCTGCCAGCGTCAGCCACGGGTTGGAGCGCCGGCCCGTGCCGGGTGGCCGGCTTGCGGGCAGGGGGGACTTGTCCACGGTGGTGGAGGACATGGAGGTGCCTTGTCTGTGTTCGTACTCGGAAATGTCGGGCCGTCGGTGCCGAGGGCGGCGCCGCGCCCGTACGCGTACGGCGGGGTGTGGCCGCGGCCTCGCGCGCAGCGCCACCGGCCAGGGCCCGGGGCGTCGAAGGCCCGTGAGCCCGGCCGGTCGGTGCGTGAGTGTCAGCCGGCGGGGGAGTGGAGGCGCCGCGTCAACGCCGTCAGCGCGCCCAGAGCCGCACCGAGGGCGTCGAGATCGCCGTCGGTGAGGGTGTTCAGGGCGCGTGCCATGTGCGCTTCCTTCAGGAGCCGCGCCTCGGCGAGTCGCTCCCGCGCCGTGGCCGTCGGGTGCAGATGGGCGACCCGCTTGTCGGCGGGGTCCTGCCTGCGCTCCAGCAGACCGAGCTCGGTGAGCTGCGAGACGAGGGCGCTGACGTTGTTCGGCTTCATCAGCAGGGCCTCGGCCGATTCGCGGACGGTGATCCCTTTGCGCTCCTCGACGAGGAACAGCAACGCGAGCTGGCCGTCCGGCAGCCGGGGGTGCGGGAACTCCTGCCCGACCTTCCGCTCCAGGGCCCGGTGCAGCGCAGGCAGGAACGCCACGAGCGCGGAGGCTACGTGGTCGACGTCCTGCGACGGCACACGGGGAGCGGGCATGCGCCGAGTGTAGGTACCGCTTAATAGCTATGTCAAAATACCTAAATCTCGCGTCGCTGTGCCCGCTTCCCCCGCACGGGGCACGGCTCGCCCGGACCGGGTGCCCTCCTCCCGTGGCATCGCGCGGGCCGGGGGCCGTGCCCGGAGTGGTATATCTGCGGGTGGGAGCCCCCGCTGACGGTGAAGTCGGCCGAAAGAAGGACCATGGACAAGCCCACGCACCTGATCGAGTTCGAGACGATGCTGCTCGGGCGGCACCTCCAGCTGGGCGCTCCCCGGGCCAGGCGGAACGGCGGCCGGCTGGACCGCAGCGCGTACACGCTGCTGAGCCGTATCCGGATGGAAGGCCCGATGTCCATCGGGCAGCTCAGCGACGCCTTCGGCCTGGACGCCTCGACCCTCAACCGGCAGACGGCCGCGATGCTGCGCGCGGGCCTGGTGGAACGCATCCCCGACCCCGAGGGCGGGATCGCCCGCAAGTTCCGCATCACCGACGAGGGGGCGAGCAGCCTCGACGCGGAGCGGGCGGGCAACATCAGCGGGCTGGAGAAGGTCATGGCCGGGTGGTCCCCGGATGACGTGGCCGCCTTCGCCGGGTACCTCACGCGCTTCAACACCGACATCGAGCGCCTCGACGGGCGGCCCTGGCCCCGTCCCTGACCGGGCCGGCCCGCCGCCCCGCGCGGTGAGGCGTGAAGCACAGCTGCGGCGGAGCTTAAGAAATCCTCGATGGACCTGGGGCCCCGCCGTGCGGCACATTTCTCTGTGACGGCGGAGGGCGGCGCCCGCGCACGGGTCCACGGGACGGACCGTCGCGCGACCGCGCACCCGCCCGCCGTACCCCTCAGTCGCTCCGGGCCGCCGGCACCTTCGGCGTGCCCGGGACCGGGGTGTCCACCACGCACCAGGTACAGGGAGCCGCAGCCGTGAAGGCACTCGTGAAGCACAAGGCCGAGCCGGGACTCTGGCTGATGGACGTGCCGGAGCCGGAGACCGGCCCGGGGGACGTGCTCATCAAGGTCCTGCGCACCGGCATCTGCGGCACCGACCTGCACATCCGCGACTACGACGGCTGGGCGCAGCAGGCCGTGCGCACCCCGCTCGTCCTCGGCCACGAGTTCGTCGGCGAGGTCGCGGGGATCGGCGCGGACGTCGTCGACATCGCGGTCGGTGACCTGGTCAGCGGTGAGGGCCACCTGGTCTGCGGCAAGTGCCGCAACTGCCTGGCGGGCCGGCGCCACCTCTGCCGCTCGACCCTCGGGCTCGGCGTCGGACGGGACGGGGCGTTCGCCGAGTACCTGGCACTGCCCGCGTCGAACGTCTGGGTGCACCGGGACAAGGTCGACCTCGACGTCGCCGCGATCTTCGACCCGTTCGGCAACGCCGTGCACACCGCGCTGTCGTTCCCCCTGGTCGGCGAGGACGTGCTGATCACCGGGGCGGGCCCGATCGGCATCATGGCCGCCGCCGTCGCCCGCCACGCCGGCGCCCGCAACGTCGTCATCACCGACGTCAGCGAGGCGCGGCTCGACCTCGCGAGGAAGGTCGGGGTGGACCTCGCGCTGAACGTCGGCGGCGCGACCATCGCCGACGGCCAGCGCCGGCTCGGCCTGCGCGAGGGCTTCGACATCGGCCTGGAGATGTCCGGCCGCCCCGAGGCCATGCGGGACATGATCGCGAACATGACGCACGGCGGCCGGATCGCGATGCTCGGGCTGCCGTCCGCGGAGTTCCCCGTCGACTGGTCGCGCGTCGTCACCTCGATGCTCACCATCAAGGGCATCTACGGCCGTGAGATGTACGAGACCTGGTACGCCATGTCCGTGCTCCTGGAGGGCGGGCTCGACCTCGCCCCGGTCATCACCGGCCGTTACGGCTACCGCGACTTCGAGGCCGCCTTCGACGACGCCGCGAGCGGTCTCGGCGGCAAGGTCCTGCTCGACTGGGCCGCCTGACACTTCTCGTACGCACCCGTACCCACCTGGGAGACACCCGACATGTTCGCATCCGTACGCGACGACCTGCGCATCACCCTCGACGAGATCCGCGAGGCGGGTCTCCAGAAGCCCGAACGCGTCATCGGCACCCCGCAGTCCGCCACCGTCGCCGTCACCTCGGGCGGCCGAGCGGGCGAGGTGCTCAACTTCTGCGCCAACAACTACCTCGGTCTCGCCGACCACCCCGAGGTCGTCTCCGCCGCCCACGAGGCGCTGGACCGCTGGGGCTACGGCCTCGCGTCCGTCCGCTTCATCTGCGGCACCCAGGAGGTCCACAAGGAACTGGAGCAGCGGCTCTCGGCTTTCCTCGGCCAGGAGGACACGATCCTCTACTCCTCCTGCTTCGACGCCAACGGCGGAGTGTTCGAGACTCTCCTCGGCCCCGAGGACGCGGTGATCTCCGACGCCCTCAACCACGCCTCCATCATCGACGGCATCCGTCTCTCCAAGGCGAAGCGCTACCGCTACGCCAACCGCGACATGGCCGACCTGGAGCAGCAGCTCAAGGAGGCGTCCGGCGCCCGGCGCCGCCTCGTCGTCACCGACGGCGTGTTCTCCATGGACGGGTACGTCGCCCCGCTGGCCGAGATCTGCGACCTCGCCGACCGCTACGGCGCGATGGTCATGGTCGACGACTCGCACGCCGTCGGCTTCGTCGGCCCCGGCGGCCGGGGCACCCCGGAGCTGCACGGCGTCATGGACCGCGTCGACATCATCACCGGCACCCTCGGCAAGGCGCTGGGCGGCGCGTCCGGCGGTTACGTCGCCGCGCGCGCCGAGATCGTCGCGCTGCTGCGCCAGCGCTCGCGGCCGTACCTCTTCTCCAACTCGCTCGCCCCGGTCATCGCCGCCGCCTCCCTCAAGGTCATCGACCTGCTGGAGTCAGCGGGCGACCTGCGCGAGCGGCTCGCCGCCAACACCGCGCTCTTCCGCTCCCGGATGACCGAGGAGGGCTTCGACATCCTGCCCGGCGACCACGCCATCGCCCCCGTCATGATCGGGGACGCGGCGAAGGCAGGCAGGATGGCGGAGCTGCTCCTCGAGCGCGGTGTGTACGTGATCGGGTTCTCGTACCCCGTCGTCCCCCAGGGCGCCGCGCGCATCCGCGTCCAGCTCTCCGCCGCCCACTCCACCGAGGACGTCGTGCGCGCCGTGGACGCGTTCGTCGACGCGCGGGCCGCACTGGAGGCGTGAGCCGCCCCTGCGAACAGGGACAATGAACGCATGATCGATGTACGGCGGCTGCGCGTCCTGCGGGCGGTGGCCGACCACCGGACGGTGACCGCTGCCGCCGCCGCGCTCTACCTCACGCCCTCCGCCGTCTCCCAGCAGCTCGCTGCCCTGGAGCAGGAGACCGGCCACCGGCTGGTCGAGCGCGGGGCGCGGGGTGCCCGGCTGACGGCGGCGGGGGAGATCCTGCTCACCCACACCGACGCGGTCCTCGCCCAGCTGGAGCGGGCCGAGGCGGAGCTCGCCGACTACGGCGCGGGTGTCGCGGGGACGGTGACGGTCGCCGCGTTCGCCACGGGCATCGGCCTGGTCCTCGCCCCGGCGATCGCCGAGCTGACCCGCACCGCGCCCGGCATCCGGGTGCGGGTGCAGGACGCCGAGGGCGACGCCAGCGTGCCCATGGTCCTGGACCGGCTGGTCGACGTGGCGGTCGCCGTGGAGTACCGGGGGGCGCCCGGTGACGGCGACCGGAGACTCACGCGGCTGCCCCTGTACTCCGAGCCCTTCGACGCGGTGCTGCCGGTCGGCCACCGCCTCGCCGGCCAGGAGCACGTCGCCGTCTCCGATCTCGCCGAGGACGCGTGGATCGGCCCGTACCCCGGCAACCCCTGCCACGACGTGGTGGTCCTGGCCTGCGAGTACGCCGGGTTCGAGCCCCGCCTGGAGCACTCGTCCGACGACTTCCACGCCGTGGTGGCCCTCGCCGGAGCGGGGGCCGGAGTGGCGCTGGTCCCCCGCTCGGCGCTGCGCGGCACCGAGCTCGGCAGGGTCGTCGTACGCCCCGTCGAGGGTGCCGCCCCGACCCGGCGGGTGTTCGCCGCGGTGCGGCAGGGGGCCGAGGGGCACCCGCTCATCAAACCCGTCCTGGAAGCCCTCGCCGCCGCGGCGGGACCCGCATGAGGGACCCGGCCGCGGCTCACGCCGGCTGCAGCAGGTCCCACCGGTTGCCGTAGAGGTCCTCGAACACCGCGACGGAGCCGTACGCCTCGTGCCGCGGCTCCTCCAGGAAGCGGACCCCGGCGGCCCGCATCCGCTCGTGGTCGCCCGCGAAGTCCTCCGTGTGCAGGAAGAAGCCGACCCGGCCGCCCGTCTGCGCCCCGACACTCGCGCGCTGCGCCTCGTCCTTGGCGCGGGCCAGCAGGATGCCGGTGCCGGAGGTGCCACGCGGTCGCACGACCACCCAGCGGGAGCCGTCGCCCCGGTCCGTGTCCTCGGCCAGCTCGAATCCGAGGGCGTCGGCGTAGAAGGAGAGGGCCTCGTCGTAGTCGCGGACGACCAGCGTGACCAGTGCGATGTGGGACATGGGGATCCTCGTGCCGGAGGGGCGGACAGTGACGTGGTTATACGTAACACTAACGTGGGGCGGGCCCGTCCGGGGACAATGCGTGCCATGGACACGAGTGATCTCGCCGGCCTGACGGACCGCGCACGCCGCCTCGCCGACGCCGGCGGGCGCCGCATCCTCGGCATCGCGGGAGCACCCGGCGCGGGGAAGTCCACGCTGGCGGCCCGCGTCGCCGACGCGCTCGAGGAACGTGCCGTCCTCGTCCCGATGGACGGCTTCCACCTGGCCGGAGCGGAGCTGGAACGCCTCGGGCGCGCGGACCGCAAGGGCGCCCCCGACACCTTCGACGCCGCGGGATACGCCGCGCTCCTGCGCCGGCTGCGGCATCCGGGCCCGGACGCGGTCTACGCGCCCGCCTTCGACCGGGCCCTGGAGGAGCCGGTCGCCGGATCGGTCCACGTGCCCCCGGACATCCCGCTGGTCGTGACCGAGGGCAACTACCTGCTGCTGGACGAGGGTCCCTGGGCGCCGGTGCGCGAGCTGCTGGACGAGGTGTGGTTCCTGGAGGCCGATCCGCGGGCCCGCGTCTCCGGGCTCGTGGAGCGGCACGTGCGCTTCGGGAAGTCCCGGCCGGACGCCGAGCGCTGGGTGGCCGCGTCCGACGAGCGCAACGCCCGGCTCGTGGAGCGGCACCGTGACCGTGCCGACCTCGTCGTACGCCGCTCCTGAGCCGCGCGGCACGCCCCGGATCCCGCCCGCGTACGCCCGGAGCGGACGCCCTCGGTACCCGCCCGTGTACGCCCTCATCCCGCTCGCGTGCGCCGGGGCGGACGGGCAGGATGCTGTGTGCCGCGTCGCCCCGCCAGGAGGTCCTCATGCCCAGCACCGACCAGCCCGTGCCCTTCACCGCCGACGACTACCGCACCCGGATGACCCGGGCCGCCGAGTCCGCCGACGCCGCGGGTCTTGCAGGCGTCCTCGTCGCACCGGGCCCGGACATGGTCCATCTCACCGGCTACCGGCCGACCGCGGACACCGAGCGCCTGACCCTGCTCGTCCTGCGCGCCGGTCATGACCCCGTCCTCGTCGTGCCGGCCCTGGAGGCGGCCGACGCCGAGCGCGCGGTGGGTGCTCCCGCCCTGACCCTGCGGGACTGGACCGACGCCGCGAACCCCTATGCCCTGGCCGCCGGACTCCTCGATGCCAAGGGCCGGTTCGGGATCAGTGACAACGCCTGGGCCCTGCACCTGCTGGCCCTGCACGCGCTACTGCCCGACACCTCCTACGCCTCCCTCACCGAGGCCCTGCCGATGCTGCGCGCGGTCAAGGACGCCGCCGAGCTGGAGCGGCTCGCCGCGGCGGGGGCCGCCGCGGACGCGACGTACGAGCAGATCCTGAAGGTCCGGTTCGAGGGCCGGCGGGAGAGCGAGGTGGCCGCGGATCTGGCCGGGCTGCTCATCGAACACGGGCACTCCCAGGTCGACTTCACCGTGGTCGGCTCCGGCCCGAACGGGGCCAACCCGCACCACGAGGCCGGAGACCGCACCATCGAACGGGGTGACATGGTCGTCCTGGACTTCGGAGGGCTGAAGCACGGCTACGGCTCCGACACCTCCCGTACGGTCCACGTCGGCGAACCCACCGCCGAGGAGCAGCGCGTCCACGACGTCGTACGGGAGGCGCAGGAGGCGGGCTGCCGCGCTGTACGGCCGGGAGTCGCCTGCCAGGAGATCGACCGGGCGGCCCGCGCCGTGATCACCGAATTCGGTTACGGGGAGCGGTTCATCCACCGCACCGGCCACGGCATCGGCGTCACGACGCACGAGCCCCCCTACATGATCGAGGGCGAGGAGCAGGAGCTCGTGCAGGGCATGTGCTTCTCCGTGGAGCCGGGCATCTATCTCCCGGGCCGCTTCGGCGTCCGCATCGAGGACATCGTCACCGTCACCGCGGACGGGGGCAGGCGGCTGAACATGACGCCCCGTGAGCTGGCGATCGTCGAGTAGGGACCCTCCGCGTGCCGCGGTCCCGCGTGGACCGCCGGAGGGCCGGGCGTGAGCGCCGGCGGGGCGGCGGCCCAGGAGGGAACCGGTGCGGGCCGCCCCGCCGGGGGACGGGGTGCTGAGGCGGGCACCGCCCTTCAGAGGCTGCGGGCGGTGATGTCGCCGTAGGCGGTGATCGCGTGGATGCTCAGGCCGGCCGAGCCCTCGGTGTTCCTGAGCGAGTTGTGGATCCGGCCGAAGCCGGTACCGGCGTCCAGGGAGGCGGACACCCCCCGGGCGGCGCCGACCGAGATCTCTCCGGCCTCGGTGCGCAGGTCGACCTTGCCGCTTCGGGCCTCGGCGATCCTGATGTCTCCCTTGCCGGCGCTGATCTCGGCCGGGCCGCCCAGCCGGCCGACCGAGATGTCGCCGGCGAGGACGGTGAGGCGCGCGCTCGCCGCCTCGGCGATCTCGACCGGGCCGTGCGCGCCCTCGAAGACGACGTCGCCGAGCCGTCCGGTACACCGGAAGCCCGCGCTGGCCGCCTTCGCCTCGACGCGCGAACCGGTGGGTAGATGGATGGTCACCTCGACGGATCCCGAGCTGCCGAGTATCCGGCTCCTCGCCGAGGACTCGATCCGCAGGGTGCCGTCCTCGTACCGGACCTCGGTCTGCTCCGCGGCCTTCACGTCGCGGCCGTGGGAGGCGTCCGCGGGCAGGACCTCGACGGTGGTGTCGGCCCGGTCGGCTGCGATGATCCGGACGCGCCCCGCGGGGATGTCGAGGACAGCGCAGGGGGGTACGGGGGTGACGAAGGTGTGCATGGGGTCCTCCTCGTTCACGAATGTTTCCGACACGGGAAAAGCTACGTTGCGTTCATTAATCTCTCAACATGATCGTTGCAAAGGGAGTGTATAGACGCAGGTGAACTGCGAGATATCGTTGCAATGGGGTGAGATCTAATGCAACGTCAGATATGTGCTCGTTGCAATGGTGTGGGAATGAACGCTATGCTCGGCATGTAGGGGAAGCACGGAGGGAGATCGCGGTGCCGGGAGGCAGGCTCACTCAGCAGGAACGCCAGCAGATCGCGCTGGGACTGGCCGACGGGCTCGCCTACGCGGAGATCGCCAGACGCCTCGACCGGCCGACCTCGACGATCACGCGTGAGGTGATGCGCAACGGCGGTCCTGCCGCCTACCGCGCCGACCTGGCCCACCGTGCCACCGAACGGCGCGCTCACCAGCGCAGGCAGGCCGCGCCCCGCGGGCGGGAGGCGCCCCCGCAGGCCCATGGGCGCGACCCCGAGGCCGTGCGGGAGTACGAGGAGACGTTCACCACCGTCCTCATGCAGTCGGGACTGCCCAAGATGACGGCACGGGTCCTGGTGTCCCTCTACACCGCCGACGCGGGCAGTCTCACCGCCGCCGAACTCGTGCGGAGCCTCCAGGTCAGCCCGGCCTCGGTCTCCAAGGCGGTCGCGTTCCTCGAAGGCCAGGGCCTCATCCGGCGGGAGCGCGAGGAAGGCCGCCGCGAGCGCTACTTCGCCGACGACGACGTCTGGTACCAGTCGATGATCGCCGCCTCCCGGTCCCACACCCTGCTCGTCGAGACCGCGCGGCAGGGCGTCAGCATCCTCGGCCCCGACAGCCCGGCCGCCGCCCGCCTGGAGAACATCGCCCGCTTCATGGACTTCGTGTCCGAGAGCCTCACCCGCGCCGCGGAACAGGCGCGCGAGATCCTGCACCCGAAGGCCGGGGCCGCGCCCGGCGGCGCCCCGGACGGGGGCCCGGACCGCGCCTGACGGGCCCCCGGTCCGCCGGAATGCGGTCCCCGGCAGCGGAGCCGTTCAGTCGTCGGCGAGGACCACGCACGACTCCGGCGGCAGGTGCAGCAGCCCGTCGGCCCCCGGAGCCTCCACCGGCTCCCAGGCGGCCAGCACCCGGCCACCGCCGCGGCGGTGCCGTCCCGCGCCCAGCGGGATGGCCGCGGGCTTTCCCGACAGGTTGACCGCGACCCTCAGGTCACCCCGGCGATAGGCGACCCAGCCCGCGTCCTGGTCGTACGCCGTCCTCACCGAGGCGAGATCCGGATCGGACAGGTCCGGCAGGGCGCGCCGCAAGGCGATCAGCTCGCGCGACCAGGCGTGCAGCCGGGCGTGGGGTTCGCGCCCCGGCTCGCTCCAGTCGAGGCACGAGCGGGCCCGGGTGGCCGGGTCCTGCGGATCGGGGATCTCCTCCTCCGCCCAGCCGTGCGCCGCGAACTCCCGCCGCCTGCCCTCGCGTACGGCACGGGCGAGATCGGGGTCGGTGTGGTCGGTGAAGAACTGCCAGGGCGTCCGGGCCCCCCACTCCTCGCCCATGAACAGCATCGGCGTGAAGGGCCCGGTGAGCACGAGCGTCGCCGCGCAGGCCTGGAGACCGGGGCTCAGCGAGGCCGCGAGCCGGTCCCCGAGCGCGCGGTTGCCGATCTGGTCGTGGGTCTGGGCGTAGCCGACGAAGCGGTGCGCGGGCGTGCGGGTGACGTCCACCGGGCGGCCGTGCGTGCGCTCCCGGAAGCTGGAGTAGCTGCCGTTGTGGAAGAAGGCGCTGGTCATGGTCTTGGCGAGCGCGGCGAAGGGGGCGGTCGCGAAGTCCGCGTAGTAGCCCTGGGACTCGCCGGTGAGCGCGGTGTGCAGGGCGTGGTGGAAGTCGTCGTTCCACTGGGCGTGCAGTCCGATGCCTCCCTCCGTGCGCGGCGTGGTCGTCCGTGGATCGCACAGGTCGGACTCCGCGATCAGACCGAGCGGCCTGCCGAGCTCCGAGGCGAGAGCGTCCACGGCAGTGGAGAGCTCCTCCAGGAACGTCAGCGCCCGGCCGTCGGCGAGCGCGTGCACGGCGTCCAGGCGCAGGCCGTCCAGGTGGTAGTCCCGCAGCCAGGCCAGCGCGCTGCCCAGCAGATACGCACGCACCTCGTCCGAACCGGGGGCGTCCAGGTTCACCGCCGAGCCCCAGGGTGTGTGGTGGGTGTCCGTGAAGTACGGACCGAAGGCGGGAAGGTAGTTGCCCGAGGGGCCCAGGTGGTTGTGGACCACGTCCAGGACCACGGCGAGACCCAGCCCGTGCGCCGTGTCGACGAAGTGCTTCAGCCCGGCCGGGCCTCCGTACGGCTCGTGCACCGCCCAGAGCGACACCCCCTCGTACCCCCAGCCGTGTGTTCCGGGGAACGGGCAGACGGGCATCAGCTCCACATGGGTGATGCCGAGGTCCACCAGGTGGCCGAGCCGTGCGGCCGCGGCGCCGAAGGTGCCCTCCTCCGTGAACGTGCCGACGTGCAGCTCGTACAGGACGGCGCCCGGCAGGCCGCGCCCCGCCCAGGCAGCGGTCCGCCAGGGGTACGCCGCGTGGTCGACCACCGCGCTCGTGCCGTCCGGCCCGTCCGGCTGGCGCCGGGAACGCGGATCGGGGAGCACGGGGCCGCCGTCCAGCGAGAAGCCGTAACGGTCGCCGTCCGCCGCCTCCGCCTCGGCCGTCCACCAGCCCGCACGCCCGGCGTCGCGGTCCATCGGACTCCGCCCGCCCTCCGTGCACAGCACGACCGAATCCGCGGCAGGGGCCCACACCTCGAACTGCATTCACCACTCCTCGTCCATGAACGGGATGCCTCACCCGGAGGCCCCCATGATCGGCGGAAGTCGCACACACGGCCCCGGGACACTGGAGTGAGTCCGCAACTGGCGATTAGGGTCTGGTCCTGATCATTGCCCTACCGGGTTCTGCTCATACGTAGGGAACCCGGGCAGTCCCCCCGAGGTCCCTCCCACGGCTGCTGGAGGCCGAGATGACCATGCCGACCTTCCCACCCGGCTTCCTGTGGGGAGCCTCCGCATCCGCTTTCCAGACGGAAGGTGCCTTCGACACCGACGGAAAAGGGCCCTCCGGCTGGGACGCCTTCGCCGCACAGCCCGGCCGCATCAAGGACGGCACCGACACCACCCGCGGAACCGGCTTCCACGAGCACTACCGCGAGGACGTCGCGCTGCTCGCCGGACTCGGCGCCGACGCCTTCCGCTTCTCGATCAGCTGGCCCCGAGTCGTCCCCGGCGGCAGCGGCTCCCTCAACCCCGCCGGACTGGACTTCTACGACCGGCTCGTCGACGAACTCTGCGCCCACGGCATCACCCCCGCCCCGACGCTCTACCACTGGGACACCCCGCTCCCGCTGGACGAGGCGGGCGGGTGGCTCAACCGCGACACCGCCTACCGCTTCGCGGAGTACGCGGGCATCGTCGCGGAGCGCCTCGCCGACCGGGTGCCGATGTGGATCACCATCAACGAACCGGCCGAGGTGACGATGCTCGGCTACGCCCTCGGGGAGCACGCGCCGGGCCGCACCCTCCTCTTCGACGCCCTCCCCGCCGCCCACCACCAGCTGCTCGCCCACGGTCTGGCCGTGCGGGCCCTGCGTGCCGCCGGGGCCGGCAACATCGGCATCGCGCTCTCCCACAGCCCCGTCTGGACGGCCGGTGACTCCGACGAGGACCGGATGGGCGCCGAACTCTACGACACCCTGACCAACTGGCTGTTCGCCGACCCGGTCCTCACCGGCCGTTACCCCGACGAGGGATTCGCCGCCCTGATGCCGGGCCCGGTCGAGGACGACCTCAGGACGATCTCCACACCGGTCGACTGGTACGGAGTCAACTACTACAACCCGACCCTCGTCGGCGCCCCCAGGCCCGAGGCGCTCGACTCCTTCTCCGGCTACGCGATGCCCCCGGGACTCCCCTTCGGCATAAGGGAGATCGAGGGATACGACACCACCGACTTCGGCTGGCCCGTCGTCCCCGAAGGGCTCGCCGAGACACTCGGCCAGCTCCGGGACCGCTTCGGCGACCGGCTGCCCCCCGTCTACATCACGGAGAACGGCTGCGCCGTCGACGAGCCCGTCGCCGACGGCCGCCGCATCGCCTTCCTCGAAGGACACCTGAAGGCGCTGGGCAAGGCCATCGACGCGGGCGTCGACGTACGGGGCTACTTCACCTGGTCACTCACCGACAACGTCGAGTGGACCGAGGGCGCCAGCAAGCGCTTCGGCCTGGTGCACATCGACTACCCGACGCTGCGCCGCACCCCCAAGCAGTCCTACGCCTGGTACCGCGACCTGATCAGCGCGCAGCGCACCGGCGCACCCCGGACCGAGCTCACACCAGGTGAACACGCTCCTGGGTGATGCGGTGCCCCGCCCGCGCGAACGCGGCGGCCATCGGCACGTTGCCCCGGTCCGTCGCGCCGGCGACCGACGTGGCGCCCTCGCCCGCGAGGAAGCGGGTGCACTCCACGAGCAGGTCGTAGCCGTAGCCGTGACCGCGCGCCTCGGGAACGACCCCGATGAAGCCGATGCACGGCCCGCCCGGGTTGCGGGCGGGCACGTGGATGCCCGCGAGCTCTCCGTCCGGGGTGTACGCGAGCTGCCACCACGAGCGGGGGGAAGGACACCAGTTGAAGAAGTCCAGCTCCTCCTGGGCGGCCTGCTCCAGGCCGCCGGGACCCTCGATGGTGCGCAGGGCGTGGGCGTCCAGCGTCACGGAGTGGACGCGACGCAGCACGTCCAGGATCACCGCGTCGTCGGGCTCCGCGCGGAACTCCAGCCGGCCGGGCCGCTCGGGCAGCCCGTCGCCTGGCGTCCACTCGTAGCGGTAGCGCTCGACCAGCGGCTTCATCCCGGCCGCCTCCGCCGCCGCGATACGCGCCGAGGCGGCGTCCCGGGCCTCGGGGACCTCCCGCCAGCCCGGGGGCACGATCAGTTCGTACTCGACGGACCACGGTGCCCGGCGCAGCAGTTCGGCGGCGGTCTCGCCCTCGCCCTCGGCGAAGTCGAAGTAGTTGAGCAGGACGGGCTCGGTGTCCTCGGGCCCGCCCCACCAGGCCGCCCGGGCGACGACGGCGCCGTCGCGCAGAGCGACCCAGGTCCACTCGGGACGGTACTCACCGCCGTCGGCGACGGTGGCGTAGCGGTGACCGAAGGCGGCCCGGCCCACGGGGAAGGGGCCCGGCAGGCAGTGGAAGAGATGCGCGTCGCCCGGTGTGAGCGCGCGGATGACCGGAGAGGTCATGGAAGTGTCCTCCAGGACTGGGTGACGAGAGGCATGCGCTCCCGGTCAGACCGAGTCCGACACCGTCCTGCGGACGGGACGGGAGCGCGGGAACGAGGTGGTACGCACGTGTCTCGCCTCCTTCCCTGTCCGGGCGGGTGTCCGGGCGCCGACACTACGGCCCCCCGAACGCCGCGTCCACACCGTTTTCAGGCCTCGTCCCACACCATGTCGAAGGCCCGCTCGAAGTTCACGTAGCCCAGGCGCGCGAAGGACTTCGCCATCGGGACGTTGCCCAGGTCCGTCGCCGCCCTGATCCGCTCCACGTCCTGAGCGGCGAGCACCCGGGTGCCCTCGGCGAGGATGTCGTCGATGTAGCCGTGCCCGCGGTGCGCCGGCAGCACCCCGATGTAGGCGATCATCGGGTGGTAGTTGTTGCGCGCCGGAACGACGAAGCCCACCGGTTCACCGCCCGGCAGCTCCGCGATCCGCCACCACTCCCGCGGGGTCCGCAGACCGGCGAAATCCTCGTCGTAGTGCTTCTCCGCCGCCTCGCGGGCACTCAGCCCGGACGCCAGGTCCGCCTGCCCGTGCGCGTCCAGGGTCCCCTCCATCACCGGGGTCATCAGCGCCAGGAGGTCCTCGCGTCCGGAGACCTGCCGGAACACCAGCCGGCCGGTGTCCTCGGGGACCGGCGTGCCCGCCCGCCACTCCAGGCGCAGCCGCTCCACGAGCATCCGGGCACCGCTCGCCTCCATCACCCGTATCCGGGCCTCGACGACGTCGCGCGCGACGGGGTCCTCGCGCCAGTCCGGGGGCACGAACCGGCCGTACTCCGGCCGGGGCGCCCCGGCCGGGACGACGGAGGCCGTCGCCTTCTCCAGCAGTTCGAGACCGACCGCCCCGCGCTCCGGCTCCGGGAGGGTGTCGTCCAGGTCGAAGAAGTCCAGGAACTGCGGACTGCCGCCCTCCTGGCCCGTCCACCAGGAGAGCCGGCCGAGGACACGTTCGCCGCGCAACGCGACCCACATCCACTCGGGACGGCGCCGGCCGGTGGCCAGATCGTCGGCCAGCTCATGGTCCAGGACGTAGGAGAGACGGCAGAACAGCCCCAGTTCGTCCGCTCCGGTGAGCGGACGGACGGTCAGGCCGGTCGGTGCAGGGATCACAAAGGCTCCTCGACGGGGGTACCGCCCGATCGGTTCCGGGCGGCGCGCGACCCTAACAACTCCGCTGCCGCGGCCGTGCGTCATTTACGCGTGCGATGCAGGTCAGGGCTGCCGGAATCGGGCATCGTCTGGACACCTCGGGCGTCTCGGCCCGACAATCGTTCCGTGACGTCCTCCTTCGAGCCCTACACGCATCCCGCGCGGCTTTCGGACGCCGAGCGCGACCGTGTCCTCGGTGTGCTGAGAGACGGCGCAGCGCAGGGGAAGCTCTCGCACGACACCTTCCTGCGACGCATGGAACTGGCCCTGAGCGCACGCCGGTCCGACGAGCTGAAGGCGCTGACATCCGACCTGGAGACCCGTGGCCGCTGGTCCCGTGGTCTGTTCCGCGCGGTCGGCGGGGTCTCGGCCTTCCCGGCGCGCGTGCGCATGGCGTGGCAGTCCGAGCGACTGCCCAGGCTCCTGCTCCCGGTCCCCGGCCCGCACCCGCTGCGCATCGGCCGCGACCCGGGCAACGGCCTGCGCCTCAGCCACGAGACCGTCTCGCGGATGCACGCCGAACTGACCGCGTACGGCAGCCGCTGGATCCTGCGCGACCTCGGCTCGACGAACGGTACGTGCGTCAACGGCCAGCGGGTCGTCGGCTCGGTGGTGGTGCGCGACGGCGACCAGGTGAGCTTCGGCAGGATCGCCTTCCGGCTCACCGCGTCCCTGCCCGCCCCGCCCGCCTGAGACGCAGCCGCCCCAGGACTGCCGGAACGCCGTCCGCCGGACCCTCAGCGCGCCGCCCTCGTCAGCAGCGCCACCGGGCGGTCCGCGAAGAGCTCCGCCACGGCGACCGTCGCCCCGGCGAACTCCCGCCCCGGGGACAGGAGATCGGTCCACGGGCCCGCGTCGGGCAGCGCCAGCTCCGTGTCGCGCCAGCCGCCCTCCTCGTCGAGCCGCAGCGCCAGCCGGGTCACCGCGGTGACCACGTCGCCGGACCGGCAGAACGCCAGGCAGTGCGCGGCGGCCGGGCCACGGGCCGCGAGCGGGGCGTAGGTGCCCGACTCCCCGAAGAGCTCCGGACGGTCCCGTCGCAGACGCAGCGCGGCGGTCGTCAGCGCGGTCTTCTCGTCGTGGCCGCCCGCCGGCCCGGCGAACGGCCGCCGGTTGTCCGGGTCGACCAGCGCGATGTACTCCCGCTCCGTGCCCTGGTAGAGGTCGGGCACGCCGGGCATCGTCAGATGGACCAGCGCGGCCCCCAGCACATTGGCCCGTACGAAGGGGGCGAGCGCCTCCGCGAAGCGGGTCATCATCTCCCGGGGCTCTCCCGCGTCGCTGCCCGGACCCGCCGCCACGAAGTCGGTCACCGCGCGCTCGTACGCCGGATCCGGCTCGGTCCAGCTGGTGAAGAGACCCGCCTCGCGTACCGCCTTCAGCAGCGCCGGCTCCAGCCTGCCCGCCATCTCGCCCACCGGGACCCCCGCGCAGCCGAACGCCGACTGCCAGGCCTGCCAGGCCAGCTGAGGGTCAGGCGCCGGCACCGCACCCGCCCTGGCCAGCTGCACGACCAGGGTGGCCCACCGCTCCGGGCACTCCGACAGGACCGCGATCCTGGCCCGCACGTCCCCGCTGCGCTTGGTGTCGTGGGTCGTCAGCACCGTCCCGGTGGCCGGCCAGTCCCTGGCGATACGGGCGCAGAAGGCGTGGAACTCCTCGGGGCTCACCGCCGGCTGCCCCGGGTCACCGCCCACCTCGGTCGCCGAGATCAGCGGGACGTAGCGGTAGAACGCCGTGTCCTCGACCGACTTGGCGTGCAGCGCGGACGCCGTCTGCGCGAACCGCGCGCAGAAGGCCGCGTGCTCCGGCCCGTCCCCGAGACGGCCCAGCGCCAGATCCCGCACCACGTCGACGGCCTCCGCCTCCTGGGAGACCGGGAACACCGCCTTGGCGTCGCGTACCGCCTCGGCCGGGAGCGTCGACTCGGCGATCTCCGTGAGCGGGCCGCCCGCCGTCACGTACGGCCGGTAGACGGGGACGCGTACGAGCAACTCGCGCAGCGCCGTGTGCAGCGCCCACGGCGCGTGGTCGTGCAGCGCCGGATCGCCGGCGCACGCCTCGACCGCGAGGCGGGTCAGCCACTCGGTCTCGGCCGCCAGCTCATGGGTGACCACCCGGTACGCCGCGCGCCGCACGGTGGCGGTCCAGTAGCCGCCGCGGTCCCCGGGCGGCCCCGCGAAGTCCCGGTAGCGGCCCAGCAGGTCCGCCGCGCCCATCGGGTCGGTGAACAGCCCGTCGATCCGGTGCAGCGCGTCGTACCCGGTCGTCCCCGCGACCGCCCAGCCCGCCGGCAGGGTTTCGGGACCGGTGAGGATCTTCTCGACCACCGTCCACCGGCCTCCGGTGGCCTCACCGAGCCGCCCGAGATAGGCGGCCGGGTCCGCCAGCCCGTCCGGGTGGTCGATGCGGAGCCCGTCGATCACCCCGTCGCCGACCAGTTCCAGGATCTTGGCGTGGGTGGCCGTGAAGACCTCCGGGTGCTCCACCCGGACACCGATCAGATCGGAGATGGTGAAGAACCGCCGGTAGTTCAGCTCCGTCCTGGCCAGCCGCCACCACGCGAGCCGGTAGTGCTGTGCGTCCAGCAGTTCCGGCAGCGGGAGGCCGGCGGTTCCCTCGCGCACGGGGAACTCCAGATCCGCGTACCGGAGCACGGGCGTGCCGTCGTCCCGGACGCCCGTCTCGAAGCTGTCGCTCTCCGCACCGACACGCCCGGCGAGCACCGGCAGCAGCACCTTGCCCCCGCATGCCGCCCAGTCGATGTCGAACCAGCGGGCGTACGGCGACTCCGGGCCCTCGCGCAGGACCTCCCAGAGCGGCAGATTGTGCCGGGGCGCGGCGGCCATGTGGTTCGGCACGATGTCCAGGACCAGCCCGAGCCCGTGCGCCCGCGCCGTGGCGGCCAGCCGGCGCAGCCCCTCCTCGCCGCCGAGTTCTGCCCGCACCCTGGTGTGGTCGACGACGTCGTAGCCGTGCCCCGAGCCGGGCACGGCCTCCAGGACGGGCGACAGATGCAGATGCGAGACGCCGAGCTCGGCGATGTACGGCACGGCGTCCGCGGCGGCGGCGAACGGGAAGTCCGGTTGCAGCTGCAGCCGGTAGGTGGCGGTGGGCGTCATGGACTCGTACGTACCCAGCCGGAGGCCTCTCTCCCACCTTCTCCGCCACCCGGTACCGGCCGGGCGGTGCCCGCCCGGCCCCCGGACACCCCAATGGCCTACGCCGGGCGCTTGAGCACCGTCAGACTGCGCCCCACCAGCGTCACCCGCTCGCCCGCCGACACCTTCGGCCCCGCGCCCGGTGGCACCCCGTCCGGGATCGCCGTGTCCACGACGACCTGCCACTGCTTGCCGTGGTTCATCGGCACGGCGAACTCCAGCGACTCGGCGCCCGCGTTGAACATCAGGAGGAACGAGTCGTCCGAGATCCGCTCACCACGCGGCCCGGGTTCGGAGATCGCGTGACCGTTGAGGAAGACGGTCATGGCCTTGGCGTGTGCCGCCTGCCAGTCCCGCTGGGTCATCTCCTCACCCCTGGGGGTGAACCAGGCGATGTCGGAGAGCTCGTCGTGCGTGCCCTCGACCGGCCGCCCGTGGAAGAAGCGCCTGCGCCGGAAGACCGGGTGGTCACGGCGGAGCCAGACCATGGCCCGGGTGAACTCCAGCAGGCTGGTGTCCGTGCCCGCGCCGTCCGCCTCGCCGTCCTCGGCACGCGAGGCCGCGGCCGGGTCTGGCCAGTGGACCCAGGAGAGCTCGTTGTCCTGGCAGTAGCCGTTGTTGTTGCCCCGCTGCGTACGCGCGAACTCGTCGCCGTGGCTCAGCATGGGCACGCCCTGGGAGAGCATCAGCGTGGCGATGAAGTTGCGCATCTGACGGCTGCGCAGCTCCAGGACCTCCTTGTCGTCGGTCTCCCCCTCCACCCCGCAGTTCCACGAACGGTTGTGACTCTCGCCGTCCCGGTTGCCCTCGCCGTTGGCGTCGTTGCGCTTGTCGTTGTACGAGACCAGGTCGTGCAGGGTGAAGCCGTCGTGGCAGGTGGTGAAGTTGATCGAGGCCAGCGGGCGCCTGCCGTCGTCCTGGTAGAGGTCCGAGGAGCCCGTGAGGCGCCCCGCGAACTCGGCGAGGGTCCTGGGCTCCCCGCGCCACAGGTCCCGCACGGTGTCCCGGTACTTTCCGTTCCACTCGGTCCACAGCGGCGGGAAGTTCCCCACCTGGTAGCCGCCCTCGCCCACGTCCCAGGGCTCGGCGATCAGTTTCACCTGGCTGACCACCGGGTCCTGCTGCACCAGGTCGAAGAAGGACGACAGCCGGTCCACCTCGTGGAACTGACGTGCGAGCGTCGCGGCCAGGTCGAAGCGGAAGCCGTCCACGTGCATCTCGGTGACCCAGTAGCGCAGCGAGTCCATGATCAGCTGGAGGACGTGCGGGGACCGCATCAGCAGGGAGTTCCCCGTACCGGTGGTGTCCATGTAGTACTTCTGGTCGTCGGCCAGCCGGTAGTACGAGGCGTTGTCCAGACCGCGGAACGAGAGGGTCGGACCGAGGTGGTTGCCCTCGGCCGTGTGGTTGTAGACCACGTCGAGGATCACCTCGATGCCCGCCTGGTGCAGTGCCTTCACCGCCTGCTTGAACTCCAGCACCTGCTCGCCGCGGTCGCCCCAGGAGGCGTAGGCGTTGTGCGGGGCGAAGAAGCCGATGGTGTTGTAGCCCCAGTAGTTGGCCAGCCCCGCGTCGGCGAGACGGTGGTCCTGGACGAACTGGTGCACGGGCATCAGCTCGATCGCCGTGACGCCGAGCTCCGTCAGATGGGCGATGATCTCCGGGTGCGCGAGCCCCGCGTAGGTGCCGCGCAGCTCCTCGGGCAGCCCCGGGTGGAGCATCGTCAGGCCCTTCACATGGGCCTCGTAGATCACCGTGCGGTGGTAGTCGGTGCGCGGCCTGCGGTCGTCACCCCAGTCGAAGTAGGGATTGACCACGACCGAGCTCATCATGTGCGGCGCCGAGTCGAGGTCGTTGCGCTCGTCCGGCTTGCCGAAGGGGTAGCCGTACACCGCCTCGCCCCACTGGATCTGCCCCGAGATCGCGCGCGCGTACGGATCGAGGAGCAGCTTCGCCGAATTGCAGCGCTGCCCGCGCTGCGGCTCGTACGGACCGTGCACCCGGAAGCCGTAGCGCTGCCCCGGCATCACCCCGGGCAGATAGGCATGACGCACGAAGGCGTCGGTCTCGCGGAGCTCCACCGCCGTTTCTGAACCGTCGTCGTGCAGCAGGCACAACTCGATCCGGTCGGCGGCCTCCGAGAAGACCGCGAAGTTGGTTCCGGCGCCGTCGTAGGTGGCGCCGAGGGGATACGCGTGTCCCGGCCAGACCTGCATAGATAGGACTCTTCCACTTCTGATCCGGGTGCTGGGGGTTTTCGACCCGATACTCCCCGAAAGACGGTCCTGTACCTAGTACGTCGGGCGGTGCGGCCGGGTCCCGTCGGCGTGTTCCCGCCGCGGCGGTCAACCTCGGGCACCGGGTGTCGCCCGAACAGGGGGGCCGGGCGGCCAGGTCGCTCCTCCGTCCGTCGTACGGCGTGCGAGGGGGTGCGCAATCGCTATGAACCATCTCACTCCACCCGATCTCGCCGCAAGGAACAGGCCTATGCCTTGGGGGAGTTGAGAAAGGAGCCTGTGCATCCGGCTGCACGGCCCCCGCTCCCGGAGTACCCTTCCTTGATCGTTGATGGGGGAGTGGAAGGCGGTACACGGGTGAGCTCGGGAGGGTTCGAGCTGCCCCCAGGTGACGCGGGTCACGAGGGGGAGTCGACCGATGCCCCGCCGGGGGCGGTCTCCCTCGCACAGCCCATGGAGATCGGCGCCGAGCTGGACTGGGGAGCGGACGCCTGGAACGAGGTGCGCACCCGCGCGCAGCGTGCCGGGCGCGCGTACATCTGGCTGAATCTGGTGGAACAGCGGCTGCGCGCCGTCGTCTCCGCGGTGATCCGGCCGATCTACGAGCCGGTGCACGGGGAGGACTGGGTGGTGGCCGCCGCCGGGCCCGCCGGGCAGGAGTGGGTGCAGCGGGCCGTGGCGGTCCGGGAGGTCTCGCGCCGCAAGGGCTATCTGCTGGACCCGGCCGACGACAACGTCCTGAGCTTCCTCACGCTGCCGCAGCTGCGCGAGCTGATGGTCCAGCACTGGCCCTGCTTCGAGCCGTACTTCGACGACCGCCGCGAGGTGGAGCTCGCGCTGGACGAGCTGGAGGTGGCGCGCAACGTCGTCTCCCGCAACCGCGCGCTGAACGAGGCGGTGCTCGCGCAGGCCGAGCGGGCGTCCGCCCGGCTCCTGGAGATCCTCGGCAGCGGCGCCGCGGTCCCGTCCGCCGACCGGCTGCCCGTGGACGCGGTGGAGGAGCTCGTCGGCGACCGGTACGCCGATGTCGTCTCCGTCCACCCCGACCGGGTGCGGCTCCAGCGGCAGCTGCCCGCCGAGGACCTGTTCGGCGGCGCGCGCCGGCTGGACGCGATCGGCATAGGGCTCAACCTCCTCACGCAGAACTTCTCGGGGCGCCGGCTGGTGCGCCTCGCCGAGTCCGGCTGCCGGGTGCGGCTGCTCTTCATCAACCCCGCGAGCAGCGCCGTCAAGCGCCGGGAGCGCGAACTGGGTCTCAAGAAGGGCGAACTGAGCCGCTCCGTGGAGATGAACATCCTCCACATGCGCCGGGTCCGCTCCAAGCTCCGCGACCCGGGCGCCTTCCAGATCCACGTCTTCGACGAGACGCCGCGCTTCACGGCCTACCTGGTCGACGGCGACGGGCCGGACGCCGTCGGGGTGGTCCAGCCGTATCTGCGGCGCGCACGCGGGATGGAGGCCCCCGTGCTGGTGCTCCGGGGCGGCGGGCGTGCGGTGGTCAGGGCGGGGCAGGACAGTGAGCACGGCCTCTTCGAGACGTACCGCGAGGAGTTCGAGTCGGTGTGGACGGACTCCAGGCCCGTCTCCTGACGCCCCTTCCCGTGTTGTCAGTGGTGCGTGCGAAGGTGGTCATCACTCGGGGGAGAGCACCACAGGAGGAGGTACGGGATGAGCTGGATCAGCGGGTCGTTGGTGGCCTTCGACCTGGAGACCACGGGGACGGACATCGAGAGCGACCGGATCGTCACCGCGGCGGTCGTGGCCGTGGACCCGGACGGGCGGCAGCCGGAGCCCCGGACATGGCTGCTCGATCCGGGGGTGACCATCCCCCGGCAGGCGTCGGCCATACACGGCATTTCCACCCGGCACGCCCGTGAGCACGGGGCGCCGGCGGCTCCCGCGATCGAGGAGATCACCGCGGCCGTCGCCGAGACCCTGAACTCGGGCATCCCCCTGGTGGTGATGAACGCGCGGTACGACCTCTCCCTCCTCGACCGCGAGTGCCGGAGGTACGGCATCGAGCCGCTGGCCAGGCGGTTGCGAGGAGAGACGTCGCCCGTCATCGACCCCCTGGTCCTGGACAAGCACGTGGACCGGTACAGGAAGGGTTCGCGGAATCTCCAGGCCCTCTGCGCGTACTACGGCGTGCCGCTGGACGACGCGCACAACGCCGTCGCGGACGCGGTCGCGGCGGCGCGTGCGGCGCGGACCATGGGGGTCAAGCACTCGGTCATAGGCGCATTGGCTCCGGCGGACGTGCACAACCTCCAGGTGCGTGCGGCGGCGGAGCAGGCCGCGTCGCTCCAGCAGTACCTGCGGCGTACCTCCGACCCCCAGGCGACCGTCGAGCCGGCCTGGCCCGTCATCCCGTTCGCCGGCTGACAGCCGGCCGGGCCGTCAGCCGTCGGTCACCCCGCTGTCCCACGGCACCTGTTCGTCCGCCCCGGAAGCACGCGGACACGAGCGCTGCGGCGCGGCGACGGCGGCAACGGTGGGGACGCGTCCGGAGCGGGCGCACGAGCCTGCCGGGTGTCCGCTGAGGGTCAATCGGGCCGTGGATCGTCCACGGCGCCCGGACTGCCGTGGAGGTGGCCCGCACGGTGCGGGCTGTGCGCTCCGTTGGGGCGTGGGGGGCGCGGACCCGCCGGCCGTCGGCTCCTCTGCCGGAGGGCTCCGGTCAGAAGGGGTACCAGCGCACCTCGGGGTCGTCCTCGCGCAGGGACGCGACCCTGCGCCGGAATTCGGCCAGGGCCTTGGGGTTCGCCGGGGCGTGCTGGGAGACCCAGGCGCAGCTCGCCGTCTCGCGGGCGCCCCGCAGCACCGCGCAGCCCTCCCAGGCGCGGACGTCCCATCCGTACGCCTCGGTGAAGGCGTCGTAGGACCTGGCGGGCAGCCCGTAACGGTCGCGCGAGAGCGCGAGGACCACCAGATCGTGCTCGCGCAGATCGGCCGAGAAGGTCTCCAGGTCCACGAGGACCGGCCCGTCCGGGCCGACATGGACGTTGCGGGGCAGGGCGTCGCCGTGGATGGGGCCGGGCGGCAGATGCGGGGCGAGAGCGGCGGCGGCCTTCGCGAAGCCGTCGCGCCGGCCGCGCAGGTAGTCGGCGTCGGCCGGATCGATCGCGTCGCCCGCGAGCCGCAGCCAGCGCTCGACACCGCCCAGCAGCTCCCGGCGGGGCAGGGTGAAGTCCTGGGGTGCGGGCAGCGCGTGCACCCGGGTGAGCAGCGGGGCCAGATCGCGGGGCTCGGTCGGGCGCACGGCTTCGGGCAGCCGGTGCCACAGGGTCACCGGGTGGCCCTCCACGACACGCGCCTCCGGCTCGGCGGCCCGTACGGCGGGCACCCCCGATGCGGCGAGCCACCGGGCCACGGCCACCTCGCGCACGGCCCGCTCCCGAAGTTCGGGGTGGTGCGTGGCGTCCCGGCCGACCTTGACCACCAGGTCGCCGACGGCGAACACCGCGTTCTCGCCCAGAGCGATGAGCTCCGCGTCGCCGGGCAGCCCGGCGGCCCTCAGTACCTCGCGGGCACGCATGTCGTCCATGGCCAGATTTTCTCATCCCCGCAGGCCACCTCGACCGCGGGCACCGTTTCGGCGGCTGGGCGGCAGCCGGTGCGTTCCCGGCCCCGCCTCCGGCCGGGGCCCGGCGCGGACGGCAGGCCCCCTTGGCCCGCCGCCCGTTCAGCGTCCCGGCTCGGTCCGCACCCGCCCGCGCCCCGCCACCCGCCCAGGCCCGCACCCGGCCGCACGGACCGCGGGGCGGGCGAAAGGTGCCCGCCCCCGGCAGCGGTGGTCCGCCTCGCAGCCCCCTGCGCGGCCGTACGGACGGCCGGCCACCTCCGTCGTCCGCCCCCGTCCGCGCGTACCACCAGGGCCGCAGGCCACCTTGACGAACCGGCGGCCCGTCAGCACGATGACGGGGACCGCCCCGGCGGCCATACAGGTATGAAACCGATCCGAAGAGGTAAAGGGGTCGAATTCATGACACTGGCGACCGCAACGGCGCGGTCCGGGCGCAAGGCGGCCCCGCCTCGCGGAGGGGGAGGGGGCCACGGACGGGACGGCGCCACCTGGTTCCTGGTGCTGCCCGCACTGCTCCCGATCCTGATCCTGAGCGTCGGCCCGCTGCTGTACGGCATCGCGCTGTCCTTCACCGACGCGCAGTCCGGCCGCACCCGCTCCACCCAGTGGATCGGCACGCTCAACTTCCAGGACCTGCTGCACGACACCCTCTTCTGGGACTCCTTCCGCATCGGTCTGCTCTGGGCGGTCGGCGTCACCGTCCCGCAGTTCGTCCTCGCGCTCGGCCTCGCCCTGCTGCTCAACGCCGACCTCCGGATGCGCTGGCTCGCCAGGGCGCTGGCGATCATCCCGTGGGCCATGCCCGAGGTCGTCGTCGGCATCATGTGGCGTCTCGTCTACCACCCCGACGCGGGCATCCTCAACGAGACCGTCCGCGACCTCGGACTCGGTGACGGCCGGGACTGGCTGACCGGGCTCGCCACCGCGCTGCCCGCGGTGATCGTCGTCGGGATCTGGGCGGGCATGCCACAGACCACGGTGGCCCTGCTGGCCGGGCTGCAGAACACCCCGCACGAACTCCACGAGGCGGCGGCCCTGGACGGGGCCGGGGCGTGGCGCCGCTTCCGCACGGTCACCTGGCCCGCCATCAGGCCCGTGGCGCTCGCCGTCACCGCCCTCAACTTCATCTGGAACTTCAACTCCTTCGCCCTGGTCTACGTCCTGACCAGCGGCGGTCCCGGCGGCCGTACCCGGCTGCCCATGCTCTTCGCCTACGAAGAGGCTTTCCGCTACGGCCAGTTCGGCTACGCCGCGGCGATGGGCTGCGTGATGGTCGCGGTGGTCTCCGTACTCCTGGCCGTCTTCCTCGCCGGCCGGCTCAGGGGAGGCGACGACGCATGAGTCTTCGTACGAGCAGAAGCGTGCGCACCGGGCAGTACGCCGCGCTCCTGTGCTACCTGGTCTTCCTGGCGTTCCCCTTCCTGTGGCTGATCTCCACCGCCTTCAAGCCGGCCCGCGAGCTGGGCTCGCTGCACCCCACCTGGATCCCCGGGGACCCGACGCTGGACAACTTCCGGCAGGCCTTCGACGAGCAGCCTCTGCTCAGGGCCGCCGCCAACTCGCTGACCGCAGCGCTCTGCGCCGCCCTGATCGCCGTCGTCATCGCCACGCCCATGGCGTACGTGATGGCGCGTCACCGGAGCAGGCTGTCCGCGGCGGCCACCGGCTGGGTGGTGATCAGCCAGGCGTTCCCCTTCGTCCTGGTGATCATTCCGCTCTTCCTGGTCCTCAAGCACCTGCACCTGATCAACTCGCTCTGGGGGCTGATCCTGGTCTACGTCGTCTGGTCGCTGCCCTTCGCGCTCTGGATGCTGGCCGGTTACGCACGGGCGGTGCCACCCGAACTCGAAGAGGCCGCTGCCGTCGACGGGGCCGGGAAGGGACGGATCATCCTCTCGGTGGTCGCACCCCTGATGGCGCCCGGGATCGTGGCCACGGGGCTCTTCGCGTTCATCACCGCGTGGAACGAGTTCTTCTTCGCGCTCGTCCTGCTCAAGACACCGGAGAAGCAGACGTTGCCGGTCGTACTGACCCACTTCCTCGGCGCCGAGGGCGTGGCGGACCTCGGTCCGCTCGCCGCCGCCGCCTTCCTCGCCACCCTGCCCTCGCTCGTCCTCTTCGCGGTCATCCAGAAGCGGATCACCGGCGGGCTCACGGCCGGGGCGGTGAAGCACTGATGCGGCCCCGGCGCGCTCTGGCGGCGGCGGTGACCACGGTGCTCGCCCTCCTGCTGGCCGGCTGCTCGGGAGGCGGCGGGCGCGGCGCGGACGCCGACGGCACCGTCCGGCTCAGCTTCCAGTCGCTGGCCTGGCAGAAGGAGTCCGTGGACGCCAACAAGGAACTCGTGCGCGAGTGGAACGCCGCGCACCCCGGGATCCAGGTGGACTACGTGCAGGGCAGCTGGGACAACGTCCACGACCAGTTGCTCACCGCCTTCGAGGGCGGGGAGGCGCCCGACATCATCCACGACGCCTCCGACGACCTCGCGGACTTCGCCTACGGCGGCTACCTCGCCGACCTGCGAAGCCTGCTGCCGGACCGGCTGAAGAAGGACATCCCGCAGCAGTCCTGGTCCACGGCCACCTTCGGCGACGGGATCTACGGGGTGCCGTTCCTCCAGGAACCCAAGGTGCTGATCGCCAACACGAAGATCCTGAAGTCCTCCGGCGTCCGGATCCCCACGCCCGGGAAACCGTGGAGCTGGACCGAGTTCCGGCAGGTCACCGAGAAACTGACCACGAAGGGAAGGTACGGGGTCGCCTGGCCGCTGAAGGAGCCCGTCTCCGTCACCCTCAACCTGGGCCTCTCCGCCGGCGGCCAGGTCTTCCGGCGGGGCGCCGACGGCAGGGCGGTCATCCGCTTCGACGAGGGCGACCAGGTCATGCCGCGAACGGTCAGGGACCAGGTCAACTCCGACGGGAGCGCGGCCCGTACGGCGCTCGGCATGGGGGGTTCGGACACCCTCCCCGGCTTCTTCGGCGGGAAGTACGCCATGGTGCCCCTGGGTTTCTCCTACCGGCAGCAGGTCGTCGAGCAGGCCCCGAAGGGCTTCGAGTGGACGGTCCTGCCCACGCCCGCGGGCAGCGGAGGGCTCACCCAGGGGGTCAGCCCGCAGACCCTCTCGGTCGCCGAGGACAGTCCGCACAAGGAGGAGGCCGCGCAGTTCATCGACTTCCTGCTGCGGCCGGCGAACATGGTGCGCCTCGCCCGGGGCGACTGGATGCTGCCGACCGGGACGCAGGCCCTGGCCGATCCGGCGCTGCACACCGCCGACAACGGCTGGGCGACGGGCGCGGCGCTCGCCCTCGCCCTGCGTCCGGCCCCCGCGCAGGCGGTGCGCGGCTACCCCGAATGGAAGGACAAGGTGGCCACGCCCGCGCTCCAGGAGTACTACAGCGGCGCGATCGACACGGAGGAGCTGAGGAAACGCCTGGTCGAGGACGGTAACCGGGTGCTGGCCCGCTATCAGCGCTGATCCGGCCCCCGCATTTGGCTGGACGAGACGTCTCGTCTCGCTTAGAGTGGTACGCATGACGCCGACCGCGCCCTCACACATCGCCATGTTCTCCATCGCCGCCCACGGGCACGTGAACCCGAGCCTCGAAGTGATCCGGGAGCTCGTCGTCCGTGGGCACCGGGTCAGTTACGCGGTCCCGGCCTCCTTCGCGGAGAAGGTCGCCGCCACCGGCGCCGAGCCGGTGATCTACACTTCCACGCTGCCCACCGCGCCGGAGGACTGGGGCAGCGAACCCCTCGACCAGGTCGAGCCGTTCCTCGACGACGCCGTCCAGGCCCTTCCCCAGCTCGCCGCGGCCTTCGCGGGGGACGAACCGGATCTCGTCCTGTACGACATCACCGCCTACCCGGCGCGCGTCCTCGCGCACCGGTGGGGCGTCCCCGCCGTCCAGCTCTGGCCCAACCTGGTCCCCTGGGAGGGGTACGCGGAAGAGGTGGGCGAGCCCATGAACGCCGAGCTGAGGAGGACCCCGCGGGGACGGGCCTACTTCGCGCGGTTCGCCGACTGGCTCGCGGAGAACGGTCTGGACGGCCTCTCCACGGACGACTTCGTGGCCAGGCCGCGCCGTGGCCTCGTGCTGATCCCCGAGGCGCTCCAGCCGCACGCCGATCGTGTGGACCGCACCAGGTTCACCTTCGTCGGAGCCTGCCAGGGTGAGCGGGCGGACCAGGGGGAGTGGGAGCGGCCGGCCGGCGCGGAGAAGGTCCTGCTGGTCTCCCTCGGGTCGGCCTACACTGACGAACCGGACTTCTACCGCGCGTGCGTCAGCGCCTTCGGCGGCCTGCCGGGCTGGCACACGGTGCTCCAGATCGGCTCGCAGGTGGACCCCGCCGTGCTCGGCGACGTACCACCGAACGTCGAGGTGTCCTCCTGGGTTCCGCAGCTGTCCGTGCTCCGGCAGGCGGACGCCTTCATCACCCACGCGGGCGCCGGCGGCAGCCAGGAGGGGCTGGCCACCGGAACGCCCATGGTCGCCGTTCCGCAGGCCGTCGACCAGTTCGGGAACGCGGAGATGCTCCAGGCGCTCGGTGTCGCCCGGCATCTGGCGAAGGAGGACGCCGACGCGGATTCCCTGCGCGCCGCCGTCCTCTCGCTGGTGGACGATCCCGAGGTCGCCGCGAAACTCGCACGGATCCGGGAGGGCATGGCGCGGGAGGGCGGCACCCGCCGGGCGGCGGACCTCGTCGAGGCCGAACTGCCCTCGTGAGAAGGCGCCGTCGTCACCTGTCCCCCGCCGCCTTCCGCCCGGCGCCCTTGCCGGCCGCGCCGTCCCCGCCGGCGGAGGGCCTCACCGACAGGGAGGCGAAGCGCGGCCAGACACCGTCCGGGTCGCCGTTGCGCACGCTGAGGGCGAATCCGCCGGACGCGTCGCCCCCGGTCACCCGTGAACCGGAACGCTTGATCTGCACCGTACCGTCGACGACGACAAGGGTCCGGTCGCCGTCCACGGTGACGGTGACCCGGTGCTCGGCTGCGTTCCTCAGCTTGCGGCGGCCGACCTCGCGCCAGTGGCCGCCCTGACGCTCCATCAGGCGGACGTAACTGAAGCTGACCGCGACCGCGAGCGGGTCGAGGCTTCCGTCGCGCACGATCAGGCCGACGTTGTTCTTCGACTCGCGCAGCCGGGCGGCCCGGGCGTCCACGGTGTAGGAGGACCAGTCGGCGGTACTCGCCGGCCGGTAGGAGGCCGCGGCGTACTCCGTGCCCTCCGGATGAGGGCCCGCACCGGTCAGCGCCCCCAGACCGGTGGCGCCCGACCTGTCGTTGCGCCGCCACAGCCCCGGCCGGGTGAGCGGAGCGGGGCACGCGTCCGGGGAGACGGCGGTCCAGCGTTCCACCGCGGCGAGCAGATCCCGGACCCCGGTCTCCGCGGTGACCTCGACGCGCTGCACCTCGCGCGCGGCTGCCGCCCGGCGCCCGGCCGGCAGCGGGCGGTCGGAGCTGTTGGTCAGGGCGGCGGTGAACCGCGCGTCGAGTGCCGCCCGCAGCGTCGCATTCGTGGTCATCGCCGCCTCGTCCCCGCTCGCCTCCGAGAACGGATAGGCGAAGAGCCTCGGTGCGGGCAGGCCGTGGCGGGTGATGTCGGCGTTCGCGCGGTCCAGGTCCTCCTCGACCCGCCGCCGGTACTCCGCCTCGGTCTCCCGCCGTGCCTCACCCGGCAGCCACAGGCGGCCGGTCAGTACGGAGGACCTGCGGCCGTCCGCGCCCACCGCCGCCCTGCGGTGCAGGTCGTGCGTGTGGTTCTCGAAGTCCCAGCGCCCCGACCCGGCCATCCGCCCGATCTCCTCCCACGAGAGGTAGTACGGACGGTGGCTCCCCACCGCACGCGTGATGAGGAAGGCGGCGGCCCGCATTCGGTACTTGGCGAGGATGCGGTCGGCGTGCACCCACAGCCCGTGGGTCCCGTCGTCGAAGGTCAGGAACACCGAGCGGGGACCGGGCGCCCGCCCTCCACGGAGGTACGCCACGAACTCGGCGCTGCTCAGGGTGCGGTAGCCGGCCGCCGCCAGCGCGGCGAGCTGGGCGTCGAACGCCTCGGGGGTCACCGTGTAGCGGCTGGAACCGTTCCGGCCGACGTCGTGGTACGCCAGCACGACGGGCCCCGCGCCACGCGTCCGCGGCCCTGCCGACGCCCCCTGGGCCGCCGCCCCGGCGCCTGCCGCAGGCCGGGGCGGCGCCTCCTGCGAGGTCACCGCCCTGCGGAACTCGTGGTAGCGCCACGCACCGTAGAACGGGACGCACACCAGCGTCAGGGCCAGCAGTCCGAGCAGCGCCCGGGCGGGTGCGGAGCGGGTCACGGAAGCGTCCCCCGGGAGAGCACGAGAAGGTACACGGCGGCGACGGCCACCGCGCTGAGCAGCGCAGCCAGGGCCCTGAGGGCCAGACGTGACAGGTCCCTCATGCCGCACCCCTGGACCACACACCACGCCGCACGGTGAGCAGGGAGTAGGGCAGCAGCCAGGCGAGGAGCACCGAGGAGAACAGGCTCATGAGCGGCCGGTAGCGCCATCGCGTGTCCCCCGGGTGGTCGATCTTGTACGCGAGGCCCCAGACACAGCCCTTGAGCACCACCCCGCAGAAGTACAGGAGCGTCAGGAAGAGCGCCCCGTGCGCCGGCGCCCAGACCAGGTGCCGGAACGCCATCACCGGTGCCGCGAGCACCCACAGCGCGTGCCCGTAGTAGAGCGCGGCGGGCCCGGGGCCCCGGCGCCACATGAAGGAGCCCGTGAAGAAGAGGTTGCGGATGAAGCTCTTCTTCCAGCGGATCTGCTGACGCAGGAGAGGCCCGAGCCTGGCGGGCACATCCGTCCACACCTTCGCGGAGCGCACGTACCCGACGCGCCAGCGGCGTTCGGCGAAGTCCTCCGCCAGGAAGGGGGACCCGGTGTACCGGCGCTTGAGCGCCGCGCCCGTCCATCTCTGCCCGAGCACGTACCCGGTCAGCTGACGGTCCGTGGCGAAGCGGAACGGTGCGCCCATGAAGCGGTCGTCCGCCCAGGCCGGCAGGTAGTTCCACACGGCGTCCCGGCGGAAGACGGCCAGGGGCCCCGAGACGCAGGAGACCGAACCGAACGACGCCTCGGCCGCCTTGGCCACCCTGAACTGGCCCTCGTACCAGACGTCCTGGACACGTGCCAGCAGACCCGACTCCGTGTTGAGCGCCCGGCAGTGGCCGCTCACGGCGCCGAGTTCGGGGTGGGTGGTCAGGGCGTGTACGCACCGCCGCAACGCGTCGGGGGCGAGGACGCAGTCGGAGTCGGTGAAGGCGATGATCTCGGTGTCGGCGAGCTCGCAGGCCCGCACCAGCGCGTGCTTCTTGCCGACGTTGGCGTCCAGGTGGATGACGGTGATGCCCAGCTCCTCCCGCAGGCGGTCCAGCACGGCGCCGGTGCCGTCCTGGGAGTGGTCGTCCACCACGACGATGCGCACCCCGGGGCAGTCGGAGGCGGCCATGGAGCGTACGCACGCCTCGATGCCGTCCACCTCGTCCTTGACGGCGAGCAGGAAGGTGACGCCGGGGTCCACCGACAGCGCAGGGAAGTGCTCGTCCGGGCCCGGGCGCACCCGCAGCCGGCCCTCGGCGGGGTCCTCGTACCGGCTGTAGGCGATGTACAGCGTCGCGATCGTGCCGGCGAGCACGATCAGGCCGTAGCAGACCGGCAGGTTCAGGCGGGGCAGCAGACGCGCAGACTGGTACGCCAGGATGACCAGGAGCGGCATCAGGCAGAGCAGGACGAGCAGCCGCCGCACCCCGTGCCCGAGCGCGGGGTCGCCGGAGACGGCACGGAGTCTCGTGCCCCGTACGCCGCGGGGGCGGCCGGCGGGGGCGGGGCCCGGTGCCGTGGTGGCCGTCGGCCGGTGGAGCGTGCTCACCGCTGCCCCACCTCCGGACCGGAGCTCTCCGCCCAGGGCCGCCCCGGGCGGGAGGCGTCCGGCGGGCCGCCCGGACACCGCCGGTCCGCGCCGGCGTGCACCGTCGCCGTGAAGCCGAAGAAGGCCATGTCGGTGTTGTCACCCCGCAGTCCCACGCCGCCGGGCCGGGCCAGTCCGCCGGGGGCGCGGTCCTCCGCGTCGAGCACCGTCCGCCCGTCGAGGGCCAGCGTGATCCGCACCCGGTGCTCCCCGCAGCCGCTCACCGTGGCGTCCACCCGGTGCCAGCGGCCGTACTCCGCGGCGTGGTCGCGGGAGGCGAGGGTGGTGTAGACCCCCTCCTCCTCCACGGGACGGCCCGGTGCCGGGTGCTTGCGCTTGATGACGGCCCTGCCGTCACGACGGCGGAAGCTGAGGGCGTACAGCTCCTGCGCGCTGTGGTAGCGGAGCCAGAGGTGTGCGCCGTCCCAGTCGCGCGCGGGAGTGCGCCCGGTGGTGCCCGGGGGCTTCAGGTACACCCAGCACCGCACCGATGTGTCACCGAAGTCGCGGCGGCGCGTGACGAGGCGGAAGACGGAGGAGCCGGTGTGGCGGCCCGAGTCGGGGCCGGGGGCGTCACCGTCCGGTTCCCCGGTCCACCCGAAGCCCCACCGGGAGAGGAGCGATCCGCTGGTGACGACCCAGTCGGGTGAGAGGCGGGCGTCGTCGGCGTCCGGGTTGCGGTGGGCGTATTCGTTGGTGATCAGCCCTTCGGCGGGGAAGGACGCGTGGAAGGGCTGCCCCGGTCCACCGGCGGTATCCGGCCAGGCCGACGTGTCCGGGGCGGGGGAGGGCGAACCGCCGGGGGCCTTGCCGTCACCGGACGGGCCCTGCGCGGGACCGGGCCCGTCCGAGACCAGGACCGCCGCCAGTCCGGCGGCCGGTGCGGCGACGGCCGCGGTGAGCAGGGTCCGTCTGGTCGTCGTCAGGCGGTCCGATGCCGGTGCCCGTGTGAAGGACGGCCTCATACGGCGGCCCCGGCCGCCACGCCGGCCGGACGGCGGGTGACGTCGAGGACGACCGGGCTGTCCGCGGGCCAGACCACCTCCGCGCCGGGATGCAGGGTGTGGACGAGGACCAGGTCCCAGTCCGCCGGGCAGGGGGCGGCGACACTGTGGCGCACGACCCCGTGCCGGTCCAGGCGAGGCACCAGCGGGTCGGAGTACCCGACGGTGGCGCCCCAGGCGGCGAGCCGGTCCATGATCTCCAGCGCCGGGCTCTCACGCAGGTCCGCCACCCCGGGCTTGTAGGCGATTCCCAGGATCAGTACCCGGGCGCCGGCCGTGGCCAGTCCCCGTGCCGTCAGGGCGTCGCGGACCTTTCCCGCGACCCGGGCGGGGCGCTCCGCGATCGCCGTCATCGCGACCTCGACGAGGGGGGACGCCACCTCGCGTGCGCGCAACTGCCACAGCAGGTAGTGCGGGTCGCAGGGGATGCAGTGACCTCCCACGCCGGGGCCCGGGTAGAAGGGCATGAAGCCGTACGGCTTGGTGGCGGCGGCCTCGATGACGTGCAGGGGTTCCAGGCCGAGTTCCAGGCAGTTCTCGGCCAGTTCGTTCGCCAGCGCGATGTTGACGGCCCGGAACGTGTTCTCCCACAGCTTGCTCATCTCCGCCGCCTCCGGGCTGTCCACCCGGTGGACGGAGGGCGCGGTTCCGGCCAGCAGGGAGGCGGCCAGTTCGGTGCAGCGACCCGTGACGCCGCCGATGACGCGCGGTGTCCGGTCGGGGGAGTGGGAGGGGTTGCCGGGGTCGATCCGCTCGGGCGCGAACGCGACGAAGACGTCCGTGCCGGGTCGCAGCCCCCTGGCCACGAGAGGCTCGACGAGGAGCTCGCGGGTGGTGCCGACGTAACTGGTCGAGGTGAGGACCAGGAGCTGCCCGGGCACCGCGTGGGCCACCGCCGAGGCGCAGGCGGCCTTCAGGGCGCGCAGATCGGGCAGGAGACCGCCGTCCACAGGGGTCGGGACGCAGATGATCACCGCGTCCGCCTCCAGGGCCGCCGCGGGGTCGCTCGTCACCCGGAAGCCGGGGTCCAGGAGCGCCTGCGCCAGCCGGTCCTGCTGGGCGGGCAGCAGATCCACCCGCACGGAACGGATGTCCGCGAGCCGGGATTCGCTGGTGTCCACGCCGACCACGGTGCGGCCGGCCGCGAACAGGGAGAGCGCGGTGGGCAGTCCCACGTAACCGAGGCCGACGACCGCGACGTCGGCCAGGCGCCCGTGCTGGGACTGCGCCGGCAGACTCGCGGTCAGCTGCTCGGGAGACAGGGTTACGGCGCCCGCCCCGTCCGGCACCTCGTCGTCCTGGCTGGTTGTTCGAACGGTCCGCCACGTGCCTCCCGGAGGGACGTGGGGTGAGTTGTCGTCAGCGATCTGCACAACCGAAACATGTCATTCCGCAGCGCTCTTTCCTCGTACCCGACGAATGCATCCGCGTCCGTCCGGGCGGAGTTCACCCGTCCGGCAAGCGCGTTCGCCCTAATGAGCGAGGGGTGGCCGCACCGCCTGCCACGTCCCGGGCGATATGTGGCGGTTTGCTGTGACGGAAGTTTGCCGACTGCGTGACGGCTACATGAAGGTCTTGATCTGGGCGCGTCAATCGAGCAGGGTTTCGAGGCAGCCCCCGGAGAATTTCCGGCCGAGGGCCAATCCCCCCACAAAGAATGACGAGGAGACCCCTCTTCATGGCAATTCACAAGCGCACACGTTCGGTCAAGCTCACTGCCGCGATAACCGCCGTGGCGGCAGCCGCCGGTGTCACCCTGCTCGCCACTCCGTTCGCCGGAGCCGCGCCGGCCCCCGCGACGGGCGTCGTCCACGGCGCGGACGCGGCCACGGCCGTCTCCGGCAGCTACATCGTGATGCTGGATCAGAAGGCCGACAAGGCCGATCTCGCCGAGCAGTACGGCGGCACGATCGAGCGCACCTACAAGTCGGCGATCAACGGCTTCTCGGCCAGCGGTCTTTCGGAGGCGGAGGCGAAGCGGCTCGCCGCCGACCCCGCCGTCTCCAAGGTGGTCCAGAACAAGAAGTTCCACATCGACGCCACCCAGGACAACCCGCCGTCCTGGGGCCTGGACCGGATCGACCAGGCCGGGACCGAGGGCGACAGCGCGTACACCTACCCGGACGCCGCCGGCGGCGACGTCACGGCGTACGTCATCGACACCGGCGTCCGCGTCACCCACAACGACTTCGAGGGCCGTGCCACTTCGGGCTACGACGCCGTGGACAACGACGACGACGCCGACGACGGCAACGGGCACGGCACCCACGTGGCCGGGACCATCGCGGGAGCCGCCCACGGCGTGGCCAAGAAGGCCAAGATCGTGGCCGTCCGCGTCCTGGACGACGCGGGGTCGGGCACCACCGAACAGGTCGTCGCCGGGATCGACTGGGTCACCGCGAACCACGAGGGTCCGTCCGTCGCCAACATGAGCCTCGGCGGGGGTGCCGACCCGGCACTCGACGCGGCCGTCCAGAAGGCCATCGCCTCCGGGGTCACCTTCGCGGTGGCCGCGGGCAACGAGTCGAGCGACGCGGGCGAGGGCTCCCCCTCCCGGGTCCCCGAGGCCATCACGGTCGCCTCGTCCACCAAGGACGACGAGCAGTCCTCCTTCTCCAACTTCGGCTCGGTGGTGGACATCTACGCCCCCGGCTCGGACATCACGTCGGCCTGGAACGACAGCGACGACGGCACGAACACCATCTCCGGCACGTCCATGGCCACCCCGCACGTCGTCGGCGCCGCCGCCGTCTACCTCGGCGGTCACCCGGACGCCACCCCGGAGGAGGTCGCCACGGCGCTGACCGGGGGAGCCACCCCCGACGCCATCTCCAACGCGACCGAGGGCACCGCGAACAAGCTCCTGAAGATCGTCGAGTAGCTCCGCCGGTACACCGGCACCGGACCGCCGCGCCCTCCCCCACGGGGCGCGGCGGTCCTCACGTGGGGCAGCGCCGAGGTGAGGCCGGCACCCTCTAGGGTGTGACCATGAGCACGATGTACGCGGCGCTGCTGCGTGGGGTCAACGTCAGCGGCCGACGGCGGGTGCCGATGCCGGAGCTCCGCGAGGTGCTCGGGGAACTGGGTCACGAGGACGTCGCCACCTATCTGCAGAGCGGGAACGCCGTGTTCAGCAGTGCGTCGGGTGACGAGAACTCCCTGGCCGCCGAGCTGGAGCAGGCGATCGAGGCCCGCTTCGGCTTCCCGGTCGACTGCCTCGTCCGCTCGGCCGGCTATCTCGCCGCCGTGGCCGGGGCCTGCCCGTTTCCCGCCGCCGAGCTGGAAGCCAGGCAGCTGCACGTCACGTACTTCGACAAGCCCGTGGACGCCGCCCGCTTCGCCGCGCTCGACGCCGAGGCCTTCCGCCCCGAGGAGTTCCGGCTCGGCGAGCGTGCCCTCTATCTGTACGCGCCCGACGGGCTCGGCCGCTCCAAGCTGGCCGTCGCGCTCGGACGGCCCGCACTCACCCGCGGTCTCGTCGCGACGAGCCGCAACTGGAACACCGTGGTCAAACTTGTGGAGATGACGCGTGACTGAGCCTTCGCCCGCCGTGGCAGCAGCGATCGAGGGTGAGCTCCGCCTCCTCGATCCAGTGGTGCGGAGCTCCGCGGACGTGCTGGCCAGGCTGCTGCACCCCGACTTCCGGGAGATCGGCACCAGCGGCCGGCTGTGGGAGCGCAAGACGATCATCGCCGCACTCACCGCACCGGACGCCCCGCACCCCGGGCCGCTCACCGCGTCACGGATGCGCGGCGACCAGCTCGCGCCGGACCTGGTGCATCTCACCTTCGACACCGAGTCCAGAGGGCTGCGTTCGCACCGCAGTTCGCTGTGGCGGCTGACCGGGAGTGGCTGGCGGCTCTACTTCCACCAGGCCACGCCCTTCATCGACGACCCCTTCGCCGAGGTCTGAGCGCCGGTTCCCGCCCGCGTCCCCGGCAGCCCCCGCGCAGCACACCCGAACCGGGGTCGCAAGAGTGCGACCCCGGTCTGATCTGTGCCCGGGGACCGGCCGGTTATCGCCGGAAGGGCTGATTCCGGCCACCCGGTCCCCCTGGGCAAAACGCTGGTAAGCCGCCCGAACGGTCGGTGGTCGCAGGGGGCCCGTTCCGGTGTGCGCCGCCGGTCGTGAGCGGCCGTCCCGGGCGCCCCGCGTGTGTGTGAACGCGACGCACCCGGGCATGGGCGGTGGTCCGGGCCCTCTTCGCGGCTTTGCTGCAATTCGCCACGGCTGTCCGTTCGATGAGCGGACACCGGTGTTCGGACGTCACTCGTACGCATTCCGGAGTGCCGGGTCCGCTCTGTGCCGCGGTCCGGAACACGACCTTGCCACCGGGCCAAGTGGAGTCAAGGATTCGAGCCGTGCGGTTGGCAGGTCCACGACCAGAACCCGCGGTCGAGGACAGTCGCACGGCGCGGTCCGCCCACCCAGCGGACCGAACACCCCCCATCGACGGAGGATCCTGTGACCTTCAAGCGCTTCGCCCCCCTCGGCTCGATCTCCAGACGCGCCCGCCTCATCGCGGCGACCTCGGGTCTGGTCACCGCCGTCGCGCTTGCGGCCCCCACCGCGGTCGCCCAGGCCGCACCCGACACCACCGTGACGAAGGCGGAACTCGCCGAGGCCAGTTCCGCGGTACGCGGCGCCGACATCGCGGGCACCGCCTGGTACACCGAGGCGAGCACCGGCAAGGTCGTCGTGACCGTCGACAGCACGGTCAGCGCCGCCGAGATCGCCACGATCAAGAAGTCGGTCACCGACTCCGGTGCCAAGGCCGACATCAACCGCACCGAGGGCAAGTTCAACAAGCTCATCGCGGGCGGCCAGGCCATCTACGCCGGCGGCGGTCGCTGCTCCCTCGGCTTCAACGTCCGCAGCGGCAGCACGTACTACGCGCTGACCGCCGGGCACTGCACCGAGATAGGCAGCACCTGGTACACCAACTCCGGTCAGACCACCACGCTCGGCACGCGGGCGGGCTCCAGCTTCCCGACCAACGACTACGGGCTCATCCGGCACTCGAACTCCGCCGCCGCCGACGGCCGGGTCTACCTCTACAACGGCAGCTACCAGGACATCACCTCGGCCGCCAACCCCAGCGTCGGCCAGTCCGTCAAGCGCAGCGGATCCACCACCGGCGTCCACAGCGGCACCGTCACCGGTCTCAACGCCACGGTGAACTACGGCGGCGGTGACATCGTCTACGGCATGATCCAGACCAATGTCTGCGCCGAGCCCGGCGACAGCGGCGGCTCGCTCTTCTCCGGCACCACGGCCCTGGGCCTCACCTCGGGTGGCAGCGGTAACTGCTCCTCGGGTGGCACCACCTTCTTCCAGCCGGTCACCGAAGCGCTGAGCGCCTACGGCGTCAGCGTCTTCTAGGACCCTCACGCACCACCCGCCCCGCGGGCCGCGCTCCCCGAGCGCGGCCCGTCGCCGTGTCCGCCCCGGCGGTCGCGCGAGGTGCGCGGGGCGAGGCCACCGTCGGCCGAAGGCCTGGCGCGTTTCTTCAAGACCGGCCGTCCGGGCGGCCCGCACGATGGGCGCATGCAGAACGCACACACGCACATGACCGAATGCGCCACCGAAGCCGCCCGGGTGGCCCGGGGTGTCGACGTCCCGCCGCCGGTCACGGCCCCGACCGTCTGCGACGGCTGGGACCTGCGGGAGCTGATCAACCACTGGGTGCTCTACACCGCCCACGGCTCGGAGTGCCGGGCCCTGCGCAGGCCCATCCCCGACGAACTGGCCGGCCGTGACTTCGCGTCCCGCGGCGACTGGGCGGAGCGCTACGCCACCCAGCTGGAGCGTGCGGTCGGCGCCTGGTCCGACCCGGCGGTCTGGACGGGGGACATCGACACCGGGAACGGCTCCGCCCCGGCAGCGGAGACCGCCGCGATGCTCGTCATGGAGACGGCGCTGCACGGCTGGGACGTCGCACGGGCCACCGGGCAGGAGTTCCGCCTCTCCGGTCCGGCGGCGGCCTTCCTCCTGGAGACCGTCGAGGGCTACGCCGCTCTGTACCGGCAGTACGAGGGTTTCGCGCACGAGGTACCCGTGTCCGGGGCGGCCTCCGACTTCGAGCGGGCGCTCGCTCTCAGCGGGCGCGACCCGGGAGGACCCGGCGCGCTGTGAGACGGCGATGGCCCAGCCGAGCGGTGGGCCAATGGCCCAGGGTCTCGAGCCGCCGTCTCCCTAGGCTCTCCGTATGAGCACCGACGTGAACGAGAGAACGGGCCGGACGGCCGTCGACTTCTACTTCGACCCCGCCTGCCCGTTCGCCTGGATCGCCTCCCGCTGGATGCTGGAGGTGGAGCAGCGGCGTGACATCGAGCTCCGCTTCCACGTCATGAGCCTGTACCTGCACAACGCCGGAAACGAGCTTCCCGGCTGGTACCGCGAGCTGGTCGACAAGTCGATCGGCCCGGTCCGTGTCGCCGCCGCAGCCGCCGCCGGCCACGGGCCCGGGGTCCTCAGGGACCTCTACACCGCTCTGGGTACCCGCATCCACCAGGGGAAGAACGGGGACTTCGACGCCGTCACCGTGGAGGCCCTGGCCGAACTGGGCCTGCCCGCCGCCCTCGCGGACGTCGCGCACACCGACGCGTACGACGAGGCCGTGCGGATCAGTCACGACCGGGGGAAGGACCCCGCCGCCGGTTCCTACGTCGGCACCCCGACGATCCACGTGGACGGCACCGTCTGGTTCGGACCGGTGCTCAACTCCGTCCCGCGCGGGGAGGAGGCGGGGAGGATCTTCGACAGCTTCCGGGTGCTGGCCGGCCACCCGGACTTTTTCGAGCTCAAGCGGGAACGCACCGGCAGCCTGGACTTCGGCTGAGACCAGGGGCGGAGGGCCGGCCGGGACCGGCCTCGAACGGGGGAGCAGCACGGACGTGGGCCGGGCCGCCCGCAGGCCGGGGGGACCCGGCCGATTATCAGGCGCTCAGGGCCACCGGCGCCGCGGCGCACGCCTCGTCGTAGCGCGTGAGCAGCAGCCGCGCCAGCTCCGGTGACGGGCCGAGCACACCGGCCAGCACATCGGCTCCCGCCTCCTCGGCGCCCGCGGCGATGCGGTCGGGGAGGCGGCCGGAGGCGATGACGTACGGAGCCACCGCCACCCGCCGCACGCCGTCGGCGCGAAGGGCGCGTACGACGTCGGCGGTGCGGGGAAGAGATGCGGAGGCGAACGCAGGCCGCACGGCGCACCAACCGGTGTGCCGCAGCTCCCGCGCGATTTCAGCGATCACTGCGATCGCCTCCGGGTCCGAGGAGCCGGCCGAGGCCAGGACCAGCCCGGTCGAGCTCTTGTCGCCGGGGCGAACCCCGGCTTCGTACAGCCGCCGTTCCAGCGCGCTGTTCAGCAGTGGGGACGGGCCGAGGACATCGGCCTGCCTGATCCGCAGCCGAGGCAGCCGCGTGCGGGCCTCGCGCAGCACCGAGGGGATGTCCGCCTTGGCGTGGAAGGCGCGGGTCAGCAGCAGGGGGAGCGCGACGACCTCATTCGTCCCCTCCGCGGCCAGGCGCTCCAGCACCTGGGGCACGGACGGGGCGTTGAACTCGAGGAATCCCGTCTCCACGCGCAGCCCGGGCCGCAGCGACCGCACCCGCGCGGTGAGCGCGTGCACGGTCGCCGCGTGCCGCGGGTCGCGGCTGCCGTGGGCGATGACGAGCAGGACGGGGGAGGGCATGAGAACTCAGCTCTTGACGAGGAGACCGCGGCTGCGCAGCACCCGCCGCTCCAGCGGGCTGAAGATCAGCAGGTCGATCGCGATGCCGACGAACAGGATGAGGAGGATCGCCAGGAAGATGCCGGGCATGTCGAAGTTGTTCCGGCCGTTCTCCAGCAACTGGCCCAGGCCCAGGCCCAGATCGGGCGAGGAAGCGATGATCTCGGCGGCCATCAGCGAACGCCAGGAGAACGCCCAGCCCTGCTTGAGCCCCGCCAGGTAGCCGGGCAGCGCCGCCGGCAGGACGATGTGGATCGTCCCGCGCAGCCCCGTCGCCCCGATGGTGCGGCCCGCCCGCAGGAAGAGCGGCGGTACCTGGTCGACACCGGAGACCAGGCCGTTGGCCACGGACGGAACCGCGCCGAGCAGGATCACCGCGTACATCGTCTTGTCGTCGAGGCCGAGCCAGATGATGGCGGGGGCCACCCAGGCCACGGACGGCAGGGACTGGAGCCCGGACAGGATCGGCCCGATCGCCGCCCGGACGAGCCGCACCCGCGCCACCAGCATCCCGAGCGGGGTTCCGATCGCGACGGCCATCACGAAGCCGAACAGGCCACGCGACACACTGGTCCAGATGACCTCCAGCAGGGTGCCCTGCACCCACATGTCGGTCAGGCTGTCCCAGACCGCCGCCGGCGGCGGCAGCTTGTAGTCGTCGGTGACCTTCGCCCAGACCAGCACCTGCCAGACGAGGACCACCAGGACGACCGCGACGATCGGCGGCAGCACCTTGTTGAGCAGGATCTCGCGGGCCGGCGTCCTGCGTACCTGTACGGCGTCGAGCGCGTCCAGGCCCGCTTCGAGACCCGCCAGGTCGTCGGCCTTGGTTTCAGTGCTGGCCATGTCGGCGGATCTCCCCACGCAGTTGTTCGGTGATCTCGACGGACAGTTCCGCCACGGCGGTGTCCTCGATGCGGCGCGGCTGCTCGATGTCGACCTTCCACTCCCGGGCGATACGGCCGGGCCGCGACGACAGCAGGATGACGCGCTGGGCGAGCCGTACCGCCTCGCGCACGTTGTGGGTGACGAAGAGGACCGAGGCGTTCGTCTCGCGCCAGATCCGGGTCAGCTCGTCGTGCAGCACGTCGCGGGTGATGGCGTCGAGCGCGGCGAACGGCTCGTCCATCAGCAGCAGCTGGCTGTCCTGGGCGAGCGCACGGGCCATCGCGACCCGCTGGCGCATCCCGCCGGACAGTTCGTGCACCCGCTTCCCGTACGCCCCGCCGAGGCGTACGAGTTCGAGCAGCCGCTCCGCCTCGGGGCGGCGCTCGGCCTTCGGGACCCCGCGCAGCCGCAGGGCGAGTTCGATGTTCTTGCCCGCGGTCAGCCACGGGAAGAGGGCGTGCTCCTGGAACATCAGGGCCGGCCGCCCGCCGGGGGTCTCGATGGACCCCGCGGTCGGGCGGTCGAGTCCGGCCACCAGGTTGAGCAGGGTGGACTTACCGCACCCGGAGGCTCCCAGGAGGGTGACGAACTCGCCCGGAGCGACATCGAGCGTGATGTCGTCCAGGACGAGCTGCTGCCCCGTGGGTCCGGAGAAGGACTTGGAGACGTTCGTGATACGAGCGGCGTGCTCGACCGCTGCACGGTCCTCGGCCTTGGTGAGGGTGGTGGTCGCCATGGTCGTCACCTCCTGGGAGTCATCAGGGAATCCTGGTGCGGTCGGGTGTGCTACTTGACGCCGAGACCGGCGTCGGCGACCTCGGGCTGCCCCGCGGCCTTGAGGACCTTGTTCAGCGGCTTCAGGTCGTAGATGCCGGTGAGGTCCGGCTTCTCCAGCAGACCCGCCTTGACCGCGTGGTCCGCCTGCGCCTGCAGCGTGGCGGCCAGCGGGTCATCGGTGATCTGGATCGACTCCCACGCCGGGTCCAGGACCTCCGCGGGCAGCGCCTTGCCGCTCAGCTCCTCGAGCGCGGCGTTGGCCGAGGCCTTCGCCTTGTCCGGGTTGGCGTTGATCCACTTGTTGGTGTTGACCGTGCCGCGCAGCACCGCGTCCACGACGTCCGGGTGCTCGGAGAGGAACTTCTGCGACACGATGATGTTCGTGATGACGAACTTGTCGTCCGGCCACAGGCTCGACTCGTCGAGCAGGACCTTGCCACCCTCGGCGACCAGCTTCGACGCGGTCGGCTCCGGAACCCAGGCGCCGTCCAGGGAACCGGCCTTGAAGGCGTCCGGAGTCACCTTGTTGTCCGAACGGACCACGGAGACGTCGCCCTTGCCGCTCTGGGCGTCGACCTTCCAGCCCTTCTCGGAGATCCAGTTGAGGAACGCCACGTCCTGGGTGTTGCCGAGTTGCGGGGTGGCGATCTTCTTGCCCTTGAGGTCGTCCAGGGTCTTGATCTTCTTCGGGTCGACGACGAGCTTCACACCGCCGGAGGCCGAGCCGCCGATGATGCGCAGGCTCTGGCCCTTGGACTTGCTGTAGCCGTTGATCGAGGGGGAGGGGCCGATGAAGCCGATGTCGATCGAACCCGCGTTGAGCGCCTCGATCTCCGAGGGCCCGGCGTTGAACGTCGAGGGCTTGACCGTGGTGCCGCCGAGCTCCTTGGCGATGAGGCCTTCCTGGATACCGACCAGGGCGGTGGCGTGCGTGAGGTTCGGGAAGTACCCGATCTTCACGCTGTCCGCCGAGAGCTTCTTCCCGTCGGCGGAGACGTTCGACTTCGCGGAGTCGTCGTCCTTCGCCTCGGAACCGTAGCCGCAGGCGGTGGCCGCCACTGCGAGCAGCGGCAGAGCGGCGGCGGCTGCGAGGCCGCGGCGGAGGGTGGTACGGGTGGCACGCACGGGAGGCTTTCCTCTCGTTGGCCCGGTGCTCACGTCCCCCTGGATCCAGGTGGCGCGGCCGGGCGGTCGGCAGGTCTTCGTCTGAACTGGCGGTGCGGGTGGCACGAGCGGGCGCGCAGGCAGTGCGCGTACGTCATCACGCACATCGCCCGACCCCGCCCTGGCCGCTGCCGAGAGCGCCGCTGCCGACACGGCCGCCCTCCTTCGCGAAGGTCGAGAAGAAGTCGGTGATCATCAGAAGTCCCACTCCGCGTCCTCGGCGGAGGTGTCCGCGTCCGCGTCGGCCTCGGCGGCGAACGAGACGCCCGCCATGCCTGCGCTCAGGGTCGTGCCGTCGGCGGGGTCGATCAGCAGGAACGAACCGGTGCGCCGCGAGTCCACGTAGGCGTCGAGCGCGAGGGGCTCGGCGGTGCGGACGACAACCCGGCCGATGTCGTTGGCCACGAGCTGCCCGGGGGCCGGGTGCTGCGAGAGGTCGTCCAGGGTCAGCCGCGACGGGATGTCCTTGACGACGGCTTTGACGGTGCGGGTGGTGTGCTTGAGGAGTACGCGTTGGCCGACGGTGAGGGGCTGGTCGGCGACGTGGCAGACGGTGGCTTCGACGTCCTGCGTGGTGGCGGGTGTGTCCGAGGCCGGCGCGATCAGGTCGCCGCGGGAGACGTCGATGTCGTCGGCCAGCCGGATCGTCACCGACTGCGGTGCCCAGGCGATGTCGACGCTCTCGCCGAGTGCGTCGATCCCCTCGATCGTCGTGGTGCGTCCGGAAGGCAGCACGGAGACCGTCTCGCCGACCCGGAAGACTCCGGCGGCGATCTGGCCGGCGTATCCCCGGTAGTCGGGGTGCTCGGCGGTCTGCGGACGGATGACGTACTGGACGGGGAAGCGGGCGTGGCAGGCGGTGAGGTCGTGGCTGACCGGCACTGTTTCCAGGTGTTCCAGGACGGTGGGGCCGCCGTACCAGTCCATGTGGGCGGAGGGTTCCACGACGTTGTCACCGGCGAGCGCGGAGATCGGGATCGCGGTGATCTCGGGGACGCCGAGGGAGGCGGCGTAGGCGGTGAATTCCTCGGCGATCGCGGCGAAGACGGGCTCCGCGTAGTCGACGAGGTCCATCTTGTTCACGGCGAGGACGACGTGGGGGACGCGCAGCAGGGCGGCGACCGCGGCGTGGCGGCGGGTCTGCTCGACGACGCCGTTGCGGGCGTCGACGAGTACGACGGCGAGCTCGGCGGTGGAGGCGCCGGTGACCATGTTGCGGGTGTACTGCACGTGGCCGGGGGTGTCGGCGAGGATGAAACGGCGCCGGGGTGTGGCGAAGTAGCGGTAGGCGACGTCGATGGTGATGCCCTGCTCGCGCTCGGCGCGCAGCCCGTCGGTCAGGAGGGCCAGGTCGGGTGTTTCCTGGCCGCGGTTGGTGGAGGCCAGTGCCACGGCTTCCAGCTGGTCGGTGAGGACTGATTTGGAGTCGTGCAGGAGGCGTCCGACGAGGGTGGATTTGCCGTCGTCGACGGAGCCGGCGGTGGCGAAGCGCAGGAGTGTGGTGGCCGAGAGCTGCTCGGCGGTGGTGGTCATGGTTAGAAGTACCCCTCGCGCTTGCGGTCTTCCATCGCGGCCTCGGACATTTTGTCGTCGGCGCGGGTCGCGCCTCGTTCGGTGAGGCGGGAGGCGGCGATCTCGGTGATGACGGCGTCCAGGGTGGTGGCGTCGGAGTCGACGGCGCCGGTGCAGGACATGTCGCCGACGGTGCGGTAGCGGACCTGGCGGGTCTCGACCTTTTCGTGGTCCTTGGGGCCGCCCCAGTCGCCGGCGGTGAGCCACATGCCGTTGCGGTTGAAGACTTCGCGTTGGTGGGCGAAGTAGATCTGGGGGAGCTCGATGGCTTCGCGCTCGATGTACTGCCAGACGTCGAGTTCGGTCCAGTTGGAGAGGGGGAAGACGCGGACGTGTTCGCCGGGGGCGTGGCGTCCGTTGTAGAGCTGCCAGAGTTCGGGGCGCTGACGGCGGGGGTCCCACTGGGAGAACTCGTCGCGGAGGGAGAAGACGCGTTCCTTGGCGCGGGCTTTTTCCTCGTCGCGGCGTCCGCCGCCGAAGACGGCGTCGAAGCGGTGCTGCTGGATGGCTTCGGTGAGCGGGACGGTCTGGAGGGGGTTGCGGGTGCCGTCGGGGCGCTCGCGGAGTGTGCCGGCGTCGATGTAGTCCTGGACGGAGGCGATGTGGAGGCGCAGGCCGTGCTTCTCGACGGTGCGGTCGCGGTAGTCGAGGACCTCGGGGAAGTTGTGCCCGGTGTCGACGTGCAGGAGGGTGAAGGGGATCGGGGCGGGAGCGAAGGCCTTCAGCGCGAGGTGCAGCATCAGGATCGAGTCCTTGCCGCCGGAGAACAGGATCACCGGCCGCTCGAACTCCCCCGCCACCTCACGGAAGATGTGCACCGCCTCCGACTCCAGGGAATCGAGATGGCTCAGCGCGTACGGGTTGACGGTGCCTTCCGGCACGGTGGCGACAGTGCTCACGCCAGGCCCCTCTCGGTGAGCAGCGCGTGAAGCGCCGCTGCGGACTCCTGCACGGTCTGCTGGTGCGACTCGATCCGCAGATCCGGCGACTCGGGCGGGTCGTAGGGGTCGTCGACCCCGGTGAGACCGGTGAGCTCGCCGGCCGCCTGCTTGGCGTAAAGCCCCTTCACATCGCGCTCGGAGCACACCTCGACCGGGGTCGCGACGTGCACCTCCAGATACGCGGTGCCTTCTTGCTGGTGACGCTTGCGCACCGCGTCGCGGCTGTCGGCGTACGGCGCGATGACCGGCACGAGGGCCTTCACGCCGTTGGCGGCCAGCAGTTCGGCGACGAAGCCGATGCGCTGGACGTTGGTGTGCCGGTCCTCGCGGGAGAAACCGAGACCCGCGGAGAGGAACTCCCGGATCTCGTCACCGTCCAGAACCTCGACCCGGTGCCCGTCCCCGCGCAGCCGGCCCGCCAGTTCGTACGCGATGGTGGTCTTGCCGGCGCTCGGCAGACCGGTGAGCCAGACGGTGGCTCCCGTCTCCGTCACGCTCATCGATATCTCCTGATCAGTCGTCATCAGCCGTGCAGCCCGCATTCGGTCTTCCCGCGCCCGGCCCAGCGGCCGGCCCTGGTGTCCTCGCCCTCCAGCACCCGCCGGGTGCAGGGCGCGCAGCCGACGGAGGCGTAACCGTCCATCAGCAGCGGGTTGGTCAGTACGCCGTGCTCCGCGACGTACGCGTCCACGTCGTCCTGGGTCCAGCGGGCGATCGGCGAGATCTTGACCTTGCGGCGCTTCTCGTCCCAGCCCACGACCGGGGTGTTGGCCCGGGTGGGGGACTCGTCGCGGCGCAGTCCGGTCGCCCAGGCGGCGTACGCGGTCAGTCCCTCTTCGAGGGGCTTGACCTTGCGCAGCGCGCAGCACAGGTCGGGGTCGCGGTCGTGCAGCTTCGGGCCGTACTCGGCGTCCTGCTCGGCCACCGACTGACGCGGGGTCAGCGTGATGAGGTTGACGTCCATCACGGCGTCCACCGCGTCCCGGGTGCCGATGGTCTCCTCGAAGTGGTAGCCGGTGTCCAGGAACACCACGTCCACTCCGGGGAAGACCCGGGAGGCGAGGTGCGCGACCACCGCGTCCTCCATCGAGGAGGTGACGCAGAAGCGCTTGCCGAAGGTGTCGGCGGCCCACTTCAGGATGTCGGTCGCGGAGGCGTCCTCCAGTTCGCGCCCGGCCCGCTCGGCCAGGTCCTTCAGCGCCTCGTCGGTGAGCTCGTCCGCTTGCAGAGTCTCCGTCATGTCCCGTCCCCTTCAACGTCGTCACGCTGGAGCCCCTGGGTCAGGAGACCCAGGAACTTCAGCTGGAACGCGCGGTTGCAGGAAGCACATTCCCAGGCGCCGTGTCCGGCCTCGTGCGGGCGCAGGTCCTCGTCGCCGCAGTAGGGGCAGTAGAACGGCGCCGCTCGTTCGCTCATGTCAGCGACTCCGCATCGGCGCGGGCCGCCCAGGTCGCGAAGCGCTCGCCGTCCTCGCGTTCCTCCTGGAACCTGCCGAGCACCCGCTCGACGTAGTCCGGCAGTTCGGCGGAGGTGACCTTCAGGCCACGTACCTTGCGGCCGAAGCCGGCCTCCAGCCCGAGCGCGCCGCCGAGGTGCACCTGGTAGCCCTCGACCTGGTTGCCGTCGTCGTCCAGCATCAGCTGGCCCTTGAGACCGATGTCCGCGGTCTGGATGCGGGCGCAGGCGTTGGGGCAGCCGTTGATGTTGATGGAGAGCGGCTCGTCGAAGTCCGGCATGCGGCGCTCCAGTTCGTCGATGAGCGCGGCGCCACGCGCCTTCGTCTCGACGATCGCCAGCTTGCAGAACTCGATGCCGGTGCAGGCCATCGTGCCCCGTCGGAAGGGAGAGGCGTTCACCTGGAAGTCCAGTGCCTCGAGGCCGGCGGTCAGCGACTCGATCCGGTCCTGCTCGACGTCCAGGATGAGCATCTTCTGCTCGACGGTGGTGCGCACCCGCCCCGAGCCGTGCGCCTCGGCCAGATCCGCGATCTTGGACAGGGTGGAGCCGTCCACCCGCCCGACGCGCGGGGCGAAGCCCACGTAGAACCGGCCGTCCTGCTGGGCGTGCACCCCGATGTGGTCACGCCAGCGGGAGGAGGGCTGGGCGGGCGGCGGTCCGTCCAGCATCGGGCGCTTGAGGTACTCGTCCTCGAGGATCTGGCGGAACTTCTCCGGACCCCAGTCGGCCATCAGGAACTTCAGGCGGGCGCGCGTGCGCAGCCGGCGGTAGCCGTAGTCGCGGAAGATCCCGACGACGCCGGCCCAGACGTCGGCGACCTCGTCCAGCGGTACCCAGGCACCGAGGCGCTCGGCGAACCGCGGGTTGGTGGAGAGCCCGCCACCCACCCACAGGTCGAAGCCCGGGCCGTGCTCGGGGTGGTCGACGCCCACGAACGCGATGTCGTTGATCTCGTGCACCACGTCCTGCACCGGCGACCCGGAGATCGCGGTCTTGAACTTGCGGGGCAGGTTGGAGAATTCCTTGCTGCCGATGTAGCGCTCGTGGATCTCGTCGACGGCGGGGGTGCCGTCGATGATCTCGTCGGCGGCGATGCCCGCCACGGGCGAACCGATGATCACACGGGGGCAGTCGCCGCACGCCTCGGTGGTGGAGAGGCCGACCTCCTCCAGCTTCGCCCAGATCGCCGGGACGTCCTCGATGCGGATCCAGTGCAGCTGGACGTTCTGACGGTCGGTGACATCGGCCGTGCCGCGCGCGTACTCCTGCGAGATCTCACCGATCACCCGCAGCTGCGCGGTGGTCAGCCTGCCGCCGTCGATGCGCACGCGGAGCATGAAGTAGCGGTCGTCCAGCTCCTCCGGCTCCAGCACGGCGGTCTTGCCGCCGTCGATCCCGGGGCGACGCTGGGTGTACAGGCCCCACCAGCGCATACGCCCGCGCAGGTCGTTCGGGTCGATGGAGTCGAATCCGCGCTTGGAGTAGATCGTCTCAATGCGTGTCCGCACGTTGAGACTGTCGTCATCCTTCTTGAACTGCTCGTTGCCGTTCAGCGGGGTGAAGTGACCCATGGCCCACTGACCTTCACCACGGTGACGTCCGGCCTTGCGGCGGGGCGTGGCGGTAGCAGGCTTCTCGGGGATGGCGGCCATGGCGATACGTCCTTCGGGACTGCAGGAGGGCGGCTCTGAACTGCACACTCGCGTGAGGCGCGGCGGTGCGCAGGAGATGGAGCGACTTCAGTGGATCGCGGTGCTGGAGACTCTCAGCGGACCGGACAGATGGCGCTGGACATGCGGCCGAGGTCGACGTGCCGCCGACTCACCAAGGCAATTCCAGTTCCAGACATGACGGAAGCGTGTCACGCCGATCTCGGAGCAGTCCACCACGATCCATCATGTGGACGAGATGGTCCCGAAATGCGAGACGGTGTGGTGTCGGTCACGCCTATCTGTCGACAAAGCGACCTTGCCGGGCTGTGGCGGGCTCACGAACCGGCGTCCGGAACCGGCGCGTCCGGACCTGTGGCCCGGTCCCCGGCGGCTCGTGGACCACGCCCGTCCGGATCCGCCGACCGGCGGCCGGATCGTGGACCACGCCCGTCCGGACCGGTGTACCGGCGACCGGGCGTGCGGACCGTGGCCCCGTCCCGCACGGACTCATGAACCGGCGCGTGCACCGGCGTGCGGACGAACGCGTGAACCGGCGTGGGGGCCGGCGCGGCCGGCCCCGGACGGACCGCTCAGGCGTGCGCCCCGGGCCACGGGCCGGGGTTCGCGACATCGGGTTCCTGCTCGGTCCTCGTGTCGTACAGCCGGAAGCCCCGCCGCAGGTAGTTGTCCATCGCGTGCGGGCCGTCGTTGGAGCAGGTGTGCAGCCACACCCGCTTCGTGGGGGTCCGCTCCGGGTGACGCTCGGCGAGGTCCCAGGCGCGCGCCACCCCGTACGACAGCAGATGCCCGCCGATCCGGCGTCCCCGGAAGGCGGGGATCAGACCGAAGTAGGCGATCTCGACCGCCCCGTCGTCCTGGGGTTCGAGCTCGATGAACCCGGCGGGCGTCCCGCTCTCGTACGCCACCCACGTCTCCGTACCCGGGCGCTCCAGGATCTCCTGCCACTGCGCGTAGGTGAGGCCCAGCCGGTCGGTCCACCGGATGTCGCCGCCCACCGCCGTGTAGAGGAAGCGGCTGAACTCGGGCAGCGCCGTCTCCGCCCGCACCACCGTCACCGGGCCCTCGGGGGCGCCGGCCGGCCGCAGGTCAGCGGGGGAGGTCTGCTCCAGGTACCAGACGGTCACGTCGGAGAGGGGGGCGGCGGCGTCCGTGGCGTTGCTCATGGCGCCAGACAACCACGGCCCGCACCCGCGGCCCAAAAACGATCAGCTCACCCCCGCCGCCGCACGGGCCCTGAGCACCACCGGAGCCGTCGAGCGGGGCAGCAGATCGGCGGGCGCGTCCGGGTGGACCACCTCCACCTCGACGTCGTCGCCGAAGCGGTACGGGCGGTGGGCCAGCACCTCGGCCAGATGCCGCCGGATCCGTGACACCTCGGCCCGTACCGTCACCGTCCTCGACGCGTCGCCGAAGACGTCCTGGGCCAGCTCGGCAGCCGTACGCCCCTCCCTGTGCAGGGCCAGGGCGTACAGCAGCTCCGCGTGCCGGGGCGAGAGGCGGCGCGTCCAGGTGCCCACCTGCCCCGCGACATGCACCGCGAGCCCCTGCTCACGGCTCAGGTCGAGCACCACCCTGCGCGGGGGGCCTTCCTGCGCCCCTTCCGCGATCTGTATCAGCCAGCCACCCGGCAGGGGCTCCACCCGGCACATCCCGAGCGACGCCAGCCACACCGTGCCCGGCCGCATCGACTTCGGCAGCGGCAGCCGGTCCATGGGCGGCATGCCGACGACGGCGGCCGGCCAGCCGTGCGGGTCCACCACCACGGCGCGGCCGGGCAACCGGCACAGGATCGGGGCGGCCACGGACCGCAGCCGGTCCGTCGCCTGGAGGTGGCGGTTGCGCAGCTCGCTCTCCGCCAGCGCCGCCACCGAGCCGACCAGGGCCAGCGTCGCGGGATGGAAGGTGGAAGCCGGCCCGCTGATGTCGACGACGCCGATCAGCCGGCCGTCCCGCGGGTCCCGCAGCGGCGCCGCCGCGCAGGTCCAGCCGTGCAGGGCGCGTATGAAGTGCTCGGCGGAATGGACCTGGACGGGGACGCGGGCGGCGAGCGCCGTGCCGATGGCGTTCGTGCCCGTCGCCGACTCCGCCCAGGCGGCGCCCTCCTCCAGGCAGATGTCCTTGGCCCGGCGCAGCACGGCCGCGTGTCCCTGCCTCCACAGCACCCGGCCCTCCGGGTCCGTGACCACCAGGATCTGCTGCGCCGCGTCCGCGATGCCGGCGAGCCCGTCCCGCAGCAGCGGCATGACCTCGCCGAGCGCCGTGCTGCCGCGCCGGTGCTCGATCTCCGCCGTCCCCAGCAGGACGGTCTCCGGCGACTGCTCCGGGTCGATGCCGCTGCGCAGCACCCGGTCCCAGGACGCGCCGATCTCCGCGCGCGGCACGGCCTGCCCGCGCCGGCCCGCGAGCCGGGCCTCCCGCGCGTGGTGGACCAGGCGCTCGCTCACCGCGGGGTGCGGGGTGTGTTCCGGCCGCGACGGGGCGGCAGGGCGTGTCTTCATGACGGTCCCCCCAACAGAGCCTGGGCCCGGTCCGGAAGAGGGACGCCGGAACCCAGGAACCCATCCTGCCGTGCCCAGGGTGCCGTTACCTCGCAGTCCACGCAATGGTTGCAACCCTTTGCAACTCTGGCGACAGGGCGCAGATCGTACGAGAGTCCTCGGTACGCCGCGCGGGGGGTCCACGACCCGCCGTGCGGTGGTGCACAAGCGTGGGGGGTGGTGCCGTGTCGGCGCAGCACCACCCCCCGTCGTTTGTCCCCCGCTCCCGGCCTTCGGACGGATCCCCTAACGCTCCCGCGCCCGCGCGCGCTCCACGATCGTGGCCAGATCCAGACTGTGCGGCAGCGTCCCGAAGGCCGAACCCCAGTCCCTGCCGAGCCGGGACGCGCAGAACGCGTCCGCGACCTCCGGGGGAGCCCAGCGCAGCAGCAGCGAGCCCTGGAGGACCAGGGCCATCCGCTCCACCAGCCGCCGGGCCCGCGCCTCGACGGCGTCCAGGTCCGCCAGCTCGGTCAGCAGGTCCTTGATCGCCGCGTCGAGCCGGTGGTCGGCGCCTCGCGCCTTGCCCACCTCGGTGAGGAAGGCGTCCAGGGCCCCCGGCTCACGCTGCAACGCCCGCAGCACGTCGAGCGCCTGTACGTTGCCGGAGCCCTCCCAGATCGAGTTGAGCGGCGCCTCGCGCAGCAGGCGGGGCATCCCGGACTCCTCGACGTAACCGTTGCCGCCGAGGCATTCCAGGGCCTCTCCGACCACCGCCGTGCACCGCTTCGTCACCCAGTACTTGGCCGCCGGCACCGCGATCCGAAGGAAGGCCCGTTCCTCCTCGGTGTCCGCGTCGTACGCCGCGGCCAGTCGCAGCGCGAGCGTCGTCGCCGCCTCCGACTCCAGGGCGAGGTCGGCCAGCACGTTGCGCATCAGCGGCTTCTCGATCAGCAGCCCGCCGAACGCGCTGCGGGAGGCGCTGTGATGGATCGCCTGGGCCACCGCCTGCCGCATCAGGGCCGCCGAACCCACCACGCAGTCCAAGCGGGTCGCCGCCACCATCTCGATGATGGTGCGCACCCCGCGCCCCTCCTCGCCGACCCTGCGGGCCCACGTCCCGTCGAACTCGACCTCGCTGGAGGCGTTGGACCTGTTGCCCAGCTTGTCCTTGAGGCGCTGGATCGCGAACGCGTTGCGCGCGCCGTCCGGCAGGACCCGCGGCACGAGGAAACAGCTCAGGCCGCCCGGCGCCTGGGCCAGCACCAGGAAGCCGTCGGACATGGGGGCCGAGCAGAACCACTTGTGGCCGGTGAGCAGGTACTCCCCGTCGGCGGCCAGCGGTTCGGCCCGGGTGGTGTTGGACCGCACGTCGGTGCCGCCCTGCTTCTCCGTCATGCCCATCCCGAAGAGCACCCCGGCCTTCTGCGCCGGGGGCCGCAGCCCTTCTTCGTACACGTGTGAGGTCAGCAGCGGCTCCCACTCGGCGGCCAGCGCCGGATCGGTGCGCAGCGCCGGGACCGCCGCGTGGGTCATCGACAGCGGGCATCCGTGGCCCGCCTCGGCCTGCGTCCAGACCAGGAACCCGGCCGCGCGCCGGACATGGCCGCCCTCCCTGCCCCAGGCGTCCGTGAGCCCCGCCGTCACCGCGTGCCCCAGCAGCCGGTGCCAGGCCGGATGGAAGTCCACCTCGTCGATGCGGTGCCCGTAGCGGTCGTGCGTCCGCAGCTTCGGGGGGTACTCGTTCGCCTGCGCACCCCATTCCTGGGCCTGGGCCGAGCCGGCGGACAGGCCCAGCGTGCCGAGTTCCCCCCGGGCCTCGTCGAGGACCGCGGGCGCGAGGTGCCGGTCGACGGCCTCTGACAGGGCGAGATCGGCCGCGAAGACGTCATAGCCGACCAGCGGCGGAACCTGGTTGGTCACTGTGTGGGTGCTAGCTGCCATGCCGATACGGTAAGGAGGTGCAGGCAGCAAACGAAACACCCGAGCGGCCACCGGGTCGGCTCCACCGGGCTCGAGTCCTCTACCGCAACGTGTCGAAGCGGCAGATGGCATGGCATTTGCTCAAGGACACGGTCAATTCGTGCATCGAGTACCGGATCCTGGGCCTCGCCGCCGAGGCGGCGTTCTTCACGCTGCTGTCCCTGCCACCCCTGCTGCTCGGCCTGATCGGGCTGCTCGGATACGTCGACGACTGGACGGCGACCACCACGGTCGCCTCCATCGAACGCAACATCCTCGGCGCGGTCCAGACCGTGCTCTCCGAGCGGGGGGTCAACGACATCGCCAAACCGCTCATAGCCGACGTCACGACGGGTGCGCGTCCCGACGTCATCTCCATCGGCTTCGCGATCGCGCTCTGGTCGGGTTCCCGCGCGGTGAACGTCTTCATCGACACCATCACCGTGATGTACGGCCTCGACGGTCACCGCGGCATCGTCAAGACACGACTGCTCGCCTTCCTGCTGTACGTGGTGGCGCTGCTCCTGGGGGCGGTGGTGCTGCCGCTGCTGGTGGTCGGCCCCGACCGGGTGGTGGAGTTCGTCCCCTGGGGCACGGAAGTGCTGGCCGTCCTCTACTGGCCGCTGGTCATCGTCCTGTCCATCGCCTTCCTGACGACGCTGTACCACGTGTCCGTACCCGTCCGTTCGCCGTGGATAGAGGATGTGCCCGGGGCGCTCATGGCCCTCGGGATGTGGGTCCTGGGCAGCTTCCTCCTGCGGATCTACCTCACGAGCACGGTCGAGGGACCGACCATCTACGGCTCGCTGGCAGCGCCCATCGCCGTGCTGCTCTGGATAGGCATCTCCGCCTTCGCCGTGCTGGTCGGGGCCGCCGTGAACGCCGCGATCGACCACGTCTGGCCCTCGCTGGCCACGGCGGCGGCCCGCGCGGCCAGCGACCGCGCCAAGGCGGCGCAGGCAGCCGAACTCGTGGCCCGGACCCAGGCGGCGAACTGGGACGCCTACGCCGACGACGACGAGGAGGACGTCTCCATGCCCTCCGAATTCCCCGAGCGCTGGTCGCGCTTCCTGCCTCCGGACGACGTGAAGTCCCGTCTGCACGGAGCCCGGGAGGCGAAGGACGACCGGAGCCAACGCTCCGGAACGGACCGCGGAGGCCCGGCGAGCGGCTGAGATCCAGGGACCAGGAACCCCGGCCGAGCCTGGAAGCCCGGGGGCCGGGCAGGCTGCCGAGCCGCGGAGGCGCGGAACCCGGGAGGCTCGGCGCGGGGCCGGGACCCGGAGGCCCGGGAGCGGCCCGAGGCCCGGCCGGCGGCGGAGGTGGCGGCAGAGGACCCGGCCTCGACCGGGCCGGTGCCCGTTGCCGGCGGGGAAGGGAGAGAGGCCGGACGGGAACGTTCCGACCACCCGCCTCGTTTGTTCCGAGCCTGTCCACGACTCGTCCCTGGGAGCATCGTGATCGAAACCTCCACCGTCCGTACCGCCCTTCCGGCCCCCCGCGCGCAGGCCGAGCGCCTGATCGACCTCGGGGTGCACGAGATCGCGGGTCTCTCCGCCGCCGAGCTGCGGGCCTTCGCCGAGTCCGCCGAGCCCGGCGCCGACGAGGGAACGCTGCTCGCGGTCCGTCCCGACCGGGCCCCCGCCTCCGCCCTCGCGCCGCTGCTCCGGCGCAAGGACAAGCCGGGCTTCGTCGTCACGGACATTGCCGACGTCGACGCGTTCGCCCCCCTCGACGGCATCGCGCTGCCCGACGCCCCCCTCTACCTCGTCACCGGACTCGACCGCGGGGACGAGATGGCCGACTGGAGCCCGAACGAGGCGCTGCCGGCTCTCACCGGGCGGGCCCGCACCCCGTTGCTGCTCACCGAGGGCATCACCTGGGTCCTGCAACAGCCCGACATCCTGGAGCGCAACCACTGCTTCATGACCATCGGGTCCCGGCTGCGCAAGCCGAACGGCAAGCCCGGAGGCGCGCCGGAGGACGCCCTCGATGCCCGCACCCCGGCCCTGTGGATCAGCAACGGCACCGGGCGGGACGGCCGTGAGCGGCGCGAGGCCCCCAAGGTCGGCTGGTGCTGGGCCGGCAACCGGCACACCTGGCTGGGCTTCGCCTCGGCGACCGGGCGCGGTGTCGGCCCCGGCCGGACCGAGGAGGACTGATGCGCACCGCCCGGCGCGCCCCCCGGAGCGTCCGCGCCCTGCCGGACCGGTCTCCGCGCGGCGCGTAGCGTGGTGGGCATGGCGCACGGCTACACGGAGTGGGCGGCTCGCCTGGACGGCGCGACCCTCTGGACGTGGTCCGGGCCGCGCGATCCGGCGCGGCTCGTACTCCCCGACGGCTGCATGGACCTGCTCTGGCTGGACGGCAGGCTGACCGTGGCCGGACCCGACACCCGTGCCTTCGCTCCGGGCCCGGCCGACGGCGGCTGCGCGGGCATCCGGTTCGCCCCAGGGACCGCGCCCGCGCTCCTCGGCGTCCCCGCGCAGGAGCTGCGTGACCGGCGGGTCGCCCTCGACGCCCTCTGGCCCGGTGCCGAGGTCCGGGTCCTCACCGAGCGGATCGGCGCGGCCCGCGACCCCGCCGCCGCGCTGGAGGGCATCGCACTGCTCCGCGCGGCCCGCTCCGGGCCCCCGGACCCGCTCACGGCTGAGGTCGCCGCACAGCTGCGCCAGGGGCGGTCGGTCGCCGCCACCGCCCGCGCGGTCGGGCTCGGAGCCCGTCAGCTGCACCGCCGCTCACTGGCCGCGTTCGGCTACGGGCCCAAGACACTGGCCAGGATCCTGAGGCTGCAGCGAGCCCTCGCCCTCGTCCGCGCGGGCAGGTCCTACGCCGAGGCCGCGTACGCCGCCGGGTGTACGGACCAGGCCCATCTGGCCCGCGAGATGCGTGACCTGACGGGAACGACGCTCGGCGGCCATCTCGCCGCCACGGACTACGGGGTGGCGGCAGCGAACAGCGAGACCGCGCAGCCGTCCGGGTCCAGGACGACCGCGTAGCGCTGCCCCCAGACCGCGTCCCAGGGCTTCAGGTGCCCCTCGTAACCCGCGGAGGTCAGATCCGCGTACACGGCGTCCACCTCCGCCGGATCGTCGCAGAGGAAGGCGAGCCCGAGGCGCTCACCGCCCCTGGACCCGGACCAGCCGGGGTCGAAGGAGCGGACGACGTCCTCGGTGTCCCACAGCAGGCGCTGCCCGCCCGGCAGGGCCACCTCCACGTGGGGCGCCGATTCGGCGCCCTCGGGGATGTCGAGCCCGAGCCGGCGGTAGAAGGCCAGGGAGGCGGCCACGTCGGCCGTGGTGACGGAGATCGCGTCGAGTCGTGGAGTCATGGGACGAACGTATGCTGGACCCGGGACCTCGTCTTGTACGAATCGGACGCGGGCCGCGACGGTCACGGCCGCGACGACCCCCTGCCCGCGACGGTCACGGCCGCGACGACCCCTGGCCGCAACCGTCACCGGCCTCGACGACCGCGGGACGCGCAACCGTCAGGGGCCGTGACCGTCGCCGGCCGCCACCGGCACGGGCCGCGACGCCTACAGGCCCGGCGTCGGCCCCGCTACGCGCAGTCGGAGGGTGCGGTGCCCGGCTCCGTCAGCGGCAGGCCGAGGAGGGCCCGTTCGGTGAGCCAGCGCGTCGGACGGTGACGCGGGTCGCCCGTCGAGGCGTGCAGGGCCCGCTGGAGCTCCAGCAGCCGCGCGGCGCCGATCCGGTCGCCCCACGCCAAGGGCCCGACGGGGTAGCCCAGACCTGCCGTCACGGCCAGGTCGATGTCCGACGGAGCGGCCGGCGAGCGTTCCGCGATCGACGCGGCGACGGAGACCACCGAGGCGAGGAGCCGCTGCGCCACCGAACCGGCGGTGTCCCGCACGACCGACACCGCGTACGGCTCCGCGCCCTCGGCCCCGCGCGCCAGTACCGCGCGGGCGTCCCGCGCGGCGGCGGGGTCGGCCGCGGGCGTCACCGCGAGGACCCTTCGGCGGCCGGCGGCCGGCAGTGGGTCCACGCCGAAGGTGCGCGCGGCGGGCAGCCCGAGCGAGGCCACCGCAGCGGCCACCGTGGTGCCCCACACCGGGACGAGGACCACGGCACCGCCGGAGGGGCCGGTGCCGGTCTCGACCGTGGCTCCGGCCGCGCCCAGCGCGCTGCGCAGCTCCTCGGCCCCCTCGCCGGCCACGACGAACACCGGCCGGTCCGCGTCACCGGTCACCGGCGGCTCCGGGGCCGGGGCGGGCGCCTCGGGGCCGTACGTGAACCAGCCCTGCCCGGTCTTGCGGCCGAGCAGGCCCGCCGTCACCCGGTTCGGGGTGAGGAAGGAGGGCCGGAGCCGGTCCTCGTGGCGGAAGCCCTCCCAGATGGAGTCGATCACCGCCGCCGTGACGTCGAGCCCGGTGAGGTCCATCAGTTCGAACGGGCCCATGCGCAGCCCCAGTACGTCCCGGGCGATCCGGTCGATGCCGGCCGGGTCGGCGACCGACTCCTCCAGCAGCGCCAAGGCCTCCGTCACCAGTCCCCGCCCGGCGTGGTTGACCAGGAAGCCGGGCGTGTCGGAGACGGTCACCGCGCGGTGGCCGCAGCTCTCCACCAGCGCCGTGAGGGCCGGGGGGATCTCGGGCCGGGTGGCCGCGCCCGGCACGACCTCGACGATCTTCATCAACGGCACGGGATTGAAGAAGTGCAGTCCCGCGAGCCGGCCGGGGTCCCGCAGCGAGGCGGCGATCCGGGTCACCGAGAGGGACGAGGTGTTGGTCGCGAAGACCGTGGACTGCGGCAGCGCCTGCTCCAGCTTCCCGAACACCTCGGCCTTGGTGTCCAGATCCTCGCGCACGGCCTCCACGACCAGCTCGACGCCGGGGCCCGCGGCCCACGGGTCGTCCAGCGGGATCAGCCGCTCCAGCGTGGCCTTGGAGTCCCCGGCGGACATCCGGCCCTTCTGCACGGCGCGTTCCAGCATGGACCGTACGAAGTCGACGGCCGCCGTCACCGCCTCGGTCCGTACGTCGCAGAGCTCGACGGTGTGTCCGGCGGTCGCCGCCCACTGGGCGATCCCACGGCCCATGGCTCCGGCGCCGACGATCCTGATACGCATGGCGATGACGTCCTCTCGGCAGGTGCGGTCGATGGCAGCGACGGTAGCCGCGGTCGGTGGAGGAAGGTGGACCCGGTGGGTGCCCGAAGGCGCCGGGCGAGGTCAGCGGAGGTAGACGCGGCCGGGGTCGACGTCCTCACGCAGGAGACGCAACTCGGCCTCGGTGGGCGGGGGGACGGTCTCGACGGCGTCGGCGACCTGGAGGTCCCAGCCGGTCGCCTCCCGCACCTGCTCCACCGTCACACCCGGGTGCACGGCGACGAGCCGCAGCTCCTCGCCGATCCCCGCACGGGCCAGGATGCCCAGTTCGGTGATGACCCGGGTGACGCCCGCGCCCAGCGGCCGGATGCCCTCGGCGAGTGCGCGGTCCGGGCCCGGTGTGGTGCAGAAGTCCAGCTCGGCGGTGAAGGAGCGCGGGTCGTGACGGCGCATCACCACGAAGACCTCGCGGGAGTTGGCCATCACCTCGACGGCCCCGCCCGAACCGGGCAGCCGCACCGTGGGGCTCTCCCATGAGCCGATGACGGAGGTGTTGAGGCTGCCCCATCGGTCGATCTGCGCCGCGCCGAGGAAGCCCACGTCGATGTGGCCGCCCTGGAGCACGCAGCCGAACAGCGCCGGCATCGACAGCACGGCCTCCGCGCCCGAGATCAGCACGGCGTCGGCGATGGTCTCCGGGAGGTGCGAGGGGTGGGCCCCGCAGACCCCGGACTCGTAGACGACCTCGATCCGCGGCGCGACCGTCAGACGGGCCAGCTCGGTCGCGAGCGTGGGCAGGCCGATGCCGGCGAACACCGTGCGGCGGGACGCCAGTTCACGGGAGGCCGCGACGGAGAGCAGCTCGGACGAGGTGACGGCCCGCGCGGCACCCGGTGCGGTGGTGGTCATGTCCCGTTCCTTCTCCTGCGGCGCGCTCACAGCCGCCGCCCGTAGTTGACAGGTTCGCTCAGCGCTTCGCCCACCGCGAGCCCTGCCCAGACGTCCTCGCCCAGCTTGGCGACGTACTCGGCGTGGTCGGCGGTCCCGTACACCCACTCCGCCAGCCACTCCCGCAGTCGCCCGGGATCCTTGCTGATGTGCGACCAGGCCCGGTAGAAGGCGTTGTCGCGGTCGTAGTAGCCCTGGGCGAAGGAGGGGTGCGCGCCGCGCGGGCAGACCACGACGGCGTCCACCGCGTGCGAGGGGACGAGTGTGCGGTTGGGGTCCGAGCGGACCACCTCGTCCTCGACGACCTCCTCGACGACGACGATGGCCTTCTCCGCCGCGTAGACCGCCTCGGCCTGGATGCCGGTCAGACCCCAGATCTGGGTGTTGCCCCGGCGGTCGGCCCGCTGCGCGTGGATGATCGTGACCTGCGGGTTCACCGGCGGAACCACGTAGATCTGCTCCGGTTCGCCGTCGGGCCCCGGGTAGGGCGAGGTCACCTTGCGCAGATCGCTGTTGACGCCCGGGAGGTCGCTGCCGCCGTAGCTGCGCAGCGGGTAGAACGGCAGCCGCTGGGAGCCGGCCAGGTAGCGGCAGACCATCCCGTAGTGGCTGTACTCCTCGAAGGCCAGCGGCTCCGGGTCGGCGCGCTCGATCCTGCGCCGCAGCTCACCCAGCGAACCCGCGGAGGAGTTGCCCACGAAGGAGGAGACCAGCCGTGAGACGCACCCCGCGGCGATCATCTGGTCCACCACGATGTCCGCCGTCATGCGCACGACGGTGAGGTCCTTGCGGCCCTGCCGGATGATCTCGTGCCCGGCGGCGGTGGGGACGAGGTGGGTGAAGCCCTCGATGGCGACGGTCGCCCCGTCGTGCACGAAGGCCGCCACGGCCTCCCTCATCGACATGACTTTGCTCGGCCCGTCGGCCGTATCCGTCCGCTCCACGGTGCTCCTCGGCGAGTGCGTGCTGGTCGCCCCCACCGTGTCAGCGGCCATTGATTGCTGTCCAATACCAAATTAAGGTCGGATCAAGACTGTCAGTTAATGAATGGAAGCCTTCGATGGAACTGCGTCATCTGACGGCGTTCACCGCCGTCGCCGAGGAACTGCACTTCGGCCGCGCCGCCAAGCGTCTCCAGATGGCCCAGCCCCCGCTCAGTCAGCAGATCCGCCAGCTCGAGAAGGAGCTCGGCGTCCAGCTCTTCGAACGCAACACCCGCTCGGTGCGGCTCACCAGCGCGGGGGAGTCCTTCCTCGAACCCGTACGGGCCGTGCTCGACAGCCTCGACACGGCCGTACGGGCCGCCAAGGCCGCGGGGCGCGGGGAGTACGGCAGGGTCACCATCGGCTTCGCGGGCGCCTCCAGCCACGAGACGCTGCCCCTGCTGACCCGGGCCGTACGGGCGGCGCACCCCGCGCTGGAACTGGTCATGAAGGGCCAGACCTACGCCAACGTCGCCCTGTCCCGGGTCGCCGACGGCTCCCTCGACCTGGGCTTCGTCCGGCTGCCCGTCACCCAGCCCGGGGTGGCCTACCGGGTGATCGACGAGGAGGAGCTGCTGTGTGCCCTGCCCTCCGACCACCGGCTCGCCCGACTGGAGAGCATCCCGATCGGCGTCCTCGCCGACGAGCCCTTCGTCTCCTTCCCCGCGAACGCCGGGTCCACGGTGCGCGACGCGATGGTCCAGGCCTGCGAGGCCACCGGCTTCAACCCGCGCGTGGTGCAGGAGGCCCCCGACTCGTACACGATCCTGGCCCTCGTCGCCGCGGGAGTCGGAGTCACGCTCACCGTCTCCTCCGTCCGGCACATCCAGCAGAACGGGCTGGTCTACCGCTCCCTCGCCGGTCCGCCCATCCTGCGCCAGGCGGCCCTGGCCTGGCGCACGGACAACCCCTCGGCCGCGCTGCGGGCGGTGCTCGCGGTCGCCGAGGAGGCGCTGCCCACCCCGTAGCCGTCCGATTGAGACGGCTGGCGTCTTGATGGTGGGGGAACTCGATATTGGACCGACTCAGTGGTCCAGTGCGAAGGTCGCCCCACACACCCGAACCCGCCGAAAGGTGTTCCGCCGTGCCCGACCAGACCGATGTCGTCATCTGCGAGCCGCTGCGCACACCCATCGGGCGTTTCGGCGGCGCGTTCGCCCAGCAGACCCCGGCCGCGCTCGCCGCACGCGTCATCGCCGAGGTCGTCGCCCGCACGGGCATCGACCCCGACCGGGTGGACGAGGTGATCCTCGGGCACGCCTACCCCTCGTCCGAGGCGCCCGCCATCGGCCGGGTCGCCGCACTGGACGCCGGACTCCCCGACACGGTCACCGGCGTCCAGACCGACCGCCGGTGCGGCTCGGGCCTGCAGGCGGTCCTCGACGCGGCCATGCAGATCCGGGCCGGGTTCAGCGACGTCGTCGTCGCCGGCGGCGTCGACGTCATGAGCGCCGCCCCCTACTACACGCACGACGGACGCTGGGGCATCAAGGGCCCCGGCCTCCAGCTCCACGACTCGCTGGCCAGGGGCCGGGTCACCGCGGGCGGCGTCCACCACCCCGTCCCCGGTGGCATGATCGAGACCGCGGAGAACCTCCGCCGCGCCTACTCCGTCAGCCGCGCCGACCAGGACGCCCTCGCCCTGCGCTCCCAGGCCCGTGCCGCCCGCGCGGTGCGCGAGGGCCGCTACGACGCCGAGACCGTCCCCGTCACCGTGCGCACGCGCAAGGGTGACCTCGTCGTCACCGCCGACGAGCACCCGCGCCCGGACACCACCGCCGAGCAACTCGCCGCGCTGCGCCCCATCATGGCCAAGGCCGACCCCGAGGCCACCGTCACCGCCGGCAACGCGAGCGGCCAGAACGACGCGGCAGCCGCCTGCCTCGTGACCAGCGCGGTCACCGCCGAACGGCTCGGGCTCACCCCGCTCGTCCGTCTCGTCTCCTTCGCCCGCGCGGGTGTCCCCGCCGCGACGATGGGTCTCGGCCCCGTCCCGGCCACCCACGCGGCCCTCGGCCGCGCCGGGCTCAGCCTCGCCGACCTCGACCTGATCGAGATCAACGAGGCCTTCGCCGCCCAGGTCCTGGCCTGCACACGGGAACTGGGACTCGGCGAGAAGGACCACGAGCAGCGGATCAACGTCAACGGATCCGGTGTCTCGCTCGGCCACCCCGTGGGCGCCACCGGTGCCCGCATCCTCGCCACCCTCAGCCGTGAGATGCACCGCAGCGAGGTGCGCTACGGCCTGGAGACCATGTGCATCGGCGGCGGCCAGGGCCTCGCCGCCGTCTTCGAACGCATCCCCGCCTGACCGTCACCTCCCTCTCCGTCCCCCTTCCTCACCACGCGACCCAGTGCGTCTCGGGCGACGCCGGGTCAGCCGTGTCCCATCCGCTTGTTCAACGAAGTTCCACGGGAGCCACCATGAGTGCGACCACCGCAACCGCACGCGAGCGAACAAAAGCCGCCAACCGCGCAGGATTCGGGGCCTTCATCGGCTCCACCATCGAGTGGTTCGACTTCTACATCTACGGGACCGCGGCGGCGCTCGTCTTCGACAAGGTGTTCTTCCCCGAACTCGAAGGCCCGATAGGCACGCTGGTCGCGTTCGCCACCTTCTGGGTCGGCTTCCTCGCCCGCCCCCTCGGCGGCATCATCTTCGGCCACTACGGCGACCGGCTCGGCCGTAAGAAGACCCTCGTCATCACCCTGCTGATGATGGGCATCTCGACCACCGCGATCGGTCTGCTGCCCGGCTACGCCTCCATCGGCATCGCCGCCCCGATCCTGCTCGTCTGCATCCGCATGATCCAGGGCATCGGCCTCGGCGGTGAGTGGGGCGGTTCCGTCCTCATCGCCTCCGAGCACGCGCCCAAGGGCAAGTCGGTGCTCTACGGGGCGTTCGCCCAGCAGGGCTCGCCCGTCGGCAACACCCTGTCCACCGTGAGCTTCCTGGCCATCAGCCAGCTGCCCGACGACGCCTTCGTCTCCTGGGGCTGGCGCGTGCCCTTCCTCGCCTCCGCCGCGCTCGTCATGGTCGGTCTGCTGGTCCGGCTGAAGGTCGCCGAGTCCCCGGCCATGGCCAAGCTCATCGAGAAGAAGGAAGTCGTCAAGCTCCCGCTGACCGAGGTCCTGCGAAGCCACCCCATGCTGATCGTCCTCGGCATCGGCGCCTGCACCATCGGTCTGTCCGCCACGTACTTCAAGTCGACGTTCGCGCTCTCCTGGGCGACCACCTCCCTCGACTTCGACCGCAGCTCGTTCCTGACGATCATCCTCGTCGCCAACATCACCCAGATCATCGTCCAGCCCTTCGGCGCCCTCATCGCCACCCGGATGAAGAGCTGGTCCCGCGCGGTCATCGTGATGCTGGTGCCGGAACTGGTCCTGATGCCGGTGATGTTCGTCCTCATCAGCACCGAGAACTACGGCCTCGCGATGCTCGGCGTCGCCGTCGCCACCATCCCGCACTGCCTCTACTACGCGGCCCTCGCCGGCATGCTCGCCAGCCGCTTCCCGGCCCACCTGCGCTACACCGGGATCTCGCTCTGCTACCAGCTCTGCGGCACCCTGCTCGGCGGTACGACCCCGATCATCGGCCAGTTCCTGCTCAACAGGACCGGCTCCATCGCCGCGGTCATCGCGTACGCCGTCTTCCAGGTCGCGCTGACCCTGGGATGCATGCTCCTCCTGCTCAAGCGCCCCAACCACGACGAGCAGTCCGCCGAGCCGGTCGCCGCGCCCCGCACCGCGCCCGTCACCGCCTGACCGCCGCCCGTACACGCAGAACGGAGTACCGCCATGCCGCTGACCGCGCACGGCATTCCGGAGATCCTCGCCCTCGGGGGGCGCGACCTCGGGCGCTCGGAGTGGAAGGAGGTCACTCAGGAGCTCATCGACGCCTACGCGTACGTCTCGGGCGACCACCAGTGGATCCACACCGACGTCGAACGCGCCGCCGCCGGACCGTACGGGCGCACCATCGCCCACGGTTACATGGTGCTGAGCTGGGGCATCCCGATGTTCGCCGAACTGCTCCTGGTGAGCGGCGTGGGGCGGGCGCTCAACTACGGGGTCAACCGGGTCCGCCACCCGGCGCCCGTCCCCGTCGGCAGCCGTGTCCGCCTGCACGCCACGGTCACCGGCGTGCACGAGGTCGCCCGCGGCGGCGTGCAGATGACCCGGGCCTTCACCTTCGAACTCGAGGGGTCCGAGAAACCGGCCTGCGTCGCCGAGTCCCTGACGCACTTCTACCCGTAGGCCCGGAGCACCTCGCAGGACCACGACGGCGCCCGCCCGGAGATTCCGGGCGGGCGCCGTCGTGTGCCGTGGGGATCACCCGGCGCGGCCCTCCGCCGTCGTCGCCCCCGATCCGGGTTTCGCCCGGTCCAGGAACGCGGCGACCAGGCCGTTTTTGCCGCGCCGGCGCATGCTTCCCACGGAAAGGGCCGTCCGGCAGCACGCTCGCTGCCGGACGGCCCTTTCCGTGGGGGTGTCCTAGTTGCGCGACCCGCGGGTGCGGCGCATGAGCACCGCGCCGCCCAGGAGCAGTGCCGCGCTCGCACCGCCGGCCAGGCCGATGTCACCCGCACCGGTCTGGGCCAGCTGGGGGCCGGGCGCGTTCGGGCCGGGGGTGGTGGCCGGGGGCTCGTCCACCGGGGGCTTGGAGGTGGGCGGCTCGACCGGGGGCTTCGAGGTGGGGGGCTCGACCGTGGGCGGCTCCTCGACCGGCGGCTCGACCGGCGGGACCTCGTGGTCGTCACCGCTGTCGTTGACGCAGGTGTTGCCGCCCGCGGGGTTGAGCAGACCCACGACGTCCACCGTGTTGCCACAGGCGTTCACCGGGATGTCGACCGGCGCCTGCACGGCGTTGCCGGACCCGACGCCCGGGGAGCCCACGGCCGCGCCCTCGGCGTCGGCTCCGGACGAGCCGTGGCCGCCGCCGTACGCGTCGTCCCCGTACGAGCCCTCATCGTGCCCGCCGTTGCCGTGCCCGCCGTTGCTGTGGCCGCCGTGCGAGCTGACGTTGGCGCAGCTGTTGCCGAAGGCCGGGTTCAGCAGAGCGATCACATTGACCGTGTTGCCACAGAGGTTGACCGGGACGTGCACCGGGACCTGTACGGCGTTGCCCGAGGCGACGCCGGGGGAGTTGGCGGCGACGGCGCCGGCCGAGGAGTCGGCGTGCGCATAGCCTCCGGCGGCGGACAGGATGCCCGAGGCCGCAGCCATGACGATCATGCTTTTATTCAGAACCTGTCGCATTACATGCCCTTCTCCGGAAAATACGCGTGGGCGGTGACCCTGATGGAAGTCATTCCATCGACGCGGACGAATCCGTAACGAGCGGACGGGCACGAGGGATGCGGGGGAAACTTGAAGAGTGGTGGAAATTATGTAACCACCCGAAAGGGGCACGTACGCGTGTTCGTGCGAACGCGGCGAGTCGTTCCGGCATTCGGGTGAACAGGTGCCGTGGAGGGGAACCAAACGGCCGAGCGCCAGTTGATCAGGAAGCTCCGTCGCGGGGCAATCGGTACGAGAAGGGTTAATCGTGATCAAGAAGGTTCTGGCTACGGGTGCCGTCGCCGCCTCCATCCTCGGTCTCTCGGCGACGAGCGCCATGGCGATCGGTGACGACACGGGCACCACGTCGATCAACGGCAACGGCGCCGAGTCGGAGTTCGGCAACAGCGAGACCAGGGGCGACCAGAGCCCGCAGCTCAGCCTCGTCCAGGGCTCGCTCAACAAGCCCTGCGTCGCCCTGCCGGTCAAGGCCAACGTCGGCTCCCTCATCGGGCTCGTCCCGATCGCGGTCCAGGACGTCAACGTCCTCTCGAACCCGCAGAACCAGCAGTGCACCGACAACTCCACCCAGGCCAAGGGTGACGAGCCGCTGTCGCACATCCTGTCGGACATCCCGGTCCTCTCCGGCAACGGCGCCGGCAACAGCTGACCGGGCTGCAGGACCGGTCCGGGCCGCCGACACTCCTCCATCGTGCGGCCCGGGCCTGCATCATTCGGGCGGTTTTCGGGGAAACGCGACCCAGAGCGTTTCGTCGCAGCCTTCCAGTCGTTACGGATAACAACTCCGGAGTCGCGAGCGCATTTCAGAGAATCGCTCACACGGTACGAAAGTCGTGCCGACCCAGGACTCCGCTGCAGAAAGGGACCAAAGTGAAGTACACCAAGGCTGCCGCCGTCGCCGCAGGAACCCTCATGGCGCTGGGTGGCGCTGCTCCGGCCATGGCCGACTCCGGCGCCGAGGCCGTCGCCGCCCACTCCCCGGGCGTCCTGTCGGGCAACGTCGTCCAGGTTCCGATCCACATCCCGGTGAACGTCTGCGGTAACACCATCAACGTCATCGGTCTGCTCAACCCGGCGTTCGGCAACGTCTGCATCAACGACTGAGGTCATCCCGGCCGAGCCGACGGTTCGTCATGAAAAGGCCCTGGAGCGCACGTCCTGCTCCAGGGCCTTTTCGCGTGTCTTTCGCCCGGGGCGGGATCTGTGGAAATCCGGTGCCGCGCAGTTTCCCCCTGTGCCGCCCGGTCGTTGTCCCGTGCAAAGGCGGCGGACGCCGCCGACGAAGGGATTCGAGAAGTGAAGTACGCGAAGACGGTCGCCCTGGTCGCCGGTTCCGTGGCCGCTCTCGGGGCTGCCGCTCCGGCCTCGGCCGCCACCACTCCGACCGCCCCCAGGATCAGCCTCACCGGTGGCATGAACGAACTGACCTCCGCGGTCCCGCGGGTCCCCGACCAGGTGGTGAACCCCGTGGTGGACGCGGTCGGGGAGACGGCCGGCGCGGTGCGCGAGGACGGCACGGTGGCCAGGTCCGCGGACGCGGTGGCCGAGGTGGCCGACTCGGCCGCCCCGCTCCTGGGCGGCCTTCCGCTGGGCGGCTGATCCGGCCCGGGAGTTCCTTCCCCACGGGTGGCCATTTCACGGACGTATTCCGTGCGGCGGCACCGCCGAATCCGGGACGCGAAATCGTTCGAGTGAAGCGGCGCAACCGAAACCCTCCCGAGGGAGTTGTTCAGAATGCTCCGGACAGGCGGGCAACAGATTAACCAGAAGGGCACGTTCATGATGAAGAAGATTCTGGCGTCGGCGGCAGTCGCCGCCTCCGTCGCCGGTGTTTCCGCCGCCGCGGCCCCCTCGGCCATGGCGATCGGCAACGACCAGGGCACCACGACGGTCAACGGCAACGGTTCCGACCAGTACTACGGCAACAGCAGCACCCACGGCGACATGAGCCCGCAGATCGGCCTCATCCAGGGTTCGTTCAACAAGCCCTGCATCGCGCTCCCCGCCAAGGCCAACGTGGGCTCGCTCCTCGGTCTCATCCCGGTCTCGGTCCAGGACATCAACGTCCTGTCCTCGCCGCAGAACCAGCAGTGCACCGAGAACTCCACCCAGGCGAAGGGGGACGAGGCCCTGTCGCACATCCTGAACGACATCCCGATCCTCTCCGGCAACGGCGCGGGCAACAACTGACTCCGCGCGAACCGCACTCCCTGAGCCCTTCTCCGGCCAGGGTGCAGCGTTTCCCGCCTCGCCGTAGTCCGTGAGGGCCTGTGGGGCCAGTCCGTCAGCGAGGCCACCGACCGTCGGTCGGGGCCCGGACGCACTGGCCCCACACGTCTGTCCGCGCCCCGTGAGGTGCCGCCGGTCTGCACGTCGGGTAGCCCGATAGTGCGGAAATTGGGCTGGTTGCCGCAGTCGCCGCCGACGCGGCCGGTGCGGCCGGGTAGGGCCCCTTCATGGACCCGTACGACAGTTACCACCCGACCGGGCGTGAACGGCCGCCCGAGAGTTCCACGCCCATCTACGACCGGCTGCTCGCCGAATGGCGCGAGGCAGCCCGGCGCGACGCCGCGCGGCGGCCCGCGGGAGCGGCGCCCGGCCCTGCGAAGTCCGGCGCCGAGGCTCCGCGGAAGGCCGGAGTCTTCGTCCCCGCGGCACGCGCGGCGGCCGACGGGCACGGCAACGGCTGAGCGGGGGCCGTCCCGTCGGTACGACGGTGACCGGGCGCCGGCGGAGGGCCGTCCCGTCCGAGGGACGCCTGCCCGGCCGCGGCGGAGAGTCGTGGCCGCCGGCCGGACGTCGACCCCGCAACGGATCCAACCCGTTCGAGTGGTGTAGCGGAACCGAACCCTCCGTTTGGGGTTATCAGTACGTTCCACAACGGGACGCTCCGAAAGGTGAAGCGTGATGAAGAAGATGATGGCCGGCGCCGCCGTAGCCGTGTCCCTGATCGGCCTGTCCGCCGCCGCGGCCCCCTCGGCCATGGCGATCGGCGACGACCACGGCACGACCACGATCAACGGCAACGGTGCCGAGTCGGAGTTCGGCAACAGCGAGACCAGGGGCGACCAGAGCCCGCAGCTGAGCCTCGTGCAGGGCTCGCTCAACAAGCCCTGCATCGCCCTGCCGGTCAAGGCCAACGTGGGATCCCTGATCGGTGCCATTCCGATCGCGGTCCAGGACATCAACGTCCTGTCCAACCCGCAGAACCAGCAGTGCGCCGACAACTCCACCCAGGCCAAGGGTGACGAGCCGCTCTCGCACATCCTGAACGACATCCCGGTCCTTTCGGGCAACGGCGTCGGCAACAACTGACGCCGGGCGGCGCCGGGTCACCGGCGCCGCGGGAGGCACCGCGCACACGGCGATGCCCACCACTCCACGGGGGGTGGTGGGCATCGCCGTGTGCGCGGTGCTCAGCCCAGGCTGCGCACCGGCAGGAGGCAGTGCGCCGAGCTCGCGATGACGCGGGGGTCACCCACGAAGGCGCGCAGCTGGTCCTCCCCGACAGGCTGCCCCGGCAGGGCGCCGGGCCACGGGCGGGTGGCGAACATCGCGTGCACCGTCCCCTCCGCCCGCGCCGCCGCGAGCCACTCCGGGGGCACCCCGTACTGCGCCTTGAAGTGCGGCAGGGTGAGGACGGCCTGGCCCGCCTGGACGAGGAGCTTCACCGGGAGGTTCGGCATCCCCGTGGCGTCCAGCGTCTCGCCCCCCACCCGCAGCCCGCTGCGTTCCAGGGCCGTGCGCATGGCCCGCTCCCCGGCCTCCGGTCCGTCCGTGCCGTCGCCGAGGGAGTAGGCCAGGAGGAACGCCGTGTCGCGCTCCCCGGGGCTCGCGCCACTCCATCCGATCAGGATCTGGGTGCCCAACTGGGCCGGTGAATAAGGGAGTGTGGGGGTTTTGGGTGAGGTCATGTCCGGCACACTAACCGTCCCGGAGCGGACGTTGTGCACGCGTATCACCTGATCGTGGAGTAATTCCGCCAAGTCGTGCCGAACGGCCGGACGCGTGCTCCGGCCGTAAAACCTGTTGACGCCGCCGGGAGCACTCCGGCTACTGTGTGCGCAGTTCGAGGAGCCAGGAGGTGAGGACATTGATGACTGTCGTTGCGGTGGGCGCTGCCCACGACCCGAAGTACATCGATCCCACCCCCGTGGCCACCGGCGACCTCGACCTTCGATCCCGCGCCTGAACGCGCGTCGCCGGGGCCGCCCTTGTGAAGGGTTTCCCTTGTCTTTCTCCATTTCCCAGGCTTCCCCGTCGCACCCGCTCGCACCGTACGGCTGGGACGACGACTGGGCCGCCGCCTTCACCCCGTACGCCGAGCAGGGGCTCCTGCCGGGACGCGTGGTGCGGGTCGACCGCGGGCAGTGCGACGTGGTCACTCCGCGCGGCACACTCCGGGCGGACACGGCCTTCGTCGTGCCCCGCGATCCGATGCGGATCGTCTGCACCGGCGACTGGGTGGCCGTCGACCCCGACGGCGACCCGCAGTTCGTCCGCACACTCCTGCCCCGGCGCACCGCCTTCGTACGCTCGACGTCGTCGCAGCGCTCCGAGGGCCAGGTGCTCGCCACCAACGTCGACCACGTCGTCATCTGTGTGTCGCTCGCCGTCGAACTGGACCTCGGACGGCTGGAACGGTTCCTCGCGCTGGCCATGTCCAGCACCGCCGGGGCCGCCCTGCTCGGCGGCGGAGCGGGGGCCGAACGGTACGAGGCGCATCCCCTCGTCCTGCTCACCAAGGCCGACCTCGTCCCCGACCCCACCACGCTGTCCCATCTCGTGGAGGACATCGAGCGCATCGCCCCCGGGGTCCAGGTGCTGACCGTCAGCTCCGCCACCGGGGAGGGCGTCGACGTGTTCGGCGCGATCGTCGGCGGCGGTACGAGCGTGCTGCTCGGCACGTCCGGGGCGGGCAAGTCCACCCTGGCCAACACCCTGCTCGGCCAGGACGTGATGCACGTACAGGCGGCGCGTGAGGTGGACGGCAAGGGCCGGCACACCACCACCACGCGCAACCTCCTCGTGCTGCCGGGCGGCGGCGTGCTGATCGACACCCCCGGGCTGCGCGGGGTTGGGCTCTGGGACGCGGAGACCGGCGTCGGCCAGGTCTTCTCCGAGATCGAGGACCTGGCAGGCCATTGCCGCTTCCACGACTGCGGCCACGACTCCGAGCCCGGCTGTGCGGTGCTCGGCGCGATCGAGGACGGCTCGCTGTCCGAGCGGCGCCTGGACAGCTACCGCAAGCTGCTCAGGGAGAACCTCCGCATCGCGGCCAAGACCGACGCCCGGCTGCGCAGCGAGACCCTGCGGGAGTGGAAGCGCAGGGGCGCGGAGGGCAAGGCGGCCATGGAGCTGAAGCGCGGCCGCACCCGCTAGCGGAATTGACCGGGGTGCCGGGGCCCACGCCCTGGCACCCCGGCCTCACCCCCAGACGACCGCGCCCAGCCAGGCCCCCACCGCCAGCAGGCAGAGGAACAGCTCCAGGAGCACCGAGTACCCCGTCGCCCGCATCACGGACCTGAGGGAGGCCCGGCCCGCCGCCCCGCTGCCCAGGCGCAGGCGCTCGGCGCCGTATACGGCACCTACGTACCCCAGGATGCCGCCCACCACCGGGACCACGAAGAACCCTGCGATCGCCGCCAGCCCGCCCGCCATCAAGGTCGTGCGCGGCACCCCGGCCTCGCGGGGGCGGCGTGCGGGCATCAGCGCCTTCAGGGCCTGGTTCAGCAGCAGCAGGACCGTGGCACCGATCAGCACGCCCCAGGTGACCTGGGTCGGGTCCGTCAGGGCCCACCAGAGGACCGCGGCCCAGATGATCGCCTGCCCCGGCACGCCCGGCACCAGCACACCGACCAGGCCGAGCAGCATCAGCGCCCCGACGGCGACGAGCTGCCACACACTCATTCGACCAGCGTGCCGGAGTCCGCCGGGTCCCGCCCGTCAGCACGGGGCCGTCCAGGGCCCGAAGCCACGGCCGGGGCGCTCAGCGCGGGGCGCGGGCCACCCAGCCGCGTTCGTACGCGTGCCAGCCCAGCTGCAGCCGGGTGGTGACCCCGGTGAGCTCCATCAGCCCCTTCACCCGCCGCTGCACGGTCCGCAGGCCGAGGTCCAGCTGCTTGGCCACGCTCGCGTCCGTCAGACCGGCCAGCAGCAGCGAGAGGATCTCCAGATCGGTCGGATCGGCTCCCGGGCCGTTCTCCTCGCTGATGCCGCCGCCGCCCAGCCGCAACGGCATCGCGTCCCGCCACACCGCCTCGAAGAGACCCATGAGGGACTCCAGCAGCCCACTGGCGTGGATCACCAGGGCGGCGGGCTCCGCCCCCCGGCCCGTCAGCGGGACCATGGCCAGCGCGGCGTCGGCGACGACCAGCTTCGTCGGCACGCGGTCGACCACCCGGCACTGCTCGTCGCGGCCGAGCGCCGCCGACAGCTCCACGATCCCGGACGGCAGCGAGAGCACGTCCCGCTCGACGACCACGCGGTAGGAGACGCCCCGCATCGCCGCGCGCTCCTCGGACTCGTTCTCCATCCCGGTGACGGCGATGGGCTTCCCCGTGACCAGGGCGCAGACCTCCGAGGTGGCGCCCAGCTGCATCTGGTGGAAGCGGTGGGCCACCGCGCTCGCACCCGTCACGACCTCCACGAGGTCGTGCACCGCGGGCTCGGCCGCCTCGGCCCGGTACTCCTGAGCCAGCAGCGCCGAGGCCAGCTCGGCCTGCTCCAGTTCGTGGCGCTGCTGTGTCAGCAAGGCGCCCAGCGCGACCCCGGGCGGTGCCGCCACCCAGCGGTCCGCCCTCGACGACGACTGGGCCACGAGCCCTTGCTGCTCCAGCCGGCGCAGCGCGCGCTCGGTGTCGGCCTCCGGCCGGCCCAGCCTGCGCGCGAGATCGGAGAGTTCCGCGGCCCCGGCCGCGACCAGCGTTCTGTAGGCCGCTTCCTCTCTCTCGTCGAGACCTATCGCTGACAGCATGCTCGGCCCTCCCCGGCTCGGTGCTCGCGCGTTCCCGCGCCCGTCGGGCGGGGTGCGCCGTGGCGGGAACCGGCCACGGCGTAAACCCGCCCGGGCCATCATGCCCGTGGCACCCGTCCCTCTGACAATCTGGCGGCACCGCAGTACCGATCGCCCCACGGGCGCCGGGCTGGGCACACGGACCGGCCCGCCGGGCGACCTTCCCGTGGGGGGTGGGGACGCTCGGCGGGTCACCGCGCGGCCCCTTTCCGGGCCACTTTTCGGGATGACCCGGTTTGGCACGCCCCGAGCGGTCGACACTATGGACATGAGCCAGCAGGGGGAGACGCCCGCCGCCCACGAGGACGAGTGGTGGCGCCGGCTGTACGACGAGACCGCGCCCGACACTGGACCCAGCGGCGCGGCCGACAGTCTCGACGACCGCTTCGACTCCGCCTCGGACGCCCTCGGCGAGGCGGCGGAGCGGGGCGATCACCCGGTGACCGTGGTGCCGCTGCCCGACCCCCGGCTGCCGCAGGCGGACCGGCAGGCCGGAGGGACGCGGGCACCGGCGGGCGGGCGGAAGGGCCAGGAACCGCCGCCGGCGGCCCGTGCCGCACGCCACGGCACGGAACCGGCACCTGCCGAGCCGCCCCCGCTCCAGGAGCGCACCGTGTTCGGCCCCGCCCCCTGGGAGGCCCCCGCCGGGCCCAGGCCACCACGCACCTTCGCCGTACGAGCCCCCGCCGCGCCGCCGCCCGTGGAGCCCGAGCCCCCGGCGGCGGAGCCTCCCGTGCCTCCTGTGCCGCCGGCCGAACCCTCGCGTCCCGTCGTCGGCCACGTCGGGGACAGGCCGCCCACCTACGAGGCGGAGCCCGCGGCCCTGCCCGCATCCGGGCCCGAGGACCTCGACGTCCTCGTCCCCGACACCGTCCTCGACGGCGCCCGCCACGGGACGTACACCCTGCGGGCCGCGTCCGTGCGAGGGGACTCGGCACGCTTCCGGGGCGAGCCCCGGCGGGACGCGCTGCTCACCGCCCGCTTCGGCACCGGGGACGGCGCCCTGGTGCTGGTCGCCGTGGCCGCGGGAGCCCGGAGCGAGGGACAGGCCGGGCTCGCCGCCGCCGACGCCTGCCGCTGGATCGGCGGAGCGGTCGCCCGCAGCCACGCCCGGCTCTCCGAGGACATAAGGGCGGGGCGCAGGGGCGACCTCAAGTCGGGCCTGCACCGTCTCACCGACCGGACCTACGGCAAGCTGCGGGCCCGCGCCGCCGAACTGGGTCTCGAACCGTCCGGCTACAGCACGGGCCTGCGCTGCCTGCTGCTGTCCGCCGACCCGGACTGCCGCACCCGCGTCTTCTTCGGCGTCGGCCCCGGCGGCCTCTTCCGGCTGCGCGACGGGGCGTGGCAGGACCTCGACCCGGTGCTTCCCCCGAGCGTCGCGGCGAGCGAGGCCGGCCCCGCCGGCGACCGGCTGACGATGGATCTCCAGATCACCACGCCCCGGTCCCCGTACGCCGACGACCCCCCGCCGCCGCCCGCCGAGCCGTTCCGGTTCCGGGCCTCCGTCGCCCGGCCGGGGGACACCCTGCTGCTCTGCGGGAACGGCCTGGCCGAGCCCCTGCGCGGTGAGCCGGCCCTCGCCGGGGAACTGGCCCGGCGCTGGGCGCCCGGACCACCCGGGCTGCCCGCCTATCTCGCCGACACCCAGCTCCGGACCAAGGGGTACGCCGACGACCGTACGAGCGCGGCGGTCTGGGAGGCGTAACCGCTCATGCCGTGGGTTGATGGAGTGCAGATACAGCCGGAGGCAGAGAGGGTGCGCACCCATGGCCAAGCAGAACGTGTCGGAACAGTTCGTCGACATCCTCGTGCGGGCGGGGGTCAAGCGGCTGTACGGCGTCGTCGGGGACAGCCTCAACCCCGTGGTCGACGCCGTCCGGCGTAACGCCGCCATCGAGTGGATCCAGGTCAGGCACGAGGAGACCGCCGCCTTCGCCGCAGGCGCCGAGGCACAGGTCACGGGCACGCTCGCCGCCTGCGCCGGTTCCTGCGGGCCGGGCAATCTCCACCTCATCAACGGCCTGTACGACGCCCACCGCTCCATGGCCCCGGTCCTCGCCCTCGCCTCCCACATCCCCTCCAGCGAGATCGGCCTCGGCTACTTCCAGGAGACCCATCCGGAGCTGCTCTTCCAGGAGTGCAGCCACTACAACGAGATGATCTCCAACCCTCAGCAGATGCCGCGTCTGCTCCAGACGGCCATCCAGCACGCGATCGGCCGGGGCGGCGTCAGCGTCGTCTCGATGCCCGGCGACATCGCCTCGCAGCCCGCCCCGGAGAAGTCGATCGAGCACGCCCTGGTCACCGCGCGGCCCTCCGTGAAGCCCGGTGACGAGGAGATCGAGAAGCTCTGCCGGATGATCGACGAGGCCAAACGGGTGACCCTGTTCTGCGGCAGCGGGACGGCGGGCGCGCACGCCGAGGTCATGGAGTTCGCCGAGCGGGTGAAGGCACCGGTCGGCCACGCGCTGCGCGGCAAGGAGTGGATCCAGTACGACAACCCGTACGACGTGGGCATGAGCGGGCTGCTCGGCTACGGCGCCGCCTACGAGGCCACCAACGAGTGCGATCTGCTGATCCTGCTCGGCACGGACTTCCCGTACAACGCGTTCCTGCCGACCGACGTGAAGATCGTCCAGGTCGATGTGCGCCCGGAGCATCTGGGCCGGCGGTCCAAGCTGGACCTGGCCGTCTGGGGCGACGTACGCGAGACGCTGCGCGCCCTGACCCCGCGCGTGAAGGTCAAGACGAACCGCAAGTTCCTCGACCGGATGCTGAAGAAGCACGCCGACGCGCTCGAGGGCGTGGTCAAGGCCTACACCCGCAAGGTGGAGAAGCACGTCCCGATCCACCCGGAGTACGTCGCCTCGGTCCTCGACGAACTCGCCGACGACGACGCGGTGTTCACGGTGGACACCGGGATGTGCAACGTCTGGGCGGCCCGCTATCTCACGCCCAACGGCAAGCGCCGGGTGATCGGTTCGTTCAGCCACGGATCGATGGCGAACGCCCTGCCGCAGGCGATCGGTGCCCAGTTCACGGACCGGAACCGCCAGGTCGTGTCGATGTCCGGCGACGGCGGATTCACCATGCTGATGGGCGACTTCCTCACGCTCGTCCAGTACAACCTGCCGGTGAAGGTCGTCCTCTTCAACAACTCCTCGCTCGGCATGGTCGAGCTGGAGATGCTGGTGGCGGGCCTGCCGTCGTTCGGCACGACCAACACGAACCCCGACTTCGCTGCGATCGCACGGGCCGCCGGTGCCTACGGGGTGCGGGTCGAGAAGCCGAAGCAGCTGGAGGGCGCGCTGAAGGACGCCTTCAAGCACAAGGGACCCGCGCTGGTGGACGTCGTCACCGACCCGAACGCCCTCTCCATCCCGCCGAAGATCAGTGCCGACATGGTCACCGGCTTCGCCCTCTCCGCCAGCAAGATCGTCCTGGACGGCGGGGTCGGCAGGATGCTCCAGATGGCCCGCTCCAACCTCCGTAACGTGCCGCGTCCCTGAGTGCGTGGCCCGTGCGCCCCGCGCCCGGGCCGGGACGCACCGTCCCGGGGCGGTTCACCTCAGGCGCAGGGTGCCGGGCGCGGTCCGGTCGGTGATGATCTCCACCAGCAGGTCGAAGAGGGTCGGACCGCGGCCCGCCCGCGCCTCGGCCAGTTCCGCCTCGACCCGCGCCCGGTTGGTGGGGTGCACGCGCGGAAGGAGTCCTTCCAGCCGACGGGCGGTCTCCTCGTGGCCCAGCGCGTGGGCGGAGTGGACGTGGTCGCGCCACTCGATGACGAACGCGCCGTCGTCCGGGGTGCCGAAACCGCCGCTCAGGCAGTCCGCGAAGGCGTCGAGCCCTCGGCCGAAGTAACCGCCGGGGCCGTTCACCGCCTCGCCGATCGCGTCCCAGAAGCTGTCCAGGCCGGTGACGGCGGAGCCGTCGATCACATAGGTCACGGTCATGCGTGGAGCGTACAAGCGTGTCCTCCCCGGCCGGCGGCGCGGCGGCCGGTGGCCAGGTGGCCGCCCCGGCGGTCCGGTGGCCCGCGCCGCAGGTGGGGGACTACGGCGCGGACCGGACCGGGGGAGTGCCTGGTCAGCAGTCGTGGTCGACCAGGTCGAAGGACTCGTAGTGGTCGGCGGTGTAGTAGTCCTCCTCGACCGCTTCACCCGTCACGATCCGGCGGGCGCCGCGGTCCGGGGAGCCGGGCGTGACGACGGTGTACTCGTGGTAGTAGCCGGTGCTCCGGCCGGGCAGCAGCGCCTCCCGGTTCTGGAAGACGGTGCCGTCCTGCTCGTACGGGAACGGGCCGCCCGCCTCGATGAGGTCGAGCGTGTCGTGGGCCTGGGACGGCAGCGCGGAGTAGCAGACGCTGCCCACCGCGGCGGTCGAGGGGACGGTCGCGACCGAGGCGCTGACCGGTCCGCCGGCGAGGAGGACGGACAGGAGGGCGGCTGCGCCGCCGAGCGTGGTGATCCGTGGGGGGATTCGCATGACTCCTATGATGACGCGCGTAGATCCGGATCCGTCAACGCCAACCCGTGTGAACTTTCTGGAAGTTAACCGTGATTAGACATCTGCCACACCCCGGGCCGTCCGAGCGGGGTCGCCTGGCCGTCCGTTCATATGTTGTTGCCCGGGGACGCGTGACCGCACGCCCGTGGGGAATGCATTGCGTGTGGTCGTTCGAGACATGACGGGCTGAAACGGCACCGAAGGAGACGATTCACCGTGCGCACGGGGGACATGACGAAGCGACAGGAGAGTCCGCCGGTGCGACTGCACCGCAGACTGGGGAACGCCGACCTGTCGGGGGTCGGGGAGGTGCGGGGCGCCTTGCGGGAGTTCCTGCGCTACCGCCGCCCACCGGAGGAGATCGACGTCGCAGAGCTCCTCCTCAGCGAACTGGTGACGAACGCGCTCATCCACACGAGGAACGGGGCGGTGGTCACCGCGACCTCCGCACCCACTCGATTACGGGTGGAGGTCCGCGACTTCGTCACGGGGCAGGAGCCCGCGCCGTACGTACCGAACGCCGACGACGGTACGCACGGCAGGGGACTGCTCCTCGTCCAGAGCCTGGCGGACTCCTGGGGAGTCACGGCCCAGGCACTGGGCAAGGTGGTCTGGTTCGAACTGCACGGCCGAAAGCCCTGAGGCTCAGCCGAACTGCTGCTCCAGATCCTTGAGCTTCTGCTCCAGCGAGTCGAGCCGGGGCAGGGCCTGGGTGTCGTCCTCGGCCGTGAGGTCGACGGTCGCGGTCTCACCGCTCGGGGTCTGTGCCGAAGTACTCCTGGAGTTCGAGCCGTTCACGGCTTGCAGGGATGGCCGGGGGCGCAGGGGCAGTTGTCCCGGCTCTGTTATGGCAGGCTCCGCGACGGCCGGTGGACCGCCTCCGGATGCGGGGGAGATGGCCTGGACGTCCACCTGGCCGCCGGTGCGGCCCCCGCGGGTCCAGACCCGGTTCTGCCGGTTCAGGGCCTTGATGCGGGCCCGGTCCAGCTTCGCCTGGTCCCTGCGGCGGTGCCGGTCCTGTTCCTTCTCGCGGCGGTCCTCCCGCACCTCGTCCACCGCCTCGTCCAGGGTGCGTACACCCTCCAGGAGCATCAGCGACCAGGCGCCGAAGGTCTCCCGAGGGGCGCGCAGCCACCGCACGATCCGGATCTGGGGCAGCGGGCGGGGCACCAGACCCTGCTCGCGCAGCGCCGCACGGCGCGTCTGCTTCAGCGCGCGGTCGAACAGCACGGCCGCCGACAGCGACATGCCCGCGAAGAAGTGCGGCGCGCCCGCGTGGTCCATCCCGCGCGGTGCGTGCACCCAGTTGAACCAGGCGGCGGCACCGGCGAACGTCCAGACCAGCAGTCTGGAGCCCAGCGCGGCATCGCCGTGGCTGGCCTCGCGGACCGCGAGCACCGAGCAGAACATCGCGGCCCCGTCGAGGCCGAAGGGGACGAGGTACTCCCAGCCCCCGGAGAGGCTGAGGTTTTGCCGGCCGAAGCCGACGAGCCCGTGGAAGGAGAGGGCGGCGGCGACCGCGGCGCAGCAGAACAGCAGGACGTACGAGGCGGTGGCGTAGAGCGCCTCCTTGCGCCGGCGGCGCTCCTCGCTCCGTTCCCAGCTGTCGTCGGCCGCGGCCTTCTCAGCGGCGCGCTTGCCGCGCGCGACCACCGTCACCGCCGCCATGACTCCCACGAGCAGCACGGCGCCCGGAAGCAGCCAGTCAAGCGATATGTCGGTCAGTCTCATGCGCGGTCCCTTGCGTCACGTAGGGCGTTTCGGGCGCCATCGTGACGGAAATACCGGGCCGCTCAGGGGGTTTCGGGGCAAGTGAACGCCATTGGGGTGGCAGGGCTCATCGATGGGCGGAATCTTTTCGAACCTCCGCACGGGGAGGCCGAGTTACGTTCGAATTGGGGTCGCCCGACGGAGTGGTGTGAGCCGCCGCACGGATCAGGAGGCGGCGGTGAGCTTCCGGACGCGGTCCGCGTCGCACGTGCGGGGGCAGGTGACGCAGGTGTCCTCGGGCCGCAGGGTGTAGAACATGCAGCAGCTGGCCCGGTCGCGCGTGGGCAGTGCCTCACCGTCGGGGCCGGTCAGTTCCCGGAAGCCGGCGGTGCCCACGTACGGCCGGGTGGTGCCGGGCAGCAGGAGCTCCAGCTCCCTCATGCCGCGGCTCTCCTCGCCGAGGAGGTGGGCGACGTACCAGAGGCCCTCCACGATCTCGTCGGTCGCCATGCCCCACAGCGCCCGCTTGCCGCGCCGCATGCGCGCCCGGAAGCCGTCCAGTACCGGGCCGATGTGCTGGGCCACGGAGTCGAGGACCTCGGCCCGCAGGGCCGCCTCGTCGGGGACGACCCTGGCCCCCGGCCGGGTGGCCGCGGGGTCGTCGGGCAGGCACGCGAACTCGCGTACGCGGAGGGTCAGACGGCCCAGGCCCCGGTGGAACGAGACGTCCTCCACCGGGATGCGCGGAACCCGGCGATGGGTGAACCACGGCAGGGTCACGAGGAGGCAGGCCGGCCAGGCGTAACGGTGAAGCCCGAAGCTCGCGACCACGTCGGGGCGGGCCTCGGTGCCGTAGTCCCGCCGCACCTGCGCCGCGTCCCAGGCCAGGAACTCCTCCAGGGCCTCGCCACCCGCCGCGAGCTCGGCCGCCCCGACCCACCCGGGGCCCGAAGGAGCCGCGGCGTCATCGGCGAGCACCTCGGCGCGCAAGCCGGGGAAGACCTCGGCCAGACGGGTGTACGCCGCCGTCAGCGGGGACGGGGCGGTGGCGGTGAGCAGGGCGGGCACGGTCATGCGGGGACCACCGAATCACGGAGCTTTGCAGGTTAGCCTTACCTTACCCGAAGAGATCCATGTTTGAACTGCGGCCCGCTCCGCCTATCGTGCACAAGGGCCCGGACGCACGCGAGTCGGCCCGCCAGTGCGAGGAGGCCGCCGTGGAGCAGGGCAGAGCGCGTGACGACGCGCGGCCGTACACGTCCGCGGGCACCCCGCCCGACGTCCGCGTACCCGAACAGGCGCGCGGCGAGCACACGCACGGTGAGCCGTCCGCGCCCCGTGGGGTCCAGCGGCACTCCGTACGCGGCCAGATACTGGACGCCCTGCGTGCCGCACTCGTCGGCGGTGAGCTGACCCCCGGCCACGTCTACTCCGCCCCCGCACTCGGCGCCCGCTTCGGCGTGTCGGCGACCCCGGTACGCGAGGCGATGCAGCAGCTGGCCGCCGCGGGCGCCGTCGAGGTCGTGCCGAACCGGGGATTCCGGGTCAGCGAGCGCGGCCCCCGCGAGCGTGCGGAGCTCGCCGAGGTCCGGGCGCTGCTGGAGATCCCGGTCGTGCTGCGGCTCGCCCGCACCGTCCCGGCGGCCCGCTGGTGCGCGCTGCGCCCGCTGGCCGACGCCACGGTCGCCGCCGCGGCGCTGGGCGACCGCGCCGGTTACGCGGAGAGCGACCGGGCCTTCCACCGCGCCGTGCTCGCGCTGTCCGGCAACCAGCAGCTCGTGCAGGTCGCCGGTGACCTGCACCGCCGCTCGCAGTGGCCCCTGGTCAACGGCCCCGCTGCCCGCCGTGCCGACCTGCTCGCCGACGCCTCGCAGCACACCGCGCTGCTGGACGCGCTCATCGCCCGGGACCTGACCGTGGTGCAGTCGCTCGTACGCGAGCACTTCGACGGCGCGGACGCCTGAGCGAGGCGGCGGCCCCCGGGGTCTCCGGGGCCTCCGCGTCCGCCCCCGCGCGTCCGCAGCGGTGCCGGTGCGCCCCGACGGCCGGTTCGCCCCGGGGCTCAGTTCGCCTCGACGGTCTCCGGGGCAGGCGGCTCGAGCCGGGGCGCCAGCCAGGTCGGTACGCCGCCGAGCAGCCGGAAGAGCCGGCCCGCCTCGGCGCGCAGCCGCGCCGCCGCCTCGGGTTCCGCCTCGGCGTCCGCGAGCGAGATGAGTGCCGGGGCCGTGCCCACGAGATAGCCCAGCTCCTCCCTTATCCGCAGCGACTCGGCGAAGCCGTGCCGCGCCTCGGCGAGTTCGCCCTCGCGCAGCGAGAGCGAGGCGAGATGGCGCCAGGTGAAGGAGAGCAGTAACGCGTCACCCCGGGCCGTGGCCCCGGCGTGCGCCCTGCGGTAGGCGGCACGGGCGGACTGCGGGGAGTCGGCGATGTTCTGCGCGATCAGGCCCCGGCGGAAGTCCAGCAGCGGGCGGCCGGGAGACGAAGGGGAGAGCAGCGCCGCCGCCCTGCTGAGCGCCACGCTCGCCTCGTCGGCCCGGTCGCGCGCCCCGAGCAGCGTCGAGGCGTAGGCGAGGTAGCCGCGCTCGCAGGCCGCCGCGCCGCGCTCGGAGTCGTCGTGGGCGAGCGCCTCGGCGGTGCGCAGCGCGTCCTCGGCGTCGGTCCAGCCGGTGCCGGTGTACAGGCACCGCTCCGTGAGCAGGGAGGTCCGCTGGAGCGCGGCGGCGGGGTCGGTGGCCGCGTGGGGTTCGAGGAGCGCGGCGGCGTCCGTCCAGCAGGCGCGTGAGCGCAGCCGCCATACCGCGGTCTGGAGCGGCGGATCGTCATCTGCTGTCGTTCCGGAACCAGACATGGCGGTATGCGCCACGTTGCCCTCCCCGAGCGCGCCGTCGAGCTGTGGAGGCCGACCGGCGAAGGACGGTCGGCCTGGGTCTGCGCGCATCTCAGCACGGAATGGCACGCGGGGCCAAGGGGTCGGATCGATGTCAGGTGAAAGATTTCACAATCACCTGGAGCCAGGGCGGGCCGTGGTAGTGCCGGGAAATCAGCTCATGCGCAGGGCGAGGAAGAAGTCGAGCTTGTCCTCGAGCCGCGAAAGGTCACGTCCCGTCAACTGCTCGATACGCCCGACGCGGTAGCGCAGTGTGTTGACGTGCAGATGCAGCCGGGCCGCGCAGCGGGTCCACGAGCCGTCGCAGTCCAGGAAGGCTTCCAGGGTCTCGATGAGCTCCGCGCGGTGCCGCCGGTCGTAGTCCCGCAGAGGGTCCAGGAGCCGGGCGGTGAAGGCGCGGCGGACATCGTCGGGGACGAACGGCAGCAGCAGGACGTGCGAGGCGAGCTCGTGGTGGCCGGCCGCGCAGACCGCGCCCGGCCGGGCCGCCGCGACCCGGCGGGCGTGCCGGGCCTCCTCCAGCGCGCCGCGCAGGCCCTCGGCGGAGTGCACGGCGGCGCTGACACCCAGTGTCAGGCGGCCGTCGCCGGCGAGGCCGGCGGAGAGCGGCGCGCGGACGGTGGCGAGCAGCGCGTCGGCGTGCAGCGCGGCGTCGTGCCCCTGCGGAGCGTCCGCCCCCTCCGCGGCCGGGGGCTCCGGGTCCCCCGGCCGGCCCGCATCGCCCTGGGGGAGCGCGGTGAGCGGGACGAGGGCGACGGCCTCCTCGCCCGAGTGCGCCACGGCGATGCGGTCGGCCGATTCGGGCCCCGACACCGCGGGGTCGACCAGGATCTCCTCCAGCAGCGCCTGCGCGACGGGGCCTCCCGGGAGCTCCGCTCCCTGCGTCCACTCGACCCTGGCCACCACGACCTGCCAGTGCGGGGTGGTGCCGAGACCCGGCAGCAGGACCGGGGCGGCCACCCGCAGCCTCGCGGAGATCTCCGCCGGGGCCGCGCCCGTCTGGACCAGTTCCAGGACCTCCTGGGCGAGCCTGCGGCGTACGGAGCGGGCCGCGTCACGGCGGTCCCGCTCGACCGCGATCAGCTGGGTGACACCCTGGAGCAGATCCAGCCGTGCCGCCGGCCAGTCGCCCGCGTCGGCCGCCACGGCCAGCACCCAGTCCGAGAGCACGGACTCGCGCACATCGCGGTCCGGGACCGTCGCCCGCCCGGTGTTCCGGACCGGGAACAGCGAGTAGACCGTGCCGCCCACCTCCGCCCGGTGGGGTCCGGGCCGGCCGGTGCGGGTCGCCGCGAGATGCTGCCCGGCCAGCTCCGCGCCGGTCCTCGGCGGGAGAGGTTCGCCCGCGCCGGCGATCTGGCGGCCCGTGGGCGAGAGGACCCAGGCGCGCAGGTCGAGGTCGGAGGTGAGCAGGTCCAGGACCACCTCGGGGCCGCCACCCGCCGGGCCCGAGGTCATCAGCCTGCGGTGGCGGTCGACCACGGCGGCGAGGTCACCGGCCCGTTCGCCGGAGACCTGGCGCACCACGTGCTCGGTGATCGTCGCGAACGCCACGGTCTCGTCGACCGCGAAGAGCGGGAGCCGGTGCCGCAGGCACGATTCGATCAGATCGTCCGGTACGGCCCCGAGCTCCGCCTCGCCCGCCGCCAGGCCGGCCACGCCGGCGTTCGCCAGGATCCGCACGAACGGCTCCGTGTCCGAGGCGTCCCGCCGCCAGGCCAGCCCCGTGAGGACCAGCTCCCCGCCGGACAGGTAGCGGCTGGGGTCGCGCAGGTCGGTCGTCATCACGCCCCGCACCGGCCGGTCCAGCTCGTCCTCGCCGCCCAGCAGCTGCAGGCCCAGCGCCTCGGTGTCCAGCAGTGCGCGCAGCCGCATGGTCGATCGCCGCCGTTCTCTTCGTCGGTCAGGAGCGGCGGGGGTCACCTGTGAATTGCGGTGAGGTTACGGGTGCCCGCCATTCGTTCGAATCTACAAGACGGTGATGGGGACCAGCCAATTCCTTCATGGTTTCCGTGACTGCACCGAGTGGAGCAAGGCTTGTGTACTGGGCCACACACCGCGTGAACATCACAGGAACGATCCTCAAGGGCCGGCCGTCCCCAGCCCAGCCGAACGACCCGATTGAGAAGAAGAGAGCCACTCATGGACTTCCTTCGCCCCGCCAGCTGGGAGGAGGCGCTCGCCGCCAAGGCCGAGCACCCGACGGCTGTGCCCATCGCGGGTGGCACCGACGTGATGGTCGAGATCAACTTCGACCACAGGCGGCCCGGCCACCTCATGGACCTGAACCGCATCGGTGAGCTGTCCGAGTGGCAGGTCGGCCAGGACTCCGTCCGCCTCGGCGCCTCCGTGCCGTACAGCGCGATCATGGAGCACCTGCGGGCCGAGCTGCCGGGACTGGCACTCGCCTCGCACACCGTCGCCTCGCCGCAGATCCGCAACCGCGGCGGCGTCGGGGGCAACCTGGGCACCGCCTCGCCCGCCGGGGACGCCCACCCGGCCCTGCTCGCCGCGGGTGCCGAGATCGAGGCCGCGTCCGTACGGGGGACGCGGATGATCCCGGTCGACGAGTTCTACACCGGCGTCAAGCGCAACGCCCTGGCACCGGACGAGCTGATCCGGGCCGTGCACATCAAGAAGGCCGACGGCCCGCAGCAGTACTCCAAGGTCGGCACCCGCAACGCGATGGTCATCGCCGTCTGCGCCTTCGGCATCGCCCTCCACCCGGAGACCCGCACCGTACGCACCGGCATCGGCTCCGCCGCCCCGACCCCGGTCCGGGCGAAGGAGGCCGAGGACTTCCTGAACGCGGCGCTGGAGGAGGGCGGCTTCTGGGAGAACGGCAAGGTCATCACGCCTTCCGTGGCCGCGCAGTTCGCCCAGCTCGCCGCGGGGGCCTGCAACCCCATCGACGACGTACGGGGAACCGCCGCCTACCGCAGGCACGCCGTCGGCATCATGGCCCGGCGCACGCTGGGCTGGACCTGGGAGCAGTACCGCGGAGCGGGACGCACCCTCGAAGGAGCTGCTTGATCATGCGAGTGAATTTCACGGTCAACGGCCGTCAGCAGGAGGCCGACGACGTCTGGGAGGGCGAGTCCCTCCTGTACGTCCTGCGCGAGCGCATGGGTCTCCCCGGTTCCAAGAACGCCTGTGAACAGGGCGAATGCGGTTCCTGTACGGTCCGCCTCGACGGCGTGCCCGTCTGCTCCTGCCTCGTCGCCGCAGGCCAGGCGGAGGGCCGCGAGGTCGTCACCGTCGAGGGTCTCGCCGACTACGCCAGGCACCGGGAGGACGCCCACCCCGGCACCGGCTGCGCCGCCGGCGCCTGCGGCACGTCGCTGGACGCCGCCCGGCGGTGGCAGGCGCGGCCCGCCGACGCGCAGAGCGCCGAGGCGGCCGAACTCTCGCCCGTCCAGCAGGCGTTCATCGACGCCGGAGCCGTCCAGTGCGGCTTCTGCACCCCGGGCCTGCTCGTCGCCGCCGACGAGCTCCTGGAGACGAAGCCCTCCCCGTCCGACCAGGACATCCGGGAGGCGCTCTCGGGCAACCTCTGCCGGTGCACCGGTTACGAGAAGATCCTCGACGCCGTCCGCCTCGCCGCGGCCCGTCAGGAAGAGACGGTGCGATGACCATGCCGCTGCATCCACGAGCCGCGACCGTACCGGCCGGCACCCCCACCAAGATCACCCAGGGCTCCACGACCCCCGGTGGCATCGGCGAGTCCACCCTGCGCCCCGACGGCACCCTCAAGGTGACGGGCGAGTTCGCGTACTCCTCGGACATGTGGCACGAGGACATGCTCTGGGGCCACACGCTCCGCTCCACCGTCGCGCACGCCGAGATCCGGTCCATCGACATCGGTGAGGCCGTCGCCACCCCCGGTGTCTACGCCGTCCTGACCTACGACGACCTCCCGGCCGCGGTCAAGAACTACGGCCTGGAGATCCAGGACACCCCCGCCCTCGCCCACGGCAAGGTCCGCCACCACGGCGAGCCCGTGGCCCTGGTGGCCGCGGACCACCCCGAGACCGCGCGGCGCGCCGCCGCCAAGATCAGGATCGACTACGCCGAGCTGCCGGTCGTCACGGACGAGGAGTCCGCCACCGCGCCCGGAGCCGTCCTGGTCCACGAGGGCCGCACCGACCACCACATCGGGCACGTCCCGCACCCCAACATCGTCCACCGCCAGCCCATCGTCCGGGGCGACGCCGCCCGCGCCGCCGAACGCGCCGACGTCGTCGTCACCGGCGACTACGTCTTCGGCATGCAGGACCAGGCCTTCCTGGGCCCGGAGTCCGGCCTCGCCGTGCCGTCCGAGGACGGCGGCGTCGAGCTGTACGTCGCCACCCAGTGGCTGCACTCCGACCTCCGCCAGATCGCCCCCGTCCTCGGCCTCCCCGAGGACAAGATCCGCATGACGCTCTCCGGAGTCGGCGGAGCCTTCGGCGGACGCGAGGACCTGTCGATGCAGATCCACGCCTGCCTGCTCGCCCTGCGCACCGGCAAGCCCGTGAAGATGGTCTACAACCGCTTCGAGTCCTTCTTCGGCCACGTCCACCGCCACCCGGCGAAGCTCCACTACGAGCACGGGGCCACCAAGGACGGCAAGCTCACCCACATGAAGTGCCGGATCGTCCTGGACGGCGGCGCCTACGCCTCCGCGTCCCCGGCCGTCGTCGGCAACGCCTCCTCGCTCGCCGTCGGGCCGTACGCCGTCGAGGACGTCGACATCGAGGCGATCGCCCTCTACTCGAACAACCCTCCCTGCGGCGCCATGCGCGGCTTCGGCGCGGTCCAGGCGTGCTTCGCCTACGAGGCCCAGATGGACAAGCTCGCCGCCGCGCTCGACATGGACCCGGTCGAGCTGCGGCAGCTGAACGCGATGGAGCAGGGCACCCTCCTCCCCACCGGTCAGCCCGTCGACTCGCCGGCGCCGGTCGCCGAACTGCTGCGCCGCGTCAAGGCCCGCCCGATGCCCCCCGAGCGGCAGTGGCTCTCGGCCGACGCCGAGGGCAGCTCCGTCGACGTACGCGCGCTGCCGGGCGGGCTGTCCAACACCACGCACGGCGAAGGTGTCGTACGGGGTGTCGGCTACGCCGTCGGCCTGAAGAACGTCGGCTTCTCCGAGGGCTTCGACGACTACTCCACCGCCCGGGTGCGGATGGAGGTCATCAACGGTGAACCGGTCGCCACCGTGCACACCGCGATGGCCGAGGTGGGGCAGGGCGGTGTCACCGTCCACGCCCAGATCGCCCGCACCGAACTGGGCGTCAGCCAGGTGACCATCCACCCGGCGGACACCCAGGTCGGCTCCGCGGGGTCCACCTCCGCGTCCCGCCAGACGTATGTCACCGGCGGTGCCGTGAAGCACTCCTGCGAGGCCGTCCGGGAACAGGTCCTGGAGATGGGCCGCCGCAAGTTCGGGACGTACCACCCCGCCTGGGCGACCGCCGAACTCCTGCTGGAGGGCGGCAAGGTCGTCACCGACGCGGGGGAGGTGCTCGCTCCGCTGGCCGAGGTGCTGGAGGACGAGGCCGTCGACATCGAGCTGGAGTGGCGCCACCGCCCCACCGAGCCCTTCGACCTGCGCACCGGGCAGGGCAACGGCCACGTCCAGTACTCCTTCGCCGCGCACCGCGCGGTCGTGGAGGTCGACACCGAACTCGGCCTGGTCAAGGTCATCGAACTGGCCTGCGCCCAGGACGTCGGCAAGGCCCTCAACCCGCTGTCGGTCGAGGGCCAGATCCAGGGCGGCACCACCCAGGGGCTGGGTGTCGCCGTCATGGAGGAGATCATCGTCGACCCGAAGACGGCGAAGGTACGCAACCCGTCCTTCACCGACTACCTGATCCCCACCATCCTCGACACCCCGACCATCCCGGTCGACGTGCTCGAACTCGCCGACGACCACGCCCCGTACGGGCTGCGAGGCATCGGCGAGGCCCCGACCCTGTCGTCCACCCCGGCCGTCCTCGCGGCGATCCGGAACGCGACGGGCCTGGCTCTCGAGAGGACCCCGGTGCGCCCCGAGCACATCACCGGGACCTGACGATCCGCCAGCGGGTCCAGGGGCGGTGTCCGCCCGGCGCGGCACCACCCCAGGACCCACCCCACCGATCCCTCTGCACGAAGAGTTCGCCTCGGGCCGTCCCCCGGGTCGTGCGCCTCGCAGTCATCCCAAATCCCGCAATCACGACAGCTCCACGCGGGTGCCCCTGTGAACCTTGGGAGTCAGGCAACATGACCCAGCAGTCCGTGGAACCCAGGACCGGAGCGGAGGACGCGGGCCCCGGCTCGCGCGTCCCCGCCGGGCGGTCCTGGCTCGACCGGTACTTCCACATATCCGAACGGGGATCGACCGTCGCGCGCGAGGTGCGCGGCGGCGTCACGACCTTCATGGCCATGGCGTACATCCTCCTGCTCAACCCCCTCATCCTCGGCGGCGAGGACGTCGAGGGCCATCTGCTCGGCCAGCCGGGCCTGATCACCGCCACCGCACTCGCGGCGGCGGCCACCACCCTGCTGATGGGCTTCGTCGGCAAGGTGCCGCTCGCCCTCGCCGCCGGCCTCAGCGTCTCCGGGGTGCTCGCCTCGCAGGTCGCGCCGGCCATGACCTGGCCGCAGGCCATGGGCATGTGCGTGGTCTACGGCGTGGTGATCTGCCTGCTGGTCGTCACCGGCCTCCGCGAACTGATCATGAACGCGATCCCGCTGGCGCTGAAGCACGGCATCACCATCGGCATCGGCCTCTTCATCGCCCTCATCGGCCTGGTCAAGGCGGGGTTCGTCCACCAGGGGGCGGCGACGCCGCTCTCCCTAGGCCCCGCCGGTGAACTCGCGGGCTGGCCGGTCCTCGTCTTCGCGGTGACCCTGCTGCTGATCTTCATGCTGCAGGCGCGCAACGTCCCCGGGGCGATCCTGATCGGCATCGTCGCCGGCACGCTGGCCGCCGTCGTGGTCAACGCCGTCGGTGACATCGACCCCAAGGCGTGGAGCAGCGGCCCGCCCGAGCTGAGCGGCAGCGCCGTCTCCTCACCGGACTTCTCGCTCTTCGGGGACGTCGAGTTCGGAGGCTGGGGCGACGTCGGTGTGATGACGGTCGGCATGATCGTCTTCACTCTGGTCCTGGCCGGCTTCTTCGACGCGATGGCCACCATCATCGGCGTCGGCACGGAGGCGAAGCTCGCCGACGACAAGGGCCGGATGCCCGGCCTGTCCAAGGCCCTGTTCATCGACGGAGCGGGCGGGGCGATCGGCGGAGTGGCCGGCGGATCCGGCCAGACCGTGTTCGTCGAGTCGGCGACCGGCGTCGGGGAGGGCGCCCGCACCGGGCTCGCCTCCGTCGTCACCGGACTCTTCTTCGCCGCCTGCCTCTTCTTCACGCCGCTCACCGCGATCGTGCCGGCCGAGGTGGCCTCCGCCGCGCTGGTCGTGATCGGCGCCATGATGATGCAGAACGCCCGGCACGTGGACTGGGGCGACCGTTCCGTCGCCGTACCGGTCTTCCTCACCGTGGTCCTGATGCCGTTCACTTACACCATCACCACCGGTGTCGCGGCGGGCGTCATCGCGTACTCGGCCATCAAGCTCGCCCAGGGCAGGGCCCGCGAGGTCGGCGTCTTCATGTGGGTCCTGACGCTGGTCTTCCTCGTCTACTTCGCCCTGCACCCCATCGAGAGCTGGCTGGGCGTCAGTCCCTGACGCCCGCCGCGTCCCAGCGCACCTCAGTCAGAAGGAGACACGCCATGCTGGACATCGCCGAAGAGCTGCACCGGTGGGTCGGGCAGGGACGCGTTTTCGCCGTGGCCACCGTGGTGGCCGTCGGCGGCAGCGCGCCCCGGCAGCCGGGTGCCGCCCTCGCCGTGGACAGTGAGGGAACGGCCATCGGATCGGTCTCCGGCGGGTGCGTGGAGGGCGCTGTGTACGAGCTGTGCCGGCAGGCGATCGAGGACGGCACCACCGTGCGCGAGCGCTTCGGATACAGCGACGACGACGCCTTCGCGGTCGGCCTGACCTGCGGGGGAGTCATCGACGTCCTGGTGACCCCGGTGCGCGCGGACGACCCCGCGCGCCCGGTGTTCGCCGCCGCGTTCGCCGCCGCCGCGCAGGGCCGCGCGGCGGCGGTCGCCCGTGTCACCGAAGGGCCCGACGACCTGCTCGGACGGCTCCTGCTCGTCCGTCCGGACGGGACGTACGAGGGCGGGCTCGGCGGACATCCCGAGCTCGACCGCACCGCCGCAGCCGAGGCCCGCGCCCTGCTCGACGCGGGGCGCACGGGGCAGGTCGCCATCGGTGCGGACGGCTCCCGCTGCGGGCGGCCCCTGACCCTGCTCGTCGAGTCGAGCGTCCCGCCGCCCCGGATGATCGTCTTCGGGGCCATCGACTTCGCCGCGGCCCTGGTGCGGGCAGGCCGCTTCCTCGGCTACCGCGTCACCGTCTGCGACGCCCGGCCCGTCTTCGCGACGGCGGCCCGTTTCCCGGACGCCGACGAGATCGTGGTCGACTGGCCGCACCGTTATCTGGCCACCACGGACGTGGACACCCGCACGGTGCTCTGCGTCCTCACCCACGACGCGAAGTTCGACGTCCCGCTGCTCGAACTGGCCCTGCGGCTGCCGGTCGCCTACGTCGGCGCGATGGGCTCGCGCCGTACCCATCTGGAGCGCAACGAGCGGCTGCGCGAGGCCGGTGTGCCGGAGAGCCGGCTGGCCGTGCTGCACTCGCCGATCGGGCTGGACCTCGGCGCCCGTACGCCGGAGGAAACGGCCCTCTCGATCGCCGCGGAGATCGTCGCCGAACGCCGCGGGGGCAGTGGACTGCCGCTCAAGGGCTCCCACACGCCGATCCACCACGAGGACGCCCCCGCGCGCGTCCCGGTGGCCTGAAGACGACGGTCGACGGCCGACCACGCCGGGCGGGTTGCCGCCACGGCGGTTTCACGCCAGGGGAGAAGCCGTCCGCAGCCCCGGATTTACCGGTAGATCAGCTGCATGACATTTTCCCTCTCCTCCGTTTCCGGCCGGGCGAGACCCGCTCGCGCGGGACGCAGGGCTCTGCTCATAGCGACCTCGGTCGCCCTCGTGAGCGGCGTCATGCTCCCCGCGGCGGGTTCCGCGACCGCCGCTCCGAAGCCGTCGGCCGCCCCCGAACGCCACGGCACCGACGCCCGCGACCACGACATCACGCTGGTCACCGGCGACGTCGTCCACTTCACGGACGGCGCGGGTGACCAGGACACCGTCACCGTCGACCGCCCCGACGGCGCCGAGGGCGGCGTGCACGTGCGGCAGGCCGGGGAGGACGTCTACGTCATCCCCGACGAGGCGAGCGCGCTCGTCGCGGCCGGGAAGCTGGACCGCCGGCTGTTCAACATCTCGACCCTGGTGAAGATGGGGTACGACGACGAGCGGGCCGGCGGTATCCCGCTGATCGCCACCTACCCCGCGAGCACGGCGCGTTCGCTGCCCGCCGCCCCGCGCGGCAGCAAGACGGTCCGCCGGCTGGAGTCGGTGAACGGGGCGGCGCTCACGGCCGACAAGGACGACGCCCGCGCCTTCTGGAGCGACATCTCCCGTACGGGCAGGAGCCGTTCGCTGGACAGCGGCATCGCCGCGCTGTGGCTCGACGGCAAGGTCGAGGCGGCGCTCAAGGACTCCGTGCCGCAGGTCAACGCCCCCGAGGCCTGGGCGGCGGGCTACGACGGCACGGGCACGACGGTCGCCGTGCTGGACACCGGCGTCGACGCGACGCACCCGGACGTCAAGGACCGCATCACGCAGTCCAGAAGCTTCGTGCCGGGCGAGGAGGTCGACGACAGGAACGGCCACGGCACGCACGTCGCCTCCACCGTCGCGGGCTCCGGGGCGGCGTCGGGCGGCGCCGCCAAGGGCGTCGCCCCCGGCGCCGACCTGATCATCGGCAAGGTGCTGAGCGACGGCGGGTCCGGGGCGGACTCCGGCATCATCGAGGCCATGGAGTGGGCGAAGGCCGAGGGGGCCGACGTGGTCTCCATGAGCCTGGGCTCCAGCATCCCGGACGACGGGAACGACCCGATGGCGCAGGCCGTCGACGCGCTCTCCGCCGACGGGGGCCCGCTCTTCGTGATCGCCGCGGGCAACGCCTACGGGGCGGGCACCATCGGCTCGCCCGGCTCCGCCGCGAGCGCGCTGACCGTCGCCGCCGTCGACAAGCAGGACGGCAGGGCCGACTTCTCCTCCATGGGACCGCTCGTGCGGTCCCACGGCCTGAAGCCCGACCTCTCCGCACCGGGCGTCGACATCGAGGCCGCCGCCTCGCAGTCGGTCCCCGGTATCGAGGGCATGTACCAGTCGATGTCCGGTACGTCGATGGCCACCCCGCACGTCGCGGGTGCGGCGGCCATCCTGAAGCAGCGTCACCCCGAGTGGTCAGGACAGCGGATCAAGGACGCGCTGATGAGCTCGTCCGTGCGGCTTCCCGCCTACACCCCGTACGAGCAGGGCACCGGCCGGCTCGACGTGAAGGCCGCCCTCGACACGACGATCGAGGCCACCGGCTCCGTCGAGGTCGCGTCGTACGACTGGCCGCACAGCTCCTCCGACCCGGTCGCCCAGCGCACCCTCACCTACCGCAACACCGGTGCCTCGGACGTGACGCTGGACCTGGCGACGGACACGGACACGGCCGCGTACACCCTGTCCACGTCCACGCTGACCGTCCCGGCGGGTTCCACGGCCGAGGCCGTCCTCTCGGTCGACCCCTCGAAGGTCCCGGTCGACACCCAGTTCTCGGGCCAGGTCGTCGCCACCGACGCCGCCGGCACCACCGTGGCCCACACCGGCTTCGCCGTGCACAAGGAGCAGGAGCTCTACGACCTGAAGCTCCGGCTGCGTGACCGCGCGGGCGAACCCGCCGACGGCACCGTGGTCCTCGCCGCCCTGGGCGACCCGAACCTCGACCTGGTCAACCTCTCGGGCGAGACCACCCTGCGTCTGCCGCCCGGCAACTACACCGCGTGGACGGCCCTCGACGTGGAGGGTGACCGGGCGGACTCCCAGGGCCTGGCCTTCCTGATGGCCCCCGAGACCGTCCTGGACAAGCCCACGACGGTCACCCTCGACGCCTCCGAGGCGCGCAAGGTCACCGTGAGCACGCCCGAGGAGACCGAGCTGCGGCAGATGCGCCTCGACATGGCGCGCACGTCACCCGACGGTGTCGTCCAGCGTGAGGCGTTCACCCTCCCGATCTCCTACGACCAGCTGTGGGTGAGCCCCACCCAGAAGGTCAAGGAGGGGGACTTCAGCTATCTGACCCGCTGGCGGCAGGGGGAGAAGGCGATCGACGTGTCGGCCGGTGGCCGTGACGTCCCGGTCACCGCGCAGATCGGCTCCCCGGTCGCCGAGGACAGCGACCGCAAGCTCAAGGCCGTCTTCGCCGGCAACGGCGCGTCCGCCGACTACAAGGGGCTGGACGCCCGCGGCAAGGCGGTCGTGGTCGACCGCAGCGACGCCGTCGCCCCCGCCGAGCGGCTGGCCAACGCGCTCGCCGCGGGCGCCTCGGCGCTCTTCGTCGTCAACGACGGCCGGGGCGTGCTGATGGAGTCCTCCTACGTGCCCTACGGCGAGGAGACCACGATCCCGGTCGCCTCGGTGCAGCGGCTCGCGGGGGCGGCTCTGGTCGCGGCAGCCCGCAAGGGCTCCCGGATCGACGTCGACCAGCGCAAGTTCGCGCGTTACGTCTACGACCTGGTCGACCGTCACGACGGAGCGGTCCCGGACCGTTCGCTGGCCTTCGCGCCCTCGGCCCGGCAGCTGGCGAAGGTGGAGAACACCTTCTACGGCCACCGGGACGTGCTCGGGGGCGGCTACCGCTACGACATCCCGGACTACGGCTTCGGCATCGGTTTCGAGGAGTACGAGACGTTGCCGGGCACCCGCACCGAGTGGGTCACCCCGCTGCCGGGCGCCTCCTTCTGGTACGAGAACCACTCGGTGCTCAACGCCGACGCGTCCGACAGGGCGCAGGAGATGCGCAGCGCGGAGCTGGACTACACGGCGGGCAGGACCTATCGCGCCGACTGGTTCGCCCCGGTCACCGGACCGCGTCTCGGCACGGGCTACTGGGGTCCGTTCCGCACCGCGTACAACGACCTCCAGTTCAACATCACACCGTGGACCGACTCGGGCGAGGGCCACTCCGGCGCGATGCCCGCCGACGAGTACGACACCACTTCCTACGCGTTCTACCAGGGCGGCACCTTGGTCAAGAAGGGTGCGGGCCGCGCCGGCGCCGTCTGGGACCTGTCGGCCGAGAAGGTGCCGTACCGCCTGGTCATCGACTCGGCGCGGGACGAGGCCACCTGGAAGACCTCGACCCGCACGCACACCGCGTGGGACTTCGTCTCGGGGGCGCTGCCCGAGGGCACCCAGCAGGCCGACATCCCCCTCCTCCAGCTGGACTACGACGTGTCCACCGACCTGGCGGGCGACGTCAAGGCCGGCAAGCAGGTCGAGGTGGGCATCGAGTCGGGCACGCAGGAGTGGCTGGACGGCGCCGTGAAGGCGACCAGGGCCTCGCTGTCGGTCAGCTACGACGAGGGCAGGACCTGGAGCGCGGTCCAGCTGCGCAAGGGCGCGTCGGGGGAGTGGACCGCCAAGCTGCGGACACCTGCCGTGGGCGCGGCCTCGGTCTCGCTGAAGGCGCACGCCGAAGGACCCGGCGGTCTGGCCGTCGACCAGGAGATCATCAAGGCCTTCGGCCTGAAGTGACCCGCTGAACGGCCGGCAGAGGTGGTTCCGCATCCCCCGGGGTGCGGGACCACCTCTTTCACGTGTCCGAGCACCGACGCGCGCGGGGGAGCTTTCACCTGCGGCGGCGGGCCGCCTTCTCCTGGGCCTTGCGCCTCGCGACGGTGTAGCGGGACCAGTCGCCCCGGTGCCGGTCGCACCGGGAGGCCTCCTTCATCGCCAGCCGCCGGCAGGCCGTGCCCTTCTGCGTGAGTGCTCCGCACCTCGACTGCGTACGCGCCATGTCCGACCGCCCTCCGGGTCCCGCCGGCCCGGTGCCGGCAGGCCTCAGGTTCGCCCGTGGGCGCGGGGTGGTGGAAGGCGTACCCGTGGCCGGCGGGTGCGCTCCGGAGCGTGCGGGCAGCCGTCAGGGCCTCCCGCCCCGCCGGGCCGCGGCCTCGGTGCGCCGCTGCTCCTCGATACGCCGTTGCGCCTCGTCCCAGCTGATCGGCGGCCGGCCGGCGCGTGCCGGCCGGTGAACGTGGAGGAGCGCATCGCCGGTGCGAGACCCGTCATGACGGAGCGCTGCGGCTCCGTCCTGGCGTAGGCGTGGAGCGGGTCACGGCCAGGGCTCGGCGGGGGGTCTCAGCTCACCTCGTCGGCCGTCCGCAGCAGGCGCAGGAAGGCCTTCAGGCCGCTGATGATCTCCTGGTTGTCCGTCAGGCGATGCACCGTGGACTCGAATTCGCGCCCCAGCGCGGCGATCTTCCGGTCGGCCTCGTCGGCCCGCCCGTGCGAGGCGACGTTCAGCGCGTCGACGGTCCGGCGCAGTTCGGCCAGGGCCCGGTACTGCTCCTCGGCCCTCTCCTCCAGGGCCTTCGTGCCCGCGTGGAGCCGCTCGACCCGCTCGCGCACCTCCAGCACGTCGTCGCGCGGGAAGGTGACGTCCTCGATCAGGGTGCCGAGCCGCCGCCGCAGTTGCCCGAAGTAGGCTCCGGCCGGCCTGAAGGCCGTACTGAGCAGGAAGAAGCCCGCGAACCAGTAGCCCGTCACGGCTCCCGTGGCCGCTGTGACCGCCACGACCAGGGCGGCTGTCAGCGCGTGCCCGCCCACGGCGACCCGGAGCATCAGCCGGGCGATCCGGGCGGCCTCGGTGTCCCGCTCCTCCGGTACCTCCAGGCCTTTCGAGCGGCTCACACCGATCTCGGCCAGCACCGTGTGCGCCCGGAAGTACAGATTCCAGGGGACCGTCAGCAGCAGGAGCAGCCACATCAGGCTCACCACCCCCGCGGCGGCGCCCAGCAGCAGTGAGGCGGGCGCCCCCGACGTGTACGCCAGCGCCAGCGCGCCGGCCACCACCGCCGTCGCGAGCACCGCTCCCATGAACCGGCCCATGCCGTCCCCCTCCACCGGCGCCCGACGGCGCTCCGCCCCGTGTCCCGCCGTACCCGCTCGTCCGTCATGGTCCCGGCGGAAGGGGGCCGGGGGCATGAGTACCGGTACTCAGCGGGCGGTGCGGGGCACGGGGCGGAGGAGCCGGCCCGGACCGGCGTCCTGGCGGCCGGGGAGCCTGCCGGGGATCAGCGTCCGGACTGGAGGGCCGCCCAGGTGTTCGGCCCCACGCTGCCGTCGACCGAGAGACCCCGCGAGCTCTGGTAGCTGCGCACCGCCGTGTCCGTGGCCGTGCCGAAGGCGCCGTCGACGGACACCGTCGTGCCCAGGGCCGCGGTCAGCGCCCGCTGGAGCCGCTTCACGGCGTCGCCCGAGCTGCCCTTGGTCAGCACAGGCGTGGTGCCGGCCGAGAGCAGGGCGGTCCAGGTCTTCGGGCCGACCGTTCCGTCGGCGCTCAGCCCGCGGGCCGTCTGGAAGGCCTGCACGGCGCTCTTGGTGGTGGGGCCGAAGATCCCGTCCGCGGTGCCCGCCTCGTAGCCCTGCTGGTTCAGCAGTGTCTGGAGCGCGGTGACCTGGGCGCCCGTCGAGCCCGACGACTGCGTGGTGTACGCGCCGAAGCTCAGCCCGTCCGCGCTGCCGCCCGTCCCTCCGACGAGCTGCATGTAGTAGGTCCAGTTCCAGTTGACGCCCGGGTCCGTGTGGTCGTTCCCGGGGGCCTCGCTGTGCCCGATGACGTGGGTCCGGTCCTTGGGGATGCCGTACCGATCGCAGAGGTACTTCGTCAGTGCGGCCGAGGAGCGGTACATCGTGTCGGTGAACCAGGACGGGTCGTCGACGAAGCCCTCGTGCTCGATGCCGAGCGACGAGGCGTTGGCGCTCCTGGCGTGGTACGCGGTGTCCTTGTCGCGCACCATCTGGGTGATCTGGCCGTCCGAGGACCTGACCACGTAGTGGGAGCTGACCTGGGACACCGGGTTCTGGAACCAGCTGATGGTCCCGGCGTACGAGCCCTGGGTGACGTGGATGACGACCTTGTCCACCGTGGCGGTGCGGCCCGTCGCGTAGTTGGCGGCGTTGGCGGCGACCCAGAGCGCGGGCGGGTAGTCGGGGCTCTGGGCGGTGACGTCCGCCTTCGCGAGCGGCCCCTTCTCGGGGGAGACGGGGCGGGAGGTGACCGAGACGCGTTCGCCGCCGACGGTCGTGCGCAGCCCTTCGGCGAGGAAGGTGTAGACGGTGTCCGCGTAGAGGGCGGCGACGGAGCCCTCCGCCCCGCTGTAGCGGGCCACGGCCGGGTACCAGGCGTCGATGTCCGCCCGCTCGGCCGCGTCCATGCCCAGCGCGTCCGCATGGCTCCGCAGGACCGCCGCGCCGCCCAGGATGTTGGTCCCGGTGTCCCGGCGCAGCTCGGCCACGGCCTCACCGGTGAGGGCGGCGGCCTTCTCCAGGGAGCGGTTGGAGGGGTTGCTGACGAGGTGCATCACGCCGTAGCCGTTGTCCTGGCTGGGGAGCCCTCCGTGGCCGTTCAGATGGGTCTCGCCGTAGCCCACGGCGGTGAGCAGGTCGCGCGGTACGCCGTACTCCTCGGCGGCCCGGGCGAAGGCCTGGTTCAAGGAGTCCGGTGCGGCCGGAGCCGCCGAGGCCGGGTGGCCGGTGGCGACGAGAGCGGTGACGGTGAGCGAGGCCAGGACGGCGGCGCGGCCTCGGGTGGGGCCGGCTGGGCGTGGGGGCATTACCTGCTCCAGGTCTGTGGGGGAGAGGAAGGCCGAGGGCCCAGGGGGTGGACCGGGGCCGTCGAGCCCGCACAGGCTATCCACCTGAGCAATGCATGACAACGAGGCGTCGCTGTGTCCAAGTCGCCTTCACTCCAATGGAGTTGGCCTACCCGTTCGGCCCTGCCCGGGCCGTCACCCCACCGGCCGAGGGGTGACGGCGGACGGGTGCGGCTACCAGCGGTCCCGGTGGACGACGTCGGCGACCGGACGGCGTCGCACAGGGCCGAAGTTGCCCTCGGGCCATCCCACCGGGATCGCCGCGAAGGTGTGCGTGTCCTCGGGGATGCCGAGCGCCTTCTTCCACTCCTGCTCCAGCATCAGGTGCCAGATGGTGACGTTGGCCGCGAGCCCCAGGGCCCGGGCCGCCAGCAGGATGTTCTGCACGCCCGGATAGACGCAGGAGCCCTCCGCGAGCGCCTGGAAGCGCGTCTGCGTGCCCGCCATGTGCTCGAGGCCCGCCGGGCCGAGCGCCTCGGCGTAGACGGCCAGGCCCTCCTCGTCGAACTGCGGCTCCGGGAACTTGTAGCAGGGGATGATCAGCGCCGGGGTGTCCGCGAAGTGGTCACGCTGGTACTCGATCGCCGCCACCATCCGGCCGTACGCGGCCTTGGGCATCCCCTTCGGCGCGTGCTTCCCGGTCGTCGCGAGATAGGCGTCCACGCACCGCTTCCACAGCGGGGCCAGTTCGGCCATCACCGCGCGGTCGGTGACGACCACGTACTCGTACGCCTGCATGTTGCCTCCGCTGGGACCCCAGACGGCTGCCTGTATCAGCTGGTCGAGCGTCTCGTCCGGGACGGGCTCCGGCTTGAGGCGGCGCATGGCGCGCATCGTGGACATGGTCGGGAAGAGCGCGGGCCCGTCCGGGGAGGGGGCGTCGGCGTACACGGTTTCGAAGGTCATGATCGCGGAGTGTACGGCCCAAGCATCGTCGCGGGGAGCCCTGTTGGCCCCCTTCCCCGGCCCTCGCCCGGCGCCGGTCAGCGCCGGCGCAGCCGGACCACCGGGATCTCCCGGGACGTCTTCGCGCGGTACTCGGCGTACCGGGGGAAGACCTCCACCAGATGCGGCCACACCCGCTCCTTCTCCTCGGGTGACAGGGGCTCCGCCAGAGCGGGGAAGCGCTCCGTGCGGACCCGGACCTCCACCTCCGGGCCGGCCAGCAGGTTCAGGTACCAGAGCGGGTGGCTGTCCGAGCCGCCGTTCGACCCCACGATCAGGTAGTCCTCGCCGTCCCGCCCGTACATCAGCACCGTGCGCCGGAGGGCGCCGCTGCGCCGGCCGACGTAGTCCAGCAGCAGACAGTCCACGCCGAGCTGGGTGGTCCCCTTGGTGCCGCCCGAGGACTCGTACAGCTCGGCCTGCTTCGCCACCCAGCCGGACGGGCTGAGCCGCACCGCCTCCTCGCGCCGTTCCTCCGTCATGGCCGCCTCGCTCTTCCCGGTCGTCGGTGTCCGCACGTCTGTACGTCCATCTGCCTGTCCCGGCCCATCGTGTCACCCCCGGCACCGGCGCGGCGGATTCGCACACCTGGACGCTCACCCTCCTCCCGGGGGAACGAGGGCCGGAGGGCGGGCCTCGAAGGCGTATAAAGGGTCCCTCCCGAGCGCCCGGCGTCCCCGATGGCCACCTCACCCCTCACGCGGCCGGCGTCACCGCGTACCGAAGCGGAGGAGCGTCCCCATGAGCACCTCGGAAGAGATCAGCGCCTTGCTCGTCACCAGGTTCGGAACCGATCCGCTGGACATCCGGCCCGAGGTGCCGCTCCGCCAGCTGCGCCTGGACTCGCTGGCCCTGGAGGAACTCCGGCTCCTCATCGAGGACCGGATGGACATCGATCTGGAGGACGTCGTCCTGTCGTCCCGCGACACCGTCGGCCATCTGGTCGCGGCCGTGCGCGACAAGGCCGGCGCGTGACCGCCCGCGGGCCGTTCGCCCGTCGCCCCGCCCGGCCGGGCATCGAGCCGTTCAGCGCCGCGGTCACCGGCATCGGCCTCGTCACCGCCGCCGGCGTGGGGGCCGAGGCCGCCTGGGACGGTGTCTGCGACCCGGCGGTCGCCCCCTCCGTCGAGAACCCGCCGGAACTCGACGGCCTGCCCTGCGACTTCATGTACACGGTCACCGGTGTCGACCCGAAGGCGGTTCTTGGCGTCGCCGCGCAGCGGCTGATGGACCGCTTCTCCCAGCTCGCCGTGATCGCGGCCCGCGAGGCCGTCGCGGACGCCGGCCTCGACCCGGCGGTCTGGGACAGCGGCCGGGTAGGTGTCGTCATCGGCTCCGCTCACGGCGGCCTGCCGTTCTACGACGAACAGCACACCACCCTCGCGCAGCGCGGAGCGCGGCGCGTCTCCCCGAAGCTCGCCCCGCTGAGCGTCGTCAACGGGGCCGCGAGCAGCGTCGCCATGGACCTCGGGGTGCACGGCCCCAGCCAGGCCGTCTCCACCGCCTGCTCGTCGGGGACCGTGGCCATCGGCACGGCTCACCAGATGCTCCGCACCGGGGCCTGCGACATCGTCGTCGCGGGCGGCGCCGAGTCCGTCCGCTCCCGGCTCCTGATCGCCAGCGCCTGCCAGATGCGGGCCGTCTCCACCCGCCGCGACGACCCGCACGCCGCCTGCCGTCCCTTCGACACGCACCGCGACGGATTCGTCGTCGGTGAGGGCGCGGGTCTTCTCGTCCTGGAACGCCCCGAGCACGCGCGCGCCCGCGGGGCCACCGTCCGCGCCAGGGTCGCCGGTTACGGCGCCTCCAGCGACGCCCACTCCGCCGTGGCACCCGACCCCGACGGCCTCGGCATCGAACGGGCGCTGCGCACGGCCCTGGCCGACGCCGGGATCGACGCCCTCGACGTCGGCCACGTCAACGCCCACGGCACCTCGACCGTCGCCAACGACCTCATCGAGGCGGTCATGCTGCGCAGGGTCCTCGGCGAGCACCCCCTGGTCACCTCGACGAAGGCCATGACCGGACACACCCTCGGCGCGGCCGGAGGCATCGAGGCCGCGCTGACCGTCCTCGCCCTCCAGCGTCAGCTCGTCCCGCCGACCGCCAACCTCGACGCCCCCGACCCGGCGATCCCCGTCGAGGTGGTGAGCAAGGAGGCCCGGCACGCCTCCTTCGACTGCGCGGTCAAGACGTCGCTGGGCTTCGGCGGCCACAACGCGGCGCTCGTGCTCACCAGGGCCTGACGGGAAGCGAGGAGCATCATGCCCGAGGAGATCATCCGGTCGCTGACCGTGGACGGACTGCGCTACGGCTACCGCGTGCTGCCCCGCGACCCGGCCGCCGGCGGAGCGCCGGCCACCGAACCGGTCCTCGTCATCGGCGGCGCGTTGCAGGGCATGTTCGGCTGGCCGCAGATGGACGACCACCTGGGCCCGGTCGCCGACGTGGTGACCGCCGACCTGCCCGGCATGGGCACCGCCGACCCCCTGCCGCCCGGCCCGGGCGCCCCGGTCCTGCGGGCCGCCGTGACGGGCATCATGGATGATCTGGGCGCCCCCAGGATCAACCTCTTCGGCTTCTCGTACGGCGCGGCCGTGGCCTTCGACTGCGCCCGCCACGATCCCGGCCGCATCGCCCGGCTCGTCCTCGGCGGCGTACCCACGCACATCGGCGAGGAGCAGCGGGACTACTGGCACCGGGCGACGCGGCGGCTCGCCGAGGGGGACGCGGAGGGCTTCGCCAGCCTGGCCGCGGACGGACTGATGTGCCTGGACCCGGACCGCCACGTCCACCGCAGGGAGCTCGCCCGGCGCTATGTGCGGCGCTCCTTCCTGCACGCGCTGGCCCACTCCGGGCACGCCGCCGAGTCGCTGCGCCGGGCGCTGGGGGACCGGCCGGACTTCTCCGGCGGGCTGTCCGGCGTGCCGGCGCTGGTCTTCGCGGGGGAGCACGACACGGTGACCTCTCCCGAACGACAGCGGGAGTTCGCCGGGACGATCGAGGGCAGCCGCTTCCTCACCCTTCCCGATTCCGACCACTGGGTGGTGCTGGAGCGCTCGGAGGAGGTCGCCGCCCTCGTGACGCGCTTCTTCACCGGCGGGGCGCTCGAACCGGCCGCGGCCCCGCTGCCGCACCAGACGCGGGCGCCGGTGGTCCCTCCAGCGGAATCCGCACCCGCGTCGCCTCGGCACCACGCTTCCCCCACACCGCGCACGGGCCCGAGGTGAGCTGACCGGCCGTCACCACCGGGACACGGCAGCGCAGTCCGGGGCGGTGCCCCGCACCAGGAGCGGTGCTACGGCCCGTCGAGCGGACGGCGGTGCCGACGACGGCCGGCCGGCGCCCCCAGCCCCTCGCCCGGCCGGACCGGGCGGGGGCTACGGGCGGACCGTGGCCGGCCCGCGCGGTGGCCCCGGCACTTGCCGATCCGTGTGAGGGCCGCTGCCGTCCCGGTGATCCGGGTGGCGGCCCGTCACGGAGCCGCCACCCGGGGGAGTGTCAGTGCTGGTGACCCTTGCCCTGGCCCTTCACGTCGAACCGCACGATCTGCGGGTCGTGGTCGCTCGCCTGGTCGGCGAACTCCGCGTTGATGTGCACCACGTCGTAGTCGAAGCGGCGCACGGCGGGGCTGGTCAGGATGTGGTCCAGCGTCTGCGAGTTGCCGTCGTACACATAGCTGTACTGCTCGCCTGCGGGCAGCGTCGTGATCAGCGGCTTGAGCACCTCGCCGCCGGTCAGCGCCGCCATGGTGGGGGAGAAGGCGAAGTCGTTCAGGTCGCCGAGCGTGACGACCTGGGCCGACGTGTCCGCCTTCAGCAGCGAGGTCACGAAGGTGTTGACCTCCGCGGCCTGGCGCACCCGCTGCGTCTCGGAGCTGCGCGCCGGCTCCTGGAAGCGGCCGTGCAGAGGCTGGTCGCCGCCCTTGGACGCGAAGTGGTTGCCGATGACGAAGACCGACTCGCCACGGAAGCGGAACTCGCCGACCAGCGGCTTGCGGCTGCTGGCCCAGGCCGTGCTCGTGGGGTTGATGCGGCCGGGCGAGACGGAGAGCGTGGCCCCCTTCTTCGTCTTCACCGCCTGGACCGCGGTGGTGGCGTCGCCGCCCGCACGGTCCACGAAGTCGACCCGCTCGGGGTTGAAGAGGAAGACGTTACGGATGTTGCCACCGGGCTCACCGCCGTCCTGGCCGTCCGCGGGTGCCACGTACCGCCACGCGTAACGGGGCCCGCCCGCCGCAACGATGGCGTCGGTGAAGCGCTTCAGCGTCGCCTCGGAGCCCACGGTTCCGTCGTTCACCGCACCGTTGTCGTCCTGGATCTCCTCCAGGGACACGATGTCGGGGGAGGCGAGGCTGACCGCCACCCCCTGGGCGAGGGTGTCGAACTTGGCCTGGTCGTCGGCCGCGTCGAGGTTCTCCACGTTGTACGTGGCGACGGCCAGCTCCTTGCCCTTCTGCTTCCGGGTCACCTCGCGCTTGAGGCCGTTGTCCTTCAGCGTGCCGAGCTCGGTGGCCTGGACGTTGTAGCCGCCGAAGGACGCGTAGTCGACGACGCCCGTGGTGGTGCCGGACAGCACGTCACCGACGTTCGCCGCCGGGACGGGCTGCGCCGGGTTCAGCGACATCACCTTGAGGCGGCCGGTGTTCTGGTCCTGGTAGGAGGCGTAGAGCGTGCCGCCGCGCACGGTCGGGTTCTCCTGCGGCTTCACCGTCACCCAGACCTCGTCGTACGCGGTCGTCGCACCCGTCACCCGGGTGTCGGCCATCGTGACGCGGGTGCCCTCGAGCGACTCGTACAGGTCCAGGGCGTACGCCGCCGGGTCGAGCGCCAGCCCTTCGATCGACCCGCCGCCGGCCGACGGCACGTAGCCGTCCGGCACCGAGGAGGGGTCCAGGACGACCGCGTCGGGCAGCGCGTTGCCGGAGGACAGCACCGTGGTGAGCGGGGCGGTGATCTGGGTGAGCGACTGGGCCCCGGTCGCCGGGTAGTACTCGGCGACCTTTCCGCTGACCAGCACCGAGTCGCCGACGGCGACGGTGGGGGCTGCGGAGCCGGTGTAGACGAACACGCCCTCGCTCGTGCGGGCGTCGGCGTCCGGGGCGGTGTCCTGGATCCAGAAGCCGCGTGAGCCCGAGGCCCGCACGCCCGTGACGATGCCGGGGACCCCGGTCACCGACTGCCCGGCGAGCGGCGAGAGGCGGGTGGTGCCCTGGATGTCGTGGACCCGCACGGTGCCGGGCTCGGTCGGTCCGCCGGGCTCGCCCGGGCCGGTCCCGCCGGACGTCTCGCCCGCCGCGTTGACCGGCGTCGGGGTGCCGGAGGCCAGGTCGGCGGCGTTGTCGTCGGTATCCGCAAGCGACGATCCGCGGGCCACGGACGCGGTGGCGGAGGCACCCGTCACCGGGCCGCTGCCCTCCCGGACCACCGCTGAGCCGTAGCCCACGAGGTCGACGATCCGTGTGTCGGCGGCGCAGTCGGCGGCGGTCTTGCAGGTCAGCGGGGTGGTGCCGGAGACGAGAGCGACGGTGCCGCTCGCCGCGGACATCGCCACCGTGCCCGTCGCGTCGGCGGCCGGAAGGGCCACCGTGCCGCCGGTGCCCGCGGCCTGCGCGACGAGGTAACGACCGCCGGGCGCGACGGCGCCGGACAGCGCGGAGACCTGCCACAGCGAACCGGCGGACGGGGTGCCCGGCAGGTACTGGACACTGAAGCCGGACAGGCCGAAGGAGCTCTGCCCGGCGTTGGCGAGCTCGATGAAGTCACGGGTGAGCGTCGCACCGGAGTTGCCCCCGCCGCCGTACACCTCGGAGATGACGGCCGACGACGACGGTGCCGCGAAGGCGGCGGGCAGCGCGGTGACCGACAGGGTGACGGCGACGGCGGCGGCCAGCAGGGCGGAGCCGGGTCTGGCTATGTGCACGGGAACTGCCCCCAAGTATGTAGTGAGGGGGCAAAAACTATGCGCGTAGACCAGGTGTGGCAAGAGACCGGAGGTTAATTCCGGGCGTCATCGCCCCGTCGTCGGAGCCGAGTTCCGTTCCGGGCCGGTGCGACGGGACCTTCCGGCGGGCGGGTGTGCCGGAGCGGGCCGACGACCTGCGGGACGACGCGCGTGGTCCCGACGGGCCCCCCGGCCGTTCCGCGGGACCGAAGTCCACCATGCGGTCAGGTGTTTGACCCCTCACCGCCGGCCGGATACGTTGCGTGACATGCAGCGCTCCGCACACCTGACGACGCGAGGTCATGTCGACCTGAAGCGCGTGTGCTCCGCGGCGTGTCACCGGGTCTGAGAACCCCCGAGTCCGCGTAGTCCTTCCCCGGAGGTCCCTTCCCTTCCCGGCGACGCGCGGACGCCCCCTTCACGGACGCGCGCGGATCCGGCCGTACGAAGCCACCGGTTCCCGCCGGGAGAACCCCGATTCGAGGGGGACTCGCCTCCACGCCCGCTGCACCGAGGTACCTGGACGAACCTGTGACGAGTCCGCCCGTGCCCAGCCGCACCCGCCCCCGCACCCGGCCCCCGCGCCGCTCCGAGATCCCTCCCTCCGGCGCCCGCCGCGCCTCCGGCACGGGCTCGGTCCTGGGCGCGATCCTCGACCACGGGCCCGTGGCCCGCTCGACCGTCGCCCGGCTCACCGGCCTCTCGCCCGCCTCGGTGACGGGCCACGTGGGGCAGTTGCTCTCCCGCGGCCTCGTGCGGGAGAGCGCCGAGACGACCGGGCCACGTGGGCTCGGGCGCCCCCACGTGCCGGTCGACATCGACACCAGCCGCTTCCTCGTGGCCGGCGCCCACATCGCGGTCGCCCACTCGACGGTCGCCCTGATGGACCTGCGGGGCCGCGTCGTGGCCGAGGAGCGCAGGCCGCACCCCGGTACCGATCCGCGCCGGATCCTCGACGGCATCGCCGCCCGGCTGGGCCCGCTGACGACCGCCCACGCGGACGGGCGCCGGGTGCTGGCGCTGGGCGTCGCCACGGGCCACCGGGTGGACCCGGCGGCCGGGGTCGTCGTGGAGCACCCCCACCTCGGCTGGCGTGCCGTACCCGTACGCGAGATCCTCGCCGCCGCCACCGGGCTTCCGGTCCATGTCGACAGCCACTCGCGGGCCTTGGCCCGGGCCGAGCAGATGTTCGGAGAGGTGTCGACCCGGGCCAGTACGGTCCTGCTCTTCGTCGGCGCCGTCGTGGACGCGGCCTTCGCCACCGCCGGTGAGCTGCACCGGGGCCCGCGCTCCGGAGCGGGCAGCGTCGCCCATCTCCCGCTCGGCTCGGGCGGATCGGGTGACGCGGAGCCCTGCCGTTGCGGGCGCACCGGCTGCCTGCAGTCCGAGGTGTCCGAGCGGGCGATGATCCGCCGCGCGGCCGAACAGGACCTCCGCGTGGGAACGTTCCAGGAACTGCTGGACCACGCGGTTGCCGGGGAGCCGCGCGCGGTGGCCCTGTTCCGCCGCCGTGCCCGGCTGATCGGCAGGGCCGCGGCGCTGCTCCTGGACATGTTCGACCCGCAGTGCCTGGTGGTGGTCGAGCCCGGCACCGGCCTGATCCCCGGCTGTCTCGCCGACCTCAGGGAGGAGGCGGGGATGCGCTCCTGGGTCTGCGACGACCCCGAACGGACCGTGGTACCCAGCAGTTTCACCGGATCGGTGCTGTCCACGGCGGGCGGGGCGGTGGCGCTCGGCGCGCTCTACACCGATCCCCTGTGTCCGTGGCCGGCGCTGCCCGCTGTCTGCTGACCGCGAGCCGTTCCCGCTTTAATTCAGAACGTTGCATTGTTGACCGGCCGCACGCCGAACGGGAAGATGAATTCATGACCAGCCGACAGCGGAATTCAGGGGACGTGCCCGACCGGGCGCGCACCTGCCGCGCGGCCGTGCCGGTGAGCGAAATCGCCCGGCATTCCTGTTGTCGTCCCTGTCCGGGTCGTCGATAAGCCCAGCTGTTCCGCCGGGTGGTCCGCACCGGTGCGTGATTCCCTCCCGCCGGCCGTTCCCGCGCTCTGCGCGCGTCCGCGCACGTTCCCGCGCCCCGAGGCGCCTGCGTGCGCCCGTTCCCCCTACCCACGCCCGTATTCCGACCGGGGAGAGACATTGACCGTCACCGTGTCCTCGTACACCGCAGTCCCGTCGCCCGAACCCGCCGTGTCCGCCCCCGCGCCCGCTGCCGGAATCGCTCCGGAGCGATTCCGGCAGGCCTTCCGCAGGCACCCCGCGGGCGTCGTGGTCGTGACCGCCGACGCCGGGCGCGGCCCGGTGGGTTTCACCGCCACCTCGCTCAGTTCGCTCTCCCTCAGCCCTCCGCTGGTCTCGTTCGGCGTCGGGACGTCCACCTCCTCCTGGCCGCACATCGAGCGGGCGTCCACCGCCGTGGTCAACTTCCTCGGCGCCGAACAGGCGGGCCTGGCCACCACGTTCGCCACCAGCGGCATCGACCGCTTCGCGGCGCCGACCGGATGGCGCCGGCTCGCCGGGGGCGAACCGGTGCTCGACGGGGTTGCGGGCTGGCTGCGGCTCACGGTCAGCGGCATCGTCCCGGCCGGTGACCACCGCATCGTCATCGCCCGGGTCGATGAGTCCTGGCTCGACGAGCGACGCGCCCCGCTGCTCTTCCACGACGGCTCGTACCACTCCATCCGCCCCGCGCCCGACCAGTGATCAGGAATTCACGATGACACGCCACGACAACCGGCGGCCCCTGGGCCGGAGATCGTTCCTCGCTCTCGCGGGAGGCACCGTACTGAGTCTCGCCGCGTGCTCCCCGCAGGCCGGAACCCTGGCCGGCGCGGAACCCTCCGGCGCCCTGCCCTCGGGAAAGCCGGCACCCGGAACCGAGCTCAAGATCGCCGCCCGTTCGACGCAGCTCCAGCTGAAGCCGTCCGGCCTCGGCAAGGAGCTCGAATTCACCGTCGCCGAATGGCCGAACCTGACCGCGGGGCCTGATGTGATTCAGGGATTCCGCGCCAAATCCATCGACCTGGCGACCAATGCGGGAATTCCACCGATCCAGGCGCACGCCATCGGACTCCAGGCGAAAATCGTCGCCGTACAGGTACGCCGGAATCCGCTCTACACCTTTGCCACGGCACCTGGATCGTCCCTCACGAAGGCCGAGGACTTCCGGGGGAAGAAGATCGCGTTCTCCCAGGGGCAGGCACAGGGCGTCGTCGTCCTGCGCGCGCTCAAGGAGGCGGGACTGAGGAACTCCGACGCCGAACTGGTCCCCCTGCCCAGTACCCAGTTCCTCACCGCGCTGCAGTCCGGGCAGGTGGACGTGGCCCCGCTGCCCGAGCCGACCCTGACGAAGTACCTCGACCAGTACGCCAAGGACGGCGCCGGCGCGGTGAAGACGGACGTCGTCGACCTGCTGACCGTGCTCTGGGTGCCCACCGAGGTCCTCGACGACCCGGAGAAGACCAAGGCGGTGCGCGGTTTCGTGTCGTTGTGGGCGCGGGGGCAGGTCTGGGCCTGGGAGAACCAGGACGAGTGGATCGACACGTACTACGTGAAGGACCAGGGCGTGTCGAAGGAGGACGGCAGACGCATCGTCGACTCCCAGCGCAAACCGCAGTTCCCCGTCAGCTGGGACGAGGCGCTCGCCTGGGAGCAGGAGACGGCCGACCTGCTGGCCGAAGGGGGCTTCGTGCCGAAGCAGAAGGCCTCCGCACTCTTCGACCGCCGCTTCGAAGGGCTCGCGGCCGAAGCCGTGGCCGCCGAGTACCGGGAGGAGTCATGAGCGGCCTGATGACGGAACGGCACCCGGTCGGCGCGCGGACGGCGGAAACCGAGCCGGGAGCGCCGCACACCGGCGCAGCGCCGGTGCGCGTCTCCCGGGGCACCCGCAGGCGGCTCGGCCCGGGACGGTCCCTCCCGCTGGGGCGCCTGATCGGCCCCGCGCTGCTCGTCCTCGCCTGGTGGGCGGCCTCCGCCTCCGGGCAGCTCGACCCGCGCATCCTGTCGTCTCCCGGCACGGTGCTCGCCACAGCGGCCGACCTGATCGAGTCCGGCCGTCTCCAGGACAACGTGCTGATCTCCCTGCGGCGCGCCGGACTCGGCCTGTTCTTCGGCGTGTCCGCCGGGGTGGTCCTCGCGGTGGCGGCCGGCCTCAGCCGCAGTGGTGAGTACCTGCTGGACGGTCCGCTCCAGATCAAGCGGGCCATCCCCTCCCTGGCCATGCTCCCGCTGCTCATCCTCTGGCTCGGCATCGGCGAGCAGATGAAGGTCACCGTGATCGCGCTCGGCGTCGCGGTGAACATGTACATCAACACCTACGCCTCACTGACCGGCATCGACGGCAGGTACGTCGAACTCGCCGAGGGACTCGACCTGAGCCGTGCGACGTTCCTGCGCAAGGTCGTCGTGCCCGGCTCGCTGCCCGGCTTCTTCGTCGGGCTGCGCCTCGGCGTCACCTCGTCCTGGCTCGGTCTCATCGTGGTCGAGCAGATCAACGCCACCAGCGGGATCGGCTACATGATGTTCCAGGCCCAGCAGTACGCCCAGTCCGACGTGATCGTCGTGGGCCTCGTGGCCTACGGGATCTTCGGCTTCACCTCGGACGCGGCCGTACGCGCCGCCGAAAGGAAGGTCCTGTCATGGCGACGCACCCTGGCGGGCTGACGGACGACCGTCCCGCCATCCGCACCACCGGGCTCGTACGCCGATTCGGCGACCGCGACGTCCTCAGGGAGCTCGACCTGACCGTGCCGCAGGGGGAGTTCACCGCTCTCCTCGGCCGCAGCGGGTCCGGCAAGTCCACCCTGCTCCGGGCCGTCGCCCGCCTCGACCACACCGTCGAGGGCTCCGGCGAGCTCTCCGTGCCCGACCGGGTCTCGCTCTCCTTCCAGGACTCCCGGCTGCTGCCCTGGCTGAGGGTGCTCGACAACGTCACCCTCGGGCTGCGCGGCCCCGGAGCACGGGAGCGGGGGCTGACCGCACTGGCCGAGGTCGGCCTCCAGGGCCGCGAACGCTCCTGGCCCCATGAGCTCTCCGGCGGTGAACAGCAGCGTGCAGCCCTGGCCCGCGCGCTGGTGCGCGACCCCGAACTCCTGCTGGCCGACGAGCCGTTCGGGGCGCTCGACGCGCTGACCCGGATCAAGATGCACGGCCTCCTGCGCGAGCTGTACGAACGTCACCGGCCGGCCGTGCTGCTCGTCACCCACGACGTCGACGAGGCCGTCGAACTCGCCGACCGTGTCCTCGTCCTGGAGGAGGGCCGCATTCGCGTCGACCTCAGGATCGACCTGCCGTCACCGCGCTCCCGCCGCGAACCGCGCTTCCAGGAGTACCGCGACACCCTGCTCGCTGCCCTGGGCGTGGCGCGGCCCCAGCTCACGCACTGATCGCCCCAGCTTCTCAGGAGAAGACACCCATGCCGCGCAAGCAGCTCCACCTGAACGCGTTCCTGATGTCCACCGGCCATCACGAGGCGTCCTGGCGTCTCCCCGAGAGCCGCGCCGAGGCCGACTCCGACCTGGAGCACTACAAGAACCTGGCCCGCATTGCCGAACGCGGGCGCCTGGACTCCCTCTTCTTCGCCGACGGCCCCGTCCTGGCGGGAGACCCCGGCCGGCGCCCCGCCGCCAAGCTGGAACCCACCCTGCTGCTCACCGCCCTGGCCGCGGTCACCGAGCACATCGGGCTGATCGCGACCGCCTCGACCAGCTACAACGAGCCGTACAACCTGGCCCGCCGGTTCGCCTCCCTGGACCACATCTCCGGCGGCCGGGCCGGATGGAACATCGTCACCACCGCCGGGGCCGACGCGGCCCGCAACTTCGGCCTGGACGACACACCGCTGCACCGGGACCGCTACCGGCGCGCCGCCGAGTTCGTCGAGGTGTCCACGAAGCTCTGGGACAGCTGGGCGGACGACGCCGTCGTGGCCGACAAGGAGGCCGGCGTCCACGCACGGGCGGACCGGGTGCGGGGCATCGCCCACACCGGCGAGTTCTTCCGGGTCGACGGCCCGCTCAACGTCCAGAGGCCACCGCAGGGCTACCCGCTGCTCGTGCAGGCCGGATCCAGCGAGAGCGGCAAGGACTTCGCGGCCCGGTACGCCGAGGCGGTGTTCACGGCGCAGCAGACCCTCCAGGAGGGCATCGCCTTCTACGCGGACGTCAAGGGGCGAGCGGAGGCGCTCGGCCGCAATCCCGACGGCGTCAAGATCCTGCCCGGCATCGTCCCGGTCATCGGTGACACCGAGGCGGAGGCACGGGAACTCGACGCCGAACTCGACCGGCTGATCGTCCCGGAGTACGCCAAGCGCCAGCTGGCCGCCACACTCGGGCTCGACCCGGCGGACCTGCACCTCGACCGTGAGCTGCCCGACGGTCTGCCCGACGAGGACGAGATCGAGGGGGCCAAGAGCCGCTACACCCTGGTCGTGGAGCTCGCCAGACGCGAGAGGCTGACGGTGCGCGAGCTCATCGGCCGGCTCGGCGGCGGACGCGGGCACCGCACCTTCGCCGGCACGGCCGAGCAGGTCGCCGACACCATCGAGCACTGGTTCGAGAGCGGGGCGGCCGACGGCTTCAACATCATGCCCGCCGTCCTCCCCTCCGGCCTGGAGGCATTCGTCGACCGCGTCGTCCCTCTGCTCCAGGAGCGGGGCCTGTTCCGGACGGAGTACACGGGAGCCACGCTGCGCGAGCACTACGGGCTCCCGAGGCCCGCCAACCGGCTGTTCGACACCGTCGACGCCGGCCGGGGCCACACGGGCATCGGTCTCGCCGTCCCCGCGCCGGTGTAGGACGCGGGGCAGCCGTGGTCTACGGGGTGCCGGGCTGCCGGGCCGGGTAGACGGCCAGGGAGAACGAGTGCCCGGCCGGATCGGTGTAGACACGGACGTCGCGCGGGCCGCTGTTGCTGTCCCCCGTGTCGACGGGCCGGGCGCCGAGGCCTATCGCCTCGCGCTCGGCCTCGTCCATGTCCCCGGGATCGACCAGGATGCGCAGATGCGCCTGGTGGGAGTCCTCGGGGCGCGGCCAGCTCGGCGGCGCGTAGCCGTGGTCGCGACGGACGGCCAGGTGCACCCCGGCGGGGCCGACGATCTCGACGAAGTCGGGATCGCTCCCGATCCTCACCTCCGCGTCGAGGAAGTTCGCATAGAAGTCAGCCAGTTCCAGCGGCTCGGCACAGTCCAGGACCAGAACGCTCGTTTTACCGACAGTCATGCTCAGTCGGTACCCACCACGGCGCCGGACACGCCTGCCCGCACGCAGCCCGCCGCACGGCGCACCGGACGCCCTCCGCCGCACGGCGCGTCCGGACCACCGGCCGCCGTCCCGCCGCACGGCGCGTCCGGGCCACCGGACGCCGTCCCGCCGCACGGCGCGCCCGGACCACCGGACGCCGTCCCGCCGCACGGCGCGCCCGGGCCGGGTCCGGGCGGAGGCGAACTAGGGTGCCGAGCATGGCAGAGAGCACGGACCACCGGGACACGGGCAAGCCCGGTACCGGCCCCGCCGACCCCCGTCGCTGGCGCGCCCTCGCCGTCTGCCTGGTGGCCGGCTTCATGACCCTGCTGGACGTCTCCATCGTCAACGTGGCGCTGCCGTCCATCAAAGAGGGCCTCGACACCCCGGAATCCGACCTCCAGTGGGTGCTGTCCGGCTACGCGCTGGCCTTCGGCCTCGTCCTCATCCCCGGGGGGAGGCTGGGCGACGCGCGGGGCAGGCGCACCGTCTTCATGGCCGGGCTGACCCTCTTCACCCTCGCCTCCGCCGCCTGTGGGGCCGCCCAGTCCAGTCTGTGGCTGGTCGTCGCCCGGCTGCTGCAGGGCGCGGCGGGCGGGCTGCTCTCGCCCCAGATCTCCGCGCTGATCCAGCAGATGTTCTCCGGACGCGAGCGAGGCCGCGCCTTCGGCATGTTCGGCACGGTGGTCGGCATCTCCACCGCCGTCGGCCCGCTGCTGGGAGGTCTGCTGATCCAGGGCGCCGGGGCCGAGGAGGGCTGGCGCTGGGTGTTCTACGTCAACCTCCCCATCGGGGCCCTCTGCCTCTTCCTCGCGCGGCGGCTGCTCCCCGACACCCCGTCGGCCGGCCGGGTGCGCCCGCGCGACCTGGACCCGGTCGGCGTGCTGCTGCTCGGCGCGGGGGTGCTCGCCCTGCTGCTGCCGTTCGTCCAGGCCCAGCAGTGGCCGGGGAACGGCAAGTGGCTGCTCGTGCCGGTCGCCGCCGCGCTGCTCGCCGCGTTCGTCGCCTGGGACTCCCGCTGCGTACGGCGTGGCGTCCAGCCGGTGCTCAACCTGGCGCTCTTCCGGCTCAGGGCCTTCTGGCTGGGCTGCCTGATGATCCTGCTGTACTTCGCGGGATTCACCTCGATCTTCTTCATCAGCACCCTCTACCTCCAGTCCGGACTCCACTACAGCGCCCTGGAGGCCGGGCTCGCGATCACCCCGTTCGCCCTGGGCGCGGGCGCGTCGGCGAGTATCGGCGGCCGGCTGGTCGGCCGTTTCGGGCGGCCCCTCATCGTCGTGGGACTGAGCATGGTCGCCGTGGGGCTCGGCCTCACCGCACTGGCCGCGCACCTGGTGCCGGGGCGGGGCGCCGGGCTCGCGATGGCCGCCCCACTGCTGCTGTCGGGGCTGGGCAGCGGACTGGTCATCGCACCCAACCAGACCCTCACCCTCTCCGAGGTGCCGGTGAACAACGCGGGCAGTGCCGGGGGCACCCTCCAGACCAGCCAGCGCGTCGGCTCGGCCATCGGGATCGCCGCCGTCGGTTCGGTCTTCTTCGCCAGGCTGGGCCCCGACGACTGGGCGGGCGCCTACGACCACGGACTCGTCGTCTCCGTCGCGTTCGTCCTCGCGGCTCTGATCGTGGCCCTGGCCGATGTCGGGGCGGGCCGGCGGGGAAGGAGACGTTCCGAGACGTCCGAAGCCACCGAAGCCACCGAAGCGCCGGGGAGACCACGATGAACGACACCGAGGACCAGGGACCGAACGCCAACACCTCGTACGGCCACAAGCCCTTCAAACGCTCGCGCAGCCACTTCGCCGACCGCATCACCGCCGACGGCCGTGACGGCTGGCCCGTCGAGTCCGGGCGCTACCGGCTGGTCGTCAGCCGCGCCTGCCCGTGGGCGAGCCGCGCCCTGGTCTCCCGCCGGCTGCTCGGGCTGGAGAGCGCGCTCTCGCTCGCCGTCGCCGACCCGATCCAGGACGACCGCAGCTGGCGGTTCACCCTCGACGAGGACGGCAGGGACCCGGTGCTCGGCATCCGCTTCCTGAGCGAGGCGTACGACGCGAGGGAACGCGGCTACCCCGGCGGGGTCAGCGTGCCCGCCGTCGTCGACGTACCGACCCGGACCCTGGTCACCAACGACTACCAGCAGATCACGCTCGACCTGGCCACCGAGTGGACCGAGCTGCACCGCCCCGGCGCCCCCGACCTGTACCCCGGGCCGCTGCGCGCCGGGATCGACGAGGTGATGGACGGGATCTACCGGGACGTCAACAACGGGGTCTACCGGGCCGGCTTCGCCTCGGAACAGGGGGAGTACGAAGCGGCGTACGTCGATGTCTTCCGCCGCCTGGACCTGGTCTCCGAGCGACTCGCCGGGCAGCGCTACCTCGTCGGGGACACGATCACCGAGGCCGACATCCGGCTGTTCACCACGCTCGTGCGCTTCGACGCCGTCTACCACGGGCACTTCAAGTGCAACCGCTCGAAACTGACCGAGGACCCGGTCCTGTGGGCGTACGTCCGCGACCTCTACCAGACGCCCGGCTTCGGCGACACCGTCGACTTCGACCACATCAAGCGGCACTACCACCAGGTGCACACAGGCATCAACCCGACCGGGATCGTGCCGCTCGGCCCCGATCTGTCGGGATGGCGGACCCCGCACCACCGCGAGCAGCTGGGCGGCCGGCCGTTCGGCGACGGCACCCCGCCCGGACCGGTGCCGCCCGGCGAGGAGGTCCCCGCCCGGGGGCGCCCCTGAACCCCGTTCACCGCGTGCCGGGCGGCGGTCCGGCGGTGGCCAGCGGCGAACGCGAGAGCACGACGCAGCCGACGGCGATCAGCGCGAGCCCGGCCAGCTGGGGCAGCAGCCACCACCCGGCCCGCAGCTCCTCGCCGAACAGCGTCACCCCGTACAGCACACTGATCAGCGCGTCCCCCAGCGTCAGCATCGGCTGTACGGCGACGAGGCTGCCCGCCTGGAGCGCGTTCTGGAGGAGGAACAGCGCGCCGACGCCGGCCGCAGCGGTGGCGTACAGCTGCCACGCCGTCAGCAGGCCGACCGCGCCGTCGCTGTCCAGCCGCGCCATGGCGTCCTTCATCAGCGCGGCGGTCAGCGCGTAACCGCAGGCCGCCGCAAGGCCCAGCAACGCGGCCCTGGGGTTGCCCCGGGTGCCGAGCGCGCCGGCGATCAGCGCGGCCTCGAACGCCCCGGTCGCCACCAGGGCGGGGATCCAGGCCGCGCCCCTGACGTCGTCGCTGCCTCCGGCGGGATCGGCGGCGGCCATGGCGAGGGCCAGCCCCAGCGTCACGGCGGCCACCCCGTACCAGACCGGGCGGGTGACCTTCACCCGCATGACGAACCCGGCGATGAGCAGCGTGGCGGGAAGCTCGATGACGAAGATCGGCTGGACGACCGCGATCGGGCCCGTGGCCAGCGCCACCGCCTGGCATACGGCGGCGACGATCACGAGGCCGATCCCGGCGAGCCACACCTTCTGGCGCACCAGACGCCCGATCAGTGACAGGCGCATCGCCTCGCTGTCGGGCACCGTGAGCGCGGCCCGCCGCTGGAGGACGGAGGCGGAGCCGTTGCTGAGCGCGGTCAGGACGGCGAACAGGACACTGATCACCCGCCCCATCATGAGGGCCCGCCCCGCCCGGGCCGCGGCGCCGCGGCCCCCGCGAGTGTCGCGCTTCGCCGACCGGCGCCGACGGGCCCGCGTACGCTGCGGGACATGGCCGCGAAGAACGCACCCCTGCTCTCCACCCGCGCGCTCAACAGGGCGACTCTGGAGCGTCAGTTGCTGCTGCGCCGGGCCGCCCTGCCGGCGAAGGAGGCCATCGGTCACCTGGTCGGTCTGCAGGCCCAGAACACCCGGCCGCCGTACTTCCAGCTCCGCGCCCGCCTGGAGGGCTTCGATCCCGCAGAGCTCTCCTCGCTCATGGAGTCCCGGGAGGTGGTCAGGATCGTCACCCTGCGCTCCACGATCCACACCCACACCGCCGAGGACGCCCTCACCCTGCGCCCGCTGGTCCAGCCCGCCCGGCAGCGGGAGCTGCACATGTTCCGGCACGGGCTCGCCGGTGTGGACCTCGACCGGCTCGCCGCGCTCAGCAGGGAGCTCGTCGAGGAGCGGCCCCGCACCATGAAGGAGCTGCGCGAGGAACTCCTGCGCCCCTGGCCCGAGGCCGACCCACGGGCGCTCGCCGTCGCCGCACGCTGCCTGCTGCCGCTGGTCCAGGTCACCCCGCGCGGGCTGTGGGGGCGCAGCGGTCAGGTCGCCCTGACGACGGCCGAGCACTGGCTGGACAGCCCGCCGCGACCCGCCGCCTCACCGGACGCGACCGTGCTGCGCTACCTCGGTGCCTTCGGGCCCGCTTCGGTCAAGGACATGCAGATGTGGGCCGGGCTCACCCGGATGCGCGAGGTCTTCGAGCGGCTGCGGCCGGAGCTGCTCACCTTCCGCGACGAGAACGGCACCGAGCTCTTCGACCTGCCCGGCGCCCCGCGTCCCGACCCGGACACCCCGGCCCCGCCGCGCTTCCTGCCGGAGTTCGACAACGTGCTGCTCGGACACGCCGACCGGACCCGGCTGATCCCGCCCGCGTACAAGGGGAGCAACGGCGTGGGCAACCAGGCCTACGGAACCGTCCTCGTCGACGGCTTCCTGGCCGCGCTCTGGCGCCTCGACGAGGCCGCGGACGAGGCGGTCGTCACGGTGCAGCCGCTGGGGGAGACCGGCCCGGCCGCGCGCGACGAGATCACCCGGGAGGCCCTGGAGACGCTGAAGGTCATGGCTCCGGCACCCTCGCACGACGTCCGGTTCGGCACGTTCGTCGACGTCGGCGCCTGATCCACCCGCACCTCCTGGCCTGGGGGCGCCCCGGCGCTCAGGGCAGCAGCCCCGCACGCCGTGCCGCCACCACGGCCTCCAGCCGGGTACGCGCCCCCAGCTTCCGCATCGCCGACCGCAGATAGCTCTTCACGGTCTCGGGCCGCAGGCCCAGCCGGCCGGCCGTCGCGGCGTTCGTCGCGCCCGAGGCGACGCAGGCGATCACGTCCAGCTCGCGCGGCGCCAGCCGGACCGGTCCGCCCGCCCGTGGCCGCTCCGCCCCGGCGGCCGACGCGAGCCGGCCGCACACCGAGAGCAGCTCCTCGCGCAGTGCGGGGTCGGCGATCCTCGGGGCCAGGGCCCGCAGCTCGCGATGGACCTCCCGGACGTCCTCCCAGGTGCCGGGTCCCGTGCCCGGATCGGTGACCCGGTCCCTGGTGGTGGCCAGGAGCCGCTGCACCTCGTCCCGTACGGCGAGGGCCTGCTCCACGTCGCGGGCCGCCGAGACCGCCGCGTCGAACGCACGGTCGCCGAGGGTGAGCGGCTCGCGCAGCGCCCCGTACAGCACCCCGCGCACCGTGCGGCGCACGACGACGGGCACGGCGACGACCGAGCGCAGGCCCTCGGCGGCGACGGCCGTGTCGTACTCGTGGCTGATGTGGCGGGCCGAGGGGTAGTCCGTGACCGCGCACGGCCGTGACAGCGCGATCGCCTTCCCGCCGAGACCGCTGCCCGCCGAGATCATGAGACCGCGCAGTGCGGGGGTCTGCGCCCCGCTCAGCTCGGCGATCCTGGCGTGGCGCGCGTCGGACAGCAGCCCGCCGAAGACCACCGGCAGCCCGCTCGTCCGGCGCAGCCGCAGCAGGGCCGCGCGCAACTCGGTCTCCTCGCCCGCTTCCGGCACGCCGATGACACCCCGCCCTGTTCCGCCGTACCCCCGTTCGGGGGTGGTGAGATCTGGGTCACTGTTCACATGATGTTAAAGGACGGGTTCGCAACGAGGAGGACACATGCCGGCAACCACTGCGACGGAGACGTTCCGGGCGGCCCGGGACTTTCTGATCGCACACCGCGAGGACTACTCCGCGGCCTACGCGGGCTTCAGCTGGCCCCGGCTCGACCGGTTCAACTGGGCGCTCGACTGGTTCGACGTCATCGCCGAGGGCAACGACCGCACCGCCCTGCACATCGTGGAGGAGGACGGCGGACGCACGGAGGTCTCCTTCGCCCGGATGGCGGCCCGCTCGAACAGTGCCGCGAACTGGCTGCGGGCCCAGGGCGTGGCCGCGGGGGACCGGGTCCTGGTGATGCTCGGCAACCAGACCGAGCTGTGGGAGACCGCCCTCGCCGCGATGAAGCTGCGCGCCGTCGTCATCCCCGCCACCCCGCTGCTGGGGCCGGTCGACCTGCGCGACCGGGTCGAGCGCGGCCGGGTGCGCCATGTCCTCGTTCGGTCGGCCGACACCGGGAAGTTCGACGAGGTGCCCGGTGACTACACCCGCATCGCCGTCGGCGGCGACGTCGAGGGCTGGCTCTCCTACGGCGACGCGGACAGGGCGCCGGAGACGTTCACCCCGGACGCGGCGACCGACGCCGACGAACCGCTGATGCTGTACTTCACCTCCGGGACGACGGCGAGCCCGAAGCTGGTCGAGCACACCCATGTCTCGTACCCGGTCGGCCACTTGTCCACGATGTACTGGATCGGGCTCAAGCCCGGCGACGTGCACCTGAACATCTCCTCACCCGGCTGGGCGAAGCACGCCTGGTCGAACCTCTTCGCTCCCTGGACCGCCGAGGCCACGGTCTTCATCTTCAACTACACCCGCTTCGACGCCGCCCGGCTGATGGCGGAGATGGACCGCTCGGAAGTCACCAGTTTCTGTGCCCCGCCCACGGTCTGGCGGATGCTCATCCAGGCCGACCTCTCCCAGCTGCGCACCCCGCCCAGGGAGGCCGTCGCCGCCGGTGAGCCGCTCAACCCCGAGGTCATCGAGAGCGTCCGGCGCGCCTGGGGCGTCACCATCAGGGACGGCTTCGGCCAGACCGAGACCTCCGTCCAGGTGGCGAACAGCCCGGGGCAGCTGCTCAAGGCCGGCTCCATGGGGCGTCCGAGCCCCGGCTTCCAGGTCGTGCTGCTGGACCCGGTCTCCGGTGAGCCGGGAGCCCGGGAGGGCGAGATCTCCCTCGACCTGTCCAACGCCCCGGTCGGGCTGATGACGGGTTACCACGGCGACCCCGAGCGCACCGCCGAGGCCATGGCAGGCGGCTACTACCGCACCGGGGACATCGGCGCGCGCGACGAGGACGGCTACCTCACCTACGTCGGCCGCGCGGACGACGTCTTCAAGGCGTCCGACTACAAGATCTCGCCGTTCGAGCTGGAGAGCGCCCTGCTGGAGCACGAGGCGGTGGCCGAGGCCGCCGTCGTGCCCGCCCCCGACCCGGTCCGCCTCTCCGTCCCGAAGGCGTACGTCGTGCTCGCGGCGGGCTGGGAACCCGGCCCCGACACCGCCAAGGTGCTGTTCGAGCACTCCCGGTCGGTCCTCGCCCCGTACAAACGCATCCGCAGGCTGGAATTCGCCGACCTGCCCAAGACCGTCTCCGGGAAGATCCGCAGGATCGAGCTGCGCGAGCGGACGGCGCAGGGCGCCGGTACCGAGTTCGACGAGGGGGACTTCCGGTGACCGGCCTCTCCTACGCGCACGGCACGGGCGGTACCGCCCTGCTCGGCGACACCATCGGCCGCAACCTGGACCGGGCGATCGAGGCGTTCGGCGAGCGGGAGGCCCTGGTCGACGTGGTCTCGGGACGCCGCTGGACCTACGCGCGCTTCGGCGCCGACGTGGAGGAACTGGCCCGGGGGCTGATGGCGTCCGGGGTGGCCAAGGGCGACCGGGTCGGCATCTGGGCGGTGAACTGCCCGGAATGGGTCCTCGTCCAGTACGCGACGGCGCGCATCGGGGCCGTCATGGTCACGATCAATCCCGCCTACCGCGCGCACGAACTGAAGTACGTGCTGGGGCAGGCCGGCATCTCCGTCCTGGTCGCCTCGCTCGCCCACCGCACCAGTGACTACCGGGCGCTGGTGGACCAGGTGCGCGCCGAGTGTCCCGCCCTGCGGTCGGTCCACTACATCGGTGACCCGTCCTGGGACGAGCTGACCACCGCCGCGGCATCGGTGACGGGAGACCAACTGGCCGAGCGGGAGGCCGGGTTGTCCTGCGACGACCCGATCAACATCCAGTACACCTCCGGCACCACCGGCTTCCCCAAGGGGGCCGTCCTCTCCCACCACAACATCCTCAACAACGGCTACTTCGTGGGGGAGATGATCGCCTACACCGAACAGGACCGGGTCTGCCTGCCCGTGCCGTTCTACCACTGCTTCGGCATGGTCATGGGAAACCTCGCCATCACCTCCCACGGCGCCTGCGCCGTGATCCCCGCCCCTGCCTTCGAGCCCGCCTCGGTGCTGGCCGCCGTCGAGCAGGAGCGCTGCACCTCGCTCTACGGCGTGCCCACCATGTTCATCGCGGAGCTGAACCTGCCCGGCTTCGCCTCGTACGACCTCTCCTCGCTGCGTACCGGGATCATGGCCGGATCGCCGTGCCCGGTCGAGGTGATGAAGCGGGTGGTCGCCGAGATGCACATGGAGGAGGTGTCCATCTGTTACGGGATGACGGAGACCTCCCCGGTCTCCACCCAGACCCGCAGGGACGACGACCTGGAGCGCCGCACCGGCACGGTCGGGCGCGTGATGCCGCACATCGAGGTCAAGGTCGTCGACCCGGTGACGGGCGTGACCCTGCCGCGCGGCGAGGCCGGTGAACTGTGCACCCGGGGCTACAGCGTGATGCTCGGATACTGGGACCAGCCCGAGCGGACCGCCGAAGTCGTCGACGCGGGACGCTGGATGCACACCGGCGACCTCGCGGTGATGAGGGAGGACGGCTACGTCCAGATCGTCGGCCGGATCAAGGACGTGATCATCCGTGGGGGCGAGAACGTGTATCCCCGGGAGATCGAGGAATTCCTGTACGGCCACCCGAAGATCGCGGACGTCCAGGTGGTCGGGGTGCCCGACGCGACCTACGGCGAGGAGATCCTGGCCTGTGTCATCCCCCGTGACCCGTCGGACCCGCCGACGCTGGACGAGGTGACGGCGTACTGCCGCGAGCAGCTCGCGCACTACAAGATCCCGCGCGGCCTGCGGATCCTGGAGGCCTTCCCGATGACGGTCAGCGGGAAGGTCCGGAAGGTCGAACTCCGGGAGACCTACGGCGCGTAGTCCCGGACGGGCGGCGGCGGGTCAGGCGGCTTCGGTGACGCCGGAGCCGATGCCCTGGGTGGCCGCCGCCCATTCGACGAGCAGTACCTCGTACTCCGCGGCCTCCACGGGGGTCCAGTCCTGGCCGGCGCGCGCGTCGACCAGCGCGCGGATCGCCTCGTTCGCCTCGACGGCGGAGGGGTGGGCGGGCTGGGTCAGGAAAACGGGGGAGGAGTGAGTGGGATGCCGAGGAGTTAAGACCATGCCTTCACTCTACGTCCTCATACTGACAACGCCCCGAACATATGCGGTCGGCAGGGCACAGGTGACCGAAATCATGCGGCCTCAGGGGCCGACGCTGATCAATTCGTCGGCCGGACCGTTGGCGGGCTGAGGGGTCCCCGTGAGGTCGAGGACGAACAGCGGGATGGCGAGGCCGTCCGCGCGGGAGCGGGCCTCGTCCGTGTAGCCGGCCAGGGAGAACAGTACGGCCGCCACCGAGGCGTTGAGGGCGTTGAGCCAGAGGCACTCGACGTCACGCAGGGGTGTGGGCCGCGTGGTCGCGTCGACCTGCGCCACGAGACCGGCGGCCCGGAGGTCGATCCGGGAGCTCGGCCGTACCTCGGGCTGGACGACGTCGCGGTAGCCGAGCCAGCGCAGGTACAGCGCCGCCGTGCTCACCGCGTCGCGCGCCGTGCGTATCACCAGCGGCCTGAACGACGGGCGCGGACGCGCCGCGGTGCGGGACGGCGGTACGGGGGAGGGGGCGGCCGGTCCCGCGGCGGCCTGCGTGATGCCGCGCGTCGCCACGGGGCGCACCGGGATGCGCAGCACCGTCCCGCAGGGGCAGCAGAGTTCGGGATGCGGCCACTGGTCGCGGCGCCCGCAGGAGTGGCAGCGCACGCTCACCCAGTCGTCGTTCCACGTGCGGTGGGTGATGGGCACCGCGGGCGCGCCGCGCATCAGCGGTGGGGCGGTGGGGGAGCCGCACGGGCAGGGGTAGACCGGCGTGATGTACGCGTGCTCCCTGCGGCAGGCCGGGCAGCGCACCGGTACGGACTCCACGTGCTGCCCCTTCCCTCCGCCGCTCCGGCGGCGACCGCGTTCCGTACTCCATCGTCCACCAGGAGCGACGTTCCCGTGAGGGAGTTGGCGTACTTCGCGGTCGTGTCTTCACCCCCGCCCGGGAGCGCCGGATCCCGTTCTCTTGACGGCCCTGGGGGGTCGTCCTACATTGGATTCCGTATAGCAGAACAAAACTTCCGTAATGCGGAATTGGTGCTCTCAGGTGGCGCGACAGAGCCCGAATCCACCAGGTCCGAGCAGGAGCACTCAATGCCTCGTATGACCGCTGCCCGAGCGGCAGTTGAGATCCTCAAGCGCGAAGGCGTCAGTAACGCGTTCGGTGTGCCGGGTGCGGCGATCAACCCGTTCTACGCGGCCCTCAAGGCCTCCGGCGGGGTGCACCACACCCTCGCGCGCCATGTCGAGGGCGCCTCGCACATGGCCGAGGGCTACACCCGTGCCAAGGCCGGCAACATCGGTGTCTGCATCGGGACGTCGGGGCCCGCGGGGACCGACATGATCACCGGCCTCTACTCCGCCATCGCCGACTCGATCCCGATCCTCTGCATCACCGGCCAGGCCCCGACGGCGGTCCTCCACAAGGAGGACTTCCAGGCCGTCGACATCGCGTCGATCGCGGCCCCGGTGACCAAGGCCGCGACCACCGTCCTGGAGGCCGCGCAGGTCCCCGGCGTCTTCCAGCAGGCCTTCCACCTGATGCGCACGGGCCGGCCGGGACCGGTCCTCATCGACCTGCCGATCGACGTGCAGCTCACCGAGATCGAGTTCGACCCCGAGCTCTACGAGCCGCTGCCCGTCCACAAGCCCGCCGCGAGCCGCAAGCAGATCGAGCGGGCCGTCGAGATGCTGAACGCGTCCGAGCGCCCGCTGCTCGTCGCCGGCGGCGGCATCATCAACGCCGACGCGTCGCACCTCCTGGTGGAGTTCGCCGAGCTGACCGGCGTCCCGGTCGTCCCCACCCTGATGGGCTGGGGCATCCTCCCGGACGACCACGAGCTGAACGCGGGCATGGTCGGCCTCCAGACCTCCCACCGCTACGGCAACGCGAACTTCCTGGAGTCCGACTTCGTCCTCGGCATCGGCAACCGCTGGGCCAACCGCCACACAGGCAAGCTGGACGTCTACACGAAGGGCCGCACCTTCGTCCACGTCGACATCGAGCCCACCCAGCTGGGCAAGATCTTCGCCCCGGACCTCGGCATCGCCTCGGACGCGAAGGCGGCCCTGGAGGTCCTCGTCGAGGTGGCGCGCGAGCTGAAGGCCGCCGGACAGCTGAAGGACCGTTCGCGATGGGCGGCCTCCACGCAGGAACGCCGGGCGACGCTCCAGCGGCGCACGCACTTCGACGACGTGCCGCTGAAGCCGCAGCGGGTGTACGAGGAGATGAACCGGGCGTTCGGCCCCGAGACCCGCTACGTCACCACCATCGGCCTCTCCCAGATCGCGGGCGCGCAGATGCTGCACGTCTACCGGCCCCGCCACTGGATCAACTGCGGCCAGGCCGGGCCGCTGGGCTGGACGATCCCCGCCGCGCTCGGCGTGGCCACGGCGGACCCGGAGGGCTCGGTGGTCGCGCTCTCCGGCGACTACGACTTCCAGTTCATGCTGGAGGAACTCGCGGTCGGCGCGCAGCACCGCATCCCGTACGTCCACGTGCTGGTGAACAACTCCTACCTGGGGCTCATCCGGCAGGCGCAGCGCACCTTCGACATCGACTTCCAGGTCAACCTGGAGTTCGAGAACCTCAACTCCCCGGAAGTGGGCGTCTACGGCGTCGACCACGTCAAGGTCGTCGAGGGCTTGGGCTGCAAGGCCATCCGGGTCACCGAGCCCGACCAGCTGCTGCCCGCCTTCGAGGAGGCCAAGAAGCTCGCGGCGGAGCACCGGGTGCCGGTGGTGGTCGAGGCGATCCTCGAGCGCGTCACCAACATCTCGATGAGCGGCTCGGACATCGCGTCCGTCAACGAGTTCGAGGACGTGGCGACCGAGCCCGGCCACGCGCCGACCTCGATCCGCGCGCTGACGGTGTCCTGAACCGGTGCGGCGCCGGCGTCCACGACCCCCGCGGTCGAGGGCGCCGGCGCCGTCATGTGCCGGACGGGGAAGCGGATCCGGGCGGATCGGCACCCGGCCCGGGCGCTCGCGGCCCTGGGATTCAACGGCCCCACCGCCGCGCGGTAGCCTGAACCGGTTCGTGGCAGCGCTTCGTCGCAGGCCGTGGCATCCTCCTCCCCGGAGCCGGGGCAGCTCGCCGACGCGGGCCGCGTGCCGGGGGACGGATGCGTGAAAACCGTTCGCGTACGGCCGGCTTGCGGCCGTCCACGGGAGCTCCGCGGTCATCGGCGAACTGAGTGTGGGGGCAGTGTTGGCAGCGAGGGTGTTGGCGCACCGGTACGAACTCGAGAAGCTACTGGGCCGCGGGGGCATGGGTGAGGTCTGGCAGGCCCGCGACAACAGGATCATGCGCCGGGTCGCGGTCAAGCTCCTCCACCACATGCCGGACGAGGCCGGGGCGGCCGAGCTGTTCTTCCGTGAGGCGCGCACCGCGGGCGGGCTGAGTCACCCGGGGGTGGTGGGCGTCCACGATCTGGGAGAGGACACGGACGGCACGCTCTTCCTGGTGATGGAACTGGTCGAGGGGCGTGACCTGCGCGCGGTACTGCGCCAGGACGGCCGTCCCCCGGTGGCCGCGGCCATGGACTGGACGGCGCAGATCGCCGACGTGCTGGTGGCCGCCCACGCGGTCGAGATGGTGCACCGCGACCTGAAGCCGGACAACGTCATGCTCACCGCGGGCGGCACCGTGAAGGTCCTCGACTTCGGGATCGCCCGCTACCTGTCCGCGGCCACCCTGGCCAGCCGCGTCATCGGCACCCCGGCGTACATGCCCCCGGAGCGGCTCCAGGGCAGGACCGGCGACGGGCGGGGCGACCTGTACTCACTCGGCTGCGTCCTGTACGAACTGCTCACGGGACGGCCGCCCTTCGACGCCTCCGAGCCCGGGGCCCTGGTGTACGCCCACCTGCAGCAGGAGCCGATTCCCCCGGGCAGCCGCCGCGGCGGCATCCCGACCTCGCTGGACGAGCTGGTGACCGACCTGCTGGCCAAGGACCCCGACCAACGGCCCGCGACGGCCGCGGAGGTGCGCGACCGGCTCCGCGGCGTCATCGATCCGCGTGACGGCGCGTCCTGGCCGGGCGGCTTCCGGGCAGGACGGCCGAGTGACGCGGTGCCGGGCGACAAGCGCAGGGCCGCCGGCGAGGGTGGCACCCGCATCCTGGAGCCGGAGCCCGCGAACGCCGTGCGGCCCCGGGAGGACGACGCCCGGGAGGCGACCGGGACCGACGCGAAGCAGGACGCCGTGGCGCTCTTCGCGGCGCTCGTCAGGGACCGGGCCCGCGTCCTGGGACCCGACCACCCGGACACGCTGCTCTCCCGGCACCAGCACGCCTGGAACGTCGGCAACGCCGGCCGGAACGCGGAGGCGGCGGAGCTGCACGCGGCCCTCGTCGAGGATCGTGCCCGGGTCCTCGGGCCCGATCACCCGGACACGCTGCTGTCGCGGCACCAGCAGGCGTGGAACGTGGGCAGCGCCGGCCGCCACGCGGAGGCGGCGGCGCTCTTCGAGTCCGTCATCGCGGACCGGACCCGGATCCTGGGCGCGGATCATCCGGACACCTTGCAGTCCCGCCACAACGACGCCTGGTTCGTGGGTGACGCGGGCCGGAACAAGCGGGCCGTGGCGCTCTTCGCGGCGCTCGTCGAGGACCGCGTACGGGTGCTGGGCCCCGTACATCCGGACACGCTGCTGTCGCGGCACCAGCACGCCTGGAACGTGGGCAGGACAGGCCGGAACGCGGAGGCGGCGACGCTGCACGCCACGATCGCCGAGGACCGGGCCCGCGCCTTCGGGCCCGACGACTCCCGCACGCTGCTGTCGCGGCACCAGCACGCCTGGAACGTCGGCAGGACCGGCCGGCACAAGGAGGCGGCGGAGCTGCACGCGGCGGTCGCGGAGGACCGGGCCCGGGTCCTCGGCCCGGACCACCTGGACACCCTGCACTCGCGCCACCAGCACGCCTGGAACGTCGGGCACACGAACCGGCCCCTCGACGCGGCGGCGCTGCACGGGGCGCTGATGGAGGACCGTGCCCGCGTCCTCGGGCCCGATCACCCGGACACGCTGCTGTCGCGGCACCAGCACGCGTGGAACGTGGGCAGCGCCGGGCGGCACCAGGAGGCGGCCGAGCTGTTCGCGGGCGTCATCGCGGACCGGGTCCGGGTCCTGGGTGCCGATCATCCGGACACCTTGCAGTCCCGGCACAACGACGCCTGGTTCGTGGGTGACGCGGGGAAGAACCAGGAGGCGGCCGAGCTCTTCGCGGCCCTGGTCGAGGACCGTGTCCGGGTGCTCGGCCCCGACGACCCGGACACGCTGCTGTCGCGGCACCAGCACGCCTGGAACGTGGGCAGGACCGGACGGTACGAGGAGGCGGCGGAGCTGCACGGGGCGGTCGCGGAGGCCCGCAGGCGGCTCCTGGGCCCCGACGACTCCCGCACCCTGCTGTCGCGCCATCAGCATGCCTGGAACATCAGCGCGACCGGCCGGTACCAGGAGGCGGCGGCGCTGCACGCGGCGATCGTCGAGGACCGGACCCGCGTGCTGGGCGCCGATCATCCGGACACCCTGCAGTCCCGCCACCAGCACGCCTGGAACCTCGGGAAGATGTCGGGCGCCTGAACCGGGGTTCCCGGAGCGGGTCCGCGCCCGGCTGGTCCGGTGCGCCGTCATGGCACAGGGGTGGGGGGGGGGGGGCGCCCCCGGCCCCCCCCCCCCCCGGGGGGGGCCCCCCCCCCCGCCCCCCGGGGGCGGGGGGGGGGGGGGCGCGCCGCGCTCGGCGGGGCGGCCCCCCCC
>NZ_JBIBEG010000013.1:200111-200533 GCF_042902585.1 Streptomyces argenteolus
GGCGTTTTGGGGGGGCCCCCGCCGGGGGGGGGGGGGGGGGGGGCGGGGCCGGGGGGGGGGGGCCGGGGGGCGGGGCGGGGGGGGGCCCCCCCCCCCCCCCGCGCCCCCCCCACCCCTGTGTTCCGTTCACGGCGACCGCGACGGCGGGCTGTGGGGCGGGACGGACGGCACCTTCAGGTCTGGAGCCGGCCGCCGCGCCCTTCGCCACCGCACTGGCGTCGTCCGCCGTCGCGGTCCCGTCCTGCCGGTGCCGCGACGGCACCCCTCATCCGGGTGTGCGGCACGGGCAGGGCCCTGGGGTGGAGGTTCAGTCTTCGCGCAGGGCGTGGACGGCCTCCTCCACGCGCTTGCCGTAGTCGGTGTCGGCGGCGCGGAAGTGGGCGATGTTCTTCTCGATCACGTCGTCGCGGGTGACCTGGGAG
>NZ_JBIBEG010000014.1:0-87508 GCF_042902585.1 Streptomyces argenteolus
GCAAACAGGCGCGACCGGGGGCGTGTTGGGATCAGACAGGAGCGAAGCGACCGAAACGGGCCCTCGAAGGCTGTCACCCGCCCCATCTGCCACAAAAGGCATCTACGCCTCAGCCGACCCGAAGCGGCCTGCCGCCTGAACTACAACGAAACACTCCTGCCAGGACAAAACGCTCTTTCAGGCCGTGTTTTGGAAGTCGGCTCTGCACCTCGCCTCGCATCGTGATGATCGCGGTGTGGGACGAGGGGATCTTTCTGACAGGCAGTGGGCGGTGCTGGAGCCGCTGTTGCCGGTCGCGGTACTGGGGCGGCCGTCGTTGGGCACGGCGGAAGCTGATCGACGGGATCCGGTGGCGGGTGCGAACCGGTGCTCCGTGGCGGGATCTGCCATTGGAGTACGGGCCGTGGCAGACGGTCTACGGGCTCTTCCGCCGCTGGCAACGCGACGGCACCTGGCCCGAACTGCTGACCCAGCTGCAGGTCCGGGCCGACGCGGCAGGGCTGATTACGTGGGAGGTCAACATCGACTCCACGACCTGCCGGGGCCATCAGCACGCCGCAGGCGCCCGCCGTGACGGCCAGTCCCAGAAGGAACCGCTAGGTGGAACCCGCACGGAGCCAGAGGATCATGGCTTGGGCCGGTCCCGGGGAGGCTTCACCACCAAGATTCATCTGGCCTGTGAGCAAGGCCAACGGCCAGTCTCTGCTGGTCACCGCCGGTCAACGCGGTGACAGTCCTCAGTTCGCCGCTGTCCTGGAAGGCATCCGGGTGCCCCGCACCGGACCGGGTCGTCCCCGTGTTCGGCCGCTACGGGTACGGGGCGACAAGGCATATTCGTCCCGCGCCAACCGGGCCTACCTGCGACAGCGGGGCATCCGCTGCGCGATCCCAGAGCCTGCCAACCAGGTCGCCAATCGCAAGAGGCGAGGGAAGGTCGGCGGTCGGCCTCCCGCGTTCGACCGCAAGGACTACAAGGCCCGGCACGCGGTCGAGTGCGGGACCAACCGGCTCAAGCGCAACCGGGCAGTGGCCACCGGTTCGACATGCTCGCCGTCCGCTTCGAGGCCACTGTCCTGGTCGCCGCGATTGGCGAATGGATATGACGGACCTGAGCGGTCGGTCACTGGATGAGAACGATGCAGCCTGCGTCACTGCGGGCTGGGACGGGGCACTGCTGCCCTCACGGTCGCGCAGTGGCTTCCCAGGCTGCGGTGACACACCCTTCTTCCCAGTGCCACCACTCCTTCGTCTCGCCGTGCTCCAACAGCTCGCGGATTCTCAGCAGGTCTGCCTGCGGCGGGACCTTCAAGGCCACCATCCCGAACCGCTCGATGCCTTCGCCCGTCGTGCCGAGGCGGTGGAAGGTGTCCAGCACGCTCTGCCGGGCGACGGCTGAGCCGGAGTCCTTCAGCACGATGAGCCGGATAGTGCAATTCTGCGAGGGCTCCACCGTCTCTCCGGCCCAGAGGAGACCGTCCTCATCCGGTTGAACCCTGATGACGTCACCACTGGCGACTCCGCGGACGAACCAGGGAGTGTTGTCCAGCCGAACCGTGCCGTCACCCAGGTCGACAGCCCACAGGCTCTCGACACTCGCCGGCGGCCATCCGTCCTCGTCTATCTCCATGCGGCAATGGACCTTAACGTGGTCGTCACTGATGTTCGTCACCGAACCATCATCCACTTCGCGTCCAACCGACCGGACTGCGGAGCACGCAGGTGCGTGCTCCGGGTCCGGTTGGAGGCTCGCGGAGATCGCCGACCGTCGCCAGATGATCGGCTTCCAAAACACGGCCCACGGAATCCTCCCGGCCGGCGACTCCTGGCGCTGGGTCATCGGCTCCTCCCGACGACTGGGACCGCCCGCACGCACAGGCTTCGCGTGGACATCGGAGGGCACTTCTACGAGACGGGCGTCGGCTCCGGCGATCTGGAAGGCACGCTCCGAGGCTCGAGCCCGGGCTGTTTCGTCCGCACGGTGACGGACACGCTGGAGACGGGCCTCCCCTTCGAGCAGCTCAGCCGGCCGGCCACCTTGGAGCACTCCGTCGGCAGCACCGCGTTCCGGGGCCCGCCTGTCGGTGTCGGCCTGCGGGCCCGGCCCGTTGCGCCGGACGAGCATCTTCGCGCCGGAGAGCGGTGCGCCCGGCGACTGCCTCGCTGTCAGCCGAGCCAGTGGCCCTCGCGCATGAGGTCGCGCCCCTGCAACTCGTCGGCCTCGCGCCAGGCCTGGACGCGCTGCGGCCTGATCAGGAAGTACTGGTAGGGCTCGTCGAGCTCCCGCGGATCGAATCCGGTCCTGGCGGCGAACGCGTCGGCCGTACCGGGCACGAGATCATCGAGGGCCACGGGTTCGGCAACGCCGTCGACGACGACGTCACGCGTGGGCCCGAAGCCGAGACGCACCCGGCCGTCCTCGGCCAGGTTGCGGCCGGTGACGGAAGCGCGTGGTGTCGAGACGAGGAACGTCGTCCCGTCCCACAGGTACGAGAGCGGAACGAGGTGTACGCCGGGAGAGCCCGAGGTGGCCACCCACAGATCGACGGCGCTCTCCAGCTTCGCGCGGGTGTCCCGCACCCTCTCGTCGAGCCCTCGCGGTGGTGCACCGGTCATTTTTCCTCCTGCTCGCGGGGACCGCCTTCGCCTCGCGAAGGCGGTTAGGCGTTCTCGGTATGCCAGGGCCGCTCCGTCACGACGACGGCAGCGTCGCCGCCGCCTCCCTCGTGCGGCGCAGGTACTCACCGGGCGGTACACCGGTGACCTCGCCGAAACGGGTGCTGAACACGGTCTGCGACGAGCAGCCGACGGCGGACCAGACCTCGTCGACGCCCAGCTCGCCATGGCGCAGCAGCACGATCGCGTACTCGATGCGGCGCGCCGTCAGATAGGCGTACGGCGACCGGCCGTACGCGAGCCGGAAGAGCCGGCTGAGATGACCTGCCGGTATGTTCGCGCCGCGGGCCAGCGCTTCGACGTCCAGAGGCCGCGCGTACTCCCGGTCGATCCGGTCGCGCACGCGGCGCAGTCGCGCGAAGTCCTCCAGCCGTTGTGCGGCTATGAGAGCGTGCCTCCACCCTGGATGACACATATGAGGGTCTCCTTACCACCGGGGGAGCGAGGACAGTGTGCGGGACGGTGCTCCGGGCGGGCCCGCACCCCGGCCGCTCGCCCAAGTCCGTTCGCGTAGAGAGGCGGTCGTGTGCCGCGAGCGGTTCATGCCCGTGACGTTAGCCAGGGCCCCGCCGTCCGTGCTTCTCGATTCCTGACCTGTCAGTCACGCGCCGTACGGCCGCGTGACGGCCCTTCCCTCGCTCGTGAGAGATCCGTCACACCTGGGCCCGGACGCGGCACAACCATCGGCCCCCGTCGAGGGTCACATCAAGTAGGAGCAAAGCGCTCTCAGGGACACAAGGGGGATATATGAGAAACACCCGTTCCATCGCAACCGCCGGGGCTCTGGCCGCGCTGGCGCTGGGGGCCACGACCGCGTTCGCCACGACCGCGTCCGCCGCACCCAACGTCACTCCCCAGGGCGTGTGCGGCAGTGCCTACAAGACCGTGAACTCGGTGCCGGTCGGCTCCCTGGGCACCGTCTACCTGACGTACAACTCCTCGAACGGCAGGAACTGCGTCGCGACCATCCGCACCAACCCGGGCACGGCCAAGTCCATGTCCACGTACATCTACGTTCCCGCGACCGACGAGTGGGCCGACGACTCGGGGAACTACACGTCCTACGCCGGGCCGGCCTACGTCTACGGCAAGGGCTACTGCGTGAGCTGGGGCGGAAGCATCTCGAACATCTACGTGTCGGTGGAGAACTCCAATTGCGCCGCACTGAAGGAGGTCCGCCGCACCACCGTCCGCTGATCCGGCGGCACCGGTCCGGGGTTCCCGCACCGCCTGTCGCAGCCCGTCCCCGCGGCCCACGCCGCCGGCGGTCACCGCGAGGGGGCGCACGAGCGGCAGGCGGCGCGGGAACGTAGGGTGGACCGGCCCGCCACGGCCGTACGGTTCAGAGTCCGGTGACCTTGGCGCTCGCCGAGAGTTCGTAGACCAGGGTGACCGAACGGTGGCCTGCGGGCGGCAGCGTCACGTCCCAGCGGGCAATGCCCTCGGCGTCCACGCTCGCGGGCGGTGGGGAGCAGCGCTCCTTCCGGAGACGGATCTCCACCGCCGAGACCTCGGAGACAGGAAGCCGTTCCCGCAGGGCGACCACCTGGTCGCCCTGCTCCCCGGGTGCGGAGAACCGGGACAGGCTCAGCCGGACCGTGCGGGTGATGACGGTGCGCTGGCTGATGCCGGTGGTCTCCCGGGCCTCCTCGGCGTGGCGGACCACCCGGTGGTCGTCGCTGCTGCCGAAGGCGAGTTCGACGGGCGCGCCGGGAGCGGTGAAGTCCATCGTGCCGCGTCCGCAGAAGCCGCTGCCGAGGACCAGGTCCACCGGGCCGGCGAGCAGCGCGTGTCCGGCCGCGTTGTCGAACCGCACGATCCGGTTCACCAGGGGGGAGAGTTCCGGCGAGCAGGTGTACGCACTGTGCGCGGGCGTGGTGAAGGCGGACAACGGCACCCGGTGCGCACGGCCGTCGCCGGGCACCGAGACCGGTGAGGGGGCCCGCAGCACCCGGGTCTCACCGCCGTCGTCCACCCCTGGCAGGCCGAGCGCGGGAGCCGGCCCCAGGGTGCCGAGCTCCTCCTCGCGCAGCTCCACGTCGACGGTGCGGCGCTCCGCGGCGGAGCGGTCCGTGAGGGCGAGCCGGTCCTCGTCCAGCTGCGGAGGATCCGTGGCCAGTGCCGAGCGGGCGGTCGAGAGGGTCAGCCGTACGTCCTGCCAGTCCTCGCCGGTGCGTTGCCACACCATCGCGTCTGTCTCCAGGTGCAGGGAATCCCCGTCCAGCACGGCCCGGTAGGCGGGCCGCCACAGCGCGCACGGGGTCAGGTGGCTCACGAGCAGCCTCGCGGGGCCGGCCGTCGAGGACTCCACGGTCATCTCGACATGGGCGACGAGTTCCGCCGGCTCCTGCTCGGAGAGGAGGACGGCCTCCTCGGCCTGCGCGCGCTCCTCCTCGAGTACCGCCAGCCGTCCCCTCACGGCGCGCAGTTCCTCACCGCACGTGGCCCGTTCGTCGTCGACCCGGTCCAGTTCCCTGGTCCAGCGCGGCCTGTCGGTCTCGCCCGAGCCCGCACCCTCGCCGATGTCCCGCAGCAGATCGGCCGCCAGACGGCCGAGCAACTCCTGCCGGACCTCCAGCCGTTCGCGCCGCTGCACCAGGGTGAGGAGCTCGTCTTCGACGGCGTGTATCCGTCGGCGCAGTGCGGAGTCGTCAGGGTGTGGCCGCGGCCCGCGTGGTGACCAGCTGCGGGTGATGCGCACATCGAGCACGGCCGCGCGGTGACCGGCGGTCAGCTCGGCGTGCAGGGTCCGGTCCACCGCAAGCGCGCTGACCGGGCCGAGGCGCAGGCGCTGGACCCCCGCCTGGAGGTCGAGTACGACGGCGCGTTCGACGTGCGCGCGGTCCTCGAGACAGGTCACGGCGGTGACGGGCAGAGGGATCGGTTCGGGGGCTGTGGTCATGGCGTGTGTCAGCTCCTGCGGTTGCCGCCGACGAGGGCCTTGCCGGCCGGGATGCGGATCTCGTAGCCGCCGTCGAGCACGGCGGTGCCCCCGGCCGGAAGGTCCACCCGCCAGACCCGTGTCCCCGGCGCGAGGCGACCGGGCCCGGAGGCGTCCTCCCGCAGTGACGCCCAGTCCGCCCGTTCCTCGATCCGGACGTCGGGCTCCGAGGTGACGGGCACGCGCTCACGCACCTCGAGAGTGACGGGGACGGCGAGACGGTTGGCCAGCTCCACGTGCACACGGTGGTCGAGCACGGTGGTGTTGCCGCGCAGTCCCGAGGTGGACTCGTTCACCTGCGTACGACGGGTGACCTGGACGCCCTCGGCCGGGCCGAGCCCCACGCGACGGACCCCGCCCGGGGCGAGCGTGGGCAGCGCGGCGGTCAGCAGGAAGTCGTCGTCGACGATGACCTCCACCGGGCCGGCCAGCAGGGACTGGTCGGTCGCGTTGGAAAGGACCAGTGTGGCGTACACGGTCTGTTCCACGGCGGGTACGCAGAGATGCTCGGTGTGCGTGCCGACAGGTATCTCGCCCACCGTGACGGTGTGCCAGGTGCCGTCCGACGGCACGTCCACGCGGGCAGCGGTGTCGAAGCGGTGGTCGAAGGAACCGGCCGACACCCGGGGGCGCACGGCGTGAGCGGGCAACGGCAGCGCGGCCACCGCCTCCGCGCGGCGGCGGTGCTCGGCCGCCACCGGATCGAAGGACGAGCCGGGGAACAGCAGGCCGCGGCGGCCCGCCCGCTCGTCGGGGCCGGCGAGGACGAGGGCGGCGTAGTCGAGCTCGCCCCCGCTCGGTCGCGGAGGTCCGGCTTCCGGAGCCACGGGCGGCGGCACGGGCGGCGCGGCGGCACCGGGAGCCATGGGCGCTGCCGGCGCGGGGGCCGGGCCACCCCGGGGGGTCCCGCCGCCCGTCCGGGCCCGTGTCGGCCGGGCGGCGGGGGCGGGCCCGCCTGCGAAGGCCTGCGGTGCGGGGCCACCCGGCGCCGGAGGTGCGGAGGCTCCCTCGCCGTACGCCGGGGGAGCGGGCGGAGGTGGTGGCAGGGCCGCGGCGCCCACGGCCACGGCACGGGGGACGGGGCGGGGCCCGGCCGTGTCGTATCCGGTGAACAGGTCGGCGAGACCCCTGGGGGCCTCCCGCCAGCCGGTGGGCACGGGAGCGGCCTGGCGGCGTCCGATCCTGATCGAGCGGAGACTCGGCAGATCCGTATCGCGCCGCAGGTCGGCCGTCGCGAGGGCGAGGGACACGCCGGTCCAGTCCTCGCCTGTGCGCTGGGCGACGGAGGCACGCAGCAGGAGGCGGCCGCTGTCCTCGTCCTGGCGGTAGGTCAGCCGGTACGCCGGCACCCAGACGGCTCCGGGCACCCCGTATTCCAGTTCGAGTTCCACCTCCGCGGTCGCGTCACCCATGGCGGACGTGTCCAGGGTCAGAAGCGCCGAGACCGTGGTGTCCACGGGGGCTGAGGGGACGGCGGAGGACGCACGGGCGAGCCTGTCGGTGGCGACGTCGAGCTCGTGCGTCAGCCGGGTCACCGCCTGCTCCACCTCGGCGAGCGAGGCATGCAGTCCGGCGAGCCGCCCGTCGACGAAGTCCGCGAACTCCAGCCACGCGCCGACCGGGGCGACACGATGCGGATCGTCGCGCTTGCGGGACGGCGGGGTGGGACGCAAGGAGGAGATCTCCTTGATCCGGTCCCGCACATGGTCCTGACGCGCCCGAGCCTGTGCGTGCTCCTCCCGCAGCCGTTCGACCTCGCGCCGCAACGCGTCGGGCGCGGACTCGCCGAGCGGCTCGGCCTCCGCCTCCAGCCGGGCCTCGCTGACACGGGCCCCTGAGGTACCCAGGACGCGGGCCCGCAGCGAACCCGGGTCCAGCGAACGGGGCAGCCCGGTCACCCGCACGCGGCCGTCGGGCGGGACATTTCCCCGCGTCAGACGGCGGCAGAGCGCGCCCTGCTCGTACACCACCACGGAATCGAGCGTCGTGCCCCACCGCTGTGCCGTTTCGGCCGTCATGCTCCGCCCCCTGTCCACGCCGAGCGAAGCCTACGCCAGGGCCTCCGCGTGGGGTCACGACCGGTGGCGACCGGGTACGCGGGGCCGATGGCGGCTCCCAAGCCCCGGGCGCCCCGGAGAGTTGTGGCGTCCGGCCCGCCGTGCCGCTACTGCACGGCGGTGTACCAGCGCCGGTGCACCGCCGGCCCGACACAGAGCACGGCGACGCCCGCGACCACGCCTACCAGCAGGGAGTCGGGGCCGCCGCCGTTGAGGACCGCGCCGGCGCAGGCCGCGGCCACGGCGAGTGGCCGCAACAGGGTCAGGGGGCCGAGGCCGATCACCATGGCGAGAGTGCCGGCGCGGAAGGGGAGCACGAAGTAGGCGGCGAGCGAGAGCAGTACGGCGAGGGCGTAGCCGCCGAGCGGGAGCAGGTAGCCGACGGCTCCGGCGGTGAGCCCGGCGTAGGTCCTGGCCGGGTCGGGCGCCGTCAGGAGGAGGCACGAGGCGGTCAGTACGGGGACGAGGAGCAGTACGGCCCCCACGGCCAGCCCACGCAGGGCGGCGCGGACGGTGGCCCGCCGTTTCCGTATGCGGGCGTCGCGGCCCGCGTACGCGCGGAAGCCGCTGAACGCGGCGTCGACCAGTCCAAGGAGCGCGAGCAGCGCGGCGGGCGTCATCGGGCGCCCACCGCGAAGTGTTCCGGACCGACCAGGCGGCGTGCGCCCCGCCCGAGGGACCGGCGCAGGGGCTCCTCCAGGTCCGGGCGTACTCCGATGACAGGACGCAAGGTGGTGCAGAAGGGGTTCGACATACCACGGGGTTCGTACACCAGGGCGCGGATGCCGGGCACCGAAGCCGCACGCAGCAGCGTTTCGTCGTCGTGCGCCCGCAGGGCGGAGACCACACCGTCGTGGCGGCCGAGCGGATGGCGCATCCGGGCGCGGTGGAAGATCCAGGCGCCGATGGGGGCGAGTCGGTTGGCGGCGATGTCGAAGTGGCAGAAGGCGAGCGCCGTAGAGGCTGCCTGGGCCTGGAAGAACGCCTCCAGAGCCGGCCCGCGGAAGTGGTGCAGCACCCCGGTCGAGACGTAGACGGTCGCGGCTTCCGGCAGGTCGAAGGCGTTCCCGTGCACGAAACGGCAGTCCAGTCCGTCCGCCAGGGCAAGCCGTTCCGCCTCACCGACCAGCGTGCCGTCGAGGTCGACCCCGACCAGCTCGACGTCCTCTCCGAGGGCTCCGGTGGCCGCCAGCCGGCGGACCAGATAACCCAGGCCGCAGCCGACGTCGACGAGCCGGAACGGCCCGGACCGCCCGGTGGTGGCCCGGATCGCGGCGAGAAGAGGCCCGAGCACGTGAACCAGGCGTTCGTCGATCCGCAGTTCCTCGCTCAGGCGCTGGAGTTCGGTGTGGACGAGGACGACCAGACGGTCCACGGCATACGGGTCGAGAACACCGTCCTCGTCCGTGGGCATCCGGGCCACGATCCGGGCCGCACGCTCGTCGTCCGCCTCACGCAGCTGCCGCATCACCTCGGAGCGCTGGACAGGGAGGCGGCGGCCGGTGTGGGGGTCCACCGCCGTGATGAGGTCGGATATCTCGAGCTGACGCACGGCCGAGACCCTACGGGCACCCCACCCGCGTCGTGACGACCGGCTCGGGTCCGACGGACGCGGGGAGCCCGCGGTACCGGACCTCCTCGGTCCGCGCGGGGCGTCCGTCGCTCCGTCGGCGGGCAGGAGGACGGTCGTCGCTCGCGCGCTCGGCGCACCACCTCCGCAGATCGCCCGTACGACCGCCGCCACGGACACGGTGCCGGCACGTCCCGGAGGATCTGGCCGGGGACGCGAGGCTTCGAAGTCAGCAGGCGGGACGCGGGCGCGCCGATCACCTGATGGCTTCCTGGCGGTCAACTCCTCCGCTGAGTACGCGAACTCATGTACGGGGCGGCGCCGGATGGCAGACTCCGCGCCATGACGAGTGGCGGAGGGGCCCGGACAGCCCTGCATCTCTTTCTCGTGTGGGCGACGATGTCCGTCGCCGTACCCGTGCTCGGCCTGGGACTGCTGGCGGCCGGCTGGGGCGGTGGGGCCGGCAGGGCCGCGGCGCTGTTCCTGCTGGGCGTACCCCTGACGGTGGCCCTGCTGGCCACGACGGGCGTACCGGTACGCACCCTCGTGCCGCTGTGCGCCTCCGCGCGCCGGCGGTTCGGCTGGGCGGTCCTGGTCTTCGTCCTCGGGACGGCCGGGGTCCTGTCGGGCGTGGCCGCCTACGGCGAGGACGTGGACCTGGGCAGCGCCGGCGCGCGGCTCGCGTTGACGGGGGTGCCGTACGCGGTGGCCGCCGCCTTCTTCGTCCCGGGACGGTGGGTACGGCTCGGGGCGGTCGGCGCGCTGGCCGCAGGAGTGGCCTACGGGGGATTCATCGGCCCGGCGCAGTCGCGTCACCGTCAGCAGGAGGCGGAGATCGCGCGGTACCGCGAACATGCGGAACTGCTCTACATGGGCGCTGCGCCCTCCGGCATGCGGGTCACCCGAGTCCTGGCCGAGCCGGCGTCCTTCAGCGTCGAATACCGCTCGGTGCGGGAGGACGATGTCGCGCTCGTGGGCCTCACGGTGCGCTCGCTGCTCACACCCCCCGCCCGGTGTTCCGACCTCGTGCAGCAGGGTGTCACCTGCAGGGTGGACGCGCACGGAGAGCGACGCACGGTCCGCGACCTTCCCGACGGGGGCCACGAGGTCACCCTCACCCGCCGGGAACGGAGCGCGGAGTTCGAGGTCAGCAGCCAGACCCTCGACGAGACCGGGCTGCGCCGTCTCCTGGACACCGTGCATCCGCTGTCGGACGCCGAGTTGGAGACACTGATGCGGGAAGAGAAGATCGACCGCAACCTTTGAGCCGGCAGGTCGCTCCGGCGCGGTGCACGGGGCCGGGGCGTACGGACCAGGAACGCCGCCTCGACTCCGGTCGGCCCTGTGCGTGGCGCCGGCGCGAGCCCGGTGACGAGGTACGTCAGTAGGGCAGGCCCTCCGAGGCCGCGCGGAGCGCGGCCAGCAGGCACGTGGTGATCTCGTTGCCCGCTGCCTCGGGGGCGTCCGCGTACCGGCGGGCAAATTCCTCCGCTGCCGCCCGCAGCGCGCCGTTGATGGTGGCCGCGTGCACCTTGATCCGCAGCTCGTCCGCGCTGCCGCCGGATCGCCGGGCGAGGAGTTCCGCGAGGACGGGCAGGGCGTCGTCGTGTGCCTGGAGCCAGACGGCGCGCAGCGCCGGGTCGGTGGAGGTCATCCGGATCAGATCGAGGATGGCGGGGGCCGCGGCGGGCAGTTGACCGTCCCGGCAGGATTCCGTGACGAATTCCAGCAGGCCTGTTTCCGCCGGCCAGTGGCCCAGCTGTTCGACGGCGAACTCGAGCCCTGCCGCGAGCAACGGCAGTACGCAGCTCTCCTTGGAAGGGAAGTGGCGCCAGAGGGTGCGGGCCGAGATGCCCACGGCCTGGGCGATCTGGTCGCCCGTCGTGCGGGTGACGCCCTGGGCGGCGAACAGCCGGACAGCCTCGCCGGCGATCTCCAGGCGCAGCGCCGCCTTGCGCCGCTGGGCGAGCGACGGCTTGGTTCCGGGGGCCGCCGTCTGCCCGTGTTCCGCGGCTAGCGCCTCGCCCACCTTCGCCCCGCTCTCTTTCCCTCTGTCACCGCAGCATAGCGAGCCCTTCGGAAATGACGCATGCAGACAGCTTGTCACTGACTGACATGCGGACCTACGCTGCCGTAAGTGACCAGCGAGTAACACGGCTGTTTCGCACGGCACTTGGCGTGCCACGGCCCGACGGACCCGTCCGGAGGCCATCGACCGCAGAGGAACGGATCCGCCTGGGCCCCGACGGCCCCACGACCGGACGGCACCCCCACCCCTACCGAGGAGCCGCTCATGCCCACTCCCAGCAGGCGCACCCTGCGGCTCCGGCCCGCGTCGAGCCGGCCCGTGAGGAGTACCGCGTCCTTGCTGAGGCTTCGGCGGCGGCCGACTCGGGCTATGTGCGGGAACGGAAGGAGTTCTCGACCCGCGTCCTGGTCATGGCGGCCGGGAGCGTCGACACCAGCAAGCTCCTCGTCCGGGCCGGAGCCACCGGCCGTCCCCGACCTGCCCGACGGGCTCAGCAAAGGGTGGGGGGAGGGGGAACGGCGAACGCGTCTGCGCGTGGACGAACCCGCCGGCGGACTTCCGCGCGGAACAAGGCGACCCGTCGTCCACGGCAGCACGGCACGGGACGACCCGGGCACCGCGCACACGGTCATCCAGGCGTCGCTCCCACCGCCGGGCCTCGACACACGGACGAGCATGCTCGCCGGATCCGGTGTGAGCGCCGACCGCGGCCGTTTTCCGCCCTCGCGCCGCCACCGACCCCGTCCCGCTGCACCGGCCGCTCCGATCCCCGGCACGACCGGTGCCCGTACTCCTCGATGACCATCGCCGCCATCGCCGAGCAGGCGATGGACGCGATCACCGCCCACGCCATCGACACGATCATCTGACGACGAACAAGGAGCACCTGATGAGCCGCAAGAGAACCATCTCCCGTCACTCTCTTCACGCCGCCGCGGACCGGAGCACGACACGTCCGGGCGAGGCGGCCTCCGGCCGCGAAGCCCGTCTGCCCATGCGGGTGCTCGCCGGTGTCGTCGTCGCCGGCACCGTCTGCGCCGGCCTGTCGGCCGTACCGGCGTCGGCGGCCACGACGGAGCCCGTCGTCTCCCGTGGGGTCACCATCCCCGCGTTCTACACCCCGCCGACCGAACTGCCCGACACCAACGGTGCGTTGATCCGCACCGAGGCGCTGCCGCTCGGGCTGAGCATCCCCGGGCTCGACGGCCGCCCGATGCCGGGCACCGCGACCCGCCTGATGTACAGGTCCACCGACTCGGCGGGACAGCCGGTGGCCGTGACCGGCGCCTACATCGAACCGTCGGCCGCCTGGAAGGGAACCGGACCGCGCCCGTTGGTCGCGCTGGCCTCGGGCACCATGGGCCAGGGCGACCAGTGCGCCCCTTCCTTCGCCCTGCAGAATCCGCTGACGCTCAACGGCGACACGGTCTCCGTCGGCTACGAAGCCCTGGCGATCTACCGGCTCCTGGCCACCGGAGCGGCGGTCGTCGTCACCGACTACGTCGGCCTCGGGGCCACCGACCGGCTGCACACCTACGTCAACCGCGTCGACGAGGCACACGCCCTCCTGGACGCGGCCCGGGCCGCCCGCTCCGTCCCCGGAGCCTCGGTCACCGCGGCGTCCAGGACCGGCCTGTACGGCTACAGCCAGGGGGGCGGAGCCAGCGCGGCGGCGGCCGAACTCCAGCGCTCGTACGCCCCTGACGTCCCGCTCTCGGGAACCTACGCGGGCGCGCCCCCGGCGGATCTCACCTCGGTCATGAAGGGCATCGACGGCAGCGCCCTCGCCGGCGCCCTGGCCTGGTCCATCAACGGGTTCGCCCAGGCGGACCCCGACCTCCGCGCGGTCGTCGACGCGAACATCAGCCCCACCGGCAAGGCCGCTCTGGCGGACGCGTCGACGATGTGCGTCGGGGACGCGCTCTTCGGCTACGGATTCACCAAGAGCAGCAAGTGGACCACCAGCGGCAAGTCGATCGCAGAGATCATCGCGGCCGATCCCCGAGCCAAGGCGGCCCTGGACAAGCAGCGCATCGGCACCCTCGCGCCCTCCGGTCCGGTGCGCCTGGCCACCGGCGTCCAGGACGACATCGTCCCCCACGCGCAGGCGCGGCAGCTGGCTGTCGACTGGTGCCGTAAGGGAGGCGACGTCACCTACGACGCCATCAACCTGCCGAACCTCGGGGACAAGATCCTCACCAACCACCTCGTGCCCCTCATCACCGACCAGGGGGACGCCGTCTCCTGGCTCGCCGACCGCCTCTCGGGCAAGCCCACCAGCTCCAACTGCTGGTCGATGCCCATCCAGCCCTGACCCCGGCACTGTCGCGAGCGGCCTCGCCCACCGGAACCACGTTCCGGTGGGCGAGGCCCGGTGCGGTGCGGGCGAGGGCGCACACCGTTCTCCCCCGGGGACCGGTGCGCTCCCGCGCTCACGCCGTGGGCCGCGACGGAGCCATGGCCCAGCGGATGGCGGCGGTCAGGGCGCGCCCGGTCGGCGTCACGCAGGACTCCGCGAAGCCGGGCAGAGCGGGAAGATCCAGTGCCGTACGCGCCCACCGGGGGAGAGCGGCGACAGCGTTCGCGGCGAGCAGCGCATAGGGCGGGCGGGCGGCCCAGGGCAGAGGAGGGTGCAGCAGGATGAATCGCGACGCCTCCCGCGCCTCCGGCGTCGGGCGCAGTTCACCGCGATAGGCCCTGAGGCGTGCGTCGAGTTCCCCGCGGTCGTGCGGAGGGTCGACGACACCGAGGGCCTCCGCCACGCGTGCCGCGTCGGCGACGTACCCGTCGTACCCAGCGGCGTCGAGCGGCTGTGCACCGTAACGTCTGTGGGCGAGCAGGAAACTCTCGACCTCGGCCACGTGCACCCAGCCGAGGAGGTGCGGGTCCGCGGCGTGGTAGACCTCGCCCGAGGGGGTCGTACCGCGCACCGTGCTGTGTACGGCCCGCACCCGGTCGACCGCCTGCTGTGCGTCGTCCGCCGTTCCGTACGTGGTCACGGCGAGGAAGGTGCTGGTGCGCTGGAGCCGCCCCCAGGGATCACCGCGATAACCGGAATGGGCCTCGACCGCAGCCATGGCCAGGGGGTGGAGTGACTGCAGCAGGAGCGCCCGGAGACCACCGATGAACATGGACGCGTCGCCGTGGACGGCACGGATGGGCCGGTCCGGGCCGAACCAGCGCGGGCCGGGCGTTCCGTGGATACGGGCACGGTTCTCCGGTCCCGCGGGACCCGCGACCCGGGAGAACACCGCGCTGCCGAGCCGCTCCCGCAGACCGGGCAGGGCATGCGTGGACGAGGCCATGAGCCCAGTATGCGCCCAGGCCACAGAGGGTGGGGCCGTTTCCCGGCCGCGCCCTGCTCTCCGGGCCGCCACGCGTCCGCCTCCGCCGGCGCCCCCTCGTCGGGGTACCGGCGGAGGCGGCCCCGCGTCACCCTGTGGACTCGTCCGGGGTGGGGTGCTCCGGGTGGACACCGGCGTTGCGGGCGGCGTCGCGGCCCGAACCGGCCTCGTCGGGGTCCGGTTCACCGGTCTCGGAGACCCGCCGGGCCTCCGGCCGTTCGGTGCCCGGCGGGAGTACGACGTCGAGGGCGTCCTCGCCCTCCTGGGCCTGCTGATCGGGCATGTCGGCGGGTATCGGCGGCGGGCTGGCGGTCGCCCCGGTGTAAGCGGTCCCCTGGGGCCTGCGGTCGGTCATCTCGTTGCTCCCGTCTGTGAGCGCCTCACTGTGGGCGAACCGTTGTCGCACGTCACGTACCCGATGCGGCCGGGACGACGCATGGCCGGCACTCCCTTTCCCCGTCCCGGCCCCCCGCACCGCCGGATGCCGCCGGGTCCACGGCGGGACGCGGCCGGGTGGTGGAGACCTCCCGGCGGAGGGCCCGACCGGGCGCCGGAACGCGCGGCGCTGACCGTGAAGCACCCGTGAACACCCTGTGGACGCGATGTCGGTGGGGCCGCTTATGCTGCACCGGATGATCACGCAGGTCCAGGGGAGGGCGCGGCATGTTCGGCAAGCTGTTCGACAGGGGCGGGGAGAGACCGGCGGCTGATCCGCACGCCCTTCCGGTTCCGCGCCGGCAGAAGAACGGGATGTACCGCCTGCGTGCGCTCGGGGACACGCGGGTGCTCGCGGTGGTCGAGGCGGCGCAGGCCGGTGACTGGGAAGGCGTCAAGCGCGCACTGCACCCCTTCGACCTCGGCCGTGATCACGACGTCCTCGGTGAGCTCGCCGACTGCGACGGCCTGCAGGACTGGATCGGCCGTGCCGTCGAGGACGACAAGGAACACCGGGCGACCGCCCTGCTGATATCCGGGGCGCGCCACGTCATCTGGGGCTGGGAGGCCCGGAGCGCGGCACGCGCCGTCCATGTGACCCAGGAGCAGTGGAAGGTCTTCCACGAGCGGCTCCACACCGCCGAGGAGCAGCTTCTCCAGGCCGCCGAGCTGCGGCCGGAATGGGTCACGCCGTGGTGCCGTCTCCTCACGTCCGGCCGTGGCATGTCCCTGGGTCCGGCGATCAACGAGACCCGGCTCGACGCCGCGCTGCGTCGCGACCCGCTGGACCTGGAGACACACGTCGAGTGGGTGTCGCAGTTGCAGCCCCGCTGGGGCGGTGAGGAGGGTCAGGCCCTGACCTTCGCCCGTGACGCGCTCGCCCGCACCCCGCAGGGGCACCGGCTCGGCTGTGTCATCGCCATGGCGTACATCGAGGAGTGGGTCGAGTCGGAGGGCGAGGGCTGCCTCGACACCCCCGAGATCCGGGCCGAGCTGCGTGACGCGGCCGACCACAGCATCCTCCACCCCGATCACGTGCGGCGTCCGGGCTGGCAGAACGACTTCAACATGTTCGCCATGGCCCTGTCGCTGGCCGGCGAACGACACACGGTCCGCCGCGTCTTCAAGATGCTCGACGGTGCCTACACCACCTGGCCCTGGACGTACTTCGCTGATCCCGAGGAACAGTTCGCCCGCCGCCACCGCCGCGCCTGAGCACCCGCAGCCCTCTCCCACCCCGGAATGCCCGATGACTCTGCCTGACACCGCATCGCACCCCGCCGGCGCCGACCACACCTTCCAGGTGGACCTGCGCGGCCTCGTCGACCTCCTCTCCCACCACCTCTACTCCAGCCCTCGTGTCTACCTGCGCGAACTGATGCAGAACGCCGTGGACGCCCTCACCGCACGGCACGCACTCGAACCCGCGGCTCCCTCCGACGCCTTCGGGATCCGCCTCTACGCGGACGGTTCGCTGGTGCGCGTCGAGGACGACGGCGTGGGCCTCACCGAAGCCGACGTACACACCTTCCTCGCCACGATCGGCCGCAGCAGCAAACGCGCCGAGCGGATAGCGGAGCAACGGGCCGACTTCATCGGGCAGTTCGGAATCGGCCTGCTGTCCTGCTTCCTGGTCGCGGACGAGATCCACGTCGTGAGCCGCTCCGCCCACGGCCCCGACGCGGGCGCGGTCGAGTGGCGCGGACGCGGCGACGGCAGCTACACCATCCGTACCCTCCCGGCCTCCGCCCGCCCCCGGCCCGGCACCACCGTCACCCTGACACCGCGCGCCGACGCGGGGGAGTGGACCCGGCCCGAGCGGGTCCACGCGCTGGCCCGGCACTTCGGCTCCCTGCTGCGCCACCCGGTCACCTTCGACGACGGCACCGGCGCGGGCGTATCGATCAATCCTGAACCCGCGCCCTGGGCGCGTACCTACCCCACCCCCGGATCGCGTGCGCGCGCCTTGGCGGCGTACGGCGAAGACGTCTTCGGGTTCACCCCGCTGGACACCATCGATCTCGATCTGCCCGCCGTGGGCCTGAAGGGCATCGCGTGCGTGCTGCCCGAGGCCGTGCCGGCCGGGCGCCGTCACGGCCATCGCGTGCACGTCAAGGGCATGCTGCTGTCCGAACAGGCCGAGGAGATCCTGCCCGAGTGGGCGTTCTTCGTCCGTTGCGTCGTGGACGCCGAGAGCCTCCGCCCCACGGCGTCGCGCGAGTCCCTGTACGAGGACGACACACTCGCCGCGGTCCGGGACGCACTCGCCGACCGGCTCCGTGCCTGGATCGCCCGGGCCGCGGCCAGCGACCCCGACCTGCTCGCCCGCTTCCTGCAGGTCCACCACCTCGCGGTGAAGTCGCTGGCCGTGCACGACGACGAGATCCTGCGGATGCTGCTGCCGTGGCTCCCCTTCGAGACCACCGACGGGCACAGCACCCTCGACCAGTTCGCGCGTGCCCGTCGCACCGTGCTGGTGACCTCCAGCGTCGAGGAGTTCCGGCAGGTCGCGGCGATCGCCTCGGCCGCGGGGCTCGGTGTCGTCAACGGGGGCTACACCTACGACCGTGAACTGGTCCACCGGCTCCCGGAGATCAAGCCCGAGGTCACCGTCGCCGACCTGGACCCGGCGACCCTCACCGCCCACCTCGACCCGGTCGACCGCGAGACGGAACTGGCCGCGGCACCGTACCTCGCGCTCGCCCGCGACGCCCTCGCCGTCTTCGACTGCGACGTCGCGCTGCGTACCTTCCAGCCCGCATCCGCCCCCGCCCTCCTCATCGACAGCCGGGAGGCCAGGCACGAGCGCACACGCTCCCAGCTGGCCCGTGAGCAGGAGGGCGGCCTGTGGGGCGACATCCTGGGCGCCCTGCGCCAGGAAGCCCCCCGTGCGCAGCTCATCCTCAACCAGCTCAACCCGCTGGTCCGCACCGCCGTTGCCATCGACGAGCCGGAGCTGGCACGCACCAGCGCGGAAGCTCTCTACGGACAGGCCGCGCTGCTGTCCCGGCGTCCGCTCAGGCCGTCCGAGTCGAGCCTGATCAACCGCTCCTTCCTCGACCTTCTCGCCCACGCTCTGCGCAAGGACAGCTGACGATGCCGACCGCACCCCAGACCACCGACGAGCTGTACCGAGCCCTCAAGGACAACGACCGGCTCCCGTACGGCCGCGTCCGCACCGTCACCGCCGAGGAGCTCGTGGACGCCGCGGAGCGGTTCGCGGAGCCCGTGCCGCTCGTCCACGCGCTCCTCGAACTCCAGGAGGCGTACACCTACGGCTCCGAACCCCGGAAGTCTCCCGTCGTCTTCGCCCGGCTGCTCACCCTCTTCGACGAGCAGCCCGAGATCTTCGACGCACGCCTGCGCCACACCCTGTTCTGGCGGTTCAAGTGGGTGGCCAACGCCCTGCGCCAGCTGCCCGAGATGCCACTGGCCAGCCTGCGCCAGTGGCTCACGGAGATGGGCGAGCGGTACGAGAAGGAGGGCTTCGGCCTCCAGCCCTACTACGGGCAGGCCTACCAGCTCGCCGCCCACACGGGGAAGGACACCACCCCGGCCTACGAACTGTGGGCCGCCCGCACCCGCACCCCGCTCAGCGACTGCGAGGCCTGCGAGATCTGCGAGCGCGCCCTGTACCACCTGGTGACGGGCGACGACGAGCGGGCGCTGCGGGCCTGGGAGCCCGTACTCGAGGGAACCGAATCCTGCCAGGAGGAGCCCGCCCGCTCCATCTCCCACGCACTGCTTCCCCTGCTGCGCACCGGCCGGACCGACGAGGCGCGCCACCTGCACCTGGCCGGCTACCGCAGTTGCCGCCGCAACACCTCGATGTCCGCGGAGGTCGGCCGTCACCTGGAGTTCTGCGCGCTCACCGGCAACGAGGCGCGGGGCCTGGAGCTGCTCGCGGAGAACCGGAGCCTGCTGGACGAGGTGGACTCGCCGCTCGCGCTGTTCGACTTCCTGACCGGGGTGGAGGTCCTCCTCCAGCGCGTCGACATCCTCGGCCACGGCGACCTGCCCGCCGCCGGATTCGCGGGCCGCGCCTGGACGGTGTCCGGCCTCCGCGCCGAGGTGCGGGACCGTGCCGACCGCCTCGCCGCCCGCTTCGACGCGCGCAACGAGACCACCGCCCACACCGACCGGCGCAGGGCGCGCCTGGACCGTGCCCCCCTCCTGGACGCGCTGGAACTCACCCTGCGCCCCCGCACCCTCGACGACCGGGCTCCGGCCGCGCCGATGGCCGCGGCCACCCGTACGGCTGCCGAGCCCGCCACGTCACTGCCCGAACTCGTCATGCAGGCACGGGCGCTGGACGAGGAAGGGCACCCGGACGCCCAGGCCTGCTGGGCGGAGCTGCGCACGCGTGTGGCCGCCCGCGACTACACCCACCCCGAGGATCCCGCCGTGGGTCCCCTGGTGCGGCTCCGGGCGGACCTGCTGGACGAGGAGGCGAGCCGGGCCGGCGAGCGGGACGAGTACGAGGACTGCGCCGCCCTCCACGAGGAGGCCGCCGGCCTGTACGAAGACGCCGGACAGCCCGGTCAGGCAGCCGTCGCCCGCGCCTGTGCCGTGCTCGCGGCGGCCGAAGTGCCCGGGGAGGGTGCCGAGGAGACGGAGAGGCGGGTCGCGGCGCTGACCGCCGCCCACGCCTCCGTCGTCGGCCTGCACGAGGGCGCGACAGCACTCGCCCCGTACCAGGAGGCCCGCCTGCTGCGGCTGCGGGCGACGGCGCTCGGTCTGCGGCTGCAGGCCTCTGGGAACCAGGAGCACGCCGCCCCCGTCTTCGCCGAGCTGGACCTGCTGCACACGTTCGCCTCCCGGCACGGGATACGTGGCCAGATCTCCGGTGCCCGGATGCTGCGGGCCACGACGCATGCCATGTCCGGCGACCTGCCCGCCGCGATCACCGAGATCGACGCCCACCTCCACGACCTGCGCGAGCACGGCCCTGCCTGGCACCTGCCCCGTGTGCTCGGACTGCGTGGCCGGTTGCAGCTCGGTACGCAGGACGCGGAGGCAGCGCACGCCAGCCTGTCGGAGGGGCTGCGGCTGGCCGCCGACTGGCCGGCCGGAACCGGCGATCCCACCCGCCTCCACAGCGATCTGGCCGAGGCCTGCATGCACGTGGGCCGCCCCGAGGACGCGTTGCGGCATCTGACGCGCTCGGCGGAACTCGACCTCCGCCACGGCAACCGGACCGACGCGTTCTGCGCCTACAGCAACGCGGCCCAGCTCAGCCTTGACCTGGGTCGCGTCGAGGACTGCATCGCGCTGCTCGACTCGCTCCTCGGCGAACCGGACGTGGTCGCCGGGGAAGTCGACGACCGTCTCGTGGCCCAGCTGCGGCTGACGCGCGCCCGCGCCCTGCGCGCGGGGGAGGACGTGAAGGCGGCCACGGTGGAACTGGTCGAGCTCGCGGCCCTGTCGGCGAGCTGGGACGACGACCCGGGCAGCCACGCCATGATCGCCGCGGAGGCGGCCGTGCTGCTCGGTGAATCGGGTGAGTTCGACCGGGCCCGCGAAGCCGCTGACCAGGCCGTCGCGGCCCATGCCCGGGCCCCTCGCTACGAGCAGCTCAGTAACTGCCTGCGCGAACTCGCCCGCCTCCAGGCACAACAGCAGGGCCCCGACGGCCTGGCCGACGCGCTCGACCGCCTAGCCGCCGCAGACCGGATCGCCGAGGAGGCCCGGACGGCCGGCTACGAGGCGCACGGACGCAGCCTGGAGACCGCGTTGGCCTACGAGCACGGGCGGGTCCACGCGTACGCGGGCGCCTACGAGGACGCCCTGATCGCTCTGGACAAGGCCCTCGCCCTGCTCGGCGAGCCGGGAGCGGAGGAGGACCACGCGGCCGAGTGGGCCGAGTGCGTCCGGCTCGCGAGCGCCGTGGAGGGCATCTACCTGGAGCGTCCTGCCCCGGCGCTGAGCCGCCTGGACGCGGCGGTCTCGCGGCTCTCCGCGCTCGGTCACACGGAGGAGACAGCGCCGCTGACGTCGCTGGCCGCCCGGCTGCGCGACGAGGAGTAGAGGGACGGGATCCGGCGGAGGACCGGGTCCCCCACCTTCGAGCGGGGCTGTCCGCCGTCCCTGCCCGCACCGCTCGACAGCACACCCGTAACCGCCCCCGACCCGCACGTTCGTCGCTGGGTCGCGGCGGCGGACTGAGCTCCACCGCCTCCCGGGCCGCGGCGTCGAGGCTGCCTGGATCAGACGCAGTTGCCCGATCTCAGTGACGTTCTTCATCAGCTCGGCCTTCACCCAGGCGGCCATCTGCCGAGGGGGTTGTCCGGCGGGGTCTGCCACGGCAGGGTGGAGGCGGTGGCCAGATGGGCGCCGGGGAGTTCGTCGAGGACCGCCAGGTGCGTCAAGGGGGCACGGTGCGGCGAGCAGCAGGCCCCAGCGGAAATGAGCCGACCCCTGTGCGTACCGAGAGGGCACGCCGAAGCCGCCTCCGGCCACCTGGGGCCGGCCGAGGTGCGCCCGTCCCGGGCCGGCTCCCCGCCGGCGAGTTCGGGTCGCGGCCTGCCGCATTCCCAGCGGTCAGCGCTCCGCCGTACATGGCGTGAGGAATTCTCCGGCTTCCCTCCCGGGCAGGGCGTCCGCGCGCCGGCGAGCCCGCCCCCGCGGTCAGAGGGCGGACCGCTGGTCGTTGCTGTCCTGGCGTAGACGGTCGGTGTGGCGGCTGATGGAGTCGACCCGCGCCGCCAGGTCGGGGTGATCGTCCGCCAGGTGGCTGCGGGCGTCGGTCAGCGGGGCGATGAGATTGGCCGCGTCGTTGTCGGCGAGAGCGGCGGAGATCCGGGCGATCTGTGCACCCGGCATGTCCGCCAGGGCGGCGATCTCGCCGGCGATCTGCCGCAGGTCCGCCGAGTTGTCCCGCGCCCAGGTGGTGACGGTGCGATCGGCGGCGCGGCCACTGCGGGTGGCCTGCACGCGCTGCTCGCCGGTGCTCCCGGGCGCCCCGGGGCGTACGCGCAGATAGCGGCGCTCGGCGGCCTGCCGGCTGGTGACGCCCAGGGGGCGTGCGAGGTCCGCCCAGCTGGTGCCTGCCGCGCGTGCCGCTTCGATCAGTCCCGGCTCCCACCCGGCCAGCCTGTCGCGCAGCTCCCGCAGCAGTAGCAGAGCGGCCAGTGCCTGCTCGGAGCTCGCCTGTTCTCCCTCGGTCCCTCCCTCGCCGGTCTGGGCGATGCGAACGGCCTCGTCGATGGCGCTCAGCGCTGTCGCGGCAGCGGCGAACGACACCGGCTCGCCTGGTCGAGATGTCTTCATGGGGCCCCTTCCCGGACGTCACCCTTCGGACGACATTCAATATGTCGTCGACTGGATGACATCCAAGTTGTCATCGTTTGGATGACATGCTACAACGGTGTCAGACGAAGCGCATTGGCAGTTTCTGCCAGACCGATGGAGGTGTATTCGCGATGTTGATGCGCACCGACCCGTTCCGCGAACTCGACCGGCTCGCCCAGCAGCTGACGGGAGTCTCCGGCACCTGGTCCAAGCCCTCGGCGATGCCGATGGACGCCTATCGCGAGGGTGAGGAGTACGTGATCGCCCTCGATCTCCCCGGTGTCGCGAAGGACGCGATCGAGATCGACGTCGAACGGAACATGCTCACCGTCAAGGCGGAGCGGCGGCCCGTCACCGTCGGCGACGACGTGCAGGTGGAACTCTCCGAACGGCCGCTCGGTGTCTTCTCCCGCCAGCTGGTCCTGGCCGACACCCTGGACACGGAGCGCATCAGGGCCGACTACGACGCAGGGGTGCTGACCCTGCGCATCCCGATCGCCGAGCGGGCCAAGCCGCGCAAGATCGCCATCGGCGACGCCGCGGGCCACAAGCAGATCGGCACCTGAACCGGGCATGTCCACACGTGGGACGGCCGTTCACGCCGAACGGCTCGTCCCACGCTGGCACACCGGACCGGTGTGAGAGGACTCCGCCCAGGGCGGCGGACCCCCCGTCGCTCCGGCAAGCCCTCCGCACAGCTTTCCCGAGAACCAGTAGCGCGGCTGTCGGTTCACACCCCTCCCCGCGGCAGCCGCACCCGCCGAGAAAGGGCACTCCACTCATGCGCTCCCCGCGTGAAGCGGCCTTCGTCACCCCGAGCGTGACGTTCGACCAGATGCTGGAGAAGATCAGGTACGAGGGCGCGTACCCCACGCGCGAGAGGGCCGAGACCGTCACGCACGCCGTGCTGGCCGCCCTCGGGCGTCAGCTCACGGGCGACGAACGCGTCAGCCTCGCGGCCTGCCTCCCCACGGAAGCAGCCCGCACCTTCACGGCAGAGATCCCCGACCCCGGCCACCTCACGGGCTGGGGCTTCGTCAAGGACCTCGCTGCCCGCACCGGGGGCACCGCCGCCACCGTGCGGTGGGACACCGGAGCCGTGCTCGCCACCGTGGGCGACCTCGCCGGCCCCGAGCTCCTCGACCGCATCCTCGCCCAGCTCCCCTCCGGCTACGCCCTGCTGTTCGGCCGCGCCGAACTCATCCAGGCCGCGTAGAACCCGGCGGCCACGGCAACGGGCGGCGGACCCGGCTCGCGGAGCTGTCCGGCGGCGGGCCGGGCCGCCCCTTCCCGGCCGACGTTGACATCGGGGAGGGCCGGGGGCCGCCAGGTCGTCGCCCGCGGCCCCCGCTGCCGTGGTCCGGTCCTCCGTCGCTTCCATCCGGTCGGTACCGCCGTCGGCGCGCGGACCGTCCCCCGCCCCCTGTCACCGCCAGGCGCTCACGCGGCGAGCGCCGCGCCCTCGCCGAGGTGGGCCGCCGCCGTACGCCACGCGGTCGTCACCGCCTCCCGGGCCCGCCTCGTCCGCAGGGCGTGGTCGCCGGTCAGCGCCACCGGTGCCCCCACGTGCACATGGAGGGCCGGCCGGCGTACGGGCGCCGTCGCGAGCCCCGCGAGCTGCTTCACCGCCCCGCCCGAAGTGACCCGGCGGGCGCCGGCCTGGCCCACGGGCACCACCGGAGCCCCGGTGCGCTCCGCCAGCCGGGCCAGACCGGTGCGGAAAGCCTCCGGTGCCGCCTCCGCGGAGTCCCTGCGACGCGGCAGCCCTCCCTCGGCATAGATGAGGAGCAGACGGCCCTGCTCCAGCGCACCGGCCGCCGCGTCCAGTGCTGCTGCGGCACGTCGGTCGCCGCGGAAGACGGGAATGTGCCCCTCGCGCGCGAGCGCACGGCCCAGCAGCGGGATGCGCCACAGTCCCGCAGCCGCCATGATGACCGGCTCCGCGGCGCCGAGGCGGCGCAGCGCGGCGATCACGATGGCCGGGTCCGCCAGTGACGTGTGGTTGGCGGCGAGGATGCTGCCCGGCGCGAGGGCGGAATCCGGGTCGGCGGTCACGGACAGACGGCCGACGGCGGGTACGAGCACGTCGGCGATACGGCTGAGCATGGACGGTCTCCCGGTCTCGACGAAGCTGCTCCTCATCGTCGGCGCCGGGCCCGGCCGGGGCCTGAGCCGTCGTACTCACTTCGTCACCCCGCTCTACTCAGGCGCCACCGCGCGACCTCCCCGCACGTCAGCCGTTCTGCATAGTCAAGGATGCGACTATTCATCTTCATGACTATGCTGCTGAAGGAAAGCTGACGTGTCGAGGGAAGAGGAGGGTGCGTCGATGGCCTTGCGGCACGCCGTGCTGGCGGCGCTCCTGGACGGTGAGTACAGCGGTTACCAGCTCGCGAAGGCGTTCGACGTCGGCGTGGCGAACTTCTGGCACGCCCTGCCCCAGCAGTTGTACGCCGAGCTGACCAAGCTCGAGAAGGAAGGGCTGGTCGAGGGCCGGCAGGTGGTTCAGGAGACCCGGCCCAACAAGCGCATGTTCCGGGTCACCGACGCCGGCCGCACCGAGCTGGAGGAGTTCGCCGCGGCCGTGTCCAAGCCCTCGTTCATCCGCGACGACCTGCTCGTCAAGGTCCAGGTCGCCGACCGCATCGGCACGGCGGCCGTGATCGAACAGCTTCGGGAGCGAGCATCCGCCGCCAAGGCCAAGATCGAGCTCCTCGGCTCGCTGTTGCACCAACTGCGCGGTGACACCGACGAGGACGATTTCCTGCTCCGGGGAGAGCGGATCGGGCCCTACCTGACCTGCCTGCGCGGCCTGGCGTTCGAACAGGAACACCGGGACTGGTGTCTGCGGATCGCCACGGTCCTGGAGGAGAGGCAGTCGGCTCGTGCCGAACGGTGAGTACGTACGCTACGTCGCCCTGGGCGACAGCCAGACCGAGGGGCTGGGCGACGGGGACGACGTCGTCGGCCTGCGTGGTTTCGCGGACCGGCTCGCCGAGCATCTCACGGCCGTCAATCCCGGACTCCACTACGCCAATCTCGCGGTGAGAGGCCGGGTCGCCGGGCAGGTGCGCGCCGAACAGCTGGCACCGGCGCTGGCCCTGCGGCCCGACCTCGCCACCGTCGTCGCAGGGGTCAACGACCTGCTCCGGCCACGGTTCGACGCCGCGGAGGTGGCCGGTCACCTGGAGGAGATGTTCGCCGCCCTCACGGCCGCAGGGACCCATGTGGTCACGCTGACCTTCCCCGACATGGGGAAGATCGCGCCCCTCGCCCGGCCCCTCGCACCCCGTGTGCTCGACCTCAACGCCCGCATCCGCGACGCGGCAGCCCGCCATGGGGTGACGGTCGCCGAGACCGCCCAGCAGGCCGTCTGCACCGACCCGCGGCTGTGGACCGCGGACCGGCTCCACGCCGGCCCTCTCGGCCACGAGCGCATCGCGGCAGCCCTGGCCCAGGCCCTTCGCCTTCCCGACTTCGACGACGCCTGGACGCACCCTCTGCCACCGCAGGCGGTCCCGGGCCGTCTGCGGGCGGCAGGCCACGAGGTGCGCTGGGTGGTCTCGTTCCTCGGCCCCTGGCTCGGACGTCGGCTGCGCGGCCGGTCCTCCGGCGACGGCCGCACCGCGAAACGCCCCCACCTCCTGCCGCTGGGCGACCCGCCCGGCTTCCCCGAAGGCGACCGGACGGTGCCAGACACGGCATAGAGCTCTGTGCGGACCGCTCACTCCGCCTGCGGCGAGCGTACGGCGAGCTCTGCCAGCCGCTCGCGGCACCTGGCCGCCGTGGTCTCCGCGCCGAGTTCGCCGTAGATGGCGAGTGCCTCCGTGTAGGCGGCCCGCGCCTCGGCGGTGGACGGCAAGACGCCTGCCAGGGAACACAGGGCGTCGGCGCGGCCACGGCGGGAACCGACCCGGTCGAAGGCCGCCAGGGCCTCGTCGTACGCGGCGCGCGCCCGGTCAGGCCGCCCCGCGGCGTGCTCGGTGTCGCCCAGCGCGCGCAGCGTGAAGCCCAGGCCACCCGCGTTGCCCAGATCGCGGTGGATCCCGGCGGACCGCGTGAGTGTCTCGCGGGCTTCCGCGTAGTCGCCGCGCAGACGCTGCACATCGCCGAGGCCACGCAGCATGTCGGCCTCCCCGCGCCGGTCGCCGATGCGGCGGGACAGGTCGCAGGCCCGCGCGAAAAGGGCGGCGGCCTCCTCGTGACGGCCGCCCACCCGGGCCACGTGACCGAGACCGCGCAGCGACTGAGCCTGACCGCGCACGTCACCGATCTCCTCGTACGTGGCGAGGGCGGTGCTGTAGCCCTCGTGCGCCTCGTCCCCCCTGCCGCGGTTGCGCGCGATGTCCGCCAGGCCCCGGGCCGCCTGCGCCTGCCCCCGGCGGTCGCCCAGTGCGGCGTACAGCTCACGCGCCTGCCGGAACATCTCGGTGCCCTGCTCGTAACGGCCCAGCGAGACGCTGACGTTGGCCAGTCCCCAGAAGGAGTCGGCGAGGCCCGCCCGGTCGTCGAGCTCCTCGTAGACGCGCCGCGCCCCGGTGAAGTGCTCGTGCGCCTCCTCGTAACGACTGCGGGCGCGCTCCGTCTCGGCGAGGCCCCACAGGGCGTCCGCCTGACCACGCAGGTCGCCCATCGCCTCGTACAGGTCACAGGCAGTCCGGTAGTTGTCCCGGGCAGCGTTCAGGTCGCCCCTCGTGCGCTCGGTGTCGGCCAGGCCACGCAGAGCGTCGGCGCGGCTGGGGCGGTCGTGGTCGGTCTCGGCGGCGTCCCTCATGGTGCTCCAGATCCTCGCGAGTTCGGTGGTACCACCGAGCCTGCCCAGGACGGCGTGCGCCAGCGCCGCGAGACGCCTGGCGTGCGGGGAGCGGCGTTCGACGGCGGCCACGGTCACGGCGATCAGGTTGGTGCGCTCCTGCTCCAGCCAGGCCCGAGCGGCGCCCGGCTCGCCCGTACCGGTGTTCAGCGCGTCCCGTGCCGCTTCGCCCCGGGCCAGCAGATGGGCGAAGAGCCGGTCGAGTACCTCGTCCCAGCGTTCCTGCGGCTCCTGCTCCGCCGCCAGGCCGCGAGCGTAGGCGAGGAACAGGTCATGGAATCCGAAACGTCCCCGGCCGTGGTGTTGCAGCAGGTGCCTCGTGGCGAGGTCGGCCATCCGGCGGCGGCACTCGCGCGCCGTCGTACCGGTCATCGCCGCGCACGCCTCGGCATCCAGTTCGGACCCCGGGTGCATCGCGAGGGTGCGCAACAGGCGGGCCTGCACCGGGTCGGCCGCCTCCAGCGCCTGCCAGGACACCTCGAAGGCCGCACCGACCCGCCGGTCGGCGTCGGGTATCTCGAGCAGGGGGGAATCCGCCTCCCGCATGGCCAGCAACAGGTCCGCCGGCTCCTCGAAGCGCAGCCGGGCGGCGACCGCCTGCACGGCCAGTGGGAGGAACCCGCAGGCCCTGCAGATTTCCTCGAGCGAGGGATCCGTCGCCTCCTCCGCGGGCAGTCCGGCGCTCGACACCAGGAGCCTCACCGCCTCGCCCGCGGGCAGGATGTCGAGCTCGGTGAGCGAGATGCGGTCGGGATCGTGCAGCGCGACCCGGCTGGTGATCAGGACGAGGTTGCTGTCGTCACCGGGGAGCAGGTGCGCCACCTGCTCCAGCGACGCCGCGTTGTCCAGCAACAGCAGGCCGCGTCTGCCGTGCAGCCAGTTGCGCCACAACGCGGCCTTCGCCTCCAGGGTCGGGGCGTCGTCACCGCGGATGCCCGCCCAGGCGAGCAGGGCCTCCATCGCGGCCTGCGCGTCCAGCGGTGCCCGGTCGGGGGTGTGCCCGTAGAGGTCGAGTTCGAACTGCGCGTCGGGGAAGTCGGCGGTGAGCTGGTGGGCGAGGTACCGGGCCAGGGCGGACTTGCCGATCCCAGGCATCCCGACGATGGCGTGCACCAGCTCGGGGCGGCCCGTGAGGTTCCCCGCCACCATCTCCGGCAGCCGGCGGCGCTCGGTCTCCCGGTCGACGATCCTGCGCGGCGGGGCCTTCAGCGTGGTGCGTACGCCGGGCGCGGGCACCAGCCCGGCGGGCAACCGGGAAGAGTCCAGGGGCCGTTCGGGTTCGAGTGCGCGTAACGACGGTTCGCGGCCGGTCGACTCCCGCAGCACGGCCCGGAAACCCGGGTCGCCGAGCAGGGCCCGCACGGGGACGGCCGTCAACCGCCGCCCCTCGTACGGCCGGTCACTCCAGGCGACCACGCCGAGCAGGGCGCCGCTCTTGTGGGCCACCGCGCTGCCCGACATGCCCGACCACTGATCCCAGCCGGCGGGCCACGCCGTGGACACGTCGACGGCGTAACGGTCGCTGCGGGTGTACGTCAGCGGGTCGAGGACGCCGCGAACCGTCTCGGTCTCCGTCCCGTCGCCCGTGCTGCGGGCGGCCGCCGCCGACATGCCGGTGACGGCGACGGCGACCGGTTCGGTGCCCGTCACCTCGGCCCAGCGCGGCTCGGGGACGTCCGGCACGCCGGACGTGTCCAGCGCTTCGGCGGCCAGGCACAGCAGCGCGGCATCGAGTCCGGCGTCTCCCTGCCAGGCCACCGTGCAGGACACCGGATCGGTGAGGCGGACGGCTCCACGACCGCCGATGACGAACCTGACGGTGATGTCCGGCCGGGGACGGCCGTCGGCGAAGGTCACGCCGTGCCGGGAGGTGAGCACCAGCCGGGGAGCGAGCAACCGCCCGGACGAGAACTCCTTGCGCCCCTCGGCATCCTCCGGACCCGCCGTGACGGCCACGAGCCCCGGGTGGAGCGGTGCCGTCCCCGCATGAGCGCCCTCGGCCCGGGGTGTGGTCACCGCCGGCCGGAGACGGTGGCCGACTCCCCGGTCAGGGTGTCGCGCACGTCGAGCTTGAGGCGGAGCCGATGAGTCGTGCCCTGCGAGACCTTCGCGTCGGCGCCGAGTTTCACCACGCCGAGACGGACGCCGCCCGACCCGCCGGCGTCCTTGCGTACCTCGACCAGGAACTCCATCTCCACCTCGGCGATGTGGAACTGGAGCCGGGCGTCCTTGCCGTACTCCTGGGCCTCGGCCAGTTGGGTGCGCAACTGCTCGATCGCCTCGGTGATCTCATTGTTGTCCGTCGTCATCCCGGGCCCCCCGTTGTTACCGATCACTGCCGTCGCATCCTGCCGCATCGACCGGTACGCCCGCCACCCGTGCCGGGTATCGGCCACAGGCCGACCAGCGCTCCCCGCAAAGGGGTTGAGGGGCGATGGGCCGCAGCTTCGGGCGGCGACCCTGTGGTGATCCGCGCCCCCTCTTCACGGCACTCACCGAGGAGCAATTCCCCCACCCGCAGACAGGGAAATCCGCGCGACCGAACCGGGAAAAGTCGCCCGGCACGTCAGGGTGACGAGGTGCGGAACTGGACCGAAGAGGAAATCACGCTGCCGATGGCGCCCGGTCGAGGAACACCCAGATTTCTGCTCGGGGAGGGCAGGTCCCGGTGGGCGCGGAGTCCTGTCGATCCTCAGCGGTAGGCCGGGTTTCCTCGAATCGCATGGGGGTACGAGCCGGATGAACGTGATCTCGGCACCGCAGAGAGGCCGGGACGCCGAAAAGGAGGATTCCCGTGTTCAAGGCAATCGCAGACGTCCTTCGCTCCATCGGCGGAGCCATCGCAACCGTCGTGACCCTGCCCTTCCGTGCCGTCGCGCGGCTCTTCAGCGGAGCGTCCAGCACTGCGCACGGCCACCGCTGACACTCCGGGTGGAGGTCTGCAGCCGGATTCCGGAATACTTCGACGTGCGCACCCCAGCGCTACGCGACCAGCCAAAGCGACACGCTGCTGGTTCGCGTAGCGCTGCACGCCGGAACAGGGCGTGAGAGGAGTTCCAAGGGTGCACACGGCGAAAGTCCGAGTCCTCGAGTCGGGCACATAGGCGGGGATCGAGTGGTGCGGCTACGCTGCGCGACGGCGATTCGCTCGAATGAAGCATGGAATTCGATTCCCTTGTCGCCCGCTGCCGCAGGAATTCCGGTACATGGGGTGGTCCTTCTGAGCTGTACAGAGCGGGAAGCGAACCACCACAGCGTCGTACCCGGTGCCGGTATGTATCGGCGCGTTCCCCTCGAGCCAGAGCCGGACCGGATTCGGCGCCGCTGAGCGAACCGAAAGAGTTTGCCGCTTCCCGCCGCGCGACCGCCCGGACCGGCACCAGGTCAGGAGGGTCCGTCGTCCGTCGGCCGTTGGCGCCACGCAGAGGTGATCGTGTCCGCCCCGGTGATGGGGGGCATGCCCATGAGTGCCTGCAACTGGGTGGGTTGGTAGGGGGTCGGGCCGTGCCACTCCACGAGCAGCACAGTGGCGTCGTCCGCGAGGTGGCCGTGGTGGTAGGCCACGTGGTGGCTGATCAACCGTCGAAGGGTCTCCGGGACGGGCAGGCCGTCGGCGTGGTGGCGGATGAGGAAGTCCGTCAGACCGGTGAGACCGAATTCCTGCCCGTCATCGTCGCGCGCCTCGGTGATGCCATCGGTGTAGAGCAGCAGGCGGTCACCCGGTTCGAGCTGGTCGCGGGCCAGGGTGCCCGGCACGTCCAGCCCGGAGCCCAGGGGAGGAGCGGGCGGACAGGACAGGTGCACGACCGTGCGGTTGCCCCGGATCACCACCGGGGGGTGATGGCCGTAGTTCGTCCAGGTCAGCAGGCCGGTGGCCAGGTGAAGGCCGGCGAGCATGCCCGTGGCGTACCGGGCGCCCGCGAACTGCTCGTTCAACGTCTCGGAGATGCCCTCGGCCGTCTGCGCAAGGTCTGCGCCCTGACGGCGGTGCTTGCGGGCTGCGGCCAGCGCCAGATTCGCGGTCAGTCCGGCGGCGGTGTCATGTCCCATGGCATCGAAGACGGAGAGATGCATGACTTCCCCGCTGAGGGCGTAGTCGAAGGCGTCACCACTGACCTGGTAGGCCGGTTCCATGACGGCGCTGATCAGGACGCGGTCCGTGGCGAAGGTGCGAGGAGGCATCAAATGCCATTCCATCTCCGCAGCCACATTCATCGTCCGGCGCCGGACCAGCCGTGCATACGAATCGCTTGTTCCGCGCTTGCTCTCCAGGAGAAGAGCGACAAGGCCGGCGAGCCTGTTCAGGTCCTCGTCCGCCTCCACCTGGGAACCCGGCACTCCGACGCGTAGGACACCGAGGCGCTCGGCGCCGTCCAGCAGTGGGACCCACCACTGTCCTTTCGTCGCGGCGGAGGCGGGAGAGATCAGTCCCAATTGGAAGGCCCGCCCCGGCACAGTTCCCTCGATGGCCAACTCGGCGGGCGCGTCGGCGCCCGGCTGATCGGCGTCGACATTTCCGGCAAGCAGGCAAAGCCGTTCCTGCTGGAGATCGGCCAGATAAATGAGGACCTGCGGCCAGCCCGCCCGAGCAGCGTGTGATGCCACGGTGCCGGGCAACTGCTCCAGAGTCATCAGGTGACTGGCAGCGATCAGGTCTCCCAGCACGCGGTTCCGCGCAGCTTCCGCGCCGTTCACCGGCGACACCTTCCCTGAGGCTGAGAGAAATGCGCTACGGCTCCACACTAACCGGGGTCCGGAGCGTGGCTGAAAAGGAAACGCTGATCCGTTCCCGTAGCCTCCCTCATGCCCCGGCGGCTCCCGCGCACCGCGAAAACCCGGAAATTCCGGACGACGGTAATGCCCGAGCTCGGAATTCGGAAGGCCGCTGAGCGGTACAGGAGCGCACGAAGCGGGAGAGACCTACGGGAAGTGGCCCTCATCGCGCCGGGCGGAAGCACCACCTGCGCATGAGCGCATCGGAGGTCCGCCGCCCGAGGGGCCGTCCCCGAGCGGGACGACCGATATCGGGGTTACGCCGTGCACCGGGGTCCGCCCCGCTCTGTCAGCGGGAGTCCTCCGGGCCCGGGCCAGGTCGAAAAGCACTCACGCGGTCCAGCAGTAGACGCCGTGCCCCTGGCGTCGGGCGCTGCTGACGAGAGCAGCCAGGTCACCCAGGATCACGGAGGCGATCTCCCTTTCGATGACGTCGCCCTCCTTCGCGCGCCGCGAGGACCACCCGGCCGCGGCAGCCCGCAGATCCGACTGCTCAGCCCTGGCGAATGCCGCGGACAGGCGGTTCGAGAGTGCGAAGACGAGGCAGCCGTCCTCCTCCTGACCGGCGACGAGCCGAGGCTCACCGGCCTCGGCCAGTTCGTCGAAGTCGCCGCCGGCGAGAAGACATTCCCACTCGATCACGGCTTCCTCGGGGTCGAAGTTGCCGAAGGAGAGCGACTCGCACGCGCGTCGGGGCCCGGTCCGAAGAAGCCGAGCCGCTGCAGCGTCATCCGGAGCCGCGAAGAACTCGACGATGATGCTCATCGGTGCATCATGCCGGACCGCTGCGCCTTCGGCATCGTCCGGCTGCCGTCGGCCCATGAGGCGGGTGGCGCCGCTCGGCACGTTTGACCTTCGAGTTGGTCGAAGCCCGATGATGGCGGGGTGCCGAAACCTGAGCTGATGCCGATCGGGGTCTTTGCCCGGCGCAGCGGTCTGACGTCCAGCGCGCTGCGGTTCTACGCCGACTCCGGACTGCTGCCCCCTGCCGAGGTCGACCCGGTCACGGGCTACCGCTACTACAGCGCCGAGCAGGTCACACATGCGACCGTCCTGCGTCGGCTCCGGGAGATGGCCATGCCCCTCGCCGGTGTGGAAGCGGTACTCGGATCCACGCCCGACGAGGCGTTTCGGCTGATCGACGAGCATGTGTCGAAGGTGGTCGAGGATGCGGCGGCGGCGCAGCGCATGGCCGATGTGATCAGGTCCGCCCTCGGCGACGCGTCAGGTCCTTCGATCGTGGTGCTGAAGGGCCCGGTGCTGGCGGACGCGGTGGAGCAGATCCTGACCGCCACCGCGTCCGAGTCCGGGACGCCGGTGCTCGGCGGCCTGCGCATCGAGACGTGTCACGAGGCGGTCGTCCTGACCGCGACCGACCGATACCGTCTCTCCACCCGAACCGTGGTCCCCGTCGAACCACCGCGTCAGAGGTGGGCCGGCACGGTGGCGGGTGACGAACTGCGGTTCGCCGCACCGGAGATCCGCCGCAGCAGCCGGGTACGCATCGAGGCGGCGCCCCGCGGGATCTGGCTCCGCATGGAGGATCGGGAGGACCGCTACTGCCGGTTGCTGCCCGAGGAGTTCCCCGACTACCGGCTGATGCTCGCGTCACTGGGGGAGGTGACCACCCGCGTTACGGTTCCGAAAGAGGCACTCCTGCGAACCGTGGAGGAGCACCCGGGCCGGCGCATGGCACTGGATGTCGGCGACCAGTCCGTGAGCGTCGTGGCAGAAGAGGACGACCACCCCGGCACTCCTCTTCCGGCCACGGTGGTGGGGCCTGCCCTCCGGATCTGGTTCGAGCTGACCACCTTTCATCCGGCCGTGAGCACCGCGATCGGCCCCGAGGTGATGCTGGACCTGAGGGGACACGATCAGCCCGTGACGATCCGCTCCGCCGACCGAGGCGACCTCACCACCCTGGCCATGCCCGTGAAGCCCGGCCACTTCGCCTGAAGACACGAGAGGAACACCATGACCCCTGCACCCACCGGCACCGACCCCACCATGGAAGCCATCGGCCGGGCCGTCGTCGAAGGCCGAGGCGGTGACGGTGCGTCCGCCCGCCGTAAACTCCTGGACCTCTGGTCCTCGATCGGGGTCACCGGCGACCCACTGCACCGCTGCTCCCTCGCCCACTACCTCGCAGACCTCCAGGACGACCCCGCCCAGGCCCTCGCCTGGGACGTACGGGCTCTGGACGCCGCCGACGCCGTGACGGAGCAGCGCGTCCAGGAACACCACGCCGACCTGCACATCGCGGGCTTCTACCCCTCTCTGCACCTCAACCTCGCGGACAACTACCGTCGGCTCGGCTCCTTCGAGGCCGCGGCCGAGCACATCGACGCAGCCCGAGCCGCGATCGGCAGCCTCCCGCAGGACGCCTACGGTGACCTTCTCCGCGGCGCGGTCGAGGAAGTGGCCGACGCCATCGCCGGCCGTGACCGCACCCGGCGGACCTCGGCACCCGGTCCGTCCACATGAGGCAGGACGGCGCCGGCGCAGCGCGGTGACGGCGGCTCCGGCACGAGGCCGGGTCGCAGGAACGGGATCGTCGGGCCGGCCGCCGCCCGCGTGACGGGAGCGCCCGTCACGCGGTGGGGGAGTGTGGCATGCAGGGTCGTGGATGTTCGCCGCTGTGGTTCACAGGACGCCGCGCGTTGCCGGGAGTGCGCGAAGGACGGGAATTCGAGCGCCAAGGCGTCGAACGGGCCGGGCGGCCACCGTGTACGAGGCGCCGCGTGCAGCACATGGGAGGGAGCAGGCCTCATCGCCGGGCCTGCCGCGTCCTCGCCTGCTGACCGCTGAAGAAGGGCAGTGGGATCAGCCCTCGACGAGTCGCGGGCGCACGCGGCACACCGTTCGACACGGCGCCGGCTTCAGGGCCGGCGGTGCCCGTGCGCACGGGCTCAGGAGGTGCCCGCGCGCACGGCGGTCGTGGCCAGGGTGGTGTATCCCATCGTGAAGCGTCCCCCGAGGGCGTCGATGGCAGTCCCGACCGCGTCCAGTACGTCTGCCAGTTGATCCGGACGGAGTCGCGTGAGGCCCCCGGTGGTGGGGAGCAGGTCCAGCCACCGGTCGCGGGTGTAGGACTGTTCCCAGTCGAATCGCCACTGCTCGGGGTCGTCGAACCGCCCGGTCTCACGGATGTTCTCGGCGAACCTCGCGTAGCCCGCCTCGTAGAGGCTGATGGGACGTCGGGCCGGCCCACCGCTGAGCGGTGAGTCCGGTGCCACGCGCCGGTAGGCGGCGGCGAACGGTTCGGCCACCTCGGCAGGAGGCTCGTACACGTGCCCGAAGATGGCGAGTCGGCCTCCTGGGCGCAGCACATGCGCGGCCTTCAGGGTGCCGGTCACCGGATCCACCCAGTGCCACGACTGCGCGGCGACCACCGTGTCGAACGTCCGGCCCTCCGGCTGCCACGCTTCGAACCCCGCCACCTCGACCGCCAGGCCCCGGGCGCGCGCGAAGTCGGCCATGCGCGGATCGGGTTCGACGCCGAGCACGGTGCAGCCGGCTGCCTGGAACTGCCGGCCCGCGATACCGGTGCCACAGCCGACGTCCAGGACGTCAGGCCCCGGGCTGCCGGCGACGACCCGGGTCACCAGCGCAGGGGGGTAACCAGGACGGGCCTGGTCGTAACGTGGCGCGTCCACGCCGAACGATTCGGCCATGCGCCGTACTTCGTACGGCTCCGGTTGGCTTCGCGGTAAAGTGGGCATGCGCCCACTTTAATGGGCGCATGCCCACTGGGCAACGGATGCCCATGCTGCCGCACGAGAGGAGCCGGAAGTGCCGACAGGGGTGCATCTTCGCGACGCGCGGCAGCAACTGTTCGACGCTGCCGAACGCGTACTCCTGCGGGACGGGCCGAACGGGCTGACCAGCCGTGCCGTCACCGACGAGGCGGGCTGCGCCAAAGGCGTTCTGCACCGGCACTTCAGTGACTTCGACGGCTTCCTCGCCGAGCTCGTGCTCGACCGGGCCGCGCAGCTGGAGGCGCAGGCGAGTGTGCTCAGCGAGGCCGTCGGCACGGGCATGGTGGCCGACAACCTCACCGATGCTCTGACCAACCTGTTCGGACCGGTTCCGGTGGCGATCATCCCGCTCATCACCTTTCGCGACGAGCTACGCGCGCGGCTGCGCGAGGCGAGGCCGGGAGGCGGCATCGCGATCCTGGCTCAGGCAGCGACCGCCGTCTCCGCCTATCTGGCCGCCGAACGAGAAATCGGGCGCATCGCGGCCGGGGCCGACATCGACTCGCTCACCCTCTCCCTGGTCGGCGGCGGCCACCTGCTGTACGCAGACCGCGACCCCGGACCGCCGGCCACGGCGGTGGTCCGCACGTTCGTGACAGCGGTCGTCGCCGACGCCGTCCGCCGGCGACCGGGCTGAGGACCTGGACCCCGCGGACTCCCGTCGCTGTGCCCGGGGCCCGTCAGCGCCTGGAGGCGAGCGGCTTTTGGCGCCGCGTCAGGGGGCGGCCGACGGACGCGACCGCTCAGGCACCCCGAAGTGTCCCGCACCTCGCGACATCGCCCATGCTCTCGACCGGCTCCGGGTGCGCTCCGGTCCGAGGGACGTCCGCACGCGGAGCCCGGGCAGGAAATCGCTTTGCCGGCTGGGCCGACCGCTGCTACGTTTCCCCGGGCCGTGCAAGGAATGAGGAGGTGGTACCCGTGAACGCAGTTTCGACGTGGGTGCTCCCCTCCGGGGTCATGGTCGGGCGATAGGTCGTCCGGGAGCGCCGTTCCCCAGTGCTCCCGAAAGGCACGACCATGCATGTCTCATCCGAACGACGCCTCGACGGCGACCTCCTCGAACGCGAATTCACCATCGGTGACATCCCGGGAACTCTGTGGACGCCAGGGTCCGCGCCGGCGCCGCTCATCCTGATGGCCCACAACAACGGACTGCCCAAGGGCGCGTCCCGGCTGGTCGCCAGGGCCCGACGCACCGCGGCGTACGGATACGCGGTGGCCACCATCGACGCCCGCGGGTGCGGCGACCGGCCGCGTTCAGAGGCCGACGAGCAGGCCCGCGCCGAACTGCGCCGGGCGATGCAGGCCGGCAAGCCGGTCGACGACCTCTTCGAATCCTTCGTCGGGCCCCTGGTGGAAGAGGCGGTCCCGGACTGGCTGACCACCCTCGACACACTTCTCTCCCTGCCCGAGATCGGCGGTCCGGTCGGGTACTCCGGGTGGACCGCCCTCGGTATCCGTCTTGCGGTCGTCGAGCCGCGCATCGCGGCCGTGGGCTTCTTCGCCGGGGGGTACGTGCCTCGCGCGCAGCGCGAGGAGGCGCGGCGGATCACCCTGCCGCTGCTGTTCCTGCTGCAGTGGGACGACGAAGGAAATCCCCGGCAGCGAGCGCTGGACCTGTTCGACGCCTTCGGCAGCAAGGAGAAGACGCTGCACGCCAACACCGGCGGGCACGTCGGCACGCCGTGGTTCGAGGTGGAGGACGGTGGCCGGTTCTTCGACCGGCATCTGAAGTGAGGACCGGCGTTCAGGCCGACGGCGGACTGTGAACGGTGGCGACCGGGACGCTGCTCGTCGGGAGGCGTCCCGGTCGCCACGATCGCGACCCGCGTCGTGGCGCGTCGCGCCGCCGCCCTCACGTCGCCCGCGCGTTCAGCCGTGTGCGTCACTCCGGGCGGTGTCCGAGCTCGCTCCGGGGCCGGCTGGTCCGCACCCGGCGCCGGCGGATCCCTACCCCGGCCCACGGCCGGTCGATGCCTCCACGGGGCCGGTGCCGAGGCGCGTGCGTACCGGACGGCTGCGGCCCTCGGCAGTCGCTTCTGGCACATCGACAAGGCCGTACAGATGTATACGTAACGTACGAAACGGGAGATAGCGTCTACTCTGCGATGGGGGCGGCGTCGCCGGTTCGGCTCGCTTCCTGGTGCGGTTCCAGGGCCTGTGGCGGGGCTGCTCCCGTCACCGGCGAGGCGAGGCGCCCCTTGAGGTGGCCGCGGTCAACGCACTCACGCCGTGTCGATCTATGTGCGAGGAGACATCGTGCAGCAACCCGTCATCGTCGGAATCGACGGCACGTCCGACAGCCTGCTCGCGGCCGGCTGGGCAGCCGGCGAGGCTCGGCTGCGGGGGGCCCCGCTCCAGCTGCTGCACGGCCACGAACCGTTCCTCCTGCATGAGATGGACCGAGAGCAGCAGGCGGCCGAGCAAGTGCTCGACGGTGGGCTGGCGTGGGTGCGCGATCACTACGACGACGTCGAGGTGAGTGGCGAGCTGGTGGCCCAGCCCGAGGCGGACCTGCTCACCGAGCGTGGCCGCGAGGCGCAGATGATCGTGCTCGGGTCCCGCAGGCCCGGACCGGTGACCGGCTTTCTCCTCCGGTCGGTCGGTCTTCGCGTACTGAGCCGGGCCGTCTGCCCTGTGGTGATGATCCGGGGCGGCGACGTCAGCCGGCGCCCGCCGAAGGGCGAGATCGTGGCGGGCGTCCCCCAGGAGGAGGACGAGGCGGAGGTGGTCCTGGATTTCGCCTTCCGGGCCGCCGACGCGCATGGCGTACCCCTGCGGGCCGCGCGAGCGTGGGACCTGCCTGCCATGTTCACGAACCAGTCCGGGGTGATGGGCCTCTCGGACAGGCCGGCTGAACTGGAGGCGGAACACCGCCGGGAACTGGCCGTCCTGCTGAAGCCGTGGCGCCGGCGCCATCCCGACGTCGCGGTGACCGAACACATCGAACTGGGATTCGCCGCGGAGATGCTGGTGACGCTCGCCGCTTCTGCCCAGCTCCTGGTGGTCGGGCGCAGCAGCAAGGTCGGCAGCCGCTATGTGGGCCACATCGCCCATTCGACACTGCATTTCGCCAACGCCCCCATCGCTCTCGTCCCCACGAAGCAGTCGGGGCCGGCCGAGGGATGAACCCGGACTCGTTCCCTCATTCAGGCCGGGACGGACGGGATGCGCGTCGGACCCGGCGACACCGATGCGTGTACTACGGGCAAAACGCCACAAAGCGCCTACGGTGCTGTTCCAGCGCACGTCGTGGAAGGCGGTAGGGCTGGTCGGCCCGGACATCATGGATCTTGCTCATCTGCAGCCCTTGTACGAGACCGACGGCCCTGTCGTGTCCGTGTACCTGGACACGACGCGTGCGGCGCACGACGCCGAGAAGCAGATCGAACTGCGATGGAGAGCGGCGCGCCGGTCACTGGCCGAGCAGGGCGCCGAGGAGGAGACCCTGCGCCTGCTGGACGGCGTGGTCGGCGGAGTCGCCGAGCTGCCGGGGCCCCAGGGGGAGGCGTTGTTCGCGTCCGGGGGAAATCTCCTCGGCGCCTTCACCCTGGCGGAGCCTCCGGCTGCCGACAGCGCCCAGGTGCTGCCCGTTCCCGATCCACTGGCTCTTGCCGTCGACCGCGACCACCAGCTTCCGCACGTCGTCGTGGCGGTGGACCGGGAGGGAGCGGATGTCGAGGCGTACGAGGCCGCCGGTCACGCGCCCTCCCTCCGGCGCTCCTTCCACGGCAGCACACTCCACATCAGCCGGGTGAAGGCCGGGGCGGAGGCGCAGGCATCCTTCCATCGCCGTTCGGTCAACCAGGGGACGGAGAACACCGGACAGGCAGCCGAGGACGTGCGGAGCGCGGCTGCACAGGTGGACGCCGAGGTGCTCCTGGTGGCGGGTGACCCCAAGGCCGTAGGGCTGCTGCGTGAGCACTTCGCGGCCGACCCCCCGCTCGGCAAGCTGGTCTACGTCGGAGGTGGACGCACCGACGCCTCGGCGCGGGAGGGCCTGCGGGCTGCTGTAGACACCGCGATCCGCGAGGAGATGGCCGCCTGCCACCGCGGAGTGCTGGACACACTGGAGGGGGAGCTGGCCGGCGGACGCGCCCTTCAGGGCATTCCGTCGGTGAAGGAAGCGCTGTCCCAGGGCCGCGTGGACACGCTTCTGCTCACCGCCGACCGCTCCGGCGACCCCGTCCTCCACGCCTCCCGCCGCGATCCGCGCGCGCTCGGCACCGACCCGGCGGCGCTCGGGGGCGACTCCAGCGTCTTCAGCGCTCCCGCAGCACCCCTGCTCCTGCGCTCGGCCGTCCTCAGCGGTGCCGACTTCACCGAGATCCTGCCACCCACACGCGCCACGGACGGCGTCGCCGCCCTGCTGCGCTACTGAACACCGAGGGAGTGAGATGCAACCGCCGAAGGTCTTCCACTGGATCATCACGCTGCAAGGGGGCTCCGCCGGCCCACGTACCTTCGAGGGGACCGTCCTCGTCGAATCCGACGAGACGCGGCAGGAGATCTACCGCCGTGTGGTGGCTTCGACGAGCGAGGAGAGCGGCATCGACGAGCCTGTGGTGACCTTCTTCCTCCTGGAGTCCAACCAGCTCTGATCCCTACGCGCCGGTACCGCGCCCGTCGCGGTCGGCTCCGGCCGGCCGGCCCGGCTGCGCGTACGGGGCGGAGGCGAGATCCTGAGCGTGAGCCCGGGGAGGCGGATCCGCCGCTCCTCGGGGTTTCCGGCACCGTCGAGTCGAGGAGGATCCGTGGCCGACCAGCACGAGGATTCGGACCGCATCGTGGTGGGGGTGGACGGTTCGGACTCCTCGAAGGACGCCCTGCGCTGGGCCGTGCGGTACGCGGAGGCCACGGGCGGTGTGGTGCAGGCACTGACCGCGTGGGACTTTCCCCAGTTCCACGGCGCTCTCACCTGGCTCCCCCCGGCGACCGGCGACCGGCGAGCGAGAAGCCCTGGAGGCGGGCGCGGGCCGGGAACTCACGACGGCCGTGGACGACGTCCTGGGAGCGCAGCCTCCGGTGGAGGTCCGCACCGAAGCGCAGCACGGCACCCCGGCGGGCGTGTTGCTGGCCGCCGCCCGCGGTGCCTCCCTGCTCGTGGTCGGCAGCCGTGGGCGCGGGGGCTTCGCGGGGCTGCTCCTGGGATCGGTGGCCCAGCACTGCGCGTAGCACGCGCCGTGCCCGGTCGTCGTGGTCCGCGGTGACAACCGGTGAACGTGCCGGCCGATGGCCGCCGCCACGACCGCCCTACGGGCCGCCCGGGAGGCCGAGTCCTGGCGGGGCCGTGCCGCACGAACGGCTGAGGGAGAGGAGAGTCACCGGTCACGGCAGAAAGCCCGGCACCGGGCAGAACGGCGCAGGCCGCCGGCCCGGGGACAGGCGCCGACCGTGCCCGGCCCGCGCGGACCGGCGCGACGGAAGGAAGCGAGCCTCTGATGGCCGAGGATCCGCAGGACACGTCGAAGGACGGTGCGGCCGAGGTTCCTTACATGTCACTGCTCAACCTGCCGCTGAGTTCGGACCTGGACCGGATCGGTGAGCAGGTGCACGCCCTTGCCCGGGCGCAGCGAGACCTCCAAGGACTGCTCGAGGCGGTACTCGGCATCGGCAGCGAGCTGGAGCTGCCGACGGTCCTGCGCAGGATCGTGCGCACGGCGATGGACCTCGTCGGTGCCCGCTACGGTGCCCTGGGCGTCCTGGACGACCGGGGCGAACAGCTCGCGGACTTCATCCCGCTCGGCCTCAGCGACGAGGAGCTGGAGCATCTCGTCGGCGTGGAACTACCCCGGGGACGCGGCCTGCTGGGGCACCTGATCCGCCATCCAGCACCCCTGCGCGTCGCTGACATCGCGGCCCACGAGGATTCGGCGGGCTTCCCGCCCGGCCACCCACCGATGCGGTCGCTGCTGGGGGTCGCCGTCTCCGTGCGGGGGCGTATCTACGGCAACCTGTACCTGTCCGACAGGAGCGACGGAGAGCCCTTCGACGAACACGACGAAGGAGTCATCCTCGCCCTCGCGGGCACCGCCGGAGTCGCGATCGAGAACGCACGCCTGTACCACCAGATCCGCAACAACGCGGAGCAGTTCCAGCGGCTGCTGCTGCCCCAGCTGCTGGATCTCCGGCCCTTCGAGGCGTGCACGTTCTACCGGCCGGCCTCCGCCCCCGGGCACCTGGGCGGCGACTGGTACGACGCGGTGAAACTGCCCGACGGCTCCTGCGTCGCCATCATCGGCGACGTGGTGGGTCACGACATGCAGGCGGCAGCCGCCATGTCGCAGACCCGCAGCATGCTGAGGGCACTCTCCTTCGACGAGAGCAACCCGCCCAGCGTCGCGCTGAAGCAGCTGGACCGGATCATGGACGTCACCGGCGACTACCTCATCACCACGGCGTGTGTGGTGCGGCTCCATCCCGCCGGCGAGAACTGGGCCCTGCGCTGGTCCAGCGCCGGACACCCCCCGCCCCTCGTCCTGCTGCCCGACGGCACCGCGCGCTACCTCGACGCGGAACCGGGGCTGCCCCTCGGGGTGGACCCGACGGTGCCACGGCCCGACCATTCCTTCGCGCTGCCGGCGAACAGCACCGTCGTCCTCTACACGGACGGAGTCGTCGAACGGTACGACGAGCCACTGGACCGCGGCCTGGAGTCACTCGCCGCGACGGCCAACCGCCACGCCCGGGAAACCGTCCACGACCTCTGTGCCGCACTGGCCGACCACCACCCGAGCGACAGCCATGACGACATGGCCGTGCTCGTTCTGCGTACGCCGCCGGCCCCGAGTGACGTACGTGCGGAGGACCGAGAGGTCGCCGACCCGAACCCGCAGGCGCCGGGATACGGAGGACGGCCGGAGGGGGGACATCGGGCCCGGTTCCCGCACTGGCTGCCCTGAACCGTCCCCTCTGCCGCCCTCGTCTTCGACGGGGGGTGCGGGTAGCGGTCAGTCCTGGACGAGGCAGAACGGATGTCCCGCAGGGTCGGCGAAGACACGCCAACTCCGTTTGCCGGCACCTTTGTCCAGCAGCGTGGCGCCTCGGCCGAGAACCTCCCGCTGTGCTCGTTCCAGGTCCTCCACCCCCAGGTCCAGGTGGAACTGCTGAGGCCGGGCGGGGTCCGGCCAGGCGGGTGGCTGGTGGTCGTCCACCCGTTGGAAGGCAAGGACGAGTCCGTCGGTGTGGAGCGTTGCCCAGCGGTCGTCGCACGACCACCGCGGATCCGGCTGGTTCACCACGCCGCCCAGAAGCGACCGGTAGAAGCGGGACAGCTCGACGGTATCGGCGCAGTCGAGCACGACGCACTGCAGTTTGGCGATCACGTGGGCAGGGTCTCACGAGGCTCGGTCGCGCTCTACGAGTCGCAGGGCACCTGACGCGGCTCGGCGACCTCCAGGACTCCCCGGCGGGGCCTCGCGCTTGAGGCAGCCGCGCTCCGGGGCCTCCCCGTGGAGGACGCCTGCCAGGAACTCTCCGCCCGATCGGGACCAGGCGACGCGGGCTGCCGTCGCGGAGGTGTGCGGTGGGTTCCGGGTTCGACGCTGCGCTCGGCGCCGACGACGCGACCCGCGGCCGTGGAGGGGCCCGGCTACCGGCCTGAACGTGAGTGGACCGGACGGAAGGAAGGTGCCTGGGCCATTTCCCGGGCGGTGAGACCGAGGGACCACATCACGGGCTCTCGGGCTCAGAGCACGCCCACCAGCACGATGACCAGGGCGGGCAGCGCGATGAAGACGGTGCCGAGGTAGACGGCGAGGACCCACCGGCGCTCAGAGGCGATCCGGGCGAGGTTCTCGGCACAGAACAGGGGCACGGGGCGCAGAAGCGGCACCACGTAGATCACGATGATCGCGAAGAGGTTGTAGATCAGATGCACGAAGGCGGCCTGCAGGCCGATCTTCGCGTCGTCCCCGACGCCTGCGAATGCCGCGAAGACCACCGTGAACGTGGTTCCGAGATTGGAGCCGACGACGACGGGATACACCTGTGCCGGGGTCAGGATGCCTGTCCCTGCGAAGGGGACCAGCACGGACGTGGTGATGGTCGAGGACTGGGGGACGACGGTCACCCCCATGCCCGACGCCATGGCGAGGTAGGCGTTACGGCCGACCGCCTTGATCAGGATGTCACGGGCCCTGCCGACCATGAGCAGTTTGAGCAGCTTCCCGAGATAGTGGACGGCGATCAGGATCAGCCCGGCGCCGATCACGATGGTGAACAGCGGACCGAGAGTGCTGCTGACGTGCGAGGAGGCCTGGATCACGCCGTTCTCCACCGGTCCGGTGGCTGCCCGGACGAAGTTGAAGTGCGCCGGGTTCGGCAGCCAGTCCGTGCCGTACAGCGCGTCGGTCAGCGTCCCGCTGATGTGTTCCAGCGGATGCCAGATCAGCTCGACCGGGAAGAAGATCAGCAGCGCGAGCCAGTTGTAGAAGTCATGGACGGTCGAGGCGCCCAATGCCCTGCGGAACTTGGTGCGGTCGCCGATGAAGGTCAGCGCGATCAGGCTCGTCGTCACGGTGGTGCCGACGTTCGCGCCCAGAATGACGGGGATCGCGCCTTGGATGGGCAACGCACCCGACCCCACGGCGGTGACGGCGATCGCCGTGGTCGTGGTCGACGACTGGATCAGGACCGTGCCGAGAACACCGACACTCAGCCCGACGAACGGGTGCGCGGCGAAGGCGAACATGGTGTGCGCCGCGTCGCTCCCGAGCCCTGCGAAGCCATGGCTGATGATGCTCACGGCACAGATCAGCAGGTAGATCAGTCCGGCGACTCCGCACCAGCCGCACCCCACACGAGTGGTGAGGCCACGAAGCCTGCCGCCATCGGGCAACCGCGAGCGGGCGTGCCCGGTCGGGCCTGCTTCAGCAGTCGAACACCGACCAGCAGATGTCGTTGCGCAGCCGCTGGTCGTCCAGCACGAGTTCGCGGATGGCCTCCGGAAGCTGATCCCGCTGCCACCGGCACTCGAGGCGTCCCGCCGTCTCGCTCCGGCCCTCCGGCGCCGCCGCACGTGCGGCCTTGATCGCGTAGGCGGCCGCGCCGAGTTCGTGAGCGGCGACATGGGCGACGACACCGGCCTGGCCGGCTGCGTACGCCGCATGGCGTGCCGCCCCGCGCAGGTCTCTGGCCGCACCCATCGCGTGGCCGCCCGCCGCCCGCGTCTCCATCATTCTGACCTCGCCGCGCACCCATGCCCGGGCGTGTTCGATCGCCTGGCTTGGCCGCTGGTCCTCGGGCCGGGCGGCTTCGAAGAGGTGCAGGACGTGTTCCGCACACGAGGCGGCCCACAGGGCGAGGAGGTGGTGATCCGCGTCGGTGAGCGTCCCACCCCGGCGGATCGTCACGAAGCGGGGGTCCCGGACCTTGGGGAGGATCATGACCTGCGGTACCTCCTGCGCGCATGGGTGCCACTCGCCGCGACGGCACGGCGAGCGGACTCATCGTAGGGGTGGGGAAGCGAGCTCCGAGTGGGCCCGCAGGCCACGGACCTCCTCGTAGCGCACGTAGCCGAAGAAGTATCGCGCCCGAGGCTGTCACGGCTCCCACCGCGTAGAGCGGACGGGGCGGACGGGCGGCGCCGGTGGGGGCATCTCCGGTGCCGCCGTGACACTTCAGGCGTCTCCCATGACCAGACCCTCGATGGTGTGCTTCTGCGTCATGGGCGTCAGTTCGTCCACGACGGGGCAGTCGAGGTGCCGGCGTACCCGCGCGGGCAGTCCCTCCCAGAAGGCGCGGGTCACAGCGGTGTCGTGGCGGTCGCCGTTGTTCGCCTCAGGCCCGTCCACCCCCAGGACCAGGACGGGGCGGGGTGCGGGGGAGTGGTTGGTCGTCCCGCGATGGATCGTCAAGGCGGTCCGGGCCGAGATGTCGCCGCGCCGGGGATACTTGCGGACCGCTCGCTCCTGGTAGCGGGCGTAGTGCGACCTGGGGGGAAACATGCCGTGCTCGAACTCCGGGCCGTCGTCCCACTGAGTGCCCAGCGCGATCTCGAACGGTCCCATGTCCTCGGCCGTGTCGACGGTGGTCACGTTGAAGGCGAGCGAGGTGAGGCGCCGTTCGCGACGGGTCTCGTCCGGGACGGGGAAGTCGCGGTGCCACGGCTGATTGACGGCGCCCTCCAGCGGGACGTCGAATCCGAGCTCGACGATGCGGTAGTCCGGCCCCAGTGTCGCGGTACACAGGGAGCGCACCCAGGGGTGCTCCACCAGCTCCGTGAACCCCCTGATCTGCTCGGGGTGGATCTCGACGTAGAACCGGTTGGGGCCACGTCCGACAGCGCCGCCGGGGCGACCCATGGCTTCCTGGAACGCCGTGTTCACGTCCTCGCCCAGCCGGTCCGCCCATGCCTTGCTGAAGGCACCCTTGCGTGCCGTGATGCCGTCCCTGTACAGGGCCTCCACGTCCGGGGACACGTCGACGTCCAGTTCGCTCACGTCGATGCCCGGGAAAGTCTGCACGCTCATGTCGTGTCTCCTCGCTCTGTGATGGCTGCGCCTATGCTGCAACGTAGAATGCGACGTTGCAATAGCCTCTCTCGAGATTCTGGTGCCGGTGATCGTCGCGTGGGAGGATGGGGCCCGTGAGTAGCCGTCTGAAGGACGTCGCCGCCCTCGCCGGGGTGTCGACACGCACTGTTTCCAACGTCGTCAGTGGCACGGGGGCCGTGGCCGAGGAGACACGTGCGCGAGTCCAGTCCGCCCTGGACGAGCTGGGATACCGGCCGAACGTCGCGGCCCGGAACCTGCGCGCCGGGCGTACCGGACTGATCGGACTGGCCATTCCCGAACTCCACTCGCCCTACTTCGGCGAGCTCGCCGGAATGATCGTCGAAGCCGCCCAGCAGCGCTCGTGGACCGTAGTCATCGATCAGACATTCGGGGACCGGGAGGCGGAGCGGAGGCTGCTGGAGGGAACCGGCGGTCGTCTGGTCGACGGCCTCATCATCAGCCCGTGGGCCCTCGGCCCGGAGGAACTGACGGGCCGTTCCCGGGACGTCCCGGTCGTGTTGCTCGGTGAGCAACAGGCCCACGGGGTCGCAGACCGCGTCGCCGTCGACAACGTCCTCGCCGCCGATGAAGCCACGACGCACCTGCTGTCGACCGGACGCCGGCGCATCGCCGCGATCGGCGTGCAGCCCCACCTGCGCAACGGGACCGCGCGGCAACGGCTGTCCGGCTACCGGCAGGCATTGCGGCGCGCGGGGCTGCGGCCCGAGCCCGCTCTGGAACGGGCCGTGACGACCCTGCACCGCAAGCACGGAGCGGAGGCGATGTCCGCGCTCCTGGAGGGTGACGAACGGCCCGACGCCGTCTTCGCGTTCAGCGACGAACTCGCCCTGGGCGCGCTCCATGTCGCCGTCGAGCGAGGTGTGCGGGTCCCGGAGGACCTCGCCGTGGTCGGGTTCGACGGGATCGAGGACGGGCGGTACGCCAATCCGGCTCTGAGCACCGTGGTCCCGGACAAGCGGCAGATCGCCGAGCGTGCTCTGCAATGCCTCGCGGACCGCATCTACAGCCCCGCCTCCACGGTGCCGCCCCTCGACATCGTCATTCCCCACCGCCTCGACATCCGCGCCAGCAGCGGTCGGACGGGCTGAAGGAGAGCGTGGGCCGGGCGCCTCCCGTCCGCGTCAGGCCGGATGCCGGGGCGGGCGGCCCGACCGCCGTACGGTGGTCAAGCAGGCGGCTGCGCCCGGCGGTCAGCGACCCCGGCCCGTGCGATCCGGGCCGCCACCACGGAAAGAGGCACGGCGGCGGCCCAGCTGTACATCGCACCGACGGGGGAGACGCGCGCGATCCCCACGGAGAGCAGGAACACGACGGCCTGCGCCGGCAACGGCACGCGGCGCCAGGACGTGCCGAGCACGCGGCTGGTGCGCAGCTCCATCCCGTACAGCACGAGCGCGGTCGTGCCGATGACCGCCCCGTACAGGCCCGGGCCGAGGAATCGGTCGCCGTAGTCCACGAGCACCTTGGTGGGAAAGGGAATCGACGACAGGAGCAGCAGGAACGTGACGTTGAGCCAGAAGACGTACGCGTCGATCGGCCCGACGACCCGCAGCGCCGCGTGGTGGGCCCGCCAGAACAGCGCGATCACCACCGCACTGAGCGCGAAGGCGCCCACCTGGGACTGCACGTCGTCCAGGGCCTGATGCAGTTGCGCCCCGTCGAGCCCTTCGGGCAGCTTGATGTCCAGTACGAGCAACGTCATGGCGATGGCCACCACTCCGTCGGTCAGAGCGAGCACCCTGTCCTTCGAAACGAGCTCCGCCTCGGGTGGGACGATCTGCTGCCCCGCACTCTCCTTCATGGGAACCCTTCGTAGCACCCGCCCTCCACCGGCGGAGCCGACCAGGCACGTGTCGTCCCCCAGTCGCCCGCCGGCCCTCCGCCCGGCGTACGCGGCAGGCGAGCTGCCGGCCACACCCACGTGCAAGGCGTTCGCGGTCCGGGACCGACATGCGCGGCCCCGCGCCGGGGTCCGGAGGCGCCGCTTCACAGAGCGCGGCGAGGGCGAGCGCCGAGGACGAAGAAGCGTGGTGCCGGTCCACGCAGGCCGGCCCGGACGGGCCTGGGTGGACCGGCACCACGCTGAGGTGGCGATGACGCTGACGTGCGGGTGAGCCTGCCGGACCGTGACCGTACTGTCCGGTGCAGCGGCGTGGCGGCCGGAGAACGGCCGAGGTCAGGCGGCGAGTGCCTCCTCGGCCGCGACGGGCCGGGACTCGGGGTCGTGCCGACGCAGGGCCACCAGGACGAGTGCGCAGAGGGCGACGACCACGGCCGCGCCGATGTAGAGCTGGGTCGCCGAGGCGCCGGCGTCCTTGAGCATGCCCGCGACGGTCGGGGACAGGATGGCGCCGATGCGGCCCATCCCGAGAGCCCAGCCCATGCCGACGCTGCGCACGTTGGCCGGGTAGAGCGGCGGACCGACGGTGTAGGCGCCGGCGATGCAGCCGTTGATCGGCGCGCCGACGACGACGCCGACGGCGAACCCGAGCCACAGGGTCGAGGTGCTCACGATGAAGACGATCATCATCGCGGCCGAGAGCAGGGAGAACCCGATCAGCACCACGCGCGGCGTGCGTACCCGTGCGACGACGCCGTAGAGCACGGAGCCGACCGTACCGCCGATCGAGATCGCCATTCCGGCGGTCACCGCCGCGCTCTCGGACAGGCCCTCCTCGACCAGCAGGGTCGGTGTCCAGCTGTTGACGAAGTAGAAGCCGAACATGATCGTGATGAAGGTGAGCCAGAGCAGGATCGTCGGGGTCAGCAGCTGCTTGAGCCAGCCTGAGCCGGCCCGCTCGGCGGCGGAGCCGGAGCCGGAGCCGGTGTCGGTGGCCCGGTCGAGGTCGGCGCCGGTGACGGGTTCCATGCGCATGCGGGCCAGCGTCCGGTTGATCCGCTCCAGTGCGTCGCCGGGACGCCGCTGCTCCAGGAACGCGACCGACTCGGGCAGGACGGCGGCGATCACGATCAGGGCGAGCAGCGTCCCGATGCCACCGGCGTAGAAGACGATCCGCCAGTCGCCACCCACCACGGTCTTCGCGACCAGGCTCGCCGCAGTGGCGCCGATCCCGTAGCCCGCCGTGTAGATGCCGATGGCGAGACCGCGGTTCCTGGCGTTAGAGAACTCGCTGGCTATCACGTTGGTGCTGGCCAGGATGCCGCCCACACCGATGCCGGTGACGAGGCGGAAGAGGCTCATCACCGTCACCGACGGGGCCATCGCCGCGCCGAACATGCCGATCGTGCCGAGGACGAGGCTGACCAGGATCAGCGGGCGCCGGCCGATGAGGTCGGCGAAGGGCGCCAGCAGCATCGAGCCGATCGCCATTCCGATCAGGCCGACGGAGACCAGCAGCCCGAACTCCGATCCGCTGAGGCCGAACTCCTCGGTGACCGACGGCCCGGTGAAGGCGACCGCCATGACGTCGAAGCCGTCGAGGCAGTTCATGAAGGTGCAGAGCGCGACAATCAGCCATTGGTAGCCGCTCATCGGTGCCTGCGAGACGCGTGCGGTGATGTTCATGGGTGTCCAGGTGGTGAGAGGTCCGGGCGTTCGCGGGTGCCCGCCGGGTCAGGTCAGGCGGAGGGAGAGGACAGCGGGGGCGTCCGAGCCGCTGTCGGCTGCGGTCGCCCGGGAGACGCAGAGGCACAGCTTGTCCGAGCGTTCCTTCTGGGCCTCGCTCAGGAAGACATCGCGGTGGTCGACGGTGCCGGTGGAGCTCAGCACCTTCGCCAGGCACAGCCCGCACTCGCCTTTGCGGCAGTCCGACAGGGTCTCGACGCCTGCCGCGTCGAGGGCGTCGAGGATCGAGGTGCCGGGGGCGACGGTGACCTCGCGGCCGAGTTCGGGCAGCCGGACCAGGAACTCCTCCGGCTCGTGTGTGCCGCTGGACCCGAAGGTCTCGAAGCGGAGGTTGGTCGTGGGCAGGGCGTGCTCGGCCCAGCTCCGGGAGACGGCGTTCATGAGCCTGATCGGGCCGCACATGTAGAGCTCGGTTCCGGCGGCGGAGGGGGTCCGGGCTATCCCGGCGACCAGGTCGTCGACCGACAGCGGGGTGCCCTCGTCGTCGACGTGGAGGCGGACCCGGTCGCCGTGTTCACCGACGAGCTCGTCGACGTACGCCATCACGGCGCGGCTGCGCCCGACGAGCCGCAGCTCGTAATCGGCTCCGCGCCGACGGAGCGCGGAGGCCATCGCGACCAGGGCGGTGACACCGATGCCGCCGGCGAGGAGCACGTAGCGGGAGGCGCCGACCGCGAGCGGGAAGTTCTGCAGCGGTCCCGTGACGGTGAGTTCGTCCCCGGCCCGCAGCCGGTGCATGGTCGCCGAACCCCCGGACGAGGTGGGGGAGAGCCGCACGCTGAGCGTCAGACGGCGACCGCCGTCCTCGGAGCGGACCACCGAGTACGACCGCACGCGGCTCACTCCGTCACCGGCGCCGTCCCCGGAACCGATCCGGACGTCGACGTGCGTGCCGGGCGCGGCGTGTTCGGGGTGTTCCGGCGCCAGGACGATGCGGCGTACGCCCTCGGCGACGTCGGAGACCTCGACGACCCGGGCCCGCTGCCAGCGGGTCTGTGTCTGCACCGCCATGTCAGGCCACCTGACCGGCGGCCGGCGCGGAGGAACTCCGTCCCTCGGCCGCCAGCATGCGGTCCAGGATCTGGCGCACCCACATACCGCCGGCGTCGATGTTGAGGCTGTAGAACTCGTGCTCGGGATTGGCGTCGATGGCGCGCTGCTGGGCGCGCAGCATCTCCTCGTCCTCGCCGAAGACGCCGTGCACGGCCCGGCGGAGCTCGGTGGTGATCGTCTGGCTGTCCAGGCGGTAGTTGCGCATGAACGCCCAGAAGTAGTGGGCGGTGCGGTCGGTCTCGGGGGTGATCGTGTTCATCACGTAGCCGTTCACCCCCTGGCTGCGGTCGCCCTCGGGTGCCCCGGTGCCCGCCTTCGCGACGCCGACGTCGATGCGGATGGTGCCGGGTGCCTCGAACGTGATGATCTGCCAGCGGTCGACCTTGCCGGAGAAGCCGGGGAATTTGTCCCGCATGTTCTTCAGCCAGAACGGTGGGGCGTCGATGTCGCGCATCCACCGGGCCACGGTGACCGTGTCGCCCTTGTGGGTCACGTCGAACTCGGCCTCGGACAGTTCCTCCTGGCCGATGCTCGAGGAGTGGACGAACTCCTCATGGGTGAGGTCCATGAGGTTGTCGAGGATGAGCTGGTAGTTGCAGTCGGCGTGGATCGTCTCTCCGTCGCCGGCCCAGTCCGGGTGGTCCATCTGGTGCATGTCGGGCACCGAGGCCGGGTCGGCGAGGTCGGGATCGCCGACCCAGACCCAGACGTACCGGTACCGCTCGACGACGGGGAACGACGGGACCGCCGCGCTGGGGTTGATGGTCTCCTGCGCGGGCATCCCGGTGCAGCGGCCGGCCGCGTTGTAGCGCAGGCCGTGGTACGGGCACTGCAGCTCGTCGCCCAGGATCCTGCCCATCGACAGGGGCGCCAGCCGGTGCCAGCAGGCATCGGCGAGGGCGACCGGGCGGCCCTCGGCGGTGCGCCACAGCGCCAGCGGGACGCCGGCGATCGTACGGGCCAGCGGCTGCTTGCCGGTGACCTCGTGATCCCAGGCAGCCACGTACCAGGCGTTGCGGGGGTAGTTGAAGATCTTCGCCGCCGCGGTGGAGGGCGGAGTGGTGACAGGCATGAAAACTCCCTATGAAGAGAGGTATGTGTTGCGCGGGCCACAAACTAACTATCGATATAGTGAGATGGCAAGGGTGTGTAGCTTGGCAATTTCGGAGGGGGAGGTGCCTTGTCGCTGCGTTACGCGCTCATCGCGCTGCTCACCGGTCGCCCCATGACCGGGTACGACATCTCGAAGAGCTTCAGCCGCTCGGTGGCCCACGTCTGGCACGCCCCGGACTCGCAGATCTATCCCGAGCTCAACCGGCTGGAGCGCGACGGGCTTCTCAAATCGGTCGAGGTGCGGTGGGGGCAGAAGGGGACGAAGAAGGAGTACCACGTCACCGACGCTGGGCTCGCCGACTTCCGGGCCTGGATGGAGTCCCCGCTGACGCCGCAGCGGCAGCGGGATCCCGCGTACCTCAAAGCGGCCTACTTCGACTTCGCCGACCGCGCGTCGGTGCGTGAGCAGCTTCGCCAGCAAGAGGCGTACTGGCAGGAGCAGTTGAGCATGCTCGAAGGCACCCGGGCCGCGCTCGTCGAGCGTACCCACCCGACCCTGGCGGCCCGCCTGTCCAAGCTGACCGAGCGGGAGGCCGAGCTCGCGGTGCGGTACAAGGTGTACGCCTACGACGGACTCATCGCCCGGGCCCGCACCGAGCTGGCGTGGATCGCGGACGGCTTCGCACTCGCCGACGAACTGCACGGCCCCTGACCCCCTGCCCCGGTGCCGCCGGGAATCGGCAGACGAGGGGCAGGGGAGCGTGGGGGCGGTCGATGCCGCGCTCCGGGCGCCGTCGTGGACGAGGTCCCGCGGACGGCGGTAGCGGTGCCCGGGCCGTTCGGGATCACGGCGTGTTCAGGTCCATCCCTTATCGTCGGCGCGGACCGCAGATCACCTGCTTGCGGTACGGCCGTCGAGGAGTGACGAACTTGAGCAGCACGCCCATGCCCACGCCCGGAATGCCGGACGAACTGAAGCGGCGGCTCGGAGTGCCCGACGCGGTACTGATCGGCCTCGGGTCGATGATCGGCGCCGGGATCTTCGCCGCCCTCGCCCCGGCTGCCCGCGCCGCCGGATCCGGCCTGCTCGTCGCTCTCGCGCTGGCCGCCGTCGTCGCCTACTGCAACGCCACCTCCTCCGCCCGGCTCGCCGCCCTCTACCCGGCCTCCGGCGGCACCTACGTCTACGGCCGTGAGCGGCTCGGAGCGTTCTGGGGCTATGTGGCCGGCTGGGCCTTCCTCGTCGGCAAGACCGCATCCTGCGCGGCCATGGCCCTGACCGTCGGTACCTACGTCTGGCCCGGGCAGGCCCATGCGGTCGCCGTCGCCGCCGTGGTCGCACTGACCGCCGTCAACTACACCGGCGTGCAGAAGTCCGCCCTGCTGACCCGTGTCATCGTGTCCGTCGTCCTGGCTGTCCTCGCCGCCCTCGTGGTCGTGTCCCTCGCCTCGGCCACCGGGGACACGAGCCGCCTGAGTGCGGGATCCGACCTCACCTTCGGCGGTGTCCTGCAGGCGGCGGCGCTCCTGTTCTTCGCGTTCGCCGGCTACGCCCGCATCGCCACCCTCGGCGAGGAGGTCCGCGACCCGGCCCGCACGATCCCCCGCGCCATCCCGATCGCCCTCGGCATCACCCTCGCCGTCTATGCCGCCGTCTCGGTCTCCGTCCTGCTGGTGCTCGGTCCCGACGGCCTCGCGGAGGCGGGTGCGCCGCTGACGGAGGCCGCCCGGGCGGCGGGCGCCGACCGGCTCGTCCCCCTCGTGCGCGTGGGTGCGGCCCTCGCCGCTCTCGGCTCGCTCCTCGCCCTGATCCTCGGTGTCTCCCGGACCGCCCTGGCCATGGCGCGCGACGGCCATCTGCCCCGGGCACTGGCCGCCGTGCACCCGAAGTTCAAGGTCCCCCACCGGGCCGAGCTCCTCGTCGGCGCCGTTGTCGCCACCGTGGCCGCGACCGCTGATCTGCGCGCGGCGATCGGCGTCTCCTCCTTCGGCGTCCTCGCCTACTACGCCGTCGCCAACGCCTCCGCGTGGACCCTCACCCCCGCCGAGGGCCGCCCGGCCCGGATCATCCCCGTCATCGGCCTGGCCGGCTGCCTCGCCCTGGCCTTCGCCCTTCCCGCCGCCGCGGTCCTCACCGGCGCAGCTGTACTCCTGGCAGGCGCCGCCCTCTACGGGCTGCGCCGGCGCCCCACGGCGTGACCGGTGTGGACCTGCCGAGTGCCGTTCCGTTTCCCTGAGTCGCCGAGTCGCCGAGCTGCCGAGGGGGCCGGGGCGAGGGCGTGTCCGGTCCCGGGGCCGGAACGCGTCCCCTACGGCACCGGCTTTCGGCGAGGGCCGTCGGGAGCAGCCCTCTCCACCGACGCGGGGGTGGCCCGTCCGTCCGGGGCGCTGCCGGGAGAGCCGAAGCGTGCCAGGTAGTGCCACACCTTCTTGACCGCCTGGGGGTCATGGACTCCGGCACGTGCCGCGTCGCCGACGATCCGAGGATCGAGCATGCCGCCGACAGCGATCCGCATACCGCAGTCGACGTATTCCTGTCCGCGGTAGTCGGGGTGCAGGCGGAGTTCCTCCACCCCGAGGCGGAAACCGGAGTGCCACTCCACCGGGCAGCCGAGGCTCATGGCCGCGCGCTCGACCGTCGTGCCCCGGTAGCAGGGGTCCAGCACCAGCGCCTCCACATCGCGTGGCAGCTCGACAGGCCCGTGCACCTGTGCCTCGACGTAGTCGTCCAGCTCGTCCTGACGATCGGCCAGGGCACGCTCGATCAGCCCCATCCGGGCGACGACACCGAAATCCCTCGGTTCGAGAAAACTGTCCGGGTAACAGAACGTGCTGCGCGTCGACGTCAGAGCCGTCAGCCGGAAGTGGGCCGAACCGAAGCGTGGCGCCCCGCCCACCGGCTTGCGGCGGAAGTTCAACGCTCCGTAGACGGGACGCTGATGAGCCGCCGCCTCATCATAGGCTCCGCCGAAGATCCGGCTCTCCCAACGCCACCGGTCACCGCCGGGACGTGCGGTCAGGCCGCCGTTGCTGGTCCCGGTGACGAACTGCGAGCGGTAGACGCCGTCCCCGGCCATGGCGTCCAGGATGAGCCTGCCGTGCAGCAGACGGTCCGGGTGGAAGTTGAGGGTCACCCGCAGTGCCGGGTCCATGGCGGGCCCTGACGCCAGTTCCGCGACATGCCGAAGGGCCCGTTCCTGCGCTGTCCGGGAGGCCGCCGAGCTCATCAGGCCAGTGTTCCCCCTGCGATCAGCCCGTGCAATCGGATAGGCCGGCGACTGCCCACCACCCCACCGTTCGGAGTGCCGACGGGTCACCCCCCGTCACATGCTCAGCGCCATCTGATCGGTGTTCAGGAACCCACCCGAAGCGCGCTTCCGTCCGGACTGCCGGTCATCCGGCACGGCGGAAGCGGCGGAGAGCCAGCCTGCCGAGGCCCGTGCCGACCAGCCCCACGACCATGGCCACGTAGGCCCCGCCGAGTCCGTTCCCGGTGCCGGGACCACCGTCGGCGGTGGCCGCGACCAGCGCACCGAGGGCCGTACTGATCAGCCCCGCCACCATGGCCACCGTCGCTCTCGTCGCCGCGGTGGCAGAGCCGCGAAGGTCGGCGGGGCGGACCAGCGCCAGTACGGCGACGACCACCCCGGCCAGCCCCACCAGGGCGCCCGTGGCGGCCCCGACCCGCCCGAGGGTGATGTCGTAGACACCGGCGGCGACCGGCCGGACCGAGGCGTGTGCGGCGGCCGGTGCGGCCAGTGCGACGGCTCCGAGCAGGGTTGCGGCGGTGACGGCGAGCAGGCGTCGAACAGACATCATGAGGCTCCTTCTTCGCGGGGATGTCGTCCGAGCATGGCCGCCGGACCCGCCTCAGGTCGTCCTGCGGGCGCGGACACTTCGCACTGACGCCGGCGCCGCATCAGAACGGCGCGAGGCGCCGCAGAACGCGCGGAAGTACCGCGTGTGCGGTAGCCGGCCGCTCGTCCCCGAGGGGGACTCCGACCGCGGCGGCGCCCCGCTAGGGTGCGCGCATGAGTGCAGGTCGGTCCGGTGTCCGGGCACAGGTCGGGGACGTGGTCATCGCTGTCGGCGTGGCCACGGCGCTGCTGGCCACCGGGCTCTCCGGGGAGCGTGCGGCCACGGGCCCCGACGTGCTCACTCATGTGCTGCTGACAGCCGGCGGACTGGCCCTGGCCGTGCGCCGCCACGCTCCGGTCACCGTCCTGGCCGTCACCGGACTGTGCGCGGTGGGCTACCAGGCGCTCGGCTTCGACGTTCCCGCCGTCGCGTACCTGTTCGCGGTCTACGCAGCCGTACGGGCGGGACATCGCACGGTCACGGTGGTGGTCAGCGTGGCCACGCTGGCTGTGCTCCCGCTCGCCGCACTGGCATCGGGCCTGCACGACACGAGCGAGGCGTTCGCGCAGGCGCGAGGCGCCCTGGAGCTGGCCTGGCTGATCGCGGCCGGCGCCGCAGGCGAGGCGCTGCGGCAGGCGGAGCGGCGGGCCGACGAGGCCGAGCGCACCCGGGAGGAGACCGCGCTGCGCCGAGCCGACGAGGAACGGCTGCGCATCGCCCGGGAGTTGCACGACTCACTCACACACCAGATCTCGGTCATCAAGGTGCAGGCCGACGTCGCCGTGCACGTGGCTCGCAGACGTGGTGAACACGTGCCGGATTCCCTGCTGGCGATCCGGGACGCCGGACGCGAGGCCGCCCGCGAGCTGCGCGCGACGCTGGAGGCGCTGCGCGACGACGACACGACCCCGCCCCGTGGGCTCGACGACGTAGCGGAACTGGTCGAGAAGGCCCGGGCCATCGGCCTGGACGCGACCCTGACGATCGAGGGCCGGCGCCCCGTCGTACCGGCCGCGGTGGACCGGACCGTCTACCGGATCGTCCAGGAGTCGCTCACCAACGTCGCCCGTCACGCGAACGCGGCCACGGCGTCGGTACGGATCGACTGCCGTCCGGACACCCTCGCCGTACGTATCGACGACGACGGCGACGCGGCACCGGAGACCGCCCCCGCACCCGGTCTCGGGCTCCTGGGCATGCGCGAACGGATCACCGCCCTCGGCGGCCGGCTGCGTGCGGAACCGCGGGGCGGGGGCGGCTTCACCGTCCAGGCCGAACTGCCCGTGGACCGGACGTCATGATCCGTGTCCTGCTGGTCGACGACCAGCCGCTCCTGCGCAGTGGATTCCGTGCGCTGCTCGACCTGGAGGACGACATCCAGGTCGTGGCCGAGGCCGGCGACGGACAGGAGGGCCTGGAACTGGCCAGGGAGCATGTGCCCGACGTCGCTCTCATCGACATCCGGATGCCGGTCCTCGACGGGATCGAGGCGACTCGGCGCATCGCCGCCGACCCGGCTCTGGCAGGGGTCCACGTCGTCATCCTGACCAACTACGGCTTGGACGAGTACGTCTTCGACGCGCTGCGCGCCGGCGCCGCCGGCTTCCTCGTCAAGGACATCGTGCCGGACGACTTCCTGCACGCCGTCCGCGTCGCGGCGCGCGGCGACGCCCTGCTGGCCCCGTCGATCACCCGCAAACTGATCACCAGGTACGTGTCCCAGCCGCTCACCACCACTCGCACCGGAGCGGGGCTGGACGAGCTGACCGCCCGTGAGCGGGAGGCCGTCGCCCTGGTCGCGCAGGGCCTGTCCAACGACGAGATCGCGGGTCGCATGGTGATCAGCCCGATGACGGCGAAGACCCACATCAACCGGGCCATGGCCAAGCTCCACGTCCGCGACCGGGCCCAGCTCGTGGTCCTCGCCTACGAATCCGGCCTGGTGGCCCCGCGCGGGTCCTGAGAGCCACATCCGGGTGCACGAGCGGCGGTGCACGGCCCCCGGTCGCACCCGGCGGCGTTCCCCGTTCCGCGCCGGCTGACGACGGGGGCCGGGGGCCGGGAGACGACGACCCTGATGATGCGAGACTGGCCGGATGGATATACGTCGCAGGAACAACGTCACGGTCACCGGCCGGCCCGACGGACCGGTACTGCTGCTGGCACACGGGTTCGGATGTGACCAGAACATGTGGCGCCTTGTCGTTCCTGCTCTCGCCGAGAACTACCGGGTCGTGCTCTTCGACTACGTGGGCTCGGGCCGTTCCGCCCTCGGCGCCTGGGACGAGGAGCGCTACAGCTCCTTGGCGGGCTATGCCGCGGACGCGCTGGAGGTCTGTGAGGAGCTGGACCTGCGGGACGTGGTCTTCGTGGGGCACTCGGTGAGCGCCATGGTCGGCGTACTCGCCGCTGCGCAGGCGCCCGGGCGGATCTCCCGGCTGGTGATGGTGGCCCCCTCGCCTCGCTACATCGACGACGAGGGGTACCGCGGCGGGTTCAGCGCGGACGACATCGAGGAACTGCTGGAGGCCCTGGAGTCGAACTACCTGGGCTGGTCGGCGGCCATGGCTCCGGTGATCATGGGCAATGACGACCGGCCCGAGCTGGGCCAGGAGCTGACCGCCTCGTTCTGTGCAACCGATCCGGACATGGCGCGCGTCTTCGCGCGTACGACGTTCCTCTCCGACAGCCGCGAGGACCTGCGGACGGTCGCGGTGCCGACGCTGGTGCTGGAGTGCCGGCAGGACGTGATCGCACCCCGGGAGGTGGGCGCCTACGTCCACGCGATGATCCCCGGCAGCCGCCTGGCCACGCTGGAGGCCACGGGACACTGCCCTCAGCTGAGCGCACCCGAGGCCACCGCGGAGGCGATCCTGTCCTTCGTCGGGGCGAGTCGATGATGAGCCGTACCGACGAGGTCCAGAACCCGGACGGCGAGCCGGACGCGGAGACCACCGACACGGCGTTCACTTCGCTGCTGGAGGACAGTGTGGAGGAGTTGTACGAGCGGGCTCCGTGCGGCTATCTGTCGACGATGATGGACGGCACCATCGCCAAGATCAACGCCACCTTGCTGGACTGGCTGGGCATGGAGCGGGCCCACGTGGTGGGGCGTATGCGGTTCACCGACCTCCTGACGGTGGGCGGCAAGCTCTACCACGAGACACACTTCGCCCCGATGCTGCAGATGAAGGGCGAGATCAACGGCATCGCCCTGGACATCGAAGGGTCAGGCAGGAAGCGGATGGCGGTGCTGGTCACCTCGAAGGTGAAGACCGGGGAGACCGGGGAACCGTTGCTGATCCGCACCACCGTCTTCGACGCACGTGACCGCCGCGCCTATGAGAACGAGCTGCTGCGCGGCCGTCAGGCGGCCGAGGAAGCACGCCGGCAGGCGGAGGCCGACCGCCGGCGTCTCCAGGAAGCCCTCGCCGTCCTCCAGCAGGCCCTGCTGCCCGCCACGCTCCCCACCATCCCGGGGATGGTAGCCAGCTCCTACTACCACACGGCCTCCCCGGATCTCCTCGGCGGAGACTTCTACGACCTGTACCCCCTCGGCGGCGACCGGTGGGCGTTCTTCCTCGGCGATGTGTGCGGCAAGGGCCCTCAGGCCGCTGCCGTTACCTCACTGGCCCGTTACACCCTGCGGGCCGCGGGGCTCCACGATCCCGACCCCGTCCACGTGCTGACCACCTTGAACACCGTGCTGCACGAGCGCTACACCAGCGGGGACCCCCGCTACTGCACCGCCATATTCGGCGTCCTGCACCCGGGCAGCGACCGTGTCGCTGTGTACCTGGCCTCCGGCGGGCACCCGTCCGCACTGATCCAGCGCGCGGACGGCAGCGCCGACTACCTGCCCACTCCCGGTGGCATGCTCATCGGCGTACTGCCCGAGGCCGAGTTCGTCTCCGTACGCACCGAACTGTTCCCGGGCGACACCCTGCTCCTCTACACCGACGGCCTGACCGAGGCCCGCACCGGGCCCGGCCGGGACCTCTACGGTGAGGAGGCGCTACGCACCTTCGCCGCCGGACAGCGTGCGGCCGGGCCCCAGGCGCTGGTCGGCGCTCTGACAGAGCTGCTGGCCGGCTTCGGCGACGGACTCGACGACGACACCGCGCTCCTCGCCCTCGGGGTCGCGCCTCCCTCCCCGACCGACCTTCCCACCCCCGCGAGCGAAGACCTCACATGAGCCCGTTGACGATCATCACCCGAGACGCAGCCACAGGTCCCGTACTGGAAATCGGCGGCGACCTGGACTACGCGACGACACCGGAACTCCGCGCGGCGCTGGACGCCCTCACCCTGGTCGGCGGGCAGCTGCTGATCCTGGACCTCGGACGCCTGGAATTCTGCGACTCCAGCGGCATCACCACCCTGCTGGTCGCCCGCAACCTCGCGATCGAGCACGGCGCCGCCATCGCGCTCGCCGCGGTCCCCGACCGCACCCTCCGCGTGCTGCGGATCGTGGGCCTGGACCGCGTGTTCGCCCTCCACCCCGACGCGACGGCAGCCATCCAGGCACAGGCGAAGGCCTGCTGAACGCGGCGCGTCTCCCCGCATCCGGTCGCCGGAGGGCGCCGTGGTATTCCGGTGGTCAGGGCCCTGGGCTTCGGGCCGCACAGCGGCGATGGGTCCCGTGCCGTCAGGTGGAAGAATTATTCACCGTGCGTCGCGGAGCCGCAGAAGGTAGGCGGCGGTCAGCGCTACCGCGCGGTCCCCGTCGTGCGACAGCTCAGTGAGGGCGCGGGAGGCCGTCGTCCCCGGAACGTCCCCCAGCGCCGGGGTCAGCCGTCCACGCGCAGGCGCCTCGGTCGTGTCGTGGGCGAGGCGGTCGACGAGCGCGGTGGCGATCTGGTCGGAGGCCGTGCCGTCACTCGCCAGCACGCCCAGCGCCTCAGCCGCGCCGATGTCGTTCGTTCCCGCCTCGATCATGTCGATGAGCGCCGGGACCGCCTCGGTCACTCCACGTGTGCCGAGAGCCGGAGCCGCATACCCGCGGACCTCCGTATCGGGGTCCTTGAGAGCGTCCCGGAGGTGTGCGGTCGCCTCCTCACCGGGCATCACGGCGAGGCACTGAGCGGCCCGCCTGCGCACCGCGGCGACCGGTGAGCGCAGACCCTTCGCCAGCAGTGCCGGGACGCCGTCGCCGGACCGCGCCAGCGTCCAGCGCAGCGCGCCGGCGACGTTCGGTTCCGTCTCGCTCAGTGCCGCCTCCACCAGTGCTTCCACCGGCACCGGAACCCCATCGATCGTGGCCAGCGCCGCGCGCTGGCGGGCGTGGGCGCTCTGAGACCCCAGAGCCTGAAGCAGCGAGACGACCTGGAGCGCCTCCTCCCAGTCGGCAGGGTCCGCGGCGTCGATCCGCCGCAACCGCGTGAGCAACTCGGTCTCGGCCGCGATGCGGTCCGTCGTCTGCGCGATGAGATCGCCGACGAGCGCCGAGGGCGTGAAACCGGGATCGTCGAGAGCGCGCCCGACGTCACGCAAGGACATACCCAGCGACCGCAGGCTCTCGATGTGCAAGATCCGCCGGATGTCCTCCGCGCCGTACTCCCGGTAGTTGGAGCCCGTACGTCCCGACGGCCGCACGAGGCCCAGCGCTTCGTAGTGGCGGAGCATGCGGGCACTGACTCCGGACCGTCTCGACACCTCACCGATCAGCACGGTTCTCATCGTCCGTCCTGGGGGCCCCGCCGAGGGCCACGACGCGCTTGGCCTCCTCGAGCGCCCACGCGAATCCGGCGTCCGGGTCGCGGAGCAGCCCCAGGGTGGCCAGTGCGTGCGCGCGTACACGCGGGTCGTCGACCGTCGCCGCGGCGTCCAGGGCCGGTTCGATCGCTTCACCCAGCGCGACGAGCGCCTGGCTGAGACTGCGCTGTGTCTTCTGCTCACCGCGCCCCAGCTGCGTCGCCAGCACCACGGCCAGAGCGGCTTCCTCGCCCTCCGGCACCAGCACGACCGCTGCCCGCCAGGCGCTCCTGGCCACCTCGTCATCGGCGTCGCACAGCAGCGCCCGCGTGATCGCCGGCCACGCCTGGCGGTCGCCGATCTTGGACAGCGTGTGCAGCGCCTGACTACGTGCCTGCGCACGCTCCGAGCGGACTTCGCGGAGCAACACGGGGAGCGTCACGGAGACCGGGTGGCGCACGAGCGCCCAGGTCAGCATGTCGCGGACGAAGAACTCGGGCTCGATCGCGCATCGTTCGACCAGCGGGGCGACGAGGCACGGATCAGGCGCCGTGCCGATCGCCATCGCAGCCCGCAGGCGCACGGACGTACGGCTGTCCTCCAGCCCTTGGAGTGCTCGTGTCACGGGCGTTTCCTGTCTCTTCGTGGCCATCGGGGACCACCCCCTCGGGAAGCAGTCAAGACCTTGTCACGGTGTCAAGGTCAAACGCGGTGGCCAAGGGCTGTCCCGTCACCCCTGATGGATCAGCGCGGCGTCAGATGGAGCCGCGTTCGCCTACTGGAAGTGTTCGGGCGTTCCGGCAACGCGGCGAGGTGCCGTAGCTGTCGGCGTGCGCCCGCCAGGGATTCCGGGGCAGCCCTCAGCCCGGTCACGGGTTGCAGCGAAGCCAACCGCGACTTCCGGCGGTCCGCATGCAGCTGTCCACGACGAGGGCGCGCGCGGTCAGGACGCCACGCGAGGGGCGGCGCGGCCCTCCAGGTCAGCAGGGGCGAGGATGCGCATCTCCGGCTGTTCCTTGCTCGCCGCCGTCGGCCGTCACGTGCCGCACCTGCTGGGAGGAGGAGCGGGCTGGGGAGGTGGGCTCCCTCCGGGGTGAGGAGGGCCACTGTGGCCCCCGCAATACCCCCGGGGGTAATTTTCTACGGTGGTATCAATACCCAGGGGGGTATCCGGCAGTGAGGATGTGACGGCAGACGTGTTCTTCGTCGACACGATCGAGATCGAGGGTCTGGGCAACCGGCACTACCTGGCCGGCGGCGCGAACGCGGCAGTGGCGGTGGACCCGCCCCGCGACATCGACCAGGTCATCGAGGCCGCTGCCCGGCGCGGCGTCCGGATCACGCATGTGGTCGAGACGCACCTGCACAACGACTACGTGACAGGCGGCTTGGAGCTGGCTCGGGTGACCGGAGCGGTCTACCTGGTGCCCGCCGACGCGCGGGTGTCCTTCGCCCGGGTCCCGGTGCGTGACGGTGACGTGATCGGTGTCGACGGCGGCCTGACCCTGCGCGCCGTCGCCACGCCCGGTCACACTCCGCACCACACGGCCTACGTCCTGGAGGAGGACGGTCTGGCGGCCGTCGCCTTCACCGGAGGGTCGCTGCTCATCGGCACGGTGGGCCGCCCCGATCTGGTCGAGCCGCGCCTGACCGAGCAGTTGGCCCGGGCCCAGCACGCCTCGGCGCACCGGCTCGCGGCCGAGCTCCCCGACGCCGCCGCGGTCCTGCCCACCCACGGCTTCGGCAGCTTCTGTTCCTCCGGTCAGGCCGAGGGCGACGCCAGCACCATCGGCCGGGAGAAGAGCGTCAACGACGCGCTGACCAGGGACGTCGACACGTTCGTCACCGACCTGCTGGCCGGTCTGGAGGACGTACCCGCCTACTACGCCCACATGGGACCGGCCAACGCGTCAGGCCCCGCGCCGGTGGATCTCACCCCGCCCGCGGTCGCGGACAGCGAGGAGATCGCCGCGCGGCTGGCGGCCGGGGAGTGGGTCGTCGATCTGCGTCACCGCGTGGCGTTCGCCGAGGGGCACGTGGCGGGTTCGTTCAACTTCGAGGCCGACGGCAAGCTCGCCACCTACCTGCCCTGGCTGATGCCGTGGGGCAAGCCGGTCACCCTGCTGGCCGACAGTCCCGGGCAACTGGCCCGCGCGCAGCGCGAGCTGGTCCGGGTGGGCATCGACCGGCCGGCGGCGGCGGCCACCGGCGTCCCCGAGCAGTGGGTGCGGCAGGGCGAGGCACCCGTCTCCTTCCGGAGGGCGCTCTTCGCGGACCTCGCCGCCGAACACCGGGCGGGGCGGGAGCCCGTGGTGCTGGACGTGCGCCGTGACTCCGAACGGGCAGGCGGCTGGATCGATGGCTCGGTGCACATCCCGGTTCACCTGCTGGCGCAGCGGATCCACGAGGTGCCGGCCGGGACCGTGTGGGTGCACTGCGCGGGTGGGATGCGCGCGGCGATCGCGGCCTCCCTCCTGGACGCGGCCTGCCGGGACGTGGTCGCCGTGGACGACGGCTTCGGCCACGCCGCCGAAGCCGGCCTGAGCGTGACCTGTCCGACGTCCTGAAGAACGATCCCATGGCCCCGCCCGCCGGGGCCCGCAAAGGAACACCCTGATGCTCTTCTCCCGACGCGGCCACGGCCGTGTGACCGTCACCGAGGCCCACCGGGCCGTCCAGGAGGGGACGGCCCTCCTCCTGGACGTACGGGAAGCGGACGAATGGCAGGCCGGGCACGCCCCGGGAGCCTGCCACCTGCCGCTGTCCCGGCTCGCCGCCGGCGCCGACGTTCCCGGCGCGGGGACCGCCGCGACCGTGGTCGTGATCTGCCGGTCCGGCCGCCGCTCCCAGGCTGCCGTCCGCCTGCTGTCCCAGCGTGGCCACGACGCCACCGACGTCGTCGGAGGCATGGAGCGGTGGACCCGTCAGGGCCTGCCCGTACAGGACGATCGCGGGGGAGTGGGTACGGTCATATGAGCACCGCCCTGATCCTGGCGCTGGTGGCCGGTGCTGTCGTCGGCCTGGTCCTGGGAGGTCTGGGCGGGGGCGGCAGTGTCCTGGCCGTACCCGCCATGATCTACCTGCTGGGGTTCAGCCCTCTCGCGGCCACCACCGCCAGCCTGCTCGTCGTGACCGTCACGTCCCTCTCCGGCCTGCTCGCCCACGCCCGGGAGGGCAACGTGCGGTGGAGACTGGGAGCGCTGTTCGCCGCCGCCGGTGTGCCGCCTGCCCTGCTGGGCGGCGCCATGGCCGGCAGGATCCCCGAACCGGTTCTCACCGCCGCGTTCTCGGTGATCGCCGGACTCGCGGCCTGGCGGATGCTGCGCCCCGGGAGCCTTCCCCGGCAGGGTGTCAGGCCGGCGCGGGCGGCAGCGGCCGGGGCCGGGCTCGGTGCCGTCACGGGCGTGCTCGGCGTGGGCGGCGGCTTCCTCGCCGTGCCCGCCCTGACCGGTGTGCTCGGCCTGCGGATGAAGTCCGCCGTCGGCACCAGCCTCCTGGTCATCGTCATCAACTCCCTGGCCGCCCTGGTCACCCGCGGCCACACCGCCGACGGCCTGGACTGGGCCGTCCTGGCCCCCTTCACCGGCGCCGCGATCCTCGCCGCCTGGGACGGCAAACGCCTCGCCGCCAAGCTGCCGGCCGACCGGCTGCAACGGCTGTTCGCCTACGTTCTGCTCGCCGTGGCCGCCTTCATGCTCCTCGACGCCCTCATCTGACACACCGGCGACACCCTCGGCCTCCCCACCCGAAGGTGAAGGGCGCGCGCGGGTGATCCAGTGCGAAGGAAGGGGCCGTGGAGCAGCCCGGCCGTCGACGGTGGTGGCCGGCGCGGCGGGCTCGGCGGGGCATCGAACTCGACGACGACAGCCGGTCGCGCTGGGGAGCAGACGAGGGAGAGGATGCCGCGCATCGGCAAGCGGCGTGTCCACTCATGCGGCGCGCTGCATGCACACCAAGCGGTCCCGCTCGTCCCACGGCTGGGTGACGGCGAACCCGAATCGCTCGTACAGGGCGATGGCCCCGGTGCGCCATTCCCATACGGAGAGCCGGACCGGGCCCATGCCGTTCGCCGCGACATGAGCGAGCGCGGCATCGAGCAGCGCGGACGCAATGCCACGGCCACGGAACTCAGGGTCGGTCCAGAGCCTCTTGATCTCCGACTGACCCTGGGCCGGCAGGGACGCCACCACCAGGCAGCCCACGGCGACGTTTCCCAGGAAAGCCACCAGCACGACGGCGTCGGCGAATGCGGACCGGGGGTCGGCGATCTCCGACCGGTAGCGATCCGGCAGTCCGGCCACCCCGGATACCGGCACGCCCTTCTCGGCCTCGGTTCGCAAGTGGTAGGCCGCCAGCAAGCCGGCCAGACCGTCGTCGCCCGGAGGCGTTCGGCCTGGCCAGCGGAGTACCGCTATCTCGTGATCAGTCACGACGGCAGCATCGCATGACGGCGATCGCGTGGCGCAGGAGCCCCGAACGGGCACTGGCCCATCTGAGCTGAGCCCGTGAGTGCGGGTGGTGACCGGGGTGATGCCGCCCCTCCGGAGGCCGAACGCCCCCGCCGGGTAGCGGACCGGCGCGGACTCCTTGCCGGTCAGGGCCGTTTCAGCAGGGAGTGAGTTCTGTTGCCGGGGTGGTTTCGGGTGCGGAAGGTGCGGCGGTAGGTGTCCGGGGGGACGCCGAGCGTGCGGTTGAAGTGCCGGCGCAGCGTGGTGGCGGTGCCCATGCCGGTGGCGGCGGCGATGGCGTCGATGCCGTCGTCGGTCTTCTCCAGGAGCTCCTGGGCGTGGCGTATCCGTTGGGCGAGCAGCCATTGCAGGGGAGTGGTGCCGGTCGCGGCACGGAAGTGACGGCCGAGGTGGCGGGAGCTCATCCCGGCTCGGCGGGCGAGGTCTTCGACGGTCAGTGGCTGGTCGAGGCGTTCGATGGTCCACGGCAGCAGGGCGGCGAGGGGGTGATCGTCCTGCTCGGGCACGGGCGCCGTGACGAACTGGGCCTGGCCGCCGGAGCGGTGGGGAGGAACCACCAGACGGCGGGCGGTGCTGTTGGCGACGGAGGAACCGTGGTCCAGGCGTACGAGATGCAGGCACAGGTCGAGTGCTGCGGCTTTGCCGGCGGAGGTGAGGACGCGGCCGTTGTCGACGTAGAGGACATCCGGGTCGACCTCGACCGCGGGATGCCGGGCCGCCAGCGCTTCGGTGTGCGCCCAGTGCGTGGTGGCGCGCTGCCCGTCGAGGATGCCGGCGGCGGCCAGGACGAACGCCCCGGTGCACAGGGAGACCATGCGGGCGCCCGCACGATGGGCGGCCCGTACGGCATCGATGAGGTCCGCAGGCGGTTCCACGTCCGTGTCGGCCCAGCCGGGGACGATCACGGTGTCGGCTTCCCGAAGATGCCCGAGACCGCGATCGGGCTTCAGGCGAAAGGGCCCGAAGGGCACGGGGGCGGGCCCGCAGACCGTGAGGTCGTACCAGGGAACGGTCACCGCGGCCGGCGCTGAGCCGAAAACCTCGTAGGCGATGGCCAGTTCGAAGTGCAGCATCCCGTCGGTCACGGCCAGTGCGACAGATCTCATGTCCGGAAGTGTATGGGCAGTGTCGTTCCAGACACTCACGGTTGACGGTTCAACCAGGACAGGATCGTTCCAGCCGAGCAGCTCGCTCGGGTCGAGCACAGGAGACGTCATGACAGTGGGCCAGTTGGTCACGGTGTACGGCGCGTACGGGCACACCGGCAAGTTCGTGGTGGCGCACCTTCGGGAACGGGGATTCGTTCCCGTCCTGTCCGGGCGTGACGCCCGCAAACTCACGGCGGCGCGGGAGGAGTACCCCGAGCTCGAGGTCCGTCCCGCGACCGTCGCCGACCCGGCGTCTCTCGATCACGCGCTGGCCGGAGCCGCGGCCGTCGTCAACTGCGCGGGTCCCTTCGCCACGACGGCCGCCCCGGTGATCGAAGCGGCGCTTCGGGCGGGGATCCCGTACGTGGATGTGGCGGCCGAGATCGAGGCGAACGCCGATACGTTCGCGCGGTTCGCGGATCGAGCCCGTGCCGCCGGTGTGGCCGTCGTGCCCGCGATGGCCTTCTACGGCGGCCTCGGCGACCTGCTCGTCACCGCCGCGATGGGCGACTGGGGCGCGGCCGACGAGGCGCACATCGCCTACGGCCTCGACCGCTGGGAGCCCACCGAGGGGACGCGCGTGGCGGGCAGGGTCTCTGCCGGGCGGCGGGCAGGCAGGCGTGTCCGGTTCAGGAACGGCGGGCTTGAGTACCACACCGACGACCTGCTCACCGTGCAGTGGCCCTTCCCGGAGCCGATGGGACCACGGGACGTCGTCGGCGAGTTCACCATGGCCGACGTCGTCACCGTCCCCAGCCATCTGTTCATCCCCGAGGTCCGCACCTACATGACCACGGAGGCCGCCGCCGGCGTCACCGCCCCGGCACCGTCGCCCCCCACCGCCGTCGACGAGAGCGGCCGTTCCGCACAGACCTTCCTCGTCGACGTCGTCGTACGCTCCGGGGGCACCGAACGGCGCGTGGTCGCCGGTGGCCAGGACATCTACGCCGTCACCGCACCCCTCGTGGTCGAAGCGGTCCACCGCATCCTGACCGGCCGGACCCGCACGGTCGGCGTCGCCTCCGCAGGCGAGATCTTCGAGGCGGCCGGCTTCCTCGGTGCGCTCGGTCCGCACATCACGGTCGAGGTGCGCTCCTGACGGGGTTGGCCCCTGTCGTGTGCTCTCACTGCGGGATCAGCCCTTGGGGGGAGAGGGCGCCTCATCGGCAGCGATCAGGACTGCTGCCGCGTGGACAGCCACGCTGCCGCGCCGTCAAGTCGGCCGGAGGAAACCTGCGTTCAACGGCCCTGCGTGCGCAGTCCTGTGTTCACGGCGCGGTCGAGGAGCCGCCTGTGCCGCGCGCCGGCGCTGGCGTCGGGTCCGGGGTCGGCGGTCAGGACGGGACTCGGATCGGTCTCGGACCTTCGCCTGACGGCGTCGACACCGAGGAGACCCGCGCCTGCCACCGAAACGGCGTTCGACGCGGGTATCCATCCCTTCGGCTCAGGTCCTCTGCGGCGGAGGTGGGCGGACCCTGGTTCAGTAGGTGTGTCCCATATGGGCCAGTGCCTGCTTCAGAAGTACTCCGTGGCCGCCTGGCATCTCGCTGTGCACAGCCGGTGAGGCCGCCTCCTGCGGGCTGAACCAGACCAGGTCCAGTGCGTCCTGCCGAGGGCGGCAGTCCCCGGCCACCGGGACGATGTAGGCGAGGGACACCGCGTGCTGGCGCGGGTCGTGGAACGGGGTGACGCCCATGGTGGGGAAGTACTCGGCGACGGTGAAGGGCTGGAGCGAGGCCGGGACTCTCGGCAGGGCCACCGAACCGAGATCCTTCTCCAGATGCCGCAGCAGGGCGTCACGGACCCGCTCGTGGTGCAGGACGCGGCCGGAGACGAGGGCGCGGCTGATGGTCCCGTCGGTTCCGATCCGCAGAAGCAGCCCGATGCTCGTGACCTCGCCGCTCTCGTCCACCCGCACAGGGACGGCCTCGACGTACAGGACGGGCATCCGGGCCCTGGCCATGTCCAGTTCGTCTTCGCTGAGCCAGCCGGGCGTGGTTTCCGTCATGTCAGACATCGCTTGATCATACTTACCCGGCCGGGATTCTGGTGCAGGTCAGGCGGAGATCACCTCGACGAGGAGCCGGACGTCGTGAACCAGGGCCTTGACGCGGTCCGTTGCCCGCCCGGGCCTTGGTGACGCCCGAAGCGGCCTTCGCGATCCTCGAGGTGCAGGCCATCATCGTGGTGGGAGACGGGGCAGCAGCGATCCGGACGGCGAGAAGGCCGCGCCACCGGCGACGCGGTGTCAGGACAGGGCAGTCCTGGGTACGCCGACCGGTCGATCGTGCCGCCACCTCGCAGCGATCGAGGGGCCGTCGCCCTACGGGCGCCACTCAGGCTGGTAGTCCGGATGGCCGGCGTGGGCCTGCGCGAGGTGCCGCACAGCCATCTCCACGGCCGTGCGCTGTGTGCTCGCCATGAAGCGGTTGAGGGCATCCGTAGGCGTTGTATCCGTCTCGGGCGCCGTGTACTGCCTCAGGAGACTCCGTGTCGCTTCAACCTCACGCAACACCTGCGCCGGGTCGTGCAGGGCGATGTGTGCGGCGCGGGCGGCGTCCTCGTCGGAGCCGCCGACCTCGGGGCCGGTGGTGACCAGAGGCGGGACGTCGTCGTCCGCAGACGCCACGGAGTAGATGCCCGTACCCCATGCCTGCCAGCTCTCATCTGCGCCGCCGGCAGCCACAGCGGCTGCCTCCCGCTCGTCGAGACGGGCGTGGAGGAAGGCGACGAGGGCGTGGCTCATGCAGGGCTCCCGGGCTGGTCGGCGGACGACTCGTCGTGCGGGTAGTCCCGGTGCTCGACGTAGGGCGCGGCGAGCAGCCGAAGCTGAAACTCGGCGTTCCGACCGCCAGGCCCTGCGGTTCCCAGGTACGGCACCACGGTGTCGTCCAGCAGCGCGAGGCGCGCTTCGGCGGAGGCGACGGAGAAGCGGGCGTGCTTGGCGGCTTCCTCCGGTTCGACGCCGAAGCGCCCGGGCTGTGTGCGCACCACGTTGCCGGCGAAGCGGGCCTTCTCCAGCTCCTCGTGGAAGCGGGCCCGGACAAAGGTCACCAGTGCGTCGGTCATGCGGAGTTCCTTGCGGTGTGGGTCCAGGTCCGGGGTCGGCCGACCCGCTCCGTAGCGCCGATGACCTCGATGGTGCGACCGGTATGAGCGAGCTGGGGGATGCCGTCCTGCGGGAGCGGGATCCGGACGTGATCCCAGGGGGACGGCGCGAGGAGCAGGGCAAGCGTCCCGGCGCGCTGGAGGGACCGGTCCCGCACCGCGCTCCGGCGCGGCCCGCACAGGTCGCCCGGCTCCTCGCTGGCGACCTGTCTCCGATGGCCGGTCTCGATCACGCGTTACTCCTGGGTGGGTCGAACATACTCATCGACTTCGCGGCCATGGTGCTTTCGGCCGTCAGGGTGGCCGTCGTGCAGTGCGGCGAGCCACTTCGGTCTCCGACGCCCCGACCTGCCAGGAGAGTCCAGGGCCAGCATGCGGATGTCGCCGCACAGGTGCAGGGGTGTCGCGCCCTGTAGGGCCTCATGCCGTTCTTGACGCTGACATCGGTGTCGCAGTCTAGCGTCGGCTGCATGACCCCTGACCACGTGCAGGGTGGGGCCCGCGCTCAACCGCTCCGGGGTGCCCGGGGCACCCCGGAGCGGTTCTGCCGTGCGGCGAGCGGTGAGGGCATACCTGGCTTCGATGGCTACGCTCGTCTCTCCATCGATCGTGCCCGCAGAGGAGCAGACCGTGCGCAGCGCCACCGTAACGCCCGAGGGTGATCGCATCCGCTGGGTCGAGCTGCCCGGTCAGGAGCCACCGCGCGTCTACGTGCACGGCTTGGGCGCTACCTCACCTGCGTACTTCACCGAGGTCGCGGTCCATCCGCTGCTGGCCGGTCAACGGTCGCTGTTGGTCGACCTGTTGGGGCACGGCATCAGCGACCGGCCGACGGCCTTCGACTACACGCTGGAGTCACATGCCGACGCGCTCGCCGCCGGACTGACCGGCGCGGGTGTCAGGGGCGCAGAGCTGATCGCGCACAGCATGGGCGGCTCGGTTGCCGTCGTCCTGGCTGCCCGCCACCCTCACCTGGTCTCGCGGCTGGTCCTGATCGACGCCAACCTCGACCCGATCCCGCCCACGCCCGGCTCGGCGGGAAGCAGCGGCATCGCCTCCTACTCCGAGGAGGAGTTCGTGGCGGGCGGCTGGGAAGAGGTCCGTGACCGGGCCGGCGCACACTGGTGGTCGACGATGCGCCTGGCCGGCCGTGAAGCCTTGCACCGCAGCGCGGTCCACCTCACCCGCGGGACCGTGCCCACCATGCGTGAGCTCTTGATGGAGCTGAGCATTCCCCGTACCTACCTGCTGCCCGAGGCCGACTGTCCACTCCCGGGCAGCGACGCCCTCACCGCAGCGGGAGTGTCCGTCGTCGCCATCCCGGATTGCGGACACAACATCATGCTGGACAACCCGGAAGCCTTCGTGAGCGCCACCGCGGAGGCGCTGGCGGACCGAGGCCAGGAGCAAAGCGGCCCCACGTGTGCTGACCGCGAGCGGTGACGACGGGTGGAGCGAGTACCACCGACCGCGCCGATCTTGGTGGCGGCTGGAGACGCACGCGCCGACTACCGCGTCGGCGACCCGTGCTCCCGCTCCGCCGACGGCGATCACTCAGGCTGAGGAACGCGGGCCTGACTGCGGCGGGGCGTCACGCACGCCCTCCCCGACAGAGCCGAGCACATCGCAACCTTGCCGGGCGCGGCAGCCTCGGCGCCGCCTACCGGCGGTCGATCGGGAAATCTGCAAGCGGCGCAACGTTGTGGAGCGGTGCCTGACCGCTTGGAGCGATAACCCGCCATCCGCGACGACCCGCTATGACAAGAATCGCAGATTCCTACCAGGCAGCTGTAACTCTCGCGTCACTGCTGATGTGGGCGTGAAACGAACAGGGATCCCTTAAGCGCGCTTGCTCAGCCTTTCAGGCGAAGTGACTCATCGGTCACCCGGTCTGTCCCGAGTCCGAGTCTGTGATCCAGCGCCCTTCGGTGGAGTCGTGCACGTACGCCGGCCTCCCCCTGGTCCCGCTTGTGCGGAACGGCTTCCCGCCGTCCGTGATCCGCACCGTCCCCGTACGGCCCTCGGCGCTCCACTCCAGCTCCAGGTACCAGCGGCAGTCGCATCCCGCCGTCCGCGCGGAGACCAGCAGCTCTTCGGGGTCGGAGGAGGTGACCTTGTACGGGAAGGAGACGGCAGGGATCTTCCGGACCTCGGCGCCGGAGGCGTCAAGGCCGTCCACGGGCCTCGCGAGCGGGCGCGGCCGGTCAAGGTCCACGGCGAAGTGGCGCGGGGTGACGGCGCCGCCACAGCCGTTGTCCATCCGGTACGCGTTCCACGGCAGCGGCGCGGCGCGGACGACCACGCGCACGTGCAGGGCATGGAGGACGACGGCGTCGGACGGTGACCGGCCCTGGACCGTGATCCGCACCAGCGCCTCCCCGCCGTGCACGGCACCGTGCGTCCCGGCCCACGCCCCGGAGTCGGCCGCGACCGGCGGCGGGGCGACCGAGCGGGGGGCCCGGTCCACGAGGTAGGTGTGCCCGCAACCGCCCTCCCAGAGCTGGGAACGGATGCTCCAGGTGAAGGGGAGGGGGGCCGCGGTCCGCCCCGGAGCGGTGGAAGCGGGAGCGGGGTCGGAAGCCGTACGGGTGGGGTGGCCGAGCAGGGTGACGGCGAGGGCGAGCACGACGAGGGCGACGGCGGCGACGAGGACGGGAGCGGGGGCGCCACGACGCGGGCGAGCGCGGGACGTCTCCGGCGCGGACGGATCCGCGGCGGACGGGTCCGGGGCGGTCAGGTGCGGGGCGGGGCCGGGGCCCGGTTCCGGCGCGGACGGTTCCGGGTTCGGTTCCGGCGCGGCCGACACCGGCACAGGCGTGGGCGCGGGCGAGGCCGTTAGGCGGCGGGCGCGGTCCGCCTCCGTCCAGGCCGCCTCCAGGGCCCGCCGTTCCTCCTCGTCCGCCCCGCACAGCAGGGCGAGGCGGTCGACCACGGTGAACTCCTCCGGGACGGTCGCGCCCGAGCAGTAGCGGTGGAGGGTGGACGCGCTGACGCTCAGCCGCCGGCCCAGCGCCTCGTAACTCCTCCCGTCCCGCGCCTTCAGCGCGCGCACGAGCCCCGCGAACTCCTCGACGGCGGCGTCCTTCGGCATTCCATCCCCCTTGACCCTGCGTCCCATCGTTCACGTCCTTGCACGTCAGCGAGGGTGGAATGGTTCCGGGACGGCTGGTGGGCGTGTGATCGTTGCAGCCGGCGGGCGCCTGCCCCACGCTGGTTGAGCACTGACCGAACGAACGACCCGACGGGGGATCCACCACCATGAACAAGCTCCGCACCGCACTCGCCACCGCAGCTGCTGCCGCACTGGGCCTCGCGGCCCTCGCCACAGCCCCGGCGCAGGCCGCCGCCCAGCCCGCCTTCCTCGCCGCCTCCCAGATGCCGCCGTCGTCGACGCCGTGGACCGCCACCCAGGTCTTCACCGGCGTCCCGGAGAACGGCGGCGTCCTCTGCGCCCCGTACAAGATCCCGGCGCAGAACAGCCGCTACCGCGAGTTCAGCACCGAGCTCGACACCAACGGCGTCCAGGTCACCACCGTCGCCCCTACCGAGGCCGACGCCGTGAAGCTGGTCGACACCCTCCGCGGGGCCCTCGCCGGCTGCGGCCCCCAGCTGGAGCAGCAGAACCCGGGCCTGCAGGCCGTCAGCGCCTCCCACGGCAAGCTCGCCGTCGAAGAGGGCGCCTGGGTCTACAGCCTGGACACCGCCGACCCGCAGATCGGCATCTCCGACATCCACCTGTTCTCCGTCGGCCGCGACGGCCGCACCGTCACCCTCGTCCGCTGGGGCCAGATGGGCGATCTTGAGGACGCCCCGCTGACCGCCTTCCGCACCACGACGAAGACCGCCGTCAACAAGCTCCACTGACCCGGGGGCTCCCCCGAGGGCTGCCCACAGCTCGACAGCGGCGCGGCCGGAACCCGGGCGCGCCGCTGTCGTGCCCACCTGCTCCGCCTGCGGCGACCACTTCCTGGCCTTCACCAGCATCGCCTGCACCCTCATCTGCTACGGCAGACTCGCCAAATCAGATGGTCTCTACAAGGGCGGCTTCATTAGCCGTTCTTGCCGCGAGGGGTGGGCTGACTGCTGCAGACCGAGGACGACGCGTACGAACGCCCGGCCCTTGCCGTCCCTCTGGATCGGCCGCCCCCTCGTGTGGACGGCACCCGGCCCTGGTCCGGAGCCAGAGGGGCGGGGCCGGGCTCTCCCAGACACCGGGGGATTCCGGAGACAGACGGGACGCGCCGGCTGGCGAGAGAGGACGGAAGCGCCTGGACCGTCGGCGACGTCAGCTACTCCGAGCTCGACGCACTCCCGCACCGGGAACCTCGGGACGCGGTGAGGGCCCGACCGGCGCGCCGGTCAGGCTGCCGCCGGGCCGCCGAACATCGCGGAAGCCTGGTGCGTCGGGGAGCGGACCCTCGTGAGCGCAGCGCCTGGGGCGGTGGGATTCTGTCGCAGTGAGACGGCTCAGCGGGCAAGGGCGAGGACACCCAAGGCACTGCCGTGTTCATCGACCACAGGCAGGGCATCGAGACGGCTGAAGCGCATCACGTGCCCGGCCTCGGCCATGCTGGTCACCGGCGAGGCAAACGGCCCGCCCTCGCCGAGGATGTCCCGTAGCTGGACCCTGTCCGAGTACGAGGAGCCGTCACGGGCTGCGGTGAGCTGAGCCCGGGCGACCAGTCCGATACACAGGCCGCTGTCGTCACAGACAAGCAGGTGCCCGGTCCGTGCAGCGGCCATGACGGACAGGGCCACCTCGACGGTCATGTCGTCGCAGACCTGCGGTCCGGCGGTGTCCATGACGTCGGCCACCGTGCTGTGTACGGCAGTGGCACTCGTCGAGCGAGCCTGGATCTGAACCGACGTCAAAAGTGCCTCCTGCGGAGATGGGTCAGCTTCCGGATCATGAATTTCTCAGGCCGCCGCGTCGAGGGCGGACTGCCGCACGGTCATGCGCCGGGGCGCCGAGGCGGGGCCGCGCCGCCCGGGGGAGGACGCGCTGCGCCGACGCCGCTCGACCACCGGTGCTGTGATGGTCACAGGGATGCCTGAGGGGGTCCGGGCGCCGGTGATCCGGCCGAGCGCCTCATCGCCGGAACTGACCTGTGTGGTCCGGGGCACGATGCCGGCGGCGGCCATGAGGCGGGTCATGTCGCGCCGCTGGCGGGGCGTGACCAGGGTGACGACGCTGCCGGACTCGCCGGCCCGCGCGGTACGGCCGCCGCGGTGGAGGTAGTCCTTGTGGTCGGTGGGCGGGTCGACGTTGACGACGAGGTCGAGATTGTCGACGTGGATGCCGCGGGCGGCCACGTTCGTGGCTACGAGCACGGTGACATGTCCAGTCTTGAACTGAGCCAGGGTCCGGGTGCGCTGCGACTGTGCCTTCCCACCGTGCAGTGCGGCAGCCCGCACCCCACTGGCCAGCAGGTGGTCGGCGAGCTTGTCCACGGCCCGCTTGGTGTCCAGAAACATGATCACCCGGCCTTCGCGTGCCGCGATCCGCGTCGTCGTGCGGTGCTTGTCGGTGCCGTGGACATGGAGTACGTGATGCTCCATCGTCGTGACCGCGCCTGCGGACGGGTCGACGGAGTGGACGACGGGGTCGGTGAGATAGCGGCGGACCAGGCGGTCGACGTCACGGTCAAGGGTCGCGGAGAACAGCATGCGCTGACCCTGGGGCCGGACCTGGTCCAGAAGGGCTGTGACCTGCGGCATGAAGCCCATGTCGGCCATCTGGTCTGCCTCGTCCAGGACCGTGATCGCGACCTGGTCCAGCCGGCAGTCACCACGGTCGATGAGGTCCTTGAGCCGGCCCGGCGTCGCGACGATCACCTCTGCGCCACTCCGCAGAGCGTTGGCCTGCCTCCCGATCGGCATGCCGCCGACAACGGTGGCCAGGCGCAGCCTCACCGAGCGGGCGTAGGGGGTGAGCGCGTCGGTCACCTGCTGCGCCAGCTCCCGCGTCGGCACGAGCACCAGCGCCAACGGCTGGCGGGGCTCGGCGCGTTGACCGGCGGTGCGGGCCAACAGCGCCAAGCCGAAGGCGAGAGTCTTGCCGGAGCCGGTGCGCCCGCGCCCCAGGGCGTCACGACCCGCCAGCGTGTTGGGCAGGGTCGCCCCCTGAATCGGGAACGGAACGCTCAAGCCCTGCGCGGTCAGCGCTGCCAGCAGCGGCCTCGGCATGTCGAGGTCGGCGAACGCCTCCACCGCGGGAAGCGCGGGAGTGACCGTCCTCAGCAAGGTGAACTCCCCTTGCACCGACGCGGACCGCCGACCATGCCCGGTCAACCGGCTCGGGCCCCCTGCGCGGTTCGGTGCGGACGGGCTGAGACGTGCGCCCGGCCGCGAACCGGTGGCGAGAGAGGCGGTCCGGTGAGGACTGGAAGAACGGCTGTGCGTACGTGTGGGGTTCATCGAGAACCTTCCTTGATACACGGCACGTACCAAGGAATTCCCCAGATGGAAATGCAGTGCAGGGAATCGCAGGAAACGGACCGAATGAAATGGGAAAAGAATGTGATGTGCAGAGAATCGCCTTCGACGAGAAGACGATCGAACGAGCGAGTCACCGGGACGTGGAATCCAGGACGTCAACCGGTGTCAGCTCAGAAGAAGCATGGATCTCTCGATATGGCACACAGGCGACGCCAGGGGAGGTCATGCGGGGGAATTTCGCAGCTGGGCCCCGCACCCCGAGGGATGCGGGCCCCAGCCGCGACGTACGCGACAGCGTCAGGCCGGAATGATGTTCTCGGCCATCGGGCCCTTCTGGCCCGGCGCAATGTCGAAGATGACCTTCTGGCCCTCGAGCAGCTCACGGCAGTCATGGGCGGCGATGTTCGAGAAGTGGGCGAACACGTCGGGGCCGCCACCATCCTGCTCGAGGAAGCCGAATCCCTTGGCCGCGTTGAACCACTTCACCGTGCCTGATGCCACGTCATGTCTCCTTTGGGGCAGTACGCCGGGATACCTGATGCCAGGTATCCGGGTCGCCGCGATGATGCCCCGGCCGGAGAACGACCGGCGATAAAAGCGTTTCCTGGCCGAAAATTTCGGCGAAATCGCTTGAAGTTTTGGGAACCACAACTGCAACTGAGGCTGACAGTAGCACGAAGTAATGATCCGGGTGCGATAAATGACGTCGCTCTGTTGGTTAGGACACAAACACTCCGCGCACGGCGCGTTAAAATCTGACTTCACGGTCACAGATATTGCGCCACCTCGAACGCGTGGTTCCGTGCGGAGCGATCGCTATGCGCGGCTGGGAGAGCACAATCTCCCGGTGGCATCCTCCTGCCGGCCTGGCGCGCCACCCTCAGTCGGCACGCGGCTGCTGATCGGGAAGTTCCGGCGCACCGACCTCGAAGGGGGCGAGCACAAGTGTTCCGGGGGCGTCCGATCGCCCCGCCGCGTCTGCCGTGTCGATGGCGAAGCGGGAAGCCGCAGACCGCCGGCCTCGGCGATACGCAACTGTGCGACCGGTGTTGCCGTCCCTTCCGCACGATCAGCCCCCGCGTCCCTTCAGGTCGGTAGGCCGTGCTTAGCCTGTGGCCAGGCAGACCACTCTGATGATCTACGACGGCACCGCACCGGCCGACTCCGACGTCCCGCGTACCGGGGGCGTGCCGCTGGCTCCTGCAGGATTCACCTGGCGCATGTGCGGCGCATGCGAATTCTGGGACGCGCCTTCCGGTGCGAACCGGGTCTACCTGTTTCCCCGGGAGGAACTGCGGCCGGTGGCCGTGCCCGAGACGGGCGTGACGCTACTGCCCGCCACCTCGGCCATCCGCCACCACGTCGTGACGCTCGACCCGGAAGACGACGACGAGGGGCTCACGCCTGACGCCTACGACGCCGCCCGGTCGGGATGGAAGCGTGAACCCGGAGAGCGGTTCGGGAAGCAACGCGAAGTGCTCGGTTCCCTCGGGGGCAGCCCGTCCTGTCTCGAGGAAGACAGCGTGCCCATATGCCCCTCCTGCACCGGTCCGATGGAATTTGCGGCGCATCTGGAGGAAGGGATCACCCGGCAGACCGCCATGAACCTCGGCGGCCAGCTGGGCTACGTGTTCCTCTGCCGCGCTTGCCGCGAAGGCGCCTTCCTCACCGACTGAGCACGCCGCACCGCAGCCAACGCTCCGTCAGCCGTCCAACGAAGGTCGACGGCGGCTTACGGGCAGCCCTGCGATTGATCTTTGGGGGCCGGGACATGAGGAAGCGGCGTGTTTCGAGAGTGCGTGCGCGGGCTGGTGTGGCGTAGTAATTCTGGGAGCCGGCAAGACACGTCGCTAGCTTGGAGTTGTCGATGACCGTTCGTCGCGTCGTACCCAATGTCCAGTCGGAGGCCGTGGAGGAGAGCCGGGAGTTCTACGGTCTGCTCGGCCTCGAGGAGGTCATGAATCACGGTTGGATCATGACGCTGGCTTCCTCGTCGAGTCCGGCGGCGCAGGTCAGTTTCATGTCCGGCGACAAGACCGCGCCGGTCACGCCCGACATGAGCGTCGAGGTCGACGACGTGGACGCGGCATACGCGGTCATGCGGGAGAGCGGGGCAGAGATCGTGCACCCCCTGCAGGACGAAGAGTGGGGAGTGCGCCGGTTCTTTGTCCGTGACCCCAACGGACGGGTGGTCAACGTGCTGGGCCATCGCTGACGGCCTCAGGGCTGTCCCGTAATCCCTGGCGGGCGCACGACGACAGCTACGGCACCTCGCCGCGTTGCCGGAACGCCCGAATACATCCAGTATGCGGACGTCCCTCCGCCTTGCGACGCACCGCATCTGACGCCGCGCGCTGATCCACCAGCGATTACGGGACAGCCCTTTGCCGCAGCTTGGATGGAGGGTCTGGTCAACAGCCACTCTGTGAGGGCGGCGGCGAGGACGGTCGCTTCGCGGTGACGCCCGGTGTTTCGTGCCGCTTCGGGTCGTGACGATTGCTCAGGTGAGGGGACAGGAGTCGGAGTACACCTCCGTCTGACGGCACCCACTCGCCTCCAGGGGTCGCCACCCACAGCCCGGCGCCGATCCCCGCGCGGGCCGTGGTCGCCTGTCACGACCAGCGCGTCAACTCCGTACGCTCAGCCTCGCTGAGTACCAGTTCTGACGTGTGGCGGCCCGGCCGCAGCTCGTCCGACCGTCTCACCATATGCCGGTGAACAGCGAGCGTACTTGCGTACCGTCTCTGTGGATCCCCTGAAGTCCACCGGCACGCGCGTGTTCGATGCGCCCTCCGCGCAGGCCGCAACGATCTGGGCCCCGCTCCGCCGCTCGAGCTGGGACGCGCCACCCAGGGACGCCGTACCTCACGTGTGATGAACTGTGGCCCAGTTTCGAGACGTTGATCTCGTCTCGAACAAGAGAGTGGGAGGGACCGTGGGCCTCGGTGGGGGGACGTGGCAGCGACTGGCCGCCGTGGTGCTCGTCATGGCGGTGGCGGCCGGGTGTACGGGGCAGAGCGAGGGCGCGGGCCGCGGAAACGACGAAGACCTGCTGCGGAACCACGACTGGACGCAGATGCCGGGCACCACCGCGCGGAACGACACCCTGCGGGTCAGCGCATTGGATCGGCACATCGTGGAGCAGGACGCCTCCGGCGGCCAACCCAACCCTCCGCTGAACCTGGCCGGCCCGCATCTCAAATCTGAGGGCGACTTCACCGTCACCGCGCGCATGTCCGGTGTGGGTGACGATGACGGCGACTCATGGCTGCGGCTGTACGGACGTGTACCGGTCATCTACGACGAGTGGCGGCAGGAGCGGCCCTCACTCCGCGTCGGTGTGACCGCTGACGGACAAGTGAAGGTCCAGATATGGGACGGCGAGGACGATGAGCCGGCCACCTCCAAGGAATTCGACTGCGGCTGCTCCGGGACGGTGACGCTCGCCGTGTCGAGCATCGGTGACACCTTCCGCGTGAAAGCCGACGGGCGGCGGCTGGGAACCGTGCAGGACCCGGGGGTGTTCGCCGAGGGCACTGTCTGGTTCGGTCTGGAGGCGGACGCGGGCGAAGACGAGCGCCGCGAAGGATGGCGTCTGACGCAGCTGAGCGCGCGGGCGGAGAGCGGAGACTCGCTCCGCGTGATCAAGGCGCCGCAGCTACGCCAGGAGCAGTCCGACGCCTCGCTGCGTGCGCGGGCCGCAGAGGTGGGGCGGCCGTTCGACGTCGGCGCCGCCCTGGCCGAGAACCCGCTGCTCACCGACTCACGCTACCGGGCGCTCGCGGGGAGCCAGTTCTCCATGCTCACTCCGGAGAACGCGTTCAAGCCACAGTTCCTCCACCCCCGCCGGGGCGTCTACGACTTCCGCGACGCGGACCTACTCGTACGCTTCGCCCGCGCAAACGACATGAAGGTGCACGCGCACACCCTCGTCTGGCACGAGGCGCTGCCCGACTGGATGCGGGAGAACGACGACCCCGAGGAGGTGCGCCGGACCATGCTCCGGCACATCGCCAGTGTCGCCGGGCACTTCGAGGGAAAGGTCGCGGAATGGGATGTGGTCAACGAGCCCATGTCCGACGACGAGAAGAGCTACACCAACGGGGATCTCGGTCTGCGCTCCGAGCAGAGCCCGTGGTTCGAGGCCATGGGCGAGGAGTACATCGACGAGGCGTTCAGGGCTGCCCACCGGGCCGATCCGAAGGCACGACTGTTCCTCAACGAGTACGGGGTCGAGGAGGAAGGCGAGCGGTGGGACGCACTTTACGATCTGGTCAAGCGACTCAAGGAACGCGGCGTACCGATCGACGGCGTGGGTTTCCAGAACCATGAGTACGCACCCGGCGACCGCATCGACCCGGAGACCTTTCGCAGCCATGTGCGGGATCTGGCGGAACTCGGGGTTCAGGCGCGGGTGTCGGAGATGGACGTCCCCATAGGCGAGGACGAGGAGGACGGGCGGGACACCCAGGCTGATGAGATGGCGGGCAAGCTGCGGGTCTGCCTGGAGGAGCCGAACTGCACATCGTTCTCCACATGGGGATTCACCGACCGGTACGGTTCCACCGCCGACACCGAGACCTATCCTCCGCGCACGGCCGATTCCCTGCCGTGGGACGCGGCCCTGCGGCCGAAGCCGGCGTACGAGCGCTTGATCGAGGCTTTTGACGAGGCGTGAGAAATCACGGTGTGATCTCTCGGTCTGGTGTCGACGCTAGCGAGAGTCGAAGAGCACGGTCCTTGACCGGTCGTCTCGGAATGCTGTCCCACGGAGACGCCGGCATCCCATGGAACAATCCCTTCAGCCATGGCCTCAAGTAAGGATGACGGCGTATGGAACGGGTTGGGACTGCACGGGACCTCATGCTCGGTTACGTCGACGCTCTGAACGCGATTGACAAGGCCATGAAAGCGGCGATCCCCGGGCTTGAGCGACTGGCAGATGTCCTCGGCCTGGTCCGTTCGCGGCGGCGCATCAGCCGGCGTGGGCACGTCGGCAACTACTTCTACACGGTTCATGGGGCAGGGTGCCGTTTCGTCAGCGACGACGGCACCGAGGTCGATATCGACTTCGCAGCGGATGGGAGCCAAATCTTCGATCTCTGGCGGCTGCGCTTGTACGGGCTGAGCCTGCCGGAGCCTCTTGACGTGACAGATCAGGACCTGCGGGCCGCAGCACGGTCCCTGCGGCCGCTTCTGACTGAGGTGCGGCCGGGATGGTTCAGCCTGATCGCTTCAGGACGGGAGGCGCAGGCGTCGCAGGCATATGAGGCTGCCCGCGATGGGGAATCCGCAGCCGCCCCGGGTGGCGGGGGCGTCGTTCGAGAGCAGCCCGCAGCAGCGGAGCCACCCGCTCCCACAGGTCGTCAGGAACAAGATCAGCACCCCGCCGCACACCCTGCCGACCAAGATCGCCCGACACGAGACCCGCAGCTCGACTCATCTGAAACGATCACTTATGGATCGAGTCAGGTCGGTGGTGATGTGAATGGTGCAGTCGGCGGCTCGCTGCGTTCCGGACACGGCGGGTGCGTCCCCGTTCTGCCAGAAGGCTGAGGGCCTCAGGTGAGGTGACGGCGAGTAGGACCGTGGCCGTGCGCTGGAACCAGTCGGATGCGGTGGTCAGTTCCTCGGCAGTCCATGGCTCGTCCCACGCGATTGCCCTGAGCAGGCACCATTCGCGCAGCCGACGGGCGAGGAAGGGGCGGTCCCCGATTGTCATGGCCAAGGTCTGGGCCCAATCGGTGAACGCCGAGTCGGTCAGCAGGTGGGCGGCGCGGCACTCGAGGTGGCGGTTGACCGCGGCCTCCGCCATGGACACATCCGGATCGCGCAGGACGGCGGCCACCAAGGCGGCCTCATCCGCCGCCGGGACATCCTCCAGATCCTGCAGGTAACGGCGATAGCGGAGGTGCTCGGGCGGTTCCTCGTCGAAGCACTCGTCGGTCATGCAGCGAGCCCTTCCGGTTGCTCCGCCAGCCGGCCTCGTTCGAAGCGTGCGCCGGCGCGGATCAGGGCAACCAGGGTGGGTGCTGAAATATTTAGCTTGATAGGAACGCTCCTCGACCTTGCCGTTATCGATCTCCTGTAGGGCACGCTTGGCCGTGGGCTGCGCGGATTTCGGGAGTGGGCCGAGCACGTCTTCGGTTTTGTGAACCCAGTATCTCTGATGGCGGATGTCCAGCGGGAGACAGCTGCCCTGGCGTTCTCGACGGGGGCCGGGAGCGCTGAGGTTATGAAGTGCAGCCGCGCGGTGCGGTGCCGACGGCTCGGCCCGCCGAGGGGGAGTGAAACGCGGGAGGGACACCACGCCGGACTCCTGGGTGAGGACAACTGCGGACGGCGCGTCAGTGGGGCGGGTTCGGGTGGACGAGCCCAAGATCGTAGGCGAAGATCGTCGCCTGGACCCGGTCACGTAGGTCGAGCTTGCGGAGCAGCGCGTTGATATGGGACTTCACGGTTCCTACGGTGATACCGAGGTGCTCCGCGATCTCCGCGTTGGTCAGCCCGGAGGCCATCAGGGGCAGCACACCGCGTTCACGGCTGGTCAGGCTGCTCAGCTCGCGAGGGACGTCGCTGCCCGGGAGTCCGGCGCCCGGCCGGGACGCATAGTGTCCGATGAGTCGACGCGTCGCGGACGGAGCGAGAACGCTTTCACCTGCGGCAACCACGCGAATTCCGTCCAGGAGTTCGCCGGGCTCCATGTCCTTGAGGAGGAAGCCCGAGGCTCCCGCGCGCAGCGTGTCGAACACGTAGGCGTCGAGGTCGAAGGTGGTCAGCACGAGGACACGGGGCGCCTCGGGACGCCCTGTGATGATCCGCGTGGCCGCGATGCCGTCGAGTCCGGGCATGCGGACATCCATGAGGACCACGTCGGGCGCCAGCTCCTCGGCGAGACGCACCGCTTCGGCGCCGTCAGCGGCCTCGCCGACGACCGTCATGTCTGCCTCGGCGTCGATCACTGCCACGAACCCCGCTCGCACGATGCCCTGATCGTCGGCGACCAGCACTCTGAGACTCATCGTTGTCTTTCCTCGTTGTCCTGCCGCACCGTCTGTGTGGTCAGAGGCAGCCGGACGCACACCGGGCCACGAGGGCCACTGGTGAGAGTCCCGCCGATCACTGCGGCCCGGACCGCGAGCTGCTGACACAGGGCGGAACGGGCGGTGTCCGGCACCCCGGTCGCCGTTACGGTCAATGCGGACTCGTCGGAGTCGAGTGTCACGGCCATCGGGCCACCCCCGCCGACCGTGAGCAGTGTCTCGCATGCATGGTAGGCGGCCAGGGTCACAGCAGTGGGCAACCGTCTCGGCATGCGGTCGCTCAACCGTATGTCAACCTCACGACCGGTCGCCCGGACCTGCAGGACCAGGAGGTCGAGAGCTTGGAGGGTGGGCGGAGGCACCAAGGAAGGGGCCACATCCGCCTCGCGGACGGCGTCGAGCAAGGCCCGCATCGCGGCGAGAGCCTCACGGGCGCGTGCCACGACCTCATCTAGTCTCCCCGCCTCGGCCTGCGCCACCATGTCAGCAGTACGAGCCAGCACGGTGGTCTCAAGCCCCGCGGCGATGCAACGGCGCTCCGCCCATGCGTCCCGGACCGCTTCCTCGGTCCACGCCGCGAGGTGTTCCGTCTGGTCACGACGGATGGCCCGGTCGCGTCGACCGCGCAGAGTACCGGCCCACCAAGCCGCACCCACCACCACGGCCGCTTGGCCCGCCGCTCCCGTGACGAGCAACCAGAGGGGGAAGTGCGTCCCCCGGTGCAGGACGGCTGCCGTCGTGGTCACTGCATGCATCCCTACGGCAACGGCAGCCACGAGCGCTTCCACCGGCATACGCAGCCCACCATCGGTGCCACGCGGGCCGGCAGCGGCCGCAGCCGCCGCCGTGGAGGCGACCACCGCGCAGGTGGCGACCATGCTCAGCAACGGTGGCAGATACACCCAACCTGTGTAGTCGCCGACAACCACCGCCACCGGCCAGAACGGGACCAGACCGAGCACGACCCCTCGGGCGGCGAGGGGAGCGCGACGCCGCCACAGCAGCGCGAGCGCCTGGGCGGCAGCCACCATCGCGAAGAGCACCCCCGCCGACACCCGTCCCGTGTTCGACGTGGCTTCCTGCCGGATCACCAGCATCGGAAGCAGCGGCTGCACTGCCAGACAGGCGGCAGTCGCGACCTGCGCCAAGCGATAGCGGTAGGGAACCGACCGTTCCGCCGCGGCAGCCGCCGCACGCCCAGGCAGGACGGCGCGCACCTCCCACCCGCCCCCGGCCGTCGGGCCGCTGGTGAGCGTGCCGCCCACCTCCCGTGCCCGCGACCGCAGAAAGCCCTGACCACGTCCCGATCCGAGGCCCGCGCCGTGCGCCACCGTCCCGGCGGGCGGCGCTGCGCTCGTGACAACCACCTCTGTGCCGGCGTCGTCGTAACGACAGGTCACGGTCGTGGCCGCGCCCGGTGAATGCCGCGCCACATTGGTGAGTGCCTCACGCACGATGCCGTAGACCGCGTCCGCCGGAGCGCCGTCCGGCATCGGGTCGATCGCGTGGTCCACCCCTCGCCCCAGCTGGGAAAACCCGGTGACCAACTCCAGCAGCCGCTCTCTCGGGGTGGGCATCTGCTCCCGTGAGGGCGCCGGTGATCTCACCGCACCGAGCGCCTGAGTCACCTCACGGCCGGTCTCCACCGCGAAGCGGAGTGCCTCACCCACCAACTCGGGACGACGATCACGCAACCCGAGCGCCGCGCCCGCCGTGACGACCACGGCCGTCAGATGGTGGGCGCTGACATCATGCAATTCCCTTTCCATCCGGCGCCTTTCGGCCACCGGGAGCCGATGCCGTTCGATCTCGGCCCGCTGAAGTTGCTGCCGCGCCGCCCGCCGCAGACGACGGGCCCGCCGTACCAGCAACCCGAATATGAACGTCGCGGCGTACAGCACCGCGGTGAGGGCGAGGTCAAGTCCGTCATGCTCATCCAGCCCGTTCAGGGTGAGTCCATACAGAATCTGCCACACGGCCAGGGTGACCACGCACAGCAGAGCGGTGAACGAGTCGCGCTCACTCGTCACGGTGAACAAGGCCAGAGCGACGCCCGCGGTACCCCACACCGCCATCGCCCCCGCGGGCAACGCTCCGGCACCCAGCGCACAGGCAGCGGCGACCACGGCGAAAGCCAGTACCGGCCTGGCACGACGCAGGCAGAGCGCAGCCGTGACCACCCCGGAGACGAGGGATGCCAGGAGAAGGGCCGACTCGGGAGGGACGGATCCACGGACCAGGTCCGTCCCTGGCCACACCGCGGCCTGGGCGCCTGTCAGCAGGAGCGGGATCATTCGGTCATCGGTTCGGTTCATGTCGGACGTAAGACTAAGACCGCAGCCCAGCCGCAGGCGTCCCACTGAAGGAGCAGCCCGCTCTCCAACCCTGGGTGCAGCCTCTGCACCCAGGGTGTGACACGGCAATCATCACGAAGCGCGAGGGCCGCACCATCCCCTCGGTCCTAGACTCGATCACCTCGGGAGTCACTGAGCGCTGGAGTCCGGACGGTGCGTTCGGTGGTCTTGAACGAACCGCCGGATACCTGGTGAACCGGGTCGGTCGTTCGCTCGTAGGACAGGACGAAAGACGCTCCACTCCCGGTGCTCGGGTGGTTCAGGAGCACGTCGGGTCGCAGCCCGGCACCCACCCTTTCCCGACTGTTGCCGCCTGCCTGCCGAGGGTCCGAGCCGCGCTGATCACGTGGCGCGGACACACACGTCCACGCCCTTCGGGGCGCCGGCTCGCTCCGGCTGCGCGGTCCGCCGGAAGCCATCACCCCGTCCAAGAAGGAATCACGCATGCGTTTGAACCGTCCGGCCCGTCCGAGCCGCAGATCCACGCTGCTCGGTGTCACCGCGGCCGTAGGCCTGTCCGTCGCCGCCGTCACCCTGCCCGGCACAGCCGGCGCGACGCCTCCCCAGCCCGTGCGTCCCACGATCGTGCTGGAGCACGGAGCGTTCGCCGACGCCTCCAGCTGGGACGCTGTCGTCCCGCGCCTGCAGCGTGCCGGCTACCCGGTCGTCTCCGCCGCCAACCCGCTGCGCGGCCCGGCCGGCGACGCCGCCTACCTGCGCAGCGTCCTGGACCACATCGACGGACCCGTGGTCCTGGTCGGCCACTCCTACGGCGGCACCGTCATCAGCCAGGCCGCCGCCGGCATGGAGGACAAGGTCAAGGCGCTGGTCTACATCGCGGCGTTCCTGCCCGACGCGGGCGAGAGCTCGCTCGGACTGACCAACAAGTTCCCCGGCAGCACCCTGGGCCAGGCCATCGAGTCCGTCAACTACACCCTGCCCGACGGCAGCCAGGGCGCGGACGTCTACATCGAGCAGGACAAGTTCCGCCACCAGTTCGCCGCGGACGTCCCCAAGGACAAGACCAGACTCATGGCAGCCGGGCAGCGTCCCGTCGCCGCCGCGGCCCTGGAGGAGAAGTCCACGCAGGCCGCCTGGAAGACGATCCCCTCCTGGTCGCTGATCACCACCGAGGACCTCAACATCCCCGTGGCCGCCCAGCGCTACATGTCCCACCGCGCCCACGCACACACCACGACCATCGACGCCTCGCACGCGGTATCCGTATCCCGCCCCGAGGCCGTCGCCCGCATCGTCGAGCAGGCAGCCCGCACGGTCCGCTGACCGCGCACTCCACCCGCCCGCTCGTCACACTCCGCACCACGCCCACCCGGGCACCGCACCCCGCCCACCCGGGCATCTCCAGCACGTGTCCATCGGGGCACGTCACCGTCCAACGTATGCATACCGGAAGGCAGTAACCATCATGGCGTTCATCACCGTCGGCCAGGAAAACTCCACCGACATCGAGCTGTACTACGAGGACCACGGCACGGGACAG
>NZ_JBIBEG010000015.1:0-66758 GCF_042902585.1 Streptomyces argenteolus
TGGACTGTGTGGACGCCTTCGCCTCGACGGACTTCCACGAGGACCTGAAGAAGTTCGACATCCCCACGCTCGTCGTCCACGGGGACGACGACCAGATCGTGCCCATCGACGCGACCGGCCGCAAGACCGCGAAGCTGGTGGCGAACGCGACGCTCAAGGTGTACGAGGGCGGTTCCCACGGCATCGCCCTCGTCCCGGGCGACAAGGAGAAGTTCAACAAGGACCTCCTGGACTTCCTCAAGAGCTGAGGCGGACAGGAGGCCCGACGTGCCCGCGCCCCCGGCGCGGGCACCCGCACGCCCCCTAGAAGACGTCCGGGCACCACGCCCGGCGCGGCGCCCGGAACACCGTGTCCGCCAGTGCCGCCGCTCCCGCCCGGTGCTCGTCGAGCCGTCCCAGCGCGGCCAGGCGCACCGGCGACTCGTCGCCCAGGAGGAGCGCGCCCAGCTCCGCGACGTCCAGGGCGAGATCGGCGTCCCGGGTCGTGGGCGCACAGGAGGCCCCCGACGGTGACGCCTCCAGCAGGAAACGGCCGCCCGCCAGGCCGGAGGCGTCCCGGACGTCCAGGACCAGCGCGGCCTCGCTCGCGTACGTACGGGCCTCCAGGGCGCGGGGGACATCCAGGACACGCAGCCACAGCCAGTCCGCCTGGGTGACGACACGGGCGGCACGCGGGTCCGGCAGGAGCAGCGGGAGCAGGTCGTCGGGCGCGCGGTGGCCGGTACGGACGGTGGTGATCCAGTCGATGGAGCAGACGAACCGCCACAGGGCGCGCTCCGCGGCCGGGCTCGCGGCGATCAGACCCGCCACCGTCGCCGTGTTGAGCGGTTGCTTCCGGTCGCCCCAGTGGTCGTCGGCGCGATAGGTGATCAGCCCGTCCGTCTCCCCGTCCGCCGACCGGTACACCGCGTGGAAGGGCTCCTTCCACGCCTCGGACGCCGGGACGTCCACCCCGGTGCTGCGCTCCCACCAGCGCTCGTCCCGGGAGACCACACCATGCTGCCGCGCCGCCAGCCGGCCGTGCAGCTCGGGACCCAGCTTGCGTACGTCGGCTCCCTCCACCAGCTCGATCCGGCCGCCGTCCGCCTCGGAAGGAACCCTCGCGCGCGGGTCCAGGCCCGCGCGGGGCACGTCGATCTCCCACTCGGCGGTCCAGGAGGCGGGGCCGAAGCCGTACCTCCCGTAGATCGGGTACTCCGCCGCGATCAGCGAGGCGACCACGTCGCCGCGCTCCTTCGCCGCCGCCAGGTCCGCGGCCATCATCCGGCCGAGCAGCCCGCGGCGGCGGTGCGTGGGGGTCACCGTCACGCCGGTGATCGCGTCGGCCGGCACCGTGGCGCCGCCGACCACGGTCAGCTCCTGCGCGAACGACCGGAAGGTGGCCACACACCGCCCGCCGTCGAACACACCCTGGACGCGGGCGAGATCGGTGTGGGCCAGCCGCACCGCGACCTCCTCCTCCGGTACCGGGCCCGAGGACCTCAGGAAGCCGGTGCCCACGGCGCGTATCCAGTCGGGGAACTCGGCGGCGGAGACGGTACGCGGATCAAGGTTCATGCCGCCCACGCTAGGCACAGGCGGCACACGATGTCGCCCGCTTTTCCGCCCGCCGCCGCAGCGCTGCCGACGCCGGGCAACCCGGCCCCTCAGAATGCCGCGCGGATCTCGCCGACCTCATCCGCGCCGCCCAGCAGCGGCGCGCGTCCGATGCGGGAGACCACGGGGCCCCGGACGCCCAGCAGCCCGAGCGAGCGGGCCAGCACCGGCCCCAGGGCGCGCGTCGCGCCGTCGTCGATCTTGAAGGCCAGCGCCCTGCCGTCCGGCAGTGCCACCGCCTGGACCGCCTCCGCACCCATCTTGGAGAGCGCGCCCGGCACCTCCCGCATCAGCCAGGTGTCCGGCCGCCGGGTGCCCGCGACGTACTCCGGGTGCGCCCGCATCGCGTCGGCGACCCGGCGTTCCGGCGTACCGGGCTCCGCCAGGACGAACGAGCGGAACGCCCGGGCCAGGCCCACCAGGCCGATCGCCATCAGCGGCGCCCCGCAGCCGTCCGTGCCGACCGCCGCGACCGGCTCGCCCGCCGCCTCGGCGACCACCTCGCCCACCAGCCGCTGCAACGGGTGCGCCGGGTCGAGATAGCTTGCCGTGTCCCAGCCGTTGCGCACGCAGACGGCGAGCATCGCCGCGTGCTTGCCGGAGCAGTTCATCGTGAGCGGCTCCCGCACTCCCCCGGCGGCGAGGTACGCCTCGGCCTCGACCGGGTCCAGCGGGAGGTCGGGCGGTGTCTGCAGATCGTCCGGCTTCAGCCCGTGCTCGGTGAGCATCGTGCGCACCAGTTCCAGGTGGAACGCCTCCCCCGAGTGGCTCGCGGCGGCCAGTGCCAGCCGCTCCCCCGAGAGGTCCAGCCCCGCCCGCAGGATCGCGGCAGCCTGCATCGGCTTGTTCGACGAGCGCGGGAAGACCGGCGCCGCCGGGTCTCCGAGCGCCAGCTCCACGCTCCCGTCGGCGGCCAGGACCACCAGAGACCCCCGATGGCGGCCCTCGGTGAAACCGGACCGCACCACCTCGGCCAGGACCGGGAGGGCGGGCGTCGAGGGCGAGGCGGACGGGGCTGTGGAGGAGGTCATGGGGTGGCGGCCTTCCGGGGACGGGCGTGACCCGCCCCCGGAAGGGTCGCTTCAGGCGAGCAGGTCCTCTACTTGTGCTTCTCCGTCACGGTACCTGCGGGCGATCTCCGCGCTGCAATCGTCGACGGTCCGCTGGAGCCGGTGACGGCGCCGGGAGACCTGCCGCTCGTAACGGACGAGCCGCCCCATCGCGGTGAGCAGCTCTTCGTCCGTACGGGCGTCGAGGTCGGAGAGTTCGACCTCGGCGAGCGTGTCGTCCGCCAGCTGCCGGTACTCGTCGCTGCGCGGCGTGGTGAGGGTGACGTGCCGCGCCGAGGAGCGGTGGACGGACGGGGTGTCGGCGAGGATCTCCGAGAGCCGGTCCACCACGGGCGACTGAGGGCCCCCACGGCGGGCGAGCTCGGCCCGCAGGATGTCGATCCGGCCCTGGACCAGCCGGCGGACGTAGCTGAGGTCGGCCTCGTCGCGCTGCGCCTCACGCCGCCGGGTGCGAAGCTCCGGCAGCCGCAGACCGCCGAACTCCGGCTGCGCGCGCAGGGAGGCCAGGGCTTCGCCCGCGCCTCCCCCGGTCTGCCCGGGCACGGAGACCGCGCCCGGCAGCTGCACGGGTGGTGCGGACAGCTGGCCGGGAGCCTCGACGGTCCGCTGCACCGGTGGCCTCAGACCGCCGGATGTACGTGTCACTGGTACGGCACCGGGCGATGTCCCGGTTCCACGTGTCGTCATGATGTTCCGTCCCCTCGACCGGTGCGTCGGCACACCGACACCGTGCATGGTGCCACTACGCAGGGTGTTCACGCAGGTGCTCTGTACCCGTTCAGCCCAAGATAGGTTGGTCTGTATGCGTGCAGTGATACAGAGAGTGGACGGCGCGAGCGTCACGGTCGCGGGCGCCGCGGACGGTTCCCCGGGGACCGGGACGGTCGGCGAAATCGTCGGCGAGGGACTGTGTGTGCTGGTGGGGGTCACTCACGGCGACACGGCGGAGAAGGCGGCACAGCTCGCCCGCAAGCTGTGGACCCTGCGGATCCTGGAGGGCGAGAAGTCCTGCTCGGACGTGAATGCACCGCTTTTGGTCATTTCTCAGTTCACCCTCTACGGGGACGCCAGGAAGGGCCGCAGGCCCACCTGGAACGCCGCCGCGCCGGGCGAGGTCGCCGAACCCCTGGTGGACGAGGTCGTGGCCCAGCTGCGCGCGCTCGGCGCGCAGGTGGAGACGGGCCGGTTCGGAGCGGACATGCGGGTCTCGCTCACGAACCACGGCCCGTTCACCGTACTGATCGAGGTGTAGCACCGCGCGCGGCCCGGGTGGACGGCGACGCGTAGACCCCCTACGGCTCGACGACCGTCTCCTGGGCCGCAGCCGTGTCACCGGCGATGAGTTCCGCGTCCACGGAAACGTTCCGCTTCACCAGCGCCAGGGCGATGGGGCCCAGCTCGTGGTGACGGGCCGAGGTGGTGATGAAGCCGAGCTGGCGGCCCTCCTCGCCGTCGGCCGCGAGCCGGACCGGCGTGCCGTGACCGGGCAGGTGGACCTCGCTGCCGTCCAGGTGCAGGAAGACGAGACGGCGCGGCGGCTTCCCCAGGTTGTGGACACGGGCGACGGTCTCCTGCCCCCGGTAGCAGCCCTTCTGGAGGTGGACGGCGGTGCCGATCCAGCCCAGCTCGTGCGGGATGGTGCGGTGGTCGGTCTCGAAGCCCACGCGCGGACGGTGCGCCTCGACGCGCAGCGCCTCGTAGGCCAGGATGCCCGCCACCGGGCCGTTCTCCGCCGCGTACGCCTCCAGGTCCGCCCTGGGCAGGAAGAGGTCACGGCCGTGCGGCGTCTCCCGCACGGCGATGCCGTCCGGGACCTCCGCGATGGAACCGGCGGGCAGGTGCACGACGGCGAAGTCCTCGGTGCGGTCGGCGACCTCGACCCGGTAGAAGAACTTCATCGACTCCAGATACGCGATCAGCTCGCTCTGGGTCTCCGGCTCGGTGTGCATCCACACCGTCGCGCCGTCGTCGACGAGGTAGAGGGCGTGCTCGATGTGGCCGTTGGCCGAGAGGATCAGCGCCTCGGTGGCCTGGTTCGGCGCCAGATCGCTGACGTGCTGGGTGAGCAGCAGATGCAGCCAGGTCAGCCGGTCGTCGCCGGTGACCGTGACGACACCGCGGTGCGAGAGGTCGACCAGGCCACCGCCGTCGGCGAGTACGCGCTGCTCGCGGAACAGGTCGCCGTAGTGCGCGGCGACGCCTTCGTCGCGCCCCTCGGCGGGGACGGCGCCGGGCAGGGACAGCAGGGGGCTCTTCATGCGACCAGCGTACGACCCGCAGCGGCGCACGACCCGGGCCGTCCGGCCTACCGCTCGCCGGCCGTTCCCTCCGGCGCTCCGGGCCCGCCGGCCTTCGCCGCCTTCGCCGCGCAGTCGGCGCAGCGCCCGAAGATCGCGAAGTGCTTCATGTCGGTCTCGAACCCGAAGGTGCCCCGCAGCTTCTCGGTGAAGTCGGCGACCACGTCCACATCGGCCTCGATGACGTCCGCGCAGTCACGGCAGACCAGGTGGATGTGGTGGTGACGGTCGGCCAGGTGGTACGTCGGGGCGCCGTGGCCGAGGTGGGCGTGACTGACCAGCCCGAGCTCCTCCAGGAGCTCAAGGGTCCGGTAGACGGTGGAGATGTTCACCCCCGACGCGGTCCTGCGCACCTCGCTGAGGATGTCGTCGGGCGTCGCGTGCTCCAGGGTGTCGACGGCCTCCAGGACGAGCTGGCGCTGAGGCGTCAGCCGGTAGCCACGCTGCCGAAGATCGGTCTTCCAGTCGGTGCTCACCACAGCCCCAGTGTAGGGCTGGGTGAGCACGGACCCGCCTGAACGGACTACTTGAAGAACGCGATGCCGTCGTCCGGCAGGTCCCCGAGGCCCCGCGCCATCTCGGCGACCTGCTCGGGGGTGACGACCTTCTTGAGGTGCGCCGACATGTACGGCCGCAGCTCCACGTCGGGGGTGGCCTTCTCGCCGACCCACATGAGGTCGCTGTTCACATAGCCGTAGAGCCGCTTGCCACCGCTGTACGGGCCGGAGGCCGCCGTACGGGCCACCGCGTCGGTGACGAGGTCGATCTGCGGCTTCTGCTTCGCGAGCTCGCCGTACCAGACCTCGACGATGCCCTGGTCACGGACCATGACGATCTCGACCTTGCGGTCCTTGTCGACGCGCCAGTAGCCGGACTCGGACTCCAGCGGCTTGACCTGCTTGCCCTCGGCGTCGAGCACCCAGGAGTGCGAGACGTACTCCAGGAAGTCGCGGCCGTCGTGGCTGAAGGTGACTTCCTGGCCGAAGTTGCACTTCTCGGCACCGGGAAAGTCGGCGACACCCGCACCCGCCCAGTTGCCCAGGAGGAAGGCCAGCGGCACGAGGTCCGGGTGGAGGTCGGACGGAATCTCGATCATGAGCGGCTCAGACGATCTGTGAGGGTGTACGGAAGGTGTTCGGCGAGGGTCAGCGCTGGCCCTGGTACAGCTTCTTCACGGTCACGGCGGCGAAGGCGAGCACGCCGACACACACCAGGACCAGCAGGGCGGAGAAGAAGGCCTCAAGCACGGGAGCTCCTCGGGACGAACGACATGACGGCAGCGGACGGCCGGGCCCCCAGCGTAATGGGTGGGGGCCCGGCACGGCGGCCCGGGGTTTCGCCCGGGCCCGGTCGGCTCAGCCCAGGAGCTGGTTCTGGAGGATCACCGTCTGGTGGAAGGGAACGGCTTCCGTTCCGGCCCCGCCCTTACGGCTGTGGACGATCAGCGCGACGGTGTCCCCCGCCAGGACGTAGGCGTAGCGGACCTGCTCGGCGCCGTACGGCTCGGACTCGGAGTACACGTGCGCCGTGGTGAATTCCGCCCCGGCCGTGGCGGTCCAGTCCTCGTCGAACACGGGCTCGGCGGTCCCGGCGAGGGGGAGCGGCAGGGAGTCCAGCGACTCCTGCTCGTAGATCGCGTCGTGGAAGGCCGTGGAGTACGCGACCGAGTTGAACTGGAGCAGATAGACCCGGGACGACGTGCCGTCCGGCATGGTCCAGCCGCGCGCGGCCGTGTGCCGCAGGGCGGAGTCCTTCAGGTGCTGGGTGAGAGCGGCCCGGTCGCCCTTGCCGTACTCGGTGACGAACCGGGCGGTGTCCACCCACCCCCCGTCGAGGCCCTCGACCGCGGTGGCACCGGCGGGAGCGGGCACCAGCAGGCGCCGCAGGTCCGCGTGGTGGACCTCCGCGAGATTGGAGTCGCTGAACGGACGAGGCGCGTCGGCGGGCAGGGCGGGCAGGGTCAGCGCCGGGTAGTCCCACCGCCCGTCGTCGCGGGTGGCGAGGCCCGGTACGTCGGTGCGCTCCATCGACGTGATGCCGGCGGCCGTGCCGGCCCCCAGCCCGCCCAGGACGAGCACCGCGGCCGTCCACCGGAGGACGGCCCGCAGGACGCGGCGCGGCGGGCGGGGCGCGGCGGGCGCGGGGCCCTCCTCCTGCACGGGAGCGGGCGGCGGGCCCTCGGGGACCGGCGGAAGAACGGTCGTGGCGGGAACGGCCACGTCGGCCGGTGGGGCCGTCTGCTCGGTCATACGTACTCCCCCGGGGACGTGATGTGGTCCAGCTGGTCCTTCAGCATCTCGGCGACGGCGGCCTTGTCGACGGGCTTGATGCCGGTGGCCCGGTAGGTGATGCTCAGCTCGCCGTCGTACGCCGCGCACACCATGTCCTCGATGCCGCTCTCGCTGTCCTTGGGCTGCAGGTAACAGCTCGCCTTGCGGGTGTGCCCCTTGACCTTCGGGCCGTCGCGGAAGATCCCCAGGACGTCGAACAGGCCTGTCTGGAAGGTGTAGAAGTTCCGGACGGCGTTCGTGTCCTTCATCCGCACGATCTCGGCGTGCACCTCCAGGTCGTTGGTCTCGGAGACGTACGACCGGAGGGCGAGACCCTGCACACGGAGCTTGTCGATCCGCTTCTCGTACTCCCGGCGCTTCTTGCCCGCCAGCCCTCGGCTGGACTCCTTCATCGTGGCCACGGCCCGCCTGCCGTCCACCTCGGCGTCGTTGCCGTACCCGGCGTCGTCCGGACCGAGCCGGTAGCCCTCGGGCACCGGCAGCAGGAGCTTGCTGAGCTCGGTGCCGGAACGGCCCCGGTCGACGGCGCCCGCGGGGTCCTTGCCGGGCTCGCGCTCGGACACCTCCCAGAGCGTGGTCTCCACGGTGCGGTCCGCGCCGTCGACCGTCACCCCCGTGTACGCGGCAGCGCCTCCGACGGCGCCCAGCACCAGGACGAAGGGAAGGGCCGTGAGCAGGATCCGCCGGGCCCGCCCGGTGCGGGCGGGGGTGTCCGGCACCTCGGCCGCCCGGACGTCCGGGGCGGACTCCGGGAGGTCAGGCAGGGTCATGTCATTCACAGGCGCTCCAGCTGTCGCTCGGCCAGCGTCCGGATGTCCTTCTTGCTGATCGGCCGGGTGTCGAACAGATTGATCTCGACCATGATGTCGCCGCGGTGCATGACGGCCCTGGCCCGGTAGAAGGGCAGATAACCGGGCTTCCGGTCGACGCCGTAGACGTAGTAGCGGCCCTCGCCGCTCCCCTTGACCGCGTCGCCTTCGTTGCCCGCGCCCAGTTCGGCCCCGGACATGTAGGAGCGCTGCCCCTCGGCGAAGTCGGCGGCCCTGGTGTCCACCCCGGAGGAGAACTGGACGAGGCGGATCTCCGCCTGGCGGTGCGTGCCCTTCTTCCAGGCCGCCGCTGCGATACGGCGTATGTCGGACTCCAGGAAGTACTCGAACATGCCGTCGTCGCTCTTGAATTCGCGCGCGAGGTCCCCCACGGTCATCCAGCCGTCGTCCAGCCAGTCCGCGTCCTCGTCCTCGCTCCAGCCCGCCGGGCGGTCGATGAGCAGCTTGCGCAGGTCACCGTCCGTCCTGACCTGTCGGTCCTGCGAGGCGGGCAGCGGGGCCGGGACCTGGTCGGCGGGAAGCGCCTTCGTCGGATACTCCAGACGGGGCTGCGACAGCGCGGGCAGCGGCGTCGGTGGCCGCTCGGCCTGGATGCCGTACCCGACCGCCGTACCGCCCGAGATGCCGAGCAGCGCGGCTGCCGCGATCAGCAGGGCCGTTCGCCCACGTGGACGAGGACGCGCCGGGGCGGCCTGTACTTCGGGCCGCGACCCGGCCGGGGCGGCGGGCGCTTGGGCCGGGGCGGCGGGCGCTTCGGCCCGTGCCTCGGCCGGCACCTCCGCCGGCGCGGCCGAAAGGGTGTCGTTCGGTTCCAAAAGGGTCCCCCCAAGAGACCTGAAGCGCAGATTCCCATGACCTGCGCACACAACTGACCCACAGGTCACGGAGGAGGTTGTCCGCCCGCGGATTACAGTTCGGTACATGTCGAAGAAGCTCGTGATCAAGGTGACCGCCGGAGCCGATGCCCCCGAGCGCTGCTCGCAGGCCTTCACCGTGGCCGCGGTCGCCGTCGCCAGCGGGGTCGAGGTCTCGCTGTGGCTGACCGGCGAGTCCGCCTGGTTCGCCCTGCCCGGCCGCGCGGCCGAGTTCGAACTGCCGCACTCCGCACCGCTGCCTGATCTGCTCGACTCGATCCTGGCGGGCGGGCGGCTCACGCTCTGCACCCAGTGCGCGGCACGGCGGGACATCACGGAGAAGGACGTCCTGGAGGGCGTGCGGATCGCGGGGGCCCAGGTCTTCGTGCAGGAGGCCATGGCGGACGGCACCCAGGCGCTCGTCTACTGAACCGGCCGGTCACGGTTCTCTCGCCCGGCGGACCGGGCCGGACGCGCCTGCCCTGACGAGCTCGTCAGCGGCGCTTCTTGCCGTCGAGTTCGTCCCACCACTCGTCCGACTGCGGGTCGCCGGAGGGATCGTCCCACCAGCGGTCCTCCGGCCCCCGCCGGTTGGCGATCACGGCGGCGACGGGCGGCACGACCATGGCGACCACGCACATCGCGACGGCCGCCGGGACGGACCACAGGCGCACGAACGCCCAGGCGGACACGAAGAGGAAGAGGCATCCGCCCATCATCAGGAAGTAGATGCGCCTACGCCGGGCGTACATATCTCCAGCGTAGAACTCCCGGACCCGGAACTCTCCTTGCGCGCGGCGCCGTCCTGCCGTCCGGACGGCGGCGGCCGTGCGCGGACGGCACGAAGGGCCGCACCCCGGCACAGGTGGCGTCCAACCCCCTGGGGTGCGGCCCTCCGGCCGTTCGTGCGCGTGAACTACACGGCGATGGCGACCTCGGCGAGGCCACCGGTCTGCGCCACGACCGTACGGTCGGCGGTGCCGCCCGGAACGAGGGCGCGCAGCGTCCAGGTGCCTTCGGCCGCGTAGAAGCGGAACTGCCCGGTCGCCGAGGTCGGGACCTCGGCCGTGAACTCACCGGTCGAGTCCAGCAGACGGACGTAGCCGGTGACCGGCTCGCCGTCGCGGGTCACGCTGCCCTGGATCGTCGTCTCGCCCGGCTTGATCGTCGAAGCGTCGGGGCCGCCGGCCTGTGCTCCACACATGGTGTTCTGTCCTTCTGGTCGGGGTCCTGCTGATCGGATCCTGCGGAATTACTTGTTGGCGCCGAGCTCGATCGGCACGCCCACGAGGGAGCCGTACTCGGTCCACGAACCGTCGTAGTTCTTGACGTTCTCCTGGCCGAGCAGCTCGTGCAGCACGAACCACGTGAGCGCGGAGCGCTCACCGATGCGGCAGTAGGCGATGGTGTCCTTCGACAGGTCGACCTGCTCGTCCTCGTAGAGGGCCTTGAGCTCGTCGTCCGACTTGAAGGTGCCGTCGTCGTTGGCGTTCTTCGACCACGGGATGTTGCGGGCGCTCGGCACGTGGCCGGGGCGCTGCGACTGCTCCTGCGGGAGGTGCGCCGGGGCGAGCAGCTTGCCGCTGAACTCGTCGGGCGAGCGCACGTCGACGAGGTTCTGGCTGCCGATGGCGGCCACGACGTCGTCACGGTAGGCGCGGATCGACTCGTCCTGGGCCTTGGCCTTGTACTGGGTGGCCGGGCGCGTCGGAACGACGTCGGTCAGGTCGCGGGAGTCGAGCTCCCACTTCTTGCGGCCGCCGTCGAGCAGCTTGACGTTCTCGTGGCCGTACAGCTTGAAGTACCAGTACGCGTAGGAGGCGAACCAGTTGTTGTTGCCACCGTAGAGGACGACCAGCGTGTCGTTGCCGATGCCCTTCTCGGACAGGAGCTTCTCGAAGCCGGCCTGGTCGACGAAGTCACGGCGGACCGGGTCCTGGAGGTCCTTGGTCCAGTCGATCCGGATCGCGTTCTTGATGTGGTTCTTCTCGTACGCCGAGGTGTCCTCGTCGACCTCGACGATGGCGACCTGCGGGTCGTCGATGTGGGCCTCGACCCAGTCGGCGTCGACCAGAACGTCTGCGCGGCTCATGTGTTTCTCCTCCGGGGCAGTCTGCGGCGGGGTGGTGCGGAGTGCGGGTGCGGGGTGTACGCGGCAGGTGTGCGTGCTGGAACGCGTACGGACGGCACGGGGCGGCCCTGAGAGAGTCGAAGGGCCGGGGAGGCGGGAGAGGTCCCGCTCAGAAGGTGCGACAGAGCATGGCGGCGACGCGGCACAGGTCTACTGCCCGCCGCTTCGTGAGGTCCGCCTGTCGCTTCATGCGTCCGATCGTAGGGAGGTACGGGTGGAGATGTCACCGTCGTGTCGCATGATGAGACACGATCGTCCGCGATGCGAGACACGGAGAGGGAGGAACCGGCTCACGGCCCGCGCACCGGCGGTGGGTGCCGCACGGACTTCTACGGATCGGACCTGACCGTCTCATCATCCGGATCCGCAGTCCGGCAGCCGTGCGGACCCCTGACCCGGCGGCCCGCTGACCATTCCCTGACCGTGGGCATGGACCGCCTGACCGTCCGCGCGGGCACAGGGGGCGTCTCAGCCCGCCAGGTCGATGTCGGCGCCCGTCATCGATATCTCGAGGCCGCCGGGAGCCACCGCGATCTTCTCCAGCTCCAGACCGTCCGGCAGCCCGCTGATACCGCGCTCGAAGTCCGTCTTCTGCCTGACCAGGTCCTCGAGGCCGGGGATGCCCTCGCCCGGTACCTCGTCGGCACGCACCTTGACGGTGTCGCCGTCGACCAGGGTGACGGTCGAGACCACGCTGCGCGTGATCTCGCGGTTCAGCAGAGGGATGCGGACCGAGCCGGTGACCTTGACCTTGCCGTCGCCGCCGTAGGCGACCGTGACCCCGTCGTCGGCTGCCTCCGTGAGGGCGGCGTACGAGACGACGGCCGTCCCGGTGGCCCGGGAGGCCGTCGCGCTCGTGTAGCCGGCGCCCAGCGTGACCTCGTGCAGCTGGGCGCGGATCTCGCCGATCCGCAGCTCCCGGCCCGCCGCGCTGGCCCGGATGTCCTTGACCGTGACGTCGACCCGGTCGAGCTCCGAACCCGCCACCTGCGTCAGGAAGGGGAAGCCCTTGATGGACACCTCGGTCGAACCGGCCTCGGCCCCGGCGAAGGAGACCCGGCCCTCGGCCTCCGACTCCGCGAGATACACGGCGGCGCGGTCCACGGCGACGAAGACGCCGCCCAGCACCACAGCGATGATCAGCAGTATTCGCAGTGCGCGCATGCCTGAAGTTCCCCCACTCGGACCGGCCGGACCTCTGGTGCCGTGAGCCTACTGCCGCCACGCGGCGCACCCGGAGTGATCGACGAGCGGAGGGCCCGGCCGGTTCCCGTCGAGCGGAAACGGGGGGAGTGCGGGACGTCAGGCGAGAGCGCGGCCGATCAGGTAGACGGCCGGAGCCGCGGCCGTGAGCGGCAGCGCCACCCCTGCCGTCATGTGCACGAAGCGGGAGGGGTAGTCGTAGCTCGCCACCCGCAGTCCGATCAGTGCGCAGCCGCCGGCCGCGAACCCGAGGAACGCGGCCTGCGCGCCGAAGTCCGTGAACGCTCCGGCGGCCAGGCCCCCACCCGCCGAGGCGAGCAGCGCCACGACGACCGAGGCGGGACCGGGCAGCGGAAGGGCCCTGACGAGCGCACCCGCGGCCACCGCGATCCCGCCCACCGTCACGGCGTCCGGGACGGCCGCCAGATGCCCGGCGGCGAGCACGGCCAGCGCGGCGGAGGCGACGGTGGCCGTCAGCCCGTACATCCGCTCGTCGGCCCCGGCGTGGCTGCGCAGCTGGAGGACGATCGTCAGCAGGACCCAGACGCCGAGCGTGCCCAGGAGGGCCGCCGGGGCGTTGCCGCGGCCCGCCACGAGCAGGACGACGTCGGCCACGAAGCCCCCGGCGAAGGCGAGGGCGATGCCCTGCCTGGCCGGCCACATGCCGTTGAGCCGGAACCATCCTGCGGCGGTCACGGCCTGGAGCAGGACCAGGGGCACCAGCAGGGCGTACGCCCCGATCGCGGCACCGAGCGCGAGCAGCAGACCGAGGGCGGCCGTGATCGCGGCGGGCTGGAGACCCGGCGCGATGATCGGGGAACGCCCCTCCGCACGCGCCCGCTGGGCGGCGGTGAGCCTCTCGCCGCCCAGGGTGGTGGGCGCCCCGTAACCGGACGCGGCGGACGCGGCGGCGGGAGCCTCGGGGGCAGGGGGAGCAGCCGGGGTGGCCTGGGCCTCGGGCGGCAGCGGGTAGGCGGCCTGCGCGGGAGCCTGTGCCGGTGCGGGAGCGGCGTGCTGCGGGCGGATCGTCGGCTGGTACTGGGTGTCCCAGGTCTGGCCCTGCCAGGTCTGCGCCACCCCCTGGTCCTCCTGTCCACCCTGTGGGACGCCGTGCTCGGGGTAGGCGACGGGCGGGGGCGGCTGCTGCCCGTACTGCTGCCCGCCGTACGCCGGCTGCCCGTACTGCCGCTGGTCGCCGTACTGCTGCTGCCCGTACGCCGGGTCGCCCGCCGGCTGCCCGTACTGCCGCTGGTCGCCGTACTGCTGCTGCCCGTACGCGGGGTCGCCCGCCGGCTGCCCGTACTGCTGCTGCCCGTACGCCGGGTCGCCCGCCGGTGCCGGCTGTCCCTGCGCCGGGTCGTACGGCTGCCTGCCGTGTCCCGGGTCGTACGGATACTGCTGATCGTTGTTGCTCATGGTCTGCGGTTCACCCTCCTGCGAACGGCGGGAGCACCTCGACCGTGCCGCCCTCGGCAAGCCGTACGGTCTCATGACCGCGGGTCCCCACGGGATTCCCGTCGATCAGGAACGAGCACCGCAGCAGCACACGCGTCAGCTCGCCGGGGTGCCGCTCGCGGGCCCCGTCGAGCGCCTCGGCGAGCGTCTCCGCCGCGTACGGCTCCTCAGCGGTTCCCGCGGCGGCCTTGGCCGCGGCCCAGTAGCGGATGGTCCCCGCTGCCATGGCGGCACCCCTTTCCTCGTACGTCGGCTGTCCATCATGAATCACGCCGACTCCGTCCAGTCGGCGATACGGGTCAGCAGTTTCTCGTCCGCCGCGTTCTCCGCGTGGCCCATGCCGTGCTCCAGCCAGAGTTCGGCCCGTCCCCGTGAGGCCGCTGCCAGCATGCGGGGGTGGTCGACCGGGAAGTACGGATCCCGGTCGCCGTGCACGATCAGCAGGGGCGCGGTGATCAGCGGGACCGCCTCGGCCGGTGAGAGCGGCACGGGGTTCCAGTCCTCGCGGTGGATCCGGGTGCGGAAACCGAAGCGGCCGACGAGCCGGCCCGTCGGGCGGGTGACCACCCAGTGCAGGCGGCGCATCGGAGCCGTCCCCCGGTAGTACCAGCGCGCCGGAGCACTCACCGCGACGACGGCATCCGTATGCGCCCCTGCGCGCTCCCCGAGCGCACCGATGCGCTCCGTGCGCCGTCCCACCCGATCGGCCTCCGGCCCCGCCGCTTTCTCCGCGAGGAATCCGGCGGCCTCCGGAGCCGTATACAGAGCGGCGTGCCGGAGCACGACGGACCCGCCCATCGAGAACCCGACCGTAACGACCCGACGGTGTCCGAGCGACCGCGCCCAGGCCACCGCCGCCGCGAGATCAAGGACCTCCCGGTCGCCCACCGTGGACCGCCCGCCGGACCTTCCGTGCCCCCGGAAGGAGAACGTGATCACGGCCGCACGCTGGGCGAACACCTCGGCCGCCCGCAGCACGGCCGGCCGGTCTGCCGACCCGGTGAAGCCGTGCGCGAGGACGACGGCCGTTCCGCCGGAAGCAGGGCCTCCGTCGGCCGTGGCACCTGTCGTACACGGCGTGTACACCGCCTCGATACGGACCCCGTCACCGGTCAGCAATGTGGTGCGGCGGGGGCCGCGCGTGATCGAGGGAACAGAAGAAGTCGGGAAACGACCCTCGGACGCAGAAGTCATGTGGGCTATTCTGCTGCGGAGAGGATCCGGGCAGAGCAGCCCCCGGGTCCTTTTGCGCTTTCCGAGCGTTGTTACGGCGACGTTTCCACAAGCTCAGCGGTCCCCGGGCGCGGGACCGCACGGTAAAAACCGTATGACGGCCTTCGCAGGTGAGAGCCCCGTACGGCAGTACGAAGCAGTGCCGCATACTCCCCCGGGTCCGACCCGGGAGTGCCCCTCTCGCAGGGAACGAGGAGGACCGACGTAATGGGCGAGCCAACCGTGCACGATCGACCGACGACCCAGGCAGGTGGGCGGCGATGAGTTCACTGCTGCTTCTGACGAATGCCCTCCAACCGTCGACGGAGGTGCTCCCCGCCCTCGGCCTTCTGCTGCACAGCGTGCGGGTCGCCCCCGCCGAGGGACCCGCGCTCGTCGACACCCCGGGTGCCGACGTGATCCTCATCGACGGCCGCCGCGACCTCCCGCAGGTGCGCTCGCTGTGCCAGCTGCTGCGGTCCACCGGACCCGGCTGTCCGCTGATCCTCGTCGTGACGGAGGGTGGCCTCGCGGCCGTCACCGCCGACTGGGGCATCGACGACGTCCTGCTGGACACCGCGGGGCCGGCCGAGGTCGAGGCCCGGCTGCGGCTGGCCACGGGCCGTCAGCAGATCACCGCCGACGACTCCCCCATGGAGATCCGCAACGGCGACCTGTCGGTCGACGAGGCGACGTACAGCGCCAAGCTCAAGGGCCGGGTCCTCGACCTGACCTTCAAGGAATTCGAACTGCTCAAGTACCTCGCGCAGCACCCGGGCCGGGTCTTCACCCGTGCGCAGCTGCTCCAGGAGGTCTGGGGCTACGACTACTTCGGAGGCACCAGGACGGTCGACGTCCATGTGCGGCGGCTGCGCGCCAAACTCGGCCCCGAGCACGAGTCGCTGATCGGCACCGTCCGTAACGTCGGCTACCGCTTCGTCACCCCCGAGAAGGGCGACCGGAGCGCGGACGAGGCCAAGGCCAAGGCGGCAGCGAAGGCGACGGCCGAGGACGTCACCCGTACGGAGCAGTCGGCGGAGGCCGAGATCATCGAAGAAGCCCCGGTCCGGCCTGCCTAGTGGCGGGTCGATCCGCGTAGACTGCCGCGCGTGGCCAAGGTGACGCGGGACGATGTGGCGAGACTGGCGGGGACCTCGACAGCGGTCGTCAGCTACGTCATCAACAACGGACCCAGGCCGGTTGCCCCGGCCACGCGCGAGCGGGTGCTCGCCGCGATCAAGGAGCTGGGGTACCGGCCCGACCGGGTCGCCCAGGCGATGGCGTCGCGGCGCACCGACCTCATAGGCATGATCGTGCCGGACGCCCGGCAGCCCTTCTTCGCGGAGATGGCGCACGCGGTCGAACAGGCCGCCGCGGAACGCGGAAAAATGGTCCTCGTCGGCAATTCGGACTACCGCGACGAGCGCGAGGTCCACTACCTCCGGGCCTTCCTCGGCATGCGGGTCTCCGGGCTGATCCTCGTCAGCCAGGGCCCCAGCGAGCGGGCGGCGGCCGAGATAGAGGCGTGGGACGCCCGGGTCGTCCTGCTGCACGAGCGCCCCGAGGCGATCGACGACGTCGCGGTCGTCACCGACGACATCGGCGGCGCCCAGCTCGCCACGCGTCACCTGCTGGAGCACGGCAACGCCTATGTGGCGTGCCTCGGCGGCATGGAGTCGACGCCGGTGGTCGGCGACCCCGTGGCCGATCACATCGAGGGCTGGCGCCGGGCGATGCAGGAGGCCGGCCGGTCGACCGAGGGCCGGCTCTTCCACGCCCCGTACAACCGTTACGACGCCTATCAGGTGGCCCTGGGCCTGCTCTCCGGTCCCGACAGGCCCCCGGCCATCTTCTGCTCGACGGACGACCAGGCCATCGGGGTGCTGCGGGCCGCACGTGAGCTGCGCATCGACGTCCCCGGGGAGCTCGCGGTCGCCGGCTTCGACGACGTCAAGGAGGCGGGACTCACCGATCCGCCGCTGACGACGGTCTTCTCCGACCGGCCCGCGATGGCCCGGGCGGCGGTGGACCTCGTCCTCGACGACTCCCTGCGCGTCTCGGGCTCGCGGCGCGAGCGGCTGAAGCAGTTCCCGTCCGCCCTGGTGGTACGCCGGTCGTGCGGCTGCGGCGAACCCACGGTCACCTCGCCGTAGGCGGGCGCCCCCTTATATCGGGCATACACGGTTCTGCCGGGCTTCTCAGGGCGCACTCAGGCTGCTCTCATGTTCGCTGTCCACTCTCGTAGACATGACCGACAGCCACCGCCCGAGCGGCGAGTACCCGATGTCCCCCTCGAACGACGACGGTGCGTACGCCAACGGTGCGTACGACAGCTCTTCGTACGGCGGCGCCCCGCAGGGCACCGCCTCGCGCGGCAGCGGTGCGTACGGCAGGGGCGACGCGGCCTACCCGCCGCCCCCGGCCCACGAGCCCGAGCGGCAGGCCGGCGGCACCCCCACAGCCGCGTACGCCTGGCCGGCCCCGGCTCCCGCCCCGCTCGCGGGGGACCCGGACGGCGCGCAGCCGCCGCGCCGGGTCAAGCGGCCGTTCGCGCTGCTGGCGGCCGTGGCCATCGCCGCGGCGGCGGTCGGCGGAGGCACCGCCACCCTCGTCGGCGAACTCGCGGGTGGCGACTCCACCAGCGCCGGCTCCGGCAGCGTCGTCAACGGCACCACCGTCTCGCAGAGCAGCGCGGGCACCGTCTCCGGCGTGGCCGCGGCCGTCTCGCCGGCCATCGTCGAGATCACCGCGACGTCCTCGGCGGGCGAGGCCACCGGTTCGGGCGTCGTGATCACGTCGGACGGCGAGATCGTCACCAACAACCACGTCATCTCCGGCGCTTCCCAGATCAAGGTGGCCCTCAGCACCGGCAGGTCGTACACCGCCGATGTCGTCGGCACCGACCCCGACAAGGACCTGGCGCTCATCAAGCTCCAGAACGCGAGCGGGCTGAAGACGGCCTCACTCGGCGACTCCTCCTCGGTCAAGGTCGGCGACCAGGTCGTGGCGATCGGCTCGCCCGAGGGCCTCACCGGCACGGTCACCAGCGGCATCGTCTCGGCGCTCGACCGCGACGTCACGGTCGCCAAGGACGAGGAGCAGGGCCGGCAGCAGCAACAGGACGGTCAGCAGTGGCCGTTCGAGTTCGGCGGCCAACAGTTCAACGGCGAGACCGGATCGTCCACGACGACGTACAAGGCCATCCAGACCGACGCCTCGCTCAACCCCGGCAACTCAGGCGGCGCCCTCATCAACATGAACGGCGAGATCATCGGCATCAACTCCGCTATGTACGCACCCAGTTCGTCCTCCTCGGCCAGCAGCACGGCCGCGGGCAGCGTGGGCCTCGGCTTCGCCATCCCGGTGGACACCCTCAAGGCCGACCTGGACACCCTGCGCGCCGGCGACGGCTCCTGAGGAGGAGGTCCTCATGAATCCCGCAACGGACCGCACGGCCGCCGGCCCGTCCTGCCTGGCCCTGCCCCTCGCCCTGGCAGCCGAACTGGCGGCCCGGGCACCCGCCCCGGCAGCCGCCCGCCCGCCCGAGATCAGCGGCGGCACGAGCCGCGGGCGCCGCGCCGCGCGACGCCGTGCGGCGGCCGTGCGAGGCTGAGGACGCAGTACCGCCGTACCGGCACGAGACGGAAGAGGACGAAGTAGCGATGAGCCCCGCCGAAGACGATCCGCAGCGTGTCCTCATCGTCGACGACGAGCCCGCCGTGCGCGAGGCGCTGCAGCGCAGCCTCGCCTTCGAGGGGTACGGGACGGAGGTGGCCGTGGACGGCTACGACGCCCTGGCCAAGGCGGAGGCGTACGCCCCCGACCTGATCGTCCTGGACATCCAGATGCCCCGCATGGACGGTCTCACCGCGGCCCGGCGCATCCGGGCCACCGGGTCCACCACCCCGATCCTGATGCTCACCGCCCGCGACACCGTCGGCGACCGGGTCACCGGCCTCGACGCGGGAGCCGACGACTACCTCGTCAAGCCCTTCGAGCTGGACGAGCTCTTCGCCCGCATCCGGGCCCTGCTGCGCCGCAGCTCCTACGCCGTCGCGGCGGGCGGGCCGCTCCCCGACGACGACGTGCTGTCCTTCGCCGATCTGCGCATGGACCTGAACACCCGCGAGGTCACCCGGGGCGCCCGCCGCGTCGAGCTGACCCGCACCGAGTTCACCCTGCTGGAGATGTTCCTGGCCCACCCCCGCCAGGTGCTCACCCGCGAGCAGATCCTCAAGGCCGTCTGGGGCTTCGACTTCGAGCCCAGCTCCAACTCCCTGGACGTGTACGTGATGTACCTGCGCCGCAAGACCGAAGCCGGCGGCGAACCGCGCCTCGTCCACACCGTGCGGGGCGTCGGGTACGCCCTGCGCTCCGGCGGCGGTGACGGGTGACCGGCCTGCCCCGCCGGCTCCGCGCCCTGCCGCTGCGCTCCCGGCTCGCCCTGCTGGTCGCGGCGGCGGTCGCCCTCGCGGTGGCGGCGGTGGCCGCCGCCTGCTGGTTCGTGACGCGCGAGCAGCTGGAGCACCAGCTGGACGAGTCGCTGCGCAACTCGACCGCGATCGACAACGCGTACGTCCAGAACCTCCTCAACGCCTGCGCGGGAACCGCCGCGGGCCAACACGCCGCCCCCGGCTCCTTCCGGGTCCAGATCATCGCGACGACCGGCGAGCCCTGCCCCGCTCCGCCCAAGGAGGCGTTCCCCACGACCGCCGCGGACATCGCCGTGGCGGGCGGGCAGCGGGAGAGCGTCCTGCACACCGTGAAGGACACCGACGGCGGCGAGCTGCGGGTCTCCACCAAGCAGATCAGGCTGAACCGCCCCGGGCCCGGGGCGGACACCACCCTGGCGGTCTCAGTGGCCCGCCCCATGAGCGAGGTCACCGACCCCCTCTCCAGCCTCGCCTGGGTGCTCTTCCTCGTCGCCGGCATCGGCGTCGTCGGCGCGGGCGCGGCCGGCCTGTGGGTCGCCCGCACCGGTCTGCGCCCGGTCGACGAGCTGACCCGAGCCGTCGAGCACGTCGCCCGTACCGAGGACCTGACCGTGCGCATCCCCGCCGAAGGCGACGACGAGATCGCCCGCCTCTCGCGCTCCTTCAACTCCATGGCAGGCTCGCTGGCCACCTCCCGTGACCGTCAGGCGCAGCTCATCGCCGACGCCGGTCACGAGCTGCGCACCCCTCTCACCTCGCTCCGCACGAACATCGAGTTGCTCGCCCGCAGCGACGAGACGGGCCGGGCCATCCCGCCCGACGACCGCAAGGCGCTGATGGCGTCGGTCAAGGCCCAGATGACCGAGCTGGCCGCGCTCATCGGCGACCTCCAGGAGCTCTCCCGCCCCGACGCCGCCCAGCCGGGACCCCTCCAGGTGGTCGCGCTGCACGAGATCACCCGTAACGCCCTGCAACGCGCCCGGCTGCGCGGCCCCGAGCTGACCATCACCGCCGAGCTGGCCCCCTGGTACGTAAGGGCCGAGCCCGCCGCCTTGGAGCGGGCGGTCGTCAACGTGCTGGACAACGCGGTGAAGTTCAGCCCGGCGCGCGGGACCATCGACGTCGTCCTGCACCGCGGCGAGCTGACCGTGCGGGACCACGGCCCCGGTATCCCGGCCGCGGAGCTCCCGCACGTCTTCGACCGCTTCTGGCGCTCGCCCTCGGCCCGCCAGCTCCCCGGCTCGGGCCTCGGCCTGTCCATCGTGGCCCGCACAGTCCAGCAGGCCGGCGGTGAGGTCGCCCTCACCCCGGCGGACGGCGGTGGCACGGTGGCCGTGATCCGGCTGCCGGGGGCGCCGCAGCCGCCGCCGGGGCGGTGAGCGGGGCTCAGGCCGCCGGATTGTGCCGGATCAGCGACTCGACCAGGCCCGAGCGGGTCGCCGGGTAGTCCAGCGGGACGATCCCCAGACCGGTCCAGCCCGATGCCTGCGCACCGTCGAGGAACGAGTGGACCTGCGGGTTGAGCCGGTCGGAGTTCCAGCGCGGCGGCATCAGGGCGGCGGTGCTCACGTAGTTCATGAACAGCTTGCCCGGCTGCTGCGCGGCCTTGCGGAACTGCGCCTCGATCTTCGGGTACTTCCCGAAAGGCTCCGCCATGTAGTCGTCCTGGATGTCGAAGACCGCCGGATCGGCGTACCGGACGCCGGGCAGCCCTCCGTTGTCGGCGAGCAGCACGACCTTGCCACGGGCGCCCCCGAGATCCGGCAGCGTGGGGTCGAGGCGCAGGAGCGGGCGCCAGCCCTTGCCGTCGAGGTAGATGTCGAAGATCCGCCGGAACGCGGCGTCGCTCTCCTGCGAGTACTCCTGCTTGACCCGCATCAGCACGGTCTCCGAGGGGTGAGCGGCAAGGAAGTCCCGGCAGGCGACCAGCACGTCGCCGAACATCAGGTTCTGGTACGAGGCCCCGTGGTGGATGGCGAACGCGTCGCCGGTGATCCGGCACCGGACGTCGAGGAAGCGGATGCCGCTGTCCAGCTGCTCGGCCACCGTCGTGTTCTGGCACTCCGTCCAGGGACCGCCGTAGCGCGCACCGCTGTTGTGCGTTCCGGGGATCGTGAGGCGCCGCAGCGGGGTGGCGTCTGCGATCGCGCTCATCCAGTCCTGGGTGCCTGTCGCCCTCGATGCGGCGGCACGGGCGGGCGACGCGCCGAGGGCGACTCCGGCGGCGGCGGCCAGGGCGCCGGTGAGGAAGCTTCTGCGACTGGCGGTGTACGGGCTCATGGGGACATGCCTCCGGCGGCCGTGGGGGGGAGTGGGGCCCTGGGATTATGACCTGTACTCATCAAGGACGGAACAGGGCCTCGTCGCCCCGACCGCCGCCGGAACGGGAGCGGGGCGGCGGGCCCTCGGCCCACCGCCCCGCTCCGCACACGTACGGCTGACTACTGCACGACGGTGATCCGGTCCGTGGCCGGCGGGGCCAGCGGCGCCGAAGCCGTGGAGTGGGCCGCCAGGTAGGTGTTGAACAGGTCCAGGTCGGACGGGCCGACCAGCTTGTTCGTGCCCTGGCCGAGGGCGGCGAAGCCGTCGCCACCGCCCGCGAGGAACTCGTTCATCGCGACCCGGTAGGTCTTCGCCGGGTCGATCGGCTCACCGTTCAGCAGGATCGAGGAGGTGACCACGCGCTCGGCGCCCGACTTCGTCAGGTCCAGCGTGTAGGTGAGGCCCTTCGAGACCTGGAGGATCTTCGGCGAGGCGGCGTTGGAGCCGCTGACCTGCTGCTGGAGCGCGGTCACGAGCTGCGCACCGGTGAGGTCGACGACGTTCATCATGTTGGTGAACGGCTGGACGGTGAACGCCTCGCCGTACGTCACCACTCCGTCGCCCTCACTGCCGGACGCCGCGTACACCAGGTCGGAGCGGATACCGCCCGGGTTCATGAACGCGACGACCGCGCCGCCCTTGTCCGCGGGGGCCAGGCCCTCCAGCTGGGCGTCGGCGATCAGGTTGCCGAGCGGCTTCTCGAGCGCCGTGGAGCCACGGCCGTTGATGTCCGCCGAGATGAAGCCCTGCGGACGGCCCGCGATGGGGGCGGCGAGCGTGTTCCAGCGGGCGATCAGCGCCGTCATGTCCGTGGCCTTGGCCTGGTCACGGCTGACGATGTGGTTCGCCGACTCCACCGACGTACGCACGATGTCCTGGGTGCGGCGGTCGTAGGTCAGGGTCGTGTCGGTGTAGAGCTTGCCGAACGACGACGCCGAGGTGACCATGCGCGGCCGGCCCGACGGGTCCGGGACCGTGCACACGTACGCCTGGTGGGTGTGGCCGGTGACCAGGGCGTCGACCTTCGGCGTGATGCCCTTGGCTATGTCCACGATCGGGCCGGAGATGCCGTCACCGGCGCCCGGGCTGTCGCAGTCGTAGTTGTACGCGGAGGAGGCCGGGGACCCGCCTTCGTGGATCAGCGCGACGATGGACTTGACGCCCTGGCGGTCCAGCTCCTTGGCGTACTTGTTGACCGTCTCGATCTCGTCGTGGAACTTCAGGCCCTTGACGCCGTTGGCCGTGACGATGTTCGGGGTGCCCTCCAGGGTCACGCCGATGAAGCCGATCTTGACGCCGTTCTTCTTCCACACCGTGTACGGCTTGAGGACCGGCTTGCCGGTCTTCTCGTCCGTCACATTGGCCGCGAGGTACGGGAAGTCCGCGCCCTCGAACGTCTTGCCCTCCTCGTAGCACCCCTCGACCGGGTGGCAGCCGCCGTTCTGCAGCCGGGCGAGCTCCGTGGCCCCCTCGTCGAACTCGTGGTTGCCCACGGCCGTCACGTCGAGGTCCAGCCCGTTGAGCGCCTCGATGGTGGGCTCGTCGTGGAAGAGCCCGGACAGCAGCGGGCTCGCGCCCACCATGTCGCCCCCGGCCGCCGTGACGGAGTACGCGTGCCCCTTGCGCGCGGTGCGCAGGGAGGTCGCGAGGTACTCGACGCCTCCGGCCGGAATCGACTTCACCGTGCCGTCGGCCTGCTTCTCGCTGACCGTGCCGGCGGAACCGGCGGGCGGCTCCAGGTTGCCGTGCAGGTCGTTGAAGGAGAGCAGCTGCACGTCGACGGTGCGGGGCTGGTGGTGGCCGTGGCCCTTGTCCTGGGCGCCGGCCGGCATCGCGGCGACGAGCGCGCCGACGGTGACAAGTCCGGCCGTGGCGGCGAGCACCCGCCGGGGCACACGGTTCTTCTGCGGAGTCGCTGACATCGGTCCCCTTGTAAGTGTCTGGATCCTGGTGCCGCAGCCTAGAGTCAACGCGCGTAGCGCGACAGGTCTTTGTGGTTACGAACTGGTTGCCGCCCGATCAGAAAGGGGTCGATCACCCGTCGGGCGCACATATCCGCGCAGAAACGTCACCGCGCCCGTACGCACACCCGCGTCGCCGCCGGCCCCGGTCTGCCGGCCCGGCGCCGTACGCTCGTACCCATGACGACTGACGCACCCCTTCCCTCCCCCGGGCGCGAGATCGAGACCCTCGACGCGCTCACCCCCGAGCAGGCCGACGCCGTCCTCACCCTCCTCGGCGAGGCGGCCGGGACCGACGGCCGGCAGGCCGTCTCCGAGCAGGGGCGGCTGCAGCTGAGGGGCGGGCACCGCGAGGGCGTCCGGCACTTCCTGCTCGTGGTGGACGGGGTGCTGGCCGGATACGCGCAACTGGAGGACACCGACCCCGTCGAGGCCCCTGCGGCCGAGCTGGTCGTGCACCCCTCCCACCGCGGCCGGGGGCACGGCCGCGCACTGGGCGCCGCCCTGCTGGCCGCGACCGGGAAGCGGCTGCGGGTCTGGGCGCACGGCGGCAAGTCGGCGGCCCGGCACCTGGCGCAGGTGCTCGGCCTCTCGCTCTTCCGCGAACTGCGGCAGCTGAGGCGCCCGTTGACCGGCCTCGACATCGCCGATCCGGACCTCCCCGACGGCGTCACGGTCCGCACCTTCGTGCCGGGCCAGGACGACACCGCCTGGCTCGCCGTGAACAGCGCGGCCTTCGCCCACCACCCCGAGCAGGGCTCCCTGACCCAGCGGGACCTGGACGACCGCAAGGCCGAGCCCTGGTTCGACCCGAAGGGCTTCTTCCTGGCCGAGCGGGACGGCGAGATCATCGGCTTCCACTGGACGAAGGTGCACGCCGCGGAGGAGCTCGGCGAGGTGTACGTCGTCGGCATCCGGCCCGACGCGCAGGGCGGCGGCCTCGGCAAGGCGCTCACCGCGATCGGGCTGCGCCATCTGGCCTCCCTGGGCCTGCCGACGGCCATGCTCTACGTGGACGCCGACAATCCGGCAGCCCTGTCGGTGTACGAGCGGATGGGCTTCGCCACGCACGAGGTCGACCTGATGTACCGCACGGAGTCCTGAGCAGCACCGACACCCGCAGGGGCGGCGCCACTTGACGCCGCCCCTCCCTTAGGCCACCCTTTCACTACTCAATTAGTGAAAGGGTGGTGAACATGGCAGAGTCCGCAGCGGTCGAGTTCCGCATCGACCGGCGCAGCGGCGTCGCCACCTATCTGCAGATCGTGCAGCAGACCAAACAGGCGCTCCGGCTCGGTGTGCTGGAACCGGGCGACCGGCTGCCCACGGCCCGTGAGGTCGTCGAGGCCACGGCCATCAATCCCAACACCGTGCTCAAGGCCTATCGCGAACTCGAACGCGAAGGCCTCGTCGAGGCCCGCCGCGGCCTCGGCACCTTCGTCCGCCGCACCCTCGGCAGCGCGGCGGTCACGACCGACCCGCCCCTGCGTGCCGAGCTCACCGAGTGGATCCGCACGGCGCGCGCGGCCGGACTGGACAAGGACGACGTGAGCGCGCTCTTCACCGACGTACTGGACAGCACATTCAAGGGGGACCAGGACTCATGACAGGCGCCGCCATCGAGGCGAACGGCCTCGGTATGACCTACGGGCGCGGGAGCGGATGGGCGCTGCGCGACTGCTCCTTCCGGCTGCCCGCCGGGCGGATATGCGCCCTCGTCGGCCCCAACGGAGCCGGCAAGTCCACCCTGCTCGCCCTCGCGGCCGGCCTGCTCCGGCCCGCCGAGGGCTCGGTGCGGGTCCTCGGCACCACCCCCGCCGGCGCGCGTCCCCGTATCGCCTACGTCTCCCAGGACAAGCCGCTGTACCCGCAGTTCACCGTGGCCGACACCCTGTGGGCGGGGGCCGAGCTCAACCCCGCCACCTGGGACCGTGAGGCCGCCGACGGGATCGCCGGAACACTCCCCCAGGACGCCAAGGTCAAGGCGCTCTCCGGCGGGCAGCGCACCCGGCTCGCCCTCGCCCTCGCGCTGGGCAAGCGGCCCGAACTGATGCTGCTGGACGAACCGATGGCCGACCTCGACCCGCTCGCCCGGCACCAGCTGATGGGCGTCCTGATGGCCGAGGCCGCCGAGCACTCCACCACCATCGTGATGTCCTCGCACATCCTCACCGAGCTGGAGGGCGCCTGCGACTACGTCCTCCTGGTCGACGGCGGACGCGTCCGGCTCGGCGGCGAGACGGACGACATCGTCGCCGCACACGCCCTGGTCACGGGCCAGGTCCGCGACCTCGCCCCGCACACGGTCGTCGAGTCCCGCACGACGGGACGTCAGCTCACCGCGCTCGTACGGAAGGAGGGCCAGGTGGACCGCACGGCCTGGGACGTCACGGAGCCGTCCCTGGAGGAACTGCTGCTGGCGCACCTCCGCTCCCCCGGGGCCCCCGCGCTGCTCACCCCGAGCGCACACGCCCGCGACGAGGTGGCCGCGATATGAGCACACTCACCGCGCTGCGCGGCCCCGTCCGCGTCGTCGTACGCCAGCACCGGTGGACGCTGCGGATCGCGGCCGGGCTCGCCCTCCTCGCGCTCCTCGGTCTGGTCGCCCTCACCCTGCGGTCGTCCCACGTCGCCGAGGTCTTCGCGGCGAGTGGCTGCCCGGTGGACGGAGGAGCGGGCCGGAGCTGCGATGTGACCGCCCGCAGCTACCTGGACAGCATGTTCGAGTACCGCAAGATCTTCGACGACGTCGCCCTGGCGCTGCTCGCCCTGCCCGCGCTGCTGAGCGGCTTCGTCGCCGGCCCTCTGATCGCCAGGGAGCTGGAGAGCGGCACCTACAAGCTGTCCTGGACGCAGTCGGTGTCACCTGCGCGCTGGCTCGTCTCGAAGCTCGCCGTGCCCGCCGCCCTGGTCCTGGCCGGGACCGCCGTGCTGGGCGCGGGCCTGTACGCGGCGCAGTCCGTCTCGGACAACCCCTACCGGTCCGAGTGGTACACGATGTACGTGTACGCCACCACGGGCACGGTGCCGGCCGCTCACGTCCTGTTCGGTGCCGCCGTCGGCGCCCTCGTCGGCATCCTGGTCCGGCGCACGCTCCTGGCGTCGGCCCTGTCCGCACTGGTCACCGGCGCCGTGGGGGCCTCCTTCGCCGCCCTGCGGGCCGGCCTGTGGCCCACGAGCACGGTGACCGGCCGGAGCCTGGACGTGCGCGAGAACATCTGGTGGGTGGAGACGGGCCACCTCACCGGCACCGGGGGACGCCTGTCGCAGGACGTGTGCGCCCAGGCCGTGACCGAATCCGACCGCGCCCGGTGCTTCGCCGACCACGACATCACCGGCCACTACCTGGATTACCACCCCGCGTCGCACTTCTGGCCCCTCCAGCTCGTCGAGACCGGCATCCTGCTCGCCCTGGCCGCCGTGGCGGTCGCCGTCGCCTTCCGGGTGCTGCGCCGCCGCACCGGCTGAGGACCCGAGAACCACCCCTGTCCGGGCCCCGGGGGGAGTCCGGGCAGGGGCCTCACCTACGGTGAGGACGGCGGGAGCGGGGCGGCACCGCAGTCACACCGCTTCCTGTACGTCATGTCACCGTTACCGGCCATTCAGACAGCCTTGCGACCCTCGCGGGATGCAGCCAGCTGTACCCACCCCCCGCAACGCGAGAGGCCCCGGTCCAGGGACCACGCCCGACTCTTCCGCGATCTTTAACGGCTCCGACGCGCCTGTTGAGCCGAACGCGCGGAAGAATAGGTCCATGAGCCAGCAGCCCAGCTCCGAGGTCCCGGTCCAGCCCGCCCAGCCGTCGGTCGGCTCCCTCGCCGCCCACCGGCCGCACGCCGTGGCCGGCACGGCCCCCGCAGGCCTGTCCACAGCCGCCGATCTCGATCCCGATCTGGACAACGACGCGGACACGTACGAGCCCGAGTCCGACGGCGACGAGCTGCCCCACGGCCGTTTCCTGGACCGGGAGCGCAGTTGGCTCGCGTTCAACGAACGGGTTCTGGAACTCGCCGAGGACCCGGCCACACCGCTACTCGAACGGGCTAACTTCCTGGCGATCTTCGCCTCGAACCTGGACGAGTTCTTCATGGTCCGGGTCGCCGGTCTCAAGCGCCGCATCGCGACCGGAGTCGCCACCCGCTCCGCGTCCGGACTCCAGCCCCGCGAGGTCCTCGACCTGATCTGGACCCGCTCACGCGAGCTCATGGCCCGGCACGCCGCCTGCTACCAGCAGGACATCGCGCCCGCCCTGTCCGACGAGGGCATCCAGCTTGTCCGCTGGCCCGAACTGACCGAGAAGGAACAGGCCCGCCTGTTCACCTTCTTCCGCCAGCGGGTCTTCCCCGTACTGACGCCCCTCGCCGTCGACCCCGCGCACCCGTTCCCGTACATCTCCGGGCTGTCGCTCAACCTCGCCGTCGTCGTGCGCAACCCCGTCAGCGGGCACCGGCACTTCGCCCGCGTCAAGGTGCCGCCGCTGCTCACCCGCTTCCTGGAGGCGTCCCCCCAGCGTTACGTCCCGATAGAGGACATCATCGCGGCGCACCTCGAAGAGCTCTTCCCCGGCATGGAGGTCCTCGCCCACCACATGTTCCGGGTCACCCGGAACGAGGACCTCGAGGTCGAGGAGGACGACGCCGAGAACCTCCTCCAGGCCCTGGAGAAGGAGCTCATGCGGCGCCGCTTCGGCCCGCCGGTCCGCCTGGAGGTCGAGGAGTCCATCGACCCGTACGTCCTGGACCTGCTCGTGCGGGAGCTGAAGATCTCCGAGACCGAGCTCTACCCGCTGCCGGGCCCGCTGGACCTCACCGGCCTGTTCGGCATCGCCTCACTGGACCGGCCCGAGCTGAAGTACCCCAAGTTCATCGCGGGCACCCACCGGGACCTCGCCGAGGTCGAATCCGCCTCCGCGCCCGACATCTTCGCCGCCCTGCGCGAACGCGACGTGCTCCTGCACCACCCGTACGACTCCTTCTCCACCTCCGTCCAGGCCTTCCTGGAGCAGGCGGCGGGCGACCCCGACGTCCTGGCCATCAAGCAGACCCTGTACCGGACCTCGGGCGACTCCCCCATAGTCGACGCCCTGATCGACGCCGCCGAGTCCGGCAAGCAGGTCCTCGTCCTCGTCGAGATCAAGGCACGCTTCGACGAACAGGCCAACATCAAGTGGGCCCGCAAGCTGGAGGAGGCCGGCTGCCACGTCGTCTACGGCCTCGTCGGGCTCAAGACCCACTGCAAGCTGTCGCTCGTCGTCCGCCAGGAGGGCGACACCCTGCGCCGCTACTCCCACGTCGGCACCGGCAACTACCACCCCAAGACAGCCCGGCTGTACGAGGACCTCGGCCTCCTCACCGCCGACCCGCAGGTCGGCGCGGACCTCTCGGACCTCTTCAACCGGCTCTCCGGCTACTCCCGCCGCGAGACCTACCGCCGGCTGCTGGTCGCCCCGAAGTCCCTGCGCGACGGACTGATCGCCCGTATCAACAAGGAGATCACCCACCACCGCGCGGGGCGCCCCGCCTACGTCCGCATCAAGGTCAACTCGATGGTCGACGAAGCGGTCATCGACGCCTGCTACCGGGCAGGCCAGGCAGGGGTACCGGTCGACATCTGGGTGCGCGGCATCTGCGCGATCCGTCCCGGCGTCACCGGCCTCTCCGAGAACGTCCGGGTCCGCTCGATACTGGGCCGCTTCCTCGAACACTCCCGGGTCTTCGCCTTCGGCAACGGCGGCGAGCCCGAAGTGTGGTTCGGCAGCGCCGACATGATGCACCGTAACCTCGACCGCCGGATCGAAGCACTGGTCCGTGTCACCGACCCCGCGCATCGCGCCGCCCTCAGCAGGCTCCTGGAAACAGGCATGTCCGACGGCACCTCCTCCTGGCACCTGGGCCCCGACGGAAACTGGACCCGGCACTCCACGGACGCGGACGGCCAGCCGCTGCGGCACGTACAAGAGATGCTCATCGAAGCCCGGAGGCGCCGGCGTGCGACGCCCTGACCACCAGACGACGGCGCTCCCCACGGAAGCGGTCCTCGCGCCCTACCTGCGCGAACAGGCCGCCTCCTTCCTCCGGGGCCTGCGCCTGCACAGCGAGCACAACGCCCCGGCCGACGCCGGTACGCAGGGGGCCGACGAGGCGGCCCGCACGCTGCGCCACGCGGCCCGGCGCATCAGCGGCACCCTGCACACCTTCCGCGCCGCGCTCGAACCCGCCTGGGCCGACCAGCTCCGCGCCGAGCTCGCCTGGCTCTCCGGCACCCTGGCCCGCGAGCACGCGTACGCCACCCGGCTCGGCCGGCTGCTGGAGGCGCTGCACCAGCTCTCGGGCGCCTCACTCCCCGCCGCCCGTCCCCCCGCCGGGGAGGTCCAGGACGGGAGCGACAAGGAACGGGCGGCGCTCGGAGTCGGCGCGGCCCGGGCCGGGGCCCTCCTGGAGCGCCGGCTGACGCTCGCCCGGACCCGCGCCCACTCGGCCGCACTCCAGGCGCTGGGCTCCTCCCGCTTCCACGCCGTCGCCGACGGCGTCGCGCTGCTCGCCTCCGAGGTCCCGCTGTCGGCCTCGGCAGCGGGACCCGCCGCCGAGGTGCTGCACGGCCCGGCCGAGCTCGCCGAGCAGCGGATGCTGGACGCGGTGGCCGCGCTGCCCCCCGACGAGGCGGTCGAGCCGTACAACGAGGCCCACGACGCCCTCTGGCACCAGGCCCGCCTGCTGCTGCGGCTGCACCGATACGCCCACGAGGTGGTGCGGGGCGGCCCCGACCCGAGCCTCGCCGGACCCGGTCACGCGCTCGACCTGCACCGGGACGCGGCGGAGGCCGCGGCAGCGGCGGCAGCCGCGGCCCGCACCCCCCGCATCGCCCCGGCGACGGCGTACGCCCTGGGCGTGCTCCACGCCGACCAGCGGCACGAGGTGGAGGCGACACGCAGCGTGTTCCGGGAGACCTGGCCGTACGCGGCGGCCGTGACCGCGCCGTGAGCGGCCCCGTCCGCGCGGCGGGCTGCGTGCTGTGGCGCCGCGCGGCCGGCGGCGGCCTGGAGGTCTGTCTCGTCCACAGGCCGCGCTACGACGACTGGTCGTTCCCGAAGGGCAAGCTGAAGCGCGGCGAGACGGCGCTGGAAGCCGCCCTGCGCGAGGTGCTGGAGGAGACGGGACACCACTGCTCCCCGGGGGCCGCCCTGCCGACGGCCCTGTACATGGCCAACGGGCGCCCCAAAGAGGTCAGCTACTGGGCGGCGGAGGCGACAGGGGGCACCTTCGTCCCCAACGACGAGGTCGACCGGCTGGCGTGGGTCACCCCCGACACCGCCCGCCACCGGTTGACACGCCCCGGCGACCGAGTGCAGCTGGACGCCTTCCTGCGCGCCGCCTCCGGCGACTGACGACGGGCCCGAACCGGCGCGGACCCGTCGTCAGCCCGTGCCACCGCGGGCCCTCGGTCCCGTGTCCCCGCGCGTCGAGCACCTCGCAGACCCGTGCCCCTTCGCAAGCGGGCCTCGACGCGGGAGCCCCTGCCCAAGAGAGCCTCGGCATGAGCGAGCCCTCCGCGTAAGAGACCCCAGGCAGTCGGCCGGTGCTCTGCCCGCGAGGACGCCGGCCGGTCGCCCCCCGCACGGGTGCACCCCGCCGCCCGCCCACGCCGCACCGCGGAACCAGCCCGCCCAGCACGGTTCACCTGCCGTTCACTCTGCTCCGTAGGCCGCTTCACCTGTTCTGCCTAATTTCGGACGTACACGGTGCACGGCGCCAAGCCATCGCACCTTTCCTCATCGCACGCCGCCACGTACCCACCACCGCGGCGGCTCCTGGAAGGAACACCCCGAAAGTGAAGCTTCAGCGCAAGAACCGGCTTCGTGCCACCGCGCTCGGTGCCCTCGCCGTCTCCGGCGCCCTGGTCCTCACGGCGTGCGGTTCGGACAACAACACCGGCACCGAGACCGAGGGCGGCAAGACCAGCGCCGCGGCGTCGGACGTCAAGTGTGACGGCGCCGAGGGCCAGCTTCGCGCCTCCGGGTCCAGCGCCCAGAAGAACGCGATGGACCTCTGGGTCAAGAACTACATGGCCGCCTGTTCCGGCGTGGAGATCAACTACAACTCCTCCTCCTCCGGTGAGGGCATCGTCGCCTTCAACCAGGGCACCGTGGGCTTCGCCGGCTCCGACTCGGCCCTGAAGCCCGAAGAGGTGGCGGACTCCAAGAAGATCTGCAAGACCGGCCAGGGCATCAACCTCCCGATGGTCGGCGGCCCGATCGCGATCGGCTTCCACCTCGAGGGTGTCGACAGCCTGACCCTGGACGCCCCCACGCTCGCCAAGATCTTCGACTCGAAGATCAAGAAGTGGAACGACCCGGCGATCGCCAAGCTCAACGACGGCGTCAAGCTCCCGGACAAGGCCATCCAGGCCTTCCACCGCTCCGAGGACTCCGGCACCACGCAGAACCTCGGCAAGTACCTCAACGCCGCGGCTCCGAGCGACTGGAAGTACGAGGCCGAGAAGAAGTGGCCCGCCCCCGGTGGCCAGGCCGCGTCCGGCTCCTCCGGCGTCGCCTCCCAGGTCAAGGCCGTCGACGGCTCGATCGGTTACTTCGAGCTCTCCTACGCCGCCTCGCAGGACATCACCACGGTGGACATCAACACCGGTGGCGCCGCCCCGGTGAAGGCCACCTCGGAGAACGCCTCCAAGGCCATCGCCGCCGCCAAGGTCAAGGGCACCGGCAAGGACCTGGCGCTCGACCTCGACTACACCACCAAGGCCGAGGGCGCCTACCCGATCGTCCTGGTGACGTACGAGGTCGTCTGCGACGCCGGCAACAAGGCCGAGACCCTCGGCACGGTCAAGTCCTTCCTCACCTACACCGCCTCCGACGAGGGCCAGAAGGTCCTGACGGAGGCCGGTTACGCCCCGATCCCGGCCGAGATCAACGCCAAGGTCCGCGAGACCATCAGCAGCCTCTCGTAACCACTGATCGCACGACGCACAGGGCGGGGGCGGTCCGGAACACCCCTCCGGACCGCCCCGGCCACCAGCCCCATCCGGTGCACCGCCGCCAGGGGAGCCCGTGGCTCCCCCACACAGACCGGAAAGATCATGGCTTCCACCACACCCCTTGACCTCCCACCGGCCCCGCCGGCCCGGCGACAGCGCCCGGGCTCCAGCGGGCGCGCAGGCGACAAGATCTTCCTGGGCCTCTCACGGGGTTCGGGCATCCTGCTGCTCGTGATCATGGCGTCGATCGCCGTGTTCCTCAGCTACCGGGCCGTCATAGCCATCTCGAAGGACGAGGGCAACTTCCTCACCACCTTCGACTGGAACCCGGCCGGGGACCCGCCGGTGTTCGGCATCGCGGTCCTGCTCTTCGGCACCGTCGTCAGCTCGATCATCGCGATGGTCATCGCGGTTCCGATCGCTGTCGGCATCGCCCTCTTCATCTCGCACTACGCGCCGCGCAAGCTGGCCGCGCCCCTGGCCTACGTCATCGACCTGCTCGCGGCCGTGCCCAGCATCGTCTACGGCATCTGGGGCGCGCTCGTCCTGGTGCCGTACCTGGAGGGCCTGAACCTCTGGCTCGACCAGTTCTTCGGCTGGACCTACATCTTCGAGAAGACCGAGGTCGGCGTCGCGCGCTCGCTCTTCACCGTCGGCATCCTGCTCGCGATCATGATTCTCCCGATCGTCACCAGTGTCAGCCGCGAAGTCTTCCTCCAGGTCCCCAAGATGAACGAGGAAGCGGCGCTCGCCCTCGGCGCCACCCGCTGGGAGGTCATCCGCCTCTCGGTGCTGCCGTTCGGCCGCTCCGGCATCATCTCCGCCTCGATGCTCGGCCTGGGCCGCGCGCTCGGCGAGACGATGGCCGTCGCCACGGTCCTGTCGCCGAGCTTCCTCATCTCGCTGCACGTGCTCAACCCGGGCGGAGGGACCTTCGCCCAGAACATCGCCGCGAAGTTCGGCGAGGCGGACGCCTTCGGACGTGACGCCCTGATCGCCTCGGGCCTCGTCCTCTTCGTCCTCACCCTGCTGGTCAACGGCGCGGCCCGGCTCATCATCGCCCGCCGCAAGGAGTACTCGGGGGCCAACGCATGAGCCACGCACCCACCACCCTGCAGGACCGGCCCACGCCCGTCCCCGCCGACCGGAAGACCAGCCTCAGCAGCCGGTCGCTCCCGCGCTGGGCTCCGCTCGGCTTCGCCGCGGTCGCGATCGCGCTGGGCGTCGGCACCGGCCTGGCCGCCGGCTGGCACAGCCGCATCCAGTGGGGCCTGATCTCGGCCCTCCTGTTCGTGATCATCTCGTACGTCACCACGACGGTCGTCGAGAACCAGCGCCAGGCCAAGGACCGCCTCGCCACCAGCATCGTCTGGGTGTGCTTCCTCGTCGCGGTCGTCCCCCTCGCCTCGCTGCTCTGGACGACGATCAGCCGCGGCTCCGAGCGGCTCGACGGCTACTTCCTCACCCACTCGATGGCCGGAGTCCTCGGCTCCGAGGCCAGCGGCGGCGTCTACCACGCGCTGATCGGCACCCTGGAGCAGGTCGGCATCGCCACGGTGATCTCCGCCCCGCTCGGTCTGCTGACCGCGGTCTACCTGGTCGAGTACGGCAAGGGCGCCCTCGCCCGCTCCGTCACCTTCTTCGTCGACGTGATGACGGGCATCCCGTCCATCGTGGCCGGCCTCTTCATCCTGTCGATCATGCTGATCGCGTCGATCGAGCCGTCCGGCCTGATGGGCGCGCTGGCCCTGACCATCCTGATGATCCCGGTCGTGGTCCGCTCCACCGAGGAGATGCTCAAGCTCGTCCCCAACGAGCTCCGCGAGGCCTCCCTCGCCCTGGGCATCCCGAAGTGGCGCACGATCCTGAAGGTGGTCCTGCCGACCGCGATCGGCGGCATCACCACGGGCGTCATGCTCGCCATCGCCCGTATCGCCGGTGAGACCGCGCCGATCATCCTGCTGGTCTTCGGCAGCCAGCTGATCAACACGAACCCCTTCGAAGGCGCCCAGTCGTCGCTGCCCTTCTACATCTACGAGCAGTACAAGATCGGTGAGGCAGCCTCCTACGACCGTGCCTGGGCCGCCGCCCTGGTCCTGATCGCCTTCGTCATGATCCTCAATCTCGTGGCCCGCGGCATCGCCCGCTGGAAGGCCCCGAAGTCCGGTCGCTGACGCGGCCATCAGCGACCTCCCGAAAGAAGCAGTGATTCACATGGCCAAGCGCATCGACGTCGGCGGACTCACCGCCTACTACGGCTCCCACAAGGCCATCGAGGACATCTCGATGACCGTGGAACCCCGCTCCGTGACCGCCTTCATCGGCCCGTCCGGCTGCGGCAAGTCCACCTTCCTGCGCACCCTGAACCGCATGCACGAGGTCACCCCCGGTGGCCGCGTCGAGGGCAAGGTGCTGCTGGACGACGAGAACCTCTACGGCACCGGGGTCGACCCCGTCACCGTGCGCCGCACGGTCGGCATGGTCTTCCAGCGGCCGAACCCCTTCCCCACGATGTCGATCTTCGACAACGTCGCGGCGGGGCTGCGCCTGAACGGCTCGTACCGGAAGAACCAGCTGTCCGACATCGTCGAGAAGTCCCTGCGCGGCGCGAACCTCTGGAACGAGGTCAAGGACCGCCTGAACAAGCCCGGCTCCGGCCTCTCCGGCGGTCAGCAGCAGCGCCTGTGCATCGCCCGCGCGATCGCGGTCGAGCCCGAGGTGCTGCTGATGGACGAGCCGTGCTCCGCGCTCGACCCGATCTCGACCCTCGCCATCGAGGACCTGATCGGCGAGCTCAAGGAGCGCTTCACGATCGTCATCGTGACGCACAACATGCAGCAGGCGGCACGCGTCTCGGACCGTACGGCCTTCTTCAACCTCGCGGCGGTGGGCAAGCCCGGCCGGCTGATCGAGATCGACGAGACGGAGCGCATCTTCTCCAACCCGTCCGTGCAGGCGACCGAGGACTACATCTCGGGCCGCTTCGGATAACCACAGACGGCCTTGGGGTGCTGCATGGCGGTGCCACCACAAGGCAAAGGGTCCGCCCCCGCTCTCCCGTGGAGAGCAGGGGCGGACCCATGTCCGGACCATGGCCGCCGGCTGCGGATCCCGGACCGGTGGTCACCGGCCCCGGACGGGCGGACCGGCAGGTCAGCCGAAGAGGAGCACGACGATCCCGTAGCTCGCCGCGGCCACCAGCGCCGCCGCGGGCATCGTGATGAACCACCCCAGGATGATGTTCTTGGCGACCCCCCACCGCACGGCGTTCACCCGCTTCGTCGCGCCGACACCCATGATCGCCGAGGTGATCACGTGAGTCGTGGAGATCGGGGCGTGGAAGAGGAAGGCCGAGCCGAACATGATCGAGGCGCCGGTCGTCTCGGCCGCGAACCCCTGCGGCGGATCCAGCTCGATGATCTTGCGGCCGAGGGTCCGCATGATGCGCCACCCGCCCGCGTACGTCCCGAGGGAGAGCATGGTCGCGCAGGCGATCTTCACCCAGACCGGGATCTCGTCGTTCGGGCCCTCGACGTCGGCGATGACCAGGGCCATCACCACGATGCCCATCGTCTTCTGCGCGTCCTGGAGACCGTGGCCCAGCGCCATACCCGCCGCCGAGACGGTCTGGGCGATACGGAAACCGCGCTTGGCCTTGTGCGGGTTGGTCTTCCGGAATATCCACATGATCCCGACCATCACCAGATAGCCCACGACCAGGCCGATGACGGGCGACAGGAACATCGGGATGACGATCTTCGAGAGCACGCCGTCCCAGTGCACCATGGTCCCGCCGGCCAGTGCCGCGCCGACCATGCCGCCGAACAGGGCGTGCGAGGACGAGGACGGCAGACCGTAGTACCAGGTGACCAGGTTCCAGATGATCGCGCCGACCAGCGCCGCGAAGAGGATGCCCATCCCCTTCTGGCCCTCGGGCGTGGCGATCAGGCCTTCGCTGACGGTCTTGGCGACCCCCTGGCCCAGGAAGGCGCCGGCGAGGTTCATCACAGCGGCCATCGCCAGAGCCGCACGCGGGGTCAGCGCCCGGGTGGAGACCGAGGTGGCGATGGCGTTCGCCGAGTCGTGGAAGCCGTTCGTATACGTGAAGCCGAGCGCGACGCCGATGGTCACGATCAGCGCAAAGGTGTCCACGAGGTTCAGGACTCCTTGACCGCGATGGTCTCCACGGTGTTGGCGACGTGCTCGAACGCGTCGGCCGCCTCTTCCAGCACGTCCACGATCTGCTTGAGCTTCAGCACGTCCATGGCGTCGTACTTGCCGTTGAACAGCTGCGCCAGCAGCTTGCGGTGGATCTGGTCGGCCTGGTTCTCCAGACGGTTGACCTCGATCCAGTACTCGGTGAGGTTGTCCATGGTCCGCAGGCTCGGCATGGCCTCGGCGGTCAGTTCCGCCGCCCGGGCCAGCACCTCGATCTGCTGCTCGACACCCTTCGGGAGCTCGTCGATCTGGTACAGCACGACCAGGTCGACGGCCTCCTCCATGAAGTCCATGATGTCGTCGAGCGACGACGCGAGGTTGTAGATGTCCTCGCGGTCGAACGGCGTGATGAAGGAGGAGTTCAGCTGGTGGAAGATCGCGTGGGTGGCATCGTCCCCCGCGTGCTCCGCTGCCCGCATACGCTCCGCGATCTCGACTCGGGAGGCAGAATCCGCCCCGAGCAGTTCCATGAGGAGTTTCGAGCCCGTGACGATGTTGTCCGCGGATGCGGAAAACATGTCGTAGAAGCTCGTCTCCCTGGGGGTCAGACGAAAGCGCACGTGGGGTCCTCGGGGTGCTTTGGATTCGGTCAGGCTGATGCTAGGCGCATCATCCGGCCACGGCTAACCGGCGTTCTTCAGTGTCGCGCATCAGGCACAGTGATCAGCACGGACCCCCGGTCACGTTTCGGCTGGATTCGTTACGATATACCCGGCAGGGGTATACAGACGGCACAGAACGGCACGCCCATCGCAGGCCAAGAGGACAACGGGAGGACTCCATGACCACCACCGAGGCCACCGAGCCAGCCGGTACGGAAGCGGTCGTCACCGACCACGACCGCGGTATCCACGGCTATCACCACCAGAAGGACGAGCACCTCAAGCGCCTGCGCCGCATCGAGGGCCAGATCCGTGGTCTCCAGCGAATGGTGGACGAGGACGTCTACTGCATCGACATACTCACCCAGGTCTCGGCCTCCACCAAGGCCCTCCAGTCGTTCGCACTCCAGCTCCTCGAGGAGCACCTGCGCCACTGTGTCGCGGATGCCGCGGTCAAGGGCGGCGCCGAGATCGACGCGAAGGTCGAGGAGGCCACGAAGGCTATCGCCCGCCTCCTGCGCACCTGAGGACGGCCGGGGAGAGGAAGGTCACCGGGCCACCCCCGGTGACGGACCCGGCGGAACGTCCTCGGCCCCGGGTCAGCCCCTGCTGCGGGCCCGGCCGGAAGCCGTACGGCACCGGTCGCCCCCGGCCGAGCGTCCTCGGCCCCGGGTCAGACCCGCCGGTGGGCCCGGGGCCGGATCATCGGCTCCGGGTCAGGCCCGGCGAGGACCCGGCGGAACGTCCTCGGCCCCGGGTCGGCCCCGACGAGAAGCCGGCGGCACCGGGTCAGACCCGGTGGCGGGCCTGGCGCGGGATCGTCGGCGCCGGCCCGGCCGCGTCCGTCAGGACGTCGGGCGCCTCGTCCCTGACATTGAGCACCTCGTCGATACGGTCGGGGCTGAGCCGGTCCTCGATCGCGTCCGCCGCCGCGATCATGAGCTCGCCGCACAGTTCGATCTCGGCCAGAGCCACACAGTCCTGAGCGTTCGGAGCGCTGAGCGTCACCACCTGCGTCACCTCTCTCTGCTGTCGCCGACTCTGGCGCACCGACTCCCTAGCGTAGGGAGCGCGGAACACACCGCGCATGGCACGGACGGACCATTTCGGCCTCCCCCCTACGGCGCTTCCGGGCCACCGCGCCCCTGCTGGACCCGCCCCGTGTAGAGGTCCGCCTCGGGCGGCAGCGCCACCGAGACCGGAACCCCGAAGCCGTAGAGCAGCAGCGTCGACACCACCGCCACCCCCGGACCCTCGGTCGCGAAGGTGAAGCGGTGGCGGACCTTGCGCAGCAGACCCTCGCCGTCCACGTACGCGTCGAAGGGCACCGCGTCCGTGCTGAACCCTTTCGCCGCGGCGGCGAGCGTCGCCCGCGACGACGGGGACGCCGCCCGCGCCGCCCTCCCGAGGTCCGCCGTCCCCCGGTAGTGCCGCACCGGCACCCCGGCCAGCTCCGTCCTCCCCACGAACGTCACCTCGCCCGCGCCGCGCAGCAACTCCGCGGCGGCCGTCGGGTCGGTCACGCCCCCCGTGACGAGGTTGCCGTCCTCCAGGGTCGTCGTGTCGATCCGCACCCACTTGTCGGCGGGCACCCCCGCACCCCGGTTCTTCATGTACAGCGCACCGGGCGCCAGCAGCTCCGTGATCGGCCGGTGTTCGTCGGCCCCTGCCGCGTCCTTCGGCAGGACCACCTTGATCCGGCCGAGCTGCCTGCGGAAGTCGTACGTCCCCTCGCCCCGGATCGTGACCCGGGTCCCGCCCGCGGCGGTCTCCATCGACGTCCGCGTCTCGGCGCTCCCCGCACCGGCCAGCGCCTCGGCGGCCCCCCGGACCACGGAGGCCGGTGCGCCCGCCGGGCCCTCGCGGGCCACGGCCCGCTCACCGGCCCCGCCGCCCGCACCGGAGCAACCCGTACCCGCCGTCATCACGCCGGCGACGGCCAGGGCGCACACAGCAAGGGCCCCGCCTCCGCACCTGTGCTGTCGCACCACCATGGCCTGCCAACCCCTACGACGTACACCTGACCGAGTTCCGGCCCGTCTCGCCTAACGACGGCCGAGGCGCCTCGTCACGCCGCAGGGGCCCCCGGGGAAGCCGATCGGCCCACTCCCGACAGCCCGGACACTCCCCCAGTACCGTGGAGGCGTGTATCAGGACCCCATGGACCCGCCCGTCCACGCCTCGCCTCCGGCACACAGCACCACGACCGTCGAGCGGGGCTCGTTCTGTATCGCGCGCTGTGCCTGCGGCTGGTCCGGCCCGGCCCGGCGCTCCCGCGACCGCGCCCGTACCGACGCCGAGGAGCACGGCTCGGCCCCCGACCGCTGACCCGCGGACGCGGACGTCGGCGTGGGACCGGTGGCCTGATCACGCCCTCTCGGGCTCCGCGGCCCGCCGGCCGGGTGGCCTGATCACGCCCCCTGGGCCTCCGCGGCCCGCAGCGCCGCCTCCACCTCCCGCAGGAGCGGCGCGATCCCGGGGTCCGCGGAAAGCAGGACGTCACGGAGCAGCCCGAGGTCGTCCAGCGGGCGCCTGACCCCGCACCTCTCGGTGACGTCCTCCGTGGCGTCGTCCGCCCCGGCCGAGAGCAGCCGGGTCGCGCGCCGGAGCTGCGTCCCGGCGGCCTCGCGCTCCTGCCCGGCCATCCACAGCGCGAGGGCGTACAGCGCCGCGAACCACCCCTCCTCCGGGTCGCTGCGGACGGCCCGGACGCAGTCGGCGACGGCGTCCTCGTGACGGCCCAGGCACAGATGGAGCTGCGCACGGCCGGCGAACAGCCAGGCCCCCGGCTCCCCGTCCTCCAGCGCCAGGCCGTAGTCGGCCAGCGCCTCCTCGTGCCTGCCCAGCACCCGGCACATCTCCGCGCGCACGGCGACCAGACCGAGGGACGGTGGCGCGATCTCGACGGCCCGGGAGTAGTCCGCCACCGCCTCCTCGTACCTGCCCAGCCGGCGGTACAGCAGCCCACGGCAGGTGAGGGCCCACTCGTACGCGGGGTCGATCTCCAGGGCGCGGGAGTAGTCGGCCAGCGCCTCCTCGTCCCTGCCCAGTGACCGGTAGAGCTCGCCACGGCTCGTGTGCGCCCACTCGTACCGCGGGTTGATCTCGATCGCCCGGGCGAAGTCGGTCAGCGCGTCCTCGTACCTGCCCATCGCCTCGTAGGTGTCCGCCCGGCTCGCCACCGCCCACGCGTAGGTGGGATCGATGCCGACGGCCCGGTCGTAGTCGGCGAGAGCGTCCTCGTAGTGCTCCACGAGGTGATGGACGCGAGCGCGGCTGGCGACGGCCCACTCGTACTGCGGATCGATGTCGATCGCCGCGGAGTAGTCGGCGAGAGCCTCGGTGAGACGGCCCGAGGTCTGGTGGACGTACGCCCGGTTCCCGAAGGCCCAGGCGTACTGCGGATCGAGGCCTACGGCCCGGGTGTAGTCGGCCACGGCCTCGTCGGGACGCCCCAGGGCCTCGTGGACCTGGGCACGGCTGCCGAAGGCCCACGCGTACTGTGGATCGAGCTCGATGGCGCGGGCGAAGTCCGCGAACGCCTCGTCGTAGCGGCCGAGGATCCGGTAGGCGTCCCCCCGGCTGCCGAAGGCCCACTCGTCACCGGGGTCGATCTCCAGGGCGCGGGTGCACGCGGTGACCGCGTCCTCGGCGCGGCCCATGACCCGGTACGTCTCCCCACGACCCGCGTACGGGCGTGAGACGCCCGGATCGATACCGATGGCCACCTCGTAGTCCGCCAGGGCGCGTTCGTGATCGCCCGCGACCCGGTACTCCCTCGCCCTGACGGTGTGGGCCAAGGCGCGCCCGGACGGACCGAGTTCGGCGGAGGTCAGCAGAACGGTCAGCGCCACGACGCCCGTTCCGTCCTGCTCCGCCGCCGCCTCCAGCCGGTGGCTCCAGGCACCGAGGGCCGGCGCCCCGGTGTCCTGCCCGGCCTGACCGAGGATCTGGGCCCAGCGGCGCAGCGTCGCGAGGTCGTGGTCGACGGCGTGAACCGCCTCGTGCAAGGCCTCGGGCAGCGCGGTACGGGGATCGGCACACAGCCGGTGATACGTCTCGTTGAGCCGGTGCTCACGCCAGGTCGCGTCCTCCCACCGGCTCTCCACATCCGGCCCGATCCCCGCCTCGACGCCCTCGCGCCACTGCCCGAACAGGTCGGCGAGGCCCCTGTGCGCCTCCTGCCAGCGGGTGGGCGACTGCGTGCGCTGCAGGCGGAGCATCGCCGCACGGACCACGTCGTGGTAGCGGCACCGCCCGGCCTGGGTGGAGACGAACGCCAGCGCACGCAGCCAGGGGTAACCGTCGGCTGCCGGCTCCGGCACGGCGGCACGGTAGACGTCCTCGTTGAGCTGCAACGGAAGCGCGCACGCCAGCGCCGCAGCCCGCCGCCCGGGGTCGGGCTCCCACTTCAGGAACCTCTCGACGGCCGTCTCGGAAGGGTCCCCGATGCCACCCTCGGCGCTGGCACCGCTCCGGGCGAGCATGTCGACCAGCAGCGGGAGCCGCCCCGAGAGCCGCAGGACCAGTTCGACGCTGGCCTCGTCGGTGACACCGTGGGTGGTGAGCAGCGTGCGGGCCTCCTCCTCGGTGAACACCTCCAGGCACACCTCGGTGACCTGGCCCAGCCGGTCGCCCCAGGTCCGGGCGTCCAGACGGAGCTGCCCTGACAGCACCACCTGCACGTTGACCGGCAGGCTCCCGTGCTCCTCGCCGAAGGTGATGTCGTGCAGCCAGCCGTCGAGCACCGGCCCGGTCCGCTCGTACACGTCGAAGAACAGCACCACCCGCTCGCACCGTTCCGCGACGTCGGCCAGGTCGTCGAGGAAGAACGGGGCGAGCGCGGCCACCGGATTCATCACCAGCTGCACGTCGTCATGGCTGCGCAGCCGCATGTTGAGGGCGGACCGCACCCGGTCCGCGCCCAACGCGACCTGCTGCGGATCGACCGCGCCGACGAACGCCCCGACCCCGGGCAGCAGGCCCAGCCCTGCGAGACCCACCTGGGCGGCCACCGTGCTCGACGGCGAAGCCACCGGTGCGGGCGGCGGCTGGTCGCCCGCGGGGCCGGCCTGCGGGGCGGGAACCGTGCTCTCGGCCTGGTGGCGGCGTTGTCTGTAGACGACGAGCTGCTTGTCGAACTTCCTCAGCGGATGGCCCTGCTGCGCGAGCCGGGCGCTGACCGCCTCCATCGCCTCGATCGGGTCGTGCACGTCGTCGTCGACGAACGCCGTGACCACGGAGGGCTGCTCGCGGGCGGTGGTCTCCCACTGACGCACCAGGGTCGACTTGCCCACACCGCCGTTCCCCCGCACGTGGAAGAGGAACGGGAAGTCGGGCTCCTCCGGATCGCGCGCGAACGTCTCCCGGAAGACCGCCAGCTCACCGCGGCGCCCCACGAACCCCGTACGCTCACGCCGTCGGTTGACTTCCTGCCGCGACGGCCGTCGCCCAGCCACATGTGCCTCCCCCGGATACCCGGCCACGATGCCGTCATGATGCACCGTCAGCGGATCCCGGGGTACGCACCGGCCGAAGTCGGCCACGGCACCGGCGGGATGTCTCCCCGAGCCACGCGCACGAGCCGCCACGGCGGGCGTGGTGTCCGGGCCGCGCCCGCCGGCATGCGTGAGGGGGCGCCCCGGACGGGGCGCCCCCTCGGACGTGTCGCTCCCGCCGCCTACGCGGCCAGGTCCTTGTCGCCCGGTTCGCCGCCACGCCCGGTGCCCGGACGGGGCTCGGGGATCCCGCGCATCTCCTCACGCCCGTCGGCGACGGAGGCCGCACGGCGGGAGCGGACGAGCCGGCCGGCCGTACCGGCGCGGGCCACGGCCCCCACCAGAGGCGTCAGCAGCATCATCGCGAGCGGGGCGAGCAGCAGCGCCACGGCCGTGCCGAGCGCGAAACCGCCGATCACGTCGGTCGGGTAGTGCACACCCATGTAGACGCGGCAGAAGCCCTCCAGGAGAGCCAGCCCGATCGCCGCCAGACCGAACTTCCTGTTGGCCACGAAGAGCCCCACGGCGATCGCCATCGCCATCGTCGCGTGATCGCTCACGAAGGAGAAGTCCGTCTTCCCGGCGACCAGGACCTCGAGCCCCTTGTGGTCGAAGAACGGACGTGGCCGCTCGACGAAGCCACGGATGGGGATGTTGACGAGCAACGCGATCCCGGCCGCCAGCGGCGCCCACACGAGCCCGGCGACCGCGGTCACCGAGTCCTCGGTCGTCCCGCGTCTGCGCACGCTCCACCAGCACCACAGGACCGCCAGGACCAGGCCGAGCATGATCCCGAACTCACCGACGAACTCCATGACCCGGTCGAACCAGGTCGGAGCGGCCTTCGCCAGCCCATTGATGTCGTAGAGCAGGCTGACGTCGGGGTTCGACCCATCGAGTGCGAGTCCAGCCATCTGCCGCGGCCCCTTGCCTTGTCTGCTGCTGCGACGCACAACGGCGTGCGTCGCCTTGGTCTGACCCCCGTGGTCGGTGCGGATTCAGTACCGCGCGACGCCATCATGCCGTCACGCCCGACTGGTCTGGGCAGTCACGCTCGGTCACGTGCGCAGGCTGTCCCAGTTCAGGGAACGGCTTGCGCCTCGCGTGCGTTCCGGTCTCCACCGAATGATCACCATGACGTTATCGAAGAGTGACTCATCGTCGCAGCTCAGGGCCCAGGCTTCACGGAGAGTTCCAGCCACGGCCGACTGACCGTCAGCTCTCCGGAAGCGCGGTAGGGAGCGCCGCGGCACCGTCCTTGGTGACGCGGGTCGCACCGAAGTAGTCAGGGGTGTCGATCTTGTCGAAGCGGATCACCGCGCCGGTGTAGGGCGCGTTGATCATGTATCCGCCGCCGACGTAGAGCCCCACGTGCCGGATGGCCCGCGAGTTGTTCAGGTCGTCCGAGAAGAACACCAGGTCACCGGGGAGAAGCTCGTCCCGCGAGGGGTGCGGGCCGGCGTTGTACTGGTCGTTGGCCACCCGGGGCAGCTCGATGTCCACCGTGCGGTACGCCGCCTGGGTCAGACCGGAACAGTCGAACCGTCCGCCCTGTGCGGCGGTCCCGTTCCCACCCCAGAGGTACGGCGTGCCGAGCTTCTTCTGCGCGAAGTAGATGGCCCCGGCCGCCTGCTGCGAAGGCTGCACCCGGCCGACGGGCTTGGCGAAGCTCTTCTCCAGGGACCGGATGATTTTGACGTAATTCTGCGTCTCGCTGATCGCGGGAACCCCGCCGGCCCGGATCACCCGGTAAGCACCGGCGTTGTACGCGGCGAGCATGTTGTCGGTCGGGTCGCCGGGCACCTTCTTGACGTATCCGGCGAGCTCGCAGTCGTACGAGGCGGCGGACGGGATCGCGTCGGCGGGATCCCACACGTCCCGGTCGCCGTCGTTGTCCCCGTCGATCCCGTGCGAGGCCCAGGTCCCGGGGATGAACTGGGCGATGCCCTGCGCGGCGGCGTGGCTCTGGGCACGGGGGTTCCAGCCGCTCTCCTGGTACAACTGGGCCGCCAAGAGCGCCGGGTTGATGGCCGGGCAGAGGTTGCCCCACTTCTCCACCAGCGGCTGATACCGCGCGGGCACAGCCCCCTTGGCCAGCCCGACCGCCCCACTCGCCCCGGCGATCCCGGCGGCGGCGGAGTACGTACCGACGAGGAGCAGGGCGATGAAGCACAGGCCCAGCCCGATCCCGCCACCGACGAACACCCAGTATTTCCGCACACCCCAACCATCCCCCATTCGGGCGCGGTTCACGATGCGATTCGCTGGTGTGTACGGGTGGATGGGGGCATGAGGGGGCGTCAGGGGCGGCCGGGAAGGGTCAGGGGGCGCCGGCGGACCAGAAGGGGGAGCGGATGTTGGGGCGGGGGATGTACTCCTGGCCGTCGTAGGTGGGCGCCGTGGCTCGGGTGGTGGACTCGGCCACCTCGGACTCCTCCACGCAGGGGGTGTCGACCTCGAAGAACACCTGCCCTTCGCCGCCTACGATCAGGCTGACACCGAACCCATCCTTCGTCTGGGCAAACATGGCCGGGACATCAGGGTCGTTGTTGACGGACTTCATCCGGTATCCACTGTTGCGCCAGGAGCGGTCAACTACTCCCAGGAAGTTTCCTCTGCGTTCGGGGGAAACGATGGTCATGACTGCGCGCCTTCTGGTTACGTCGCAACTACCCGTGGTGGTAGGCCCGTGAGTCCACTTGACCGCCGGCCGTACGTCTTTCAGTAGATAGTCCAAAATTCCGTCTGCCCGAGTTGCCGCTTGCTGCATATTCATGAGGTTCCCTTCGATGCGCGGCGGCAATTTTCCTGCGCAACCACCCGTACTGCAGAAGATAGACGCAACTAAAGCCACCGGGCGCCAGAGCCTGCGATTCATCGATGCTCCTCGGATTTCACCTTTTCGGAACGCCCGGCAGAGATGAGGGCGATACTATTGGCCGACTCAGCATCTCTGGCAGGATCGAAATAGCGCGAGTGCGCATCAAACGAAATGCCTCCGGCACCGACGAGGCCTGGCCCATCATCGACGGCAAATCGCCTGGCCCCGAATGCTTCACTCGCGGGATCCTTTCCGAACCAGAGGTCGTCGTCACCCTGGTCCGCCATGTCCCCGGCGAAGTAGGCGAGGGGCCCGGCTGGAACAGCCCAAGCCCCGACAGCTGCTTGCTGCTTCGATGGCAGTTTCGTCACCACATCGTTCTCTGCAGCGCCCACGAATACGTGCCCCCTGCCCACTCCCAGGTCCTCGGCACGATCAACACCCACTCCGGGGCTACCCACCAAGACGATGTCGTCAATGCCTGGCATACCGCCCCCTTGCTGCGTTGCCGCACCCACGGTCCGAGATCCATATGAATGTCCGATGACTGTCATATGCGGATTGCCACTATCGTTCGTCGCGGCCAGCCCAGCAGTGAACTCATTCAATCGCTTTCCACCTTCGATTGCCCGACCGTCACCGGCTACAGCTAAACTACTGAAGCCATCGACAGCTTGTGGCGCGTCATAACCCAGCCAAGCGATCGCCGCGCTGGAAGGGTCGTGGTACCGGGCACCGATCGCAGTGTCACGCGCACGTTTCAAGTCGCTCTCAGCGAAGCCTTTATCCAAGGCTGTCCCGAGCCCCGGAACATATGTCGCAACATGCTTCGCCGTATCGGGGTTGCCGTACGACACAATCGCCCGCCCGTTCCCCTCGTCGCTGATGCCCAGCAGAAACATCGGCGGCTCCCCTGGCTTGGGCCCCGCCCCCAACTGCCGGTCGATCTCCCGCAGCCCCGCCAGCTGTGTGATCGACCTGTCGTCGTCCCGGCCCTCCAGCTTGCCGATCAGCAGCTGGAGGTTGTCCCGGTTGGCCGCGTCCCGGACCAGGGCGGGAATGCCGTCCAGGTTTCCGATCCGGTCCGGGTACACCGCCAGGTACTCCTCGCGCTGTTCCTGGGTCAGGCCGGCCCACCAGTCCCGCCGCTCCGCGGGCGTCGCGTCGAGCGGGATGGCGTTCCTCAGGTACGTCCGGGCCGCGTCCCGGACCGCCGCCGCGTCGCCCGCGGCGTCCTTCCACGTGGCATCGGGGACCTTGAGGCCCTCCTCCGCCTTCAGCCGCCGCAGGATCCCCGCGTACCGCCAGTCGATCTCTCCCGCCGTGCGCACCGCCCCGGTGATCCGGTCCGCGATGTCCTGCGCCTTCGCCGTGTGGGGGTTCGGCGCGGTCAGGCCCGTCGGGGGCAGCAGTCCGGGGGCGGCCTGGGACGAGGCCGTGCCACCCTTCAGCGGCGCGCCGTCGACCAGGCCTTCGCCCGCCGCCGGATAGGTGACCGAGCCGTCCGGGTGCACCGTGAACTTCAGCGTGGCCGCGTCCTCCAGGGCCTCCGTCAGCACCCGTTGCTGGGCCTTCATCTCGTGGGCCAGGGAGTTCAGCGTCGTCCGGAGCAGCCCGCACTCGGTGTACACGTACTGGAAGTTCTTCCCCAGTTGCCGCAGCCGTGCGACCGCCGCCTGGGCCGCCTCGCCCTCCTGTGAGCCGCGGAGTCCCGTCAGCAGGTGCTGCTCGACGCGGTCGCGCGCGGCGTCGGCACGGTTGCTCGACCTGCCCCAGCCGTCGGCCGCGCCCTCCAGCTCGGCGCACTTCAGGTCCCGTAACTGGGCCCAGGTCAGCGTGGACCTCACCGCGGCCCACCGCCCGGAGCGGGCTCCGCCACCGGGGCGAACGACGAACGCACGGCCTCGTTCGTGGCGCCCTGGGCCCGTGCCACGGCCCGCAGCTTGCCCGCGAGGCTGCCGCACTCCCCCTGCGCTGCCTGGATCCGGCGCTCCCAGGACTCCCGTACCGCCGCCAGCTCCGCGAGGGCCGTCAGCCGTCCCGCTCCCGCCGCCAGCCCTTCGTGCGCCGCGGTCAACTCGGCCCGTACCGGACCCAGGTGGGCCACCAGTTCGTCCGCGCCGCCGGCGGCACGCAGCCAAGGGCCGTCACTGTGCTTCAGCCCCTGCCCGCGGTCACCCCCGCCCGCCGGCCCCGCCAGATCACTCAGCCTGCGCACCACGGCCATGCCCGCTCACCCCGTTCCTCGATCACGGAGCGGCACTGTGCCAAACCAGGCGTACGCGACACGCCGGGCGCATCGGTCCACGACGACCGAACCCCCGCCCCCGCAGGGACCGGACCGTCACGAGATCACCCGAACGCGGGACACGGAACCGGAGGGAGGACCACGCCGTCCCCACGAGCATCCGTACGACCTGCCGAAAGAGCTCCCATGCCCGCATCAGCCACCCGTTACCTCTACGTCGCCCGGCACGGCGAGGCCTCGGCCGACGAGACCGAACTGACGGAGCGCGGACGCCTCCAGGCCACTCTGCTGGGCGAGAGGCTCCGCGACACCCCCGTCTCGGCCGTCCACCACGGCCCGCTCCCCCGCGCCGCGCAGACCGCACGGCTGATCCACGAGCAGTTGCGCCCGGGCACGCCCCTGCGGGTCGAGGAGCATGCCGGCGACTACGTCCCGTACGTCCCGGGGCCGCAGGAGCTCCCGGACGATTCGGCGGACCGGCTGAACGCCTTCGTCGAGCAGGCGCTGGACGGCGATCGCACACGCGGCCCGGAGCTCGCACGCACCGCCCTGGCACGGTTCACGGGGCCCGTCGGCGGTGACGCACCCCGCCACGAACTCGTCGTCACACACGCCTTCCTGGCGGCCTGGCTGGTACGGGACGCCCTCGACGCGCCCGCCTGGCGCTGGCTGGGCCTCAACCACGCCCACGCCGCGCTCACCGTCATCCGCTACACCCCTGGCAGGCCCGCCGCCCTGGTCATGGTCAACGACATGAGCCACCTCCCCCCGGACCTCCGGTGGACCGGATTCCCGCCCGAACTCCGCGTCTGAGCCGGTCCCTGTCCCTCGGACGGATGGTTTACGGGGCGCTGTCCGAGCGGCCTGGCGTGATACGGCCCGCTACTCGTGATCATGCAGAACGTGATCGTGAACTCCGTACTCCGCTCCTCGCGCACCCGCCGGTTGCTGACGGCCGCAGGGCTCGCCGCGACCGCCCTCGCCACCTCGCTGCCCGCGGCATCCGCCGGTGCCGCATCCGCCGCGCCGCCCGCGCCCCGGCCGACGACCGCCGCCGAGGCCCGTACCGCCGCCTGGCTGGAGGCGCACCCGGGCGCGACGGCCCGCTTCTTTCGTGATCTGCCCAAGGGAGGTGACCTGCACAATCACCTCTCCGGTGCGGTACGGACCGAGTACCTCATCCAGCTCGCCGCCGAGGACGGGCTGTGCATCGACGCCACGATGACCGCCGTCGAGCCGCCCTGCGGCGCGGGCACGCGGCCGGCCGCCGACGCCCGCACCGACGCCGCGTTCCGGCAGGAGATCATCCGGGCCTGGTCCATGCAGGACTTCCCGCAGGGCGAGTCGGGACACGACCACTTCTTCGCCACGTTCGGGAAGTTCGGCCGCGCGACCTGGCACACCGGGAAGCTGCTGGCCGACGTGGCGGGCACCGCGGCGGCGCAGAACCAGTCGTACCTGGAGACCATGGTCACCCCCGCCTCGTCGGGGGCCAGGAAGCTGGCGGACGAGGTCGGCTGGGACGCCGACCTCGCCGCCCTGCACCGCAAGCTGCTCGCCGGGGGCAGGCTGGACCAGCTGGTCGCCGAGGCGGGCCGGTCGGCGGACGAGGCGAACACGGAGTTCCGCGAGGCCGCCCGCTGCTCGAGCGCCCGGCCGGCCCCCGCCTGCGGGATCACCTACCGCTGGATCTCCCAGGTCTCCCGCAACAGCGCCCCCGAACGCGTCTTCACCCAGATCGCCCTCGGACTGCGGCTCGCCGAACGGGACCCGCGCTTCGTCGCCGTGAACCTGGTCCAGCCGGAGGACGGCGAGATCTCGCTGCGGGACTACCGCCTGCACATGCGCATGCTGAACTACCTGCACGGGGTCTACCCGCGCGCCCACATCACCCTGCACGCCGGCGAACTCGTCCCCGGTCTGGTCAAGCCCGAGGACCTCACCTTCCACATCGACGACGCGGTGCGCACCGGTCAGGCCGAGCGCATCGGCCACGGCGTCGACCTGGTGCACGAGGACGACTGGCGGCGCCTGGCCCGCGACATGGCCCGCCGCCAGATCGCCGTGGAGGTGCCGCTCACCAGCAACGCGCAGATCCTCCAGGTCGAGGGCGACGAGCACCCGTTCCCGGTCTACCGGAAGTACGGCGTCCCGGTCGTGCTGTCCACCGACGACCCCGGGGTCTCACGCGGTGACATCGGCCAGGAGTACAGCCGCGCGGTCCGCACCTACGGCCTCGGCTACACCGAACTGAAGGACCTGGCCCGGGCATCCCTGGAGTACGCCTTCCTGCCGGGCCGCAGCCTGTGGCGCCCCGACCCCGTACGCAAGGGCTTCCGCCCGGTCCAGGAATGCCAGGTCCCGCAGTCGGACCGCTGTTCCCGGTTGCTGGCGAACAGCCTCAAGGCCCGCCTGGAATGGCGCCAGGAAGCGTCCTTCCGCGCCTTCGAGGCGCGCTACACCCGCTGATCCGTTCCCGGCAGGAGCGCGGCGCGGTCGGCCACGCTCCTGCCGGAGCCCGTCCCGGGCGCATCGGCCGACCACCGCGTCGCGGAAGCGGGAAGCCTCCGCCAGGACGTCTCCGTCGGGGAGTCCGGCCGTCGCACCGCGAGCGCCCCCGTACCGCCGACCACGAAGAGCCCGGACGGTCCGCTCCTCGCCGTTGACTTCCGCGATGCCCCGTTGCTTGGCTGGGAGCCAGGAGCACAAGCGCCTACGGCCCGGATCCTGGAGCGTGCTGATGGAGCTCTCCCGTCGTTCCGCACTGTCCGTGATACCCGCCGCGACCCTCTGGGCCCTGAGCCGGACACTCCGGGCCGCCGCGACCGAACGCGAGCCGGGCACCGCACCCGGCGGAGCCCCGGCCCTCGCATCCGGAGATCCGGCCACCCTCCTCCGCAACACCGTCGCCGTCTTCGCCGGCACCGCCGAATCCAACGCCCGCCCCGAGGTCGCCCCCAAACTCGCCTCCCTGCGGGCGAGAGCCCGCACCCGGCTCGCGGCGATGGACGGCGCCGGGCCGGACGCGCTCTTCGAGGGCGTCCCCCTCGGCACCAGCGACCCCAACCTCAGCACCTCGTACCAGTACCTCTACGAGATCGCCCTCGCCACCTGCCTCCCCGGCCCCTCCCTCCCCTCCGAGGACGTGACGGCCGTCCGGCGGCGCGTCGCCGACGGCCTGGCCGTGCTGCACGACCGCTGGTTCGGCGACCAGGCGGCGGGCTACTACGGCAACTGGTTCCACTGGGAGATCGGGATCCCGGCCCACGTGACCAGGACGCTGGTCCTCCTCCGGGACGACCTCGCGGCGTACCGGCCCGGCCTCACCGCGACGTATGTCGCCTCCATGGACGCCTACCTCCGCAACGGCAAGGACGGCGACGTCGATCTCGACTCGCGCTTCCACACCGGCGCCAACCTCGCCGACATCACGACCAACCGCATCCTCCAAGGCGCCCTGCTCGGCGACGAGGCCCGCATCACCAAGGCGCTCGCCGACCAGCTGACCGTCCTCTCGCCCGTCGACCCCTACCGGCCGCGCCACGGAGTCACCGACGGCTTCCACGCCGACGGCTCCTTCGTCCAGCACGCCTCCGTGGCGTACACCGGCTCCTACGGCAAGGGGCTGCTCACCCGCATCGTCCAGACCGTCAAGATCCTCGACGGCACGGGGTACGTTCTCGCCGGCAGCCTCGTCGACGTCGTGCTGGGCTGGGTCACCGCCGGCTTCGCCCCGCTGATCTTCGAGGGCTGGATGATGGAGATCGTCAAAGGACGCGCGGTCTCACGGACCGGTACCGGATACGCGGACGTCACCGCCGTCGTGGAAGCCGTGGTCGACCTGTCCGCCCACACCACCGGGAGCGACACCGAGGCGCTCACGGGTTACGTCAAACACATCCACCAGACCTCGAAGGCCGGCCTCGACCCGACCTCGTTCGTCTCCCCGGTGAGCATCGCCCGCTACGCGGACCTCCTGAACTCACCCGTACCCGCCGAGGATCTCGGCCCCGCGGCCTCCCACACCGCGTTCAACGCGATGGACCGGACCGTCCACCGGCGGCCCGGTTACGCGTTCGCCCTGGCCCGCAGCTCCCCACGCATCAGCGCCTACGAATACATGAGCGGCGAGAACCTGATGCCGTGGTTCCAGGGCAGCGGCGCCCACCACCTCTATCTCTCCGGTACCGACCAGCGGCAGGCGTTCGGCATCGACTACTTCACCGCCGTCCCGCCCCACCGCCTCGCGGGGGTCACCGCCCCCGTCGAGACGCGGCGCAGCGTCCCCGAGCTCTACGGCACCCTCTGGTACGACAACCCCGGGCGCGGCTTCACCTCGTCCTCCGAGTCGCAGAACACCTACGTCTACTTCCCCCGCGCCACCCACGCGTTCTCGGGCGGTGCCCGGCTCGGCGCGTACGGCCTGGCCGGTCTCGTGCAGTCCGACGACGCCGCGTACGCCGCCCGGCAGGCGGGCACACTGCCGGAGGACTTCGTCGCCTACCGGGCCGCCGGCGCCACCCGGTCGTGGTTCATGTTCGACGACGAGATCCTCGTGCTCTCGGCGGCGATGACCGGCCTGTCGGGCCGCGCCGGGATCACCACGATCGACAGCCGGATCGCCGACCCCGCCTCCCCCGTCGCCCTCACCGGCGGCCTCCGCGACGGATCGGCCTGGCAGCGGACCGGCACCTCCCCGCCCGCCTGGCTGCGCTACGCCGACACGGGACAGGGGACCGCGGTCGGATACGTCTTCCTGTCCGGGCCACCACCGGTCGTCGCACTCGACACGCTCACCCGCAGCCGGCGTCTCGTACGTCTCGCCAACCCCGACACCCCCGTGACCAAGCAGGTCTTCACACTGTCCTACGAACATGGCGCCGGAGAGCCACCCGTTTCGGCAGCCCACGCTCTGGTGCCCAACGCCTCGGCGGAGCAGCTGGCGTCCTACGCCCACGGCCCGCTCACCGTGCTGTCCAACACGGTCCGCCTCCAGGCAGCGGCCCACACGCACCTGGGCATCACCGCCGCCAACGCCTTCACACCGGGACCGCACAGGGTGGGGCGCCTCGCCGTCGACGGTCCCGCCTCGGTCGTCCTGCGCCGGAGCGAGGACGGGACGTACTCCCTCGCGGTGGCCGACCCCACGACCGAGCGGCCCACGGTGTCGGTCACCCTCCACGGACGGCGCCTCCGATGCGTCCGCGCGGACCCCGGGGTCCGCGTCCGCCACGTACCCGGCGGCACCCGCGTCGACGTCACGACCCACCACGCCTACGGGCGCAGCTTCGCGGCGACCCTGGCGGAGAGCCGCTGACGCCTGCCCCGGACGCGGAACCCCCGCCACCGCGCGAGGCGGTGACAGAATCCGACGATGGCTTCGTCATCACCCTCGCCACTGTCGCCTTCCCCGCTGTCACCCCCTGGGGGCCATGCACCGTCTTCGCTCCCCTCGTCTTCGCCCTCGTCGCCTCCGCCGCTGGCATCAGGACCGGTAGACGCATCAGCCTCCGGTACCTGGAAGCTCGGCGACCTGACGGTCAACCGCCTCGGCTTCGGCGCCATGCGCCTTCCGCAGAAGGGCGCCGCCTTCGCGGACCGTGCGCCCAGCGACCGGGACCGCGCCCTGCGGGTCCTGCGCCGCGCCGTCGAACTGGGCGTGAACCACATCGACACCGCGGCCTTCTACTTCTCGCCGCTGCGGTCCGCCAACGAACTCATCAACAGCGCACTCGCCCCGTACTCCGACGACCTGGTCATCACCACCAAGGTGGGCCCCGGCCGCGACCCCTCGGGCAACTGGGTCTGGGCCACCCCGGACCAGCTCCGCGGCCAGGTCGAGGAGAATCTGCGCCAGCTCGGCCGTGACCACCTGGACGTCGTGAACCTGCGTCTCGCGCAGAGCCAGGCCGCCGCCTCCGTCGCCGAACTCTTCGGCGCCCTGGCCGACCTCCGCGAAGCCGGCCTCATCCGCCACCTGGGCATCTCCAACACCACGCCGGAGCAGCTCGCCGAGGCCCGGACCGTCGCACCCGTGGTCTGCGTGCAGAACGCCTACGGCATCGACGCCTCGGCCGAGGACCACGCCTTCCTCCGGGCCTGCGGTGAGCAGGGCATCGCCTTCGTGCCGTTCTTCGCCATCGTCGGCGCGGGGCGCGAGGAAGGGGTCACCGGCACCGAGACGGAGGCGGTGCTCACCGTCGCCCGTCGCCACGGCGCGACGCCCGCGCAGATCCGGCTGGCCTGGACCCTCCACCAAGGACCGCACGTCCTGGCCATCCCCGGCACCGGCAACCCCGACCACCTCGTCGAGAACGTGGCCGCCGGCGCCCTGCGGCTCACCGCCGACGACCTGGCACTGCTCACCTCATGACCGGGTCGGGGGGGCAGATCCTGCGCTGGAACCTCTTCATCGGCGGCCACCTGAGCAGCTGCGTACCCGTACGCCTCGTCGAACGCACGGCCGCGGGCCAGCTGGTGTGGCTGGAGACAGGGACCCCGATGTGGCGCACGGAACTGCCCCGCGGGGCCCACCTCCGGGACATCGAGCCCGAGGACCGCCCGGCCCAGGGGTATCCGGCGGTGGCCGACCGGTGGCCCATGGGCAGCGCGCTCATCCACCAGCCGGCCGGCGCAGGACACGCGGTGTTCTGGTTCTTCGGGCGGAACCAGAAGTTCCGCGGCTGGTACGTGAACCTCGAACACCGTTCCCATCACGGCGAGGACATCGACGTCACCGACCACGAGCTGGACATCACCGTCGCCCCGGACCGCAGCTGGCGATGGAAGGACGAGCGGTCGTTCGCCGAGAAGACCGGCCATCCCGCGTACTGGTCGGCGCGCGAGGCGGCGGCGATACGCGCCGAAGGCGAACGCGTCGTACGCCTCGCCGAGTCGAAGGCCTTTCCCTTCGACGGTTCCTGGCGCGCATCAAGCCACCCGCCCACTGGACGACCCCCGCACGCCCGGCCGCCCCCGCACGGACGGTGCTGTGAACCCCGCCGCGACGAGCCCTTCCCCGTACGGCACCTGATGACGCGTCGGGCGGAAGCCACCGGCGCGCTCACGGCTCTCGAACAGCGCGTATGCATGCCCCACCTCCCGTGAACGCATCAACCGCACCGGGAACCCATGGCCACCGTCGTTGCTAGCGGTCACAGCGCGTGATACACAGAGTAACCATGCATATGCGGGCAGATCTCCACACGAGCCGCAGGTCAGGGCTGCTTCTCCGGTCAAACGTGCGAGATCCGGGTAAAGAGACCCGGGAAGGCGTCGTGCGATGCCGGTTTCATCAGCGAAGATAGAGACCGACCCGTGTCGCACGGCGCGGGCGGCGAACTACCCAACAGGGGCGGTGACTTACATGATCCTGGCAGCGGAAAAGGGCGACATCACCACCATCATCGGCGGAATCGCCCCGAACTGGGGGCCGTTCGGGACCCTGGGCAACGAGGCACGCATCATGATCGAGGTGGTGATGGCGGTCGCCATCCTGCTCTGCCTCGGCATCGCGATCTGGGGTGCGGCGAAACAGCGCATCGGCGCGACGGCGCTGCGCGACACCTTCAGCGCGGAACAGGGCAAGGGCCTGATCGTGGCGGGCCTGACCGGCGTCTTCATCATCGGATCGCTGGGCACGCTGTTCACCATCGTGTACGGCATGGCTGTCTGACCGGCGGTCAGCGCCGCGCCCGGTAACCGGCCGGGTCCGCCCGACCACCCCCACCATCCATCCGTCGTGCCCACCGGCAGAGGTTGCGTTCCCTGATGTCGAGTCACCACACCGCATCCACGCGGACACCAGCACCGCTACGGTCGTACCGCGCGGACCAGCACACGGCCGAGGGGGCGTACGCGGCATGAGCCAGGGCGATGAGCGCGGCTACGGCGGCAACGAGCCGGGAGGCCGCACGGAGGATGCGTACAGCACCCTCGGCGGGACGCGACAGACGCGCACGCGGCTGCCCGGCGGCGGCGAGGACGGCGACGGCTACGGCCGCCGGCCCGCGCGGAACTCCCGCTCGCTGATCATGGCCGTGGGCGTGGTGGTCCTGCTGATCGCAGCCATCGCGTTCGCGAACCAGGGCGGGGGCGACGGCTCCAGCGGCGACAACGGGAAGAAGCCCGAAGCCGCCGGCGCAGGCCCCACCGCCGCCACGGGCACGAAGCCGGTCCAGGGCAAGAACGGCACGATCGCGTCCGGCTTCGCGCACGACGAGCAGGGGGCGCAGAGCGCGGCGGCGAACTATGCGGTGGCGCTGGGGTCGGCGGAGATGTTCGACAAGGACCAGCGACACGACATCGTGACGTCCATCTCCGATGCCAGCAAAGTCGACGAGTTGCAGGCGGGTTTCGATGCCGACTACTCCGAACAATTCGCAGCGCAGATCGGTCTGAACCCTGATGGAAGCGCTCCGACGGGCTCGACGTTCGTCAATCGCACTCTTCCCGCCGGCACGAAGATCACGAGCTACTCACCTGAGACTGCCCAGATCGATGTCTGGTGCTCCGGACTGTTCGGCCTTACCGGCGACGAATCCACCAAGCCGGTCACCTTCGGCTGGTTCACCGTCTCTATGACTCTTACCTGGAACGGGACGGACTGGAAGGTGATGGCCACCAGCCAGAAGGAAGGACCGACCCCGGTCACGGGGGACAACCCGGTCTCCGGGTCCGACGAGATCGCCGATGCAGTCGAGCAGTTCGGAGGGTTCACCTATGCCCGGTAGCCCTCTCCCCCGGATCCGCCCGCGATCGCTCATCGGTGTCTTCGCGGTTGTGCAGGCCTCATTGCTGCTACTGGCGGCCCGAGCCGCAGCGGAGCCAAGCCCCACGCCCTCGCCCTCGCCCTCGGGCAGCAGCGACCCGTGCGAGCTGATCGCCGGACCCGCACGGGACTACTGCGACGGCGGCGAAGGCGCCCGACGCTCCACCCCCTCCGTGACCGACGACGCCCTCGACCCCCTCACCTCCCTCGCCCGCGGCTGCGCCGACGCCGCCGCCTACCTCGTCGGCAAGCTCAGCGAGGCCGTGGAGAGCACGGCGACCGTCGACTTCACCAACTCCACCTTCCGCACGCAGTACGCCGTCGTCTTCGCCGCCTCCACCATCCTCACCCTGGTCCTGTGGCTGTTCGCCGTGGCCAAGCGCGCCATCAGGGGGGTGCCGTTCACCACCGCGATCTCCGAAGCCATCGGCTTCCTCTGGCTCACGGTGCTGGCCTCCGCCTTCACCCCGCTCATCCTGTACGTGGTGGTCTCGGCCACCGACGGGGTCACCGAGGTCATCGCCTCGGCGACCGGCGGGCAGACGGACGTCTTCTTCGGGTCGTTCGCCGAGGCGCTCAAGAAGGGCACCGACATCGGCGGCGGGCCGATCATGCTGATCGTCGTCTCGCTCGTGTCGATCCTCGCCTCCGGCATCCTCTGGCTGGAACTCGTGATCCGGGCCGCCCTGCTCTACGTGGGCGCCCTGCTCGGGGTCGTCGTGTACTCCGGGCTCGTCGACAAGAACATGTGGGGCCACGTCCGCCGCTGGGCGGGCATCATGATCGCCGTGATCATGGTGAAGCCGGTCATCGTCATCGTGCTCGGGCTGGCCGGAGCGCTCTCCGCCGACGAGGGGCCCAACGCCTTCTCGGCCGTCGTGTCCGGCCTCGCCATCATCCTGCTGGCCATCTTCGCCTCCGCCATGATCTACCGCTTCGTCCCCGGCTTCGGCGACGAGATCCAGGGAGCCCGCACCAACCGCAAGCAGGCCACCGACGGCTCCCAGGCCGCCGCCCTGATCAGCTCGCCCGCCGCTCTGGTCTCCCAGGGCATCAAGACCCACAGCGGCCGTGGCGGCGAGGGCGGTGGCGGAGGCGGCGGTGCCCGGCCCTCCAACCCGGCCGCCGGCGGCGTCGCCGCGCACAGCTCCCGCACCTCCGGCGGCGGGAGCGCCCCCTCGCCCCGCAGCGCGTCCGGACCCACCTCCGGCACCCCCCACGGCAGCCGCTCCCCGCGAGCAGGCGGTTCAGGCAGCACAGGTAACACGAGCACAGGAGGTGGAGGGCGTTGACGACCCAGTCCCACACGATCGCGCCCCGCCGTACGTATCTCATCGGCCGCGCCCGGCCGAACGCGATCGTCGGCAAGAACCGTGAGACGGGCGAGATCGCGCTGATCATCGCCGGAGCGTTCCTCGGCATGATGAGCGGTCTCCTCGTCCCGGTCCTCTCCCTGCGGATCGTGGCGCTCATGGGCTTCCCCATGCTGGCCCTGGCCGTCGTCTACGTCCCCTACAAGGGCCGCACCTTCTACAAGTGGTTCGAGATCAACCGCAGCTTCAAGCGCACCCTGCGCCAGGGCACCACCTACCGCTCCGCCGCCATGGAGGCCGGGGTGCGCGGCGACGGGCGCGAGGTGGAGATCGGCCCGCCCCCCGGCATCGGCAGGATCAGCTGGCTGGCCGCACCGTTCGGCCCCGACGAGATCGCCGTACTGCTGCACGCCGACCGCCGTACGGTCACCGCCGCCATCGAGATCGAGGGCCCCGGCGTAGGCCTGCGCGACAGCGAGGACCAGGAGGCCCTGGTCGACCGGTTCGGCACCCTCCTCAAGCACGTGGCCAACGGGGACGGCTTCGTGACGCGTCTGCAGATGCTGGCCCGCACTCTCCCCGCCGACCCCGACGCACACGCGAAGGACGTCGCCCAGCGCGGCGACCGGTCCGCGCCCGGCTGGCTCCAGGATTCGTACGACCAGCTCCAGTCGATGGTCTCCACCTCCAGCGAGCAGCACCGCGCCTATCTGGTCGCCTGCATGCACTACAGCCGCGAGCTGGCCGCGGAGGCCAACGCCATGGCCCGCGCCATGCGCCCCCAGGGCGGCAGGAAGATCGACCGTGACGCGGGTCTCGCCGTCGTCATGGCGCGCGAGCTGACCGACATCTGCGCCCGGCTCGCGGAGGCGGACATCCGCGTCCGCCAGCCGCTCGGCCAGAGCCGCCTCGCCTCGCTCGTGCACTCGATGTACGACCCGGACCACCCCATCGACCACATCCAGGCGATGACGAAGCGCAACGCCTGGCCGGCCGAACTGGATGCGGTCGAACCGACGTTCCTCCAGGCCAAGACCCGCGAGTCGACGACCCGTGCCCCCTGGTGCCACGCCACGGCCTGGGTGAAGGAATGGCCGATGACGCCCGTGGGCGTCAACTTCCTGGCACCGCTCCTGGTCCACACGCCCGACGTGATCCGTACGGTCGCGGTCTGCATGGACCTCGAACCCACCGAGGTCGCCATCGAGCGGATGCTGACCGAGAAGACCAACGACGACGCCGAGGCCAGCCGCCAGGCCAAGATGAACCGCACGGTCGACCCGCGCGACATCGCCGCCCACGGCCGGCTCGACCAGCGGGGTGAAGATCTGGCGAGCGGCGCGGCCGGGGTGAACCTGGTGGGGTACATCACCGTGTCGTCCCGGTCCCCCGAAGCCCTCGCCCGCGACAAGCGGACGATCCGGGCCTCGGCCGGCAAGTCGTATCTGAAGCTGGAGTGGTGCGACCGCGAACACCACCGAGCCTTCGTGAACACCCTGCCGTTCGCCACCGGCATCCGACGCTAACGAGAGGGCAGTCACGCCATGCGAGATCCGCTGTCCGCGTTGTCGGATGCCTTCACCGCCTTCCTCTTCGGGAAGGTGGAGACGACCAGGCTGCCCGTGCGTACGTCCACGGGCCAGGCGCAGGCCGTCTACCTGCCGACCGCCGCCCCCGGTCTCGGCGACTCCGGCGTGATCATCGGGCGTGAGGTGTACTCCGGCAAGGGCTACATCTACGACCCCTTCCAGCTGTACGGTCAGCAGCTCCCCGCCCCGCACTGGCTGGTCCTCGGCGAGTCCGGCAACGGCAAGTCGGCGCTGGAGAAGACGTACGTCCTGCGCCAGCTCCGCTTCCGCGACCGCCAGGTCGTCGTGCTCGACGCCCAGGGCGAGGACGGCGTCGGCGAGTGGAACCTCATCGCCCAGGAGCTGGGCATCACGCCCATCCGGCTCGACCCGACCGCCGCGCTCAACGACGGGATCCGGCTCAACCCCCTCGACCCCTCGATCACGACGACGGGCCAGCTCGCCCTGCTCCGCACGATCATCGAGGTGGCCATGGGCCATGGCCTCGACGAGCGCTCAGGTTTCGCCCTCAAGGTGGCGCACGCCTACGTCAACAAGACCATCACCCGGCGCCAGCCGGTGCTGATGGACATCGTGGAACAACTGCGCCACCCCAAGCCCGAGTCCGCGGAGGCGATGAACGTCGACATAGACGACGTGCGGGCCTGGGGCCTGGACGTCGCCCTCGTCCTGGACCGCCTCGTCGACGGTGACCTGCGCGGCATGTTCGACGGCCCGACCACCATCGGCATCGACCTCGACGCCCCGCTGATCGTCTTCGACCTCTCGCACATCGACCGCAACTCCATCGCGATGCCGATCCTCATGGCGATCGTCGGCGTATGGCTGGAGCACACCTGGATCAGGCCCGACCGGAAGAAGCGCATCTTCCTGGTCGAGGAGGCCTGGCACATCATCAACTCGCCCTTCGTGGCCCAGCTCTTCCAGCGTCTGCTGAAGTTCGGACGCCGCCTCGGGCTGTCCTTCGTGGCCGTCGTCCACCACCTCAGCGACGTCGTCGACGGAGCCGCGGCGAAGGAAGCGGCGGCCATCCTGAAGATGGCCTCGACCCGCACGATCTACGCCCAGAAGGCCGACGAGGCCAGAGCGACCGGCAAGGTGATCGGTCTGCCCAGGTGGGCGGTGGAGATCATCCCCACGCTGACCCCGGGCATCGCCGTATGGGACGTCAACGGCAACGTCCAGGTGGTCAAACACCTGATCACCGAGGCCGAACGCCCCCTGGTCTTCACCGACCGTGCGATGACCGAGGGTTCCACGGTGGACCTGCTCCCCGAGGACGTACGAGCCGCGGAGCTGGAGGCGGAGCAGCGAGCGGCACGGATCGAGCACCAGCAACGGCTGAACGAGTCGTCCGAGTCGACGGTGGCCTGAGGTGGCACGCCAGGCACCGACCGGTCAGGGTCGCAGCGAGGGCGGCATCCCGGACGGTCTGCTGATCGGCCTGCTGGCCTTCCTGTTCGGGCTGACGGTCCTGGCCTGGACGGCCACCGGCCTGGCAGGACTGTTCGCCCACGGGGCCTGGCCGGACGGCGTGAGCTTCGCGCGGACCCCCCTGGCCCTCCGCGCGCTGGCCGTCGAACCGACGGACCTGCCGGGCGCCTGGCCGGACACACCTCCGGGTGCACTCTCCGGATACGGCCTGTTCTGGGGCCTGTTCATCGGCGAGACCATGGTGCTGCTGGTGCTGGCGGTCTTCGTGGCGGGTGTGGTGACCCGCTGGCGACTGGTCCGGAAGCGCAAGGCCGCGCCCGCGCAACCGTACGAGCCGCACGAGGACTTCGGCCGGCACAGCGCCCGAGGCGGGCGCGACGAGGGCCGGGCGTACGACCACGCCCCCGGCTCCGGACCGGGACGACCGCACGACCACGCCCACGCCCACGCCCACGCCCACGACCGGACCTCGGACCCGGCAGAGCCGTACGACCACGACCGGCGGGCCGTTCCGGCACGGCCGTACGACCACGCCGCGAGCTCCGATCCGGCACGCGAGCCCGTGCGCCCCCGCCCCGCAGCCGCCCGGGAGCCCGCCCCCGTCGAAGCACCCCCTGTCGAGGCGCCCCCCGCAGGCCTCGTGGAAGCGGGCCCCTCCGCCCCCGTTCAGGTCGCCGCGTACATGCCTCAGCCCGCAGCGACGGCCGTACCCACGCCGCGTACCCCGCACCTGGTGTACGGCGCTGCTGCCACCCGCCGCCCCGCAGTGGTCCAGGCGATCCAGGACGCCGACGGCCCCGCACTCGTCGTCACCTCGGACCCCAGCGTCTGGGCCGAGACGAAGGACGCCCGCAGCAAGTTGGGCCCGGTCCTCGTCTACGACCCGGGCCATCTCTGCGACACCCCGGACCGCCTCCACTGGTCGCCGACCGCCGGTTGCGAGGACCCCGCCGTCGCGGCGGCACGGTCCGCCGCACTCCTCACCCCCGTACGCCCGCCTGCCAGGGCGGACGCCGCGGTGGCCGACACCGCCCAGACCCTGCTGCAGTGCTGGCTGCACGCCGCAGCCGTGGACGGCCGCCCCTTCCGGCAGGTCCACCGCTGGGCCTCCGGATCCGGCGCCCACGAACCGGTGCGCCTGCTGCGTACCCACCCCAAGGCCGCCTCCGGACTCGCCGGCCTGCTGGAGTCCGCGCTCACCGCCTATCCCGAACGCCGGGAGATCGCCCAGGAACTGACCGTGCGGGCCTTCGCGGCCCTCTCCTCGGTCCACATCCGCGAGGCCTGCACACCCAATCGAGCCGATGCGCTCGTCCTGGAATCTTTTGCCCGTGAAGGGGGAACGCTCTATGTGGTCGGCGAACCCATCGAGGATCCCCGCCACCACCCCGGTGCGATGCCCCTGCTCACCGCACTCGTCTCGCACGTGGTCGAGCACGGCCGCCGCATGGCCGCACGGTCAACCGACGGTCGGCTCGACCCACCAATGACGCTCGTCCTGGACGACGTCGCTGCCGTGGCTCCGCTTCCCCAGCTTCCGGAGCTGCTGTCGGCCGGCCGGGACCAGGGGATGCCCGCCCTGGTCCTGCTCCGCTCCGAGGAACAGGCCCGCGCCCGTTGGCAGGAGCGCCTGCCGGCCCTCTGACCACCCGGGCGGGGCTCTCGCCCCTCCGGCTTGGTCACCCATGGGTACGTGTCACTGGATCCGAGCTGGTGGGGGTGCTGAGGATGCTGACGTTGACGGAGGTCGCCGACGACCCGTCGCTTCTGACACGCCGTCTGACGGTGAACGACGGCTCGGACGTCGTGTTCCGCCCTCTCGTACACACCGACGCGGAGCGCCTCGCGGGCTTTCTGAGTGATCTGTCGGCTGAATCGAGACGGCTGAGCACCTTCGACGGGTACGACCTCGCAGCCGCCTCGGAGCTGTGTGACGCGATCGCGCGCTACGACAAGCTCCGGCTCGTGCTCGAGGACGTGCCCTCCGGAAGGATCGTCGGCCTCCTTGAGTTCAGTTTGGATCTCCATCCCGGGGACATCGCGCGCTATGGCGCGGCCGGCATCCGCCTCACCACCACCGATTGCCGATTCGGTCTCACCCTGGCTGACAACCACCAGGGCAGAGGGGTGGGAACGCACGTCTTCCCACTGGTGACGGGCGTCGCGCGTCGCTTCGGGAAAAAGCGAGTCATCTTGCTGGGCGGCGTCCTCGCCGACAACCCACGCGCCCTTCACTACTACCGGAAGAACGGCTTCTTGTCAGCCGGTCCCTTCACCGGGGCCGACGGAAGGCGGTCGCTGGACATGATCCTTGATCTCGATTCGACGCAGGGACCAGACAGCCACGCGTGGGGCCGGCACGGTCACGCCTGAGACGGTCCATCCCGCTCGAACGCGCGGCGTCGACGGCAGCTCGGCCGGGCCGGGCCGTGGCAGCCGGCCGCCGCGGGAGCCGAGCTTCCGGCGGTTGCGGTCCTGGCTGGCCCTCTCCGGGACCGTGCGGAGAATCCCGTGACGGGGCGAGTCTTACGCAAGGCGCATGGCTCCTCCGCGCGGACCCGATCAGGTCGGACGGGTCACCCTGCCTGCGGGCCCGGTCGCGTGCTGGTGCGCGCCCAGGGCCACTGGAGTTGCGGGCCGGCCCTCAGCGGCGGATCTCGAACTCCAGCTCCAGAGCGTTCGGGTCATCCCTCATGGGCAGCGTCTGCCCGGACGGGACGAAGCCGATCCTCCGGTACGACGCCGCGGCCCGGGCGTTGTCCTCGTGGACATGGAGCCGCACCCGCTCCACGGGCGGGTCCGCCAGCGACCAGGACCAGTCGATCGCAGCCCGGAACAACGCGTCCACGACGCCGCGCCCACGATGCCCGGGCCGGACGTACACCCCGACCAGATGGGTCTGATCGACCTCGGCCGCCTCGCCGAAGCCGGGCTCGCCTCCCGGCCGCTCGACGAGCACCGACACGGTCCCCGCCCACTGCCCCTCGGGCCCCTCGGCGATGAACTGACAGCTGTGCTCCCCCTCGGCAGCACGCGCCGTCCGCTGCTGCCAGAACTCGTCCGGCCTGGTCCGGGCCTGCTCGTAGGTCTCCACGAAGGCAAGGTGCGCCACCGGGTCCCGCAGGGCCTCCAGCCGGAGCTCCCTGGCCCGGGCCCACTCCTCTGCCCGTACCACCCGCACGACGTAGTCCATACGCCGATCGTCCCCCTGGCGCCCCCGACTCGGCAAACGAAAATCCGGCCCGGCCCCTCAGCCGTCCAGCGACAGGGCGTTCTTGGCACGGTCGACGGAAGCCTCGGAGGCGGGCCCGCCGGGGTTCTCGGTGGCCAGTGCCTGGTTCAGCGCGACGAAGCCGCGCATCCGCTCCTCGTAGCGGGCGAACGCGGCCCCGTGGTCGCCGCCCGTCCCCGCAAGGCACTCGGCCAGCACATAGGCACCCACGAGCGCCAGGCTGGTGCCCTGCCCGGACAGGGGTGAAGGGCAGTAGCCGGCATCGCCGAGGAGGGCCACCCTGCCCCGCGACCAGCTGTCCATCCTGATCTGCGCCATGGCGTCACAGTAGAAGTCCGGTGCGGCGGCCGCGGCTTCCGCAAGCCGCGGCCCTTCCCAGCTCAGCGCCGCGAGCCGTTCCGTGACGGTGCGGCGGAGACCGTCCGCGTCGCGGGTGAGCGGAGCGGACTCGAAGCCGAACGCGACCCTGAGCTCCGCGTTGTCCCGTACGGGCATGATGCCGAAGCCGACGTCTCCGTCGCGCAGCCACACCTGCCAGTCCTCCAGCCCGAGGAAGTTCTCCGCGCTGAACACCGACAGATAGCTGCCGAGGTGGTGCGCGAACCGCTCCTCGGGCCCGAAGACCAGCCCTCGCACCGTCGAGTGCAGGCCGTCGGCGCCCACGACGAGGTCGAAGGTGCGGGACGCCTCGCGGGCGAACTCCACCCGCACGCCGCTGCCGTCCTCGACCAGCGCGGTGACGGTGTCCCCGAAGAGGTACTCCGCCTCACCCCGCGTGCGCTCGTGCACGAGGTGCACCAGGTCCTCACGCAGCAGCTCGATGTCGTCCCCGTCCAGCCGACCGCTGCTGTAGGTGGCCTCCGTGGAGCGGTGGACCTCCTTCCCCTCGGGGTCGAGTACCGACATGCCCCGCATGCGGGTACGCACCTTCCGTGCCGGCTCCAGCAGGTCCATCCGCTCGATCACGTCGAGCGCGACCCCCCGGACGTCCACGGCCTGGCCGCCGGGCCGCGGCCCCGGGCCTCGTTCGACGACGGTGGCCGCGAAGCCGTGACGGTGCAGCCAGAAGGCCAGGGCGGGACCGGCGATTCCTCCGCCGGAGATGAGAACAGTGCGCATCACAAGTTCCTCTCGTACGCTGTCGTCATCTGAACGTACGGCGTACGCGCGAGCTTGCACAGCAGGCCGAACAGCCGCCTGTACTAGGACAGTTGTCGCGCCGGGGTCATAGCCGCCGCTCCCGGCTGCCCTAGTACAGGCGAAGGAAAGGAAGCCGAGTGACCGACGTCACGCCCTCGCGGGACGAGCCGCCCTATCGTCGCATCGTCAAGGAGATCCGGCGACGCATCAGCGAGGGGGAACTGACCCCCGGGGACCCGGTGCCCTCGACCCGCCGGATCGCCCAGGAGTGGGGCGTTGCGCTCGCCACCGCCACCAAGGCCCTGACCACCCTGCGGATGGAAGGAGCCGTGGAGACCAGACCGCGTGCGGGCACCGTGGTGGCCGCAGCCCCCACGACGACGGCGCGGGCCCGCGGGCACCGGCCGCAGGGCCCGTCCACGACAGGTCCCACGCCTGCGCCCACCGAGCAGGAACTCACCCTGGGCCGGATCGTCCGCACCGCCATCGACATCGCCGACGCGGAGGGCCTCTCAGCGCTCTCGATGCGCGGCGTCGCAGCCCGGCTGGGCGTCGCCGCGATGTCTCCGTACCGCTACGTGACCAGCAAGGACGATCTCATCCTGCTCATGGCGGATGCCGCGTACGGAGAGCAGTCCTACCCGGGTACGGCGCCGGCGGGCTGGCGCGCTCGCGCCGAACTCGGCGCGCGCACACTGTGGACCCTCCACCGGCGCCACCCGTGGCTGGCCCAGCTCGACTCCCTCACCCGCCCGCTGCTCGTGCCGAACCTGATGGTCCACGGGGAATGGCTGCTGAGCGCCCTCGACGGCCACGGCGTCGACACCACCACGCTGTTCGACATCCACGTCCTGCTCTACAGCCATGTCCAGGGCCTGGCCGTCCACCTGGAACGCGAGGCGCACGCTGCGGCCACCACCGGCCAGTCCGAGGACCAGTGGATGGACAGCCGCACGTCGGATCTCCAGGCCCTGGTCCAATCGGGCCGCTTTCCGACCTTCACGCGCGTGGTCTCCTCGTTCGGGGACGGCTACGACCTCCGCCTGGACACCCTCTTCGAGCTGGGCCTCAAGGCCCTGCTGGACGGTCTGGCACCGGTGATCGAAGCCGGCGGGGGCGAGCTCCACGGGTGACGGCCCCTTGGGAGAATGAGTCCCGGAACGCAGAAAAGCCCCGTGCCACAAGGGCACGGGGCTTTCCCGGAATAATTGTTCGGCGGCGTCCTACTCTCCCACAGGGTCCCCCCTGCA
>NZ_JBIBEG010000016.1:0-63228 GCF_042902585.1 Streptomyces argenteolus
AGGGGGGACCCTGTGGGAGAGTAGGACGCCGCCGAACAATTATTCCGGGAAAGCCCCGTGCCCTTGTGGCACGGGGCTTTTCTGCGTTCCGGGACCAGGCCCCGTACCCCTGTGCACCGGCGCTCGGAAGCTGAGGGTAAGGTCAGGGGGCATCATTGGCACGTTCTTCACAGGAGGCCCCCGGGTGGAGGTCCAGGAGACTCGAGTTCAGACGGACCGAGTACTCACCATCCCCAACATCCTCAGCATGGCCCGCCTCGTCGGCGTACCGCTCTTCCTGTGGCTGATTCTCCGCCCCGTGTTCGGCGGGCCCAACAGTGACGGCTGGGCCCTGCTGGTTCTGATGCTGAGCGGTGTCAGTGACTACCTCGACGGCAAGCTGGCCCGTAAGTGGAACCAGATCAGCAGTCTCGGCCGGCTCCTGGACCCGGCCGCCGACCGCCTCTACATTCTGTCCACCCTGGTCGGGCTGACCTGGCGGGAGATCCTGCCGCTGTGGCTGACGGCCGCGCTCCTGGCCCGTGAGCTGATGCTCCTCGTCATGGTGGCAATCCTGCGGCGCCACGGCTACCCGCCGCCCCAGGTCAACTTCCTGGGGAAAGCTGCAACCTTCAACCTGATGTACGCCTTCCCCTTGTTGCTGCTCAGCGACGGAAGTGGTTGGCTTGCTTCGCTGGGCACCATTTTCGGATGGGCGTTCGCTGGATGGGGTACAACGCTGTATTGGTGGGCAGGGATCCTTTACGTGGTCCAGGTCCGCCGTCTGGTCAAGGCGGATGAAGCAGCCGATTAGCTCGTTGACGTGGCGCCGTGCAGTGTCGCCGGCCCGCACCGGATAGTTGTGGTGTTGCCCCGACGGGCGAAGTCGGCTGGACCGTCGTCTCTTTCGAGGAGGACGTTTCCGACATGAAGGCCGTCGTGATGGCAGGCGGTGAAGGCACCCGCCTTCGCCCCATGACCTCAAGCATGCCCAAGCCGCTCCTGCCCGTGGCCAACAGGCCGATCATGGAGCATGTGCTGAGGCTGCTCAAACGGCATGGGCTCAACGAGACCGTGGTCACCGTTCAGTTCCTGGCCTCTCTGGTCAAGAATTACTTCGGTGACGGCGAAGAGCTCGGGATGGAGCTCAGCTACGCCAACGAGGAAAAGCCACTGGGCACCGCGGGAAGCGTGAAAAACGCGGAGGAGGCCCTGAAGGACGACACCTTCCTGGTCATTTCCGGTGACGCGCTCACGGACTTCGACCTGACGGATCTCATCGCCTTCCACAAGGAAAAGGGCGCCCTCGTCACGGTGTGCCTCACCCGGGTCCCGAATCCGCTGGAGTTCGGGATCACCATCGTGGACGAGGACGGCAAGGTCGAGCGGTTCCTGGAGAAGCCGACCTGGGGTCAGGTCTTCTCGGACACCGTGAACACGGGCATCTACGTCATGGAGCCCGAAGTCTTCGACTACGTACAGGCCGACACCTCGGTGGACTGGTCGGGCGACGTGTTCCCGCAGCTGATGAAGGACGGCAAGCTGATCTGCGGGTATGTCGCGGAGGGCTACTGGGAGGACGTCGGCACGCACGAGAGCTACGTGAAGGCCCAGGCCGACGTCCTGGAGCGCAAGGTCGACGTCGAACTCGACGGCTTCGAGATCTCCCCCGGGGTCTGGGTGGCGGAAGGCGCGGACGTCCACCCCGACGCGGTACTGAGGGGGCCCCTGTACATCGGGGACTACGCGAAGATCGAAGCGGGTGCCGAGATCCGTGAGCACACGGTCGTCGGCTCCAACGTCGTCGTGAAATCCGGCGCCTTCCTCCACCGCGCGGTCGTCCACGACAACGTGTACATCGGGCAGCACAGCAATCTGCGCGGCTGCGTGATCGGCAAGAACACCGACATCATGCGCGCCTCGCGCATCGAGGACGGCGCCGTCATCGGCGACGAGTGCCTGGTCGGTGAGGAATCGATCATTCAGGGCAACGTCCGGGTCTACCCCTTCAAGACCATCGAGGCCGGCGCCTTCGTCAACACCTCGGTCATCTGGGAGTCGCGCGGACAGGCGCACCTCTTCGGAGCCCGCGGGGTCTCCGGGATCCTGAACGTCGAGATCACGCCCGAGCTCGCCGTCCGGCTGGCCGGCGCCTATGCGACGACCCTGAAGAAGGGCGCCACGGTCACGACCGCCCGAGACCACTCCCGTGGTGCCCGTGCCCTGAAGAGAGCGGTCATCTCGGCGCTTCAGGCCAGCGCCATCGATGTCCGTGACCTGGAGAACGTACCGCTGCCGGTGGCCCGTCAGCAGACGGCGCGAGGAAGCGCCGGCGGCATCATGATCAGGACCTCTCCGGGCGTGCCGGACTCCGTCGACATCATGTTCTTCGACGAACGGGGCGCCGACCTCTCCCAGGCCCGCCAGCGGAAGCTGGACCGTGTGTACGCCCGGCAGGAGTACCGCAGGGCCTTCCCCGGCGAGATCGGTGACCTTCACTTCCCGTCCAGCGTCTTCGACTCCTACACGGGCTCCCTGCTCCGCAACGTCGACACCACGGGCATCGCCGAGGCGGGCCTCAAGGTGGTCGTGGACGCCTCCAACGGCAGCGCGGGGCTCGTGCTGCCCAGCCTGCTCGGACGCCTCGGCGTGGACGCCCTGACGATCAACCCGGGGCTGGACGAGTCCCGGCCGACCGAGTCCGCCGAGTCCCGTCGTGCGGGACTGGTCCGGCTCGGCGAGATCGTCTCGTCCGCACGGGCCGCCTTCGGCGTGCGGTTCGACCCCGTCGGTGAACGGCTCTCGCTGGTGGACGAGCGGGGCCGCATCATCGAGGACGACAGGGCCCTGCTGGTGATGCTCGACCTCGTGGCCGCGGAGCGCAGGAGCGGACGGGTGGCCCTGCCGGTCACCACCACCCGCGTGGCGGAACAGGTCGCGGCCTACCACGGCACGCAGGTGGAGTGGACGACCACGTCACCCGACGACCTGACCCGGGTGGGCCGGGAGGACACGACGATCTTCGGTGGGGACGGCCGCGGCGGCTTCATCGTCCCGGAGTTCAGCAGCGTCTTCGACGGAGCGGCTGCCTTCGTCCGGCTCATCGGCCTGGTCGCCAGGACCCAGCTCACCCTGAGCCAGATCGACGCCCGTATCCCGCGCGCCCATGTCCTGCGCCGCGATCTCGCGACACCGTGGGCCGTCAAGGGCCTCGTTATGCGCCGGGTCGTGGAGGCCGCGGGAGAGCGCAGCGTGGACACCACCGACGGCGTCCGGGTGGTCGAGACCGACGGCCGGTGGGTGATGGTCCTGCCCGACCCCTCGGAAGCGGTCACCCACCTGTGGGCCGAAGGCCCCGACGACGCCTCCGCCCAGGCGCTCCTCGACGAGTGGGCGGCGATCGTGGACAGCGCGGGCGAGTGAGCCCGGAGCCGTCGGGCCGGGAACCGGGATGACCCGGCTCCCGGCCCGACGGTGGGGCCATTCGGCGGCAGCCGGCATGACGTGCGACGATGTGCGGCATGTCGCAGCCGCCCCCCGATCGGAGTAGCGCCCCGCCGCGTCCTCGCCCCGACGCGTCCATGTCGCTGCTGACCACCGTGATGGAACACAGCCTCGACGAGGGATACGCCGAGGCCTCGGCCCGTCGCAGGTCCGACGGCAGCGCGGGCATGCCGCGCACGCTCAGGGCGAAGCTCGGTCTGGCGGCAGGCCTGGTGCTGGCCGCGTTCGTGGTGACCCTCGGTGCCGCCGAGGCCCGGGTCGCCGCGCCGGTCGTGGCCAAGGAGCGCGAGGAGCTCATCGACCGGGTGAACGCCGAGACCTCCACGGCGGACACGCTCGAGGCTGATGTCGAGAAGCTGCGCAAGGACGTCAACGAGCGCCAGCGCAAGGCCCTCGAGCGCCATGGAGGCGACCAGGGCGGTCTGGTGGCGCTGCTGTCCGGCGCAACTCCCGTGGAGGGGACCGGAGTCAAGCTGGTCGTGGACGACGCGGAGGACACCGACCAGGGCGGCGGGGGCCCGCGTGAGTCCACCGGCTTCGCCGACACCGGGCGGGTCCGCGACCGCGACATGCAGCGTGTGGTCAACGGTCTCTGGCAGTCCGGTGCGGAGGCGATCGCCATCAACGGGCAGCGGCTGACGGCCCTCTCGGCGATCCGTGCGGCGGGCGACGCCATACTGGTCGACAACAGGCCGCTGGTGCCGCCGTACACGGTGCTCGCGGTGGGGGACGGGAAGCAGCTCGCCACCGCGTTCCGGGACAGCGCGGACGGCCAGTACCTCCAGGCGCTGCACGAGAGCTTCGACATCCGCACCAGCATCTCCGAGCAGGAGAAGGTGCGCCTGCCGGCCGCCCCCAGCCTGATCGTACGTACAGCAGAGCCTCAGGCCGCGGACACGGACAGTGGTGCGGCAGACACAGGGAAGGGCACATCGTGATCGCCGTACTGGGCCTCGTCGTGGGAGTCGTGGTCGGACTGTTGGTCCGGCCCGAAGTGCCGGCGGTGGTCGAGCCCTACCTGCCGATCGCCGTCGTCGCCGCGCTCGACGCCGTCTTCGGTGGTCTGCGGGCCATGCTCGACGGCATCTTCGTGGACAAGGTCTTCGTCGTGTCCTTCCTCTCCAACGTCGTGGTGGCGGCGCTGATCGTCTTCCTCGGCGACAAACTCGGGGTCGGTGCCCAGCTCTCCACCGGTGTGGTGGTCGTGCTCGGCATCCGGATCTTCTCCAACGCCGCGGCGATCCGCCGGCACGTCTTCCGGGCTTGAGGCCGATGAACAACGAACAGAACCCGAGCCGCGAGGAACCGGCCGGAGCGCTCCCGGCGGAAGCACCCCCCCAGCCGCCCCCCGCGCCCGCTCCGCCGCCTTCCCCGGGAGTGTCAGGCCGTCAGCGGCTGCGCGCGGGGCTCTGGCCGCCGAGGGTGAGCAGGGCCCAACTCATCGTGGCGCTCCTGTTGTTCGTCCTGGGACTCGGTCTTGCCATCCAGGTGAGGTCGAACAGCGACAACAGCGCCCTGCGCGGTGCCCGCCAGGAGGACCTGGTCCGCATCCTCGACGAGCTCGACAACCGCACCCAGCGGCTCGAGGACGAGAAGCAGCGGCTGGACGACCAGCGCACGGAGCTGGAGAACAGTTCCGACCAGGCGGAGGAGGCCCGGAAGCAGACGCTGGAGAAGGAGCGCCAGCTCGGTATCCTGGCCGGTACCGTCGCAGCGCACGGCCCGGGGATCACGCTGACCATCAGCGACCCGAGCGGTGCCGTCGAGGCCGACATGCTCCTCGACACCATCCAGGAGCTGCGGGCCGCGGGCGCGGAGGCGATCGAGATCAACGGCGTGCGGGTGGTGGCCGACACGTACTTCTCCGGGGACGGGGGAGAGTTGAGTGTGGACGGCAGGGAGATCCAGGCTCCGTACGAGTTCAAGGTCATCGGCAAGCCGCAGGACCTGGAGCCGGCTCTGAACATCCCCGGCGGCGTGGTGCAGACGCTGGAGAAGGAGCAGGCCACGGCGGAGGTGACCCGCGCCGACGACATCGTCGTGGACGCCTTGCGACCGGCGGAGCAGCCTGACTACGCTCGGTCGTCGCCCCAGTGAGGCAGGGGCGCGCGGCGCTCGGAGGACACCGGTTCGAGCTTGCGGGGGGTCGGCGCAACGGATCGGTGACGCGTGGTGGAAACTGTCGGGTGGATACGGACGTTGTGCAGATGTCCGGGTCGGCAGGTGTGTTCATTCAGGGTTCGTCCTGCCCCACGGGCGGGTCTATTTCGGTCAAGGGGAATCGCCCGTGAAATTGTTTGCGAAGTTGTTCGGAAAGAGTGCCCGCGAGGACAGCAACAGTGCTGCCCGCCACCGCGCACCACGCCAGGGCCAAGGCGCCGAGGAGCAGGGCTCGGAGCGCCCGCTCTTCCGCGACGAGGTGCAGGGACCCGCCGGCGGGTCCGGCGCGTCGTCCGTTGACCCTGCCGGTGCCGGACGCATAGGTTTCGGGGAACCATCAACCTCACGTACGGGTGGAGGGTTCGCCCCCGCTCCGGAGGGCTCCTCCATGCCGGTCTGCAGCAGGTGCGGGCATCACAATGCCGAGGCCAGTCGGTTCTGTTCCAACTGCGGCGCGCCGCTGAGGGGCGGAATTCCCGAGCGCGCCTCGGAGACCACCTCCACCATCTCGATCTCCGGTATCGAGGCCTACGAGGCCGAGGCGACAGGGCAGACCGCCCTCCCCTCGCTCTCCCCGGAGGCCCAGGCCGCAGTCGACGCCCTGCCGGCCGGTTCCGCGCTGCTGGTCGTGCGCCGGGGCCCGAACTCCGGAAGCCGCTTCCTGCTGGACGGCGACCTCACGACGGCCGGCCGCCACCCGCAGAGCGACATCTTCCTCGACGACGTGACCGTGTCGCGGCGTCATGTGGAGTTCCGCAGGAGTCCGGACGGTAGTTTCACCGTGGGCGACGTCGGCAGCCTCAACGGTACCTACGTCAACCGCGAGCGCATCGATTCCGTCGCGCTGTCCAACGGCGACGAAGTCCAGATCGGCAAGTACCGACTGGTCTTCTACGCGAGCCAGCGGGGCGTGTGACCCCTCAGGGAAGGTCCATGCTGCGAACACCGACAGGCGGTGCCGGTCACGGCACCGCCGCCGCGGGCGAGCGCGCGATGAGCATCGGCACGGTGCTCGTCCAGCTGCGCGACGAGTTTCCCGAAGTCACCATCTCCAAGATCCGCTTCCTGGAGACGGAGGGGCTCATCGAGCCCCAGCGCACGCCGTCGGGCTACCGGAAGTTCAGCCCGGCCGACGTCGAGCGGCTGGCGCAGGTGCTGCGCATGCAGCGGGACCACTACCTGCCGCTCAAGGTCATCCGTGAGCACCTCGAAGCCCTGGCCCGCGGTGAACAGGCCGCCCTGCCGTCCGAAGGCGCGCAGGGCGAGCTCGCCGACGGCCGCCGGGACCAGGGGGGCGCCACAGCGGCCCGCATCGGCCGTACGGAGCTCCTCGCGGCCACCGGGGTCACCGAGGAGCAGCTCGACGAGTGGGAGTCGTACGGGCTCGTCGTGCCCGCTTCCGGCGGGAGCTACGACGCCGAGGCGGTGACCGTGGCGAGGCTGGTGGCGGACCTGGGGCGCTTCGGACTGGAACCCCGGCATCTGCGCGCCGTCAAAGCCGCGGCCGAGCGTGAGGCGGGGCTGGTCGAGCAGGTGGTCGCTCCCTTGCGCCGGCACAGGAATCCGCAGACCAGAGCCCATGCGGAGGCCACGGCCAAGGAGCTCGCCGAGCTCTCCGTACGGCTTCACGCCGCGCTCGTGCAGAGTGCTCTGAAGGTGACCTTCCACTGACCCTGGAGGTGCCCGACTATCCAAACATGGCGGGCACGTCCTAGGGTTGCTGTGTGAACGAGCTCGACGTTGTGGGTGTCCGGGTGGAAATGCCCTCCAACCAACCGATCGTGCTCCTGCGTGAAGTGGGAGGCGACCGGTACCTCCCTATCTGGATCGGCCCTGGGGAAGCGACCGCGATCGCCTTCGCCCAGCAGGGCATGGCTCCGGCCAGGCCGCTGACCCATGATCTCTTCAAGGACGTGCTCGAGGCCGTCGGCCAGGAGCTCACCGAGGTCCGCATCACGGACCTCAGAGAAGGGGTCTTCTACGCGGAGCTGGTCTTTGCCAGCGGGGTCGAGGTGAGCGCGCGTCCGTCGGACGCCATAGCGCTCGCCCTGCGCACCGGCACGCCGATCTACGGCAGTGACGGGGTGCTCGACGACGCCGGCATCGCCATTCCGGACGAGCAGGAGGACGAGGTGGAGAAGTTCCGCGAATTCCTCGACCAGATCTCGCCGGAGGACTTCGGTACCAACAGCCAGTGACCGCCCTGTAGGGGGTGGCGTCAGCGCATCCGGCAAGCCGTTCCCGTAAACCGGTCACGGGAAACCACCCTCAGGGTGATTATCACTCGGCGTGCCGAGTGTGGCGATCGTTGACGCACCCCTGGTGACTGCCTACCTTCGAGATGGCAGGTCAAGGACGGAGGTCGGCGTGAGAAGCAGCGGCGACGGTACGGCTGCGGGTGGGCCTTACCGGCAGCATGGCAGTGCGGCCGACCACTCCATCAGACAGCCGGTTCAGCCGGCGGTGGTGGCAGCGGACGGTATGGCAGGGGCGGCTGACATCGGCTATCGGGGGCCGACAGCATGCGCCGCGGCCGGTATCACCTACCGGCAGCTCGACTACTGGGCGCGGACGGGGCTGGTCGAACCGAGCGTGCGTCCGGCCTACGGGTCGGGGACGCAGCGTCTCTACAGCTTCCGGGACGTGGTCCTCCTCAAGATCGTGAAGCGGTTCCTGGACACGGGGGTCGCTCTGCAGAACATCCGCACCACTGTCCAGCACCTCAGGGCCCGCGGATTCACCGATCTCGAGCGCATGACCCTGATGAGTGACGGAGCGACGGTCTACGAGTGCTCCTCGCCCGACGAGGTCGTGAATCTCCTTCAGGGGGGACAGGGCGTGTTCGGCATCGCCGTGGGTGTCGTCTGGCGGGACGTCGACGCCGCGCTCTCGCAGCTCCACGGAGAGCGGATCGACACCGGCGAGACGCTCATCGGGCACAATCCCGCCGACGAACTGGCACGGCGGCGCAACCGCGCGGGCTGACCGGCCGGAGCCGTCCCGCCCGGCCAACGCGTCGGGCGGAGCGGTTGTCAGTGGCGTAGGGCAGCATCTGTCCGTGTGAGAGCCGCGCCCACGATTCTGCATCTGGACATGGATGCCTTCTACGCCTCGGCCGAGCAGGCGGCGAAGCCCAGCCTGCGCGGCAAGCCGGTGGTGGTCGGCGGCCTGGGGATGCGCGGGGTCGTCGCGACCGCCTCCTACGAGGCCCGCCGTCTCGGCGTCCATTCGGCGATGCCGATGGCGCAGGCCAGGCGGCTCGCCCCCAATGCCGCGTACCTCGTTCCGCGGTTCGCCCTCTACCGGTCGGTGAGCGACCAGGTGATGGAGCTGCTGGGTCGGCTGTCACCGCTCGTCGAGCCGCTCAGCCTGGACGAGGCGTTCGTCGACCTGGAGGCCGGCGGGGTGGCGGACGACGCGGCGTCCGCCCGCGCGCTCGGCCGGCAGCTGCGGACGGTGATCAGGGCCGTCACCGGGCTCAGCGGCTCCGTAGGGCTCGCCGGATCCAAGATGCTGGCCAAGATCGCCTCCGAGGAGGCGAAGCCGGACGGGCTGCTGCTCATCGAGCCCGGAACCGAGCGGGAACTCCTGGCACCCATGTCGGTGCGCATCCTTCCCGGGGTCGGGCCCGCCACCGGCGACCACCTCCGGCGCGCCGGCATGACCGTGGTCGACGACCTCGCCCGGGCGGGGGAGGCGGAGCTCGTGCGGCTGCTGGGCAAGGCCCACGGCGTGGCCCTCCACCGGATGGCGCAGGGCTACGACGACCGGCCCGTCGTCGCGGAGCGGGACGCCAAGTCCGTGTCGGTCGAGGACACCTTCGACGTGGACCTGCACGACCGTGTGCGTGTCAGGAGCGAGGTGGAGCGGCTGGCGGACCGGTGTGTGGGGCGGTTGAGGAGCGCGGGGCGCTCGGGGCGGACCGTCGTCCTCAAGGTGCGCCGCTACGACTTCTCCACGCTCACCAGGTCCGAGACCCTGCGGGGGCCCACGGACGACCCCACGGTCGTCAGAGAGGCCGCAGCGAGGCTTCTGGAGGCCGTCGACACGACCGGGGGAGTGCGGCTGCTCGGGGTCGGCGTCACGGGGCTGGCGGACTTCACCCAGGAGGACCTCTTCGCCCAGGCCGCTGAGGCGGAGCACGCCGCCGAGGAGGCAGCCGCGGACGCCCCGCCGGAGGCGCCGCCCGTCGCGGCGCCGGAGACGGCCGAACAGGGCGCCGAACAGCCGGCCGCCCGGCGCTGGGCGGCCGGGCACGACGTGCGGCACGAGACCTACGGCCACGGATGGGTCCAGGGCAGCGGCGTCGGCCGGGTGACGGTGCGCTTCGAGGAGCCGTGGTCGCCGCCCGGCCGGGTGCGGACGTTCCGCATCGACGACCCGCAGCTGGAACCTGCGGATCCGCTGCCCCTGGTGAGGGAGCCTCCGGACTACTCCTCCTGGCCGGCCAGCCTGCCGAAGTCCCGGTCGGGGACCGGTCCGGCCGACGGGGCGGAGTCGAGCCCGTAATGCCGGTAGAGCTGCAGTTCCTGCTCGGGGGAGAGGTGGCGTCCCACCCCGAAGTCGGGCGCGTCCCTGATCAGGGCCCGGTCGAAGGGGATCAGCAGGGCTCCGTCGACGAACTCGCTCGGCTCCAGGGGGACGAACGCGTCCCTCGTGAAGAGACCGGTGCGCACGGCGGCCCACTCCGGCACGCCGGTGGCGTCGTCGAGATACACCTCGTCCACCGTTCCGATCTTGGCACCTTGACGGTCGAAGGCCTTGCGGCCGATCAGGCTGCGCGGATCGATGTCGGTCTGCACGGTGCCTCCCACTGGTCACAACTGCATCAGGGTGGTCGCAAGTGCTCCACAGGCTCTACGAAAGGCCAGATCCGGGGCATCGGCCACTCGAGACCGCCCTCTCCTACCCCGCTGGTAGGCTGGAACCGGCTGCTGACCCCGTGCGGGAGAGTCCTCCGGAGTGATCCGGAGGCGCCGAAGGAGCAACTCCTCCCCGGAATCTCTCAGGCCCCCGTACCGCACGGACGAGGTCACTCTGGAAAGCAGGGCGGAATCCGTGCGGCACGCGCCGTGAGGGTGCCGCCCTCACCGACGGTGAAAGCCGGCACGCCCCTGGGTGCGCCGGTGAAGCTCTCAGGTCGAGATGACAGAGGGGGAGGCCGTACGGGCAGCCACGCCGTGGCGCGCCCCTCGCAGGTCGTGGCAGACCAGGAGGCCTCCATCATGACCCCCCGACGCACTCCGCTCTCCCAGCTGGAGCAGGGCATTCCCTTCGAGCAGCGCCACATCGGGCCCGACGCCGAGGCCCAGGCGAAGATGCTCGCCCAGGTCGGATACGGCTCCCTCGACGAGCTCACCGCCGCCGCCGTGCCCGACGTGATCAAGAGTGCCGAGGCGCTGGACCTCCCCGAGGCGCGTACCGAGGCCGAGGTCCTGGCCGAGCTGCGCAGCCTGGCCGACCGCAACCAGGTCCTCGCACCGATGATCGGCCTGGGCTACTACGGCACCTTCACGCCACCGGTGATCCTGCGCAACGTCATGGAGAACCCCGCCTGGTACACGGCCTACACGCCGTACCAGCCGGAGATCTCCCAGGGCCGGCTCGAGGCCCTCCTGAACTTCCAGACGATGGTCGCCGACCTGACCGGGCTGCCGACCTCGGGTGCCTCGCTCCTCGACGAGGGCACGGCGGCGGCCGAGGCCATGGCCCTGGCACGGCGTGTCGGCAAGGTGAAGAACGGCGTCTTCCTGGTCGACGCCGACACGCTGCCGCAGACCGTCGCCGTGATCGAGACCCGCGCCGAGCCGACCGGCGTCGAGGTCGTCGTCGCCGACCTCAGCGACGGCATCCCGGCCGAGATCGCCGAGCGCGGTGTCTTCGGCGTGCTGCTCCAGTACCCCGGCGCCTCGGGCGCGGTGCGCGACATCAAGCCCGTCATCGAGCAGGCGCACGAGCTGGGCGCGATCGTGTCCGTCGCCGCCGACCTCCTGGCCCTGACCCTGCTGACCTCGCCCGGCGAGCTGGGCGCGGACATCGCCGTCGGCACCACGCAGCGCTTCGGCGTCCCGATGGGCTTCGGCGGACCGCACGCCGGCTTCATGGCCGTACGCGAGAAGTTCGCCCGCAGCCTGCCCGGCCGCCTCGTCGGTGTGTCCGTCGACGCGGACGGCAACAAGGCCTACCGCCTGGCGCTGCAGACCCGTGAGCAGCACATCCGGCGCGAGAAGGCCACCAGCAACATCTGCACGGCCCAGGTGCTGCTCGCCGTCATGGCCGGCATGTACGCGGTCTACCACGGGCCGGACGGGCTGCGGACCATCGCCCGCCGCACGCACCGCTTCGCCGCCATCCTGGCCGAGGGGCTGCGGTCCTCCGGTCTGGACGTCGTGCACGGTGCCTTCTTCGACACCCTCACCGTCCGCGTACCGGGCGGCGCGGGTGACGTGGTCACCGCGGCGCGCGAGCGCGGGGTCAACCTCCGGCTGGTCGACGCCGACCACGTCTCCCTCGCCTGCGACGAGACCACCACCCGCGCGTCCGTCGCCGCCGTCTGGGCCGCCTTCGGCGCCGACGGCGACATCGAGGCGCTGGACGCCGGGACCGCCGACGCACTGCCCGAGGCGCTGCTGCGCACCGACGCCGTCCTCACCCACCCGGTCTTCCACCAGCACCGCTCCGAGACGGCGATGCTGCGCTACCTGCGCAAGCTCGCCGACCGTGACTACGCGCTGGACCGCGGGATGATCCCGCTCGGCTCCTGCACCATGAAGCTCAACGCGACCGCCGAGATGGAGTCGATCACCTGGCCGGAGTTCGGCGCACTGCACCCCTTCGCGCCCGCCGAGCAGGCGCAGGGCTTCCTCACCCTCATCCGTGAGCTGGAGGAGCGCCTCGCCGAGGTCACCGGTTACGACGCCGTGTCGATCCAGCCCAACGCCGGTTCGCAGGGCGAGTTCGCCGGCCTCCTGGCCGTGCGCGCCTACCACCGCGCCAACGGTGACCACGGCCGTACCGTCTGTCTGATCCCGTCCTCCGCGCACGGGACCAACGCGGCGAGCGCCGTGATGGCCGGCATGAAGGTCGTCGTGGTGAAGACCGCCGAGGACGGGGAGGTCGACATAGAGGACCTCCGGTCCAAGATCGCGCAGTACCGTGACGAGCTCGCCGTGCTGATGATCACCTACCCCTCCACGCACGGTGTCTTCGAGGAGCACGTCGCCGACATCTGCGGCGAGGTGCACGACGCGGGCGGCCAGGTGTACGTCGACGGTGCCAACCTCAACGCCCTGGTCGGTCTCGCGAAGCCGGGCCACTTCGGCGGCGACGTCTCGCACCTCAACCTGCACAAGACCTTCTGCATCCCGCACGGCGGCGGTGGCCCGGGCGTGGGCCCGGTCGGCGTACGGGCGCACCTGGCGCCCTACCTGCCCAACCACCCGCTCCAGCCCGCAGCGGGTCCGGAGACCGGGGTCGGCCCGATCTCGGCCGCTCCGTGGGGCTCGGCCGGCATCCTGCCCATCTCGTGGGCGTACGTACGTCTCATGGGGGGCGAAGGCCTCAAGCGTGCGACGCAGGTCGCCGTGCTCGCGGCCAACTACATCGCCAAGCGCCTGGAACCGCACTTCCCGATCCTGTACAACGGCCCGGCCGGTCTGGTCGCGCACGAGTGCATCGTGGACCTGCGGCCGATCTCCAAGGCGACCGGCGTCAGCATCGACGACATCGCCAAGCGCCTGATCGACTACGGCTTCCACTCGCCGACCATGTCGTTCCCGGTGGCCGGGACGCTGATGATCGAGCCGACCGAGAGCGAGGACCTCGCCGAGCTCGACCGGTTCTGCGACACGATGATCGCCATTCGCGGCGAGATCGACAAGGTCGCCGACGGGACCTGGGGCGCGGACGACAATCCGCTGCGCAACGCCCCGCACACGGCTGCCGCGCTCGGTGGCGACTGGGCCCACGCCTACACCCGCGAAGAGGCCGTCTTCCCGGCCGGCGTCACGCCTTCGGACAAGTACTGGCCGCCGGTACGCCGCATCGACGGCGCGTTCGGCGACCGCAATCTGGTCTGCTCCTGCCCGCCGCTGGAGGAGTACGACCAGTAGGGGCGCGCACACGCGTCGGGGCCGGTGCGGAGAACTCTCCGGGCCGGCCCCCTCGGTCCGTCGGCCGCGCTCAGGCGGCCTTCATCACCTGACCGCTCTTCAGGGGCCGGTGCGGGGCGATGATCTGCCCGTCCGGGAGCAGCTCACCGGTGTCCTCGAAGAGCAGGACGCCGTTGCACAGCAGACTCCAGCCCTGTTCCGGGTGGTGGGCCGTCAGACGGGCTGCTTCCCGGTCGTTGGAGTCGGCGGACGGGCAGGGTGGCTGGTGCTGGCACATGGGTGGGTTCTTTCGCTGCGATGAGTCGAGTGTCCTGCGGCTGGACGTGGTGTTCATGGCCGCCCCCGTATCAAGTCGGTCCTGTCCCAGTGTTGCCCCACGGGCGTCGTTCCGCAGGGATTTCGCAGCAGCTGCTGTTCTCCTCCCATGACGCATCACCCGGCCGGACGGTTCGATCCAACTGGGCTGCCCGTTCGGATGGTTCGGGGTGACCTGACCGGACTAGTCCGCACGGGGCAGTGAGGCGCCCCCGCCGTGGAGCTCGGCGGGGGCGTCCGGCGTCCGACGCGACGGTCAGGCCGGCGAACCGAGGAGGCCCGGGAGCCCGGGAAGGCCGGGGAGAGGAGCCGGGGTGACACGCAGTGTCATGACCGGGAGCAGATCCGCGACGTGGTGGGGCCGGTGCGCCGTGATGCCCGGCGGGGCGGGGGCGAGGGGCACCAGCACGTCGGTCGGGGCGAGGGTGCCGCCGCCGGCGTCGGCCCGGGTGTCGTGGTGCAGCCACAGTGTCAGCATGTACAGCTCAGGAATGGACAGCAGGCGCGGCTGGTAGTCCGCGGAAGCCGACTCCGCCTGGCGCACGGCCAGTTCGGTGGAGGCGAGGTAAGGGCCCTCGAAGAAGTGCGAGAACGTCCAGCCGTCGGCGGTCAGCATGGTGTCCGCGGCGGCGACGGCGCGTTCGCCGTTGCGGATCAGGAAGCGCCAGCCCGCGAGGCGGGTGCGCGGAGCTGCCTCGTCGGGCACGATCCGGTCCAGCACGTGGACGGGGAGCGGGAGTTCGGGGCTCAGGGATCCCTGGACGGACCTGAGTGCGGGCGTGTGGGCCTCGCGGACCGCGGTGGGAGAACCGAGGGCCGCGAGAACGCTGCGCAGTGCGGGCGCGGGGGCCGGGGAAACATGCAGCGGCATAGTGGGTCGCCTCTCACTTCGGAGACACGGTGGTGCGTGGGCGGGTGCAGACGGCGCTGTCGGCGTGCGGGGCCAGAGGAAGGCCGGTGACGGGCGGACGGGCCGGTGCGTCAACTCTCTGCCTCGTTCGCAGAGTTTATACGACAAATGTTCACACAGTGTTTCGGCTACCTGACCCGCATATTGCGTGCAAGGTCGATTCGGGACTTTGAATTGCGGCATTTCTGGGGCTTCGGACCGCCCTGGGCCCCTGCCGTCAGGTATTTTCCCTATGCGGCGGTAGGCTGAAACCCATCGATGTTTCCACCATGCATCCCCGCCACGTGAACCGCATATGCCCATGCCTTCGGAATGTGCCTCCGGCGTCAGACGCCAGACTACTTGCCGTTCGGGGCCCGTGGGGGCGTTACGGATCATCTCGACGGGGCATTATCGATCGTGATACGAGCGGCCTGTGCCGCGGGCCGCCCACTCGAGGAGGGACCCTTCGATGGGCGAGAAGGTCGTGGCGGGCGCCTTTGCCCCGTCCGATCGGCAGGCGTACCGCGAGAAGCTCGCGCGGTGCCTGACCGGGCTGGAGAGGCTCCTGGCGGAGCGGAGGTTCGATCGTCCCAGGAATCTCATGGGGCTGGAGATCGAGCTGAATCTCGCGGGTTCGGACGGCCTGCCGAGGATGCGCAATGCCGAGGTGCTCCAGCGCATCGCCAGCCGGGATTTCCAGACGGAACTCGGGATGTTCAATCTGGAAGTAAACATTCTTCCCCACCGGCTGAGCGGCAGAGTTTTCGATCAGCTCGCCGAGGAGTTGCGCACCGGGCTCGCATATGCCCACCGCAAGGCCGCCGAGGTCGACTCCGGGATCGTGATGATCGGCATCCTGCCGACCCTGGGGCGTGACGATCTGGTCACGGCGAACCTGTCGGACGTCGATCGCTACACACTCCTCAACGATCAAATGGCGGCGGCACGTGGGGAGGAATTCGTCCTCGATATCGAAGGCGTGGAGCGATTGGTCTCCACCTCTTCCTCCATCGCCCCGGAATCGGCCTGCACCTCCGTGCAGTTGCACCTCCAGGTGACCCCGGACCGGTTCTCGGACGTCTGGAACGCCGCACAGGCCATCGCCTCCGTGCAGATCGCCCTCGGCGCCAACTCGCCCTTCCTGTTCGGCAAGGAGCTCTGGCGGGAGTCGAGGCCACCGCTGTTCCAGCAGGCCACGGACGTACGCCCGCCGGAGCTCGCGAATCAGGGAGTACGCCCGAGGACCTGGTTCGGCGAGCGCTGGATCAGCTCGGCGTACGAGCTCTTCGAGGAGAACCTGCGCTACTACCCGCCCCTGCTGCCGATCTGCGACGACGAGGATCCGCTGCGGGTCCTCGACGACGGCGGGGTTCCGACCCTGGCCGAGCTCGTCCTGCACAACGGGACGGTCTACCGGTGGAACCGGCCGGTGTACGGCCTGGCCGAGGGCGTCCCCCATCTGAGGGTCGAGAACCGGGTCCTGCCCGCCGGTCCCACGGTCGTCGACGTGATCGCCAACGCCGCCTTCTACTACGGGCTGGTGCGGGCACTCGCCGACGAATCCCGGCCCGTGTGGAGCAAGCTGCCCTTCGAGGCCGCCGCCGAGAACTTCGACACGGCGTGCCGGCACGGGATCGACGCCGAACTGCTCTGGCCGCGCCCCGGCCGTGCCGGCGGCGTGGCGAAGGTGCCCGCCGTCAAGCTCGTACGGGACGAGCTGCTGCCGCTCGCGGCGGCCGGGCTCGATGCCTGGAACATCGAGCCCACGGACCGGGACCGCTACCTCGGCGTCATCGAGGAACGCTGCCGGCTCCGCACGAACGGGGCCTCCTGGCAGGTCGACACCTATCACCGCGCGCTGGAGGCCGGTCTGGAACGGGAGGGGGCGCTTGCGGCCACCACGCGGCGGTACGGGGAGCTGATGCAGGTGGGCGATCCGGTGCACACCTGGCCGGTCGGCTTCCCCGCCCCCTGAGGGGTCGCAGCCGCCCGGTGTGCCCCCGCCCGGACGCCGTCGGGCAAGCTATGACGCGTAGCTGACGACAGGTGTACAGGTGGAGGCGGGGCGCGTGGCTGAATCCATTCCTCACGAGGTGGTGTCCCGGCGGACCCTCCGCTCGGAGACGCTGCTCGTGCTGGCCCTCTCGCTCGGGGCCAGTGGAGTGTCCGCGCTGATCAGCTTCATCGGGTCGCTGACGAAGCCGGGGGGCCTCAAGGACCAGGCCGCCACGCTGAACGGGTCGTACGCCCCCGGCCGCCCGTGGCTGGACCTGGCCTGGCAGCTGTTCGGCATCGCGTCGGCCCTGGTGCCGGTGGCGCTCGTGGCTCACCTGCTCATCCGGGAAGGCGCAGGTCTGCGCACCCTCGGCCTGGACCGCACCAGGCCCTGGCCGGACCTCGGCCGGGGCACGCTGGTCGCGGCGGGGATCGGCAGCGCGGGGCTGGCGTTCTACCTCGCGGCGCGGGCGAGCGGCTTCAATCTGACGGTGGTGCCGGAGTCGCTGCCCGACGTCTGGTGGAAGTTCCCCGTGCTGATCCTCTCGGCGCTGCAGAACTCGCTGGTGGAGGAGGTCATCGTCGTCGGCTACCTGCTGCGGCGGCTCGGCCAGCTGGGGTGGACGCCGATGGCCGCTCTGGTCGCCAGTTCCGTGCTGCGCGGCTCCTACCACCTCTACCAGGGGATCGGCGGCTTCATCGGGAACATGGTCATGGGCGTCGTCTTCGTGCTCCTGTACCGGCGCTGGGGCCGGGTCGGGCCGCTGGTCGTCGCGCACGCGCTGCTCGACATCGGGGCCTTCGTCGGATACGCCCTGCTCGCGGGGAAGGTGGGCTGGCTGCCCACCCCCTGAGCGCGGGTGGCGGGGGCCGCGCTCAGAGCCCGGTGAGCAGTTCCCCGTCGAGCACCGTCACGGCGCTGCCGGTCAGCATCGTGCGCTCACCGCGCAGCGAGGTGCGGACCAGGCCCGACCTGGCGGATGCCTGAAGTCCGGTGAGATCCTCGCGGCCGAGCCTGGCCGACCAGAACGGTGCCAGGGCGGTGTGGGCGCTGCCGGTCACCGGATCCTCGTCGATGCCGACCGCGGGGAAGAAGCCGCGCGAGACGAAGTCGTAACCGCTAGCCGGGTCCTCGGCCGCCGCCGTGACGATGACGCCACGCCTTGAGCAGGCGGTGAGCGCGCGGAAGTCCGGGCTCAGGGCGCGTACCGCCGCCTCGTCCGCCAGCTCCACGAGGAGGTCGCCGACGTGCTCACCCGTGTCATGGACGGAGAGGGGTGACGCACCGAGCGCCTCCGCCAGCCCGGCCGGAGCGGACAGCGGCGTCAGCGGCGCCGTGGGGAAGTCCAGGGTCAGGCTGCCGTCCTCGTGGGCGGTGGTGCCCAGGACGCCGGAGCGGCTGGCGAAGCGCACCGTCCTGTCCGTGACTCCTGTGGCGTGCAGGACGTGGGCGGTGGCGAGCGTCGCGTGCCCGCAGAGGTCGACCTCGGTGGCCGGGGTGAACCAGCGCAGCGCCCAGTCGGCGTCGCCGCCCGGGGGGAGCGGGTGCGCGTAAGCGGTCTCGGAGAGATTGAGCTCGGAGGCGAGGCGCTGGAGGCGCTCCGCTTCGGGGAAGGGTGCGGAGTCCAGGATCACGACTCCGGCGGGATTGCCGGTGAAAGGGCGGTCGGTGAACGCGTCGACGATGCGGATCCTCATGGCCCGACCGTAGGACGACGTCCGCTGCGGGTCCAAGGCCAATTCCGCTCGGGCGGCCCCGGCGCCGCCCACGGTCTCAGGTCTTGAGCACCTCGGTGGTGCCGGCGTCGAGCGGGGTGCCCTCGGCGTCGACCGGTACGAGGTCCGGGACCACGGTGCCGTGCTGGTCCACGAGCGTGGAGTGGGTCTCGCCCGGTGCGAAGGCATGCCGTTCCCCCCACTGCCGCAGGGTGACGATGACGGGGAAGAGGGCGTGGCCGGCGGCGGTGAGCACGTACTCCTGACGGCGGCCCGAGGGTGCGGGGCGCTGGGCGAGGAGCCCGTGAGCGGTGAGCTTGCGGAGGCGGTCGGTGAGGATGTTGCGGGCGATACCGGTCCGCCGCTGGAACTCGGTGAACGAGCGTGCCCCGTCCATCGCGTCACGGACGACGAGAAGGCTCCAGCGGTCGCCGACGAGGTCGAGCGTGCGGGCGACGGGGCAGTCGGGGTCCGTCCAGTCGGAGTTCTGGCCGCCGATGGCGGTGGGTGACATGACACCTCCCAATGAGTTGCGAATCGAAACCATCATGCCGTACGGTCAATTCGGTTGCAATCTGCTACTGATTGGGTGGGTGCGATGGATGTGTGGCGGCGATCGCTGCTCGCGGTGGTGTGTGGTGTCGCGGTGGCGGGCATCTACGCCGCCCAGCCGGTTCTGGAGCCGATGGGGCGCGATCTCAAAGTGCCCGCGGGACACGTGGGGTGGATCGTCGCGACCGGCCAGTTCGGCTATCTGGCGGGGCTGGTGCTGCTCGTGCCGCTCGGTGACGTCGTCGACAGGCGCAGGCTCATCGCCGTGCATCTGGCCGTCACAGCGGGAGGCATGCTCCTCACGGCATCGGCGTCGGCCGCGTGGGCGGCGTTGTCGGGGCTCGCCGTGGCCGGGGCCTTCGCGGTCGTGGTGCAGACGGCGGTCGCCTACACCGCGGCGCTCTCGCCGCCCGACCGGCGGGGACGGAACATCGGCGTCGTCACCTCGGGCGTCGTCGTCGGCATTCTGGGCGCGCGGGTCGTCACCGGCGCGCTCGCCGAGCTGTGGGGCTGGCGGAGTGTCTACGTCGTGCTCGCGGCGCTGTCCCTCGGGCTCGCGGCCCTCGTCCTCGCGGTGCTGCCGCCGGAGCGGCGCTCCGCCCCGTCCGTGAACTACGGGCGCGTCCTCGTCTCGCTGGGCGGGCTGTTCGGGCAGAGGACCTTCCTGGGGCGCGGGCTCGTCGCGTTCTTCCTGTTCGCGTCGTTCGGGACCCTGTGGAGCGGGCTGTCCCTGCCGCTGGCGGATGCGCCGTGGCGCCTCGGCGACGGGCAGATCGGGCTGTTCGGTGTCGCCGGCCTCGCCGGGGCCCTCGGCGCGGCACGCGCGGGCCGGTGGGCGGACGAGGGGCGGGCGGCCCCGTTCACCGGTCTCGCACTCGCGCTGCTCGTCCTCTCGTGGGCGGCGATCGCGTGGCTGCCGTGGTCGTTGTGGCTCCTGGTCGCCGGGATCGTCGTGCTCGACTTCGCCGTCCAGGTCGTCCAGGTGAGCAACCAGCACCTGCTCACCGCCGCGCGTCCGGATAATTCCGGCAGCGTCATCGGTGGCTACATGATCTTCTATGCGCTCGGCTCGGCCCTCGGCGCGACAGCGACCACAGCCGTGTTCGCCGCTCACGGCTGGGCGGGCTCCAGCCTCCTCGGGGCGGGCTTCGCGGCCTGTGCGCTGGTGGTCCAGATCGCCGACGGGGTGAGGCCGCGTTCCGGGAAGGTGTGTGCACGCCGTGCGCGGGAGGGCGTGTGCGGCGCCGCCTGAGGGGCGGTGGGAAGCGGGCGCCCCGCCCTCTCGGGTTGCGCAGGCGCGGCACGCGTGTGGCCGACGCGCGTCCAGGGCTTGCCAGGCGATAGGTGTCGATATATCGTTGAGGCATCGCGACAGATCAAAGACAAGGGTCGCGCCATGACGAAGAGAGGAGCGCGGCGATGCGTTCACATGGACACGATCACGGATACGGCCCCGGGCGCCGAGGCGCCGGCAGGGGAGACTTCGAGGGCGGCCGGGCCGCGTTCGGGCCGTTCGGACCGCCCTTCGGCGGCGGGCCCTTCGGTGGCGGAGGCGGTCGCGGCCGGGGAGGCGGCAGGGGGAGGGCCCGGCGCGGGGACGTACGCGCGTCGATCCTCGCTCTGCTCAAGGACCGCTCGATGCACGGGTACGAGATGATCCAGGAGATCGGCGAGCGCAGCGGAGGGGCCTGGCGGCCCAGCCCCGGCTCGGTGTATCCCACGCTCCAGCTGCTGGAGGACGAGGGTCTGATCGTCAGCGTCAGCGAGGGCGGCAAGAAGCTGTTCACGCTGACCGAATCGGGGCGTACGGAAGCCGAGTCCGGCTCCGAGGCGCCGTGGGAAGAGGCCGGCCGCGGAGTCGACTGGGAAGGCGTCAACGAGATCCGCCAGGCCGGCTTCGGGCTGATGGAGGCCTTCGGCCAGGTCTGGAAGACCGGGTCGGCCGACCAGCGTCAGAAGGCGCTCACGGTCATCAACGACGCCCGCAAGAAGCTGTACCTGATCCTCGCCGAGGAGCAGTGAGCCACCAGGCTCACGACGTGCTGGTGAAGGGCCCCGCGACGCGGGGCCCTTCTTTCGTCGGCCGGGCGCCGCCGTGCGCCCCCTGGAGGGCGATCTCATCCGCAAGGATGAGGAGAGGCTGCGCCGTGCCCGCCTTCCGCGGGATGGCGGATGCGCCGTACCGGGGATGTTTTCGCTCGCCGGGGCTGATGGGGTGGAGACGTGCAATACCGGACGTCGGCAACTCCCGGGCAGGCCCCGCCGCACCCGTCATGGGCCGGTGCCGGGCTGAGTGACGCGATGGCCGCCGTGGTGGGCGGTGCCCGCCGGCGGGCGGTGCGGGACGGTGACCGTCAGGTCGACACGGCCCACCTCCTGCACTCCCTCGTCGAATCGGACCTGGAGGTCAGGGGCGCCTTCGACGGAGGCCCGCAACTGGCCAGGGTGCTCGGCTACCTCGTGCAGCGCAGCATCGGGTACGGACTCCGCTGGCAGGACACGCAGGAGGGGCCGGGGGCGCTGCCGGCCGTGCGCGAACCGGGCGGCGAGGGGTGGTCGCCGGCGGCGGCAGCGGCACTGGACCGAGCCACCCGTGCCGCCCTGCGGCGCGGGGAGACCCGAGCCGATGGCCTCGATCTGCTCGGGGAACTGGTCGCGGACCCCCGGTGCCGCGCCGTGGAGGTGCTGGAGCGGGCCGGTGTCGTCACCGAACGGCTGGCGGCCCAGGTGGCGGAGCGGATCGCCGGCAGGAGCTCGGCCGGGTGATCATGAACACGCCGGAGTCAGGTGTGACGGGGGTGACGCTGCTGACGGCGGCTGCCATGATGTGCCGATGCACGCGTCTCAGGGGAGAAGTGCCGGTCTGGGCCTGGCCCTTGCCTCGGCCTTCGCATTCGGTGGTTCAGGAGTTGCGGCCAAGCCGCTGATCGAGGCGGGGCTCGCCCCTCTGCACGTGGTGTGGCTGCGGGTGGCGGGCGCCGCCCTGGTCATGCTGCCCGTGGCGTGGCGCCACCGGCACCTCGTGCGGGAACGGCCCGTCCTCCTGGCGGGCTTCGGGCTGTTCGCCGTGGCCGGCGTCCAGGCCTTCTACTTCGCCTCGCTCTCCCGCATGCCCGTGGGTGTCGCCCTCCTCATCGAGTACCTCGCTCCGGCTCTCGTCCTCGGCTGGGTCCGCTTCGTGCAGCGGCGGCCCGTCACCCGCGCCGCGGCGGTGGGAGTGGTGCTGGCGGTCGGGGGCCTCGCGTGCGTCGTCGAGGTGTGGGCGGGCCTCCGCCTCGACGCCTTCGGGCTGCTGCTCGCCCTCGGGGCGGCGTGCTGTCAGGTGGGCTACTTCGTCCTGTCGGACCAGGGAGCCGGGGGCGCGGCCGGCGCCGAACCCCCGCACCCCGTCGGCGTGATCGCGTACGGGCTGCTCGTCGGCGCCGCCGTGCTCACCCTCGTCGCCAGGCCCTGGGGCATGGACTGGGCCCTGCTCCAGGGGCGTGCGGACATGGACGGGCACGGCGTCCCGGCGTGGATGCTGCTCGTCTGGATCGTGCTGCTCGCCACCGTGCTCGCCTACGTGACCGGTGTGGTCTCGGTCCGTCTGCTGTCGCCCCAGGTCGCGGGCGTCGTCGCCTGTCTGGAGGCGGTCGTCGCGACCGTGCTCGCCTGGGTGCTCCTGGGCGAGCACCTCTCCGCGTCGCAGCTCCTGGGCGGCGGCCTCGTGCTGGTCGGCGCCTACATCGCGCAGTCCTCCGCGCCCAAGCCGCCGTCGGGGCCCGTAGTGGCGGGCCCGGGTGGGGCCGTGGCCGGGGCGCCGGAGGTGCGCGAGCGGACGGGCGGCAGCCGGTGACCCCGGCCGGCGTCCCGCCGCAGGCGGCTCAGAGCGCGCGGAGGTAGTCCGGCACCTGGACGGCGGGGTCAAGGTCGTCGGACGGCACCGGCGCCCCGTACCCGGGGGCCAGCGGGACGACGCCCGCCCAGTACGGCAGCGCGAGGTCCTCGGGGTCGTCGTTCGGTCCGCCGGTGCGGATCTTGGCGGAGACCTCGTCGAGGTCCAGGCGGATCACCGCGGTCGCCGCGAGTTCCTTGGCGTCCGCCGGACGCGAGTCCTTCGACCGGCCCGCCACCACCTGGTCGACGATGGCGTCGAGGGCGATGCGCCGCTCCTGCGGGTCCGTCACCGTACGGGCGGTGCCGTGGACCACCACGGAGCGGTAGTTCATGGAGTGGTGGAAGGCGGACCGGGCCAGTACCAGGCCGTCGACGTGCGTCACCGTGAGGCACACCGCGAGACCCGGGTCCCCCTGGCTCGTGGCGCGCAGCGGGCGCGACCCGGTGGAGCCGTGGATGTACAGGCTCTCGCCGACCCTGCCGAAGAGCGTGGGCAGGACGACGGGTGCGCCGTCGCGGACGAAGCCCAGGTGGCAGAGGTAGGCCTCGTCGAGTATCGAGTGCACCGTCTCCCTGTCGTACGAGGCGCGTGCCTTGGAGCGGGTCGGGACGGTGCGCTCCGTAGGTACGTAGGCAGCAGGACCGGAAGGGGTGGTGCTGTCGGGTGTGGCGGTGTCCGGCATTGCGTCCTCCATTGCACTAGTGCATAATCATGTTTGTGCTAGGAGAGTATCGGATCGGTGGGCGGCGTGCATCGGACATTGCCGCGAGTGTGGAGCGCGGGGTCGCGTCCGGTGACCTCGCGCCGGGCCATGTCCTGCCTCCCATGCGGGAGTTGGCGGACGACCTCGGAGTCAATCCGAATACGGTGGCCGCCGCCTACCGCACGCTCCGGGAGCGCGGGGTCATCGAGACGGCGGGGCGCCGGGGGAGCAGGGTCCGTCCGCGCCCCGCGAGTACGTCGCGCGGCTCGCTCCGGGTGGAGGCGCCGCCCGGTGTGCGTGACCTCGGCGACGGCAACCCCGATCCGGCCCTGCTTCCGTCGCTCGGCGAGGCGCTGGCCGGTGCGGCGGAGGCCTACACCCGTGCGCCGGGGCTCTACGGGGACGCCGCGGTGGTTCCCCGGCTCGCTGAGCTCGCGCGGGCCGGACTGGACGCCGACGGAGTGCCCGCCGGGGGCGTCGCGATCACTTCCGGCTCCCTCGACGCGATCGAGCGCGTACTGACGGCCCATCTGCGGCCCGGGGACGCGGTCGCCGTCGAGGACCCGGGGTGGGGCGCCCTGCTGGACCTCGTTCCCGCGCTGGGGATGCACGCCGTCCCCGTGGCGCTGGACGAGGACGGGCCGCTGCCGGGCGCGGTGGAGCGTGCTCTGGGTGCGGGGGCCAGGGCGCTGGTGGTCACCGACCGGGCGCAGAACCCCACGGGCGCGACGGTGGGAAGCGAGAGGGCGGAGGAACTGCGCGCGGTCCTCGCCCGTCACCCCGGAGTGCTGCTGATCGAGGACGACCACGGCCACGCCATCGTCGACCTCCCGGTGCACCCCCTCGCGGGGGTCACGGAGCACTGGGCCTTCGTGCGCTCCGTCTCCAAGGCGTACGGCCCCGATCTGCGGCTGGCCGTGCTCACCGGGGACGCGCTGACCGTGGACCGGGTGACGGGGCGTCAGCGCCTGGGGCCGGGCTGGGTCAGTGGGCTGCTGCAGCGGACCGTGGCGCACCTGTGGGAGTCGGGGGCCGTGGACACCGCGGCGGTGGCCCGGTCCTACGGGGCGCGCCGGGACGCACTCGTCAGGGCGCTGGCCGAGCGCGGGATCGAGGCGTACGGGCGCACCGGGATGAACGTGTGGGTGCCCGTGAGCGACGAGACCGGGGCGGTGACACGGCTCCTGCGCGCCGGGTGGGCCGTGGCCCCGGGCGCTCGGTTCCGGATGACCTCCCCGCAGGGCGTGCGCCTGACCGTGTCGTCGCTGTCCGCGAAGGACATCCAGCCCCTGGCCGACGCCGCGGCGCAGGCGGCGCGGCCCGCCCGCCCGGTCAGTTACGGCTGAGCGCCCGGCCGGCCGTCGGCGCCGCGGGGGGTTCCGCGGCCCGCCGAGGCCCGGCTCCGGGTGAGCGCGGCGCCCGCGAGGACCACCAGGGCGCCGACCGGGGTGTTCCAGCTCAGTCGTTCGCCGAGCAGGGTCACTCCTGCCGCCGTCGCGATGACGGGGATGAAGTAGGTGACCATCTGCGCGGTCGTCGGGCCGACCTCCTCGACGAGCCCGTACTGGAGGAGGACGGCGAGCCCGGTCCCCAGCGCCCCCAGAGCGATCACGGCGAGGGTGGCCGGCAGGGGGAAGTGGTCCGGCACGGTGGTGAAAACCGGCAGGACCAGACCCAGTTGCACCGTACCCAGGAAGAGCTGACTTCCCGTCAGGGAAAGCGTGGAGGAGCCCGTGCCCGCCAGGGTGCGCCGGACGTAGATCCAGCCGACGGGATAGCTGAGCGAGGCGAGCAGCGCCATGGCCGTACCGCTCGCGTCCAGCCCCGAGAAGCCCTGCCAGGCCCCCAGCACCGTCAGTACGCCGATGAAGCCGAGCCCCAGCCCGGCGACGCGGCGCCGGGTGGGCCGGTCCTCGGACAGTGCGACGAGGGACAGCGCCATGCCCCACAGGGGAGAGGTCGCGTTGCAGATCCCGGCGAGGGTGGAGGAGATGGTCAGCTCGGCGTAGGCGAAGAGCGAGAACGGCAGCGCGTTGAGGAAGAACGCGGCGACGAAGAGGTGACCCCAGGTCCGGGCGGAGCGCGGGAGCCGCTCCCGGCGCACCGCCATGGCGGCGGCGAGTACCGCGGTGCCGAACAGCAGCCGCCCGAACGTCACCTGGAACGGGGCGTACCCATGGGTGCCGACCTTGATCAGCAGGAAGCTGAACCCCCAGATGAGCGACAGTGCGAGGAAGCGCAGGCGCCAGTCCGGCGTGCGTCGGGGCGTCGCGGAGGTGCGGGGTGAGGTGCCGGAGGGCCGCAGGATTCCCGGTGCGGAGGGAGCGCTCATGGCTCCACCTTGACGACCGCGATCACGTAGGACAAGTGAGAATTCATGGACGCCATCGCGTAGCATCGCTTACATGTTGAATCTGGAGCGCCTGCGCACACTGGATGCCCTGGCCCGGCACGGTTCGGTGAGCGCGGCTGCCGACGGGCTCCACGTGACGACCTCGGCCGTCTCCCAGCAGATGTCCAAACTGGAACGCGAGGTCGGCCAGCAGCTGCTGGCCAGGAACGGCCGGGGCATCCGCCTCACCGACGCCGGCCGGCTGCTCGCGGACCACGCCGCGAAGATCCTCTCCCAGGTGCAGATCGCGCAGTCCGACATCGAGGCGCAGCGGGGCCAGGTGGTGGGCGAGGTCAGGCTGGCGGCCTTCCCGACGGCCGCCCGGGGGCTCTTCCCCGCCGCACTCACCACGCTCCGGGCCGAGCATCCCGAGCTCAAGCTGCGCACGACGGAGCTGGAGCCCGAGAGAGGCATCCGCGCGGTCCTGCGCGGGGACACCGACCTCGCCGTGGTGCTGAAGTGGAGCAACAAACGCCTTCCGACCCCCGGCGGCCTGGCCAAGGCCGAACTCCTCGACGACGCACCGGACATCGCCATGCCGGCGGGCCACCCCCTCGCGGACCGCGACGAGGTGGACCTGGAGGACTTCGCCGACGACGACTGGGTGTCCTGGCCGGAGGGTGAATTCTGTTACGACTGGCTGATGTTCACCTTGCGGTCCAAGGGCATCGAACCCCGCATCGCGCACCTCGCCGGTGAGCACCACACCCAACTCGCTCTGATCGCAGCAGGGTTCGGGGTCTGTGTGGCTCCCCGGCTGGGGCGCGGACCGGTGCCCGAGGGGGTGCGGCTGGTGCCCGTACGCCAGCAGATGCGACGCCATGTCCACGCGGTGTGGCGGAAGGACGCGGACCGCAGGCCTTCGATCAGGGCCGCCGTCGCCGCCCTGCGTGCCGCGGGCCGGGCCCTGCACGAGCCGGTCACCCCGGAGTCCCCGATGCCCTGATGACGGGTGTCAGCCCGGGGGAGCCTGCCCGTTCGCGGCGGACAGCTTGCGGAAGTCCCACGACGTCACGGCGTCGGGGGTGAGCCGGAGCCAGCCGTGCCGCGCGTCGTGCGGCAGCGCGTCCAGACCGAAGTACTTCGAAGCGAACAGGCGCTCTGGACGGTCGAGTTCGGCGTCGGGCTCGCCCGTACGCGGAATCTCGCCGACGAAGGAGACCTCGCCCGACAGCTCCACGCCCCGCAGTTCGCCGTACTCCACACCGTCGTCGACCACCACGGCCACCCGCGGATCACGCCGCAGCTGTGACCAGCGCAGGCTACGGGTGAGGGAGTAGAGCCAGAGCGAGGTGCCGTCCCAGACGAACCAGAGTGCGCCGACGTGCGGCCGGCCCTCGGGGGAGACGGTCGCCACGCGGCAGGTGCGCTGCGCTTCGAGGTAGGCGTCCCGCTCCGCGTCGGTCATCATGATCCGACGGCCACGGCGCTGGGCAACGGTCACGGGACGCCCCTCTCGTGCTGTTCGGCCGGTTCCCGGAATCATGGATCCTTCTCCGCGATCACGCAACGGTCCCGGCCGGGCCCGCTCTCACACCAGCGTGATGGAATCACCCTCCACGCGGATCTGCTTCTCCGGCAGCGGCAGGGTCGCGGGACCACCCGTCGCCTCTCCGGTCGCCGCATCGAACGTGCTGTTGTGGCAGGGGCAGTTGATGACGCCGTCCGCGATGCCCTTCACCGCGCAGCCCTGATGGGTGCACTTCGACGAGAACGCCTTGAACGTGCCGGCCGTGGGCTGCGTCACCACGACGCCCTGGTCGGCGAAGACCACACCCCCGCCCTCCGGGATGTCGGCCGTCCTCGCGAGAACGCCGCCCGCCCCGTCCGCGCCGTCGCCCTCATCGGCGACCCGCGCGGAGTCCGAGCCTTCCTGGTCCTGCGAGCCGCCGCACGCGGTGAGAGCGGCGGCCACGCCCACCGCGCCGACCGCTGCGACGACGGTGCGGCGCCGGAAGTGGACCTGACTCTCCTGCGATGCGCTCATGCGTGCTTTCCCTTCGTCGACTACGACCTCGGGTGAGGATACGGACCGGCGGAGCCACGCGTTCAGGGGCGGACGGGCTTCCCGTCGCCACGGCCGAGCAGCATGTCGAGGTCGACGGCGTCGGCCACCGCGCGAGTGCCCGCGTCACCCGGGTGCAGGCCGTCGCCGCTGTCGTGGGAGGGGTCCGTCGTCCGTCCCCGCCGGGCATCGTCCGTCCCCGCCGGGCAGGCTCTGACCCACTACAAGGGCGAGGGCGCGGTCGAGCGCAGATACCACGACTTCAAGGGCCCGCTCGCGGTCGCACCGGTCTCCGTGCAGCACAACCGGCGCGTTGCCGCCCTTGTCCAGGTCATCTGCCTGGCCCTGCTGATCTTCTGCCTGATCGAGCGGCAGGTCAGACGGGCACTCGGCCCCGAGCAGACCATGAGCGGCCTCTACCCAGACAACCGCCGCGTCCGCCCCACCGACCGCATGATCTTCTACCACCTCGGCGAACTCACCCTGCGGATCGGCAGCATCACCGACCCGCCCACCGTCCGGATCACCTGCGGCGCCCAACTCCACCTCCTCGACCTCCTCGACACCGGCATCGGACAAAACCGCTGGCCCCAGACCTGTGACTGAGCGCTTCAGCTGGCCCGTGAGTGCGAGAGCCGGCCCTCTGCCGAGCACGGAATCCGTCACTGACGGCGGCGGCGTACGACCGGCGATCACCGTCACCAGAGGCCGGCGCACCGCCCCGTTACCGGACGCGGGCAGACTACGCACATGCAACTCCCCGCCGAAGCCGTAGCCACCACTGTGTTGCTGGAGGTCGTAAGGATCTCCGAACTCCCGACAAAGCGGGGCGCCCCGTATCCCGGCAGGACGGGCGCCCACTTGATCGGGAGCGAGGCAGCCGGCGTCCTGGCCTTGATCGAGAGCCTGCCCGGCAGCGAGCAGCACCGCTGCGGCTTCTCGCCAGGCTGGAGCGTCCGGGCGTACGCGGACACTCTCGACCTGGCGCTGTTCGAGGCCGCGTTCTGCTTCAGCTGCCATGAAGTCCGCATGCACGGAACCGCCGTGCCACCCGTACTGGCCACGCAGTTCTTCGACGCGGGCGCCCTGCAGGCGCACGCTCTCCTGGCTCTCTTCCGGGAGGCAGCCCCGTAGCCGGCCGGCCCCAGTCACCACACCTGAGACGGTGACCTGCGAAGTCCGGGCCTGCCGCTGGGGGGTCCGGACGAACAACCCCGGAAGGGCAGCCGCGTGCCGCCATACACAGGTACCCCTCGGGCGTGGGCCTTCCCGATGAACGTCCGGTACCCGGCGATGATGTCCGCGGCCGGGGCGTCGAACCCGATGCCGATGTCGTCGATCCCGGGCGGGTGGACGCCCACGGTGGCGTGCCGGCACACCCCACGGCGGACGCGGCCTGTCCGTGCGGGGGCACCGGCACGGACAGGCTCACCGGCCCGTGTCACCACCGGCCGCGCTCGTGGCGCACTCGTCGGCCGCACGTGAGGCGGCTCGGAGCAGGCCCGCCCCCACGCGCGTGAGCGTGTGCAGCACGGTCGGCCCGTTGCGGACGCTGGTGATCAGTCCCGCGTCGCGCAGCGCCGTGGCGTGCCTGCTGGCGGAGGACGCCGAGACGCCGGCGGCGCGGGCGATCTCGCCGGTCGTGGCGCCCGCGGACGCCGCGTACAGGGCGACCGCCCGGGAGCGCCCGAGCAGGCTGGTCAAGGGCCGGCCGGGCTCGGCGAAGCCGTGTGCGGAGCCGTACGCCGCGCTGCGGGCGTCGGGCTCGTGGAGCAGTGAGTACCAGAGCACGGGAGGCAGTTCGGGATCCGCGAAGGCGACCGGCTCGCCCCAGTTGAAGTACGAGGGGACGAGCGTGATGCCGCGGCCGTTGAGGTGCAGGTCCCGGTCGGCTGCTTGTGTCGGGTAGGCGGCCTCCAGTACGGGGGGCCGCCAGTTCATCATCGGGCCGAGTCCGGCGAGCATGCCTTCCACGCCGCCGTCCAGGATGCCGCGGCAGCGCACCGCCCGCTCGGCCTCGATCCGCGCCTGCACCTGTTCCTCGACGGGGGCGACGGCTGCCTCGTGGTAGGCCCGCAGCATTCCCACGAACTCCTTGCGGGCATCGAGTCGTGCCAGTTGCCCGGCCCACGGAGGGGCGCCCACCGTCCGGTCGAGGATGGCCATCTCCTCCAGCACCCGCTGGGGAGGCGTGGCGAGGATGGACTCCATGCCGGCCTCGAATCCGTCCCTGGCGTGGACCGGGGTCAGAAAGTCCGGAAAATACGCCGCCCTCGGGTACAGGGGCAGGAGAACGGACAGGACGCGTCGCTCCAGTCCTTTGTCGCGAAGTCGCTGTCGTGCCGTGCGATACCACCCGGCGTAGGCCCACCGCCCTTTCCTCGACTGCAGTCGGTGCAGGCTCGCGGCGATCTCCCACAGCGGATCGGGAGCGGCGGCAAGCCTGGTTCTGCCCAGGTCGACGTCACCGAAATGAATGCGGAGCATCGCGTTCTCCCCCGTTGAGCTCAGCTATTGCTCTCAGCCGCACCAGCATGGCCCAGCGCGTGTCGCGTCGGCAATCGTGGAGCGTGCCGATCAAGCCTTTCCCCGCGTCCTTGTCTTCGGAATTCCGTTCGGTGTCCGCTCGGGTCTGCGGGGTGAGGGTGAGAGGGCCCAGGAGCCCGGGGGCGCCCCAGCACGGTCTGCCGGGGCCCGGCCCGGCGCGTCCACGGGGGATGTGGATCGCAGCGCCGTGCACCCCCACGCCGACAGAAGCGGTGAGCCGTCCGCGCCCTCCGTTTTCGTCGTCGTGGGGTCCACACCTGCCCCTGATTCAGGAGTGCGGCAATCGGGACGTCGTCGCCCTCGCGGCAGACGCCCGAAGATCTCCGACGGGTGTGCAAACCCTGGCCGGGTGGCCTCTGCATTCATCGCATGGGGAAAGGCGGATGATTCTCCTCGGGTTCGGAGACGGTCCGCCGAAAGGAGGCCGCCCCGAAGTTCCCGGGCCATGACGACGAGATCGAGGGCATCCTGTACCGCTTTCCGGTCTGCCCGCACGGGTCCTTTTCGGGGGGCGCGGTCACGAACGGGAGAGGGCGACGGAGGCGCCCGTTTCGACCCGGGAGGCCGCGCACTCGGCCGGACACGGACGGCCCACGGATGCCGCGTGTCCTGATGCCGCCCGTCCGGCCCACCGGGCAGCATCGGCCGTATGAACCCTCCCGCGGATCCGGAGCGGACCCCGGACGGCCGATACGTGGTCGTCAACCACCGCAAGTGGCGTGCGACGGATCCGGAGATCCCTGAAGACGTCGCTGCCCGTCTGCGGCACCACCTCATGGCGGCGCGTCGCGCGGTGGCCGCCGCGAGGCGCACGGCTGACGCTGAAGCGGAGGGCCGGGCGCGGGGGCGTGTGCACACCGCGAAGGTGGCCCTGGGCGAGCGGGGGACCCCCTGGTGGGAGCAGCCGCGCGAGGCACGCCGCCGGCGCTGGGAGAGCGGGGTGCGGCAGCTCGACCTCGCGGACCAGGAGGAGGGCCCCACCCCATGAGGCGGGTGCCTCGCGGGTCCGCCGCGTCCCGGATCCGGAACCCTGGGGAAGGGCGCCTTCCGGGTCGGGCCGCGCCGCCCGGGGCCGGCTCCCGCTGTCGGACGGCCGGCGGTGTGCCCGCCCCTGCCGACGGGTCGGCCGTACGCCCTCTTGCCCTGCGGGCGCGCTCCGGCCTAGCTTACTCTCCGGTAAGTTTACTTTCTGGTAAGGAGGTTGGCGTGACTGCCTACCGGACGGTCATGGTCGGCACGGACGGCTCGGAGTCGTCGTACCGCGCGGTCGAGGGGGCGGCCAGGCTGGCCGCCGCCTGTGGAGCCGAACTGGTCATCGCCTGCGCGTACCTGCCGATGCGTGGGCCCGAACTCGACCGTGCGCGGGACCAGTTGGGCGCCGAGGCCTACCAGGTCGTGGGTTCGGCGCCCGCGGAGGAGACCCTGCGTACGGCCAAGGAGCGCGCCCGCGCCCAGGGAGCGGAGACCATACGCACGACCGCGGTGGAGGACGAGCCCGTGCCCGCGCTCGTGACGGTCGCCCGGGAGTGCTCGGCCGACCTCGTGGTGGTCGGCAACCGGGGGCTGCGCTCGCTCGCCGGCCGCATCCTCGGTTCCGTACCGGCGGACATCGCCAGACGAGCGGGCCTCGACGTGCTGATCGTGCACACCACGTGAGTGCGGCAGGACCGGCAGACGCAGCGACGGACCCGCCCGGCGCCGACGAACTGCGGCGGGCCGTGGAGGCCGTGCTGCTCGGGGGCGACCGTACCTGGACGAGGCGCGACATCGGCGAACGTTCCGGGGTGAGTCCCGAGCGCACCGCGCAGATCTGGCGCGCCCTCGGGTTCCCCGTGGTGGACGACGACGCGAGGGTGTTCACCGACGCCGATGTCGAGGCGCTGCGCGCGGGGGAGCGGCTCGTCGGGGCGGGCCTCATCACGGAGGAGAGCGAGACGGCGATGGCGAGGGCCCTGGGGCATCACCTGTCCCGGCTCGCCGAGTGGCAGGTGCACACCCTCTGGGCCTGGCTGACCCGCGACTCCGGCTCCCTCACCAGCGGCGAGGCACTGGTCCAGCAGGCCGCGGCCCTCCTTCCGGAGATGGAACTGCTGCAACGCCACGTGTGGCGCCGGCATCTCGCCGCGAACGCGGGACGCGTCCTCGCGGAGACGGAGGAGGACGCGCGTGAGGGGCGGGCTCGGGGCGAGGCACGCGACGGCGGCGAGCCGGGAGGTGACGCGGCCGGCGGGCGGGTCGCGCCGTCCGGGGCGGCCGACGTCCGCGAGCGCGCGGTGGGCTTCACCGACATGGTCGGCTACACCCGGATGACCCGAGGCCTGGACAGTGCCGAACTCGTACGGGTCATCGACCGGTTCGAGAGCCTGACGGGCGATGTGGTCGCCGAGGGCGGGGGCCGGGTGGTCAAGACGATCGGCGACGAGGTCCTCTTCGTCTGCGAGTCCGCTGCCGATGCCGCCGACACGGCCCTGGAACTCACGGCCCGGGCCACGGCGGAGCAGAGGTTGCCCCAGGTACGGACCGGAGTGGCACACGGCCCCTTGCTCAGCCGGTTCGGAGACGTCTACGGGGCCACCGTCAACATCGCGGCCAGGCTCACCGCGGTGGCCCGCCCCGACACGGTGCTGGTCGACACGGCGCTGGCCGGCGAACTGGCCGGCCTGGCGGCCTACGAACTCAGAGCGCTCCGGCCTGTGTCGGTGCGGGGGTACAGCCGGTTGCGTCCGGTGCTTCTGCGGTCGAGGAGGGCACGTCGGACGGCGTCGTAGCGATGGGCGCGACGGGACGTGGTGACGAGGTGCCGGCGTGGTCAGGCGCCCGGGAGGAAGAGGCAGAACGGGTGACCATGGGGGTCGCGCAGCACGCGCACGTCCTCCTGCGGCTGGTAGCTCTCCAGCGTCGCGCCCAGCGCACAGGCGCGCTCGGTCCCGACGTCCAGATCGTCGACCTCCACGTCCAGATGGGCCTGCATCTGCTGCGTGCCGGGCCCCTGCGGCCACACCGGGGGAGTGTGGTCGGTCTCCAGCTGGAAGCTGAGGCCGGGCCGTTCCCGCTCGGGAGCGCGCAGGCGCACCCACTCCGGAGTGCGCTCGACCTCCTGCCAGCCGAGCAGCGCACGGTAGAAGTCGGCCAGCGCGGGCGGATCGGGCGTGCCGAGGACAAAGGCTCCGAGCGTCGTCATGACTCCACTGTGCCCTGCGGCTCGGCCGCCATGCGCCCGCACGCCGCCGACTCCCGCCCTGGGGGAGCGGAGAGCCGCGCAGCCCGGAAGCGGCGGCCATCTGTTGTGGAGGCGGTCGTGATGACAGCATGGACGAGTTCGTTCAGCGTGGTCCGGGGGAGGACGACAACGTGACGGTGATCGAATACATGCTGATCGGAGGGGCCGGCGGGGCGCTGATCGAAGCGGTCGCCTTCTTCAACCGGCTGGGTGAATGGCGCGCTGCGCGGCTGACGTCGAACGGAAACAGGCGTACCAACCCTCCTTCCTTCCTCAGTTTCATCGATCTGCCGCCTGTGCTGGCCATCGCTGTCACCCGGCTGGTGCTCGGTGGAGCCGCAGCCCTCGCATTCGGGACCAGCGGTCAGGCGACCGGTGCACTCGGAGCCCTGACTGTCGGGGCCGCGGCACCCGCCCTGCTCCAGCAGCTGGGGCAGATCCGTCAGATCAGGGAGGCCGTCACGCGGTCGGCCCAGGAGACCGGTGAAGGGAGCGGACCCGCATGAGCAGGAACAACGAGGGCGAACTGAACTTCGGGCAGAGGTTCTTCGGCGGTCTGATCGGAGCGAACGCCAACATCCAGACGAACTCCAGCAGCCACACGGGTACATCCGATCCGCACGTCGCCGACCTCCTGGCCGGGGTGCTTGCCCTGCGGGAGGACCTGGGGCGCGTGCGGTCGAGTCCTGAGGCCGCACACCTGGACGAGGTCCTGGCGGGCGTCGAGGACGAAATCACCGGGACAGGTCAGGTCGGACCAGACCGGTTGGCACGGCTGCGGCATGCCCTGGAGGCCGCAGGGGCGGTGGCGGATCTGCTGGCTTCCGCGGCTGCCGTGAGGGCGGTGATCGAGGTGCTCGCCGACTGAGTCATTCCCCGAACCCGTGGGCGTCGGGGGCGGTCCTCCTCCTTCGAAGGCCCGCATCGAGGGGCGGTCCTGCCGCGTTCGCCGGAAGCCACCCCTCCGCCGAGGACCTCTTCATATGATCGCGTTCGGCTCTCGCGGACCGCGGGAGATCTTCAGGAGGAGGGGGCCACATGTCGAACATGTCGAGACGTTCGCTGCTGGGGTATTCGGGGACGGCGGCAGCCGGAGCCGTGTTCGCTTCGGCCGGAACCGCCGCGGCCGACGACGCGAACGCGACACAGACGCCTGCGGTGTTCGCACCGGGTACGAAGTTCGAGACCAGCGCGAGCATGGCCGAATCGGACCTCATGATGGAGATGACGTTCAGCGTCCGGGTGGACTGGCCCAACGGCAATCCGTCGGCGCAGGACATCACTCCGCTGGAGGTCGCCAACGCGCTGTCGGCGATCGCGGAGTCCAAGGGCTGGCCCCCGCTCACGTTCTACGGCGCCCAGCCCCCCGCTCCGCTGACCTGAGCCATCCGTACGGAGGGCCGGGGGCAGGCCCGTTCCCGGACGGGCTCCCCGGCCGCTCCCGGCCGACCGGCCACCGCCGGCTTCGGCGACGGCGGTGTGAGAGGCGTCGCACCCACGTGGGCGACCCCCGCAGCCGGAGGCCGGGGCGCTCCGTCCGCCGAGGAGCCGACCGCTCTGTCACAACGGACGACGGGCCCAGAACAACGCGTGTCCGCCGTCTCCTTCGGGGACGATCTCCTCGTGATCGACTGTCAGGCCCGCGCGCGCGATCCAGGAACGATTCGTGTCGGCATCCGCGTGGCTCCACCACATCGTGACCCCGCTGCCCAGCCAGTTCTCGTCCGTGCCCGTCCACGCGTGCTGACCGGTGACGCAGAGAAACCAGCCGCCCGGCCGGAGCCAGGACGCGATTTTCTCCAGCAGCGGAGGCTGTTCCTCCAGCGGGACATGAATCAGGGCGTAGAGCGACACCACGGCATCGAACGTTGCGACGGGAAAAATCACCGAGGTCGCGTCCGCCCTGGTGAACTCGGCCTGCGGCACCTGTTCCCGAGCCCGGTCGATTTGCGTCTCGCTGATGTCGACGCCGGTGACACGGTGACCCGCTCGCACCAGATCACGCACGACGGGCACTCCGCTGCCGCAGCCAAGGTCCAGTACCCTGCTCCCTGGCGCAAGGCGGGCGTGCAGGTCGGCGACCCAATGACGGTACTTCGTGTCGGAGTCGTAGGCTTCGTCGTAGCGCAGTGACAAGGCGTCATAGCCGCGCCGCACCAGGTCCTTGGGTTCCTCGACAGTCACCGCACGGGACGCTAGCGCCTTCGCTGCGCCGTCGGCGAATTCTTTTCGCCCCTCAGCCCGGCTTCGCTCTCGCGGCCGGTCCACCCGAGCCCCGGGTGGTCCTCACGCCCGTCCCTCCCGGCTCGTCGACAGCGGACACCGCACCGCCGGACGGTCCGGACGGCCGGTTGTGGAACCCGGTGGCACGCCCGCGACGACGCGCGCGCCGTACGTCCACCGACCGCTCCCGTCCCGCGGGCGGGAGGCCCCCGTCGGACGTGCGCACGGCCGTCGGGATGCGGCTGTCGAGGCAGAGACCGATCATCTACCGTTCCGCCATGACGACTTCGGAGCCCCGTCCCGACCTTCGGCCCCCCGGCCTGAACGCCGACGAGAAGACCACACTGCTGACCTTCCTGAACTACCTCCGCGAGGCCGTCCTCGCGAAGGCGGCCGGCGTCCCGGAGCCCGCGGTCCGCGCGGCCGGCGTCCCTTCCGGGACCAGCCTGCTCCAACTGGTCAAGCACCTGACGGCCGTCGAACTCAACTGGTTCGTCTGGGCCTACGCCGGCGCCGACGGCGAGCGCTGGGACGACGAGGGTGAGGTCTCCGCCGACGAGACCGCTTCGGACCTGGCGGACGCCTATCGCGAGGCGATCGCCCGGGCCGACGAGATCGCTCTCGCCTGCACCGACCTCGACCGCCCCGGTGCCCGTTCGCTTCGCGAGACCCCACCGCCGTCGATGCGCTGGGTGCTGGTCCACATGATCGAGGAGACCGCCCGCCACGCCGGGCACGCGGACATCCTGCGCGAACAGATCGACGGCTCGGTCGGACGGTGACACGCGGGCCCCGCCGATGTGGTGATCCACGGGCAGGCCGCGGCTCGCCCGGCGCAGTTCCCGGTGTTCTCCGGTCCTCATGCACGCGGCCGACGTGGTGTTCCCTGCCGGACCGTTACAGGCCGGGGCGCGTGAAGGGGCGAGCGGTCGGCCGGGACACATCTGCCCGGCGACCCGAATCCGGCGCCCTGCTCGTGGGCCGGACTCGGGCTTCTCGACCGGGAGGCGTACGACGTTGTGCTCGCCCTTAGCCCTGCCGCACACGTCGTGGCCCTGCCGTACGCCGTGTCGGGACGCAGGGGCCCTACGCGGGCGCATGAAACCGCTGACCCTGTGGTGATGGGCGTGGCTCCTGCGGTCACCTTCGGCCATCGGCCGCAGCGCGGGGCCGTCATAGGTGTGCGTAAGGGTTTCGGGCGGTCCGGAGGCGAAAGGGCCGGGGCCGCCACCGGTGGAACCGTCGGTACGGGTCTGCGGGGCCTTCCCCGGCCCGGAGCGGCAGCCATGGAACACACCCGCACGATCGCCCCGCCACGTGCGCAGATGTGCATTTTCTCTGCCGCGATCACCTCCCATTCGGTACTTCAGCGGGCGTTGTCGCGGCGCAGTTACCCAGGGGTGATTAAGGGCGGCTAGGGGTGTGGAGCGCGGTTCGAATATCTCTACGGTTTGCCCGTCGCCAGTTTTCGGGGCTATGAGACGGGGTCTGGAAATGGACAGCCATGCGCACGTGGGCGGCAGCCGGCCGGCGGGCACTGCCACGGATACCGAAGATACGGACGAGATACCGGTGGGCGGAGCCGCGGAAGCGGCCGGTGGCCCTGGTGAATTCGTCCATGAACTGCTCGACAAAGCCGTAGCCGCCACCCCCGACGCCCCGGCTGTCCGGGACGCGGACGAGAGGTGGAGCTACGCCGAACTGGACGAGGCGAGCCATGCCGTGGCCGTATGGCTGGAGCGGCGTGGTCTCGGTGCGGGGGACCGGCTCGTCGTGCAGCTGCCCACCGGGCGGGAACTCGCGGCGATGTTCTACGGAGCCTCCCGCCGCGGAGTGATCTTCGTACCCCTCAACCCCGCGATGAAGCCGTTCCACCTGCGGTCCGTGGTGGCGAACTGCCGTCCTGCCCTGTTCGTCACGGACCACGACGGCGATGCCCGCGCGGGCGAACTCACCCTCCCCGCCGAGGGTGACACCCCCGCCGGACCGGTGGCCCGTACAACGTTCGAGGAGATCTGGCCGGAGATCGCCGCGCTGCGTGCCGACGGGGTCCGCTCGGCTCCGGTTCCGCTGCGGGTCGATGACCCGGCGGCCCTCATCTACACCTCGGGCAGCACCGCGGCCCCGAAGGCCGTGATCTGTCCGCACGCCCAGGTCACCTTCGCCACCCGGGCGCTGGTGAGCTCCCTCGGCTACCGCGCGGACGACGTGGTGTTCTGCCGCTTCCCGATGTCCTGGGACTACGGCCTGTACAAGGTCCTGATGAGCTGCGCCGTCGGCAGCGAGATCGTGCTCGCCGACCGCGCGGAGGACCTGCTCCTGCTGCGACGGATGCGCGAGGTCGGCGCGACCGTGGTCCCGACCGTCCCCTCCCTGGCCAGCATGATCGTCAAGCTGGGCCGCCGGGCCGACGGCCAGGTGCCCCCGGTCCGGATGTTCACCAACACCGGTGCCGCGCTGCCGCCCTCGGTGATCGCCGAGCTGCGGGACCTCTTTCCCGGCACACGGGTGGTCCGCCAGTACGGCCAGACCGAGGCCAAGCGGATCACCGTGATGCCCCCGGAGGAGGACCAGGAGCGACCCGACGCGGTCGGGCTGCCCCTGCCCGGCACCAGGGTCCTGATCCTGGACGAGGAGGGCCACCCGGTCCCGGCCGGCGAGACCGGCGAGATCGTGGCCGAGGGCGGGCACGTGATGCCCGGCTACTGGGGCGCCCCCGAGCTGAGCGCACGGACCTTCCGCCGCGACGCGGAGTCCGGGCAACTGCGGCTGCACACGGGCGACTACGGCAGCCTCGACGCGGACGGCTACCTCTACTTCCGCGGCAGGCGTGACGACATGTTCAAGCGCAAGGGTTTCCGCATGAGCACGCTGGAGATCGAGGCCGCCGCCATGGACATCCCCGGCGTCCGCGCCGCCGCGGCGGTACCGCCCGGTGAGCAGCACGATCTCGCGCTCTTCGTGGAGACCGCACTCGACCCCAGGGTCGTCATCAAGGAACTCGCGGTCCGTCTGGAGCCGGCCAAGGTGCCGGCGATCTGCCGTGCGCTGGCCGAGTTCCCGCTGACCCAGCACGGCAAGAACGCCCGCCAGGAACTGGCCCGGCTGCTCGACGGGAGAGACAAGTGAACGCCCCCACCGGTCCGGATCCCGAGGATCTGGCCAAACGCTACGGCACCCCCCTCTACATCTACGACCTGGAGAAGGTCCGGGCCGCCCGCCACGACCTCTTCCGGTCACTGCCGGAGGGCTTCGAGGTCTACTACGCCTTCAAGGCCAACCCGCACGTCGATCTCGTACGCACCCTGCGCGAGGGCGACGGCCCCTCCTGCCGCGCCGAGATCAGCTCCACCGGCGAACTCGCAGCGGCTCTCGAAGCGGGCTACGCGGGTAGAGACGTCCTCTACACCGGGCCCGGCAAGACCTACGAGGAACTGCGCACCGCCCTGGAGAGCGGCGTGCGCCTCTTCTCGGCCGAGTCGCTGGGCGACCTGCGGCACATCGGCGCGGCGGCCTGCGAGCTCGGTGTGACCGCCGACTGCCTGCTGCGCATCAACAGCGCCACCGGGGCGGCCGGAACGGGCATCCGGATGACCGGCAAGCCCACCCAGTTCGGCATCGACAGCGAGACCGTACCGGAGGTGGCGGAGCAGCTGCGGAACGTGCCGGGGACCGACATCGTCGGCCTGCACCTCTTCTCCCAGAGCAACGCGGCCGACGAGGAGGCGCTGCTCGGCGAGTTCCGCCACACGATCACCGCCGCCGCACAGATCCAGGAGCAACTGGGCGTCCCCCTGCGGCTGCTGGACATCGGCGGCGGGTTCTCCGTGCCGTACGCCACGGCCGGTGAACGCGCCCGCTACCCGGGCCTGGCCGCCGGTCTCGCCGAGGCCCTGGACGAGGCGTTCCCCGGCTGGCGCGAGAACAGTCCCAAGGTCGCCGTGGAGTCCGGCCGCTACCTGGTCGGAGACAGCGGCACGCTGGTCGCGGGCGTCAGCAACGTGAAGGTCAGCCGCGGTCAGAAGTTCGTCATCCTGGACACCGGGATCAACAGCTTCGGCGGGATGTCGGGTCTCGGCCGCCTGCTGCCGGTCACGGTCCAGGTCGCCGTCGGCGCGGAGACCGAACGCGCCACCCTGGCGGGGCCGCTGTGCACCCCGGGTGACCTCCTCGGCCGCCAGGTCGAGGTGCCGCTGCTCACCGAGGGCGACATCGTCACCGTGCCCAACGCGGGTGCCTACGGGCCGACGGCCAGCCTCCTGATGTTCCTGGGACGCCCGGCGCCCACCGAAGTCGTGCTCGACCGGGACGGGGTGGTCTCCGTCTCGCGGATCGAGCACGTCCGCCGCAGCCGCGAACAGGAGCCGACGGATGTCTGACGGGGCGGCGGCGGCCCCCGCCGAACGCACGCTGCCCGCGCGGGGCAGCAAAGGCACCGTCGTGGTCACCACGGTCGCCTCCGACTCCCACACCTGGAACCTGGTCTACCTCCAGCTGCTCATCGAGGAGCTCGGTTACCGGGTGATCAACCTGGGCCCGTGCGTCCCCGACGACCTGCTGGTGCGGGAATGCCTGGAGACCGCCCCCGACCTGCTGGTCGTCAGCTCGGTCAACGGACACGGCCATCAGGAGGGGATGCGGATGATCCGCCGGCTGCGCGAGCAGCCGGAACTCGCCGCGACCCCCGCCGTGATCGGCGGCAAGCTCGGCATCACCGACCAGGCCGACACGCTCTCCGAGCAGCTCGCCGAGGCCGGATTCGACGCCGTGTTCCCCGACGACGCCGACCCGGTGATCGCCTTCCGTTCCTTCGTCGACGTCCTGGAGAGTTCCGCCAGGACCGCCGGGAGCCGGGCCCTGCCCGAGCCCCGGATCACCGCGTGAAGCCAGCCCGGCGGCCGGCGCCCTCCCGCCCCGTACCGACGAGGGAACCCGGGCAGCAGTCCGCCGACTTCGGTGCCTTCGTGCGGGCGCACGGGGCGCGGGGCCGGCTCGTGGTGCAGCCCCGCATGGGGTTCGGCGACCCGGCCCGCATGCGGGCCGGGCTGCTCGCCACCCGCCGCGCCGACGCCCACACCGTGGGCACCATCACCCTGGACAGCCACACCCGCGTCGGTCATCTGCAGGCCGTCGAGGAGGCGCTGCGCGCCGGCTTCGACCTCAACGGCTACCCGGTGGTCAGCCACCCCGCCGAGACGACCGAACAGGTCCTGGACGGCATCCGTGGCCCCGACTTCCCCGTACAGGTGCGGCACGGGTCCGCCGTCCCCCGGGACATCTTCGCCGCCCTCGCCGCTCTCGGCCTGACCGCCACCGAGGGCGGTCCCGTCTCCTACTGCCTTCCCTACGGCCGCACCCCGCTCGCGGAGGCGGTCAGGGAATGGGCCGTGTGCAGCGAACTGTTCGCCGAGCTCAGCGGCACCGGTGCCGAACCGCACATCGAGACCTTCGGCGGCTGCATGCTGGGACAGCTCTGCCCGCCCAGCCAGCTGGTCGCCCTCAGCCTCCTGGAGGCGATGTTCTTCGTCCAGCACGGAGTGCGCAGCGTCTCCCTCAGCTATGCCCAGCAGACCCATCTCGGCCAGGACCAGGAGGCGGTCGCCGCGCTGCGCCGCCTGTGCCGTGAACATCTGCGCACCGATGACTGGCACGTGGTCGTGTACGCGTACATGGGGGTCTACCCGCAGACCGACGACGGCGCGCTGCGGCTGCTCCGCCAGGCCGCCGAACTCGCCGTCACCACGGGCTGCGAACGGCTCATCGTGAAGACCGTCGCGGAAGCCCGGCGCATCCCCACGATCGCCGAGAACGTCCAGGCACTGGAGTACGCCGCGGACGTGGCCGCACGCACCGCCCGGCCCGCCGCCGGTGCCGGCACCGGGGTGGAGGCCGACTCCGAGACGTACCAGGAGGCCCGGGCGCTGGTGGAAGCGGTGCTGTGCCTCCATTCCGACATCGGCACCGCCCTGATGCGTGCCTTCCAGCACGGTTACCTCGACATCCCCTACTGCGTGCACCCCGACAACTGCGGGCGCACGCGCAGCTACCTGGACAGCGCGGGCCGGCTGCGCTGGGCCGACATCGGCTCCCTGCCGCTCGGGCACCTGGTGACCGGCCTGAGTACCGGGCGCGTCACCGCCCCGGGGCTTCTCGGCGACCTCTCCTACGTACGCAGCACCTTCGACGAACCTCGGAACCCGCCGGTCCTGCTCGACGGTGGCTGAGCGTCCCCGGGCGCGGCACGCCGAGCGCCCGGCAGGACGCGCGACGCGGAATGTGGCCGTGTGCCCGACTCCGGCCGCGATATCCGCGCCGCTCGCCGTGCCGGGCAATGGCGCGCCGCTCGGGAAGAGGGCCATTACCGGGCGCCGTCAACGGCAACCGGGGTCACTAGGGGGTGTCAGCCGGAACCCCGCCCCCTTACGTTGGCGATATACCGGCCGGAATTTCCGGCCCGGCCGTCGCCGATGCAAGCGACAGCAACGGATTCGACAACGGATCTGACCACCGATTCGACACCGGATCCAGAACAGCCATGACGAACGACGAATCCAAGACATGTATTCCGTAATGGCCGGCACACCGTAACAAGGCCGGGTGTAGGCATATTCGCGCGCCGTCGACCGCGTGCGAACCAGTGATGACCGTGGAGTGCGCTGATGACCGAGCCCGGTTCCCTTTCCTCTTCTGCCGACAACGTGAATGCGTCGCACGCCCAAGCGGGTGACCATTCCGAACTGGTGCGCCGGCTGGAGGCGCTTCCGGTCGCCGAGCAGACCCGGCAGCTGACGGACCTGATCTGCCGCGAGGCCGTGGCCGTGCTCCGGCGCCTGCGCCCGGACGAGAAGCGGGTGGCCGTCGACGCGCGCCGCCCCTTCCGCGAACAGGGCCTGGACTCCCTCGGACTCGTCGCGCTCCACACCGGGGTCAACACCGCGACGGGGCTCGCGCTGCCGCCCACGGTCGGCTTCGACCACCCCACCCCCGCCCTCCTCGCCGAACACCTGCGCACCGAGGTCCTCGGACTGCCCTCCACCGCCGCGGCCGTCGACGGCCCGGCCGCCCGGCCGGTGGACGACGACGACCCCATCGTCGTCATCGGCGTCGCGTGCCGGTTCCCCGGCGGGGTCACCAGCCCCGAGCTGCTGTGGCAGCTGCTCCAGGAAGGCGGGGAGGTACTCGGCGAGTTCCCCCGCAACCGCGGCTGGGACGTCGACGGGCTGTACGACCCCGACCCGCAGGCGCAGGGCAAGAGCTACGTCAAGCACGGCGGCTTCCTCGCCGACGCCACCGACTTCGACGCGGACTTCTTCGGGATCAGCCCCCGCGAGGCGCTGGCCATGGACCCGCAGCAGCGGCTGATGATGGAGACCACCTGGGAGGTGCTGGAGCGCTCCGGTATCGACCCGCACCGGCTGCGCGGCACGCGCACCGGGGTCTTCGTCGGAGCCGAGGTCCACGAGTACGGCGTCCGCGTGCACGAGGCCCCCGACGGCCTCGACGGCTATCTGATGACCGGGAACGCGCCGAGCCTGGCATCCGGGCGCGTCGCCTACACCTTCGGTTTCGAAGGCCCGGCGATCACCGTCGACACCGCCTGCTCGGGATCCATCGTCTCCCTGCACCTCGCCGCCCAGGCACTGCGCCGCGACGAGTGCTCCCTCGCGGTCGTCGGTGGTGTCACCGTCATGGGCAGCCCCGGCATGTTCACCGCGTTCAGCCGTCAGCGCGGCCTGGCCCCCGACGGGCGCGTCAAGGCGTTCGCCTCCGCCGCCGACGGCACCGGCTTCTCCGAAGGCATCGGCCTGCTGGCCGTCGAGCGGCTCTCCGACGCCCGCCGCCACGGCCACCAGGTCCTCGCCGTCGTCCGGGCGACCGCGGTCAACCAGGACGGCGCCAGCAACGGCCTCACCGCGCCGAACGGCCTGTCGCAGCAGAGGCTGATCCGTGACGCCCTGGCCACCGCCGGACTGACCGCGGCCGACGTCGACGCCGTCGACGCGCACGGCACCGGCACCACGCTCGGCGACCCGATCGAGGCCCAGGCGATCATCGCCACCTACGGGCAGGGGCGCCCGGAGGGCAGCCCGCTCTGGCTGGGCTCGGTCAAGTCCAACCTGGGTCACACCCAGGCCGCGGGCGGTGTCGCGAGCATCATCAAGATGATCCTCGCCATGCGGCACGGGGTGCTGCCCAAGACGCTCCACGTCGACGCGCCGTCCCCGCACATCCGCTGGGAGGCCGGCGACGTCCGGCTGCTCACCGAACCGGTGGAGTGGCGCACCGGCGACCGCCCCCGCCGCGCCGGCGTCTCCGCGTTCGGCATCAGCGGCACCAACGCCCACGTCATCCTCGAGGAAGCCGCCGAGGAACAGGCCGCCGCGGCTGCCGATCCCGCTTCCGCGAAGAGCCCGGCCACCGACTCCGAGGGCGACCACGGCGACGCCCTCGACGCCGACGCGACGGCGACCGCCGGCGGACTCCTGCCGCTGTCCCTCTCCGCCCACAGCGCACCCGCGCTGCGCGCCCAGGCCGAGCTGCTCCGCGCCCACCTCGACACGCACCCCGGCACTCCGCTGCCGCACCTCGGCCACGCGCTCGCCACCACCCGCGCCGCACTCAGCCTCCGTGCCGTCGTCACCGTCAGCGACCACACCGGGCTCGACAGCGCGCTGCGCGCCCTCGCCGAGGACACCGCCCACCCCGACGTGGTGCGCGGTGAACCCGCCACCGGCCGACTCGCGTTCCTCTTCACCGGCCAGGGCAGCCAGCGCGCCGCCATGGGGCGTGAACTGTACGAGCGGTACCCGGTGTTCGCCGAGGCCCTGGACGAGGCCATCGGCCATCTCGACATCCAGCTGGAGCACTCCCTCTGGGACGTCCTCCTCGCCGACGAGGGCACCGAGGACGCCGCACTGCTCGACCGGACCCAGTACGCCCAGACCGGCCTCTTCGCGCTGGAGACCGCCCTGTTCCGGCTGCTGGAATCGTGGGGCGTACGGCCCGACTACCTCGCCGGCCACTCCCTGGGTGAGCTCTCCGCGGCCCACGCCGCCGGAGTGCTCTCCCTGGAGGACGCCGCGACGCTGGTCGCCGCGCGGGCCCGCCTGATGCAGGAACTGCCCGCGGGCGGTGCCATGGTCGCGGTCCAGGCCACCGAGGCGGAGGTCCTCGCCGCCCTCGCCGACGGCGACGGCACGGTCTCCCTCGCCGCCGTCAACGGCCCGAATTCCGTCGTCGTCTCAGGCGCCGAGCAGGCCACCCTCGCCCTGGCCGAACGCCTGGCCGCGGGCGGCGCCAAGACCAAGCGGCTGCGCGTCTCCCACGCCTTCCACTCGCCCCTCATGGAGCCGATGCTGGAGGAGTTCCGGGGGATCGCCCGGCTTCTGGAGTACCGCGCACCCCTGATCCCCGTCGTCTCCAACGTCACGGGCGAGATCGCCACCAGCGCCGAACTCTGCGACCCCGACTACTGGGTGGGCCACGTCCGCCGGGCCGTCCGCTTCGCCGACGGTGTCGACACCCTGGCCGGCGCCGGCGTCACCACCTTCCTGGAGCTGGGCCCCGACGCCGTACTCACCGCCATGGCGCAGCAGGCTCTGACCGATGCCGGTGACACCACCTCCGCCGACGACGCGCCCGCCTTCCACTGCCTGATGCGCCGTGGCCACGACGAGCAGCGGGAGCTGCTGACCGCCCTCGGCGCGGTCCACGTCCGCGGCTTCGACGTGGAGTGGGGCCCTGCCTGCGCGCCCGAGGGCGCACCCCGCGTCGAGCTGCCCACCTACGCCTTCCAGCGCCGCCGCTACTGGCTGACCCGCGGCATCACCGACTCCGGCGACCCCACGGGCCTCGGTCAGGTGGCCGCCCGGCACCCCCTGCTCGGGGCGGTGATCAGCCGCGCGGGCGAGGACGGCATCATCCTCACCGGCCGCGTCTCGCTGCGCTCCCACCCCTGGCTCGCCGACCACGCCATCGCCGGCACCGTGCTGCTGCCCGGCACGGCCTTCGTGGAGCTGGCCGTCCGGGCCGGTGACCAGGTGGGCTGCGACGCCATCGAGGAACTGACCCTCGCCACCCCCCTCACCGTCCCCGCGGACGGCACCGGCATCGCCCTGCAGATCCAGGTCGCCGCCCCCGACAGCGGCGGACGCCGTGCCATCTCGTTCTTCTCGAGGCCCGAGGACGCCACCGACGACGAGCCGTGGTCCCAGCACGCCGACGGCCTGCTTGCCCCTCTCGGTGCCCCCGCCGCCGACCGCGCGGGCTTCGGTCTGGCCGAGTGGCCCCCGCACGGCGCCGAGCCCGTCGACCTCACCGGCCTCTACGAGGACATGGCCACGAAGGGCTACGGATACGGCCCGGCCTTCCAGGGACTTCGCGCCGCCTGGCGGCACGACGGCGAGGTCTACGCGGAGGTCACCCTCCCCGAGGGCGTCCACGGCGACGCCGGGGCGTTCGCGCTCCACCCCGCCCTGCTCGACGCGGCGCTGCACGCCACCGACTTCACCCAGGACGGCACCGCCGACGACGTCACCCGTCTGCCGTTCGCGTGGCACGGCGTGACGCTCTACGCCACCGGTGCGTCCGCCGTCCGGGTCCGGATCGCCGCCACCGGCACCGACTCCGTCCTGCTGCGTCTGGCCGACACCACGGGCGCCCCGGTGGCCGCCGTCGACGGATACCTCGTACGCGCCGTCGACACCGCGCGGCTCGCCGCCGCCACGCGCACCGACAGCCTCAAGCGCGTCAACTGGGTCGAGGCGACCGCCGGTTCGCCCGTGGACGTACAGAACTGGGCGATCGCGGGAGCGGACCCGCTGGGACTGGCCGACACCCTCGGGGTGCCCGGCCACCCGGCGCTCACCGAGCTCGGCGCGGCGGTCGACGGCGGCGCAGCCGTACCCGACGTCATCCTGGTCACCCACGGTACGCAGGGCACCGGCACGGATCCCCTGACCACCGCTCGTACGGCCCTCGCCGGGCTCCTCGGCACGGTCAAGAGCTTCCTCACCGACGAGCGGCTCGCCGGCTCGCGGCTGATGCTGCTCACCCAGGGCGCCGTCGCCGCCACCGACGACGACCTTCCGCCCGCCCTCGACATCGCCCCGTTGTGGGGTCTGGTGCGGGCTGCGGAGGCGGAGAATCCGGGCCGGTTCGTGCTGGTGGACCGGGATGCGGTGGAGGTGTCCGCCGGTGTGCTGTCCGCGGTGCTGGCGACCGGTGAGCCGGAGGTGGCGTTGCGTGGTGGTGCGGTTCTGGTGCCGCGTCTGGTCTCGGTCGCTCCGGTGCCTGAGGGCGCTGAGGGCGCTGAGGGTGTCGCGGGTGCGGCTGGTGGTGCTTTTGGTGCGGGTACGGTGCTGGTGACGGGTGGTACGGGTGGTCTGGGTGCGTTGGTGGCCCGTCATCTGGTGTCTGAGCACGGTGTGCGCCGTCTGGTGCTGACGAGTCGTCGTGGTGCCGATGCTCCGGGTGCTGCGGAGTTGGCGGCGGAGCTGGAGGAGTCCGGTGCGGTCGTCACGGTCGCCGCGTGTGACACGGGGGACCGGGACGCGCTGGCCGCGCTGCTTGACGGCATCGACGCGGACCACCCCCTCACCGGCGTCGTCCACCTTGCCGCACTCCTTGACGACGGTCTCACCGAGTCCCTCACCCCCGAGCGCATCGACGCCGTGCTGCGGCCGAAGGCCGACGGAGCCTGGCATCTGCACGAGCTGACCCGGGACCTCCCGCTGAAGCAGTTCGTGCTCTTCTCCTCGACCGCTGCGTTCCTCGACGCCGCGGGACAGGGGAACTACGCGGCGGCCAACGTGTTCCTGGACGCCCTCGCCCTCCACCGGAGTGCCGCCGGGCTTCCCGCGACCGCGCTCAACTGGGGCCTGTGGACCGGGGACCACGGCATGGGCGCCGGCCTCGACCACGCCTCCGTGCAGCGCATCGCCGACCTCGGCCTCACCCCCCTGAACGCGCAGGAGAACCTCGCGCTGTTCGACACCGCGGTGAGCGAGGGCACCCCCGCCTCCGTGGTGCCCGTACGCCTCGACACGAGGGCGCTCCAGCGCCGGGGGGACTCCCTCCCCGCCGTACTCCGCGGCCTGGTCCGCACCCCCGCCCGACGCACCTCGGCCGACAGCGGTCCCGGCGCCGTTCCCGTCGAGCAGACCCTCGCCCAGCACCTGGCGACGCTCCCCGCCCCCGACCGCGCCGACGCCGTCCTCGGCCTCGTCCGCACCCATGTCGCGGGGGTGCTCCGCCACAGCGACGCCGAAGCCATCAGCCCGCAGCGCGCCTTCAGCGACATCGGCTTCGACTCCCTCGGCGCCGTCGAACTCCGCAACCGTCTCAACTCCGCCACGGGCCTGCGCCTGCCGGCCACCCTGATCTTCGACTACCCCACACCGCGCGGTCTCGCCGAACACATCGGCAGCAAGCTGCTCGCCGTGGAGACCGCCGCCCCCAAGGCCCCGGTCGCACCCAGCACGCCCGCCGACGAACCCATCGCCATCGTCAGCATGGCCTGCCGCTTCCCCGGCGGAGTCACCTCCCCGGAAGAGCTCTGGGAGCTCGTCGCCCAGGGCCGCGACGGTGTGTCCTTCTTCCCCACCGACCGTGGCTGGGACACCGACGGTCTGTACGACCCGGAGCCCGGCACGTCCGGAAAGTCCTCCACCCGTGAGGGCGGATTCCTCTACGACGCGGCGGACTTCGACCCCGAGTTCTTCGGCATCAGCCCCCGCGAGGCCCAGGCCATGGACCCCCAGCAGCGACTGCTGCTGGAGACGGCCTGGGAGGCTTTCGAACGCGCGGGCATCGATCCTCACAGCCGGCGGGGCTCGGACACCGGCGTCTTCGCCGGCGTGATGTACCACGACTGGAGCACCCGCCTCACCGATGTCCCGGAGGACGTCGCCGGGTACCTCGGCAACGGCGGCCTCGCCAGTGTCGTGTCCGGCCGTGTCGCCTACGCCCTGGGCCTCGAAGGCCCCGCCGTCACCGTCGACACCGCCTGCTCCTCCTCCCTCGTCGCCCTGCACTGGGCCCTCCAGGGGCTGCGCCGCGGCGAATGCTCCCTCGCGCTGGCCGGCGGCGTCACCGTGATGTCGACCCCGGACACCTTCATCGACATGAACCGGCAGCGCGGGCTGGCGTCCGACGGCCGCTGCAAGTCCTTCTCCGCGGCGGCGGACGGCACCGGCTGGGGTGAGGGCGCGGGCCTGCTGCTCCTGGAGCGGCTGTCGGACGCGCGGCGCAACGGTCACCCGGTGCTCGCGGTCGTACGCGGCTCGGCCGTCAACCAGGACGGTGCCAGCAACGGGCTCACGGCCCCCAACGGCCCCTCCCAGCAGCGCGTCATCCAGCGAGCCCTGCACGACGCCCGGCTCAGCCCCTCCGAGATCGACGCGGTGGACGGCCACGGCACCGGCACCACGCTCGGCGACCCGATCGAGGCCCAGTCGCTCCTGGCCGTCTACGGGCAGGAGCGCCCGGACGACGCCGAGCCGCTGTGGCTGGGGTCCGTCAAGTCCAACGTGGGCCACACCCAGGCCGCCGCGGGCGTGGCGGGAATCATCAAGATGGTCATGGCCATGCGCCACGGCCAGCTGCCGAAGACCCTCCACGTCGACCGTCCCTCCGACGAGGTGGACTGGTCGGAGGGCGCGGTGGAGCTGCTGACCGAGGCGCGCGCCTGGCCGGTGACCGGGCGCCTGCGCCGGGCCGCCGTCTCCTCCTTCGGCATCAGCGGCACGAACGCCCATGTGATCGTCGAGCAGGCACCCCTCAGCGCCGCACCGGCCGCCGCGACGACGACCGCCTCTGCTCCGTCCGTCCTGCCCTGGACGCTCTCCGGCACGTCCCCGCAGGCGCTCAGCGCCCAGGCCGAACGCCTGCTGCGGCACCTGGACAGGCTGCGGGACGACGAACTCGCCGCCGCCGGCCGCACCCTCGCCACCGGTCGCGCCGCCCTGGACCACCGAGCCGTGGTCGTGGGGGGCAGCAAGGCCGAGCTGGTCGAGGGGCTGCGGACGCTCGCTGCGGGTGGCTCGGGCGGTGTTGCCGTGGGTGCTGTGCGTACGGGCAGGTCGGCTTTCCTGTTCACGGGGCAGGGTGCGCAGCGGGTGGGGATGGGGCGTGAGCTGCATGCTGCCTTCCCGGTGTTTGCTGAGGCGTTCGATGCGGTGGTGGCGGAGCTGGATGGTCATCTGTCCGCGCCGTTGCGTGAGGTGGTGTGGGGCGAGGATGCCGGGGTTCTTGAGCGGACGGAGTTCACTCAGCCGGCGTTGTTCGCTTTTGAGACGGCGTTGTTCCGTCTGCTGGAGTCGTGGGGTGTGCGTCCGGACTTCGTTGCGGGGCATTCGGTGGGTGAGCTGACGGCCGCGCATGTGTCGGGTGTGCTGTCGCTGGCGGACGCGGCGCGGCTGGTCGCGGCCAGGGCCCGGTTGATGCAGGCGCTGCCGGAGGGCGGCGCGATGGTTGCCATCCGTGCCTCGGAGGACGAGGTCCTTCCGTATCTCACCTCGGGCGCGGTGAGTGTCGCGGCGGTGAACGGTCCGGAGGCGGTGGTGATCTCCGGTGCCGAGCACGATGTGCTGGAGGTTGCGGCCCGGTTCGAGGCGGAGGGTCGTAAGACGAGTCGTCTGCGGGTCTCGCACGCGTTCCACTCGCCGCTGATGGAGCCGATGCTCGCCGAGTTCCGTACCGTCGCGGAAGGCGTGACGTTCGGCGAGGCGCGTATTCCGGTGGTCTCCAACCTCACCGGCCGGCTGGCGACCTCGGACGATCTGCGCACGGCCGAGTACTGGGTGCGCCATGTCCGTGGGGCAGTTCGTTTCGGCGACGGGGTGAGTGCGCTCTCCGCCGCCGGGGTCTCGGTGTTCCTGGAGGTGGGTCCCGACGCGGTCCTCACCGCCATGGCACAGAACGCCCTCACCGAGGAGAGCGAAGCCGGTGACGCCGCGGTCTTCGCCCCGCTCGTGCGTCGTGAACGCTCCGAGACCCGTGAGCTGTTGCTCGGCCTCGGCCGCGCCACCTCCCACGGCGCCCGGCTCGACTGGGAGGCCCTGTTCGCCGCCTACGGTCCGGCAACAGGGGTCGTCGACCTTCCCACGTACGCCTTCCAGCGCAAGCGCTACTGGCTGAACGCCACCGTCAGCACGGCACCCGGCGTCGGGGGAGCCGGCCTGGAGCCGGTGAACCACCCGCTGCTCAGCGCCGCGGTGGTCGTCCCGGACTCCGACGGTGTGATGCTCACCGGGCGGCTCGCCGCCGGTACGCACGCCTGGCTTGCCGATCACGAGGTGCTCGGGAGCCTTCTGCTGCCCGGCACGGGCTTCGTGGAACTGGCCGTACGCGCCGGTGACGAGGTCGGCTACGGCCGGGTCGACGAGCTCACCCTCCAGGCCCCGCTGATCATTCCGCGCCGCGGCGCCACCGACCTGCGCGTCACCGTCGGCGCGACGGGCAGTGCCGCCGGTGCGGAGGCGGAGGGCCCCGCGGGCGCCCGTACCGTCACCGTCCACTCCCGACCGGAGGGGGCGGCACCCCACGAGTGGACGCTGCACGCCACCGGTGTGCTCACTGCCGCGCCCGCCGCACCGGACTTCGATCTGGTCCAGTGGCCGCCGCCGGGGGCCGAGCCGATCCCGGTGGAGGGTGCCTACGAGCGCCTCGTGGGACGCGGTTACGGTTACGGCCCCGTCTTTCAGGGGCTGAAGGCCGCCTGGCGCAAGGGCGAGGACGTCTACGCAGAGGTCGCGCTGCCCGAGGACGCGGGGACCGAGGCCGGACGCTTCGGTCTTCACCCCGCACTGCTGGACGCCGCGATGCACGCCGACCTGCTGGACGAGCAGGGCGCGGCGGACGGTGCCACCCTCCTGCCGTTCTCCTGGAACGGCGTCACCCTGCACGCTTCCGGCGCCACCGACCTGCGCGTGCATCTCAGCCGACTGCGCGGCGACGAGCTCTCCGCGCTCCGGGTGGCGGACGCCGCCGGGCGCCCCGTGGCGACCGTGGAGTCGCTCGTGTCGCTGCCGGTCTCCGCAGGCCAGCTCGACGGCTCCGCCGGCCGGACCGACGCCCTCCGTCGGATCGACTGGAGACCGCTGCCTCTCGCCCAACCCTCGAGCGAGCCGACCGCGGCACTCGTGCCGGCCTCCCTGGGCGCCACGCCGTTCGCCGCCGGCACGGTCACCGAGTACGCGGACCTGGCGGCGCTTCAAGCTGCTCTGGACACCGGGGCTCCGGCCCCGGAACACGTGCTCTGCCCGGTCCCCGACCTGAGCGGCGACGCCGCTCTGCCGGACGCGGTCCGCTCCACGGCCAACTGGCTGCTCGCGACCGTCCAGCAATGGCTCGCGGACGAGCGCCTCGCCCTGTCCAGGCTGGTCGTGGTCACCCGTGGTGCGGCCACCGCGCCGCCTGCGGCGGCAGCCGACCTCCAGGCTCCGGCCGCACTCGTCCAGGCCCCGTTGTGGGGTCTGGTGCGGGCTGCGGAGGCGGAGAATCCGGGCCGGTTCGTGCTGGTGGACCGGGATGCGGTGGAGGTGTCCGCCGGTGTGCTGTCCGCGGTGCTGGCGACCGGTGAGCCGGAGGTGGCGTTGCGTGGTGGTGCGGTTCTGGTGCCGCGTCTGGTCTCGGTCGCTCCGGTGCCTGAGGGCGCTGAGGGCGCTGAGGGTGTCGCGGGTGCGGCTGGTGGTGCTTTTGGTGCGGGTACGGTGCTGGTGACGGGTGGTACGGGTGGTCTGGGTGCGTTGGTGGCCCGTCATCTGGTGTCTGAGCACGGTGTGCGCCGTCTGGTGCTGACGAGTCGTCGTGGTGCCGATGCTCCGGGTGCTGCGGAGTTGGCGGCGGAGCTGGAGGAGTCCGGTGCGGTCGTCACGGTCGCCGCGTGTGACACGGGGGACCGGGACGCGCTGGCCGCGCTGCTCGCCGGCATTGACGCGGACCACCCCCTCACCGGCGTGGTGCACGCCGCGGGGGTGGCCGACAACGGGCTCACCGGTGCCCTCACGGCCGAACGACTGGACGCCGTGCTGCGGCCGAAGGCCGACGGAGCCTGGCATCTGCACGAGCTGACCCGGGACCTCCCGCTGAAGCAGTTCGTGCTCTTCTCCTCCGCCGGTGGCCTGGTCCTCGCCGCCGGACAGGGGAACTACGCGGCGGCCAACGTGTTCCTGGACGCCCTCGCCCTCCACCGGAGTGCCGCCGGGCTTCCCGCCACCTCCCTGGCGTTCGGCATGTGGGCCGTGGACACCGGCCTCGGCGGGTCCCTCTCCGAGGCCGACCTCGACCGGATGAACCGTCTCGGCACGCCCGCCTTCGCCGTCGAGGAGGGACTCGCCCTCTTCTCCGCCGCGCTCGGCACCGGACTGCCCGCCCTCGTCCCGCTGCCCGTGGACGCCGTCGCTCTCTCGGCCCGCTCCGGGGAGCTTCCCGCCCTCCTGCGCGACCTGGCGCACCGTCCGGGCCGTACCCCTCGCCGGGCCGCTGCCGGCGGCGCCGGGGTGGATGCCGGGCTGGGCGGACTTCTCGTCGGTACCGCGGCGGAACGCTCCCGGGCCCTGCTCGAACTGGTCAGGAGCGAAGCCGCCACCGTGCTCGGCCACAGCGGAGCAGATGGTGTCAGCCCGGACCGGGCGTTCAAGGACATGGGATTCGACTCCCTGGCGGCGGTGGAATTCCGTAACGCCCTCACGGGTGCCACCGGCGTCCGGCTGCCGGCCACCCTCGTCTTCGACCACCCCAACTCGCGTGCGGTCGCCGACTTCATCGGGGCGCGGCTGTCCGGCGTCTCCGCCCCTGCGGCACCCGCCGTACGGGCCGCCGTGCCTGTTGCCGCCGACGACCCGATCGCCATCGTCAGCATCAGCTGCCGCTTCCCCGGCGACGTCAGAAGCGCCGAGGACCTGTGGCAGTTGGTCGCCGAAGGCCGCTCGGCCATCACGGGCTTCCCCGCCGACCGTGGCTGGGACGCAGACGCCCTGTACGACCCCGAGCCCGGCACACCCGGCAAGACCTACGCCCGTGACGGCGGATTCCTGCACGACGCAGCCGACTTCGACCCCGAGTTCTTCGACATCATGCCGCGTGAGGCACTGGCCATGGACCCCCAGCAGCGGGTGCTGCTCCAGGGGGCCTGGGAGGCCATCGAGCGCGCCGGGATCGCTCCGGACTCACTGCGCGGCTCCCGCACCGGCGTCTACGTCGGCATCATGTACCACGACTACGGCTCCCGGGCCGGCACCGTGTCCGACGAGCTGACCCCCTACCTGGGCAACGGCAGCGCGGGCTCCATAGCCTCCGGGCGCGTCTCGTACGCTCTGGGCCTGGAAGGCCCGGCCGTCACCGTGGACACCGCCTGCTCGTCGTCCCTCGTGGCCCTGCACTCGGCGATCCAGGCCCTGCGGTCCGGTGACTGCGACATGGCACTGGCCGGTGGCGTCACCGTCATGCCCAACCCGGACATCTTCGTCGACTTCAGCCAGCAGCGGGGCCTGGCGGCCGACGGCCGCTGCAAGTCCTTCTCGGCCGGCGCCGACGGCACCGGCTGGTCCGAAGGACTCGGCCTGCTGCTGGTGGAGCGGCTGTCGGACGCCCGGCGCAACGGTCACCCGGTGCTCGCGGTCGTACGCGGCTCGGCCGTCAACCAGGACGGTGCCAGCAACGGGCTCACGGCCCCCAACGGCCCCTCCCAGCAGCGGGTCATCCAGCAGGCCCTGGCCTCCGCCGGCCTCACCACGGCCGACGTCGACATGGTCGAGGGCCACGGCACCGGAACCCGTCTCGGGGACCCGATCGAGGCACAGGCCCTGCTGGCCACCTACGGCCAGGAGCGCCCGGAGGGGCAGCCGCTGTGGCTGGGATCCATCAAGTCCAACATCGGCCACGCCCAGGCAGCGGCCGGCGTCAGCGGCCTCATCAAGGCCGTCATGGCACTGCGCCACGGCCAGATGCCCGCCACCCTGCACGTGGACCGTCCGACGGACCAGGTGGACTGGTCGGAGGGCGCCGTGGAACTGCTGACTGAGGCGCGTGACTGGCCGGAGACCGGGCGCCCGCGCAGGGCCGCCGTCTCGTCCTTCGGGCTCAGCGGTACCAACGCCCACATCATCCTGGAGCAGGCTGCGGAGCCCTCGGCCCCGCAGACGCGCGAGCGCCTCTCCGATCCCGCGCCGGACGCCGTGCCCGTACCGCTCGCCCTGTCCGCGGCCAGCGCTTCCTCGCTGGCCGCCCAGGCGGAGCAGCTCCACGCCCACCTGTCGGACAACCCGGAACTCGACCTGTACGACCTCGGGTTCTCCCTCGCGACCTCACGTGCGGTGCTGGAACACCGCGCGGTGGTGCTGGCAGGCGACACGGAGCAACTGAGCGCCGGGCTGGTTGCGTTGCAGGACGGCCGGGAGAGCTCGTCGGTGGTGCAGGGCCTTGCCCGATCGGTCGGTGCCTTGGCCTTCCTGTTCACGGGGCAGGGTGCGCAGCGGGTGGGGATGGGGCGTGAGCTGTACGGCGCGTTCCCGGTGTTTGCTGAGGCGTTCGATGCGGTGGTGGCTGAGCTGGATGGTCATCTGTCCGCGCCGTTGCGTGGGGTGGTGTGGGGCGAGGATGCGGATGTGCTCGCTCGGACGGAGTTCACTCAGCCGGCGTTGTTCGCTTTTGAGACGGCGTTGTTCCGTCTGCTGGAGTCGTGGGGTGTGCGTCCGGACTTCGTTGCGGGGCATTCGGTGGGTGAGCTGACGGCTGCACATGTGTCGGGTGTGCTGTCGCTGGCGGATGCGGCGCGGCTGGTGGCGGCCAGGGCCCGGTTGATGCAGGCGCTGCCGGAGGGTGGCGCGATGGTCGCCGTCCGTGCCTCGGAGGACGAGGTCCTTCCGTATCTGACCTCGGGTGCGGTGAGTGTCGCGGCGGTGAACGGTCCGGACGCGGTGGTGATCTCCGGCGACGAGAACGATGTGCTGGAGGTTGCGGCCCGGTTCGAGGCGGAGGGGCGCAAGACGAGTCGTCTGCGGGTCTCGCACGCGTTCCATTCGCCGCTGATGGAGCCGATGCTCGCCGAGTTCCGTACCGTCGCGGAAGGCGTGACGTTCGGCGAAGCCGGTATCCCGGTGGTCTCCAACGTCACCGGTGAGCTGGCGACATCGGATGATCTGCGCACGGCCGAGTACTGGGTGCGGCATGTCCGTGAGGCGGTGCGTTTCGGCGACGGGGTGAGTGCGCTCTCCGCCGCCGGTGTCTCGGTGTTCCTGGAGGTGGGTCCCGACGCGGTGCTCACCGCGATGGCGCAGAACAGTGCGGCCGATGCGGTGTTCGTGCCCGGTCTGCGGCGTAACCAGAGCGAGCCCGAGGCGCTGGTCACCGCGCTCGCCCGCCTGCACACGGTGGGGCACGTCCCGGACTGGGCGGCGTTCTACGCGCCCACCGGCGCCCGCCGCGTCGACCTGCCCACCTACGCCTTCGAGAAGCGGCACTTCTGGCTGGACACCGTCGAGGCACCCGCCGTCGACGCTGCCGGTCTCGGTCAGGTGGCCGCCGGGCACCCCCTGCTCACGTCCGTGGTGGTCTCGCCCGAGGGCGGCAGCGTGGTCCTCACCGGCCGGCTCTCGGTGACCACGCACCCGTGGATCGCCGACCACGACGTGCTGGGCACCGTGCTGCTGCCCGGGACCGGCTACGTCGAACTGGCCCTCCGCGCCGCCGAGGAGGTCGGCTGCGATCTGGTCGAGGAACTCGTCATCGAGGCGCTGATGCCACTGCCGGAGAACGGTGACGGGGTCGCGGTGCAGGTGGTCGTCGGCGCACCCGACGATGCGGGCCGTCGTTCGCTGGCCGTCTACTCGCGCGTCGAGGACGCTCCGCCGCAGGTGGAGTGGACCCGGCACGTCTCCGGGTATCTGGCCGTCGAGAACCGTGAGCCGGTCACCCCCGAGCAGTTCGACGTCGGCTACGGGGTCTGGCCCCCGGCCGGCGCCGAACCGGTGGACGTCAGCAACGTCTACGACTACCTGACCGCGCAGGGCTATCACTACGGCCCGATGTTCCGCGGGCTGAAGGCGGTCTGGCAGCGTGACAAGGAGGTCTTCGCGGAGGTCGCCCTCCCGGACTACGCGCGGGACGAGGCGGCGCGTTACCGCATGCACCCCTCGCTGCTGGACGCGGCGCTCAGTGCCACGGACTTCCTCGGCGGACGCAAGCCCCAGGACGTCGGTGCCTCGATGCTGCCGTTCTCGTGGTCCGGTGTGTCCCTGCACTCGGGCGGCGCCGCCTGCTTCCGTGTACGGATCAACTGGACGGGATCCGACGAGGCCGTCGGCTCCGACGCGGTACGGCTGGAGCTCGCCGACGAGCACGGCACCCCCGTCGCGAGTGTGGAGTCCCTGGTGGTCCGTGCCGTCACGCCCGACCGGGTGTCGGCAGCCGCCGCGGCCTCCACGGGAACCCGTCACCTGGAGTCGATGTTCCGGCTGGGCTGGAGCCAGCTGCCGGTCGGCGCACACTCCGACGCCACCGTCGGCGACTGGGCGGTCATCGGTGAGGACGACCTCGGTCTCACCGCCGACCTCGGCCTCGCTCCCGGTGCCCTGCCGGTCCACGCCGACCTCGCCGCCCTCCGCGCGGTGGTCGACGCCGGCACCGAGGCGCCCGAGCTCGTGCTCCACCGCTGCCCCGGTGCGGCGGAGGGAGTCGATGTCGCCGAGCGCACGCATCGCACGGCGGCCGAGGTCCTCGGGCTCGTCCAGGACTGGCTGGCCGACCCCCGGTTCGCGGACTCGCGCCTCATGCTCGTCACCCATGGCGGTGTACTCACCGAGACCGAACCCACGGAGGGAACACCGAACGACCTCTCGCAAGCCCCTCTCTGGGGTCTGATCCGGTCCGCTCAGCAGGAGCACCAGGACCGCCTGGTCCTGGTCGACCTCGACGGCTCGGACACCGCCCGCCGGACGCTGCCCGCCGTGGCTTCGCTCCGTGAGCCGGAAGCCGCGGTGCGCGGCAGCGAGGTGAAGGTGCCGAGGCTGGCCAGGGTCTCCGCGGCCGAGGGGGACACCCCGCAGACCTGGGGTCCGACCGGCACCGTCCTGGTCACCGGTGGTCTGGGCGGCCTCGGAGCGGTGCTCGCCAGGCACCTCGTCAGCGCCCACGGCGTCCGCCACCTGGTGCTCACCGGTCGCCGTGGCGCCGAGTCGCCCCGCGCCGCCGCGCTGCGCGACGAACTCGGCGCACTGGGTGCCGAGATCACCGTCGCGGCCTGTGACACGGCCGACCGTGACGCCGTGGCGGCCCTGCTCGCGGCGATCCCGGCGGACCAGCCGCTGACCGCAGTGGTGCACGCGGCGGGAGTGATGGACAACGCCCTCATCGACGCGCTGACCACCGAGCAGCTCTCCGAGGTGTTCCGGCCCAAGGTCGACGCGGCCTGGCATCTGCACGAGCTCACGCGGGACCTGCCGCTGAAGGCGTTCGTCCTGTTCTCCTCGGTGTCGGGCCTGGCCATGGGAGCGGGTCAGGGCAACTACGCCGCGGCCAACCGGTTCCTGGACGCCCTCGCCGCCCACCGCAGGACCCAGGGGCTTCCCGCGGTCTCGCTGGCCTGGGGGCTGTGGGCCACCCGGACCGGCCTCGGCGGAGCCGGAGTCGACGAGGACCTCGAGGAGCAGCGGATGGCGGCCATGGGTCTGCCCGCGCTCTCCTCGGCGGAGGCGCTGGTCCTCTTCGACCAGTCGCTCGGCCTGGCCGCACCGACCGTGGTGCCGCTGCGGATCGATGCCGCGGCGATGACCGCGTCCGGCTCCGTGCCCGCGGTGTTCCGGGAAGTCGTCCAGCGCGCGACCGCGCGCACCGCCCGCCCGGCCGGCGGTCAGGGGACCCGCGGGGCCCAGCGCGCCCGGAGCTCCGCACCGGACGCGCAGAGCACCCAGTCGCTCGAAGAGCGTCTGGCAGCGCTGCCCGGGCAGGAGCGCGACCGGGTCCTGCTGGACACCGTGCGTACCCACGTCGCGGCCGTCCGGCACGACGAACCGGACGCGATCGACGTGGAGAAGGGCTTCACCGAGCTGGGTCTCGACTCGCTCGCCGCGATCGAGCTGCGCAACCGCCTCAGCTCCGCGACGGGGCTGCGGCTCCCCGCCACGCTGATGTTCGACTACCCGAACCCGATGACCCTGGCGAAGTTCCTGCTGGAGGAGCTGCTGCCCGGCATCGAAGCACTCGCACCGCCCGTCTCCGCTCCGGCCGCGAACGGCACGAGCGGTGGAGCTCCGGCTTCGGCCGCTTCGGGTGACGACGCCGAACTCCAGCGGCGCATCGGGACCGTCTCCATCGCCCGCCTCCGCGAGGCGGGACTGCTGGACACCCTGCTGCAGCTCTCGGCGGAATCCCCTGCGTCCGGCAACGGGTCCGAGGCCTCCGGCGACAACGGCGGCAGTGACAGCGGGCGCAGCGACGCGATCAAGAGCATGAACATCGAGGACCTGGTACGGGCAGCCCTCGGCACCGACAAGTCCTGACAGCATCCGGTCACCCAGCGAGAAACCAGGGACAATCACGTGGAAGCATCCGCTGAGCAGATCGTCGAAGCACTGCGCTCGTCCATGCTGGAGAACGAACGGCTGCGACAGCAGAACCGCCGGCTCACCGACCGTGCCGACGAGCCCGTCGCCATCGTCGGCATGGCGTGCCGCTACCCCGGTGGTGTGCGCACCCCGGAAGAGCTGTGGAACCTGGTCCGCGAGGGCAAGGACGCCGTCTCCGGCTTCCCCACCGACCGGGGCTGGAATCTCGACGCTCTGTACGACCCGGAGCCCGGCACCGCGGGCAAGTCCATCGCCCGCGAAGGCGGATTCCTCTACGACGCCGTGGACTTCGACCCGGAGTTCTTCGGGATCAGCCCCCGCGAGGCCCTGGGCATGGACCCGCAGCAGCGACTGCTGCTGGAGACCGCCTGGGAGGCGTTCGAGAGCGCGGGCATCGACCCGACGTCCGCCAAGGGCTCCGCGACCGGTGTCTACGCAGGCGTGATGTACCACGACTACGGACCCGGCAGCAGCGACGGCAGCCTGGTCACCGGCCGGGTCGCCTACACCCTGGGGCTCGAGGGCCCCGCCGTCACCGTGGACACGGCGTGCTCCTCCTCGCTGGTGGCCCTGCACTGGGCCGCCCAGGCCCTCCGTAAGGGCGAGTGCACCCTCGCCCTGGCCGGCGGCGTCACCGTGATGACGGAACCCGACATGTTCGTCTACTTCAGCGAACAGCGGGGCCTGGCTGCCGACGGCCGTTGCAAGTCCTTCTCGGCGGGCGCCGACGGCACCGGATGCTCCGAAGGCGCCGCGCTCATCCTGCTGGAACGCCTCTCCGACGCCCGTGCCAACGGACATCCGGTCCTCGCGGTGATCCGTGGCTCCGCCCTCAACCAGGACGGCGCCTCCAGCGGGCTCACCACGCCCAACGGCCCCTCCCAGCAGCGGGTCATCCGGCAGGCGCTGGCCGACGCCGGCCTGACCGCCGCCGACATCGACACGGTGGAGACCCACGGCACCGGCACCACCCTCGGAGACCCCATAGAGGCTCAGGCCCTGATGGCCACGTACGGCCGTGAGCGTGCTCCGGGCGGAGAGCCGCTGCTCCTCGGCGCGCTGAAGTCCAACCTGGGCCACACCCAGGCCGCAGCCGGGGTCGGCGGCGTCATCAAGATGGTCCTGGCCATGCAGGAGGGCTACCTGCCCGGCATCGTGCACCTGGACGAGCCCACCCCCCAGGTGGACTGGTCCGCCGGAGCCGTGGAACTGCTGACCGAATCCCGGGACTGGCCGGAGACCGGCCGTCCACGACGCGCCGCCGTCTCCTCCTTCGGAATCAGCGGTACGAACGCCCACGTCATCGTCGAACAGGCCCCGCCCGCCGACGGGGACACCCCCGCCGACGGGGACACCCCGCGGCGTACTCCCTCCGTCATTCCCTGGGTGCTCTCCGCGAAGACCCCGCAGGCGCTCATGGCTCAGGCCGACCGGCTGCGCGCCCACCTCGCGGCCCGCCCCGAAGCCCGGGCTCTCGACATCGCCCACTCCCTGGCCACAGGCCGGGCCACGCTCGAGCACCGAGCGGTCCTCATCGGCGAGAACCGCGCCGAACTGGATGCCGCCCTCGACTCCTTCGGCCGGACGGAAACCCCCGCCACTCTGCGCCGCCGGGGCCGCACGGCCTTCCTGTTCACGGGGCAGGGTGCGCAGCGGGTGGGGATGGGGCGTGAGCTGCATGCTGCGTTCCCGGTGTTTGCTGAGGCGTTCGATGCGGTGGTGGCGGAGCTGGATGGTCATCTGTCCGCGCCGTTGCGTGGGGTGGTGTGGGGCGAGGATGCGGATGTGCTCGCTCGGACGGAGTTCACTCAGCCGGCGTTGTTCGCGTTCGAGACGGCGTTGTTCCGTCTGCTGGAGTCGTGGGGTGTGCGCCCGGACTTCGTTGCGGGGCATTCGGTGGGTGAGCTGACGGCCGCACATGTGTCGGGTGTGCTGTCGCTGGCGGATGCGGCGCGGTTGGTGGCTGCGCGGGCTCGGTTGATGCAGGCCCTCCCGGAGGGTGGCGCGATGGTTGCCATCCGGGCGTCCGAAGACGAGGTTCTTCCCTACCTGACCTCGGATGCGGTGAGTGTCGCGGCGGTGAACGGTCCGGAGGCGGTGGTGATCTCCGGTGCCGAGCACGATGTGCTGGAGGTTGCGGCTCGTTTTGAGGCGGAGGGGCGCAAGACGAGTCGTCTGCGGGTCTCGCACGCGTTCCACTCGCCCCTCATGGAACCCATCCTGGAGGTGTTCGGCCAGCTGGCCGCCACCCTCACCTTCAACAGCCCGAACATCCCGGTCGTGTCGAACGTCACGGGGGAGCTGGCCACCGCCGACGAGCTCCGTTCGCCCGAGTACTGGGTGCGGCACGTGCGGGAGGCCGTGCGCTTCGCGGACGGCATTCGCTGCCTGGAGTCCAAGAACGTCACGACCTTCGTCGAGATCGGACCCGACACCGTCCTGACCGCCCTGGCGCAGGACTGTGTCGCGCCTGGCAACGAGCAGCAGGACGCCGCCGCCCTCATCCCGACACAGCGGCGCGACCGTTCCGAACAGCGCGAACTGCTGTCCGGACTCGGTGCGGCACACCTCCGCGGCGTGCGCGTGGACTGGAGCGCGTGCCTTCAGGACACCGGCGCCGAGCGGATCGACCTGCCCACGTACGCCTTCCAGCGGCAGCGCTACTGGCAGGAGAGCTTCACCAACGCGGCCGGCAAGGGCGACGCTTCCGGTGCGGGGCAGACCCCCCTCGACCACCCGCTGCTCCGAGCCGCCGTGAGCACGCCCGACGAGAGGATCGTGCTGACGGGACGACTCTCCCTCAACTCGCACCCCTGGCTCGCTGACCACAGTGTGCTGGACAGCGTGCTGGTGCCGGGAACAGGTCTGGTGGAGCTGGCCCTGCGCGCGGGGGAGGAGGTCGGGTGCGGCCTGCTGGACGAGCTGACCCTGCAGGCGCCCCTGGTGCTTCCCGGTTCCCACGGCGTACAGGTCCAGGTCGTCGTCGACGCACCGACCGGCGACGGCGGGCGGCCGGTGGGTATCCATTCGCGGCCCGAGGACGACCCTGAGGCGCTCTGGACGCTCCACGCGGAGGGGACGCTGCGCCCGGACGCGCCTGCTCCTGACTTCGATCTGGTGGCGTGGCCGCCGGCCGGCGCGGTGTCGGTTCCGGTCGCGGGTGCGTACGAGCGCCTGGCGGAGCAGGGGTACGGCTACGGCCCGGTGTTCCAGGGGCTGAGGGCTGTCTGGACCCGCGGTGAGGAGATCTTCGCCGAGGTCGCGCTGCCCGACGACGCTCGTGAGGAGGCGGGGCGGTTCGGACTGCACCCGGCTGTGCTCGATGCTGCTCTGCACGCGGCGATGGTCACCGAGGCCGCTGACGACGGTGCCCCGGCCCTGCCGTTCTCGTGGACGGGTGTGTCGCTGTTCGCGGCGGGTGCGTCGGTGGTGCGGGTGCGGATTGTGCGGGGTGGTAAGGGTCAGTTGGCGTT
>NZ_JBIBEG010000017.1:0-25940 GCF_042902585.1 Streptomyces argenteolus
GGACTTCGACGCCACCACCGCCGCCGAACGCTCCATGGCCTTCGAAGCCCTCGACCAGCTCGCCATGGAACACCTCCTCGGCGTCCGCTGACCCACCTGACCCACCCCCCGGGGTGTCCGACGACCACCGCCGGACACCCCCGCCCCTCCCCGCCGCGACACCGCCGGATCCACGCAGGGGCTTGACGAGAACCCCGTGGGAGCGTTCCCATGGGCCCGGCCACCCTCTCACCGCAAGGGCACCACCGTGACAGAACCCTCCCCGGACGGACGGATCCGACGCCCCGGCCGCCGTACCAGGCGGATCGTCGTACCCCTCACCGTCGTCTCCGCGATCGTCGCAGGCACCGTGCTCTCGGGGTGCGGCCAGCAGCGGGACGAGGACGTCTACACCGTCATGAACTCCTCGACCGACGAGTCGTACCACCGCTGGGACGGTGACACCCTCGAGCGCTGCAGCAAGCAGCTCGGGATCACCATCGAGCAGCAGAGCGTGCCGGCCGCGCAGCTGATGACGAAGGCGCTGCGCATGGCCTCCTCGAAGTCGCTGCCGGACGTCCTCCAGCTGGACGCCTCCGAGATGCCGACGTTCGCCGAGGCGGGCGGCCTGATCCCGCTGAAGGACCTCGGTCTGACCACGACGGACATCCCCGAGGGGATCGTCGACTTCGGGTCGTTCGACGGGAAGTACTACGGGGCCGCGCGCACGGTGAACACCCTCGCGCTGTTCTACAACAAGGACACCCTCGACAAGGCCGGCCTGAAGGTGCCCACCACCTGGGCCGAGATGCAGTCGACCGCCAAGAAGCTCACGCAGGGCAAGCGCTACGGCCTGGCCCTCAGCGCGGGCGGTGCGGAGGACGGCGTCTTCCAGTTCACCCCGTTCATGTGGTCCAACGGCGGTGACGAGTCGAAGCTCGACACCCCCGAGGTCGCCGAGGCCCTGGACTACTGGAAGGCGCTCCTCAAGGACGGTTCGCTCTCCAAGTCCACGGTCAACTGGACCCAGGCCGACGTGAACGACCAGTTCATGGCCGGCAACGCGGCCATGATGATCAACGGCCCGTGGCAGGTCGAGACCCTGAACGCCAAGAAGGGGCTCAACTGGGGCATCGCCGAGATCCCCGTGCCTGAGGCGGGCGACGACTCGGTCGGTCCGCTGGGCGGCGGTGTGCTGACCGTGCCCAACACCGGCGACACCGAGCGCGAGAAGACGGCCGCCAAGATCATTGGCTGCATGGCGGGCGAGCAGGAGCAGATCACCTACGCCCTCAACAGCTGGATGGTCCCCGCGAACACCAAGGCCGCCGCCGTCTGGCGCACGAAGGCCCCCGAGCTGGCGGCCCTGGCCGGACAGGTCTCGACGGCCCGCTCCCGCACCGCGAAGGTCGGCGCGCAGTGGTCGTCCGTGTCGCTGGCCCTGCAGAGCGCCTTCCAGTCCGCGCTCACCGGCGAATCCAGCGAGGCCGCGCTGAAGCGTGCCCAGCAGCAGGTCACGAGCGGGAACTGAGGTAACGAACCATGTCATCCACCACAGCCTCGGCCACCGCGCTGCCGGCCGACCCGACGGCCCCTGCGGCCGGCGCGGTCAAGAAGCCCGTGAACCCGCGGAGCGCCAAGCGGCGCAGGGTGCTCGCCCAGTGGGGGTTCATCGCCCCCGCCGTGATCTTCATGGCGCTGTTCTTCGGCTACCCGCTCGTCCGCAACATCGTCATGAGCTTCCAGGACTACTCGCCGTCCACGTTCTTCACCGGCGAGGCGCCGTTCAACGGCACGGACAACTGGCGCAACGTCTTCGAGGACGGGCTGTTCGGCAAGGCCCTGTGGCAGACGATCCTCTTCACCGTGGGATCGCTCGTCGGCCAGTTCTGCATCGGCCTGGCGCTCGCCGTCTTCTTCACCCGCCGCTTCCCGCTGAACGGCATCCTGCGGTCGCTGATCCTGCTGCCGTGGCTGGTCCCGATGGTCGTCTCCGGCATCGTGTGGCGGCGCATCTTCGACCAGGACACCGGTGTCCTCAACTCCTTCCTGGGCACCGTCGGCCTGCCCGGTGACACACCGTGGCTGACGAGCACCAGCATGGCGCTGATCTCGGTGATCCTGGTGAACATCTGGATCGGCATCCCGTTCAACATGGTGATCCTCTACGGCGGCCTCCAGGAGGTCCCCAAGGAGCTCAACGAGGCCGCGGCCCTGGACGGCGCGTCCGCCTGGCGCACGTTCCGCTCGGTCACCCTGCCCATGCTCAAGCCCGTCATCACCGTGGTGCTGGTGCTCGGCTTCATGTCGACGGTCAAGATCCTCGACCTGGTCCTCGCCCTCACCGACGGCGGCCCCGCCGACTCCACCCAGACGCTCGGCACGCTCACGTACCAGAACTCCTTCGTCCAGATGGACTTCGGGGCCGGTGCCGTGGTCGGCAACATCCTGATCCTGATCTCCGCCGTCTTCGCGGTGTTCTACCTGCGGGTCAACCGCAACGAGGGGAAGTGACCGGCATGGCGACCACCACCCAGATCCCCGCCGCCCCGGCTCCCGCATCCGTCCACCGGCCCAAGCGCCGCTGGGGGGCGACCGTCTTCGGCCTCGCCGTCCTCGCGGTCATGCTGTTCCCGCTGTACTGGATGATCAACACTGCGCTGCAGCCGGACGCGAGCCTGGTGGACGTGGGCCCGGTTCCGACCGGCATCGACTTCTCCGGCTTCACCTCGGCCATCACCGAGCAGGGCGGCAACCTGCTGACCTCGCTGGCCGTGGCACTCGGCGCCGTGGCCATCTGCCTGGCGATCTCCGCGCCGGCGGCGTACGGCCTGGCGCAGTTCAAGCTGCGCGGCAGCAAGACGATCGTCTTCGGCACGCTCATCACCCAGATGGTGCCGGGCATCGTCATCGCGAACGCCCTGTACAGCGCCTACGTGGACCTCGGGCTGGTCAACTCCTACTTCGGCCTGATGCTGGCGGACGCCTCCCTGGGCATCCCGTTCGCGATCGTGCTGATGCGTTCGTTCATGGTGTCGATCCCCCGCGAGGTCATCGAGGCCGCCGAGGTCGACGGCGCGGGCCGCATCCGTACGTTCGTCCAGGTCGTCCTGCCGATGAGCCGCAACTCGCTGATCACCGCCGGGCTGTTCTCGTTCCTCTACGCGTGGAGCGACTTCATGTTCGCGCTCACGCTGAACACCACGGACGACGTCAAGCCGATCACGCTGGGCATCTACCAGTACATCGGCGCCCACGTCGGCGACTGGGGTTCGGTCATGGCCGCGTCGGTGCTGTCGGCCGTGCCCGCAGCCGTTCTTCTCGTCCTGTCCCAGAAGTACATCGCCGCCGGGATCACCGGCGGCTCGGTCAAGTAAGGGTTTCCATGAGTGACTTCCCGGTCTTCCCGCCCGGCTTCGTCTTCGGCGCGGCCACGGCCTCGTACCAGATCGAGGGGGCGGTGGAGGAGGACGGCCGCGGCCCGTCCATCTGGGACACCTACAGCCACACGCCCGGCAAGACGGACGGCGGCGACACGGGTGACGTGGCCTGCGACCACTACCACCGCTACCCGGAGGACGTGGCACTCCTGCGCGACCTGGGCGTGGAGTCCTACCGCTTCTCGATCGCCTGGTCCCGCATCCAGGCCACCGGCAGCGGCGCGGTCAACCCCAAGGGGCTGGACTTCTACTCCCGGCTCGTCGACTCGCTCCTGGAGGCGGGCATCGAGCCGGCCGCCACGCTCTACCACTGGGACCTGCCGCAGGCCCTGGAGGACAAGGGCGGCTGGCGCTCGCGCGAGACGGCCGAGCGCTTCGGCGAGTACACCGCGATCGTCGCGGAGCACCTGGGCGACCGGGTGCCGCGCTGGATCACCCTGAACGAGCCGTGGTGCAGCGCCTTCCTCGGCTACTCGGTGGGCCGGCACGCGCCGGGCGCGCAGGAGGGCCGCGGGGCGCTCGCCGCCGCCCACCACCTGCTCGTCGGCCACGGCCACGCGATGAACGCGCTGCGCGCGGCCGGTGTCCGCGAGGCGGGCATCACGCTCAACCTGGACCGCAACGTCCCGGCCACCGAGTCGGACGCCGACCTCGCCGCCGTCGTCCGCGCGGACACCCAGCACAACCTGGTGTGGACCGAGCCGCTCCTCGCGGGCCGCTACCCGGCCACCGAGGAGGAGACCTGGGGTGAGCTGATCACCGGCCAGGACTTCCGCCGCGAGGGAGACCTGGAGCTGATATCCCAGCCGATGGACTTCCTGGGCATCAACTACTACCGGCCGATCGTGGTCGCCGCCGCCCCGCACCGCGAGGCGGACCCGGCGCTGCGTGTGGCCACGGACAACCGGTACGCGGAGGGGAGCTACCCCGACGTCCGCAGGACCGCGATGGGCTGGCCGGTCGTCCCGGAGACCTTCACCGACCTGCTGACCGCGCTGAAGCAGACGTACGGCGACGCCCTTCCGCCGGTGCACATCACAGAGAACGGCTCGGCGGAGTTCGACAGCGTCGAGGCCGACGGCTCCATCCACGACGCCGACCGGGTGGAGTACCTGCGCACCCACCTGACGGCACTGCGTGCGGCGATGGACGCGGGTGTCGACGTCCGCGGCTACTACGTGTGGTCGCTGCTGGACAACTTCGAGTGGGCGCTGGGCTATGCGAAGCGGTTCGGGATCATCCGGGTCGACTACGACACCCTGGAGCGCACCCCGAAGGACAGCTACCGCTGGTATCAGCAGCTGATCGCGGCACACAAGGCCTGACCTCTCCGGCTCCCCGACGGGGGCGTACGCGTGCATCACGGCGCGTACGCCCCCGTCGGTGTGTGCTCGGCCGCCGGCGGCTCCGGCGCCCCGCGGAACGGAGCCCTGGGGGCCCGTCCGGCTCCGAGCCCACCCACCGGCCCCGCACGCCGTCAGTCCCGGCCCACGTCCGAGGAGACCGCCTCCCGCAGATTCACGACCGCGTCGGCCGGCAGGATGTGGCCCTCCCGCACCGCACGGGCGTCGGCCGCCGCGACCCTGGCCGCGTAGCCCGCGTGCGTGGGATACAGCCGGTCCAGCTGTTCCTCGCCGAACGGCACATGGGTCCCGAACAGCACGCAGAACGTCTCACCGGTGTTGTCCCCGGTGTTCAGGGCGGTGGGAACCTCGACCTGCGAGAGCCTGACGCCGCCCCGGGCCAGCCCTGAGGCGTCCCGGGCCTTGGTGCCGTCGGAGGCGAACTCCAGAGGAGGCGCGGCCGGCGGGAGCACACCGTGTTCGGCCCAGCGCCCCAGGTGCGCGTAGACGGCCGCTGTCACGTGGTGCAGCGGCACCTCACTGAACGGCGGCCGCGCGCACGAGTAGGTGGGTGCCGCACCGAGGTCCCGGGTGAGCAGCTGTTCTCGGTAGGCCTGCCCGAACCGGCCGGAGTGCGCGGCTCCGGCCACCTCCCAGCGCCGGTAGCCGTTGTCGTCGGCCCGCCGGACGGGGGTGCGCACATCGGTTTCCGACAGCACGTGGAACACCGGTTCACCGCCCGTACGGCTGGGTGCGGAGCCGACCACGAAGCCATAGCCGTCGAACACCGGCTCGGTCTGCGGAAGCACCCGGTCGTAGTAGACCGTCATCCTGCCCGCCGACTGCGACGCCCCGATGCCCAGCAGCGTGCGTGCCCGCAGGGGGCCGAGCACCTTGCCCGTCCCCGCGCGCAGTGCCGCCGCGGCCTGCGCGTACACGTCGTACGACATCTCGTCGGCCGTGAAGCGCCCCTGACCCGTCACGTCGAGTCGCCCGTAGCGGGCAGGGCTCCACCCGCGCAGCTGCTCGACGCCGACCCGCTGGGCGGACACACCCACCCAGGCGTATCCGGCGCGTGTGACCTGGTCGGGTGCCCACAGGGCGTCCAGGTCGTATCCGCCGCTGACGTTCTGCCACTCCGTCAGCACGGTGCCGTTGAACCGCTCCGGGCTGCTCGGCCGCCGCACGACGATACGGGTCGTGTACGGCACGTCGTCCGCGAGCCGTTCCCCGGTGGGGCCGTAGGCGTCGGCCCGCCCTGACAGGTAGAACTCCTGCTCGATGTACCCGGCCTTGGCCAGTCCGGGCGCGGAGAGCCAGGGGTAGGTGCCGGTGACGTCGTCCGCCTCGGGGTCCCCGGGCACGGCGCCGGCGACCGGGCCGTCCACGGCCGGCCCCGCCGCCCTGCCGCTCGGTGCCGCCGGTTCCGCCGCCCCCGCGGGGAGCGCCGTCGCCGTCGCACCCGTACCCAGAAGGACGGTGGCCAGGGAGACCACCGCCGGCCGTAATGCTGTGCGCCACGTGATCAAGAGCGTGCCTCTCTCCTGTCGGCGGGCCGTACGCCCGCCCTCACGCCCGAGGGTGCGGGGGATGCCTCCCGGCGCGCACCGGCTGATTCACCGGCTGCGTAGGACGGTGCGGTGAGCGAGGGGACGGCCGGAGGCTCACGGCGCGCCCGCCGTCTGACGCGCCGTCATCGCGCCGCGTACGCCGCCGGGTTCTCCAGGACCTCGTGGACCACCCGGGCCGCCGCACCCCGCGCCGCGTCGCCGGAGAGGGACGAGGCGCGCAGCCGGCTGCCGTTCTCGTGCCAGCGGCCGGAGACGACCCGAGCGGTGAGCTGGGCGTCGGCGGACTCCTCCAGCCAGGGCATCAGGGTGCGGTAGATCCCGCCGAGGACGACCGCCTCCGGGTCGAACAGGTTCACCGCGCCGGCCAGGACCACGCCCAGCCGGTCTCCCGCCTCGTGCAGCGCGCCGACGGCGCGCGCCTCACCGGCCGTGGCCCGCTGCTCCAGCTCGGCGATCCCGCGCACACCGGTGTCGGGGTCGATCCCTGCGGCCCGCAGGAGCGCCGCCCTCCCCGCGTACTGCTCCAGGCAGCCGTGGGCTCCGCACCGGCAGAGAGGGCCCTGCGGGTCGACGACCATGTGCCCGATCTCGCCCGCGAAACCGTGCGCGCCGCGCATCATCTCGCCGTTGACCACGAGCGCGCCGCCGACACCGATCTCACCGGTGAGATAGAGGAAGGTGCGTACGCCGCCGAGTCCGCCGAACCAGAGCTCGGCCAGCGCCGCGAGGTTGGCCTCGTTGTCGGAGCCGACGGCGAGCGCGCGCCCGGCGGGGCGCAGGGTGCTGAGCGCCTGTCCGAAGATCCCCTCGGCGGCGACCCTGCTCCAGCCGAGGTTCGGGGCCTGCCGGACGACGCCGCCGGAGACGAGGCCGGGCAGCGCCAGTTCGACGCCCACCACCCGCAGTTCCTGTTCCCGGGTGGAGGCGATGACGCGGTTGGTGAGGCGGGCGGCGTGGGCCAGCACCTCGGCGGGCGGGACGCCCCGGTGGTCGGTGTGCTCGGTGACCCGGACCCGGTCGGTCCCGGTGAGATCGACGGCACACACGGACACGTAGTCGATGTTGATCTCGACGCCGAGCCCCGCCGGGCCGGTGCGCGACAGCTTGAGCACGGTGCCGGGGCGTCCGGCCGAGCCGCTGGAGGTCTTGCCGGACTCGCTGACGCAGTCCAGCGCGAGCAGCTCCTCGACGAGCGAGGAGACCGCGGCCCTGGTGAGGCCCACGAGGCTCGCCACCCGGGCACGGGTGACCTCGCCCTCGTCCCGGACGGTCCGCAGGACGAGACTCAGGTTGTGACGCCGCACGGACTCGTGGCCGGCCTTGGAGGCCTGCGAGGTGAGGTGGTTCTTCATCAGACCTTCGAGCCTAACGGCGAAGGGCCGCACCCCGGGGGTGCGGCCCTCGCTGACGTCCTGAGTCCTTACTTGCGGATCAGGCTGCGGAGCACGTACTGCAGGATGCCGCCGTTGCGGTAGTAGTCCGCCTCACCCGGGGTGTCGATGCGGACGACGCCGTCGAACTCCACACCGGTGTCGGTGGTGACCTTGACGGTGCGCGGCGTGGTGCCGTTGTTCAGCTCGGTCACGCCGGAGAAGGAGAAGGTCTCCTCGCCGGTCAGGCCGAGGGACTCGGCGGTCTGTCCCTCCGGGAACTGGAGCGGCAGGACGCCCATGCCGATGAGGTTCGAGCGGTGGATGCGCTCGTACGACTCGGCGATGACGGCCTTGACGCCCAGGAGCGCGGTGCCCTTGGCCGCCCAGTCACGGGACGAGCCGGAGCCGTACTCCTTGCCCGCCAGGATGACGAGCGGGGTGCCCGCGGCCTGGTAGTTCTGCGAGGCGTCGTAGATGAACGACACCGGGCCGTCCTGCTGCGTGAAGTCGCGGGTGTAGCCGCCCTCGGTGCCCGGCGCGATCTGGTTGCGCAGGCGGATGTTGGCGAACGTGCCGCGGATCATGACCTCGTGGTTACCACGGCGCGAGCCGTAGGAGTTGAAGTCACGGCGCTCGATGCCGTGCTCCGTGAGGTACTTGCCGGCCGGGGTGTCGGCCTTGATCGCACCGGCCGGGGAGATGTGGTCGGTGGTGACCGAGTCGCCGAGCTTGGCGAGCACCCGGGCGCCGGTGATGTCCTCGACCGGGGTCGTCTCCATCGTCATGCCCTCGAAGTACGGGGGCTTGCGCACGTAGGTGGACTCGGAGTCCCACTCGAAGGTGTTGCCGGTCGGGATCGGCAGCGCCTGCCACTGGGCGTCGCCCGCGAAGACGTCCTGGTAGGACTTGTTGAACATGTCCTCGCCGATGGCGTTCGCCACGACGTCGTTGACCTCGGCCTCGGAGGGCCAGATGTCCGCGAGGTGGACGGGCTTGCCGTCCTGGTCGACGCCGAGGGCGTCCTTGGTGATGTCGACCTTCATCGAGCCGGCGATGGCGTACGCGACGACCAGCGGCGGGGACGCCAGGTAGTTCATCTTGACGTCGGGGTTGATCCGGCCCTCGAAGTTACGGTTGCCGGAGAGCACCGAGGTGACGGCCAGGTCGTGGTCGTTGACGGCCTTGGAGACCTCGTCCGGCAGCGGGCCGGAGTTGCCGATGCAGGTGGTGCAGCCGTAGCCGACGAGGTTGAAGCCGACCTTGTCGAGGTACGGGGTCAGGCCCGCCTTGTCGAAGTAGTCGGTGACGACCTTCGAGCCCGGGGCGAGAGTGGTCTTGACCCACGGCTTGCGGGTCAGGCCCTTCTCGACGGCCTTCTTCGCCACGAGCGCCGCGGCGACCATGACGTAGGGGTTCGAGGTGTTGGTGCAGGAGGTGATCGCGGCGACCGTGACGGCGCCGTGGTCCAGCTCGTACGTGGTGCCGTCGGGGGCGGTCACGGTGACCGGGTTCGACGGGACGCCGTTCGGGGAGACGGCCGGGGCGTCGGAGGCCGGGAAGGACTCCTTGCTCGCCTCCATGTCGTCGGTGACGTAGTTGCGTACGTCCTCGGCGAACTTGGCCTTGGCGTTCGCGAGGACGATGCGGTCCTGCGGGCGCTTCGGGCCGGCGATGGAGGGGACGACCGTGGAGAGGTCGAGCTCGAGCTTCTCGGAGAAGTCGGGCTCGGCGGCCGGGTCGAGCCAGAGGCCCTGCTCCTTGGCGTACGCCTCGACGAGCGCGACCTGCTGGGCGTCACGACCGGTCAGGCGGAGGTACTTCAGCGTCTCGTCGTCGATCGGGAAGATCGCGGCGGTGGAGCCGAACTCCGGCGACATGTTGCCGATGGTGGCACGGTTCGCGAGGGAGGTGGCGGCGACGCCCTCACCGTAGAACTCGACGAACTTGCCGACGACGCCGTGCTTGCGGAGCATCTCGGTGATGGTCAGCACGAGGTCGGTGGCGGTGGTGCCGGCCGGGAGCTCGCCGGTCAGCTTGAAGCCGACGACGCGCGGGATGAGCATGGAGACCGGCTGGCCGAGCATCGCGGCCTCGGCCTCGATGCCGCCGACGCCCCAGCCCAGCACGCCGAGGCCGTTGACCATGGTGGTGTGCGAGTCGGTGCCGACGAGGGTGTCGGGGTACGCCTGGCCGTTACGGACCATGACCGTGCGGGCCAGGTGCTCGATGTTGACCTGGTGAACGATGCCGGTGCCCGGGGGGACGACCTTGAACTCGTCGAAGGCGGTCTGGCCCCAGCGCAGGAACTGGTAGCGCTCCTTGTTGCGGCCGTACTCCAGCTCGACGTTCTGGGCGAACGCGTCGTTGGTGCCGAACTTGTCGGCGATGACGGAGTGGTCGATGACCAGCTCGGCCGGGGCCAGCGGGTTGATCTTCGCCGGGTCGCCGCCGAGCTCCTTGACGGCCTCACGCATGGTGGCGAGGTCCACGACACAGGGGACGCCGGTGAAGTCCTGCATGATCACGCGGGCCGGCGTGAACTGGATCTCCTGGCTGGGCTGGGCCTGCGAGTCCCATCCGCCCAGCGCCCGGATGTGGTCGGCGGTGATGTTCGCGCCGTCCTCGGTGCGGAGCAGGTTCTCCAGCAGCACCTTCAGGCTGTAAGGGAGGCGCGCGGAGCCCTCGACCTTGTCCAGCTTGAAGATCTCGTACGACTCGTCGCCCACGCGCAGCGTGCTGCGGGCGTCGAAGCTGTTCGCCGACACGACAGTCTCCTTCTTCAATGTGCGCGTTCAACCGCGCCGCGCCTCATGTGCGGCCGGCGCCGCCTGCGGCCCCCACCATCCGCTAAGGTAAGGATTAGTTAGGTAACCCTTACCGAGCGGCGGCTGCGGTGCGCCTCGGCAGATATCTCGATGTCGAGATAACTCTAGTACATCGCCGCCGCGCGGTCATGCCCGGGCGCCCGTGTCCTGCGCCTCGCCGGGGGCGGCGGGCAGCCGCCCTCCCCGGCCGTCTACCCGTTCGCCGGGAGATCGCACCGGGAAGGGCGGTCGTGACGCTGCACCGCCACACCCGCGAAACGGGTCACCGAGGGAGAGCGGCCCTCCTGCGGAACAGGTCCTCGGCCGCGCTCTGGGCGCGCTCGCGGACGGTCTCCGGATCCACGCTGCGGATCCGGCCGCCCTTCACAAGCCGGTGCCCGTCCACCCAGACGTCGGACACGTCGGCCGAGCCGGCGGAGAAGACCAGGTGCGCCGCGGCGTTGGAATCCGCTCCGTGCAGGAGCGGGGTGGTGTGCAGCCGGCGCAGGTCGACCGTCACGACATCGGCCTTCTTCCCCGCTTCCAGCGAGCCGGTCACCGCGTCCAGGCCGAGCGCCCTGGCACCGTCGAGCGTGGCCATGGCGAGGATGTCCCACGGGTCACCGGTCGTCGGGTCCAGGCTCGTCAGCTTCTGCAGGAGGGAAGCGAACTTCATCTCCTCCAGCAGGTCCAGGTTGTTGTTCTCCTTCTCCCCGTCGCTGCCGAGGCCGACGGTGATGCCCCGGCTCCGCATCTCGATGATCCTGGCCGGACCGGAGGAGAGCTTCATGTTGGAGCAGGGGCAGTGCGCGACGGCGGTGCCGGTGCTCGCCAGGAGGCCCAGCTCGGTGTCGTCGAGCCAGACGCAGTGGGCCACGACCGTGCGCGGGCTAAGGATGCCCCGGTGGTGGAACTCCTCGATGGGACGGCGGCCGAAGCGGCGCAGTGACTCCTCCACCTCCCAGGTCGTCTCGGATGAGTGGGTGTGCAGTCCGGTGTCGTACGCGTCGGCGAGCGCGGCCGCCGCCTCGAACGCCTCCTCGGAGCAGTAGAAGAGGTGCTCCAGGCCGACCCAGGAGCGGACCCGGTCCTGGGCGTGGGTGCGGTACTCCTCCAGGAGCCGGCGATTGGTGTCCAGCGTCTCGAAGTAGTCGTAACCGGGCAGGTCCGCGACGTACGGGACGAGGGTCGCCCGGATGCCGACCTGTTCGGCCGCGTGCGCCGAGCCCTCCATGTGGCGCCACATGTCCATCACGGAGGTGGTCCCCGCGCGCAGCGACTCGGTGTAGCAGAGCAGGGACGCGGCCTCGGCGATCTCGGGCGTGAGCGCCTTGTGCGCGGGGTCGACGTAGTCACGCAGCCAGTCCCACAGCGACTTGGACTCCGCGGTGCCGCGCAGCAGCCCGGAGTGCAGGTGGGTGTTGTGCAGGCCGGGGATGACGGCGTGGCCCGTGGCGTCCACCACGACCGCGTCGTCGGCCGCCGCGTCGAGTGCGGCGACCGGGCCGACGGCGGTGATCCTGCCGTTCTCGATCAGGACCGAGCCGGGGTCGTGGACGGTCCTGCGGCCCTCGCACGGCAGGACGATGCCGTTGCGGATGAGAGTGCGGGGAGGGCGGGCGGTCATGCGCCGGCCCCCGTCCAGAAGCCCGCGTGGACGGCGGCGGCCCGCTCGTGCAGATGCGGACCCGAGACCTCGACGGCGCGCTGGCCCGCCGCGAGGACGGTGCGGCAGGGCAGGGCCATGGTCGGGTTCTCCTCGTCGGCGCCGGTCAGGGCGAGGAGTTCGTCCTCACCGAGGGCGTAGACGACCCGCCCGATCCCGCTCCAGTAGACGGCGCCCGAGCACATCGCACAGGGTTCGGTGCTGGTGTAGAGCGTGGCGCGGGCGAGTTCGGCACGGGAGTACGCGGCACTCGCGAGCCGGACCAGGTTGGTCTCCGCGTGGCCGGTGGCGTCCCGGCCGGTGGTCACGGTGTTGCCCGCCTCCAGCACCGCGGCCCCGTCCAGGACGAGCAGGGAGCCGAAGGGGTGGTTGCCGTCCTGCCGGGCGCGGGCGGCCAGTTCGATGGCGGTGACGAGGAACTTCTCGTCGTCGGGGGCGAGGGGGGCTGCGGGTCCGGGGGTGGTCACTGGGTCTCCTCGGTGGGTCGGTACGGGGTGCGGGTGGCGCGGGTGTCCAGGGGCGGGCCCGCCCGGGGCGGACGGGGTCAGCCCACGGGCGGGGAGGCGGGCGTCGGCGACGGGGCGCCGGGGGCCGGGAGGCCCGCGGGCGGGGTGGGGCGCCAGGCGGTCAGCGCCGCGTACACGGCGGCTGCCACGACGAACCCCACGAGCAGGCCGAACGGCCCCACGGCCGGATGGGCGGCGGCCAGCGGGCCGGTGTAGAGAGACTGGTTCATGAAGGGGATCTCGGCGAGCAGGGCGACCGCCATCGACGGGAGTCCCCAGCCGAAGCGGTGCCGCGCGTCGTACAGCCGGGCCGTGCCGTGCAGGCCGCGCTCCCGCCACCAGTACGCCGTGACGAGCACCGCGCCCCAGGGGGCGAGCCAGTAGCCGGTCATCAGCAGGAAGTCCTGGAGCTGCGAGGCGAAGTCGCCGTGTCCCGCGTACCAGGACAGGACCGTGCCCAGACCGCCGACGACCAGGACGGACACCCAGCGCGGGAGGGTGAATCCGGCGGCGAGCGCGGCCATCGCGCCCGAGTAGAGGTCGATGACCGTGGACGCGAGGGTGGAGAGCAGCAGGGCGGCCAGCACGACCGTGCCGAGGGCGTCCGGGAGCAGCCCGCTGACCATCGTGCTCGGGTCGTCGACGGCGGCGACGGTGCCGATCGCCGCGCCCAGCGAGCCGATCCACACTCCCGCCAGCGCGCTGCCGCCGCCCGCGGCGAGGAACACCCGGCGGGTGGACGCGGTGGCCGGCAGGTAGCGGCTGTAGTCGGAGGCGTACGCCGACCAGCCCAGGCCCCGGGCCGCGGTGACGGCGACGACCAGCAGGAACGCGGCGAGCAGCCCGTCGGACGGCGTGGCGGGGGCGGTCGTGCGGGCGCCGCCGAAGCCGTACACCGAGACCACCGCGAAGACGGCCACCAGCGCGAGGGCGAGGCCGCGCTCCACGGCGTGGATCATCCGGTAGCCGACGACGGCCACCGCGAGTTGGGCGGCGGCCATGAGCACCAGGGCGGGCGCGAAGGCCAGCCCGGTGAGGTCCCGCAGGATGAACATGCCGAGCAGGGTGTCGACGACGCACCAGCCGACGCCGTTGACGACGGTGAACGCGGCCGACGGCAGGGCACCGAGCCGGCCGAACGGGCCGCGCGTCTGGATGAGCTGGAGTACGCCGGTGAGCGGGCCACGGGTGGAGAACAGCCCCACCATCGCCGAACTGAGCAGGGTTCCCAGGGTGATGGCGAGGATCGCGGGCACCAGGCCGAGGCCGAAGACGGAGGTCGACAGGGCACCCACGCTGAGCGTCGCGAACTGCACGTTCGCGCCGAACCAGAGGGTGAACAGCGTCCTCGGACGGCCGTGCCTGCGCTCCGAGGGCACGGGTTCGACGCCGGCCCGCTCGATCCCGAGCGGGGGACCGGAAGGGCCGGAAAGGGCGGTCGGGGTGGCCCGGTTGTCGTCGGACGGCGGGGCGTCGGGCAGGGGTTCGACACGCATGGGGCTCCTCAGGGGCGACGGGAGTGGAACCGGACTCCGGGACCGGGCTCAGGGCTCGGGGCCCGGTCCCTCAGGGCTCGGGGCCCGGTCCCTCAGGGCTCAGAGCTCCGGGCCACGGCTCTGGGCATCGGGAGGCGTCCGGCACGCGGGGGCATGCGGCTCGGGCGGGTGATGCGGGAGGTAGGGCGTCGGGGGCGGTGCGAGGACGGCGGCGGTCCCGCAGAGGCGCGCGGGGCAGATGACGAAGGGGAGAGGCCGTGCCCCGCGATGTCCTTCAGTGAACCCGCGGCGAGCGCCGGGCGGACCGGTACGGCTATACGGACGAGAGCCCGGTGAGGGAGAACGACCCCGTACTATTCTCCAAACCCCGTGCCCGCCGGTGTGCACGCCCGTAACACACGCCCCGCGGGACCCCCGGCCGTATCCACCGGACATCCGGACACCGCACCGCATCCGTCAGGCAGGAAATCCTGGTGCTGCTGACCGAACTCCTCGGGATTCCCGGCCTCGGACTCACCCCTGTGCTCACGGCCGGTCCGCGGGACCGCAGGGTGACCGGCGTGTACACGACCGATCTGCCCGACCCCGGCCGCTATCTGGACGGCGGGGAGCTGGTTTTGACCTCGACCACCTGGTACCGGGAGCCCCGGGACGCCGATGTGTTCGTCGCCGCGCTCGCGTCGGCGGGTGCCTCCGCCCTGGTGGCCGGGTCGGCGGCCGTCGGCGAGCTGCCGGATGCACTGGCGGAGGCGTGCGAGCGCCACGGGCTGCCGCTGCTCGCGGTCGGTGACGACGTGTCGTACGCGACGCTCACCGAGACCGTACTGGCGGCGCTCGCCGGACCCGTCGGCCGCTCCCCCGGCGCGGGGCTCCACCGCGGGCTGGTGGCCAGCATGGCGTCGGGGGCCGGTGCCGAGGGGCTCGTCGAGGTGCTGGCCAGGTCCACCGGGCTGTACTGCGCGGCACTCTCCGCCACGGGCCGGCTCACGGCGGGCGCGGTGCCCGAGGTGTCCGGTCATCACCTCCGGCGCTCGCTGCGCGCGGCCTTCGCCGCCGGCGCCTTCCCCTCGGTGCAGCCCCTTCCCGGCGGCGGGCGCCTCACGTTCCTGCCCGTGCAGTCCCCCGTCGCCCACCGGCCGCCCTCCGGCTATCTCGCGGCGGCGGGCGACCACCGCGACTGGGCGCCCGGAGTGGCGGACGCCGCAGCCGAGGTGTGTGCGCTGCTCGCCCTGGACGGGGTGGCCGGGCAGGAGCGGCGGCGCATCGAGGAACGGCTGCTGCGCGAGTCGGTGGACCTCCTGGGCGAGGGCCGAACGGAACCGGCCGCGGGCCGCCTCCGCAGCGTCGGCCTGGACCCCGACGTGCCGCTGGCCGTGGTCTGTGTCTCCACGACGGGCCGCCCCTACGGCGCGGAACTCGCCGCCGTCGTCCTGGACGAGGTGTACGGCCGGATACCGGGCTGCTCGGCGCCGTTCGCGACGCAGGACGGCCATCTGATGTTCGTACCGGACACCGGTGGCACCGACAGCGGCGACGGCCTCTCCGAACGGTGCGCGGAGGCCGCCCGCGCGCTGGACCCCTTCCTCGCGCACGGCTGGGCCGCGATCGGCGTCTCGGGTCCGACGAGCGGTCCGGCGGGACTGCGCCGGGCGCTGGACGAGGCCCGGCACGCCCAGCGGGTGGCCCGGCTCTCCACCGGCACCGTGCGCGTCGCGGGCACCGAGGCGCTCTCCTCCCACCTCATGCTGCTCGCCGCCGTACCGGACGACGTGCGCCGGATGTACCGGGAGCGGCTCATCGGCGTACTGGAGCGGTACGACGCCGAGCACCACAGCGACCTGGTGGGCACCCTGAGCGCGTTCCTCGACGCGTCCGGCTCCTGGCGGCGGTGCGCGGAGCAGATGCACGTCCACGTCAACACCCTGCGCTACCGCCTCCAGCGCGTGGAACAGCTCACGGGGCACAGCCTGGCCACCCTGCACGACCGGGTGGACTTCTGCCTGGCGCTCGGCATCCGATCACAGGGTGCCCGGAGGGTTCCAGGCATGAGCGGGCGGCTTCGGGACAGACGTACTCCTGACAGAGGAGGCACAGATGCCGCTCACATTCCGTAAGAGCTTCCAGATTCTCCCGGGCGTCCGGCTGAACATCAACAAGCGCTCGTGGTCCGTCACGACGGGTGGACGGCACGGCCCGAAGCGGACCCACAGCAGCACCGGCCGACGCACCACGTCGATGGACCTGCCCGGCCCCTTCGGCTGGCGGAAGACGACCAAGCGCAGCCGTCGCAGCTGACTCACCCGATCGGCGCAACACCGCACGCCGGGCCGCCGGGTGCGCCTGATCCTCGGATCAGGCCTCCACCAGCGGCCCGGCACAGTGCCGTTACCCGACTCGCACACCCCCGGCACGATCTTCATCTCATATCTGAGATAGCGTGCAGCCATGGAAGACGACTACCTCGCACGTATCGGCAAGCTCATCCGTGACGCCCGTCAGCATCGTGGCTGGACACAGAGCCAGCTCGCCGAGGCGCTCGCCACGAGTCAGAGCGCCGTCAACCGCATCGAGCGCGGCAACCAGAACATCAGCCTTGAGATGATCGCCCGCATCGGTGAAGCCCTCGACAGCGAGATCGTGTCTCTCGGCTACTCCGGCCCCATGCACCTGCGGGTCGTCGGCGGACGCCGGCTCTCCGGCTCGATCGACGTGAAGACGAGCAAGAACGCCTGCGTCGCACTGCTCTGCGGCTCGCTGCTCAACAAGGGCCGGACCGTGCTGCGCCGGGTGGCGCGCATCGAGGAGGTCTTCCGTCTCCTGGAGGTCCTCAACTCCATCGGCGTGCGCACCCGCTGGATCAACGACGGCGTGGACCTGGAGATCCTGCCGCCCGCCGAGCTGGAGCTGGAGGCCATCGACGCGGACGCCGCACGCCGGACCCGCTCGATCATCATGTTCCTCGGCCCGCTGCTCCACCGCACGGACCGCTTCACCCTGCCGTACGCCGGCGGCTGCGACCTCGGCACGCGCACCATCGAGCCGCACATGATCGCGCTGCGCCGCTTCGGCCTGGACATCGCCGCCACCGACGGGCTCTACCACGCCCAGGTCGACCGCGAGGTCCGCCCGGACCGCCCCATCGTGCTGACCGAGCGCGGCGACACGGTGACCGAGAACGCCCTGCTGGCCGCCGCCCGGCACGACGGCACGACCGTCATCCGTAACGCCTCCTCCAATTACATGGTCCAGGACCTGTGCTTCTTCCTGGAGGCGCTCGGCGTTCGCGTGGACGGCGTGGGCACGACGACGCTCACGGTGCACGGCGTGCCGGAGATCGACGTGGACGTCGACTACTCCCCCAGCGAGGACCCGGTCGAGGCGATGAGCCTGCTGGCCGCCGCCGTGGTGACGGAGTCCGAGCTGACGATCCGCCGGGTCCCGATCGAGTTCCTGGAGATCGAGCTCGCGGTCCTGGAGGAGATGGGCGTCGACTGCGACCGCACGGCGGAGTACGCCGCCGACAACGGCCGCACCAGGCTGGTGGACCTGACGGTCCGTCCCTCCAAGCTGGAGGCGCCCATCGACAAGATCCACCCGATGCCCTTCCCGGGCCTGAACATCGACAACGTGCCGTTCTTCGCGGCCATCGCGGCGTCGGCGCACGGCCAGACCCTGATCCACGACTGGGTCTACGACAACCGCGCGATCTACCTCACCGACCTCAACCGCCTGGGCGGCCGGCTCCAGCTCCTGGACCCGCACCGCGTCCTGGTCGAGGGCCCGACCCGCTGGCGCGCCGCCGAGATGATGTGCCCGCCCGCACTGCGGCCGGCGGTGGTGGTGCTGCTGGCGATGATGGCGGCGGAGGGGACGTCGGTGCTGCGCAACGTGTACGTGATCAACCGGGGGTACGAGGAGCTGGCGGAGCGGCTGAACTCGGTGGGGGCGCAGATCGAGATCTTCCGGGACATCTGACGGGCGGCTGCCGCCCACGCCCCATCTGACCTGCTGCTCAGCGGCTCCGGAGGGAGTACGGGCGGCATCTTCGGGACGATCGAGTCGCCAGCCTCGAGTTCCCACTCCGGCGCTCACGGTTACTGAGCGGCGCTCCACCCGCCCCGTCCCACGCTCCCCCCGCGGGGCAGGTCCGGGCCCGCCGGAAGTTCCGACGGGCCCGGACGCGGTGCTCGGTTCTGCCTACTCCCGTTCGAGGAAGCGCAGAAGCCCCTTCAGTGTCACCGCGATGTCCTCGCGGTCGATCCCGGCTCCTTCGAGGTGCACGAGAACGCACGCCCCGTCGGCACGGTCCGGAAACGCCTCCACGAACGCCGCGACACACGAGGCGAGCGTCTGCGACACGTGGCTCGCGATTTCGTCGTCCCCGGGGTCGGCGACCGCGGCCCCCACAGCCATCGGTGCGGTCGCCAGAATCACCCCCGGTGCGCCGTCGCCCCGTTGGTTGAGCAGGACCTGGACGCTGCCGATCCTCGGAACGCCCCCGTAACGCTCATGTGCCAGCGGGGAGTTGAGGACCGCAGCGTCGCAGCCCGCACCGGTCTCGGGAACCGAGCCGGTACGGAACGCGGTTCCCGGCACGTGTCCCAGGGCCCTGCGGCATTCCTGGACCACCGCGTCGGACGACGCCGCCACGACGAACCTCATGGTCCTCACCCGCAGCTCATGGTCGGCATGATCTGCGGCCTGCTCAGCTTGGGGAGCACATCGTCCTGCAGCGCCACCCCGCCATCGACGACGTCCGCCGTATAGGCCATGCGCGCCGATTCCGGCAGATCCGACAGTTTCACCTTGGTCCGGATCATCGTGTAGGTGCCTTCCTTGGGGTATGCGGCGTGTGCCCGTCGCGAGTACTCCGCCGCTCCCTTCTCCGTGAAGGAGAAGTACTTGATCCCCTGGGTGCTCTTGAACGTACGGGTCTTGTGGATGTTGTCACGCTCACGGCCCGTGACGCCTCGCCAGAGGTGGATCTCCCCCTCGCCGAGCTCTCCGCCCGAGTTGTGCACCAGGAGCGGCGTCAGCCCGGCCACCACGTAGTAGGTGTGGATACCCGCGATGGTCAGGTCGTAGGTCCGCTGGCGCTTGTCGAAGTGACGCACGCCTTCGAGGGCGACCGTGTCGCCGTCCGGAGTCCGCAGAGTCATGCCGGCACGCAGGCTCCCGGCCTCGACCCAGTCCCCTTCCGACACCGACCAGAACGGATGCGTGGTCGTGGACACGAGGGACTCCGAAGCACCGGAGCCGCCCGTGACGGTCAGGTCGACGAAGTGCTTGTCGTCCTCGGTCGTGATCGTGGCGACCACGTCACGGACCGTCGTCTCACCGGTCTCGGGATCGGTGACGACGACCTCGTCCCCGAGCTCGATCCCTTCGATCGGCTGCATGGTCCCGTCGGCGAGCAGCACCTTCGTACCCGGCAGGAAACTGTGGTTGCCCGGCCGGATCGGACAGGAACCGCCTTCGCCCTTCTTGAGGGCGCTGGCCGCCTTCTTCTTCGCCGCGGCCAGGGCGTCCGTCGCCTTGGCGAGTCCGTCCTTGGCCTTGCCGACGGCCTTGCTGGCGTTCCAGTAGTCCTTGGCCCCGCCGACGAGGTCGCCCACGAGATTGACCACGCGTTTGGCGAGCCTGGCCCCCTTGGCCCAGTTCCACGGCGCGCCGTACTTGGCGAGTATCTTGCCCGCCAGGCCGCCGGCGAAGCTTCCCGCTATGTTGAGCAGCGTCTCGCCGCAGGCGCCCATGTCACCGCTGGAGACGCAGTCGAGTGCCGCGTCCACGCCCAGGATGTCCCTGGCGATCTTGACCAGGGCCTTGGCCGCGGACTTGATGCGCTGCTTGGCCGCGGACTGCTGCCCCTGCGCCCCCGAGAGTGCGCTGGAAGCCTGGTCGACCGCCTTCTCCTCGTTGAACGTGGAGCCCGGCTTGCTGACGGGAAGGCCGCCCTGACACTCGATCAGGCCCTGCAGGCACTCAGGGATGGCCATGCCGCTCGGGTCGGCGTGGGTGACGGGTGTGTTGTTGGCGTAGGCGTAGCCGTTGATCTGCTGGGGCTGCGTGTAGTCGATGACCGGGTCGACGGAGATGAACTTCCCGATGACCGCATCGTATTCGCGTGCCCCCAGGTGCGTCAGCCCGGTGGACGAGTCGATCGTCCCGCCGACGTAGCCCTTCTCGCCCGGCCACGTGCCCGTCGCCTTGCCGCGGTCGACGCCGAAGGGATCGAAACGCCGCTGGGAGACCGCACCGGTGGTGGCGTCGATCGCGAGCTCGCCGGTGCCGTGATGGTCGCCCGCCACGAACGACAGGGTGCCGTCGTTCGTCCGGACGGCGACCGTCTGGTCAGCGTGCGAGTAGTAGCGGGTGGCCTCCTTCTTGGAGCCGTCCGCGGACAGCTTCAGCTCGACGCCGGGCAGGTACACCGTCGTGCCCGACGGGTCCTTACGCTGGATCCGGTTGCCGTCGGAGTCGTACAGATAGGTGGTCTCGGCTCCGCTCGCCTCCGTGGCCGCGGCCAGGTTGCCGGTGTCGTTCCATTCGAGGACCTGAGCATCGCCACCGATGGTGCGCTTGGTGGTGTTGCCCGTGGCGTCGTACTCGTACGACGACTGGCGGTCGCCGGTGGGCGTTTTCTCGACGACCTTGGTGACCTGGTGGGGACCGTCACCGAGGGTTCCCGCTCCCCCGTAGGTATAGGTGCGGGTGACATCGCGGGTCCCGTCGAGACCCGTGTCGTGCGAGGTGTCGGACGTCCTGTTGCCGATGGCGTCAGTGACGTACGACTTCCAGTAGGGTGCGGGTCCGCCCAGCGGGGACGCTCCGGGGGCCGCCTGGCACGCCTTCGGGCCGGTGCCCTCCAGCGGTGCCGCCGAGCCGAGCGTGCCGCTGCCTCCGGCGTCCGCGGCGCTCGACGCCGGGCTCCACGCCTCGGCCAGGCGCTGCCGGCTGTCGTACGCGAAGCACTGGACGTCGGGTGAAGCGGCTTTCGCCGTGTCCGCGATGGACAGGACGTTGCCCGCCTGGTCGTAGGAGTAGGTGGACTCCTTCGCCGGAGCGGACGCACCGTAGACGTCGACCACGGAGCGGGTCAGCCGGTCCGTGCCGGTCTCGTAGTCGAAGGTCTGCCAGACCTTCTTCCCGGTGCCGGCCGACAGCTCCAACTGCTGGACGTGGCTCTCCTTGGAGTAGACGGTCCTGGTGACGTACGGCGTCGATCCCGTGAGTGTCGTGGGTCGCTGGAGATCGTCGTACCCGTTTACCAGCACCTCCGCCGGAAGGTCACCCGTGGCCGGGATCCCGGTCGACTGAAGGGTGCCATCCCGGTTGTACTCCGCCGTGAAGGTGTACGTGCCCGCGAGCGAGCCCTGGGAGGCGGGCACCACGTAGTTCGTCTTCGTCGGCCGGTAGAAGTCGTCCATCGTCTGGATGACGGTGCCGAACGACTCGGTCGGCGAGAGGTAGCTGATGTTGGCCCACGCCTGGCCCAGCAGCCCGGCCTTGTCGTACCGGACCTCGGAAAGCCGGGTTCCAGTGGTGGCCTCCCCCTGCCACGTGGACAGGGTGCGGCCGAGCTTGTCGTAGAGCGTCGAGATCGTCTTGTTCCGGCTGTCCGTGGTGGACGCCGGACGGTCGAGGGTGTCGTACGCCGTGGTCGACGTCCCCGTGTCGGGGTCCACGGCCTTCGTCTGGCGGCCCAGCTGGTCGTACTCGTAACGCCACACGTTGCCCTTGGCGTCGGTGACCGTTTCGAGCTGGTTCTTCGGCGTGTAGGTGTACTTGGTCACGTCGTAGCCGGCCAGCGGGTTCGGGGAGTCACTGCGGTAGTGCCAGATCTCCTTCGTGTTTCCCGCGAAGTCGGTGACTGTCGTGGTGGGTACGCCGCCCTTGGGCGGGTCGATCGTCGTGCGCTCACCGTCGTAGGTGTGGGTGGTGCGCCACTGCTCGACACCGGAGACCGCCATCACCTGGGCGGTCGGGCGGCCGAGGCCGTCGTACTCCAGCAGGCTCTGCTGGCCGACCTCTCCGTTGTGGACGATCAGCAGTTCGTCGGACGCGGCGCCGGCGGCGTTGTACGTGGCGTTGGTCTTCTTGACCTGGCCCGTGCCGTCGTAGAAGGAGTCGGCGACCATGCGCGTGCCGCCAGGGCCCTCCGTCTGAAGCTGCCGTGGTCGCAGGAGTCCGTCGTAGAGCTGGTACTCCGCGCCGTACGAGCCGTCGTTCTCGATCTTCTCCGTCTTGATCGCGACGACCTTGTCGCGGCGGACGTTGTACGAGTACTTGATGGACGGGGTCTGGGTCTTCGCACGGTCCGGGAACCAGACCGCGGTGAGACGCCCCAGACCGTCGTAGGCCAGGTCGGTCCGCTTGCCGTTCGGGTCGGTCTGCCCGGCGGACATGCCCCACGCGGGGGCGTAGTCGGTGGTGGTGACGTGGCCGAGCGCGTTGGTGCTCCTGGTCTGGGAGATCAGGCCGTTGACATCCGTGTACGCGGTCTTCGTCTCCGCCTGGCCCGCGTCCTTCTGCGACGTCGGGCGGCCGAAGGAGTCGTAGGCCGTCGTCCCGGTGACCTGGTAGGTGCCCGTGGTCCCGTTGTGCGACGTCAAGCGCTCGGTGGTCGTGGCGTCACCCTTGGTCGGTGCCACGCCGAAGGCCTTGGAGTCGTAGGACGTGCGTTCGTCCGCGTGGACCTGAGTCCTACGGTCCGGCGTCACGGAGCACTTGACGCCGACGACCTCACTGCGCGAGGGCAGGGTGAGGAGGTTGGCGGCCGTGTTGTCGGCGTACCAGGTGCGGGCGCAGGTGTCGTCGGCGGCCGTGGAGACGTCGCCCTGGTCCTCGACCTCGAGGACGCGGCCCGTTCCGTTCGCCGTGTCGTACTTGATCGTGCTTCTCGTCGCCCGCCAGGTGCCGTCGGAGAGCAGGTTGTAGCCGCGCTCCGTGTCGGAGCGGACGAGCACCGAGTGCGAGGTGCCCCAGTCACGGGTCTGAGTGGCCGTGTTGTACTTCCACGGTTCGCTGATCACCTTGGAGACCAGCTTGGTCCCGTCGTACGTGTGTGCTTCGAGCTGGTGCCCGGTGAACTCCTCCGACGAGGTGTACTCGACGCCCGTGGAGTCCTTGACCTTCACCGAGCGGGTGCCACCGGCGGGGTCCTTGTCACCGTCCATGCCCTGCAGGAAGGTGTAGTCGATCCGCGAGGTCTGCCGGTCGGCGCTGCCGCTGGTGACCTTGACCTTGCCGTAGCCTTGCCAGCCGCCCCACGTGAGGTACTTGTCCTCCGTGATGCCGTCCGGCTTCGCCTTACGCCAGGCCGCGTCGCCCTGGTAGTCGTAGCGGGTGACGAGACTGTCGCCGCCGCCCGTGCGGTCGGTCTCGACGATCTCGGCGACGACGTACTTGTGGAACCAGTCCGTGATCGGCTCGACCGTGCCGGGCGGGGCCCACTTCACCGGGTAACAGCGCTTGGTCGACTCACCCGGCTTGGGCAGGGCGTCCTTGGTGCAGTTCGTCGCCGCGTAGTTGACGTCGAGCTGTGCGCCCGTCTCGCTCAGGACGGCCGCGAGGCGGAACCGGTGGAAGGGGGCGATGTTGTCGCCGACGGCGTCGACCCGGTTGACGAGCTGCTCGCCGTAGAGTTCGAGCGTCGGCAGCTTCGCCGCCGTGCCGACCCGGCCCTCGTGGTCGATCTTCGACAGCCAGAGGGTCTTGGAGTCGTCACCGTTGTCGGTGAACAGGTGGGTGAAGGTCCACGCGTCCACGTCCTGGTACTCGGTGGCGCTCTTGCGCATCTGGGTGGTGATGCCGGTCAGGCGCTTCGTGGTCCAGAACGTCTGGCCCACGGTGCACTTGGTGGCCGCCTTGCACTCCTGGTCGACCGGGGTGTCCGGCCAGTGAGCGGCGTTCGCCTTGGTCCGCTTGGATTCCGCGCAGTCGAAGTCCGAGGTGGGCAGGCAGCGTTCGGCGACGTCGAATACGGCACGAGCGGGTGCCTTGGCCGCGTAGACCTGGCCGTCGCGCTGGCCGTAGTCGACCCTCTTCAGGTAGCCGCCGCGGTGGTACGCGGTTCCGTTGACGTCCGTCTTGCCGTTGAGGGCGTAGTAGTTCGTCTCGGGTGCGTAGAAGTAGGACATCACGTTGCCGTGGGTGTCCTTGACGTGATCGAGGCTCCAGCGCCACGCCTGCTTGCAGTGGGCGCTGGTGAACGTGGCGTTGTAGCAGGGCTCACCGGAGTCGTCGCCGAAGACGGGCACGGTCCAGGTGGAGTCCGTGGTCTCCTTGCCGTCGGTCCAGCCCGGCAGACGGTTCAGCCCGAACCAGTACTCCGTGCCGTCCGACGTGGTGACCTTCCAGTGCTCCCCGTCGTTGTCGCCGTTCGTGGCACCGGTGAGCTTCTCGACCTTGGTGCCGTCGTCGGAGGAGAACTTCCAGGCGCCGGTCTTGTCGTCCTTCACAAGCTCGGACGAGCTGCCGTTGAGCATGATCGTGGCGTTGTCGAAGGCCCAGCACTGTTCGCCGGAGGTCGAGTGACCGTCGTCCGAACAGGGCTTGTAGCGGCGCTCGATGTACCCGGGATCGTAGGAGAAGCCCTCACCCGCCCAGGAGCCCTGGTTGTTGGTGGCAGAGGTGCGGCCGTCCGCGGACTGCGAGGAGTAGCCGAGCCCGATGCTCGGCGACTGCCCGCCGGGCGTGGGCACCGTACGCAGCGGATAGTTCCAGCTGAATCCTCCGGACGAGGTGGCGACGCTCCAACTGGCGGACGGGGCCAGGGCGGTCGCCTTGTAGCTGCCCTGCGATGAGGACGGGCCGGCGGCCAGGGCCACCAGCGGTGCCGAGCTCGGGGCCGAGTTCGCCACGGTGCCCGAGGCGGGTGCCGCGGCGGCCTGGACGTCGGCCGAGACGGTGCGGTCCTCGGCGTCGTTCACCGTGGCGAGGGGCTTTGCCTGCTCCGGGCATGCCTTGCTGCCGGGGGTCGCCACGGCCGCACAGGCGGGGAGCTGGACGAGCTGCAGACGGGCCCCGTAGTCGCCGCCGTACGCGTCGGCGAACTTCGAGTAGTCCACGGAGAGGCGGACCTTCGCGCCCTTCGCCGCCGCGTCCGTGCGCTCGACGCGCATCAGCGCGCCGGCGCCGATGGCCGCCGCCCGCTTCGCGGGCAGGACGGCGACCTCGACCTCGGCCGGACCGGCCGACGGGGCCGGATTCCGCGACGCCTTGGCTCCCTTGGACGCCTTCGTCACCTCGGGCGTGACGGCGGTGACGGCGACGGGCAGCCCGCCGACGGTCTTCTCCGCGGGGGACGTGGTGGCCACGGCGACCTTCGCGCTGCCGCCCGCAGGCCAGACAACCTTGTCCAGTCGCTTGACGGCGGCCTTCTGCGCTTCGTCCGCCGGTCGTTTCTTCGCCTGCGCGTTCTTGCCCTCCGCAGGGTCGCCGAAGTCCTGGACACCGGGCCGTCCGCGCCCCTCCTGCCCCGGTGCCGACGGCACGGCCTGTACCGCGCCTCCTGTCAGGGCGAGGGTGACGCCGAGGACGGTCGCCATGAGCAACCGCCCGGGCAGGCGCCGGTTCATCAACCGGCTTCTGAATGCCATCACGTGTCTCCGCACGTAGTGAGGGATGGGCCTGAAGCGGGCGGGGGGGGCCGGGCCCGGCGCGGCCCCGCCCCCCCCCCCCCCCGGGAGAAAAAGTTGGGTGCGGGGTTCCCCGGTGCCAAATCCCGCAACCCCCCCATATCCCCCCCCCCCCGGAGGACC
>NZ_JBIBEG010000017.1:25950-57972 GCF_042902585.1 Streptomyces argenteolus
GGGGGCCGGTTTTAAAAAACCGTTTTTCTTATCCCCCCCGGGTTCCCCCCCGTTTTGGGGGGGGGGGGGGGTGGGGTGGGGGGGGGGGGGGGGGGCCCCCCCCGGGGGGGGCCCCCCCCCCCCCCCCCGCCTGGATCACATGTTCGGGAGCGGTGTCCCGTTGGCCATCTGCCGGATCGCCGTCATGTCCGCCGCCCCGGTGTAGACGCGCACCTCGTCGATGGCGCCCGCGAAGTACTCGCTGCCGCCGCCGAGGGCCGAACGGCCCACTTGCAGAGCGCCGGTGGCGCCCCAGAGGGTGTCGTCGGTGCCGTGCGCGATGTCGGCGAGCTGTCCGGCCACGTACAGCCGGATCTCGTTGGCGAACGCGTCGTACACCACGGCGAGGTGCTGCCCGGCCATGTCGACGTCCGGGAGCGTCTGGTCGTCGGTGAAGGTCTTCACCGGTGCCGTCGCCGAGTCGGACTCGGCCACGGCCAGCTCCCACGTCGAGGACGATTCCGCGTCGGCAGCGGGCCGGTAGCGGACCGCGAGCCGGTTGGCGGCCTGGCCCGGCAGCGACAGCACGGTCTGCGGCTCGGTCGCGTCGAGCGAGGTGAGCTGCACGCGGGCCGTCGCCGTGAAGCTGGCTGCGCCGGTGACGGGTGCGGTGGCCGTGGACGCGTAGTCCCCGTCACCGTCGAGGACCAGGTGCCCCGCGCCGACCATCGGGAACGGCCCCTCGAAGTACGGGTCGTCCGTGGGCGCGTTGTAGATGGAGGCGTTGCCCGCGAGGGTCAGCTTCTGACCCGTGCCCGTGTCCGCGGAGGCTCCCGCAGCCGCCGCGTCGAGCTGCCAGTAGTTCATGCGGGTCGGCTTGACCGTCATCATCTCCGCCACCTGGGCGGCGGGCAGGACGCGGTCGAACACGCGGACCTCGGCGAGGTCACCGGAGAAGTTGTCCCGGTAGCCGCTCTTGGCCGTGGTCCGGCCGATCTGCAGCGGCCCGTACGACTTCCACACCGAACGGCGGGACGCGGTGCCCTTGGAGTCCTTGTTGATGTAGAGGCGCAGTTCGGACTTGGCCGCGTCGTAGACGCCGGTCAGCAGCACCCACTGGTCGGGGACCACGCTGACGCCGGTGGCCACGGCCTTCCACTCGCCGAGAGTGTCGACGTCGGTCACCGGGACGGAGAACGCCCAGGTGCCCGCCACCTGGTCGTAGCCGAGGGTGAATCCGGGCTCGCCCGTGCCGTCCTGGCTGACGACGGCCATGTCGCGCGTGGGGGTGCCGTTCGGGCGGACCCAGGCGCTGACGCTGAAGCTCTTCGAGGAGTCCAGCACCGTTTCGTTGACGTCCGCGTAGGCGGCGCCGGTGCCGTCGAAGCGGGCGGCCGAGTCGGCCTTGCCGCCGGGGCCTTCCACGCCGAAGGTGACACCGGTGCCCGTGTTCGCGGAGAACGCCCCTGTCTCGTCGTGGGCCTCGGTGCTCGACGGTTCGTCGGCGAGGTTCCACTGGCCGGCGACCGGGGTGCCCTCGGTCACGAGGAACTCGTAGTGCGCCTTGGTGCTCGGGTTCTCGGCCTTGTCGACGGCGATGACGTCGACCCAGTGGCGACCGGAGCGGGTGGGCATCCAGTTCACGGTGGCGGGCCCACCAGGTGTGGCGGCGTTGACCGTGGTGGCCGGGGTGGCGGTGCCGTCGAACGCGTACCGGTACTTCACGACGTCGGTGTCGGGCACCGAGTCGTTCGGGTTCGGGGCGAAGGTGAAGGAGCCGTAGGTGCCGACGCCGTCGTGGTACACGGTGTCGGACGGGTACTGCTTGGACAGCACGTTGGGCTTGCCCGGCAGCGTCTTGTCGTACATGAACTCGCAGCGCACGGTGTCCCCGTCGTAGCTCCAGGGGCCGTATCCGTCACCGTCGTAGGCGCGTGCGCTCCAGTAGATGACGGTGTTCTGCGGGATGGACGACTTCACCGTGTGGGTGAACTTGGTTCCGGACGTGGGCGCCAGCCAGGACGGGGTGAGGTAGGAGTAGGTCTTGGCCTCCTTGGTGACCGGGTCCGTCCAGTCCACCTTGAACTCGACCTTGACCTTGTCGGTGAGGCCGTTTCCGTGGTCGGGGTCGCTGGCCACGGCCTGAAGCTGCGGCGGCACCTCGGCGTACGGACGGCCGGCACCGCTGATGCACATGCCGCCCGGGTTCTGCGAGAGCGTCGTGATCTTCCGCGGCAGGTTGTTGTAACTGATCGACAGGTAGGCGTTGCCGCAGACCCGCTTCCATTCGGGCAGCCGGGACTCGTCGGCGGCGCGCAGGCCCAGCGTCATGGACGACCAGCCCTCGGCCGCGGCCGTCTTGACCTCGGTGGTCAGCTCTCCGGTCGCGCCCGCCTCGAAGTGCAGGTTGGCCTGGCTGGAACAGCTCGTCGGCGAGATGGCCTTGTCGACGGTGCCGATGTGGTCCGTCCAGTCGTCCGAGGTGTTGGACCAGCTGGACGAGGAGGTGATGCTGTAGTTCTTGCCGCCGATGCGGTAGAGCCGGATCGGTTCGGCGGTCGGCGAGGCGCTGTAGATGTGCTCGACGCGTGCGGAGAACGTCGCGCCGAGGATCTGCTTGCCCTTGTAGAACGACATGGGCATCGTGAACAAGGTCCGCCGCACGCCGACACCGTTGCAGGAGACCGGGCTGTAGTCGGTGGGGCACTTGCCCACGCCGGCGCTGCCGGAGTACTTCCAGTCCTGCTCACTCGGCATGCCGGACATCACGCCGGTCCACGCGCTGCGCGAAGTGGTGCGCTGGATCGGGTCGATGACGACGGGGAAGACGGTGTCGTCGCCCTGGAGCAGCTTCTGGTCGGGGACGAGCGACAGCTTGCCCTTGCCCACCTCGACGCCCAGCGGCGAGGTCCGGCCACCGCCGCCGGGGCCGGTGAGGGCCGCCTTCGGCGCGACCGCCGGGGCGGGTGCGGCGTCGGCGGTCGCGGCGGCGAGCGCCTTCGAGACGGCCTTGGGGCCCTGGGCCTTGGCAGCGGCTTCCTTGACCGCGGCCGAGTCCCACATCACGGGCTTGCCGGCTTCGAAGACGGTTCCGCCGACGGCCGCGTCCTCGGCCCTGATGGCACCGGAGGCGTCCTCCTTGACCTTGAGGCCGTCGGTCTTCAGACCCAGGTCGAGCCGGGCCAGCCTCGGGTCGGCCGCGGCTTCGGGGGTCTTGACCACCAGGAGGTGGCCGAAGCCGTCCGCCTCGGCGCGCACCGTGAGGTCGACGCCGGGCAGGGCGTCCTTGTACGTGGCCGTGTCCCCGTCGAGCGCGGGTGCGGGAAGCTTCCCGTACGGCCAGGTCAGGGCCATCTCGCGGCCCGCCTGGTTCATGGTGACGAACGGCTTGCCGGCGGTACCGTCCGAGAAGGACAGCGCGACCGCCGCGGCCTTCGGCGTGACCGAGCCGTCGGCGTGCCGCACGAGGGTCCGGTCGATGTCGACCCAGGTACCTTCCTGGAAGGTACGGACGGGGTCGGTGTACTCGCGGGCCGTGAAGGTGCCGTTGGGCTCGGCGTAGATCTCCCGGCGCGAGGTGCGCATGCCGAGGATCTCGACCTTCTGGCCGCTCTTCTTCGCGACGGTCAGCGCTTCGGCCTCGGTCTGTACCGGCTTGCCCGCAGCGGCCATGGACGGTTCGGGGGCTTCGCCGGAGGCGGGGTCCTGCGACTGGGCGCTGAGGACGCCCGTCATCACAGCACCCGCCACCACCGCGGCGAGCGCGCCGCGCAGCACCGGGCCGCGTCGTATGCGTCTGGACATGCGTCTCTTCTCCAGGTCGTTCATCAACGGGCCACGGCTCCGAACGCGACGTCGCCCGTGGGGACGCCGTCCCAACCGGGCTTGAAGGTGCGGGTGGGCGTGCCGCCGGACGCCACGTTCCAGCTGAAGGAGTGGACGGCGTGTTCCGCGGCGGGCCCGTAGGGCATGCCCACGTACAGGGCGGACGGGGTGGAGCCCAGGCTCATTCCGGCGAGCTGGCGGGGAGCGGGCTCTCCGGGGATGCCCCAGCCCGGGTCGATCCAGGCGTCGGAGGCGCCGGGCGCGCCGACGAGCGGGAAGATCTGCACGCCGCCCTTCTCCATGTGCTCCTCCGAGGACTCCTCGCCCGGCACGCCGACCGCCAGCCGGGTGGTGGTGGCCGAAGCGACGCTGTTGGGAGCGGTGTTGACCGCGGCGAGCCGCTGGCCGAAGAAGTCCCCGGCCTCGGTCTGCTCCTCGGCGTCCGCCGTGTTCTGGTCGATCCAGCTGATCTGTGTGAAGGTCCCGGAGGCCGTGATCCGGAACACCTGGACGGCCCCGGCATCGACCGTCGTGGCCAGGTCCTCGCCCGGGATACCGACGGCGAGCAGGGACTCGGTCGTGGAGGTGGCGCCCGAGGGCCGGTAGGGCGCCATGGCGAGCGCGGTGCCGAAACCGTCACCCGGCTCCTCGGCACCCTGGATGCCGTCAATGTCCTGGGAGAGTCCCACCAGCGGCTTGGGGAGGCCGGACACGAGGGTGTGGCTGAAAACGGCGACCCCGCCGGCGAACGGCACGGTACCTATCGCCTCGCCGGGCCCCGCCACGGCGAAGTGGGTCGGGGTGGTTGCGAACGCCGAGCCGAAGCGGTCGTCCACCTCCATCTCTCCCGGCACCGGTCCGGCGGTGGTCGTGTCCTGGTTGACGCCGACGGCGGTCGCCGGGTCGGCGGAGAGGTAGTAGAAGACGCCGGCGTCCTCGACCGTCCCCAGCGCTTCGCCGGGTGCACCGATCAGCAGGTACGAGGTTCCCGCCGCGGTCTTTCCGCCGGCCAGGGCGTAACCGACCCAGTCGCCCGTCTCCCTGCCTCCGCCGAGCGTCGCGGTCGGGCCCTGGGAGTGCTCCTTGACAGCCTTCCCGCCGGCGGGTCCGGCCGCCGAGCCGTAGACGATCTGGACCAGACCGGCGTCGCGGACCGTGACGTCCTCGGCGGCCAGGTCCTCGTACGGGATGCCGACGGCGATGTCGCTGCAGCCGTCGGCGTCCGCGTCGTAGACGGCGAACGAGAAGCCGAACTGGTCGTCGGGCTCGGCGCCTCCGGGAACGTTCGCGGTCTCCTGGGACAGCTGCATGCTGCCCTTGTCGCCGCCGTAGACGATGTGGATGAGACCGGCCCCGGGGACGCTGTTCACCGTCCCTTCGGGGTCGGCTATCACCGTGTCCTTGATGCCGTCCCCGTTGAAGTCGGAGTCCACGCCCGAGCATCCGGCGGCCAGGGCGGAGGCGGGTGCCGTGAAGGGCGCCCCCGGGCCGAAGCCCAGGGCGAATACGGTCAGGAACACGGCACTTGCGGCGAGCGCTGTTCTTCCTCTGGCGGTGCGCCGCGGTGGGCGCATCGGACTGGTCACAGAAATGGTTCCTCCCCTGATCGTTCCGGCTCGCCGTCGGCCGGAGGTCCCCGAAACGGCTTCGGGCATGGTGGTGACAGCCGTCTCGCGACGGCGTCGGGCGGCGCTCATGGGTGTGGATGGCGTGGCGGGCACGGACAGCGCGGGAACACGCGCCGTCAGAACGGTGGACGGGCGTCACGCGGTCGTACGGAATTCACCGCCGCACCGGTTCGGACGGGACTCGGTCGCGTGGGGTGCCACCGGCATCTGCCGTGCACCCCGCCCGCCCCCGGTCTCAGCTCAGCCGGACACCGAAGGCAACGGCGTCGGCCGGGATACCGCCTTCACCGGGGCGCCAGCTCTGCGTGGGTGCGCCGCCGTTCGGGGTGTTCCAGGGAAACGCGTGGACGGCCCTGTTTCCGGCGGGGCCGTAGGGGACGCCGACGTACAGTGCCGTCGGGCTCGAACCGAGACCCATGCCGGTGAGCATGCGGGGCGCGCGGACGGCGGGAACGCCGTCGCCGGGTGAGATCCAGCTGTCACCGGCGCCGGGCTCACCGAGCAGCGGGAAGATGTGGACGCCGCCCTCCTCCGGGTACTCCTCGGTGAGCTCCTCGCCGGGCGCCGCCACGGCGAGTCGCATCGTCGCCGCGGTGCCGGTGGCGGTCGGGGCGGTGTTGGCCGCGGTGAGGCGCTGTCCGAAGAAGTCGCCCGCCTCGGCCGAGCCTTCGACGTCGGGCTGGTTCTGGTCGATCCACTTGAGGTGCTGGAGGGTTCCGTCCGCCTTGATGTGGTAGGTGTGGACGGCTCCGGCGTCGACCGTGGCGGCGAGATCCTCACCGGGAACGCCGACCGCGAGAAGCGAGTCGTTGTTCGCGGTCGCTCCGGCGGGACGGTAGGGGGCCATCGCCAAGGAGAGGCCGTACTGATCCCCGGTCTGCGCGGTGGTGTCACCGGTGCCGCTGCGGCCCTGGCCCATACCGAAGAGCGGGGCCGGGATGCCGTCCGTGTTGATCGAGGGCCGGAATGCGATCACAGCCCCGGCGAACTCGACGTTCTGGGACGTGGTCGCGATGGATTCGCCGGGCGCACCGACGACGAAGTGGCGGTCCGTCGCGGCGATCGACGCGCCGAAGCGGTCGTTGGGCTCGGGATCCTCCCAGACGCCCGCGGAGTCCTGCGCGACGTGGGCCACGTCGTACCCGGTGCCGTAGACATGGTGGAACATCCCCATGTCCTTGCCTTCGGCACCGTCCTCGCCCGGCGCTCCGATGACGAGGAAGGGGATGCCGCTGGCCGATGTCCCCGCGGCGACGGCGTAGCCGACCCAGTCCTCCGCCTCGTAGCCGCCGCCCAGTTTGCCGTCGGCTCCCTGCCGGAATCCGATGGTGCCGAGTCCTCCGGACGCGATGCCGGTGGGCGAGCCGTAGATGAGGTGGACGAGCCCCGCGTCCTGGACCGGGCCGGTCGCCACGTTGATGTCCTCGAAGGGGATGCCCACCGCGATGTCGCTGCAGCCGTCGAGATTGGCGTCGTACACGGCGTAGGAGAAGCCGAAGCGGTCGTCGGTCTCGGCGCCGTCCGAGACGTTCGGGGAGTCCTGGGACAACAGGAACGTTCCCTTGCCTCCCCCGTAGACGATGTGGATCTGCCCTGCACGCTCCTTGCCCGAGACCGTGGCCTCGGGGTCGGCGACGACGGTGTCGCGGATCCCGTCCCCGTTGAAGTCGTGCTGCGCTCCGGCGCAGCCCGTGGCGGCGACCGCATGGGGAACCGGCAGCGCTCCTGGTCCGAGCAGCGTGAAGGCTGCCACCAATGTCATACCGGCCACGGCGCGGCCGCCCCGTCTGCCCACGCGAACCATCATCAAGCCCCCCGCCCCCTGCCACGACGCTCGTCGAACGTCTGCGGCCTCCCCGACTGTCACCTCCGCCGGGCCTGCTGCGCTGCACGCCGCGACAAGGTCCCGCACATCACCAAGTCACTGGATCGGTGCGGCAGTCACGTGATCAACGGAGGTTCACGGGACTCTGCCACGCCTCACAGGAAATGCACAAGAACACATGTCCGACATCAACTCATCAGTAACAATCACGACTCCGCCACATCCGATTCACCCGAAGGTCACCGTTTCACCACGTCGACGAGCCCGTCCGGGTCGGCGCCACACAGTGCGGCCGGCCCACTCGGGACTGGCCGCACAGGCGGACAAACAACGCGTATCGCGGGCAGACCGCCCCGCACCGCGGCCCGGCGCGGGGTGATCTCGGTGTCGGGCGTCAACCGCGGCGGGGTGGAGGTCCGCCCCAGCCCTTGGAATTTCGACAGCTCGGGCCTTCCTGGCCTTCGGGTCCTCGGGCAGGGAGCGGGACTCACGGGAGGACGACGTCGCGACCGTCCCCGCCGTCGAGGATGTCCTTCCCGGTGCCACCACAGACGAAGTCGTCGCCACCCTCTCCGCGCACCGTGTCGTCGCCCGAGCCGCCGAGCAGGATGTCCCGGCCGTCCCCGCCCATGACGTGGTCGTCGCCTGAGCCGCCGTACACGGTGTCGTCACCGCCGTAACCCTCGATCATGTCGTCGCCTCGGCCGCCCCACATCCGCTGGTTCTCGCTGTCGCCCATCAGCTGATCCGCACCGTCCCCGCCGTGCAGGGTCGCGGGCCCCATGACCATGTCGTCCCCCGCGTCACCCAGCACCGTGCGGGCGGTGTGGGCGTGCAGCTCGTCGTCGCCCGCGCCGCCGCTGACCGTGTTCATTCCGGGCGTGAAGGCGGCGATCGTGTCATCGCCGTCGCCGAGGAAGACGTCGATCCTGTCGGGCCGTGCGCTGTCGGCGGGCAGTTCGCAGACGACGGCGGTGGTGTCCTCGGCGCTGGAGTACGCGCAGTGCTCGCCCGGTTCCAGCGGGACCACGTCCCTGAAGCCGATCCGGCGGATCCCGTCGCTGGTGTACATCGGGTAGATGCTGAGGTCGTTGGTCTGCCCCGCAGCGGCGGTGAAGACGATCGACCGGGTCTCCCAGTCGCCCCCGACGCGCGCCTTCACCTCGGAGACCGAGGCAGAGGAGGACGCGGAGGACGCTGCTGCCGCGGGGCCGACGGCGAGGCCGGCTGACAACAGAGTCACGGTGAGGGCGCTGACGACGGCTCGGTTCCGGTACATGAGACCTCATCCCTGGGGAGTGACGGTGGACCGATCTGCTCGCGGCCGCTCGGACCTGTTCGGCGTGGTGCTGCCGGGGTACGGAGTGGACCGGGGAGTGAAGGCAGTCTCCTCGGTCGGTCCGGATCTGCAAGAGCGCGAACCGACGCGGTGTCATGGCGAACCGGCCTCCCTCCCGACATGACGGCGAGGACCGCCCTCCGACCCGTCACGGCGCATCCCTCAGCCCGGCCGTTTTCGGATCAACTTGGTTTGTTTCATTGACACTTCACGCGGAAGTCGTACCGTTGGGAGCGCTCCCATCACAGCCTTGTCTCTGGAAGGAGTTCCCCCCACATGAACAACACGATCCCGTTAACCGGGCGTTCGAGGTCCTACCTCCGCCGGCCCCTCCAGGCGTTCGTCATGCTGTTCGCCGTCCTCGCCGGCGCGCTGGCCTGGTCGGCCCCCGCTCAGGCCCACGGCACGATCGTCGGCCCCGCCACCCGCGCGTACCAGTGCTGGGAGACGTGGGGCAGCAAGCACATGGACCCGGCCATGCAGACACAGGACCCCATGTGCTGGCAGGCCTGGCAGGCCAACGCCGACACCATGTGGAACTGGATGAGCGCCTTGCGTGACGGCCTCGGCGGCCAGTTCCAGGCGAAGACGCCCGACGGAACGCTCTGCAGCAACAACCTGTCCCGGAACGCCAGCCTGGACAAGCCCGGGGCGTGGAAGACCACCACGATCGGCAACAACTTCTCGGTGCACCTGCGCGACCAGGCGTCCCACGGCGCCGATTACTTCAAGGTCTACGTGAGCAAGCAGGGCTTCGACCCCAAGACCCAGACCCTGGGCTGGGGCAACCTCGACTTCATCACACAGACCGGCCGCTACGCACCGGCGAACGACATCACGTTCCCCGTCCAGACCTCCGGCTACACCGGACACCACATCGTGTTCGTGATCTGGCAGGCCTCGCACCTCGACCAGGCATACATGTGGTGCAGTGACGTGAACTTCGGCTGAGCCCTCGGTGCGGCGCGACGCTCTGCAACCGCGTATCGCCGCAGGTCACAGAAGTGCGCGGTGTCCTCCGCGACGTCTGAAAGACATCTGAGAGCTCTGGGAAGCGGTCATGCGGGTCCCCTCCTGACGTGGGCGCACATCGGGAGGGGACCCTGCCGCACCTTCGGGACTTCTCAGGAACCCCTGAGCCGGGCCGACCGACCCGGCACCGACGCGAGTCTTCGTCGAATGGTTCGGACGTGCCGCTCAGCGCATTCCTCCCGTGGTCGGGCGCCACTCGGGCGGCCTCGGTTCACCGGCACCCTCGGGACCATGTGTGGCAGGCAGCGCGTCCCGCTCGGGTCCTGCGTCCGGCAGGGCGGTGGCCGCCTCGCGTCGGCGTGCCGCCTGATCCGGGTGGCGGCGCTGCCAGTAGGGGTTGTCGTGCGTCAGCTTGCTGGACACCCGGCCGTACATCCCGAACGTGGCGATGAGCAACCCCATGACGAAACTGAAGACCACGTTGGTCATGCCGAAGTCGAGGATGTTGGCAGGACGGTCCAGGACGAAGAGGTGCGCGAAGCCGCTCAGCACGAAGAGCGCTCCGACCGTCATGTTGAGGACCGAGGCGAAGTTGCCGCCGATCACCGCGCCGACGAGCAGCGCGAGACCGACGACGGTGGAGATGGTGCTGAGCCCCACGTTGGTGGTCATGCCGGCGATCGTCTCGCCGGCCGTGTCGAACGGGCTCAGTGCGTCGGCGAAGCCGAGTCCTGCGAAGACCAGCAGGACCACGCCGCAGAAACCTGCGCCGTAGCGGTAGACGGTGGCCAGATGGTGGTCGACGGGCAATTCGTCCTTGAGCTTCATGATGCCGTTTCGGCCCCTGTGCCGGTTTTGGATGCGCGTGAAGGCGATCGCGATCGCGGCAGTCCGTACCGGAGGCCAGGCGCCCTCCTGAGGGAGCGGCTGACATGCCCCCTGACCGTGAGCCGTCTAGCGTGGGCCGGGCAGGTGCCACCGCGGAAAGGAACACACCATGCCGGTAGACCGCCAGCCCCTGCACGGCCGCGTCGCCGTCGTGACCGGGGCAGCGCGCGGCCTCGGGGCGGCGATCGCGGAGGTACTGGTCGAGCGGGGCGCGCGGGTGGCGCTGCTGGGCCGGGAGGAGCGCACACTGGCCCGGGTCAGGGACTCGCTGCCGGCGGGGACTTCCGCGTGCTGGGAAGCGGACGTCACCGACGACCGCCGCATGCACCGGGTCAGGTCCGAGATCCGTGCCCGGCTCGGCCCTCCCTCGGTGGTCGTCGCCAACGCCGGAGTGGCGGAGGGCGGTCCGTTCATGGAGTCGGATCCAGCCGTCTGGCGCCGCGTCGTCGAGGTGAACCTCATCGGCAGCGCGATCACCGCGCGCACGTTCCTGCCCGACCTGGTCGACACCCACGGTTACCTCCTGCAAGTGGCCTCTCTCGCGTCGATAGGTGCGGCTCCGATGATGAGCGCCTACTGCGCGTCGAAGGCGGGAGTGGAGTCCTTCGCCCACGCGCTGCGGGCCGAGGTCGCTCACCGCCGGGTGGGCGTGGGGATCGCCTACATCAACTGGACGGACACCGGCATGGTGCGTGACGCCGACGAGCACCCGGTGCTGAGGGAACTGCGTGGGCACATGCCGGCTCCGGCGCGGAAGGTGTTCCCGGCCTCCTACGTAGCCGCGCGGCTGGTCGGCGCCGTCGAGCGTCGCCGTGCGTCTGTGTACGTCCCCCGTTGGCTGTGCTCGACGCAGCTCGTACGGGCCGTTATGCCGCCTGTCGTCACCTGGCTGTCGCGACGTGAACTGCCACGGCTCGCCGCGGCGGAGCCCTTCCCGGCGACAGGGTTGCTCGGCGTCGGCGGCCGGGCCGGGCAGGCGGCCGAGCGCGGTGGCCCGCCGGCGTGAGTGTTCCACCGCGCCGGTCGCACAGCCGCCGGATCGGCGTGAGCGGCACATGGGCCACCGGGGCTGAGCATGAAGTGCCCCTGACCAGGTGTGCGCGGCCCACGCCGCCGCCCGGCCTTCCGGCGGGGGACCTGGGAACCGATCGTCAACCCCGCCGACGGGCTCGCGCGCTTCAGCACGCCCGTGGCCTCGACTGAGGAGACACCCCTCGTGCACTGGCTCTTCGGCGACCAGCTCGGCCCCCACTTCCTCAACGCGGACGAGGACGGGCCGGAGCGCGACACGCCTCTGATCATGATCGAGGCCCGCTCCGTGTTCCGACGGCGCCGGTTCCATCGGGCCAAGGCCCATCTGGTGCTGTCCGCGATGCGACACCGCGCGGCCGAACTCGGCGACCGCGTCACCTACGTACGTGCCGACACCTACCGCGACGGCCTCGACCGGGCGGCACGCGGGCGCCCGATCGGGGTCCACCACCCCACGTCGCACGCGGCGCTCCGCCTGGTGCGGGCCCTCCCGCACGTGACGGTGGGCCCTGCCCGGGGGTTCCTCCTGCCGATGGCCGACTTCGCCGCGTGGGCGGACGGTCACGGCGGGAAGCGGCTGCGGCAGGAGGACTTCTACCACTGGGTCCGTCGCGGTCACGACCTGCTCATGGACGGCGGGCAGCCGGCGGGAGGCCGGTGGAACCTGGACCACGACAACCGGGAGCCCCCGCCCCGCGACACCGCCTCCCTCCGGATCGGCCGCCCGTACCGGCCGCGCGAGGACGACATCGACGAAGAGGTCCGTCATGACCTCGACCGCTGGGAACGCGACGGGGACGTCTCCTTCACCGGGCGGGACGGGCCCCGTCTGTTCCCCGCCACCCGGGCGGAGGCGCGTCGAGCCCTGCGACGCTTCGTTGAGCATCGACTCGCCACGTTCGGGCCGTACGAGGACGCGATGCTGGCCGGCGATCCGGTCATGAGCCACAGCCTGCTCTCCTCCTCGCTCAACCTCGGTCTGCTCGATCCCGCCGAATGTGTCGAGGAGGCGGAGAAGGCGTGGCGCGCAGGTCGGGCGCCACTGAACAGCGTGGAAGGCTTCGTGCGGCAGATCGCCGGCTGGCGCGAGTACGTCTGGCAGCTGTATTGGTACTTCGGCGAGAACTACCGGCACTCCAACGAGCTTCGGCACACCGCCCCGCTGCCCGACTGGTGGAACGACCTGGACGCGGGCGCCGTCCGGGCGAACTGCCTGCGCACGGTCCTCGCGCAGGTGCGCGACACGGGATGGACGCACCACATTCCCCGGCTCATGATCCTCGGCAGCCACGCTCTTCAACGGGGCTGGGACCCGGCCGCCGTCACGGACTGGTTCCACCGCTGCTTCGTGGACGGCTACGACTGGGTCATGCTCCCCAACGTCGTCGGCATGTCCCAGTACGCCGACGGGGGCGGCATGACCACCAAGCCCTATACCTCGGGCGGCGCCTACATCAACCGCATGAGCGACCTGTGCGGTCCCTGTGTCTACCCGCCGGGCGACCGGACCGGGGAGCACGCATGCCCGTACACCGCGGGCTACTGGACCTTTCTCGACCGGCACCGGAAGCGGCTGGCCGCCAACCATCGCACCGCCCAGCCGGTGCGGCAACTCGACCGGCTCACCGATCTCGCGGAGGTCGTCGAACAGGAACACGCGCGAGGCGACACACCCCCGTAGTCGCACTCCGGTGTGCCGCCGAGGTGACTGACGTCCGTCCCGCACCGGCGCACAACCGGGCAGTAGCCAGCGCATCCGTGTGGCGTCCGGTGCCCGGCGGCCTGTCGTCGCTCGTAGACCTACGGCGCCGACGACTCCAGAGCGGCGACCGCCTCGGCAAGCCCTGACGGACGCGCGAGACCGGCGACCGCCTGCCCCGCCCAGCCGGGGCCCAGGGTCAGGACGACCGGTCTGCGACGGGCTCCGCGCACGCCCCACTCCATCCCGGCCACGTGCTGGGCCAGCGGCCGGCTGGCGGTGGTGCGGGACTGCGCCCACAGCCCCACCGCGGCCGGCCCGGTCCTTCGCACCGCGGTGACGAGCGACTCGACGGGCAGGGCACCGCCGAACATCCGCACCGGAACACCGCGCTCCGTCAGTGCCGCGGACAGCACCTCCAACGGCAGCGTGTGGTTCTCCCCCGGCACACAGGCGAGCACCACGGTGGCGCCGGGGCGGTCCGCGGCCGTGCCGGGAGTGGCCCGCCGCAGCGCGCCCGAGACGTGCCAGGACAGGAAGTGCTCGACTTCGACGTACATCTCCCCCGACGTCTCCCACTTACGTCCGACCGCCTGGAGCGTCGGCATGATCACCTCGGTCCAGGCGGCGACCAGTCCGTGTTCGGCGATCACAGCGAGCAGCAGTTCGTCCAGGGCGGCGGCGTCCAGACGCAGGGCGGCACGGGCGATTCCTCTGCACTCCTGACGCACGTCGCCGAGCTGCAGCCCGCTCCACGTCCCGGTTCGGCGTGAGGCCGGAGCCCGCCCGGGCCCAGCAGCAGCTCGGGAGCGGGCCGCCGCCGGTGGCTCTTCGCTGCGCGCCATGCGGGCCGCCTCGGCCGGCGGCAGCCCCGTCGCCGTCAACGCGCACATCCGCTCCAGCTTCGCCACGTCCGCCGGCGTCCAGCGCCGGTGCCGGCCGCCCGTGTGCCCGTCGGGCCCGAGCCCGTAACGGCGGTCCCATGTGCGGACCGTGGTCGGAGCCACCCCCAGACGCCGGGCCACCTCGCCGGTGGTCATGCCTCCGGCCGGCGGACCGCCGTCACCGACTCGGTTCGCACCGTTTTCCCGCTGCCCGCTCACGCCTCCACTGTACGACGCATGAACGACGCACGTTGCTTGCGTCGTTCACGCGTCCGACACTGATCAGTGCGCGCGGAGTGGCGATAGCCGGACCGGCGGACGGCCCTCCACCCCCGTAGGACGCCTGGCAGGAGGAACGGCCATGACCACGCACCCGCGACCGGCCACCACCCTCGTCCCGCCCGTGGAGGCAACGCGGTACGAGGAAGAGCTTGCCCGCGGCCTCATCGAGGCCGACGAGGAAGCGTTCGCAGCCATCTACCGACGCTGGGGCTCACTGGTACACACCATGGCCACCCGGTCCCTGGGCGACACACACGAGGCCGAGGACGTCACCCAGCAGGTGTTCATCGGTGCCTGGCGCGGGCGGCACCACTTCCGGCCCGACCGGGGCGCGCTCGGCGCCTGGCTGGTCGGCATCACGCGCCGCAAGGTCGTCGACGCGCTCGCGGCCAGGGGGCGGCGGCTGGCCGTGATCGAGTCGGCCGCTCAGGACGCCGCACCCGTCCGGCCCGTTCAGCAGGCATCGGACGAGGTGCTCGACCGCGTGCTGCTCGTCGAGGCCATGTCCCGGTTGCCGCACGCTCAGCGCGAGGTCCTGTGCATGGCCTTCTACGAGGACCTGACGCAGGTCCAGATCTCGGAACGCACCGGAGTGCCTCTCGGTACGGTCAAGAGCCACGCCCGCCGCGGCCTGCATCGGTTGCGTACGTGCGTCGACCAGGGTGACGCACGCGGCACAGGCGTGTGACCACGCCGAAGAAGCGCTGCCTCGGTGCATCCACGTCGCCGCCCATACGCGAAACACCTGTGAAGACACCGCAGCAGACATGGCTCTCCACGAAGAGATGATCCCCATGACTTCCAGGCCCACCATCGCCCTCGCCGCTTCCGCCGGGGCATGCGCCCTGGCCCTCGGCGTGACCGCACCCGCCCTGGCGGCCCCCGACCAGGCGCAGGACAAAGCTATGGTGTCCGTCTTCCACGGCATCCCAGGAATGACGGTCGACGTCTACGCCAACGGCGACGAGCTGCTCAGCGACTTCAAGCCCGGCACGGTGACCGACCCGCAGTCCCTCGACGCGGGAACCTACGACATCCAGATATTCGAAGCGGGCCAGGGCCCCGAAGGCGCACCGGCTCTGGAAAAGAAGGTGAAGGTACCCGAAGGCGGCAACGCCACGGTCGCCGCCCATCTCACCGCCGACGGCAAGCCCCAGCTGACGGCGTTCATCAACGACGTCTCGAATGTCGACGACGGCAAGGCCCGTCTGACCGTTCGCCATGTCGCTGCCGCGCCCGCCGTGGACGTACGCGCCGGCGGTCAGCCCGTCTTCACCGACTTGACGAACCCCGACGAGGACACCGCGGCCGTCGACGCGGGCACCGTGAACGCCGACGTCGTCCTCGCCGGCACGGACACCGTGGCCATCGGACCGGCGGAACTGAACCTCAAGGAGGGCACGAGCAACGTCGTCTACGCCTGGGGCAGCGCCGAGGACAAGAACCTGGCCCTGGCCACCCAGACTTTCAGCGGCGCGGAAACGATGCCCGACGCGTTGAACGCCGGCGGCAGCGGTGCCGCCTTCACGCCTAACTCCCCCGCCCAGTGGCTTGCCTGGGCCACCGCAGCCGGAGCGATCACCCTGACGGGTGTCATGGTGGCCCGCCAGTTCGCCGGACGGCGTGGCTGACGCCGCGCGACGGCTGACCCGGACCGAACGGACCCAGGGATGGCGGCTGCCGTCCGGCAGCCGCCCTCTCCGTCGGGGGCGGGCCGTCGGAGCTCGCACCCGGAGCGCCCGACTCCGGAACCGCACCTGAGCAACAAGCGGCGACGGCCCAGCTTCCCGGCGTTACGGCGTCGTGGACCGGCACCGCCTCAGCCGCGCCGACCGGGCGTGTCCAGGACTGCGACGTGGGCCTGGGCGCGCGAGCGCTCGGTCGGCGGGGCCGAAGGAGGCGGAGCCGGTGCGCGGGTGACAACGGCCCCTCACGAGCGACAGGCTCGTGCACAGGGAGACCAGGAAGCCGGAGACGCAGGAGGGCGCAGTGAGCCATGTGGAGCCGTCTCACCTGGTGGAACTGGCACTCGGTCATGCGGACGGCGACGAGGACACCGCCGCCCTGCGGCACATCGCGTCGTGTCCGCGCTGTCGCCGTGAACTGGTGCAGCTGACGCGCGTGGTGGCTGCCGCGCGCGGTGCGCAGGCTTCGGACCTGCCGGTGGCGCCGCCGGAGCGTGTGTGGCGGCGCATCGCACAGGAGGTCCGGCCCGAGGCCGACAGGGGCCCGTACTCGAGAAGGAGTCCGGCCCTCCGGTCCCCCGCCAGGGGGACCTCGGAGGTACGGGGCGTGCGGGCACCCGGCGCCGGATCGCGTGATGCCTACCTCGCGCTCGCTCTGGCAGCCGGCGCCCTGCTCGTCCGCCGGTTGCGGGGCAGGGCTGGTCGCGGACCTGCCCGGGGGCACCGGTCTGCGTGGCGGACACTCCTCACCCGAGGCTGAGAATTCGCGGGCGGAACGACGCCGGGTTCCAGCCGGGGCACGACCACGCAGTGCCCCGGCCGGTGATCCGTCGGCGAAGTGATACCGGCCCGAGCGCGTCGGCAGCCCTGTGCGACCAGCGGCGGGGTTCGTCAACGGGTCGCGTAATAGAGGGTGTTGTGCGCCGTGTCCGGCACGTAGAGCACATCCTGACCGTCCGAGTCCCGCCGCACCGCGAGCCGGTCCGCGCTGACGCCCGGAGTGACGGACCGGGCGGTCCAGGCCCCGTCCGCCGACTGGGTCGCGGAGAAAACCCGGTCGGTGCCCGAGGCGGTCACGTAGTAGACGCGCTTGGTGTCCGTCTCGTCCCAGGTGATGCCGAGGGCGGCAGCGGTCTGCCCGCCGGCGTAGACGGTCTTGCCCACCCAGCCGCCACCGCTCGGATAGGCGTAGTACACGCGGAAGTGACCACCGCTGTCCGCCGAGCGGTAGCGGTAGGCGATCTTCGGGGTGGAGCCGTCGAGGGTGAGCTTGGCGCTCTGCACCGCGGGACCGGTGTACGCGTTGTCGGCGCTCCACTCCTCGCCCGTGGTGAGGTCCTGGACGACGTCGGAGGTGGCGGGCGTGACCGGGGTGGTGACGGTCGTGTTCGTACTGTCCGCGAAGGCCCCGGTCGACGGGTCGTAGGACAGGTAGGAGAGCTGGTGGCGGAACGCGGTCGCCGGCGCCTTCGCCCACTCGTAGAGAAGGTGCACGCGGCCGGAGGCGTCCACCGTGAGGTCGTCGGGGTACACGGAGCGGTACAGCGCACTCGCGAAGGTGGCGACGACGCTCCAGCGGGAGTTGGCGTTGTCCCAGCGGTACAGCTTGCCGGGGCGCTGGTCGGAGCCGGTACCGACGCGGGCGGCGAGGTACAGGTCGCCGTTGGGCGCGGTGGTGACGACCGGGTAGGTGATGCCCACCCCCTGATCGGGCAGTTCGGACGCGTGGTCGGTGATGTCGCCGCCCGGGGCCTCGGTGCGGAAGTAGCGCCAGGGGTTGGCGTGCATGGAGGTGAAGACGTGCAGGCGACCGCTGCCGTCGCGGGCGACCGAGGGCTGGTTGTGGCCGTTGTCGTCGGGGAACTCCGCCTGCTGCCCGTCGCTGTTCAGCAGCGGCAGCCGGCTCCAGAGGCCGTCCGGGTCGCGCCGTGCGAGGGCGGGCCGGTGCGTCGCGGCCGTCGAGCCCGGCTCGTTGAAGGCGAAGTACGTGTACTGCCCGCGGCCCTTGTACGTGGCGACCGGCGTCCACCAGGCGGCCTGGTTCGACGTGTCCATCGCGTACGGGACCTTCTCGATCACCGTCGCCGCGGCTGCCGTGGTCTGCGCGGTGCCGGCCCCGGCGGCCGGGGCGGTCAGGAGGAGAGCGGCCAGGGCCGCGGCCGATGCGGTGTACGTGCGTACCGTGGGACGTCGCAAGATGAGCTCCTTCGCGGGTGCGGGTGCGGGAGGCGACGCGGACGGCAGCGGCCCGGGGGCCGGCCGGCGCGGTCGTCGTGCGGGGTGGGGTACGGAGCGGGGCCCGGCGGAGCGTGCGGCGCTCGCAGGGCCCTGACCACGGCGTCGGGCCTCAGCGCTTGATGAGCTCGGCGACCTCCTCGCCTGCCTGCTTCATCGCGTCCTTCGGCTTCGACCTGCCGACGAGGACGGCCTGCACCTGCTTGGCGACGGCCTCCTCGATCTGGGCGTTCTGCGCGAACTGCCAGAACGGGCTGCCGGTCGCGGTCTTGGTGATCTTCTCGGTCCACTCCGTGGTGAAGGTGTCCTTGGCGACCTCGGGAGCGGCCAGGCCCGCGGTGGTGGACGGCGGCAGTGCGCGCGCGGCGAAGTACTCGGAGGTGGTGGCCTCGTCGGTGGTGGTGTGCAGCGCGAACTCGGTCGCCGCGTCCTGGCCCTTGCCCTTCACGATCGCGATCACACCGCCCCACAGGAGCGCCTGCGGCGTGTCCCCGGCCTTGAGCACCGGACGCTCCATCGGCTGCATGGCGTCGGCCAGTGTGGTGTCCTTCGACTGGGCGGAGGTCACGCCCTTGCCGATGATCGCGTCGTCGTAGAAGGCGGCCTTGCCCTGGCCGAACAGGGCGCGCGCGTCGAAGCGGTCGACGTCCGCGGCGATCAGCTTCTCGTCATGGAGCTTCTTGTACCAGGTCACCGCGTCGACCGAGGCGTCGTCGCCTATGGTGACCTTCCCGCCGTCGAGCAGCTCGCAGCCGAAGGTCTGCATCCACGGGAAGATGTCCTTGAGCTGCGCGACCTTGGTGGCCGCGGCGTACGGCACGACTCCCCCGCCGAGCCCCTTCAGCTCGCGCAGCGCCGCCTCGAACTCCTCGACGGTGGTGGGGTGCTCCTTGATCCCGGCCTTCTCCAGGAGCTTGGAGTTGGCGATCACCCCGATCGACCCGGTGTTCCACGGCAGCCCGTACTGCTTGCCGTCGTACACGCCGCTCTTCAGCGCCACGTCCGTGTAGCCGCCCTTGCCGGCCACCGCTCCGAGGTCGACCAGCTTGCCCATCTGCGCCATCGCGGCGAGCCAGGCGATGTCGAGGTGCACCGCCCCCGTCGTCTCCCCGCCGCCCAGCTTGAGTGTGAGCTGGCTCAGGTACTCGTTGTACGGGTAGGAGACCGCGCGGATCGTCGACTTCTCGGCCTTCTCCCATGCCGCGATGATCTTCTCGATCGAAGGCTTGGCGGCCTCCTCGTTGAGCGACCAGGAGGTGAAGTCGAAGTTCTTGGACTTCGGGTCACCGCCGTTGGAGGGGGAGCCGGCGCCGGACGGCGCACAGGCGCCGAGCACACCGGCGCCCGCTGCACCGAGCGCGCCGATGCCGAACATGCGCAGCGCGCCGCGCCGGCTGATGCCAGAGGTGGTCATGGTCTCTCCATGGGAGTGTGCGGGAGGGTAGGTACGTGAGGGCGCGGGCCGGAGCCGAGGTTCAGCTCTTGACCGAGCCGGCGGTCATGCCGCCGACGAGGTAGCGCTGCAGGAACATGAAGGCGACGATCACAGGGACCGACACCACGAGCGAGGCGGCCATCAACTGGGGCCAGGCGGTCTGGAATTCGCCGATGTAGGTGGAGACGAGCCCGGGGGGCAGGGTCTGCTTCTCCTTGTCGGCCAGGGTCAGCGCGAAGATGAAGTCGTTCCAGCCGCGTACGAAGGCGAAGAGCCCGGCGGCGATCATCCCCGGCGCGGCCAGCGGCGCCACGATGGAGTGCAGCGTCCGCCAGCGGGAGGCCCCGTCGATGGACGCCGCCTCCAGCAGGGCGTCCGGGATGGTGTCGAAGATGCCCTTCAGCATCCAGACGCACAGCGGCATGGTGAACGTGGTGAAGGAGAGCACCAGGGCGCTGTACGTGTTGAGCATGCCGAAGCTGGAGAAGACGGTGTACAACGTCACCAGCAGAAGTGCCTGGGGGAACATCTGGGAGGCCAGCACCAGGTGCATCAGCGACCGGCGCCCGCGATAGCGGAACTTGGAGAACGAGTAGCCCATGTACGTGGCGACGATCACGCTCAGCACGGCGGTGATCGAGGCCACGACGAGCGAGTTGATCATGTACTTGATCAGCTGGTCGTTCTCGGCCAGGGCCGTGAAGTTGCCGAGGGTGAGATCGGTGGGGATCAGCTTCGGCGGGAACTGGAAGGTCGACTCGGGGGTGCTCAGCGCGGTGGCGAGCAGCCAGTAGACCGGCAGCAGGCCGAAGGCTCCGATGACGACGACCGCGCTCCAGGCGGCGATCCGCGAGCGCAGCAGGTCCTTGCGCACACGGCGCCGGGTGCTGCGCCCGGTCCGCGTGGCGGACGGCTGCGACCGGCCGACGGCGGAGAGGGAGGGGGGGGTGGTGGAGGTCATCAGGCGTCGCCCTTCCGCTCGGTGATCCTGAGGTAGACGGCGACGAGAAGGAGCAGGAGCAGCATCCACAGTCCGCCCAGGGCGGTGGCACGGCCGATGTCGAAGCCCTTGAACGCGGTCTGGTAGACGGCGGTCGCGAACGTCTCGGTGGTGCCGGCGGGCCCGCCGCCGGTGAGGACGTAGATGGTGTCGAAGTGCTGGAAGTTCCAGATGAACTCCAGCAGCAGCACGATCGAGGCGACACCGCGGACCTGCGGCCAGGTGACGGCGAAGAACCGCCGGATCGACCCGGCCCCGTCCATCGAGGCCGCCTCGTGCAGTTCCTTGGGCACGGTCTGCAGACCGGCCAGGAGCATCACCATCATCCAGGGGAAGCTGGCCCAGGTCTTGGTGACGATGACGGCGAGCATCGCGGTGCCGGGCCGGCCGAGCCAGGCCACGGACTCGTCGATGATGCCGGCCTCCATGAGGACGCCGTTGAGCACCCCGTAGTTGGCGTTGAAGATCCACATCCAGAGGAAGGAGACCACCACGCCCGGGATCACCCACGGGAAGAGGAACAGGCCGCGCAGGAAGCCGCTGCCTTTGAGTCCGGTGTTCAGCGCGAGCGCGAGGGCGAAGCCGATCGCGAAGGGGACGAGCGTCGCGCCGACGGTGAAGATCAGCGTCTGCTCGAGGATGGTGAGGAAGTCACCGTCCAGCCAGTAGGTGAAGTTGTCCAGGCCGACGAACTCCCGTCCCGGGAGCCGCAGATCCTGCCTGAAGAAGCCGGTGAACAGCGCCGACAGCAGCGGGTAGAAGATGATCGCCGCGAACAGGGCGAGGCCCGGTGCGGTCAGCAGCAGGGCGAACGCACCGTTGGAGAGCCGTCCCCCGCTCCGCTCGCGGGGCGGGGGCGCCTTCTGGGGAGGTGCGGCCGTACTCATGGGTCTGTCCTCTCAAATGGTGGCGGGAGCGCCGGAGCCCTGCGCGAACGTCTCCCCTGCTGCGCTGAATGCAAGTTGCAGCATGCGGGATCGTTCTCCATATCGTGCGATGGCGTCAACCCTTTTCGTCGGTGAATCACCGATTCTGTGCAGGACCAGGAACACGGCTCACCTGCCCAGAACATGCACCTCGGCTCGCGACGGCCAGGTCGGTGACCGCAACCGGAACTTACAGCGGATCCCATTGGTTGAACAGTGGTTGCACAATATGGATGTGATGTACGTTCAAGGCCGCTCCGCTGCGGCGGGGAGTATCCGAGCGTCACACCAAGGAGGCCGCACCGTGCGGGAAGAAGAGGTCCATTACGACATCGCCGTGATCGGCGGCGGATTGGCGGGGACCTGCGCGGCCATCGCTGCGGCCCGGCTCGGCCGGCGCGTCGCCCTGGTCAACAACCGGCCCGTCCTGGGTGGCAACGCCAGCAGCGAGATCCGTGTCTGGGTCTGCGGCGCCACCGCACACGGCGTGCACCGCTGGGCCCGGGAGACCGGGATCATGGGCGAGTTGTACACCGAGAACCAGTACCGCAACCCCGAGGGCAACCCGTACTACTGGGACCAGGTCGTCCTCGACGCCGTCCGCGCCGAACCGAACATCGACCTCTACCTCAACACCGACGTACGCGAGGTCGACGCGAGCGGCCCCGACGACAACCGCGAGGTGCACTCCTGCACCGGCTGGATGATGGGCTCGGAGCGGCGCATCACCTTCCACGCGCGCCAGTTCCTCGACTGCACCGGAGACGGTCTGGTCGGCCACCTCGCCGGCGCCCGCTACCGCATCGGCCGTGAGGGACGGTCCGAGTTCGACGAGCCCTGGGCGCCGGCCGAGGCGGACGAGGCGCTGCTCGGCTCGACGACCCTCTTCCACACCAGGGACACCGGCCGGCCGGTGAAGTTCGTACCGCCCGCCTACGCCAAGGACCTCTCGACCACGCCCATCCTGCGCAACCGCATCCTGCGCACCGGCGACAACGGCTGCGACTACTGGTGGATCGAGTGGGGCGGCGAACTCGACACCGTCCATGACAACGAGCGCATCCGCGACGAGCTCCAGGCCGTGATCATGGGGGTCTGGGACCACATCAAGAACTCCGGCCAGTTCCCGGACGCGGAGAACCTCACCCTGGAATGGGTCGGCAGTCTCCCCGGCAAGCGCGAGTACCGCCGCTTCCTCGGCGATCACGTCCTCACCCAGCAGGACATCCTCCAGCAGCGCCAGTTCGAGGACCGGATCGCCTTCGGAGGCTGGTCCGTCGACCTCCACCCGGTCCAGGGCATGTACGCCGAGGAGCCCGGCGCGCGCCAGCGGTACGCGGACGGCATCTTCCACATCCCCCTGCGCTCCCTCTACTCGGCGAACGTCACGAACCTGCACTTCGCCGGACGCAACATCTCCGCCACCCACATCGCCTTCGGGGCCACCCGCGTCATGGCCACCTGCGCGACGCTCGGCGAGGCCGCGGGTACGGCCGCCGCCCTGTGCGTCGCCGAGAACCTCACGCCGCGGGAACTCGCGACCCGGCGGCCGGAACTGGTGCACCGCACCCTGCTCCGCCAGGACGCCTCCGTGATCGGCCTCGCCGACGAGGACCCCGGCAACCTGGCGCGCACGGCCCGCGTCACCGCCTCCTCCTGCCTGACCCGGCTGGCCGCCGAACCCACGCAGGACACGCCCGGCACCCCGTACCCCCTCACCCGTGACCTCGCCCTCCTGCTGCCGGTCGACCCCGCGCTCGACACGGTCGACCTGCTCGTCCACGGCGCCCCGGACGGCGGGTCCCGCGCACTCACCGTGGAACTCTGGAGCACCGGCAGGCCCGAGAACGCCGTCCCCGCCGACCACCTCCTCTCGACCACCGTCACCGTCCCGCCCGGCGGCCCCCACTGGGTCACGGCCCGCCTCGACCACCACCCCGACACACCCCGGAACGCGATCCTCGTGGTCCGGGCCTGCGCGGACACCGCCCTGGTGCTCCTCCCCGAACGCACCGACGGCGTCCTCGCCCTGCGCCGGAAGGTGGAGGGGGACGCGGGCGTCGACCACGACATCCCGGAGGAGGACGGCCAGCTGGTCCTGGAATGGCAGGCCCGCGGCCTGCGCCGGCAGACCTTCGCCTTCCGGGCGGCCCCCGACACCGGGGCGTTCCACCCCGAACGGGCCGTGGGCGGGTACCAGCGTCCCTACGGCGGCCCGAACATGTGGTCCTCCGTGCGGGAGGACGACGCCCCGTGGCTCCGGCTCGACTGGAACGACGAGCAGGAACTCACCGAGATCCGCCTGGTCTTCGACGACGATGTCGACGAGTACCTCAACAACCTGCACCGTCACCGCACCCCGTACGAGGTCATGCCGGAGCTCGTACGCGACTACCGCGTGCAGACGTGCGACACCGCCGGTACCTGGCACACGCTCCTGACGGTGACGGACAACCGGCGCCGCCACCGCGTGCACCCGCTGAAGGCCGCGGACGGCGGCCCTGTACGCACCGGCGCACTACGGCTCGTGGTCGACGCGACGCACGGGGCCCGGCACGCGCACGTGATCGCCTTCAAGGCGTACGGCGCCTAGCCACACGGCGAAGGGGTCCGGTGGAGGCTGATCAGCCTCCACCGGACCCCTTCGCCTGTGCGTCAGAGCGCGCCGAGTGCCTGGCTGATGGCGTCGGCGGCCTCGATGACCTCGCGTACGAGGGCGAGGCGCTCCCCCTCGGTGTCGGAGCCGTCCCCGAGCACCGAGGTCGGGCCCCAGAGCGAAATAGCCGCGACGATCTCCCCCGAAGCGTCTCGGACCGGTGCGGCGAGGGAGGCGCGGCCCAGGGCGCGCTCCTCGGCCTCGACGGCGTACCCGGTGCGCCGGACGGTGTCGATCTCGGCGTCGAGGAGGTCGTGACTGGTGGTCGTGTACTTCGTGTGCGCGTCGAGAGGATCCCCCAGCAGCGTGCGCCGCTCCTTGGGGGTCAGACCGGTGAGCAGGCACTTGCCGATGCTCGTGGCGTGCAGCGGGGCGGTGTGCCCGGCCTGGGTGTAGGACTTGGGTGCGCGCGTCCCCTCGAAGTTGCACAGGAACATCAACTCGCCACCACGGCGTACGGCCACGTTGGCCCCGAGCCCGGTGCGGGTGGCGAGGCCCTGGAGCACCATGCGTGCGGCCCGGTGCACGGGGTGGCGGTTGGTGGCGGTGGCGGCCAGCGGGAGCAGGCCCAGGCTGAGGCGGTAGAGGTTGCTGACCGGATCGCGTTCGACCATGTCGAGGCGTTCCAGGGTGGACAGCAGGCGGGAGGTGGTCGAGGAGCCCAGTCCGGTGAGCTCGGCGACGTCTGAGACACGGAGTTCGGCCCGGCCGGAGTCGAGTGCGCGCAGCACCGACACCGCTCGTTCGACGCTCTGGTTCGTCCCTGAATCGGTCGCCCGCGTAGCCATGGCCCTCCTCGTTCTGCAAATGCCTTGCACATTCTGCATCAGCATATCGCGCCTGGCCGACGCCCGTACCTGAAATTCGGCGGCCGTGGCGGTTCCGCGGCGCCCTGCGGGCCGGGCTCCGGCGGCGTCGCGGAACCACCAGGTCACAGGGGTGGAACCCCTGAGATCTGGGCCCGCCGGAGCCGGCCGTGCCGGGGGAGGCGGTCAGGCGGTGGGGCGCGGCACCACGGGGTCCGGCCCCGACAGGAAGCGCCGCTGCGCCTCTTCCAGGGCCGCCGTCTCGGCCCGCTCGCCCGGGTGGTCGAAGTGCCCCGCTCGCAGGACCAGGAGTTCGCGCGGCCCGCCCAGTGCGTTGTGCACCGCGAACTGCCCAGGTGCGGGCACATGGGGGTCGAAGAGGGCGGCGCCCACGTGCACGGGGATCTCGATGTGCCGGGCCGCCGTCGCGGCGTCGAAGTACGCGAGGACGTCCAGCACCGAGGGGTCCTCCGCGAGCCGCGTACGCACGGATTCGCCGCTGCCCGTGCAGGGAAGTGTCGCCCGGAGCGGGTGGTTCCCGAAGGTCGGCACCGTCAGGCCGGCGGCAGCGAATCGGCCGTCCCAGGGGAGGGCCAGCGCTCCGATGCCCCCGCCGAAGCTGGTGCCCAGGTACGTCAGCCGTCCGGCGGCCTCCGGCACCAGCTGTCGCAGCGCCGTGGCCGCGCACCAGACGTCCGCCACGCACCCGCCGATGAGGTACGACTCCCGGGCGCCGATGCCGTGCAGGACGTGCCCGGCCGACTTCGAGGGGACGCCGGGCAGCAGGCTCCGTGTGCCGAGCCCACGCAGGCAGGGCCAGAGGGTCGCGGTCTCCGGCGGGGACTGCCAGGGGGCCGGGGCCTCCCGGCCCCCGTATCCGTGTGTCGCCACACAGCCCTGGGTGACCCGGCCGTCGGCGGGGACGGTCAGCCACCCGCCGATACGGACGCCGTCGGCGGACGTGTACGTGACGTCGGCGACCCGGATGCCGTCGACCGTGACCCACGGCCCCTCGATCCGGGGCGCGGTGTCGATGCTCAGCGCGTGCGCGTGGCGCTCCCGCCAGAAGTCGGCGAAGTCGTCCGGGCCCTGGGGCGCCTTCACCGCGAGGAGGCGCCGCAGGTCGTAGCCGTGGGTGGGATCGAAGGGGAAGTCGTGGGGCAAGGGGCTGAGTTCGCCGAGGTCCGTCGTGGGCGGCTGGGTGGACACGTTCTCTCCTTGTTCGGTGTGCGAGCGACCGCACGTCTGCCGGGACGGGTTCTCGGCACGCCGCACCCTGCCGGCGCCGCCACCGAGGTGACTCGTCGGCGTCGACGGTCACGTCCCGCTGGGCGGTGCGGTCACGGGCAGGTGTGCCGGCGATAACGTCGGTGGCCGGTCCGGGGCGACGGCGCCAAGGAGGCCGAGACGGCTCAGGTCCGTCGTCCGCTCCCGGTTCAGGCCGGGCGGGCGCGGCCGTCGGCCACCGTGCCCGTCGCGCATCCGTCACCGGCCGTCGGCCCGAGAGGCGACGCCCGGTCGGCGGGAACCCCCGTCGTGATCGTCGTCGCCCGCGCGACCCTACGGTGATCCGCCTGCGCCGTGCAATAAGAACGCCGCACGAAATGATCTTCGCGGCCCGCCCCTTCACCCCCGCGGTGCGCGATCCGCTGCTCGTACGTGCCAGGGCACAGCACAACGCCAGGTCCCGGCGGAATCCCAGGGCTGCTCAAGCACTTCGGCCGGCTCGCCTCCTCCAGGTCTCCCGACTCCAGAGCACCGGCCAGCTCTTCGACGATTCCGTACAGGATCTTCAGGGCGCCCCCTGCACGGCCGGTGCGGGGTGCCGGCGTCCTTCCAGACGGACCACCGCGAAAGAATCCTGGGAATCCGGATGCGATCCGGGGGCCCCGCGCCTCTCTACCGGTGACAGCGCAGAGAGGCGAGCGCATCAGGTCCGCGGGACCGGCTCGCGTGCGATCGAGGAGCGCGATGGCACAGCACAATGGCAGGCCCGGCGGAATCCCGGGGCTGCTCAAGCACTTCCGGCCGGCTCTGTCCGGGCCCCGCCGCGGAGTTCTCCAGGTGATCGGCGACACCGGCGAGGAACAGCTCTCGCCGGAGGCGGCCGAGCAGTGGCACGAGGCACTCGCCCTCGGCGACCGTCGGTTCTTCATGACCCGCAAGCGGCTCACGAAGGAGCACGCCGAGGACATCTGGCAGATCGTTCTGCTCTCGGTGTGGCGGGCTCTGAGGGACCACGGGCCGGTGGGCAACATGAGCGCCTACCTGAGCACGGTCCACAGGCGCGAGGTGGCGCGGTACGTCAAGCGGATGAAGGAGCACACACTGACCGTCCTGGGCCAGGACTTCCAGCTCCCGGCGGAGGACGACACGCACGTACCGCGCAATCTGGCGGATCTGCACGAGCGCGCCCGGCGTCTGGCCAAGGAGCTCGAGGGGCTTGTGACCCGGGAGCAGGCGGAGGCGGTGATCCTCGTCGACGCGTACGGCCTCGACTCCACGTTCGTCGCCGAGCTGACGGGCACGACTCACACCGTGGTGCGCAACCGGGCCAGCAGGGCGCGCCGGGAGATGAGGAAGCCCGCTGTCAGGAAGCAGGTGCACACGCGGCTGGGCATCACCGACTGAAGCCTGGAATGCCTTCCACGGTTCGCGTCCGTACGACAGCCGCCGCGTACGGACGCGTGCCCGGGTGGGCCGTCCGACAGCAGGCCCTCACTGCGCAGCGAGCACCTGCGCAGAACCGCGAAGAAGAGGAAGTTGGTCGCAGATGAACGACGAGTCTGGGGGGGTCATGCGCAGCATGGGGTCGTGGGTGATCGTCCTGCCGGTCGCGCTCTGGGGGGCGGTGTACCGGTGGTACGACCGGACGCTGATCGCCGTGATGTCCTGGCTGCCACTGCGGGCGGACCAGGACGTTCCGGGAAGGCGGGCCGGGGGGAGGCGCGACGGGGCCCCGTCCGCACGCCACCGGGCGCGGGCGCTGGACCCACGGGAGGCGTGAGCGGAACGCCGGGCCCCGGCGTCCCGGGGTTCAGCGGCCGGTCAGACGGACGCGTCGAGGGCACGGGACCGGGAGCCGGGTGACGGACGCGTCGAGGCCTCGGAGCACCGGGGGAACGCCGAGGTCGTGACCGGGGTCACCGAGGAAGCCGGACACCTCTGATGCACATGAGGCGTCCGGTTCCTCCTTCTGGGGGACAGGACAACACCGCGTGGCCGTTGCGGAGTTCGGACGCGCACCGGCCCCGCGGCAGACCGGCAGCGCTCTTGGAGGAGACCCATGAACACCCTGCCCGAGCCGTACGCGCGCCACCGCCGCGAGACCGCCGTCGAGTACGACGCCCTCCTCGTCGCGGCACGGCACGAACTCGCCCTGCGCGCCGCGGAGATGCGCGTGACCCGTCGCGAGGTGCGCCGGCTGCGCCGGGCGCGCCGGGCCGAGACCCACCGCCGCGTCGCACGGGACGCGCAGGTGCCGTTCCGTGCGGGCTGCGTGGTGCTCGGCACCCTCGCCTTCCTGGCGAGCGTGGTCATGTTCGCCAGGGGCCGGCAGCAGGCGGCCGACATGCTCGGCGCCGCCGGGGCGTTCTGGGCGCTCGCCGTGATGCTGCGGCCGTCCAGGTAGCGCGGCTCCGAGCGCGTACCGCCCCGATCCGGTGCGCCAGGCCCGCTCCCCCATGGGCTGCGGGTCCGTCGGCGGACCCTTGATCCCAAGTGCCCGTTCCTGCCGCGCACCTGACGCCGCCCCTCGCGGACCGGGGCGCCGCGAGGCCCTACCGGTTGTCGCGGCGGGCGAAGAGGATCGCTCCGGGGAGGCTCTCGTCCAGGTCGAGCAGCCATTGGGCCTGGACCCTGAATCCGGCGTCGTGGAGCCAGGTGGTGACGCGGTCGGGCGGGCGGCGGTGGACGTGGACCTTCATCGGGTGGCCGCCGTAGCCCTGTGTCTTCAGCCGTGACCCCTCGCCCATGTGGAAGCCGAGCATCACCGGTGCTCCGGGGCGCAGTACCCGCCGGAACTCGGTGAACACGGCCGGGATCGCTCCGTCGGGGACATGGACCAGTGACCAGAAGGCGAGCAGCGCACCGGCCGACGCGTCGGCGAGGTCGAGGTCCGTCATCGAGCCGACGTCGAACCGCAGGCCGGGGTGGTCACGCCTGGCCACCTCGACCATCGCGGGTGAGAGGTCGATGCCGAACGCGTCGACACCCAGGTCCCGCAGGTGGGCCGTCACGTGCCCGGGTCCGCAGCCCACGTCCGCCACGGGCCCGCCCCCTGCCGTGCGGACCGTCTCGGCGAACAGGGCCAGGGCCGCCCGCAGGTGGGGCTCTCCCGCAAGAGCCTCACGCAGTTGGTCGGCGTAGCTGTCCGCGACCGTGTCGTAGGAGCTCCTGGTATCCGCCAGCCATGTGTCCGCTTCCATGGCCCGACACCGTAGTCGTGGCCCGCCCGCACCGGGGCGCCGGGTGGCTTCCCCGGCCGGCGCGGTGGTGCCCGGGGCGTGGGCCCCGCGCGCCGGGACGTATACACGGCGTCCGGGTCGTCACGTCGCCCGCCCGGGGGCGGAAGGCGGCTCACGCAGGTACCGCCGTGCGAGGGTGCCCGTGCCCCCGTTCACCCGTTCCACCGGCGGGTGACCCGTTACCGGGAGGAATTGGCGCGGAGCCATCCTCGAAACACCCGCCCCGTAGACCAGGACCAACATCATTCCGGCGGATGGAAAGCCGGGACGGCGCGGAGTTCTGGAGGTTGGTGCGCGTGGCTGAGGTGACCGGTGAACTGCGGGGTCTGCACGAACAGTTGAAGGACCGTCTGGGGCGGCGCGGCCTGCTGCGGGCGGCGGCGGGTGCGGGGGCGCTGACCGCCGCCGCCTCGCTCGCCGGGCAGGGCCGGGCCTCCGCGGCACCCTCGAAGGGGCCGCGTGTCTCGTATCCGGGACAGATACTCCAGCCGGGCAAGGGCCCGGTGCACGGGCGCCACTACCTGCGGGCCGACGCGGAGGAAGTGCGCTGGGGCTACGTACCGTCGCGCGGCAGCAAGCCCGTGCTGCGCATGCGCTCCGGGGAGACCCTCACCGTGGACACGCTCTCGCACGAGGGCCTGCTCGAGGACCAGGGCCGCGATCCGCTCGCCTACTTCCGCTCGCAGGGCGTGCCGGGCGACCGGGTGCTCCATGACGCGGTGGCGGTGGCCCGCGACTACGCCCGCACGGCGCGGAACTTCGACGTGGACGGCCCGCACGTGGTGATCGGCCCGGTCGCGGTCGAGGGCGCCGAACCCGGTGACGTCCTGAAGGTGGAACCCCTGTCGCTGCTCCCCCGCGTACCGTACGGCGTGATCTCGAGCCGCCACGGGAAGGGCGCGCTCGCCCGCCGCGCCGACGGCGGGGCCCCGGACGGCATCACGGCGGCGGAGGTCATGCCGCCGCCGGAGTCCGACGGCCGGGCGTCCGGCGATCCGGAGAGCTACGGCAACGTCTCCGTGTTCACACCGGTCGAACGCGGCCCGCAGGGGGCTCAGGCGGTGCTGCCCCTCGGCCGGAAGGGGAAGGTACGGTTCCCGCTGGCTCCCCACATGGGCATGATGGGGGTCGCCTTCGCCGAGGCCGGCTCCGAGACCGACCCGCTGCTGAACTCGGTCCCGCCCACGCTCGGTGGCGGGAACATCGACATCCGTCACCTGGGTGAGGACTCGGCGTTCTACCTCCCGGTCTTCGCCGAGGGCGCCCTCTTCTACATGGGCGACCCGCACCTCGCGATGGGCAATGGAGAGGCGGCACTCACCGCGCTGGAGGGCTCGCTCCGGGCGACCTTCCGGCTGACCGTGTGCAAGCCGGGCAGCGGGGACGCGCCCTCGGTCGCCTACCGCTATCCGTTCGGCGAGACGAAGGACACCTGGATTCCGGTCGGCCTCTCGGACCCCGACGGTTCGGCCTCCGGGAATCTGGGCGATCTGGACGTGGCGATGCGCCGCGCGGTGGTCAACGCCCTGGACTTCCTCCAGGACGACCTGGGGATGGACCGCGCGACGGCGTACGCCTATCTGTCGGCGGCGGCGGACTTCGAGGTCTCGCAGGTCGTGGACCGCACCACGGGGGTGCACGGCATGATCAGCAAGTCCCACTTCGGCCACTGAGGCCGCGCCGGGACCGCCCGGACACCGCTGCCGGGCGGTTCTGCGCCTGGCCGGTGCCGGGTGACCCGGCCCGTGCCCGGGGCCAGGAAGCTGTGCGGAGGCGGTCGATCCGGCGGGATTTTTCGGCTTCCGGGTGGCCGGTGCGGAGGCGGCCACCGCCACCGCTGTACGAGTCGGCAGGCCCCGGGTTCTGCGCGGCCCGCGCGGGAGGCGGCCCCCGCCATCGCCACCGGCCGGGTCGGCAGGCACCGGCTTCCGCATGGCCGCCCCTCAGCGCGGCTCCCGGGGATCCTTTCGCCAGATGAAGACCTCGGTGGTTGCTGGGCAGGCGTTCGGAGAACAGGCCCTGCGACGGCGGACCTACCGCAACAGCGACGCAGGCCCGCCTCGAAGTCACCGCGCCGCGCGCCGAACAGACGCAGCATCGCGAACACCCCCCGCGACGACGATGTCGTCCGTGCGTTCCACATCCACCCCGCCTGGCACGACACGACGCTGCGACCGAGGAACCCGGCCCGGGTGAGCACCTCCGCCTCGTCACCCCGGCGTCCCGGGCACGAGCCCTCCTCGGCCCGCCGGTCGCACCGGTCCCAGGTGGCGCCTGACCAGCACGTCGATCGCGAGGTGAGGGGCTCAGCCGGAAACGGCGGGCCCACACGCTCCGGGTCGCCGTCGGGAGGTCCGCGAGGTGCACTAGGCACTGTTTCTCGGATCTCCTGACGTGGGTGGGGCGTTGGGTCCAGGCTGGCTGCATGGGCCGTGGGGATCTGACGAATGCGGAGTGGGA
>NZ_JBIBEG010000018.1:0-52270 GCF_042902585.1 Streptomyces argenteolus
TGCCGTTCTCGGCGGTTGCGGGTGAGTCAGGCGTTTCATTCGCCGTTGGTGGAGCCGGTGCTGGAGGAGTTCGCGGCGGTGTTGCGGGGGGTGTCTTTCAGCGAGCCGGGTGTTGCTGTGGTGTCGAATGTGACGGGTTCGGTGGCTGGGGCGGGGGAGTTGGCTTCGGTCGAGTACTGGGTGCGTCATGCTCGGGAGGCTGTGCGGTTCGGGGACGGTGTGGAGTGTTTGGTGGGTCGGGGGGTGACGGAGTTCGTCGAGGTCGGTCCTGAGGCGGTGTTGTCGGGTCTGGTGCAGGGCAGTGGTGAGGGTGTGGTCGCGGTTCCCTCGGTGCGGGTGGGGCAGGGTGAGGTGGCCTCGTTCGTTCGGGGGCTGGCGCGTCTGTATGCGCGGGGGGCGGTGGTGTCGTGGCCGGGGCTGCGTCCCGGCCGGCGGGTCGCGTTGCCCACGTACGCCTTCAACCGACAGCGCTACTGGCTGGACGCCCCCGTCACCAGCGGTCAGGAGCACACCTCCGAGTCCGACCAGGCGTTCTGGACCGCCGTGGAGGGCGAGGACATGGAGGTCCTGGCCCGCGCCCTGGGCGTCGACGAGGAGGAGCGGCAGTCGCCGCTGCGGGAGATCCTGCCGGTCCTCGCCGACTGGCGCCGCAGGTCCAAGGAGCGCTCGAACCTCGGCGCGCTCTGCTACGAGGTGAACTGGCGTCCTCTCGCGGAACCCGCCGCACAGCCGACCGGAACCTGGCTGGTGATCACCGCGGGGGGCACGGCCGCCACCGAGTGTGTCGCGACGCTGGAGAGGCAGGGCCTCCCCGTCGTGACCATGGACGTCTCCGCCGACATGGAGGGCGCCACGGACCCCGGTGTCCTCGCCGGGAGGCTCCGTGCCGTGGTCGCGGACACCCCCGTGCGCGGAGTGCTGGCCCTCGTCGCGCTGGCGGAGGGCCGGAGCGACGCCTGGCCGCTGGCCGTCACCCACGCACTGGTGCGCGCCCTGGGCGAGGCGGACGTCCCGGCACCCCTGTGGTGCGTCACCCAGGGCGCGGTGGCCGTCGCAGCTGAGGAGACCAGGCCGGGCCAGGCGCAGGTCTGGGGCCTCGGCCGGGTGGCCGCGCTGGAGCACCCGGAGCGCTGGGGCGGGCTCATCGACCTGCCCGAGGAGCTCGGACCGCGGGACACCGCACGGCTGGGCGCCGTTCTGGCCGGGACCACCGGTGAGGACCAGGTGGCGCTGCGCGTCGGCGGCCTCTTCGCCCGGCGGCTGCGGCGCGCCCCCCGCGCGGTCACGGTGGACGCGGGCTGGACCCCACGCGGCACGGCCCTGGTCACGGGCGGCACCGGCGCCCTGGGCACCCATGTGGCCCGTTGGCTGGCGCGTTCGGGCGTGGAGCATCTGGTGCTGACCAGCCGCAGGGGCCGCGAGGCTCCCGGAGCCGCAGCTCTGGAAGCCGAACTGATTGGCATGGGAGTCAAGGTGACCATCGCCGCGTGCGACGTCGCCGACCGGGGTGAGCTGGACGCGCTGCTCGGCGAGCTCGCCGCCGACGGTGTGCGCGTCACGTCGGTGCTGCACACCGCGGGAGTCACTCAGACCAGCCGCATCGACGAGACACAGGCACACGACGTGACCGCCATCAGCGCGGGCAAGGCCGACGGCGCACGCCACCTCGACGAAGCCTTCGCCGACACCGAACTGGACGCGTTCGTGCTGTTCGCCTCCACGGCCGGCGTCTGGGGCGGTGCCGGACAAGGCGCCTACGGAGCCGCCAACGCCTACCTCGACGCGCTCGCCGAACGGCGCAGGACGCGCGGCGCCGTCGCCACCTCGGTGGCGTGGGGGCCGTGGAGCGAGGGCGGCATGGCGGCCCAGGGCGACGCCGAGGCGCACCTGCGCCGACGCGGTGTGCGGGCGCTCGCACCGGACACCGCCCTGACCCTGCTCCGGCATGCGATCGACCAGCGGGTGACCTGCCTGACGGTGGCCGACGTCGACTGGGAGAAGTTCGCCCTGTCGTACACCTCGGCGCGGCCCAGCAACCTGCTGTCCGACATTCCCGAGGCCCTGCGGGCGCAGGCAGCCGCCGAGCCTGCCGAGGACGGCGCGGAGGAGCTCCGGCGACGTCTGTCCGGACTCTCCGGCGCCGACCGGCAGCAGGCGCTGACCGAGTTGGTCCGCACCCATGCGGCGGTCGTGCTCGGACACACGGGGATCGCGGCGATCGAGGCGGACAAGCCGTTCCGCGACGTGGGTTTCGACTCGCTCGCGGCGGTCCAGTTCCGCAACCGGCTGACCGAGGCCACCGGGCTCGCCGTCTCGGCCACCTCGATCTTCGACTACCCCACCCCGGCCGAACTCGCGGAGCATCTGCGCTCCGAACTGGGCGAGGGCGAACCGTCGGAGAAGTCCGTGCTCGCCGAGATCGACCGTCTCGAGGGAAGCCTTGCCGCGGTCGCGGCCCACGCGGCCCCCTCGCCGGACGTTCTGGCCAGGCTGACGGCCCTGGCGGAGCGCTGGTCCTCGGACGTACCCCGTGAGGCGACCGCCGAACATCTGCGGTCCGCGTCGCGCGACGAGGTCTTCGACTTCATCGAGAACGAGCTCGGCCTGTGAGCCACAGCAGTCCGGGAAGCACGAACGGGCCGGCGCACGACGGCGGAGCCCTTGAGCACGAACGAGCCGGCGCACCCGGCGGAACCGCGCGCACGAGTGGCGAGCGGCAAGGCGTAAGGCGGCACGACACACGAATGGGATCCACCATGGATGAGGACAAGACTCTCGACTACCTCAAGCGGGTCACCGCCGACCTGCACAAGGTCCGCGGCCGACTGCGCGAGGTCGAGGACTCGGAGCGGGAACCCATCGCCATCATCGGGATGGGCTGCCGCTTCCCCGGCGGCGTCGACGCCCCCGAGGAGCTGTGGAAGCTGGTGCTCCAAGGGGCCGACGGCGTCGGCGAGTTCCCCACGGACCGCGGCTGGGACCTGGCCGCACTCTTCGGGAGCGGTCCCGGACAGGAGGCACGATCGGCCACCCGCGCCGCCGCGTTCCTGTACGACGCCCCCGAATTCGACGCGGACTTCTTCGGGATCTCGCCGCGTGAGGCCCTCGCCATGGATCCGCAGCAGCGCCTCCTCCTGGAGACTTCCTGGGAGGCCATCGAGCGGGCCGGGATCGACTCCAAGGCGCTGCGCGGCAGCAGGACCGGTGTGTTCGTCGGCACCAACGGCCAGGACTACGCCACCTTGATGCTCGGCAACGACCAGCCCGAGCTCGCCGGTTTCATGGGCATCGGCAACGCCGCGAGCGTCGCCTCCGGCCGCATCGCCTACACCTTCGGCTTCGAGGGCCCGGCGCTCACCGTGGACACGGCCTGCTCGTCCTCCCTGGTCGCGCTGCACCTGGCCGCGCACGCGCTGCGCAAGGGCGAGTGCACGATGGCCCTCGCGGGCGGTGTGACGATCATGTCGACGCCCAGCATGTTCACCGAGTTCACCAAGCAGCAGGGCCTCGCCTCCGACGGCCGCGTCAAGGCGTTCGCGGCCTCGGCCGACGGCACCGCCTGGGGCGAGGGTGTCGGCGTGCTGCTCGTCGAGCGCCTCTCGGACGCGCGCCGCAACGGCCACCGCGTCCTTGCCGTGCTGCGCGGCTCCGCCGTCAACCAGGACGGCGCGTCCAACGGCCTCACCGCGCCCAACGGTCCCGCGCAGCAGCGGGTCATCCGCCAGGCGCTCGGCAACGCCCGTCTGGCGGCCTCCGAGGTCGACGTCGTCGAGGCGCACGGCACCGGCACCACGCTCGGCGACCCGATCGAGGCCCAGGCCCTGCTCGCCACGTACGGCCAGGACCGCCCCGAAGGCCGCCCGCTGCTGCTCGGCTCCGTGAAGTCCAACATCGGCCACACGGCGGCTGCCGCGGGAGTGGCCGGCGTCATCAAGACCGTGCTCGCCCTCCAGCACGGCATCGTGCCGCCCACCCTGAACGTGGACGAGCCCACCCCGCACGTCGACTGGGGGACGGGCCGCATCCGCCTCGTCACCGAGGCGACCGACTGGCCGAGCACCGGGCAGCCGCGGCGCGCGGGGATCTCCGCGTTCGGCGTGAGCGGCACCAACGCGCACGTGATCCTGGAACAGTACGAGGACGAGGCCGCCGAGGCCGATTCCGCCGGAACACCCTCCGGGGCCCCCGCGCCGCTCACCGCGGACGGCGCCACCGTGCCGTGGGTCATATCGGGCCACACTCCCCGTGCACTGCGTGAACAGGCTTCTCGAGTACGCGAGTTCGCCGCCGACACCGCTGCGGACACCCTCGGGACCGGCCGCGCGCTCGCCCTGAACCGCACCGCGCTCCGGCACCGTGCCGTCGTTCTGTCGGGGGAGCGGGACGGGCTGTTGTCCGGTCTCGATGCCGTCGCCGGGCAGGAGGCCTCCGCGCACGTCACGATGGGGGAGGCCGCCTCGTCCGACGCGAAGGTGGTGTTCGTCTTCCCCGGCCAGGGTTCCCAGTGGGCGGGTATGGCCATCGACCTCATGGCCGCCTCGCCGGTGTTCGCCGAGGCCATGCGTGAGTGCGCCGATGAGCTGGCTCAGCACCTCGACTGGGACCCGGTCGAACTGCTGCGAAGCGGCGAGAAGCTGGAGCGCGACGACGTCGTCCAGCCTGTGCTGTGGTCCGTCATGGTCTCCCTCGCGCGGTTGTGGCGCTCCCTGGGCGTCGTGCCCGCCGCTGTCGTCGGCCACTCGCAGGGCGAGATCGCCGCCGCCTGCGCGGCCGGTGCGCTGTCGCTGGCGGACGGCGCCCGCCTCGTGGCCCTGCGCAGCCGGGTGTTCAACGAGCACCTGTCGGGCAAGGGCGCCATGTACTCGCTCTCCGCGACGTCCGAGCAGGCCGCCGCGCTCATCGAGGGCCGGACCGGAGTGTGGATCGCCTCGGTCAACGGCCCCGAGTCCACCGTCGTGGCCGGCGACCTCGACGCTCTCGCCGAGGTGAACGCCGAGGCCGAGGCCGCCGGGCTCCGGCCGCGGAAGGTCGGCATCGAGTACGCGTCCCACACCCCGCACACCGAGCGGGTGCGCGACCAACTGCTCGCCCTTGCCGCTCCGGTCGCCCCGCGCGCCGGGGACACGCCGCTGTACTCGACCGTCACCGCCGGGCCCGTGCCCGGCGAGACGCTCGACGCCGAGTACTGGTACCGCAACCTGCGCGAGCCCGTCCGCTTCCACGAGACCGTCCAACTGCTCCTGGACGAGGGCAACACCGCCTTCGTGGAGGTCAGCCCGCACCCGGTCCTGCTGACCGCGGTCCAGGACACGGTCGCGAACCAGCAGGCAGGCGCCCGCGCCGCCACCGTCACCGGAACCCTGCGCAGGAACGACGGCGGCACCCGCCGGCTCCTGACCTCCCTGGCGCAGCTGTGGACCGGCGGCGTCCACGTCGACTGGGACGCGGTGTACGCCACCGGCGCCACCGATGTCGTCGACCTGCCCACCTACGCCTTCCAGCGCCGCCGCTACTGGCTCTCCGCGGGAACCGGCGGCGCAGCCGATGTCTCCGGCGCCGGGCTCTCCCTCGTGGGGCACCCGCTGCTGTCCGCGGGTGTGGAGGCCGCCGACGGAGACCGCTACGTACTCACCGGCAGGATCTCCACCCGCACCCACCCCTGGCTCGCCGACCACCAGATCCTTGGCCGTGTCCTCGTACCCGGTACCGCTCTGGTCGAGCTCGCCCTGCGCGCCGGCGAGTACGTGGGTTGTGACCAGGTCGCCGAACTCGTTCTGGAGAGTCCGCTGGCCGTGGCCGCCGAAGGACCTGGCGTCGACGTTCAGGTCACCGTCGGCGAGGCCGACCAGACAGGGGCCCGCCAGGTGCGGATCTTCTCCCGCGCGACCGGTGGCGACGGTGGCGGGCAGGAGTGGACGGGCCACGCCAGTGGCGCGCTGACCGCGGAGCCCGCCGCCGCGCCCGTGGCCGAGCAGTCCGCCTGGCCGCCGCCCGACGCGACGCCGGTGCCCGTCGAGGGCCTGTACGAGCGGCTGGGTGAATGGGGCTACTCCTACGGCCCCGTCTTCCAGGGGCTGCGTGCCCTGTGGCGGCGCGGCGACGAGCTCTTCGCCGAGGTCGGCCTGGACCAGCGGGGCGGCGCGGACGCAGCCGGCTTCGGCGTGCACCCGGCGCTCTTCGACGCGGCCCTGCACAGCCAGATCGCCACCGCCCTCGACCAGGAGAGCGGCATCGAGCCGAGGCTGCCGTTCTCCTTCGGTGGGGTACGCCTGCACGCCACCGGAGCCACCACGGCCCGCGTCCGGCTCACCCCGAGCGGTGCAGACGCCCTGTCCCTGACGATGACCGACTCCTCGGGTCTGCCCGTACTCACCGTCGACGAGCTCACCTCGCGCCCCGTGGCGGCCGACGACGTCCGCGAACGGCCGCGCGTGGACGGCCTGTTCCGCCTCGACTGGGTCACGTTGCCCGAGGCCCCCGAACAGTCCGGGCAGAGCCCGGCCGTGCTCGGCGGCGCGGGCGACCTCGCCGGAGGCCCCGAGGGAGCCGTCCGGTTCGCCGACCTCGCCGCGCTCCAGGAGGCGGTACGCACCGGCGAGGAACTGCCCGGCGTGGTGCTGCTGCCCGTGCCCGCGGGAGGCGACGACACTCTGGCCGCCACCCGCGAGCTGACCGGAGCCATCCTCGACGCGTTGCAGGCATGGCTCGCAGCCGAGGAGACCGAGACCGCCACCCTCGCGGTCGTCACCCGTTGCGGAGCCGCCGCCGTGCCCGGCGACAGCACCGACCCGGTGCACTCCGCGGTCCGCGGCCTGGTGCGCTCGGCCTGCTCCGAGAACCCCGGCAGGATCGTCCAGGTCGACCTGGACGGCGATGCCCGTTCGGCCGCCGCCCTGCCCGCCTGCGTCGCCGCCGCCGTGGCCGCGGGGGAGACGGAGAGCGTGGTGCGCGCCGGCGCCCCGCTGGCGCCCCGGCTTGTCCGCGTGGTCCCCGCCGACACCCTGGCCCCGCCCGCCGACGGTGCGTGGAGCCTCGACGTGGACGGGAGCGGCACCCTCGAAGGGCTTCGGCTCGTGTCGTGCCCCCAGGCCGAAGCGCCGCTGGCCGACGGCCAGGTGCGCGTCGAGGTCCGGGCGACCGGCGTGAACTTCCGCGACGTCCTGCTCGCCCTGGGCGTGGTCGACGTCGCCGACTCCTTCACCGACATGGCCTTCGGCTCCGAGGGCGCGGGCTTCGTCACCGAGGTCGGCCCGGGCGTCACCGGCGTCCGTGTCGGCGACCGCGTGATGGGCCTGCTGTCCGGCTCGTACGCGGGACCGCTGGCCGTCACCGACGCCCGTACCGTCGCGCCGATCCCCACCGGCTGGTCCTTCGCCCAGGCCGCCGCCGTGCCCACCGTGTTCCTCACCGCGTACTACGCGCTGCAGGACCTCGCCCGCGTCAAGGAGGGCGAATCACTGCTCGTCCACGCCGCGGCCGGCGGCGTGGGCATGGCAGCCGTCCAGCTCGCACGCCACTGGGGCATCGAGGTGTACGCCACCGCCAGTGAGCCCAAGTGGCCGACCGTGCGCGCCTCCGGCATACCCGCCGAACGCCTCGCGTCCTCGCGCACGCTGGACTTCGCCGATACCTTCCGCGCCGCAAGCGGTGGCCGCGGCGTCGACGTCGTTCTCAACTGCCTGGCACGGGAGTTCACCGACGCCTCGCTCGACCTGCTGGTCCCCGAGGGCCGGTTCATCGAGATGGGCAAGACCGACATCCGGGAACCGGGGGCCGTCAACGCCTCCTGGCCCGGCACGTTCTACCGCTCCTTCGACCTCGGCGAAGCAGGCGCCCGGCGCATCGGCGAGATGCTCACCCACCTCGCTCACCTCTTCGAGGAAGGCGTGCTGTCCCCGCTCCCGGTGACCACCTGGGACGCCCGCCGGGCGCCCGAGGCCTTCCGCTACCTCAGCCAGGCCAAGCACATCGGCAAGGTCGCCCTCACCATTCCCACGGCGACCCTGGACGGCACCGTCCTGGTCACCGGCGGCACCGGCTCCATCGGCGCCTCCGTCGCCCGGCACCTGGCTCAGCGGTACGGTGTCACGGACCTGGTGCTCACCAGCCGCCGCGGCCCCGAGGCGTCCGGCGCCACGGAACTGGTCGCGGAGCTCGCCGAACTCGGCGCCACCGCCCGCGTCGTGGCGTGCGATGCCGCCGACCGCGACGACCTCGCGGCCCTGTTGCACGGCATCGAAGACCTGCGGGGCGTGGTGCACGCCGCAGGCGTGATCGACGACGGGGTGATCACGGCACTGAACCGCGAACGGCTCGACACGGTGCTGCGCCCCAAGGCTGACGCCGCCTGGCACCTGCACGAGCTCACCCGCGGCAAGGACCTCGCCCTCTTCGCGATGTTCTCCTCCGCCTCCGGAGTGTTCGGCGCGCCCGGCCAGGCCAACTACGCGGCGGCCAACGCCTTCCTGGACGGCCTCGCGCACCACCGTCGCCGCCTCGGACTTCCCGCACAGTCCCTCTCCTGGGGGCTGTGGGCGCAGACCAGCGGGATCACCGGTGAGCTCGACCAGGCGGACCTCGACCGGATGGCACGTACCGGTGTACGGGCCCTGTCCACGGCCGACGGCCTCGCCCTCTTCGACGCCGCCACCGGCGACAACCACACCCACACCGTCCCCGTGCAGCTGGACCCTTCCAGGTTCACCGGAGACGTCGCACCCCTGCTGCGCGGCCTGGTCAGGGCTCCCGCCAAGCGGACGGCGGCCGGCTCCACCACGGACAACGGGAGCGGCGGCGGGCTCGCCGAACGCCTGGCGCGGCTGTCCCCGAAGGAGTGCGAGGAACTGCTGACCGAGGAGGTGCGCCGGCAGGCCTCGGTCGTCCTCGGCCATGACGACACCGAGACCGTGGCCGCCGAGCGGCCGTTCAAGAACCTCGGCTTCGACTCGCTCACCACCGTCGAGCTGCGGAACCGGCTCAACGCCGCCACCGGTTTGCGGCTCCCGGTCACCCTGCTGTTCGACCACCCCACGCCCGCGGCCGTCGCAGCCCACCTCAGGCAGCAACTGCTCCCGGAGATCGACCCGGCCGCGCTCGCCGCGAGCCGGCTCTCCGCCCTGGAGGCGCTGCTCGACGAGGTCGCCGACGACGACCCGAGGCGTGCCAACCTCACGGTGCGGCTGCGGGCGGTTCTCGCCAAGTGGACCAGGAGCGACGCCGGCGACCACCCGGCCAGCCTGACCGACGTGACCGACGCGGAACTGTTCGAGCTCATGGACAACAGGCCATGGTCCAGCTGACCGGCGGGCGGGCCACCCCGTCCGCCATGTGAATCCACCTGCTGACCGCATTTGCCGGACCGGAAGAGGACTGGATGTCGAACGAGCAGAAGCTCCGCGAGTACCTGAAGCAGGCGGTCGCCGACGCCCGCGACTCCTACGCACGGCTGCGTGCCGTCGAGGAGGCCGCCCGAGAGCCGCTCGCCGTCATCGGCATGAGCTGCCGGTTTCCCGGTGGGGTGCAGACCCCCGAGGACCTGTGGGAGCTGGTCGCCGAAGGGCGCGTGGGCATCGCGGACTTCCCCGCGGACCGCGGGTGGGACCTGGGGGCTCTCTACGACCCGGAGGGGCTGCGCCCGCGGAGCTCGTACATCCGCAAGGGTGGGTTCATCGACGGCGCCGCGGACTTCGACGCGGAGTTCTTCGAGATATCCCCGCGCGAGGCCCTCGCCATGGACCCGCAGCAGCGCGTGCTCATGGAGGCATCCTGGGAGGCGTTCGAGCGGGCCGGGATCGACCCGGGCACGCTGCGCGGCGAGAGCGCGGGTGTCTTCGTCGGCGGCGTCCTGTCCGGCTACGGCTCGAACGCGGGCAGCACGCAGGACAGCGAGGGATACCTGCTGACCGGCAACGCCTCCAGCATCTTCTCCGGACGCCTCTCCTACACGTACGGGTTCGAGGGGCCGGCCGTCACCGTCGACACCGCCTGTTCGTCCTCGCTGACCGCGCTGCACCTCGCGGCGCAGTCGCTGCGCGGCAAGGAGAGCTCGCTGGCCGTGGTGGGCGGCGTGATGGTGATGTCGACGCCGGACGCCTTCACCGAGTTCAGCAAGCAGCGCGGGCTTGCACAGGACGGTCTCGTCAAGGCGTTCGCGGCCGGGGCCGACGGCACCGCCTGGGGTGAGGGCGTCGGCGTGTTGCTCGTCGAGCGGCTCTCGGACGCGCGCCGCAACGGCCACCGCGTTCTCTCCGTCATCCGTGGCTCCGCGGTCAACCAGGACGGCGCGTCGAACGGCCTGACCGCACCCAACGGCCCTTCCCAGCAGCGGGTCATCCGCTCGGCGCTCGACAACGCGGGGCTCGCCGCGTCCGACATCGACGCTGTGGAGGCGCACGGCACCGGCACGACCCTGGGCGACCCGATCGAGGCCCAGGCGCTCCTCGCGACGTACGGGCAGGACCGCCCCGAAGGCCGCCCCCTGCTGCTCGGCTCGGTCAAGTCCAACATCGGCCACACCCAGGCCGCCGCCGGGATCGCGGGCGTCATCAAGATGGTGCTCGCCCTGCAGCACGGCGTGGTGCCGCCCACCCTGAACGTGGACGAGCCCACCCCGCACGTCGACTGGACGGCGGGTGCCGTCGAGCTGGTGACCGAGGCCGTCGCCTGGCCCGAGACGGGCAGGCCGCGGCGAGCTGCTGTGTCCTCGTTCGGTATCAGCGGAACCAACGCCCACGTCATCCTCGAGCAGGCACCCGAGGCCGAGGAGCCGTCCGCGGGCGATGCGCCTCCGGCGGTGCTCACCGGCGTCCCCGCTCCCTGGCCGCTGTCCGCCAAGAACGCCGCCGCGCTGCACGCCCAGGGCGGCAGGCTGCTCACCTTCCTCGCCGACGCGGGCGCCCCGGACACGGACGCCGTCGCCGCCGCCCTCGTCCGAACCCGTGCCTCGTTCACCCACCGCGCCGTCGTCCTCGGCGACGAGCGCCCCGCGGCGCTCGCCTCGCTGGCCGACGGTACGGCGGACGCGCCCGGCCTGGTGCACGGCACCGCACGCCCCGGCGCCAAGGTCGCGTTCGTCTTCCCCGGCCAGGGCTCCCAGTGGACCGGCATGGCCACCGGGCTCCTCACGTCCTCGCCGGTCTTCGCCGAGGCCATGCGCGAGTGCGCCGACGCACTGGCGCCACACGCCGACTGGAGCCTGCTCGACGTCCTCGGCGACGAACAAGCCCTGGGGCGCGTCGACGTGGTGCAGCCCGTGCTGTGGGCCGTCATGGTCTCCCTCGCCAAGGTCTGGCAGGTCGCGGGCGTCACGCCCGACGTCGTGGTGGGACACTCCCAGGGCGAGATCGCTGCCGCCTGCGCCGCCGGCATCCTCTCCGTCGAGGACGGGGCGCGCCTGGTCGCGCTGCGCAGCCGCACCATCGCCCAGGACCTTGCCGGGCAGGGTGGCATGGTCTCCCTGGCCGCCTCGGCGGAGCGCGCCGCCGAACTCCTCGGCGGACGCGACGACGTGTGGGTGGCCGCCGTCAACGGCCCCGGCGCGACCGTCGTCGCCGGCGCCCCCGAGGCGCTTGCCGAGGTCTCCGAGGCCGCCGAGGCCGCCGACGTCCGTGCCCGCACCATCCCGGTCGACTACGCGTCCCACACCCCGCACGTGGAGAGCATCCGTGACCGGCTCCTCCAGGTCACCGGAGCCCTCGCGCCCCGCGCCGGCTCCGTACCGATGTACTCGTCGGTGACCGTGGCGCCCCTCGACGGCGACCGTGCCGACGCGCGGTACTGGTACCGGAACCTGCGCGAGCCGGTGCGCTTCGCCGATACGGTCACCGCCCTCCTCGGCCGCGGCATCGACACGTTCGTCGAGATCAGCCCGCACCCGGTGATCGCCCCCGCCATCGAGGATCTCGCGGCTGCCGCGGGCCACGACGACGTGGTCGTCTCGGGTACGCTCCGCCGGGACCAGGACGAGAGCACCGCTCTGACCCGTGCCGCCGCCACCCTGTGGACCCGCGGCGTCGGCATCTCCTGGGACACCTTCCGGAACGGCGCGGGCACCACCGCCACCCCGGCCGGTCCGGCCGATGGGGCCGGGCTGCCGACGTACCCGTTCCAGCGGCGCCGCTTCTGGATGGAGGGTGCCGCCGGCACCGGGGACGCCACGGGCATCGGGCTCGACCCGGTCACCCACCCGCTGCTCGCCGCTGCCACGATCCCCGCCGAGTCCGGCACGGCCGTCCTCACGGGCAGGATCTCCCTGCCGACGCACCCGTGGCTGGCCGACCACGTCCTCCTGGATGCCGTACTCCTTCCCGGCACCGCCTTCCTCGAACTCGCTCTCGCCGCAGGCCGGGAGAGGGGCTGCGGCCGGGTTCAGGAGCTCACCCTGGAGCGCCCCCTCACCCTCACCGCGGACACCGGCGTGACCCTCCAGGTCCAGATCGCCGAGGCCGACGAGTCCGGTGCGCGGACCGCCACGATCCACTCCAGGACCGGCACCGCCGACCAGGAGGAGCCCGCGGAGTGGATCCGGCACGCGACCGCCACCCTGACGGCCGAAGAGGTACGGGCGCCGGAGGAGCTCGGTGACCTCCAGGGCGCCTGGCCGCCTGCAGGCGCCGCCCCCGTCGAGCTGGGAGACATCTACGGCGCGCTGTTCGAGCGCGGCTACGAGTACGGCCCCGCCTTCCAGGGCCTGCAGGCCGTCTGGCGTCGCGGTGACGAGGTGTTCGCCGAAGTGGCCCTGCCCGAAGAGGCGGACGCCGGTGACTTCCTCGCCCACCCCGCTCTCCTCGACGCCGCCCTCCATGCCATGGGCCCGGGCGGCGTGTTCGGGGACGAGGACGCGGTGCGCCTCCCGTTCGCCTGGTCCGGCGTGCAGACCTGGAGCGACGGCGCCACCTCGCTGCGCGTCCGGCTGACCGCGGCCGGTGGCGACGGCGTACGGCTGCTGGCCACGGATGCCGCGGGTACACCCGTCGCCTCCGTGGACACACTCGTGCTGCGCCCGCTCTCCGCCGCCGACGTGCGCGCGGCGGCCCCCACCCGGTCGCTGTACGTCCCGCGCTGGGACGCCTGGCGGCCCGCGACCGCCGCCGCACTCCCCGCCGTCCCCTGGCACCCGGGCACCCCGCTCGCCGAGGTCGTCGCCGACGACCCCGAGCTGGTGCTGCTCGACTGCACCGCCCAGGAGCTGCCCGGCGGAGACGTGCCGGCCACGGCCCACGCCCTGGTCGGCGTCGTGCTGGCGCGCGTCCAGGAGTGGCTCGCCCTGGAGACACCCACGCGGGCCAGGCTCGCCGTGCTGACCGGCGGCGGTGCCGTCGGCAACGCGCCCGAGGACCTGCCCGACCCGGTACAGGCGGCTGTGCGTGGTCTGCTGCGTTCTGTGCAGTCGGAGCATCCTGGGCGGTTCGTGTTGGTGGATGCGGATGGTGGGGCCGGGGGTGTTCCGGTGTCTGTGGTGGCTGCGGCTGTTGCTGAGGGTGAGCCGGAGTTCGCCTGGCGTGGTGGGGATGTGCTGGTGCCGCGATTGGTCCTGGCCGGTGCGGATGCTGCTGCTGTTTCCGGTGGTGGTGTGTCGTGGTCGGGCGGTGGGTCGGTGCTGGTGACGGGGGGCACGGGTGTCATCGGGTCGGCGGTGGCCCGCCATCTGGTGGCCGTGCACGGTGTGCGTGATCTCGTGCTGGTGAGTCGGCGTGGTGAGGACGCTCCGGGCGCCGGTGAACTGGTCGCCGATCTCACCGCGTCGGGTGCGTCGGTGCGGGTCGAGGCGTGTGATGCCGCGGACCGTGCGGGTCTTCGCGCGCTTCTGGACGGGATCGAGGAACTGCGCGGTGTCGTGCATGCCGCAGGTGCCCTGGACGACGGGGTCGTTTCCGCGCTGACTCCCGAGCGCCTCCACACCGTTCTTCGACCGAAGGTGGACGGGGCCTGGAACCTGCACGAGCTGACCCGTGATCGTGATCTTGCGTTGTTCGTGCTGTTCTCCTCGGCCGCCGGTGTGTTCGGTTCGCCGGGGCAGGCGAACTACGCGGCGGCCAATGTGTTCCTGGACGCGCTGGCGGTGCGTCGCCGTGCCGAGGGTCTTCCTGCCCAGTCGCTGTCGTGGGGTCTGTGGGAGGAGACCAGCGAACTCACCGCCGCCCTCGGCGAAACCGGCAAGGACCGGCTCGACCGGGGCGGACTGCGGGCCCTCGGCACCGAGGAAGGTCTCGCCCTCTTCGACCAGGCGCTGGCCCTCGACGCCCCGCACTTGGTCCCTGTAGGTCTCGACCTGTCCCGCGCCCGCGCCGGAGGCCGCCAGGTGGCCCCGCTGCTGCGCGCCCTGGTCCGCCCCGTGCGCCGCACCGCCGGTACCCCCGCGGGCCGTGGCTGGCGTGCGCAGTACGAGACAACGCCCGTCGACGGGCGCGAGAGCATGCTCGTCGACCTCGTCCGAGCGCAGGTCGCCTCCGTACTCGGCCACTCCGGCACCGACGCCGTCCGCGTCGACCGCGGCTTCAAGGACCTCGGCTTCGACTCCCTGACCGCTGTGGAGTTGCGTAACCGGCTCAACGAGATCACCGGCACCCGCCTGCCCGCGACCTTGGTGTTCGACTACCCGACACCGGCCGCACTCGGTGCGCATCTGCACGGCCTCCTGGCCGGCACGGCCGTGCGGCAGGACAGCGCGGTGGCGCGGGTCGTGGCGGACGACGAGCCCATCGCCATCGTCGGCATGAGCTGCCGCTTCCCCGGCCACGTCGACTCGCCCGAGGAACTGTGGCAGATGCTCGCCGAAGGCGGTGAGGGCATCAGCGGCTTCCCGAAGGACCGCGGCTGGGCCCTCGACTCGTTCTTCGACCCCACGGGCGAGCGCCCCGGCACCTCCCTGGTGGACCAGGGCGGATTCCTGCACGACGCCGCCGACTTCGACGCCTCCTTCTTCGGGATCTCCCCGCGCGAGGCCGTGACCATGGACCCCCAGCACCGGATGCTTCTGGAGCTGTCCTGGGAGGCCATCGAGCGTGCGGGCGTCGACCCGACAGAGCTGCGCGGCAGCAGGACCGGTGTGTTCTCCGGCCTGATGTACCACGAGTACGCGGCCCGCCTGCGCTCCGTGCCCGAGGATGTCGCGGGCTTCCTCAGCAACGGCAACGCGGGCAGTGTGGCAACCGGCCGAGTCTCCTACACCCTCGGCTTCGAGGGCCCCGCCGTGACCGTGGACACCGCCTGTTCCTCGTCCCTGGTCGCTCTGGACATGGCCGTCAGCGCCCTGCAGCGTGCCGAGTGCGACCTGGCGCTCGCAGGCGGCGTCACCGTGATGTCGACCCCGACGATCTTCGCGGAGTTCACCCGCCAGCGCGGCCTCGCGCACGACGGCCGCTGCAAGGCGTTCTCCGACGCGGCCGACGGCATGGGCGTCGCCGAAGGCGCCGGCGTGGTCCTGGTCGAGCGGCTCTCGGACGCGCGCCGCAACGGTCACCGCGTCCTCGCCGTCATCAAGGGTTCGGCCGTCAATCAGGACGGTGCTTCGAACGGCCTGACCGCGCCCAACGGCCCCTCGCAGCAGCGGGTCATCCGTCAGGCGCTCGCCAATGCCGGGGTCGCCGCCTCCGACGTGGACGTCGTGGAGGCGCACGGCACGGGTACGTCCCTGGGGGACCCGATCGAGGCCCAGGCGCTCCTCGCGACGTACGGGCAGGACCGCCCCGAAGGCCGCCCGCTGCTGCTCGGCTCGGTCAAGTCCAACATCGGCCACACCCAGGCCGCCGCCGGTATCGCGGGCGTCATGAAGATGGTGCTCGCCCTGCGGCACGGCACCGTGCCCCGGACCCTGCACGCCGAGCGGCCCAGCGAGCACATCGACTGGACGGCGGGTGCCGTCGAGCTGGTGACCGAGGCCGTCGCCTGGCCCGAGACGGGCAGGCCGCGGCGTGCTGCGGTGTCCTCGTTCGGGATCAGCGGAACCAACGCCCACGTCATCCTCGAACAGGCCCCCGAGGCCGAGCCGGAACGGAGCGTGGAGCGGCCCGAGCCGGTGCTGACCGCCGCCGAAGGGGCCGTACTGCCGTGGCTCGTCTCGGCCAAGTCCGCCGCCGCGCTGCGCGGCCAGGCCGAGCACCTGCGTGCCTTCGCAGCCGAAGGAGCCGATCTCGCGGCGACGGCTGCCGGGCTCATCGGCGGCCGTACCGCCTTCGACGAGCGCGCGGTCGTCCTCGCCGCCGACCCGGCGGGCTTCGCCGAAGGGCTGGCGGGCCTGGCCCGCCAGGACGCCGAGGCCCCCGGACTCGTCCACGGGGCCGTGCGTCCCGGCGCGAACGTGGCCTTCGTCTTCCCCGGGCAGGGCGCCCAGTGGACGGGCATGGCACTCGGTCTGATGGAGTCGTCGCCGGTGTTCGCCGGGTCCTTGCGCGCATGCGCCGACGCGCTCGCGCCGCACACGGACTGGAACCTGCTCGACGTCCTCGGCGACGAGCAGGCCCTGGAGCGCGTCGACGTGGTACAACCCGCCCTCTGGGCCGTCATGGTCTCCCTCGCGAAGGTCTGGCAGCACTGTGGCATCACGCCCTCCGTGGTCGTCGGCCACTCCCAGGGAGAGATCGCCGCGGCGTGCGTGGCCGGTGCCCTGTCGTTGGCCGACGGCGCGCGACTCGTGGCCCTGCGCAGCCGCGTCATCGCCGAGGAGCTCGCCGGGCGCGGCGGCATGGCATCGCTGACCGTGCCCCACGACGAGGCCCAGGCACTCATCGACCGGTACACGGACGGGGACGCCGAACCCGCCACCGGCGTGGTCATCGCCGCCGTCAACGGTCCCGGCGCCGTCGTCGTCGCGGGCGACGAGGGGCCGCTGCAACAGCTCCTGGACGGCTGCGAAAGCGACGGGATCCGCGCCCGCCGCATCCCCGTGACCTACCCCTCGCACGCGCCCCAGGTCGAGGTCATCAAGGACCGTCTCATCAAGGAGCTCGGTCCTATCGTCCCGGAGCGGCCCCGAGTGACCTGGCGCTCCACCGTGACCGGTGAGGACGTGGGGGACCGGGAGGCCGACGCGGAGTACTGGTACCGGAACCTCCGTCAGCCGGTGCGCTTCGCGGAGGCCGTCGCCGGCCTCCTGGAAGACGGCATCGACACCTTCGTCGAGATCAGCCCGCACCCGGTCACCACCGCGGCCCTGGAGGATACCGCGCTGCAGGCCGGCGGTCGTGAGGTCGTCGTCACCGGTACTCTGCGCCGCGACGAGGACGAGCGCACGGCGTTCCTGCGCAACGCCGCCGTCCTGTGGACCCGTGGTCTCGGTGTGGACTGGACCGCTCTCACCCCGGCCCCTGAGGAGCGGGCCGGCGCCGTCGACCTGCCGACGTACGCGTTCCAGCGGGAGCGCTACTGGCTCGACGCGCCCGCCGACTTCGGGGACCCGGGCGGTGTCGGACAGGAGGCCACCGGCCACCCGGTGCTCGCCGCGGCCGTCGTCCCCGCCGGGACCGACACCATACTGTTCACCGGCAGGCTCACCACCCCGGCCGCGGCCTCGCCCACCGAGCACACCGTGTTCGACACGCCCGTACTGCCCGGGAGCGCCCTGCTCGACTGGGCGCTGTACGCCGCGGACCGTCTCGGCCTGCCCGGCGTCGCGCACCTGGAGCAGCACCAGGCGCTGCTCCTGCCCCCCGACGAAGCCGTCCGCGTCCAGGTCATGGCCGCGGCCCCCGACGACTCCGGGAACCGCCGCCTCACCGTCCACGCGCAGCCCGACGGCGATGCCGCGGAGTGGACCCTGTACGCCACCGCCGAGCTGCACTCCCGGGCCGAGGAGACCGACGAGGCGTACGCACGGCTCTCGGGCACCTGGCCGCCGGCAGACGCGACCCCGGCGGACACTGCCGGGCTGTACGGCGAACTCTTCGCCACGGACCAGGTGTTCGGAACAGCCCTTCAGGGGCTGCGTCGTGCCTGGCGCATCGGCGACGACATCTACGCGGAGATCGAGCTGCTCGAACAGCCCGTCGCAGAGCTGGCGCCGCGTGCGGCGCTCCTGGAGTCCGTCTGCCACGCCTGGCGTCTTGCCGACGAAGGCGGCCCCGGCACCGCCGGAGCCCTGCAGCCCACCGTCTGGCGTGGTGTACGGGCGCGGGCCGGCGGCCTCGACACCGCCACCGGCCGGGACACGGCCCACGACGCCCGGATCGTACGGGTCCGGCTGTCCCCGGCCGCCGAAGGCACCCTGCGGGTACGCGCCACAGATGCCGACGGCATCCCGTTGCTCGGCGTGGACCAGGTGGAGCTGCGGCCGGTCACCGCGGCCCGACTCCGCTCGGCGGGTGCCACCGCGGCGCGTTCGCTCTACGAAGTGAGCTGGGAGCGACGCGCGTTCGACGAGCTCGCACCGACACCGCCTTCGATCCTGTGGGACGGCACACGGTCGGCGGAGGAGATCGAGGCCGCCGTCGCCGACGGCGTGCGGTTCGTCCTTCTGGACGCGGCAGCCCTCGACGCCGGCCGGCAGGAGAGCGACGGCGAGCACCTGCCGGGGCGGGTCCGTGAGGCAGTGACCGCCGCCCTCGCGCGCGCTCAGCAGTGGCTCGCCGACGAGGCGCTCGCCGATGCGAGGCTCGCCGTGGTCACCCATGGCGCCGTCGCCGTGTCGGGCACCGACCCGGTGGATCTCGCACAGGCGGCTGTGCGTGGTCTGCTGCGTTCTGTGCAGTCGGAGCATCCTGGGCGGTTCGTGTTGGTGGATGCGGATGGTGGGGCCGGGGGTGTTCCGGTGTCTGTGGTGGCTGCGGCTGTTGCTGAGGGTGAGCCGGAGTTCGCCTGGCGTGGTGGGGATGTGCTGGTGCCGCGATTGGTCCTGGCCGGTGCGGATGCTGCTGCTGTTTCCGGTGGTGGTGTGTCGTGGTCGGGCGGTGGGTCGGTGCTGGTGACGGGGGGCACGGGTGTCATCGGGTCGGCGGTGGCCCGCCATCTGGTGGCCGTGCACGGTGTGCGTGATCTCGTGCTGGTGAGTCGGCGTGGTGAGGATGCTCCGGGCGCCGGTGAACTGATGGGTGAGCTCGTCGGTCTGGGTGCCGAGGTGCGGGTGGTGGCGTGTGACGTGGCCGATCGTGCCGCGGTGGAGGAGCTGATCGCCGGGGTCCCGGGTCTGCGTGGCGTGGTCCATGCGGCGGGTGCGGTGGACGACGGGGTGATGACGGGCCTGACGGCGGAGCGGCTGGCGTCGGTGATGCGGCCGAAGGTGGATGCCGCGTGGCATCTGCACGAGGCGACCCGAGGTCTTGAGCTGGACCTGTTCGTGTTGTTCTCTTCGGTGGCGGGTGTGTTCGGTTCGCCGGGGCAGGCGAACTACGCGGCGGCCAACGTGTTCCTGGACGCGCTGGCGGTGCGTCGCCGTGCCGAGGGTCTTCCCGCCCAGTCGCTGTCGTGGGGTCTGTGGGAGGAGACCAGCGAACTCACCGCCGCCCTCGGCGAATCCGGGCGGCGGCGGATGAACGCCGGAGGTGTCCTGCCGCTCAGCACGGAGGAAGGGCTCGCCCTCTTCGACCGCGCGCTCGCCGGCGGCCTGCCGCACTCCGCGCCGGTCCAGCTGGACCGCGCCCAGCTGCGCCGCGGCGAGGACACCCCCGCGCTGCTGCGCGGCCTGGTGCGTTCCGCGCCCCTCCGCTCCTCGGCACCGGACGCCCAGGAGCTGCGAGGCCGCCTCTCCGCGCTGCCCGCGGCCGAGCGGCAGGAAGCCCTCCTCGAGACGGTGCGCGGTGAGATCGCCCGAGTCCTCAAGTACGGAACGGACGACCGGGTCTCCGCCACCCGGCCGTTCACGGAGCTCGGCTTCGACTCGCTGACCGCCGTCGAACTCCGCAACCGCCTGGCGCGGATGGCCGGTACGAGGCTGCCCACCACGCTCGTCTTCGACTACCCCACTCCTGAAGCCCTGACCGGCCGTCTGCTGGAGATCCTGCTGCCCGCCACGGAGCCGGAGGAGTGGGGAAGGGAGGCCGTCCTCCGGCTCGAGGCCATGCTCGACGACGAGCGTGACGAGGCCGAGGTCAACAAGCTGACGGCCCGTCTGGAGACCTTGTTGCTGCGCTGGCGGGAACGCTCCAGGACGCTGGCCGGCACCGCGCCGGGCGGTGGCCGGACCCAGGACGCGGGGGCCGGCGAGCTGGGCGAGGTCAGCGAGGAAGAGCTGCTGCGGTACATCGACGACGAGATCGGGCTGAGCTGACACACGCACGGCTGCGCACACGGCCCACACGCACGTTCTGCACAACGAGGGGTTTCGGACATGGCTGAGAAAGAGCAGATCGTCGAGTACCTGAAGCGGGTCACGGCGGACCTGAAACGCACCAGGGACCGTGTCCGAGACCTGGAGGAGGCCGAGCGCGAGCCCATCGCGATCGTCGGCATGGGCTGCCGGTTCCCGGGCGGGGCCGGTACACCCGAGGAGTTCTGGAACCTTCTGCACGACGGTGTCGACGCCATGAGCGACTTCCCCGACGACCGCGGCTGGCGCCAGTTCGAGGGCGGGGCCCGTCCACAGGGCGGTTTCCTCGACACGGCCACCGAATTCGACGCCTCCTTCTTCGGCATATCCCCGCGCGAAGCCCTGGAGATGGATCCGCAGCAGCGGCTGCTCCTGGAGACGTCCTGGGAGACCCTGGAACGCGCGGGGATCGACGTCACAGACCTGCACGGCAGCAAGGCCGGCGTGTTCATCGGCGTCAATGGCGCGGACTATCCCGGCATGCTCAACCAGGCGGGACACGAGTCTCTCGGTCACCTCCTGACCGGCAACGCCTCCAGCGTCATCTCCGGCCGGATCGCCTACACCTTCGGCTTCGAGGGCCCTGCCGTGACGGTCGACACCGCCTGCTCGGCCTCCCTCGTGGCGCTGCACCTCGCGGCCCGCGCGCTGCGCTCCGGCGACTGCCCGCTGGCCCTGGTCGGCGGCGTCACCGTGATGTCGACCCCCGGTGTGTTCGCGGAGTTCGGCAAGCAGGGTGGTCTTGCCGCTGACGGTCGGTGCAAGGCGTTCGCCGAGGGCGCCGACGGCACCGCCTGGGGTGAGGGTGCGGGCGTGGTCCTGGTCGAGCGGCTCTCGGACGCGCGCCGCAACGGTCACCGCGTCCTCGCCGTCGTCAGGGGTTCGGCCGTCAACCAGGACGGTGCGTCCAACGGCCTGACCGCGCCCAACGGCCCCTCCCAGCAGCGGGTCATCCGCTCGGCGCTCACCAACGCGGGACTCGCCGCCTCCGATGTGGACGTGGTGGAGGCACACGGCACGGGTACGTCCCTCGGCGATCCGATCGAGGCCCAAGCCCTGCTTGCCACGTACGGCCAGGAGCGGGGCGGCGGCCGGCCGCTGCTCCTGGGTTCGGTGAAGTCGAACATCGGTCATACCCAGGCCGCCGCCGGCATCGCCGGCGTCATCAAGATGGTGCTCGCGATGCGGCACGGGGTGGTGCCACCGACGCTGCACGTGGATGAGCCCAGCAGCCACGTCAACTGGGCTTCCGGTGCGGTGGAGCTGGCTACGGAGAGGGTCGCCTGGCCGGGGCAGGGGGTGCGGCGCGCGGGCGTGTCCTCCTTCGGGATCAGCGGTACGAACGCCCACGTCATCCTGGAGGAAGCCCCGCGGGAAGCCCTCGGCGGTGAAGCCGTGGCCCCGGGCGGGGCGGGGCGGGAGGCCGCCGGTGTGCTGCCGTGGGTACTTTCCGCGAAGTCGCCTTCCGCCTTGAGGTCCCAGGCGGAGCGGCTGCGGCAGTACGCCGCGGCACGCGATGTGGACCCGGCGGGGACGGCGGTCGCGTTGGCCACCGGCCGCGCCGCCTTCGAGCACCGTGCCGTCGTCCTCGCCGAGGACACCACAGGCTTCACCGCGGCCCTCGACACCCTCGCGGACAAGGGCAGCGCGGGCCGCCACCTCGTCCGCGGCACGGCAGAGCCAGGCTTCAGGACCGCCTTCGTCTTCGCTGGGCAGGGCGCGCAGTGGGCAGGCATGGGAGGCCAGTGGTACGAACAACTGCCCGTGTTCGCCGAGACGTTCGACGCCATCTGCGCAGCCGCCGACCCGCAGCTCGATGTGGGGCTGGCGGACGTGGTACTCGCCGGCTCCGCCGGCCGGCCCACGGACCACGCGGAGCTGATCCATCGGACCGGCTACACCCAGGTCGCCCTCTTCGCCGTCGAGGTCGCGCTGTTCCGCACCCTGGAGGCATGGGGCGTACGCCCGGACGTCGTCCTCGGCCATTCCATCGGTGAGATCGCCGCCGCCCATGTGGCCGGGGTGCTCTCCCTCCAGGACGCGGTGACCCTGGCCGTCGCCCGCGGTGCCCTCATGCAGCGACTCCCGGGCGACGGTGCCATGCTGGCCCTCGACGCCACTCAGGAACAGGCCGATGCGTGGTTGCGTGCCCTCCCTGAGCAGCACCGGCGGCAGGTGGCGATCGCCGCGGTCAACGGTCCCTCCGCCGTGGTCGTGTCCGGCGCCTCGGACGCCGTCGACCAGGTGGCCGAGGCCGCCGCACGGGCAGGGGGGCGTCTTCGCAGGCTCCAGGTCAGCCACGCCTTCCATTCGCCGCTGATGGAGCCGATGCTCGAAGAGTTCCGCTCCGTGCTCGCACGTCTCACCTTCTCCCGTCCGACCGTCCCGATGGTCTCCACCGTCACCGGTGAGCCGGCGGCGGACGACATCACGTCGCCGGACTACTGGGTGCGGCACGCCCGCGAAGCAGTGCGCTTCCAGGACGCCGTGCGCGCCGCGGAGACGCGCGTCGACGCCTTCCTGGAGATCGGCCCGCACGCCGTGCTCTCCCGGCCCCTGGAGGACTGCCTCACCGAGGGCAGCTCCGTCACCGTCGCCTTCGTGGCCCATCGCGAACGCCCCATGGTTGCGTCCCTGCTGAGGGCGGTCGGTGCCCTGTGGGCCGGTGGTGCCGCAGTGGACTGGCGCGCGCTGCTGCCCGCCGTACCCGCGGCCCGGGACCTGCCCACGTACCCCTTCGAACCGAAGCGCTTCTGGCCCCACGTCTCGTCGCGCCGCGCGGGCGACGTGAGCGGCGCCGGACTCGCCGGACTCGACCACCCGCTGCTCGGAGCCGCCGTCAGTGTCGCCGACGGCGACTCCGCCGGTGGCGCCGTGCTGACCGGCCGCCTTTCGCTCGCCACCCATCCCTGGCTCGCCGACCACGCCGTCCTGGGCGCCGTGCTCCTTCCGGGCACCGCCTTCATCGAACTCGCCCTGCGCGCGGGGCAGAACGTGGGCTGCGGCCGGATTCGCGACCTCACCCTGGCGACCCCGCTCGTCCTCACCCCCGAGGAGGCCGTCCAGATCCAGGTCGGCGTGGGCCCCGCCGACGCCGAGGGCCACCGTCACGTCGTCGTGCACTCGCGCCTCGAACCGTCCGACGACGGGACGAGCGGTGTGGAGACCGAGTGGGTCCGGCACGCCCAAGGCGTGGTCGCCCCTCCGGACCGCGAACCGGACGCCGACGCCTTCGGCGCGGTCACCGGCGCGGTGTGGCCGCCCCGCGGTGCGGCCCCGGTCGAGATCGAGGACTTCTACCCCGCCCTCGCCGAGCAGGGCTATGCCTACGGCCCCACCTTCCAGGGGTTGCGCAGGGCCTGGCGCCGCGGCACCGACTTCTTCGCGGACGTGGAGCTGCCCGAGGCTGCGGCGGACGACGTCGCGGGATTCGGCGTACACCCGGCCCTCCTGGACGCCGCCCTGCACGGCATCGGCCTCGGCGGCGTGGCCGACGACTCCGAGAACACCTCCCGGCTGCCGTTCACCTGGGCCGGCGTACGGCTGTGGGCGAGCGGCGCCCGTACCGTCCGCGTCTGTCTGACGACCGTGGGCACCGCCGCCGTACGCGTGCGGATCGCCGACACCACCGGCACCCCCGTCATCGGCATCGACGAGCTCGTGCTGCGGCCCGTCTCGGAGACCCCCGTGGGCCCGAGGCGCGCCCTGCTCGCGGAGTCCCTGTTCACCGAAGCCTGGGAGCTCCGTGACCAGGGCGCACAGGACGCCGCCGCCGGGGAAGCGGCTCCGCGGGTCTGGGGCCCGGACACCGGCCTCGACGCGTTGACGGCCGCCGGCACCGTGCTCCTGGACTGCGTGGAGGAAGGCGGCACCGACGCCCTCGAAAGGGTACGAGCCCGTCTGGGACACGCCCTGGAGCGCGTCCACGCCTGGCTCGCGCACGACGGCACCGCCCAGGCCCGGCTGACCGTACTGACGCGGGGCGCCGTCGCGGTGTACCCCGGAGAGACCGCCGACCCGGCTCAGGCCGCGGTGCACGGCCTGCTGCGCTCGGCGCGCTCCGAGCACCCCGGGCGGTTCGCGCTGCTCGACCTGGCCCCCGACGCCGGGCTCGCCGACATCCCCTGGCCCGCCGTGTACGCCGCTCTCGCCGACCAGGAGACCGAAATCGCCGTGCGCGGCGACGGCATCTTCGTGCGGCGTCTGGTGCGCACCGCACCCGACGCTCCCGCCGCGTACACCGGACGGGGCACTGTCCTGGTCACCGGTGGCACCGGCGTCATCGGGTCCGCCGTGGCCCGCCACCTGGTCACCGCTCACGGTGTCCGCGACCTGGTGCTCGCCGGGCGGCGCGGTGCCGACGCGCCGGGAGCCACCGAACTCGCCGGGGAACTGCGTGCGGCGGGCGCAGAAGTGCGCCTCGCCGCCTGCGACGTCTCCCAGCGGTCCGAGCTGGCCGCACTCGTCGAATCCCTGCCCGACCTGCGCGGCGTGGTGCACGCCGCGGGCGTCCTCGACGACGGGATGGTCACCGCGCAGACCGCCGAGCGTCTGGACACCGTGCTGCGGCCCAAGGCGGATGCCGCCTGGTACCTGCACGAGCTCACCCGGGAGCGAGACCTCGACCTGTTCGTCCTGTTCTCCTCGGCCGCGGGCATCTTCGGCTCCCCGGGCCAGGCCAACTACGCCGCCGCCAACGCCTTCCTGGACGCGCTCGCCCGGCACCGACGCGCGGCGGGGCTGCCCGCGAACTCGCTCGCATGGGGTCTGTGGGCCGATCTCAGCACCATGACGGGGACGCTCAGCGACACCGACAGGGGCAGGTTCAGCCGAGGCGGCCTGCGCGCCATCAGCGCCGAGGAGGGCCTCGACCTGTTCGACGCGGCGGTGCGGCTGGAAGAGCCGGTCGCCGTTCCCGTACGCCTGGACCTGCGCGGCCGGACCGACCCGCCCGCGCTGCTGCGCTCCCTGGTGAGGTCCGCCCCCCGGCATGTCTCCGCCGCCCCGGTGGCCGCCTCCTCGGCCTGGCACGACAGGCTGCTCGGCCTGTCGGCGGCGGAGCGCTCCGCCGCCCTCGTGGACCTGGTGCGCGAGCACGTCGCCACCGTCCTCGGCCACACCACGTCCGAGGACATCGCGCCCGCCCAGTCCTTCGACGCCCTCGGGTTCGACTCCCTGACCGCCGTCGAACTCCGGAACCGGCTGGCCGAGTTCACGAAGGTCCAGCTGCCCACCACCCTCGTCTTCGACTACCCGAGCCCCGAGGCGCTCGCCGGCTTCCTGGGCGAGACCCTCAGGGATCCCTCCGAGCGCAGCGCACGCCTCGCCCCGGTGCGGGCCACCGACGACGACCCCATCGCCATCATCGGCATGGCCTGCCGTTACCCCGGCGGCGTCTCCTCACCCGAAGATCTGTGGGACATGGTCGACAGCGGGCGCGAGGGCATCGGCGGCTTTCCCGACGACCGCGGCTGGGACCTCCAGCGGCTCTACGGCCCCGAGCCCGGCCGCACCGGTACGACGTACGTCCGCGAGAGCGGATTCCTCCACGAGGCGGCCGATTTCGACGCGGCATTCTTCGGTGTCTCGCCCCGCGAGGCCACCACGATGGACCCCCAGCACCGACTGCTCCTCGAAGCCTCCTGGGAGGCCGTCGAGCGTGCGGGCATCGACCCGACGAGCCTGCGGCACAGCAGGACAGGCGTGTACGCGGGCCTGATGCACCACGACTACGTGGCACGGCTCCAGGAGATCCCGGAGGAGATCGCCGGGTACCTCAGCAACGGCAACGCGGGCAGTGTCGCCTCCGGTCGCATCGCCTACACCTTCGGCTTCGAGGGCCCTGCCGTGACGGTGGACACCGCCTGTTCCTCGTCCCTCGTCGCCCTGGACATGGCCGTGTCCGCGCTCCGCAGCGGCGTGTGCGACCTGGCACTCGCGGGCGGCGTCGCCGTGATGTCGACCCCCACGGTGTTCGCGGAGTTCGGCAAACAGGGTGGCCTTGCCGCCGATGGCCGGTGCAAGGCGTTCGCCGAGGGTGCTGACGGTACGGCCTGGGGTGAAGGTGTCGGGATGCTCCTCGTGGAGCGCCTGTCCGACGCCCGCCGCAACGGTCACCGTGTCCTTGCCTTGGTACGGGGGACCGCGGTCAATCAGGACGGTGCGTCGAACGGCATGACGGCCCCGAACGGTCCGTCGCAGCAGCGGGTGATTCGTGAGGCGTTGGCGAGTGCGGGTGTGGGTGCTGCCGATGTGGACGTGGTCGAGGCGCACGGGACGGGCACGTCCCTGGGCGATCCGATCGAGGCGCAGGCGTTGCTGGCCACGTACGGCCAGGAGCGGTCCGACGGAGGTGCGTTGCTGCTGGGTTCGGTGAAGTCGAACATCGGGCATACGCAGGCCGCCGCGGGGGTTGCCGGTGTCATCAAGATGGTGCTCGCCATGCGGCACGGTGTGGTTCCCCCGACGTTGCACGTGGGTGAGCCCAGCAGTCATGTCGACTGGGCCTCCGGCGCCGTGGAGTTGGTGACGGAGAGGACCTCGTGGCCGGGGCGTGGCGTGCGACGCGCGGGTGTGTCCTCCTTCGGGATCAGTGGTACGAACGCCCATGTCGTCCTGGAGGAGGCTCCGCGGGACGTCCCGGTCGAAGGGGCGGTGGCCGAGGCCGGTGGGCGGTCCGGTGGTGTGCTGCCGTGGGTGCTTTCCGCGAAGTCGCCCTCCGCGTTGAGGTCCCAGGCGGTGCGGCTGCGGGAGCACGCCGTTTCACGCGACGTGGACCTGGCGGGGACGGCGGTGGCACTGGCCACCGCTCGTACCGCCTTCGACCACCGCGCCGTCGTCCTCGCGGAGGACGTCACGGGTTTCACCACGGCCCTCGACACCCTCGCGGCCGGGGACGTCCCCGGTGCCGCCGCCGCGCGCGGCGTGGCCCGCGGGCCGCTGAGGACCGCGTTCGTCTTCCCCGACCGGGCCGAAGGACTGGCCGAAGCGGCAGTCGAACTCCTGGACACCTCAACGGTTTTCGCGTCCGCCATGGCCGAGTGCGCCGCCGCTCTGGCCCCGCACACCGACTTCGCACTCCTCGACGTCCTGCGCGACGAATCCCGGAGGCTCGCCGACCCGGCTGTCGCCCGCCCCGCCCTGTGGGCGGCCACGGTGTCGCTCGCCGAGATGTGGTCGGCCGTCGGCATCACCCCGGCCGCCGTCGTCGGCTTCGGCGTCGGCGAGATCGCCGCGGCCTGCGCCGCCGGCGTCCTGTCCCTTGCCGAGGGCGCGTTACTCGCCGCCGGACAGGGCCGCCTGCCTGCCGAGCACGAGCACGAGCACGGCCACGAGCGTCGGCACGAGCACGAGCGGCGACAGCACCCGCACGAGCGCCGGCACGACGACGACGCGGTGGCCGGCATCCCCGGGGCCGACTCCCAGCAGGAGCGGTCGAGCGTGCCCGCGGCCCAGGTCACCGCGGGCAAGGGCCGCGTCCGGATGTACTCGGCGGTCACCGGGGCGCGCATTGTCGCAGGCGACCTCGACGCGGAGCACTGGCACCGCACCCTGCGGGAGCCGGCCGGCTTCGATGCCGCCGTGAAGGGGCTTCTCGGCGACGGCGTCGAGGCCGTCGTCGAGCTCGGCGCCCTCGTCTCCCGGGAGACGACCACCGCCGTCGAGTCGGCCACCGGGGCCGAAGGCCCCGACATTCTGGTCACCGCCGCCCTGCGGCAGGGCCAGGGGGCGCGCCCCGCATTGCTTTCGACCGCCGCCGCACTGTGGGCGCGCGGCGGCACCGTCGACTGGGCGGCGCTGCTCGACCCGGCCGTGCGGCCCGCCGACATACCCACGTACGCCTTCCAGCACGAGCGTTACTGGCTGGACGTCCCCACGCCCGCGGGCGACGCGGGCACCGTCGGGCTCACGGCCGCCGATCACCCGCTCCTCGCCGGCGCGATCGAGCCCGCGGAGAGCGACACGGCCCTGCTCACCGGAAGGCTCGCGCAGGCCACCCACCCCTGGCTCGCCGACCACGCGGCCGCGGACACCGTCGTCCTCCCGGGCAGTGTTCTGCTCGACTGGGCGCTGTACGCGGGAGGCAGGCTCGGCTGTGCCCAGGTGGCCGAACTCACCCTGGAAGGGCCGCTGGTCCTTCAGCCGGGCGCCGCCCTGCACGTCCAGGTCCAGGTCGGTGCGGCGGACGAGGCGGGCCTGCGCGATCTGACCGTGCACTCCCGGCCCGAACCCGCGACCGGCGAGGAAGCGGGGGAGTGGGCGCGACACGCCCGTGCCGTCGTCGCGCCGGTCCCGCCGGGCCCCGTGGACACCTCGGAGTTCCGCGCGCTGTCGGGCGCCTGGCCGCCGCCAGGCGCACAGGCCCTCGAACCCGGCGCCCTCTACGCCGCGTTGGAGGAGCGGGGCCACGTCCACGGCCCGGCCTTCCGGGGTCTGCGCGCCGCTTGGCGCAGCGGAACCGACATCCTCGCGGAGGTGGCGCTTCCCGACGACGCCCTTGCCGTGGGGCCCGGCTTCGGCGGCCTGCACCCGGTCCTGCTCGACGCCGCGCTGCACGCGCACATCGCCGAGCAGCCGACGGACACGGACGCGCACGGTACCCAGGTGTGGCTGTCCGCCGCCTGGGGCGGGGTGCGGATCCTTGACGCCACCGGCACCACAAGCCTTCGCGTACGGCTGTCCGACGCAGGAGACGGCGCACTCCGCCTGCACATGGCCGACCCGACGGGGCGGCCGGTCGCCGAGGCCCGCACGGTGACACTGCGAGCGGTGCCCACCGCCGGCTTCCGGCGTGACCGGGATGCCGAGGCCCCGGCCCCGCAGGCGGCCGCCCGGCGGCCTGTCGCCCGCCCCGCGCAGTCGGTGCAGGACGCCGTGGCGCGGATCCTGGCCGCCGAGCCCGGCCGGCGGGCCCGGCTCGTCGAGGACCTCGTCCGTGCCGAGCTCGCGGCGGTCCTGGGGCACGGTGATGCCGAAGCCATCGACGTGGACGCCGAATTCCTCGACCTGGGCGTGGACTCGATGGCGGGCATCGACATGCGCTCCAGGCTCGGCTCGCTCCTGCGCCTGGACCTCGCCGCGGCCACGCTGTTCGAGTACCCGACCACGGCGCTTCTCGCCGCGAACCTCGTCGGCCTCATAGGCACCGCGCCCGAGCCCGGTGACGCGGGCACCGTCGGCGTGCCTGCCACCGCCCCTGCTACCGCTTCGTCGTTCGACAGCCTGGAGGCCCTGTACCGGCAGTCCCACGCCCTCGGCAGGGCGGGCTCGACCGGCATGGACCTCATCCAGGCCGCGGGCAGGCTGCGGCCCTCCTTCGGCTACGAGAGTGCGGCGGAGCACCTCCACGAACCCATCCGTCTTGCCAGGGGCGGTGCGGACCGCGCGGTTCTCGTCTGCGTCCCGGCCATCACGGCGACTGCGGGCCCCCTCCAGTACGTCGGGCTCGCCCAGCAGATCCAGGGCGGGCGTGAGGTGAGTGTGCTGGTCAACCCCGGCTTCAGACACGGAGAGTTGGTGCCGGAGTCCTTCGAGGCGTACCTCCGCCTCCAGGTCGAGGTACTGCGCGGGGCCGTGGGCTCGCGGCCCTTCGTACTGCTCGGGCACTCCGCCGGCGGGCTGATCGGCCACGCCCTTGCCGCGCAGGCGGAACGAGAGGGGCTCGCGCCCGCGGGCATCGTCGTCCTGGACACCTTCCAAGCCGGTACGCAGTTCTCCGACGACCTGAGCCGGGCCATGCTGGAGGGGCTCTTCGCCCGCGAACACCTCTTCGGCAGCGACGCGTTGAGCGGCGTACGCCTCAGTGCGATGGGGCACTACCACACGCTGATGGACGAGTGCGCGATCGCCGAAGTCAAGGCTCCGACACTGTTCGTGCGCGCCGAGAAGCCCCTTCCGCACCAGGCCGACGGCTTCGACGACGACGGCTGGCGGGCCGCCTGGCCCCTTCCTCACACGCTGGTCACCACAGAGGGCGACCACTTCACCCTCATGGAGGAGCACATCGCCGTGACCGCCGCCGCGATCCGCGGATGGCTCGCGGACCAGGAGATCTGAACCGACGAGAGGCAGAGGGTGGTTCTGCCTTCGTGGCCACCGGCCGCTCATTCCGGCCACCACATGACACCACGGCTCACAGTGACCCGTGTACCAGAGGAGACAGCGCAGTGATAGTTCTTGGCTACAACGGTTTCTCCCGTGCCGTCGAGCTGTTCGGCAAGCTCTACGGCTATACGCAGGACAGTGTCGACCGGCACAGCTTCCTCGGTCACGACGCGGCCGCGGCCCTGTTCATCGACGGCAAGCTGGTCGCCGCCGTCGAGGAAGAGCGCATGAACCGCCAGAAGAAGACCACCGCCTTCCCGATCAACGCCATGCGTTGGGTCCTCGACCAGGGGGGGCTCGACTTCTCCGACGTCGACCTCTACGCCTTCGGCTGGCGGTTCAGCCCGGAGTTCGCCGACGCGGCCATCTCCAAGATCGCCGGCTCGCCGATACCCCCCGAGTACAAGTTCCAGGCCCTCGCCGGCTTCGGTGAGCTCTACACCGGCATGCTCGGCAAGAACGCCATCCTCGAGGACTTCGTCCGTAACACCGGGTACGAGCTGGCCGAGGAGAAGCTCGTCCCGGTCCCGCACCACCGGGCACACCTCGCCTGCGGCCGCACCTTCTCCGGCTTCGACGACACCGCGTTCCTCATCAGCGACGGCCAGGGCGAGGCGGACAGCGCCATCATGGGCGAAATCCGCGACGGCGAGGTGAAGGTGTTCGAGCAGTTCACGATCGACGCCCAGAACTCGATCGCCCAGCTCTTCGCGGAGATCACGCGATACCTCGGCTTCACCCCGAACAACGACGAGTACAAGGTCATGGGCCTCGGAGGGTTCGGCGAGCCGCCGGCCCAGGAGGACAACCCGATCCTGAACCACGTCGTCACCCTCGACGGCCCCGGGCGGTACTCGCTGGCCCTGGCCAACGACCCCCGTGGTCCTCGCGCCTACCTCCCCCTCTTCGACGAGATCTTCGGCGGCAACGACGACAACCGGGGTGAGTTCGAGTTCCAGGTTCGTGTCGCGAGCGCCGCCCAGCAGGCTCTCGAAGTGGTCACCGCGCACCAGCTGCGCGCCCTCGCCGACGTCACCGACCTGCGCGACCTCATCTACGAGGGCGGTGTGGCGCTCAACTGCGTCAACAACACCAAGCTCCTGGAGGACCTCCCGTTCGAGCGCGCCGAGGTCAGCTTCGGCGCCAGCGACCCGGGTGTCTCCATCGGCGCCGCAGCACACGTCGTCCGCGAGAACAACGTCCCGCTCGTGCCTGTGAAGTCGCCCTATCTCGGTCCCGAGTACACCGCCGAGGAGATCGTCGCCACCCTGGACGCCTACACCGACCGTGTCGTCTGGGAGGAGCACCCCGACGGCGCGATCGTCGCGAAGACCGCCGAACTGCTCAGCGGCAAGACCGTCATCGGCTGGTTCCAGGGCCGCACCGAGTACGGCCCGCGCGCCCTCGGCAACCGCTCCATCCTGGCCAACCCGTCCCACGCGGACATGAAGGACATCATCAACACCCGCGTCAAGCACCGCGAGCCGTTCCGCCCGTTCGCCCCGATCGTCCTGGAGGAGAACGCGCCCAAGGTCTTCGAGATGGGCAAGAAGGAGCGCTCGCCGTACATGACCTTCGTGTTCCCGGTGAAGCCCGAGTACACGCAGACCATCGCAGCCGCGACGCACGTCGACGCCACCTCGCGCATCCAGACCGTGACGGACGACAGCAACCCCCGGCTGGCCGAACTGCTGCGTGCATTCACCGCGCGCACCGAGGTGCCGTGCCTGGTCAACACCTCCTTCAACGTCGCGGGCGAGCCGGTGGTCAACTCCCCGAAGGACGCCGTCGAGTGCTTCCTCGGAACCGATATCGACTTCCTGGTCCTCGGTGACCACCTGGTCACCAAGCGATGAGCGGGTCGACCGCAATCGTCTGGCGCACCCGAACGGCACTCGCCCTGGAGGCAGCCGCGGCGGTGGCGACGGTCGGCCCCGTCCTCGCCGTCGTCGAGGTGTGCCGGGAACTGCTCGGCGAGCACCCTGACGGAGGCAGGGTCGGCCGGCTCGTCCTCGTGGTCGCCGCCGCGGCAGCCGTCGGCTTCGTCGTCCAACTGGTGGGCCGTGTCCTCAGCAAGGAGGCCGGGGCACGCACCCAGAACGCACTGCTTCTCGCGGTCACCGGCAGGCTGCGCGGCGCACGCGCGGCCCGGCCGCTGCACGCCGCCTGGAAGGAGCACGGCACCACACTGGGCCGTGACATCGTCTCCATGGGCGTCACGGTGGGCCGAGCGGGATCGGAACTGCTCTCGGCGGGACTGGTGTTCCTCCTGTCGGTCGGCTATCTGTTCTGGGTCGACTGGCTGATGGCGGTCATCACCCTGGCTCCGATCCTGATCGGCTTCGTCGTCTTCGGCTTCATCTCCGCGCGCTTCTTCCGGGAGATGGCCACCGACTACGCCGAGAGCATCGGTGGCATCGACGCGGTACGTCCCACCGTGGACCTGCCGCTCCGCGTCGGCCCGGCCGGTACACGGGCCCGCACCGCCGCCGCCACGCGGCGATCCGCAGCCCGGCTGGCCGACGTCACCGATGAGTTCAGCGAGTTCTTCCGCTCCCGCATCGGCTTGCTGCTGGGCGGCCGGGCGCTGGCCGAGATCGCCTTCTCGCCGCTGACCGTGCTCGTCTTCGTACTGGGCGGGGGTGCCGTGCTGACCCGCTCGCAGTGGCTGGCCCCCGCTGACCTGATCCCGTTCCTGCTGGTCGGAGCAGGTCTCGCCGCACCCCTGCTGGCCATCACCTACTTCGTCGAAGAGGTCGGGGAGGGCAAGAAGGCCGCGGCCCGCCTGAGCCGGTTCACGTCCGGGAGCCTGCCGCCCGCAACGGCCCCGTCGGGTGCGGCGGCGGGCGAGGCGGGCACCACCGGTACCGCGGACGGCGCGGCCCCGGAGGCCGGGCCGCCCGGTGGTCCCGCCCTGGAGATGCCCGAGCGCGGGGTGCTGACCGTCGTCGCCACCACCGACGCGGGCGCGGACTCGGTCATCGACCAGCTGCTCGCCGAGACGCCCGAGGAACGGCTCGCCGCGGTGGAGGCCGCCCCTGCCGTCGTGATCGGCCCCATCGGCGCGTACATCACCGCCGACCGTACGGACGGCAGCACCGCGGAGGCCGAACGCGCCGCGCGCACCGCCGGATGCCACGACACGATCGCCGCGCTGCCCCGGGGCTACGACGCGATCGTGGGCTCCGAGGCGCCGCAGTCGTACCCCGAGCTCCAGCGGCTGGCGCTCGCCCGGCTGCTCGCCGGGGACCGCGAGGTCGTCGTGCTCGACGAGAGGGCCTTTCCAGGCCGTCCGGACATCATCCGGGCAGCGGTCGCCGAACTGTCGGGCCGCGCGGCCGTAGTGGTCGTCTCCACCGGTCCGCCCACGGTCGTCGACGGCGGGATCGTGGTGACCGAAGCCGGGAAGGTGGTGGCATCGGGGACGCACGAGGAACTGACCGGTCCCAGCAGCCCGTACGCGGGGCTGCTCGGCCCCGTCGGGGGACCGAGCCGTGCCGCGGACCCCGTGGCCCTGTCCACCGGGTCCGCAGGGACCCCCGCGTCTCAGGAGGTGCCCCGATGAGGGCCGTACTCGCTCGCTTCTTGCAGATCTCGGGGAGACGGAAGCTCGCATCTCTCTGCCTGTTCCTGCTCCTGGGCGCCGTCGTCCAGGGGGTCGCCTTCACTTTCGTGGTGCCCATCACGACGGGCCTCCTCACCCCCGGTGCGGCAGCGCCCTGGGGCTGGATCGCGGTGCTCGCGGCCGTCAGCCTGGTGTACGCGGTACTTCACCACCGCAGCGTGCCCCTCGGTAACGAGCTGGGCGCCGAACTGGTGACCACCCTGCACAGGAAGGTCGCCGAGCACACCGCGACACTGCCCAACCGCACCCTCGGAGTGGACCGTTCCGACCGGCTGGCAGCGCTCGACGGCACCGCGGTCGTGGTTCTGATGGGACTTCCCGCACACGTCATGCGGCCGGTGGTGGCCGCGGTCGCCACACCGCTGACCGTGATCGTCATCAGCGCCTTCGTCAACCTACGGATCGCCCTGACTCTGGCGGCGGGACTGATCGTGCTGGCGCTGTGCTCCTTTCTCGTGGTCCGGTTGCTGTCACGCAGCGACGATTCGGACGGCGCGGAGTGGCTCCGCAGGAGTTACGAGCAGCGGGGTGCGGGTCGCTCGGGCGGCTTCCTGCCGACCGCCACCGGCGAGGTGCTGCTGTGGCGGGCGGTCGAACTCGCCGCGTGCGCCGCTGTCGGAGCCTGCGCGGCGGCCGTCGTTGCCGACGGGTTCCCGGGAACGAGGGGCGTCGCACTGATCGTGCTGTCGGTACTCACCTACCGGCCCATGATGGAAGCCGTTCTGCTGATCAGCACGGTCATGAACGCACGTGCGGTGATGGCCACCATCGGCAGGCTCCTGGACATCGACGGGTCCGGGTCGCAGGAGGCCCTGCCGGGCGCCGACTGGCCCGACAGCACTGACCTCGTCTTCGACGACGTCAGCCTGCGGGTGGAGGGCACGACCGTGCTCGACACGGTCTCTTTCGAGATCCCTGGCGGCACGACCACGGCGCTCGTCGGAACCCCCGACGGCAGCCGGCTGCTTCTCGGCGACCTGCTGACCGGCGACGTCATGCCGACGTCCGGGCAGGTGCGTATCGGTGGGGTGGACGTCACCACCCTCGCCCCGTCCGTCGTGGAGCAGCACATCGCCCGGGTCTGCCCGCAGGACTCGGAGCACACGCGGGAGGAGGCGGTCCGGCTGCTCGACTCCTTCCCTGACCGGCTTGCGGACCGGCCCGGTGTACAGGACGGGCTGAACCGGCTGCGCGCGGCGGTGGCTGCGGACGACACCGCTTCGGAGTCGCTGACCACGACGTCGGCCGAGCCGCTCTCCTCGGAGGACCGCTGGCGGCTGGCGTTGCTGCGTGCTCTGTCGGGCGATCCTTCCCTGGTGGTGGTGGACGCGACGGCCGGTGCGGATCCATTCGGCGCCGACCCCCGGTTGGCCGCGCTGTTCACCGGGCTCTCCCAGGACCGCACGTGCTGGCTCCTGACGGGCGTCGGTGGCGAACTCGCCTCGTGCGACCGGCTGGTGGAAATTTCGGGTAGTCGGGTCATCGCACGGAGCGCAGTGCCGGGCTGAGAGAAGGGGAGGGGGCCGGACCACCACCGTAAAGGCTTGTGGCCCGGCCCCCTCCCCTTCTTGGGAGCGGAGCGAGCGGACTACGCGGCGTCCTCCCAGAGGCTGTGGTGCCGGCGGTACCAGTCGACCGTCGCCGCGAGGCCCTCGTCGAACTCGACTGCGGGCCGGTAGCCCAGGGTGTCGCTGATCTTGGTGATGTCCATGGCGTACCGCCGGTCGTGCCCCTTGCGGTCGGCCACACGTTCCACCATTGAGCTGTCCCTGCCGAGCAATTCGAGCAACCGCTCGGTCAGCGCGCGGTTGGTCAATTCCGTTCCGCCGCCGACGTTGTATATTTCCCCGGATTCTCCGCCCGCTGCCACCAGCGCGATACCCCGGCAGTGGTCGTCGACATGCAGCCAGTCACGAACGTTCTCGCCGTCACCGTAGAGCGGCACTTTCTTGCCGGCCAGCAGACGGGAAACGAACAGCGGAACAATTTTTTCCGGGTACTGGTACGGGCCGTAGGTGTTGGATCCCCGGGTGAGACACACCGGCAGCCCATGGGTGCGGTGAAAGGCGAGCACCATGAGATCGGCGGAGGCCTTCGACGCGGCATAGGGGGAGTTGGGGGCGAGGGGCTCCTCTTCCGTCCACGGTTTCCCCTCGGCGTCCAGGGACCCGTACACCTCGTCGGTGGAAACATGGACGAATTTGCCGACCCCGGTGTTCGACGCGGCGGTCAGCAGCGACTGCGTCCCCAGCACATTGGTCCGTACGAATTCTTCGGCCCCGGCGATGGAACGGTCGACATGGGACTCGGCGGCGAAGTGCACGACGAGATCCATGCCCCGCATCGCTTCTGACATCAGTTGCGTGTCGCAGATGTCGCCCTCGATGAAGCGCAGGCCGGGGCTCCCGGACACCGTTGAGAGGTTTTCTCTTCTTCCTGCGTAGGTCAGCTTGTCGACCACCGTCACCTCGGCTCCGGCCAGCTCCGGGTAATTGTTCTGCACGGTCTGCCGGACGAAGTGCGAGCCGATGAACCCGGCACCCCCGGTGACAAGTATGCGCACGGGCTACCTCTCGTTGTGGGATCAGGATGTAAGTGCTGGGGAACGGGGGAGAAATTAGTTGTGGCCGGAAATCTCCATCAGGTACTTCCCGTAGTCCGTCTTTGCCAGCTGATTGCCGAGTTCGTAGCACGCCGCGGAGTCGATGAAGCCCATGCGGAAGGAGATCTCCTCCAGGCACGCGATCCTGACTCCCTGGCGCTGCTCCAGCGTCTGGACGAACTGCGAGGCCTGAAGCAGCGAGTCGTGGGTACCGGTGTCCAGCCAGGCGAATCCGCGCCCGAGGTTGACCATCCTGGCCCTGCCCTGCTCCAGGTAGGCGCGGTTCACATCGGTGATCTCCAACTCGCCGCGCGGCGAGGGGCGCACGTTCTTGACCACGTCCACCACGTCGTTGTCGTACACATACAGACCCGTGATGGCCAGATCGGACCTGGGCGCGGCCGGTTTCTCCTGCAGGGAGATCAACTGTCCGTCGGCATCCACTTCGCCGATGCCGTAGCGTTCGGGGTCGCCGACCGAGTAGCCGAACAGCACACAGCCGTCGAGGTTCTGCATCTCCGCCTGGAGCAGTCTGCCGAATCCGGGACCGTGGTAGATGTTGTCGCCCAGTACGAGCGTCACGGCGTCGGAGCCGATGAAGTCGGCACCGATGACAAGCGCCTCGGCAATTCCGTTCGGCTCCGGCTGCTCGGCGTACTCGATATTTATTCCGAGCTGGCTGCCGTCTCCCAGCAGTTCTCGGAAGGCGCCCAAGTACTGGGGCGAGGAGATGATCAGGACGTCCCGGATTTTTCCCAGCATCAGTACCGAGAGCGGGTAGTAGATCAACGGCTTGTTGTATACCGGAAGCATTTGCTTCGAGACAGCGTGCGTCAAGGGGTATAACCGGGTGCCGGTGCCTCCGGCCAGAACTATGCCCTTCATGCGACCACATTTCCGTCGGTGGCTGGAGCGATGGGTAGGGAAAGTCGGCTCAGTCCGCATCGGGTGCTGCCGCTGACGAGATATCTCAAAAGCGGCGTCATTTGCTCAGCGCTTCCCGGAGCGACTCGCTCTTTTCGTTGTTCTCGAATGCGAGCGTAGAGTTCCGGCTCGTTGCTGTCAACGTGACCTTGGACTCTTTGGCGGCCGCCTCTGGGGTGTCAAGTTCACTGCTCCCCGAAGGAGTTGTCGTCCGGATTTCTCCTTCCGGGTCTTCCTGCGGGTGGGGTTCGACAGGAGTCGGTCCCTCCTGTTCAGGACGACCTGCTCACGGCATGCCCATTTTCTCCGGCCCGTTCACGGCGACGTGTTCGGCAGTCGTGATTGCGGTCAGGGCCGGGTCTGATCCGTTGCGACGGACATCCGAGATCAGGGGTCCAGCCCCGGGAGGATGTCGCCGAAGACTTCGAACCGACCGGGGGCCGTGGTGCGGGACCGGGTCGAGCGGACGTGATGCGAGCCGGCGCAGCGGGCTGACCGGCGGCGAGCGCGAGGAACTGGGCGCGTTGCGGTGGGAGTCGGCGACTGCGTGAGGGCGGCACGACAGCCGCACGCGGAGCGTGGTCACCGACACGTTCTCGGGCCGTTCGCTCCACTTCACCTGGACCGGTGAGCGGCTCCTCGGGCGACCGGCTGAGGAAGGTGTGCCCGCCTTCGTCCCCGACCGAGTGCACCGGGTACGACCATCGACCTGGCTCGCACCGGACTGAGACTCCACCCCGTGGACTTGCTCAGTGAGGCCCACGAGCCATACCTCACCGCCGCCGCCGGGCCCTTCCTTCGCCTCGAACTGAAACCGCCGGCCCCTCTCGCGGATCTGCACCCGAGTCGCGAGCGGCCCGATGGCGTTCAGGTACCCGCCGACAGGACTCCTGGAACGGGCCGCACCTCACAATAGGCCCCATACCATCCCTGATCCCGCGCCCGCGTCTTGCGGGCCGAGAATATCGCTGGGTTCGTCGACAAGGGCGAGGCTGCGAAGGACCATGTGAACCACGTCGCCGGGGGTCGGCGTTGGGGAGCAAGAAGTATAGGCGCATGTTGGAGCATCGATTGCTCGGGCCGGTCGAAATGCGCATCGATGGGCGTCTTGTAGACACAGGGCCGCCCCAACGTCGGCTGGTACTCGCTGTTCTTCTGGCGGAGATCGGGCGGCCCGTCACGGTGGAAGCCCTGATCGACCGTGTGTGGGGCGAGAATCCTCCCTCGCAGCCCCGCGCTTCCCTCCACGCCCATGTCGCGCGGATCCGCAGCGCTGCGGCAGGAGCCCTGGGTGAGCCGGGGGCAGAAGTCTGGCAGCTTCGCCGCTTCAGCGGTGGCTACACGCTGATCGCCGATCCCGGCTCGGTGGACCTCCACTCCCGCCGACGCCTGGTGGAAGAGGCTTCCGGGCCTCACTCCACCCCATCCCGGCGGGTCGAGCTTCTCCGTGCAGCGATGAGGCAGTGGCGCGGCTGGCCACTCGCGGGCTGCACGGGAGACTGGGCCGAACGGTCTCGTGCCGAGTGGCGCCGCGAGCACACGAACATCACCCTTGCGTGGGCGCAGGCAGAACTTTCCGTCGGCCGGCCGGCTGAGGTCCTCGGCACACTGGCGGGCATGGCGGAGGAGGATCCGCTCACCGAACCGCTGACGATCAACCTCATGCGCGCCCTGCACATGGTCGGCCGAACGTCCGAAGCGCTGGCCCGATACGCCGCGCTACGACACACCCTCTCCGAAGAACTCGGCACCAGCCCCGGCCCGGAAGCACAGAAACTCCACCGAGCGATGCTCGACGGGGACACGGTGGCACCTCCCCAGCACCGCGGTGGTCCCCTGTCGGCCCGAGCTCCTCGAGTACCCGCACAACTCCCCGCCGACGTACCGTCGTTCGTCGGCCGCACCCACGAAATGGACTGTCTCACAGCCCGCGCTTGGCCACAGGACACCAAGGCCGGCGCAACGATAGCCATCTCGACAGTTTCAGGTACCGCCGGAGTTGGCAAAACGGCCCTGGCCGTCCGATGGGGCCATCAACACCGCGCACAGTTCCCCGGGGGACAGCTCTACGCGAACCTCCGCGGCTACGACGTGGACCGACCTGCCGAAACCATGCTCGTCCTGGCGGGCTTCCTCTCAGCGCTCGGCATACCAGCCACCGAGATCCCTGACGATCCGGAAGCACGCGCCGCCCTGTTCCGCAGCGAACTGGCTGATCGGCGCATGCTGATCATCCTCGACAACGCCTCCTCGGCCGAACAGGTCCGGCCGCTGCTCCCCGGCACACCCACCTGCACCACACTGGTGACGAGCAGAGACCCGCTCGCCGGCCTCGTCGCTCTCAACGGCGCCCATCGACTCGACATCGACCTCCTGCCTCTCCGCGAAGCAACACGGCTCCTTCGTACGCTGGTCGGCAGGCGGGTGGACCTCGAGCCTGCTGCCGCCACCCGCCTTGCGGAACAATGCGGACGCCTGCCCCTCGCCCTGAGGCTCGTCGCGGAACTGGCCGCGAGCCGTCCCGACGCCTTCCTCACCGAACTCGTCGAGGAACTCGACGACCATCGCAGCCGTCTGGATCTGTTCGAAGCGGGCGGAGACGAGCGGGCGGCAGTCCGTTCCGTGTTCAACTGGTCCTACCAGCGCCTCACCCCTCGTGCTGCCCGAACATTCCGACTCCTGGGACTCCACCCCGCCCTCGATTTCGACATCCATTCCGTAGCGGCACTCACCGGACAAGACCTCGCTACGGTCGACCAGGACCTGCGTGCGCTCACAAAGGCCCACCTGATCCAGCCGGCCCCTGACAGCCACAGCACCATGCACGACCTGCTCCGCGCCTACGCTCGTGACCCCACCGACAGCGCCGACCCCCGGAGCGAGCAGCATCATGCACTCGCATCACTGTTCGACTACTTCATCGCCGCAGCCAGAACAGCGACCCACACACTGTTCAAAGCCCCGGACCGGGTCACGGCTCCCCCACCACACCGCTCCGTCCTTCTGCCCGATCTGGCCAGGAGCGAGGACGCATCACGCTGGCTCTCGGCGGCCATGCCGAGCCTGCTGGCCACCTGCGAGGCAAGCACCCGGCACAAGTGGGCCGCTCCGTACAGCACCACCCTCGCCCTCGTCATCCACACCTATCTCCACAGCAGCGGCCAGTTTTCCCAGGCGGTCGCCGCCTACTCCCACGCAGTGGCGGCAGCCCAGGAGACCGGGGACGAATTGAGCGAGGCGCTCCTGCGCACCAACCTCGGGACGGTCCTCCGCAGGCTGGCACAGCACGACCGCGCCACCGCGCACCACGAATGGGCGATCACCGCGTTCCGTGCTCTCGGCAGACCGGCGGACGAGGCCAGGAACCTGTTCAACCTCGGCATCATCGACGAACTCCAGGGCAACTACGCGGGAGCCGCCGAACGGCACAGCCAAGCCGTGGAACTGGCACGGGAAGCAGGCGACGGGCGGGTGGAGGCCGACGCCCTCATCTGCCTGGGCATTGCCAACAAGATGCTCAGAAACTTCGACACGGCGGCACGCTGCTACGAATCGGCCCTTGCGCTCTGCACCGCCACGGGGAACACGCTGGCCGAAGCCAGCGCTGCGGCGAACCTAGCCCTTCTGCGCACGGAGACAGGGGATTATGAGACTGCGGTCATACATTTCGGCCAGTCCCTCGTCATCTTCCGCGCCCTGGGAAGCCGCACCGGCGAGGCACACGTCCGGCGCTGCCTGGGTGACCTCTACACCCGCACCGGACAGCCCGAGAGAGGACTTGTCGAGCATCACCCCGCCCTCGAAACCTACCGGCAGACCGCCGACCTCTACGGACAGGTCCGCGCTCTGATCGGCATCGGTGACGCGTTGCTCAGTCTGGGGAGGGGAGGGGAGGCGATGGGCCCGTACACGGACGCTCTGCGGATCTCCAGCGAGACCCAGGACAGGGAAGCTGAGGCCCTCGCACATTGTGGGCTCGCTTCGGTCCACCATGCGGCCGGAGAGACCGAACCAGCCGGATATCGCTGGCAGCAAGCGCTGCCGTACTTGGAGGAGTTCCAGCCCGAGCGAGCGGCCGACGTCCGTGCGCGACTGGACGCCCTGAAGAACGGCACGGTCGTCGCGGCCGCGATCAGGCCAGGGCTCCGCAGCTGAACGAACTGCCGAGGACCACCACTCCTGCGGAAACGAGATCGGGCACGAGCACCTCCGGCCCCCTGTACGTCCCGCGAGGCCCGTGCCCTCCGTGCGGCGACTGTGCGCCCCGCCGCTCCTCCTCGGACAGGCCGTCCCGCGAAGCGGACCGCGCTGCACCAGGGCGTGGACGGGCCGAGGCCCACCCCGGCCGGCCGGTTCGGCGCGCACCGACCGCGGACGACCACCGAAGCTGTCGCGACAGCCCTTAGTTGCGGCGAGCGAGAGCGGCGTTCAACCCGGTGGCGAAAAGACACCAGCCGGCGTAGGGAAGCAGAGCGCGAGCCGCGAGGGGATCGACCCTGGCTGTACGGCGGATCAACTCGATGTTGCTCGCGTCCAGCAGAAGGGTGCCGAGCACTCCGGCTCCAGGGCTGCGGCGGTTGAAGAACGCCCAGTTCCACGAGGCGTTCAAGGTGAGGTTGGCCGCCAGACTGACCGCCAGCCGGCTCCGAGTGCGCCCCCGGGCCCGCGACACGGCGTGTCCACCTGCCCAGGCGACCGATGCGTAGACAGGGGTCCACACTGCGCCGAAAGCCCACGAGGGCGGCTGCCATCGTGGTTTGTCCAGCGCTCGATACCAGGCGCTGTCCGCGTCGACAGCCTTGGCGCCCAGCGCAGCGCACGCCGAGACCGCGGCAGCCGAGAAGGCGTACGCCTGCCATGTGCCGGAAGGCCGGTCGGTCCGGCAACTGCTGGTCAATCTCATGGTTGTCGTCTTCCCGACCGTCCGGCGAGCTATCCCGCCGGTTGCCGGATTCACCACTGTGCGCGTCGACCGGTCGAGCCGGGCCTGCTGTCGCGTGTTCCACAGCCGACGTGGCTGGGTGGCCTGGGGGTCGTCGAGGGCCGGTTCTCGCGAGGTCGCCCGTACCCACAGGGGGGCGGCATCCGCAGCCACCGGGCTGACGACACGACACCCCCACGTCGGCGCGGTGCTCCACCCGAACCGCTTCATGGGCGCCGAGAGCGGGTGTGGCCACGCGTCCTCCCTCGACCGGTCAGGCCGACCCGGATGAAGGAACATCGCCACATGTGCAGTTCATGTGCCGGACGGGTTGAACCCATGGCGGGATTCCGCCGTTCCTAGCCTCGGGCTCATCACCGCCCCACAGCAACGAGCTGCGGCACATCTCCGTGCACGGCAGTCGTCGGCGCCCGCGACCAGGGCTCCGGCACCACTCACGTAAGGACCGTACTCCCATGCATGTCATCAACAACTCTCTGCCGCAGGGCGACCGCGAGACCGCGGGGGCCGCGTTGCAGGCGACCCTGGCCGACCTTCTCGACCTGACCCTGGTGGCCAAGCAGGCCCACTGGAACCTGTACGGCCCCCGTTTCCGTTCGGTCCATGTGCAACTCGACGAGACCGCCACCCTTGCTCGGGACCACGCCGACACCGTGGCCGAGCGTGCTGCCGCCCTCGGCGTCAGCCCGGACGGACGGGCCGCGACCATAGCGGGAACCAGCGGAGTGCCCGCCTTTCCGTCGGGCTGGACCAGGGACACCGACGCCGTAGAGGCCCTCGTGCACGCGCTCTCCACCGTGATCGAGAGACTGCGTCAGCGCATCAGCGAGGTCGGCCCGGTGGATGTCGTGACCGAGGACCTCCTCATCGGGCTCACGGCCGACCTGGAGAAGCAGAGCTGGATGTTCCAGGCCGAGAACCGCGTGTGATCCAGCCCTCCTGTGGCAGACCGCCCGGCGTGCCGTCCTGCAAGCCGAGGGCGGCACGAGGGGCAGGCTCACGGGACGAGCGGAACCTTCCTGCGAGGCGATCCTCGACCTGCGCTCCCGACGCCGGCCGAAGATCGCCTCGCAGTCCTGGTCATCTGCGTGTCCAGGTCTGGTTCGCCGCACCGGTGCACGGCCACAGGACGGCTCGGGTGCCGTCGGCGGACTGGCCGTCGTAGACGTCCACGCACTTGGCGGCGAACCCGGCGACCAAGTCGTCGGTCGCGTTCAGGCGGAACTGCTGACTGGCTGCGCCCGTGCAGGGGGACACCCGGATGGCGGTGCCGTTGTCCTTCGAGGTTCCGGCGAGGTCCATGCACTGTCCCTGCGAACGGGCCGTACCGTCCGAGCGGAACTCCCACCGCTGGCCGGCTGACCCGTCACAGGTCCGGATGGTCAACTGGGCACCGCCGTCCCCTGCGGAGAGGCACTTTCCCGACTGCTGCCCGATCAACGCCTGACCGGTCACCGGCGCCGCCTTCGCTCCCGGCTTCTTCGCGTCGGACGCCGGCGTACTGGCCACGGGCGTGCCCGTGTCTTCGGGAGTCCGAAGCGCCCCGCCGTCGGACGTGCCCTCCTTCGTGCCTTCCTTCTCCTCCTGGCCCTTCTTGGCGCCGTCCCCGGAGGCCTTCCCTGCCTTGCCGTCCTCCTCCGTGGACTCCTCGCCGTTCCTCGCCCCACCGTCGTACGGGGCGCCCGCTGCGTGAGAGCTGCCCGCACGTGGGGTCTCGTGAGCGGCGGAGGACTTCGGGTCGTCCCCGAGCACGGGCAACAGGAGCGCTACACCTATCAATGCGACGCCGGCGGCCGAGGCGATGAGGAGGGGCGTGCGCGGAAGGCGGAACTTCGACGTTCCGCCCTCCTCAGGTGTGGGCCCGTTCGACGGAGGCGACTCCTCGGTCACGGAAGGGCGGGGCGTGGGGACGGCGGCGGAGGAGGTGCTGGACGCCGCACGGCGAGTGGCCCGCAGGGCCCGGGCGACATGGGCGCGCTGCGCCTCGTTCGGGGTCTCGGCCGCGGTCTCGGAAGGCCTGCTTGCGGGATCTGTCGCCGGGTTCCGGACCGGCAACGGGTTACGCCGGGGGCCTCTCCTGCCGCCCGCCGGGGTACCCGTCGGATCCGTGTTGTTCCTCTGGGGCATCGTTGCCTCTCGGTCGTTCGAAGGGTCAGGGCAGGGACTGAAGATGAGGGCCGACGGAGCCGGGTCCCGGCAGGAGACCGCGAGCCCCGCTGCCCCCGGCCTGCCGGTCGCCTCCGACCTGAGGCGCGGGCGGTTGAACCCGCGGCGTCCTGCCGGAAAGGCGTCCGGTTCCGAGGGCGCCGCCTGCGGTCCATGCCAGGCGTGCCCGGGGTCCGCTCGGTTCTCTCCGCAGGTGCAGGCGGCTCGGCAAGGGCGTGGCATGCCCCCGGGCAGGCATCTGCGAGGCAGGGAAAACACGGATCGGACCACCTGGTTGCGGGCGCGGACAGCCAGGTACGTGTGGCCTCTCCGCAGAAGACGAGTGATCGGCGGATTCGGTTCACGCACCGGCGTGCCTGCCGAGCCGAAGGTCACCCCATGCGTGGTCTCCTTCGTGCCTGTGAACCGGCCGTCCCCACCCGAGGAGCGCACCGGGGTCGAACGTGGTGCACCGCTTCGTGAAAGGCGCCGGGCGACTTCCCCCACCCACCGCCGACAGAAGGACAGTTACGGCATGCAGCGATACCCGACGGAGGGCGCGGTCGGCGTAATGCCAACCCACCACGAGCAGTTGACCGTTCCGGCTCAGGTGCACCTCGCCCGTCAGGGGGCCTTGTCACCCTGGGCGGAATCACGCGTCGCATCGGACGCGGCGCGAACCGCCCAGCCGCCGGCCGGAGCCGCCCAGGAGACGTCCAGGAGCCGAGCGGCTCGGCGCCCTACCGGTCTCCCGGGACCCGGCCGCGCGGTCCGGAACAGGTGCGCGCACGTGCACTGCCCGCCGCGTCGTCCAGGCCACAGCGCTCAGAGCGCAGAGTCGCTGCTCCTGGGAACCGGGAGCTTGTGCTTCCCGACCACCCTCTCCGGCACCGGGGGGACGGGGTCCTTGTCCATGTCGAGGGCGGTGAGCCGGTCGCGGACCTGCTGAGCGCTGTACGACATCGCCCGCGCCTCGGCATTCGCAAGGGCATCCGCCCAGTCGGCCCGGGCACCTTCCCGGTCGCCCATGGCCAGCCGGGTGTCGCCGAGGCGCATCCGTGTGCCGAGGGCGTTCCTGTGGTCACCCAGTTCCTCGAACGCCTGCGACGCCTGCTGGTAGGTGGCCACCGAGTCCTCGTAGCGACCGAGCAGGCGGAGGTTGTGGCCCAGGATGTCCCACCCCTGGGCGAGCTGCCAGGGCGTGTCCAGGCGGTGGAACAGGGCGATGCCCTCCTCGCTGTACAGAAGGCTCTTCTCGAGGTTTCCCAGGTTGGAGTGGAACCAGGCGAGCTCAAGGAGGCACTCGGCCAGCCACAGCTCTTCGCCCGTCTCCCGGGAGAGTTCCAGGCCCCGCTCGGAGGCCGCCACAGCTTCGGGAGTTCGGCCCAGCAGGAACAGCGCACACGCCGTGATGTAGTGAGCTCGTGCCTGTTCACCGACGTCGTCGAGTTCCTCGAAGATCGCTGTCGCGCGTCGCAGGTGGTCCAGAGCCTGCTCCTGATGGCCGAGGTAGCCGTGGATGCCGCCGAGGCGGCGCAGGCAACGGCCCTCCTCCAGGCGGTTGTTCCGGCGTCGGGCCACTTCGAGGGCGGGAAGCAGCGCGGTGATGGCTTCGGGCCAGAATTCCTGGCGGTTGAGGTACTCGGCGAGCGACCAGGCAAGCCCGGTCGTCTGATGGTCGAGTTTCTGGCTGACGGCGGTGTGGAGCAGGCCGGTCAGCACAGAGTGCTCGGCGTTGAGCCACCGGGTGGCCTGTTTGACGGTGGTGAGCTCTTCGAGGGCGACACCGGGGGAGGGGGTACCGAGGTCGAGGTCGGGCGATGTGTCCTGCTTGAGGAGTTCGTTTGCCTGCCAGGCGGTGAACATGTAGTGGTCCAGGACCCGCAGGGTGGCGTGGTCGCGTCCTTGGCCGGTGTCCTGGGTGTGCGTGAGTTCGGTGGCGTAACCGCGCAGGAGGTCGTGCAGGCTGTAGCGCCCGGGGAGCGGTTGCTCCACGAGGCAGGAGCTGAGCAGCTCGGCGAGTGCACGGCGGGTCCCCGCGGGGGTGAGGCCGGCGAGGCTGGCTGCGGCAGGGGCGGTGAGGTGAGGGCCGGGATGCAGGGCCATCAAGCGGAAGAGCCGGGCCGTGTGTTCGTCCAGGGACTGGTAGGACCAGGAAAAGACGGCGCGCACATCGGTGGTGGCGTCGAAGCCGGTGAACGCGTCCAGGCCGCCGTCGGTGTGTTGCAGGTCGTCGACGATGACGTGCAGCGGGAGCGAGGGGTCGAGTTCCGCGCGTGCGGCGACCACGGCCATGGCCAGCGGGAGCCTTCCGCACAGGCGGATGATCTCCGCTGCGGCACCGGGCTCAGCAGCGAGCCTTTCCGTTCCCAGACGCTGTTCGAGAGCCTCGTGCGCCTCGGTCGGCGAGGGCAGTGAGAGCCGCAGGGGCTTGGCACCGTCGGTGGTGATCAGGCCGGGAAGTTGGTTGCGGCTGGTGATGAGGGTGAGGCAGCCCGCTCCTGCGGGAAGCAGAGGGCGCACCTGCTGCTCGTCGCGGGCGTTGTCCAGGACGACAAGGACCCGACGGCCGGCCAGGAGGCTGCGGAAGAGTGTGCTCCGGTCAGCAGTGGCTTCGGGGATGTGGGGGGCGGGAACGCCGAGGGCGGTGAGGAAGCCGTGCAGGGCGTCACCGGGTTCGACTGCGGGCGTGTGCGGATGGAATCCGCACAGGTTGACGAATAGCTGCCCGTCGGGGAACGAGGACGCGATGCGGTGCGCGTGGTGGACGGCGAACGTGGTCTTGCCGACTCCGGGAGCACCGCTGATGACGACGGAGGGAGCAGCGGTCGGCGCGGGTCGTCCCGGTGCACCACTGACGGCGGACAGCCACGCCCCCTCAGCGGCGCGGCCCACGAACACCGGCAGGCTGTGGGGCAGTTGCGCCGGGCGAACCAGCGGCGGGGGCGCGGGCCTCTCGGCCTCCACGGCCCCTACGCCACGTGCGTCCGGCGCGGCCTCGTCGGCGTCGTCGGCCGGGCTGATCGACGCGGCGGCTGCCCCGTCCGGTGCCCCCTGCAGGGGTGGCACGTCGTGGTGGAGGATGCCCTGATGCAGAGCGCGGAGGAGCGGACCCGGTTCGAGCCCGAGCTCGTCGGCGAGGAGGCGACGCACCTCGGTGTAGCGCTGAAGCGCCTCGGGGTGCCGGCCGGCAAGGTACAGAGCACGCAGCAGCAGGGCCCAGCCGGTCTCCCGCAAAGGATGCCGCGCCGTGATCTCCTCTGCCGCGTTGAGCGCTTCGGTGATCCGGCCTTGCAGCAGGAGACCGGTGGTGCGTATCTCGCGGGTGGTCTGCCGCAGCTCGTCCAGACGTGCTGTCTCCTGGGCGGCGAACAGGTGGTGGCCGGCGTCGGCGAACGCCGCGCCGCGCCACATGTCCAGGGCCTTCTGGGCTTCCTCCACGACCCGGTCGGGTCGCCCCTGGTCCATGAAACGGTGTGCCTGGTCGACGGAGCGCTCGAAGCGCACGGTGTCACGGTTCTCGGGTGCCACACGCAGGGCGTAGCCCAGGGGCTGGGTGACGAGCATCTCGAAGGAGCCCTGTCGGCGAAGATGCTGGGGTTCGAGGATCGCGCGCACCTTGCTGATGTGGGCGTGGAGGGAGCTCAGCGCTGCGCTCGGGGACCGCCCCGGCTGCTGGGGCCACAGTTCCTCGCACAGTACCTGTGGAGAGACCGCCTGGCCGTCGGCGATCAGCAGGCGGATCAGCAGCAGTCGTTGTCTGCGTGGGCCCGGGTCGAGCACCGTCCCCGCACGCCGTACCTCGAGCGGGCCCAGAAGCCCGAAGTCAAGGTCTTGCCCCACCTCTGTCACGTACCCACCAGACCTCACTCGACAGCGTCACCGCAGGGGCGCACACCTGACCAGGGCCCGGCATCATGGACGACCTGTTCGCGCGGTGACGGAAACCAGCCTCGCCCACCGGACGCCTACAGGATCGGTGCAGCGGTGGTGCTGAGGACGGGAGCGACGAGGACCCCGTTGTCCGCTTCACGCATGCCAGAAGATCTTATCAGGATGTCATCCGAAGTCAGGATTCGTTGATCGCGCGATGCCTGCCGTGACCAGGTCGCGGGTCGGGGTGCCGATCGTGCCGGCGCCGGCAGTGAGCCTCTTCAATGACGTCATCTGATCGTGGTCCTACGGGCGCCTCAGCGGTATGCAGCGGAAATTCCGTGACCTGTGAGGACGGGTCGTGGCACAGTCGCCCGCATGTCCAACGACATCGCCTATCCCGTCTTCCGCACTTCCGACCTCGGCCTAGGCCTCAGCACCGCGCGCCGTCTGATGGAGTTCGGCCGCCGCGAGGACTCTCGGGTCGCCGTGTATGCCGAGCTCTGCTCGGTTGCCGAGGTGCAGCGGGTGGCGAGGGAGCTGCCCCAGGGGCACTACGCGGGGAATTTTGATTATCGAGAGGTCGACGGAGTGCCACGGGAGCAGTGGCCCCCGTTGGTAGGTGGCCTTGCGGGACCTGATCTGCCGACCGATCCGGCGGTCTACGAAGGACGGCTGCCGGTGACGTGCGAGCTCGACGACCTGCCGGTCGGAAGAATTGAGGACGTCTTCGCAGCGGCGATCGGCCCGAGCAGGGGCTGGATCAACTGGGAGTGGCTGTGCTGGCCGGATGCACCTGAGTTGGATTTCCTTGGCGAGCGCAAACATGCCGAGGTGTCGCTCCTGTGCAACACACGCACTCGGGAGCTCAGCGAGCCTGCCGACGATCACACCGTCCTGCTTCACGTTCGTAGCGTCTGCATTGACGGCCGCCAGGTAAGGAAGCCGTACGCACACTGGCTCGCCGAGCAGGTGGGACTTACTGTCATGGGACCCGGGGAGCTGTGGTGAGTCCGGAGTGCCGTGACCGTCCAGACCAGCCAGCCGTAGCATTCGGTCACGCTTCGCCCTACGCCATGCCCTTTTTCGATCTTCGCGTTGTTCACTGAGCTTTGTCAGCGGTGCCGTTTCAAAGTGAGGACGGCTTCGACGATTGATGCCCGTGGTGATCGGACACGACCTGGACGTTCGCCCCGTGGCGGCGGTGCTTGGTGGAGTAGTCGGCCCGGCCGTCGCCGACGCGGCCGCACTCGGTGAGGGTGCCGTCCAGCAGGACAAAGTCCGGATCGCCTTCCCGCAGTGGGCTCTGCGCCCATTCGGCCAGCAGATCGATGACCGGGGTGGTATGGGCGGTGGGCTCGCTGATGCGGAACCCGGTGGCGATCTTGGCCAGGGTGGTGTGCTCGCGCGTGTCCACCAGCGCCACCACCGCGCGCTGGGACGGGCGCAATGTGCACCGCTGGTCGCCTCACGGGTGACGATGAGCATCGTCACCCACTCCACGAGGGCATGTGGCAGGTCGAGACTGGCAGGGTGGATGACCAATGAGGCCCCCAGGCCGGTCGGTTGAGACGTCGGCCAGCTCGATCAACAGCCCGAGGACCTCGCTCGTTACGCCTCACAGCCGTCCCCCGATCAAGGGCTAGCTCGAAGAAGCTCAGTGATGCCAGGACCCTTGAGGCTGCGGTGTCCGAATTGTCTTGCATCTCCGCCAGGGTGAGAGAGAAGGCGAAGCTCGTCCATGCGACGTTCTCCATGTTCGTGCGGGGGAGGGCGTCGAGTGCCGGACGTGACCGGAAGGCGCGAGGGCGACGCGGCGAGAGCACAGACTTGCCACTCACGGGCATCCTGCCCAGGTTCTCGAGACCAGAGACCGGTGCTCGGCCCGGTCCCGCGGTCGCTGGGCGATCGCCGCGTCCAGATAGGGGAGGAGAACGCCTCTCGGCCATCCGTCAGCCGTCAGCCCACGCTGGACGAACGCGTCGAGTTTCCTAGCCGGAACCTTCGGAAGCGACATGTGAGGGATGTCATGACCTGCGGCGATGCGTGAACCGCCCGGGTGTGCCTTCCGTTGAGCGGTCGAACGGTTGTCACGGAGACTGGAGAAGAGCATGAGCATCGTCGAGGGAACGAGCAGTGACCGGTTCGAACCGGTTCGAGCGGCGCTGGCCGCCAACCTCGAAGCCGGCGAGGAGCTGGGAGCGTCGATGGCCGTCGACGTGGACGGGGTCATGGAACTCGACGTGTGGGGTGGTCATGCCGACGAGGCTCGGACCACGCCCTGGCGCCAGGACACGCTGGTCAGCCTGTGGTCGACCTCGAAGACACTCACCAACCTCGCCGCCCTCGTCCTCGTCGACCGAGGCGCACTGGACCTCCACCGTCCGGTCGCGCACTACTGGCCCGAGTTCGCCGCCCAGGGAAAGGAGCACATCGAGGTACGGCACGTCCTGTCCCACACCTCGGGACTTTCCGGATGGCAGCAGCCCTTCACCATGGACGACCTCTACGACTGGCCCACCGCGAGCGCCCGGCTGGCCGCGCAGGCGCCCTGGTGGGAGCCCGGCAGCGCTTCGGGCTACCACGTACAGACTCAAGGACAGCTGGTCGGCGAGCTTGTCCGGCGGGTCAGCGGGCTCACCCTGACTGAGTTCGTCGACACCGAGATCGCCAAGCCGGCACAAGCCGATGTCCAGATCGGTGCGCGCCAGGCGGACTGGCCGCGCATCGCCGGCCTGGTGGCGCCTTCGCAGCTCTCCGGCATCCCCACCGGCCTCGATCCCGAGGGGATCTTCACCAAGACGTTGATCGGAAGCCCTGCCCGCGACGAACACGTCGACACCCCGCAGTGGCGCTCCGCCGAACTCGGAGCCGTCAACGGACACGGCACCGCACGAGGTATGGCCCGCGCCCTCTCCGCCATCTCACGGCGCGGCGAGGTCAACGGCCGCCGGCTTCTCTCCGCGGAGACCGTGGACAAGGTGTTCGAGGTGCAGGCCGACGGAGTCGACCTGTTCCTCGGCGTCCCCGTCCGCTGGGGCATGGGCTACGCACTCGCCGATCCCCGGACCATGCCGGGCATGCCCACCGGCAGGATCTGCTTCTGGGTCGGTCGGGGCGGTTCCGTCGTCATGATGGACGTGGACCGACGCGTCACGTTCGCGTACACGATGAACCGCGTGGGAGACGGAATCCTCGGCTCGGGGCGCACCCACAGCTACATCAAGCAGGTCTACGACGTCCTGGAATCCACCGCCTGAGGCGCACCGAACCCCAGGACCAGCCGGAGATTGCGTGTGCGGAGCTGTCACCTGTCAACCGGCGGGTCCGCGTGCCGTTTCCGTGGTGCGCCCCGAGGCGGGGCACGGGCGCACCCCGATGACTTGGGCATTGATCGGCGCACCGGGAGCGCTGGCGAAGAGCGCGGCAGCGCCTTCCGGCAGGCGAGCAGCGGCACCATGTCGGCCGGGGCGGATGCGACGAGCGGGAGACCGTGCCGACACAGGGCGGAACGGGCGACCCCACCGCCGCCTGGGCGCTGGTCAGCAGGAGCGGGAGCAATCGGTCATCGGCTCGGTTCATGTCGGACGTAGGACAGAGAGCGCAGCGGAAGCAGTCCTCCTGCTGGAGGGGCCAGTCCTCCTGTCGGAGGGGCAGCGCGTCCTCCCACCGTGCGTACAGCTTCTGATCACCTCGGGAGTCACTGAGCGCTGGAGTCCGGACAGTGCGTTCGGTGGTCTTGAACGAACCGCCGGATACCTGGTGAACCGGGTCGGTCGTTCGCTCGTAGGACAGGACGAAAGACGCTCCACTCCCGGT
>NZ_JBIBEG010000019.1:0-48820 GCF_042902585.1 Streptomyces argenteolus
GTCGGCCGCGGCTGTGACGCTCGTGTGCGCCTTCTTCGGGCTCTGCACGCTGACCGACGACCTGCCGGGCGGGCGGGCCGTGGGGGAGCAGATCGGTCAGTGGTGGCTGCTGACGCTCAAGTCCCTACAGGCGACACCAGACCCAGCCGGCTTGCTCGCCCGTGCCCGGGTACGGATCCCCGTGCAGCGATAAGGGAGGCGGGACAAGACGGAGGCCAGGAGGTGAACCGCGGTGTCCGGGACGGTAGCGGGCGTAGTGGGTGGCCCCGGGCCCGAGCAGCGCATCAGAACCTGCTGCTCCCGCCATGATGGAATCGGCTAGGGCCTCCTCCTCGTCGAACGAGGTCAGAGAGGCAGGCAAGATCCGGCATGCGAGAACGCAGTTCTCTGCAGACGGTTATGCCGTCGCCGTCCGTCAACCGCACGTCGAGCACGACGACGTCCGTATCCCCCCCACGTGACGCCTGCTCGGCTCGGAGGAGGGTTTCCGCAGTTCATGACCGGTCGATCGCGTGGAGCGCGCGGCTTGTCTCCACCGGCCATACGGTGGAGGCGGATACCTTTGACCGGCGCTCACAGGAGGTGCCTGTCGTGAGTGAGGCTGATCCGGAGACCGGGCCGAGAGCGGATGAATCGTTGAGCCGGCTCCACGCCCGACTCGACGCGTCCCGCCGTGGCTCCGTTGATCGCGTACTCAGTCTTCTCGAGGCCGTTCTCTCGGTCGGTCGTGAACTTGAGCTCGCGCAGGTGCTGCGCCGCATAGTCGAGGAAGCCACTGCCCTCGTGGACGCCGAGTACGGTGCGCTCGGCGTGATCGGTGATGACGGCGGGCTAGCTGAGTTCATTCCGGTGGGCGTGAGTGACGAGCAGCGGGCCGCCATAGGCGAGCTACCCGTCGGTCACGGCTTGCTGGGCGAGGTGATCCGTCACCCGACACCGCTGCGACTGCCGGAACTGTCCGCGCATGCGGCGTCGGGCGGTTTTCCGCCGCATCATCCGCAGATGCATTCTTTCCTCGGTGTTCCGATCCGGGTCAAAGGCCAGATCTTCGGCAACCTGCATCTCACCGAGAAGCGCGGCGCTGCCGAATTCGATGCGGAAGACGAGTCGGTTCTGCTGACGCTGGCCGTTGCTGCGGGTATAGCCATCGAGAACTCACGACTGTACGAGGAGTCGTGTCGCCGCCAACGCTGGCTGGCAGCGAACTCCGAAGTCACGAACAGTCTGCTGTCCGGCTGCCCCAGGGCCGAGGTGATGGCCTTGATCCTCAACCGTGTCTGTGCGAACGTCTCCGCCGACCTCGGCATGATCGCGGTTCCCGTCGAGGGGACGAGCAAACTTCGGATCGTCCTGGCCGGCGGTGACGAGGGGGAACGGCATCACGGGGCGTTCGTGCCCATGCGTCGCGGCTACCTCGGCACCGCCTTCACTCGCACAGGAGCGTGCGAGAGCTCCGACATCGAGAGCGATCCGAGAAGCAGGGAGGACAATGGGCGATGGTCCGGCTTCGGGCCGGCGGTTGCGGTGCCCATAGGGTCGGGTGGCGTAGTGCACGGCGTACTGCTGCTGACCCGGAGAAGAGGGAAAACCGGCTTCTCCCGCGAGGAGACGGAGCCTTTGGAGGCGTTTGCCCGCCAGGCATCGTTGACCATGGAACTGGCTGAACGTCGCAAGGACGCCGAACGGACAGCTGTGCTGGAGGATCGGGACCGCATAGCGCGTGACCTGCACGACCTGGCCATCCAACGGCTGTTCGCCACCGGCATGACACTGCAGAGTGCACAACGGTTCGTGACCCATCCGCAGGGCGAGCAGCGGATCAGCAGGGCGGTCGACGATCTGGACAAGACAATCAAGATCATTCGGTCAACCATCTTCGGCCTTCGTACTCACGAGACTGTCGGTGAAGCCTCCCCGGGCCTGCGCAGCCGTATCGCGCAGGCGGTCGAGGCGGCCACGACGCTTCTCGGCTTCCCGCCGGCCCTGCGCATCGAGGGGCTCGTGGAAACCCGTGTGCCGGCACTGCTTGCCGATCACGTGGAGGCAGTACTCGTCGAGACGCTGAGCAACGCCGCGCGGTACGCACAAGCTCAGTCGGTCGACGTACACCTGCGCGTCACGCCCGACCGTCTGACTCTGACAGTCACCGACGACGGCGCGGGCATCCCGGAGGACGCCGGATACAGCGGCTTGAACAACCTCGACGAGCGCGCCCGGGCAGCAGGAGGAATTCTGGAGATCAGGACGCCGGAGAACGGGGGTACAGCAGTGACCTGGTCGGTTCCGCTTACCCCGGAGGGCAGCGCCGGCCCGTCTGAGTAGCGATCGCGTGGTGCTCGCCCGCCTCGACGCCTTCCTGGAATGGAGTGCCGCCGGCGGCACGAAGCGCGTTTCTGGGGAGTGCCGAGGGGCCGGTCGGCCACCGGGCTTGCGCAGCCACGCCACGCGAGCCGCTGACGGTTCAGCCGATCGACATCCTGCAGCAAGGAAGCGCGCATCCCTATGCCGACATGCCGTCGTAGCAGCTGGCGCTCGCTGGGTGTCGGATGGACCGCGCGCGTGATCAGAGCCGTGGAGCCGTCTCTCAGCGTACGTACGTCAGGGGCTCGCTCCATGCCTTTCTTCGGACCCCTCGCCCTTCCCCTGCCCCTGATCCCTGTCGTTCGTCTGCTGCGGAGGGCTCTCCAGGGCCGCCTGGTCTTCTGAGGGACCCGGTCGGCCCTGGGTTCGGGTGTCAGGCCGGTGGGACGGTGGCGGTACGCGGTAAGGCACGCAGCACACAGGGCGGTGAGTGCCATGGTGACTGGCCCCATGGTGGTCGGGGTGGACGGGAGCGCATCGAGTCTCCTCGCGGCCGACTGGGCGTCCGACGAAGCGCTCCGCCACGGAGTACCCCTGCGCCTCGTGTACGCCTCCCTATGGCATCGCTATGAGGGTTCTGGCCTGGTAACCAGCCTCGCGCGGTCTGGAAGCCAGGTGATGGCCGAGAACATCGTCGGCTCCACAGCTGAACGCGTTCGACGTCGGGTGCCGAGTGTGCGGGTGACAACCGACGTGCTGCCCGAGGAAGCGGTCGGTGCGTTGCTGGAAGAGGGACAGCGTGCTTTCGCGGTGGTCACCGGCTCGCGAGGGCGCGGTGGGATCGCGGGGATGCTACTCGGGTCGGTGAGCCTGGCGGTTGCTGCCAGGGCACACTGTCCGGTGGTCGTCGTGCGGGGAGACAAGGCAGGTCTGGAGGGGGCGCACGGGCGGATCGTGCTGGGTATCGGCGATGTCGACGTGGACTCGCCGGCAGTACGGTTCGCCTTCGCCGAGGCTCGGCTGCGGACCTGCGGGCTGGATGTCGTGCGGGCTTGGCGCTGGCCGTCCCATGAAACGGCTGATCACCCGCGTGTCGTCGGTGAGCCGTCTCCCTCCTACGAAGCGCAGGCTTCTTGCCTGCTCGACGAGGCGTTGGCGAAGGCAGAGCACGACTATCCGGACGTCGCCCTGAGACGAGTCGTCTCAGAGGGCCCGGCGCGGAAAGTCCTCCTCAGACTCTCGGCGGCGGCTGACCTCCTGATCGTGGGAGCACAAAGACGGCCGGGTCAGGCCGGCATGCAACTGGGCAGGGTCGCGCACACGGTCTTGCATCACGCGGCCTGCCCTGTGGCCGTGGTATCTCGCGGAGTTGCAGCCGCGGATGGGACGACACCATGAAGTACCGATCACCTCACCACGTGAGCGACGTGATGACCCGGACAGTCGTCGCGGTCGGCCTTGATGCGCGCTTCAAGGAGATAGTGACCACGGTCAACCAGTGGCAGGTGACCGCTGTTCCCGTCCTCGAGGGGGAGGGGCGAGTAGTGGGTATCGTCTCCGAAGCGGACTTGCTCGCGAAAGAAGAACTGCGGGACCGGGACGCGACCATGATCGGCCAGCGAGACCGCCTGACGGATTATGCCAAGGCTGGGGCAGTGACCGCCCGCGACCTCATGTCCTCCCCGGCCGTCACCGTCCCCCCGGACGCGACACTTCCGCAGGCTGCCCGACTCATGGCGCTCCACGGGATCAAGCGCCTCCCGGTGGTCGACAGCCAAGGGGTACTCAAAGGGATCGTGAGCCGAGCCGACCTGCTCAAGGTGTTCTTGCGCCCGGACGAGGAACTCGCCGACGAAGTGCGGCAGGAAGTGGTCGAACGCCTTTTCCCGGTCTCAGCCCGGAACATGCGCGTGCACGTAAGGGAAGGGCGCGTGACGATCAGCGGGACGGTCCGTGATGCCGATCTGATCCCGCTCGCCGAACGTCTGGCCGCAGCCGTCGAGGGTGTGGTGGACGCCCAGTGCCTTCTGGAGGGTCCCAGCACGCCGTGACACCCCCGAGCCTGGTGTGGACTCTCTCGTGCGGCGCGGCCTCAGTGCTCGTTACCTGCCTCAGCTCGCACGACGACAACGGGACACTTGGCGTGCTGCGCGCACCGCTGGCTCACCGAACCCAGCATGGCCCGGGCGAAGGCCCCGCGTCCTCTGTTGCCGACCACGAGCAGCTCCGCCCCTTCCGAAGCCCTGATCAGGACTTCGGAAGGGTCACCTTGCACCAGCATCTCGTGCACCTCGGCGGGCTTGACGTCGCCGAACACAGCACGGATCCCCTCTGTGAAGCGGAGGCGAGCGCGCTCCAGGTCGAATTCGGCTTCGGTCGCGGGCCCCGCCCAGCCGATCTCCGAAGGGGTGTCCCAGGCGCACACGGCCTCGACGACGGCCCCCGTGAGCTGAGCGTGATGCGCTGCCCAGCGGAGAGCCTCCTGGGAGGGGTTGGAGCCGTCGACACCGACCACGACGCGGGGGGTGGCTTCCGTATCGTTGCCCATGACCGCCTCATCGTTCGTCCAAGTCGTTCACCGACCACGGTGCCCGCGTTGCGGGAGTAGCGCCACTCGGGAATGCAGCGGCCGGTGACGTCCTGGTCCTGGAGGTCCTTCGTCGCGCATCCGGGCCCACGCTGCGCCGAATCGATGAGATGCGCGACGGCGTGGTACCGACCATTCGGCGGAGCTCTCTTGGCGCGCGATGGCGCGTCCCGGTGGTACACAGCCACCTGCTGGGACATGACGGATGCGCTTCGGACAGACCGCTGCTGATTCTCTCGGCCGCCCTGGCGCACCCTGCATTCCGGAGTGCAGTTCAGGCATAAAGGACGCATATGTCGCGGGACAACTATGAGAACTCTCTCTGTGCTTCTCACCAGTTGTTTGAGTACGGATCCTGTGAGGGAGCGGTGCAAAACACCAGCCAGGCCAGGGGTGGAGGCTTCTGCGACAATTACTGAAGCGGCATACCGTTCAGCGACCTGGTTGATGCGCAGCACCGGATTTCCTGTCGTTCAGGTCGATGACGTGCACCACGTGCAGCGTTGCTCCAAGTCGTCCGGCCGGCTCTGCTGCGAAATTCAGGGCGGCGCCACTGCGGAGCGAATCCTCGTAGTCGAGGACCAGATCCTCGCAGGGAAAATTCTGCATCGAGGAGAACATGATAATAGTCGCTCCGGAGCGTCACGGGCATGCCCAAGGGTCTTTCACTGACGGCCCGGGTGCAGGATCGTGCGCAGCGCGTTCGTCGAGGTCGCACGGGATGCGATGTCGTAGGCAGCTCGTATGTCTTCGATTTCACGTCTTTCTGTGATGATCCGTGAGATTGCTTCCACGTGTTCGGGCGTCAGCACGTCCAGAAGCCAGGGGATGGAGGAGGTGTCCACCTGGCCGGTGCTGATGGTGATGTTCTTTCGGCTCAGTTGTTCGAGGTGCAGGCTGACCGGTGTCTCGTGCATGCCGATGTTCGCGATACGCCCGCCGGAACGTACGACCTGTGTGCACAGGACGAAGCTGTCGGAGCTTCCTGCGGCCTCGATGACGACATCGGCTCCGGGGCCTTCCGACAGGTCTGCGATCAAGCGTCCCGGAAGTTCGGCGTCATCGGCGCCCATGCTCCTCGCAGCGCTCAGGCGCTGAGGCAACAGATCCACCGAGATCACTCGGGCGGGGGAGTAGATTCCCGCGATGATCATCGCGGCCAGGCCGATCGGCCCCGCCCCCACCACGACCACGACAGTTCCGGGGCGGACCTTTCCGTTGCGCACACCGAGTTCGAACGCGGTAGGCGCTACTTCGGAGAACAGCACAGCTGTGTCCCGATCCATGCCGTAGGGAAGTTTGTGGACCGAGTGGTCGGCGAAGGGGACTCGGACGAAATCGGCTTGGGTTCCGCCCACCTCGCGACCCAGGAGCCAGCCCCCTCCTTGTGTGCACTGGCCGAAGACACCCTGCCAGCAGGCCATGCAGTGACCGCAGGAGGAAATGGAAGAGACGATGACGTCGTCTCCCGGCACGATGTCGTGCACCTCGGTACCGACATCCAGCACTTCGCCGACGGCTTCATGTCCCAGGATGGTCCCTGGCCGCACGTCGGAGACCTCGCCCTGCAGAGCATGGAGGTCACCCACGCAGACCGTGGTCGCGTCCACCCGGACCACGGCATCGGTCGGCTGCTCGATCCCCGGGTCGCTCACGGACTCCCACGAGCCCTGGCCGGGGCCCTGATAGACGTATGCGTGCATCGTTCTCGCTCCTTGGGCCCGAACTCCGGCTCCCGCCCGCACGTCCGTGGGCAGCGGGGGCGCTTCCCGCCATCTCATGCCGCTGCCCTTGGATCAGTGTCGGTCCGATGGGCTGTCGGGGCCGAGAGACCGACGGGGCAAACCGGGGGGACCTTCGGCCCCATTTCTCGAGATTTCGACGGCCGCCGTACGTTCGCCCGTACGGGAGGGCCGATCGGTCCGCCCGCAGGGTTCGTACGGCCCCTTTTCCGCACGCCCGCTGTTGCGGAAGGTGGGAAGTGGCAGATGGCGAGGCAGCTGCGTCCACTCCGCCAGCGTGTTCCACGAAAGGTGATGAAGTGCGGTGCCCCACCGTGTTCTGGTCGCGTACGCGACGAAGTACGGTTCAACCGCTGAGCTCGCCCGGTTCATCGTCGGAATCCTCCGGGACGAAGGACTGGAGGCAGACTGCCTGCCTGCCTCGAAGGTGACCGCGGTGGACGAGTACGACGCGGTGCTGATCGGTAGCGCTTTGTACATGGGCCGGTGGCGCCGCGAAGCGGTACGCATGGCGCGACGGCACCGTAAGGCCCTGCGACGGCGGACTGTATGGGGTTTCAGCAGCGGGCCTCTGGATCGCTCGGCTTCCGACAGGAACATCCCGCCCGTTCCGAGCGCGCGCAGGGCCATGGACAGAGTTCGTGCCCGCGACCACGTCACGTTCGGGGGCCGACTTGAGACGGGCGCCCGCGGCCACGTCGCACGCATGGTCCTGGAGGAGGGCCGAGGCGGCGAATTCCGCGACTTCGACGCCGTGGCGTCGTGGGCGCGGGGTGTCGCCGCTGAAATCAAGGCACCTGAAAGCTCGTGATCCGATGCGTGCAGGGAGCTGGGGCCGTGTCAGGAGCGACAATCCGCTGAAACGCGGCGTCGACGTTCTCGAGACCCGGCTGCGTTTCCTCCTCTGTGCCGTCGTGGTCGCGTGCGCGTCGGTCCTCGGCGTGACGAACGGGATGGCGGCACTGCACCATGAACAGTCCGTGGTGGAGCAGCAGCGTGCGACACGCCATGCTGTGAGAGCCGAGATCCTGCGGGATGCCGCCAAGTCCGCGCCGTGGACGGACGAGTCGGGGCGTTCGGAACGCGTCCCGGTGCCGATTCGGTGGACCGCCGGCGATGGCTCCCATGCCACGGCGCAGGCACAGGCGCCTCCGGGCGCCGAACGAGGGCAGCACATGACCGTCTGGCTGGATCGGTCCGGCCGGATCACCTCGGCGCCGTCCGACGGCCACGACGTGTGGGCGACGGCCGTGACGGGAGGGTTGAGCAGTGCGGCCGTTGCCCTCGGGTGCGGCGCCCTGGCAGGCCTTCTCCTGCGGATCGCCTGCGACCGCCGGCGAGCAGCGGGCTGGGAGGCGGAGTGGAGCAGAGTGGAACCCGAATGGCGTCGCCGTATCTGAGCAACCCGACGCCGACCGGGCGCTCATCTGCCTCAGGCCGGGCGCCGGCATCCTGAGATTGTCCGAAAAGGAGATTGCGATGAGGACCTCGCCACACACTGTGAGCGACTTGATGACCCACACAGCCATCGCCGTGGGCAGTCGTGCCTCATACAAGGAGATCGTGCAACTCCTGGACCAGTGGAAGGTCAGCGCTCTGCCGGTGCTGGCCGGCGAGGGACGGGTCATCGGGGTGGTTTCGGAGGCCGACCTGCTTCTCGAGGAGGAGAGTCGTCCCGGCGGTGAGCCGGAGCCGGGAAGCCGGCCCGTGGACGCTGCCAAGGCGCACGCCGTATCCGCGGAAGACCTCATGTCGAGTCCCGCGATCACCGTGCACGCGGACGCATCCCTGGGCGAGGCAGCGAGGATCATGGCGCGGCGGCAGGTGAAACGCCTGCCGGTGGTGGACAGTGGCGGCCTGTTGGAAGGGATCATCAGCAGAGGCGACCTTCTCAAGGTGTTCCTGCGCTCCGACGAGGACATAGCGGCGGAAGCCACGGAGGTACTGTCCGGTCTCTCCGACACAGCAAGCCTGGAGGCCCGCGTCGTCGACGGAGTCGTCACGCTGGGGGGAGTGCTGCCCGACCGGGCCATGGTGCCACTCGTCGCGCGCGCCGTACGGGCGATCGAGGGTGTGGTCGACATCCGCCTCGGTCTCCGGCATTCGTAGACCGGCCGTCCCTCGCACATCGGGACGGGAACACCTCAGCCGGCCCCTGGCACTGTGATGACAGGACACTCGGCCCGGTGCAGGAGGCCGTGTGCCACGGATCCCAGTCTCATGCCGGTGTAGCCACCGCTGCCGCGTCTTCCGACGACGAGGCCCAGGGCATCTGCGGAGGCCCGTGCGAGTTCTTCCACTGGATGCCCGCTGCACACCTCTTGCGTGCAGTTCACATCAGGGTGATCTTGGACCTGCTCCGCGACGGTAGCGGCGAGAAGCCGCGCGCACTCCGCGCTGTCGAACTCCTCCCTCAGACCCAGGGCACGGTGCTGCCACACCCCCACAGCATGCACCCCGGCCCGGCGCAGCCCGGCCTCCTCGAATGCGAACCGCACGGCTTCGAGGGAGGGTCCGCTGCCGTCCACACCTACGACGAGGCGGGCGGAGGGATCCGCCGTGCTCTCCGGCGCCCGCACGACCACGACCGGGCAAGCTGCCTGTGCGCTGAGCGGCGCGGCCACCGAGCGCGTGCTGAGGAGCTCTGCCGGAGTACTGAGGCGATGCGAACCGACCACGACCATGCTGGCGGAGCCCTCTGAGCGCAGGCACAGCACCGCAGCGGGCCGACCGTAGGTGAGTTCGGTCACCACCTGCGCCCCCGGAAGCAGACGCAGAACAGTTTCACGGGCGGACTCCAGGGCCTGTCGGCCTCGAGCCCGCAGCGACATCCGCTCAGGCGTCGAATCGACGTGCTGCGTGTCGTGAAGAGGAGGAACGGCGAGCACGAGCCGGAGAGGCTGATTCCTCCGTCCCGCTTCGCCGGCAGCCCAAGCAAGCGTCGGCACCGAAGGGTCGAGTGGATCGATGCCGACCACGATCTCCTGTTCAGCGGAACGCGTCATGCGTCCTCCTCGAGTGTGTGCCCCGTATCCACGGTGGCTCGGTGACCCGCTGCGGGGCAGGGGTCACGAGGCCCGCTTCGCGGGCCGACAGTCCCTGGTGCACGCTGTTGTGCCGCTTGCCGAGGTACCCACTCGGCCCTGTACATCCGGTGCGCCTTCGTACGAGCCTGGATGTGGAGAAAGGCCACGCCGGGGCGGAGTGGGGCCCGGTGCCTGTCGACGAGAAGTGGTAAGCCATGTCGCACGCGACCACCACGGATCTGTACGAGGCGACGATGGCTCTCTCCTACCTGCGGGAGGGCATGACCCGGCAAGCGACCTTCAGCCTGTTCGTGCGTGATCTGCCCCGAGACCGCGGTTTCCTGGTCAGCGCGGGGCTGGAGCCGATTCTCAGCTTTCTCACGGACTTCGAGGTGACCGAAGAGGACGCACGGGATTTCGCCTCGGCTCTGGGGCGCAGTGAACAGGACGTGCGGGCTCTCGTCGGTCTCCGCTTCGAGGGCGAGGTCCGAGCGGTACCCGAAGGACGGATCGTTCTGACGGGTGAGCCGTTGCTCGAGGTCACTGCTGCCCTGCCACAAGCACAGATCGTGGAGACATGGCTGCTGAGCCAGATCAGTCACCAGACGGCTGTCGCGTCGAAGGCTGCCCGGTGTGTCCTGGCCGCGGCGGGGCATCCAGTCATCGACTTCTCGCTGCGCCGAAGCCACGGCCCGGAGGCGGGAATGCAGGCCGCCCGGGTCAGCACCATGGTCGGATTCGCGGGCACCAGCAACGTCGCCGCCGCACTGCGCTGGGAGACGCGCGCTTCCGGCACTATGGCGCACTCGTACATCGAGGCGTTCGGCGACGAGGAGGCGGCTTTTCTGGCGTTCGCGCGCAGCACTCCCGGACCGGTCACACTCCTGGTGGACACCTACGACACGTTCAACGGTGTGATGACAGCGGCCCGTGTGCTCAACACCCTCCAGCGTGGCAGGGGCTGCGCAGTCCGTCTCGACAGTGGGGACCTGGAAGCCCTCGCCCGCCAGGCACGCGACATCCTGGACCGGTCAGGCCTACCCGAAGTCGCTGTCATCGCAAGCGGCGGCCTCGACGAGTACCGGATCGACCGCCTCGTACGAGCTGACGCCCCCATAGACGTCTATGCCGTCGGCACCAAGGTCGGAACCTCGGCCGACGCTCCTTACCTCGACTCGGCATACAAGTTGGTGGAGTACGACAGCATGCCGGTCATGAAGCTTTCCGCGGCCAAGGTCACGGCGCCCGGACGCAAGCAGATCCTGCGGGCGGACGGCCTGGACGACGTGATAGCGCTGGCTGACGAGGCAGTACCCGATGGCCGGGAAAATGTACTGCAGACGGTGATGGAGTCGGGGCGCCGTGTCGCGGAGCCGGACACTCTGGCCGCGGCGCACCAGCGCTTCATCAAGGATCTGGCCGCACTCCCACCCGACGCCTGCCGGATCAAGGAGCCGAAATCGCCCCTCCCCGCCACTTCCGCCCGGCTCAGGGAGCTGACCTCCAGTGTCCGCAGCCATCTCGCGAGTGACATCGAGCAGCGTCGTGCCCGGGAGGCCGGTGAACAGGACACGAGTGTCTCGCATGCCTCGCCGGCAGCGGCTGATCCGAGCCGGCCTTCCTGCGGACAGGCGGAGCGGCGGTGATGTGCAAGAACCGAAGCCCCGACGTGCGCTCTTGCGATGTCGCTCCTCAGGAACGCGCAATCCTTCCCTGAGAGGAGAGCGACATGCCAGGCGGTGTGACAGTAGGGCTGAATGGCTCGCCCGAAAGTTTCGCAGCCGTGAATTGGGCTGCGAAGGAGGCGGTACTGCGGGAGGTGCCGCTCCGGATCATCCACGTTCAGGACCGGCCGGTGCCGCCTGAAGACGTCGAACACGTCGCGCCCTGGCCTCCCGCCAGCGCTCCTCCGTCGGAGCCGAAGGGCTCCCCCGGATTCGAGAGAATGCTGGAGGCGGCATCGGCGGAAGCCGAACACGCGCATCCAGGCCTGGCCGTCAGCGCAAAGAACGTGAGCGGCATGGGTCTCGCTTCCAAGGCACTCCTGGCCGAGGCCGGCACGCCAGGGAGCATGGACCTGCTGGTGCTGGGGTCACAAGGGCTGGATCGCATCGCGGGCTTCGTCGTCGGCACCACGTCCCTGCCCGTGGCGGCGGCCGCGCCCTGCCCCGTAGTGCTTGTCCGCGGTGGGAAGACCGCCCGGGGGGAGCAGGAACCACACATCAAACATCCGCCGGGACAGCTTCTGCTCGGTGTCGACCTCAGACGTTCAGAGGCCGACGAGTCCCTCCTGGGATTCGGCTTCAGTGAGGCAGCGCGGCGCCATTGCAGGCTCCGGATTCTGCATGCCTGGGCCCTGCCGCCCACCTACGCGCACGCACAGACCACCGATCCCGGCCTGGGTAATGAGCTCGCCGACAGGATCGTGCAGGCACTGGAACAGGCCGTCAAGCCGTGGAGGCAACGGTTCCCGGAGGTCACCGCGCAGGTCGGTGTGGTGATGGGAGCCCCTGGGGCGGAGCTGGTGTATGCCTCATCGGACGCCGATCTGGTGATCGTAGGCCGTCGCGAGCGGCCGTTCGCCGTCGGACCCCTGCTCGGGCATGTGGCGCACGCGGTCATCCATCACGCCGCATCACCTGTCGCAATCGTTCCACATCCGTGAACTGGCCGGAAGGAATCCTGATGTCGACTCGACATGCCGATCCTGCGGAGGTGACCGCCTGGGTGAGTGACGCGATCCTGGCCCCTTCCATGCACAATGCTCAGCCGTGGCACTTCCGGTACGTGACGGCGAGCGGGCTCCTGTATCTGCGTCTCGACATGACACGGTCGATGCCGCGCACCGACGCCGACAACCGCGGCATGCACGTAGGCTGTGGAGCCGCGCTCTTCAATCTTCGCGTGGCCGCCGCCCACGCCGGGTGGTCCACGCGTATCCGCCCCTTGCCGGATCCGGCCGATCCCGGTCTCCTCGCGCGCGTCCACTTCGCCGCGACAACGGCCTCTGACAACGTCACAGACCTGTATACAGCGATCGCCAGGCGGCGCAGCAGCAGGGAGCCTTTCGCGGAGGAGCCGGTTCCGCCGGCTCTGCTCGGAGCGCTCCGCGACGCGGCCCAAGCAGAGGGGGCCGGCCTGTCCGTGCTTGGAGCGTGGCACGTGGAGGCGGTATTGGATGTGGTGGAGGAGGCTGAGCAGGACGAGCACCTGTCATTGGAGGAACGGGCGGAAATCGCGAAGTGGACGGGGACGGGCCCGGGTGAAACGGATGGCATTCCGACCTCTGCCTTTGGACCGCGTCGTCACGGAGGCCGGGCACCGGTAAGAGACTTCGCTTTCGGGCGGCCCACGCCGGACCGGCGATCTGCCGTCTTCGAGCACTCACCGTGTCTCGCTGTGCTGGGGACGCCCCAGGACCGCCCGCAGGATTGGCTGCTGGCCGGCCAGGCCCTGGAGCGGGTACTACTGCGGGCAACGGCCGGAGGACTGTCCACGTCACTCAACTCGCAAGCGCTCGAACATGCGGGACTTCGCTGGTTGTTGCGTGATCCGCGTTCCGGCTCGGACGCTTCGTTTCCTCAGATGCTGCTCCGCCTCGGGTACGGCCCCTCGGTCCCCGCCACTCCTCGTCGTGATGTGGACGATGTGCTGGAGGTCGATGCCGGGAGGCGGTGAACCGATAGGGGGAGGGCGGGCCGAAACCGGCCTTGTCAGGGGTCACCGGTGGTGATGCGGCGCCCGGTCACCCTGGTGGCAGTCACTTCCACCCACAGATCTCTGTCGCCGCCGGCCCAGGGGCTGCGAGGGCCCGCCTCCTTCTGGAGCAGTTCGACTGTCGGAGGGTCCGAGACAGCCCTGGCCTCGCCGACGACCAGGACACTCCATCCCCGGCTGAAGGCGTCGTCGATGTGGTCCACTTCGAATGCCGTCTCTTCCCCGGCCGCCTGCGCGGGACCGGAGGCCGGAGAGGTCCTGAAGGCAATCCTGTTCCCGACCGTGATGTAGTTGACCGGGTACACGGCAGGGCGACGCTCATGGCTGACGACCACCCGTCCGACGCCGTGGCCGCCGATCAGTTCCCAGCACTCCTCCACGCTCAGCTCCACCAGCTGGGGGTGAGCCGCCGCACGTCCTGATCCTGGGGGGAGGTCGGTGGTGGCGCCTGTGAGTTCGTCGACGGTCGTCTCGAGGGCATGGGCAAGGCGCACGATGAAGCCCATTCCGTGGCTGCCGGGCTGTGTCTCCACGTACTCGATGTATCCCGGAGCCGATGCGGTGCGGTGCGCGACGTCTCGTCGGGACAGACCGAGGTATTCGCGGCGTGCGGCTGTACGCCTGCCGAAATCGCCGGTCGCAGGAGCCTCGACTTCCTGCTCGTCCTTTCCTGAGTCCGCCATCGTTTCTCACTTCCTGGGCTCGGGCCTGGTGCATGCGGGGTGCATGCGGGGGCTAGTCGTGCGGTACCACAGCAACTGGTGCTGCCGTGTGGTGCAGGACCGAGTGGACGACCGGCCCGACGTGACTGCCGAGCGGCGCGTCGCGGTGGCGCAGCCCGACGACGACCAGTCCGGCCTCGCCCGAAGCCTCGACCAAATCTTGTGCCGGGTGCCCCTGACGGCAGTCCCGTGTCACAGGGACGTGCGGGTAGGCCTCGGTCCACGGCGCCAGCGCCACGGTCATCTCCTCTCGGCGCTGGTTTGCTGTCTCCCTCATGAGTGTGGGGACGACATCCGTCGCACCCATCCCGTACACCGGGGGCAGGGACCAGCTGTGGACGATCCTCATGCCGCACCGGTAGCGGTCGGCTGCTGCGAAGGCGAAAGCCAGTGCGTCGGTGCTCGCCCTCGGAAGGTCAAGTCCGAGAACCACGTCCCCGCGATCAGACGTCTGCGCCGCTTCCCGCCCGGATCGGTTGCGGACAAGGACCAGAGGGCTCCGCATTCGGGCGAGTACCGCCAACGACACCGACCCTGCGACGAACCCCCTGATACCACCGAATCCGCGCGATCCCAGGACCAGAAGCTCTGAGCGGGCGCCTTCCCCGCTGAGCTCCTCCGCCGGCGACCCGGACTTCTGCTGGGTCTCGATCCGCAGGTCTGGATGTGCCGGTCGAAGATGTTCCGCGGCTTCGTTCAGCAGAGCTTCCGCCGCACGGCGCTCGATGTCGGGGTCGGGGGCGTAGATGCCGGCGGGCGAGGCCGTGTCCTTCCACACGTATACGAGGCGCAGGAGGCACGAACGCAGCCTTGCTTCACCTGCCGCCCATTCAGCGGCGACCAGGCCTTCTTGTGAACCGTCGATTCCGGCAGTGACGACGCGGGACATGGTCAGCTCCTCCTGGGGGCGACGCCTTGCTCCAAGCCTCGCCTGCATGGACCGCACGAGAGGAGGGCCGGAAGGGCCTCCGTGCGGGCCGTTCGGCCCCCGCGCAGTCAATACGTTCCCGTGTGGCGCGGCCCCGCAGCTGCGGGCAATGTGGAAGTGAGGGGACGTGAACGAAACGGCGAGGCGGTCATGGGCAGCGATAGAGGGAAGGCGCGCGTCGTGGCCGGGGCCGACGTTTCCCTGCCAGAAATCCCTGATCAGGACGGGCGGGACCACTGTCTGCGCCAGCAAGACACGATGAAGGGACACTGGTCCTGCGAGGTGACACGCACGCCCCGCGGCAGCGGAGCCGGAGGACGAGAATGACAGATGTGCGGGCCGGCGCAGTCGGGGAACGGCCGATCCGGGTGTTTGTCGTTGACGACCACGAGGTCGTGAGGTGCGGGCTGCGCGACCTCCTCGACGCCGAGCCCGACCTCGAGGTCGTGGGCGAGGCGGGCACTGCGGACCAGGCGACAGCCCGGGGGCCGGCGTTGCGACCGGACGTGGCGGTACTCGACGTCCGGCTGCCGGACGGCGACGGGATCAGCGTTTGCCGGGAGCTGCGTTCCCGCCTGCCAAATCTCGCCTGCCTGATGCTGACGTCGTTCGACGAAGAGGACGCGTTGCTCGACTCCATCATGGCCGGCGCGGCCGGCTACGTGCTCAAGGAGATCAGGGGAACGGACCTGGTGGCGGCTGTCCGGACCGTGGCAGGCGGGCAGTCGATGCTAGACCCGGCAACCACCAGCAGGCTCATGCAGTCGCTGCGTGTACCTGCAGCGCCCCACTCCGAGGGGGATGGGCGGCTCTCCACGCTGTCGGACCGGGAGAGGTCAATCCTGGAACTGATCGGCGACGGTCTCACCAATCGACAGATCAGCAAGAGGCTCTATCTCTCCGAGAAGACGGTGAAGAATCACATCTCGCGTCTCCTCTCAAAGCTCGGAGTGGAGCGCCGCGTCCAGGCTGCTGTCATCGCCACGAAGGCGCAGGACCGAGAAGAGCAGGAGGGCGCAGACGGCTGACGTGGAGCCGCCACAGGGCAGCGCGGCGTGGGTCGCCCACGCGCGTGGGCGCACACGGGTTCGTCCGACGCCGACGGCCGTCAGCTCGCACACCAGCCGCATGCCGATGACCGGCCCGCCCGTGTCCCGGGCCAGCGTGGACGCCACCGGCGCAGCGCCCCATGCGAGCTCGGCGCACCGGCGGGGTGAGGTGGTGATGGTGGCCGGGCCGGTGGGTGAGTGCGTACGCCTACGCACCCGGCGGCACACGGTCGGGGCCGCGGTGGCTCTCGATGACGTCGCGGACCGCGTGGACCGCGGCCAGATGGTTCCCGGCCGGAGCTGGGCCACCGGCGTGGGAGGTTACGCGGTCGCTCGTCACGGGGGACTGGGGGGCGTCCTCGTCTCCCAGCCCTCAGCCTCAGCGGCCCGGTCCGGCCGGCCAGCAGTCGGTGGTGGAGGTGCCTTCAAAGCGGCCACCCAGGACACCATGAGCGGCGTCATTGCCCGGCTATCAGCGCTGGACCCGAGCGGGGCCCAGGACATCGATCAGCACGGAGACCATCAGATGATGCACGCAGGGCCGCTCGGGACGTGGAAGCCTGCTGGGCAGCAGTCCAGCCCGTCGTTCTTGACCATGTAGCGGCCGTTGACAAACAGGGCTGGAACCACGACGTAGGGCTGCCGCTGGGTTCGAGGAAAGATCGTGGGGCGGGCCGGAGCGCTACTGGCTACGGTCCGATCGTGCCGGTGAGATCAGGAGCGGTTCGCCACCGAGACGGTGGCGGGCACGGTGACGGTGCCCGCCGGGACAAACTCTCTTTTAAGCGCGACTAACGGGTTCTGCATCCAAGTCTAAATGGAACTTTACCTTCCGGATGTGGATGCTAGACCGTATGCAGTCACGCCTCGTTTCTTCGCCCTTCCTCGCCCTGACGGGCACCGTGGTCCTGTGGGCCTCGGCCTTTCCCGCCATCCGAGTCGGAGTGGACGGTCTGGGGGTACAGGCCCTGTCCTTCCTGCGGATCGTGATCGCCGCCGGTGCTCTGTTGCTCGTGGCGCCGTTCGCGCATGTCCGCGTGCCCCGGTTCCCGGATCTGCCCATGATCGCCTTGTGCGGAGCGACCGGCATCACTGCCTACCAGCTCCTGCTCAACTGGGGCGAGGTGAACGTGGCTGCCGGGACGGCAAGCCTGTTGATCGCGATCGTCCCCGCCTTCAGCGTGCTGCTCGGAAGTCTATTTCTCAGGGAGCGCGTGAGCCGCAACATCGTCCTCGGCAGCGTCGTTGCGCTCGTGGGCGCGGCCATCGTCAGCATGGCCAAGGGCCCCGGCGGGCTTAGCGTCTCCGCCCTTGTCGTCTTGGCGGCCGCAGTGGTCCAAGGCGTGTACCACGTCGCCACCAAGCCCCTGCTGCGTCACTACACCGGCCTTGAGATCGCCACCTACGCGATGGTCGCCGGCACGGTCTTCGCTCTGCCGCTGGCCCCCGCCACCTGGCACGCAGCCCTGCACGCACCGGCCGACGCCTTGGCCTGGGCGCTCTACCTGGGCCTGTTTCCCTCTGCGCTCGGCTTCGTCATATGGGGGTATGCCGTCGCCCGACTGCCGCTCGCCGCCTCCACCGCCGCCCTGTACCTGGTCCCGCCGGTGGCTCTGTGCATCGCCTTCGTTTGGCTGGGTGAGGTACCCCACTTCATCGAGCTGGTGGGCGGAGCGGTCAGCGTCGCGGGAGTGATCGTGATTAACCGACGCAACCAGCCACAGCGCGCCCGCAGAATGCCGGGAGGCACCCCCGTCCACGCGGCGGCCGACCAGCCCCTGACCCCGAACAGCGAGAACACCCGCAGTCCGCGCCGCATCGTGGACACCGTCTCCGGCCCCGGCCCGACCAAGGAGTAGACCGTGCTCGATGTACGCCGCCTGCGCATCCTCCAGCACCTCGCCGTGTACGGGACCGTCGCGGCCACCGCGGAGGCGCTCCACCTGACCCCACCTGCGGTCTCCCAGCACCTCGCCGCCCTGCAGAAGGAGGCTGGTACACCGGTGGTGGAGAAGCAGGGACGCACGCTGCGCCTGACCGCAGCCGGGGAACTGCTGGTGGCCCATGCCGAGATCATCCTCGCGGAACTCGCGGCAGCCGAGTCCGGCCTGGAAGCCCTGCAAAGCGGCCGGCGCGGCATCGTGCGGATCACCGCTTTCGCCTCCGCCGCCCGCACCCTCATCGCGCCTTTGTGGCGACGACTGGCCGACAGCGATCCCGCTCCCGAACTGTCGCTGCGGCTGTCCGTGCAGGAACCCGACGAGGCCCTCGACGAACTGCACAAGCGTTCCACCGACCTCGCCCTGGTCCACAGCTACACCGCGCTGCCACGCCACTTCCCCGCCACCTACGAGCAAACCCTCCTCATGGAGGAACCGGTCCTGCTCGCCCTGCATCCCCGCCAAGCCGGCGAGCTCGGCCTGCGGCCTGGCCAGCCGGTGGACCTGTCCCGCGCGGCAGACCTGCCCTGGCTCACCCCGGGGCCGGAGACCTCCTGCTACGAGATGATCCAACGCGCCTGCGGCGCAGCCGGCTTCGTCCCGGACATCAGGACCCGCAGCAGCGACTTCGGCGTGCTGGCGGCCCTGGTCGCCGCGGGAGCGGGTACTGCCCTCATCCCTCGCATGGCACTACCCGACACCACCGAGTTCCTCAGCCTCCACCCCTTGCTCCACCCCCTCTCCCGGTCCGTCTTCACCGTCAGCCGCGCAGGAACCAGCAAGCGCCCCGACCTGCAGCGCGTACTACGACTCCTCCACGACGCCGCACCTCCCGGCGCCGAGCGGCCTGCGTGAACGGTCAGGTGAGCTCGTCACACGATCATGAGCGATGTTCCTTCAGGCCTCGCCGGCGGATGAGGCTGCAGGAGGGGGAGCCGAAAGCCTTGTGGAGTCCGTCGTCCCCCGCGGTCGCGGACACAGCCGCGCCGATCTCTCCCAGGGCCTGCTCGAACTGGCCTGCAGCCGCATATGCCTGCATCGGCTCCAGCGGGTGCTCAATGGCGCCAGTTGTCGGCGTACTCGCGTATGTGGCTCTGGCAAGATGTATTTGCGGGCGAGGCGGCGGTGATTCATGAGCCAGCCGAGTGTCCGCTCGACGACCCAGCGCCGGGCGATGCCCTTGAAGCCCTTCTGGCCAGGGTCGCGGCGGGTGACCTCGACGTCGATGCCGAGGGTGGCACCGTGGTCGATGACCTTGGTTCGATAACCGCTGTCGGCCCATGCCTCGGTGACTCCGGGATGGGCCTTGGCGATGTGCGAGAGCAGATGGATACCGCCGACGTTGGCGGAGACGCTGGCTGCGGTGACCCCGGACCGCCACGAGGAGGCCGAGGGTCGACGCCGATATGGCGCTTGCGGCCCGCGATCTTCTTGACCGCGTCGATGCCCTGGCCGGCGGCCGGGACGTTGGCCGACGTTCTGATGCTCTGGGTGTCCAGGACGCATGCGCTCGGTTCGGCGTCCCGGCCTGCGGCCTTCCGGACAAGTCGGCGGAGCAGGCCATTGAGCTGGTCAAACACGCCATCCTGCTGCCAGGCGGCGAAGTATCCCTCGACGGTTTCCCACGGCGCGAAGTCGTGGGGAAGATAGCGCCAGGGAATCCCTGTCCGATCCACGTACAACACCACGTCCATGATCCGGCGCGGCGCTGGTCACTGCTCCGGTACGGGCCGCTGCCGACGCCGGCACAGGCGGGCAGACGTGCAGTCTGCCGGCAGGCCGATCGCCGAACTCGGGCTGCTCACCGGCTGCGGGCGAGAGCCGAGGACCGCATTCGGGCTGCCCGGGCCACCGGCCTGCGGAACCTGCCCCTGCACCGCACGGCCCAGTGCATCTGGCTGGAGATCGTGCCCCTGACACGGAAACGGTCCACCGACTCCGTCGGGGGACCGCCATGAAACTTCGAGGTTAGGCACGCCTTCAGGCTTATTTCTTGACATCGCAAGAAACTTTGCACACCTTCTGAGCCCACCTCTGTACACGCCTTCAAATTCTCGCCAGCCTTAATGGCGGGTGACATCCTTGTTTTGAGGAGAGTCATTAGTGAACTGCGGTCCGGGTGCGGGCAGTATCGCTCTCGTCCAGTGCCGCTTCCGAGGTACCGGTCTCCAAACACCAGTGTCGGCATGGAGGAAGTAATGATATTACGTCCGTTCAAAACATTGGCGCGGCGTCGGATCTTCAAGGGGGTCCTGGCGTGCGCTGTCCTCACGGGGGCGTTGCAGGGCACCGCGGAGGCCGCGGAGTCTTCCGGCCCGCTGCCGCTGACGTTCCAGATCCGCAGCGTCGAGTACGGCGAGTGTGCCTACCCGCAGAGCGATGCGCCGCACACGATCCGCATGGACCCGTGCTCGGCGACCGACCTGTCCGAGCGATGGCTCTTCAATCCGCTCACCTCTCAGGTCACCAATGCCCGCGCTGCGACGCTCGGCCTGTGCATGACCGCCGAGCTGAGCGGCCTGGACAAGACGGTGACGATGCAGCCGTGCGACACCTCCAGCTCCTACCAGCGCTGGGAGCTGTACACCTTGAACGGCGCGATGTACATGGCAGTGGCAAACGGGTCCGGGAACGTCCTCACCCCGCGCCAGGAGGGACGCGACTGGGACACATGGCAAATCGGGGGCCCGTTCCAGCGGCTGACCTTCCCGCTCCTCTGAGCCCTACCCCCACTGACTTCGGCGCGTCAGGGTGAACGAACGTCTTTCATCCTGGTGCTTGAGGGATGAAACGGGCTGTTCAGCAGGGGTGGTGACGTGGCGAAGCCCCTCGTCGTTGGTGTGGTGATCCCCTTCATCACGCCGACGGCGGAGGGCTTCGTTGGTTCCGTATCCTTCCATGCTTGACATCCCGCACGAGCTGGTCGAGCACGTCTCGTGGCTCATCTACGCCCGAAGGCGTGAACTGCGCTCGCCCTGGCGAAGGTTGACCTGCTTCAAGCAGGCCCTTCTGACGCTGGCCCACCTGTGAAAGAACGAGACCTTCGCCCAGGTCGGAGCCGGGTTCGGTGTCCCCGAAGCAACCGCCTGGCGGTACGTGGACGAGACCCTCAAGGTCCTGGCCGCCAGGGCGCCCGGCCTGCATGAGGCCCTCGTTGGCCTAGGCGAAGGAGACTTCGTCATCGTCGACGGCACACTCATCCCCACCGACCGGATCCGCGCGGACCAGCCGTACTACTCCCAGAAATATCGCAGGCACGGGATGAACGTCCAGGTCGTCGCGCGTCCGGATGGCACCCCGCTCTGGTTCTCCCGCGACGCCGGGCCGCACCCACGACCTGACTGCGGCCCGAGCACGCGGCATCGTGCAAGCCTGCCCCACCCGGCAGATCCTCGTGCTCGCCGACCGCGCATACCAGGGTGCGGCGCCACCTTCCGCACCCCCTACTACCACCATCGCGAGCAGCCCACGCACTACCAGCAGTTCAATTGCGACCACGCCCGACTCCGAGCGCCCGGCGAACGAGCCTTCGCCCGACTCAAGACCTGGCAGATCCTGCGCCGGGCCAGCAGCTCCACACGCCGCATCGGCACGATCGTCCAAGCCGTCCACACCCTGCTGACCTGCGACTATTCAGCATGAAAGACGTGCAATCTGTGCTAAGTGCCTGATGAGCCTGAAGCGGTGGCTGTATCCGATGGTGTGTGAGATTTACAGATGGTGACGGGCTGACCGCCGCGGGACGGCTGCGCCGGGGGTCGGTGCGGGTACAGGCGGCCCAGCTGTTCGGGCAAAGGGTCAAGCGTCGGAGGTGACCCAGCCACTGCGGGTAGCTTCGAAGTCGGCCTACCAGCACACCAGTTGTGGCGCGACGGGCGGGATCGAGGCGCTGGCATCGCGCGGCCCGGCTGGGTCGCGGTGTCGCCTGGCACCGCGCTGTCCGGAGAAGCTCGCCGTGTATCTGGACCAAGGCCCGGCCGCGCACGGCTGGGTGGAGGACCAGGGGTGGACGGCCTCGCGGGGAAACTCCACGTCTCCTACAGCCGGCCGGAACGACGAGAACTGGACAGCATTCCACCACCTCGCCCGGCGCGAAGGAACGAGTCGCGTAGACCCCGCGACCGTGGGTGGCTGAAGGGCGAATCTCAAGATCACTCACTGCGACCGGCTTCCGCTGCGCTGCGGGTCTTTCACGGCTCTGTACCAGCAGTTGGGTTCGCCGAGCATGCCGAGGTCACCGGTCTGGGCAGAGCCTCATCGGGCACGCGGGGTGGGCCGCCGGCGCCGCGTCCGTGGCGCACGTGTTGCTGGCCATGCGGCACGAGCGCATCCTGGCTCAGCATGGTTTCCGGCAGCCATCCCTGCCGCTGGGCAGCCTGGAGATCCCCACCACGGCCAAGGCCCGGCCGGCCCCGGATCGCCGGCGTCTCGGCGTTCGGCTTCGCCGGCACCAACGGGCACCTTCTCCTCGGTGACCCGTGGTCCGGGCCACCAACGGTTCCCCCGGTCCGCGGGAAGCCTGTACGGACCCCCTGGTCCTGGTCGCTGAGCGCGCACCTGCCGGGCTTCTCCTCCACCGACGCGGTGCGAACCTGGCTGGCCGGGACGGGTCCCGCTCCCCGCCCGCGCTTCGACGAGGAGCCTCCGTCCTTCGCCTCGGTGGGCCTGCCCGCCCTGACGGTCCGCGCGGTCGACAGAGCTCAGACGCTGGCTCGGGAGACGGCGCACCGCTTCGCCACCGAGCACGGGCCGATCTGGGAGCCGGTCCGCGACCGCACCGCCGTTCTCGCCGCCAATAGCGGCGTGCCGTCCGCCCTGGTGCACTACGCCCTGCGCGCCCACGCCGACGCCCTGACCCGCGCCGTGCGTGACCACCCGGTGGCTCCGCAACCGCCGGGTGGCTCCCGACCGGGCACGCGCAGCCGTGCCCCCGGCCGGCCCGGACGCGATGCCCGGGGTCCTGCCCAACGTCATCCCCTCCCGCCTGGCCGCCCGGTACGATCTGCGAGGAGCCAGCATCTGCCTCGACACGGGCCGCACCTCGACGGCCACGGCTCTCGACACCGCGGCCGCGTACCTCGTCACCGGCGAGACGGAGCTCGCCCTCGTACTGGCCGTGGATGCCGGATCCCAGCTCACGGGCCCCCACAGCTGTGCCCCGGCGGCCCACGAGGGCGTCTTTCTCCTGGCTCTCGCCCAAGAGTTCCACCGCACGCCGCCACCACTGGCCGGTGCTGGCTCGCCTCACTCCCGCGCCAACCCTTGGGCGGCCGGCCGACGACAGCTTCGCCTCCTCCACCGAGGACGCGGACCACGTCGCCGTGACGGAGTCCGCGCCCTCGGCGCAGGAGTTCCACGTCGCCGCCGACGCGGTACGACTTCTGACCGGGCTCGGGCGGCGGCGCCCTCGACGACGCCCACACTCGCACTGCCCTCCCCGGGCTCGGTCTCCCCCCGGGGAGCGTGACCACCTGACCGTGCGCCACGTGACCCGGCGCCGACCCGCGCCAGGGACGGACGGCGGCAGTGGCACCATCCCGGCTCTTGCCACCCGCGCCCTGCTGCTCAGTGACGATGCCCTCACCGCCGCCCGCCTCAGGCATCTCGCGGACCGCGCGGATGCCGTCCTGCTGTGCACCGACCCGAAGCAACACCGGACCTCAGGCCGGGTTCGCAGGCGGCCGTGCACGACGCCGTGGACCGCGCGGCCGGGCAGACACGTGTCCTGGCTCGCCCCGATGCGTGGCTGCGGGCTCCTGGCCCCGCCGCCCAGGGCCTGCAGGAACTGCGCCTGCGGGCGCTCGCCCGGACGCGCACGGGAGCGGCCGTCGGATCGCTGGGCGTAGCGGTCCTCGGTCCCGCGGAACACCCCCAGGCAGCTCTGTTCACGGCACTCGTCCCCGCCCTGCGCGCCGATCACCCGGAGCTTCCGCTGCGGGTCGCGCGTCCGGTACCGACGACCCCGGCTCGGCGTGGGAGCGCATGGCGCGCGAGTGGCGCAGCTCCGAGGAGTCCGGCGCCGTGGGGTATGACGACGGCCGCCGCCACGAGCACGAACTCGTGTTGCAGCCGCTGCCCCCGGGGCAGGAGGCCGGTGGCGACGCCGGCCGGCAGGTCGTCCTGGCGAGCTACGGAGCGGGCGGCGTGACCACCGCCCTCGTCGCGAGCCGTGACGTCTAGGCGCTGTGGCTCGGCACCACGGACCCGGACCGGCTGCCGTCGGAGGTCCCGAACACGCCCGACGACCAGCTCCCGGCACTGCGCGCGGACCTGATCGCCCGCCACCTGTGCTCCGGTGAGCGCCGGGTGGCAGATGCCCCCGTCTGGCCGACCGCGAGCTGGCGGGCCGGAGGGCGGTGCTCAACCTGGGCAGGCTGCGCGAGGCCGCAGGCCGTACGGCTGTGCACTACGTGGTCTGTGACATCACCGATCCCGAGGCCGTCGACGCCGCGGCCCGTCAGGTCCGCTCGTGCCACGACCGCGTGGACCTGTTCGTCCACGCCGCGCCTCGTCGCCGCACCGCTCCCCTGGAACGGAAGACGCTCGACGACTTCCGCCTGGTGCGTGAGGTCAAGAGCACCGGATATCACCTGCTCCGGGAGGCCTTCGCCCGCCCGCGCCCTCGCCTGTGGTGCAACGTGGCCAGCGTGGCGGCCGTCCATCCGTTGCGCGGGGAGATCGACTACGGACCGGCCAACGCGTATCTGGCTGCCGCCGCCGACCTCCCCGAGGCGACAGGGGAGGTCACGCTCGGCTTCCCCCTGTGGCGCGAGAGCGGCTACTTCGCCGCGCCCCGGCCCTCGCAGACCGGCTCACCGCGCACGGTCGCCCACCGCCGTCGGCGATGCCGAGGGCGTGGCGCACTTCCTCCGGGAGAACGGCCCGGACCGTGCCGGACCTGGTTCCAGCGCTACCTCGGGGAGCGTGAACGCGCACTGCTGCGAGGAGAGTTGCCTGCACTGTTGGCGAGGGAGGAAGAACACGGAACCGCTCAGGACCGCGCATCGCGAAGGGCGCCGGAGCCGCGCACCACCGGGATGTCGGCGGGGCGCACGAGCGGCCAGCCCGTCTTCCACACCGGCGACGTTCGCTCCGGATCCGACAGGGAAGCCTGGTGGGAACTCGATCTGGACGGTCCCGAACACCGTAACCTCGGCCACCACCTCGTGCGTGTCCGTCCCGCGGTTCCCGGCACCTTCGTCCTGGCCGCCGCCACCGAGGCGGCTCTCGCCCTCCACCCCGGCAGCACCCCGGCCTGGATCGTCGGCGCCTCGTTCGAAGCCTTCGTCCGCCCTTCACAGGGCCTCGCCCGACGGGCCTACACCCTGCGTGCCCGCACCGAGGGCGGCGCCGGACCCACCACCGTCTCCGTCACCATCCATGGCGGCACCGCCATGACCGGGCACGCCGCGCGGGAACACCCCTGCTTCGCCGCCCGGGTCGTCCTCGACGATCCGCCCTCCGCGGAACGGGTGCCGCCGTTGGCCGGCCCGGTGCGCCCACTGCCGCCCGACTCGTACTCCTACCCCGACTCACCTGTGCGCCTGACGGGTCCGCTCGTCAACACCTGGCGCTGGCGTGACACCGGGAGCGGGCCGGCCGCTCTCTGGCGCCCCCGGCCGGAAACACTGCGGGGACAGTCCATGCTGGAAGGCCTTCCCGTGCACGGTCCGTTGCGGTGCGCGGCACTGCGGGCGCGCACCCTCGTACCCCGGAGAGCGGCACGCACGACGTCGTGGTCCCCCGCCACATCTCCCGCATCGACCTGTACGCCCCGTGGTCCGACACGGATCTCGCCCTGTCCCATCCGCAGGGCCTGACCGTGCACCACGACTCCGCCGACGATGTCTACCGGGCTGTCGACGCGAACGGGGCTGTTCTGCTGCGGATCAGCGGCTTCCATGGAGTCGTCCTGGCCACCGCGGCAGCGGCACGGACGCCGGATCCATGATCCCGTCAGGTGGTCGCGGACGCCGGGTCACCTGAGCGTCTCGGCAGTCGCAGCGCACACGGTCGTCCTCGCCTTGTGGAAGCTCACCTGCCACGTGGCGACGCCTGTCCGGGAGGTCACCACGCCGCCTTCGATCCGCACCGCACCGTCCAGCGTGCACAGATGGAGGAACGCGAGCCGCAGCGCCGACACGGTGGCGCCAGGGGCGGTCCCCGCGAGGACGATCTGTCGCGTCGCCTCGGCGAACAGGCGGCCTGTCACGTGGTCCGAGGGCGGCGGCAGCAGGTAGCGGTGCGGGGTCGGCAGGCGCAGGAAGGCGACGACGCGGCCGTCCGGCCGCCGGCTCAGGTCCGACAGGACTTGGTTCTCCGGCCGCTCCCGGACGGCTCGTAGCGCATCCCCTCCGTCCTGGGGCGGGTGGTGCAGGTTGCCGGCACGAGTGACCGACGGGCCGCGCCACGCCCGGTAGAGACGCCGCTCCAGGACGCCGGCCAACGTCTCGCCGACAGCGACCGCTTCCCCGCTCGTGGTGGAGGTGAGCACGCAGGACGCCTTCACCCCCCGGGTACGTCCACTGTGCGAGGCACTCACTGGATCGACCCGGCACCGCGCGGCCAGCCTGTCTCGGGTCTCGTCGAGCACACCGCCTGCCACATGAAGCCGACTGCTCGACATGGTGTTTAGAGGCACCTCCGTGTCACGGAGCAGACCGGCGGACTGGAGGGAGGCGTAGGCGCACTGCTCCACGACGGTGCGGACCAGAAGTGCGTCGTGGGGAAGGTTTCGGCTTCCGCGATCACCGAAATAGGGATGTCCGTGCGGAATGCGCAGCCGAAACAGGTACACATTCTCCCCCGCCGCACGGAGATGCGCTATCACGGTGTCTTCATCAGACGTCACTCCGGCCAGGCCGGGTGGCACGCGCGCTGCGGAACAATCGTCGCTCACATGTATCGTCTCCGCGAAGAGGTTGATGTTGGCCGGAGAACGACGAACCTGCCGGTCTTCCAAAACCGCCCGTGGAGGCAGAGGCGGCTGCGCGAGGAGCGTGCGGCAGGTCCTCGTTCAGACCAGGCTCACCCGGCGGCTCCGGTATTCGTTCTCGTGCATCGCAGAATCGCATCGCGGGACAGAGGCGTAAAGAGTGCGGCGATTCTCTCGTTGCTCACCATGCGGCGCCTCGGGCCCAGCCGAGGACGAAGGCTTCACACTTCGCCCTCCAGCGGTTGATGCCGGAGTTCGACCGCTGCGGTGAGCGACCGCAGGTGCGCCGACCGGGCCTGCGCGGTCTGTCCTTGGATCAGCAGAAACATGCCTTCCCGGGCGAGACGCTGTGCCGGGCTGTCCAGGTCCATCGTGCGGCCGCCCCCGGCGACCACCGCGGCGGTCGTGGCCGCGCGCATCAGGTGGTACGCCTGCGTCCGCAGGTGCAGGCGCTCGGCCAGGTGTTCCTCCGGCTCCGGGTGCTCTGCGAGGGTGTAGGCGCGCCAGCGCACCTCGTCGAGCCGCACGCGAAGCGTCCGGCTCGACTCCGCCGTACCCGATGTCTGCTCCAGCAACCGCAGGGCGGCGTAGGCGACACCGAACACCGCTGGGGAGGCGTTGGCACCACGTGCCGCGTCATGACGCGCCCATGTCTCTTGCGCTGCCCTCAGCATCACGGACGCCTCAGGGAGCCACAGGCCGTCCAGCTTCAGCGACACCGTCCGGCTTGCGGACAGAGCCGCGAGCCGCATCGGCGGTGACGCCTCGAGTCCGGGCTGGTCCCGGGCGTCGGCGAAGGCGAACACCACTTCGGCCTCGTCGCTGATGCCTGCCAGCAGCATCACGTCATTCAGCCCCCAGCCCGTGTACCAGGGCACGGCTCCGTCGAAGCGCCAGCCCCGTCCCTGCGGGGTGGCACTCACGAGTGCGCGAGGATACGCACGCACATGGGCGTAGGCGATCCCGGCCATGAGCGCTCCCGTGGCAAGCGGACGCAGCAGGCTGTCCCGCGCGGAGCTTTCAGAGCGGGCCAGAAGGCGAACCGGGGTGTGATGTTGTGTCTGGACGAACCATGTCGAACAGCAGGCGCCGGCCAGAATCTCCTGGACCTCCCGGGCGATCGCGTCGGGCGCCCCGGCCCCTCCGTACGCCGTGGGCGCGCTGGTACCGAGAAGACCGGAAGCACGCAACGCGTCGACGTGGGAGAGGGGAACGCCCTCCTGATCGATGCGCTGGGCATGCGGCGCGAGGAGGTCTTCGGCGAGCCTGCGTGCCTGGCCGGTCAGGGGGTGAGGTGTCGTGTCCACCAGAGACTCCTTCGGCCGACGCTCGGTCCGGGAATGCCTCGCATCAGCATGCCTGGCGCCTCATCGAAGTGTCGAGGAGACCCCAGGCACCGTACGGCGCGCGTGGCGCGATCCGGGTGGTGAGACGCGCGCATCGGGATACCGGCGCGGGGCAACGTGACCAGCGCATCCCGACGGCGCGCAATCAGCGAAGTGCGCCCCTTGTTCCACCCTGTGCTTCGCCTCGGCCGTACACAACGGCCCCATCGGACCCACGTCCAACCTTCGTGGTTGTCATGCGTGCATCCTGCGAGCACGGTGGCATCACACCCACTTCCTCCGTCTCATCCGCGCACCTGTAACTGGGCTCCTCTCAGGCTCGGATGCGGCGGGCGAGCTCTTCCCCTTAAGGAGACCCATGCACATCTTCCGTCGTATCGCCCTCTGTACGGTTGCGGCAGCGTCCAGCGTTCTTCTCGTGGGGGCGACCGGTATCCCCGCCTCGGCCTCCGAAAGCACCATCACCGGTTCCTTCGAGTACAGCGACCTGCTGGGCGGCAACAACCGCATCGTCGATCCCAGCGAGGGAACCTGCTATTACGTCACCAGCACGGCGCTGAGCGGCTTCAACAACACCAACGCGCGCGCCACCACCTACACCGACCTCAACTGCACCCTCCTGGGGACAGTGGTCAACCCGGGCAACGCCGCCGTGTTCCCGTTCGCCTCCGTTCGGTTCACCTTGCCGTAGCAACGGCGGCGACCGCCAGCGGCCGTTGTCCCCTCACAGGCACGGGCCGTCACTCATCCGGGAGAGGCGAGCGCGAGCAGGACGACGGCGCCGACCGCCAAGGGGTATCCGGCCAGCTGCGTCCGGGTGGGGCGTTCCCGTAGCACGACAGATGCCAGGAGGGTGGTGGCCGCGGGATACAGGGCGGTGAGGACAGCGGCGATTCCCAGGAGACCCTCGCGTGCGGCGTACTGGTAGCAGAGGTGGGCCGCCAGTTCGGTCAGCCCGGCGGTCAGGCTCAACCGCCAGGGAAAGCCGGTTTCTTGCAGTCGGCCTGAGCGCTTGCCGCGTACGAGCCGGGCGGACGCCGCGAATGCGCACGTGGCGGTGAGGTAGGCGAGGGCGAGTGGTGTGAGTCCCGAGGTGGGGTCGGTGCGGGCGAGGAGGACGAAGAAGGCCGAGAAGGCGGCGCCGGAGACGGTCGCGTGGAGGACCGTGGCTCGCTCGATCGCGGACGACGGCGCGGTGCCGGGCCGGGCGATAAGTGCGACGGACAGCACGGCCAAGGGTGCTCCGGCCCAGGCGGTGGGGCCCAGGCGTTCTCCGGTGAGGAGGGCGAAGCCCAAGGGCAGGGCGGCGACGAGCACCGCCGTCAGGGGGGCGGCGGTGGTCATGGGCCCGCGGGCGAGCGCCGTGTACAGGCACAGGCTTCCTACAGCGGCGCACCCACCGGCACTGGCACCCAGCAGCAGTTCCGTGCCGTCGGGCCGGCCGGTGGCGAAGGGCAGGCAGAGCAGCAGGGCCGCGGTGGCCGTCGTCTGGGCGGCCAGGAGGACGGCGGCGGGACGGCGGGCGCGGGCGGCCAGGCCGCCGGCGAAGTCCGAGACTCCGTAGAAGAGGGCGGCCCCCAGCGCGAGAAGCGTGGTCACGGCGCGGAGTCGTCACTCGTGGTGGCGCGGGTGAGGCAGCGGAGACCGGAGGGCGTGACGGCAAAGTTGTCCTCGATCTTGAGTACCATGAGGCGTCCCTCGACCTCGACCGCGGTCTCGGGTTCCAGGGCGATGACGTGGCCGACGCGCAGGGTGTCGTCGGTGTCCATCCGCGTTGCCGCATTCACGGACGGCAGTTCGCAGCAGCGCAGACCGACGCCGTGCCCTGTGCCGTAGGGCGTGGGCGGCAGGTCGTGGCGGAGGAGGTAGGCGTTCATGGTGTCGTGGACGGTGGAACACCGTACGCCGGGGCGGGCGGCGTTCCGTCCTTCCTCGTAGGCGGTGAGCAGGTGTGACCATGCCCGGCTCACGGCCGGGGGAGGTTCCCCGAGGAAGCCGGTGCGTGCGGCGTCGGAGGCGTAGCCGCCGGGTCCGTGGCAGCCGGTGTCCAGGAAGAAGGGTTCACCTTCGCGCAGGGGGGCGCCGTCGGCGAACCAGCTGCCGCTGCCCTTGCGGATGTTGCAGACGGAGTGGGTGAGGAACTCCGCGCCCAGGCTGTGCTGGTGTTCGGCGGCCACCGCGAGCAGGTCGTGGTCCCGCATGCCCGGCTGTGCCGCTTGCACGGCCTTGTCCAGGGCGGCGGTGTTGATGCGGCAGGCGATGTCGATCAGCTGGATCTCGCTATCGTCCTTGACCGCCCGTAGCGTGAAGAGTTCAGCCGCACAGGGCAGGAAGCTCAGTCGCGGCAGATCGGTCCACAGGTCGTGCAGGAGCGCCGCGTCCAGGACGTCGAAGCCGACGCGTCGGGCGCCGCGGGCCCGCAGGACGACTGAGAGGCCGGTGACCCACTGGCGGGGCTGACACGCGGCGGGAGCCCAGGACGGCGCCGGGTGCAGGCGGCGGAGCCGGTCAACCGCGGGCTCAGGCCGCTCCATGACGTGGTCGGTGAAGGGCACGAAGATTTCGGCCTCGCCGTCGGCGTCGACGACGGCGGCGTACCAGTCGGTGCTCTCGCTCACGAGTTGGGCACGGTAGTCGGTGGCGTAGCGGATCTGGTCCGGTGCGGTGAGCAGGAGATGGTCCAGACCCTTGTGGCGCATCCACGAGGAGAGCCGGTCGGCGCGGGCGGTGCGCGCGGCGGCGACGGGTAGGAGCTGCGGTGCTACGGTCACGAGGACTCCCCCTGGTGAGCACACTCCTCGGCCTCTCCCGCGCGGACGACGGCGTCGATGAGGTCCTCGACGTCGCGGGGTGTGGTGACCGGGTTGATGAGCGTCAGTTTCAGATGGATGCGGGGGACGGCGTCGATATGCCGGACGGTGCGTCCGATGACGACGCGGCCCTCGTTCAGCAGCCTCCTACGGAGGCCTGCGTTGATCTCGTCGGTCAGGTCGCGCCGCTCCGGCAGGTAGCGGAAGACCAGACGGGTGAGGATCACCGAGGCGGCCGCCTCGAGCTTCGGATGCGCGGCGACCAGTCGTTCCGCGTGGCGGGCCATGGCGTGGCAGTGGTCGATCAGCTCCGCCATGCCGCGCCGGCCGAGGTGGCGGAAGGACGCCGCGACCTTCAGGACGTCGGCCCGGCGGGTGGTTTCCAGGGTGCGGCCGAGCTGGTTGGGGAAGCCGGCCTCTTCGTCGTCCGAGGGGTTCAGGTAAGGAACCTCGCGGCTCAGCGGGTCGAAGTTCCGGGCGTCGGCGAGGAGCAGGACGCTGGAGGAAGCGGGTTGCCATCCGAATTTGTGCCAGTCCAGCGTGACGGAATCGGCCTGTTCGATGCCGGTGAACAACGGCCTCAGACGAGGGGAGAAGAGCATGCCGGCTCCGTAGGCGGCGTCGATGTGCAACCACATGCCCCGTTCGCGGGCGAGTGCGGCCAGGCCGGGCAGCTCGTCGACCGCGCCGAGGTCGGTGGTGCCGGCCGTGGCGAGCAGGGCGAACGGCAGGTGGTCGGCCGGTAGACCGGCAAGGGCCGTGCGTACGGCGTCCGCCGTCATCCGCCCGTCGGGACCGGCGCCGACGACGAGGGCCGCCGTGTTGCCCAGGCCTGCGGCGGCCACTGCCCGCTCGACGCTGACGTGCGCCTCGGCGGAGCAGACGATCCGCAGCCGGTACGGTGCTGCCTGCAGCCCCTCTTCGGTGAGGTCGATGCCGCTGAGAGCGGAGCCTCGCACGTCACGGGCGATGATCACCGCGAGGAGATTGGCGATGGACCCACCAGGGGTCATCACTCCGGTCGCCGTGTCGGGAAGCCCGACGAGTCGGCAGAGGCCTGCCATGACCGACTTCTCGAGTTCGAGGGCGAACGGGCCGCTGTCCCAGACGTCCACCGACTGGTTGAAGGCACTGACCACCAGGTCCGCGGCGGCGGCCACGGTCAGCGAGGGGCACTGCAGGAAGGCCGCGGTGGCGGGCGAGGCCAGATCGACACTCCCCCAGGCGAAGGCCTCCACCAGCGGGACGAGCGCCTGCACGTCCGTGAGCCCTTCCTCGGGCAGGACCTGCCGGAGCACATCACCGCTCCGCTCCGCCGCCCGGACGGGGCCCCCGGGCGCCACCGGTCCCGGTCGCCGACGCGCGCCCGCCCGGGCTGCCTCCGTCACCGCCTGCACCAGCCCTTGCAGCGCTCGGAGGCCTTCGTCGCTCCCGGCCAGGCTGCTGAGATCTATACCGGTCATGTCATGTCCCTCCCGGAGGTGCTGGCGCGAGAGGTCTCGCCGGGCCGCGGGCCGATGCCCAACGAAGGGCTGCCGACGGGCAGCGATGCCTCACGGACCAGCGTCACAGGGGGAGCGCGTAGGCGCCACGCCCGGGAACTCTCCAGGAGAAGCAGTGAGGGCGCACGGAGTCGTCCGGCGGGATCCGGCGCACGCCCTCGGTCGCCCGCACGCCGGTGTGACGCCGTGTCACCGGGTGCCTCGCGGGATCTGCCTGGGTCGCCGAACGGGTGCGCCCGGCGTGCGCGGGTGGTCCGTCAGGACACACGGCGGTGCCGGTGTCGTGCGCTGGCTCGAACAGCCCATGTACCGGGTCGACGCCTCGGTGGCAGCGTGGAACACATCCCGTAGGAGCGAAGAAAGGTTCTGCCATGAAAGACAAGAAGCAGCCGAGGAAGCCCCGTCGTGTTGTCCCGGCCGTCGTCGCGCTGGGGCTGGGAGCGATCGGTGTGCTGACGCTGGCAGCGCCGGCATCCGCGACCCCCGTGGACATCACCTGCCTGACCGGCACGCGCAACACCGCGTACACGCCGCCCCTGACCTACACTCCCCAGCCGACGAACCTGTACATCACCGACAACTTCAGTTGCACGTCGCTGCTGAGCGGTGTGAGCAGCGGGTCCGGCAGCTTCTCGGCCTATGCCCCCTCGACCAGTTGTCTGGCCTCCGTACAGAGCCCGCTGACCTCGATCACCACGACGTACCACTGGAACACGGGCACCTCCAGCACCATCGTCTTCGCGAGCAGCACCGCGGTCCGTGCGGCGGACGGTACTGTCACGGTGACCAGCATCGGGGCCGTGACCGCGGGCCTGGGCGCCGGGCAGACCGCCACCCGGGTGACCGTCGAGCCGAACCTGGATCTGACCGCCTGCCTCGACGGAGGGCTGAGCGAGACGAACAGCGTGGTCAACTCGCTCGTCATCGCTCCGGTCTAGCGGAGACGGGTCGGTCCGGCAGGCAGCACGCCGGGCCGACGGGCACGAGCCGGGGCGTCGTCGGTTCCCCGTCCCCAACGCACCGGGTCGGCACGCCGGACACCGGGCAGGCCGGTGGGCCGGGGCGGCCGACAACCGCGGCCCCGGCACAGTCGTGCGGGAACGGTGCGGCACGCTCCTTGGGGGAGGGCCACGAAGGGATGCGTCGGCCTCGACCCGCTTCTCTGCCGGCGCCATCGGCGATCTGTTTTCCGAAGGGGATGGTGTGCGAAGCGGGTCTACCCGCAACGGGCCATGCACGCCACCCTTTGTGCCTATGGCGGTCTCACCCGTTTTCAGCGGATGCTGGAGGTCACGTGTGCGGCTGGCCGCACCACACTGCTGCATTCGCCGTCCTACGCGTCCGATCCGGGGCCACATCGCAGCTGAGCGCGTCGTCAGCTGTGCGTGTGGAAACTCCCGCAGCCCGACAGTCACGGGAGGAAGGTGTTCCGGTGTCCGAGCCTCTACGCGTGCATCCCATCCGCGGGGCACGAGCGCGGTGGGGGCGAGATCTGCTGCAGTTGGTCGAGGAGCACTACGACAATGAGCCACTGATGCGGTTGGCCGGTGAGATCCACTTCGACATGCCACTCAGCCGGGCCGATGTGGAAGCGGTCCTACGTATTTACGACCGCCCGGCACCACGGACCGTGTATCTGCCGTGCGCGGGCACCCTGCGCCACGTGGCGCCTCTTTTGGAGCGAGGCTGCCACGAACTGATAGCTGTTGATCTGTCGTTGGGCAGCCTATCCGCAGGCCTGTCGCGCAACGTGCCGTCGTCCGTCGCCGACAGGCTTACTGTCTGCCAGGGCGATGTCCGTGACGCGGGAGAGGTGCTGCCCCGCGAAGGTGCCGAACTCGTATTCCTGGGCGGGAACAGCTTGGGTGACCTGACGGACCCGGATGGTCACGCAGAGTTGATCGCGGCTCTGGCCCGTGCGCTGGCTCCGGAAGGTGTGCTGATCTTCGACTATGTCGGGGACCGTTACCTGCCCGGTCCCGGCACCCTTTCCACCGAGTGGCCGGAGATCCTTCGCACCGCCGACGGCGATATCGAGGTGCTCGACCGCAGGACGCGGTCGGTCTCGCCGCTCAGCGGATCGCTGATGTCGGTCCTGACCTTCACCTGCGAAATTCTGGAGGTCACGAGCGGCGCCCCGGTGGTGCCGAAGCACTCGTACAGGAAGCTGATAGTGCCTGAAGCACTCCTGATCCAGCAGTTCAGGCAGGCTGGGCTGAAACTGTGCAATGTCGGCCCCGTGGCGGAGTGGTCGACCTACCACCGCGACCGCATTGCCCAGACCGGTGACCTCGGCATGCTCGGCGAACCCAACTGCTGGTACAGAGCCGTGAAAGACCCGCAGCGCAGCGGAAGCCGGTCGCAGTGAGTGATCTTGAGATTCGCCCTTCAGCCACCCACGGTCGCGGGGTCTACGCGACTCGTTCCTTCGCGCCGGGCGAGGTGGTGGAATGCTGTCCAGTTCTCGTCGTTCCGGCAGGACAACGTGTACTCCTCGACCAGACACTCCTGTACGAGTACTACTTCTACTGGCAGGGCGGAGCCGCAGCCTTCGCGCTCGGATACGGCAGCCTGTACAACCACTCCCACGAACCGCTCGCCCGCTATCGCAAGGACTTCGACGCCGGCACGATTCACATCGTGGCCGTAAGGGCTGTCCTTCCGGGCGTGGAGATAACTGTCGACTACACCAACGGTGGCACGAACCCTCTGTGGTTCGCCCCGGCAACGTGAATGGCCACGTCCGTGAGCTGATCTACCGCGCCTTCAGCCCGGTCGGGCTGAAGGCGGTGCCGTTGAAAGCCCCTCCCCGGCCGTGGGCCGGGGAGGGGCGACGTGGTGGGGAAGCAGTCGGCTTCCCCGGCCAGGCGAAGGTGGGCCGGGCCGAGTTCACCGCGCCGCCGACACAGGTGTAGGTGGCACTCGCGGCGAGTGCGTGAGCCCCGGGCGTCAAACTCGGTCGCGTCGCCGGAGGCCTGTCATGAAGTGCTATTCACGATGAGCCCGCGGAATGCGCCGAAGGACTGAGTGGAGTCGTCGTCCCGTGCGACGGGTCGGATCACAGCGCAACCGTGAGACTCAGCGCACCGCTGTCGTTCTGCAGACCGTCGGTCGTCAGGCAGTCCAGCAGGTTCAACGCAGGCAGCACCTTGGTCTGCGTGACCGTCGCCCCTTCGAAAAGACCGTTGGTCACTTCACCGACGCGGACGAGAACCGTCTGGCCGCTGGGCTTCAAGTTGATGGTCAGCCGTCCCTCGACCCTGCTGGTCTGCCCGGTGTTCCAGCGGTAGATGCTGACGTCGGAGAAGTCCGCGCCAGTACAACTTGCTTGACCCTGGCCTACCGCCGTGAACTCCGCACCGACGATCTCCGGGTGGCTGAGAGACACGCAGGGCGCGAGACTTCCCTCAGCTGTGAACGTCGTCTGGCGCGGCGTGTAGGTCAGACCAGGCTGATAGGTGCTGGTCTGCGTGCCCAACGGGCAGGTGACGTCCACCAGCGACGAAATGCTGCCTGCGGATGCGGGGGCTGCGCCCGTGACGCCGAGGGCGACGGTGAGGGTCAGAGTCAGGGTGGAAAGTACGACCGGAGAGCGGCGCATGAGCGCTCCTTCTGCGTGGGACGAACAGGGGTGTCCGGGCCATCACCTTGCTCCTGGGACCCGTGCCACGCCATAGCCCTGACGGGCCAGTGTGCATACCGCCCCCAGGACGTGCTCTACTCGCGCGTCTTGCACACGGGTGTGAAGCGGCGGTTGTCCGCCATCTGTGTGCGGCCCCGAAGCTTGAGGCCCACATGGCAGTTGCGAGGTCGCCCCCACCGCACGAGCTCGACAGGCCATAGCCTGCAGTGTGAGCGAAGGGCGGCCGTCGCGTGGCGGGTCACCTACCAGACGCGTCGGCCGATCACGGTTCCGGCCCACACCGGACACACCCCGGGCCTGCGCCACGTCCATCCGCAGCGCGAAGCCCAGCAGGAAGCAGGCCGAGCAGGTGACCGCGAACGTACCGACGGGGAAGGTGCGCCGCTCGGTCGACCCGCCGAGAACACCGCCCCAGTACCGCACGGGGGCGTCGACCGCGGCGCCGAGCGCGAGCCACACCCCAGTCCGACCCCGTCACCTTCCCGTCCTCGCCCCCGCAGTCGGCCTCCGTGACGTCACTGCCGCGCACGCGGCGACGGCCACGAGCGCGCCCGTGAGAGTCGCCGCGACATAGGCGACCGCGGTGAGACGGTCCCCGGTGCTCAGCAGCCGGTACACCGCGGCGAGAGCGGACAAGGTCGTGAACCCACCCAGGAAGCCGGTGGACCCAGGACCGGTCCGAGCCACAGTGGCGCCTTCGGGCTGCGCGCCAGTACCGTGATGAGTCCGCCCATGGCCGCACAGCCCACCCTGTCGATAGTCCACGTAACCCACGGGAAGCCGCCGGGGGGCCTCTATGTCGTTCGTCAATCCCGCGCTGTCGGTGTCGGGGTTGTTGGTCCCGTTCATGCGGCGAGGGCGGCGCTGGGGGGGGGCGAAGCTCGTAGAAGGTGCCGCCGCGGAGCATCGCGAACAGGACGCTGATGCGCTGGCGGGCGAGGCGGAGGAGGACTTGGGTGTGTGTCTTTCCGCGGGCTCGTTGTTTGTCGTAGTAGGCCCGGGAGGCGGGATCGGCGCTCATGCAGACGAAGGCGGACAGGAACATGGCTCGCTTGAGCTGCTGGTTTCCGCCTCGTGGGGCGTGTTCGCCGTGGATCGAGGTCCCCGACGACTTCGTTGTCGGGGCCAGGCCCGCGTAGGAGGCGAGGTGGGCGGCGGTGGGGAAGTTGGTGCCGTCGCCGACGGTGGTCAGCAGGACTGCGGCGGTCCTGACGCCGACGCCGGGCATCGAGGTCAGGACTGGGGAAAGAGGGTGGGCCTCCAGTAGGGTGCTGATCTGGGTTTCCAGGGCCCGGCGCTGTTCGTGGACGGCGGCGAGCGAGCGGGCCAGGGAGGGCACGACGATGTCGAGAGTGCCGGTGCCCGGGACGGTGACGGTCTGTTCGTCCAGGGCGCCGAAGACGTCGTCGATCAGCCGTGCGGCCATGCGCGGGGCTTTCGGGCAGATCAGCTCGACGAGTCTGCGTCGTCCGGCTTTGCGCAGGGCGGCCGGGGACCCGTAACGATCGAGGAGCCAGGGGACGGCCTGGTGGTCCAGCCGGGGGCCCAGGACGCGCTCCAGGCTGGGGTGGAACTGAGTGAGCAGGCCGTGTATTTGGTTGCTGGTCCGGGTGGCCTCGGCGGCGAGGTCCTGGTCGAAGCCGGTCAGGACGGTGAGCTCGGCGCTGATCTCGTCGGCGAGTTCGAGCGAGCGCAGGACGTGGGGCAGGGTGCGGCGGCGTCCGCGATCACTGCCGCGTCCTTGGCATCGGTCATCGCCTCGCCCGGGTAAAGGTCGGCGATCCGGCGCATCGCGAGTCCTGGCAGGTAGGCGACCTTGCAGCCGGTGTCCCGGGCCACGGCCAGGTGCAGGGCGCCGATGGAGGCCGGCTGGTCGACGATTACCAGCACCCTGCCGAACTTCGCGGCCAGCTTTTCGAAGACGGCCCGCAGCTTCGGCTCACTGTTTGGCAGCTGCTTGTCGAAGACCTTCTTCCCGGCCGGAGTCAGACCGTGCCCCTGGTGGGCGCTCTTGCCGACGTCCAGGCCCAGGAAAATACCCACCTCGGTGGTGTCGAGCATCGTTACTCTCCCTCTCCCCAAGGTGTGTCCAGGGTGCCGGCCTCGGCATCGGTGTCGTGCGCGCGCATCCACGAGGTCACCGGTCTGGGCAATGCGGTCGCGGTGGTAGGTCGACCACTCCGCCACGGGGCCGACATTGCACAGTTTCAGCCCAGCCTGCCTGAACTGCTGGATCAGGAGTGCTTCAGGCACTATCAGCTTCCTGTACGAGTGCTTCGGCACCACCGGGGCGCCGCTCGTGACCTGCAGAATTTCGCAGGTGAAGGTCAGGACCGACATCAGCGATCCACTGAGCGGCGAGACCGACCGCGTCCTGCGGTCGAGCACCTCGATATCGCCGTCGGCGGTGCGAAGGATCTCCGGCCACTCGGTGGACAGGGTGCCGGGACCGGGCAGGTAACGGTCCCCGACATAGTCGAAGATCAGCACACCTTCAGCTGCGACGCGCTCAGCTGCGATGTGGCCCCGGATCGGACGCGTAGGACGGCGAATGCAGCAGTGTGGTGCGGCCAGCCGCACACGTGACCTCCAGCATCCGCTGAAAACGGGTGAGACCGCCATAGGCACAAAGGGTGGCGTGCATGGCCCGTTGCGGGTAGACCCGCTTCGCACACCATCCCCTTCGGAAAACAGATCGCCGATGGCGCCGGCAGAGAAGCGGGTCGAGGCCGACGCATCCCTTCGTGGCCCTCCCCCGAGGGGACGACGCTCAGCCGTTCAGTTCGGCGTCACGGGTGACGGCGTAGAACCCGAGGGAACGCAGTACCGCGGTAACGGGGTAGTTGGGAAGGTGGGGTTCGAGCGCCGCCCACTTCCGGTCCACCATTGTCCGTGCGCGGGAGAGCGCCAGGTCGGTCGCTCCGCAGCCGGTGATCATTTCGATGCAAGAGGTGATGTCGGGCTCGCGGTGTCCACGAGTCCGGACTTGGCTCCAGAGCCGGCGTGCCGAGTCTTCCGGAAGGATCTCGAGGGCACAGGTGAGCGGGTAGGTGAGGCGGCCGTTGCGGATGTCCTCGCCCGGATCCTTGCGGACGGTCCCCTCATGTGTCCGGTGCCCGAGCAGGTCGAAAACGTCGTCCGCGATCTGGTAACCGAGTCCAAGAGCCTCGAAGTACGCGCACAACCCCTCCTGCTGGGCGGGTGTCGCTCCCGCCAGGACCGCGCCGATCTCTGCGAGGGCGCGGACGGGTAGAGCGGTCTTGAGGCGGTGCACGGCGAGGACGCGTTCACCCAGGACCCGCCCGTCCTCCAGGGGAAAGTCGGCGTCGTCGCTGCCCGCGATGTCGAGCGCCTGCCCGGCATGCGCGGCACGCAGCATGGAGCACAGCACCTCGTAGGCCCGCAGCCGATCGTCGGGGTCCAGGGGGATGAGCCTCAGTGCGCGGTCGAAGGTGAAATACGCCGCCGTGCCGGCGTTGATCGCGGTGGCCTGGCCGTAGAGCCGGTGGGCGGCCGTCCGGCCGCGGCGGAGTTCCGCAGCGTCCTGTACATCGTCGACCATCAGGCTACCGGTGTGCAGCAGTTCCACTGCCGCGAGCAGGGGCCGGTAGGGGTCGCTGTCGCTTCCGAGCGACTCCAGGACGGCAGCGAAGGCGAAGGATCGCCAGCTCTTGCCGATGCCCTCGATGGTGTGCCGTACCGGAGCGGCCAGGGAGTGGTGCAGCACTTGGTGGGGTACCGCTGCCAGGAGCGACGGAGCGACGGGGCCGATGAGATCATCCGTCGTGTCCGGTCCCGGTTCGGCCGGGTAGAACAGCTCGACCTGCGCCCTGGTCTCGGCGCCGATCGTCGCCATCAGCGGGTCGAGGCTGGGCAGTACCTGTGCCGGCTTGACCTCGACGAAACCGGTGCCGCTGACGGGGCGGTGCCTGAAGGTGCCGACGGCTTCGACCCTTCCTTCCCAGAAGCCGCGGTGCACGGTGATGGTCCGCACCTCCTGCTGTGGGTAGGAGGCCCGCAGTTCCAGGTCGATGCCGTGTGACGGGGCCGTCAGTCGCCATACGACGGGGTACCGGTTGCAGGTGGCCAGTGAGGTCCAGCTTGCCTGCGGTTCCAGTGTCCAGTCGGCGAGTGCCATCGCGCTCGTGCCCCGCGGGTCGACCAGGAGAGACATCCGGTCCGCTGTCTTTCTGGTCCCGGTTCGGTGGTCGGTCTTTCGCCAGGTGGACACGGAGAGGTCGTAGCCGTTGTCCAGGTGCAGGCCGCACCAGTCCCATTCTGGCTCACTGCGGGCGTAGCCCTGCTCGGCCCTGATGAGGTTGATGCCCCACTCGTGGTCGTACCAGGCACTGCCAGTGGCGATGTCGTGGAGGGCACCGTCGAGCGTGACGCTGCCGGTGGCGTCAAGTCGGGTGATGCTGTAGTAGCGCATGCCCTCCTCGCCGTCACCCAGCCCGGCCACCTCGCCGGTGTCTCCCTGCCACAAGGCCGGCTTCCGCGGTGTCAGCACGCAGCGCAGTGCGTACTCGGTGCGTGGGTGCGTGAGTTCGAGGTGGTAGCGCCCTTCCTCGTCGCGCAGCAGTCCGCCGTGCGGACCGTAACCGATGTGGAAGGGAGAAGAACCGAAGGTGACTGCGCCCTCGAGCGGCAGGTCCGGCAGCGGAGGGACGTCGGCCGACACCAGCCGTTGCAGCGCCTCCCGCAGGAGGGGGGCATAGGCCCGGTCGTGCCGCAGCACCGACCGGATGAGCGCGAGATTGGTCGGGTCTAGGCAGGTGAGCTGGGTGTAGCGGTGGCGTCCCGGCTCACTCCACGCGGCCGCCATCGTGTGGGAGTACCTTGCCGTCCCGTCGGGGCGGCGTTCACCGACCCGGAAGAACGCGGCGAACACCGACACAGGCTCACCGCCCGCAGTGGTCAGGTGGAGGTTGACGTACCACCATTCCATTCCGGCAGCCTCGTGCGGCGCATCCGGGTCACCCTGTTCACCTAGCGGCGATAGGTACCGAAGCGCGGTGGGCTCGTTCGCCGGGACGGCTTCCGCCGAGTGATTGCCTGTCAAGTCCGACATTGGGCACCCGATATCCATCTGATTGAGGGCATCGTCCCGTTCAGGCTACTCGGTCAGGTGATGACCAGGGTGGTGATTCCGGCCTGGCTCGTCAGGCCCTGCGCCGACTGGCAGGCCGTCAGGTCCAGTGCCGGCTGCATGATCGTGAGGACAGCGAGACGTCCGTCGAAGAGAACCGGAGGCGGCGGGCCCCGTGAGCGTGAGCATAATCTGGCGGTTGAGGCTGGTGGCTGCGTAGGCGAATACGAAGAACGGATGTCGGCCAGTGCTGGCAACGCTTCTAGCTTGAAGTGTCTGGAGATGTCGGTCAGAACCAGGAACGGCTGGAGGTTCAGACACCTATTCGACGCATCCACCAGGGGAGGTCTTGGGGTGCGAAGGGGTTGTTGAGCGTGCGGTCAAGCACGCGTTCGTCTGCGGGACCGATCACTGCGCTCAGCTCGCGTCGTGCCTTGGACCTCAGAGCATGGAGTGCGATCTCCAGGAGTGTGCGGACGTGATACTCCCCGTTGCGGAGGTCTGCGTCATCGCGCTCGTAGAACAGTTCGTGGTCTGCGCGTGACCAGCGGACAGACGTGTTCCAGCGGCGGAACGAGTGTGCGACTTCGCCCGCGGGGAGGCCGTGGCCTCGTTCGAAGTCGGCGATCTGCCTGTTTGCCGAGGCGGACAGTCCGCGGATCATGGGTGCCCGCCGATGGTGCGTTCGGCGTTGCGTGAGCTGCGTCCTGATCTCGCCCGGTGACCGGCGAGGCATGAACACTTCCAGTGAAAGACGGTGGGTGGACCGATCCTATTGATCAGAAACGGCTCGGGTTCTCATCGACATGAGGAGTCTTCACCAAGGTCGCCTGATCCGCCTCGATGGTCCTGGCCGCCTGGGCTGCTTCCCGGAAGGTGACGACCGCCTCGCCGTTCTCCCGCGCCCATGCGGTGAGCATCCTGATGGGCTCCTCCAGGGTTCGCCCGAGATTGGTCAGGCTGTACTCCACGCGCGGCGGCGCCTCGGCGTACGCGTGCCGCTCGACGAGCCCATTGGCCTGGAGCCGGCGCAACGTCTGGGTCAGTACCTTGCGCGAAATGCCACCGCTCAGCTCGACCAACTCGCCGTGGCGCAACGGGCCGTCGGTCAGCGCGAAGAGCGTGACCATGGACCACTTGCTGGCGATGATCTCCATGGCCAGGAGAGCGGGACAGTCGGCGAGGAAGGCAATTCCGGGTCGCAGGCTCATGCCCCGAAGGTTACCTAGAGGTACCTGACGGCCGCCTATCGTCGTCAAGGTGCGCACGCCCCCTTACTCGCATCTCGCACGATTGAGGTTTCAGGTATGTTCGTCTCCCTTGCCGTCGTCACCGTGTTCATGTCGGCGCTTCTCCTGGTATCGGCCGGGGCCAAGTCTCTGCGGACGCGGCATATCACCGAGCAGATGTCCACCCTCGGAGTGCCGCAGGGCATGATGGCTTTCCTGATCGGCGCTCAGATCGCGGGCGCGGCCGGTGTGATCGCCGGGCTCTGGTGGGGACCCGTCGGAATCGCCGCCGCGATCGGCCTGGCGCTCTATTTCGCTGGGGCGGTCGCCTTCCACCTGCGCGTCGGCGACCGCAAGGGCGCGTCTCCGGCGGTGGTCCTCACCATGGCCTCCGTCGCCCTGATCGCATTGCGTGCTGCCACCCTCTGACAGCGGACAGCTGGTCTGACGCCCGCCTTGATCGTGCCGAGTGGGGTCGGTCTCCGATGACGACGGCCACCGTTGATCATCGTGAGTTGTATCGACAAACGAAGATCAGCCGGTGGCCGTGGGCCACAGCGCATTGATCAGAAACTCATGGGGTCCTCGTCCAGGATATAGCGGACGTGTGGGCCGCCGAAGTAGCCGCGGACTATGTGCGGCTGGCGCTGGCGCCGGCGGAAGAAGCGGCTGGTTTCGGCCACGAGTTCGGCTTGATCGCGGGCTCGGTGCTGCCGGGGCAGGCTGTGCTTGAGGTCGGCGTTGACCAGCTCGTCGGGGTCCAGCTCGGGTGAGTAGGCGGGGAGGAAGTGCAGCTCGACGTCGTCGGGGTGGGCGGCGAGCCAGTCGCGGACCTTCTTGGACCGGTGGGCGGAGTGCCCGTCGACGACGAGGTGGACCCTGTGGTCGAAGTGGCCGGCCAACCGGTCCAGGAAGCGACACATCACCTCGGCGGTGAAACTCTCGGTGAAGACCATGAAGTGCATCCGGCCCCTGGTGCTGATCGCCGACATCGCGTTCAGGGAGAACCGGTTCCCGCTCCGCCGTACGACGGGCGTCTTCCCTTTCTCACCCCAGGTGCGGCCGGTGACCTGGTCCGAGCGGATGCCGACCTGGTCGGCGACGAGAATCTCGCCGCCGTCCCTCCTCACCTTCGCCCTGATCGCCGGCCAGGTCTCCTCGTGCCAGCGGCGCACGGCCTCCGGGTCCTGTTCCACAGCCCGTTTGTCCGGGCGCTGGAAGGACAGGCCCCACCGCTTCAGGTACTTGCCCACCCCCACCTCGGTCAGCCTCACCCGGTACAGCTTCGCGATCAGCTCGCCCACCAGCCGCCGCGTCCACAGTTGCCCGCCCAGGTCCACGTCGCACGGGCGATGGTCGAGAACCGCCTGACGCACGGCGGCCTGCTCGGCCTCCCCGAGTACCTGGTGCACCCCGACCGGCTTGCCCCGCGGCTACATGACAAGCGCCTCTCGCCCGCCGGCCCGCCACTTCGACCACCAGATGTCGACGGCCTTCAGCGACACGCCGAAGACTGCCGCCACGTCCGCACGGTCCCGGCCCGCCACCAACGCGGCCACCGCCCTCAACCGCAGGGCCTCTTGCGCCGACGGTGACAGATGCCGCGCGTCCCCCACCAGATCGCTCACACCCCACCAACGACCCAGAACCCAAACCGTTTCGGATCAATAGGACTCGTTCGCGATAGAGATCAAGTCCTCCGGGGTGGTTCAGCTGACCTGCTGTTGTTCAGTGCGGGCACGGGTGGTTGCCAGCCGGTAGGAGTCGGTGCTGATTTCGATGATGTCGCCGCCGAAGGTGAGGCGGTCGACGATGGCGCGCAGAGGCGGGGGTGGGTGACGGTCGAGGGGCGGTCTCTACCTGGAGTGCCGTGTCAGGTCGAAGCGGTCCAGGTCCATGACCTTGGTCCATGTTGCGGCGAAGTCCTCGACGAACTGCGCTTTCCCGTCGGCGGCGGCGTAGATCTCGGCGACGGCGCGGAGTTCGGCGTTGGAGCCGAAGACGAGGTCGTTGCGGCTGCCGGTCCAGCGCGGCTTTCCGGCGGCGTCCTTGCCCTCGAAGATCTCCGGGTCGTGGGCGCTGGGGGTCCAGGTCACGTCCTGGTCGAGTAGGTGGACGAAGTAGTCGTTGGTCAGTACGCCGGGCGTGGTGGTGAGGACACCCAGATCCGACTTCTGGTAGGTCGCCCCGAGGACACGGAGGCCTGCGAGCAGGACTGCCATCTCCTCCGGAGTGAGGCCGAGCAGATCGGCCCGGTCGACGAGACGGTACTCGGCTGGGAGGGTGTCGTCCTTGCCGAGGTGGTTGCGGAAGCCGTCGGCCAGGGGCTCGAGGTTGGCGAAGCCTTCGATCTCGGTGTGTTCCTGGCTGGCGTCGACCCGACCTGGAGTGAAGGCGACCTCGACGGGATGGCCCGCGTCAGCTGCGGCCTTCTCGACGGCTGCGGTGCCGGCCAGGACGATGAGATCGGCCGTCGAGACCCCGTGCCCGGCGGGGCGGGAGGAGTTGAACGTCTCACGGATGCGCTCCAGCTCCTCCAGGATGGTATTCAGCCGGTAGGGCTCGTTGACGCTCCACCCCTTCTGGGGTTCGAGGCGGATGCGAGCGCCGTTGGCTCCGCCGCGCTTGTCGCTGCGCCGGAACGTGGACGCCGAGGCCCAGGCGAGCCACACCAGGTCCGCGACCGGGACTTCGGATGCCAGGACGAGGGACTTCAGCTCCTGGACACCGTTCTCGTCGAGTGGTGCATTGGTCTGCTCGGGCAGTGGGTCCTGCCAGAGCAGGTGCTCGGACGGTACCTCAGGGCCCAGGTAGCGGGCCACGGGTCCCATGTCCCGGTGGGTCAGTTTGAACCAGGCGCGCGCGAAGGCGTCGGTGAACTTTTCCGGGTGGTCGAGGAAGTGGCGGCAGATCCGTGCGTAGTCGGGGTCCACCCGCATCGCGACGTCGGTGGTGAGCATGGCCGGGGTGCGGCGCACGGACGGATCGTGCGGATCCGGGGCCGTGCCCTCGCCGGCGCCGTTCTTGGGCTTCCACTGGTGGGCGCCGCCGGGGCTGGTGGTGAGTTCCCACTCGTATCCGAGGAGGATCTCGAAGTAGCGGTTGTCCCAGCGGGTCGGCGTGTCGGTCCAGATCACCTCCAGGCCGCTGGTGGTGGTGTCGTTGCCCTTGCCGGTCCCGAAGGAGCCCTTCCAGCCGAGGCCCTGCTGCTCGATCGGCGCGGCCTCGGGCTCGGGGCCCAGGCTGTCGGCGCCGGCCGCGCCGTGGGTCTTGCCGAAGGTGTGCCCACCGGCGCAGAGGGCGACGGTCTCCTCGTCGTTCATCGCCATGCGGGCGAAGGTCTCCCGGATGTCCGTGGCGGACGCCATCGGGTCCGGGTTGCCGTTCGGTCCCTCCGGGTTGACGTAGATCAGGCCCATGGTGTCGGCGGCCAGCGGTGCGAGCAGTTCCCCGTCGTCCTTGTGCCGTTCGTCGGTGAGCCAGTTCGTCTCGGGGCCCCAGTACACGGCTTCGTCGGGGCCCCAGACCTCTTCGCGACCACCGCCGAATCCTGCCGTCTCCAGACCCATGGACTCCAGTGCGACGTTCCCGGAGAGCACCATCAGGTCGGCCCACGACAGCGCCCGCCCGTACTTCTGCTTGACCGGCCACAGCAGACGGCGGGCCTTGTCCAGGTTGACGTTGTCCGGCCAGCTGCCGACCGGGGCGAAGCGCTGCAGCCCCGCGCCGTTGCCGCCCCGGCCGTCGGTGACCCTGTAGGTGCCCGACAGGTGCCAGGCCATGCGGATGATGAATGGGCCGTAATGGCCGTAGTCGGCCGGCCACCAGTCCTGGGAGGTTGTCAGCGTCCGCAGGATCTCGCTCTTGACCTCGTCCAGGTCCAGGCCGCCGAACGCCTCCGCGTAGTCGAAGCCGTCGCCGTACGGGCTGGTGGAGCGTTCATGACGGCGCAGCACGTCGAGGTTGAGGCGGTTCGGCCACCACTGGCGGATGCCGTCGCCCTTCATCGGGTCGGCGGCGGTCTGCTGCATGGGGCAGCCGTCCGCCGCGGGGTCGGTGTTGTCGGGCAGCGACTTCATGTCGGCCGGTACACGCTCTTCGTGCACGAGAAGACCTTTCGGGTTCGGAGATCGGTGAGCGAAGGGAACAGATACGGTCGAGGCCCGCACCCGGCGGGGACGGGCGCGGGCCCGGCAGAGCGGGTGGACCGCCCAGGAGGGCGGCTGCCGGTTCTCAGGCTCTCCGGTCCCGGCTGTCAGGGCGTGGGAAGCGAAACGCTCCTTGGCCTGCACCCATCTGAAGCCAGAGGTGTTCGGGGTGCTCGACCAGGCGCAGGGACAGCGCTTCACAGCCGGGACACCGCCCGGTGAGTCCGGGCTCCGGCCCGTAGACACGCAATTGGGCGAGAGTTCCGGTGAGCCCGCAGTTCGGGCAGCGCCGCCAGGCGAGAGTCGGGTCCACGGAAAAGATCTGGGACAGCGGGCCGGCGAGAGAGTTGCCATCGCGATGGATCGGGAAGGTCACGGTGTTCTCCAGGGAGCAGAGGCTGCGTGCGGCAGCCGTGGGGGCGGGTCAGCCGAAGCGTTCGGTGCGAATGCGGTCGGGTGCGTGACCGGCATCGGTCAGAAGATTGGCGGCATGTTCAACGAAGCCGGTGGGCCCGCAGACGTAGCAGAGCAACGGCCGCTGACCAGCACCCCGAGGTGGCATCAGGTCGTCGGCGGTGACCCGGCCGGGCGGCCGGGCCGATCCCCGCGGTGCGCCTCGGGTATAGACGAGGGCGGTGGCCGAGTTCTCGGCTGCTCCCGCCGTCAGCTCGTCGCGGTACCAGACCTGATCGGGATCGCGGACCGAGTAGACCAGACGCATCGGCGCGGCGGAGCCGGACAGACGATGGGTCCGAATCATGGCCATCAGAGGCACAACCCCGCAGCCTCCCGCCACCAGGAGGATCGGGTCCTCCTGCTCCGGCCGCCACACGAACCACCCGCCCAGCGGCCCTCGCACCTCAACCTCGGCACCGATCGGCAGCTGCTGCGCCAGGTAGGGGGAGACCTCGCCGCCCGGCACGGCCTGCACACCCAGCTCGAGACCGGTCCCGCTCGCGGCACCAGCCAGGGAGTAACTGCGAACGGCGTGATAGCCGTCGTCCCCGGTCAGTCGCACATCCACGTGCTGGCCGGCGAGGTGTCCTGGCCAGCGGGCAACATCGAACAGAAGGGTGCGGCCCGTCGCGGACTGCTCCAGCCGCTCGACCAGGCGGGCGCTGCGCCACACGCTCATGGTCAGTCGCTCCAGGTCCGCTGCTCGCGCCACGGATCACCGTAATTGTGGTAGCCCACCGACTCCCAGAAGCCAGGATCGTCCTGGAGGGACAGGCTGAGCCCGTCGACCCACTTCGCCGACTTCCAGAAGTACAGGTGGGGGACGAGCAGCCGTACGGGACCGCCGTGCTCGGGCGACAGGGGGAAGCCGTCGTAGGTGTGGGCAAGCCATGCCTTGCCGTTCTGGAGATCTTCGAGCGGCAGATTGGTGGTGTAGCCCCCGACGCTGTGCGCGACGGCGAACTCCGCCGCTGTTTCCACCTCGGCGAAGAGGGTGTCGAGGGAGACTCCGCGCCAAGCGGTGTCGAACTTCGACCACCGTGTGACGCAGTGGATGTCGACGGTCAGGTCTTCCTGGGGGAGTGACATCATCTCCTCCCAGTCCCACCGCCGTGACCGTCCGTCCTCCGCCGTGACGGTGAAGGACCAGTCCTCGGTGTGGACGGTGGGTGTCGGGCCGGCTGAAAGCACGGGAAACGACTCGGTGGGGTACTGCCCCGGGGGCAGTCGGCCCTCGAAGCGGTGCGTACGACCGTGGAAACCTGGAGAGAAATTGCTCATGTCCTGTGCATCCATCCTCGTGTTCGAGGCCCGCCGAGACCGGTAGGAGGCCATCAACGGCCGAGGGCCCGCCCCCGAAAGATCCAGGTGCGAGCCCGCAAGCGTGGACCGACCGACCGCCTCAGCTCTTGAGGAAGTCCAGGAGGTCCTTGTTGAACTTCTCCTTGTCGCCCGGGACGAGGGCGATGCCGTGGGAACCGCCCTCGTAGACCTTGAGCGTCGCGTTCGCCACCAGCTTCGCGGTCTTGCGGCCGGTGGCGTCGATCGGCACCACCTGGTCGTCGTCCCCGTGGACGACGAGCGTGGGGATGTCGAACTTCTTCAGGTCCTCGTGGAAGTCCGTCGAGGCGAAGGCGTCCACACAGTCCA
>NZ_JBIBEG010000020.1:0-39835 GCF_042902585.1 Streptomyces argenteolus
ATCGAGTGGGCCACCAGAGTGACGTCCCGGAGGTCGAGCTGGGTGATGAGGTCGTTCAGGTCGTCGGCGAAGGTGTCGAAGTCGTAGCCGTCGTAGACGGGTGTGGAGCGGCCGTGGCCCCGGCGGTCGTGCGCGATACCCCGGTATCCGGCGTCCGCGACCGCCTTCAGCTGGTCCTGCCAGGCGTCGCCGTTGAGCGGCCAGCCGTGGATGAAGACCACGGGCCGTCCCTGGCCCCAGTCCTTGTAGAAGATGTCGACACCATCGCGCGTCGTGCACACCGGCATGAGTAGATTTCCTCTCACTGAGCGAAGGCCCTGGCTACCGAAAAACAGGCAGACCGACGAAGGGTGGAGCCCGCCTCACGATCTAGGCGACACGGCCCGATTTTTCTGGCGGCAGTCCAGGCCGAAGCCATTTCTACCCCTTGATCCATACTCCACATTCCGAGACTTCTCGCACGTTGGGCGCGCCTGCGCGATGCATCGCATATGCCCACAATGGCGGAGCGGCCTGTCACGACCGTGCCCACGCGAAGATTTTTTTCCCGAGGCGCTTCATGAGAGAGCAACGCGAAAAGACGATCCTGGCCAGCGGCTGCTTCTGGGGAATGCAGGACCTCTTCCGCAAGAATCCAGGAGCCGCGGCCACCTGCGTCGGCCACGCCGGAGGCAGCACGTCCCACCCGACCTACCACAGCCACAATGATCACGCCGAAGAGATCGAGATCACCTTCGACCAGGTCTCCTTACCGTGACCTGCTCGAACTCCTCTTCCAGATCCACGATCCCACCACACTCAACCGCCAAGGCAACGACATCGGCACCAGCTGCAGATCAGCGATCTACTACCTCAGCGAAAAGCAGCACAAGACCGCGCCGCGTACCATCGCGGACGTCGAGGCCAGCGGCCTGTGGCCCGGCAAGGTGGTCACCGAAGTGGAACCCGCAGGAGAGTTCTGAGCAGCGGAATCCGAGCACCAGGACTGTCTTGAGCGCTACCAGAACGGGCACACCTGCCACTTCCCCCGCCCCGACTGGAAACTGCCCGCTGCCGACCCGTCTGACCAATCACGACAGACGTAGCCACATTCCACGCCCGTCGCAGGCAGGACCAGTGATCTGGTCAGGGATGGTGACCCGCCGCCCGCAAACTACTGAGCGTTCTCAGAGTGGCCACCGGTCGGGTGACGGTGCGGTGTGGGATCGGGGTGCGCAACGGACAGGGCTCCCGTGCCATTGGGGGAGATGCTCGACGTCTCAACTCAGCAACGCAGGAGCCCTGTTGCTTCCATATCCTGTCGCACTCGACCTGACCTCACGCCTTGGTCGAGTGGGTCACTATGCTCATCGTCACCCGTAAAGGTGACCGCCGGTGCAAACCTCCCCCAAACCGGCGTGCGCTGATCGCACTCGTGTACCTGCGTCGCCACGACACCCTCGCCCGTATCGCCTCAGCTTTCGGGATATCGGTCGACACCGCTCACGCTTAGGTCACTGCGGTCACCGGGCTGCTCGCCGAGAGAGCATCGGGCCTGCTGAAAACGCTGCGCACCCACGATCCGGACTTCCCTCTCCTGGACGGCACGCACGCGGAGTGCGACCGCGTCGGAGACGGCAGGGCCGACTGATCCTCGAAGCACAAGCGGCACGGCGTGAACGTACAGGTCGTCACAGACCCCAGCGGGGAGATCCCGTGGCTGTCGCCGGCACTCCCGGGCCGGACCCACGATCTGACGGCAGCCCGCACCCACAAGATCCTTCGGATCTGCGAACGCCAGGGCGTCCCGATCCTGGCCGACATGGCCTACATCGGTGCCGACGACTGGGCCACCACCGCCAAGCACCGCCCGCCAGGCGGCGAACTCACCACCACCGAACAGACCGCGAACCGGGCCCTGTCCGCAGCCCGGGCACCCGTCGAACGGGGCATGGCACGACTGAAGTCCTGGCAGATCTTTCGCAGATCCCGCATCAACCCCAATCTCCTAATGGTGTTGTCAAGTCGCGGCAGTGACGGCGAGGTCGCTTAGGTGGCACTGTCCGTTACGGATGGGGGCCCACAAGAGGTTCACCCGCCGGTGGGCCAAGGCGACACGGCCTGGGTATGCCGTTTTCCTTCAGCGCGTTTACGTTCGTAGGACCGGCGCGACGCGTCGCAGGTGCGGATGCTGATGAGCGCGGAGGTGTAGAAGACGCGCTGCAGCCCTCGGTGGTAGCCCCTGGGCCGGTGAAGGTTGCCGCTGATGTTGCCGGAGTCCCGGGGAACCGGGGCGACTCCGGCAAAGCTGGCCAGGCGGTCGGCGGTGCCGTAGCGGCTCATGTCGCCGCCGGTGCCGGCGAGGAACTCAGCGCCCAGCAGGGGGCCGACGCCGGGCACGCTGGAGATCACTTCGGCGAGTTCGTGGGCGCGAAACCGGGCCGCGACGAGCTTGTCGATCTCAGGCATCTGCTCGTTGAGACTCATCACCTCTTAGGCCAGGGTGTGGGTCACCTGCGCGGTGATCTTCTCCCTGGGAACGGCAGTGTGCTGGCGCTCGGCCGCGTCGACGGCTGCCTCGGCCAGGGCTTCGGGGGGCGGACCTTGCGGTTAGGCAGTCAGGTCGCCAGCCGTTTCCCCTCGGTCCGGCGTAGGCCGGCGGGGGTCTGGTAGCTACTGAGCAGCATCAGCGACCCTGCGTTGCCACGGTAGAGGATTCGCTCCAAAACCGGCAATATTCCCGTGAATTGACCGCGAATGCGGTTGATCCGACGGGTGCGGTCGGCGTTCAGTCGCTCCGGCGGTTGGTGAGGACTCGCAACTCGATGGCGTGCTCGAGGGCGCCCGCCTGTATGGGGAAGCGGGCTGCGACGTCGTCCACGAGGGCGGCGAGCGTGTCGGCCTCGGCGAGCACGGCCGGGACAGGGTGCGGCAGGGAAGCGTCGCCCGCTTGCCGGGCGAGGCGGGCGGCGGCTGCTCCGACGGTGAGCGCGGTGATGGCCTCGGTCGGGAGGACCTCGTTGCGGGGGAGACCGACGCGTACCTGGACCCCTGGCACGACCGCTCCCAGACCGCCGTCGACACCCTCGCCGACGCCGACTGGTGCCCGGCGAGGCGGTAATCATGGGTGCCTCGTCGGTCGGCGGCCCGTGGTGGCCTCGGCCTCGGTGCCGGGCAGTCCTTGGGTGTTTGGTCGGGCGTAGAGGGGATCTGAGCGGAGGCTGCGGCCGCCGCGAGGGCCGCCGGTGACGCGGAGCTTGCCGGCGGCCAGGTGCTCGGCGCACATTGCCATGGCCACGGCATCGCCTCGGTCCGGGCAGCGGCCGAGGCGGGCGGCGACGTGCTCCTGCTGGAATGACCGGCCAGGCCGTACGGAAGGCCGGTGACTACCATCGCCCGCGCTCGAACTGGGAGCTGCACGTCGATGCGAATGACTTGGAGGGCGTCGAGCGGGACATGAACCGCCCCAGGCTGTGCCTCGACGCCGAGGCAGCGATATTTTCCAATTCTCGCCTGGTTAAGTGCGGACCTCGAATCGCACCGCAACGACGTTGGGTCGTCGAATGAGGAGTTAAGGTTGGGGCTTATGCGTTATTTGATACGTGCCGACCATGCATGTTACGTCGCCGTTGCGTCATCCTTGCGAGTGAATATTACACCGTAAGTGTGTCAAATTGGTGAGCTGAAGGGCTTATTCGGTTCACAGGGCCGGTCGAATGCAACGGGCGGCAACTGGAAGTACCGCGCTCCGCTGCCTCGGCCGTCCCTGCCTTTAGGGACGTGTGCGCCCCACAAAAAAGGAGACTTCGTGCGCAATCGAATCGCCACCATCACGGGAGTTCTCGCACTTGTGCTGGCGCTGCAGCTCGGCGGTGCCGCGGGCTCCCTCGCGCAGCCGAAGGGCCAGCCTGTAGCAGCCGTTTCTCCCACCGATATCGACACGCAGAGCATCGTGAGCGTCAGTGCGGCCGGACTCAGCGTGAGCAAATTGGTGAGCATCTCGCTCGACGACTGAAGCGGGAGGACTTGGACGGAGTTCTGGCGTCGCACGCTCGCGTCCTCCAAGCCGTGAACAGGGCTCCCGGCGGCAGAGTGAGGCTTCGGACGCCTCGCCCAACGCACGGGAGCCCTGTCTGCGAGGGCACCGATAACCACACCGGAAGGTCACTGCTTGGTCAGAGAATGCTCAGTGTCGCCGTTCCCGTGGCGCTGCTCACTCCCGTCGTCGCGCACGCGGTCAGGCTGAGCTGCGGGATCACGATCACTCGCACGACGTTGCTGCCCACTCCCAAGCCTGAGATGACGGATCCGGTGGAGGTGACGGTCGCGGTACCGTTCACCGCCCGAACCACGTTGACATCGCTGAACGCGACCGTGGAGGCGTTCTGATTGTTCCAGACGTAGGTGATGATCTCGAGCCCGGTGGGCGTGCCGCTCAGCAGGCAGTTCTGCGATCCCACCCTGGCGCTCGACGTGTTCCCGCTGGACACCGAGGTGGTCAGCGAGGTGCACGAGTAGCTCTCGGTAAAACTGGTACTGACGACCTGGGTCGTGTTGGTGAGCGGCGGGCTGTAGTTCTCTGTGGAACTGCCGAGACACGTGATGTCCGTTACCTGAGCCGATGCCGCCTGGGCCTGAGGCGCTATCCCGAGCCCGGCCAGCGTGAGCACGACGACGGCACCACACCTGCCGACGGCCTTTGGCCGACGTTTCCGTATCATTTGGACCTCCATGACGGGGATGTCGCTCCGCCCGAGAAGCGAAGCGTGAAATTTTCTCCAGGCGTCAGACCGTAAGAGCAGGACGGCACCATGCCTCGAAAAGCCACTGAGGCATTGCGGGTACGGCTGAGCCCGATTTTCCGATCAGGCACCATTCGCGGCTTTTCTCCGGGTTCGTAATGCATGCCTTTCGACCACAGGACGACCGCATCCGCGACTGGCGGAGCGCCCGCGCGCGGACGCCTTCCGGGCCCTAGACGGATGTGATTTCCAGGGCCACCAGGGAGTAGATGCTGGAGACGGAGCCCAGCCCCAGGGTGCAGAGGGTGATGTCGGTGGCTGGTCCTTCGTTGATCTGGACCACGCTGGAGCCGGCGAACAGGCCCGAGGTCACGTTGCCGGTGATGGTGACGGTGAGGGTGGCTCCGACGACGGTGGTGGTGGCGTTGCCCGACACGGTCGAGGTCTGACCGGTGTTCCAGGTGATGGTGAAGGTGACGGTCTGGCTGTCCAGCAGGTCGAGGCAGGTGCGGCTGGGGTAGGGGATCGACGCGCTGCGGGAGCCCGCCGTGATGTTCGGCTGACTGAGGGAGACGCAGGGGCCGTACTGAGTCGAGGCGTTGGTCGTCGACGGCTGGGCGGTCAGCGTCAGGGGCGGCGAGTAGGTGCTGGTCTGGGTGCCGGCGCAGGTGATGTCGAGGAGCCCGGCGGGGGTGGCGGCCGCGCCGGATGTCGCCAGCCCCATGATCATGAGGACGGCAGCCGTCAGGACGGCGATGCATCGGCGTATGTGCATGAGGACACTTCCTTCACGGACGGATCACGGACAGAACGGTCCGGTGGGCAGGACCTGCGTGGCGGGACACCCGACACCCCAGCGGGAAAGGACGCGTGACAAAGCCCTTGCCTCCGCGGTGCAACCAGCGTCGGCCCGCGGGAGAACCCTGTACATGACCCGTTCGGAGGGCTCGCACTCCCCCCCCGGGCCATGCGCACCCCGTGTGAAAAGTGCAGGCCGGTGCGTATGGCGTACGCACTTGGTGAAGGCAGGAGTGCGCAGACGGGGGGTGCCTGGATGTCGTTCGTCAATCCTGCGCTGCCGGTTTTGAGGGTGGTCTCGTTCATGCGGCGAGGGTGGCGGTGGGGGGCGGGGCTCGTAGAAGGTGCCGTCGCGGAGCATCGCGGGCAGGACGCTGATGCGCTGGCGGGCGAGGCGGAGGAGGGCTTGGGTGTGTGTCTTTCCGCGGGCTCGTTGTTTGTCGTAGTAGGCCCGGGAGGTGGGATCGGCGTTCATGCAGGCGAAGGCGGACAGGAACATGGCTCGCTTGAGCTGCCGGTTTCCGCCTCGTGGGGCGTGTTCGCCGTGGATCGGGCATGGGTGTCGTGCGCGCGCATCCACGTTATGCAGGCCTGCCGCCCGCGAACCGCTCGGCATTGCGCCGGGCCGGACGGTGGCCGGGCCTCTCATCAGCGTCTCCGACAACACCTCCCGGGCCCGGAGACACCACCCCCCAGGTCATGCCTTCGACAGGGGGCAACAGTCATGCCAGGCCCGGAGGCCAGCGGTCCCATTGCAGGACCGCGAAAAACATAACGGGGTGCACACCGGCAATGGGGGTGTGCGCATGCTCCGTTCGGGCTATGGGCCGAGTCGCGGACTCTGTGCATCCTGAGGAGTGGGCGGAGATGAGCACGGTGTCTCCGGCACCGACAATGCTCCGCCGGTCGGCTCGCCCGCCCGCTGCGGCGTCGAGCACGCGCGTCGGGGGTGGAAGCGCATCGGCCCCCGTCCGTCGCGACAACCGACCCGCCAGAACGGAAAACCGAGAGGCAGCAATATGGCACTGACGATCGTTCACCGCCGCTTACCGGCTCTCCTGGCCGGCGTTCTCCTGCTCTTCCTCGCCGCCGCACCGGTGAGCGCCTCGACCGACGTGCTCGACGCCACCTGCACGGGCAGCAACACCACGACCTACCATCCGGGCCTGACCAACACCCCCGCCGTGGTCACCGTGCAGGGCACCATCACCATGGACTGCGTCAGCACCGACCTCAACACGCCTTTGCTGCTGCGAGGCACCATCACCGGCGGGGGCACCGGAACCCTCAGCTGCGCCCTGCTGCAGTCCCCGACCTCCGGCTCGTCCACCATCAACTGGGCGACCGTGTAAGGCAACCCGTACGCGAACAGTTCCTACACCAACACGACCGTGCTCAGCCCAGGCACCTCGGGGACCACGGTCCTGACCCTCACCGGTGACATCACGAGCGGCCTGTACGACGGGGACGGCATCCTCATCGTCACCGTGTTCGCCAACGCCGACCTCGGCGCCTGCTCCAGCCCGACCGGACTCACCTCCCGTTCCGGCGTCGTCACCACCGAAATCACCAGCTTCGTGTGAGCGTGCAGGAGGAAATGGCCAGACATGCTGCTCCGGGGGCGGCGAGGCCACCGAGGGACTATACGAGAGCGCCACCGTCGTCCAGACCAAGATCCTGCCCTCCGCTGAATCCGGGCAACCCCTTCGACAACTGCCAGCACGTCTCAGTCAAGTTCAGCGCCGTCGAGTAGTACCCGGTGCGAAGCAGGGCAGCCCGGCACCGGCCGCACCCGGGGGCCTGGCCTTGCTGTACGCCGGGCACCCACCGCTTGCGAAATCCCGGCCACTTCGGCCGGTACGGGTCGGCGGCTGTGGTGGCGTCCTTGAAAGCGCTTGACAGTCCAGTGTTCATCGTCTTCATCCCCGTCCCGAAGGAGTTCTCATGCATCACACAGGCCGTGCCGCCGCTGCTGTACTTGTCGTCGGCGGTGGGATTTTCATGGCCCCGGCCGTGGCCGCCGCGCCTCCTGCTGACACCCGGTTGCTGACCCTGGTGTCTTGTCCCCTGGGAACCGAGGCGGCCTCGTTCCAGCCGGGGCTGACCTATACGCCTCAACAGACCAACCTGCACATCGAAGGGACGATAGGTCCCTGTCTGTCGGTGTCCAACCCGTCCATCACATCAGCCACGTTCGTCGTCAACGGGTCCGGTACCGCAAGCTGCACGAGCGCGGAGTTCGACTCCACACTGGTCGTCGATTGGGACAGCGGACCCAACAGCGTCATCGACTACAACCTCACCATCAACGCCAAGCCGAATGGCGAGTCGGTGTTCATCACCGTCGGCGAGGTGGTCGCCGGCCAGTTCGCCGGTGCCGCAGTGGTCCGCACGACGGCGGACGTCACCTTGGACGTCACGAAGTGCCTCACCGCCGAGGGTTTGGAGGAAGCTGCGGGCCCAGTGACCCTCACCCTCGTCGGCTGAATGCTCCGAGGCGGGCAGGGCTCCCCGTGGTCCGACAAAGCATCAGATGGTCGGGGTCCGCCTCCCTTCTGCTGGAGCGTCGGGCCCGCGGGCGGCTCGCCCCGACGCGTGGAGGCGTTCGGCGGAAGCACCACTTCTCACCTGGAGGGCGGGAACATGACGACGGCGAGCTACTCGGATTCGTTGCTTCGGGACGCCGCTTCGTGTGCTGGCCGGAAAGGGAGGCGCTTGTCCACCGCGGGCGGCGATGGTCGTACGCCCGGCTCCGGCGGGCGACGCTCGAACGAAAGGTGTATGCACGAGGAAGAGGACTCCTTGATCATGGGGGAACGTCAGTGGATGTGGGCACCGTTGCGGTGTGGTCGTGGAAGGGGAGGCACAGTTCGGCGAAGAACGCAGGGGCCTGCAGGGACAAGAGGTATCTCCGGTCGGGGTCGGACTGGTGTTACCGGCGTGGGCAGGGCCGGTCGGCTGGTGGTGCTCCAGCGCGGGACGCTGGGCGCGGGACTGCCCGAAGTGTTTGACCAAGATCACCGGGCCGGCCGCCTGGAGGAGCCCGGTGGCCAGGTTGGACACAGTCAGCTCGGCCACGAGCCAGCAGCGCGGGAAGGGAACGGATGGTGCGCCACCCGGTGAGCAGTCCGGTGCCCGGCTGCCCCTTCGGCGCACGGGCGGGGGCGACGGGCGCGGAGGGTGTGCGTAGGGCGAGCAGCGCGGAGCAGCAGCGAGAACGTGGTGATCACGGCGAGCATGGGTGGTTGCCCGGCGAGTGCCCATGGGGAGCGTGGGTGGCTTCCAGCCGGAACTGGTCTACGATCGCCTTCCGGTCTGCTTCCCCGGTCAACGGTCGGGCGCGCCCGGCGCCGAGCGCGGGGATACGGGGATCGGCCAGGAACCCAGGCTGCGACGCGGACTGGTCCCCGGTCGGAGTCTCTTCCGAGGCGGGGGCGAAAACCGACTTACGGAACTAGCCTTTGGGCTCGCGTTTTGTTCATTCCCCTTGTCGAGGACGTGCGAAATCGCGACTGCCCCGGTCGGCATAATGATGGCCGAGGACCGGCGGGCCCTTAACTCCGGCCCCGGGCAGGGTTCTCGAGCAGGGAGATGGCGATGGGCGCACAGGACACGGCGGAGAGACTGCGAGCGATCACCGGTGAACTGTCAGGGCTGTTCTACGAGCGGGACGACGTCATACGGACGCTGACGGTGGCGATGCTGGCCGGTCAGCACTCCCTCCTGCTCGGTCCTCCCGGCACCGCGAAGTCGGAGCTGGCGCGGGAGCTGACGGGTCGTATCGAGAGCGCGAACTACTGGGAGATCCTGCTCAGCAAGTTCACCGCGCCGACCCGCATGTTCGGTCCGATCGACGTGGGGGCGCTGAGCCGGGGCGAGTATCGGCAGATATTCGACGGCCGGGCGACGACTGCGCACATCGCGTTCATCGACGAGATCTTCAAGTGCTCCACGGCGGCTCTGAACGAGACCCTCGGGCTGCTCAACGAACGCATCTACCACCCCGAGAACGGCGGCGAGCCGATCCACTGCCCCCTGATCAGCGCGATCACCGCCTCCAACGAGCTCCCGACCGGGGAGGACAGCGCCGCGATCTACGACCGGCTGCTGGTGCGGCTGGAGGTGGGATACCTCGCCGACCCCTCAAACTTCGCGGGGCTGGTGCGCTCCGCCGTCACCGCCCCGGCCGCCCTCGCCCGCACGACCGTGGAGCTGGCCGAGCTGCGGCAGGCCGTGACCGAAGCCGTCCCGGCCGTGGGCGTTCCGGACACGATCGTGGACGCCGTGTGCACGCTGCGTGCCGCCCTGCGCCGCAAGGAGCTGATCTCCTCCGACCGCCGCTGGCGGCAGTCGGTCCGGCTGCTTCAGGCGAGCGCCTTCCTCGACGGCCGCGACAAGGTAGGCCAGAACGACCTCTCGGTGCTTACCCATGTGCTGTGGGACTCGCCCGCCGAACGCCCGGCCGTCGAACGTGAGGTTCTCCACTTGGTCAACCCCGACGCCAAGGAGGCGCTCGACCTGGCCGACGCCATCGAGGAGCTGGAGGCCCAACTCGACGCGAAGGCCGGGCAGTCCCGCGAGGCGCTGGGTGACTGGGCGATCAGGGAAGCGATCACCAAGCTCAACATGGCAGGAAAGAAGCTGGAGAGGCTGCGCAAGGAGGCCGAGACGGCCGGACGCTCTACGGCCGCCGTCGAACGCGTGATCATCCTTCAGCGGGCCGTCCATGCCCGTGTCCTGACCGAAGCGCTCGGGGTGGACGCGAGCATCGTGCAGACTCGGCTCTGAGCAGCGGGGGACACGACCATGGATGAGACACCCGGCGGAATCACGGATCTGACGGACCGCGCCGGCAAGTGGCTCGGGTCGGCCGCCGACGCCCGGCAGCCGAAGGCGAACACCGTGGTGGCCGCCGACCGGTTCGACACGATGGCCTGGCGCGACACCTACACCCAGGCCGCCGGGCTGCAGAGACTCGCGAGGGACCTGAACGAACGCTACGACCACACCGAGGACCTGCTCGCGGACGTGTTCCTGGCCGCCTACAAGGTCAGCCCTCAGGTGCGCGAGCGAGCCGAGACGGACCCTTCACGGCTGGTCAACCACTCAGTCGTCACGGCCATGACGGGCAGCCCCGAATTCGCCGAGCTGCACCGCGAGACATCCGGCGACCCCTATGCCGCCGCCATGGCCGTGCTCGCCCAGTCCGAGGCCCTGCGCCTGATGCTGGAACTGGCCAAGGACGCGGCGGACCAGGCCCAGCGGGCGAAGAACGCCCAGGAGAAGGCCGAGGACGCGGCGGCCGCCGTCACCGGGGCGCTCCAGCAGGCCGGCGGGGAGGCAGACGAGGACGGCACGGTGCCGGACCTCACGGCCGACGCACTGATTCGGGCCGTCGAGACGGCCGAGGCCGCCGACGCCGCAGCGCGGCAAGCGGCCCAGGAGGCCGGGCAGGCACTCGCCGCCGCGGCTCCCGGCATCCGCGCGGCCGCGCGGAGCGCCGCGGGCAAGGCCGCCGAGCAGTCCCGCGACGAGGCCGAGCTGATGCGCGCGTGGGGCGTCGGCCCGGGCGAACTGGAGCGGATGCCGTTCGACCGGCGTGCCAGGCTCGCCGAGCGGCTGCGCTCGGGCCGACTGGGGCGATTCGCGGACCTCATAGGCCGGTTCCGGCAGATGGCCGACGGGGAACGCGCCCGCAAAGTCGAGCAGGGCCAGGGCGAACTGGTCGGGATCACGCTGGGCGACGACCTCTCCCGGGTCATCCCCTCCGAGCTGGCCAACCTCGGCGTACCCGCCATGAGGAGCGTGTTCGCCGCGAGGTACGCCGAGTCGCGGCTGATGCTCTACGACAGCCGCGGGGAGCAGTCCACGGGGAAGGGCGCCATCATCGCGTGCGTCGACTGCTCGTACTCGATGCTGGAGTCCGGTCCCGGCGGGATCACGCGGGAGGCGTGGGCCAAGGCGTGCGCCCTGGCGCTGCTGGACCAGGCCCACCGGGCGCGGCGCGACTTCGTCGGAATCCTGTTCTCCTCGTCCGATTCCGTGAAGGTGTGCCGCTTCCCGGCCTCCCGGCCGGCCGGCATCGCCGACGTCCTCGACTTCGCCGAGCACTTCTTCGGGGGCGGTACGGAGTTCCGGACCCCGCTCGCGGCGGCCGTCAGGCTGCTGGACGAGGAGTTCAACTCGGACGGGCGCAGGCGTGGGGACATCGTGATGATCACCGACGGGGAGTGCGACGTCAGCGAGCAGTGGATGCGCAGTTGGAACGATGCCAAGCACACGCTGGGCTTCCGCTCCTTCGGCGTGGGCATCGGGGCCCCGCAGGCCGCCGGACCCGGCACGGTCCTGGACGCCTTGTGCGACAACCTCCGCAGTATCGAGGACCTCACCGATGTCCACGCCGCCGGCGACCTCTTCCGCGTCATCTGAGCCTTCTACCGGCGGCGGTGGCCTGCCCCCTGCCGTCGTCGGGTGAGGCGAATCCCGCGAGCTCCACGGGGGTGCGGGGACCGGGCGCGGACGCGTCCAGCAGGCCGTATGCGCGCAGCAAGTCGGGCGGTCGCGAACGTCGAGCTACGATGCAAAAATGCCCCTGCCCCCGGCAGCTCCAATGGGCGATTTCCAAGGATCGTCGCAACACGTGATCGCCGTTGTGTGATGGCAAGCAGTCTAGACAGCCGCTCCGCCGGACTGCCCGGCCGAGCGGCTGTCGGTCGTTCCAGGCCGGGCGCCCTGGCCAGCTCACATTTTGTCTCGGTTGTGGTTTCGCAGGCGGCCGAGGGGCTGATGGACTCGCGCCATGACGACTTTGCTGCCCGGCATCCTTCGAGGGCTTGAGCAGTTCCATGCCGCCCATCCCTGGGACCACAACGCCCATTGCCACCGGTGGATCCTGTGCCAGCTCGCCAGCTCGCCAGCTCGCCAGCTCGCCAGCTCGCCAGCCGCTTCAACAAGGCTTTGCGGACGTCGGATCAGGGAGCGGTGACCTCGCCAGACTCCTGGCCTCACGAGCCGGAGCGGTGCACGGTATCGACCTCGATCCCACGATCGTCGATCGCGCGCGGGAGCTCACAGACCCTGCCGCCCCGGTGAGCTTCACCGTCGGAGACGCACTGAAGGAGGGGCTGCCTGGCCCATACGACGTCATCACATGTGTCGCCACCATCCACCACATGCCGTTCAGCGACGCCCTCACCTGCTTCCGTCAGGAGCTGGCGCCTGGCGGAACGCTGGTCGTCGTCGGCGTATATCGCCCGCGGTCTCTGACCGATTACCTGATCGACGCCGTGGCCATTCCGGCGAACGTGGCCGGGGCCTGGATCAAGAACAAGGGCCGCAAGGTGCCGCGACCAGCCTCAATGACCGCCCCGACCCGACCGGCAGCTATGGCCTTTGCAGACATCGTTCGCGACGCCCACCAGGCGCTACCCGGTGCACGGCTGCAGCGACGACTGTTTTGGCGCTACACGCTGGTCTGGCACCGCCACTAGCTTGACTCTGTCGGGGATCTTGGAGTTTCCCGGTGCGGCAGCACGACCGACGGGCATGCTCGGATAGTTGGGCCGACCGATGCAGCTGTCGAGGTGCCCGGTGTCCCTTCGCCCCCGTTCCGGTGAGCACGTACCGTCTCTGAATGCCCGGATCGCGCGGGCGAGCAACCCGGGTGGTACGACGGCAATATGGATGCGCGATCGGCTGGATGGGCTGTGGTGCGACGAGGACTTCGCGGACTGGTTCCCGCGTGACGGGCGTCCGGGTCTCTCGCCTGCTCAACTGGCCACCGTCTGCGTGCTGCAGTTCCTGCTCGGTCTCTCGGACCGGCAGGCCGCTGAGGCGGTCCGCTGCCGCATCGACTTCAAGGACGCGATGGCCATGGAGCTGGACGACCCCGGCTTCCACCACAGCGTGCTGGCCGATTTCCGCGACCGTCTCGCCGAAGACGACCGCGCCGACCGCCTCCTCGACCTCGCGCTGGCCCGCCTCAAGGAGGCAGGACTGGTGCGCGAACGCACCACGCAGCGCACCGACTCCACCCACGTCCTGGCCCTGGTACGCGACCTGACCCGCCTGGAGCTGATCACCGAGGCGGTCCGCGCCGCACTGGAAGAAGTCGCCGGCACAACCCCTCACCTGTTGGACGAACTGGTCGACGAGGACTGGGGACGCCGCTACGGGCGGCCGGTCCGCCTGGGCAAGAACCCCACCAAGCCCAAGACCAGGATCCTTGCCACCGGAAACGATGCTGTCCAGCTCCTGGAACACCTCTACCAGCACGGAGCGGACCGCGCCTCCGGGCCCCGCGTCCAGGCCCTGCGCCAGATCATCGTGCAGAACTACCACTATGACACCGCAGGACACCTGCGCTGGCGCACCGCCGAGAAGGAAGGCGGGCCCGGGCTGCCGCCCTCGTCCCGGGCGGTCGTCTCCCCCTACGACACCTCGGCCCGCTAGGCACGCCATGGACACATCATCAGCTGGAAGGGGTTCTCCGCTCACCTGACCGAGACCTGTGCTCCCGACAGCCTCAACGTGATCACGGACGGGGCCACCACCCACGACAGCAAGGTCCTGCCCGGCATCCACACCCGCCTGGCCGGTCGCGGACTGCTGCCCGCCGAGCACTTGGTCGACGCTGGCTACACGTCCCTGCCCCACCTGGAACAAGCCGCCCGGGAACACCAGGTCACCGTCTCCAGGCCGCTGAACAGCAATCCCACCCGCCAGCACCGTCGGAACGAGGGCTTCGCCCGGGACGACTTCCGCATCGACTACGACCGCCAGCAGGTCACTTGCCCCCAGGGACAGGTCAGCGCCGGCTGGCACGGCCCCTACCCGACCTCCTCACCCACCGCGGCCCCGCTGATCGTGGCCAGGTTCACCAAGAGCCAGTGCCGCCCCTGCCCAACCCGCGCGCAGTGCACCAGCACCGCAGACAGCGCCCGCACGGTGGGCTTTCCCCCGCGAGAACTCCGCGATCTGCAACTCCGTGTCAACCGAGCAACAGACACCCGAATGGAAGGCCCGCTACGCGATCCGCTCCGGAGTGGAGGGCACGGTCAACGAGTTCGCCCACGGCCACGGCATGAGGCGCTGCCGCTACCGCGGACAGGGGAAAGTCCACATCCAACACGTCCTGACGGCCATCGCCGTCAACATCGAGCGCCTCAGCAGACTGCCACCGACTGAGGACGCATGCGCACCCCGCCGACCGACTGCCTTCCAGAACTACCTAGACCAGCGCGAGCTACCCCGACCGAAATCCTGGCGAACCCTGGGCACCTGACCTCGACCGCTCCAAGATCCCCGACAGAGTCAAGCTAGGAGAGAACCCATTGGGGTGGGTGGCCGGGGTCGGCCGGGCAGGTGAAGACGTGCAGGTCCCGGTTCCGGCCGAAGCGGAGCCGGGTCGGTTGGGCAACGGACGGGCCGCCCTGGATCGAGGCCTTCCCCAGCAGGGACGGGTCGCGGTCCTCCAGCGGCACCCAGCTGTGCGAGCCGGCGTCCATCTCATCACCGCCGGCGGTCAGCAGCAGCCGCATCGGGGTCGCGCAGGATTCGCAGACGATGGCCATCGGGCCTGTCGGCGCCCAGCTCGGAAAGCCGCCCACCCGCCAGCCGGGCGGGATCGACAGGTCGAACTGGTAGCTGGGGGCCGCAGGGCCGTGTTCCGCCGCCTGGGCGTCGTCCCACGCGTCGATACGGGCGATCAGAGAGGCAGGCAGCGTGTCGTCCTCCGCCCAGGGATAGGTGTCCACCTCTTCGGGATGCAGGACACACGGCTCGGGGAGTTCGTGCTCCCATCGCAGCATGGGCACTTCGGGCGGGGCGGCGAGGAAGCTTTCCGCGCGCTCGGTCTTTGCGGCCCGCCGCCACCGCAGGTGGTAACGGCGTTCCAGGTACGGACCGTGATTGCACGGGCAGCGGAAGATCTGCACCAGATCCGCACCGTCGGGCCCGGCCCCCAGGGCTGGGATGTCCCGGCGGAAGAACTGGGCGAGGCCTACGAACGGCACCGGTCCGTCTTCCCCGGGCGTTCCGGAGCCCGGCCACGGCTGGCTCCGCGGCCAGACGCCCGCGGCCCGGGCACTGCGGATCTCGTCCGGCTCGTACCCCTCGGTCTCGCGCTGGTGGGGCTCCTGGCAAACCGGCCACGGCTCGTCGGCCGGCCACAGCATCGGCCCGCCGACATGGCTCTCGCGCATGCCCGGGCGCCCCGGCCTGGGGTGCAGTCGGGTGGTCCGGCCCAGATAGGCGGCGAGCTCTGGGAACACAGCCTCCACGGGCACAGGTCTGGTCGGCGTGTTCCTCGTCATGAGCAGACCGTACGCGGACGGGGAAACACCTCGCGAGTGCATTGAGCCCAGTGCGGTTCACAGGCCCCGGCACCGACGCCAGGGTCCCCCGTTCTCATGGACATCGGCTTCGGACCTGCGCGCATCCCGAACCGCTGCACACCTGTTGTCGCTACCCATGCTCGACGCCAACCGGTGTCACCGAATTGCGCACGCTGCAGATACCGACACTTCACCAGTGCCGCAGGAACTCCACCGAAGCACTCATCGGCGGCGTCACCGGATCTCGGCGCCGCCCCCAGGCCTTGCTGCTGGGCCGCTATGCCACCACCGGCCGTGCGGCTGGTGGGGAAGACCGTCCCGCTGAAGCCCGGGCCGGCCCAAGACCTTGCCAAGCAGCTCACCGCAGCCTACCCCGGCCACCCATGGACCGGTATCCGCTTCGCCGCATCCTGGAGCAGCCGAATCCCCTTGGAGCCTGCCCTGGTGGCACCCCTGCTTGTTGCGGAGTTCAGCGCCCATGTGTCACAGGACCACGGCGTGTGGCGCCACCCGCTGCGCTGCGAACGGACCCGGACGGACCTCATGCCCTCCGATACACCGCTGTTCGACGCGGACGATGCGGTATCCGACGGCTGACGCGGCTCGCGTCCCGACCCCTCCGGCAGAGCAAGCGTAGGCCGTCCGGGTCTGGCGGTGTACGCGCGTTCCCGCCGAACCCATTCGACAAGGAGCGGCCACCGCCGCGACCGCAAGGGTAGTGGTGGCGGCGAGCGTGGCGGCAGGCTGCAGTCCGGGCGTTCACCGGGTCCGCTCAGCGGGTTGGGCTCCGGAAGGGCATGGTCGTTGTCCTGGTCGTTCGGTCCGGCATCGGTGCACCGTGGCGGTGGCCGGGCTCAGGTTCCGGCGGTGGTCTGGTGACGGCGCGGGGTACGGCGCCGTGGACGGCGTGAGGTTCCGGTGCGTCGGCGTGATTCGGCAGCCTTGCAGGCGGTGGGTGTGCAGATCCTCTTCGGCTTCTTGCTGAGTGTGGCGTTCACACCGGTGTTCAAGGACCTCGGAACGTTCGAGCGGGCCGTCTACATCGCAACCGTCGTGCTCGGAGCGACATCCACCGCCTCGCTCATAGCCCCCGTGTCCCTTCACCGCTTCCTGTCCAGTCAGCGCATGAAGGACGACGTGGTCGAGACCGCCAGCAGGCTGATGATGGGATGGTGTGCTGGCCCTCACCATCGGGTGCACCCTTCTGCTCATCCTTCACGTGGTGATCGGGGGGGGAGCCGCTCGCGATCATCCTGGTCGGCAGCGTCATGCTCTGGTTCTGTCTGTGCTGGTACGTCCTGCCCCTGCTGCTGCGCCGCAGGGCCGCGACACGTCCTCGCTCGCGCCGCGCGACGAAGAGTTAGCGCGAGGTCGGGCGGCCGTGCGTGCGGGCGGGCGCCGGCGTGCGGTGTCACGTCGTAGAGCGGCGCCCCGCAGCACGAGACGCTTACGTCCGCCGTCGTGGCGGCGGACGCCGCGGCGCACATCCGGGACAGCGGATCTCCGGACTCCCGCAGTACGCGTCAGCCAGCTCCTATCCGTTCAGCAAGCCGCCCAGCACGGTCGCCACGAACCCGGCAGGCGGCCCGACGGCCGCGGTCGCGCCGAGGGCGGCGAGGAGGAGGCCCATGGAATGTGGGCCGGCGCCCGGCCGCCACGTGCCCTGCGGGGGTCCTGCGGGTCGTAGGTGACGCCACGGCCGGGTTCCGGCGGCGCATCAGCACGGTGACCGACGATTCCTGTGTCACACTCACGCCCCCAGCCGTCGTGAACCGCAGAACAGGGTTCTTGGCCTGCTGCTTGGGAGACGTATGATATTCAACTATCTCGCCGGGCGCCGTCACCCCGCGAGCCCTGAGGATCCACGGGTCGCGCAGGAAGAACCTCCGTGCCACCACCAGCAGTCCGGCGCCGCAGGGCAGTAAGAAGGCCGCAGCGGTCAGCCAGCCCAGTTGGTCCGGGGCCTCCACGACCGTGAACAGGACCACCAGCACCAGCAGGTAGTCGGCCACGCCCATGCTCACCCGGGCGGCACGGGACGTCAGCGCGAGTGGAGTCCGGGGCGTGGACGTGACGGTCACCAGGGCCGCCCCGTCCGTGACGGGCGTGACGCCCTCCATGGCCCCCCCGCAGACCCTCGGCGAAAGCAGTCACGGCGTGCCTGTTGCGGCTGCGCACCTCGAAGGCGCCCCCCAGGGGCGTCACCGGTGATCCGGAGCCGCACCGCCGTCACTCTCCACGGCGCCGACGCCCCGCAGCGGTATCACCCACGTCGTACGCCCCCGAACCACCCTCACCTCCCCATGCCCCAGCCGCATGGCGCCACCGCGCCCCTTCAGTACGATCTGTGCGTCCCGCCCCATGAGCCGGATCCTAGTGGGGCAGGGGGCGTCTCCAGATGAGCGGGCTGAAAGGGAGTCGCGACGGTTCCGCCACGTGGCGAGGCCGCGTCCGCGTCCGTGGATGACCGGCACCGGGGTGGAGCGGACGCGCGGAGCCGGTGCCGGCGGTGCACCAGGGACGGACTCCCACCGGCGAAGAGGATTCCCCGTCCCCGCCACCTGTCGATCGTGGTGTGTGTCTCGCCCGGATGCGTCGTCGCATTGGTGCACCGGTTCCACTCCGGCGAGCGTAGTGGTGATGTCCGCAGATCTCCGCGGGCCTTCACGCAGTGAGGAGCAACGATGTCGGAACGCAACACTGCTCTGCGCAGTGTCCACGACCTGGGGCTGGCAGCATGGTTCGGCGGGTCCCTGATGGGGGCGGTAGGTCTGAACGGCGCCGCCAGGAGCGACGGACGCACGGAGACGGAGACCTCCCGGATCGCGAGTGCGGGCTGGGCGAAGTGGACGCCGGTCAACGCCGTGGCGATCGGCGCTCACCTGATCGGCGGCACCGGTCTGCTGGCCGCCAACGCGGCCCGTGTGCAGCACCAGCAGGGGGTCGCCGCCTCGACCCTCGCCAAGACCGTGCTGACCGGGGCGGCGCTGGCCGCGACCGCGTACAGCAAAGTGCTGGGCAAGAAGCTCGAACTCGTCACCTCGGACAACCCCGACGACCTGGAGAAGGCCGCCAAGCACCCCGTCGACCTGGACAAGGCCCGTACGCAGCTGACAGTGATGCAGTGGGCCGTCCCAGCTCTGACCGGGGCCGTCGTCGTGCTCAACGCACTGCACGGAGAGCAGCAGCGACCGTTGCAGCAGAAGGTCGGGATGCTGCAGAGGGCCACGTCCCGGGTACCTGTGCCTCACGTGCACCAGCACCTGTGCGACATCCGCTGAGGTAGTCGCCCGAGGTTCGCCGGGCCCTCGTGCCCGGCGCGGGGTGGGCCGTTGCGACGGCGCGGTCTCCCCCCGAGGTTCCTTCTGTGGGAACGGCGGCGGTGCGCTTCGGCGTCGCGCCCCGCCGCCGTCACCGGCCCGATGTCGCGGCCGGTTCCGTCGTCAGCGCCTCCCGCGATGACGACGGAGTCGAGGGCCTGCTCAGCCCGGCAGGATCCACTTCTGGTTGACGGCGGCGAGGCAGGTCCACAGGTGGAGCTTGGTGCCGTCGGCGGAGGACACGCCGGACGCGTCGAGGCACTTGCCCGACTGGGGGTTTCTCAGGGTGCCGTCGCTCTGGGGTGCCCACTTCTGTGCGGCGGTGTTGTTGCAGCCGTAGAGCTGGATCTTCGTGCCGTCGGCTGTGCCGCCGCCGCTGATGTCCAGGCACTTGCCGAGGGCGCGCAGTGTCTGGTCCGTGCCGACCGTCCATTGCTGGGCCGCCGACTGGTTGCAGGTCCACAGCTGGATCTGCGTACCGTCCGCGCTCGCGCCGTTCGCGACGTCCACGCACTTGCCGCCGATCCCCGTGACGGCTCCCTCCCTGGGGCCGGTAGTGCCTCCGAGCTCCTTGATGCGGATGTTGCGGAAGGCGACGTCGTCGCCGTCGCCGTGGTTCTGCAGGCCGATGTGGCCCTGTTGGAGGCTGCGGGCGGGCACGGTGTTGGTGAAGTCGTTGATCTGCACTCCGTTGAGGTACACCCTCAGACGTTCACCCTCGACCCGGATCTCGTAGGTGTTCCACTCGCCGGGAGGGTTCAGCGCCCTGTCCCGGGCGGCCAGATCGGCGGACTTGTAGCCGTAGACGGAACCCGTGGTGCGGTCCGGAGTGTCCGTGGCGTCGATCTGGATCTCATAGCCGTTGTCGACGGCCGACCACGGGTTGTCGGAGGCCGGGAAGCCCACGAAGACACCGGAGTTGTCGTCACCCGCCTGACGCCAGTCGAGCTTCAGCGAATAGGACCTGTACTCCTTCGTCTGGTACCAGAGCAGGCCGAGACCGCCCTGCGAGGTGAGGGTGGAGTCGGCGTGGGTGAAGGAGCCGGGCCCCGCCTGCTTCCAGCCCGTCGTTCCCGAGGTCCCGAAAAGCGTGGCGTAACCCGTCTCCGGGCGGCAGTCGGCCTCGGTCATGCCGGCTGACCAGCGGATGCCGCCGAGCAGGTGGCGGCGGAAGGCCGGGTCGGCGTAGGACTCCTCGGTGTGGCCGCCGCCGGTGTAGAAGGCGCGCCCGCCCTGGTAGTCCTTGCACCAGGCGATGGGGTGGTCGCCGCTCATGGAGCCGCCGCTGTAGCTGGACTCGTCGAGCGAGGCCAGTACGTGGGCGCTGGTGCGCGGATTGGTGCGGTAGTTGTACCACTCGTCGGTCCGCTGCCATGACGGGCCGAGGTGGGCCGTGGCGTCGTGCGCACGGTCCTCCACCTTCACGGTGGCCGGCTGGATCGCCGGGTGCGACTGGAACAGGGCGCCGGCCAGACCCGCGTACCAGCCCCAGTCGTACTCGGTGTCGGCCGCGGCGTGGATGCCGACGTAGCCGCCGCCCGCCGCGATGTAGCCCTCGAAGGCGGTCTGCTGGGCGGCGTCCAGAACGTCGCCCGTGGTGGAGAGGAAGACGATGCTTTCGTACCCGGCCAGGTTGGCCGGTGTGAAGGCGGCGGCGTCCTCGGTCGCCGTGACGGTGAAGTTGTTGGCGGTGCCAAGGGCGCGCAGGGCGGTGACGCCTTCGTCGATGGAGGAGTGGCGGAAGCCGGCGGTCTTGGAGAAGACGAGCACGTCGTAAGCCGGGTCGGCGGCCGATGCTACGGGGCGTACCGACGGGGCCGGCCCCGAATCGGCGGCCGTGGAGACGGCTGAGGGCAGGACGGCGGCGGCGAGCAGTCCGCAGACCGCCACGGAGGTCAGGGTGCCGAGTCGTCGGCTCATGGCAGGATCCACTTCTGGTTGACGGCGGCGAGGCAGGTCCACAGGTGGAGCTTGGTGCCGTCGGCGGAGGACACGCCGGACGCGTCGAGGCACTTGCCCGACTGGGGGTTTCTCAGGGTGCCGTCGCTCTGGGGTGCCCACTTCTGTGCGGCGGTGTTGTTGCAGCCGTAGAGCTGGATCTTCGTGCCGTCGGCTGTGCCGCCGCCGCTGATGTCCAGGCACTTGCCGAGGGCGCGCAGCGTCTGGTCCGTGCCGACCGTCCATTGCTGGGCCGCCGACTGGTTGCAGGTCCACAGCTGGATCTGCGTACCGTCCGCGCTCGCGCCGTTCGCGACGTCCACGCACTTGCCGCCGATCCCCGTGACCGGACCACTGCGAGCGGGTGTGCCCGTGGTGCTCAGGGTGAAGTCGTCGACGTCGAAGAGGGATCCGCTGCCGCCCTTGAAGACGAGGTACAGGGTCGTGGTGCCGGCAGGACGGTTGGTGAGGGGCGCGGACACGTTCTGGAAGGCGTCCCAGCCTCCGGTGACGGGGACGGCGGCGGAGCCGAGCAGGGTCCCGGTGGGGGATCCGGCACGCACCTCCAGAGTGCCTCCACTGCCACCGGAGGAAACCCGCGCGGTCAGTGAGGTGGCGTTGCCGAGGAGGTACGGCGTGAAGGAGATCCAGTCACCGTTCTCGACGTTCCCGACGGTCTTCCCGCCGTTCGCCGACGCCTTGTCGATGACCGTCACGCCCGCGGAGGCGCCGTAGTGCTCGGCCTGGCGCTTGCTGCCCTGGCTGATGTTCTGGTCGTGCGTCGTCAGGGCGGGCTGGCCGTTCGCCCCCTTGTCGGTGTACTCGGCATCCCAGACGCCGAAGATGTTCGCGTTCGGGTCGTGTTCACCGTCGGCGATCGTCTGGACGGTGCCGGAGCAGCCGGTGGCCGACGTCTGAGGGTGACCGTGGCTGTCGTGGCCGACGATGAAGGTGACCTTGACCTTGGAACAATCGATCGTGCCGTCCTCGGGGTCCGTGACGGTCACCCTGAAGGGAACGGCCGCGCCCGGGTCGATGATGGCGCCGTCGGCCGGGAGTTCCAGGCTGACGGCGGGGGCGGTGTTGCCGACGGTCACGATGACCGAGGCGGTCGCGGTGTTCCCGGTTCCGTCGGAGAGCGTCAGCTCCGCCGTGTAGCGGCCGTTGGTGGTGTAGGTGTGCGAGGGGCTGGCCGCCGTCGAGGTCGAGCCGTCGCCGAACTTCCAGGAGTAGCCCAGGGGGTCGCCGTCGGGGTCGGAACTCCCCGCCGAGGAGAACTGCACCGCCAGTGGTGCCTTCCCCGACGTTCGGTCGGCCGTGGCCTTGGCGATCGGGGAGCGCCCTCCGGTGACGTTCTCGATGCGGTAGAGGGCACTGTTGGCGTCGCCGTTGAAGTAGCCGGTGCCGTAGTCGAGCACGTACAGCGCACCGTCCGGACCGAAGGCCATGTCCATGATCTGGGTGCCCTGCCAGGGGAACGCGTTGATCGACTGCACGGTACCGTCGGCACCCTGCTCGACGCGTTTGATCCACTTGCGGCCGAACTCGCCGGCGAAGAAGTCACCGTCGTAGCTCTCGGGGAACTTGACCGAGGAGGCCGACGCGGCGTTGTAGCGGTAGACGGGTCCGCCCATGGGCGATTCGGAACCGCTGCCGAACTCGGGCACCGAGCCACCGTCGTACGGAATCCAGGCGGGCTGCGCCGGAGGCAGGTCGGTGAGGCCCGTGTTGTTCGGCGAGGTGTTCCTGGGGGCGGCGCAGGAGAACGCGGAGCCCGATGCCGAGGTGGCGAAGTCGTAGTCGACGTAGGCGCTGTTCTTGCCGGTGCAGTATGGCCAGCCGAAGTTCCCGGCCTTGGTGATCCGGTTGAACTCGACCTGTCCGGCGGGCCCGCGGCTCGCGCTCGCTGTGCCCGCGTCAGGGCCGTAGTCACCGAGATAGACGATGCCGGTGGGCTTGTCGACGCTCATCCGGAACGGGTTGCGGAACCCCATGGCGTAGATCTCGGGTCTGGTCCTCGCGGTACCGGGGGCGAAGAGGTTCCCCGACGGGACGGAGTAACCGCCGTCCGGGTTGACCTTGATGCGCAGGACCTTGCCCCGCAGGTCGTTGGTGTTGCCCGACGAACGCTGGGCGTCGTAACCGGGGTTGCGGTCGGCCCGCTCGTCGAGGGGGGAGTAGCCGTCGGAGGCGAACGGGTTGCTGTCGTCCCCGGTGGAGAGGTACAGGTTGCCCTGGGCGTCGAAGTCGATGTCACCCCCGACGTGACAGCACAGGCCCCGGCTGGCCGGGACGTCCAGGACCTTCTTCTCCGTGGTGGTGTCCAAGGTGCCGTCCGTCCTGAGGACGAACCGGGACAGCCTGTTGACGCCGTCGAACGGTGCGAAGTCCGCTGCCGAGCCGTTCGCGGGTGCGTCCCCGGCGGGGGTCGAGAGCTTCGGCGCGTAGTAGAGGTAGATGAAGCGGTTGGTGGCGAAGCCGGGGTCCACACCGACGCCCTGGAGCCCCTCTTCGTCGTGGGAGTAGACGTCCAGCTTCCCGGCGACCTTGGTGGTGCCGGCGGCGTCCGTGAGGCGCAGCGTGCCGTCCCGCGAGGTGTGCAGGACGGACCTGTCTGGGAGGACGGCGAGCGTCATCGGCTCACCGGTCTCGGCCACCCCCTTGGCGAGGGTGACCTGCTGGAAGGCGTCGGCGGCCGGGGCCGCTTCGGCGGGTCTCTGCTGGGCGGTGAGGGCGCCCGCGACGACGAGCAGGGTGCAGACGAGCGCCGCGAGGGGCCGGGTGGGTCTCCTGTGCACGCGAATCCTCCGTGGGTGACGGGGCCAGGGTGGAGCACAGGCGCGCGCCGTCGCGCCGGGGAGGCGGGTGCCCACGGGGGGAGGGAAGGCACTCCGTCCTTGTTGTCGGGTTCAGATCAGGAAGGTAATGGCTTTTGCCCCCGCCAGATAGTCCTTTGACGCACCGGGCGGCAACTTTCTCTAGGGGCGGGACAAAGAGCCTGCCGAGGGAGCCGGCGGAGGGGGCGTGATCGGGAACTACCGCACGGTGCTCAAGCACATCGCCGAGGTCGGCCCAGCCCAGGACGCGCTCACGAAGGCAGCGGCCATGACCGCTAAGACCCGACCGGGCGCTGGAGGACCCGGACGAGGAGACGGCAGCGGACGAGGTCACGAAGCGGCTGGAGGGCAAGGTGTCCCCAGCCGTGATCACCCTGATCAACGCGCACCCACAGCCACCACAGGCGCTGCCAACCCCACCGCACTCGACGCTCCTAGGCGCTACGCGCCCCCACCCCGCCACACGGCCGCCGACCAGGGTGACAGAGACTGGGGTGAGGGCGGGTCCCAGGGCGCATCCGAGGGCTGTCAGGTAGTGACCTTGCCGAAAATGTGGTTGGCGGGCGCCTCGGGGTCGTTGCCGTAGAAGAACTCTTCGAGTGCGTGGTGGAACTCGTCACGGTCCAGTCCGCCGGAGCCGTCGCGGTCCAGGGCGGCGAAAACGGCGGCGCAGTCCTCGCGGGGGACGGCGGCGACCGAGTCGAACATCTGCTGGAACTCGGCCTGGTCGATCTTGCCGTCCCCATTGAGGTCGACGAGGTCGAAGAAGCAGTTGGTGACCGGCCCAATCTGCTGCGGGTAGAGTGCGCGGTCGATCAGGACACTCTTGAAGCCTTCGGTCATCTCCCGCACGTCGACCTTCCCGTCACCGTCCTGATCCATCGGGGCGATGACGTTCGACCAGAACTGGTCCATCCCCTCGGTGAGCCGGCGGGCGGTCTCGGCATCAGGGGTGGTGTCGCGGGCGCTGATGTAGCGCTCGCTCATCTTGCGGACATCGCGCTGGGTAATGAACCCGTCGCCGTCGACATCGGCGCCCCTGAACCACTGGCCGTACTTGATTTCTTGAAGTGCAGTCATGACTGCGCACCGTATTCATGCAGTCACGGCCATGCAAACGCCTGGGTGGAGGCCCGGCGCCGGCCCGGACCTGGCGACCGTGCGCCTGGCGAGAGTGAACAGGGCAATCACTCCCGTCGTTGCGATGGCTTCGTTTCAGTGTTCGAGGTGTGGCGGTGTGAAGGCGAGGAGCTCCTCGACCGGCCCGTCGTAGACCTCGACGTCGACGAGGGCACTGTGCGCACTGGGGCCCTGGGACAGGCGCGAGCACCCGCGGTCCCCGGTGAGAGTGTTCGGGTTGCCGTGCCGGTCCAGGGTTCCACTCCGGCCCGGCCGGGCCGGGTCCCACCACGCTCCGGTGGACAGCTGAATGACGCCGGGCATAACGGCCTCCGACAGGATCGCGCCCGCCAGGCAACTGCCTCGGTCGTTGAAAACGCGCACGATCACGCCGTCCTCGATACCGCGGAACGCCGCATCTTGCGGGTTGATCGTCACGGGCTCGCGGCCGTGGATCTTTGACTTGAGGCTGTGGCCACCGTTGTCGTACTGGCTGTGCAGGCGCGAGGCAGGCTGATTCGAGATCAGGTGCAGCGGAAAGCGGTCAGCCAGATCGGCGCGAAGCCACTCCACGGGTTCGAACCACGTCGGATGTCCGGTGCAGTCGTCGTAGCCGAATGAGTCGATCGCCTCGGAGAAGATCTCAATCCGGCCCGACGGCGTCGTCAGGGGGAAACGCTGCGGATCGGAACGCAGTGCCTCGAAGCTGCCGGGAAACGGCCCACTCAGGGCCGGCATTTCGACACCCCAGGCGCGCTGCCAGAAGCCGTCGAAGTCCGGCAGGACCGCGTCGTCGCCGAGGTTGGCCCTTGTCTGTTCGTAGAGGTGCCGGACCCATTCGCTCTCGGAGCGCGCCTGGGTGAACTCGCGCTCATAGCCGAGTCTGGCAGCGAGGGCGGCGAAGATCTGGTGGTCGGTGCGAGCCTCGCCGGCCGGCTCGCGGACCTTCGGCATCGCGACGAGGTGGGGGTCGGAGAACCCGGCGGTGAAGTCGTCACGCTCCAGACTGGTCGCGACGGGAAGCACGATGTCGGCGAACTTCGCCGTGGTATTCCACCAGGCTTCATGGACCACCACCGTGTCCGGACGCTGCCAGGCACGGGTGAGGCGGTGGAGGTCCTGGTGGTGGTGGAAAGGGTTGCCTCCGCACCAGTAGACCAGGCGAAGCTCGGGCAAGGTCAGGCGCCGGCCGTCGTAGTCGATGGTCTTGCCCGGGTGCAGCAGAGTGTCGGCGATCCGTGCGACAGGGATGAAATCCGGAACGGGGTTGGACACCCGGGGAATTGACGCCACGGAGGGGCGGCCGGGGGCGACGCCGGTCGCGTCCATCGTCGCGTAGCCCGCGCCCCAGCCGCAGCCGGGCCGTCCCATCGAGCCCGTCATGGCGGCCAGCACGACAGACATCCAGATCGGCTGTTCGCCGTGGTCCGCCCGCTGTATCGCGTAGTTGACCATGATGAGGGAACGTTGCGTGGACAGGCGGCGCGCGAGGTCGGTGATCGTGTCGTGGCTGATGCCCGTGATCTCCGTCGCCCAGGCAGCGTCCTTGGCGATACCGTCGAGCTCGCCGGTCAAGTAGGAGGCGAAGCGGTCGAACCCGACGCAGCACCGGCGCAGGAAGTCCTCGTCGTGCCACCCGTTGACCAGCATCGTGTGGGCGATGCCGAGCATCGCCGCGGTGTCGGTGTTGGGGATGACGGGCAGCCACTCGGCATCGAGGAAGCCGGCGGTGTCACTGCGGATGGGGCTGACGTTCACGAACCGCACCCCGGCCGCACGGCACTTTCGCTGCAGGTCCTGCGTCCGGTGCCGGGCCAGCCCACCAGGGTTGATCTGGCTGTTCTTCAGGGCCAGCCCCCCGAACGCCACCACCAACTCACAGTTCTCGGCGATCTCGTCCCACATCGGCATCCGGGACTGGTAGCTCCACGGAGCCCCGCCGATCACGTGCGGAAGGATGACCTCTAAAGCCGCGGTGCTGTACGTGTTGCGGGAGTCGGTGTATCCCCCGCCCAACGCCAGGAACCGGTGGAGCTGACCCTGCGCGTTGTGGAACGCGCCCGCACTCGCCCAGCCGTACGATCCGCCGAACACCGTGCTGTCCCCGTGCTGTGAACGCACCCGACGGAGCTCCTCGCTCACCAGCGTGAGCGCGTCGTCCCAGCTCACCTCCACGAAGGCGTCCGTGCCCCTGGCCGTGTCATGGGCGCGCGGCAGGCCGTTCAGCCAGCCCTTGCGCACCGCGGGGCGCAACACGCGGGCGCTGTCGTCGGCGGCTGTCACCATCCCGGGGCCGATAGGCGACGGCGCGGGGTCATCGCCCCTCGGCTCGATACGCACCAGCCGACCGGAATCGACCACCGCGATAAAACTGCCCCAGTGCGTCGCAACCGACATGCGTTGTTCCACCGTGCATCAACTCCACCCCTGATGTTCCCCGGCTCCCGGACAGCGGTTGCTTACGCCACAGGGCTCCACTTCAGTCGACGGCCCACAGGACAGAGACTTCCCCTGTGGCCTGCTGCCCAAGCCCGGCGACGACAGCCAAGAGCCGCACAGAAGTCCGGCCCGCATCGACCCGCACCACGAAGCACCTGTCGGCAAACGATGGCACCCCCAAGTGATCAACACACCACCCACGTATGGTCACGTGATCGTGGAAGCACAGGTGCGTGACGACGGGTTTTCGCCAGCTCAGCAGGACGAGATCTGGAGACGCTGGCGCGAAGGACAGCCGTTCCGCATAATCGGGCGGGCGCTCGGGGCACCGATGCAGCACGCCCACTCATAGCCGTCCTCCTCGCCTCGCCCGGCGCCTGGTCATCGCCGCTGAGCAGGTCGTTGATCTCGTCCTCGGTGAGCTCGACGTCTTCCATGGCCCACATGATGCCGAAGCCACCCCTCGTACCGGGCTCACTCGTCCTGGCCATTGTCATCGTCGTCGAGATCAACGGCTTCCGGATCGCGCAGCGGGCGCAGGCCGTTGTCCGGCTGGGTGGCGGTGAAGCTGTAGCGGCCCAGGACATTCAGATTCTTGTGCTTGAGCGGGGAGAGCCGCGCCACGTCCTCGTCGCGGATCTCCTGGCTTTCGGCGCGGAGCCGGGCGACGAGGGCCCACGAGATCCGCGATGAAAACATCGCCGGGCTCTCTTCGCTCAAGCACCGCAACCTGAACCTGCTCGGCCGCTACAGCTTCACCGCTAGCGTCCCGGCCGCCGGTCTCCTACGGCCGCTGCGCGACCCGAACACACCGGAGCTGGACGAGGACGACGACAGGGCCTGACAGAACACGGACCGTGCCGGGTTGCCGAGCGAGTCGAGGAACCCGGCGGCGAGATCTTCGTGACCACCACGGACACGTCCGCGACTGCCACACCTTCCAGGTCCTGGCCGGCGCCAACACCACGGCCAGTGACCAGCCCTTCCACGTCATCGTCCCCTGACGGCAGGGCTGTGAGCAGGTGGAGTCGAGCGCGCGGCGCCCGGCTCCGCCTGCGGTGCCGGCTCAGCAGGAGCCGGCACCGCAGGCGGTCAGGGATGAGCGCGTGATGCAGCGGTTCAGTCGCTCAGCGGGAAGAAGTAGAGCCCGTGGCTGACGAGACCCAGTTGAGGCGCGTTGTTGAGGCTGGGCAGCGTCTTGTGGAGCTGGAACCTGAGGAACTCGTCACGGCTGGTGTAGGCATCTGCCGCGGGGACGCTGTGCAGAACGGCCTTGGCGCGGTCACTGCTCAGGTAGGCCGACCTGCCGCGATTCCCAGCCGGTGTTCCGCATAGGTCGTCACGTGCCCGGCTTGAAACACGAGACGCAAGGACACGCATTCTGCTTGCATAACGTCAGGCGCGAACAGCCAGCCCCACACCTGGGTGACGGTGAGGTTGTGCGGGGCCGGTCCGGGGTGCCAGGGGTGGCGGTAGGACGGGGGGCGGTTCGCAGAACGCCGAGGCGGTCCAAAACGCCGGGGGCAATGGGTGGCTGTTCTCCAGGAGTGTCGTGCCGGCGGAGTTGATCCGGGCCCGCACCGCGGACAGGGCGCGTCGGGCGTCGGGCGGGGAGAGCAGATCGGGAAGTTGTGCGGGCTCGACGAAGTCGATCGCGGTGATCTCGCTCGGGGGCAGACGGATTTCGCCGATCCGGTCGTCGTCCCAGGTACCGCCGTCGAAAACGTGCAGGATCTTGCCGGGAAACCGCATGCCGGAAGGCACGCTGACACTGCCGGGGGAGACCCAGTCGACGGCCAGGCACACCGCGGACCGCCTGCTCCACAAGGTGCCGGACGGCCACCACCGCGTGAAGAGCGGCCTCGACCCGGGCACCGCCCGGTGCTGCCCCCGCCAGCCCTGAGGGCGGCCCCAGGACGTGGTGGTCGTGATCCTCCACGACGCCGGAGTCGATGGCGGCGGCGAGGGTGTCCTGTACCTCCTTCAGCATGCTCACCACGCCCTCCCACTCCTCCGGAGTCGGCCGCTGCGAACGCTGTTCCTGCATCTACTGCCTCCGAATGACCCGAGGGGGGATTGGTGCACCGGACGCCCTGGGTCAGGGACGTTGACGGCCCAGTTCCACCGGCCGGTCTCATCACGCTGCTATTCGTAGTCGGCGTGGCCGTCGGGCCGAGCTGGCCCCGGTTGGTGATCAGCATGGCACCGGCGGTGCGCTCCTGGGGCGTGAGGCCGGTGGCGTCCAGGAAGAGCTTGTCCAGCGGCCCGCCAGCAGTTCGACACGGCCGTGTCCAAGCAAGGCGTAAGCGTGGGAATCATTGTGACCAGCCCTGGAGACCCGCTTGCGCAGGTCGTCCATGCGCACCAGCGGGCCACCCGCCCACGAGCAGCGTCCCTCGATCGGGTGGAGACTCCGGGACCGAGGATGCGCCAAAAATCGAACAAGTGCTCTAATCGGAGGATGGAATCCTTCCCCTTCCCCGACGACCTGGTCCACGCTCAGCAGGCCTGGCACGCCGCCTACCGCGAGCTCGCCGCGCCCCGTCCCCGCCACACCACCGCGCTACGCCGCCGCCTGCTGGTTCTGTCCGTGCGGATCCAGTGGCATCCGTTCTGGTCCACCCCTCCCGGCCGCGTCCCTGCGGCCCGGGTGGAGCTGAGGCGCCTCGCCCGCCGCGAGGGTCAGCTTGAGGCGAGGACGGCATGAGCGGGCCGGGTGTCCTGTCCGACCGGCAGGTCGCGATCCTGCGGGTGATCGGGGACTGGATCACTGAGCACGGTGAGGCGCCGACGGTCCGGGAGATCGGGGCGGGGGTGGGTCTGGCGAGCACCGGATCGGTCGCCTACCAGCTCGGCCGACTGGAGGCCCGGGGTCACATCGGCCGGACCGGACACCGGTGGCGCTCCTGCCGCCTATGCGCTTAAGCGTCCTTCCGGCAACGCGGATCCGGTGCGCGACCGGGTGCGCAATCGCGCAGTGCCGTGCGCGCCGTCTGCCAGCCAATTGCAGGGTCATCTGGGAGCCCTGCATCCGAGGAGCTCGCCTCGCCGCGCCAGGGCCCGCCCGTCCTCGGGGTTGTCGTACCGGCGAGGAGTGATCGCCGGTACGACCTGTAGAGGATGCCAAAGGCCTTCCTGCTCGGCGTGAGTGGGCCGGGTGGAGGTGCTTGCCGTGGTGAGTTTCTCGGGTACTCACCACGGCAGCGCTGGAGTGCTGTGGCTTCCGGGAGCTGGCTGGGAGGCCCCAGGAAGCCACAGCGGGCCGGGCGCTCACCCGCCGGCCGGGCAGGGCGGAGCATCTAACCGCTGCCACCCTTGCGTCTCAGTCCGGAGCCAGGGCACCGCCACGCGAGAGCGAGGCCCCCGCATCACCGGCCCGGCCCTCGGGCACTTCCGCAGCACACCCTGCGGCGCAGGCCTGGGCGCGACCGGAGGCGGCTCGCCCCAGGGCGTCACAGTGGGTCAGGCGCTGTCGCCGAACCAGTGCAGCCGGTCCGGGTCATCGGGCCGGCCCTCGTAGTGGGACCGCCCTCTCGGCCCGTACGCGCCGAGCTCGGTGAGGAGCGCCGCGCCGTCCAGCAGCTGCTGCACGCTCCACCCGGTGACATCGAGGCGCTGCCCGTCCAGGGGTCCGTCGATCAGTGCCGCGTACCGGCGCCCAGGCGCCTCGCCGCCCGGCTCCCCGGGCCCCCTGCCCCAGATCCTCATCCGCGCATTCTCCCGGCGGCCGGCCGAGCCGCGGCGCAGTTTCGTGAGGCGGTGACCACTAGGCCGTCTCTTTCGGATCAGGCTTGGGCGGCATCCCGCTCTGCTTGCAGCCAGCTGAGCTGCGCCTCGCTGAGCGGCGGCTCAAAGCCTTCAGGGAACATGAGCGTGAGGGGCTGTGGCCACATGCTTTCAGGCCCGTGCTCTTCACAGTGCAGAGCGATGAGATGCGGCCCCTCCCCGCAAGCCTCGCGCTGGTAGAAGCGGTCATGCGCCTGGCAGAAGTAGGAGAACACCGCGCAGTTGTCCTCGTCAGTCGGCTCGTGGTAGCCGGGGTCCCGGACGATCAGTGTCACCGGTTCCTGACGGTTGAACCGAGGGATGGGCCGAGGATCGCACCACAGCAGTCGAGGAGGAAGCACGCGACCATTCTGTGCCAAGGGCGGCTTCGAGTCAGCGCGCGGACCAGATGAAGATGCCCGCGAGGTGGAGTGCCGCCTGGTAGATGGTGGCGGTCTTGTCGTATCGGGTGGCCAGACCGCGCCACTGTTTGAGCTTGTTGATGCACCGTTCGACTGTGTTGCGTTGTTTGTAGGCGTCGCGGTCGAAGTCTGGTGGTCTGCCGCCATGGCTGCCGCGGCGTTTGCGGTTCGCGGCCTGGTCGGCGGGCTGCGGGATTACCGCCTGGATCCCTCGTCGGCGGAGATGCGTGCGGATCGCGCGGGACGAATACGCCTTGTCGGCCAGGACCACCTCCGGCGTGGTCCTGGGACGGCCGGTCGGCCGGGGCACCCGTAGCCGGGCCATTACCTGGGTGAACGCGGGTGCGTCACCTGCCTGGCCGGGCGTGAGGACGAAAGCGAGTGGCCGGCAGCGGCTGTCCGCGGCGAGGTGGATCTTCGTGGTTAGCCCGCCGCGGGACCGTCCGAGGGCATGGTCCCCCGGCTCGCCGACCTGGGCCCCTTTTTACGTGCGCCGGCAGCGTGCTGGTGGGCTCGGACGACGGTGGAGTCGACCGAGACGACCCAGTCGAGGTCGCCTTCGGCGTCGGCTTGGGCGAGCAGGGCGGTGAAGACCTTCTCCCAGGTGCCGTCGGAGGCCCACTTCCGCAGCCGGTTGTGAGCGCCCTTCCACGATCCGAAGTGCTCGGGCAGGTCCATCCACGGAGTCCCGGTGCGGTACTTGAACGCGATCGCGTCGATCACCTGCCGGTGATCCCGCCACCGTCCACCCCGCCTCGGAGTCCGGTCTGGCAGCAGCGGCTCGATCCTCGCCCACTGGGCATCAGTCAACGACACGCATTAACCAACGATCAGATGATCCGAAGGAAACGGCCTAGCACCCACGAGCCACGCATTCAAGAAAATCGCGCCCCGGATACTCGTCGCTCGATTTTCTTGAATGGGCCTGCCCGGCCGCCGATGCTGCGGCTGTGGGCAGGGGGTTACGCCGTTAACCCCCGCCCCCCCGCATCGTGCTGCCCACCACCCCGCGACCCGGTCGTCAAGTGTCCGCGAATCCGTCCCACGCCCCGTCAGGGCCCGCCTGACAGAGCGCTGGAACCGATTTTCGCGAGAGCTCGATTCGACGGGCTGGATTGCGGACGGTGCGATGGGCGATGGGCGGCGGCACGACCGTCGCCTGCCGCGGCCCCGGCACCCCGTACACCAAGGCGCAGGGCAAGACGCCCTCGCCGGACGGCGGCCACCTCTACGAGCGGCCCTCGGCCCAGCAGCCCGGCGGCCGGTACAAGGGCACCGCGATCGCGACTTGGACCGTCACCTGGACCGCTCCTGCCCTGGGCGACGGCGGCCAGTTCACCGAGACCCGCGCGACGGAGTTCACCGCCGACGTCCGCGAGGTCCAGGTCGTCAACACCAACTGACCGGACCCGGCGTAGAGGCCGATCCGACCGTGACGCCCAGCCGTCATACGTCCCGGTAGACCCTGCTCCCGTGACGGCTGGACGTGATCTGCCCGCAGACCGGGCAGGTCAGCAACCGGCGCATCCTGGTGTCGCCGGTCCACTCCGCCTCGCCGAGCATCAGCCCAAGGCCCATGATCCGCATGGCCACCTGCCGGTCGCGGTACGCCTGGGCCCGACAGACGTCATCGCAGTACCGGCGCCGAGCCGGCGCGCCCCGCGGCAGCCTGGCACCGCAGCAGGCACAGCTCCGACGGCGGGCCATACCTCCAGAATCGCTCTCCAGGGGCGCCGAGCTGCCGTGGTGAGTTTCCGTGGTGAGTGGGCCCGGGGCCGTGGTGAGTGGAACGTCGGACCTGGTGAGTTTCCCGTTTCGCTACTTACCACTGCAGGTCAGGGGCGTGTAGGGCTCCTCACCATGAGGGTCGCCGTGGGTGCCGGCGCCACCCTCACGTGCCGGGCGAGCGTACGGAGGCTGTTGCTTGCTCAGCGCCTCGGGAGACGCTGAGCGGTTCGGGTTACCGGGTGCTGCTGGTGGGCGTGGGCGGCTGGGAGGTCTTCGTCGGTGGGGGCGTGTCGTCGGACGCCTTGGTCGCGGTGACACCGCCGGTGACGAACACTCCGATCGCGATGACGGCCGCGGCGACCGTGGCGCCTGCCACCGCACGCTCACCGGTGGAGTGGGGCACTGCCCCAGGCGTTGGCGGGACGGCCGGCGCCATCTTGCGGTGGACCACGATCCACGCCACGACGGCCGCGACTAAGAAGATCAGTGTTCCGCTCGTGATTTCTATCGATGCACCGAGAATGGTTACGGTCACCAAGGGCCCCTTGTGGGTCCGGGGGCCCGCTCGTCGCGACTCCTACATCCAGCGAGCGGGCCCCGTCCAACCGGGCCCACCGCGGGACCGGTTCACCCCTCCTCGGGAGTCATCCGGGCCCGGAAAGCAACGAAGGCCCAAATCTCCTTTGAAGGGGATGGGGCCACGGGGACCCTTCTACCAAGAAAATCGGCCCTCTGATTTCCTGGTTCGCGATGTGAGATAAACCCAGCCGCTTGTGAGCTTGTGAAAACGAAATTCTCGGCGATACCGGAGCAAAAGCCATGGCCCGTCACGGCGATCGCGTCCTGCGCAGGTGCCCGGGGCGGAGGTTCCGTTGCTGGTGCCAGGCCCAGCCCTTCACCCCGGGCGGAGCCACCCTGCCACGGCCGTACGGCTGCCCGCTCACCAGTTCGCGCTGCGGGACGCCAGGTCCTCGAGGCTGCCAGCGGGGCGCACCTCGCCCGGCCTCGCCCCGGTCGGCCGCGCCTCGGCCCTGCAGGATCGCCTCGTCAGGCGCCGGGCAGGCCGGCGCAGCGCTGGGCGGGGCTGCGGCGGGCCGATAGCATCACCGACACCATGCCCGACGGTATGACCGACGCTATGGCCGACGGTACGACCGACACTATGGCCGACACGTGCTCGGAGCCAGCCTCTGCACAACCGCAGGTCAGCCACCGGTTTGCGCGTGGTGAGTGCTCAGACTTCCCCTCTTCTACCTGGCTGCCTGGCTATGGGTGGTGAGTGGTGGTGGCTGGAGTTGGGCGTGGTCTCGGGGAAACGCGGGCGGCGCTGCGCTGGCAGGTCGCCCAGACCGAGCGCCGGTCCGGAACACGTCTGCCGCCCGCAGACCGGACTGACCGGCTGAGCAGACGGCCCCCACCGGCTCGGAGAACTGGCGAGGCCTACGCCGCGGCGTAGGTGTGGGCGCGCCCGCCGCGCCACTCGACCCACTCCGGCTGATCGAGCAACTGGTCCGCGTGGGGGAGCCCGGCCCGGCGCAGGAACTCGATGACGTCTTGGTCGTCGTAGGCGAGTCCGGCGATCTGCCCACGGATGGTGACCCGCCGCCCGCCCGTGGGGGAGGGGCGGTGAATGACTATCGGCGCGCTCATCCCACCAGGGTGCGTCTCCATATCAATTCCAGCATGCCGGGCAGGCTCCCGGAGTCGCGGTCCGTGCTGGAGCGTCGTACACCGGAAGCATGAGCGAGGAACAGACGTCGTGGCATCCGGGCGAGGTCGTGCCGGAGAGCGGGATCTACGAATGCGACTGCGGGGCCGGCCACCATTGGAGTACGGACGTGAAGGGGCACCGTTTCCCGCCCCTCCCGGCAGGCTGCCCAGGAGAGTCGTGGACGCTCCAGACGGACGCGCACCCCGGCTCCTGACCCCCCGGGCACCCGACCACCCCGGAGGCAGCTTTGCGTGGTTCCGAGGCCGCGCGTGGAACCGATGCTCGCGCAGGCCCGCGCAACCCTGCCTCCCCTGGTACCGGACCGTCGATGGTGGTAAAGCCCACCTTCGACGGCTTCCCTTCGCCGGCGGGGATCGGCCCACCGGCCGCTCCGCGCCCCCGGCGGGCTGCCAGGCTGCCCGGCTGAGCGGCGCAGCGGTCCGCCCCGCCCCGAGCGCTCCACGCTGCCGAGCACTGCCTCGCCTGCTCCGCAGTAGGGACAACTCCGCTCGGGCGCCTGAGCGTCGCCCCGTCTGCTGGGCACGCGGGTGCCGCCCACGACATCTGCATGATCCGGACAGTGATGTGGACCTCGCCCGCAGCGCCGTCGAGATCCGACCTGACCTTGAGCAGTCCCCACACCACTCCGCCGCCCAACAGGCCTGATCTTGGACGGCCCCTGCACCAGGACCGAATCCTCAACGAGGCGCTTGGGTGCGGCGATGCACTGAAGTCGGTGCACCTGGTCGGGATCGCGGAGGAGACCGGCATGCACTACGTCGGGTCCGCCCATCCCGAACACAGGGCCAAGTTGCCGAGGTGAGGCGGGCCATCAGCCTCCCGGCTCATCAGCATGCCACGGTGCGCCTGCTCGGACACGGCGGGCGCCGACAGCGATCTGCAAGGCGCTCACAGGCACATCGGCGGCGTTCGGTACGGGGCCGAGGGAGTAGTGGCCGGTCATGTGGCACCAGGCGGGCAGGTCCAGTGGCGCGGCCGGGCGGTGGATGATGTGGACGATCGAACCCGGCTTTGCACCGGTGATCTCCTTGGGCAGGCGCAGCAGGAGGGTGACGCAGAGCAGGCCGGTGCCGTCGACGGTGACGTCGGGCACGGGGATGTCGGAGTTCGTACAGTTCATCGGCGGTAGGCCGTGGCAGCGACGGCGGCCCAGGTGGGCGAGGAAGAGCGCTCCGCCGGTGAGGGCGAGGGCGGGATAGCTGGTGGCGGCGACCATGATGCCGGAGGCCATGCCGCCGGTGGCGCCGGCGATGGAGACGTCGACCAGGCCCTGGGTCTCGGCGCGATTTGCGAGGGGGACGGTGTCGGTGATGATCGCGCTGCCGGAGCACCGCGCAGAAATTCTTGAGCCGGCTGATGGTCCGCTCGACCTCGTCGCCCCGCCGATAGCGGTCGCGGTCGAGCCGGCGGGCCTGCCCTCCTTCCTGCCCCTGCGGCGACGGTGGGCCCGCTGGTCCTTCAGTTCCGGGATCGCGTGAGCCGTCGATACGTTCCGCGAGTTGCCATACACGCTCGGTCACCCTCACCATGGAAGTCTCGTCCGGATGCCAGTGAGTCTGGCTGGCCGCGGACAGAAGGGTTCGGCATATGGCCAGGTACTTCGAGAACGAAACCGGCGAACTCGTCCCAGACGCGCTGTCCGGCTTCGCCCGCGCACACGCGGACCTTGTGGCATACAACCCCCGCGACGGGCTCTTCACCGCCCGTCACCCCTCACCGGCCCGCAAGGTGGGGCTCTTGTCAGGTGGCGGCTCGGGGCACGAACCCCTGCACCTCGGATACGTCGGCACCGGCATGCTTGACGGCGCCTGCCCCGGGATGGTCTTCGCCTCTCCGCACAACCGGCAGATCTTCCGGGCGTCCCAGGCAGTGGCGGGACCGGACGGAGTCCTGCACATCGTCAAGAACTACACCGGTGACCGGATCAACTTCGGTATCGCGGCCGAACGGCTCGCCGACGCGGGCATCAAATGCGCACGGGTCCTCGTCGACGACGACCTGGCCTCCGACTCCCAGAAGATCTCGGCAGGGCGCCGGGGCACGGGTGCCACGATGCTGGTCGAGAAGGTGCTGGGCGGCGCCGCGGACACCGGGATGGGGCTCGAAGGGCTGATGAAACTCGGCACCGCCGTCGCGAGCCGGTGCCGGACGTTCGCCGCCGCCTCCGCCGCCCACCACGCACCGATCACCGGCGAACCGGCGTTCGAGCTGCTGCCCGGAGAACTGGAGTACGGCGTCGGGATCCACGGCGAGCGCGCCGACCGCACCAGGAGACGGGGCAGTATGGGTGCACTGGTGGAGGACATGGCCGACGCGCTGCTGGACGCTCTGCGCCCCGGGCCGGACGATCCGGTCGTGGCCCTGGTCAACGGTCTGGGGTCGGTCACCTCGCTCGAGTTGTACGGCATCTTCGGTGAACTGGGCCGGGTCCTCGACACCCGGGATGTGCGGCTTGCCCGACACCTCGTCGGCGACTACGTGACCGCGCTCGACATGCGGGGCTTCTCCTTGACCCTCATGGTCGCCGACCGCGACACCCTGGGCTTCTACGATGCGCCGGTCCACACCCCGGCGTTGCGCTGGTAGGCGGCCCGCAACCGCCGCTCAGGGTGCCGCCCGTGACAGGAACAGGAGGACAACCCCATGACGACCGCCGCTTTCGACGCGACACGGACTCGCACGTGGATGCGTCGCTTCGCCGACTCGGTGTACGCCACCGAGGCCGAGTTGACCGCGCTCGACCAGCGGGCGGGGGACGGCGACTTCGGGACCAACCTCGCGACCGGGGTCCGGGCCGCCGGGCTACGGCTCGACCGTACGGATGAGTCGGCCGGCCCTGCGGGGATCTTCAGCGCCATGGGCACCGCCTTTCTCGATGAGATCGGCGGGACCAGCGGCCCTCTTTTCGGTCTGCTTTTCCAGGCACTGGGCAGGGCAGCCGCGGACTCCGGCCCGCATCTGACGACGGCCGCACTCGCAGAGGGCACCGCTCAGGGCCTCGCCGCCATCCGCCGTGTGGGCGATGCATCACCCGGCGACAAGACGCTGATCGACGCACTGGACCCGGCCGCGGCCGCACTGCGGGCGACAAGGACCGCGCCGCCCGCGACCGCCCTGGACACGGCGGCGGACGCCGCCTGGAGCGGGGTACGGGACACCGCGTCCCTGTCGGCGCGCATGGGCCGGGCCAGCTATCTCGGTGAACGGGCGACGGGCATACCCGATCCCGGCGCGGTGGGCATCGCCCTGCTCTTCGCCTCCGCGGCCGGCGTCGTACCCGCCCTGGGGCCTCATCTGCGCCCCACCGGTTGACCGCGCTCGCTCCGCAGGGGTGCAGCACCAGGGGGCTCTACTCCCCGAATCGGCTGCGGGCCCAGCCCACCAGCTCCCGGTCGGCGAGGCTCTCGACCCACAGGTCGGCCTGCTCGGCCTCGGAACCCGGCGGGCAGGGCCCGAGGCCGATGACGCGGAGGCCCGCCCGGCGTGCGGATTCCATGCCCGTGAGCGAGTCCTCCACGGCCAGAGCCTCCTCGGGCGGTACGCCGCACAGACGGACGGCCACGCTGTAGAGATCGGGCTCCGGCTTCGGCCGGACTCCCTCGCCGGCGACAACGACGTGGCTGAAGGCGGAAAGGAGTCCGGCCCGTTCCAGGCACGTCTCCACTGTCTCCCGAGGGCAGTTGCTCGCCACCGCGAGGGGCAGGTGCCGAGCGGCCAGCCGGACCAGTGCCGCAGCGCCCGGCATGGTGGCGGGATCCTCATTGACCAGCGCCGTGAAGGTGGTGAGCAGAGTGGCCGCCAGGTCATCCGCGAGGTCCGGCTTCCCGGTCTCCTGGGCCATGAGTGCGCCGCACTCGGTGTAATGCACGCCCTTGGCGCGGTCGGCGAATCCGGCAGGCGGCCTGAGACCGAAGAGCCCGAAGGTGACGTTCCTGGCTTCCTGCCAATGGCGTTCCGTGTCCATCAGCGTCCCGTCGCAATCGAAGACGATGGCTGACGGGGACCAGGCAAGGATGTTACGAGCTGTCATGTGACTGCCCTTCTCGAACTAGAGGACTGCGCTGACCGTTCCGGTGCACGGTGCACAGTGCGCAGTGCACGGGTGGCAGAGAAGTGCTGAGGAATGCGCGGCAGTGAGAGACCGCACAACCCGGAACGGCCGCGGCGACCACGGGCACGTTGCTGCACGCCTCATGGCGGACATGGGTCGGCGCTTTCGGCGTGACTAAAACATCGTAGTCGTTACGTTATTTAGCTCTCGCCGCGTTCCGCAATCACCAATTCGAGTGCATGGAAATGCCGCCACCCCCCAACTGCGGGGTGTGGGGACAGGCCTGCAGTAGATGCCACAGCGTCCGCGATGCGATCAACGGGCCTGGTGGGAGGTGTGTTTGGCAACCGGTTATGCCACGCGGAGCGTCGTCGGGACACCCGCGCGGAACGTTTCCCCTGGCGGGGCGACAGATTGCGTGAACATGCATCCGCTCACGACCGAAGAATAATAGGATCTTCGCGCGATGCGACTGCACCCCTATGGGGATTCCATCCCCTCGCAGTGCAGGTATAGAACATTAGAGCGAAAATGGAGCATACGTGCAGGACAGGGCCCGAGAAACCCGCAAAGTATTGCTGGAATCAGCCGCACATCTATTTTTCGAACGGGGATATGCGGGAACGAGCGT
>NZ_JBIBEG010000021.1:0-23993 GCF_042902585.1 Streptomyces argenteolus
GCACTCCGGGCTCCTCACCGACATCTCGGAGCACTACCGCTACACCGCCGGCAGCCTGGCCCAGCGATGGTCCGACGTACAGATCGGCCGCTGACCCCGGGCCACTTCCCCCACCTACCTCATCCCGGCAGTCACGAGGACGGCCACCGCGCGACCACGCGCCCGGACCAGCACGCAGTGTCCCCGTGCCTCTGCCGGGGTTCGTCCGCAAGCGGATGCCGACGGGGGCCGAGCGCGGACAGCGGTCCGCAGGCGTCGGCCGCGTACCGCACAGCCCGCCGAGAAGGGCGAGGTGCAGGGGGGCGAGTAAGGCGGCCTGACAGAAATCGGGAGCGAGCGGCCTCCCTTTCCGTGGCGGCCTTTGCGCCGCAGGAAGGCGGAGTGCGCAGCCGTGAGGGAACCCAAAGGGAAGGAAGGGACGCGTGGTGATGGAGAATCTGCCCATCGACGACCGCGTGAAGAAGGCCTGGGACGACCTGCGAGCCGTCGAGGCCGCCGTTCAGCAGGCCGAGCAGAACCTGCATCGGACGACCGTCACTGCACAGTCTGCCGACAAGAAGGTGGAACTGACGGTCGGTGCCCAGGGCGAACTCACCGCCATCGAGTTTCCGGGCAACGGTCATCGAGCCATGTCAGGCGCGGAGTTGTCGGCGTCCGTACTCGACGCAGCCGGCCGCGCCCGCGCCGAGCTGGCCCGTCAGGTCATGGAAGTCTTCGATCCGCTCGCGGGCATGCTGTCCGGCGGGCCGGGAGCGGAAGCCCTCGCGGTCGACTGGAACAAACTCTTCGGATCGGCTCTGGAAGGGTTCGAAGAACAGGGCGAGTCTGCCGCGATGAGCCGGCTGCGGGACGAGATCGCCGAGGAATAGGGCGCCTGGCGGGGCGGTCGCACCGACTACCGCACGGCTGAAGTGAGGGCGTCAAGCGGGCGAACGGTACGCGGACGAACAGGACATTGTAAAGGAAAGGGGAGGGGCGATGGGTGAGGCTAATTATCAGGCCGATGTGCCCGGAATCGGCAGGAGTGCCAAAGCGCTGGAAAGCCTGATGCTCTTGGCCAGGCGCATCCACTCCGAGTGGGAAACTGGTCACTGGGCGACCGCGGGCTGGCAAGGTGTCGAAGGGCGTGGCGATTCCCTCGCCGACCAGTTGACTGCCGCGTTGGCGCTGGAATTCCGTAATATCAAGGACGCGCTTGACAGTGTCAATGAAGTGTTCAGCGCTCTTTCTCCGGCATCTGATATGGGTAGTGCCGTACAAAAGCCCTCCGATGACGCCGTCGGCATGATCGCCGAGGCGGGAGGTCGGCATTGATGGTCTGCGTGGTCTGCCGAACGACGACGACCCGGCGCGCATGAGGTAACTCGGGCCCACGGGTCGGGCGACGTGCGAGATACCGACCCGCCTGCACTGATGCCTGCCAGAGAGCGCCGATATGTGCGGCGGCGCTTGCACTGGTGGAGCCAGGCGCGGGGGCCTCGAGGACTCACAGGGGTTTACCCGTGACGGAGTTGTCCGGGCTGCCGTGGCGAGTGATCTCGGAGCTGTTCCCCCGAGCACGGACGAGGCGCCGGTGGCGGAGGCGCGCCCGGCGAACAGCCACCGGCGCCGGCGGTGGCCGGCCCACCCTGTCGGCGGCAGCGAGTGGGCAGCCCGGCGTTTGCGGGAGGTGAACCGGATGTCCGTCGGCGGCGTTCCTCGTGACAGAGCAGTCGGTGCCGACCACGTGCGCGGCGGTCTCCCCCTCGTACAGGGCAAGACCTGTGTACGGAGCACGCCCCGACCGACCGATCGATTCCGTGGAGAGGAAACGCCCGCATGAGTGAGCCGAACACCGGCGGCCGGGACACGGCAGCGCGAGCGGCCGTCGCGGAAGCGGACGTGACATCGCTTCCTGGCGATCCGGCCGAGGTGGCCGAGCCGCCGTCGGCCACGCACACGGAGGAGGAACCAGAGCCTCGGTTTGCCTACGAGGACGTAGAGGCTGATCCGTCCGAGGAAGCCTGGGAGCAGGTGACCCTGCCCGGCGAGATCCCCGAGCCGCCTCCGGACATTCTCGAAGCCGCCCGGTTCGCGCCCGGACACTTCCTCTACATGACGGACCCGAACTGGCAGGGGGAGGGGCCGGCGCCGTCCTGGGCCGTCTTCGGCCGGTGGCGGACGGACGCACGCGGGGAGATCGTCGACTGGGAGGACAACGAGGAGTACCGGCCGTCGCCGGAGGCCCTGGGCTGGCGTCCACCCGCCGACCCGGTGGACGAGGCCGCCCAGCGCGCAGTGACCGGGTACGGCCCGGTGAGCGAGGTGCCGCGCGCACTGGCCCAGCTTCCCCACGTCGCGGTGGTGACCGAACCTGACGGTGCACCCCGGGTGGTCCCGGCGCCGGACGGCATCCTGGCGATCCCGGTGTTCACCATGCCCCCGGAGAGCGACGGCGAAGCCGACGGGGACGGGAACGGCGCAGCCGCCCTGCCCGGCCTGCCTCCGCACCGGGTGATCTCGGTGACCGAGCTGCTCGGCCTGGCCGAGGACACTCCGCTGCTCTACCTCAGCCCCACCGCCCCGGTGACGACGACCATCGACGTCGACATGCTGCGCGCGGCAGTCGAGGGCCGGGAGCTTCCCGAACCGGCGGGTCAGCCATGGCCGGAGGAGCCGAGGGCAGGGGAGACGGGGGAGACCGGCCAGGGCGACGCGGTGGGACAAACCCCGGCCGTCGTCAGGGACCGAGCCCTCCAGGACGTCCCACCGGCCGCCGCTGACGTGCCGTTCACGCTGCGCAGCGGTCTGGTCAGCCAGGAATACGGGCGCCCTGGGGAGGTCGAAAACCATGACCGCGAACGCCGGATGAAGGCGGACGGCGGGGTTCCGGGACACAGGGGGGAAAGGGGATCGTCCAGCTCGAGCGTTGACCTTCCCTCGTAGCGCCCCCGATGGGACACCGAGCAGCCGTGATCACCCGGACCGGCATCTGCCGGGGAGGGTGCGAGGGCGTGGAGGCACGTGCCCTTCTGCCGAGGCTGCCCCTCCGTCCCGCCCTCTCCGGGTGTGAGCGGGAGGGACCGACCGGCCGGGGGCCCCGGATGTGGGCCGCCGGCGTGCGCTGTGCCGAGGTGGCCGACGGTGCTCACTCGATTCGGACTCCGCCAGTTCGCCGGCGGCATCACTTTCGTCGCTGTGCTGCTCTGTTGTTCGCTTCGGACGGGGTGGTCATCTCCTTCTTGGATTTCCGAAGTGCTCTCCGGCATGTGCGTGTTGATTGATTCCGTTCCGGCCTCCCTTCGTTAAAGGTTTTGATTGTGTCTGATTCGTTTGATGTGGTGGATGGTTTGGTGCGGGCGCTGACGGGCGAGGGATGGCCGTCGACGGATGCCGCTGGTGCGTTGAATTCGCGGGTGCCGTTGTTGGCGTTGGCGGGTGGTTTGCGGGAGTTGTCGAATGAGGTGCAGGCGGGGATCGTGCGGATGCGGGCGGAGTTGCCGCGGGAGGTGGGGGACGCCTATGTGAGGGCGCTGGGGGATCTCGTGGGAGATCGAGGTGAGAGCCGTTTGCGTGAGTTGGCGGATGAGGTGGAGGACGTCGCTCGGCGGCGGGTGAACATCTCGATGCAGGTGCGGGAGTCGAAGATTGAGATTCTGATGGAGGTGGGGCTGCTTCTCGCGCAGGTGAAGTTGTATCTGGCGCTGTCGTTCTTCACGGGTGGGGCGTCGTTGGGGGCGTTGGCGGCGGTGCGGGCGCGGGCGGTGCTGCGGATCCTGCTGGCGTTGCAGGCGTTGTCGCACTCGGTGGTGCCCCTGGTGGGGGTGCCGTTGGAGGCGCTGGAGGAGGCGTTGCAGTCGTTGGCGGCGCGCTTGCTGAACATGGCCACGGCGCCGGGCGTCGCGCGTCCGTCGGGGGTGGATTGGTCGAAGGTGGGTCAGGACGCGCTGTTCGGTGCGTTCGCGGGGTTGTTCGGAGAGGTGCTGGGGGGTGCGTCGCAGGGGCTGGTCGACAAGGTGGAGCGGAAGTTCAAGGATCGGCCGGAGTTCACGGTGCCGTTGAACGCGGTGCATTCGGGCGTGGTGGAGGGGGGCGCGGAGTCGCTGGGGGAGATGTTCACGATCGGGGCGTTGCAGGGGCATTGGGCGTTCAGTGTGCAGACGGCTGGTGGGGCGGCCGTGGCGGGGGCGGTGTCCACGGTGGTGTTGGTGGGTGCGGTGGGTGTGGGGAAGGGGTTCCACAAGGCGGTGTTCGCCTCGGGTGGTGGCGGCTATACCCCGGCTTTCATGGGTGACGGTGGGAGTACCGGCACCGATGTGGGTCTGGGTCTGGGGCTGAATGCCGCTCTGGGTGGCGGGGTGAACGGGCTTGCGTTCCTGGAAGGGGTGGGTCTCGGTGCGGGACTGGGACCTGCCACCCCTGTGCCGGGCATGCCCTTGGTCTCACCCCCGCTGTCGACCACCAGCCTCACCCCGCCTTCCACGATCAGCCCTGTCCCACCTGCCCCGGCACTTCCCGAAACGTCGCCCGGTGCCGCGCCGTACGCGGTGCCGGGACAGGTGTCCGTCGTGGGGGCGGAAGAGGTGTCGTCCGTCCCCGTGACGCCGGCCGGGTCCGGAGCAGTCGCTACGGAGTCGGCTGTCGCGTCAGGTCCGGTACGTGACACGGGCGGGCCGTCGGGGGTCGGGTTGCAACCCTCCGCTGATCAGATGGCGTGGTCAGGTGGGCGCGGGGTGGGTGCGGGGGGCGCCGGGTCCGGTGACGTCAACGACCCGACCGACCGGGCCCGGGTGGCGGGTCCGGAGCGTGCGGGCGCTGATCCCCTTCGTGCCGATCCTTCGTACGGTGATGATTCCATGTCGGAGGCTTCGCCGGTGTGGGACATCGACGACGACGCCCGTTCGGTGACTTCCACGGATAGCGGCTATGTGTCGGACCGTACGGAGTCGGATGTCTTTTCCGCCCTCACCGGGCAGGGCGGTCCTGTTGCCGACCGGGGAGGAGTTGCCGGGTCGGCTGGGGGGTGGTCGTCGGGGGAGGACATTTCGGATATCGGTACCCGGCCGGTGCTGTCCGATGTGGCTTCGCTGGATCTTCCGGTGGGGCGTGAGGGGTCATCCACGGCGGACTGGCGGGCGCCCGCGCCGACTTCCGCTGCTTCGCCCGATCCGCTGCGGACTGACACGTCCGGGACCCCCGTCGACAGGAGCTCCGCCGGTGCCTCGCTGACGGATACCGGTGCCAGGGCTGTTCCGCTTCCTTCCTCGGGCCCGCAGGAAATGCCCTCCGCCGGCACCGTCCCCGCAAGCGGTTCCCCCGTGCAGTCACCGTCCGTCGGGCGGGTCCCCGCCGCGGTGTCCCCGTCCGCCGATGTTCCCCCGACACCCACACCGCTGTCCGCCCCCTCCACGGAGCCCCCCGCGGCCGTCGCGTCGCCGCGGGGGCCGTCGCCCGCACAAGCACCCCTTCCGTCGGTGGAGGGATTCGTGTCGTTGACGGGTGGGGAGCCGTTGGAGGATTTGCTGTCCTCGCCGTTGGGAAGCCGGGACGGTGGTGAGTCGGGTGGGGGCCGGGCGTGGTTCTCCGAGAAGGACATGGATGTCCGGCGGGAGGGTTACGGACATCTGGCGGCGGTGCGGCATCGGGTGATCTGGGATCCGGTGGTCCGTGCGGAGGGGCCTGTCGAGACGTTGGAGGGGCCGGGGGCGGGCTACACCGTTGCCTTGCATGTCGGACCGCGGGGTGTGGAGTTGCCGCTGAAGGACGGTCGGACAGGGCTGACCGACGGGCAGGGCCTGGCCCGGGTCATCATGCGGCGGAAGAGTTTCTCCACGTTGCCTCCGGGCACCGAAATCCGGTTGCTGGCCTGCAACGCCGCTGCGCAGCCGCAGGGGGAGGACCTGCTGGAGCAGGTGCCCATCGCGCAGGATGTGGCGTCGAGGGTGGGCAAGGTGGTGCGCGCCGACACGGGCGCGGTGGCGGTGGCGGGGCCGGAGCTGGACCGGCCGGCCCGGTTCGCGGTGATCGACAGTCTGACGACTCCTCGGCACCGCGACAGGGTTTTCCACCCGGAGCCGGCACCGGGGGAACTGGAAGCAGCTGCGTGGCGGGCAGGGCTGGTTCCGGGCACCGACCGGCCGGGGGAGCGGGCGCTGCGCTGGTTGCGGGCCATCCGCCGGGAAGCCGGCCCGGACCTGGGCCACGACCCCCAGCGCCGGCAGGAGTTCGAGACCCTGCTGCGGGGGGCGATGGCCTGGGAGAACGCCCGCCTGACCGGTCCGGACACCCCGGCTGGGGACATGGGTCCGCTGACCTCGCGAGAACTGTCACGACTGCTGGACCGGCATCGGGCGTCACATCCCGGTGACACCCTCGTCGAGGCCCTCGCCCGTACCACCACACCGCACCCCGCGACCGTCTCCACCCCGCTCGGCGGTGGGACCGTCAGTGACCGGGCGGAGAACGCGACCACGGCCCGGACTCCGTCGACGGCGGCCTATGCCACCTTCATCGATCCATCGCTCTTCAATTCGGGTCGCGGTTACGATTCTGACCGCTCCTTGATTTCAGACACGGAATCGCTGACTTCCGAGACGGAATCGGTGATTTCGGACACCGAATGGGTGCGTTCGGACACTGAGGTAGCCGAGACGATGGTCCAGCAGCTCATCGACGAAGACATGTTGGACGAGGACTATCGGCAGGCGATGGTGGACGCAGTAGGTGTGATTCGCAACCTGCTGCCGGACGGTGTGTTCGACAGGGAGGGGATGGACGACGCGATCCGACGCATACTTCTGCGGGAAAGCGAGTACGACCTGGACGACGAGGACTACGAGGCCGTTGCGGACGCGGTCGCGTTTCACAGGAAACCGGCCGCAAGCTTCGTGGAACTGACCGGATCCTTTCTGGTCAGCAAGGGCGCGCTGTCGGAGACGACACAGGTCGAAGACGCCTCCGGCCAGGTGGTGGGCCGTAACTGGCGGAATGATCCGATAGGCCAGGTGGACCTGGGGGTGGTCTCACGGCTACGCACCGATGTCGACGGGCACAAGCACAGTGTGCGGGGCAGCCGGAGGACGGCGCCATGGCAGGGACGCACGGTTTATCTGCTCGTGGCGGACGCTGAAGGCGATCGGGTACAAGTAACGCTGGATGAAGGCCAGTCCCGATGGCTGGACCCCGTGGCCTTGGCCGAAGTGATTCGACGGGACGACAAGTTCCCGCAGGGAGCGGAGATTCTGCTGGCGCCGGCGCTGGTGGATGCGGGGGGCGGGAGCACCCTGCTCCCGCGAGCCCTTGCCGATGCATCGACGTTGTCCGTATGGGCGCCGACCGCGAACTCGACCTTGACCGACGAAAGTCCTGGCGCACACCTTGCCCTGGCCAACCACGACCCGGGAGCGGCGCCATGGGGGCAGTGGCTGTTCACGCAGCCTGGCCGTGGCGTGCTTCCCGAGCACGACCCCACAGCCGGACAGTGGCTCAAAGACGCCGACGGCAAGGAGAAGTGGGTTCCGGACGCAGACCTGCGGACCTATCCCACCGTGGCCGGTGGTGACCGTGGGACGGCGGCGCACCATTCCACCGGCCGGGTCTCGCTGCACCCACAGGAATGGGCGCAGGTGGAGCACCAGTACCCCCTGGCCGCCCTATACACGACCTATTACGTCCAGGATCCGGTTACGCGCAATTTCGGGGCCCGTCGGCGGACCCCTTGGGCCGACCTGGTGGCCCAAGACATCCCGGTCTACGAGTTCTCCGCGCACGGAGACCGCGATGGGCGCATCCACTGGTCCTCCGAGAACGGCGGTAAGTGGAGCGGTGACGCGCAGCAGACGGCCGGCTGGCTCAGACGGCGTCGGAGTCTGACGGAACTGGATCAGCGTGCACCTGCTGGGCACCGCGCCCAGGTCCTGCTGGAAGTCTGCCACCAAGGCTCCCTACGGCTCGGCACGACCGATCCGCTTCTGACGCCCGAGCCGGCGCAGGACCTCGCCAATGCGCTGAGCCGCCGTGTCATGGCCAGCCCTAGCGCCGTCGGAACTGTCGTCATGGGTCGAAGAATAGTCCCCTTCGTCGATGCCGGGTTGGACGGGACGCTAAGCCGATGGCGGACGTTCGATCCCGAACCCGACGGCGATCAGCTCGTGGTCTTGGCGCGCATGATGAAGCTGCAGTCCAGCACCGGGACATCCGTGGGGGCGGTACCGACCGCGCTCCGCCTGGTGCGAGCGCTGCGGAGGGTGTTCGGCCCGCGGGCGGAGCTCGACGCCGAACTACTCGTAGGCATAGGGGCGTTGGAGCGGCTGCGTAGCGCTCATCCGGAGCTGAACGCCCACGGCCCTTTCACCATGGATTTTTTCGATCACGCCGCGGAGTTGTTCGCCCAGTACTACGGGATGGCAGGGGAAGACCCGGTAGCAATGCGAGAGCGCCTGCTGAACACTGCCCGGATTTGGGAGGCGCAGAGCCCGCCGGGTACGCCGGCTCTGGCCTCACGTCTGCCGATGCCGGCGGTGACCATCGTCTCCCAGGAGTGGGCGGTCGCCGGGGAGAGCGCTCTGGGCCGGCTGGTCCTTGGTGACGCGCGCACCAGGAAGCCGCCGGCATCGGCCGACACCGACCGAACGCGGGCCTTCTGGTCCATGGTCCGCGGCCGGGCGGCCGTCGATGACGCCGTCCGGGCGTACGGTCCTGACCCGGTCGCCCGCCTGGCGCTGCACTTGGACGAGAGCACGGTGGTCGACGAGTCCGTACAGCGGGATCTTTGGATACGGGCGTCGCAGGCATGGGCGCACGGCTATTCGGATGCCGGCCCCGCAGCGTGGGCCGCCCAGGACCTGGAGCATCGTGGCGTACTCGCCGTGGCGCAGCCGATCGTGCGCGAAGACGGTTCCCGCGTGGGCGTTTCCCTGGCGGGCACGAAGGTGCGCGAGCTGGACACCACCGGAATCGCTGTCGGCGCACCGGGTGCTCTGCGGCAGACCGGCTACCAGCCGTGGCGAAGAAAATACTCGGTCGTGGAAGTCGCGGACATCAGGGCGGAAACCGTCGTCGTCCATGGACGGGAAGGCTCCGTGGAGACGTCCCACGACTCCCTCGCCCACCTGATCCTCTCCAGGCTCCGGGGTGCAAAGGCCACAGAGATCGTACTGGTGGGGCCGGTGGCGGACCGGTCGAGCGTCGAGCGCCTCGCCCAGGCGACCGCCGACGTGACCGGCCGTGCGGTGCACATCCATCACGCCGGTTCGGCGCTGCTGTCCGGCCCGGACGGTCGGCATGTGATCGCCGTGACCGACCCGGCCTCACCGCAGCCCGCGGACGAGCCCTGGACGACCCTGCTGCCCGACCGCCCGCACCTCCAAGGGCTGCACCTCACCCGGCAGATGTTCGAGCCGCGCAGTGTGGGTCCGGATCGGGACAGCCGGAGCGGACATGACCACGGCTTCGACCTGCGGCGCCTGGTCACCGGGATCCACGGCATCGATGATCTGACGGTCCAGGTCGAGTTCGGCCCAGGGAGCCCGGCCACCAAGGACCTGGAGGTCCTGTGGCAACGGGTGCAGAGCGGCGTGGACGATCTGTTCAACCGGCCTGCTCACCGCTTCCCCGGCAGCAGGCAACTACACGTGACCGTGGAGCGGGTCGAGGCGGGCAAGGGCGCCCACCTGCGGGTGGACGTGGCCGAGCGGCTCGATGGCGGGCCGACGACCCGGCGCCGGTGGCGGACCGATGCCACATCCGACGAGCTGGCGGTGCAGATCGGTAGGCAGCTGGGCCTCGGCGACCCTGACAGTGACACCTGGACACCCGGACCGGACGGGCTGACCCCGGCCGATCTGGACAGGCTGTGGAATCTGGTCGACAGCACGTCCTCCACCGGAGCCGTGCACGGGGCGGCGGTCGACTCCCGCGGCGCTCCCCATCTCTTCGGCTCGTCCGTCGCGGCGTCCTCCGGTGACCACCGGAGCGCGCTCGCGGCCACCGGAAGCGATGAGGAGGTGTCGCCGTTCGCTGACCCGTGGCGCTTCGACTCCGGGTCGGCGGCGGCCGGCGCCACAGCCTCGCGGCCCGTGCCGTCCGAGGTACCGGCGGTGTCCGAGACGGCGCATCCGTATCCGGGAGCGGACGCGGGGACCGGCCGGCGGGGGGACGGCGACGGCCCGGAGCCTGCTGCCTCACCGGTCGCAGACCAGACGGTGGCCGGAGGAACGGAAAGCCTCCCCCTTCCTACGGTCTCCGGCGCCGGCCCGGCCCCGGCGTCCGGCCTCGCCGGAATTCCGGAGCCGTCGCCGCCTTCGGCCGCCGCCCCCGAGTTGTCAGCAGCGCGCGAGGCACCCTGGTACCTGGACAAGGGCGCGTTGGGAATCGCCTTCGTGGAGCGGTCCGACCCCCCTTCCGACGACCAGGCGACACGGTGGGCGCAGGAGATCACCGATGCCCTGCGCGACACGCGCCGCGCGAGCGAGACGCTGCTCAGTGGACTCCGGCCCGCTCTGAAGGAACTGCTGCTGACGGGCGGACCCCGTGAGTGGGACGAACTGCTCGCCAAGGGCCGGACACTGGTGGTGGACCGTCGGCTGATCTGGCTGCGGCCCCGCCCCGTCCAGCCACGCCCCCGACCTACCGCCGAGAGGGCCGAGGTGTGCGAGTACGCGGTGGGTTTCGCCGCCACTTCGACCGGGGGCGAGACGTCCCGCGAGGTCTCGCACGGGCTGGAGGCGACCCTGCTCGGTGCGATCGGGGTCTCCTCAGGCTCCGTCGCGGCGGTCCTGCCCGGCCTGCCTTCTGTGAGCGCGGGGACCTCACGCAAAAAGGTCAGCAAGTGGGGCCGCAGCGTCATTTCCAGCCGCAAGCCGTTCATCGCCGCCACCGCAGGCTTCGACACCGATCTCCAGGTCAAAATCTTCGTCGACGGTGAAGAGCTCTCGCACGGCGTCGTGACCCCCCGGACGCTTGTTCTCGGCCTGCCCGCCGACTACACCGCGCCCGGCGCGCAGCGCCCGGACGAGACCGTGCCGCCGCCCGATGCCGCCGTGGTGGATCCCAGCGGTCCCGCCCCGGTGCCCCCGCGGGCGCACCTCGTCCTCAACGCCCTGGACACCACGGAGGCCGTCTCCGGGCTGATGCGCGCTCTGAGGGTCCACCTGCGTGCCAAGGCCGTTCAGCGGATCATGGCGCAAGTCCAGACCACGCTCAACGAGACATCGATCCTCAACCGGGGGCGCTGGCTGCTGACTTCCGGCGACGTCACCAACGCCGCGCTCGCCGGGCAGAGAACGGAGCGGTCGTTCGAGGGGCACTTCTGGATCAAGGCGGAGATCGAGGCCGTGCAGTACCTCGGCATGACCGCCGCCGTCGGAGTCCGCGACGACCTCGGCGGAGGCTGGTCGGAACAGCGCAAGAAGGAGGGCCACGGTCGCGGCGGTCTGGGCTTCTTCTTCAGCGTCCTGGGCCCCGGCGACGGGGGTGGCCACTCGACGTCCTCTGACGGGGCGTCCGGCCGGCCGGGAGGTGGAACCGCCCCGCAGGGCATCTTCCCGGCATTCGGTCTGCGCGGCATGTCGGAACGTTCCGACGGCCACAGCCTGACCGTGCAGACCTCCTCGCACACTGTACTGACCGCCAGGACGGCTCAAGCCCGGTACGGCACCAGGCTGCGCCTGGTGGTAAAAACCGTGTCCCCCACGCACACGGTCGCACCGGTCGACGTCACCGTCTGGGCCGAGCTCGGGATGCCGCAGTCGCAGGCGGCCGGGTTCGAGGGCAACCTGGTGGGCGCGCTGATGAGTCTGGGCGGGGCGCGTCCACGTCAGGATCGGGACCAGTCCTCGGTTTCGCCGTGGCCGCCGGCTGGACCGGTGGACGCCCGCCCGTGGGTGCGGGCCCTGTTGCGTGCGTCCGGGACGGATCCGGTACGCGTGACCACCCGCCCGGCGCGGCTGGACGCCCCGCTGCCGCTACCGCACCCCCGCGAACCACGTGCCCTGGCCGTGCGGCGGGGGCAGGGTTTCGGCATGCTCGTCGGCCTGCCGGGCTCCGAGCTGGTGCTGGAACAACTTCGCTGGGCGATCGACAAGGACCTCGGCCCCCGGGCAGACAGTGCCAGCTGGTCGACGACGGACCGGGACCTCGCACAGTACTTCGGTACCCCGGCGCTGGAGGGTGATCTGGCGGGTCTGCTCCGTGGCTTCACGCGGGAGGTCTCCGTGGGCGGTCGCCGCTACCGGGTCGGTGTCCGCGGTCGCCTGCTGGAGCGCCACGAGCCCCCGGGCGGTGAGGCGGAAGACAGAACAATCAACGCGCGGCTGATCAGCGAACGCACGGTTGCGGGCCACCGCAAGCACAAATGGTCGCTGGAGATCGGTGGCGGCGCCGCGGCCCGTCTGGGCTTCCGCAACTGGCTGCGACTCCAGCTCGGCGCCCTCAGGGTGACGGGGAACGGCGGCCGTGCCGACAAGTACGAACTGTCCGGCACCGCCAAGGCCTATCGCCGCACCGAGACCGCCGGGCCGGTGGACACGCACATCTACGACATCGTCTACGAACTGTCGGTGAGCCGGCCCGGCGGCGACGGACCGGGGACACCGGACGTGTGGTGGATCGACCGTCCCGGTGAGCTGGTCGCCCTGGTGGACGTACCGCGGGCGCACGTGCCGGCCGTCCCTCTCGCCCAGACCGAACTCGCCCCCGCGAACTGGAGCAGCACCCCCCCGTGGCAGCAGCCCGGTCAGCGGTGGGTGGACTTCGCGGGCGGCGGCACCTCAGGGATCTATCCGGCCTTCACCGAAATCCCCGAGCTCCCGCTCCTGGCGGCGTACTTGCACAGCCGGCTGGCCGGGGTGCCGGAGAGACAAGCCCAGGAGTGGGCTTCTGACTGGCGGAACTGGCCGGATGCGGTGCGCGACGGCACGACGGCCACCGAACTGGCCGCCGAGATCGCCGACCTGACCGGTGCGCAGGGCGGCCTCGTGATCGACCTGCCCGAGCGCGACGGTTTCCAGCAGCTGATCCGTCTGCGGCTGACCGCCGCAGATCCACAGGACCTCGGGCCGGTCGCCGACGAGGCGGAGATCGAGCACTACCTCCAGGCCGGCGGCTTCCACCAGACCGACACCGATACCCATTGGGGCGTCGGGGTGTCCGGGTTGGTCGGTCTGCACATGCGCTTCGACACCCGACCGACAGCTCACGAGCCGGGTGAGGGTTCCGGCACCGCCGACCCGCAGGGGGACGGTCACGAGGGCCTGACGGGCCGTCTGGCGGCGTTCGTCCCCTTCGGCTACCGGCGAGGCTGGTCCGACGAACGCAAGCGCAAGCTCGGCAACGTCATGATCACGCGGGCAACCTACGGGGGAAGACCACACACCGTGCGCGCCACCCCGGTCTTCGAGGTCACCGCCATGCGCCGACGGGGACGCAAGCGGGAGGAGATGACCCGTTACCTGCCGGTCCCCGGCGCCCTCGAGTTGCTGGTGCCCGAGCGCCGGATGGTGGACCTGCTCCCGCCGGTGACGGGTGGCCCGGGGGACACGGTTCCTCCGTCCGGTGCCCACGCCCCGGCGGTACCGGACACGGTGCCTGGCGCCCCGTCCGCCCCACCCGTGCAGGACCCTCGCCAGACCGAGTCGCGCACCATCCTCGACGCCGCCCTGCTCCCCGGCGTCGCGCATCCCGAACTGCTGCGTGGAGACAAGGTGCTGGACAGGATCCACGCCATGATCCGCTCCGGTGCCGTACTGCGTGGGGCGCCGGCGGGCGACTGGCCCGACCTGTTGATGCGTGCGCTGCACGGCAGTTACGCCTCGCACCGGCTGGAGGCCCAGTATCCCTTGCTGATCACGTCGGGAGTGCGACGCTGGCTGCCGCTACCCGGTCCGTTCGGCACCACCCGCTACCTGTGGATCAACGTCACCGGCTCCCACTCCTCCCAGGAGGGGCAACGGCCGCGCCCCGACGTGACCCTGACCCTGCGCAGCGAGGGCGTACTCAAGGAAGAAACGGGGACCTCGTCAGACACGGAGGGGAGTATCGGTGTCGACATCCGGGGGCACGCGGGATACGGCCACCGCCATGGCGGGGGTGAACTGGGCGCGGGGTACAGGAGAAAAGCAGGCCGGAGCGTGGCGGACGAGCACGATGTCAAGGACATCCAGCGCACCTCCAGCAAGGGCCCGGCGCACGAAGTCGTCCTGCCGCTGAAGTTCCGGGTCGAGATGGGCCTGAGCAGCGAGCCTCCGGCGGGGATCGAGGCACCGGTCCGCTGGACCAAGCGGGCGTTGTTGACCGCGGGCGACATGCTCGGCACCGACAGCGTCGAACGCCTGTGGTACCGCGCCCGCCCCTGGATCTGGCATGCGGACAGCGAGACCGGCGGCAGCATCGACGGCGAGGTACGCCTGCTGGTACCCGCCGAACTGACAGTGCCGGTGCAGCAAACCGCCCGAGAGCCGGGGAACGAAGCCGCCCCGGTGCCGCTGAACCGAGCGGCCCCGGGGCTGGATCGCCGCGATCTCGACCGTGCGCGCTGGACACCCGGCGCCGCCACCACCCCGGATACGGCCCCGGGGAACTTCGGCCGTCAGGCCCTGGCCGACGTCCTGCACCCCTGGGCGGTCCCCGCCGCCACGGCAGCCGCAAGCACGTGGATTCCCCTGGCTGCCCGCCGCAGCTCCGGGAACTTTGATTCCGGCGAGGCCCTCGGGTGGCCCCTGACGCTCCCCCCGAGGCTGGACCCGGGCACCCAGTCCGAGCTGCTGTACCGGCACTACACCAGCGAGGGCATGCTGCGGGCGAACATCGGCGACCTGCTGGCCGGCCGGTACGTGGTGCCGTTCGGGGACGCCACTTTCGTCCTCGGCCTCGAGCCCACCGCCATACATCCCCTGATACAGGGGCAAGGGGGGACGGGAAGGTACAAGGCTCGGAGATACCGCCAGGACGAGCACGGCGTCAAGGTCGGAGACGACAAGTCCTCCGGCTGGTACCTCGCCCTGGGGCCGGAGGGCGGCGACAGCCACGGGGATGTCCGGCTGACCGAGCGGGCGCCGTTCGAGTTGGTCGGTGTGGAGGAGGGCGAGAAGCACGAGAGCAAACTCGGCGAAACTCACGAAAGCAACAAGGAGAGCGTGCGTGTCTTCCGCCACTACCGCGTCGACGCCCGGCTCGTGATCGCCGGAGCCGGGGGCGCGCTCAGCGTGGACGTTCCGCACGCGCTGTACGCCAAACTGCCGCTCGCCCGGGACGGAGAGACTCTCGCCGACGACATAGTGAACGTGGCGCCCGAGCTGTTCGTCGAAGACGGTGACGCCGGACGGGCGGTGGGTGAGGGAACAGCGGGGGGAGCGACAGGGACGTCCGAAGCGCCGGGCAGGCGTGCCGGGGGACCCGAGGCCGCGGACGTCATCGGCGAACCCCACGGCACGGACGGCGTTGCGGCCGAACCGTACGGCGCCGACGGCGAAGGGGGCGACCCGGTGGAGGCACTGCTGCGGGCGGTGGTCCGCAGAGCACCGGAACTGCTGACCCCCGAGGTGGGCCGGGACCTCGGCATGGACGTGGCCGCCCCCGTTCTTCCGGGTGCCGAACCCCTGCGGGTGTGGGCCGGTGGCGTGATCACCGACGCCGACGTACCGGCCGGGACGGAGGAGCTTGCGGACGGCAACGGAGTGACGATCGCCGAACTCCGTGCGGCCGGTGTGCCGTTCGATCCGAGCGTGGAGGTGGAGGCGATCCTGGCGGGCGGGGTGGTGCCTGCCGGTTCGGTCTCTCTGACCACCGCCCAGCGGTATTGGCTGCACCTGTGCCGGCAGGGCAGTCCGGCAGACGAGGTGCTTGCGGGCCTGCTGGCCCGCACGCTCGGCCTCCGGTTCGTCTTCGCCGGAGGCGGGGGGCCAGTTCCGCGTGCTCCGGAGGCATCGCCCGGTCCCACGGTGCTGTTGACCCGGGTCGGTGCCCGGTGGCGGGCCTCGGTGGGACGGGAGGCGGGGACGCTCGAGTCCGGACCGCCCCCGGCGCATGCCGGGCTTCCCGGCTCCTTCTCCGCGCCCTCGGGACGCGGGTTCTCCGACGGCGCCACGAGCACGGCCCCGGCCGGTACCCCTGTCACGCCCCCGGTCCCCGCCCCCGGCGCGAACCCCTCGCCTGGTTCCACCACGACGCCGGCCCCCGACGAGGTGACGGCCCGCGAGCCATGACCCAGGGCTCGCGGTGTTTCCTGGCCGGCGGGCCTACCGGGGAAACCCCCGCGAGCGCGGTGAACCGATGCGGTTCCCTCGTCGTAGACGGGGTGGGGATAGGAGCTCGGTGAGCGGTGTGGCGCCCCTGCCTGAGGTCCCGCGCGGGCCGGAGGCGGCGCCGGACCGTTCGACCCCCTGGTGTCCGGGCCCGTTCCTTCCGGCCCGTGCCCGTCCCTCGCACCCGCCCGTTGTCGCCCGAGGTGCCCGGTGCCCCCCGGGGGCGGGGGAGGGACGGCAGGGGGAGTTCCCGGCCGGGTGTCCGGGACGGTCCGGGAACCGCCGAACAAGGTGAGGACCGTGAGGAGACGATGAGCCAGCAGACCATCGCTGAGCGGACCCTGCCCGTGCCGGAGCACGTTCCGGCGGGCGGGCGGGCCGGGGGCGGCGTCACCGACTCCGCAGGGAGCGGGACGTGCGGCAGGGCCGGCGCCCCGGTGGAAACCGTCGCACGGCACGGTGCCAGGGCAGCGGCCGGTGACCGCACGGGGGAGAACAGCGCATGAGCCGGTGGTCCACCCTCTTCTCCCGGCACGGCGGCGCCGCTCCGGCACGTGCCACCCCGGACGGTCACCCCGGCCGGCCGTCCGGGGTGGCACCGGTCGAGGAGGTCGACGGCGTGGTCCTGCTGCGCTCGGCGGACGACGACTTCCCGTCCCTGGCCCAGGCGACGGAAGTGGCCCTGGCCGTCGGAGGCGAGGACACGGTCACGATCCTGGTGGGCGCGCCTGGCGAGGGGGACACCGCGACGCACTGGACGCGGCTCGGCAACGCCCTGGACACCCTGCGGGACCGGGGCTCCACCCGGGTGCGGCTGGTGCTCTCCGGTGCCGGCCACGACCGGGCGGACCGGCCCTGCCTGGCCCGGCGGATCGCCGATGCCTGGGGCCTGGAAGTGATCGCCCCGGACGGAGCCGTGCTGATCACCCCGGGGGGCACGCTCTACGTGCCGTACCCGTCCACGCCCGGCGGCGGCTGGTGGCGCTTCGAACCCGACTCCGAGCCAAGGCCGTTGGGCAGCCGAGCCCCGATGCCGGAGTGGCAGAACGCGCTGCACGGGGTACCGGCCCGCACCTCCGGCGGATGCCTGGTGCACCAGATTCCCGCTGGACTGGTCATCCGTCCTGCCGAGGTGCCCACCCCCGGCACCGACGACCTGAGTTTCGCCGTACCCGTGCAGTCCGGGCACCCCCTGATCCTGGTCGGAGCGCCCGACGCGGAGGACGTGGCCGCCGAGGAGGTCGCCACGGTGCTTGCCGCGCTCCCCGCCGCCCACCGCTCCCGGGCCCGACTTGCCCCCGGCGGGCGAAGCGACCTGCTGCGGCTCGGCCAGTCGGTCGCCGACATGCTTGACGAGGAGGTGGAGGTGCTCACCGGCATCCCGCTGCTCGCCGGCGACCCCGACACCCTGGGGGCGGTCCGGCCGAGTCTGATCGGACGCACCGGGGAGCCCACCTGGCAGCCGTACGTCACCGCTGTGATCTGCGGGCCCCCCGGTACCGACGGCCGACGGCCCATGCCGCGCCCCACGTTCGTTCACCCCGCGCTGGTCGGGATGCCGGGCGGCCGGCCGGACTTCACCCCGCTCACCGATGCCTGGGGCGTCACGGTCACCAGGGCCGGACTTGCGGTCGTCCCCCTCGACGGCCCCCGACCGCCCGTCGTCACCGTCCCCGTCGACCCGGACACCCTCACCGTCGAACTCGGCGTCCCCGGGCAGCCGGTGGACGATTCGCTGCTGCCCGCCCTGAGCCGGCTCCTGATCGAGCTCGGTTTCCGGCCCCGCGCGAGGACGACGCTGCTGGTGCGCGGCCGACTGACCACGGGCGAACGGAGCCTGCGTGACCTGGCCACCGAACACGGCGTGGCCGGCATCCGTTATGCCACCCGCCAGGTCGGGCCCGGTCGGCGCACGGGGGGTCCGGCGCCCGGCGCTCCGGCGGCCCTCCGGGCGCCGGCGCGGACACCCCCACCCGCACGCTCCGGCGCGATGCCCACGGTGTCCGGGCCGCCCGTACCCCGGCCGCCCGTACCTGGTGCACGTGCCGCAGCTGGAGAAGGGCCACACCTCCCAGGCGGGGAACGACCGGTTGCGGAGCAGACCGCCGCCGGCTCCACCTCCACCACCCCCGCCTCGGCGAACCGCCGGCGGCCCGGATGCGAGCCGGTCGCGGAGGAGCCGAAGCCCTCCGGCCCGACCGCCCTGCCATCCCGCGCAGCAGGCGAGCCGCTCGCCGGCCGGGCACGGCCCCCGGAAGGCCGGCAGCAGCCCGACGCCACCGTCCGGGAGGAGAAGCTCCCTGCCCGGCCCCGCGAGACACCTGCTCCCGAGGTGTCTCCCGCCTCCCACGGCCCGGCCGGGCGTGCCGAGGCCCCTCGCGCCGTGGCCGCACCGGACACAGCGGGACCGGAAGGCGGCACTTCGACCGGTGACGGTCCCCGGGGCAGCCGCGACATCCGGGCGACGAAGCCGGAGCCCGGCCCGCACCCGTCGAACAGCACCCGCCCCGCCGTCCGCCAGGAGGGCCGGACACCGTCACCCGCCGGCGACCGTGGAGACCGCCCGGCACCCCTGATGCCGCACCCTGCGAGCCACGAAACGGCCGAACGGAGCCGTGAGGGTTCCGATCCCGTCACCGACCCCACCACCGGCTCCGCCACCGAAGGCAGCGGCCGAGCGCTCGGCGCTCCCTCGGGGCTGCCGCAGGACCCAGGCGCTCGGGACGGTGCCGTCACCCCGGCGCGGGCCGATTCCGGCGAACCTTCGGGGAGGGGTGGCCGGGGCCGCGGCGCGTCGGCCGATGGCGCCCTGCCCGCCCCGCAGGGCACGGACGCGGACACGGATACGGACGCGGCCACGGCACCCCCTCAGCCGGGCACGACCGCCGGACCGGGCCCGGCCGACCCCGGTCGCACCGCCCCGAAAGCCGCCCCGCCGACGAACAGCGGCTCGGGGGCCGGCGCGCCCGCAGCGCCTGCCACCGGCCGGACCGGCCCCCGAGCCGCCCTCGATCTCTCCACCTCCGTGCCGTACCGGCCCGGGCACGTCAGTACCGTCGCCGAGCGTGCCGGTTTCCGGGACCTCGCTGCCTCCGGGTGGGAAGGCCACGGTGCCGCCGTGCAGCGCTGGCTCACCCGCATGCCCGCGCTCCGCGGCCAGGAGCTGGCGGAGGCCCGCGCGGACCTGATCGCGCTGCACGCCTACCTGACCTACGAGGACGGACCGCTGCACCATGCCGCGCTCGCCCGCGACCTGCGGACCGGCGACGGACGGCTCCCCGGCTACGCCGCGTGCCTGTCCTCGGCGCTTCGCCGACTCCCCTCCTACCGGGGAGTGGTCGTCCGCGGCGCGGCGCCGGACGGCGGTGAGAGAGCGCCCGAGCCGGGCACGCTGCTGCTGGACCCAGCTCCGGTGGGTGCGCTGGCCCTGCCCCGTGCCCGCCCGGAGGGCGCCCCGGTGCGGTACGTGATCTGGTCCGTCACCGGCCGCAAGGTACGGCAGTTGCTCGACCGGCCCGGAGCCGTCGCAGCGGCGGACGAAGTCGTCTTCACTCCCGGCAGCGCCTTCCGGGTGCTGGACTCCCGCACGCAGCACGGCGTGCCGGTCGTCCTGCTACGGGAGTTGTCGGCGACCGCCGCCCTCTATCAGGACGGCGCGGACGCCGAACTGAACGGCTTGGACCACTCGGCGCTGGAACGGTTGGAGAAGGCTCTCGACGGAGTCCTCTCCGGTAGCGGGGGACCCAGCTGGCCGGCCCGTTGCATCGGGCCGTTGGGCCAGGGCGGATGACTCGTCCACCGGGCAGGGGGCCTCGGCGAAGCCGCCCCTACCGGTCGGGCAGCACGGCGGCGGCGTACACCGCCGCACCGGCCGCGTGGCACGGCGAGCGCATGCCGTCACGTGGCAGACAACCGCGAGACCGAAGGAGAACGAGCGATGTCACGCCAGAACAGGCCAGGCGGTGGAGCATCCACCCGCCCAGCCGGCACCGACGGAGGGCCACCGGTCCGCCGCGCGGTGGCCCTGCCCTCAGTGGGCGACGACGCGGAGCAGGCCCTGCGGCCCGCCCCGCGTCGCGGTACGGCCACCACCAGCGGCACCGCCGGTACCACTGCCCTCAGTGGCAACAGGACGTCCGGTGAGGCCGGCCACCACGAGACGGAGACCACCTCGGCCGACCTAGGTCCGGCCGGAACGGCCGCGGCTCCCGGGGAACCGGAGGCGCGGGCACGGACCACGGCACCCAGCACGGACCGCGGGGAACGGCCGGAGGCGGCCCCGGATGCCGCTGAGCCGAGTCGTACCTCCTCACGGAGCGGCGCCGGCGGCGCCCTGTCCGGGTTGGCCGCCGTCCTCGGCGGGGTTCGCCGCCCCGGCAGTGCCGGAAGCGGAGACGGCGGCGGGGACGCCGACGGGGACGGCTCGCCAGGGCGGCCGAAGGCCCCCATGCTGGCCGCCGCCGGTATCGCCGGGGTGATCTTGATCGCGATCCCGCTGCTCGTCATGGCCGGCAACGAGCGGGACGAACATCCCGAGGAACAGACCACGGTGGCCGCCGACTCCCGGACGCTGAGCGATCAGCAGGAGACGGAGCAGCTGCCGGATGTCTACGTCGCCGAGTCGCCGAAGGACGCTTCCTCCTCGCCCGAGGCCGGCGACGGCGGAAAGGAGGGGAAGACCACGAAGGGTGGCGGCAAGGCGTCGCCGGGCGCTTCGCCCTCGCCCGCCGCTGCCGTCGCCGCCGGCGCGCGCCCGCAGAAGGTGGCGCCGCTGAAGAAGGAGGTCGAGGCGAAGAGCGTGACCAAGAAGACGGTGAGTCAGCAGGTCACCGTCGTCTCCGCCCGGATCGTCAGTGCCGACACGGGCAAGTGCCTGACCGCGACCACCCGGGGGGCCGACTCAGAACTGGTCGTCCAGCCGTGCGGAAGCTCGGAGGGCGCTCAGATCTGGTCCTTCCACGACGAGGACCACACGCTGCGCATCGGTCAGAGCCTGTGCATGGGGCTGGACGGCGGGTCGGTGCAGAACGGCACGGCAATCCGGCTGCAGCAGTGCAACGGGTCGAGCGGGCAGAAGTTCAAGATCAACGCGACCGAGGACCTGGTGTCGCTCAAGGCGGGCGACAAGTGCGCCGACGTGTGGTGGGGTGAAGGTGCCGACAACACGCCGGTCAAGCTGTGGCCCTGCACCGGCACCGCCAACCAGACCTGGCGGCGCGGCTGATCCCTTGTCCCGGGCCGGGCGGGCTGACGCCTCCTACCGGTGAAGGTACGAACGGATGACGAGGCCCCGGGCGTTCCCCCACACGGTGGGGCATGCTCGGGGCCTTTCAGCCACGTGGTGAAGGATGTGGCGTGGGGTGACACCGTCGGCATCCGGTGGCGGGTTCGCCGGACCGGCTCCGTCGAGGCGGGGTACGGCCGGAGGGCGGACCGCCCCGGCGTGGCTCGGCCGCACGGCGATCCGGCTCTGTGGCACCATGTCCGCCTGTCGAACTGGCACTTACGGTCCGGTGAGCGCGGCCCGGGCAGTCACGGCGTCGGTGACGAGCCCGGTGAGCAGGCCGGACCTGAGCACCGCCCGTACGGCCGGTGCCTTCATCCGGCCACCGGCGACCGCGATGGTCTCCGGCGTGCGGCGCAGCTGATCGGCGTCCACGGCGATCATCCGGTCGGCCAGGCCGCTTCGGACCAGCTCCCCGTCGGCGTCAAACAGCAGTGAGCCCATTTCGGCCACCACCCCCCTTGCGGCGTGCCCTCGCCGGTCCGGCTCGGACAGCGCGTCGTGCACCGTCGACAGGCCTGGCTCCCAGGCACCGATCCCCAGCACAGCGGTGGTCAGTGCGCCGAATTGGGTCAGCGCCGCCGCGATGGTGGGCTGGCTGCGCAGTACGGTTGCGGTCAGGGCATTGGGCAGCACCAACGGCGCGTAGAGCGGATAAGCGGTCCCGCCGGCCAGGGACGCGGCCGAGCTGACGGCCTTGACCGACTCGTCGGTGATGGCGTGCGGCGGGTGAACCCCGGTGAGCTGTACCACCGAGCACGGCGGCAGCCGAGTGAACGCCCTGCTGACTGCGGTGATCGCGCGGCCCCAGGCCAGCCCGAGCACGCCGTCCTCGTCCAGCAGATCGGTCACCAGCCGGGCGGCGGGAGGAGCGAGCAGGTGAGTGAAGGGCTCCGGGCCGCCCGGATCCTCCTGGTGTGGATTGACGACGATCGCATGCCGGAGCCGGTACCTCCGGGCCAAGGCGCTCGACAGTTCCATGTCGATGTCGGTGGGGAACGTGATGTCGATCCGGACCAGGCCGCGGGCGACGGCCATGTCCAGCACCCGGGCCACCTTGAAACGGCTCAGGCCCATCTCCTGCGCGATCTCCACCTTGGAGGCGTTCTCCAGGTAGAAGCGTCTGGCGATGGTGGCGGCCAGCATCAACTCGTCGAAGGAATAAGCCGGTTCACTGTCCGCAGGCGCCGTCCCCACAGTTCACTCGCCTTCTCTCGTTCCGGTTCCGGACCGCCCGACGCACGCCGTTCGCGATGACGTGCCCGGAGCCCGACGCGGGACACCAGGGGATGGTCAGGACGCCACTCGCACGGCCTCGGCGGGCAGGGAGGACCCCGTCCCCACGAGGTGCGCGAGAGACGGCGCAGCGGGGAGGTCCGCGGCGTCGTCCGGCGAGGCCGCCGCATGTGCCGGCGCGGTCCCGCTGTCCGCACTTCCGACAACGGTGGCGTGCGATGACCGGTTCACCTTGCGCGGCGACGACTTCGCCGTTCACCCGTCCCTGGCGTGATCCTTTTCTGTGGGTCACGCCAGGGCGTGCGGGTCGGTGACGGGACGGGACGGACGATGGGCGGCCCTTCCCGAAACGGCCCCGATGATCGACGGAGGCTCCCTGGAGGGTGGGTCTCGCGGTGCGCCACTGAGCGGCAACGCTGCCCGAGTCCCCACGGGCGCTGCCTCGCCGGGCCAGAACCGGACGAAGAGTGCGGCCCCACGCCGTCGTGCCGCTCCGGAGGCCGGCGCCTTCGGCCCGTGCAGGCAGTCCTGGCGCCTCTATGTCACGTCCGCGGGCCCACGCGGTCCCGGAAATCGAGGACCGGCTCCCGCGGCTCCGGTGTTGTTCGCGGCATGGTCCGGGCGTCGGCTGTTCGAAGCCCGACGAAGGTGGAGAGATCAATGCTCGAAAGGGCCAGAGTCACGTGGGCGAGCCGTCTCTGTTCTGCCGAGCACTCCGCACAGAGTCCGAGGTGCGCGAGGCTCTCCGCGTCCATCCCACCATGGCGGTCCCCCGTAAGGGCTCGGACGGCCAGCTCTTCTCTGGTCTGCTCACAATCCATCATGTGTCCCTCGACCTCGGCTTCGGCTGTCACGAGTGGAACGACATGATGACGGAGTCGGTTCACCCGCCGTACCCCGGAAGGTAACCCGCTCGACATCACATGCCGCCAGGGCGCGGAATGAGCCGACGGATGCCGGACGCAGGGAGGCGGGAGGAGCCCCGCCCGAGCGTCGGGGGTGGGGACCACGGCGTAGGCGGGCCGGACGGCGCGGCGGCGAGAGCAGCCCGGCCGGCGGGAGCCGCGTAGCTGTTCACGGTGCTCCGCCAACGTCACGAGTTGCTGGGTCGTGACGGTGCGGGTCGGCCTTGGCGCGGTTCGAAGTCCGGTCGCGTGCGGACTACACGCCGGTGATGCCTCGTTGTGCCAGTGCTTTGCGTAGGGCGCGCATGGCGTAGAAGGCGCGGCTCTTGACGGTTCCGGGTGGGATGCCGA
>NZ_JBIBEG010000022.1:0-22220 GCF_042902585.1 Streptomyces argenteolus
CCACTCCCCCGACAACTGCCGGGCCACGACGAAGGCCCGTGCCGCCGCGGGGCGGGGCGGCGGCACGGGTGACGCGTCCCGGCCACCGGGGGAGGCAGGCCGACCGCGAGTGGGAGCCCGTGAACACATCGGAACACCCACCGCACAGAACGGCACCGGACCGCAACCGGTTCACCCCCCGCACGAGTTCCCTCAGCACATGAAGGTGCGGGATCCACCGGCGCCGGTGAAGGCGCGACAGCGGTGGGGAAAGGCCGGCCGCCCCTCCCTGTGCCCCTGACAGCCTCCGGTGACCGGGAGCGGGCGCCGCCACCTCAGGCCGTCTCCCCGTTGCCGGCCCGACGGGCAGCCTGGGTACGACCTGGGACACCACCGGCCCGCTTCTCGCCGGCCGCGTGGCTCATACCCTCGGCGGCTCCGCTGCCGGCGCTCTCCACTGGTCGGCCGGGACCGAATGCGCGCCCCCCGCCCCGTCCGGTTCACCGGCACCCTGCACGCTCCGCATCCCCGTCTCTGACGTGGAGGGAAGGTCGAAACCGGTGGTGGCCACCGGTTCCGGTGCGGGCAGAGCGGCCAGCACCTCACGGACCGCAGCGGGTTCCACCATCACGCTGACCGGGCCGGAAGGATTGAGGTACAGCAGGTGCCCGTCCTCGACCTCCTCCAGGAAGCTCGCGTCCACGCGCCGTAGCTCGTAACCCCATCGCCCACACGTGTGCAGGTAGACGGGCGAGGTGAAGACCGGGACGACCGGGGTGCCGTCAGGGCTGGTGGCGGCGAGCAGTCTCCCACCGGGACCGGTCAGTACCGCGACCTCATGGTTGAGCAGAGCCCTGGGCACTGCCTCGCTCGATCCGTAACCGGTCGCGGCCAGTTGCACCGCCCGGTCCACCTCGTCCTCCGGTTCGGGCCAGTCCAAGGCGCCCGGGGACGGCTGGTAGTCGGGGTTGTCCTGCCATTCGACGATCTCGCCGTGCGCACCGGAGCGCCACCAGCCCACAACCGCCCACTCGGGCGGCTCACCCTCACCCAGCCACAGGGGATCCACCATGCGGAGCCAGCCGTCGGGCCTCAGCGGGCCGGCCTCCCGAGCGCTGTCGGGGCCGGTGCCTTCGGCCGAGACACCCTTGACCCCGAAGACGTCGCTCGAGGCCGTGGGCACGCCGCTGAAGTTCTCACTCATCATCGTCCTCACTCGGTGGATCGGTGCATACAGTGGCTCCGCATGTCCGAGGGCGAGGGAGGGATACGACTCCCAGCGCCCCCTTTCGAGGCGCGCACGGTGACGGTGTGCACCGCCGCGCTCGCCTCTTGCCACCCTGCGTCGTGGCCGTCCGCCGTCCTGCGGAGCTGGTTCCACCGGCCGCCGGAGCCGAACATTCCTGGTGGCGCGGTACGGCCCTCGTCACCGCTTGCCCCCTCCGCACCCTCCGGTGGTGCGGGCCCGGCCCGCCACCGCCTCCGCCCGGTCGAGGTCGGGCCCGGTGGGCAGCATCGTCAGCAGGTAGCCGGGCAACCGCCGGGTGTCGCCGGCGTCGTAGCCGAGGGCGGTGGCGGCCTCGGCGCTCACCACCCGGTACTTCACACCGCTGTCGGTGACCAGGAAGGTGGTGTCGCCGAGGGCCCCGCCGCCCATCCCGACCGCGCGGACGAGCACGCCCGCACCAGGCCGCACGGTGACCGCGTCCACCGTGAGGCAAGCCGGTTCGGCCTCCCGGCCGGGCGGCTGGGCGGGCATGCCCAGGGCCGTCACCGGCAGAAGGGAGACGGCTGTGCGGACGGAGGAGCCGGACGACTCGGTCTCCGCGCACAGCGCCTGCCCGGCCTCCGCGGCGAGGATCGTGGGCGGGGCGTCGGGCCATTCACCGTCGTCCCCGAGAGGGCCGGGAGAGGTGGCCCGGTGACCGGTGAGAGCCCCGGCGCCGAGCCGGACGGCCTGCGGGGTGCGACCGTCGTACGCGGTGGTGCGGGTGCGTGGGTCGGCCAGTACCAGGGCGGTGCGGGTCGCGGTGAGCGGCGTCAGGCCGTCCTGGGTGAGTAGGTGGTACTGGGGATCGGAGCCGGGCACGTCGACCCGGAAGACCTGCCCGACCTTGGTCGTGTGGCCGTCCAGCCGTGGTCCGGCCGCGCCGCGGCCGGGGATGTCCGGCGGAGCAAGGTCGGGGCCCTGCGGGAGGGCGTTGAGGAAGGCGAGGGAGACCGGGCGGGGCGCGAGGGCGCTGTAGCCGAGGGCGTCGAGTGCGCCGGTGTCGCGGTCGAGCCGTAGCCGGGTGCCCTGCCACAGCAGCCATACGGTGTGGTCGGGTCCGCTGACCAGGGCGCCCTGCCCGGAGCCCAGTCCTCGGGCGCCGTCGATGCCGTCGGTCGAGCCGGCGCCGACGGCGAGGGTCGTCCCGGGGACGGTGGTGTGCTTGGTGACGGACACGGTCGCGCACACCCGCCAGGGGTCGGTGTCCAGATCCGCCGGGTTCGGCAGGGTGTCCGGGGCGCCGGGGAGGCCGACAGGTGCGCCGTGCGGGGCGTGCCGGAGCGAGGCGCTGCCGACGGAGACCGTCTTCATGTCGGCGCCGGAGATGAGCCGGGCCGAGGCGTAGTTGCGCACCGGGCGCAGCCGTCCGTCGAGGTAGAGGTAGGAGGCGCCGGTGCCCTCGTCGACCACGAAGGCACCGGAGGCTCTCCAGGAGTCGTTGCCGCCGGGCCGCAGCAGCCCGAGGACGAATGCTCCGGCGCACACCAGGATCGCGATGATGACGCCGATCAGGGCGCCGCGGTTGGTGCGGCTGGTCGGGCTTTCCGGATCGTCGGGTTCGGCACGCAGCATGGCCGAGGTCAGTCGGCCCATCACGAACATGTGGGCTTGGACCTGGTCGCGTTTGTTCCGCATGGGGGGTCGTCCTCGTTCAGCCGTTGAGCCCGCGGAGCAGGCCGTACACGCCGACCGTCCAGAGCATCAGCGGGATCAGAGCGATCGCGGCCAGGGAGTGCAGGAGTTCGGCGGCTCGACCCCAGTACGGCAGCAGTCGACGGCCCGGCACAGTCCAGGAGGCGATCATCAGGGCGGCGGCGAGGGCGAGCAGCGCGGCGCACAGAAGAAGCCGGTTCTCGGTGTCCGGCACTCCGCGCGCCGGGCCGTACAGCAGCAGCGCTGTGCCGAAGGCTCCCGCCGCGGTGAGTGCCAGCCGCTGCCAGACGTTGCCCAGGCCCCGGCTGTGCAGGAGCAGGAGTACGCAGAGCGCCGCCGCGGTCCAGACCCCGGAGGCCGTGGGGCGAGCGAGGAGCCCCGCGAGACAGGGCAGGCAGATCAGGCCGATCGCTCCGTAGAAGGCGGTCATCCAGCCGTCCGCCTGGACCGACCGGTCGCGGACCGCGTCGGGCGGGTACGGGTCGATGCCCTCCTGAAGCTGTTGGGCATTGGTAGGGAGCGGAGGCATCCGCATTCCGGCGAGGCGGAAGGACAGCGAGGGCACGAAGCCGCCGAAGAGCACCACGGTCACCGAGACCACTCCGGCTGCCTCCCTGATGGTCAGTCCGGACAGCAGCAGTACCGCCGCCAGCGCCCCGGCTGTCGCGGTCACGGCGACACCGAGGAAGAGGGCCGGGTACGTCCCGACCGCCGCGAGCGCGAGCACGGCGGCACCGGCGGTGGCGGCGGAAGCTGCCAGGAGGGCGCTGCCGTCGGCCGCCGTGCCTCCGGGGAGCAGCCAGCCGGCCAGTGCGAAGTATCCCGTGGCGGCCAGGCCCAGCACCGAGCCGGCCTCGGCGTCGCCGACCGCGCGGGAGGCGGATGCGGCACCGGCGATGAGCAGCAGAGCGGTGGCCGCCGCGGCGACCGCCCGCAGCCAGCCTGCCGGTCCGGGCTGGATCAGCACGATGAGGCCGAGGGCCAGGGTGGTGGCGCCCAGGCCGTACAGCAGCCGACGGCCGGCCGTCGGGCTCCAGCCGTGCGGCCTGTCCTGCATCGCCGTGGAGATGCCGTCGACCAGATCGTCGAGGGCTACCTCGGGCAGCACGTCGGCGCGCGGCCGCAGATACAGGACCACCCCGTCACGCAGGCCGAGCGCAGCCAGGGTGCTCTCCGGGTCGAGCGGCGGGCCGCCGAGGCGCTGGAGCGTCCAGCCTTCGTGCTCGGTGCCGGTCTCCCCCAGGTCGTCGCCGCCGTATCCGACGAGCGTGGGCAGGAGGTCGGCGACGGGCACGTCGACGGGTACGGCGAGGTCGATGGTCCGGGCGGGGGCACGTACGGTCAGCCGGCACAGGGCGGCCGACGTGGTGTCAGTCATGAGTCGTTCGCGCTTCCTGGCAAACCGCTTGTGCGCGGTGCGGAAATTTCGGTGCGGCGCACCGGCCGTCCACCGACGGATTGCGGCATTGCCGCATGGCCTCTGAGTCTGACGGCCGTTCGAGCCTATCGCCAAAAAAACACGCTGCGGGAAAACGCTCCTCACGGAAGGGATGCCGGTGTTCTCCTGGCGCGGTTCACGGGTGTGTATTGCGGACGATTTTCCGGATTCGCGGTAGGGAGCGGTCCGGCTTTCCCTGCGGGAGCGCGTCCCGCTTGGTCCCCGCTTTCCGGCGCGTTCGTTCCCCGCGCTTGTCCCTTCCGTTCCAGCCGTTTGTCCGTATGCCCCCTGCCCGCTTTCCGCGGACGTTCAGGAGAGCCGTCCGGCTACGGCAGGATCGGGCCCCGTCGGGGAAGCACGGCTGCACGGCGGTCCGCCCGATCACTGTCACCGAGGAGGCCCGCGTTGAGCGTCATCCCGTTCCGCAGGCCCGCGCGTCGCCGCGGTCCTGACATGCCTTCGGGGGAGATGACTCTCCAAGAGCCACCGGGCCTGCCGGAGGTGCAGCCGGACACCTCTTCGGTGTGGACGTATCTGCCCATGGCACTCATGTCCGTGTCGATGATGCTGATGTACATGCGCGGCGGCACCGGCCAGTCGGGCTCCAACGGTTTCCTGTACATCGCGCTCGGCATGATGGTGCTCGGCGCCGTGGTGATGATCGTCGGCCAGGCGATGCGGCGGAACGCGGAGCGGAAGCAGATGCTGAAGGGCGAGCGCCGTGACTACCTGCGCTATCTGTCCCAGACCCGGCGCAAGGTGCGCTCCACCATCGCGCAGCAGCAGCGGGCGCTGGCCTGGCGGCATCCGCACCCGGACGCACTGGCCTCCCTGGTGTCCAGCACCCGGTTGTGGGAACGCCGCAACAGCGACGAGGACTTCGCGGAGGTCCGGGCCGGGATGGGGCAGCAGAGCATGGCAGTCAAACTGCTCGCGCCGTCCGGTACGCCGGTGGAGGACATGGAACCGCTCACAGCGCACGCGCTGCGCAGTTTCATCCGGGCCTACTCCACCGTCCCCGACCAGCCCATCGCCGTCTATCTTCGCGCCTGGTCGAAGGTGCTGTTGCGGGGCGAGGACGAGACGGCCCGCGCTTTCGTGCGGTCCCTCCTCGCCCAGCTCGCGCTCTTCCACTCCCCCGAGGACCTGTGGATCGCGGTGTGCGTCTCCGACGAGCGGCGGGCGGAGTGGGAGTGGGCCAAGTGGCTCCCGCACACCTTGCATCGCCACGAGAGCGACGGGGCGGGTCCGGCACGGCTGATCGCGTCGGCCTTCGGCGAGCTGGAGAACCTGCTGGGCGGGGAGTTCCAGGATCGTCCCGCGGCCGACCCGGAAGCTCCGGTCGGACGGGAGGAGCCGTTCGTCGTGGTCGTGGTCGACGGCTGCCCGGCACCGACAGGGCACCGCTTCGACGGCATGGGCTTCCGCAACGCAGTGGCGATCGACGTGGGCGGTTCCCTGGCCTGGCGGCCCGGACGCACGACGTTGCGCCTGGAGGTGACGGCGGACGAACTGTCCCTGGTCCGCACCGACCGGGACCGCCGGGAGCAGACCACGCCGCTGGGCACACCGGACCGACTCGGTCCGGTCGGGGCTCTGGCGCTGGCCCGGCTGCTGGCCCCGTACCGCATGAATACCGGCGCGGTGGACACCTCCCAGCCCTTCGCCGAGGTGGAACTGACGAGCCTGCTGGGCATCGCCGACCTGGAGCGGTACGAGCCGGCGGAGGTCTGGGCGCGGTTCAGCGGCAACGCCAGGCTGCGGGTGCCGATCGCGGTCAGCGCGGAAGGCCGGCCGGTGGAACTGGACATCAAGGAGTCGGCGCAGGGCGGCACCGGACCGCACGGCATGCTGATCGGCGCCACCGGCTCCGGCAAGAGCGAACTGCTGCGCACTCTGGTGCTGGCCCTGGCGATGACCAACTCCTCCGAGACGCTCAACTTCGTGCTGGTGGACTTCAAGGGTGGCGCCACCTTCCTCGGCCTGGACGAACTGCCCCACACCTCCGCGGTCATCACCAACCTCGCGGACGAGGTGGCGCTGGTCTCCCGGATGCAGGACGCGCTGCACGGTGAACTGATCCGCCGCCAGGAGCTCCTGCGGTCGGCAGGCAACTACACCTCGGCGCTGGAGTACGAGAAGGCACGGGCGAACGGCACCCCGCTGCAGCCGTTGCCCAGCCTGTTCGTGGTGGTGGACGAGTTCAGCGAACTGCTGTCGACCCACCGCGAGTTCATGGACCTGTTCGTGATGATCGGCCGCCTCGGGCGCAGTCTCGGGGTGCACCTTCTGCTGGCGTCGCAACGCCTGGAGGAAGGCCGCATCCACCAGCTGGAGGGCCATCTTTCGTACCGCATCGGGCTGCGGACCTTCTCCGCGATGGAGAGCCGGGGCGTGCTCGGGGTGCCGGACGCGTACGAACTGCCCTCCGAGCCGGGCAGCGGCTACCTCAAGAGCGGTGTGGACGCGCTGACCCGGTTTCGTGCGGCATACGTCTCCGGGCCCCATCGGCGGCGCCGGGGCCCGGTCGCACAGGCCCGGGTGGCCAGCCAGGTGGTGCCCTGGTCGTCGGGGTGGGTGGTGCCCCGCTCCCCGGCGGACGACGGCGCCGCTCCCGAGCCCGAGACTCCTGAGACCGGCGAGGAGGAGACGGGCGGGACCTTGCTGTCCATGGCACTGGACCGGCTGCGCGGTTCGGGTCCTCCGGCTCACCAGGTGTGGCTGCCGCCGCTGGACGTGCCGCCGACGCTGGACCAGGTGCTGCCGCCTCTCGCGCCGGACCCGGACCACGGCCTGACGACCGTCGGCTGGGCCGGGCGGGGACGGCTGACGGTACCGGTCGCCATCGTGGACCGTCCGTTCGACCAGCTGCGCGACCTGATGACGGTGGATCTGTCGGGTGCAGGCGGCCACGTGGCCATCGCCGGCGGTCCGCAGAGCGGCAAGAGCACCTTGCTGCGGACGTTGATCGCCGCGTTGGCGCTCACTCACACGCCGCGCGAGGCGCAGTTCTACTGCCTGGACTTCGGCGGCGGCTCGCTGGCCGGGCTCGCCGGGCTGCCCCACGTGGGCGGCGTCGCCGCCCGGGTGGACGCCGAGCGGGTGGGCCGCACCGTGGCTGAGGTGAACGCAGTGCTGACCAAGCGGGAACGGTTCTTCCTCGAGCACGGCATCGACTCGATGGCCACCTACCGCCGGCGGCGCACAGCCGGGGAGTTCGCCGACGAGCCGCACGGCGATGTGTTCCTGGTGGTCGACGGGTGGCAGACCGTACGGCAGGACTTCGACCGGCACATCCCCACCTTCAACGCGCTGGCCTCCCGCGGCCTGAACTACGGCGTGCACCTGATCGTCACCACCGCACGCTGGATCGAGCTGTCGGCGGCGGTCCGCGATCAGGCCGGCACCCTGCTGGAGCTGCGGATGGGCGATTCGATGGACTCGCAGATCGACTCGCGCAAGTCCGCCGCGCTGCCCCGGGTTCCCGGCCGTGGTCTGACCGCGGAGAAGCTGCATTTCCAGGCGGCGCTGCCGCGCATCGACGGCGTCGAGGAGGCCGAGGACCTGGCCGAAGGCGTGGAAGGCCTTGTCGCGGCGGTCACTGAGAGCTGGACGGGGCCGGTCGCACCGCCCGTGCGGATGCTGCCGGTCACTCTGTCAGCGGCCGAGCTGCCCGAGCCGGAGCTGGGCGAGTACAACCTGCGCATCCCCCTGGGCGTGGACGAGAACGAACTCGGCCCGGTCTGGCACGACTTCGCGGAGAACCCGCATCTGCTCGTGGTAGGGGACACCGAGTGCGGCAAGACCAACCTGCTACGGCTCATAGCCCAGGGCATCACCACCCGCTTCACCCCGGCCGAGGCCCGCATCATGACCGTCGACTACCGGCGGGAGCTGGTCGAGGCGATCCCGGAGGAGTACCGGCTCGGGCACGCCGTCTCCATGGACGGCCTCAACGAGTTCGTGGAGGGCGCCGCCCGGGCGATCAAGCAACGAGTGCCCGACGGGGACATCACGCCGTCCCGGATGCGGCAGTGCGACTGGTGGTCCGGGCCCAGGCTGTTCATCCTGGTCGACGACTACGACATGCTCGGCACCGGCCCGATGGCCCAGCCGTTCTCTCCGCTCCACGATCACTTCGCGCTCGGCCACGAGGTCGGCCTGCACATGATCGTGGCGCGATCCGCCGCCGGCGCCGGGCGTGGAATCAACGAGTCGATGCTGCGCCGGCTCCAAGAGGTCAACACGCCGGCGCTGCTCATGTCCTGCCCGCCCAGCGAGGGTTACCTCTTCGACAACGTCAAGGGCCGCCCTCTGGTACCCGGCCGGGCGCTGCGCATCGCCCGCCGAAAGGCGGTGCAGATCCAGACGGCACTCCTGGACGGCGAGGCCGCACGGTGAGCGCGCACATCCGGCCGAACACGGAACGGGTGCATGGCCGTTGGACGCATAGCTGGTTCCTTCTTGTCCGGCATGCCGGCATGAACGCGCTGTCGCAGCGAGCGGGAGGCTCGCGACATGGTCTAGTCGACGCCGGGCGGGGTCCAACGGCGTGCGCGCCCCCGCGGCACCACCACGGCCATCGCGCCGAGGAGCACGATGAGCGCCAGGCACGCTCCGGCCACGAGAAGCGCCGTGTCGCGAGGGCCGGTCTCGGAGGGCTCGGGTGCCGGGGCGGGCAGCTCGGTGAGAGCGGCGGTGCCACGGTCCGCACCGGTTTCCCCGCGCAAGGAGAGCGCGGCATACGGGTCGAGCCGGGGCACGTCGGCCGGATACGCGGTGTGCAGGAGTCTGCCGACGACCTCCGCAGGGCTCAGGTCGGGGTGATGTTCCCGGACCAGTGCGGCAGCCCCGGCGGCGTTGGCCGCGGCGAACGACGAGCCGGATGCTATGTAGTGGCCGTCGCCTCCCGGGCCGGAACCGACCACTCCGTCGCCGGGCGCGGCCAGGTCAGGGCGGTAGGCGGCCGGAGCGCCGGAGGGCCGGGTGCCGGACGGCCCGAAGTCCACCACCGACAGCACCTGGGGGGCGGCGGCCGGCCAGTACGGACCGCTCGGCTGCGGGGTGTCCGCAGGGCCGGTCTCCTGTTCGGGCAGGGCGTCCGGGGCTGCCGGGGCGACGACCAGGGCCCCCCGGCCGGTTGCGTACGAGACCGCGCCGGTCAGTTCGACGCGGCCTGTGGGCAGGGCGGCACCTGTGTAGATGACGTCGGCTCCCCGGTCGGCGGCCTGGCGGATACCGGCGGCGACCAACGCGGCGGAGGGCACCCCCCGGGCATCGGTGCCGGGCAGCGACAAGACCGTCGCGGCGGGTGCCACCCCGATCACACCGCTGTCCTTCCGCGGCTCGGCAGCGATCAGACTCGCGGCGAAACTCCCGTGCCCGAGACAGTCCGTGGTGCTGCCGGTGACGCGGCCCGACAGTCCGGCGGTGCCCGGTGCCACGCCGGAGTCGACCACCGCGACGGTCACCCCGCTCCCCCGGGCGAGTCGCTGGGCACGGGTCAGCCCGAGTGCCGGAACGGCCCAGGTGCCACCGGCGGCGGTCTGCTCGGAGGGAGCGGTGCACGGCCTGCCTTCGCCGAGCCGAACCGGCAGCGGGGGCAGCACAGTGACGTCGCGTCCGGCGGCGGGGGACGGTGAGGGCGCCGCGGCGGCCCCAGCGGTGGGCGCGAGCGCGGCGACGGCCGCGAGGGCGGTCAGCAGACCTCTCATGGAGCTTCGCATGGCGTGCATGATAGGCACACAGCGGTGACCGCCCGGCGCGCAACAGGGCCGGTCACAGGCGGAGTTGACGTTCAACTCACGCTCTCCTGGCTCGCTGCCCCACAGTGTCGTCCCGTGCGGGACAGGACGTGTCCCGAAAGGGACGACAGGTGGCCCTCAAGGGACAGATTCGGGTCCGTACCCGTCGGCCGGGCACGCGTCGCCGTTGCAGCAGTACGGGTTGTTCGTGCAGTATCCGCGTCCCGGTCCCGGGTGGCGGCGATGATGACCAGGAGGTTCGAGGCGCGTGTCACGGCAGTTGCTCACGGTCTCTCCCGACCGACCGGGTGACGCCCGGACCATTGGCGAGGCGCTCACCAAGGCACGCACCGGCGCGGTGATCCGGGTGGCGGCCGGTCGCTACCCGGAGAATCTGGTGATCAGGACGCGGGTGACCATCGTCGGCGAGGGCGATCCCGGCCAGGTGGAGATCTGCCCGCGCCGGGGCGGCGCGGTGAGCCTGATGGCCGATGCGGTTCTCCTGACCAACCTCGCGCTGCGGGGGAACGACAAGGACACCGCCGTGGTGGACGTCCCGTCAGGCCAGGCGGCCCTTGATCGCTGCACCGTCACCGGTGCGGGCTGGGCGGCCGTGCTGGTGCGCGGCACCGGCTCGCTGGCAGCGCGCGACTGCCGGGTGAGCAACCCGGGGGGTGCCGGCCTCGTGGACACCTCCGAGACCGGCAGCGTGATCGAGGACACGGTGTTCGAGAATTTCGGCACGTCGGCCGTGGTGATCGGTGAGACCGGCCGGCCCACCGTACGCAACTGCCGGATCCGTGGCGCCCGAGGAAACGGAGTGCTGGCCAACGGCGAGGCGCAGGGCACCGTCGACAACTGCGACGTCTCCGGCTGCGACAAGCCCGCCATAGCGCTGGAGGGGAACAGCTCGACCCGGGTGCTGCGTACCACCGTGCACGACACAGCCGTCGGGCTTCTGATCGCCAGCGTCTCCCGACCGGAGATCGACGACTGCCGGTTCGAGGCGATCGGCGAGAACGCCGTCGTCATCACCGGGGGCGCCGATCCGTATCTGCGGCACTGTGTCACCCGGCGCACCAAGGGCAGCGGGCTGCTGGTCATCGACCGCTCCAGGGGCGTCCTGGAGAAGTGCTCCTTCGAGGGCGCGGGCGAACCGGCGATCCGGGTCACCGAGCACAGCGCCCCGCTGCTACGGGAGACGTCGGTGCGCGACTGTACGTACGAGGGCGGGTCCGTGGTGATCGCCGACGGCTCCACCGCGGAATTCGACCGGCTGAGCGTCACCGGCGCCGCCGGGGTGGGGGTGGCCGTCTCCTCGGCGGCCGACCCGTTGCTGCTGCGTGCCACGGTCACCGGTGCGGAGGGACATGGGGTCGACATCACCGACGGCGGACGCGGACGGCTGGAGCACTGCCGGATCGAGGCGGCCGGCGGCGCGGCACTGCACCTCGGCGACGGTGCCGAGCCCACAGTGAGCGACACCTTGCTGCGGGCCGCCGGCCGCTCCGGCGTGGTGTTCGGCGAAGGCGCCCTGGGCACCCTGCGGGACTGCGAGATCACCGGCAGCGCGGACTCCGGCGTCACCGTGCGTGAGCGCGCCGAGGCACGGCTGGAACACCTGCTGATCGAGGGGTCCGGCATCCACGGTGTCCACCTGATGGACGGCGGCCGGGCCGAGCTGACCGGCTGCACCGTCACCGGCAGCGCCGGCGACGGCATACGGGTGGACACCGTCCGGGAGGTCACCCTGACCTCCTGCTCGGTGCGCGAGAATCAGGGTGCGGGCCTGCGTCAGAGCCGTTCCGGCGACCAGCTGACCGTGGAGAATCTCGCCAGCGCGGACAACCTCGTCCCGGATGCCTGGGGCGAGAGCGCCGAAACCGGCACGTCCGGCACGTCCGGCGCCGGCGGCAGGGGGGGTGCCGAGCCGACTGGGCCGATGGAGGAACTGGATTCCCTCGTCGGCCTGGAGAACGTCAAACACCAGGTGCGCACCCTGGTCAATCTCAACCAACTCGCCGAGCGCCGCCGACGACTGGGCATGCCTGTGCCGTCGATGAGTCGGCACCTGGTCTTCGCGGGACCCCCTGGTACCGGCAAGACCACGGTCGCACGGCTGTACGGTGCGATCCTGGCTGACCTGGGGGTCCTGCGCAGCGGGCATCTCGTCGAGGTGGCCCGTGCAGACCTGGTCGCGCAAGTCATCGGTGGGACCGCCATCAAGACCACCGAGGCGTTCACCAGCGCGCTGGGCGGCGTGCTCTTCGTCGACGAGGCGTACACCCTCACCCCGGATGGCGGCGTTTCCAACGACTTCGGCCGCGAGGCCGTCGACACCCTGCTGAAACTCATGGAGGACCACCGCGACGACGTGGTGGTCATCGTCGCCGGCTACTCAGAACAGATGCAGTCCTTCCTCACCGCCAACCCGGGCCTGGCCTCGCGGTTCACCCGCACCATCGAGTTCGCCAACTACTCGGTGGACGACCTCGTCACCATCACCGAGAACATGTGCGCCCGGCACCGCTACGAGCTGGGCCCGGGCACTGTCGAGGCGCTGGCCGCCCACTTCGACGGCATGACCCGGGATGCCACCTTCGGAAACGGCCGCGCAGCCCGAGGGGTGTTCGAGGACATGATCGATCGGCAGTCGTTCCGGCTGGCGGCGATGACCGACATCGGGGAGACGGACCTGACGTTGCTGCTGCCGCAGGACGTCGGAGACGCGACGGCGGACGCCGGTGGGAGCGGGAGCGGCGAAGCCGAGCCGAGCCCTCTGGAGCGGCTGGAGACCATGGTGGGCCTGACGGCGGTCAAGAGCGAGGTCACCGACCTGGTCAGCCTGTTGTCCAACGCCCGGCAGCGCGCGGCTGCCGGGCTGCCCGCCCCGCGGATCAGCCACCACCTTGTCTTCACCGGACCACCCGGTACCGGCAAGACCACCGTGGCACGGCTGTACGCCGAACTGCTGCACTCTCTCGGCGTGCTGCCGCGGGTGAACCTGGTGGAGGTGGCCCGTGCCGACCTGGTGGGTCAGTACGTCGGCCACACCGCGCAGCTCACCAAGGCGGTGTTCACCAGCGCGCTGGGCGGGGTGCTCTTCATCGACGAGGCGTACACCCTCACTCCTGAGGGGGCCTCCGGGAACGACTTCGGCCGCGAAGCCATCGACACCCTGCTGAAGCTGATGGAGGACCACCGCGACGACGTCGTGGTCATCGTGGCCGGTTACACCGAGGAGATGGAGCGCTTCCTCGCTTCCAACCCCGGGCTTGCCTCACGGTTCTCACGCACCGTGGAATTCGAGAACTACAGCACCGACGAACTGGTCACCATCGTCGAGAGGCACGCTGCCGCCTCGGGCTACGAGTGCCGCTCGGACGCGCTCGCCGCGCTGCGTGCGCATGTCGACGCGTTGCCGCGCGGCCGCGCGTTCGGCAACGCCCGGCTCGCCCGCAAGCTACTGGAAAGCATGATCACCCGGCAGGCGCGACGCCTGGCCGCCGTGGAAGGCCCCAGCATCAGTGACCTGCGCACCCTCCTGCCGGAGGACTTCCCGGAGGTCCTGCCTGAGGGCGTGGCCGCGGCGGGTGGGCGGGCAGAACGGAAACGGGTCGTGCTCTGACGAGGGCGTGCGTCACCGTCTTGCCATCGGGCGGAAACCGTCCTGGTGGCAAGACGGTGTGGGACTGACGGTGTCGAGGCGGGCGCGGGCCGGTCGGCTCTCGCGCCCAGGATTCGCTGCCTGACGGTCTTTCGCGGGGCGGCCGGAGTGCAGCGCGGCCTCGCTCGTCCGGGGGCGGTCTCAGGGGGACCGCCCCTCGATCGTGCGACAGCGCCGCAGGTGGTGACAGCGGGCGCGCAACTGCTTGGCGCCGGCGGCGCCGGTTCGACCAGCTCAGTGTGTGACGTCCTGCGCGGTGTCCGCTCAGGTGCGGGGGCGGGCACCACAAGCTGCCAGGAGCCGCCGAACCTCCGCCCCTGACATAGCGGCGAACCTCGTACGGGTCCAGGCCGCACTCGTGCCTCGCGGCCCGGAAGCGCTCCTCGATCGCCCGACGCGTCCCGGCGCCTTGTGCCGGCTCCTGGACGGAGGCCTGATAGGACTCCGGTGGTCGTCCACATGCTCGGGCTGACGGATCATGCAGGCCGCTCGCAGGGCCGTGCTGTGCAGCAAGGCCCTGATGGTGCCGACGGCTTTCAGGCGATCTCCGTCAGGTAGAGGCCGCAGGCACTGCACAACAAACCTACGGCGACCGCTGCGGACGCCAGCAGACGTAGGATGCGCGCCTGGTACCAACTGTGGTACACGAAGGCGGCGGCGGGCAGCTGGAACAGGCCCAGCGCGGTGATGCACCCGAGTAAAGGAAAACAGGGTGCCAGCAACAGACCGGTACCTCCCAGTACTTCCAGCAGACCGATCAGCCGGCATGCCGCCGTGGAGAAACCACACGCGTCGGCGGGGGTGAGCGCCGACCACCGGCCCAGCACCTGCCCTGCCCCACCGGCCAGGAAGAATCCTCCGTAGAGTCCGGTCATCGCCGTCAGTGCGACGTTCACTGTGGTGCATCCTTCTTGTTCGGCTGTCTCAGGTGTCCGGCGACCACAACGTTGCTCCGCCATGGTGGGAACGCTGGCGGACGGGCTGCGGTTCAGCAGGCGCGGCGACGACTGCTTGCATGGCACGCCCCCGGAACGCCCCGCAGCGACATGAGGACGAGACCACCCTGGGTGAACCACCCTGCGCAGTTCCTCGTCAACAGCAGTGACGTCGGGGTGCGCAAGGGCCCTTGCCCGTCGTCAGCCCTGCTGGTTGTTGTGGCGGCAACCAGCAGGGTGGGCCGGCATGGGGTTCATCGAGCAGCCGGCTACGGCGCACGCGGCCGAGCGCCCGGGCCGGCAGGAGCCCCGCACCGGGGCAAGGGGATCGCGAGCCATGCCACGACACCTCCTCGCGGCGACGGCGTGCTGGTGAGCGCGCACGGCTGTCGGGTCCACCCGGCAAGGGTCGACGCCCCCACGGTGAACCCGGCGGTGGTGAACCACGTCCTGGCGACCGTCGTACCTCCAGATGAGAGCGCGCGGTGGTGGCACGAGCACCGTGATGCGGGCGTGCGACCGGCACCCACCTCTCAGGGACGACCTCCCCGGAAGCACCGGCCGCCGTCACGCTCCGCACTCACCCGCGCCCACACCGACACTTACCAGGGAGCTGCTCGACCATGCTTTCCGATGCCCGTAGCGGCAGGCCCCCGATCCCCGTCCTGCTGCACGCAGCCGACCCGTTGTCCGAGGCGGGGGCTCGAGCCCAGCTGGCCGACCAGAAGGCGATCGTCCTGGTCGACGACCGCTCTTACCCCGGAGCGGTTCCCCTGCTGGTGACCGGCTCCGCGGACGACGAGATGGTGGCGCGATGGGGCGCCGGTACCACCCCCAAGGGCCCGCGCGCGGTGCTGGTGACATGCCGGCTGCGGCAGTCGGTCCTGCCGAACCTCGTCACGAGGGGGATCGGCGCGGTGGTGTGGCGTCACGACGCGACCGGCCCCCGAATGGCGCGGGCCGTCACAGCTGTGGCGCGAGGGGAGGCCGACATGCCGGCCGATCTGGTCAGAGCGCTGATGGACCAGATCAGCGGCCTTCCTCAGCCCGCGGGGCGACCGTCCGGGACATCAGCACTCACCGCACGGGAGGTGAACATCCTGCGCAGGGCAGCGGAGGGTGATGAGACCGGAGAGATCGCCGATCGGCTCGGCTACTCCGAGCGCACGATCAAACGAGACCTGCACGAGCTCATGAAACGCCTGCAGTTGCGCACCCGCGCCCATGCCGTTGCGTACGCGATGCGGACCGGCCACCTATGAGAGCACCGTGAGCCGCGCAGGGAGCGCCGGAGGAACGTGACGCCTTCCCATGTGGGAGCCCCAGGATTCGCGAGCACCTTCCTTGAGACGGTGACTACGAGGCCCGTTCCGTCCGTTTCTTGGGGCAGCTCAGGGTAGTGGCCGTGCGTGGCCAGACTTCGGCCCCTCCGCTCGTCGCAGTCCACGTGAGGGATCTTGAGGCCGCACGTGGACCATGGCAGGCTCACGCCGCATGATCGATGAATTCGCGAAGGACAACCTGCACGGACGACTGCGTCGGGATCGCGAGGCGCTGCTCTGGAAGCTCGACGGCTTGTCCGAATACGACGCCCGCCGCCCCTTGACGGCGACCGGGACCAACCTCCTCGGCCTGGTCAAACACCTGGCCGGCGTCGAGGCCAGGTACTTCGGCGAGGTCTTCGACCGTCCTTACCCGGAACCGCTGCCCCGGTGGCAGGACCACGACGGCAGCGATATGTGGGCGGCTGAGGAGGAGACCGTCGATCAGATCATCGCGTCCTACCGGCGTGCGTGGGAACACTCGGACGCGACGATCGACGAGCTTCCCCTCGACGCCCCCGGTCACGTGCCGTGGTGGCCGGAACCTCATCTCCACACGAACCTGTTCGCCATCATGGTCCACGTCCTCGGCGAGACCAACCGGCATGCCGGGCACGCCGACATCCTGCGTGAAGAGATCGATGGCCGAACCGGGATGCGGCCCGAACACGAGATGCGGATCGACGAGGAAGCCCGGGACGCCCACTACGCGAAGATCGAGCAGGCCGCCAGATCGGCCGCATCGATCAAGGCATAGCGTATGCGTAGCGGTATGCGCCGGAATCGTGCGACAGAGCGCCGGCCACGGCGCCCCCTGCCGGTCAGCCACACTTCGAGGTCGGTCGTACTCAACACATCAGCGCAGTGTCGTTCGGATCACCGGCCTGACACCAGGAAGGTGCCTACTGCCGGACTCATTCAGCAGGGCGGCGGCGAGCGCGGAGGTGGTGGAAGCCCTTTACTGCGTACACACCGGCCACAAGCGCGAACCCGACGAACGTGAGCCAGATCAAGGAATCCGCCACCGCGAGCCCCAGTGCCAGGCCACCGAGGAGCAGAAGAGAACCGACGGTGTCCAGGAGGTCGAGACGTACTTGGGAGCGCACCCCGGGGTCGGGCTCGTGCAGTCGGCGGATGACGGGGACGAGGGCGAGAGTCTGCAGGATGACGAGGCCGAGGGCGCCCCAGACGAACCAATCGGGTGTGTACACGGCGCGCACTGTATCGCTCGGGGATGTGTGGACGAGATTCCAAAGAAACGCCCTGGAGCTGCCCCGACGGCTCGCGCCGCACGGCCCCGTCACACCACTGGCAGGCAGCTGATCCGTAAGTGGCTGTTGGCGTTCCGCCCGTGGAGACCGGAGCACCTCCAGGCCGTACGTCTGGTGTACCGCCACCACCGGCGTCCTCGCAGCAGTGCGCAGCTCGTCACCCGAGCGGTGGGAGGCGAGGACGTCCGCAACGGCCGACCGGCGGCCACTGCGAAAAACGCTGGCCGGTCGCCGGAGCCCGGTGATAGACATCCGGGCGTGACGAAGAGTCTTGAGTTCGCCGACCTGCTGCGACTGATCGATGAACGGTCAACCGCCTTCCGTGCCGTGGTCGCCGCCGCGCCCGGTCTCGACGCACAGGTGCCGACCTGCCCTGGGTGGACGCTGTTCGACCTGGTGAAGCACCTGGGTGGGGGAGACCGTTTCTGGGCCGCCATCGTCGGCGCGGGGCCCGCCGACGCGCCCCCCGCAGAGGCCGTCGCCGCGCGCGCCGCTCTGGAAGTGCCGCAGGAGCGTGAGGCCCTGCTGGCCTGGCTGGACGCGTCGACACAGCTTCTGCTGGACGCCCTGCGCGCGGCGGGACCGGAGAGCGGTTGCTGGACGTGGTGGCCCGCGTCGCAGTCACCGCAGACCGCCGGCGGCACCGCCCGGCACCGGGTCCAGGAGACCGCGGTGCATACCTACGACGCCCAGCTCGCCGGGGGCGCCCCGCAGCCGCTGCCCATCGAGCTGGCACTCGACGGTGTGGAGGAGTTCCTGTTCACCGTCTGCGCAACGCCGAGTGCCTGGCCGCACAAGCCCACGGCCTTCGACTTCCACGCCGCCGAGGGCCACTCCTGGCGCCTCACCGTCGACGGCGACGGCGCACGCACCACCCGCATACCTGCCACCGGCGAGGAATCGGCCGCAGCCGGCGCCTCCGTCCGCGGCACGGCCAGTGAGCTGGTCCTCTACCTGTACGACCGGATCCAGGCCGATTCTCTGCACGTTGACGGAGACGCAGGGTTGCTCGACCTGCTCCGCGCCTGGGAGCCGGAGGAGAAGTAGGACGGAACGGGGGCGGTTGTGCCGCGCCTCGAGCCATGTGGGAGGCGATCCGTTCGCAGGCGACCTCTCAGGGACAGACGCTCCGCTGTCGCCGTACGCTCCCATGACACAACTGGCCGCGAGGCCCCGCACAACCAGCCCACCGTCCCAGAGAATCCGTGTCAGGGATGAACCCAATGAGCCCAGGGCTCGTAGAGCGGTATGGATGTCGCCAACGTCAGGGCATGCTGACGTCGGGTTGCCCCCTCTCCTCCCATTGGGGGCAACTTTCCGCGCGACATTCCTGCCCCTGCATGTGGGGATAGGGGTAGGCCGTGGCCCGAGAAGCCCCCGTCGATCGGGTCACGGCACCACCACAGCCACGTCGGCGGAGTCCACGCTTCGGCAGCACCCAGCCAGCCGGGCACCCGCATACGCCGAGCATCCGTCAGGCCGTCCGCGCAGGCAGGCAGGCAGGTGACCGGCCCACACGCCGAGCCCGGCGAGCAGGGCGATGCGCCGGCGACTCCCGCGTGCCGCCACGCACCTCGACAGCTCGCCACAGCCCTCAGGCCACGTACGCGCGCCGCCTATGCTGGGGTCGTGACACCGAGAGCGGGGCAGAGGACGGATCTACGGGCGGATGCCGCGCGCAATCGCGCCCGCGTCCTGCAGGTCGCCCGCGAGCAACTGGCCGCCGGTGACCACTCGCTGCAGTTGAACACCATCGCCCGGATCGCCGGTGTGGGCGTGGGCACGGTCTACCGGCACTTCCCCAACCGTCATGCACTGGTCGAGGCACTCTCGGCGGAACGCTTCCAGGAACTGGTGGGAGAGGCGCAGGGGGCAGCCCGCGCCGAGGACCCGCTTGCGGGCCTGCGCCACCTGCTGCACTTCACTCTCGACCGGGCGCTGGAGGATCCCGACTTCGCGGCCGTGCTGGAGTCGGCGAGCACCGAGGAGACGCAGACCTCGCAAATGAAGGACGAGCTCGACCAAGCCGTCGCAGTCCTGCTGGACCGTGCACGCCGGACTGGTGCCATCCGGAGTGACATCGAGGCCGACGACGTGCGGCGCCTGCTCTGCGGCGTCGAGCACGCCGTGCGCTTCGGAGGCAGCGACCGCCGGGAGCTCTACCTGGGCATCCTGCTCGAGGGCCTACGACCGCCGCACTGACGGCGGTGCAGACGGCGTCCGCGCCGACGGCAGCTGGACGACTTACCTCACTGATTAACCGGATGACTATCCGGTTGTGTTAGCGTGCCCCCACCAAATCGGATAGCCATCCGGTTAATGCGAGGGGTGAGGGGAACAGCCATGAACAGGCGGGCAGTGGTAACGGCCGGAACCGGGGGCATCGGTCTGGAGACCGCGAAAGGGCTAGCGGCGCACGGGTTCAGCGTCACGGTGGTCGGCCGCAACGCCGAGCGAGGCGCGAGCGCCGTCAAGGAGATCGCAGCGGTCGCTACCGGAGGCACCCCGCGCTTCGTGGTGGCCGACCTGGCATCGCTCGAAGAGGTACGTGAACTGGCCGCGCGCCTGGCGGCCGAGGGCCCGCTGAGGGTGCTGGTCAACAACGTCGGCGCGATGTTCGCACAGAGGCAGCAGACCGTCGACGGCATCGAGGCCTCGTTCGCCGTCAATCACCTCTCGCCCTACGTGCTGACCGAACGACTGCTCGACCAACTCCAAGCAGGCGGGCCGAGCCGGATCGTCAACGTCACCTCTGGAGCGGTCAAAGTCGCCAAGCGCACCTTCGACACCGTCGAACCCCCGGGCGGCTACTACGGCTTCCACCGGTACGGCCGGGCCAAGCTCGCCCATCTCATCTACACCCTGCACCTGGCCGAGCGCCTGCGGGGCACCGGCACCACGGTCTTCGCCGCCGACCCCGGCGGCGCCGCGACCGACATGACCAACGGCACGATGACGTCACCCGGGATCGTCTCGCCGCCGCTGCGCTTGCTGTGGCCCCTGGTCCGCCGCACCTTCGAGCGCTCGACCGCCGGCCCGGCCTCCGTCGCCGCCCAGTCCTCCGTCTTCGCCGCCACCGATGCGTCGCTCGACGGGCAGACCGGTCTGGTCATAGGCCCCGAAGCCCGGCCTGTCCCCGCTTTCCGCGGTACCACCGACCCCCGCGCCATCGACGACATCCTCAGCCTCAGCCGACGGCTCGCACCCTTGCATGGTGATCTCGGTGGTCGACCAAGCTGAGCGGACCCCCTAGGCAACTCGGATCACTCAGAAGCGAGTCGACTGCTCATCACTAGGGTCCGGCGTTCCAGGGCCCGGCTCCGCTCTCGGTGCTTCTCCCCCGACCGGGAACTGTTCGCCCGGGCCGGACAGTTCGGTGTCCAGGCAAGGCGGGGGCTCATGCCTCGGCACTCGGCTCGGGGAGTCGACAGATGGCGATGGTGGTTTCGACCCCGTCATCGTGCAGCAGATGGCGCATGCGGGAGGTGTCGAGGTAGGCGGCGTCAAGGGGATGGGCGAGGAGACGCGAGAGCGCAGTGCTGTGCTTGGCCATCGAGCTCCTGCCCGGCATGAAGATCGACAGCTCGTCCCGTGCCTCGAACATCTCTACCTCGATGTCGGCAGGCAGGGCGGCCAACGCGTGCTCTTCCCCCGTGACGGGAACCTTGACCAGCCAGTCGGGATCCTCCCCGGCGAGGATGCGGCTCTTCTGTTCCGGGGTCCCGGAGGCGAGGGCTCGCCATGGGGCCCCTGTCACCAGGGCCCCGCACGACTTCACTGTCTTCGTCAGGTCCTGCACCGTGGCAGTGGTCGCGGCGTCGATCGCGTCCCAGTCGGTGCGGTCGTGCTCGGGCGGCGGGCCGGACACCAGCTTCGAGGCCACGGTCATCTCGCCCACGTGGCGCACCACCGGCTCAGGGGGCGAAGCGAGGAACTCGTGCGCGTCTCTGATTGCCTCGTCCTGTGCCTGACGCTCCCGTCGCACCTCCGTGGCGTGCTGCCGCAGAAGGGACAGAGTCACCTCCGGTTGGTCGAGAGCGCGTCGGACCAGCGTCACGCTCATCCCCGTGCTGCGTAGGACGGTGATCAGCATCGCCCGTTCGACCTGCTCGAAGGTGTAGGAGCGGTAACCGGTCCGCTCATCGACGTCGGCCGGGACAAGCAGGCCTTCGGAGTGGTAGTACCGAAGTGTCTGGGGTGGCAGGCTGCACATCGCGCTGAAATCGCTGATCGACAACATGGAGCCATCCTCGGCCTTGCAGCAACTGCAAGGTCAAATATCAGGGCCTTCGAGGCGTCCAACGTGGTGGGTGTCGGTACCTTGCCTGGCGAAACGACACGGTCGCTCGGGGCGTATGCGGTGGTCCGGGGGTCGGGTGGCTGCTGTGGTGTGTGAGGGTCCGGGTCGTGCTGGCCGGTGTGCGGTGACGGGCGAGACGCCCGCCCGGTGAGGGGGGCGGGCGTCTCGTGTCGGGGAGGGTGGCTGGGCGGTGCCGGTGTGGTGTGCTGCCGGCGGAGTGTGCGTCCGCTGTCGTGGGGGGCTCGGTGGCGGGTCGCGGCCGGTTCACGGTCGTGCCGTGGTGCGGTGGGGGTGTCGCCCGGCTTGCCCGTCCGTGGGTAACGGGCCGGGTGCCGCCTGGTGGCCGGTGGGGTGTGTGCCGGCGGTCACTTGGCGAGGAAGGCGAGCAGGGCGTCGGTGACTTCCTGGGCGTGGGTCCACAGCAGGCCGTGGGGGGCGCCGTCGATGACGACGTACTCGGCCTGCGGGAGCGCCTGGTGGAAGAGTTCTCCGGTGGACTCGATGGGCAGGATGCGGTCGGCGGTGCCGTGCAGGATGAGTGCGGGGACGTCGATCTTGGGCAGGTCGGCGCGGAAGTCGGTGCTCCAGGTGGCCACACAGGCCAGCGAGGCGTACCAGGAGGCGCCGGCGGCGACGTTCCA
>NZ_JBIBEG010000023.1:0-19953 GCF_042902585.1 Streptomyces argenteolus
GACCTGCCCCACCGCTTCCACTTGGACCAACACCCCGCAATCATCCACGGCAGCACTGCGTTGCCAAACACTCCTGCCAGGACAAAACGCTCTTTCAGAAGCCGTTGGAGAGGGGCTGGCGGCCACGCGCCGCCTGGTGGACTCCACCGATGTCACCGGAGTGACCGGCGCCTACTTCCACAGCGAGGAGGAGGCCCAGCCGTCCGAACCGGAGGCTCTCACCCCCGCGTACCGCCGGCGTCTTGCCACCCTCACCCAGGACCTGCTGGCGGCAGCGGGCGTCTGATCGCTCTCCGAGCGGCATGGTCTCCCCGCACGTTCCGCCCTTTCCGTCAGCGCATTCCTCCCTCACGTCTCACAGGAGCATCCATGGCACACACGTATGTCAGCGCCGTCGTCCCCGCCACCGCGGAATCCGTATGACAGATCGTCCGCCGCTTCGACGGCCTTCTGCACTGGCACCCGCCCATCGACACGAGCGTGCTGGAGGAAGGCGGAGCCACGACGGTGGGCGCGCTGCGGCGCCTGCGCTTCGCCGGTGGGGACACCACGGTCCTTGAACGTCTGACCGCGCTCGACGACCTCACACACACCGACACCTACGAACTCGTCGAGCACCCCTTCCCTGTCCGGCGCTGCGTCTCCACGATCCGGGTGCGGCCCCAGACGGACACCGGCGAGACGTTCGTCGAGTGGTCGGCTGAGTCGGAGGTGGACGCCGTGGACTCTGCCGCCGCCCAGGCGCTCGTCAGGGAGTTGTACGGCACCGGGCCTCTCCGCGCTTCAGCGGTACTTCGCGGCCTGACCGACTCCCCACGAAGCGTCGTCGGACTGAGCGACCCGGTGAGCAGCGGCGCCCGCGTGCGGCGAGGCGACAGGTTTTGGTTAGGGTTGCCGGGCGAAGAGGGGCCGTTGTCACGCGCCCTGGCAAGGGACGCGGCACTCACCTGCCGTGGGGAAAGGCAAGAGATGCAGGCACCGCCACGCGGCACCGTCGCTGACCGCGTGAGTACGGCGAGGGACAGCGCGTTCGTCGGCAGAGAGACCGAACTGGCACTCCTGCGCGACGCCCTCGCCGGACGGCCCGGTGCCGCTTCCGTGTTCTACGTGCACGGCCCCGGCGGCATCGGCAAGTCGACGCTCATGCGGCAGTACGCCAAGGAGGCCAGGGCCGCCGGACGCCCGGTGGTCCACGTCGACGGGCGTGCCCTGCCTGCTGCACCGGAGGCGTTCGAGCAGGCGGCCGCGGCGGTCGTGCACACGCCGGGTGCGCTCCTGCTCATCGACACCTTCGAGTACTGCCAGAGCCTGGAGGGCTGGCTGCGCGAGGAGTTCCTGCCGAGCCTGGCCGACGACGTGCTGGTGGTCGTGGCAGGCCGGCACGCGCCGGACGTCACCTGGTCCGCGGACCCGGGCTGGGCCGGCCTGCTCGAGGTGGTGGCTCTGGATGATCTCAGCGCGAGCGAGGCGGAGAGCTTCCTGGAGAAACGGGGGATAGCCCCCGCTCACCGGGGGCCCCTGCTCTCCTTCGCCTCCGGCCATCCGCTCGCCTTGACGCTGGCCGCGCATGTGGCCATGACGCAGAGCATCGATGTGCCGGACGCCGGATCCTGGCGGCCCGCCCCCGAGGTCTTCGCTTCCCTGCTGCGGCAGATCCTGGGACAGCTGCCGGGCCCGCGCCACCGCCTCGCCCTCGAGGTCTGCGCCCAGGCACATCTGACGTCCGAGACACTCCTGCGCGCCGTCGTGGGCGACGACGCCCCGGACCTGTTCGCGTGGCTGCGGGAGCAGCCGTACGTGGACCACTGCGCCGAGGGAATCTTCCCCCACGACATCGTCCGGGAGGCACTTGCGGCCGACCTGCGGTGGCGGGACCCGGAGAGATTCGACCAGTTGTACCGGCAGTTGCACGGGCACCTGCTGGAGCGGATCGGCTCCGTCCCGGCCGAGCGGCTCCTGCCCGCGGTCGGTGCATTGCAGTTCCTCTACCGGGGCGAAGGACACATGGCGGAGAGCCACTTGTGGCACCTGCCAGGACTGGTCGAGGACCACCCGTACCAGCCCTCGGACGAGGCGCACGTACTGGCTCTCGCTGAACGAGCGGAAGGCCCCGAATCGGCCGACACGGTGCGCTTTTGGCTCCGGACCCGGCCGCGGGACTTCCGGGTGCAACGGCTGCGCGCCACGACGCCTGCCGCGGCCTTCTCCGCATGGCTGCGTCCAAAGCCGGACCAGGGCCGAGGAGACGACCCGGTTGCCACCGCGGCCTGGGACCACGTCGCGTCGCACGGCCCGCTCGCTGCCGGCGAGCACATCGCCCTCGGTCGCTTCCACGTCCACCCGCGGAACTATCAGCGGCCGTCGCCGGTGATGGACCTGATGCTTTCGCGCATGTTCGGCGAACTGCTGCGGGACAGCGGTCTCGCCTGGTCGTTCATCGTGCTGCGCGACGACGGGTTCTGGAACGCGCACATGCAGTTCTGCGACATGACGCCGCTGGAGCAGCCCGTCATGGTCGGCGGGTCGGCGTACCGGCTCTTCGCGCATGACTGGCGTGACCTGGGGCCGCGAGCGTGGCTGACGGACAAGCAGCAGACGCTGCTGTCCGGCACCGCCGAGGGCTCCGCGGGTGCCGATACGCCTGTGCCCCCGCCTTGTTCGCCCCTTCCCTCACCGGGGCTGAGTCACCCGGCTCTGAGCCGCCCGGAGTTCACCGCCGCAGTCCGCTCCGCACTGCGCGACCTGAGTCGGCCCGCGGCCCTAAACCTGAACCCCCTGCGCCGCAGCCGCCTGGTGTCCAACCACGGCATGACGCTGCGCGAAGTGCTCGCCAACGCCGTCGCGGGTCTCATCACCGAACGAGGAGGGGACAAGGCGCACGAGGTCGCCACTCTCGCGTTCATGGAGGGGGCACCCACCCAGGAGGCGGCGGCCCGGCGACTGGACATGCCGTACAGCACCTACCGGCGACACCTGACCACTGCGGTCTCACGGATCGAGGAGACCATGTGGCGTCATGAGGAAAACGGCGCACCGTTGCTCGCACCCTGACGGGGCGTCAGTCCGCGCGGTCGCCCGCGCGGGCGCTGCGCGGACCGCCGCGTCCGCTTCCTCACCGACGCCCGTCGGCCGGCCGCAGCACCACCTTGCCGATGGTGGCCCGGGTCTCCAGGGCATGATGGGCCTCCGCCGCCCGGGCGAGCGGGAACGACTGGACGACAGGGCGCACCCGTCCGGCCGAGGCCCACTGCAGCGCCGTCTCCTCCAGCCTGCGGATGCCGCCCGGCAGCTCGAACATCGTGGGGCCCACCGCCAACTCGGAGGTGATGCCGTACTTCTCGAACTCCTGCGGGGAGAAGCTGGCGAAGTGCCCCTCGTCGGACGCCCAGCCGAAGTACAGATGCCGTCCGCCCTTGCCGAGCGACTCGGCGGCGGCCCGGCCGAGCCGGCCGGCCACGCCGTCGAGGACGACGGTCGACGGTACACCGCCCAGCACCTCGTCGAGTCGCTCCTCCCAGCCGGGCAGGGTGTAGTCCACGGCAGCGTTCGCGCCCTGTTCCAGCACCACGTCGAGCTTGTGCCGGCTTCCGGCCAGGCCCACGACCACGGCCCCCGCCTGCCGCGCCGCCTGCACGAACAGCGTGCCCAGGCCTCCGGCGGCCGCCGTGACCACGACGACGTCCCCGGCCGACAGGGCGGCCTGCTCCAGGATGCCGATCGCGGTCCGCCCGGTTCCGATCATGGTGACGGCGGCGTCGTCGTCGATTCCGTCGGGAATGCGGTGCAGGGTGTCGACCGACGTCACGGCGTGCGTGGCGTAGCCGCCGTTGCGTTCGTGGCCGAGGTAGGCGACCACCCGTGCCCCGAGCCACGCTTCGTCGACGTCCGCGCCGACGGCGTCCACCACGCCCGCCGCCTCCCGGCCCGGTGTCATTGGCAGGCGCGGCAGCGCCATCCCCATCTCGCGCCCCGCGCGCAGCACGGTGTCCATGAGATGGACGCCCGCCGCGGTGACGGCGAGGCGGACCTCGCGCGGTCCCGGCGCCGGTGCGTCCATCTCCTCGTACACCAGCTTGTCGGGTGCGCCGAAGGCGTGTTGACGTATCGCGTACATGGTTGTTCCTCTTTCCGTTGTCGGCTCGCGCGGCGGGCTCGATCGTCCGACGTGCTGCCTGGCGTGCGGGAGGGCTCAGCCCGGGAGCTCGGTCAGGAGGGACAGGACCTCGGGGACCGGGGTCATCGCGGCGATGTTCCGGGAAGCCATCTCGGCGGCCTCCTTGAACGACGGCTGCCGCAGCACCCGTGCGAGTGCCTCGCCGGCCTCGTCCGCCGAGCCGATAACCTCGGCGGCGCCCAGTGCGGCGGTCCGTTCGGCGTTCAGGGGCTTGTCGAGGCCCATGGGCCAGATCACCATCGGGACGCCGGCGCCGAGTGCCGAGAGCACTGTTCCGGCACCGCCGGAGGAGACCACCGCGTCCACGCCCTGGAGCAGCTGTCCCATGGGAACGAACCCGGTCACGCGGACGCCGTCGCCCGCCACGGGCAGGGTCGCTGCCTCGGACGAGGGCGGGAGGGTGACCATGACGTTCACGTCGTGCTTGCCGAGCGAGGCGACGATCCGGGTCAGCGCGTCGGTGTCGTCGACGAACGTGCCCAGGGTCACCAGGACCCGGGGCAAGTCCTCACGGCCGGGGAAGGACGGTGCCTGCCAGTCAGTTGCAGCCTCGGACTCGTGCGCCTGGGGCCGGATCGTGACGCGGTCCGCAGACGGCTTCCAGTCGTCGCGCTGGAGGCAGTCGGGCCAGGGGTCGACCGTCGCCGACGGCCCGGCCAGGGTGATGCCCCGTTCTGCCGCACGGGCGGCGGCCGTCGCCCACATCGCCTCGGCCAAGGGGGTCTCCAGAGCGATGCCCACGCCGTGGGTGGCCCACGGCACACCCAACTGCGAAGCAACCAGGGGGCCGAGGAAGTCCGCGGTCTCCGCTATCACCAGGTCCGGGGCGAAGTCGCGGGCCACCGCCAGGGCGTCGTCCGCGCCGAGGTCGACACGGGTCCCGCCGAAGAACTCGCCCGCGGTGGCCGGGCTCATGTCGGTGGCGGCGTTCTTTCCAGTACGCCGCTGGAACTCACCCAGAGTGTCCTCGAGCGTCGCGCCCGCCGCGTGCACGGTGGCGGGCGCCACCACATCCCCGAGGGAGGCGTGGGTCAGGAACGCGGTGGTGTGACCGGCCTCGCGGGCCGCCCTTTCCAAGGGGAGCAGCGGCAACAGATGGCCGTAGGCAGGGGTACCGGAGAACAGGATGCGCATGGAACACCTTCAGAAGAGAGAACAGGGGCCTGAGTGGAACATCGCCCGAGTCGGGGACGGGCAGTGCCCGTACGAGCCCGGTCGTCGCGTGCCGTGCGGCCCGCGCCGGACCTCGTCGTCTCATCATGCGCGCCATGACTGCGCACACGAGGCCCTGACGGCTGCTCACCTCTGCTCATCTCTGCTCAGTCGCCCGATCTGCTGCTTTCGCCTGTCACGGGATTCAGGCGGTCGACACCCTGTTTGACTTCGAGCAGATCCGCACCCGTCACTTCCCGGTACTTCTTGATCGCGGCGACGTCCTTCCCCTCGCGGATCAGTGCGGCCACTCCGGCCAGCTGAGGATCGTCGTCCCCTACCTGGAGATGCTGAAGGAGCAGGTCCATCTTGCGGTCAAGAGCCCGGACCCGCCGGTCCAGCCGACTCGACCTGTTCTCCACCGTCACGAGGGTCACGACGCCGCTCAGGACGATGACGAGGAGCATGGCTGTGCTCACGGAAGTTCCGTCCTTCGGTTCTCGGGGGTCAGGAGCTGGGTTCGGGTGCGGGGCCCGTGCGTGGTGTCACCAGGCCGCAGTCGTACGCCAGGACCACCGCCTGTACACGGTCGCGCAGCTGGAACTTCTCCAGGATGTGGGCGACGTGGGTCTTCACGGTCGTCTCGCCGATGCCCAGTTCCTGGCCGATCTCCGCGTTCGACAGTCCCCGCGCCATAGCGCGCAGCACGTCCATCTCTCGGGCCGTCAGGGCGTCGAGACGGGGCGGGGTGGACGCGGTCGGGGACGGCATACCAGCGAACCGGTCGAGCAGTCGGCGCGTGACGCGGGGAGCGAGGACGGCGTCGCCCGTGGCAACCGTCCGGATCGCCTCCACGAGGGAGTCGGCGGGGCCGTCCTTTACCAGGAAGCCGCTGGCTCCCGCCCGCAGCGCGTCCACGACGTGGGCGTCCAGGTCGAAGGTGGTGAGGATGATGACGCGGCTGGACGGAGCATCGCGAGCGATCAGCTCGGTGGCCTCGACGCCGTCCATATTCGGCATCCGGATGTCCATGAGGACGAGGTCGGGCGCCAGCCGCTTGGATAGCGCGACGGCTTCCCGACCGTCGGACGCCTCCGCGACCACCTCGATGTCACCTTCCGCCTCCAGAATGAGCCGAAAACCCGTCCGGATCATGGGCTGGTCGTCAGCCAGCAGAACGCTGATGCGCCGCATACGGTTCGTGTCCTTTGTCATGGTGCTGTCGGTGGGCTCGGCTCCAGGCCCGCTTAGGCCCGCCGCGGTCTGCTTCAGGCCTGTTCCAGGACGGCATGGACGCAGTAGCCGCCGCCGGGCCGCGTACCGGTGTGCAGCGTGCCGCCCACGGCAGCGATCCGCTCCCGCATGCCGACCAAGCCGTAGCCGGTGCCGTTCGAAGGGGTCACCGCATCCGGCCCGGCGGACGCGGCCGGGCCGTCGTCGCAGACCCGAATCGTGAGGCGCTGCGGTCCGTCCTCCCACTTGAGCTGTACGCGGGTCCGAGTCGCACCGGCGTGCTTCATCGTATTGGTTAGCGCTTCCTGGACCACGCGGTACGCCGTCAGGTGGGATCCGGCAGGCAGCGGGAGCGGGGTGCCCGTCACGCCGTAGTCGATGTCCAGGCCCGTGTCACGTACGGAGTCGATGAGCGAGGGGATGGCGTCCACGGTCGGCTGCGGCGGTTCCTTGGAAGGGTCGCCCTCGGCCTCCTCGTCGGTGCGCAGCACGTCCAGGAGCCGGCGCAACTCCGTGACGGTGGCCCGGCCGGTCTGCTCGACCGTCGCGTGCAACTCGTGGGCCTTGTCCGGGGCGCGATCCTGGACCCGGTCGGCGGCGATGGTCTGCACGACCATCAGGCTCACGTTGTGCGCGACGATGTCGTGCAGTTCCCGGGCGATGCGCGCCCGCTCGTGCATCACCGCAGCGCGTGCGTTGGCGGCATGTTCGCGTTCGAGCGCGGCCGCGCGTCCCACCGCCTCGTCACGGATCGCGGCACGCGCCTTCGCCAGACGTCCAAGAGCCCAGGCGGCCAGCAACAGGACGGCCTGAGTCAGGAACGTGGCGACCCGGTGCCCCGACGGCGCTATCAGCCCTTCCACCAGGGAGTCGAGCGGAATGAACACGCCTGCCACGAAGGTGGTGATCCAGGGGCCGCGGCGCACGGCCGTGAGGAACACGGCCGTGGCTACGGCCAGATACGTCGGACCGATCGAGGTGCCCTCGGCCCCCGAGAGCTGGGGAACGTACGTCAGCGCCTGCAACGTGCTCGCCGCAGCCGCCGTCACCAGCAGACTGCCCAGCGGCAGCCGGCGGTGGACCGTCATGGGCAGTGCGACCAACAGGACGAGGACGAACCACCAGGTGTCCGGCGCGCGCAGATCCTGGCTGTTCGCCGGAATCACGGTCGGCAGCGCGAGGCAGCCCCCCGCGGCCAGGACGGCCAGCACGGTATCCGTCAACGCGGCGGGTACGCCGCGCCCTGCCAGAGAAGATGTCGCCTTCATAATTCAACTTTAAATTGCCCATTCTTCCTGTGCGGCCACCCGCAGGGCGGACCCGTACGTCGCACCTCCTCCCTGTTGCCCCCTCCTCAAGGAGGAGGGGGCGCAGGCTCCTCCCGGCCGGCCACGGGGTCCGCTCATCCGGGAGGCGGAGCCCCCACCCTGCCTCCGCCGACGGGCGGAGGGCCGGATTCGACGTGAGGGCGGAGGATGCGGCCGTTTCTCACGGATGGACTGGAGGCATCACCCACCGCATCACTCGACGAGGCCCCTCATGCTCCAAGCACGCAGCCGGAAGAAGAACACACCGGCCGACATCCCCGCCCCTGACGCCAGGACCGGCAGCGCCGTACGACTGACCCAGGTGACCAAGCGCTACGGCGACGGCGCGTCGGCGGCCGTGGCCCTCGACGGCGTCAGCATCGGAATCCAGTCCGCCACGTTCACCGCCGTCATGGGACCGTCCGGCTCGGGCAAGAGCACCTTCCTCCAGTGTGCCGCAGGGCTCGACCGGCCCACGTCCGGCACCGTGCAGCTCGGCGGACAGGACCTCGCCGAACTGAGCGAGAACAAGCTCACCGAATACCGCAGGACCCGGATCGGCTTCGTCTTCCAGGCCTTCAACCTGCTGCCGTCCCTTACCGTGGAGCAGAACATCACGCTGCCCCTGCGGCTGGCGGGCGCCGCTGCCGAAAGCGCCTCCGTCGACAGTGTCGCGGCCGGGGTCGGACTGTTCGGCCTGCTACGCCGCCGACCCACCGAGCTGTCCGGCGGACAGCAACAACGGGTGGCCATCGCGCGTGCCCTGATCACCCGGCCGGAGGTCGTCTTCGCCGACGAACCCACCGGCGCGCTGGACCCCGACACGGCGCAGGACATCCTGCACCTGCTGCGGCAGGCGGTCACCGACCTGCACCAGACCGTGGTGATGGTCACCCACGACCCGGTGGCGGCCCAGCACACCGACCGTGTCATCTTCCTGGACGCCGGACGCGTGGTGCACCGCGTGGACCGGCCCTCCGCCGACCAGGTCAAGCGTGTGATGACCGAACTGCGGGGGGCCCGCTGATGCTGCGCCTCGCCCTCGCGACACTGCGCGCCCGCAAGGGGCCCTTCGCCGCGACCTTCCTCGCCCTGCTGATGGGCGCGGCAGTGATCAGCGCCTGCGGCGTGCTGCTGGAGTCCGGACTGCGCTCCACACTGCCACCCGAACGCTACGAGAACGCACCGCTGATCGTCGCCGGACGGCAGAGCGCGGAGCTCGACGTGAAGTCCGCCGACGGCTCCACCTACCGCAGCTCCCAGCCGCTGCCCGAACGCCTCGTGCTCCCCGCGGACCTCGCGGACGACCTCGCCGCGATCGACGGCGTCGCCTCCGTGGTGTCGGACCGGGGTGCGGCGGTCCGGCTGCTGGCCGCCGACCGGGCGGTGACCGGCCACAACGGCACCTCGCCCCAGCTGCACAACTGGGACAGCCGCCCCCTCGGCGGTTTCCGGCTCACCGCCGGTCACCAGCCGCGCGGCGCACACGAGGTCGTCCTTGACTCCGACCTCGCCGCCCGCAGCGGCCTGCGCATCGGCTCCTCCGTACGGCTCATGACGACGTCCACCCCTGTCACCTTCGAGGTGGCCGGTCTCGTCGCGCTCGACGGCGGCCGCGCACCCCGGCAGTCCGTGCTGTTCGCCGCCGACACCGTCCTCGACCGGCTGGCGCCCGACACCGCGGACGGCGTGTACGCCTTCGGGGTGCTGACCGCTCCCGGGACCGCGCCGTCCGAGGTCGCCTCGGACGTCGAGCACACGCTGAAGGGGCAGCGGTCCGTCGCCGTGTACACGGGCGGTGACCGCGGCAAGGCCGAGTTCACCGACGTCGCCGTCGGCGCCGCCAACGTGATCGATCTTGCCACGGCATCGGCGGGAACGTCCTGCTCGTGGCCGTGTTCGTGCTGTGCGCCACAACCTCCCTCGCCCTGCGCCACCGCCGTCGAGAACTGGCGCTGCTGCGGGCCATCGGCACCACCCCGCGCCAGCTGCACCACATGATCGCCGCCGAATCGACCGTGGCCGGCCTGGTGGCGGGCGTCCTCGGCTGTCCGCTGGGCGCAGGGGTCGTGTACTGGCTCAGCTCCCAGTTCGCGGGCCGCGGCATCGTCCCGCCGGACTTCCAACCGGTCATCGGGCCGTTGCCGTTCCTTGCCGCCGTCGTCACCGCCGTCGCTGCCGCCTTCGTCGCGGCCCGGCGCGCGGCCCGCATCCGCCCCACCGAAGCCCTGGGGGAGGCGGCGTCCGAGCCCGCCCGCCTCAGCCGGGGGCGGCTGATCACAGGCGGTGTGCTTCTTGCGCTGGCCGCGTCGGTGCTCGGCCTGGGCCTGGGCTACCGGGCCGACTTTGTGACCCTGATGGGCCTCGCCAACTCCCTGGTGCTGCTGCTCGCCGCCGCCGCCGCCGTGCTCGGCCCGCTGCTCACCCGTACGGCCGCCAGGCTCCTTGTACCGGTGCTGAATCGGACGGGCGTCACCGGCTGGCTGGCCGCGGCCAACTCCCGCAGCGGGGCGGTCCGCACTGCGGGCGCCGTCACGCCGCTTATCCTGGCGGTCTCCTTCGCCGCGACAGTCGTGTTCACCCAGACCACTCAACTGAGCGAGTCCGCCGACCAGATCCGCTCCGGGACGGTCGCCGACCACGTACTGACCGCCCCGACCGGACTCTCGCCACAGCTGGCATACAGGGCGGCGGAGTTGCCGGACGTGCAGGCCGCCACCGGGGTGGTGCGCTCCAAGGCCGTCGGGGTGGCCTCGCTGCTCGGGGAGCAGGAGACCGTGTCACTGAGCGCGCAGGGCATCGAACCGAGGGCGCTGGCGTCCACGCTCGACCTGGACCGGCGCGACGGCGACCTGTCCGCTCTCACCCGAGACACGGTGGCCCTCAGTACGACGGCGGCCTCGTGGTTGGGCCTGGACGTCGGCGACTGGGCACACCTGCACCTGGGGGACGGCACGCCGTTCGACGGCAAGGTGATCGCGGTGTACGGCCGCGGCTTCGGCTTCGCCGACCTCACCTTCGACCATGATCTGCTGCTGTCCCACACCACGGACGCCGTCGACGGGTCCGTCCTCGTCCGGTCGGCGCCCGGCGCGGCGGACACCGAGCGGCAGCTCGCCGCGCTGGCGCGTGACTACCCGGGCACCGTGCTCAGCGGTGCCCTGGCGGCCGACGCCCAGGTCGAGGAGGCGAGGGCGACCGCCTGGGTGAACTACCTGGTGGTCGGCCTGATCATCGCCTACACCGCCATCACCGTCGTGAACACCCAGGCCATGAACACCATAGCCCGCAGGCGAGAGTTCGCCCTGCTGAGGCTGACCGGCACGAACCGCTCCCAGGTGCTGAGCATGATGCGGCGCGAGAGTGCGGTGGTGGTCGCCGTCGGCGCCGTGGTGGGCGTGGCGCTGGCCCTGCCGCCGCTGGTCCTGGTCGCGGTCGCCCTGACCGGCACCCCACTGCCCAGCGCACCGATTTTGGGCTGGCTGGTCATCCTGGGCTCTACGGCTGTACTCGCGGTGGCCGGGGCGATGCTGCCCGCACGCCTGATGTTGCGGGCGCGCCCGGTGGAGGCGATCGGTATGAAGGAATAACGGGGACAGGACACGTGGGAACGGGCGGGCCGGAGCAGACCGGCCCGCCCGCGCTGCTCTCGGTTGACATGCGGCGCGGTGTGTGCAGTGTCCAGTGTTCCTCGCGCAGTGGTTGCGGACGGCGTCGCACGGGGTGCCGGACGCCGACGTGTCCGCCGAGGCGGTGGCCACCGCCTTCGGCACCAGCCGGTCCAAAGCCGCAATCCTGCTCCTGACCGCACAGGACCGGTAACGCCCTGTCGTCTTCAGGTAGACACCGCTGACGCCCTGGTCGTGGATTCACCTGCCCCCGCCGACGGCCACGCAACCTGCTCGTCCGGCTTCCCATCGGAGCTACCCGGCCACGCCTGTCCGGGCGCCTCGACCCGGCTGGCTGGCCGCATCGGGCGGGCCCGCACTGCTCAATGCGTCTGTCCTCGGTGAGCGACGCGCAGGCGGAGAGCCGTACTCGAGACCGACGTGGTCGAGGCCGGGACCGGCCCCCAGAGCACCTGATAGTGGTCCGAATCCGCTGAGGACGACGTTTCGCAGCCCCGTGTCCGGACCTGTGCCGGGAGATCTCTGAGAGGGAAGGCCAGGTGCGGTGGGGCATTACGCCCCACCGCAGGCGCGTCAACCGTTGCTTGCTTGCAAGGGCGGATGCGATCGCGTCCTCTCACGTCGCCGGGGCGGCGGGCCGGTCAGAACGGCATGTGGCCGCGGGCCCGGCGGCCGGCGGATCCGCTGCTGCCAACGGCCTTGGAGCTGCTTCGGAACGGCTTGCTGAAAAGACGGCCCAGCGGCCCTGGAGCCTTGCTACCGGCGCGCGAACCCACCCCGAGGGTGCGCTGGGTGCCTCGTTCGGGATGGCGAGAGAGCCGGGGCACGAAGAACGCGAGTACGGCCAAAACTACACAGACAGCGATGATGCCAACAATCACCATGAAGGACTCCCAGGTTGAGGTGTCATGCCGTGTGCCCCCGTGGTCCACCGGTATGCGCCAGAGCAGTCACGGCGGGGCTTCAGGGGGTGACGCCGTCTGCCTGGGCATGTGGCTCTGTACTCGAGTGGGTGAGAGACAGCCGGTCGGCGCCCGCCAGGGCCGGGGGGCCGGTAGAACGCGGGAGTGATCAAGAACTTCGGGCGCGGCTTCGGCGCACTCTCCCTCACCCTCGTCCCCCTCGTCGTCTTCACACCCGCCCAAGCCGTCCAGGCCCCCCAAGGCCTGCGGGCCGCAGAAGTGACCACGCTCGCCGATGCCGTCGGCCTCGTCGGGGTCCAGGACGAGGACCGCACCGGCTACACCCGCAGCTCCCTTCAAGCACTGGAACTCCGGCGACCTGGCTGATGGGTGCAACACCCGTAACGAGGTGCTGCTGGCCGAGGCGACGACCGCCCCCCGCAGTGGCCTCGGGGTGCAAGCTGACCGGCGGTGCCTGGGTGTCGTACTACGACGGCCAGGAGGTCACCGACCCCGGGCGCCCAGGATATCGACCACATGGTGCCGCTCGCCGAAGCGTGGGATTCCAAGTAGGTGATGTTGCACTGACTACATCATTCCGCCTGGCCCGGTAGGGGCCCTGGCCTGGTCGGGAAGAGGGGAGCATCACTCGTATGGGTGGCGGTGAAGCCTTCGGCCTCTGGTGATCTCGGTTCGACGCCACGATGTTGCGTCTGATGCAACTGTTGGAGCGGGCGTGGATCCAGTTGATGTGCCGGGCTCGATGCGCTTGGTGGTGCCGGGCAATGTTCGGGCCCTGGATCCGGCGCCGGCGATGTTCGACGCGATGCTCGCGGGCTGGACGCGGCAACAGCAGAGCCGACTTCTGGCGCGGAAGACGATCGCCGACCGGATAAGTCTGGTACGCCGGTTCGCCCTGTTCAACGGCACGTACCCGTGGGAGTGGACCCCGGAGGACGTTGAGGCCTACTTCTCCGCCCAGATGTCCGGCCCGTTGCCGCTGGCGCACTCCACGGTGCATGGCCAGCCGAGCGACCTGCGCCTGTTCTGCACGTTCGTCACCGATGCCCGCTACGGCTGGGCGGCCGCCTGCATGGAGGAGTTCGGACGAGCACCGGTCCAGGTTTGTCACGATTGGAACTCGGCACAACCCGCGGGAGAAGGCTTACGGCAGGTTCGGCGCCCTGGAGGTCCGGTTCGGGAAGGCCTCGCGGGGAAGCCCGCCCAAACGCCGCACGGTGCTCACCGTCCCGGAGATGGACTGGATCGTGCCACTGCTCACGGAGTGGACCGCCGAGGTCCGGACCGGGTTCGGGGTGGGCGGGCATCCGGCGCTGTGGGTGACCGAGCGCTGCGGTCGGATCAGCCTGCGACGCCACGCCGAACCACGAGTGCGGCGCAACATGGCCAACGACACCTTCCAGGACCTCCAGGACCGTCGGCTCACCGCTGACGGATGGAAGCGTCGACGTCGCGCCTCGGAATGCGCCCCTGGGGTGATGGCATCACGGCTGACGCACATCTGGTGATCCGCTGCGACGCCGGAAAACCTGCCGTGACCGAAGGCCGCTGCGGCACTGAGGGCAGTTGGCCGGTCTGTGTCGAGAACCACATCGAACTTCGGCTGCTGCGGCCGGCCCGCAAGGGCCAATCCGAACGGCTGGCGCGGCGCTGTTCAAGCCGCGGCGGCTATCGAGTCCGTCAACCAGACGCTGCCGGGGTAGCCGTCCGCGTCGTGCAACCACTCCTCGCTCTGACCACCGTGGTCTGGCACCTTGGAATCAATCATCTAGGCACCTCGCCCGGGGCGATCAGCCCCGTCTCGTAGGCGAAGACGACGGCCTGGACGCGGTCGCGCAGGTCCAGCTTCGACAGGATGCGTCCGACGTGGCTCTTGACCGTGGTCGGGCTGAGGAACAGCCGGGAGGCGAGTTCGGCATTACTGAGGCCGGTTGCGAGTAGGCGGAGCACCTCGAGCTCGCGTGGGGTCAGACCGGACAGATCGCGGTGCGGCGCGATGGTCTGCGGTTCGTTGTGAGGAGCGAAGCGCTCGATCAGCCGACGGGTGATCGTGGGCGCGAGGAGAGCGTCGCCAGTCTGCACCAGGCGTAGGGCGGAGACCAGATGTTCCGGAGTGACGTCCTTGAGCAGGAAGCCGCTGGCGCCAGCTGTGAGCGCGGCGTAGACGTAGTGGTCGAGGTCGTATGTGGTGAGGATGATGACCCGCGTTCCGGCCGGGCCGGCGTCGCCGATGATGCGCCTGGTGGCCTCGATGCCGTCCATCTCCGGCATCCGGATGTCCATAAGGACGACGTCGGGCCGCGTACGGCGGACCGCTGCGACAGCCTCGGCCCCGTCGGCAGCCTCGGCAGTCACTTCGATGCCGTCCGCGGCCAGGATCATCTTGAAACCGGTGCGTACGAGGGCTTGATCGTCGGCGATGACGGCGCGCAGCGGTGGCTGGTCCATATTCATACGGTGCTCCGCGGGATACGGGCGGTTACCCGGTAGCCGCCGGCGTTTGTCGGCCCGGCCGTCAGCTCGCCCTTGTAGACGGCCAACCGCTCGCGCAGCCCCATGTGGCCACGGCCGTTGCTCTCCACCGGCGGGGAATCCTTGGCGCCGCCGGTGTCCGTGACCTCGATCTCCAGACAGGTGTCGGTGTAACCGATGGCGACGGACGCCTGCGCGCCGCACGCATGCTTGATCGTGTTGGTCAGGGCCTCCTGTACGACGCGATACGCCGCGAGGTCCACCCCCGGTGGCAGCGGATCCGGCGGCAGCAGCACCCCGACGCTCACGGGCGTGCCGGCGGCGCATACCCGTGCGACCAGCGCGTCGAGCTGCGCGAGCCCGGGCTGGGGCTCCAGGCAGTCGGGCCTCTCGTGGTCCGGGGCGGCCAGCAGGCCCATCACGTGGCGGAGTTCGGCCATGGCGGCCCGGCCGCCCGCCTCGACGGCCAGCAGTGCCTCCTTCGACTGCTCGGGCGCCACGTCCATCACTTTGCGGGCCGCGCCGGCCTGGATCACCATCACGCTCACATTGTGGGTCACGACGTCGTGCAGTTCGGCGGCAATGCGGGCACGCTCCTCCTCGACGGCGCGGCGCGTGGCCTCCTCCTGAGCAGCCTGCAGTTCTGAGACCCGGTCCCGGCTGGACGCCAGCCGCAGTTGCAGCAAACGGACGAGGCTGGCCAGCATCCCGGCCACCAGCAGCACGAATCCCGGGCTGGACCAGCCAGGGAGCACGGGTTCCGCGTTGCGGAAAGCGAAACCGGACAGCACAGCGGCAAGCACCAGGGCGGCGATCGCCGTTATCCGGTAACGGCTGTATACGACGGCGCTGTAGGCACCGATGACACAGGCCAGGACGGTGATCCAGGAGGCGGAGCTGCCGATGGCCAGAGCTGCGCCCAGCACCACCACGAACAAGGTCAGCGGATACCGGCGCCGGGCTGCCAGTGGCAGTGTCGACAGGATGACCAGGGCCCAGGGCATGGAGGCGGGGGGCATGGAGGCGGGGTCTTCCTCCACGGGCACCTGCCCAGGGTCGGGCGGCGAGGGCGGGGCCGGGACCCCGGTGCCGATGTCCACCCTAGGGGGGTTGGTGTTCACCGGCCCGTCGCCGGGATAGCGAACCGCCACGAACAGGGCAATGACGGTCAGTACGACTGCCAGCACCACATCGGCGCGCACCGCTCGCCGGGACAGCGGGGCGGCCTTCGCCTCCGGGCGTAGCGCGTCGATGAGCTGCTGATGCCGACTGCGCCGGTCTTCTGGTTCCATCCGTGCATTGTGCTGCGCTCTCCGCCCGGCTCGCGTCCGCCTGTCCGGCCAGGGCATTGCCCACGAGACCTACTTCTCAGGTAGGACTCCGCGGCCGAATCCTCCGCGGGAAGGGCCTGATGTTGGTTCCGCGGCCGACGCGCCCCATACGCGGGACTTCTAGGTTCGCAGGACCGGCAACGGAATGTGCCTCTCGCGACCGTAAGGACGGACAAATCGTATGCATCAAGTGATCGAACTGCAGGGTGTGGCGAAGCGCTACGACAGCGCCGGCGCGCCGGCGCTCGGGCCGCTCACTCTCAGCGTCGCCAAGGGTGAGGCCCTTGCCGTGACGGGCCCCTCCGGCAGCGGCAAGTCCACGCTGCTGAACCTCGTCGCCGGCCTGGACAAGCCGACCGATGGCGCCGTAGTCGTGGCGGGGCAGCGGATCGACCAGTTGAGCGAGCACGCCCTCGCCAAGTTCCGTCGCGAGCACATCGGCATGGCCTTCCAGTTCTTCAATCTCCTGGACGACCTCACCGTCACCGACAACATCCAGCTCCCGGCCCAGCTGACCGGAAGCAGTCGGCGCGCGGCCGCGGTCCGCGCGGGTGAGCTTATGGAGATGCTGGGCATCCAGAAGCACGCCCGCGCCTACCCGGGCCGACTGTCCGGAGGGGAACGCCAACGGGTCGGTGTCGCCAGGGCGTTGGTCAACCGGCCCGCGCTGCTGCTCGCCGACGAGCCGACCGGTGCGCTCGACACGGCTTCGGGCCACGACGTCCGCAATCTGCTGATGGATCTGCACCGCGCCGGACAGACCATCGTGCTGGTGACGCACGACCTGGCGCTTGCGGAGGCATGCGCGAGCCGCACGATCCACCTGGTCGACGGTCACCTCGCCCTCGACACGTACGCGCAGGCCGTCCGATGAGCCTGTTCGGTACCGGCGCGCTGGGCCGGGTCGTACGCTCCGGGGTCGGCCGGCGGCGGGTGCAGACCTTGGTGATCGCCGTGGCCACGATGATGGCCGTGGCCTCGGCCGTGGTCGCCGGGTCGCTGATGGTCGCCGCGGCCGCTCCCTTCGACAACGCCTTCAAGAAGCAGCAGGGCCCGCACATCACCGCGCAGTTCGATCCGGCCAAGGTGAGCGCGGCGCAGCTGGCGAAGACCGGGAAGCTGCCCGGCGTAACCGCGAGCGCGGGACCGTACCCGTCCACGACGGTCCGCCCGGAGGACCGGTCGGGCTTCCAACTGCCGACGCTGACCCTGGTCGGGCGGTCCGGACCGGACGGCGCCGTGGACCGGGTGGATCTGAAGTCAGGGCGGTGGGCGCAGAAGCCGGGCGAGGTCGTGCTCGACGCGTCGTTCGAGGGGCCCGCCTTCGGGATCGGCACCTCCATGAAACTTTCGGACGACAAGGACGCTGCGACTCTTTCGATCGTCGGCTTCGCCGTGTCGGCCAGCAAGACCGCCGATGCCTGGGCGGCCCCCGCACAGGTCGACGCGCTGGCGTCGACGGGCACCTCGGTCGCGAGTCAGATGCTCTACCGCTTCGACTCCGCGAGCACGAACCAGCAGATCCTCGCCGACCGGAAGAAGCTCGCCACCTCCGTGGGGTCTGGGGCGCTCCTTGGGACCCAGTCCTGGTTGGAAACCAAGCGCGCCGCTGATCAGGGTGCGGCGGCGACCGTTCCGTTCGTGATGGCTCTCGGCGCGCTCGGCATCGTGATGTCGGTGATCATCGTCAGCAGTGTGATCAGTGGTGCGGTCGGCACCAGCCTGCGCAGGATCGGCATCCTCAAGGCCATCGGCTTCACTCCGCGCGAGGTCGTAGGCGCCTACGTGGCCCAAGGGCTGATCCCGGCCGTCGGCGGCATCACCCTGGGCGTCGTCTTGGGAAATCTCCTGGCCGTGCCACTGCTGTCCGACACCGAGGCGGTGTACGGCGGCGTCTCACTCTCGGTGGCCTGGTGGGTGGACGTCTCCGTGCCGGCCGCCGCCCTGGTCGTCGTGGCGCTTGCGGCTCTGATTCCCGCGCTGCGGGCCGGAAGACTGCGTACGATCGACGCCATCGCGGTCGGCCGGTCGCCGCGCACAGGACGCGGCCAGTGGGCGCATCGGGCGATGGGGATGCTGCCGCTGCCGCGACAGGTGACCTACGGTCTCGCCACCCCCTTCACGCATCCCGTACGTACTTTGGCGATGCTGCTTGCGGTGGCGTTCGGTACGGTCGCGGCGACGTTCGCGGTGGGGCTGACTTCGTCCTTGAACGCGATCGGCACCTCCCAGGACCCCGAGAGCCGTGCGGCGGTCACGGTCACGACGACCAAGGCGATCGAAGTCGCTCCCCCTCCGCCGCCTCCTGTGGGGGGCGACGCGGGAGGCCCGCCTCCCCCTGGCGGCAGCGAGTCAGGCCAGCCTCCCGTGGAAAACAGCGCGGCAAGCACGTCCAAAAAGCCCAAGGTCGCCGATCCGGCGAAGGTGCGGTCCGCCGTCAGGTCACAGCCGGGCACAGAGTCGTACTACGGCAAGGCCCAGAGCGAGGTCGCCGTGGCCGGGGTCTCCGGATCGATCCAGGCCAGCCTCTACGAGGGCGATTCGCGCTCTGGCAGCTACGAGATGCTCTCCGGGCACTGGATCACCGGTAAGGGGCAGGTTGTGGTGCCCTCCCGCTTCCTGGAGAGGACCAGTACCGAGATCGGTGACACGGTGCTGGTGACCTACGAGAAGGAGACCGCGAACCTGCGGATCGTGGGCGAGTCCTTCGACACCTCGGGCAGCCAGCTGGAGATCCACGCGGACATGGCCGACTTCAAGTCGGCCGAGCCCAGTACCTTTCTCGTCGAAACGAAGCCCGGCGTCTCCGCCGACGAATACGCCCAGGAGGTCGCCGGAGTCGTACAGCCGCTGGGCGGCGACGCCACGACCGGCTCCGAGTCGGGGCAGGACGGCATCATCCTCATCATGGCCGCGATGGCGGTGCTGCTCACCCTCATGCTGATCATCGTGGCCGGGCTCGGCGTACTCAACTCCGTGGTCCTCGACACCCGGGAACGCATCCACGACCTGGGCGTCTGCAAGGCGATCGGCATGACGCCGCGGCAGACCATGAGCCTCGTGCTCGCCTCGGCGGCGGTGATCGGCGTGATCGGCGGGCTGATCGGCGTGCCGACGGGCTACGCGCTGCACCACGTCGTCATGCCGGTGATGGGGCGCGCCGTAGGCACCAGCCTGCCGTCGCCGGTCCTTGATGTGTACGGGCCTGTTCAGCTGCTCCTGCTGGGGCTCGGCGGGGTCGTGATCGCGATGCTGGGTGCACTGCTCCCGGCCGGCTGGGCCGCCAGGGCGCGTACGGCCACGGCGCTGCGCACCGAGTAGCGTCCGGCGGAGTGCGAGCTGCTGGGGTGGGTCCGCCAGGTCCGCGGGGTCGGGCTGCCCGTACAGGCACAGGTGCCGAATGCCCCCGTCCAGGCAGATCCTCTTGGGAGGGACTCGGAAGGCCCGGTCGGGGGCCGACAAGGATGTGGGGCATCGGCGGCGAGACCGGGTGTGGGGCGGCAGATCCGCCCCGGTCTCGCCGCCGCACAGCACGGCTCACTCGTCCTCTGCCTCCGCATACGCCGCAGCACAGGTCTGTGCCGCGGCTGGTGACGCTCCGGATCGGCGAGCCGGCTCGTGAGCGCCGCCGACGAACCTCTGCCCTACGAAGCGCAGCTCACCGAGACCGAGAACACGTTCACCGTACGCAACACCGTGAGCTGCCAAGACGAGGAAGCGTCCCGCCTGACC
>NZ_JBIBEG010000024.1:0-8211 GCF_042902585.1 Streptomyces argenteolus
AACGCCAACTGACCCTTACCACCCCGCACAATCCGCACCCGCACCACCGACGCACCCGCCGCGAACAGCGACACACCCGTCCACGAGAACGGCAGTACGGTCTCGCCTTCGCCGGTGAGGAGGACGGAGTGCAGGGCGGCGTCGAGCAGAGCCGGGTGCAGACCGAAGCGGCCGGCGTCGTCACGGGCATCATCGGGGAGCGCGACCTCAGCGAAGATCTCCTCGCCTCGCGTCCATACGGCCTTCAGCCCCTGGAACACCGGGCCATAGCCGTACCCCTGCTCCGCCAGCCGCTCGTACGCGCCCGCAACCGGAACCGACACCGCGTCGGCCGGCGGCCACGCCACCAGATCGAAGTCCGGTGCGGGCGCCTGCGGCAGGAGGGCACCTTCGGCATGCAGCGTCCACGGGGCGTCCCTGTCCCCCAACGGTCGCGAGTGCACGCTCACCGCTCGTGCACCGTCGTCGCTCGGAGACCCCACCACCACCTGGACCTGCAGAGCTTCGGTCTCGGGCAGGATCAAGGGCGCCTGAAGCGTCAGTTCCTCCAGGAGGCCGCACCCCACCTCCTCACCCGCACGAAGAGCCAGCTCGACCAGGCCGGTCCCTGGCACCAGCACGCTTCCCAGCACACTGTGATCAGCCAGCCAGGACTGGGAGGTGAGGGAGAGACGGCCGGTGAAGACCACTCCCCCGTCGGGCAGGCCCACGGCCGCACCCAGAACGGGGTGGTCGGCCGCCTCCAGGCCCAGCGATTCGGGGTCACCCCCGGCGTCCGCCGGCAGCGACCAGTAGTGCTGGTGCTGGAAGGCGTAGGTAGGAAGGTCGACGCGGCAGGCTCCGGCAAGCGCGTAGAACGCCTCCCAGTCGACTGCGTGGCCCACGGTGTGCAGGCGTGCCAGCGCCGTGACCAGCGCCTCGGGCTCACTCTGCTGTCGACGCAGGCCGGGCACGAAGGTGGGGTCGTCATCCGCGGAGTGGACGAGGGCGTTCTGGGCCATGGCGGTGAGGACCGCGTCGGGACCCACCTCCAGGAACACCGAGACCCCGGCAGCGGAGAGCGCACGAACCCCGTCCCCGAAACGCACCGCCTCACGGACATGCCGCACCCAGTACTCGGCCGTACGCAGATCATCCGATGTCGCCAGCTCACCGGTGACGTTCGAGACCACCGGAATACGCGCCTCGCCGAACGTCACGCCTTCCGCGACGGCACGGAACTCGGCGAGCATCGGCTCCATCAGCGGCGAATGGAACGCGTGCGAGACCCGCAGACGACTCGCCTTACGACCCTCAGCCTCAAAACGAGCCGCAACCTCCAGCACATCGTTCTCGTCGCCGGAGATCACCACCGCATCGCGACCGTTCACCGCCGCAACACTCACCGCATCCGACGTCAGATACGGAAGGACCTCGTCCTCCGACGCCCGGACGGCGACCATCGCGCCACCCTCCGGCAGCGCCTGCATCAACCGGGCCCTGGCCGCCACCAACCGCGCCGCGTCCGCCAGCGACAGCACACCCGCGACATGCGCGGCCGTCAGCTCACCCACCGAATGCCCCGCAACGAAGTCCGGACGCACACCCCACGACTCCAGCAGACGGAACAACGCCGTCTCAAACGCGAACAACGCCGGCTGAGTGAACTCCGTTTGAGCGAGCACATCCGCGTCCTCGCCCCACACCACCTCACGCAACGGCGCGGACAGATGACCATCCAGCTCAGCCACCACCGCATCGAACGCCTCAGCAAACACCGGGAACGCAGCATGCAGCTCACGCCCCATCCCCACCCGCTGCGCACCCTGCCCCGTGAACAGGAAAGCCGACTTGCCCGTACGCACAGCACCCACGGCAACACCGCCCGAGCCACCCGCAGCGAGCGTCCGCAGCCCCTCGACCAGCTGCTCCCGCGTCGCACCCACCGCAGCGGCCCGATGCTCGAACCCCGCACGCGACGTCACCAACGAGAAACCGACATCCACCGGACGCAACTCAGGCGCATCCACCACCCGCTCCAGCAGACGCGCAGCCTGATCACGCAGCGCCTCCGGGCTCCGGCCCGACACCACCCACGGCACCACCGGACCATCCACCACCGGCTCAACAGCAGCGGCAGACTCCTCCACCACCTGCTCCAGCACCACGTGCGCGTTCGTCCCGCTGATCCCGAACGACGACACCGCGGCCCGACGCGGGCCCTCCGTCGCCGGCCACTCCCGCGCCTCCGTCAGCAACTCCACCGCACCCGCCGACCAGTCCACCTGATCCGACGGACGATCCACATGCAACGTCTTCGGCAACACACCATGCCGCATCGCATGAACCACCTTGATGATCCCCGCCACACCCGCAGCAGCCTGCGTATGACCCATGTTCGACTTCACCGAACCCAGCCACAACGGCCGACCCACAGGCCGATCCTGCCCATACGTCGCCAACAACGCCTGCGCCTCGATCGGATCACCCAACGTCGTACCCGTACCATGCGCCTCCACCAGATCCACATCTCTGGTGGTCAGTCGGGCGTTGCGCAGTGCTTCCTGGATGACGCGGCGTTGCGACGGTCCGTTCGGGGCCGTGAGCGCACTGCTGGCGCCGTCCTGGTTGACTGCTGAGCCGCGTACGACCGCGAGCACCGGGTGACCGCTGCGCCGCGCGTCCGAGAGACGCTCCACCACAAGGACGCCGACACCCTCGCCCCAGCCCGTGCCGTCGGCCGCCGCAGCGAACGACTTGCACCGACCGTCCGCCGCCAGCCCACGCTGACGACTGAACTCCACGAACGTCTCCGGAGTCGCCATCACCGTCACACCACCCACCAGCGCCAGCGAACTGTCCCCTGCCCGCAGGGACTGCACCGCCGAATGCAACGCCACCAACGACGACGAACACGCCGTGTCCATCGTCACCGCCGGCCCCTCAAGACCCAGCGTGTACGCCACCCGCCCGGACACGATGGAGCCTGTCGCGCCGACGTCCGTGTAGTCGTGGTACATCACGCCCGCGAAGACTCCCGTCCGCGAACCGGCCAGCGTCGACGGAACGATGCCCGCCCGCTCGATGGCCTCCCACGACACCTCCAGCAGCAAGCGCTGCTGCGGGTCCATGTCGTGGGCTTCCCGGGGGCTGATCCCGAAGAAGGCCGGGTCGAAGCCGGCGGCCCCGTGCAGGAATCCGCCGTCCTTCGTGTAGGTCTTCCCCGGCTTGCCCTGCTCGGGGTCGTACAGATGATCGGTGTCCCAGCCGCGGTCCTGCGGGAACGCGGATACCGCGTCGCGGCCTTCCGCCGTCAATCGCCACAGGTCCTCGGGGGATTCCACACCGCCCGGATAGCGGCAGGCCATCCCCACGATGGCGATCGGCTCGGTGTCGTGCTGTTCCTTGTCCGTGAGGCGCTTTCGGACGTCCCGTAGCTCAGCAGTCGTTCGCTTGAGATAGTCGAGAAGTTTCTCCTCGCTGCTCACCAGTCACCCCACTGAATTCGTCCACGGCCGAAAGAGTTCACGTTGGCCCAGGAATTCCGAATGCCAGGAAATGCAGCGAGCATCGCCAGGGAAAGCATCCGGCCATAAGAGCCGATTCACCGATAGCGACGGTACTGAGTGCGCCGAGGGGCGGCCAACCCCTAGCCGCCCCTAGGGCACGGCTCCCAATCCGGCCGAGGCGGGACATGGAATGGCGCACCACCGTGCACCGTCACGTCCGGTCCGGGGCTCGGTGGGGGGACCGAGGGGCCGGAGGACGTGTGCCGCCTGAGCTGCTGGGCGGCTCGGTACACGGTGGTGCGCAGCCGCCTTCGGTACGGGGGGAGGCACCGAAGGGGTTGAGGGGCGGCCCGGAGCAAGGGGTGCGCCGGACCGCGGGTTATCCCGAAAGAAGCACGGCCGGAGGAATGCCTCAGTTCCGGGCGTCGAGTTCGGAATCGAGAATTCCGAAGAGTTCGTCGGCGGTCACGGAGTCGAGGTCGACAGCGTCCTCCTCCGGCGCGATACCGTCCGCGGAGTTGCCCGACCAGCCGGCGGCGATACCGCGCAGGAGATCGGCGATCCGGGTGCGCCCGTCCTCGTCGGCGGTGACCCCGGCCATCATCGATTCCAGTTTACGGATTTCGGCCTCCAGCAGATCGGTACCGTTCTCCGCTTCTCCTCGGAAGAGTTCGTCGAGCATGTAGCCGACCACGGCGGAGACCGACGGATAGTCGAAGACGAAGGTTGCCGGAAGACGGCGACCGAGCAGCGCTCCGATTCCGTTGCGAAGTTCCAGTGCCATCAGGGAGTCGATTCCGGCGTCCATGAACCCCCGGTTGACGTCGACGGCTTCGGGCCGTTCGTGGCCCAGGACCTTCGCCACCTGCGACCGCACGAGAGCGAGCAGTTCCTGACGCCGTTCGTCGGCGTCCGCCCCGGCGAGCCGACGGCGCAGTTCGTCGCCGGAACCCTCCTGCCGCACCCCCGATGCGGCCTCGGCACGCCGGGGCGGGGTGCCCACCAGGCCGTGGAACACGGGGGACAGCGTGTCCCGTCGGCGCCGTAGCGCCGGCAGGTCGAGGCGGGCCGCCACCAACTGCGGAGTACCTGAGGCCACCGCCGCGTCGAGCAGGGCGAGCCCGGCCTCGACAGGAAGCGCGGCGACCCCCAGGCGCGACGTGTCCTCTGCGGCAAGATGTCCGGTCATCCCGCTGTCCTGTTCCCACAGCCCCCAGGCGAGGGACTGTGCGGGCATGCCCTGGGCCCGTCGATGGGCGGCCAGTCCGTCCAGGAAGGCGTTGGCCGCCGCGTAGTTGGCCTGCCCGGCATTGCCGAGAGCGCCGGCCACGGACGAGAACATGACGAACGCCGACAGGTCCAGGCCCGCGGTCAGCTCGTGCAGGTGCCAGGCCGCGTCGACCTTGGGCGCGAACACCCTGGAGAGGCGTTCCGGTGTGAGGCCGGTGAGGACGCCGTCGTCCAGGACACCGGCCGCGTGCACCACTCCGGTCAGCGGCTGCTCGGCGTCGAACTCCTTGAGCAGGGCGGCCAGAGCCTCCCTGTCGGAGACATCGCAGGCCGCGACGGTCACCCGGGCACCTGCGGCTTCGAGCTCCGCGGCCACTTCCGTCGCACCTGGGGCGTCAGCGCCCCGGCGGCTCACGAGCGCCAGGTGCCGCACCTGATGTACGGCCACGAGGTGGCGTGCCACCACCGCTCCGAGGCCACCGGTACCGCCGGTGACGAGCACCGTGCCGTCCCCGAACGGGGCCGTGCCGTCGGCGGCATCCTCGGCGTCACCGGAGCTCACAGCCTCGGAGACCGTACGGACCAGTCGGGGCACACGGATCCGGCCGCCCCGCAGAGCGACTTCGGACTCTCCCGAAGCGATGGCGAACTGCACCGCACCCGGCAGCTCGTCGGCCGTTGCGGAGTCACCGGAGCCGTCCGCCGGCCCCTCCAGATCGGCCAGGACGATCCGGCCGGGGTTCTCCGCCTGGGCAGCGCGGACCAGCCCCCAGACCGCGGAGGCGGCCACGTCCGTCACCTGCTCGCCCTCCACGGAGAGCGCGCCTCGCGTGGCGATCACCAGCCGCGCGTCGGCGAGCCGCTCATCGGTCAGCCACTGCTGCAGCACCTCCAGCACGGTGGCCGTGACCTCGTGCGCCGCAGCCGGAAGAGCTCGCGTGTGGTCCCCCGGTCCCTCACCCGCAGGGGTCGCCGGGCAGGTGAACACCAGGATCTCAGGGACGTCCGCATCCGTGGGGACGGCCTGGTCGACCACGTCGGCCCAGGACGTCAGGGACGGGGCAGCCGCCGGCACCGCGAATTCCGCCGTCCAGTTCAGGTGGTGCAACGGATCGACTCCGCCCGCGTCCGTCCCACGCAGCTGGTCCGGGTCGACAGCCCTGGCCGTCAGGGCCTGGACCGACAGCACAGGGCCGCCTTCGCCGTCCGCCACTTCGATGAGGGACACGCTGCCCTGCTGCACCAGCCGCACCCGCAGGTCGGCGGCTCCCACAGCGTGCAGGGCGACACCGCTCCAGGAGAAGGGAAGCATCGTCCGGCCGTTGTCCTCGGCGCCTTCCTCACCGTTGCTCCCGCTCGAACCGGTCAGCAGCACGGCGTGGAGGGATGCGTCGAGAAGGGCGGGGTGGAACCCGAATCGACCGGCGTCCGCGCGGGCCTCCTCGGGAAGCGTCACCTCGGCGAAGATCTCCTCGCCCCGCTGCCACACCGTCTTCAGCCCCTGGAACACCGGGCCGTACCCGTACCCCTGATCCGCCAGCCGCTCGTACGCGCCGTCGACGGACACGGGCTCGGCGTCCTGCGGCGGCCACACGGTGAGGTCGAAATCGGGTGGGGGAGCCTGCGGCAACAGGATCCCTTCCGCGTGCTGCGTCCACGGAGCGTCCCGGTCGTCCTCCGCGCGGGAGTGCACACGCACCACTCGCGCGCCGTCGTCCGCGGCAGCACCCACCGCGACCTGGACCTGCAGTCCGTCGGACTTCGGCAGCACCAGCGGTGACTGAAGCGTCAGTTCCTCCAGCAGGCCGCACCCGACCTCGTCGCCCGCACGCAGCGCCAGCTCCACCAGGCCCGTCCCAGGCACCAGCACGCTGCCCAGGATGTTGTGGTCGGCAATCCAGGGCTGGGTGGTGACGGAAAGGCGGCCGGTGAAGACCACTCCCCCGTCGGGCAGGCCGACAGCCGCACCCAGGACAGGATGGTCGGCCGGCACCAGCCCCAGCGATTCCGGATCACTGTCGGCGACTGCGGGGAGCGACCAGTAGTGCTGACGCTGGAAGGCGTAGGTGGGCAGGTCGACGCGGCGGGCGTCGGTGGGCGCGTAGAACGCCGCCCAGTCGGGTGAGTGGCCGACGGTGTGCAGCCGCGCGAGCGCGGTGACCAGGGCTTCGGGCTCGCTCTGGTGGCGACGCAGACCGGGTACGAACACCGCGTCGTCTACGGAATTCTGTGCCATGGCGGTAAGGACCGCGTCGGGGCCGACCTCCAGGAACACCGAGGCCCCGGCATCGGACAGCGCGCGGACGCCGTCGCCGAAGCGGACGGCCTCGCGGACATGGCGTACCCAGTACTCGGGCGTGCGCAGATCGTCCGATGTCGCGAGCCGGCCGGTGACGTTGGAGACGACTGGGATACGGGCCTCGCCGAACTCCATGCTTTCCGCGACCGTGCGGAACTCGGCCAGCATCGGCTCCATCAGCGGCGAATGGAACGCGTGCGAGACCCGCAGACGAGTCGTCTTACGCCCCTCCGCCTCGAACCGGGCCGCAACCTCCAGCACATCGTGCTCCGCACCGGAGATCACCACCGCCTCTGGACCGTTCACCGCCGCGACACTCACCGCACCCGACGTCAGATACGGAAGAACCTCGTCCTCCGACGCCCGGATGGCAACCATCGCGCCACCCTCCGGGAGCGCCTGCATCAACCGCGCACGCGCAGCTACCAGCCTCGAGGCATCAGCCAGCGACAGCACACCCGAGACGTGTGCGGCCGTCAGCTCACCCACCGAATGCCCCGCAACGAAGTCCGGGCGCACACCCCACGACTCCACCAGACGGAACAACGCCGTCTCGAAAGCGAACAACGCCGGCTGCGTGAACTCCGTCCGCTCCAAAACCGACGCGTCCTCGCCCCACACCACATCCCGCAGAGACGTGGGCAGATGGCCGTCCAGCTCCGCCACCACCGCGTCGAACGTCTCGGCGAACACCGAGGAGGAAGCGTGGAGTTCACGGCCCATCCCGACCCGCTGCGCACCTTGCCCCGTGAAGAGGACGGCCAGAGGACCAGCAGAACGCGAAGTCCCCCGCACCACACCGGGACCTTCACGGCCCTCCGCCAACACAGCCAACGCGGACAGCAGTTCATCCCGGTCACGACCGACCACCACAGCACGCTGATCCAGCACCGCACGCGAGGTCGCCAGCGAGAAGCCGACATCCACCGGACGTATCTCAGACCCGGCCACCCGCTCCAGCAGACGCGCGGCCTGCGCCTTCAACGCATCCTCACCGGCGGCCGAGAGCACCCACGCATGCAGCGGGAACTCTTCGGATCGTTCGCCCTGCGCAGGCTCCTCGTCCGGCGCCTGCTCGATGATCACATGCGCGTTCGTGCCGCTGATCCCGAACGACGACACCGCGGCCCGCCGCGGACCCACCGTCGCCGGCCACTCCCGCGCCTCCGTCAACAACTCCACCGCACCCGCCGA
>NZ_JBIBEG010000025.1:0-7736 GCF_042902585.1 Streptomyces argenteolus
CGAACCCTGACCCGGGAACACGAACACCACGTCCGAAGCGCCGTCCGACGCCACACCCGTGACCACACCAGCCGCCGGCTCACCGTCCTCCAAGGCCCGCAGAGCAGTCAGCAGCTCCTCCCTGTCAGCGCCGAGCAGCACAGCCCGATGCCCGAGCCCCGCACGCGAAGACGCCAGCGACCACCCAAGATCGGCAACCGAAGCCTCCGAAGAAGCCACGAACTCCCGCAACCGCTCAGCCTGCCCACGCAACCCGTCCGCAGACCGGCCAGAGAGCACCCACGGCACCACACCATCACCGGAGACGGGGCCGGCCGGGCCGGACTCGACCTCGTCCAGAGGAGCTTCCACGGCCGGAGCCTGCTCCACAATGACGTGCGCGTTCGTCCCGCTCACACCGAACGAGGACACACCCGCACGGCGTGCGCGGCCCGTCTCCGGCCACGCACGGTCCTCGGTCACCAGCTCCACCGCACCCGCCGTCCAGTCCACCTGCGGCGTCGGCTCATCGACATGCAGCGTCCTGGGCACCACACCGTGCCGCATCGCCTCAACCATCTTGATCACACTCGCCACACCCGCGGCAGCCTGCGTATGACCGATGTTGGACTTCAACGACCCCAGCAACAAAGGCCGCTCCCCATCACGATCCTGGCCGTACGTCGCCAACAACGCCTGCGCCTCGATCGGGTCACCCAGCGCCGTGCCCGTGCCGTGCGCCTCGACCACGTCCACCTGCGCGGAGACAAGCCCGGCGTTCTCCAGAGCCTGCCGGATCACCCGCTGCTGCGCGGGGCCGTTGGGCGCGGTCAGACCGTTGGACGCGCCGTCCTGATTGACCGCCGAACCACGGACCACCGCCAGCACCTGATGACCGTTGCGCCGTGCGTCCGAGAGCCGCTCGACCAACAGCAGGCCCACACCCTCCGACGCACTCATACCGTCGGCGGACGCGGCGAACGCCTTGCAACGCCCGTCCCGCGCCAGACCCTGCTGCCGGCTGAGCCCTACGAAGACCTCCGGCGTCGACATGACCATCACGCCGCCCGTGAGTGCCAGTGAACACTCGCCGAGCTGCAGCGCGTTGATCGCCAGGTGCAGCGCCACGAGCGACGACGAGCACGCCGTGTCGACAGTGAGTGCGGGTCCTTCGAGGCCCAGGGTGTAGGAGATCCGGCCGGAGATGACGCTGTCGGCGCGGCCGGTGAGCAGATAGCCCTGCGCTTCCTCGGGGGCGGTGGCCGGGTCGCCGTACCCGTGGAAGCTGGAGCCCACGAAGACACCGGTGTCGCTGCCACGCAGCGCGGTGGGGTCCATGCCGGAGCGCTCGAACAGCTCCCAGGAGGTCTCCAGGAGCAGCCGCTGCTGCGGGTCCATGGCCAGGGCCTCGCGCGGCGAGATCCCGAAGAAGCCCGCGTCGAACTCCCCCGCGTCGTGCAGGAAGCCGCCCTCGGCCACGTACGAGCTGCCGGGGCGCTCGCCGGTCACGTCGATCAGCGAGGCAGGATCCCAGCCGCGGTCGGTGGGCAGGCCCGTGATGGCGTCGCCGCCCTCGGAAAGCAGCCGCCACAGGTCCTCGGGAGAGGCGACACCGCCGGGGTACCGGCAGCTCATCCCGACGATCGCCACCGGCTCACCGCCGGCTGACTCCATGGCCTTCAGCCGTGACTTGGTCTCCTTCAGCTCGGCGGTCACGCGCTTGAGGTAGTCGAAGAGCTTGTCTTCATTCGGCATGGGCGGCAGGTCCATTCCTTAGCGGCACTGAAAGGGTCGGCAATCGCGTTCCGGGGGGAGTCACAAGGGCGGCGCGCAGAGCGTCCGGCCGGCCCGGATCACGGCTCTCCCAGCTCCTCGTCGATCATGGCGAACACTTCGTCCTGGGAGGCCGCCTGGAGGTCCCAGCTCGGCACGGCCCTGCCGCCCGACGCGGCCACCGAGTCCGAGCTGACACGGCGCAGCAGTTTCTCCAGCCGCTCCGCCACCTGGCCCCTGACCGGGTCATCGTCACGCAGGGTGGCCAGTTCGACATCCAGGCGGTCCAGTTCGGCCAGCATCGGGCTGGTGTACGCCTCGTCGTCGAACAACAGGTCGCGCAGATAGGCAACGAGGTCGGAGACCGTCGGATAGTCGAAGATGAGCCCGGCCGGCAGCTTGTGGCCGACCACGCCACCGAGGCGGTTGCGCAGCTCCACCGCGGTGACCGAGTCCAGGCCGAGCTCCGCGAAGGGACGGGTGAGCGGCACCGATTCGGCTCCGTCGTGGCCGAGGACGGCCGCGGCGTGGGTACGGACCGTCTCCCGCAGCACCCGGTCCTGCTCCTTACGGGCCAGGCCGAACAGCCGCTCGGCAAGATGGGGGCCCTCCGTGCCGCCGGTACCCACCGCGTCCACACCCGTCTCCTGGGGGCGCTGGACCTCCGCGAGGCCGTACAGCAGAGGACTGGGCCGCGCGGCGGTGTAGGCCAGCTGGAACTTGTCCCACTCGATATCGGCGAGGACCACGAAGGTGTCGTCGCCCGTAAGGGCTCGCTCCATGGCGAGGGTGGCGCGCTGCGGGGACATGAGCGGCACCCCGTGCCTGCGGCGCAGGTCGGCGACGACGTCTTTCTCCGCCATGCCGCCCTGGGCCCAGGCGCCCCAGCCGATGGAGGTCGCCACCTGGCCGTGGGCCCTGCGGTACCAGGCCAGTGCGTCCAGGTAGGCGTTGCCGGGCGCGTAGTTGCCCTGGCCCGCGGCGCCGAACGTGCCCGCCGTGGAGGAGAAGAGCACGAACGCCGACAGGTCCGCGTCCGCGGTCAGCTCGTGGAGGTTCCACGCAGCACCCGCCTTCGAGCGGAGCGCGGCGGCTACGCGGGGGAGGGTCAGGGTCTCCAGTGGGCCGTCGTCCAGAGCGGCGGCGGTGTGGAAGACCGCGGTCAGGGGCAGCTTCTCCGGGATGTCTGCCAGGGCGGCCGCCAATGCGTCGCGGTCGCCCGCGTCACAGGACAGGACGGTCACCTGTGCGCCCAGAGCGGTCAGCTCGGCCCGCAGTGCGTCGGCGCCCTCGGCATCGGGCCCGCTCCTGCTCAAGAGCATCAGGTGCTCTGCACCCTGCTCAGCGAACCGGCGCGCGAGGTGGCTGCCGAGCGCGCCGGTACCGCCCGTGATGAGGACGGTGCCCCTGGGGGGCTGCCAGGCGCCGTTCTGCCCCCCGGACGCGGCGGCACGCACCAGCCTCCTCGCGCGTACGCCGGCGGGACGCACCGCGAGCTGGTCCTCACCGGTCTCGCCGGTCAGCAGGGCGCAGAGCCGGTCGATGTCCCGCTCCCCCGGCTCGGCGGGCAGGTCGATCAGGCCGCCCCAGCGGTCCGGGTACTCCTGGGCCGCGACCCGGCCGAGTCCCCACACCATCGCCTGCTGAGGTCGTGTGAGTTCGGCGCCGCTGCCGGTGGTGACCGCGCCGCTGGTGACGCACCACACGGGGGCGGTGACTTCGGTGGCGGCCAGTGCCTGGATCAGCCCGAGGGTGCGGGAGAAGCCGAGAGGTACGCCGGGGTGCGACGGGTGTGAGTCCTCGTCGCGTCCGGTCAACGCGAGGACTCCGGCCGCCGGCTCGTCTCCTGCGACGGCGCGCAGTCGTACGGATATCTCATCCACGTACGGGAGTTCGCCCGTGATGCCGGTGTCAGTGGCGTGCTCCGCGGGGAGCAGGACCTGGCGGACGGTACCGCCGCGGCGCTCGATGCCCGCGCCTATGGCGCACACCGTCGGGTCTTCGGCGTGTTCCTGGGGAACGACGACCAGCCAGGTGCCCGCGAGCCGGGCCTTCGTGTCCTGGACCGGCGCCCATTCGATCCCGTACCGCCACGCGTCCACGGTGGCCTCCTCACGCTGCTGGCCGTGCCAGGCGGAGAGCGCGGGCAGGACGGTGGCGAGTGAGGAGCGCACGGAGTCGTCCGCCACGCCGAGCGCGACGGCGAGCGATTCGGTGTCGCCGCCGTCGACCGCCGTCCAGAAGGCGCTGTCGACGCCGGAGGCCTCGCTGCCCTGCGCGGGCGCGGGGGCGTCCAGCCAGTAGCGCTGCCGGTGGAATGCGTAGGTGGGCAGGTCCACGGCCCTGCCACCGTCGAAGGTGCCCGCCCAGTCCACGGGCGCGCCCGCGACGAACAGTTCGGCGAGGGCGGTCAGCAGTCTGCTTCGGCCGCCGTCCCCGCGCCGCAGGGTGCCGGCGACCAGGGGGGTGGTCGCGAGGTCCGCGAGGCTGTCCTCGATGCCGGTGGTCAGGACCGGATGCGGGCTGACCTCGACGAAGACGTCGTGGCCCGCGTCGGCAATGGCCCGCACGGTCTGCTGGAAGCGGACGGGGTCTCGGAGGTTGCTGTACCAGTACTCGGCGTCGGCCACACCGTCCTCGAGGAGCTCGGCGGTGACGGTGGAGTACATCGGCACCTGGGCCGGGCGCGGGGTCACGGGAGCGGCGAGCTCCAGGAGGGCCTCGCGAACCTGCTCGACCTGCGGGGTATGGGAGCCGTAGTCCACCGGAATGCGTCGGGCCCGTACGCCGCCGCGCTCGCACGCGGCCATCAGCTCGTCCAGCGCCGCGGCCTCACCGGCGACGACGGTGGACTGCGGGCCGTTGATCGTGGCGACGCTGATCCGGCCCGCCCAGGGCCCGATCAGCTCCTCCGCCGCGTCCTCACCGACCGGCACGGACACCATGCCGCCCTGGCCCGCCAGTTCACGCCCGATCAACCGGCTGCGCAGCGCGACTATCCGCGCCGCATCCTCCAGCGACAACACACCCGCCACCACAGCAGCCGCCAACTCGCCCTGCGAGTGGCCCACCACCGCAACAGGCTTGACGCCGTGCGCCCGCCACACTGCGGCGAGCGACACCATGACGGCCCACAGCATCGGCTGGATCACGTCCACGCGATCCAGCGACGGAGCGTCCTGGCGCTCCCGCAGCACGTCCGCGGGCGCCCAGTCGATGTGCGGCGCGAGGGCCGCCGCGCACTCGCCGAACCGATCCGCGAACGCCGTTGACGAGTCGAGAAGTTCGGTTGCCATTCCTGCCCACTGCGAGCCCTGGCCGGGGAAGACGAAGACGGCCCTCTTGTCGCGTGCGGCGGTGCCCTGGACCACACCGGGGGTCTCGTCGCCGTGACCGAATGCGGCCAGGCGCCCCAGCAGTTCCTCGCGGTCGCGGCCTATGACGACGGCGCGGTGCTCGAATTCCGCCCGGGTGGTCAGGAGCGAGCGTGCAATATCGGCGAGGGCGGCCTCGGGAGCGGCACTGACGTGCGCGTGCAGGCGCAGTGCCTGTTCGCGCAGGCTTCCCGGGCTCTTGGCGGAGATCAACCACGGCAGGTGGTCGCCGGTGTCCTCGGCGGCCTCGGCCTCGGGCTCCGAGGCATGCTCGAGGATGACGTGGGCGTTGGTGCCGCTGATACCGAACGAGGAGACGGCGCCGCGTCGCGGTCTGCCTGTCTCGGGCCACGGCACGCTCGCGTCGGCAAGCCGCACACCGGCGGAGTCCCACTCGATGTGCGAGGTGGGCTCGTCCGCGTGCAGTGTCTTCGGCACCACACCGTGGCGCAGGGCGAGCACCATCTTGATGACGCCCGCGACACCGGCCGCGGCCTGGGTGTGGCCGATGTTGGACTTCACCGAGCCGAGCAGCAGCGGCTTGTCCTCGGGGCGGTCCTGACCGTACGTGGCGAGCAGCGCCTGGGCCTCGATCGGGTCGCCGAGCGACGTTCCGGTGCCGTGCGCCTCGACGGCGTCGATGTCCGAGGTGGTGAGCCCGGCGTTCGCGAGCGCCTGGCGGATGACGCGCTGCTGCGCGGGGCCGCTGGGCGCGGTCAGGCCGTTGGAGGCGCCGTCCTGGTTGAGGGCGGAGCCACGGATCACCGCAAGGACGGGGTGCCCGTTGCGGCGCGCGTCCGACAACCGCTCGACGACGAGCATGCCGACACCCTCGGCGAATCCCATGCCGTCGGCATCGGCGGCGAACGCCTTGGAGCGGCCGTCGGGCGAGAGGCCGCTGATACGGCTGAACTCCACCATCGGACGCGGCGTCGACATGACGGTGACCCCACCGGCGACCGCCAGCGTGCAATCGCCGCTGCGCAGGGCGTGTGCAGCCTGGTGCAGGGCAACCAGCGACGACGAGCATGCCGTGTCGACGGTGATCGCGGGGCCTTCCAGCCCGAGGGTGTAAGCGATGCGGCCGGAGGCGACGCTGTTGGCGCTGCCGTTGCCCAGGTAGCCCTCGTAGCCGCTGAGCAGGTGAGGGAAGCGCGCGGCGTAATCGTTGTAGATCAGCCCGGTGAAGATGCCGGTCGGGGTGGCGCGCAGGGTGCCGGGGTCGATGCCGGCCCGCTCCAGAGCCTCCCAGGTGGTCTCCAGGAGCAGCCGCTGCTGCGGGTCGGTGGCCAGGGCCTCGCGGGGCGACATTCCGAAGAAGCCGGGGTCGAAGTCCGCCATGTCGTACAAGAACCCGCCGACCTTGGCGAAGTGCAGATCGGGGGACTCGGCGTTGTGCAGATCGACGGAGTCCCAGCCGCGGTCGGTGGGGTAGTCGCCCATGGCGTCGCGTTCGTCGGTGAGCAACTGCCACAGTTCCTCGGGAGAGGTCACTCCGCCAGGGAAGCGGCAGCTCATACCGATGATGACGATCGGGTCGTCATCATCGGCAACGACCGGAGCGGCGACAGGTGCCGCACGGTCCTGACCGCTGTCACCCTCCATACCCAGACGGACGGCGATCTCGGCCGCGAGAGCGACGGGAGAGGGATGATCGAAGACGACGGTCACCGGCAGACGCAGCCCGGTCAGGGAACCGATCCGGTTACGCAGCTCCACCGCGGTCAGCGAGTCGAAGCCCATATCCCGGAAAGCCCGGTCGGCCTCCACGGCGCCGGCCGTGCCATGCCCCAGCACGAGGCCGGCCTGGGCGCGCACCAGCTCCGTCAGCTCACGGTCGCGCTCCGCCGGGTCCAGCGCGGCGAGCCGCTCACGCAGCCCCCCACCACCATCCGCGCTGGCGTTGGCGGCGGCCCGCTTGGCCGTGGTGCGCACCAGCGCACGGAACAGCGGTGCCAGAGGCCGCTGCTCACGCAACGTGGCCGTGTCGAGGCGGACCGGGACGGTGTGCGGACCGGGAAGACCCGCCGCGGCATCAAAGAGGGCAAGGCCCTCATCCGTGCCCAGCGGCCGGATACCCACCCGCCGCATACGATCCAGATCCGCAGTCCCCAGCGCACCCGTCATCGCACTGCGGTCGGCCCACAGACCCCACGCCAACGAGTGCCCCGGCAACCCCTGGACCCGGCGCTCCCGCACCAGAGCATCCAGGAACGAATTCGCCGCCGCGTAACCGCCCTGCCCCGGAGAACCGAACACCCCCGCGGCAGACGAGAACAACACGAACAGCGCGAGATCACGCTCACGGGTCAACTCGTGCAGATTCCACGCCCCGTCCACCTTCGGACGAAGCACAGTATCCAGACGCTCCGGCGTCAACGCGGACACCACACCGTCATCCAACGCCCCAGCCGCGTGCACCACACCACACAGCTCCCCGATGCCGTCCAAAAGCGCACCAAGACCCGCACGGTCCGCGACATCACACGCCTCGACCCGCACCGACGCACCCAACGCGGTCAGCTCGGCAACCAGCTCCTCAGCACCCGCAGCATCCCCACCCCGCCGGCCGGTCAGCACCAGATCCCGCACACCGTGCCCGACCACCAG
>NZ_JBIBEG010000026.1:0-6589 GCF_042902585.1 Streptomyces argenteolus
CAACGCCAAATCACAATCACCCGACCGCAACGACTGCACCGCCGAATGCAACGCCACCAACGACGACGAACACGCCGTATCCACCGTCACCGCCGGCCCCTCGAGACCGAAGACGTAGGAGATGCGGCCCGAAGCGATCGCTCCTGTCCCGCTGTTGGCCGCGTAGTCGTGGTACATCACCCCCGCGAACACACCCGTCCGCGAGCCTGCCAGGGTCGACGGAACGATGCCCGCGCTCTCGAACGCCTCCCACGACACCTCCAGCAGCAACCGCTGCTGCGGGTCCATGATCAGCGCTTCGTTCGGACTGATCCCGAAGAAGTCCGGGTCGAAGTCGGCCACCCTGTGCAGGAACCCGCCCTCACCCACGTAGCTCGTGTTCGGGCGCGTTCCGGTCGGGTCCAGGAGCTCGTCGACCCGCCAGCCCCGGTCGGTCGGGAAGGGGGTGATCCCGTCCCGGCCCTCGACGACGAGGTTCCACAGGTCTTCGGGGGACTCGACACCGCCCGGATAGCGGCAGGCCATGCCGACGATCACGATCGGATCGTCGTCCGTGACCGTGCTCACACGGACGGCCCGCACGTCCTCCGTGACCCCGGAGAGTTCGCCCAGCAGATAGCGGGCGAGCGAGAGGGGGTTCGGATAGTCGAAGATCACGGTTGCCGGGAGCCGGAGACCGGTCTCCTCGCCGAGGCTGTTACGGAGTTCGAGGGCTCCCAGGGAGTCGATTCCCAGATCGCGGAAGGCCCGATCGGCCTCGACCGCCTGGGTGCCGGAGTAGCCGAGGGCCACCGCCGCACGTTCCTGGACCAGGCCGAGCAGAAGGTCCTTCCGCTCCTCCGCCGACAGGCCGGCCAGACGGCGCCGCAGCGAGTCAGAGCCCGCGCCGGCAGCCGCCGCACTGCGCCGCGCCGTCGGCACCAGGGCGCGGAACAGACCGGGGAGCGCATCGCCCTGGGCCCGGAGCCCGGCGAGGTCGAGTGCGGTCGGTACGACGAGGGCACGGTCCACCGAGGGGGCCGCGTCGAAGAGCGCCAGGCCTTCGTCTGTGGTGAGAGGGGAGATACCACCCCTGGAGATCTTGACGCGGTCAGCGGTGTCCAGCTCACCGGCCATGCCTCCGGACAGTTCCCACAGCCCCCAGGCCAGCGACTGCGCGGGCAGGCCCTGGGCTCGACGGTGGACGGCCAGGGCGTCCAGGAAGGCGTTGGCCGCCGCATAGCTGCCCTGCCCGGGCGCGCCGAGCAGTCCGGCGAAGGAGGAGAACAGGACGAACGCCGCGAGCGGCTGCCCAGCGGTGCAATCGTGGAGGTGCAACGCCGCGTCCACCTTGGGACGGAGGACCGTACTGATGCGCTCCGGATTCAGGGAGGCGACGACACCGTCGTCGAGCACCCCCGCAGCGTGCACCACGCCCGTCAGTGTGACCTGCTTCAGAAGCGTGGCGACGGACGCGCGGTCCGACACGTCACAGGCCGCGACGGTCACCTCCGCGCCGAGCGCGGTCAGTTCGTCCCGGAGGCCTGCGGCGCCCGGCGCATCGGGACCCCGACGGCTGGTGAGCAGCAGGCTGCGCACACCGTGGTCCACCACCAGACGGCGGGCGACACGTGCACCGATGCCGCCGGTGCCACCGGTCACGAGGACCGTGCCGTTCCCGAAGGCACCACCGCCGGAGACGGGTGGTGCGTCGGCCTCAGCCGGGATACCGGCCGGCGCCGGACTCGTACCAGGGGCCGATCCGGTACCTGCCGCACGGGCCGTGGCGCGGGTCAGGCGTGGGGCGTGCAGCACGCCGCCTCGAACCGCGACGTTGTCCTCCCCTGCGGCGACGACGGCGGCGCTGATCGACCGGAGGTCCACCGTGGCATCCAGGTCGGCGAGCAGGATGCGGCCCGGGTTCTCCATCTGCGCGGAACGGACCAGCCCTGCGACCGCGGCGCCGATGAGGCCACCCAGGTCCCGTCCTGTGCCGATGATGCCGTCCGAGGCGACGTCGTCGCCCGGCACACTCCGCGGGCCGACGACAGCACTGGCACCGCGGGTGACGACCAGCAGACGCGACGCGTCGAAGCGCCCGTCGGTGTCGGCCAGCCACTCCTGAACGGCCGCCAGCACACGGTGCGTTGCCGTGTGGACGGCATCGGCGTGCCGGGAGGAGGAGGCCGAGGACTCCTCGACGGCCCCGGGGGCGGCGACGTCCGGGCCGGCCGCCTCGAGAATCACGACATCCGGGACGGGAGCACCGTGGTCCAGCTCTTCCCAGGTCCCGACGGTGTGGGCCCGCTCCTCGGTGGCCGACGGCAGGCTGACCCAGTCCAGTTGATACAGCGAGTCGTGGGACGTGGCTGCTGCCGCTGCCAGTTGTTCGTCGGAAATGCGCCGCAGGGCCAGGGAGCCGACCGTGGCAACCGGACGACCCTCGACATCGGTGGTCTCAAGGCTCACCGCGACGCTTCCGCCCGCGGACTCGCCCGGGACGAGCTGCACGCGCAGCGACGCGGCACCGGAAGCGTGCAGAGCCACCTTCGACCAGGTGAACGGCAAGGTGGGCCCCTGGCCCACCGCATCGGTCAGGGCGACCGCGTGGAGCGCCGCATCGAGCAGAGCGGGGTGAAGGCCGAAGCGCTCCGCCTCACTGCGGGCGTGCTCGGGAAGCGTGGCCTCGGCATAGATCTCGTTGCCGTGCCGCCAGGCAGCGGTGAGCCCCTGGAAGACCGGCCCGTACACCATGCCGGATTCGGCAAGGCCTTCGTACAGTCCCTCCAGATCCACTGGCTCGGCGCCTGCCGGAGGCCACTCACGCAGAGCGGCAGCGCCGCTCGGAGCGGGGGCTGAGCCGGCGACGGCGAGCACCCCACTGGCATGGCGCAGCCACGGCGCATCGGCGTCCGCGTCGCCGGCACGCGAGTACACACCCACCGAGCGGCTGCCGTGGACGGCGTCGGGAGCCCGGACGATCACCTGGACCTGCGCGGATCCATGGGCAGGCAGGACCAGCGGTGCCTCGATGACCAACTCGTCGAGCACCGGCGAACCGACCTGGTCCCCCGCTCGGATGGCGAGCTCGACGAACCCCGTACCAGGGAAGAGAACCGACTCCCCGATCACGTGATCAGCGAGCCAGGGGTGCGAACCGACGGAGAGCCGCCCCGTGAACACCGCCCCGTCGGCGTCGGCAAGCATCACCATCGCGCTGAGGAGGGGGTGCTCGGCCGCATGCAGACCGGCAGCGGCGGCTCCCGCGACGGCACGATCCGGGAGCCAGAAGTGCTGACGCTGGAAGGCGTAGGTGGGCAGGTCGACGCGGCGGGCTCCGGTCGGCGCGTAGTACGCCGCCCAGTCCGGAACGTGCCCCACCGTGTGGAGACGAGCGAGCGCGGTGACCAGGGCCTCGGGCTCGCTCTGGTTGCGCCGCAGACCGGGCACGAACACCGCATCGGCCGCACTGTTCTGCGCCATCGCGGTGAGGACCGCGTCAGGGCCCACCTCCAGGAACACCGAAGCACCGGCGGCCGACAGCGCACTCACACCGTCGCCGAAACGCACCGCCTCACGGACATGTCGCACCCAGTACTCGGGCGACCGCAGATCATCAGAGACGGCCAGCTGACCGGTGACGTTCGAGACCACCGGGATACCGGCTTCGCCGAAGGTGACACTCTCGGCGACGGTACGGAACTCGGCGAGCATCGGCTCCATCAGCGGCGAATGGAACGCGTGCGAGACCCGCAGACGACTCGTCTTACGCCCCTCCGCCTCAAAACGAGCCGCAACCTCCAGCACATCATGCTCCGCGCCGGAGATCACCACCGCCTCCGGACCGTTCACCGCCGCAACACTCACCGCACCCGACGTCAGATACGGAAGGACCTCGTCCTCCGAGGCACGGATAGCGACCATCGCGCCGCCCTCCGGCAGCGCCTGCATCAGCCGCGCCCTGGCCGCCACCAGCCGCGCCGCGTCCGCCAGCGACAGCACACCCGAGACGTGTGCGGCCGTCAGCTCACCCACCGAATGCCCCGCAACGAAGTCCGGGCGCACACCCCACGACTCCACCAGACGGAACAACGCCGTCTCGAACGCGAACAACGCCGGCTGCGTGAACTCCGTCCGCTCCAACACCGACGCGTCCTCGCCCCACACCACCCCACGCAACGGCGCGGACAGCTGACCGTCCAGCTCAGCCACCACCGCATCGAACGCCTCAGCAAACACCGGGAACGCACCGTACAGCTCACGCCCCATCCCCACCCGCTGCGCGCCCTGCCCCGTGAAAAGGAAGGCCAGAGCCCCGGCAGAGCGTGAGGTCCCCCGCACCACACCGGGGCCTTCACGGCCCTCGGCCAGCGCAGCCAACGCGGCCAGCAGCTCATCGCGATCCCGCCCGACGACCACGGCACGCTGGTCCAGCAGCGCACGCGAGGTCGCGAGGGAGAAGCCGACATCCACCGGACGAGTCTCAGACCCGGCAACCCGCTCCAGCAGACGCGCGGCCTGCGCCGTCAACGCGTCCACACCCGCGGCCGACAGCACCCAGGCATGCACCGGCATCTCCAGCGCCGGAGCCGTACTCTCCTCCGGAGCTTCGCTCTCGGCGGGCTCTTCCTCCGTTGCCTGCTCGATGATCACGTGCGCGTTCGTCCCGCTGATCCCGAACGACGACACAGCGGCCCGCCGGGGGCCGTCCGCCGCCGGCCAGTCCCGCGCCTCCGTCAGCAGCTCCACCGCACCCGCCGACCAGTCCACCTGCGACGACGGCTCTGCCACATGCAGCGTCTTCGGAAGCACCCCGTGCTGCATCGCCTGGACCATCTTGATCAGACCGGCGACACCCGCGGCGGCCTGGGCGTGACCGATGTTGGACTTGATGGAGCCCAGCCACAGCGGCCGACCCTCCGCCCGGTCCTTGCCGTAGGTGGCCAGCAGCGCCTGCGCCTCGATGGGGTCACCCAGCGTCGTACCGGTGCCGTGCGCTTCGACCGCGTCGATGTCGGAGGGAGTGAGCCCTGCCGAGTTCAGGGCGTCCTGGATCACGCGTCGCTGGGCGGGACCGTTGGGCGCGGTCATGCCGTTGCTGGCGCCGTCCTGGTTGACGGCCGAGCCGCGCACCACGGCGAGCACCGGGTGACCGTGGCGCCGGGCGTCCGACAGCCGCTCCACCAGGAGTACTCCGACGCCCTCACCCCAGCCCGTACCGTTCGCGTCGGCGGCGAAGGCGCGGCAGCGCCCGTCGGGCGACAGCCCGCGCTGCTCGCTGAAGTAGGCGAACACATCGGGGGTGGACATCACCGTGACGCCTCCCGCGAGCGCGAGGGAGCACTCGCCGCGGCGCAGTGACTGGATCGCGAGGTGGAGCGCGACCAGCGAGGAGGAACAGGCCGTGTCGATCGAGACGGCCGGCCCCTCCAGGCCGAGGGTGTACGCGACCCGGCCGGACACCAGGCTGCCGGCAGTCGTGACGCTGGCGTAGTCGTGATAGACGACCCCGGCGAATACTCCGGTCCTGCTTCCCTTCAGCGAAGAGGGGTCGATCCCCGCACGCTCGAGGCTTTCCCAGGAGGCCTCCAGCAGCAGCCGCTGCTGCGGATCCATGTCCTCCGCCTCGCGCGGGCTGATCTTGAACAGCTCGGGGTCGAACTCATCGGCGTCGTAAAGGAATCCACCGGTCTTCGCGTAGCTCTTGCCCGGCTTTCCCGGCTCCGGGTCGTAGATGTCGTCGACGTTCCAGCCACGGTTGGCCGGGAAGTCGGCGATGGTGTCCGTGCCTGCCGCGACCAGATCCCACAGTTCCTCGGGGGAACCGGCGCCGCCGGGGAAGCGGCAGCTCATGGCGACGATGGCGATCGGCTCGTGTTCCCTGGACTCGGCCTCCCGCAGCTTGCGGCGGACCTGGCGCAGGTCGGTGGTGGCTCGCCGGAGGTATTCCCGGAGCTTGGCGTCGTTCTCCATCGTCGTCATACCCAATCTCGGAGGAAGTTCATATGAGGACTGAGAAGAGCTCTCAGGAATGACCGAGCTCGTTGTCGAGCAGGTCGAACAGCTCGTCGTCCGAAGCGGTGCTGAGATCCGGCTCGTCCTCGGCCGCCGCCGCATCGGGCTGGGCCGCGTTCCAGCGGCGCAGCAGGGTTTCCAGGCGTGCCGTGATCTGAGCACGCCCGCCGTCCACGAGTGAGGCGGCGGCAAGAGCAGCCTCCAGGCGCTCGACCTCGGCGATCAGCTGCCGGGAGCCGTCGGCATCGCTCGGGGTCAGCGCCGCCTGGAGCTGTACGGCCACGTCGCGGGCGGTCGGGTAGTCGAAGACCAGGGTGGAAGGGAGGTCCAGCCCGGTGGCGCTGTTGAGACCGTTACGGAATTCGACGGCAGTCAGGGAGTCGAAGCCGAGTTCCTTGAAGGCACGGTCCGCTTCGACGGCATGGGTCGTGGAATGCCCCAGCACCCCCGCGACCTGCTCGCGCACCACGTCCAGGAGCAGCCGCTCCCGCTCCTCCGTACCGAGGCCGGACAACCGGGCCCTCAGCGCACCCGCCGAAGCACCCGAACGCACCACCTTGCGCACCGCAGGCACCATGTGGCGGAGGAGGTGAGG
>NZ_JBIBEG010000027.1:0-5638 GCF_042902585.1 Streptomyces argenteolus
CGAGGTGGCGGTGCGTGAGGGCCGGCTGTGGGTTCCGCGGCTGGTGCGTTCGGCTGCCGGTGCCGTTCTGGAGTCGGGTGGTGGTTCGTTCGGTGATGGCACGGTGGTGGTGACGGGTGGTACGGGTGGTTTGGGTGCGTTGGTGGCCCGGCATCTGGTGGTGGTGCATGGGGTGCGGGATCTGTTGCTGGTGAGTCGTCGGGGGCTGGGTGCTCCTGGGGCTGGGGATCTGGTTGCGGAGTTGGAGGCTGCGGGTGCGCGGGTGTCGGTGGCGGGGTGTGATGTCGCTGATCGTGGGGCGCTGGCCGGGGTGCTGGATGGTGTTGCGCTGTCGGGTGTGGTGCATGTTGCGGGTGTGCTGGATGACGGTGTGATCGGTGCGATGACTCCGGAGCGTTTGGACGGGGTGTTCGCGCCGAAGGCGGATGCGGCCTGGCATTTGCATGAGCTGACGGCGGGGATGGACCTGTCGGCGTTCGTGATGTTCTCTTCGGCCGGCGGCCTCGTGCTGGCCGCCGGGCAGGCGAACTACGCCGCGGCGAACTCGTTCCTGGACGGCCTGGCGAGCACTCGCCGAGCACAGGGCCTGGCAGGGGTGTCCATGGCGTTCGGTCTCTGGAACGTCGACACGGGGATGAACGACCAGGCCGATGAGGCCGCTGAGCACATGGCCCGCCAAGGCTTCCCCGCCCTCAGCGTGGAGCAGGGGCTGGAACTCTTCGACGCCGGTCTGTCCGCGGACGTTCCGCTCGTGGTGCCGTTGCCCCTGGACCAGACCGTGTTGCGGCGGCGTGGAGAAGGGCTTCCCCCGCTGCTGCGCGGGCTGGTGCGCCTTCCTGTACGGCGTGCGGCCGGTGGGCAGGGTCTGCCGGCCGGCCTGGCTGGGCAACTGTCTGGTCTGCCTCGTGACGAGCGCGCACGGTTGCTCCTGGACGTGGTCCGGGAACAAGTGGCCGGCGTACTCGGGCATGCCGCAGTCGACGCCGTCGAGGCGGACCGCGCCTTCAAGGATCTGGGCTTCGACTCGCTCACCGCCATCGAGCTCCGCAACCGCGTCAACACTGCTACGGGCCTGCGGCTGCCGGCGACCTTGGTCTTCGACTACCCCAGCGCACGGTCGGTGGCGGCCTTCGTCGACACCCAGTTGACCGGGAGCGGCGGTGCGCAGCCGGCGGGCTCCGCGGTCCCGCGCCGGACGGTCCTTGACGACGATCCGATCGTGATCGTCGCGATGGCCTGCCGCTATCCGGGCGGTGTGGAATCGCCCGAGGATCTGTGGGATGTCGTAGCCCAGGGCCGCGACGTGGTGTCGGCCTTCCCCGACAACCGTGGCTGGGACACCGGGCGGCTCTACGATCCCGAGCCCGGGAAGCTCGGGAAGACGTACACCAAGGACGGCGGATTCCTCTACGAAGCAGGGGAGTTCGACCCTGGGTTCTTCGGGATCAGCCCTCGTGAGGCGTACGAGATGGATCCGCAGCAGCGGCTGCTGCTGGAGGTGTCGTGGGAGGCCATCGAGCGGGCCGGAATCGATCCGGGCACCCTCAAGGGATCGCGCACCGGCGTCTTTGCCGGCCTGATGTACCACGACTACGCCGGCGTCAGTGCCGGCGGCAGCCTCGTCTCCGGCCGGATCGCCTACACGCTGGGCCTGGAGGGCCCGGCCGTGACGGTCGACACCGCCTGCTCCTCGTCGTTGGTCGCCCTGCATTCGGCGATCCAGTCCCTGCGGTCCGGCGACTGCGACCTGGCACTCGCCGGCGGCGTCACCGTCATGACCACGCCCCAGATGTTCGTCCACTTCAGTGAGCAGCGTGGGTTGGCGGCGGACGGTCGTGCGAAGTCGTTCGCGGCAGGAGCGGATGGGACGGCGTGGGGTGAGGGCGCCGGGATGCTCCTGGTGGAGCGCCTTTCCGATGCGCGGCGCCTGGGGCATCCGGTGGTCGCGATGGTCCGGGGTTCTGCGCTGAACCAGGACGGGGCGAGCAACGGATTCTCGGCCCCGAACGGCCCGTCGCAGGTCCGCGTCATTCGGCAGGCCCTCGCCAACGCGGGTCTGACCGGCGCCGACGTGGATCTGGTGGAGGCACACGGCACGGGAACGACGCTGGGCGATCCGATCGAGGCGCAGGCGCTGCTTGCGACATACGGTCAGGAGCGGCCCGAAGGTCGACCGCTGTGGCTGAGCTCCATCAAGTCCAACATGGGCCACACCCAGGCCGCCGCCGGCGTGAGCCAGGTGATCAAGGCGGTCCAGGCGATGCGGCACGGTGTGTTGCCGAAGACGTTGCATGTGGATCGTCCGTCGGATCAGGTGGACTGGTCGGCGGGTGCGGTGGAGTTGCTGACGGAGGCGCGGGAGTGGCCGGCGACGGCGGGTCCGCGGCGGGCCGCGGTGTCGTCGTTCGGGATCAGCGGGACGAACGCGCACGTGGTGCTGGAGCAGGTGGTGGAGGAGTCTGCCGCTGCTGAGGGTGCCGGCCCGGTGGATGGTTCGGTGGAGGGTCCGGTGGTGCCGTGGGTGGTGTCGGGCCGGAGCCCGGAGGCGGTGCGTGATCAGGCCGCGCGTCTGCTGGAGCGGGTGACCGGGTCTGAGATACGTCCGGTGGATGTCGGCTTCTCGTTGGTGACGTCGCGTGCGGGGTTCGAGCATCGGGCCGCTGTGGTGGGTGCGACGCGGGAGCAGCTGGTCGAGGGGCTGCGGACGCTCGCTGCGGGTGGCTCGGGCGGTGTTGCCGTGGGTGCTGTGCGTATGGGCAAGTCGGCTTTCCTGTTCACGGGGCAGGGTGCGCAGCGGGTGGGGATGGGGCGTGAGCTGCATGCTGCGTTCCCGGTGTTTGCTGAGGCGTTCGACGCGGTGGTGGCGGAGCTGGACGGTCATCTGCCCACGCCTCTGCGGGATGTGGTGTGGGGCGAGGACGCGTCGGTGTTGGAGCGGACGGAGTTCACGCAGCCGGCGTTGTTCGCTTTTGAGACGGCGTTGTTCCGTCTGCTGGAGTCGTGGGGTGTGCGTCCGGACTTCGTTGCGGGGCATTCGGTGGGTGAGCTGACGGCCGCACACGTCTCGGGTGTGCTGTCGCTGGCGGACGGGGCGCGGCTGGTCGCGGCCAGGGCCCGGTTGATGCAGGCGCTGCCGGAGGGCGGCGCGATGGTCGCCGTCCGGGCGTCGGAGGACGAGGTCCTTCCGTATCTGACGTCGGGTGCGGTGAGTGTCGCGGCGGTGAACGGTCCGGAGGCGGTGGTGATCTCCGGTGCCGAGCACGATGTGCTGGAGGTTGCGGCCCGGTTCGAGGCGGAGGGTCGTAAGACGAGTCGTCTGCGGGTCTCGCACGCGTTCCATTCGCCGCTGATGGAGCCGATGCTCGCCGAGTTCCGTACCGTCGCGGAAGACGTGACGTTCGGCGAGGCGCGTATTCCGGTGGTCTCGAACGTCACCGGTGAGCTGGCGACCTCGGATGATCTGCGGTCGCCCGAGTACTGGGTGCGGCATGTCCGTGAGGCGGTGCGTTTCGGGGACGGGGTGAGTGCGCTCTCCGCTGCCGGTGTCTCGGTGTTCCTGGAGGTGGGTCCCGACGCGGTGCTCACCGCGATGGCGCAGAACAGTGCGGCCGATGCGGTGTTCGTGCCCGGTCTGCGGCGCAACCAGAGCGAGCCTGAGGCGCTGGTCACCGCGCTCGCTCGTCTGCACACGGTGGGGCACGTCCCGGACTGGGCGGCGTTCTACGCGCCGACCGGCGCCCGCCGCGTCGATCTCCCCACCTACGCCTTCCAGCGCGAGAGCTACTGGTCGCTGCCCGAGGTCGTCGGAGGTGATCCGGAATCGCTGGGTCTCGGCGAAGCGGGGCATCCGCTGCTGGGTGCGGCAGTGACACTGCCGGACGGTGGTGTGGTCTTCACCGGTCGTCTCTCTCTCGCCACCCAGCCCTGGCTTGGCGAGCACACCATCCTGGGCAGTGTGCTGGTGCCGAGCAGCAGTTGGGTGGATCTGGCGCTCCGCACGGGCGACGAGGTCGGGTGCGCGCTGCTGGATGAACTGAAGCTCCTGGCCCCGTTGGTCGTTCCCGAGGATGCCGCCGTGCAGTTCCAGGTGGCGGTCGGGGCAGCCGAGGCCCCCACCGGGCGCCGCGGCTTTGCCGTTCACTCCCGTGCGGAGGGCGATCCGGATGCGACGTGGACGGTCCATGCGGAAGGGACGCTGATGCCGCAGGCACCCGCTCCCGACGTCGATCTGGTGGTGTGGCCGCCGGCTGGTGCGGTGTCGGTTCCTGTCGATGTGGCGTATGAGCAGCTGGCGGAGCAGGGGTACGGCTACGGCCCAGGGCTCCAGGGGCTGAGGGCTGTGTGGACCCGCGGCGAGGAGATCTTCGCCGAGGTCGCGCTCCCCGACGAGGCCCGTGACGACGCCGAGCGGACAATGCTGCACCCCGCCCTTCTGGAGGGTGGCCTGCAGGCTGTCCTGCTGGTGGGCGAGGCCGGAATCGGCGGCACGCCGAGGATGCCGTCCGAGTGGAGCAAGGTCGCGTTGTACGCCACGGGCGCGGACGAACTTCGGGTTCGCCTGGCGCGGGGAGACTCCGGCTACGCGATGCAGGTCACCGATGTCGCCGGTTCGCCTGTGTTCTCTGCGGCATCGCTGACCACTCGTCCGCTGGACCTGCAGCAATTGCGGACCAAGGCGTCGACTGCCGATTCCCTGCTGGCGGTTGAGTGGGGTGTGGTGGCTGGGGGTTCGGCTGCTGCGGGTGTGGGTTCGTTTGTGCGGTGGGAGGACGTTGCTGCTGGTGGTGTGGTGGGTGCGGATGCGGTGGTGTTCGCGGTTCCGGAGGCGCCTGGGGCGGATGTGCCGGGGGCGTTGCGGGATGTTGTGGGTGGGGTTCTGGGTGTGGTGCAGGGGTGGTTGGCGGATGAGCGGTTCGCTGATGGCCGGTTGGTGATTGTGACGTGTGGTGCGGTGCCGGTTGATGGCAGCGGGGTGTCTGATCTGGCTGGTGCGGGTGTGTGGGGGTTGGTGCGGGCGGCTGCGGCGGAGAATCCGGGGCGGATCGTTCTGGGTGATGTGGATGGTTCCGCTGGTGCGGTGGAGCTGGTGGTGGGGTGTGGTGAGCCCGAGGTGGCGGTGCGTGAGGGCCGGCTGTGGGTTCCGCGGCTGGTGCGTTCGGCTGCCGGTGCCGTTCTGGAGTCGGGTGGTGGTTCGTTCGGTGCGGGCACGGTGGTGGTGACGGGTGGTACGGGTGGTTTGGGTGCGTTGGTGGCCCGGCATCTGGTGGTGGTGCATGGGGTGCGGGATCTGTTGCTGGTGAGTCGTCGGGGGCTGGGTGCTCCTGGGGCTGGGGATCTGGTTGCGGAGTTGGAGGCGGTTGGGGCTCGGGTGTCGGTGGCGGGGTGTGATGTCGCTGATCGTGGGGCGCTGGCCGGGGTGCTGGATGGTGTTGCGCTGTCGGGTGTGGTGCATGTTGCGGGCGTGTTGGATGACGGTGTGATCGGTGCGATGACTCCGGAGCGTTTGGACGGGGTGTTCGCGCCGAAGGCGGATGCGGCCTGGCATTTGCATGAGCTGACGGCGGGGATGGACCTGTCGGCGTTCGTGATGTTTTCGTCGATTGCCGGGTTGCTGGGTGGTCCGGGGCAGGCGAATTAT
>NZ_JBIBEG010000028.1:0-5003 GCF_042902585.1 Streptomyces argenteolus
GCAAACAGGCGCGACCGGGGGCGTGTTGGGATCAGACAGGAGCGAAGCGACCGAAACGGGCCCTCGAAGGCTGTCACCCGCCCCATCTGCCACAACAAGCATCTACGCCTCAGCCGACCCGAAGCGGCCTGCCGCCTGAACTACAACGAAACACTCCTGCCAGGACAAAACGCTCTTTGAGAGGTCGTTTTGGTCCGATGTTTCATCCCGAGATAGAATGTTCTGGGGTTGTCTCCGGGGCGCGCCAGGAGATGGTGTTCTCGCTGGTGAGGCGGCGGGCCATGAGGTCGGTCATGGCAATGTGGATCACGGCTTCGGAGCGGGTGGGCAGGTTTCGTAGTCGCGGGCCAGGCGGCGGTGGAGCATGAGCCAGCCGTAGGCTCGCTCGACCGCCCACCGCTTCGGGCTCGGGGTAAAGCCTCTGCTCCGGGGCTTGCGGGAGCCAGGCCCTGGGACATCTGCGGTGCGGCCACACCTACGCCCAGCTCGCCGCCGGGTTCGGTGTCGGCACCGCCACCGCGTATCGGTACGTGGCCGAGTTGCTCACGCCGGCATCCGCGCCGTCGGCGAGCAGGCCATGGCCACCTTCAAGGGCTGGCGCTCGTTGCGCAAACTCCGCTGCATCACCACCCGCATCACCAGCCTTGTTCAGGCCATCCTCACCTTGCACCTGAGCTGCTCAAACTGAGGTTGGAAAGGGCTCATTGGGCTGGCAGGGTGGCCGCGCGCAGATGCGGGACGCAGAGCAGGCGATTCATAGATCCTCAGGGCCCACCGGTGACGATATTCAACAGGTCGAAGGCTTGACGTACCTTTCGGTTCCAGATGATTGCCATCATAGCGAGAACTGCGAAGATCGCCACGACAGGCTCGGACCCTTCAGAAAGGTCCAACTTCGCAATGAAAATCACGGCCCCAGCGGAAAGCGCTGCCCATGCGACGATCCTCAGCCACTCGTAATCATGGCTGGGTTGCACCCCCTCGATCTGCTCATTGTCTAGTAGGGCACCGACACGAGCCTCGCAGTAGCGATCAGAAATAGTTAGTAGAATGCCACCTAATTCTTGGAGGGCGGCTTGTGGATCGCGGTCCAGCCGCTCTTCAGACTTGCGAATAGCCGCAATCACTTGCCGGGCATGAGTATCCAGAATTTTGCGACGGCGAGAACGGCGGGGGACCGAGCTGCGGTGTTTATAGGCCGTTCGCAGTGTACGAGTGACAGCCCCGAGCCGGCGTGATACCTGGCGGAGAGCAGGTGCCTTGTCTTCGCGATCTGACTCGTAGGCGTCCGCGCAAGCGGATATAGCGTCTGCAATTACCATCACGGGCGCGTAGCGGCGTGCAGCCCTGAACGAGTCGATGTTTCTGATGAACCAAAAGTTCCCTCCCCGCAATTTTTTCGACATCTCACCCGTTGCAATCATCAAGAACGCGGTCAGGATTGGGATCATGGGCCAATCTGGAAATGTTGTCCAGAACTGGATTTCCCTTTCTGAGGACTTGTAGTTAGGCCACATTTCGTCCATCGCTGTCACTTCTTCACGCGTGGGGGCGAGGTCAATAAAACGAATCAGGACGATGGAAATCGTTAGAGCCAGTGTGATAGATATTGCGACCTGGAGAAACCAGCCTTTCAGTTGAACGCGGCGGTGCATCGCAACTCGCACACGCCCTGAAGGCCGACGGTTCACGCCCAGGCGGTGCAGATCGTGGGCGAGTTGGTCAAAGCGTGATCGTGAGGTGGCTTGGTTGGTAGTCACAAAGACGCATCATTCCATGGCAGTGGCTTCGCCTCGCATGAGCGGCTGAAGGACGTGAGTGAAGTTGACCTGACGTGGCTCACTGGTATCCCACCGTAGAAGCACGTGTAGATCATGAACGTTATCCAGCAGGGGCGCTCCGCTGCCTTGCACATTTGTATGCAAGGAAAATGGATGGTTTACCTCGCTTTGGCCTCGTGAGCAGCGACTGTCCGGCGGGTGCGGAGGAAGGCCAGGCAAGGTCTCTTCGCTCTCGTGCTGCCACCAGTGGAAGATGCGGCCGTCAGCAACGGGCGTACGCTGCGTGACCCGTCTACCGAGCCCAACGATGTCGAGAACAGACAGGTGGCACAGGGTGCGGTTGGCGAAGAAGATGACGGACAGCTGGTCAATGGAGGCGATGCGGATGCCCTCGCCTTCGGGGCCGTCGGCATCCCACTGTGTGAAGCCCCATGGGTTGGCCGCCGCGGCGTCCAGCACGTCCCAGACGGTCCCTTCCGCCTGGTCGGGCAGTTCGGCAAGTACCTTCGCTGCCTGGGCCGAGATCCTGACCGCGTACGGCTGGTCGGTCATCGGCGCCTTCTCCGGATCTCCTGCAGATCTATGAAGTCGCTGTCGTCGCGGCCAGAGTCGAGAAACGCGTAGACCGCAGGCGCGGAGGCGACGCGGGCCTGCCACGCCTGAAGGACTTCGTACAGCGCGCCGAGAGAGAAGGTGCGCCGTGACTCCTCGAGAGCGGTCGCCCATTCCTGCTCAAAGGCCGGCACCCACTGAGAGGCACGGCGGTCGGCCCGCAGCTGGGCGAGCAGTTCGGCCGGGGCTCCGGGTGCGGGTGCGTAGGGTGTGGGGGGCGTGGTCAGGCTGTGTGCTCATCTACTGTCCTCCTGACGGGTCGTCACTCCACGGTACGCGCGCCAAGTAGTTGTGGTTGGGGCATGCGTCATTTCGGCCGTTTGAGGCATCGTCGGCACTTGATGTGCTGGGGGCCGCGGGGCTGCCGGTTGCTGGGGTCGGGTGCGGTGGTGGCAGCAGATCTGCGGGCGCCTGCGCGAGATGGCCCTCTCGTATATGGAAGGGCCAGTCCCTTTGGTCCCTCCGTGCCCCGGGGGTGCGGGGCTGTGGCTGCTGGCGTTGCCGACGTGCTCGTAGGCACGCCCCTGGGCGTGCTCGGAGGCGATGCGGAGCTGCGCGTGGAAATGGTCCGTTGCTGGCGCCGAGCCGTCGCGTTCACGGCTGTTGCTGCGCGGGCGTGTGCGATGCGGAAGCGGGCTGAGTGGAGACGGGGACGGTGACCGTGTCCAGAAGCAGCCAGCCGTCGGCTTCTACGGTCTGTTGAGTTCCGGGTCGCCATCCGTGAGCGGTGGTCGCGTCGAGCAGTGCTCGGACTGCGCCCGGTTCATGCAGGTTCAACGATTTTCCGCGGATGTACCCAACGTCTCCGGAGCCCAAGGGGTATCCGCCCGGGAGGTACCGGCCCGGGCCTTCGGCGAAGACGATGCGCAACGTGCCGCTGGTGCCGGCTGGCTGTGGGTGGAGGGTGAGGGTCTGGCGGCAGAGCGCAGAGGGCCCGCTCACTGGCACCCGATGGTGGTGGCGGAGCGTCCGCAGGTAGACCTGACCGTCCACGACCAGGCGTCGGGGGCTTCTCGGATTGCGCGGCACGACCCTGAAGGTACGCGACGCGTACAGACCGCAGGTTCGATACTCCACAGCGTCGATGCGGGTGACGGTAGACGGAGTGGTGTGACGGCCGACCGCCGGGCTCATGTCGCGGACCGCCAGGACAGCGGGATGCCGGCGGAAACGGTCAAGGATACGACGGATCGGGGCCATGCAGGCCTCCCGAAACGGGGATGGTTCGGGAAGGTCTACAACATCCATGACCGCCGCAATCCTCATCTGGGCCCGTCGGTAGACCCCTGGCGCTGCATCCCGGCTCGTGCTCATTGGACTGGAAACTTGCTCCGGAAAGCACGTGCAGCCGCAGAAACAGCCTGCTGAAGGTGAAATCGTACAGTGAGCCGATGACGATCAATAGGGTGGAAACAGCGGTACCGGCCAGTATCGATGGGGTACGAAACTTCCGTGACGCTGGCGGATGCGGGGGATTGCAGCCTGGTGTCCTCTACCGGTCTGGCGCGTTGCACGCGATGTCGGAGAAGGGTGTAGGCGAACTGGGCGACCTGGGGGTGCGTGCGGTCGTTGACCTGCGCAGCCGCCCCGAGATCACCGACCGGCCGGATACCTTGCACGGGGCGGCGATCAGATACCTGCACGTTCCGGTGTTCACCGAGCAGCGATGGCCGCAGGAGCAAATGGAGCTCTACCCGTCGATGGCCGAGCATTCCGGCCGTGCTGTGCTGGCAGTGATACGGCACCTGCGCGCCGAGGGCAAAGGCCCAATACTCGTCCACTGTGCATCGGGGAAGGACCGGACCGGTGTCGTGGTCGCCCTTGTGCAGCGGAGGCCCCGGGCGGCACCGCGTCCCGATCCGGCCACGGTGTCGAGGTCGACATGGGTCAGGAGCCAGCCGCAGGCAGCGGTCTCTTGCAGAAGGCGCGCGGAGGCCGAGGTTCGCAGCCAGGTCAGGACGGTCTGCGGGTGCTCAGCGGCCATGAGGGCCTCTCGCAGGGCTGCCAGCTGGGCAGCGGGGCCCGGCAGCAGGTCATGAAGGAGGGCATTGAGGGGTTGGTCGACCGCGCAGCGGTCGCACAGATCCCCGGTGATGGGGCTGCTGGCCGCGCCACAGCGCGGGCACACGTACGGGTCGGGGTGGCCGGCGCAGGGGCCGCAGGTTCTCTGGCCGCCGATGCGGGCGATCAGGACCTTCACCGCCAAGCAGCCAGGGCACGGCCAGGGCTCGCGGCGGGCGAGCGCACAGCAGGGCTTGCAGACGGGCCCGAGCGGCCAGCGGGCGCAGACCGGTGAACTGTCCGAGCACAGCGCACAGGGCGCGGGCGGGCGTGGCCGACAGGTGGTACACGGGTCCATGTGGCTGGGTCGTCCGCACCCGGTGCACGAGCGCGTGGAGGCTTGAGCGCGTTGGCGGCAGGGTGTGCACGAACCCGCCCCGCTTCCGGCACCACCCCGCTACACTCCCCACACCCAAGCCGTTGACCAGGCAGAACATCAAAGTCCGGCTGGAGTACTAGGCACTGTTTCTCGGATCTCCTGACGTGGGTGGGGCGTTGGGTCCAGGCTGGCTGCATGGGCCGTGGGGATCTGACGAATGCGGAGTGGGA
>NZ_JBIBEG010000029.1:1698-4944 GCF_042902585.1 Streptomyces argenteolus
GTCCCTTTGGTTGCCGGCCCCAGTGAACTCGCCTGTATGGGCGGGGTGATGGGTGGCTGGTCGTTGTTTGAGAACTACACAGTGGACGCGAGCATCTGTGGCCAAGTTTTTAAGGGCGCACGGTGGATGCCTTGGCACCAGGAACCGATGAAGGACGTGGGAGGCCACGATAGTCCCCGGGGAGCTGTCAACCAAGCTTTGATCCGGGGGTTTCCGAATGGGGAAACCCGGCAGTCGTCATGGGCTGTCACCCGCTGCTGAACACATAGGCAGTGTGGAGGGAACGAGGGGAAGTGAAACATCTCAGTACCCTCAGGAAGAGAAAACAACCGTGATTCCGGGAGTAGTGGCGAGCGAAACTGGATGAGGCCAAACCGTATGCGTGTGATACCCGGCAGGGGTTGCGCATGCGGGGTTGTGGGATCTCTCTTTCATAGTCTGCCGGCTGTGAGACGAGTCAGAAACCGTTGGTGTAGGCGAAGGACATGCGAAAGGTCCGGCGTAGAGGGTAAGACCCCCGTAGCTGAAACATCAACGGCTCGTTTGAGAGACACCCAAGTAGCACGGGGCCCGAGAAATCCCGTGTGAATCTGGCGGGACCACCCGCTAAGCCTAAATATTCCCTGGTGACCGATAGCGGATAGTACCGTGAGGGAATGGTGAAAAGTACCGCGGGAGCGGAGTGAAATAGTACCTGAAACCGTGTGCCTACAAGCCGTGGGAGCGTCGCGCATCGAGCTTGCTCGGTGCGTCGTGACTGCGTGCCTTTTGAAGAATGAGCCTGCGAGTTTGCGGTGTGTTGCGAGGTTAACCCGTGTGGGGAAGCCGTAGCGAAAGCGAGTCCGAATAGGGCGATTTAGTAGCGCGCTCAAGACCCGAAGCGGAGTGATCTAGCCATGGGCAGGTTGAAGCGGAGGTAAGACTTCGTGGAGGACCGAACCCACCAGGGTTGAAAACCTGGGGGATGACCTGTGGTTAGGGGTGAAAGGCCAATCAAACTCCGTGATAGCTGGTTCTCCCCGAAATGCATTTAGGTGCAGCGTCGTGTGTTTCTTGCCGGAGGTAGAGCACTGGATAGGCGATGGGCCCTACCGGGTTACTGACCTTAGCCAAACTCCGAATGCCGGTAAGTGAGAGCACGGCAGTGAGACTGTGGGGGATAAGCTCCATGGTCGAGAGGGAAACAGCCCAGAGCATCGACTAAGGCCCCTAAGCGTACGCTAAGTGGGAAAGGATGTGGAGTCGCAGAGACAACCAGGAGGTTGGCTTAGAAGCAGCCACCCTTGAAAGAGTGCGTAATAGCTCACTGGTCAAGTGATTCCGCGCCGACAATGTAGCGGGGCTCAAGCGTACCGCCGAAGTCGTGTCATTCACACATATAGGGCCAACGCCTGTGTGGATGGGTAGGGGAGCGTCGTGTGCCGGGTGAAGCAGCCGCGGAAGCGAGTTGTGGACGGTTCACGAGTGAGAATGCAGGCATGAGTAGCGATACACACGTGAGAAACGTGTGCGCCGATTGACTAAGGGTTCCTGGGTCAAGCTGATCTGCCCAGGGTAAGTCGGGACCTAAGGCGAGGCCGACAGGCGTAGTCGATGGACAACCGGTTGATATTCCGGTACCCGCTTTGAAACGCCCAATACTGAATCAGGCGATGCTAAGTCCGTGAAGCCGGCCCGATCTCTTCGGAGTTGAGGGTAGTGGTGGAGCCGACGAACCAGACTTGTACTAGGTAAGCGATGGGGTGACGCAGGAAGGTAGTCCAGCCCGGGCGGTGGTTGTCCCGGGGTAAGGGTGTAGGCCGTGTGGTAGGCAAATCCGTCACACGTTAAGGCTGAGACCTGATGCCGAGCCGATTGTGGTGAAGTGGATGATCCTATGCTGTCGAGAAAAGCCTCTAGCGAGTTTCATGGCGGCCCGTACCCTAAACCGACTCAGGTAGTCAGGTAGAGAATACCGAGGCGTTCGGGTGAACTATGGTTAAGGAACTCGGCAAAATGCCCCCGTAACTTCGGGAGAAGGGGGGCCATCACTGGTGAGGGAACTTGCTTCCTGAGCTGGGGGTGGCCGCAGAGACCAGCGAGAAGCGACTGTTTACTAAAAACACAGGTCCGTGCGAAGCCGTAAGGCGATGTATACGGACTGACGCCTGCCCGGTGCTGGAACGTTAAGGGGACCGGTTAGCTGACTTTCGGGTCGGCGAAGCTGAGAACTTAAGCGCCAGTAAACGGCGGTGGTAACTATAACCATCCTAAGGTAGCGAAATTCCTTGTCGGGTAAGTTCCGACCTGCACGAATGGCGTAACGACTTCTCGACTGTCTCAACCATAGGCCCGGTGAAATTGCACTACGAGTAAAGATGCTCGTTTCGCGCAGCAGGACGGAAAGACCCCGGGACCTTTACTATAGTTTGATATTGGTGTTCGGTTCGGCTTGTGTAGGATAGGTGGGAGACTTTGAAGCAGCCACGCCAGTGGTTGTGGAGTCGCCGTTGAAATACCACTCTGGTCGTGCTGGATGTCTAACCTGGGTCCGTGATCCGGATCAGGGACAGTGTCTGATGGGTAGTTTAACTGGGGCGGTTGCCTCCTAAAGAGTAACGGAGGCGCCCAAAGGTTCCCTCAGCCTGGTTGGCAATCAGGTGTTGAGTGTAAGTGCACAAGGGAGCTTGACTGTGAGACCGACGGGTCGAGCAGGGACGAAAGTCGGGACTAGTGATCCGGCAGTGGCTTGTGGAAGCGCTGTCGCTCAACGGATAAAAGGTACCCCGGGGATAACAGGCTGATCTTCCCCAAGAGTCCATATCGACGGGATGGTTTGGCACCTCGATGTCGGCTCGTCGCATCCTGGGGCTGGAGTCGGTCCCAAGGGTTGGGCTGTTCGCCCATTAAAGCGGTACGCGAGCTGGGTTTAGAACGTCGTGAGACAGTTCGGTCCCTATCCGCTGTGCGCGTAGGAATATTGAGAAGGGCTGTCCCTAGTACGAGAGGACCGGGACGGACGAACCTCTGGTGTGCCAGTTGTCCTGCCAAGGGCATGGCTGGTTGGCTACGTTCGGAAAGGATAACCGCTGAAAGCATCTAAGCGGGAAGCCTGCTTCAAGATGAGTATTCCCACCACCTTGAGTGGTTAAGGCTCCCAGTAGACGACTGGGTTGATAGGCCAGATGTGGAAGCCCGGTAACGGGTGGAGCTGACTGGTACTAATAGGCCGAGGGCTTGTCCTCAGTTGCTCGCGTCCACTGTGTT
>NZ_JBIBEG010000030.1:0-4477 GCF_042902585.1 Streptomyces argenteolus
CGCGTCTGTATGCGCGGGGGGCGGTGGTGTCGTGGCCGGGGCTGCGTCCCGGCCGGCGGGTCGCGTTGCCCACGTACGCCTTCAACCGACAGCGCCACTGGCCCCGGCGCTCCGCACCGACCGGTGTGGATGCGGCGATCGGGTCCGTGGGCCTCGAAGCCACAGGACACCCGCTGCTCGGTGCCAGGGTCGGCCTGGCCGACGGCGACGGTGTGCTCCTCACCGGCAGGCTCTCGCTGGCGGGGCTGCCCTGGCTGGCCGATCACGCGGTGCGCGGCACCGTGCTCTTCCCCGGCGCGGGCTTCGTCGAGATGGCCCTGCGGGCCGGCGACGAGGTCGGTTGCGCGGGCGTCGAGGAACTGACGCTGCACACCCCGCTGGTACTTCCCGAAGGCGTCACCGTGCGGGTCCAGCTGACGGCGGGCGATGCGGACGAGGACGGACGCCGCTCCTTCGCGGTGTACGCGAGGACCGGTGACGCCGGAAGCTGGACCACCCACGCCACCGGTGTGCTGTCCCCGGCCCAGGTCGTACCCGAATTACTCCCCGCATCTCAGGTGTGGCCGCCGGAGGGCGCCGTACCGGTCGAGGTGGACGGCCTGTACGACACGATGAGGGAGGACGGTTTCGCCTACGGCCCCAGCTTCCAGGGGCTCACGGCGGCATGGCGCCGCGGCTCCGAGGTGTTCGCCGAGGTGCGCATGCCCGAGAGCGGCGAGGCGGGCGACGCGGGCGGTTTCTGCCTGCACCCCGCGGTGCTCGACGCGGCCTTGCACGGTGTGTCCCTGCTGGAGGGCTCCGGCGACAGGGAGCCGCCGCGCGGCCTGCCGTTCGCCTGGCAGGGCGTGCGCCTGTATGCGGCGGGTGCGAACGCCGTGCGCGTCAGTCTCGCCCCGGCGGGCGCCGACGGTGTCACGGTCAGCATGACGGACGCCGCCGGACTGCCGGTGGCCTCCGTCGACACGCTCGTCCTGCGCCCGGTCACCGATGGCCAGCTGCGCGCCGCGCGCGGCCACGGCGGCGCGCTCTACCGCACCGGGTGGGCCGAACTGCCTCCGGTCGCAGGTGACGACTCCCAGCTCACGTGGGCCGCCATCGGTGACGAAGCCGCCGCGCTCATCGATGCCGCGGACGTTCACGGCGAGGTGTACGGGAACCTCGTGGACCTCGCCGCGGCGGTCGACGAGGGCGCCCCCGTGCCGGAAACCGTCGTCGTCGCCTGCCTCGGCTCCTCGGCCGACGTACCGGAGGCCACGAGGGCGGCGACGGTCTGGGCGCTGGAGACGGCGCAGGCCTGGCTCGGCGACGACAGGTTCGCGCCGTCCCGGCTGGTGCTGCTCACCCGCAACGCGGCGACCCTCGCGGCGGTGGCCACCGACGGGCAGGGCCCCGACCCGGCGCATGCAGCAGCCCGCGGTCTGCTGCGTTCCGCCCAGTCCGAACACCCCGGCCGCATCGTGCAGTTCGACCTTCCGGCGGGCCCCATCGAGGGGACAGCGGCGCTCCTGGCGCCGGCCGTCCGGACCGTTCTCGCGGCCGACGAGTCCGAACTGGTGCTCCGTGACGGTGCGTTGTGGGCACCCCGGCTTTCCCGCGTGGCCCCGGCCGTCCCCGCCGAGCGGACAGAGGACGAGGAGGCACCGGTCTGGGACCCGCACGGAACCGTCCTCATCACCGGCGGCACCGGCGTCCTCGGCAGTGCCGTGGCCCGGCATCTGGCGCGCGACCACGGCGTACGGCATCTGCTGTTGCTGGGACGCCAGGGCCCGCAGGCCGAGGGTGCGCAGGAACTGGTGGCCGAACTCGCCGAGCTGGGCGCCGAGACCACGATCGCCGCCTGCGATGTGGCGGACCGGGACAGCCTGGCGGCCGTCCTCGGGGACATCCCCACCGGCCGTCCACTGCGTGGTGTCGTCCACTCGGCGGGAGTCGTGGACGACGGGGTCATCTTCTCGCTGACCCCGGACCGGGTCGACACCGTGCTGCGGCCCAAGTCGCAGGCTGCGTGGAACCTCCACGAACTCACCGCGGACCTGGACTTCTTCGTCCTCTTCTCCTCCGCGGCCGGCATCCTCGGCGCGGCCGGCCAGGCCAACTACGCCGCGGCCAACACCTTCCTCGACGCCCTGTCCGAGCACAGGAGGGCCCAGGGGCTCGCCGCGCACGCGCTGGCCTGGGGCCTGTGGGAGCAGCGCAGCTCCATGTCGGGCGCCATGAGCGAGCACGATCTCGCCCGCGCCTCCCGCAGCGGCCTGTCGGCCCTGGCCGTCGAGGACGGCCTCGCGCTGTTCGACGCGGCACTCGGTGCGGGCGAACCGGTGCTGGTCCCGATGGCCTTCGACCCGTCCGCCGTCCGCGGTCAGGCGGCCGGAGTCCCCCCGGTGATGCGCGGCCTCGTCCGCCCCACCTCCCGGCGGGCCACAGGTGCTGAGCCCACCGGCGAGCTCCGCCACCGCCTGGGCGCGCTGTCGGCCGCCGCCGGCGAGGAGGCGCTGCTGCAGCTGGTGCTGCGGCACCTCACCGCCGTACTCGGTTACGCGCCCGACAGCGAACTGGATGCCGACCGGGCCTTCTCCGAGCTCGGGTTCGACTCGCTGACCGCCGTGGACCTGCGCAACCAGCTCGCCACGGCCACCGGGGTGCGGCTGCCCGCCACCCTCCTCTTCGACTACCCGACGCCGGCGGTGCTCGCGCGCCACCTGCGCGTCGCACTCGTCGGCGACGAAACCGACGCGGCGGCCCCGGCCCCTGTGGCAACGGCGTCCGGCGACGACGATCTGATCGCCATCATCGGCATGAGCTGCCGCTACCCCGGCGGTGTCCGCACGCCCGAGGAGCTGTGGCAGCTGGTCGCCGGGGACAGGGACGGTGTCACGCCGTTCCCCGAGGACCGCGGCTGGAACGTGCGCGATCTGGTCGACCGGGATGGCCTGCGCGCCGGCACCAGCTATGTCGGTGAAGGCGGATTCCTGCACGACGCCGCCGATTTCGACCCCGAGTTCTTCGGGATCTCGCCGCACGAGGCCCTCGCCATGGACCCGCAGCAGCGACTCCTCCTGGAGACCACCTGGGAGGCGTTCGAGTACGCGCACATCGACCCAACAGCCGTGCGCGGCAGCAAGGTCGGTGTGTTCGCCGGACTCATGTACCACGACTACGCCGCCCGGCTGGACTCCGTCCCGGAGGAGGTCGCGGGCTTCATCGGAAACGGCAACACCGGCAGCATCGCAACCGGACGTGTCTCGTACACGTTCGGGTTCGAGGGGCCTGCGGTGACGGTGGACACGGCGTGCTCGTCGTCGCTGGTGGCGCTGCACCAGGCGGTGCAGGCGCTGCGGCAGGGTGAGTGCACCCTCGCTCTGGCCGGCGGGGTCGCCGTCATGGCCACCCCGGACTCCTTCGTCGCGTTCAGCCGCCAGCAGGGCCTGGCGCCCGACGGCCGCTGCAAGTCCTTCGCGGCCGGTGCCGACGGCACCACGTGGTCGGAGGGCGTGGGCCTGCTCCTGGTGGAGCGGTTGTCGGACGCGCGGCGCAACGGGCACGAGGTGCTCGCGGTGGTGCGGGGTTCGGCGGTCAACCAGGACGGTGCTTCGAACGGCCTGACCGCGCCCAACGGCCCCTCGCAACAGCGGGTCATCCGTCAGGCGCTGGCCGGCGCGGGCATGAAGGCCGCAGAGGTGGACGTCGTGGAGGCGCACGGTACCGGGACTTCGCTGGGTGATCCGATCGAGGCGCAGGCGTTGCTTGCCACGTACGGTCAGGGCCGGCCTGAGGGCGAGCCGCTGCTGCTCGGCTCGGTGAAGTCGAACATCGGCCATACGCAGGCCGCGGCCGGTGTGGCGGGCGTCATCAAGATGGTCGAGGCGATGCGGCACGGTGTGGTGCCGAGGACGTTGCACGTGGATGAGCCGACGCCGCATGTGGACTGGGCGTCGGGTGCGGTGGAGCTGGTTACGGAGCGTCGTGTGTGGCCGGAGACGGGGCGTCCGCGTCGGGCTGCCGTCTCCTCGTTCGGGATCAGCGGTACGAACGCGCACGTGGTGCTGGAGCAGGCGCCGGCCGTACAGCCGGCCGGGCGGGGGGACGCTCCCGCCGACGAGCCGTCGGATGAGCCCGGGGGTGCTGTGGTGCCCTGGGTGCTTTCCGCGCGTTCCGCTGCGGGGTTGCGGGGGCAGGCGGCGCGGTTGCGGGAGTCCGCTGCCGTGGCGGAGGCGTCCGACGCGGATGTCGCATGGTCACTGCTCTCCGCCCGGTCCGCCATGGAACACCGTGCCGTGGTCACGGGCCACACCCGCCAGGAGCTCCTGCGCGGTCTCGACGCCGTCATCTCCGGCGAACCCGCTCCGCACACCGTCCTGGACCGTGCGAAGTCGGGCCGATCTCTGGCTCTGGTGTTTTCGGGTCAGGGGTCTCAGCGGTTGGGTATGGGGCGTGAGTTGGTGGCTTTGCCGGGGTTCGGTGAGGTGTTCGGTGAGGT
>NZ_JBIBEG010000031.1:0-4091 GCF_042902585.1 Streptomyces argenteolus
GGTATCGAGGGGCTGTCGGCCGAGCGTGGCCTTGAGCTGTTCGACACCGCGATGGGTCTTGACGATCCGGCTCTGGTCCCGATCCAGCTCGACCTGCCCACCCTCCGCCGAGCCGCCGACAACCTCCCCGAAATCTTCCGAGTGCTCTCCCAGGGCAGCACTCCCGGTCGGAAGAGGCGCGAGACCGTTGGCCAGACCGGTCCGGCCCTGGCCGAACGGCTGGCTGGTGTGGATGCGGCCACCCGTTCCGCACTGGTGCTGGACGTGGTCCGTGCCGAGGCGGCGGCCGTGCTCGGGCACGCGGGGCCGGATGCCATCCATCCTGAACGTGCCTTCCAGGAGCTCGGGTTCGACTCCCTCAGCGCCGTGGAGTTCCGCAACCAACTCAACGTGGCCACCGGGCTCAGGCTGTCACCGACACTGATCTTCGACTATCCGAGCCCTGAGGTGCTGACCGCCCACCTGCTCACGGAACTGGCCCCCGATGAAACGGGCCCGGAGCAGACCGACGAGGACGAACAGGTCCGCCGCATTCTGCAGACCATCCCCATCAACAGGCTCCGCGATGCCGGGCTGATACGCAGCCTCCTGGAGCTGGGCGGAGTGCAGGCACCCGCCGGTGCGGACTCCGCCGACGACGCCGGCGGATCGATCGATGAGCTGGACGCCGAGAGCCTGATCAGCATGGCACTCGACGAGTTCGAACTGGACGGCCCGACCGCGGAAGCAGGTAGCTGAGATGACGACTTCAGACGCACGGCTGGTGGACGCGCTGCGGGCGTCGCTCAAGGAGGTCGAGCGGCTCCGCGGCCAGAACAGCAAGCTCTCGTCGACCCTGCACGAGCCGATCGCCATCGTGGGTATGGCTTGCCGGTATCCGGGTGGTGTCGAGTCCGCCGAGGACCTCTGGCAGATGGCCGCCGAGGGTCGGGACGTCGTGGGCGCCTTCCCCGAGGACCGGGGCTGGGACACCGGACAGCTGTACGACCCCGAGCCGGGCGCCGAGGGGAAGGTGTACACCCGCGAGGGCGGTTTCCTCCATGGCGCGGGCGGCTTCGACTCGGCCTTCTTCGGGATCGGGCCGAACGAGGCACTGGTCATGGACCCCCACCGGCGGCTGCTGCTGGAGGTCTCGTGGGAAGCGATCGAGCGGGCCGGGATCGACCCCGTAACCCTTCGGGGGAGCCGGACGGGCGTCTTCGCGGGCGTGATGTACCACGACTATCCGTACAGCAGCTCGACCGGATCGATGGTCTCCGGGCGGGTGGCGTACACGCTGGGTCTTGAGGGGCCCGCGGTGACGATGGACACGGCGTGTTCGTCGTCGTTGGTGGCGTTGCATTCGGCGGTGCAGTCCCTGCGTGCGGGGGACAGTTCGCTGGCGCTGGTGGGTGGTGTGACGGTGATGGCGACTCCGGAGACGTTTGTGGAGTTCAGTCGTCAGCGTGGGCTGGCGGCGGATGGTCGGTGCAAGTCGTTCGCTGCGGCGGCCGACGGCACGGGCTGGGGCGAGGGTGTCGGCGTGCTGGTGGTGGAGCGTCTCTCGGACGCGCGGCGTCTTGGGCATCCGGTGCTCGCGGTCGTACGCGGCTCAGCGATCAACCAGGACGGCGCGAGCAACGGCTTCACCGCACCGAACGGACCGTCGCAGATGCGCGTCATTCGCCAGGCGCTGGCGAACGCGAGTCTGTCGCCCAGAGATGTGGACCTGGTCGAAGCGCATGGTACGGGTACGACGTTGGGTGATCCGATCGAGGCGCAGGCGTTGTTGGCGACGTATGGGCAGGATCGGCCTGTGGGTCGGCCGTTGTGGCTGGGTTCGGTGAAGTCGAACATGGGTCATACGCAGGCTGCTGCGGGTGTGGCGGGGATCATCAAGGTGGTTCATGCGATGCGGCACGGTGTGTTGCCGAAGACGTTGCATGTGGATCGTCCGTCGGATCAGGTGGACTGGTCGGCGGGTGCGGTGGAGTTGTTGACCGAGGCGCGGGAGTGGCCGGCGACGGTGGGCCCACGGCGGGCCGCGGTGTCGTCGTTCGGGATCAGCGGCACGAACGCGCACGTGATCATCGAGCAGGCGCCGGAGGAGGAGCCCGCCGAGAGCGAGACGCCGGAGAAGCTTCCGGCTCCCGCCGTGGAGATGCCGGTGCACGCCTGGGTGCTCTCGGCCACGGAGACGGCGGCGTTGACGTCGCAGGCCGCGCGTCTCCTGGAGCGGGTGGTGAAGGAGCCGGAGACGCGCCTGGTGGACATCGGTTTCTCGCTCGCGACGTCGCGTGCGGGGTTCGAGCATCGGGCCGCTGTGGTGGGTGCGACGCGGGAGCAGCTGGTCGAGGGGCTGCGGACGCTCGTCGGCGACCGGCGGGATGGTGCGGTGGTCCGCGGCACGACCAGATCGAAGCCGAAGACGGCCTTCCTGTTCACGGGGCAGGGCGCGCAGCGGGTGGGGATGGGGCGTGAGCTGTACGGCGCGTTCCCGGTGTTTGCTGAGGCGTTCGATGCGGTGGTGGCTGAGCTGGACGGCCATCTGTCCGCACCGTTGCGTGAGGCGGTGTGGGGCGAAGACGCGGGGGTTCTTGAGCGGACGGAGTTCACGCAGCCGGCGTTGTTCGCTTTCGAGACGGCGTTGTTCCGTCTGCTGGAGTCGTGGGGTGTGCGCCCGGACTTCGTGGCGGGGCATTCGGTGGGTGAGCTGACGGCCGCACACGTCTCGGGCGTCCTGTCGCTGGCGGACGCGGCGCGGCTGGTCGCGGCCAGGGCCCGGTTGATGCAGGCGCTGCCGGAGGGTGGCGCGATGGTTGCCATCCGGGCGTCGGAGGACGAGGTTCTTCCCTACCTGACCTCGGATGCGGTGAGTGTCGCGGCGGTGAACGGCCCGGACGCGGTGGTGATCTCCGGCGACGAGCACGACGTGCTGGAGGTTGCGGCCCGGTTCGAGGCGGAGGGGCGTAAGACCAATCGTCTGCGGGTCTCGCACGCGTTCCACTCACCGCTGATGGAGCCGATGCTCGCCGAGTTCCGTACCGTCGCCGAGAGTGTCACCTTCGGCGAAGCCGGTATCCCGGTGGTCTCGAACGTCACCGGCCGGCTCGCGACCTCGGACGATCTGCGGTCGCCCGAGTACTGGGTACGCCATGTCCGTGAGGCGGTGCGTTTCGGCGACGGGGTTCGTGCGCTCTCCGCCGCCGGGGTCTCGGTGTTCCTGGAGGTGGGCCCTGACGCGGTCCTCACCGCGATGGCGCAGAACAGTGCGGCCGAAGCGGTGTTCGTGCCCGGTCTGCGGCGCAACCAGAGCGAGCCTGAGGCGCTGGTCACCGCGCTCGCTCGTCTGCACACGGTGGGGCACGTTCCGGACTGGGCGGCGTACTACGCGCCCACCGGCGCCCGCCGCGTCGACCTGCCCACCTACGCCTTCCAGCACCAGCACTACTGGTTGCTTCCTGACGCGCTGGAATCCAACCCGGAGTCCCTTGGGCTTGTCTCGACCGACCACCCGGTCCTGGGTGCGGCAGTGGGTCTGCCTGACGGGGGAGCGGTCTTCACCGGGCGTCTTTCCCTTGCTGCTCAGCCGTGGCTTGCTGATCACAGTGTGTTGGGCAGTGTGCTGGTGCCGGGGACGGGTCTGGTGGAGTTGGCTCTTCGTGCGGGTGAGGAGGTCGGGTGCGGTCTGCTGGAGGAGTTGACGCTTCAGACGCCGTTGACCCTGCCTGAGTCCGAGGCTCTGCAGGTCCAGGTCGTGGTCGGAGCTCCGAGCGATGACGGTGCGCGTGAGGTGAGTGTGCACTCCCGTGTGGAGGGGGACCGGGGTGTGCCGTGGACCCAGCATGCGGAGGGCGTACTTCTGCCGCAGGCACCCGCTCCCGACTTCGACCTCGCTGTGTGGCCTCCGCAGGATGCCGTATCGGTGTCCGTCGAGGGTGCGTATGAGCGGTTGGCGGATCGGGGTTATGAGTACGGGCCGGTGTTTCGGGGGCTGAGGGCTGTGTGGACGCGGGGTGAGGAGATCTTCGCGGAGGTTGCTCTTCCTGATGAGGCTCGTGAGGAGGCGGGGCGGTTCGGTTTGCATCCGGCTCTTCTTGATGCGGCTTTGC
>NZ_JBIBEG010000032.1:0-3588 GCF_042902585.1 Streptomyces argenteolus
GCGTCGTATTCCGGTGGATTACGGGTCGCACACGGCGCAGGTGGAGCAGTTGCGTGGGGCGTTGTTGGAGTTGGCTGCTCCGGTGGTGGCGCAGGCGGGTGATGTGCCGATGTACTCGACGGTGACGGCTGGGCTTCTTGGGGAGGGTGAGGCGGGTGCGGAGTACTGGTTCCGTAATCTGCGTCAGCCGGTGCGGTTCGAGGAGACGGTTCGTGGGCTGATTGCCGAGGGTTACACCACGTTCGTCGAGGTCAGTCCGCATCCGGTGCTGACGTCCCCGGTCGAGGAGACCGGTGAGGCGATGGGCGTCGAGCTGTTCGTGGGTGGCACCCTGCGCCGTGATCAGGGAGACAGCCGACGCTTCCTCTCCTCGCTCGGAGAGCTGTGGGTACGCGGCGGCACACCCGACTGGTCGGCTGTGTATACGGGTTCCGGGGCCCAGCAGGTCGCGCTGCCGACCTACGCCTTCCAGACCAAGCACTACTGGTTCGACACCGCGCCGGCCCGCCCCGCGGCGGGTACGGACCCGCACGCGGCCTTCTGGGAGGTTGTGGAACGGGAGGACCTGGAGGGACTTGCGAAGACCCTGAGGCTGGACGAGGCGCAGCCCGAGCTGACGGCCGTACTGCCTGCGCTCTCCGCTTGGCACAAGCGGCACGCGGACGCGGTCGGCATGGAGTCGTGGCGGTACCGGGTGCACTGGAAGTCGCTGCCCGCCGGCCCCAAGGCCGCCCTGTCCGGGACCTGGCTGGTCGCCGTCACCCCGGACCAGGTCGACGGCGCGCTGTACGAGGCAGTGGCCGCGGCCCTGCGCGCACAGGGGGCCGTGGTCGAACCGCTTGTCGTGAGAGGTGCCGACGACGCAGGGCTCGGCGAGCGTGGGTGGGCAGAGGCTCTGGTCGCGCACTCCGCGGCAGCCGGCGTGCTGTCGCTGCTCGCCCAGGACGAGAGTCCGCTCACGGACGCATCCGCCATCCCGGCCGGCTACGCCCAGAACCTGGCACTGCTCCAGCAGTTGGAGGCCGCAGACTCGGGCGCCGCACTGTGGTGCGTCACCCAGGGCGCGGTGTCCATCGGCGAGCGGGACCCGCTCACCAGCCCCGCACAGGCGCTGGTCTGGGGCCTCGGCCGGGTAGCGGCCCAGGAAATGCCGACCCGCTGGGGCGGTCTGGTCGACCTCCCGCAGGAGCCGGACGAGCGCACCCTGACGCGGCTGTGTGAAGTGCTCGCGGCCGAGGCGGACGAGGACCAGGTCGCGGTCCGCTCGACCGCGACCTATGGGCGACGCCTCGTCCGCGCGCCTCTGGGTGGCGCACCGGACGAGGACTGGACGCCGGGTAAGGGCACGGTACTGATCACGGGTGGCACCGGGGCGCTCGGCAGCGAGGTCGCCAGGAGACTTGCGGCTCAGGGCGCCGAGCACCTGCTGCTCGTCAGCAGGCAGGGCGGTACGGCTCCGGGCGCCACCGCTCTCGAAGCCGAGTTGGCCGCCACCGGAACCCGTGTGACCACGGTCGCCTGCGATGTGGCGGACCCGGAGGCCTTGCGCCAGTTGCTCGACTCGGTGCCCGACGAATGCCCGCTGGCCGCTGTGGTGCACACCGCGGCCGTACTGGACGACGGGGCGCTCACCACGCTGACGCCCGGGCAGTTGGACCGGGTGCTGCGGGTCAAGGCAGGTGCGGCATTCCACCTGCACGAGATGACGAAGAGCCTGGGCCTTTCCGCCTTTGTGTTGTTCTCCTCGCTGGCGGGCACGGTCGGCATGGCAGGTCAGGGCAACTACGCGCCGGGCAACGCCTACCTGGACGCACTCGCCCAGTACCGCCGTGCACAGGGGCTCGTGGCCACCTCCGTGGCCTGGGGTTCCTGGGCCAGGGGCGGCATGGCGGGCCGGGACGTGGTCAACGACATCAGCATCCGGCACGGCGTGCCGCTGCTCCAGCCCGAGCGTGCCACCGCCGCCCTGGAGACGGCTCTGGCCCATGGCGACACCAGCCTCGTGATCGCGGACATCGACTGGGAGAGGTTCGCGTACGCCTACACCGCGGCCAGGCCCAGCCGTCTGCTCGACGAACTGCCGGAGGTCCGCGCCGTACTCACGCGGGACGAGCCCACGGACACGGCGGCCACCCTCACGCTGTCCGAGCGTCTGGCCGGACTCGCACCGGCCGAGCGCGAACGGCAGTTGCGCACGACGGTCCGTACACAAGTGGCAGCCGTCCTCGGGCACGACTCCGGAGAGACGGTGGAACTCCGGCGGCGGTTCCTGGAACTCGGCTTGGACTCGGTCACCGCCGTGGAACTGCGCAACCGGCTCAACACGGCGACCGGTCTGCGACTGCCCGCCACGATCGTCTTCGACTGCCCGACCGTGCACGAGCTCGTGCGTTACCTCGATGACGCCCTGTTCGGCGGCGAGGACGGGCCCGAGGGCTCCACGGACGCGGAAGCTCCCGGAACGGCCGAACTCGACCGGCTTGAGGTGCTCCTGGGGCAGCTACCCGACGGAGACTCCACCAGAGCGGAACTGGCAGGAAGGCTCAGGCAATTGCTGCGTATCGCATCCGGATCAGGTGTGGACGGCGAGGAAACCGTCGACGCCGAGGACCTCGAATCCGCGAGCAACGACGACCTCTTCAAGTACATCGGCAAAGAGTTCGGGATCTCCTGAGCCCCTGATCGACGCCGCGATTCCGACTCGCGCCCTTCTGTGGGGCGCACGCCACACTTCCGTCTCACTTTCGGGGGCACGCAAGCATGGACGACGCCAAGAAGCTCCGTTACTACCTGACCCGGGTCACAGCTGAGCTGAAGGAGACCCAATCACGGTTGAAGGCCGTGGAGTCGGTGGACAGCGAGCCGATGGCGATCATCGGGATGAGCTGCCGGTTCCCCGGCGGTGTCGCCTCTCCCGAGGACTTGTGGCGGCTGCTTTCCGAGGGCGGCGACGCCATCACCGGGTTCCCCACCGACCGCGGCTGGGACGTGGGATCACTGGTGGACGTGACCGGTGAGCGTCCCGGCAGCTCGTACGTGGCCGAGGGTGGCTTCCTGCACGACGCGGGGCAGTTCGACGCGGGCTTCTTCGGGATCTCGCCGCGCGAGGCCCTGGCCATGGACCCGCAGCAGCGGCTGCTCCTGGAGACCTCCTGGGAGTTGTTCGAGCGCTCGGGCATCGCCCCCGACACCCTGGAGGGCAGCAGGACCGGCGTCTTCATCGGCTCCAGCTTCCGCGACTACGGCACCAGGCTGCCCGCGATCCCCGAAGAGGTCGAGGGACACGCCATGACGGGCACCGCGGGCAGTGTGGCTTCGGGGCGCATTTCCTACAGCTTCGGACTGACCGGCCCCGCCGTCACGGTGGACACGGCGTGCTCGTCGTCGCTGGTGGCGCTGCACCTGGCGGTGCAGGCGCTGCGGACCGGCGAGTGCTCGATGGCGCTCGCGGGCGGGGTCGCGGTCATGTCGTCGCCTGACCTGTTCACGGAGTTCAGCCGGCAGCAGGGTCTGGCGCGGGACGGGCGTTGCAAGGCGTTCGCCGCGTCCGCCGACGGTATGAGTGCGTCGGAGGGTGTGGGCCTGCTG
>NZ_JBIBEG010000033.1:0-2290 GCF_042902585.1 Streptomyces argenteolus
GAGTCCGTGGGCGTCGAGGTGTGTGCGGTCGGCACGTTGCGGCGTGATCAGGGGGACGTTCGGCGTTTCCTCACTTCGCTGGCAGAGTTGTGGGTACAGGGCGGTACACCTGACTGGTCGGCTGTGTATGCGGGTTCCGGGGCCCAGCGGGTCGCGCTGCCGACCTACGCCTTCCAGCGTCGGCACTACTGGCTGGACGGCCCGCTCGCTGATCCCGAGCCCGAGGGCGTTGTCTCGACGGCAGTCGGCGCGCACGACAGCAGTGGCACCAGCGGTTCATACGGCATGTCGCCGGACGTCTCGTATGCCGTGCGTGCCCACACGGCGGCAGTGCTGGGACACGGCGCTGCGGAGGAGGTCGACGTACGGCGCTCGTTCAAGGACCTGGGCTTCGACTCGATCATGCTCGGTGATCTGCGCAGTCGGCTGAACACAGTGCTGGGCCGGCGGCTGACCACGGCCGCCCTCTTCTCGCACCCCACTCCGGCCCGGCTGGCAGCACACCTGGAGTCCGTGGGCGACAGTGCCGGAGACCGGCGTCCTGCCGCTGGCACGGTGCGCGAGCCCGACCACGTCCCTGCGATGGACAGCGCGGAAGACCCCATCGCCATTGTGGCCATGAGCTGCCGCTTTCCCGGCGGGGTGACTTCACCGGAGGACCTGTGGCGCCTCGTCGCCGCAGGCCAGGATGCGATCTCGGACTACCCCGACGACCGCGGCTGGGACCTGGAACGGCTGCTCAGCACGGACGGCCGGGGCCGCGTCACCACCGGAGTCGGCGGCTTCGTCGACGGCGTCACGGACTTCGACCCGCGCTTCTTCGGGATATCTCCGCGCGAAGCGCTGGCCATGGACCCGCAGCAGCGGCTGCTGCTGGAAACCTCGTGGGAGCTGCTGGAGCGTGCCGGCATCGACCCGGAACTGCTGCGCGGCAGCAGGACCGGCGTGTTCGTCGGTGCGATGGACCAGGAGTACGGCCCCCGGCTGCACGAGGCTCCGGAGACCCTCGACGGTCTCATGCTCACCGGCAAGACGACCAGCGTCGCCTCGGGCCGCATCGCCTACGTACTGGGACTGACCGGGCCCGCGCTCACCGTCGACACCGCCTGTTCGTCCTCGCTGGTGGCGCTCCACCTGGCCGTGGCGTCCCTGCGGCGCGGCGAGTGCTCGCTGGCCCTGGCAGGCGGCGTCACCGTGCTGTCGACACCGGGCATCTTCACCGAAATGACCAGCCAGCAAGGGCTGGCGCTCGACGGCCGCTGCAAGGCCTTCGCCAGCGCCGCCGATGGGACCGGATTCTCCGAAGGTGCCGGGATGCTGCTGGTCGAGCGGCTCTCTGACGCACGCCGCAACGGCCACCGCGTGCTCGCGGTCGTGCGCGGCTCCGCGATCAACCAGGACGGCGCGTCCAACGGACTCACCGCGCCCAACGGGCTCTCCCAGCAGCAGGTCATCCGGGACGCCTGGGCCAGCGCCGGACTCGGCTCCGCCGACGTGGACATGCTGGAGGCCCACGGCACCGGAACCGCACTGGGCGACCCCATCGAGGCGGAAGCACTGCTGGCGACGTACGGCCAGGACAGGCCCGAGGACCGGCCGTTGCTGCTCGGCTCGCTCAAGTCCAACATCGGCCACACGCAGGCCGCAGCGGGTGTCGCGGGTGTCATCAAGTCGGTACTGGCCATCCGACACGGCCTCGTGCCGGCCACGCTCCATGTCGACGGACCGACGCCCGAGGCGGACTGGTCCACCGGAGCGGTGCGTCTGGCCACGGAGAGCACCCCGTGGCCCGAGGCCAGCCCGGTCCGGAGAGCCGGTGTCTCCTCGTTCGGCATCAGCGGGACCAACGCCCACGTCATCGTCGAGCAGGCACCTGCCGACGCTGCGGTCCCCGCAGCGGCACCTGTGCCGAGGAAGCGGCTGCGTGAGGGCGGCCCGCTGCCGTGGATCGTCTCGGGCCGGACAGCGGCTGGACTGCGCGCACAAGCCGCACGGCTGCGGCAGTTCGCCGCCGACAGCGGGGCGACGGACGAGGAACTGGGACGCGCCCTGGCCACCACCAGATCCGCGCTGGAACACCGCGCCGTTGTGGTGGCTGAGGACCGCGAGACGCTCCTGGCCGGACTCGAGGCCCTGGAGTCGGGCGAGTCCGCTGCCCATGTGTTCAGCGGCCAGGTGTCCGGCGAGCCGGGCGCCGTGGTGTTCGTGTTCCCGGGTCAGGGTTCGCAGTGGGCCGGTATGGCGGTGGGGTTGCTGGATTCTTCGCCGGTGTTCGCGGGGCGGTTCGGTG
>NZ_JBIBEG010000034.1:0-2272 GCF_042902585.1 Streptomyces argenteolus
GGAATGTTGTACGTCCCGCTCGGCCCCTCCATACGATTCAAGAACCACAGACGCCGCTGAGCGAACGACAACGGAACCCGCACCGGACGCACCATCGGCACCAACGCCACACGCCCACCCACCGACGAACCCACCACCCGCTCCGCCAACGCCACCACCGACTGCGCATCGAAGATGTCCCGGAAGGGGAGCTCGATACCGAAGGTGGCACGGACGCGGCTGACCAGCCGGGTCGCGAGCAGCGAGTGCCCGCCCAGGTCGAAGAAGCTGTCGTCGATCGACACCGAGGGCACACCCAGCAGTTCGCAGAACAGGTCGCAGAGCGTGCGCTCGACGTCGTTGCGGGGCGCGCGGGCCGTGCTGTGCGTCGGCTCGGGCAACGCCGCACGGTCGACCCGGCCGTCGGCGGTGCGCGGGAGCGCGTCGAGCACGACCCAGTGCGCGGGCACACAGTGGCCGGGGAGCAGGGCGGCGGCGTGGGCGCGCAGCGCCGCGGCGTCCGCCGGAGCCGCCGGAGCGGTGGGGACGTGGTACGCCACGAGGGCGGGTTCGCCCGTGGGGCCGGGACGCACGGCCACGGCCGCGGCGGCCACGCCGGGGTGCGCGCTCAGCACCCGCTCGGCCTCGGCGGGTTCGACACTCCTGCCGTCGAGGGTGAGCCGGCCGTCGGTGCGGCCCAGGAGCTCGACCGTGCCGTCCCGGGTGAACCGCGCCAGGTCACCGGTGCGGTACAGCCGGGAACCGGGCGGGCCGTAGGGGTCGGCGACGAACCGCTCCGCGGTCTGCGCGCCCCGGCCGAGGTAGCCGTGCGCCAGCTGGACCCCGCCGAGGTAGAGCTCTCCCGGGCTGCCCGGGGGCAGGGGCAGGAGATTGGCGTCGAGCACGAAGGCGCGGGTGTTCCAGACGGGGCGGCCGGCGGGCGGGTACGTCGCGGCGTCCTCCGGCCCGGCGGTGAGCGCGAGGGCGTCGGACGACGCCTCCGGGGGCCCGTACAGGACATGGAGCTCCGCTCCGGGCAGGGCCGCACGCAACCGCTCGGCCAGCCCGGCGGGCAGCGGCTCGCCGCCGCACAGCACCCGGCGCAGACCGGTGCAGCGCGCCGCGTCCGGCTCGGCGAGGAACGCCTCCAGCGCGGACGGCGTGAGGGGCAGCGTGGTCACGGCCTCCTCCCGCACGAGCCCGGCCAGTGCGGCGGCGTCGTCGCCGGGCGGCGCGACCACCTGGGCGGCTCCGGCAACCAGGGGTGCGAGCAGCTCCCGGACCGAGGCACCGGGGTCCGACCGCCCCGTGAGGAGGATCCGGTCGTCCTCGTCGAGCCGGCAGGTGTCCGCCGTCCACAGGAGGCGGTTGACGAGGCCCCGGTGCGGGAGGAGCACCCCGCGGAGCTCCCCGTCCGGGCCGACGGTGTGGATCAGATACGCCGGGGAGTCCGGCAGCGGCCCCGGCAGCACGGTGGAGGCGGGAGCCGCCTCGTGGCCGTCGCCACCGGTGAGCAGGACGGCGGAGCCCGGGGCGGCCCTGGTCAGCACGGACCGCCAGCCCTCGGTGGTGATCACCACGGCGGGCGGCGCGTCGTCCAGGACGGCACGGATCCGCCCGGCCGGGTGCTCCAGCTCCACGGGCAGGCAGACCGCACCGGCGCGCAGCACCGCGAGGTGCGCCACGGTGAGGTCGGCGGAGCGGGGGACGGCCACGGCGACGACGTCACCCCGGCCCACGCCTCGCGCGACGAGGAGCGCGGCGAGCGCGGTGGAGCGCGCCTCCAGCTCCGCGTAGCTGAGCCGGGCGTCGTGGGCCGCCACCGCGAGGCCGCCGGGTGTCCGCGCCGCCCGCGCCGCGAAGAGCGCGGTGACCGTCTCCGGCTCCGGGCCGGTCTCCGTGGCCGGGGGCAGCTCCAGGGTCCGGCCGGTGTCGTTCCACCCGGTCAGCAGCCGCTGCCACTCCCGCGGCTCCAGCAGATCCAGCTGGCCGATCGGCATCGCAGGATCGGCGGCCCCCAGGGACAGCAGACGCACCAGGCGCCGGCCGAGGTCCTCGACGGTCTCCTCGTCGAAGAGGTCCGCGCTGTACTCGACGGTGAGTTCGATGCCGGCGGGGCCGCCGTCGGGACCCGTGCGCTCGACGAAGTTGAACCCCAGATCGAATTTCGCCGCACCCCCCTCACCATCCAAGGGACACGCCACCACACCCGGCAGATCCAGCGACGCCACCGCATTGTTCTGCAACACGATCATCACCTGGAACAACGGATGCCGCGCCAACGACCGCGCCG
>NZ_JBIBEG010000035.1:0-2126 GCF_042902585.1 Streptomyces argenteolus
GAGGAGACGGTTCGTGGGCTGATTGCCGAGGGTTACACCACGTTCGTCGAGGTCAGTCCGCATCCGGTGCTGACGTCCCCGGTCGAGGAGACCGGAGAGTCCGTGGGCGTCGAGGTGTGTGCGGTCGGCACGTTGCGGCGTGATCAGGGGGACGTTCGGCGTTTCCTCACTTCGCTGGCAGAGTTGTGGGTGCGGGGTGTTGAGCCGGAGTGGCAGGGTGTGTTCGCGGGCAGTGGTGCGCGCCGGGTCGAGTTGCCCACGTATGCCTTCCAGCGTCGGCACTACTGGCTGGACGGTGCATCCGGCGCCGCTGAGGTGTCCGGGGCCGGTCTCTCCGCGCTCGGTCACCCGCTGCTGGCTGCCGGGATCGCGCTCGCGAGCGGCGAGGGCCACCTCTTCACGGGCCGCATATCCCTCCACACGCATTCCTGGCTCGCCGGTCACGCGGTGCTGGGCCGGGTCCTGGTGCCCGGGGCAGCCATGGTCGAACTGGTACTGCGTGCGGGTGAGAGCGTCGGCTGCGAACTCCTCGAGGAGCTCGTTCTGCAGGCCCCCCTCGTCGTACCGGGCGGCGACGCGGTGGTCGATATCCAGGTCGCCGTGGGATCCCCCGACGAGCAGGGCCGGCGCACGGTGCAGCTGCACTCCCGGGCGGCCCGGGCCGGCCAGGAGGACGACGGTGCGGAGTGGGTCTGCCACGCCGAGGGGCTGTTGATCGCGGCGCCTGCCGCACTCGCCGGCCAGCAGGCGCCAGCCGACGCCGTCTGGCCGCCGGCGGGCGCGGAGGCCGTGGACATCGACGGGCTGTACGAGCGCCTGGCGGCCATGGGGTACGGCTACGGTCCGGTGTTCCAGGGCATCCGTGCGGTGTGGCGGCGTGGCGAGGAGTTGTTCGCCGATGTCGTACTGCCGGAAGGTGCGGAGCGGGACGCCGGGCGGTTCGGGGTGCACCCCGCCCTCGTCGACGCCGCGCTCCAGACGGGTCTGGTGACGCTGCTGGAGGACGGCGGCGAGCGAATGATGCCCTTCTCCTTCGCCGGGGTCCGTCTCCACGCGACCGGTGCCACAGCGGTACGAGTCCGGCTGACGCCGACGGGCGCAGACTCTCTCGAGGTGCGGCTGACCGACGGCTCCGGCCTTCCGGTGCTCACCATAGAGGCGCTCACCTCGCGCCCGCTCACCGCTGACACGCTCTCCCGTCAGAGCGTGGATTCCCTGTACGAGGTCAACTGGTCCTCGCTCGGCGATGGTTCGGGCAACACCAGCGATGTTCCTGATACGGCCGTGGTCCTGGGTGATGGTCTGGCAGCGCTCGATCTGCCGTCTTACGCGGACCTCGCCGCGCTCGCCGAGAGCGTCCGCGGCGGCGGCGCCGTGCCCGCGACCGTGCTCCTGCCCTGCCCACGGACGGCGGGTGGGGACACCCCTGCCGCCGTCCGTGCGCTGCTGGCCCCCGTACTTGCCGACGTACAGGAATGGCTGGCTCTTCCGGAGCTGGAGGAGGCCAGGCTCGTCGTGGTGACCCGGGGTGGTTCGGCCGTCGCACCGGGAGAGCGGCCCGATCCCGGGCAGGCCGCGGTGCAGGGCCTGATCCGCACGGCGTCCTCCGAACACCCGGGCCGTTTCGTGCTGGCCGACCTGGACGACGCGCCGTCGTCCGCCGCGGCCCTGCCCGCCGCGGTCGCCGGGGCGGTGGCCGCTGACGAGTCCGTGTTGGCGCTGCGTTCCGGAGCGGTTTATGTGCCCCGGCTCGGCCGGGTCTCCACCACTGACGCCGACACTCTGGCCGTGCCCGAAGCGGACGCCTGGGGTGTGGAGCTGGACACGGGTGGAACGCTGGACGGGCTGCGTCTGGTGGCCGCTCCGCGTGCTGCCGAGCCGCTCTGTGCGGGTCAGGTACGGGTCGAGGTACGCGCCACCGGGGTCAACTTCCGTGACGTGCTCGTGGCGTTGGGAGTCGTCTCCAAGACGGCGGGACTGTCGAGCGGCGACGGTGACGGGGCTGCCCCGGAGACCGAGGCGTTGTTCGGGAGTGAGGGTGCGGGGGTGGTGACCGAGGTGGGGCCTGGGGTCACTGGTTTTGTGGTGGGTGATCGGGTGATGGGCTTGCTGTCGGGTTCGTATGC
>NZ_JBIBEG010000036.1:0-1846 GCF_042902585.1 Streptomyces argenteolus
CCGCTACGAGAAACGCGCCTACATCTACCTCGGTACCGTCACGCTCGCAGCACTCGTTATCTGGCTCAGAACATGATCCGAGAAACAGTGCCTAGTGCTGGATCAGGCCGTCGACCGGGACAGGATCGACGTGGCCTGTTGCCGGAAGGGCCTGGGCCAGGGAGAGGCCGATGTCAACCAGCGATGACCGGCGCAGGCCGGGGACGTCGGAGAGATCGGTCCAGACCGACTCGGTAATCTCGCCGTTCGTCTCCGGCCGGAGTCGGTCGCCGGTGATGTGGACGCGATAGAAAACGCCGACATTCTGATGCTCGACTCCCGCATGAGCTTCGGCCGCGGGGATGACCCGTGAGTCCACGCCCAGCAGGCGATCGACGACCGCGATGCAGCCCGTCTCCTCGGCGACTTCCCGGATCACCGCATCAAATGGATCTTCGCAGTGTTCGACCCTGCCGCCCGGAAGGGTCCAGTTGCTCTCGCCATTCGGTGGCATATGACGGGCGAGCAGGGCACGCCCGTTCTCGATACACACGGCATACGCCGCCAACCGAAAACTCATCCTCGTACCTCCAACCCGGATCCTATCCAACGTCCACGATCCGAGCACCGTGCGGCAAGTGGAGCCAGATAAACTCCGTTTTTCCGCACAGCACTTGAACTCGTCGGCCGCGAGAGCGGCGGGAATGCCATGGGTCCGGGGCTCGATCAGATCGTGCGCGGCTCCGGGTAGCACGTCCGAAGCCCAGATCAGACGGCCGGCTGGATGCGCGAGGACCTGCACGTTCATCCCGTGGTGCTTCTTCTTCCCGAGTAATACGGTCGATCGGCGGCACGGTGCCGTCCAGGATCACATACGCCTCCTTCCGTACCGTCGTCATAGCCTTTCCCAGCGTGGACGCCTGAGCGGCCAGGAGGTCGACGGCCTCGCGTATGTACCGGTAGACCGTCGCGATCCCGACGCGAAAAGCCGCTGCGAGACAGCCGTAGGTGTCGCCGCAGCGCAGATGGGCCAGGACGAGCAGGGCCTGCCGACCACAGGTCAGGCGACGCCACCGGGAGCCGATGCGACGACGGTTGCCTGCGAGGAGCGATCCAGCCCCTGTGACCCCAGCACCAGCAGGTCCATGAAAGCGGCGGCCTCGACGAATACCGGATCGACCGCCTCGTACGAGCTGACGCCCCCATAGACGTCTATGCCAGGCGGCATCGGCGGAAGCCGAACACGCGCGGATTTTCCAGTTCTTCATGCGGGCGAAGGTGTGCTCGACGCGGGCGCGTCGGTCGAAGCCGACGCCGCGCCCGCACACCTCGTGCCCCGCAGTGGCTTCGACGGCAGCATGATCACCTGCAACTGCCGGGACATCTTCCCGGCATGGCGCGAGCAGTTGGCCGAAGGCGGTCGCCTGGTCATGCCGCTGGAGGTGGGCGGCTACCCCCGGGCGGATCGAGTTCGCGGGGCGCAACAAAACGCTGCACGCCCGCAGCTTCACCCACTGCGGGTCTGTCCGCGACACGGGCAGCAAGGTCGCTCGGTCCCGGTCGTCTCCTTGCTTGACGGAGCGCTGGTACTGCGCTTCGACGACGGTTCCGCCGCCAAGACGGCAAGCCTGGAGGAGGTACTGACCTGGCAGCCCCTGGCGAGACTGGAGCTGCACGATGATCCGCCCCGACCGACTGCGGCCTCTGTGGCGGTTTCGGACGATGCGCTGCTCGGGCCCGGGCCACCCACTACGCCCGCTACCGTCCCGGCCTCCCGGACACCGCGGTTCACCTCCTGGCCTCCGTCTTGTCCCGCCTCCCTTATCGCTGCACGGGGATCCGTACCCGGGCACGGGCGAGCAAGCCG
>NZ_JBIBEG010000037.1:0-1705 GCF_042902585.1 Streptomyces argenteolus
GGAGCGGCCACCAGACGCAGCCCGTCCAGCGTTCCACCCGTGTCCAGCTCCACACCCCAGGCGTCCGCTTCGGGCACGGCCAGAGTGTCGGCGTCGGCGCGGGTGACCCGCCCCAGGCGGGGTACGGAAACCGCTCCGGAACGTACGGCGAGGGAGGTCTCGCCTGTGACCACCGCACCGGCGACCGCGGCGGGCAGGGCCGCGGCGGACGACGGCGCGTCGTCCAGGTCGGCCAGCACGAAACGACCCGGGTGTTCGGACTGGGCCGAACGCACCAGGCCCTGCACCGCGGCCTGCCCGGGATCGGGCCGCTCACCCGGTGCGACGGCCGAACCACCCCGGGTCACCACGACGAGCCTGGCCTCCTCCAGCTCCGGAAGAGCCAGCCACTCCTGAACGGTGCCCAGCACGGAGGCCAGAAGTTCACGGGTGAGGGCGGGGATGCCGGCGGGGTGGGCAGCAGAGGCGTCGTCGGTTGTAGCCGGTGCAGGGCCGTCAGCGTCCGGTCGCGGGCAGGGCAGGAACACGCTGTGCGGTACGGCGCCGCCGCTGCGGACATGCGTGGCGAGCGCGGCGAGATCCGCATGCCGAGGCAGATCGAGGCCCGGCAGTCCTTCGCCGATGACCGCGGTCGGCCCGTCGGCTTCGACGTTCGTCGAACCGGCCTTCAGCGGCTGCCAGTTGACCTCGTACAGCGAGTCGACATTCTGGCCGGCGAGCGCGTCGGCGGTCAGTGGCCGCGAGGTGAGGGCGTCGATGGTGAGGACCGGCAGCCCGGCGTGATCAGTCAACTGGACCGAAAGGGTATCGTCACCCACCGGCGTCAACCGGGCCCGGACCGCGGTGGCACCGGTCGCGTGGAGACGCGTCCCGGCGAAGGAGAACGGCATCATTCGCTCGCCCTGCCCTTCCAGCAGGGTCACCAGACGCGTCTGGAGCGCGGCATCGACGAGGGCGGGGTGCACCCCGAACCGCCCGGCGTCCCGCTCCGCACCCTCCGGCAGTACGACATCGGCGAACAACTCCTCGCCACGCCGCCACACCGCACGGATGCCCTGGAACACCGGACCGTAGCCGTACCCCGTGGCCGCCAGGCGCTCGTACAGCCCGTCGATGTCCACGGCCTCCGCGCCGGCCGGCGGCCAGACGGCGTCCTGCACGGACGGTTCTTCGGCAGGTGCGGTGACCAGCGTTCCCTCAGCATGACAGGTCCACTCCGAGTCGTCATCCTGCCCGGGGCGGTACGTTCGGGAGTGCAGCCGCACCGCACGCCGGCCCTGCTCGTCAGGGGATTCGACGGCGACCTGGATATCGACCGCCGCGTCACCGCTCGGCACCGCCAGCGGTGCGTGCAGGACGAGTTCGTCCAGCAGCTCGGTTCCCACGCTCTCACCGACCCGCAGCATCAGCTCCAGCACGGCGGCCCCCGGCACGAGCGCCCGGCCCATGACCACGTGGTCGGCCAGCCAGGGGTGGGTGTGCAGGGAGATGCGGCCGGTGGAGACGTGGCCGTTCCCGTCCGCGAGAGCGATGCCTACCGCCAGCAGAGGGTGGCCGAGCGAGGAAGGCCCTCCCCCGGACATTCCCAGCGTGCCGGTCCCGCTCTCCAGCCAGTAGTGCTTGGTCTGGAAGGCGTAGGTCGGCAGCGCGACCTGCTGGGCCCCGGAACCCGTATACACAGCCGACCAGTCGGGTGTGCCGCCGC
>NZ_JBIBEG010000038.1:0-1605 GCF_042902585.1 Streptomyces argenteolus
AGGTCGAGCTGGATCGGGACCAGAGCCGGATCGTCAAGACCCATCGCGGTGTCGAACAGCTCAAGGCCACGCTCGGCCGACAGCCCCTCGATACCGACCTGCTTCATCCGCCGCAGATCAGCCCCCGACAACTCACCCCCCATCCCGTCCCCCGACCACAACCCCCACGCCAGAGCCATACCCGGCAACCCCTGAGCACGCCGATGCGCCGCAAGCCCGTCCAGGAACGTATTCGCCGCCGCATAATTCGCCTGCCCCGCATTCCCCAGCACACCAGCCGCCGAAGAGAACATCACGAACGCCGACAAATCCATCCCCGCCGTCAACTCATGCAAATACCACGCAGCATCCACCTTCGGCCCGAACACCCCGCCCAACCGCTCCGGCGTCAACGAACCGATCACACCGTCATCCACCACACCCGCCAGATGCACCACACCCGACACCGGATGAACCGCCAGCACCTTCGCCAGACCATCCCGATCCGACACATCACACGCCTCGAACACCACCCGCGCCCCAGCCGCCTCCAACTCGGCAACCAAAGCACCCGCCCCCGCAGCACCCAGCCCACGACGACTCACCAACACCAGATCCCGCACCCCATGCACCGACACCAACCGCCGGGCCACCAACCCACCCAACAAACCCGACGCACCCGTCACCAACACCGCACCCGAACCAAAACCACCCACCGGCACACCCACCACCGGCGAACTCGACGCCTCCCCCGACGCCGGCACCAGCTCACCCGCCGGCGACAACGCGGTCACCTCGACGGCCACCCGACCCAGCCGGGCCACCCGCGCACCATCCCCACGCACCACCACCTGCGGCTCACCCACCGAGACCGCCACCGCAAGACCATCCTCCAGACCCACCCCCTCACCAAGATCAGCAAGAACGAACCGGTCCGGCGCACCCGCCTGCGCACTGCGCACCAACCCCCACACCGCAGCACCAGCCAGATCCGACACATCACCCCCATCCACCGACACCGCACCCCGAGTCACGATCACCAACCGGGCACCGGCAAACCGCTCACCCTCCAACCACTCCTGCACCACACCCAACACACCCGACACCACACCCCGCACCACACCAGGACCCGACCCCACACCACCACACCGCAACACCACCACACCCGAAACCGGCCCCGCACCACCCACCACGTCCTCCCACAACCCCCACCCCCCAACAGCAGGAGTCTTCGACGAGGAGACAGCAGAAACGGTGGCCGGCAACCAGTCCAGACGGAACATTCCGTCATGGAACACACGCCCACCCCCGGCCAACTGCTCCGCAGAGACCCGCCGCGACGCCAGCCTCCCCACCGAAGCAACCGGCCGCCCCGCACCATCAGCAACCCACAACGACACATCACTGCCACCCGAACGCACCACCCGCACCCGCGCCCGAGCAGCACCCACCGCATGCAACGACACACCAGACCAGGAGAACGGCAGAACCGGCTCCGACTCCCCCTCACCACCCGACAACACCACCGCATGCAAAGCCGCATCAAGAAGAGCCGGATGCAAACCGAACCGCCCCGCCTCCTCACGAGCCTCATCAGGAAGAGCAACCTCCGCGAAGATCTCCTCA
>NZ_JBIBEG010000039.1:0-1520 GCF_042902585.1 Streptomyces argenteolus
GTCGAGGAGACCGGTGAGGCGATGGGCGTCGAGCTGTTCGTGGGTGGCACCCTGCGCCGTGATCAGGGAGACAGCCGACGCTTCCTCTCCTCGCTGGCGGAGTTGTGGGTACGCGGCGGTACACCCGACTGGTCAGCGGTCTTCGGCCCGGTCGCCGAGGGAACCGAGCCGGTCGATCTGCCTACCTATGCCTTCCAGCGCGACCGTTACTGGCTCGCTCCCTCGGCCGCCGGTGCGCCCGTCCGGGTGGAGCTGCCTTCCGCGCCGGTCGCCGCGCCGGTCGACGGATTCCGGCAGAAAGTGCTCGACGCGCCCGACGACAGCAGGCGCCTGCGCATCGTGCTGAACGAGGTGTGCACCCAGGCAGCGGCCGTACTCGGCTGGGCCTCGGCGCATGAGGTCGAGGTGGGGAGAGCGTTCCGCGAGGCAGGATTCGACTCGCTGACCGCCGTGGACCTGCGCAACCGGCTTGGCATCGCGACCGGGCAGCCCCTCGCGCAGACGGCCGTGTTCGACTACCCGACGCCGCTGCGGCTCGCAGAGCACCTGCGAGACCGCATACTCGGCGTGGACACTTCGGACGGCGACGATGCGGAAGCCGCCGCCGCGCGCTCCCGTACGACAGCCGGCACCTCAGATGACGAGCCCATCGCCATCGTGGCCACCAGTTGCCGCTTCCCGGGCGACATACGCACCCCGGAAGACCTGTGGCGGCTGTTGCTCGACGGGCAGGATGTCATCTCCGGGCTGCCGGAAGACCGTGGATGGGATCTCGACGCACTGTACGACCCGGACTCCTCGCGGGCGGGGACCAGCTATGTCGACCAGGGCGGATTCCTGCACGACGCCGGGCAGTTCGACGCCGGCTTCTTCGGGATCTCGCCGCGCGAAGCCGTCGCCATGGACCCGCAGCAGCGACTGCTCCTGGAGGCCTCCTGGGAGGCGGTGGAACGGGCGGGCCTCGACCCGGAGTCGCTGCGCGGCAGCAGGACCGGTGTCTTCGTCGGCGCCGTCCCGCACGGTTACGGCACGGACGCCACCAACGCCCAGCAATCCGGGGGCTATCTGTTCACAGGCGCCGCCGGCAGTGTGGCCTCGGGGCGCATTTCCTACAGCTTCGGACTGACCGGTCCCGCTCTGACGGTGGACACCGCGTGCTCCTCTTCGCTGGTGGCGCTGCACCTGGCGGTTCAGGCGCTGCGCCACGGCGAGTGCTCGATGGCGCTCGCCGGTGGAGTGACGGTGATGTCGACTCCGGGTATCTTCACCGAGTTCAGCCAACAGCGAGGACTCGCCCCAGACGGCCTGTGCAAGCCCTTCGCCGCGGCGGCGGACGGCACGGCCTGGGGCGAGGGCGTCGGGGTGCTGCTTCTGGAGCGGCTCTCGGACGCACGGCGCAATGGTCATCAGGTGCTGGCGGTGGTTCGTGGTTCGGCGGTCAATCAGGACGGCGCGTCCAACGGTCTGACCGCGCCGAACGGGCCGTCGCAGCAGCGAGTCATTCGTCAGGCGCTGGCCAA
>NZ_JBIBEG010000040.1:0-1419 GCF_042902585.1 Streptomyces argenteolus
CGCCCGGTTACATTCCGAACCCGGAAGCTAAGCCTTTCAGCGCCGATGGTACTGCAGGGGGGACCCTGTGGGAGAGTAGGACGCCGCCGAACAATCTTTCAGGGCCCTTGGTCCCAGCGTTCATGCTGGGACCAAGGGTCCTTTTTTTGTGCCGAAGCGCGTCGTTAGGTCGGCTGCGCGAGAATGTCTGTGGTACCCGATGACAGGAGTCACCCCCATGTCCACCAACTCTTCCGACGACCGTCCGGAGCGCGAGCCGCGTCGCCGGGACGGTGGTGACAGGGGCGGCTTCCGAGGCGGCCGCGACGACCGGTCCGGAGCGCCTCGCCGTGACAACGACCGTGGCCCCCGTCGTGACGACAGCCGTGGTGCCGGCACCGGCGGCGGTGGCTTCCGTCGTGACGACCGTGCCCCGCGTCGTGATGACGACCGTGGTGGCTACCGCGGCGGCCAGCGTGATGACCGTGGCGGCCGTCCCGGTGGTGGCTTCGAGCGGCGTGACGACCGTCCGCATGGCCCCCGTCGTGATGACGACCGTCCCGGTGGCTTCCGCCGTGACGACAGCCGTGGCAGCAGCGGTGGCGGCGGCTTCCGCCGCGACGACCGTGAGCGTGGCCCCCGCCGCGACGACGACCGGTCGAGCACCTTCCGCCGTGACGACCGTGCCCCGCGTCGTGATGACGACCGTGGTGGCTACCGTGGCGGCCAGCGCGACGACCGTGGCGGCCGTCCCGGTGGCGGTTTCGAGCGTCGTGACGACCGTGGTGGCCGTCCCGGTGGCGGTTTCGAGCGGCGTGACGACCGTCCGCGCGGCCCGCGCCGTGATGACGACCGTCCCGGTGGTTTCCGTCGTGACGACAGCCGTGGCAGCAGTGGTGGCGGCGGTTTCCGCCGTGACGACAGCCGTGGTGCCGGCACCGGCGGCGGTGGCTTCCGTCGTGACGACCGTGCCCCGCGTCGTGATGACGACCGTGGTGGCTACCGTGGCGGCCAGCGCGACGACCGTGGCGGCCGTCCCGGTGGTGGCTTCGAGCGTCGTGACGACCGTGGTGGCCGTCCCGGTGGCGGTTTCGAGCGGCGTGACGACCGTGGTGGCCGTCCCAGTGGTGGCTTCGAGCGGCGTGACGACCGTCCGCGTGGCCCCCGTCGTGATGACGACCGTCCCGGTGGCTTCCGCCGTGACGACAGCCGTGGCAGCAGCGGTGGCGGCGGCTTCCGCCGCGACGACCGTGAGCGTGGCCCCCGCCGCGACGACGACCGGTCGAGCACCTTCCGCCGTGACGACCGTGCCCCGCGTCGTGATGACGACCGTGGTGGCTACCGTGGCGGCCAGCGCGACGACCGTGGCGGCCGTCCCGGTGGTGGCTTCGAGCGTCGTGACGACCGTGGTGGCCGTCCCGGTGGCGGTTTCGAGCGGCG
>NZ_JBIBEG010000041.1:0-1013 GCF_042902585.1 Streptomyces argenteolus
TGCACCAACTGCTCGAACGGCACATCCTGATGCGCGAAAGCCGCCAGATCCGTCACCCGGACCCGCTCGACCAACTCACCGAACCCCGGATCCCCCGACACATCCGCACGCAACACCAACGTATTGACGAAGAACCCCACCAACTCGTCCAACGCCGCATCCGTACGACCGGCAACCGCCGTACCCAAAGGAATATCCACACCACCCCCCAACCGCGACAACAACCCCGACACACCAGCCTGCAGAACCATGAACAAACTCGAACGCGACGACCGCGCCAACCCCACAAGATCCCGGTGCAAACGCGCACCCAACCCCACCGAAACCGTCCCGCCCCGATAACTCGAAACCACCGGACGCACACGATCCACCGGCAAACTCAACTCATCAGGCAACCCCTCCAGCACCCCACGCCAATAACCCAACTGACGCGAAATAGCCGAACCCTCATCACCCTCATCACCCAACACCTCACGCTGCCACAACGCATAATCCGCATACTGCACAGGCAACGCATCCCACCCAGGCGCACAACCCCCCACCCGCGCCCGATAAGCCACACCCAGATCCCGCGCCAAAGGCGCCTGCGACCACCCGTCACCCGCAATGTGATGCACCACCACACACAACACATGCTCAACATCCGACACCCGGAACAACCACACCCGAACCGGCAGATCCACCGAAAGATCAAAACCGACCGACGCCACCCCCGCCAGAGCAGCACCCACCCCCTCCGGCGCCACATCCACCACCTCGAACGGCACCACCACATCCCCCACCGCGACCACCTCCTGCCACGGCTCACCCCCCACATCCGGAAACACCGTCCGCAACGACTCATGACGGCCCACCACATCCACCAGAGCCGCCCGCAGAGCCCCCACATCCAGCACACCCGACAACCGCACACCCAACGGAATGTTGTACGTCCCGCTCGGCCCCTCCATACGATTCAAGAACCACAGACGCCGCTGAGCGAACGACAACGGAACCCGCACCGGACGCACCAT